>NZ_JBMBGX010000002.1:1275000-3984709 GCF_059769165.1 Curvibacter sp. Hmag1.1
TCTACGCATTTCACTGCTACACGCGGAATTCCATCCCCCTCTGCCGTACTCTAGCGATGCAGTCACAAATGCAGGTCCCAGGTTGAGCCCGGGGATTTCACATCTGTCTTACATCACCGCCTGCGCACGCTTTACGCCCAGTAATTCCGATTAACGCTCGCACCCTACGTATTACCGCGGCTGCTGGCACGTAGTTAGCCGGTGCTTATTCTTACGGTACCGTCATTAGCAAACTGTATTAGAGCTCGCCGTTTCGTTCCGTACAAAAGCAGTTTACAACCCGAAGGCCTTCATCCTGCACGCGGCATTGCTGGATCAGGCTTGCGCCCATTGTCCAAAATTCCCCACTGCTGCCTCCCGTAGGAGTCTGGGCCGTGTCTCAGTCCCAGTGTGGCTGGTCGTCCTCTCAGACCAGCTACAGATCGTCGGCTTGGTGAGCCTTTACCTCACCAACTACCTAATCTGATATCGGCCGCTCCAATCGCGCGAGGTCTTGCGATCCCCCGCTTTCATCCATAGATCGTATGCGGTATTAGCGTAGCTTTCGCTACGTTATCCCCCACGACTGGGCACGTTCCGATATATTACTCACCCGTTCGCCACTCGCCACCAGGATTGCTCCCGTGCTGCCGTTCGACTTGCATGTGTAAGGCATGCCGCCAGCGTTCAATCTGAGCCAGGATCAAACTCTATAGTTCGATCTTGAATTTTTTCGCTCTTTCGAGCAACTCATAAAAACGGAATTGAAGTGAACTTCACTTCTATTCTCATGAGCGTTTAAAGTCTTGCGACTAGTTCCAAAAGAACTTGGCAATCACCTTCAAACGCCCACGCTTATCGGCTGTAAATTTTTAATGATCAGAAGCAGACTCTCATCTTCTTCTTGCCTTGCTGCGATCAGCGAAGCCTTAAATTATGACACACTTTTTAGTTCGCCGTCAAACTTAGCGAAGATTTCTTGCTTTTTTTAACGCCGCACGCAGCGCTAAAACAGGGACAGAATTATAGCACCGAATCTTGAGACGTTCAAATGCGGTAACGATCACCGGCGCCTTTAAGCCGAGAGAGCACAGCAGCAGCAATATCCGTAAGCGGCAGAACCTCATCAGCAGCACCCGCCAAGATCGCCTCCCGCGGCATCCCAAACACAATGCAAGACGCCTCATCCTGCACATAGTTGTAACTGCCAGCGTCTTTCATTTCTTTCATTGCCCGAGCGCCATCATTCCCCATCCCAGTCAACATGATTCCAATAGCGTTGCGTCCTACGAATTTTGCAACCGATTGGAACAACACCTCGACAGAAGGACGATGCCGATTAACTAACTCAGCATCCTCAACAACGCAAACATAGTTAGCGCCGCTTCGGTCAATACGGAATTGCTTTCCACCGGGTGCGATATACGCATGGCCGGGTAGAACTCGCGTGCCGTTTGTAGCCTCCTGCACAGTGATCTGACAAAGGCTGTTTAGCCTAGCAGCGAAACTCGTCGTGAATCCCGGCGGCATATGTTGGGTGATAACTATGCCTGGCGAATCGGCAGGCATCTTTATCAGAACCTCTTTAATCGCCTCAGTACCGCCGGTAGACGCACCGACTGCAACCAATTTCTCCGTTGAGATTCGCCCAAGAGACACCGGGACTGAAAGGGGAACATCAAGACCATGCGACGAGGAGCCTGCACCTTGCGACTTAGGAGCGACAGAGCGCTTAATGTGAGCCTTGGAAGCAATCCTGACTTTGTCAACGATGCTAACGGACAGCTCCTTAATTCCATCAACCAAGCCAATCCGAGGCTTCGCAACAAAATCCACCGCACCCAGCTCCAAGGCGCGCATCGTAACCTCGGCGCCACGCTCTGTAAGCGTTGAAATCATGACAACAGGCATGGGCCGCAGCCGCATCAGGCGCGAAAGAAATTCCAACCCGTCCATTTTGGGCATCTCAATATCAAGCGTAATGACATCGGGGTCTAACTCTCGAATCATTTCTCTAGCAATCAGCGGATCATTGGCGGCCCCAACACACTCCATATCTGGCTGCTTATTGATTATTTCCGTCAAGAGACTCCGCACCAAAGCAGAATCATCCACCACCACAACACGTATTTTCTTCATTGAAAATCAAAACAGATCAACAGATCCACCAGCATTCGATTTGGCTACAGTCGCTGCGTTACCTTTACGCTCTTCCACTACGAGCGTTTCAGGATGGGAATGTGCTAGGCGCTTGACTAACGCTTTTCCACTTGTAGGAAAGAAACACACTTTTCGCGGATGGATATCCAAGACATCTTGAGAAACCACCGGAATACGCTCCGTCGACAAATAATCTAAAACAAACTTGGTGTTCCGTTCGCCCACGTTCATTGTCGTAAAACCAGCCATCACTTGACCGCCGCCAAAGACTTTGGCCTGCATCGTTTCCCTGCGCGCGCCAAGCTTCAACATTTCGTTGATCAGCAATTCCATCGCAAACGAGCCATATCGCCCAGACCCATCCCCTCCCTCCCCATCCGGAAGCATGAAGTGATTCATTCCACCAATTCGAGCCTTCCCATCCCAAATACAAGCAGCAATGCAGGAACCAAGAACCGTCATGATGACAATCTCTTCGTTCGAGACGAAATACTCTCCAGGAAGCACCTTCACAGCATCGTACTGGAAATGGTGATCTGCGTAAAAAAAGGAGGCCTCCCCGGGCTTTCGGAGCTGGGCCTTAAGCTGATCTACTCTGGAAACACGCCCGTTCGCCAGGATTTTTGCACCTGCCGGAGCCGTTGGCTGACGAACCATCGAGCCGCCTGTATTTGGAGTGTTAATGGCCATGGTTAGCGTAATCACAAAAAGAGGTTAAACACGCTCGTACACAGTTTTGCCCTTTAGGGCAAAAAGATCACGTGAATCACTAAAGTTCTCGGCATGCCCTACAAAAAGCAAACCTCCCGGCTTCATAACTTTATGGATACGCTCGAGTACCTGCCTTTGAGTCGCTGCATCAAAATAAATCATGACATTGCGACAAAAAACGACATCAAAAGGGTCTCGAAACGGCCAATCGTTTTTAATCAAGTTAACCATCAAGAAGTCGATTTTTTCTCGCAACTCTGGCTTCACACGAGCCATGCCAGCATTTCCCCCCTTACCCTTAAGGAAAAACCGCTGCAATCGGCCTTGATCAATCCCCTTTAGGGCATCAGCACGATAGACCCCTTGCGCCGCAGCGTGCAAAACTTTCGAGTCGATATCGCTGGCTGCCAAAGAAAAATTCTTCGTGCTACCCAGTGCCTCTACAGCCGTCATTGCTATGGAATATGGCTCCTCTCCCGTGGAAGCAGCGCTACACCAAATTTTGCATCCGCCTGTGAATTTGTCTGACTTTAAGTAATCACCCAAGATTTGAAAGTGATGTCCTTCTCTAAAGAAAGAGGTCAAGTTCGTGGTGAGCGCATTTACAAACTCTTGCCACTCTGGACCATCCGTTGATTCAAGCCAGCGGAGATAGTCCTTAAAACTCTGGTGCCCCGTCTCTCTTAGCCGTCGGGATAACCGGCTATACACCATTGCATGCTTACCATCATGCAGACTAATGCCTGCCCTTTGATAAATCAGCTTCTGAACATGTTCAAAGTCGGAGTTCGTCCAAACGAACTCTCTGCCTTGCATGTCGTCTGTCGAACTAGATGCCATCAATAGCCTTCAACAGTGAATGCAATGGTAATCAAACGAAAAAGTCTCTGCCTAATCCGATCTCATTCAGACATTGAGACCAGCCCCATCTCTGGAGCGGACATCAGTTTCTCTATGTCCAACAAAATCAACATTCGCTCGCCAACAGACCCAAGCCCTAGAACTGCAGAACTATCAATCACACTTTCGATATCTGGTGCAGCCTTCAAACTCTCGGGAGGTAGTTCCATCACATCACTCACGGAATCAACAACGATACCTACGATTCGATTACGCAAATTCAAAACGATGACGACCGTAAAGGAGTTGTATTCTGATTTCGCACAATTGAACTTCAATCGCATATCCACGATTGGAACAATCGTTCCACGCAAATTCACAACACCCTTGATGAAACTGGGAGCATTTGCGACTCGCGTCGGAGGTTCATAGCCACGTATCTCTTGGACCTTCAATATGTCAATGCCATACTCCTCTTGATCCAAGCGAAAAGTCAAATATTCGCGCGCACCACTTGTGGTTAGATCATTAAGTTTTTCCATCATTCCCATGAGAGACTCCTAGAGCAGCATTTCAATGACGTGACCGGCGCACAAGTGCACCAGTATCGAGAATGAGCGCGACTTTGCCATCTCCCAAAATCGTAGCTCCGGAAACGTTAGGCACCTTCCGATAGTTGGATTCAAGGTTCTTAACAACGACCTGTTGCTGCCCCAGAAGCTCATCGACCAAAAGTGCAACTCGGCTACCGTCAGCCTCAACGACAACCATGATGTCACTGGACTTTTCAAAGTCGAAGCGCGGGATTTGAAACACCTTTTCCAACTCAATCACTGGCATGTACTCATCTCGCACCTTTACCAGCTGAGAACCCTGCCCCACTGTGCTCACTGCATCTGCCTTCACCTGGAAAGACTCAATAACAGAGGAAAGTGGGAGTATGTAGACCTCTTCTCCCACTCCTACAGACATGCCATCCATGATGGCGAGCGTGAGTGGCAAGCGCACCGACACCTTCATGCCGTAGCCTTCAGCGGAATCGATATCCACAGTGCCGTTCAACGCGGTAATGTTCTTCTTCACCACATCCATGCCCACCCCGCGACCCGAGACATCCGTAACTACTGCCGCAGTTGAGAAACCGGGCGCAAAGATTAGTTGCCAAACCTCTGCGTCAGACATTTGATCCGAAACGTCAAGTCCACGCTCTCTGGCTTTATTCAAAATTTTCGTACGCGAAAGTCCTCGGCCGTCATCACGCACTTCGATCACGATGGATCCGCCTTGGTGTGAGGCAGACAAGGTAATCGTGCCGGACTCCGACTTGCCAGCAGCTATGCGCTCTGCTGGCATCTCGATTCCATGATCACAACTATTGCGCACAAGGTGAGTCAATGGGTCGGTAATTTTCTCAACCAAGCCTTTGTCCAACTCAGTAGCTTCACCTTGGGTTACAAATTCCACTTTCTTGCCCAGCTTACCGGCCAAGTCACGCAACATGCGTGGAAACCGGCTGAAAACGATCGACATTGGAATCATCCGAATCGACATCACAGACTCTTGAAGATCTCTGGTATTTCGATCCAGATCCGCCAATCCGGTTAACAACTGCTGGTACACGGCAGGGTCCAATGCTCTGCTATTCTGAGCAAGCATTGCTTGTGTGATTACAAGCTCTCCAACAAGGTTAATAAGCTGATCAACCTTGCTGATCGCAACCCGAATAGTTGCCGCTTCAGGCTGTGCCACGGCTGCCGGGTTAACTTTGGCAGGGACTTTCGCAACTGTAGCGACCTCTTGTGCGACAGATGGAGCAGCTATTGGCTCAACCGAAACACCGGGCGCTCCGGGAGAGCCATCAAAGAAACCGAAACCAGCCTCCGGCGCTCCCTTCGTTTCGGCGGTGCCACCAGCCACAGCGGGGGCCCCAGCAGCGCCATCAAAGAAACCGAAACCCGGATCCGCAGGTGCTTGCCCTCCGGTGATCTCAATCTGAACCTTCTCTCTGGAAACATGGAAAGCGAACAGATCCAGCAACTCTTCATCAGTAGAAGATGTTTCCGCTTGAAAAACGCGGAAACCGGCTTTAGGCGACACAACAGGCTTGATGTCACCCAGCCCCGGAATGTCCCGAAAAAGCTCTTGTATGGCATCCGCTTGCTCAGGCTTGTCCAACGGCCCCACAGTTATTTGGAGACTGCGAGGGCCAGATGCTTTTGCTTTGCTGACTGGGGCTTCTTGTTTTGGCACCACTGGTGCAGCGACTGTTTTCTGGACTTCCAAAGTTCCGCCTGCTGCCAATACGCTGATACGCTTTACCAAGTCGGCTGTTGGGAGAGCCTCGCCCTCATCACCTGCTTGATGACGCGCTAACAAGCTACGCGAGGCATCGGCAGACTCCAAAAGCACGTCGACCATTGCCGCTGTAGGCTGCAATTCATGCCTGCGAAGCCTGTCCAACAAAGACTCCATCTGATGCGTCAGTTCAGCAACGTCAGCAAATCCGAATGTCGCTGCCCCCCCCCTTGACCGAGTGCGCACAGCGGAAAATTCCATTCAGTTCTTCGTCATCCGCTGTTTCCAGATTCAGGTTGAGGAGCATTTGCTCCATCTGATCCAAGTTTTCGCCCGCCTCTTCAAAGAAGATTTGATAAAACTGACTCAGATCAAAGTCACCACCAGCCCCACCATCTTGATGCGTCTCGGCCATACCTAGCTCCTGTTATTGAGAACCCAACGACGTCCCACCCAATCTAGCGAATAACCTTTTTGATGACGTCCAGCAGCTTTGCCGGATCAAACGGCTTTACCAACCAACCTGTGGCACCCGCAGCGCGACCGGCCTGCTTCATCAGATCACTCGACTCGGTAGTCAGCATGAGAATCGGAGTCGTTTTGAACTGAGGATGCTCCCGCAGCTTTCGAGTTAAACCAAGGCCATCCAGCCTGGGCATGTTTTGATCCGTCAGAACCAAATCAAATGTCTGCGTTTGCGCTTTTTCGTACGCATCCTGACCATCCACAGCTTCCACGACTTGGTACCCCGCACCGGTCAAGGTGAAAGAAACCATCTTTCGCATGGAGGGGGAATCGTCAACAGCAAGTATTAAAGGCATGAGAGGCTCCGAAAAAAACGCGGGGGAAATTGTGGTTTGGATTAAAAGAGCTCAATGGAACCGGCGTCCATTTCATCTTGAGTAACTGGATTGGGACGTTCCGGCACTTCTTCAACGAAAGGCACCGCCTCGCCGTCTTCGTTACCCATTGATTCGGAAGCTAATCGGTAGGCACACCCTTGCAAAATTTTCGAGGTGTGAACGATAAGCTGAGATGCCATGTCCTGGAATTGAAGCTCAGTGACCGCGGCGTGCAGGGCACTACGAACCCGGTCCAGCTCTTCAGAGTGCCCCAAAGCGGGAGAAGACAGGTTGGCACTCGCCGTGGTAAACCGCTCCATGAGGTTTTCCATAGTGTGCGCAAGCAAGCCGTCAAGCCGAGTCAAATCATGCACGACAACTAGCAAGGAATCTTGCACTTCGGCGACCAGCATCACAGGCAGCTGAACAGCCGGAGCAGCAGGTGGCGTCAACGATGGTTCCATTGTCATTCTTCCTCAGTGCCTGTCTTGTTCGCTATCCTACGCCGGATTCATGAGCTTTGAGTTAATCAAGATGCGTAGATTAGCAGGATTCACGAATTTTGGGGAAAAATCAATTACTTTGACAGAACAAAAACTTTGGGTTTAGCACTGGCAGCACATAATGAAACGCATGATAGCCCTGAAACACGAGTCCAATCCACTGGGTAACCCTGTAAAAGTACTGCACTTAGAGGATTCAGACGCCGACCACTTGCTCGTCAAGCGGGCACTGGCAGGCAGCCAACTCCACTTCAGTATTGCGCGAGCAGATGATAAACAGAGCTTGCTTGCGTCTTTAATGGGACAAGAGTTCGACATAGTGCTCATGGATTACAGGCTTCCCGGCTTTACTGCCATGGACGCTTGGGCCGAACTATCAAAATTGAGCGCCACTCCGCCTTGCGTCATCGTTTCAGGTGCCATCGGGGAAGCAGCGGCTGTCGCAGCCATCCAGAGTGGAATCACGGACTATTTGCACAAAGACAACCTCAAAGAATTGGCAAGAGTCATTCTGCGCGCCCTGAAGTTGCATCAAAGCGAGAAAGAAAGACAGCGAACGGCCGACGCCCTTCAAGAATCGGAGCTTCGCATCTCTGAGCTCGCAAGGCACTTGCAAAGTTCGCTGGAAAAAGAACGAGCGGCCATTTCAAGAGAAATTCACGATGAAATCGGCGGCGCACTCGCCGCAATGAAGCTCGATGTCGCCTGGATGAAGCGCCACTCGGAGTCCTCGGAAATACTCGAAAGAGTTAGCGCCATGCAGCAGATGGTGGGGCAAGCCCTTACAGCCACCCAACGCATCATGCAAAACACCCGTCCAGCGATACTTGATCAAGGCTTGGCAGCCAGCGTGCAATGGTTGACCGAGGCCCACTCTAAACGCGTTGGACGTCGGGTACTTCTCAACTGCAGGCTGGAGAACGAGACCGCACTCAATGATGGCGCTCGTTTGACCGCATACCGGGTTGTTCAAGAATCGCTGACCAACATCAGCAAATATGCGCCCGAGGCTGATGTGTTGATAGACATCGCCGACGGCGGTGACGGACTCACCGTTGAAGTCTCCGACAATGGCCCCGGATTTGAAATGACGCGACTCAAAAAAACTGCTGGCTTCGGCCTCAAAGGACTCAGCGAAAGAGCGAAAAACATAGGTGGTTGGCTTGATGTCAGCAGCACTCCGGGACGGGGCACATCCATCACGTTGACACTGCCACTCCAGCATCACCTTATCAACCCTACAGCGCTGAAGAACCCATGATCCAAGTCGTTTTGTGCGATGACCATGCAATGATCCGCAGGGGTATCCGTGACACACTCGTCGACTCGGGCGGGATTGAAGTCACCGGTGAAGCGGGCAGCTATCAGGAACTCAAGGAAACGCTCAAATCCGCGGCCTGCGAGGTATTGGTACTTGACCTCAATCTACCCGGCCGAAGTGGGCTGGAAGTTCTTGCCGCCGTGAAGGAATCTCACCCCCATGTCAGAACCCTCATCGTCTCCATGTTCGCAGAGGACCAATACGCGATCCGATGCCTCCGTGCCGGAGCATCCGGCTATTTAAATAAGGCAGGTGACCCTGCAGATTTAGCGAAGGCGGTCCGCACCATCCATTCCGGCCGGAAATACGTTACTCCGGAAGTTTCAGAGATGCTGGTCAATCAACTCGCTACACCCAGCGAAGAGACTCTGCACTCCAGACTTTCAGAGCGAGAGCTGCAGACACTGATCAAAATTGCTTCAGGTAAAAAACTCTCGGACATAGCGGAAGAGCTCATGCTGAGCCCAAAGACCGTAAGCGTTTATCGAGCCCGACTGCTGGAAAAACTCGCGCTTAGCAACAATGCAGAACTTACCGTGTATGCCATTCGCAACGCCCTCGTCTAGGCCTTAACTGGATACAAAAAGTCCGATCACCTTCCCCATCAAAGCCGTAAAGGGTTGGTCCAGCATGGGCAGCGTCACGGCGATCCCCACAATTCCGACGACGAGTGTGATGGGGAAACCAATGGCAAAAATGTTCATTTGAGGTGAAACGCGCGAGATGATCCCTAGAGCCATGTTGGTGAACAGCAGGATACCGACCATGGGCAGCGCAATCCAAAGGGCACTTGCGAAGACTTCTGCCCCCAGCTTTTGAAGCTGCATAGCTGCCAATGCATCCAAAAAATGTGGCGACACAGGAAAAGCGACGAAACTCTGGGTGACTGCCATCATCACCATCAGGTGCCCATTCATCACCACAAAAAGCAAGGAAGCGATCTGCGCAAAGAATCTCGCAACCGCACTGGACTGCGTGTTCATGGATGGATCGAAAAACGCGGCGAAGTTCAATCCCATCTGAAAACCCACCACTTCCCCTGCTAGCTCAACAGAAGAGAACACCAGGCGAACGGCAAAGCCAATCGATAAACCGATAACGACTTGCTGAATGACGACTGCGAGCGCAGCGGGGTCATTAAACGAAATGACCGGCGCATCCGGCAGACTGGCCTGAATAGCCAGGGCGACCAGAAGCGATAAACCAATCTTTGCCCGCATGGGAAAAGCCCGGGAAGAAAGTACCGGCGCAGACGTAAAAACGGCTAGGACTCTCAAGAAAGGCCAGATGATCGGTGATAGCCACTGCGCAATCTGGGCTTCATCAAATGAGATCACAGGTTCACCCTGTCACACCACGGACGCCGGAATGGCCTCCAGCATTCGACGGATGTACTCCACCAGCATGGTCAGCATCCACGGACCAGCAATCGCAAACACAGCAATAACTGCCAGCAACTTGGGAACGAATGCCAGAGTCGCCTCGTGAATCTGGGTGACCGCTTGAAAAAGGCTGACCAGCAAACCGACCACAAGGGCCGCGCCCAACACCGGCGCTGACACCATCAAAAGCATCAACAAGGCTTCTTGCCCCATGGTCAAAACGGTTTGCGCGTTCATGGTCGATACCTCAGGTTACAAAACTCGCAGCCAGCGAGCCAATCAGAAGGTTCCACCCGTCTGCCAGCACGAAAAGCATCAGTTTGAATGGCAGAGCGACCAACACCGGGGAGAGCATCATCATGCCTAGCGACATCAATACGCTGGCAACCACAATATCAATCACCAGGAACGGGATGAAAATCATGAATCCGATCTGGAACGCTGACTTCAACTCACTGATCACAAACGCCGGCACCAACACGCGAATGGGTGCCGTGTCCGCCTTCATATCCGGCGGAAGCTTCGCGAGCTTTGCAAAAAGTGAGAAGTCCGACTGGCGAGTCTGCTTCACCATAAAGTTTCGGATGGGAACCTCTGCTTTTTGAAGCGCCTGATCGAATGACATCGTGCCCTGTGAGTAAGGCTGGTAGGCATCGGCATAAATCCGATCGAAGGTGGGCCCCATGACAAAGAAAGTCAAAAACAGGGACAAGCCCACAATCACCTGATTTGGGGGGGCAGATTGGGTTCCCAGCGCCTGACGCAACAAGGACAGGACAATCACGATCCGGGTGAAACCCGTCATCATCAACAGCACAGCGGGTATGAACGAGAGTGCTGTGAAAAACAGAAGTGTCTGGATGGGAACTGAGAAATTGACGCCGCTCTCCCCTGTCCCTACCAATAAGGGTAATTGACCGGGAGCCTGTGCAAATGCCGAAGCGGAGGCAAGCAACGCAACCAAGCCGAGTGAAGCCAAACCCAACTGACGAATGACCGAAGAGGAAGCACCGGTCATTTCAAGAGATCCTTCCTGGCACCGTTGGAATTTCCATCGACTCCTGAGGCTCAACAGGTGCTGTGGCAGTGTGCAGGCATTGAATGCCGTTCGCGCTCACGCCCAAAGTCAACCATACGCGGTTATGCAGGGGCCCCACTTCAACGGTAACAACCCGTTGATGCGGCCCGACGGCAACCGCCGAAACAAACCGGCTTTGTGCCCCACCCAAGCGGGAAGACGATGGCACACGGGCCTTCAGCCAACGAATCAAAAAGGGAACGCAGGCCAGCGCAATAAGGAAGAGGATGACAGGTAAGAGTTGCAATGACATCGGCAACTGCCGTTTAGTTTCTACTGACTCGCTTCAACCGTTCAGACGGTGTCACGACATCCGTCAATCGTATACCGAACTTGTCATTGACCACGACGACCTCACCTTGAGCGATCAAATATCCATTGACCAGAACGTCCATGGGCTCACCCGCAAGCGCATCTAGCTCAACGACTGAACCTTGGCCCAACTGCAATATGTGTTTGATGGGCACTTTGGTGCGTCCCAGCTCAACGGAGAGCTGAACAGGTATGTCCAACACCATGTTGATGTCGTTGACATGCCCATCGCCACCCGAGGTGAATGGCTTCGGAGTGTCCCCCGAGAGCGGACCGCCGGGAGCAGCATCTCCCGCTCCGTCGCTGGATTTTTGCTCCAGAAGGGCCTCCGCCCAGTCTGCCATGCCGTCGTCGGCAGCACCTTGAACTTCGTCGGGTTTATCTTCAGATGCCATTGCGTTCTCCCAACCAGTTTTGGTCATTGCCGCGAAGTGCTTTTTCAATGCGTATCGCGTACTTCGAATTGTGAGTGCCGTACTGGCACTCGAAAATCGGCACACCGTCTACGGTTGCCTGAATCCTTGGCGCACGGTCCAGTTCGATAAAGTCACCTTTCTTCATGCCCAATAACTGCTCAACGGTGGCATCTGCTCGGGCCAGTTCGGCAACGATAGTGACTTCTGCTGCTTGGATTTCTCGAGTAAGCACATTCACCCAGCGGCGGTCTACCTCAATCGAATCCCCTTGGGTAGAGGAATACAGAACATCCCGGATCGGCTCCAGCGTTGAATACGGGAAGCTGAAATGAATGGCGCCCGTGATATCCCCGATTTCCAGCTGGAAAGAGGTGGAGATAACAATTTCGCTGGGTGTCGCGATGTTCGCGAATTGGGGCTGCATCTCCGAGCGCTGATATTCCAGCTCCAGAGGGTAAATGCCCTTCCAAGCCTTTTTGTATTCCGTGGTGATCACATCCACCAAGCGGTTGATCACGCGTTGTTCTGTGGCCGAAAAGTCCCGCCCTTCAATACGCGTCTGGAACTTTCCGATGCCACCGTACAAGGTGTCAATGACACCAAAAACCAATGCAGGTTCGCAAACCACCAAACCACTACCCCGCAAGGGCCTGATCGCCACGATATTGAAGTTGGTAGGCACCGCCAATTCACGCAAGAACGCGCTGTAGCGCTGCACTACCACCGGGCCGACAGAAATCTCAGGGCTACGGCGAATGAAGTTGAACAAGCCGACCCGCAAATTCCGGGCAAACCGCTCATTCACGATTTCCATCGTAGGCATGCGCCCACGGACGATTCGCTCCTGGCTGGAGATGTTGTAAGCACGGACTTCCCCGTGCTCCGCTGCCTCTTCTACGGTTTTCTGGCTTTCACCAGTTACGCCTTCCAGAAGGGCATCAACTTCTTCCTGGGAAAGAAACGATTCGCTCATAGCAAGCCCACAGTTCCTTTACTGAACGATAAAACTCGAAAACAAAACGCCGGTGACAGGGTACTCCACATGCACCACTTTCTTCTTTTTCTTCTTGGAGGTGGACTCCTCTTCCTCTTCACCACCGCCGAACGGCACTGAAGCTGCTTTCAATATGTCCTCCACCAGCTTCTCTTTGCCTTCCGCCTTGAGCAATTCGTCGGCGGTCCGCTGGGAAATGAGCATCAACACGCTGCTTCGGATCGTCGGCAAATAGGCCTTCACCGAATCCGAAGCCTTGGCATCGATCACTTCCAGAGTGATGCCGATCTGAGCGACACGCTCGCCACCGGGGTCTGCCAGATTGACGACCATGGAATCCATGGGTAGGTACACCGGTGGTGTTTTGGGTGCTGCATGCGCCGCAGCCTTAGGAGGCGGAGCCGCCTCCTCACCGTCTTCTGCAGCGGCATGCTGTTTACTGATAAAGAAAAAGGCACCACCACCACCCAAGACCAGCACGAGCACAGCCGCCACGACGATGATCAGCATCTTCTTGCTCTTGGCTGGCGGTTTGGCGGCATCTGCCGCTTCAGGTTTTGCTGACACGTGAATACCTCGAATGTGTGAAGTTAAGGGGATTATTCATGGCTCCATGAGCGCATAAGCATGAATAAGGGGGATTATTCATTTCCACCTGTCATTTTCACCAAGCCCACTTACACAAACAGGTCAATCGATCGCCCCGATGATCCAGTTCTGGAAATGCTTGGGGCGGGCTCAGCTGCAGCCTCCACCGTCCCGACTTTCCAACCGGAAGGTTTGCCTCCAGAGCCCTGCCGCTGCGAGTCACCCGAATTCGAAGTACCAACCGACACCCCTGACAACACCACCCCCTGGCGGCTCATGGCGTCTTGCAATTGGGAACTGGCATTGGCAAGGGCCTCACGGGTCAAGGCCTCGTCAGAGCGGAAAACAACCGTGGCCTCTTTACCTTGCATAGAAATACTGACCTCGACAGGGTTGGCGCCCAAACCATCCAGTGTCATTTCCGCTTTTTGTACATCCTGGCTAATCCAATAGCTGACCTGCTCGGCATATTGCCCATCGGCGCTGGCGGTTGCAGCTCCCGCGACAACCCCATCCACGCCCATGGCACCACCAGCACCCTGAGGCGCAACCCAGTTCTGTGCAGACACCTCGTTCGATGACACTCTGGGACCCGCCTGGAGTTCCTGCGAACGTTCCCGGCTCGAACCCAGGGCCAATGTGCTGACTTCTGGAGCTTTGGTTAATGAAGCTGTGAGCTCTTGGACAAATTTGTGAATCCGCTCTGGGGTCGCTTCCTTGCTCGCAGCGGCTATGGCTGCTGCACTTGCGTTCGCTGTCGATGCGTCTGCCAACTCAGGCTGCGCGGCTTGGGCCGCCGCATCCAAAGCCACTTTGCCAGATTTGGCTTGCGGGGTGTTCAATGGCTTACCAGGCGCAGAATCCAGCGCAGCTTGCAGGGGCAAGGCACCATCCCTGCCCGCTACTGACCCCGACTTACCGCGAGCGATTTCAGCGGGTAAGGGAGCAACCGTTACCGGCACTGCCGCCACTTGCGCCAACAACAGTGCAGGATCCGGCAGTATTCCGGACACACCGTCCAGCGGTTTTTCCTGGAGAAGCGCCGGGTCCGTTACCACCAACACATTGGTCGCCGGATCCACTGCGGGCGCAATCGTCGCATCAACAGCCACAGGTGCCACTTCTTGGGCACAGGCTAACGCCGCCAAAAAACTTTTGGCGTTGTTCGCGCTGCCCCCTTCCGGCTTGTCGGTGCTTTTTTGCCCGGGACTGCCCTCGGCAGGCTTTGCGGATGCGGGAGCTTTGGGTGCGATTTCAATGGTCATCGTGCTTCACCTTGGGTTTGCTGAGCGCGGGTTCGCGCAAAAAGTTGGGCTGCCATTTCGTCCATCTGCGCCTGATCACGTCGCTGGGCAATGCGTTCCGCCTCAGCCCGTCGTTTCTTCAGCACGCTGTTCAATCCCGACAGGCGGCTTTCGGCTAGCTGAAGTTGTTGCTTTACGCCTTCGACATGGCGCTGCAGATTGGCAATCACGCCGTCTTGCATCGAAATAGCTTGCTGTAGCCGGCCACTGAACTGGTAGTGATGCTTGATCAACTCCACCGAGAGCCCCACTGAACCCGTTCTGACCCAACGGTGATCCGTGTCGCCGGCATAGGAGCGCAACTGGTCCAACTGACCCATCGCAGCTTGCACGTTTTGCTGACTTTGTGCCAAGGCGCGAATGACCTCATCCCGCTTGCGCTCTGCCAGTGAGATTGCCAGCAAAAGGCCGGATGAGTCAGCCATGCGAACCGCCGATCACACCGCAAATCATGGCAGCGCTTCCACGGAAGTACTCAGCGCCAGCTCGGCCAATGCCTGCTCCATGGGCGCTGCTTCCTGCATGTCCTGTTGCAAAAACTGGATCATGCCGGGTTGCAGAGCAATGGCCTCGTCCAGGACGGGGTCCGAGCCCGGCGCATAAGCACCAATCTGAACCAAATCCCGACCCTTCTGGTACTTGGAATAGAGGCTGCGGAAACGCCGCGCCTGCTCAAAATGCCCGCGATCCACCACGTTGTGCATCACCCGCGAGGCCGATTGCTCGACATCAATCGCGGGGTAATGCCCGGACTCGGCCAAGGATCGCGACAGCACAATGTGCCCGTCCAGAATGGCGCGGGCCGCATCTGCAATCGGGTCCTGCTGGTCGTCACCTTCAGACAGCACGGTGTAAAAAGCGGTGATGGACCCGACGCCGTTGAGACCATTGCCGCTCCGCTCCACCAACTGAGGCAACTTGGCAAAGCAGGATGGCGGATAACCCTTGGTGGCTGGCGGCTCGCCAATAGCCAAGGCGATTTCGCGCTGCGCCATGGCATAGCGGGTCAGCGAATCCATCAGCAGCAGCACATGCTTGCCCTGGTCACGGAAGTACTCGGCAATCGCGGTGGCGTAAGACGCACCTTGCATACGCAACAAAGGTGGCGCGTCCGCAGGAGCGGCAACCACCACAGATCGTTCTCTGCCATCCACGCCCAAAATGTCTTCAATGAATTCTTTCACTTCGCGGCCACGTTCGCCGATCAGACCGACGACGATGACGTCCGCCTGGGTATAGCGGGCCATCATGCCCAGCAACACGCTTTTGCCGACGCCGGAACCGGCAAACAAGCCCAAGCGCTGGCCACGGCCCACTGTCAAAAGGGCATTGATGCTGCGCACGCCGGTATCCAGCGCTTCACGCACCGGCGCGCGGTCCATGGCATTGATCGGTTTACGGTCCAGGACACGGGCAGACACATCGGCCAACGGCCCCATGCGATCCATGGGGAAACCTTGCGAATCCACCACGCGGCCAAGTAGCCCATCACCCAAGGGCAAGCGCAGCATGCCTGCAGATGCTGCATCTGCAGGCACCGTCTTTTCGCCCAAGCGAGGCACGGGCACAAACGCAGCGGCGGCTGCCACACCGGCGCCACTGGACAAGCCATGCACATCGCCCGCCGGCATCAGATAAGCGCGGTCGCCCGAGAAACCGACGACTTCCGCCAGCACAGGCTCACGCGCCTTCATGGTGACCACACATTGGGAACCCACGGGCACCCGAATGCCACTCGCCTCCAACACCAAGCCCGTCAGTTTGGTCAACGTACCACGCACCTCCAGCGATGACTCTTCACCCACGGCAGCACGGGCCTGGGCCAGGTAATCCGCCCATTTGGCGGGAGCCGTGGAGGGAGTGGACTCAGGGGTTTGCATCTGCATCTTCCCAAGGGGCTTCCAAGCCCAGGGTGGCTACCGTTTTGCGCCAGCGTTGCTCTACGGTGCCATCCACCACCGTGCCGGCCGCCTCCACCAGGCAACCGCCGCGGCTGATCGCACTGTCAGGCAGCATCGTCAGAGACAGGTTGGAAAACTCCTGCCGCAACACTTCGGACAACACCTCCACATCCAGCGGATTCATCCGCACAAGCGCGGCCTTGCTATCAATGGCCAACACACTCAGTGCCTCACGTACCACCGGTTGCAGGGCGTTCGGGTTGCTGGACATTTCATGCCGCAAAACCTGGCGGGCAATCTCGCAGGCCAATTCCAGCACACCCTGGGCCATGGCCTGCTCCGACTCGGCCAGCTGCGTTTGGGCATTGGCAAACAGTTGCGCCATGGCTTCGGCAGCTACTTTGCCCTCGTTGGCGATGTAGTCATTGAGCTGGCGCTGGCCTTCGAGCGTGGCTTGGGCATGCCCTTGGGCGTAACCCTCAGCGTATCCTTGGGCATGTCCTTCCGAGAAGGACGATTGGCGCACTACCGCCTCTTTCGCCTGCTCTTCGGCCAGTGCTTGGGCAGCCAACTTGGCGGCAAAGCGGGAAGACGACTTGTCGACATCGCCAAAGTCCCAATCGGTGACGGAACCAATTTCTTCGCCGGGGATAAAACGTGCGTGGTTGCGATTCATCAGACCATGGCGTCGTCGCCACCTCCACCGCCGAGCACAATCTGGCCCTCGTCTGCCAAACGGCGCACCACCTTGAGAATTTCTTTCTGCTGCGCTTCCACTTCCGACAAGCGCATGGGCCCCCGGGACTCCAAGTCTTCCTTGAGGGTTGCCGCCGCACGGGACGACATGTTGGCCAGAATCTTGTCCTTGAGCTCGGGCTGTGCGCCCTTGAGAGCCACGATAAGCACATCGGAAGACACTTCCTTGAGCACCATCTGGATGGCCTTGTCGTCGAGCTTGTTGAGATCGTCGAAGACAAACATCTTGTCCATGATCTTCTGGGCCAAATCCGCGTCGTGGCTGCGGATGGACTCGATCACCGTGCCCTCGATGGCAGTACCCATCAAGTTGATCATCTCGGCCGCTGTCTTCACACCACCCAGAGACGACTTGCGGATCTTGTCGCCACCTGCCAGCACCTTGAACAGCACTTCATTCAAGTCCTTCAGGGCGGTAGGCTGAATACCTTCCATGGTGGCCACTCGCAGCATGACTTCGTTGCGCTGGCGCTCAGTGAGGTTCTTCAACACATCAGCGGCCTGGTCGTAATCCAGGTGCACCAGGATGGCCGCCACGATTTGAGGGTGTTCGTTGCGCAGCAGCTCCGCCACCGAAAGCGGGTCCATCCACTTCAAGCTTTCAATGCCGGAGACATCGCCGCCCTGCAAAATGCGGTCAATCAGTAAAGCGGCCTTGTCGTCACCCAGCGCCAGTTTCAGCACTGAGCGCACGTAGTCGCCCGAGTTGGAGACCAGCAAGCTTTGCGAGGCCGCGACCCCGGTGAACTTGTCCACCACCTCATCCACCTTTTCGCGGGTGAGTTGGGTGGTCTTGGCGATCGCTTCTCCGAGGCGTTGAACCTCTTTGGGCGACAGGTGTTTGAAAACCTCGGATGCCTCTGCTTCGCCCAGAGACATCATGAGGATTGCTGCGTCTTGGAGTCCGTCTTCGTTTGCCATGGTGGTATTTTGCGCCGCGCTTTACGCCGGTGCCTCTCCATTCATCCATGCTTTGACGATATTGGCCACCGCCGCGGGGTTGTCCCGTGTCAGCTTGCGGGCATCTTCCAAGCGGAGTTCGCCGGGAGACGCCTGTTGCGCCTCATTGGCGGAGCTCGGACCTGTCAGTTGAGGACGTTCTGGCTGATCGTTCTCAATGGCATCCAGCTGCGCAACATCATTGTTTTCCAGCGGTTCGGCCACTGGTGCGGGCTGGGTCAGCGCCTTCATCGCAGGGCGGATCACACCCAGCAGTACCAGTGCTGCCAAGCCCAGGGTGCCGAGAGGCCAAGCCAGGCTGCGGGCCAGCTCCTGAACCTCAGGCTGACGCCAGACGGGCGTGTCGTTCACTTCAGCTTTTTCAGGCGCGAATGGAGCGTTCACCACATTCACCGAGTCACCGCGGTCCTGGTTGAAGCCCACCGTCTCACGGACCAGGGCTGTCATCTTCTCCAGCTGAGCCTCTGTCAGGGCCACACTGGTCGTCACGCCCTTGGCATCGGTGACGGACTGGTTGTTCAACACCACCGCCGCATTGATGCGCTTGATGGCACCCACCGCACCTTTGGTGACGCGGATGGTCTTGTCCACCTCGTAATTGATGATGGACTCTTTCTTGGATGAACTGTTGGTGGACCCTGCAGCCGTCTGGCCGTTGGCGGCCAATGTCTGTGGCTGGCCGTTGATAGGCGCGGCGGGCTGGGCTGGTGGCTGGTTGGTTGTGGCACCGGGCACGCCGGCTGGAGGCGTTGGCTGGGTGCCATTGGTGCTTTCCACCAATTGCTGGCTGCGCACGGCGCCGCTGTCAGGCGTCTGGTTAGGCTTGTGCGATTCGGTGGTGCTCTCGGTTTGGGAGAAATCCAGCTCCGCCGTCACTTGCGCCTTGACATTCTGCTTGCCTACCAGCGGCTCCAGCATGTCCAGAATGCGGCGGCTGTAAAGCTGCTCAATCTGTTGCACATACTGCAGTTGCTCGGCATCCACCCCGGCGGCCGCGTCGGGGTTGGCGGACAGGAGTTTGCCGGTGTCGTCCAAGACACTCACTGCGCTCGGGTTCATCTCAGGCACGCTGGACGCCACCAAGTGCACGATGCCGGCCAATTGACCTTTATCAAGTGCACGACCGGGGTGCAGACTCAACAACACGGAAGCTGAAGGTTTCTGCTGCTCCCGGAAAAAGCCATTCTGATTAGGAAGTGCCAGGTGCACCCGGGCGCTGGATACGGAAGACAGCGCTTGAATAGAGCGGGTCAACTCGCCTTCGAGCCCGCGCTGGAAAGTCAGCCGCTCCTGGAACTGCGTCATGCCGAAGCGATTGGCCTCCATCATTTCGAAACCGCTCACTGATCCTTTGGGCAGACCTTGGGAAGCCAGCTTCAGCCGCACGTCGTGCACACGGTCTGCCGGCACCAGAATCGCGCCACCGCCCTCTGTATATTTATAGGGCACGTTCATGGTGGTCAGCTGGGCAATCACGGCACCGCCGTCCTTGTCCGCCAGATTGGAGTAAAGCACCCGCCATTCCGCTTGGCGCCCCATGACCAGGCCGACCACGGCAATCGCTACAAACAGAGCGATACCCAAAGCCAATCGGATGCGCTGCCCCTGGTCCAGAGCCGTGAGGCGCTGTCCCAGGGTGGGGTTCACAGGAATGGTGGCAACTGCGGGCATGTCTTGGTTTCCAGGGCTGAGGGCGGGCTTCTCCGCATGAATGGGGCTGATTATTCGACCCACCCTCCAAAACATTAGGGTAATAAGCCCCGGCTTTACCCTCCAATTCAAAAAAATGCGCAGAGAGGTGCGGGCATAGGATTCGCGGCAACCCAACTAACAGGGAGACCAGCATGGATCTCAAGCTCACACCCGTCTCAATGCCCACCTCCATCCGCCCCTCTACCGGCATCAAACCCGGCGGGGCCAGCAGCGCCACCGGCGTAGGCGGTGGTTTTTCCGGGGAACTGAAAAATGCCCTCAGCTCTGTGAGCGCCGCCCAGAACGAATCCAGCCGCTTGCAGCGGGAAGTGCAAATGGAGAACCCCAAGGTCAGCCTGGAGGAAACCATGGTGGCCATCCAGAAAGCCCAGATCGGCTTCCAGGCCACCTTGCATGTACGCAACCGCATGGTCCAGGCGTACACCGACATCATGAATATGCAGGTGTGATTGATTTACTATCTTTTTGATAGCTACTCGCGCACATTCAACGTGCGCTAGATGCCAATTTCATACATAAACACAAGCTGTATATCCAGCCAGCCTGCACTTCGTCATAAACCCTGAAAAGCGGAATATTTCCGGCTTGTGGCCCATCGGCCTCAAGATTTTTTCAGATTTGACGTAATACCGTGGAGAGGCCGTATTGTTGAAGTGGGTGACCCGGGTTACCTGCCGTGCGGCCAAAAAATTGCCAGCAGACACTTAATCCGAGAGGCCTACCATGACCACGATCACCATATCCGGCGGCGACAGCAATCTGACCCTGCCCGGAAACATCGACACGATCATGGGGGGAACGGGGGCGGACACGATCACCATCAGCTCCCAGCTGACGGATGTCAGCAACACCCTGATTGACCTAGGGGCCGGCACCGACAGCCTTACCTTGGGCAACTTTGCCAATACCGGAACCATCGCCAACATCGAGTCGGTCACCGGCAATTCAGGTGCAGACACGCTGACCCTGTCTGCAGCCGCCACCGGCGTCACCATGGACTTGGGCGCTGGCAGCGACAAGGTCACCCTCACCACCGGCACCAACACCATAACACTGAACAACGTCGAAACCGTGGTCGGTGTGGCCGGGGACGACACCGTGACCATGGGAGGCTCCTTCGGCGCGGCAAACGTCAGTTTGGGCAGTGGTGCCGACGTGCTGACGCTCAATACCGCAGTAACTTCCGGCAGTTTTGATCTGGGCGCCGGCAATGACACCATCACCTTTAGCAACGGTGTGAACTCGGTGAACGTGGCAGGTGCGGAAACCGTCACCGGCGGCACCAGCAACGACACCATCACCCTGACGACCGCCATCGCCTCTGCGGGCGTTATTGACCTGCTGGCCGGCACTGACTCCCTGACGCTTGCCGGAGGCGGCAACACCGCATCCATTTCCAACGCCGAGACCATCACCACCTCCGCCAGTGGCGACGACGTGATCACCATCGGCGCGGCACAGGCCAGTGGCAGCATCAACCTCGGCGATGGCGCCGACCAGATCACTTTTGCAGGCAGCGGAAACACGGTCACTCTGTCCAACGTCGAGTCCGTCACCGGCGGCGCCGGTGCTGACACCCTTACCCTTGGCGCCGCACAAACCGGCGTTTTTGACCTCGCCGCGGGCAATGACACCCTGACGCTGGCGGCAGGCACCAACGTCATCACCGCTTCCAACGTCGAGTCCGTTTCCGCCGGCACCGGTGACGACACCGTCACGCTGTTGACGGCTACGACCGGCGGTGTTTTCAACCTCGGCGCCGGCGCTGGAGTTGACACCCTCACGCTGACCAACGGCACCAACACCCTGAACGCCACCGGTATCGAAACCCTGACAGGCGGCACAGGTGACGACACCGTCACCATGGGCGGTACGGTGACTGCCGGTGTCTACCAATTGGGCTCCGGCGCTGACAGCATTACCCTGGCCAACGGCACCAACAGCCTCACCGCCAGTAACGTGGAAACCGTTACCGGCGGCACCGGCGCAGACACGGTGGTATTCGGAGCCGCCATCACGGGCGCCATTGCCAACCTCGGCTCTGGTGCCGACAGCCTGACCCTGGCCGCGGGTGGCAACACCCTGAGCGCCAGCGGCGTGGAATCGATTACAGGCGGCGGCGGAGCCGATGTCCTGACGCTGACTGCAGCCACTTCCGGAGCCACCATCGACTTGGCCGCTGGCGCCGACTCTCTGGCGCTCGCCTCCGGCGGCAACACCTTGACTGTCTCCAACGTGGAGTCCATCACCGGGGAGGCCAATTCCGATGTCATTACGCTGGGTGCGGCACAAACCAGCGGCACTATTGATCTGGCAGGTGGTGTCGACAGCCTGACGCTGGCCAATGGCACCAACGCGCTCAGCGCAGCCAACGTAGAAACCATTACCGGCGGCACCGGCAACGACACCATTACGCTGACTACAGCTGCCATTTCGGGCAATAGCGTGAGCCTGGGCGCCGGCGCCGACGTTCTGAACCTGCTGGATACCGCAACCAACGTCCTGACCGCAACCGGCGTTGAAAGTGTCTTGGGCGGCAGCGGCGCGGATACCGTGACCTTCGGCGCAGTCATCACCGGCGCAACGGTAGATCTGGCCAGCGGCAGCGACAGCTTGACTCTGGCCAATGGCACCAACAGCCTGACGGCCAGCAATATCGAAACCATCACCGGCGGCACAGGCAACGACACGGTATCCCTCTCCGGCTCTGTGACTGGTGCCACCGTGGCACTGGGTGCGGGAACCGACATATTGGCGTTGGACGCTGGCACCGGAGCCAACACCTTGACGGTCAGTGGCGTGGAAACCATCACCGGTGGTGGTGGTGCAGACAACGTCACCTTCAGCGGCGGCGTTACCGGTGGCTCTTTCAGCCTCGGGGCAGGAGCCGACCAACTGACGTTGGGTGGCGCTTCCACACTCACGCTGGACGGCACGATTGAAAGCCTGGTCGGCAGTTCCGGTGCGGACACGATCACGATGAGTGCCGCTGTAGCGTCGGGCACCACCTTCGATCTGGGCGCAGGCTCCGACCGCCTGAACCTGGCCGACGGCGGCAACACGGTCACCTTGAACGGCAGTGTGGAGACCCTGATTGGCGGAAACGGCGCTGATGACATCACCCTCACCCAAGGTGTGATCAACATGCAGATTGACAGTGCTGGCGGCGCTGACAAACTGACACTGGCTAACGCAGCCAACATCCTGCAGGTCTCCAACCTGGAATCCATCACCGGTAACTCCGGTGCCGACCAGATTACGTTGCGCACAGCAGTCACCAACGGCCAGTTCAATCTGGCAGGCGGCACCACTGACCGGATCGTGCTCGCGGACTCTGACAACAGCCTCACAACCACTGCGGTTGAAACCGTCACCGGTGGCACAGGCGCCGATACCCTGACTCTGGGCGATGCCAGCGTAGGTGGGGTGTTCAACCTCGGTGCCGGCACCGACTCCCTGACCCTGACCACAGGCACCAACACGCTGACCGCATCCAACATCGAAAGCATTACCGGTGTCGGCGGTGACGACACCGTGACCCTGGGAGCCGCCAGCACCAGCGCTGTCATTGACCTGGCAGGTGGTACCGACCAATTGAACCTTGCCGATGGCACCAACGTCATCACTGCTACGGGCATAGAAACCATCGTCGGCAACTCCGGTGCCGACACACTGACACTGGGCGCGGCGCAAGCGGCGGGAGATATCGAACTTGGCGCCGGTACCGCAGACAAACTGATTCTGGCGAACGGCACCAATACCTTGACGGTGGCAGGTGCCGAAAGCGTATTGGGTAATGCTGGTGCAGACCAAATTACATTGGGCGCAGGCATTTCCAATGCCATCTTCGACCTAGGCGCGGGCACCGACGTGCTGACCCTGTCCGTCGAAAATCACAACATCAGTGTCGCCAACATTGAGACCGTCACAGGTGGTGTCGGCGACGATGTAGTGACCTTCAACTCGCTGACGGCTGGAACAGGCGTGTACGACCTCGGCGTCGGCGCCGACCAGGTCATCCTGGGCAACGGCACCGGAGCAAACACCATTACCGTCAGCAACGTGGAAAGCTTCACCGGTAGCTCTGCGGCTGATACGGTGACCTTCGGCGCAGCGGTAGCAGCAGGTACGGTCAACCTCGGTGTTGGCGCTGACAGCTTGACGCTGGCCGCCGGCGGCAACACCCTGACCGTGTCCGGAACCGAAAGCATCACTGGCAACGCAGGTGCCGACAACATCACCCTGGGGGCGGCCATCAACGGCGCCAGTATTGACCTGTTGGCCGGCACTGACCAGCTGACACTGGCCAATGGCACCAACGTTCTGACCGCCACGGGCATTGAGTCCATCAGCGGCGGAACCGGCGCAGACACCGTCACCCTGGGCGCGGGCACGACTGCAGGCACGATTGATCTGGGTAGCGGAACAGATGCGTTGACGCTCTCCGCAGACGGTGGTTCCTATACCCTGACAGGCGTGGAAACCACCACCGGCGGCACCGGTGACGACCTTGTCACCATCGGTAGCGCGGCCAGTGGCATCACCGTGACACTGGGTGCAGGTGCTGACGCCCTGACCCTCGCAGGTGGAACCAACCAAGTCACCACCGTGGGCGTGGAAACGGTTACCGGTGGCGCAGGAACCGACACCCTAGTGCTCACCAACGTCGCGAACACGCTCACTACCAGCGGTGTCGAGACCATCACCGGCGGCACAGCAACCGACACACTGACCCTTACCGACATTGCCAACGCCTTGACTGTGTCCTCCATCGAAAGCCTGACCGGCGGCACGTTGGATGACAGCATCACTCTGGGTGCGGCGGTGACCGGTGCAACATTTGACCTCAAGGCCGGGATCGACATCCTCCGCCTGGCCAGTGGCACCAACAGTCTCACCGCCACCAACGTGGAAAGCGTGGTTGGCGGCGGCGGTACCGATACCCTGACCCTGGCGGGCAACGGCAGCGCCATCACCGTGTCTGCCGTAGAAACCGTTGTGGGCAGCACCGGTGACGATGCAGTGACCCTGAGCACCACCGTTAGCGGCGGCAGCTTCGATCTGGGCACTGGCACCGACACCTTGAATCTGGCCAACGGCGGCAACACCCTGACTGTCAGCGGAAGCATTGAAACCGTGGTTGGTGGATCGGGCAACGACCTGATCACCGTCGGCAGCGCCGTTACCGGCTTGACCTACGACCTGGGAGCCGGCACAGGTGACCGTTTGACCCTGTCCAGCGCAGGCGCTAACTCCATCACCGCGGTGGGCGTGGAAACTGTTGCAGGGGGAACTGCCAACGACACGGTCACTTTCACTGCCGCCGTATCGGGCACCAGCATCGATCTGGGCGCGGGCACCCAAGACAAAATCATTCTGGCGGATGCGGTCAACACGCTGTCTCTGAATGCCACGGTAGAGACCGTGGTGGGCGGCACATTGGCAGATTCCATCACGCTGACGGCCGCAGTCACTGGCGGCATTTACCAGCTGGGTTCGGGCACTGACACCCTGACACTGACCAGCATATCTGCCAACTCGCTCACTGCGAGTGACATCGAAACCATTACCGGCGCCAACGGCGATGACACGATCACCCTGGCCACTGCCATCACAGCCGGTGTCATCAACCTGAATGCAGGTAACGACAGTCTGACCCTTGCCAACGGCACCAACAGCCTGACCGCCACGGGTGTAGAAACCATCACCGGCGGCACCGGCGACGACAGTGTCACCCTGGGAACCGCCTTGAGCGGCGGCACCATTTCTTTGGGTTCCGGTACGGATACCCTGACATTGGCGGGCGGCGTGGGCTCCACCCTGACGCTGGACACCACAGTAGAAACCGTGGTCGGCAGCGCCGGCAATGACACCATCACCGTGAGTGCCACGGTCACCAGCGGCAGCTACGACCTGGGTGCCGGTGCGGGCGACCGCCTGAATCTTGCAGGCGGCAACAACGTACTGACTTTGGGCAACAGCATCGAAAGCCTGACTGCAGGCGCTGGCGACGACACCATTGTTCTGAGTACCGGTGTCGCCAACATGCGCTTGGACCTCGGCGGTGGTGCAGACAGCCTGACACTGGCCAATGCCTCCAATAGCGTGACGCTCTCGAACATAGAGTCGGTCACCGGCAACTCCGGGGTAGACCAGGTCACCCTCACCACCACACTCACTGCAGGCCAAATCAATCTGGGTGCGGGCACCGCCGACAAAGTCACACTGGCCAACGGCACCAACAGCCTCACCGCGACTGGCGTGGAAACCATCAACGGTGGCACAGGCGCTGACACACTGACTCTGGGCGACGCAAGCACCGCAGGCCAGATAGATCTTGGCGCCGGTGCAGACGTACTGAACCTGGGCAACTTCGCCAACACGCTGACCGTCAAAAACGCCGAATCCATCGTCGGTAACGCCGCGGCCGATACCGTGGCACTGGGCAATAGCGTCAGTGGTGTGCAAGTCGACCTGGCGGGCGGTACGGACATCCTGACCTTGTTTGATGCACCGAATAACCTGACCATCACCAACGTAGAAACCATCATCGGTGACTCGGGCGCGGATACCGTGACGCTGTCGACCAACGTCGCCAGTCTCGACGCCAACCTGGGGGCCGGAGCTGACACTCTGGTGCTCGCAACAGGCAACAACACGATCAGCGCTACCGGCGTGGAAACCATCACCGGCAATGCAGGCAACGACGTCATCACCTTCGGTGCGGGCGTCACTGGCGGCGTGGTGAACCTCGCGGCAGGCACCGGCGACTCGCTCACCCTATTCAACGAAGACAACGCCCTGACCCTGACCGGCGTGGAAACCGTAATCGGTGACTCCGGCGCAGACACCATCACACTTACCGATACCGCTGCGGTGAACGTCAACCTGGGTGCGGGCACAGACACGCTGAACCTGGCCAATGGCGTGAACACGGTCACGATCAGCAACGTCGAAACGCTCAATGGCGGCACGGGCGCTGACAGCGTCACGTTCGGCAGCGCCTTGACCGGCACTGTCGTGAACCTCGGTTCGGGAACCGACAGCGTGACACTGGCAGACGGCACCAACACCGTCACCACACAAAACGTGGAGTCCGTCACCGGGGGAACCGGCGACGACACCCTGACTCTGGCAGTGGCCGCATCGGGCGTGACCATCAACCTCGCAGCAGGCAACGATGCACTGGTGCTGGCCAACGGTGCCAACACCTTGAGTGTGAGCAACGTAGAGTCCATCACGGGAGGCACCGGATCTGACGCGATTACCTTGGGGGCCGGCAGCTCTGCAGGCACCGTGGACTTGGGCAGCGGTGCGGACGTACTGACCCTGTCCAACAGCGACGGCGTCTTTACCGTATCCAACGTCGAGACGCTGACAGGCGGTACAGGCGCAGACACTGTGACGCTGGGTATCAGCGTGACCGGCGCGGTAGTAAATTTGGGCAGCGGAAGCGACAGCCTGACACTGGCCAACGGCACCAATGCCCTGACTGTGGCAGGAGTCGAGACTCTCACCGGCGATGCCGGTGCGGACACCGTTACCTTCAGTGCTGCAACGACGACAGCCACGATCGACCTCGCTGCAGGCAGCGATAAGGTGGTGCTGGCCAATGGCACCAACGCCATCACAACGACTAACGTCGAATCGATCGTGGGCGGCTCCGGTGCGGATACGCTCACGCTGACCAACATTGCCAACACCGTATCGGTGTCAGGCATTGAAAGCATCGTTGGCGGCACACTGGCTGACGCCATCTCCTTGGGCGCTGCCGTCACCAACGCGGTTTTCGACCTAGGCAGCGGCACTGACACACTCATACTGTCCGGTGCGGGTGCCAACACACTAACCGCCACAGGCATTGAAACCATCACCGGCGGAAGTGCAGCGGACACGGTGGTACTGGGTGCGGCCATCAGCGGGGCCAGCATCGACCTCGGCTCGGGCGCAGACAGCCTGACCTTGGCTGCTGGCGGAACCACACTCACCGTTAGCAACGTCGAGACCATTCAGGCGACCGGCAGCGGCGACGACAGCATCACCCTGGCCACCAGCGTCAGCGGTGGCTCCATTGATCTGGGCGCGGGCGCTGACACTCTCACATTGGGTGCAGCGGGCAATACGCTGACAGTGGCAGCCTCGGTCGAAAGCCTGGTGGGTGGCGCAGGTGACGACATAGTGACTTTGGGTGGTGCCGTCACAGGCCAAACCTACGATCTGGGCGTCGGCTCGGGTGACAAGTTGATCTTGTCCAGCGCAGGCGCCAACACGGTTACCGTCAACAACATTGAAACCATTGCCGGCAGCGGCTCAGTGAACGACACGGTAACCTTCACTGCAGCGGTAAGCGGCATTTCGGTGGATCTGGGCGGCGGAACAGACCGTGTGATTCTGGCCGACGCAGCCAACACCCTGTCCCTGAACGCAACGGTTGAAACAGTCACTGGCGGTACGCTGGCTGACAACATCACCTTGACAGCAGCAGCCACCGGCACCGTCTACAACCTGGGGGCCGGGACAGACCGTCTGACCCTGGCCAGCGGCACCAACACCATTACCGCCAGCGATGTAGAAAGCATTGTGGGCGGCTCCGGCACGGATGACGTGACCCTGACCACCGTGACCACCAACTTGCTGGTCGACTTGGGTGGCGGTACCACTGACAAGTTGACACTGGCCAACGGCGCCAACACGCTGTCCGCCAGCAACGTCGAGACCATCATCGGAAACTCGGGTGTCGATATCGTGACTCTCAGCTCCGTCATCAGCAATGGCAACATCGATCTGGCAGGCGGATCTGACCATTTGATCCTGGCCAACGGCAGCAACAACTTGACCGCAACCGGCGTGGAGACACTGACTGGCGGCACAGGCGCAGACACCATCACCTTGGGTGCAGCGCAAAGCAGCGGTGTATTCAACCTCGGGGCTGGCGTGGACCGGCTGACCCTGTCCGGCGCTGCTGCCAACGTTTTGAGCTTGGATGCGAGTGTGGAACAGGTCATCGGCGGCGCTGCTGCCGACACTTTGACACTGACCCAAGCCGTATCCGGCGGAGTGTATGACCTGGCGGGTGGCTCCGACAGCCTGACCCTGGCCAGTGGCACCAACCTGCTGACAGCTTCCAATGTGGAGTCCATCACCGGTAACGCCGGGGACGACAACGTCACACTCGGAGCCGCCATCAATGGTGCCAGCCTGGATCTCGCCGGCGGCAACGATACCGTTCAGCTCTCCGGCGCGGGCAACAACAACGTCACGCTGGCAAACGTCGAATCCGTAACCGGCAATGGCAGCAATGATGTGGTCACCTTGACCACCACCCTGTCCGGCGGCACGGTCAACCTGGCAGGCTCCAACGACAGCGACCGCCTGACCCTGGCCGACGGCGGCAACGTCGCCACCATCAACAACGTGGAATCCTTGACTGGCGGTAACGGCAATGACGTCATCACCATGACCAATGCCAGCCCGTTCAATGCGGTGGTGGATCTGGGCGCCGGCACCGGTGACAAAGTCACCCTCGCCACCGGCGGCAACACCTTGACCCTGACCAATGTGGAGTCTGTGGAAGGCAATGCAGGAGCCGACGTCATCACCTTCGGTGCAGCGGTAGCAGGTGCTCAATTGGATCTGGGTGTCGGCGTGGACAAATTGTTCCTGGCAGCAGGCGGCAACACGGTCACAGCCTCCAACCTGGAGAGCATTACCGGTGGCGCTGGCGCTGACGTCATCACCCTGCTCACGACTGTGACCGCAGGCAACTTCGACCTGGGTTCCGGCACGGACGCCATCATCTTGGCAGATGGTACCAACAGCCTGACAGCAAGCAACACGGTAGAGACCATCACCGGCGGCTCAGGTGCAGATACGGTGACCTTCAATGGTGGCGTGAGCACCGGTGCATTCAATCTGGGCGGTGGAAACGACACCCTGATCCTGGCCAATGCAGCCAACAGCTTCACCCTGAGCAGCAACGTCGAAAGCGTGCTGGGCAACTCCGGCGCCGACACGCTGACCTTGGACGGTGCCGTCACCGGCAACACCTACGACTTGGGCGCTGGCGCAGACCGGCTGACCTTGTCTGGATTGGGGGCGAATACCCTGACCCTGAACGGCTCCATCGAGTCTTTGGCCGGCAGCTCGGCTGCCGACACCATCGTGCTGACCACTGCGGTAAGCGGTCATGTGTACGACCTGGGTACAGGCAACGACCAACTGACCCTTGCTGATGGCGCCAACACACTGACCGTGGGCGGCATAGAGTCCATTGTGGGCGGCACCGGTGCCGACACCTTGACCTTGAGTGCAGCCCAAACCAGCGGCACTTTCGACCTCGGCGCAGGTGCTGACCGCGTCAACCTGTTCAACGCGAACAACACCGTATCGCTGGGCAATGTGGAAACCATCGTGGGTAACAGCGGTGATGACTTGATCACTCTGACTACTGCAATCTCCGGCGGCTCCGTCAGCCTGGGTGCAGGCGCCGACGTACTGACCTTGGCCAACTTCAACAACAGCCTGTCTATTGACGCTGCGATTGAAAGCCTGGTGGGCGGAACCGCGAACGACGCGGTCACTCTGACAGCTGTAGCTGCAGGCAACACCTACGACTTGGGCTCGGGTACGGATACCTTGGTGTTGCTGGCAACCGGCACCGGTGCAAACACGGTGACCCTGTCGAACGTCGAGTCACTGAAAGGCGGCTCGGGCGCTGACACCATCACGCTGTCCACCACCATCACGGGCGGCGTCTTCGATCTGGGTTCCGGCGCAGACGTGCTTACCCTGGCCAACGGCACCAACTCCTTGACCGTTTCCGGCGCCGAAAGCATTGCCGGCAACTCCGGCGACGACAGTGTGACTCTGGGTGCAGCCGTCAGTGGTGGGTCTATCGTGCTGGGTTCCGGCACTGACACCCTGACGCTGGCAAATGCAGCCAACACACTGACCGTTGGCGCTGATATCGAAACCCTGATCGGCAACTCCGGCGCGGACCTCATTACCCTGTCCAGCGCAGTCACCGGCCGTACCTACGACCTGGGCGGCGGCACGGACCGCTTGGTGCTCGCCAACGGCACCAACACCATCACCGCAGCCAATATAGAGACTGTCACCGGAGGCACAGGCGACGACACCATCACCTTGACCGCTGCAAGCAGCAATGGATCCTTCGATCTGGGAGCAGGTACCGACATCCTTTCGCTCGCGAACTTCAACAACACCCTGACACTGAACAGCACGGTAGAGACCGTCAATGGCGGTACCGCCAACGACACCATCGTGCTCAGCGCTACGGTCACCGGTGGTGTTTACAACCTCGGCTCTGGAACGGATACCCTGACCTTGATGGCAACAGGCTCCGGAGCCAACACAGTCACCCTGGGTGATGTGGAGTCGGTCATGGGCGGCTCGGGAGCGGACAATGTCACTCTGTCCACCCAAACGACCAACGGGGTTTTCAACCTGGGATCTGGGGCTGATACGTTGACGCTGGGCAGTTTCAACAACACCTTGACGGCAACAGGTGCAGAAACTATCACTGGCAATAATGGCAATGACACCGTCACCCTGGGCGCCGGGTTGTCTGGAACCACCAGCATCGTGCTGGGTGGTGGAACGGACATTCTGAACCTGGCCAATGCAGCCACTACCCTGACCCTCGGTAGCGACATTGAAACGGTTGTGGGCAACGCTGCAGCTGATGTAATCACACTGAGCGCTGCCGTCAGCGGCAACACCTACAACCTCGGCAGTGGTGCAGACGTGTTGACCCTGGCAGGCGCAGGCAATACCGTTACGGTGAGCGACGTGGAAACACTGACCGGCAGCACAGGTGCTGACTTGGTCACACTGACAGCAGCACAATCTGCGGGGGTCTATGACTTGGGTTCCGGCGCGGATGTCCTGACTTTGGCCACCGGCATTAACACACTGACAGTGCGGAACACGGAAAGCATCGTTGGCACATCGGGCGTCAACACCATCACATTGGGTACCCTGGCCACAAACGGTATCTTTGACCTGGGCGCAGGACTGGACAAGTTGGTCCTGGCCAACGGAGCCAACAGTGCCACGCTGTCCAATATTGAGACCATCACGGGCGGCTCAGGCGCTGACACCATCACTTTGGCAACTGCTGCATCCGGATTAAGCATTGACCTTGGGTCCGGTGCCGACATCTTGCAGCTGGGCGCCTTCGCCAACAATCTGTCTATAGGAAATTCCGTCGAGACTCTGCTTGGTGGCTCACTGGTCGACACGGTGACACTGACTGCAGCTGTGTCCGCAGGTACGATCAACCTGGGAGACGGCAGTGACAAACTGGTGCTTTTCAGCGGTGCAAACACTCTGACGGTCACCAACGTGGAAACACTGGTTGCCAACACTGGGGCAGACTTTATTACCCTCGGCAACAGCGTCACGGGTCAAACATTCGATCTCGCGGGGGGTATCGACAAGCTCACCCTGTCTGCCTCCGGCGCTAACTCCTTGACCGCCATCAACATCGAAACCATCGTGGGCTTGGGTGCCGACGACACCGTTACGCTGTCGAGCGCGATCAGCGGAGCCAACATCTCTCTCGGATCGGGCACCGACATACTGGTACTGGCTACGGCCGGTACCAACACACTGACGCTGAACACCGACATTGAGACACTGGTTGCCGGTGGCGCGAATGACGTCATCACGCTGAGCGCAGCGGTTGCAGGCCGAAGCTTTGACCTCGGAGCCGGTGTAGACCAAATGACACTGACCGGAGCCAGCAACACCGTTACCCTGGCGAACGTGGAAACCATCACTGGTGGCACCGGTGCCGACACAGTCACCGTGACGACCAATACCACCGCTGCCATTATCAATCTGGGTTCCGGGGCAGACTCCCTGACCCTGACGGCGAGTTCGGGCACAAATACCCTGACGGTGTCCAATGCCGAAACCATCACGACCAATGCTGCGGATGACACGGTGACACTCGCAACCGGTCTGACCGGCGCGGTGATTGACCTTGGTGGCGGCACCAACAGGCTGAACTTGGCGACTGCAGCCAACACATTCACCATGTCCAATGTGGAGAGTGTGGTCGGCGGCAGCTCTGATGACAAGATCACTTTCCTGACGCAGATCACTGCCGGGCGCTATGACTTGGGCGGTGGTACGGTAGACACCCTGACGCTGGGCAATTTTGACAATACGCTGACCGCGATTGGTGTGGAAACCATTGTGGGCAATGCCGGGGCAGACGACATCACCCTGGGCAACGTTGCTGCAGGTGGCTCCTTCAACCTGGGTGCCGGCACCGACGTACTGCGACTGTTCAATGGCGTCAACAACATCACGCTCACCAACTCGGTGGAAACCGTGATAGGCAATTCCGCATCGGACGTCATCACTCTGAGCACCAACGGAGCAACCGGCAACACCTACAGTCTGGGCGCAGGTGCAGATGCGGTGACCTTCGGCAACTTCACCAACGTGGCAACACTGGCCAACGTGGAAACGATCACCGGCAACTCCGGCGCTGACACGATCACGCTTACCACCCAAGCAGTGGGCAGCCTGATCAACCTCAGCTCCGGTACCGACATCCTGACGCTGGCCAACTTCAACAATACGGCAAGCGTGGCGGGGGTAGAGACACTCACGGGCAATGCGGGTACGGACACGATCACCATGACCGTTGCGCAGACTGCAGGGGTCTATGACCTGGGTGCCGGCACCGACAAGCTGGTTTTGGCCAGCACGGGCGCCAACACCCTGACCGTCATGAACGTGGAAAGCGTGCTGGGCTCCGGCGCTGTTGACACCCTGACCTTCACAGCCGGTTTGACAGGCAATGTGATTGATCTTGGAACCTTGGGCGACAAGATCATTCTCAGCAACGACGGAAACGACTTCACCGCTTCCAATGTGGAGACCATCATCGGCGGTACGGGTAGTGACATCGTGACATTTGGCGCAGTAATCGCCGGTGCCACCAGCCTCACAGGCGGTGACGGGGTCGATGAGTTGCGCCTCTTCAACGGTATCAACAACTTCAGTCTTTCCGACGGCACCATTGAAACGGTCACCGGTAACGCAGCAGCAGACACCATCACACTCACTGCCGCTGTCAACGGCACCACCTACAACCTGGCGGGTGGTACTGACATCTTGAACCTGGGCAACTTCACCAATACCTTCACGGCATCCGGTGTGGAAACCATCGTCGGCAACTCCGGAGCAGATACGGTGACCCTGAGCACTACGCTCTCCGGCGGTTTGATCAACCTGGCAGGCGGTAGCGATACCTTGAACCTGTCTTCCGGTGTGAACACCGTGTCTGTGGCAGGCGTTGAATTCCTCAACGGCAACAGTGGCAGCGATCGCATCACTTACACCACCGCCATCACCGGTGCGACCATCGATCTGGGTGGCGCAAGCGACACCTTGACGCTTGCCGCCAGCGGAACCAACCAGTTGACCATCCTGGGTGTGGAAACCCTGATTGCTTCGGGTGGTAATGACGACATTACCTTAGGCGAGGTCGCCAACTCAGTGACCTTCAATCTGGGTGCCGGTGCAGACAAACTCACGCTCTCAGGCACCGGCGCCAACAATGTGACAGCCACCGGCATTGAAAGCATCATCGGTGGTGCAGCAGATGACACCATCACCCTGGCACTGGCGACTGTGGGTTCTACGCTGAACGGCGGCGCAGGCGACGACACCTTGGTCGGCAGCAACGGTGCCGATATCCTGATCGGTGGTAGTGGCGCGGACCGCTTTGTGTTCCGCGACACGCTGCAATCCAGCGTGACCGTGGCGGATACGGTGAACGACTTCGTGGTTGGTCAGGACAAACTCGTGTTCGAAGGCCTTGGAAACGGCACCTTCAGCATCGTGAGTAGCTTCAGTAATACGGGCAATGCACAGGCTACTTGGGCCTATAACAGTGGAACCTCTACCGGTACACTGCTTATCGACTCCGATGGCAACGGCGCAGCCGACATGAAGCTCACCTTGCTTGGAAGTTCCGCGGCAGCGCTCAGCGCTTCCGATTTCCAATGGACTTAAACACGCTCAATGGCCGGACGGCAACCGAAACAGGAATCGAATGAACTGTTTTCCCGGGCCCTGTCACTGCAAAGTGCGGGGCTTGGTGATGCCGCCCGCCAGGCGTATGAAGCGCTGCTCCGGAAAGAACCGGAGCACCTCAATGCACTGAACAATCTGGGTATCCTGTGCAATAGCATGGGGGAGCACCAGCAGGCGCTGGGTCTGTTCGAACAGCTGATTGCGTTGGTTCCCCAAGAGTCGAAAGCGCATGCCAACCGGGGTGTGGCACTCAAGGCCTTGGGACGGCTCGAAGACGCAGCACAGGCCTATCAGCACGCACTGACCCTGGACCCACGTTTTCACTCAGCGCACAACAACCTCGGCAACCTGCTGTACAGCCAAGGTGCTTTTGACAAAGCCCTGAACTATTTCGAAACCGCCTCCTCCCTGCAACCCCAGCTTGGGGAATACCGTTTCATGCTGGCCAAGTGCCTGCTGGAGCTCCAACAGATGGAGCGAGCCCGCAGTGAACTCACCCTTGTGTTGCGTGCCGACCCGACCAACGCAGACGCCTGGGGCACCTTGGCGAGGCTGTGGTCTGAGAAGCACGCCATGCCCGAAGCGCTCGCCTGTTTTGAGCGAGGCATCGCAGTACGTCCGGACTACGCAGGCCTGATCTACAACCGCGGTCTGGCAAGGCTTTTGGCCGGTGACTTGCCCGGTGGCTTTGCCGACTACGAGCGCCGCTTCGACGTGCCGGACTTCCCCTCCAAGCGCCTGCAGACCCCCAAGCCCCTCTGGCAAGGCCAGCCCTTGCCCGACCAGACTCTGCTTATCCACGCCGAGCAAGGCTTGGGCGACACCCTGCAGTTTTTAAGGTATATCGACCTTGCAGCCAAGCGGGCTCTGCGCGTGCTGCTATTGATTCAGGAGTCTTTGACGTCACTGGCCGTGCTGCCTGCCAATGTGGAACTGGTGCACGAAGGAGCGCGCACACCGCACTTTGATGTGGTGTGCCCCTTGTTGAGCCTGCCGCATCTGCTGGGCCCTGCGCTGCCCGGCACCGACGCACTCAACATTCCACAAGTCATTCCCTATTTGAAGCTCGACCATAGTCGCAGTGCAAATTGGGAGTCGAATTTTCAGAAACCGGAGATGCAGGGCAAGCTGCGGGTGGGCCTTGTCTGGGCGGGTAACCCCACCCACAAGAACGATGCCAACCGGTCGATGGACTTCTCCGCGCTCTCTGCGCTGTGGGACTTGGACGGTGTGCATTTCTTCTCTTTCCAGGTCGGTGCCCGAAGTGCGGATCTGGACTCATTGACTCCTGCACAGCGCGCCAAGGTGACCGACATGGCGCCGCTGCTCAAAGACTTCGGCGATACCGCAGCAGCCCTGGTGCATGTAGACCTGCTCGTGTGTGTAGACACCAGCATCTGCCATGTAGCGGGCGCCCTGGGCTTGCCGGTATGGCTGCTCATTCCCTGGATGCCGGATTGGCGGTGGCTGCTTCACCGCGAGGATTCGCCTTGGTACCCCAGTGTGCGCATCCTGCGCCAACCGGCCTACCGGGACTGGGCATCGGTGCTGCAAAGCCTGACCAAGGATTTGAATGAGTTGGCGCAGCCGCAGTCTGCCGCTGGCCAGCAGCGTCAGCAGGCGGCCCATGCCCTCGTGGAGCAAGGCCGTGTGCTGCTGGAGCGCAATGAGCCGGCACTGGCACGCCCCGCGTTCTGGCAGGCCCTGCGTGAGTGCCCTACCCATGCCCGCGCAGCGAGCGCCCTGGCCATTGCCGCTTTCCGCGCCGGCGACACCCATGCCGCTCTCATGATGGGTTCGCGCGCCTGCAGGCAAAGCCCCAATGACCCCGAAAATTGGTCGAACTGCGGGGCCTACTTCAAAGCTGTGGGCGACCTGCCGGGCACCCTCGCCTGTTTTGAGCGAGGTATCGCGGTACGTCCGGACTACGCAGGCCTGATCTACAACCGCGGTCTGGCGAGGCTTTTGGCCGGTGACTTGCCCGGTGGCTTTGCCGACTACGAGCGCCGCTTCGACGTGCCGGACTTCCCCTCCAAGCGCCTGCAGACCCCCAAGCCCCTCTGGCAAGGCCAGCCCTTGCCCGACCAGACTCTGCTTATCCACGCCGAGCAAGGCTTGGGCGACACCCTGCAGTTTTTAAGGTATATCGACCTTGCAGCCAAGCGGGCTCTGCGCGTGCTGCTATTGATTCAGGAGTCTTTGACGTCACTGGCCGTGCTGCCTGCCAATGTGGAACTGGTGCACGAAGGAGCGCGCACACCGCACTTTGATGTGGTGTGCCCCTTGTTGAGCCTGCCGCATCTGCTGGGCCCTGCGCTGCCCGGCACCGACGCACTCAACATTCCACAAGTCATTCCCTATTTGAAGCTCGACCATAGTCGCAGTGCAAATTGGGAGTCGAATTTTCAGAAACCGGAGATGCAGGGCAAGCTGCGGGTGGGCCTTGTCTGGGCGGGTAACCCCACCCACAAGAACGATGCCAACCGGTCGATGGACTTCTCCGCGCTCTCTGCGCTGTGGGACTTGGACGGTGTGCATTTCTTCTCTTTCCAGGTCGGTGCCCGAAGTGCGGATCTGGACTCATTGACTCCTGCACAGCGCGCCAAGGTGACCGACATGGCGCCGCTGCTCAAAGACTTCGGCGATACCGCAGCAGCCCTGGTGCATGTAGACCTGCTCGTGTGTGTAGACACCAGCATCTGCCATGTAGCGGGCGCCCTGGGCTTGCCGGTATGGCTGCTCATTCCCTGGATGCCGGATTGGCGGTGGCTGCTTCACCGCGAGGATTCGCCTTGGTACCCCAGTGTGCGCATCCTGCGCCAACCGGCCTACCGGGACTGGGCATCGGTGCTGCAAAGCCTGACCAAGGATTTGAATGAGTTGGCGCAGCCGCAGTCTGCCGCTGGCCAGCAGCGTCAGCAGGCGGCCCATGCCCTCGTGGAGCAAGGCCGTGTGCTGCTGGAGCGCAATGAGCCGGCACTGGCACGCCCCGCGTTCTGGCAGGCGCTGCGTGAGTGCCCCACCCATGCCCGCGCAGCGAGCGCCCTGGCCATTGCCGCTTTCCGCGCCGGCGACACCCATGCCGCTCTCATGATGGGTTCGCGCGCCTGCAGGCAAAGCCCCAATGACCCCGAAAATTGGTCGAACACGGGCGCATTTTTCAAGGCTGCTGGCGATCTCGAGCGTGCACTTCGTTACCAGACCACCGCAGTCCATGTGGCGCCCCAAAGTCCGCAAGCCCAAGCCAACCTCGGCAACACACTGGGTGCCCTGCACCGCTGGCCCGAGGCGCTGGAAGCCACCCGCAAGGCCGTAGCGTTGGTACCCGGCTCCAGCGAATACCTGTACAACCTGGGCATCGCGCTCAAAGAAAATGGTTTGTTTGAAGAGGCCCTGCAAACCTTCCGCCATGCACAACAATTGGCGGGGGGACACATCAGGGCTGCCCTCCATGAAGCATTGTTGGAGTTGCTGACCGGCGATATGGCTGCCGGATGGCGACATTACGAGAGCCGCTGGAGCCAGCCGGATGCCAAGGAAGTCAGGCAGTTTTCTCAGCCCTTGTGGACGGGGCAGGACCTCTCTGGCAAAACCATTCTGGTCCACGCAGAACAAGGCTTTGGCGACACGTTCCAGTTTTTGCGCTACCTGCCGCTGCTGGCGACCAAGGGCGCCAAGGTCTTGCTCGTCGTGCAAAGTGATGTGCAGAGCATTGCCGGGCGCGTGGAGGGCATAGCCCAATTGATTCCAAATGGGAGTGAGCTTCCACCCTTTGACTTGCAGTGCCCGCTTCTGAGTTTGCCTGCTGCTTTCGGCACCGAGGTGCACACCATCCCGGCCAATGTCCCCTACTTGAGCGCGCTGCCCGAGCGCAGCACCTTTTGGCGCACTCGACTGGGGCCCGCGCCCGCCTACCGCGTGGCACTGGTGTGGGCAGGGCGCCCCACCCACGGCAACGATGCCAACCGCTCACTGGCCCTCAAGCATCTGGAAGTATTGTTGCGGCTGGAAGGAGTGGACGTCCTTTCCGTACAAAAAGGCGATGCCCTCGCGCAAATCGACAAGCTATCCGATGGGTGCAGGCTGCTGAATCTCAGCCCTGAGATTCAGAACTTTGAAGACACCGCAGCCATCCTCAGCGAAGTGGATGAACTGGTCACCGTGGACACCTCGGTAGCCCACCTTGCAGGCGGCTTAGGCCGCCAAGTGCGGGTACTTTTGCCACTTATTCCGGATTGGCGGTGGTTGCTCTCTAGGGCAGACTCACCGTGGTATCCCACTGCGCGCCTGTACCGCCAATCTGCCCGGGGAGCATGGGCAGAGCCGGTCGCGGCGCTGGTGGCCGATGTTGCCAAAGCTGCCCGGGCCTGCAAGCCCCGAACACCATGAACTACGTCAAACGCCCGTCGCCCTTTGTGATCCTGTCCACCAGCCAGGGCACGCTGATCACCAACAAAAACGACTACCGCATGATCGACGCCACGCGCGGCTATGGCGTGGGCTGGCAGCTCTTCAACCAAGGGTGCTTTGACCCGGACGAAGTAGGTGCGGCCATCAAGTTACTCAACATCCGGCATAAATATTTCGGCGATGGCGTCGTGGGCTTGGACTGCGGCGCCAACCTCGGGGTCCACACTGTGGAGTGGGCGAAAGCTCTCTATGGACGTGGCAGCGTGATTGCCATTGAGGCGCAGGAGCGCATTTATTACGCACTGGCCGGCAACATCGCCATCAACAACTGTTTCAACGCCAAAGCCATTCATGGTGCGATCGGGGCTGAAGAAGGCGTTTTGGACATCCCTGTGCCCGACTACCTGCAGCCTGCAAGCTTCGGCAGTCTGGAGCTGCGCCAAACGGCCAAGAGCGAGTTCATCGGCCAAGCTATCAATGCGGAGCGCAACCAGCGGGTGCGCATGCTGACCATTGACTCGCTGGATTTGAAACGCCTTGACTTCATCAAAATTGATGTGGAAGGCATGGAGCTGGAAGCCCTGGCCGGCGGGCGCAACACCATCATGAAACACAAGCCCGTAATGCTGATCGAGTCCATCAAGACCGACAAAGTGGCTCTGTTGAAATTTCTGGAAGAGCACGGCTACCAAACCTTCCCCATGGGTATCAACGTGCTGGCGGTCCACAGCACGGACCCTACCCGCGAACAAATTTCCATCCAGAACTAAGCTCCGCCCATGGCCTACCTGTCGTTCACCCGGAACTTTGAAGATGTCATGATCAACCGGGCCTTGGCTGCGGTAGACAAGGGCTTTTATGTGGACGTGGGCGGCTACATGCCCATCTCAGACAGCAACACCTGCGCGCTTTACCAGCGTGGCTGGCGTGGCATTGTGGTCGAACCCCAAGCGCGGCTGCACCCGCAATGGGCCAAACATCGCCCGGAAGACATCCTCGTGGGCGCCGCCGTCGGGGAATCCGATGGTGAAGTGACCTTCAACGAATTCCCCTGGAACGACCAGGCCGCCACCATAGCGCCCGACATCGTGGCCATGCACCAGCGCGAGGGGCGCGAAGTCAAGAGCTACACGGTGCCCCTGGTGACCCTGAATAACCTGCTGGAGAAATACCGCCCCCAAGGCGAGGTGCATCTGCTGAGCATTGACGTGGAAGGCGCAGAGAAGTCCGCACTCAACGGACTGGATCGCAGCCGCTTCCGCCCCTGGCTGATCGTGTTGGAGAGCGTGCTGCCCAACCGGCCCCAGGCCAACTATGGCGAGTGGGAGCACCTGCTGCTGAACACCGGGTATGTGTTTGTGTACTTCGATGCGGTGAACCGGTTTTATCTGGCCAAAGAACATCTGGACCTGCAAGCCCATTTCGGCTACCCGCCCTGCGTATGGGACAACTTTGTAGACCACCGCCTGAACCATGCCCAGCAGGTTGCGACCCAAGCGCAAGCCGAGTTGGCCCAGCTCAAAGCGCGCTTGCGGGAACTGGCTGGCTGAGTGCGGCCTGCAGCCGCTGCACCACACCGGCCCAATCAGATCCTGTGTCCTGACGGAAGAGGCGCATTTCCGGGTACCACGGGCTGTCGTCCCGGCCCAGCAACCAGCGCCAGTCAGGGCTATAGGGCAGCATCAACCACACCGGTTTGCCCAGCGCAGCCGCCACGTGGGCCACAGAAGTGTCGACCGCAATCACCAGATCCATATGGGAGATGAGCGCCGCTGTTTCTGCGAACGAGGTGAGTTGATCGGCCCAAAGCCGGATGCCCATGGCAGCGGGGTCCAGCGCCAGATCAGCCGCCCGGAATTCCTTTTGCAGGCAATGAAACTCGGCATCCATTCGCAAGAGCGGCTCCAGGAGTTGCAGAGACATGGATCGGTTATGGTCATTCTTGTGTTCCGGCCGACCGGACCAGACCAGCCCCACACGTTTGCGTGAGGAGGAACCCACACGCTGGCCCCATTGGACGACCAACTGCTCGTCTGCGGCCAGATAGGGAGTCGCCGTTGGCACCGTTGCAGGAGTCGTTTTCAAAGCCCACGGCAAGCTGAGCAATGGGCACTGGTAATCGAACGCAGGGAGGGGATCGCCCTGCCGCAACCAAACATCTACCCCTTCCAGCGAATGCAAAAGTGGCAGCAAGGGCGGCTGGACTTCCATGACCACATGGGCACCCCGTTGCTTCAACAGCTTGGCGTAGCGGCAGAACTGCACGGTATCGCCCAAGCCTTGCTCCGCATGTAAGAGTATGGTTTTGCCTTGCAGGCTTTGCTCACCTGTCCACAAAGGCTGGACGAAGGGGCGAACCGATGCCTGCAGCTGCTCGGTTTTCCAGCGCCATTCATAGTGCGCAAAGCCCTCGTCGAACTCGCCACGCAACAGGTGGCAGATGGCGAGGTTCAAATGGGCACCGCTGTTGTCCGCCTTCAATGCCAGCGCGCGGCGGTTCATGGCCATGGAAGCATCCAGGTCCATCATCTCTTTGAGCAAGGTGGAGCAGTTCACCAGCGCGTCAATGAAGTCCGGCTCCAGGGCAATAGCCTTTTGGTAGCTCTGCAAGGCTTCCTGCATGCGGCCCATTCGCTTGAGCAGCACGCCGCGATTGGACCAAGCTTCGGCATAGGAAGGCCGCAGATCTACGGCTTTGTCGTAGGCCGCCAAGGCTTCCTCAAAGCGCTCCAACTCGCGCAGGGCGTTGCCCATGTCGAGGCAGGCCACCGTCATATCGGCTTGGCAAAAGAGTGCTTGGGTGAACGCATCTACTGCGTCCTGCCATTGCTTCAGGTCGTTATAGGCCAGTCCCAGGCCGTGCCAGCTTTGGGCATAACCAGGCTGCAGTGCTAGCGCTTTGCGGTAGGACTCAATTGCCTGCAAACTTTGTCCAGCATCACGCAAAGCGTTGCCACGGTTACCCCAGGCCTGTGCAAAGTCGGGTTGAATGTCCAGCGCCCGGTCGTAAAGTTCTAAGGCTTCCTGCGGACGCCCCAGTGCACGCATGACCAAGCCCAGGTTGGACAGCAAGGCCGCATTGCGGGGTGAAAGCACCAAAGCTTTTTCCAGGAGCAGCAGCGCCAATGCGTGGCGGCCAAGTCGATGCTGTACAAGCCCCCGCACATGCAGCGCTTCTGCATGGTCAGGCTCTTGTTTCATCAGTTGCTCTAGCGCTTCGTCTGCACCGGTAAAGTCACCCTTGGTGAAGTGCTGCACAGCTGCCTGGAACAAATCATCCACAGGCGTCGCATGTACCGCTTGGAACGCAGCCATGGTGGAAGTCTCAGGGAGTGTCGCGTTGCGGGCTCAGGAGTTCGTCGATGTACGACACCACTGAGTCAGCTGGCACTCCGGCCTTGTTGAACAAGCGTAAGCGTTGAAAAATGTGGTCGTAGCGGGCCTGAGCGAGATCACGTTGAGCTTGGAAAACCTTGCGCACCGCTTCCAGCACATCAGCGTTGGTGCGGAGCCCGGAAGCCTGCCCTTTGAGCGTGCCCTCCAGCGCGGTGCGACTGGCGTCCAGTACATCTTCATACGCCAGCAGCTTGGACTTGCCCGTCTGAATGACCTGGAACAAACGGCTCACCTCCACCTCAAGGCTTCGCTTTTCATTCAGCCACTCCGCCTCAGCCTTTGATTTTTCAGCGATTGCTTGCGTGACCGCAGCTTTCACTGCACCGCCGCTGTAAATCGGAATATTCAGCTGAAGACCAATCGCACTTTGGTTGACGGTCTGATTGAGACTGCTGACCGATTCGTTCCGGCTGTTGGAAACACTGGCCACCAGGTCAAGCCGTGGCATATGACCCGCGTTGCTCCGGGCAACCAAGGCATCGGCAGCATCCACGAGGTAACGGCGCGCTTGGACGTCAGGATTGGCAGCTACCGCCTTCTCCTGCCACTCCTGGAGTGTGGCGGGCACGAGAGGTGGCGGGGTGAATTCATCCCCCAAGCGCACCAGAAATGGCTGATTGAGGCCCGTCAGGGAGTTGAGCAGTTCCCGGGCGTTCGTCATCTGGTCTTTGGAATCAGCCCACTGCGCCATCGTAAGGCTCAGGTTGGCGCGGGCCTCGGCCACCTCGGTGCGGGTACCTTCACCTTGTTCAAAGCGTCGGCGCATCAAGTTGCGCTGGGCTACCGTGGCATGCACTTGGGCGTGCAAAGACAGGAAAGCATCCTCCGCCAGCATGCGCTGCAAGTAGGCCACGGCCAGGCGATCTACCAGCTCCGCCTTGCGGGTCAGGAAAGTAGCCTCGGCATTGCCCACCTGCGCATTGGCCTGACGGACGCGAGCTCTGCCCTCCAAATTCAACAATGGCGCCCGCAAGCTGATGCTTTGTGTGGGGGCCCGGTAATCCAAGTTGTTGGATTTAGATGCGCCACCGGCCACGTCATAGTCTTGCGTGCCCTGCACCGACGTCTCTGAAATTGTGGCGTTCACCGACGGCAGCACACTGCTGCGAGCCAACGGCAAGGCTTGTTGCCCCGATGCCAAAGCAGCTTTGGCGGCTTGGAACTTGGCATCGTTCTCGAGAGCTGCCGCATAGGCTTTCTCGAACTCACCACCATGCACAGCGGACAGCCCGCCCAAGCAAACCAGACTTGCCAGTGCGATACGACCCACCTGAGTGTTGAGCAGCTTCATGGCTCGATCAGGGCCCGGTGCATGCGGTCCGTCAGTGGCTTGAGCAGGTAGCTCATGAATGTGCGTTCCCCTGTTTTGATGAAAACGTCCGCCGGCATACCGGCTTTCACTTCCTGATGCTGCAATTTTTGCATTCCGTCGGGCGTCACTTCAACTATCAGCTTGAAGTAGTTGGCATTCTGCCTTGAATCCGTCGCAGCATCGGCAGCGACCTGGACCACGCGCCCGTTGATACGCGGCGTGGTTGACTGATTCAGCGCACTGAACAGGATGCTGACTTCCATATCGACCTTGACCTTGTCGATCAGGTTGGTGGCCAGGGGCGTTTCAATCCGGAGTACGTCGTCCTTGGGGAAGATTTCCATGAGTGGCATGCCATTGCTCACCACGCCGCCCACCGTATGGACACTCAAGCTCATGACGGTACCACTGACAGGAGCCCGCACCTCCGCGTTGTTCACCTCAAACTCCAGCCCCCGCATGCGTCCTTCCAACGAGGCCGCTTCGCGCTGAACATCGGACAACTGGGACTCAATGTCCTTGCGCTGCTCCTGCTGGCGGGCGGCGATTCTGGCACGCCCCTCGGCAATGGCCTGGCGTGTCTTGCCAGCGCTGTTGAGATCCTCCGCCACGCCGCCCTGGATGCTGGCGAAAAGGCGTTCCTGCTCAGACACCCGGTTGCGGGGGTAGAAGCCATCATCCGCCAAGGACTTCTGGTTGCGCAGTTCCTCACGCAGCATCCGGCTCTGGGTTTCTTTGGAATACTTCGCAGCCTCCTGGCCTTGCACCTGGTATTCCAAGCCTCTCAGGGCGGCTTCCATGCTTTGCAATTCGTTGCTGCGCAGCTGGCGGCGCGACTCCAAAAGCCGGCTTTGCAGGGCCATGACCTCGACGACGCGGGTGTCTTCGCCCAGTTCCAACAGAGCAGGTGGAAAGTCGATAGAAGCGCGCCCTCGCTGCTCAGCCTCCAGGCGAGCTTGGGTTGCCATGGCCACCAACCATTGGCCACGGACAATATCCAGCTGGGCCCTGGCCGATGTGTCGTCCAATCGCACAAGCACCTGCCCCGCCTGCACCTGCGCGCCATCACGCACCAATATTTCGGACACTTTGCCGCCGGTCAAAGGCTGCACCAGCTTGCGACTGCCGCTTACCACCACGGTTCCTGACGAGGAAACGGCAGCATCCAAGGGCGCCATGGTCGCCCACGCCATGAAGGCACCAAACCCGAAGATGAGCAAGAGCCAGCCCCACCGGATAGGGCGCGCATCGTTCAGGTCGACCTGGACGGCCGTACCGAAGGGGGATTCGTTCAACAGTGTGCTCATGTCAATCACTGAACTTGAGGTTGAACGGAGGCATGCCACTCGCCGGATCGGGCTCTGGCGCAGCTTTGCGCGCAGGTGACTCCGCGCGCACGGGCTCTAAGGCAGGCGCGGGGGCCGGCGGAGCCTGCTTGTTGACCAGGACAGGCGGCACTGCGCCACGAGGTGGCCCGGCGGAATTGGCTGCCGCAGGTACCGGCGCAGGCGCTTCCATCGCCCTGCCATTGAGGGCAGCCAACACCTCTTCACGCGGGCCGAATGCGGCAATGACACCGTCACGCAACACCATCAATTTGTTGGCGGCCCCCAAGGCTGAAGGCCGGTGGGTGATGATGACCGAGGTACGCCCCCGGGAGGACAGGTCTTTGATGGCGTCCGTGAGGGCTTTTTCCCCCATGTCGTCCAGGTTGGAATTCGGCTCATCCAACACCACCAACACCGGGTCGCCATAAAGCGCTCGTGCCAGCGCGATGCGCTGGCGCTGCCCACCCGAGAGGGCAGCCCCGCCCGCACCCACCGGGGTGTCATACCCCTGTGGCAAGCGCAAGATTTGCTCATGGAAGCCCACACGCTGGGCTGCGACCACGACAAGCTGCGGATCTATCTCGCCGAAGCGGGCAATGTTTTCAGCCACTGTTCCGTCAAACAATTCGATGTCCTGCGGCAGGTAGCCAATGTATGGACCCAGTTCCTGCTTGTTCCAACGGAACAAGTCTGCGCCATCCAGGCGCACTGTGCCGGAGAGTGCGGGCCAGATGCCCACCAGCAGGCGTGCCAATGTGGACTTGCCGGCGCCGCTGGCACCGATCACTGCCACCGAGTCGCCGGCCTGCAACTGAAAGCTGATCTGCTTGATGATGGCAGTCCGGCCACCGGGCGCTGCGGTGGCGACATTCTCAAACGCAACCTGCCCGCTCGGTGCGGGCAAGGGCATGGCGGGCGGACGCGCGGGGAAAAGATGCAAAAGCTCCTTGAGTCTCTGGTACGCGGACCCCGTCGCAGCCAATGAGGCCCAGTTGCCTACCAAGCCCTCCGCCGGAGCCAGCGCTCTACTGGTCAGGAGAGACACGGCAATCATCATGCCCCCGGTCATCTTGCCCTCCAGCACCAGCAAGGCGGCCAGCCCCAGCGACAAGGACTGCATGGAGATTCGGACAAATTTGGTGAGGTTGCCCATAACCGCGGCCCGGTCGCTGGCTCGGGCCTGCAGTCCGATTTCTTGCGTATGCAGCTTTTGCCACCGGCGCTGAATCTGGCCCAGCATGCCCATGGCTTCAATGACCTCAACGTTTTGCAGATGGCTGCTGAGCTCCCGCTGCGACTGCATGCTGTATTTCTGGGCCTCACCCAGCGCAGACTTGGCCAGCTTTTCATTGAGCCAGGTGATGGCCACTAGCACCAAGGCACCGGCCATGGTGAAGATTGCGGCCTCTGTGGAGAAGGACGCAATGATCAACAAATACAAAGGCGCCCAAGGCGCATCAAACACAGCAATCAGACCCGGGCCGGTCAGTGATTGGCGCAGGGTCGTCAGGTCATGGAGTGGCTGGGTGCTGCTGTTGCCGGGTTGTCGCAACATGCGCTCAAAGGTGGCACTCAGTACGCGCAAACCCAGCAAATGATCCAAGCGCGCACTGACCCGAACCAGTATCCAGGAGCGTATGGTCTCCAGCGCCGCCATGAAAAGATAAGCGCCCAGCACCAGAAGCGTCAGCACGAACAGTGTGGTTTCGTTGCGGCTGCCCAGTACGCGGTCATAGACCTGCATCATGTACAGCGATGGGGCGAGCATCATCAGGTTCAGGAAGCCGCTGAATACGGCCACCGTCACAAACGCCGAGCGCAGCTGACGCAACGCGTGCCTCAGCTCGTCAGGTGATGATGGGTTCGGGGAGACCATGAAAGAGGTGGTACGGATAGAGCCTTGTCGGCCACCATCTTACGTACGCACCTCTGAAGCTAGGCGCAGAACAGCGCCTGAAAAACCGCCCGTTTTCAGTGCAAAAACTGGCGCTGTCCTTCGAACCGTTGCTCGAAATGGGCCAGCCATGGCTCGGCCAGATAACGGATTTGGGCATCGTTGTGCAAGATGCGCTGCATGATCCGGGTTTTCTCGGCCCGGGACGCCGCATCCAGCTCTTCGCTGCGCGCCCGTTGGCGGAGTTGTTCGATCAGCACGGCGCAGGCTCCCTCGAAGCGCATGACACCATCCCAGTCTTCTGCCTTGGCGGCTTCCAACATTTTGGCGCTGCTGTCTTCGATGGCCTTGTAAAAGTCAATCAGCATTTGTGGCATGGAGTGACCCCGCGATTCAGACCGGTTGCAGGTAAGCGGGGCCGTTCCCGTTGATTTGCTTCCAGCCGCTGGAGACGGGCTCCATGACACGCTGAACTTCTTCAATGATGCCGGCATCACTCTTGATGTTGGCGACCGTGAGGCGTTGCACACAGTAGGTGTACAAGGCATGCAGGTTGGCAGCAAGCTCGCCACCTTCTTGCAGATTCAGGGGGGCAATCAAGCCCTCTTCAAAAATGCGGACCGCGTGGTTGATGTGCTTGCACTTGGCAGGAACATCACCGTTCTGAATGGCAAGGCGTGCGCCGCCCAAAGCCTGGTTCAGCGCGTCAAACAAAAGGACAACCAGCTTGTGCGGATCTGCGTTGTCAACACTGGTCTCGATGCCTACACGCTTGTAGGCAGAGGCTGAGCGGGAGCTGACTGAGGTAAACATGCTGCGATTCCTTGAGGAGATGCTCTAGTTATCGGCAGATGCTACGACAAATCAAGTGTTTCTCCCTCAGAAATGGCGGGGTTTTCCGCCCGCTATGCCTTTTATAGCTACCCGCGCAATACTGACGGGCGCCAATGCCACTTTTTACGCTTAACGCAACTTAGCTGGTGGATTTGTTCCAGGTGGTCACTTGTTGGGACACATAGCTGTTAAGCGCGGTGAGGCTGGCCATCTTGGTATCCAGTGCAGCGTATTGGGCCTTGAGGCGCGTCTCGAGGTTGGATGCGCGAGTATTCACCTTGGTTTGCTCGGTCGAATTGAGGTCGATGGCTTTCTTGACTGCATTGGTCTTGTTGGTAACCGTTCCGGTGGCAGCCAAGAGTCCGTTCGCAAAGTCTTTGATCCGCAGGCCGAACCCATTGGATGCATCGGATCCGCCAAAGTTGGTAAACAGCAATTGGAGATTGGACACATCGCTGAACGCGGATGTCAGCTTAGTACTGTTGAGTTCCAAGTCACCACCCAACTTGGCACTGATACCGATATCTGCCAATCGAGAAAAAGTAGACCCCGTCGACGAGGTGGCCCCCACGAGACTACGAAGCGCCCGTTGCAGCCCAGTGGCTACCGAATCACCCTGCAATGCACCGGCTGTTTTTGTAGCCGCATCGTAAGCTGTAGCGTCATTCAGCGTCTGGTTCAGAGCGTTGTACGCACCGATGAAGTCCTGAATGGTCTTCGTCATGCCCGCAGTGTCTTTGGCCACCGTCACGTCCACCGCCGTGGTCGTGACTTGAGACAAAGTCAGATTCAGGCCGTCGACCACATTCGTCAAGGTGTTCTTGGAAGAGGAAACTGCCACACCGTTGATGGTGGCTTCTGCATTTTGTGGCGCCTGGTTCTGCGCCATGGCGAAGTTTCCAGTGGTGTAAGACAGGCGCGACAGATTAGAGGGAACACTGACAGAGCCCCCCGTTCCCTCTGTGGCAGTCACCGTAAACGCACCATCTGAACCGGTATTGGTGGCTCTAAGCATCAAATTTACTTTGCCGGATCCATCCGAGATCACGCTGGCCGCAACGCCCAATCCGGAGACCCCATTGATCTTTGCAGCTATCTGGGCCAGCGTTCCTTCACCGTCCGCGATGTTGATACTCACTGCAGCATTCGAACCCACCTGGATGGACAAGGTGCCGTAGCCCAACTGGTCTGTGGCTGCTGGAAGTGCGGTACTGCCTACCGTGGTCGGCAGGGCAAGTGACTGCGCTTTCGCCAGTTTGGAAACCTCTATGCTGTAAGACGCAGCCGCAGCGCCGGTACCCGCTGTGGCGGAGACCGCCGAAGTGTTGGAAGAGGTGGCTGTTGTCCCCTTCCAGCTCAACACGCTCCCCAATTTGGAAGCTGCCGATGCCAAGGTAGACACTTGCGACTGAATGACACCTACGGTGGAGAGCTGGGTTTGGAGTGTGGTTGCCTTGGTCTGCAAGGATTTAAGCGGCTGCTTTTCCAAAGCTGAGAGCTGCGAAATGATGCTGGTGACATCCAGCCCACTGCCCAAACCTGTTGAAGAAATAGCCATCCTGAACCTCCAGACTGATACCAGCCCTGATTATGGGGAGGCACTTTGACCTCTAAAGGCTCAATTAATCGGCAATCACCCGCCAAACTGAAATGAAACGCCCATAAAAAAAGCGACAACCGGATGAACGGTTGTCGCTGTAGAACCAAGCGGAGCCGCTTTGGGCGGCCCGTTGAACCGGTTTAACGCAGGAGAGCCAGGACACCCTGTGGCAACTGGTTGGCCTGAGCCACCATCGCGGTACCAGCCTGCTGCAGGATCTGGGAGCGGGACAGGTTGGCAGTTTCTGCTGCAAAGTCTGCGTCCTGGATACGCGAACGGGATGCAGACAGGTTTTCGCTGGAAGTCTGCAGGTTGGTCACCGTCGACTCAAAACGGTTTTGCACTGCACCCAATGCAGCGCGCTGGTCGCTGACTTGGGCCAAAGCGGCATCCACCACTTTGAGTGCCTTGTTAGCACCGTCAACGGTGCTAACCGACAAAGCCGCAACCGTGCTCAAAGCGCTACCATTAGAAGCAGCCCCCATCAGGGTAGTGCCGGTGTCGGTGGCAATCGAGAAGCCGGAGTCCGCATCGAACGTCAGGGAACCGCCAATTGTCGCTGTTGCAGTACCCAAAGCCGCGGTGGCTGCACCTGTGGAACCTGTGACCAAAGCTGTTCCGATACCGTCGCCAGCTGCAGCTTGGGTAGAGTCAATTTTGATGTCATTACCGTCGAGGTCTGTCAATACCAACTTCCCAGCCTTATCGGAAGTCGCCGTGATATTTGTCAAGCTGGATTGTGCGTTGATAGCCTTTGCAATGGCTGACAGGTCTGTTGCATCACTCACGGTTGCAGTGATTGCAACTGCTGTCGTGTTGGCCCCCTGCAAAGTAAAGGAAATAGCGCCGGCAGTGACACCAGAGATAGTCGCAGTGGTTTTTGCAGTGGCAGTAATGCCAGTAGTTGCGGTGTTGGTGTTGATCTTGCCAGCGATCGACTTGGCGCTTTCGTTTACGGCGACGTTCACTGTTGCTGTGGAACCGTTTCCGTTCAAGGTCAGTACTTGTGCTGCAGTGTTGTTCACCGCTGCGAGTGCTGCATCCGAGATTGCTCCGGCGACGGTGCTACTTGCCAAGGTGTTGTTGCCCAGGTCAGCGGCCTTCGCGCTGCCCACACCTACGGTAATGATCTGGTTGGCATTCGCCCCCACTTGGAACTGGGTACCGGTCAGGGTGCCATCCAACAGATTCAAACCGTTAAATTGGGTCGTAGTTGCAACGCGGTTGATTTCGGAGGTGAGCTGTGTCACTTCGTTTTGGATGGCTTCACGGTCACTTGCGCTATTGGTGCCGTTTGCAGATTGCACCGCCAACTCACGGATACGCTGCAAGTTGGAAGAGATGCTACCCAGCGCGCCTTCCGCGGTTTGAGTCAGAGAAATCGCATCATTGGAATTGCGGGCCGCTTGTGTAAGGCCGCGGATCTGTGAGGTCATGCGGTCGCTGATGGCCAGACCGGCGGCGTCGTCCTTGGCGCTGTTGATGCGCAAGCCGGAGGACAGGCGTTGCATGGAAGTCGACAACGAAGACTGGGACATCGACAAGTTGCGTTGTGCGGTCAACGAGTTGATGTTGGTATTGATGGTGGAAGCCATTTTGGTAACTCCTTAAAAAGACTCACTTAATCCGGCGGAATGCCGATCTCAACGCCAGCATTGCTGCTGACACCATGACCGGCGCACCCCAGGAGATGCCTTCCGGACGACGAGCCCGCTATGAACCCGTTGGTTTTGTTTTCGGGAGTTCTCAAAAAAACTTTAGGTGAATCAAGAGCGGCCTGGCAATAACACGCTGCTTTCACCCGGAAAAATCGATTAGCCGGGTATTTCCACCCCACTTCTTTCATTTGAGGGTTTACCCCTATAAAGATTCGCTAAGCCGATTGGATATGGCTGCTTTTCCGGCCGTTTATCAAGTTTTTGTCAAAAACGTGAATCTCCAGAATTCATCCCATCGTTACTGATTGTCTGCGGGTAAGCAGGCTTTGCAATCGGCGGCGACGCCGGTTCATTCTTTTTAGGAGTTTCGCAATGGCCTCAACTATCAACACCAATATCCAGTCGCTGACTGCGCAGCGCAATCTGTCGGCATCTCAAGCGTCTTTGACCACCTCCATGCAGCGCTTGTCGTCCGGCTTGCGCATCAACAGCGCCAAAGATGACGCTGCGGGCCTGGCGATCAGCGACCGCATGACCTCGCAGATCCGTGGCCTGAACCAGGCATCACGCAATGCCAACGACGGTATCTCTCTGGCTCAAGTGGCTGAAGGCGCTTTGGGCAGCACATCGAGCAACTTGCAACGCATCCGCGAGCTGGCTGTGCAGGCCGCCAACGGCACCAACAGCGCGAGCGACCGTTTGGCCCTGCAACAAGAAGTGTTGCAACTCACAACCGAAATTGCCCGCGTGGGTAACCAGACTGAATTCAACGGCTTGAAGCTGCTGGACGGTAGCTACACCACCCAGCAGTTCCAGGTGGGCGCCAACGCGAACCAAACCATCGGCGTGAGCGTCACCAGCGCCCGGGCCATCGACATGGGCAACAACCTGGTCAACTCGCAGGCTACTTCGCCCAGCATGGCAACCGCCGCCGTGGGTGCATCGTTGGGTGGCGCAGTGAACGGATTCCTGGCACAGACCTTGACCTTGGCAGGCAATGGAACCGTCAACACCATTCCCGCTACAGGCACGCTCGCTGCTGGCAGCAGCGCCAAAACAGTCGCCACCGCCATCAATGCATTCACTGCGCTGAGTGGAGTCACCGCCATTGCCACCACCAAGGCAACGATCTCCAACGTCACCACAGGCTCCGTTCAGTTCCAGCTGACCGGCGCCAACTCGACACCGATTGTGGTGTCAGCCACCGTGAACAATGCGAGCGACTTGTCACCTTTGGCGCAGGCGATCAATGCACAAAGCGGCACAACGGGAATTACCGCCGTGGCAGACAAAACCGGTAACCTGGTATTGACTCAAGCCGACGGTGACGACATCAAGATGTTGAACCTGAACACCACTGGCGGCATGACGGGCGCGATTGTGGTGGGTGAAGATGCATTGACACCGGTGAGCTTCCAACCTGCGACGGGTGGTACACCCGGAGCGACTACGGACGTGGCCATAGCGATTGGCGGCAAAGTGGCTTTGAACTCCTCCAATGGATTCACCATCTCCAGCACCGATACAACCGGCACTTTGATCGCAGGTGGCACAGCCGGCAGCGCACTGTCTTCGGTCGCTGCCATTGATATCAGCACCCAGGCTGGTGCCAATGCGGCCTTGTTGGTCGTAGATGGGGCTTTGGCTTCCGTGAGCGCAAACCGGGCACAACTCGGTGCGATCCAAAACCGCTTCCTCACCACCATCGAGAACCTGCAAACCAACAGCGAAAACCTGTCAGCTTCGCGGTCACGTATCCAGGACGCAGACTTTGCGATGGAAACTGCCAACCTGTCACGCACCCAGATCCTGCAACAAGCAGGAACTGCGATGGTGGCGCAAGCGAACCAGTTGCCACAAGGCGTGCTGCAGTTGCTCAAGGGCTAAGTCGGGGGCCTCCCCGGCTTATGCCTGATGGGATTTTCCCGGGCCTGCGGGTCAAGGGATGTTTTGCAATTTTGTCTGCGCACCCGCATGCGGGCTACTTTGCGCACGGCCTTCAATGATCACTTCAGATATCGCGCTGGTTGCCGATATCCAAGGCACAGGTGCTGGCTCATGCCGCCCCAGCCCAAGCCCGATTCACGCTTGTAGGATTTTTCCCTACAGGGCGCTCATGCGTTTCTGACACGCGGATTAGCCATCTTCTGATTCAAGTTCCGGGCCCTCCCGCCCAGAATTCGCTCCATGGTGATTTAAACAAATCGCCCCCAACCAGGAGCTGAATCATGCGCAACGAACAAATCCTCGCCGAGATCCGCGAAGCCAACATGACCTACCTCATGCTGGCACAAACCCTCATCCGCCAAGACAAAGCTGAAGCGCTGTTCCGCTTGGGCATGTCGGAGGAAGCTGCTGACCTGATCGGCGCACTCTCCCCCGCACAAATCATGCGCATTGCTTCCGGCAACATGTTGCTGTGCCGCTTCCGTGTTGATGACGACATCGTCTGGAATCTGCTGACCAACCACTCGGTCAACAAGGTCGACAACGACGCCACCACCAAGCTGCACGCCAGCATCCTGATGGCCGGCCGCTTCGCCGAAGCCGTCTAAAGCCCCCAAGCCCCACCCGATTTAGTCCAGGAGCAGCACCATGGCAACCCAGAAAAGTGTTTTGAACGATTCCAAGCAAGTGGAACGCGCAGTGTCTTTGATTCAGCTGGGCGCGCGCCTGCAGGTGCTGGAGAGCGAAACCGAGTTGTCTTATGAGCGCTTGCTACGCCTGTACAAGGAAGTGGCCGGCCGCTCCCCCAGCAAAGGCCAACTGCCCTTCTCGACCGAATGGTTCCTGACATGGCAGCCCAACATTCATGCGTCTCTTTTCCAGAATACGTATGAGTACCCGACCAAGGTCAGCGCCATGGAAGACATCGACGCCATCATGGCGGCCTACCGTCTCTACACAGAGCAGATTTCGGCCTGCGGTGTGGAGCCCCTCTTGTCCATCACCCGTGCATGGCGTCTGGTCAAGTTCATTGACAACAACATGCTCTCCATGACTAAGTGCTCCAAGTGCGGCGGCCACTTTGTCTCGGAGGCATATGAAAACTCCCGCCATTTCGAGTGCGGACTGTGCAGCCCACCCGCCCGCGCTGGCAAGGGAGCGTCCGCCGGAGGCATTCTGCTGCACTAAGCTATTAAATTGATAGCTGCTTGCGCATATTCCATGGGCGCCAGAGGCCTATTTGAATAGAAATTCAAGCTGGCTTCGTGGTTGGACGATATGATAGGCAAGGGCCAAAAAGCCCCGTTGTTCAACCCTTGAAGCCTCCGGCTTCCCTGTCACAATGAAGCTATGTTCGTAATCATCGGTTGGCTTGTTTGCCTTGGCTGCGTTTTCGGCGTGTTCATTATTCACGGCGGAAACATCAGTGTGATTTTGCACGCACTCCCTTGGGAAATGCTCACCATCGGTGGCGCCACCGTGGGGGCGTTCCTGGCGAACAACCAGATGAAGGTCATCAAGAAGACCGTCGCCGGACTGGGTGCCTGCTTCAAAGGCAGCAAATACACCAAGGCCCGCTACATGGAACTCTTGGCGCTGCTGTTTGACATTCTCCAGAAGGCTCGCAAAGAGGGCCTGATGGCGATTGAAAAGGACGTGGAAGAGCCGGAACAGTCGGAAATCTTCAAGAAATACCCCACTGTGGGCTCAGACCATCACGTCATTGAGTTCATTACCGACTATTTGCGCATGATGGTCTCGGGCAACTTGAATGCCCACGAGATCGAATCCATCATGGACAGCGAGATCGAAACCCACCACCACGAAGAACACGCTGCGGTTGCTGCGATCCAGCGGATCGCAGGCGGCTTGCCCGCGTTCGGTATCGTGGCGGCGGTGTTGGGTGTGGTGAACACCATGGGCTCGGTGGGTCAACCGCCGGCTGTGCTGGGCGGCATGATCGGCTCTGCGCTGGTGGGTACCTTCCTGGGAATTTTGCTGGCGTATGCGTTTGCCGAACCCTTGGCCGGCTTGCTGGAGCAAAAAGTCGAAGAGGGAAGCAAAGAATTCCAATGCATCAAGACCACTTTGCTGGCCAGCATGCAGGGCTACAACCCATCCACTGCCATTGAATTCGGCCGCAAGGTGCTGTATTCCACGGAGCGCCCCACCTTTGGTGAGTTGGAGGCGCATGTCAAAAAGAAATAACAGCAGGGGTGCCTGAGCATGGCCGGAGACGCCAAGAAACTCCAGCCGATCATCATCAAGCGGGTCAAGAAGGGCGGCCACGCTGCACACGGTGGTGCCTGGAAGATTGCGTATGCCGACTTCGTGACCGCCATGATGGCCTTCTTTTTGCTCATGTGGCTGCTGGGTAGCACCACCGAAGGCGACAAAAAAGGCATTTCAGACTATTTTCAATCCCCTCTGAAGGTCGCATTGCAAGGTGGCGCAGGTGCAGGTGCCAGCAACAGTGTGATCACCGGTGGGGGTAATGACCTGACGCAATCGGCAGGCCAATCCAAACGGGGCGAAGGCACGGAAAAGTCCGCCAAAAAGAACGCGGGTGAGCAGCGGAAGATTGAGCGCGCCAAAAAGGATGCCCAAACCCTGGCAGCGCTGGCTGCGAAGATCGCGAGCACCATCTCCAACAATCCCAAAATGGCCGAATTCAGCTCACAGATCAAGCTGGAGATCACACCGGACGGCCTCCAGATCCAGATTGTGGATGACCAACGCCGGCCGATGTTTGACATTGGCAGCTCCAGCGTCAAACCCTATATGCGTGACATCCTCAAAGAGATCGGGGTCACGCTTGCAGACGTAGACAACAAAATCAGCCTGGACGGCCACACCGACCAGACCCCCTATGGCAACGCAGCGCGCGGTTATAGCAATTGGGAACTCTCGGCGGACCGGGCCAATGCCAGCCGCCGTGAACTGATCGCGGCCGGAATGCCCGAAAATAAATTGGCACGGGTCGTGGGCATGGCGTCCAGTTTGTTGGCGGACCCTCAAAATCCCTTGAGCCCAGCAAATCGCCGCATTAGTATTCTGGTTATGACCAAAGAGGCCGAAGAAAGGCTGCTGGGTGGCGCAGTGGTTCCGCTGGAGGCGGAGACTGAGAATGAGCCACCGGCAACAGGAAATACAAAAGCCAGTCCGTGAAATCTCTAAAATTCAGTCATACTCGTTAAAATTGAAAACCGTACGGCCAAAGGTTACCTATGTCTAAAGAATTGCGCTTTCTCATCGTCGATGACTTCTCCACCATGCGACGGATCGTGCGAAACCTCCTGAAAGAAAGCGGCTATTCGGACGCGGATGAAGCGGAAGACGGTGTTGCGGCGCTGCAAAAGCTGCGCAACAGCACCTTCGATTTCGTGGTGAGCGACATCAACATGCCCAATATGAATGGGTTCCAGTTGCTGGCAGAAATCAAGAAAGACGAAAAGCTCAAACACATTCCCGTGTTGATGGTGACCGCTGAGGCCCGCAAGGAAGACATCGTGCTGGCTGCCCAGCAAGGCGCGTCCGGCTATATCGTTAAACCGTTCACCAAGGCCACGCTGGAAGACAAGGTCAATCACATCCTCACCAAGATGGGACTGAAGTAACCATGTCCGCCGACACCACGCCCGCCGCACCTGCGCTCAGCACCGTCGAGGTCCACCAGCAGCTGGGGGCATTGACGCGCCAACTGCACGACTCCCTGAATGGCTTGGGCTTGGCAGACAAAGTGAAGGATTGGGCGGGCGAACTCCCCGATGCAAAAAGCCGCCTTTCTTATATTGCGCGCTTGACCGGCCAGGCTGCCGAGAAGGTGTTGAACCAGGTCGACCAGGCCAAAGAGCAACACGACTTCATCGCCTCGGAAACCCGTCGCATTGGTGAACTGATTGTCAAAGACCCGGTCGCAGCGGTTGCCAAGGGACACGTGATGAACTTCATCACCGATGTGGACCAAGCCAGCAAGAAGGTGGATGCACACCTGACCGAAATCATGATGGCGCAAGACTTTCATGACTTGACCGGCCAAGTGATTGCCAAAGTGGTGAACTTGGCAGCCACCATTGAAGAGCAATTGGTTTTGCTCCTGATTCAAACCGCCCCACCGGAGGCTGCAGCCAAAGCCGCAGCAACTCCAGCGGAGTATGTTCCTGCACTGGCAGGACCTGTCGTGGATGGTCAGACCAATCAGGAAGTGGTGACAGACCAGTCCCAGGTGGACGATTTGCTGGCAAGTCTCGGCTTCTAAACAGCCTGAATGAAGGGGCGGAAAGCCCCTCTTTTCACCCTTTAGTTTCAGAGGGTGCTCGCGACAATGGTGAGAACGAAAGAGTCTCACCACCATGGAACAAGGCAGCCAAGATCGCAATTTACCGGCCTCCGAACGGAAGCTAAAGAAGGCACGCGACGATGGCCAAGTCAGTCGTTCGCAGGACCTGTCGCACCTCGCGGTTTTGGGTGCTGGTGCTGTCGCCGTTCTCTCCCTCTCCCCTATCCTGTTCGAGCAACTCAAGCTCAGCATGGTGCAGCAACTCAGCTTTGACGCGGAAACCGTGCGACGCACGGGAACCATGGTTCAACGCCTGGGTGATGCCAGCACCATCGGTACTGCCGGCTGCGTGGCCTTTGCTGCCATTGTGATGACGGCGGCCATTCTGGCTGCAGTGGCATCAGGTGGTTGGGTCAGCAGCCTCAAGCCTTTAATGCCGGACTTTTCCAGGCTGAACCCGCTCTCCGGCTTCGCAAATCTTTTTTCCAAAAAGAAACTGCTGGACACGGCAAAGATGGCGCTGATGACTGCCATTCTGTTTGTAATTGCAGGCCTCTTCCTTAAGTCCGGTATGCAGGAAATGGCAGCGATGTTGCTGCAACCGTCACCCGCTGCGATCAGCCACCTCACCCAGTGGATGACCGGCGGACTGGGACTGATGCTGCTCGTGATTCTTCTGGCGGCCATGGTCGACGTGCCGCTCCAACTGTTCCTGCACAAGGATCAGATGAAGATGTCTCATCAGGAAGTAAAAGAAGAAGGCAAAGAGTCCGACGGTAACCCTCAGCTCAAGGGGAAGATCCGCCAAAAGCAACGCGAGATGGCCCAAAAAAGCAGTGTGGGGGCAGTTCCCAAAGCGGACTTTGTGGTGATGAACCCCACCCACTTTGCGGTTGCCATCCGCTACGACGAAGCCAGCATGCGTGCGCCGCGCGTCGTCTCCAAAGGTGCCGATTTGCTGGCCATGAAGATCCGTGATGTCGCCAAGCAGCACTCGATTCCGGTCTTGCAGTCCCCCATGCTGGCACGCGCGTTGTATGCCAACGCAGAACTGGATCAGGACATTCCTTCCACGCTGTACACCGCAGTTGCCCAGGTGCTGGCTTATGTGTACCGCTTGCGCGCCGCCATGCGCGGCGAAGGTGTGATGCCCACAGAAGTTCCGCAACCCTTTGTTCCGCCTGAACTGGATCCCTTGTCCAAGACCTTGAAGGCAGCCACCGTATGAACGCCCAACTGAAATCATTCCAACAGTGGTACGCCAGCAATGCCGGCGTGATGCAAGGAGCGGCAGCGCCCATGCTGGTTGTGGCCATTCTGGCCATGATGGTTTTGCCCCTGCCTCCGCTGTTGCTGGACATGTTCTTTACCATCAACATCGCAGTGGCGCTGATGGTGATGATGGTGGCCGCCTACATGATCCGGCCACTGGACTTTGCCGCCTTCCCATCGGTGCTGTTGTTGACGACCTTGATGCGCCTCTCGCTCAACGTGGCATCCACGCGGGTGGTATTGCTGGAAGGCCACACCGGCCCTGGCGCAGCGGGTGCAGTAATTGAAGCGTTCGGCCACTTTCTGATCGGCGGCAACTTCGCTGTCGGTCTGATTGTGTTTGCCATCCTGGTGGTGATCAACTTTGTCGTCGTCACCAAGGGCTCCGAACGCATTGCCGAAGTATCTGCCCGCTTTACCCTGGATGCGATGCCGGGCAAACAGATGGCTGTGGATGCAGACCTGAATGCGGGCCTGATCGATGAAAAGGAAGCCAAACGCCGCCGCGCTGAAATCGGCGAAGAGGCGGAGTTCTTCGGCTCTATGGACGGTGCCTCCAAATTTGTTCGTGGCGATGCGATCGCAGGCATCCTGATCCTGTTGATCAACATCTTCGGTGGATTCGCCATCGGTATCTTGCAACACGACCTGAGCGCATCCCAAGCCGCTAACTCCTACATCCTGTTGGCCGTCGGTGACGCTTTGGTAGCGCAGATTCCGGGTTTGCTGATCTCGGTGGCTGCCGCCATGGTGGTCTCCCGCGTCGGCAAAGACAAGGACATCGGCAAGCAAATCGTCGGACAGATGTTTGTGTCACCCAAAGTCTTGGGTATCACCGCAGTGATCATGTTGATCCTCGGCTTGATCCCCAACATGCCGCACTTCGTGTTCCTGAGTATCGGTGCCGTCTTGGCATACGGGGCATGGGCTCTGGCCAATCGTCCCATCCCCACGGAGGCTGACATTGCACCTGCAGCGCCTACCGGTGACGGCGATGCCACCTGGGATGACTTGCAACCCGTGGATCAGCTGGGACTCGAACTCGGCTACCGCCTGATCGCACTGGTCGACAAAACCCGCCAGGGTGACTTGCTGAACCGCATCAAGGGCGTACGCCGCAAATTTGCACAAGAGGTCGGATTCCTCCCCCCCTCGGTCCATGTACGTGACAACCTCGAGCTCAAGCCCAGTGCTTACCGCATTACCTTGCGCGGTGTCATCGTCGGCGAGGGCGAGGCTTTTCCGGGTATGTACCTCGCAATCAACCCTGGCGGCATCACCACGCCGCTCATTGGAACCGCCACCACCGACCCTGCCTTCGGACTGCCCGCACACTGGATCGACGAACGGCAAAAGGAAGCCGCGCAAATGGCCGGATTTACGGTGGTTGATTCCGAGACTGTCATGGCAACCCATTTGTCACACTTGATGCAAGTCCAGGCCTCCAAGCTTTTGAGCCGGACAGAAACGCAACAACTCGTGGAACACGTGGCAAAACTTGCTCCCAAATTGATAGAAGAGGTCGTGCCCAAAATGGTCTCCATCGCAGTCTTCCAGAAGGTGCTGCAGCTGCTGCTGGACGAGTCGGTGCATATCCGCGACATCCGCACCATCATCGAATCCATTGCAGAACACGCGCCCTCCACCAGCGACCCCGTCGAGCTCGCCAAACGGGTCCGCGTGGCACTGTCTCCAGCGATCGTGCAGCAGATTTACGGCCCAACCCGGGAGCTCAATGTCATTGCTATTGACCCGGGTCTGGAGCGCTTGCTGGTGCAAGCCTTGGGCAGCGCCTCCGGCTCCGCACTGGACCCCGGTGTTGCCGACATGCTCAGCCGCAATGCGGCTGAGACAGCCATGAAACAAGAAGAGGTGGGCGTACCCGCTTGCTTGCTGGTTCCGGACCAGATCCGCGGCGCGATCTCCCGATTGGTTCGCCGGGTCGCACCCCGGTTGCAGGTCCTTGCTCACAGTGAAATCCCTGAAACACACACGATCCGTATCGGTCCGATCTTGAGAGGCGCCACATCATGAACGTCCAACGCTTTACCGCAGCCACTTCCCGCGAAGCACTTGCCAAAGCACGACAAGCCTTCGGAGAGGGAACCCTGATTCTTTCCAACCGCCCTACCGCAAACGGTGTGGAGGTCGTTGCAACGGCCGAAGATAGCCTTGCAACCCTGGAGTCCGCTGTCAGCGCAGCAGGTTCCCGCTCCGGCAACACGCCACAGCGCCAACCCCAGCCTCAACCCAGCTACCGCGAAGTCGCCAGCAAAGTGGAAGAGGACGCAGAGCAACTCGCAATGAGTACGCTGTCTTTCCAGGACTATGTCCGGGAACGCATGTTGCGCCGTCGTGCAGAAGCAGCTCAAGTGCAAGCGCCTGCTCCTGCAGCTCTACCGGCACCCGTGCCTGTCGCCGTAGAACAGATTCAAGCCGAGCGCCCTCGTCCTACATTGACGCAACGTATTGCCATGGATATCGAGGCGCAACCCAAGCGCCAGCCAGCACAGCGCAAAGTACAAGCTGCGCCGCAAGCACCTGCGGTCAACAAGATCGTGATGGACGAATTGCACGCGATGAAGGAGCTGATTGAAGACCGCTTCAACACCCTCACCTGGTTGGGCCAGGCCAAGCAAAACCCGATTCAGTCCAACATGATGTTGAAGATGATCCGGGCCGGCTACTCACCCACCCTGTCTCGCGCCATTCTTGAACGTCTGCCGGAAGAAATGGATGCGTCTGAATCTGTACGTTGGGTCATGGATGTCCTGGAGCGGAACCTGCGCACGGACGCAGACTTGCCCCCCTTCATGAAGAGGGCGGCGTGTTTGCGCTCATCGGCGCAACCGGGGTAGGCAAGACCACCACCGCCGCCAAACTCGCCGGTCTCTGCGCCCGCACCTACGGACCCGGAAGCGTAGGCCTGATCACTCTGGATACCTACCGCATCGGGGCCCACGAGCAGTTGCGCGCTTACGGAAAGATGCTGGGTGTGGTGGCGCATCTGGCACACGACAAAGCAGCACTCCAAGATTTGCTGGGGCTGCTGTCCAATAAAAAGATGGTGTTGATTGACACCACCGGCATTGCTCCACGTGACCCGCGCAAACGCGAACTCTTGGAGTTGCTGGATCTGCCGGAAATCAAGCGCCTGCTGGTGTTGAATGCCGGTGGACATGGCGACACCCTGGATGAAGCCGTCGGTTGCTTCAAGGGTGCAAGTACCCAACAAGTCATTCTGTCCAAAACGGATGAAGCTGTGAAACTGGGTCCGGCCATTGACGCTTGCATCCGCCACCAGCTGCTGCTGCGCGGAACCACCACGGGACAGCGAGTGCCTGAAGATTGGGAACCCGCTGTAGCCGCCAAGTTGGTGCGCAGCTCCATGCGCAGCACAGGTGTCTCGGCCTATGACCCGAAGACCAGCGACCTCGGCTTCTTCTTCAGCCAACCAGCCAACACCACAGCACACAAGGGGCGCATGGATGCATGACAGACCACCGAACCAGGCCGCAGGCCTGATGGACTTTGCCGTTCCCCAAACCCCGAAACTCATGGCGATGGTGAGCCATGGCGATGAGCAAGCAGAACTACCCCTCCTGCTGCGCGTTTGCGCTGCATTGGTAGGGTTCGGTTACACCGTCACTGTTCTGGACGGTTCGGTTTTGGAAACTCAGGAAAATCCAGGGCTTGAACAATTGCTGAATTTCACTTTTTCAGCCCCTACCAATGACGATGCGCCAAGCTGGAGCATTCTTCCTGCCGGGATCGGCCTGCAAAGTCTGTCCGCAGCCCATCGCCATGGCGGGCCCGGCATCGCGGACTGTGGCACTTTCTTCGTCCACGAAAGCATTGTGATCGTGTACGCCAACGCCCATAGCTTGACGCCCCTTCTGAAGGGGAGTCAGGTCAGGCCCTTGTTGGCCATGTCCGGCGCCAAAACCTCGTTGCTGACCACTTATCTGGCTCTCAAGCGGCTGTTGCTGAAAGCAAAGGTTGAGCCTACCATCGTGAATATGGTGGATACAACCCGTCCGGAAAAATCAAACACTTCATCGCCGACCAGCCTCAGCGATTGTGCGAAGTATTTTCTGAATTACGAAGTCAACCCGCTGCACATACCAGCGCCCATTGGCGATGAGCGCCCCTCTGCCAGCATCGAGAGGCTCTCATTAGGTTTGCTGGAAAATGCCATGCCGCTCGAAGCCGGCTGGGCCTATGCCCCTCAACGCAACAGACAATCTTTCAGCACCGCAATGCCCGCAGGGAGACACTGATGTACACCGCCAAAGGGCAACTTGACCGCTCTGCACTGATCAAACAGTACCAACCTTTGGTGCGCCGGCTGGCGCATCACATGATGGCAAAGCTGCCCCCGAGCGTGGAAGTAGACGATCTGATCCAAGTCGGGTTGATCGGTTTATCCGATGCTCTATCCCGCTATGAAGCCTCGCAGGGCGTGCAATTTGAAACCTTCGCTACTCAGCGGATTCGTGGGGCCATGTTGGACGAGCTCCGCGAGAACGACTGGATGTCCCGCGGCTCTCGCAAAAGCCAGAAGGAAATCGAAACTGCACTGCGCAAGCTGGAGCACAAACTCGGGCGCAGCCCAGCAGAATCCGAAATCGCGACCGAGCTGGGCATGTCACTGTCTGACTACCAATCTCTGCTGGGGAAGGTGCGGGGAACTCAGCTGGTTTACCTGGAGGACATGGCACGCCGCAACGAGGACGATGACACGTATTTGGACCGTCATGTAGCCGACCAGGATGCGGACCCGCTCAACATGTTGCGCGACCAGCGCTTGCGTCAATCACTCGTGGATGCCATCAAGTGTTTGCCTGAGCGCGAGCAATACATCATGAGCATGTACTACGAACAGGACATGAACCTCAAGGAAATAGCAGCCGTCCTGGATGTGACCGAGTCACGTGTCTGTCAACTTCACAGCCAATCGATTGCGCGGCTGCGCGCCAAAATGCGATCTCACTGAATGCAAGCCGACAATGAATAAGGGCCCGTGAGGGCCCTTATTCATTGTCGGTAAAGGAAGAAGATCACGCCGCGAATGTAGGTAGCCGCCCGGATGCCTTCGGGCCCGAACCGTAAGTCCCGCTACTTGCGTAGGTAGGCTCCACAGTTGCAGGTACCACTAGGTTCAATGCCTGCTCTACCAACATGGCTCGACGCAAGAGATTGGCCCTTACGACCTGCAACCCTTCCGCCAATGCCTTTACACGTTGGGTCACGACGCCATTGGCCAGCCCCTGGCGCTGCCATTGTTGCCAAACTTCAGACAAATTCACTGAAAGTTGTTGCACCTGTTCTGACAATGAAGGCAAAACTTCGATATCACCTGCGGCCACAGCAACCGCCAATTGATTGAAATGCGCTTCCAGTGCGTCGAAATACGAATCAGGCGTTGTGTGGTTCATGACTGGGCCTTTGCATCAAATGGGATGCGCAGGCCCGGACCGGTTATCGCGTTGTGCGATCCAGCATTTCCTGCGCGTTGGAAAGTAATTTGTCCGCAATCGCTTCGGCGTTGACGGTGTAAGTTCCGTCCTGAATTGCGGCTTTCACGGAGGCGACTTTCGCCGTATCCACGTCGGCATCGTTGCGCTCCGGCTTTTCGAGGGCTCGCGCTGCGGTGGACACCGTGACAGCCACTCCGGCTGAACGTGTGCTCTGTGCCGCATTGGTGTTCGCGTTGGCCGCCGCATTGCTGTTCTGTGCCGCTTTTTGGGCGGCACCGGACACCGTAGACGTTACGGAAGCGGGAATATCTGAAGGTTGACCAATTTTCATCGCGTTCTCCAAAACTACGGTAAGCGTAGCCTCGTACGAGAGTTATCGGTCCAATCATGGCGAACTTTAGGGTTTTTTGCATAAAAAACCGCCATTAAAGGTCTATTTTTACTGTTCGCATATCCAGTACCGTGCCCGAAGCGACCCTGCCGTTGTCCATCCGCACGCGCGCTTGCTGTCCGATGACACCTGCAGATAGCGCTTGCGCCTCGCTCGATATCTGGAATCCGGGCCCCTGTGCCACGATCTTGACCGAAGCTCCCGCCTGGAAGACCTGTGCCGGCCGAACCATGCCTTGGCGCATGGCTTGACCGGTTGTGAGCGTGCGACTGGCTGTCTGCCCCAACCACGCCGTCTTGTCGGCGAGAACAGGACTCTGCTCCTCGGCCCAGTCGACTTCGCCACGCGTGACATCCGACTCGGAAATATTGGCTCCCGAATTGACCTGATTCCTGACAACCCACGCTTCGCCCATAGCCCTGACCGTTACTGGCAAGGTCACATTCCAGCGGCTGATCCCGTCTACACAGCGCATGCCGATGCGGCTGCGCCCCCATAAACGGGAACCTGGCGGCACATAGGCTTCGATGTTCCCGCATGCTGCCAGTTTGACCCGGCTGTCCAACGCGCCTACGGTCACCTCCATCCGGAGGTTGGAGCCTTCGGCACGCTGAGCTTTCAACACCGCATCTTTGGCCCAGCTTTGGGCCATGGCCTGTAGCACCGTTCCCGTTTGTTCTTGGGCATTGGCTGTCGTCGACAGAAATAGTCCGGCAATCAGCATCGCGCGAGTCAGCGGGCGTTGAACGGAAGTACAAAAGAATGAAGGCATGAATGGCTCCTAGGGAGGCCTTCACTATAGGAACGCACGGGCTCCAAGAAGCCCGCAAATGCGCAGTTTTCGACGCCTTATTCCAAGGCTCAAAAATTAAAACTTTTCCCATAATTGCCTCACGTCGCCAGCCTTGGCCCCTGCCGGGAGCGATTGACAACTGTCGAGGTGCCCATGTTTTCCAATCTAACCAACGCTTTGGACTTCCAATCGAAGGGATTGGTGCTGCGCGCTGAGCGGCAGCGGGTCATTGCCAGCAACATCGCCAACGCCGATACCCCCGGTTATTCCGGGCGCGACTTTGACTTCAAAAAAGCCATGGCAGAAGCGACCTCGGGCCCGACGATTGCTTTGGCCCCTCCTTCCAGTGGAACTCCGGCAGACGGAACCACGAATAACCGCCACATACCTTTAACTCCCATCGAAGGCTCCTCCATCGGCGACAACAACAAGCTGGGCTACACCATTCAGACCCAACCCGCCATGGATGGCAACAGTGTGGATCTGGATCGCGAGCGGGCCAACTTCGTGGACAACTCGGTCCGCTATGAAGCAACGCTTCGCTTTATTAACGGCTCGTCCCGAACAATCTTGAGCGCTATTCAAGGTCAGTAAGCGCGAAAAAGCACCGGAGACACACCATGTCCATGTTTTCCATCTTTAACGTCAGCGGCAGCGCAGTGAGCGCACAGTCACAGCGCTTGAACGTCGTCGCCAGTAATTTGGCTAACGCCGATGCGGTAGCCGGACCGGATGGCCAAGGCTACAAGAGCCGCCAGGTGGTGTTCGAGACAGTACCCATGGGGTCAGAGGCTTCCTCGGGCGTCAAAGTCAGCTCCATCAAGGAGAGCAACGAGCCACTGAGAAAGGTGCACAACCCCTTGCACCCCTCTGCGGATGCAGATGGCTACGTTACCCAATCCAACGTCAACCCGGTCGAGGAGATGGTCAACATGATCTCTGCATCGCGGTCTTACCAGAACAACGTGGAAGTCATGAACACCGCCAAGAGTCTGCTGCTCAAAACGCTGCAGATGGGTCAATAAGCGCAAGGAGAAAAGACATGACTACCGCCATCAGCAGCAGCACAGCCACTAGCGCAACGTCCAGTACCGGAGCTGTCAGCGCGCAAGAGCAGACCGACCGGTTCATGAAACTTCTGGTTGCGCAGCTCAACAACCAGGATCCGATGAACCCCATGGACAACGCCCAAATGACCAGTCAGATCGCCCAGATCAACACGGTCTCCGGCATCCAGGAGTTGAACGCAACCATGAAAAGTATGGCGGAGCAATTCACTTCCATGCAAGTGCTGCAAGGCGCCAGCATGGTCGGTCATGGTGTTCTGGTGGAGTCGGGCACGCTGTCTATCGATGGCGGCGTCGCCAAAGGTGCCGTCAATCTCAACAGCAAAGCCGACAAGGTCACGATTGATATCAAGACCGCTGGCGGACAGTTGCTGGACACCGTCGACCTGGGCGCGCTTCCTGCCGGCCAAAGCAGCTTCAAGTGGGACGCGTCCAAATACAGCGGGCTGACTAACGTCAACTTCAAAGTCACGGCAACCCAAGGCGGACAGGCGGTCAAGACTACCAGTCTGGCGCAGGACACGGTCACTGCAGTCGGTACCGACAACGGCGCTATGTCCCTCCAGCTCAAGGGCCGCATTGCTGTGGCCTACAGCGCAGTGAAATCCATTCTCTGATCGAACACCACTTACGAGGAAACCACCATGAGCTTTCAAACAGGACTCTCTGGCCTGAACTCTTCCAGCAAAAATTTGGATGTGATCGGCAACAACATCGCCAATGCAAACACCGTCGGCATGAAGGCTTCGCGGACCGAGTTTGCTGCGCTCATCGCCACACAACTGGGGCCAGCAGGAGGAAACCTGACACCGGGAATCGGTGTCTCGGTAGGCACCGTAGCGCAACAATTCACCCAAGGCAATATCAGCATCACAGGCAACAACCTGGACGTAGCCATTAACGGGAATGGCTTCTTTCAGGTGACCATGCCTGATCAATCCAGGGCATACACCCGGGATGGCCAATTCAAACTAGATGACGTTGGAAATCTCATTACCAACGGTGGCGCAAATGTGATGGGATACCCCACCGACTTGCTAGGCAACCGCACCAGCATCACGCCGGAAAAGATGGTGATACCAACCAATGCCCCCATTCCGGCCGAAGCGACAACGAGCATCGCAGCGGAGTTCAACCTGGATTCACGCACCAAGCCTGCCACCCAGAGCACCCCCCCCCAACCCCGATTTCCACCTATGGCACGACTCTGACCGCATTTGACTCCCAAGGCAATGAAGTGCCAGTCAGCTTGTATTTTGTAAAAACAGGTCCGGACACCACAGCGAATCCTGCAATCACAGTGGATACATGGGACGTGTTCGATTCCACCAATGTGACAGCAGGCACTACAGCGCTCAATGCCAATGCCGCCATCTATGCGACACACAAATCAAATGCTGCCTGGAATACGGCCAATCCGGGACCTGACCAGAAAGCGACTTTCGCTGCTGCAGGTACGGGTGCTTTTGCGGCAGATCCGCAGTTGGCTCTGGGAGCAACAGGCGCTCTGTTTCAGCTGAACTATGACGTCAACGGAAAGCTAACTGCGCCATTGGCAACCCAAAACCTGACTCTCACTTCTCCTAACACTGCGATCGGGACTTTCACCGCGGCGCTGGACATATCAAAAACCACCCAGTACGGAACCTCATTCGCTGTGTCCAACCTGACCCAAGATGGTTACACGGCAGGCGACCTCACAGGGATCACTATTGATGACAGTGGTGTGATCACCACCCGCTATTCAAATGGCCAGACTCAGGCCCGTGGCCAATTGCTGGTAGCTGACTTCCGCAATGTGCAAGGCCTGACCCAGATTGCCGGAGGAAACTGGATCGAGACATCTGCTTCTGGACAACCTGTACTGGGTAGTCCTGGGGAAGGAAAGTTTGGCAAAACTCGTTCAGGCGCCTTGGAAGACTCCAACGTCGACCTCACCGGCGAGTTGGTCAACATGATGACCGCCCAGCGGAACTACCAAGCCAACGCCCAGACCATCAAGACCCAAGACCAGATCATGTCGACGTTGGTCAACCTTCGTTAAGCCGTAACTCCGGAGCTGACACACCATGGACCGCCTGATATACACCGCGATGACCGGCGCCAACGCGGCTGCGAGCCGCCAGTCGGTCCTGGCCAACAACCTGGCCAATGTCTCGACGAACGGCTTTCGTGCCCAACTGGCCACCTATCGCGCAGTACCCCTACGTGGCGAAGGGGCCACCACACGAGTCTTTGCCCTCGAGGCTACCGCTGGACACCTCAACACGCCGGGTCCCGCCATGCGCACAGACCGAAGTTTGGACGTCATGGCCAAGGGCGATGCTTGGTTAACCGTGCAAGGGCTGGATGGCACGGAAGCCTACACCCGCAACGGCCACATTGAAGTCGCCACCGACGGAACCCTGACCACCGGAAACGGCTTGCAAGTACTGTCCAGCGACGGCTCACCTATTACCTCGCCGGCCGGAGCCGAGTTGACAGTTCAGCCCGACGGCAACGTCAGTGCCAAGGTAGGCAACCAGCCTGCCAATGTCATCGGTAGGCTGAAGCTGGTGGTACCTACTGCAGAAGACCCGCTCAAACGTGGTGGCGATGGATTGTTCCGAACGCTCTCCGGCGATCCACTCAATTCTGAAGACACAGCACGGGTCCAAGCCGGGATGCTCGAAGGCTCCAATGTGAATGCCATTGAGGCCATGGTCGGCATGATCCAAACCGCACGACAGTTTGAAGCCCAAACCCGGCTAATGCAAACCGCCGAATCCAATGACCGCGCCGCAGGCCAGCTCCTCAACCTGCAAGGATAAACACCATGATTAACTCGCTCTGGATCTCCAAAACGGGCATGGAAGCCCAGCAAATGCAGTTGGATGTGATCTCCAACAACCTGGCCAACGTGTCGACAAACGGCTTCAAAAAATCGCACGCAGTGTTTGAAGATTTGATGTACCAAAACCTGCGGCAAGTCGGCTCCAACACCTCCGAGCAGTCCACATTACCTACAGGCCTCCAATTGGGCTTGGGTGTGCGCACCGTGGCTACGAGCCGGTCGTTCTCGCAGGGCAACTTGCAACAGTCCAGCAACAATCTGGATGTAGCGATTCAGGGCAATGGTTTCTTCCAGGTCACCATGCCTGACGGGACCACCGGTTACACCCGGGACGGCGCCTTCCAGATCGACAACGCAGGTCGCTTGGTCACCTCCAACGGATTGCCCATCCTGAACGGCATCAATATTCCTGCCAACGCTACCAGTGTGGCGATTGCCCAGGACGGTGCAGTCACGGCCATGGTTCCCGGCAACGTCGCGCCCCAACCTATTGGGACCATCACACTGGCCAGCTTCATCAACCCGGCTGGCTTGGAGCCCAAGGGCCAGAACATTTATGCGGAAAGTACCGCTTCCGGTCAACCCAATGCGGGTACTGCCGGTGCGAACGGCCTGGGCACCTTGGCCCAAGGCTTTGTAGAAACCTCCAACGTCAACGTGGTGCAAGAGCTGGTCACGATGATTCAGACGCAGCGCGCCTATGAGATGAACTCCAAAGCCATTCAGACTTCGGACCAGATGCTGCAAAAGCTCGGCCAGCTGTAAGGAGCTGCCATGTCGCACCCCACCCTCACCCGCATCGCCGCCGCTGCAGCCCTCGTGCTGCTGGCAGCAGGTTGCCAGCAAATGCCGCAAAAAGTTACGGTCGACTTTGTGGAGCCTCGTGTACCTGCAGCTCCCATCGCGTCGGTGGTGTCCAAACCCGCCAACGGCAGCATCTACCAGACAGCGGCGTTCCGGCCAGCGTTTGAAGACCGTCGTGCCCGCCTGGTGGGTGATGCGGTGACCATCCAGATTGTGGAAAACGTCACTGCCAGCCAGAAGTCCACGTCCACCGTCAACCGCAATACGTCCATCGACTCTGCCATCACCGCCCTGCCCGATCAGACTCTGGCGGGTCTGGGCAAACTCAATATCGGTGCAGCCACCAACAACAACTTCTCGGGCAAAGGCGGCACCGAGAGCGCCAACACGTTCTCGGGCTCCATTACCGCCACCGTCATGGAAACCCTGCCCAACGGCCACCTGGTAGTCGCCGGGGAAAAACAGATCGGTGTGAACCAGAACGTGGATGTGCTGCGCTTCTCAGGCACCATTGACCCGCGCATGCTGCAGCCCGGCAGCATCATCAGTTCCACGCAGGTGGCCAATGTTCGCGTCGAGTCACGAGGACGTGGCGCCCAGGGCGAAGCCCAAACAGTTGGCTGGTTATCACGGTTCTTTTTGAGTTTTCAGCCCTTCTAAAGAAATCCAGAATAGTGCCGAGGGGTAACAGATCCAGTCGGATCGCCCCTTTAACCGACTCGGCACATGACACACTGGAAACTGCTTACAAACACCCTCCGCCTGCAGCGTTGGGGCAGCTTGTGCGTGGCGCTCAGCATGGCCTTTGCGCCAGTAGCCCACAGCGCAACCCGCATCAAAGAAGTAGCTGCCATTGAAGGCGTTCGCAGCAACCAACTGACAGGCTTTGGTCTGGTGATCGGGCTGGACGGCACAGGCGACCAGACCACCCAGATGCCCTACACCACCCAGGGCCTCAAAAACTATATGGAGCAGCTGGGCCTCACGCTCACCCCCGCTTCCTTGACGCAGCTGCAGATGAAAAACGTGGCAGCGGTTCTGGTGACGGCGCAGCTCCCCGCATTTGCACGGCCCGGCCAAATGCTGGACATCAACGTATCGTCACTAGGCAATGCCAAGTCCCTCAAGGGCGGAACCCTGATTGCCACGCCCCTCAAGGGCGCCGATGGCGAGGTCTACGCCATGGCCCAAGGCAATTTGATCGTGGCGGGAGCTGGAGCCTCCGCCGGCGGCAGCAAAGTGCAGGTTAATCACCTCAGCGCCGGGCGCATCCCCGACGGTGCCCAAGTTGAACGATCCGTCCCCACCAGCCTGCAGGATGGTCCCACCATTAACCTGAGCCTGAACGCCTCGGACTTTCAAACCGCGCGTAAAGTAGCCCAAGCCGTGAACAACCGCTTCGGCTCCGGTGTTGCCCAGGCGTTGGATGGCCGCACCGTCCAGGTCAAAGCCCCCACCAACCCGAATGAACGTGTGAGCTTCATTGCCGACATGGAAGAGCTGCCAGTCGACAGCTCCGTTGCAGCCGCCAAAATCATCATCAACTCACGCACCGGCTCCATTGTGATGAACCAGGCTGTGACCCTGGGTGCTTGCGCCATTGCGCACGGCAATCTGTCGGTCAGCGTGTCCTCCAGCCCCGTCATCAGCCAACCTAACCCGCTCTCGGGTGGACAGACAGTCGTAGGTGAAAAAGCCAACATCGAGATCAAACAGGAAGCCGGCAAGCTCATTCAGCTTCCCCAGGCCGCACAACTTACCGATGTAGTGAGGGCACTGAACTCTCTCGGTGCCACGCCTCAGGACTTGTTGGCAATCTTGCAAGCCATCAAATCTGCAGGCGCACTGAATGCGGAGTTGGAGGTGATCTGACATGGGCTACGGTTCACTCAACGGCGTCTCGATGGCGCCCAGCATGCAAGACCTGGCGGCAGATGCTCGCTCCCTGGGCGCGCTGAAAGCGGGAGCGGACAAGGCGACGCCGGAAACCATCCGCGAAACAGCCAAGCAATTTGAATCATTGTTCATGCGCGAACTCATCAAGAGCATGCGCGAAGCCACCATGAAGTCCGGCATGCTGGACAACCCCGGTAGCGACCTGGGGACCGACTTGTTGGATCAACAGTTTTCCGTCGCCATGTCGGGCCAGCCCGGCGGCCTCTCTGACCTGATTTCCCAGCAACTGGCGCGCCAGATGGGTGTGGAAATGCCTGGCAACGGCGCCAATAGCGACAATACCCCAGTGGCCGTCAAAGCGCCGGACAGTCTGACCAGCAAGACCGGCGCAGACAAGCTGACCGCCTCGGATGCAGCACTCACGCCCGTCAAAACCAAGAAAGCTCCGACTGCTACTCAGGCGGAGTTCGTGGCCAAACATTCCGAAACTGCCAACAAGATTGAAAAGGCCACCGGCATTCCAGCCAGTTTTATGCTGGGCCAGGCCGGGCATGAAACCGGTTGGGGACGACACCAGATCAGGAACAAAGACGGCAGTAATTCGTTCAACTTGTTCGGTATCAAAGCTGGCGCCAGCTGGACCGGCAAAGTCGCCGAAATCACCACCACCGAATACGTGAACGGTGTGGCGCAAAAGAAAGTCGCCAAGTTCCGTGCCTACGCCTCCTTCGAAGATTCCTTCAAGGATTACGCACGCCTGATCTCTGACAGCCCGCGCTACTCCAAGGCCAAAGAGCAAACCAAGTCCGTCACCGCATATGCCAGCGGCCTCCAAAAAGCCGGCTATGCCACAGACCCCGAGTACGCAGCCAAGCTGAGCCGCGCCATCAACACCACCTTGCAGCTGCGCCGTGCGCAGGTGCAGGTGTAACTACAGAAGCGACGGACCATGAGCATTCTCAACATCGGCACCCGCGCCCTGCAGGCCAACCAGATTGCCCTGCAAACCGCTGGCAACAACATTGCCAACGTCAACACACCCGGCTACTCCCGCCAGAACGTCGTCCTCAAGGCGGTGGAAGGCCAGTTTTCCGGTGGTGGTTATGTCGGCAAAGGCGTCGAGGTCCAGACGATTCAACGCAGCTTTAGCGCGTTTTTGACACGCCAAGCCACGCTGGCCAGTTCCACGCAAAGCGCAGATGTGGTGCGCTCCAACAACCTGAAGCAACTGCAAGATATTTTTTCCGGCGGCAGCGACGGCCTGGGCGCATCCATCAGCGACATGATGAATGCATTCTCCGATGTGGCGAGTTCCCCCTCCGACCTGACTGCCCGTACCGTGGCGCTCACCCGCGTCGATGAAACAGCGGGGCGCTTCCGTGCTGCGGCTCAAGCCTTGGACGACCTCCGCCCCAGCGTGACGCAAGAGCTCAACCAGATCGCTGACAAGATCAACAACCTGGCCACCGGCATTGCCAGCGTCAACGACTCCATCGCCAAGGCACGAGGCAATGGCCAACCACCCAACGATATGTTAGATCGGCGGGACCAGCTGATTCGCGAGCTGAACCAGTATGTGCAGACGACCTCCATTCCCGCTACAGACGGCACTGTCGGCATATTCATCGCCGGAAGCCAACCGCTGGTTCTGGGAACCAATGTGTCTCCGGTATCCATCATCAATGATGACTTTGGCGACCCCCAGTTGAGCAAGTTGGCTATCGAGCGTGATGGCAAACTGGTGCCCTTGGATGACCAGGCGCTGGGAGGTGGTGAGGTGGCAGGGTTGATCCGCTTTCAGAACAGTGATCTGGTCGAAGGGCGCAACCTGTTAGGACGCCTCACATTGGCGATCACCACAGCCATGAACGAGCAACATGCCTTGGGGCTGGACTTGGATGGCAACCCCGGCAGCAATTTGTTCTCGCAAATCGACATCAACACCACTGCGAACATACGGGTCCCGCAGGCTCCTGCCATAGTGAATACAGGAACCGCATCGCTGTCCCTGGGCATTTCCGACGTCACCAAGTTTGCCGCTTCCGATTACGAATTGACCTACACCTCCAGCACCTCCGGCACGATTGTCCGCAAGTCTGACGGCCAGGTCACCAGCTTTCCCCAGTCCCCCGCTCCGGCAGCCCCCGCACTCGCCGTCGTCGACGGTCTGGTGTTTAACCAAAATGCAGGCACCGCAAACTTGGGCGACCGCTACCTCTTCAAGCCCTACGCCACGTCAGTCAGCAACATCTCCCGTGTATTTTCAACACCGCGCCAACTGGCAGTGGCCAGTCCGGTCGCGGGAGCGATGGGAACTACCAACAAGGGCAGCTTGCAACAGGTATCCCTGACCGCGTTGAGCAATAACCAATCTGCCACGCCCCATGCAGCGGTCAAGCTCACATTCACCAGTGCGACCACCTATACCCGCAGTGATGAGTTGCCCACAGCAAACACCACCACCTATACGTTCGACCCCAATACGCCGATCACCGCAGTGGACCCGTTGGCTGACTGGAGTCTCAAGCTGACCGGCACTCCACAGGCCGGCGACACGTTCACAGTTGTCGATGTCAAAGATCCGGCTTACAAACTGGACATCAAGCTCAACAGCGGAAACGCGACGGCCCTCATGAAGTTGCGCGACAAACCCATGTTCGACGGCGCAGTGCTGACCGATGGCTATGCCAGCGCCATCTCTCAAATCGGCATACGCACCCAAAGTGCGGGTTATGCCGCTGAGGTATCCAGCTCCATTGCTGCCAACCTCGAGAAAGATCGCACTGCGGTTTCGGGGGTCAACCTGGATGAGGAAGCCGCCAAACTGATTCAGTTTCAGCAGGCCTACCAAGCTTCTGCCAAGATGATCCAGATTGCGCAAAACATCTTCGACACCCTGATTCAGGGTCTGGGCCGCTAAGGCCTGAAGGAGTTATTCCATGCCCGTCAACCTATCCCGTCTCGCCTCCGCCAACGCTTACGACAATGCCTTGAGCAACTTGTCGAAGCGGCAAACTGCACTGTCGAACCTGCAGGAAAACTTGACCTCCGGCAAACGCGTCGTCCGCCCCAGCGACGACCCAACCGCCGCAGCCCAGGCCGAGCGCTCTCTCATGCGACTCTCTCGCATTGCGACCGATCAACGGGCGCTCGAGGTGCAACGCAACACCATGGCCAATGCAGAAAGCACTCTGGGCGATGTCGTCGACGCCCTGCAGCAGTTCCGCGAGCTGGTGGTGAGTGCGGGCAACGGAAGCCATACCGCTGCAGAGCGCCAAACCATTGCGAACCAGTTGCAAGGTTTGCGTGAGCAGATACTCGGCTACGCCAACCGCACCGACACCAACGGCCAACCGCTGTTCGGAGCGCTGGCAAGTGCCTCGGTACCGTTCACCGGGCCCACCGCTACGGCGCCCGACTACACCTACAACGGCCTTCCCGGACAGACTGCCACCAGCGAAACCGCTATTGCGAGCAGCCTGGATGGTGAAAGTGCTTTCATGCACCAGCCTGCCCGCGACGGTGTGTACAACGTCAGCATGACGACCATCCCTGCCGGGCGCTCCCTCAGCACCGGCAACGTGTCGGTGACGGACTCCAGCTTGGTCACCCGCGCAACCTACAAAATCACGTTCGGGCCGGTGGTCGCGGGCGCCACTGCAGGCACCAGCTCGACCAGTTACATCATTGAAGAAATCCCTGCAACTGGTGACCTGCCGACCTTCCCCGGCCCGCCCTACCAGGTCGGACCGTTCACCGTGCCGGACTACCCCTCCGCCAAGCCTGTGTCGGTACTGATTGCAGACCAGGTCGGCCCCCCCGCCATCACCGGCATGCCCGGTCTCTCTCTCACCATCACGGGAACACCTGCGGCCGGTGATGTCATCACCGTGGACCCCAACCCCAGCATCTTCAGCGTGATGGACGATGCCATCCGGGATATTGGCGGTGCGGTCAACGCCAACGCGGCGAGTCAAGCCGTGGGGCAAGCCATCTATAACCTTGATATCGGCATGAACCGGGTCTCGGCCATCCGGGGGCAGGCCGGCGACTTGCTGAACCGTGCAGACCGCATTACCTCCAACCAGGAAAGCCGCAGCATCCAGCTGGAGGCAGACCGTTCGCGCGCAGAAGACCTGGACATGATCAAGGGTGTGGCGGACTTCCAGAACCAGCAGACCGGCTACCAGGCCGCCCTGCAGTCCTACGCGCAAGTGCAGAAGTTGTCGCTGTTCAATTACATCAGTTGATGCCATGAGCAGCTCGGTACTCGGCAGCATCACCATCGGCTATGAGCCGGTGTGGGACCAGTGGCGCAAGCGCATCGGCGTGCGCTTATGGCTGGACCCTGAGAGCAGCAGCGCAGTGGATGCCAACCACCTCATCGAATCCCTGCAAGAGCTTTGGCCGGCGCCCCGCGAAATCTGTCTTCTTCATCCCCGGGCACCCGGGTTGCTGTCTGACCTGTTGGAGCACAGCACCGCGTCCAACATCTGGTTGGAAGTTCCGCACGCCTGGTTAGGCGATGCGCTCCTGGCAGGTCGGGTGCGCAAGGCACAGCAGCGCGGCGTCAAGCTGGTGTGGAGCGGCGAGCCTGGGGATCACCCCACCGAAGAGTCTGCATCCTGGTTCCATACGGCCATGCTGTCGCTCACCGCGCAGGACGCACTCGGTGCCTTGCGCGCAGCACTGCGCCAAAGCCATGACGGCGGCAACCACGGGAGTCGACATACGCAAAGCCCGGTGCACGCGGGGCAGTTCTACGAGTCCCTGGCCAGCCAAGCTCTGGTGGAGCATGCCTTGGACCAGCAACATGTGCGCGGCGTAGCCGGCTGGCCCTCGGAAGAGATGCTGTATGCCTACCGCTACCGCCAGATCCTGCCCGCACGTCAGGCGCTGCTGGACCTGGTGCACGCCATCGATGCAGATGAGTCGCTGGAAGCCCTGGAGCACACCATGGGCAATGAGCCCCTGCTGTGCTACCGCTTTTTGCGCTTTGCGAACTCAGCAGCTTTGAGCTTGCGCAGCGAAATCGGCAGCCTGCGCCAAGGCTTGATGACCTTGGGCTACAGCCGCTTACGGGCCTGGCTCATGGAACAGTTACCGCATGCGAGTGCGGATACCAATCTGGACCCCATTCGCCACACCATGGTGCTACGTGCACGCATCATGGAGCGGCTGGCCGATGCGGGTGTGGAAGACGACCTGCGGCGGGAGGTTTTTCTGTGTGGGGTGTTTTCGCAGGTGGACCTGCTACTGGGAGAAAACCTGGGCGCTGCACTGCATCGCCTTCCCTTGCCGGGCCGCGTCGCCTCGGCGGTGGTGGGGCGCACCGGCCCTTACGCACCCTGGCTGGAAGTAGCGGCAGCGCTCGAGGGGCGGAACACCAAGGTCATCCGCGAGGTCTGCAAGGCCCACCAGATTCCGGCCGACGAGGTCAACCGGGCCCTGCTGCGCAGCTTGAACGCAGGTTGAATGCCCGCTGCAGATTTAGTTCTTGGTGTCGTCCACCGAGAAGAAGTAGGACAAGCGCTGTTGCGGGTTGAGCCACTCAAACACATCCAGCGGAAGCGTTGAGGGACGGATCGCTTCCACGATCTTGATTTCCGATTCACCCGCCAAATCAATGGTGGGCGCATCGTCTTTGGACACCTCTGGCGAATACAGCAACACCGTCGGCTTCAGCGAGTTTGCTCCCGGGGCAATCACCAGCGCCAAGGAGCCGTCGCTCAGTTGCACCGCAGTTCCCGGCGGATACACGCCCAGCAGCTTAATCATGAGACTCAGCAACGCTTTGTCCAAGCGGGTGGACTCGTTGCGGAACATGGTGGCAAGTGCTTCAGCCGGCATCATCGGCACGCCCTTGGGCATGTCCGGAGTGCACAGGGTGTCGTAGCGGTCCACGATGGCGAGAATGCGCGCGCCTACGCTCAAGGCCTCGCCTTTTTTGCCGCGGGGCCAGCCTGTACCGTCCATGGCTTCGTGGTGGTCCGCAATCATTGCCAATGCTTCTGCACTGAACGCACCGGATTCATCCGCAAACCGGGTACTGAAATCCACGTGCTGGCGGAAGAAGTCCTCTTCATGCTTCTTGCGCTGGGGGTTCTTCAATATCTGGGGAGGAATCTGCGATTCACCCGCGTCGTGCGCAAGGGCGGCCAAGGCCAGATCGGCAAGCGCACGCTCATTCATGCCGGCCTTCTTGCCGACCAACATGGCCAAAGTCATGCAGTTCAGCGCATGGAACTGGGGGCCTTGTTCTTTCTTGTCACCCAGCAAATGCAAGAGCACCTCCCGGTTTTTGGACACCAGAGACGCGGCTTCTGACGACAGATCCATCAGCTGTTTGCCCGCCACCTTCGGGGAACGGGGCAGCTCATTGAGGGCTGCTTTGGCGGCTCGTGCCGCATTCCCCCATGCCTGATCAGCCCGCAGAGCCGCATCACGCAGGGCTTTTTGCTTGGCAATTTTGGCTTTTTCCAGCGCCTGCATCTCGGCGATCAACGCGGCCTTGGCAGCCCGCTCTTCTGCGGCTTTGGCTTCGTCCTCCGACGGGGGTTTGGGAATCAGAGGACCGGGCTGAACGGTGCTCTCTTCGCTGTAGTAGTACAGCTTACCTTCCACATCCAGCGACTGGATGATGGAAACATCCTTTGCCGTCTTGACCATGAAACGGCTGGTGAAAAACGGATGCTCGTCCCATGTCAGGTCCAACCAGACATAGAGCCCGATCACGACCTGCGAAGCATCAATCGGAACCGGCGTACCAAGCTTTTTCCACATACTCACTCATGTTTAAAAGTACTTACTCAGGCGAGTTTAACTATTAAACACAAGATGCACACACGCTCGGGTGCTACAAAAGGGCGAGCAAAGGCCCCTTGAATCAAGAATGTGGTTTTTTGGGACGGCGATTCACACGGTTTTGCGACCTCTACGCCCAGTTATGCATCAAATCACGCGTTGGCGCCCGTAGTTTCTGCGCGAGCAGCTCCTGAATTCATAGCGTCTTCAAGCCATGCCCAGCCGGAGGTTGGACACCGTGCGGTGGGCATGCTTCAAGCCCATTTCCGCATCCAGTTTGAAGATCGCGACGGTATCTACCAATTCCTGCGTCTGGTGCTGCAGGTTCTGGGATGCGGCAGCGCTCTCTTCCACCAGTGCTGCGTTCTGCTGCGTGGTTTTGTCGAGCTGGTTCAGTGCCTCGCCGATCTGAGAGATGGCCTGGTCTTGCTCGAAGCTGGTGTGGCTGATTTCGCCCACGATGTCGCCCACCCGCTTTACCGCGTCCACCACTTCCTGCATGGTGATGCCTGCGCGCTCCACCAGGCTGGAGCCCTCCTCCACCTGGTGCACGCTGGCACTGATGAGGGTTTTGATTTCCTTGGCTGCTTCGGCGCTGCGGCCCGCCAGAGATCGCACTTCGCTGGCCACCACCGCAAAACCGCGGCCCTGCTCGCCGGCCCGGGCGGCCTCCACCGCCGCATTCAGCGCGAGGATGTTGGTTTGGAACGCAATGCCGTCGATCACGCTGATGATGTCGTTGATGCGGCGGGAACTTTCATTGATCCCCCGCATGGTGTTCACCACTGCGGACACCTCGTCCCCACCCCGGCCGGCGACGGTGGACGCCGTCTTTGCCAACTCATTGGCGTGGCCTGCGCTTTCAGTGCTGCGCCGGGCGGAACCGGTGAACTCTTCCATGGTGGCGGCAGTTTCTTCCAGCGCGCTGGCTTGTTCTTCCGTGCGCTGGCTCAGCTCCATACCGCCCACCGCAATCTGTTCAGCACCGGTGGCAATGGAATCAGAAGCACCTCGCACCCGGCTCACGATCTCCACGAGGCTGGCTTGCATGGTCGCCATGTAGGCCAGCACACTGCCGGCTGGCGCAGTCTGCAAAATGGGCATGGTCGTGAGGTCGCCCTCGGCCACCCGCTGCGCGGCCAGATTCAGCTCGGCCGGTTCAGCCCCCAGCGCGCGGGTGAGGTGCCGCACCACCACCCAAGCCACCATGCACGCCACCACCGTGCCCATGATGGACAAGCCGATCAGCAGGTTGCGCAAGCGCGCGAAATCGGCCTCGGAGGCAGCAATGGTTTCCAGCGATGCCCTGTGACTGGCTTCGCCAAACGCATCCACTTTCTGGATCAGCGCCTTGAGCAATGGCCGGCATTCGCGGGAGAGCTTGGCGCTGGCTTCGTCCTTCTGGCCTTTGCGCGCCAAGTCCACAATCGACAAGGCTACCGGACCGTACTGGGTTTCCACTTTGGCGATGTCGGCGGCAAGCGCCCTCGCTTCGGCTGTCACGCCTTCATCGCTCATGCGGGCCAGCAAGTCGGCGATGCGTTTTTGCACCTCCTCGTGTGCTTTCACCACGACGCCGTATTCCTCATCGCGGTCAGCCGCGGTATCGACCAACAGCAGGTTCCGGGCCGCTATGGCGCGCCGCTCCACCGCGACTTGCACTTCCTCTGCCAGGGTGTCGCGGGCGTTGCTGCCGTGGATGAAGTCCTCCATCTCCTCATGCGCTTTGTCTGCGGCATAGAGCCCCAGCCCTGAGGCGGCAACCAGCAAAAGCACCAGAGTGCCGAAGGCGAGCGTCAATTGCGCTCGAATAGTGAGTCCGCGGTGCTGGATAAGCGCTCCAGTACGTTTATGCGCAAATACTAAATAATTTTTCTGTTTTTGACAATTATTTGTTTTAATTAATTTTATCGATTTTTCTCATCCCGCAGCCGCGCAAATGTCTTCCAGAACTGCGCTTCCTGGGTTGACGCAAAGTTGATGCGCATGAGGCTGCTGGGCGTGCGCCGGGCGTGGAACAGGGCCCCGGGTGCGAGCAGGTAGCCCTCGTCCAGCATGCGCTGGCTGAGAGCATCGGTGTCCACCCCCGTCTCGACCCAGCCGAACAGGCCCACCGGGTCCGATGCAAACGTGCAGCCGTGGGCCAGCGCGAGCTTCACACTGCGGGCGCGGGCAGCATCGAGTTGGGTGCGGATGCGCTCGGCATGCCGGCGCAGCTGGCCCTGGTCTATGCACCAGGCCATGGCCTTCTCCAATAGCGCAGGCGTGGTCAGGGTGGAGAGCAGCTTGGTATCCAACAAGCGCTCGGCCAAGTCTTTGGGAGCGGCCATGTAGCCCACGCGCCAGTTGGGCGCGAGGATCTTGGCAAAGCCCGCCACATAGATGGTGCGCTGTAGCCCGTCCAGCGCGCACAGGCGGGTGGCATGGTCCGGGGCGAAGTGGCTATATGTGTCGTCTTCGACAATATGAAAGTCGTGCTGGTTCGCCAACTGCAGGATGCGGTACGCGCTGCTGGGCGAGAGGCAAAAGCCGGTGGGGTTGTGAAACACACTCACGCTCACAAACAGCTTGGGCTTGTGCACCTCACAGTACTTGGCCATCACCTCGAGGTCCGGCCCGTCGGCCCGGCGCGGTACCGGCAGGATGCGCATGCCCAAAGCATCCAGCCGGGCAAACTCCACCGCCCAGCCGGGTTCTTCGACCATCACATAGTCACCCGCGCGCAGCAGGGTGCGGCTCACCACGTCCAGCGCATGGGTGGCGCCCATGGTGGTGATGATCTGCTCCGGCGGGGCATGCACTGCCAGCCCCGCCAGCTTGGTGGATAGCGCACGGCGCAACCCGATGTCGCCGGCCGGCTCGCCGTATTGCAACGAAAAGGCGTTCAGCGCTTCCACGCTGCAACTGCGGCGCACCGCTGTGGCCAAAAAGGTGGTCTCCAGCCACTCCTTGGGCAGCACGCCCATGCCGGGCTGGGGCTTGTTGCTCACGCCGTGGAACATGCCACGAATCAAGGCCGTCGCATTGAGCGGCGCACGCTGGCGGGGCATGGTCAGCATCAAGCTGCCACCATCTGAGCCGGCCTCATTTGCTCCTGAAATCATAGCTTCCCGCGCACTATCCATAGGCGCCAGGGGCACATCTCTTACATAAAAGCCCCGATTGCGGCGCGCCTCGATCAGGCCTTGCGCCAGCAGCTGGTCATAGGCGGTCACCACAGTGGACGGGCTCACCTTCTGCTGCTGGGCACACAGGCGCACCGAGGGCAGGCGAGCACCGGGCGCCAGCAAGCGGTCGCGGATGCGTTGGGCGAACACAGCGCATAGCTGCTCAGCCAGGGTCTGTGCGGCAGTTTTCATCAACATGGGCGGACTCTCCGGGCAAGGCTGTAACGGTGGTGCCAGCAATACAGATTGCAGGCTGTTTAGCAAAACTGTACTGCAACTGTGCTGTTTTTCAAAGTACAGTGAATCGCATGAATTCCAAAAACGAAACACGCGGCCTCTGGCTGGGCTTGCTGGGCGTGGCGATCTTTGCCATCACCCTGCCCATGACCCGCCTGGCCACCGGCACCGCCGACGCCCCCCAGCTCTCGCCCTGGTTTGTGACGCTGGGTCGCGCGGCGCTGGCCGGCGGTTTGTCGATCGTGTTTTTGCTCGCCACCCGTTCGCGCTGGCCCACACCGGGCGAGTGGCGCCCATTGAGCATTGCCACGCTGGGCAACGCACTCGGTTTTCCAGTGCTCATCGGTTACGCACTGCGCACCATCAGCGCCAGCCATGCCGCCGTCATCATTGCCTTGCTGCCGCTAGCGACCGCCGTAGTGGCCGCCATCGTCATGCACCAGCGTGCGCGGCTGGGCTTCTGGCTGAGTGCTTGCATAGGCGCTGCGCTGGTGGTGGGTTTTTCGCTCTACCGCGCCATGCAGCACAGCGCTGGCATGGCCCTGGAGTGGGGCGATGTGCTGATGCTGGGTGCCGTGGCGTCCGCGGCACTGGGCTATGTGTATGGCGCCAAGGTCACGCCCACGCTGGGCGCGGAACAAGTCATTTGCTGGGTGTGCGTGCTGGCACTCCCCGTCACCCTGCCGGGGGCACTGCTGACCTGGCCGGAGCACAGCATCCGCGCCAGCTCTTGGTGGGCGCTGGGCTACGTGGGCGTGTTCTCCATGTGGGCGGGCTTCTTTGCCTGGTACCGCGGCCTCGCATTGGGCGGCACGCTCAAGGTCAGCCAGATACAACTGCTGCAACCGTTCTTGAGCATTCTGGCGGCTATCCCTCTCCTGGGTGAGTCGCTCGATCTGGTGACTGTGGGCTTCGCGCTTGCGGTGGTGGCTACGGTGTTCATCGGCAAACGCTTTGCATCGGGCGCACCACCTGTGCCGCAAGGAAAGTCGCCATGAACACCGACACCCTGTTCGCCGCCGGCTTGTTCGCGGTAGTCAGCTCCGTCACACCCGGGCCCAACAACACCATGCTCATGGCCTCGGGCGTGAACTTCGGGTTCCGCCGTGCGCAGCCGCACCTATGGGGCGTGAACCTTGGATTTACGTTCATGGTCTTGTGCGTGGGCTTGGGCCTGCACTCGGTGCTGGACCGGTTTCCGCAGTTCTACGAACTGCTGCGCTACGCAGGCTCAGCCTACATGCTCTGGATCGCCTGGAAGCTGGCCAGCGCCCGGCCGGCCCCTGCTGCAGACACTGATGGCGGCAACACACCACCCACCATCCAACCCATGGGCTTCTGGGCGGCGGCCGCTTTCCAGTGGGTGAACCCCAAAGCCTGGGTCATGGCGGTGACCTGCATGAGCACCTACCTGCCGCCCAACGCCGGCATGGCGCAAGTGGCACTGCTGGCAGGCCTGTTCATGGTGCTGGGAGCACCCTGCTCCGCTTTCTGGGTGGGCTTTGGCCAAGCCATGCGCGGCCTGCTGCAAGACCCGCTACGCCTGCGCATCTTCAACATCACGATGGCGCTGGCCCTGGTGGCCTCGCTCTACCCCATGCTGACAAGCTGAAAGCCGAATCATGGAAATGCACAACATCCCCTTTGGCACCACCGACTGGTCCGCCATACCGGCCGAAGAAAAAAGCGCCATGGCCGGACGTGCTCTGTGGCGCACACAACACTTTGGCAGTGTGCGGGTGCGCATGGTGGAGTACACGCCGGGCTATGTGTCAGACCACTGGTGTGTAAAAGGGCACATCCTGCTCTGCCTGCAGGGCGAACTGCACACGGAACTCGAAGATGGCCGGACCTTCACGCTGCGTCCCGGAATGAGTTACCAAGTGGCCGACAATGCCGAACCACAGCGCTCTACCTCACCCATGGGCGCCACCCTGTTTGTGGTGGACTGAGTGACCTATCGATTCACAACACAAAGACACTGTATTTCTCTGGAGACTGTATGACCCACTGGACCCTGGCCGAACGTGCCGCCAAGATGAACCCCTCGGTAATCCGCGAGATCCTCAAAGTGACCGAGAAGCCCGGCATCATCAGCTTTGCCGGCGGCCTGCCCAGCAGCAAAACCTTCCCCGTGGCCGAGTTTGAAGCCGCCTGCGCCAAGGTGCTTAAAGACGACCCCGCAGGCGCGCTGCAGTACGCAGCGTCCGAGGGCTACGGCCCGCTGCGCGAACTGGTGGCCGCCCAGCTCAAGGCGCAAAGCGCCGCCGCCGGCGTGACCTGGAATGTGGACCCGGCACAGGTGCTCATCACCACCGGCTCGCAACAGGGCTTGGACCTGGTCGCCAAAATCTTGATCGACAAAGACAGCAAGGTGCTGGTCGAGTCCCCCACCTACTTGGGTGCGGTGATGGCATTCACCCCCATGGAGCCAAACGTGGTGAGCGTGGCCAGCGACGCCGAAGGCATCGACATTTCCGACCTGGCCACCAAGTCTGCCGACGCCCGCTTTTTGTATGTGTTGCCCAACTTCCAGAACCCCACCGGCCGCAGCATGACCGAGGCGCGCCGCGCGGCCCTGAGCGCTGAAGCCGCCCGCAGCGGTCTGCCCATCATGGAAGACAACCCCTATGGCGACCTGTGGTTTGACCAGGCCCCGCCCGCTCCCCTGACCGCACGCAACCCCGAGGGTGGCATTTACCTGGGCTCGTTCTCCAAGGTGCTGGCACCGGGCTTGCGCATGGGCTTTATCGTGGCACCCAAGGCGGTGTATCCCAAGCTCTTGCAAGCCAAGCAAGCGGCGGACTTGCACAGCCCCGGCTTCAACCAGCGCCTGATTTTTGAGGTGATGCAAAACGGTTTCCTGGACCGCCATGTGCCCACCATCCGCAGCCTCTACAAAGCCCAGCGCGACGCCATGCTGGAAGCGCTGGCCAAACATTTCCCCGAGTCGCAAGGCCCGGACTCTGCCAATGCCGACAACACCTTCACCTGGAACACTCCAGCCGGTGGCATGTTCTTGTGGGCGCGCCTGCCTGCCGGCATGAACGCCGTGGACCTGCTGCCCCATGCGGTGGACAAGGGCGTGGCCTTTGTGCCCGGCGCGCCGTTCTACGCCGGCAATGCCGACGCCCGCGCCATGCGCCTGAGCTTTGTCACCCCCAGCGTGGAAGAAATTCACCGCGGTGTGGCCGCGCTGGCCGAAGCCATCCACGCCCAAAGGAGCTGAACATGACGGTCCATATCTGGGGGCGCCTGAGTTCGCTCAACGTACGCAAGGTGGTGTGGGCCGCGCAAGAAACCGGCGTCACCTTTACCCGCAGCGATGCGGGCATGGCCTTCGGGGTGGTCAAGACCCCCGAGTACCTGGCCATGAACCCCAATGCGCTGGTGCCCACGCTGCAAGACGGCGACTTCACGCTCTGGGAGAGCAACGCCATCGTGCGCTACATCTTTGCCAAGTACGGTAACGAGCAGCTCTACCCCCAGGACCTGGCGCAACGCTTTGACGCCGAGCGCTGGATGGACTGGCAGCAAACCACCTTGAACCGCGAGAGCGGTGGCGCGTTTCTGCAGTGGTTCCGCACGCCGGCTGACAAGCGCGACCCGGCGGTGATTGCCCGCTCTACTGCCGCCACCGAGCCGGCCATGGCCCAGCTCAACGACCACTTGGCCACCCGCACCTGGATGTGCGGCGAGCACTTCAGCATGGCCGACATTCCGGTGGCCTGCGATGTGCATCGCTGGTTCGCCCTGCCGCAGCCCCGGCCTGCTTGGCCCCACCTGGAGCGCTGGTTTGCAGCCATCCTGGCGCGCCCGGCCACTCGCGGTGTTTTAGATCTTCCACTTTCATAGGCTTTATTCGTTTCACACAGAAAGGCTCCTCGTGCCCCAGTTCCGCCCCTTTGCCCAAGTCGATGTGTTCACTGCCCAGCCGTATCTGGGTAACCCGCTGGCCGTCGTGCTCGACGGCAGTGGCCTGAACGATGCGCAGATGCAGGGCTTTGCACGATGGACAAACTTGAGCGAAACCACCTTTTTGCTGCCACCCACCCCCGAGGGAGCGGCGCAGGGTGCGGATTACCGGGTGCGCATCTTCACCCCCGGCGGCGAGCTGCCCTTTGCAGGCCACCCTACGCTGGGCAGCTGCCACGCGTGGCTGGAGGCCAGTGGCACGCCCAGAGCCAAAGACCGCATCGTGCAAGAGTGCGCCAAAGGCCTGGTGCAGATTTGCCGCGATGGCAGCCGCCTGGCGTTTGCCGCCCCCTCGTTCCAGCGCAAAAACCCCAGCCCTGGATTGCTGGCGCAGGTGGCCCATGCGCTGGGCCTGAAAGCCAAGCAAATCATCTCGGCCCAGCACCTGAGCAACGGCACCGACTGGCTGGGCGTGCTGGTGGACGACATGCAGTCCGTGCTGCAACTGCAGCCCGACCACCCCGCGCTCAAGAATTTAGGGGTAAAAGTGGGTGTAGCCGCCGTGGACAGTGCGCGAGCAGCTCCTGATTCGATAGCAAGCAAGCTGGAAGTGCGTGCCTTTGCCGCACTCAACGGCATCAACGAAGACCCGGTCACCGGCAGCCTCAACGCCAGCTTGGCCCAGTGGCTGATTGCGGACGAATACATGCCCGCCAGCTACGTGGTGCACCAGGGCACCTGCATCCAGCGCGAAGGCCGCATCCACATCCGCCAGGACGCCAGCGGCCAGGTCTGGGTGGGCGGTGACTCGGTTACCTGCATACGCGGCAGCGCCACCCTGTAACCCGACGAGATAGCCCATGACCCCACGAGCCTACCAACAAGTCGACGTCTTCACCCGCATCCCCTACCTGGGCAACGCCTTGGGCGTAGTGATGGACGGCAGCGGCCTCAGCGACGAAGAGATGCAGGCTTTCGCCCGCTGGACCAACCTGAGCGAGACCACCTTTCTGCTACCCCCCAGCCCCGCAGCGGCGGCCCAAGGCGCGGACTACCGGGTGCGCATCTTCACCCCCGGCAGCGAGTTGCCGTTTGCAGGCCACCCCACGCTGGGCAGCTGCCACACCTGGCTGCAAGCGGGCGGCACGCCCAAGGCGGCTGGCACCATAGTGCAAGAGTGCGCCAAAGGTTTGGTCAAGCTCAAACGCGACGGCACCCGCCTCGCCTTTGCCGCGCCCAGCCTGCAACGCAGCACGCCCGATGCGGCGCTGATCGCCCGGGTGGCTGCGGCCCTGGGCCTGCAGGCGCAGCAGATTCTGGCTGCCCAGTGGCTCAACAACGGCCCCACCTGGCTGGGCCTGCTGCTCGACAGCATGGACACCGTGCTCAGCCTGCAGCCCGTCGCCGCCGCACTCCAAAGTTTGGTGCCTGGTGTGGGTGTAGCCGGCATGGACAGTGCGCCAGCAGCTCCTGATTTGATAGTGCGCAGCAACCGCGAGGCGCGGGCCTTCGGTAGCCGCGACGCTGGCGCCAGCACCGCAGATGACGATACGCCCTCCGTGGAGGTGCGCTTTTTCGCGCCCGACATCGGCGTGCTGGAAGACCCTGTCACCGGCAGCTTCAACGCCAGCCTCGCCCAGTGGCTGATTGCCGATGGCATCGCCCCCGCCCGCTACGTGGCCGCCCAGGGCACCTGCATTGGCCGTGCCGGCCGTATCTTTATTGAGCAAGACGCGCAGGGCCAGGTGTGGGTGGGTGGCGATTCGGTTACTTGCATTGAAGGAAAGGTCACACTGTGACTGCGCCGCTAGATGCGTGGCTGCATGCTCCCTTGGCCGCGCAACTGGCGCTGGCGTGGACCACCTACCTGATAGGCACCGCCAGCCCCGGCCCGAGCAACATGGCCATCATGGGCATGGCCATGAACGCCGGGCGCCGCCCCGCGCTGTGGCTGACCCTGGGCATTTTGAGTGGCTCCTGGTTCTGGGGCGTGCTGGCAGCACTGGGCATCTCGCAGCTACTGGCCAGCTTCGGCGCCGGGCTGATCGTCATGAAAGTGTTGTGCGGTTTGTATTTGCTGTGGCTGGCCTTCAAGTCAGGCCGCTCGGCCTTGCAGCCCCACGCCTCTGCGGCATCGGCCACACCGCAGGCGGTGGATGCGCGCAGCCTCTATTTGCGTGGTTTGGCCATGCACCTCACCAACCCCAAAGCCGTTTTGAGCTGGCTGGCCACGGTCACGGTGGGCATTCCTGCCGGCGCCTCGCCGCACCTGGCCTGGGTGGTGGTAGGCGGCTGCATGGTCATGGGAATGGGCATCTTCGGCGGCTATGCACTGGCGTTTTCTACCCCGGCCGCACGCCGCGTCTATGCCCGTGCCCGCCGCGGTCTGGAAGGCCTGCTGGCCGCCGTTTTCGGCATGGCCGGGCTGCAGCTGCTGCGCACCAGCACCCACGCCCATTGAAACCCCCACTGCTTCAGGACCCACCATGACTGCCAACGCCCTACTCCCCACCCTGCAAGACATCGAAGCTGCGGCCCAGGTGGTGTACCGCGAATTCGGCCCCACACCGCAGTACCGCTGGGGCCAGCTCTCCAGCCTGCTGGGCGCGACCTGCTGGGTCAAGCACGAGAACCACACGCCGGTGGGCGCCTTCAAGATCCGTGGCGGCCTGACCTACTTTGACCAGTTGGCCCAGCGCGGCGCCATGCCCGCCGAAGTGGTGGGCGCCACGCGCGGCAACCACGGCCAAAGCGTGGGCTGGGCCGCACGGGCGCACGGCGTGCCCTGCACCATCGTGGTCCCGCACGGCAACTCGGTAGAAAAGAACGCCGCCATGCGCGCACTGGGCGTCACCCTCATCGAGCATGGCACCGACTTTCAAGAGAGCCGCGAATTCGCCATCCAACTGGCCCAAGACCGTGGCGCCCACATGGTGCCCAGCTTCCACCCCGACCTGCTGCGCGGCGTGGCCACCTACTGGTGGGAACTGCTCAAGGCCGCGCCGGAGTTGGACGTGATTTATGTGCCCATAGGCCAAGGCTCCGGCGCCTGCAGCGCCGTGGCTGCCAAACGCGCGCTGGGCCACCGGGCCCGCATCGTGGGCGTGGTGAGCGCACACGCCACCACCTATGCCGATTCATTCGCAGCCGGCAAAGTGGTGGAGGCGCCCGTGACCACCCAACTGGCCGACGGCATGGCCTGCCGCGTGGCCGACCCCGAGGCGCTGGAGATATTGATGGGCGCCATCGACCACCTGGTGCAAGTGACAGACGCCGAAGTCGCCCAAGCCATGCGCGACATCTTCGCCTGCACCCACAACGTAGCCGAAGGCGCGGGAGCTGCCAGCTTTGCAGCGGCCATGCAAGAACGGATTAGCCTGCCAGGGCAGACGGTGGGGATCACCTTGTGCGGCGGGAATGTGGACTCGGCGGTGTTTGCCGGGGTGCTTGCCAGTCGGTAGCTCCCAGCCACTCGGGAAGACCTCGGACAAGACACCCTGCAGTTGCACATCGCCACCGCTTGATGCAGAATTTTTTCTCCCGAGGAGGTTGTAATGGATGCAAATCTTTGACAAGGTCTTAGCGCAAATTCAGTCGGTGGGCTTGCCCGTTGTCGCGGTGTCCCTCACCGCAGTGCCACGCGCCAACACACCGGTTTTGCTTGCTGTGCACTGGCATGGTTTTGCCAAGCGCGACACGCCCCGCTCCCAGCCCACTGACCCGCCGCAGGACACGCTGGCCAGCATTCCGGGATCGGCCATGCAAATCAGCGAAGCGTGGTCGCGCATGTCGCACCTCGACGAGGCCATGCTCGGTGCCGCCTGGCGACTGGGGGCCTGGGATTTGGTGCGGGAAGAGCGGCGTGGCTGCAACACGGCAGGCGCCTCGGAGCAAGAAGCACTGGAGTGCCGGCAGGCGTTCGCAGACCACCCTTTCGGGGAAGACCCCGACGATTACATGCTGACCGAGGCCCCGGACCGGGAAGAGCTCATGCACCTGGGCGCACGGGTGGGCTACATACGCTGGCTATTCCGGCCGGTGAAAAACGGCTTGTGGCAGGAGACCGCCACAGACGACACCCTGCAGGCCGACGGAAGCCGGGAGCCCCCTTGTCCTGTGCCAGCCCGCCCGGCGGTAGGTGTGCGCCACGGCCTGACCCGCTACCACCTGGGGCATAGCAGCCGCATCGTGTTGCTGTAGGCCGGATGCAGGCCCTGTCAAAAAAGGGGCTTGAAAAATTTTCCTGAATCCCTATTTCCAAAATCGCTGATTCTTTGAGTCAGTCAGTCCCGCCTTCCCGGCGGGGCGAACTTACCCTTAATCTGATTTTGAATAGGAGATTTCATGATGGAAATTCGTCCCCTTTACGACCGGATTATCGTTAAGCGGATCGATCAACAACGACAGACCGCCTCCGGTATCGTCATTCCCGACTCAGCCACGGAGAAGCCCGAGCAGGGCGACGTAATTGCGGTGGGCACCGGCCGCCTTTTGCACGACGGCAACATCCGCCCGCTGCAGGTAGCCAAAGGTGACCGGGTGCTTTTTGGCAAATACGCCGGACAAACCGTGAAAGTCGACGACCAGGAGCTGCTGGTCCTGAAAGAGGAAGACGTGCTGGGCATCATCGAAGCCAGCCCCTCTGCATCCCTCAAAAAAGTCGCTTAAGCATCTGTATCAAGCATTCAAGGAGATTGAAAAATGGCAGCAAAAGAAGTCAAGTTTCATGACGGTGCGCGCACCCGCATTCTCAAAGGTGTCAACGTCCTGGCCGATGCGGTCAAGGTCACGCTAGGGCCCAAGGGGCGCAATGTGGTGATCGAAAAGAGTTTCGGGTCCCCGGTCATCACCAAGGACGGCGTGAGCGTGGCCAAAGAGATCGAGCTCAAGGACAAGTTCGAGAACATGGGCGCCCAGATGGTCAAGCAAGTCGCCTCCAAGACCGCCGATGTAGCAGGTGACGGCACCACCACGGCGACGGTGCTGGCCCAGGCCATCGTGAAGGAAGGCATGAAGTATGTGACTGCAGGCATGAACCCCATGGACCTGAAGCGCGGCATCGACAAGGCCACCGAAGCCGTGGTGGCCGAACTGAAGGCCTTGTCCAAGCCCTGCAGCACCAACAAGGAAGTTGCCCAGGTCGCAGCCCTGTCAGCCAACTCGGACAGTGCGATTGGCGACATCATTGCCAAAGCCATGGAAAAGGTGGGCAAGGAAGGCGTGATCACCGTGGAAGATGGCAAGAGCCTGGACAACGAACTCGACGTGGTCGAGGGCATGCAGTTCGACCGCGGCTTCATCAGCCCCTATTTCGTCAACAACGCCGACAAGCAGACCTGCGTGCTGGACGAACCGCTGGTCCTCTTGCATGACAAAAAAATCTCCAACATCCGCGATCTGCTGCCCGTGCTGGAAGAGGTGGCCAAGGCCGGCCGCCCCCTGCTGATCATTGCGGAAGACCTGGAAGGCGAAGCGCTGGCGACTCTGGTGGTCAACAGCATGCGCGGCATCCTCAAGGTCGCGGCCGTCAAGGCTCCCGGCTTCGGCGACCGCCGCAAGGCCATGCTGGAAGACATCGCCATCCTCACCGGCGGCACCGTCATTGCCGAAGAAGTGGGCAAGCAACTGGACAAGACCACGCTGGCCGATTTGGGCCGCGCCAAGCGGGTGGAGATCCACAAGGACACCACCACCATCATCGACGGTGCCGGCGACCAAAGCGCCATCAAGGCCCGCGTTGCCACCTTGCGTGCCGAGATTGAAAACAGCACCTCCGACTACGACAAGGAAAAGCTGCAGGAGCGCATCGCCAAGCTCGCGGGTGGTGTGGCCGTCATCAAGATCGGTGCTGCCACCGAAGTCGAGATGAAGGAGAAGAAAGACCGCGTGGACGATGCCCTGCACGCCACCCGCGCAGCCGTGGAAGAAGGCATCGTGCCCGGCGGTGGTGTGGCCCTGCTGCGTGCACGGGCAGCCATCAAGGACCTCAAAGGCGCGAATGAAGACCAGGACGCGGGCATCAAGATCGTGTTGCGCGCCATCGAGGAGCCCCTGCGTGCCATCGCCTTCAATGCGGGCGACGAGGCATCGGTGGTAATCGACAAGGTCCTCGCTGGCAAAGGCGCTTGGGGCTACAACGCGGGCACCTCGCAGTACGGTGACCTGATCGAGATGGGCGTCATCGACCCCACCAAGGTCACACGCACTGCGCTACAAAACGCGGCATCGGTAGCCGGCTTGATCCTGACCACAGACGCCAGCGTGGCGGAAGCGCCCAAGGAGGAAAAAGCAACGGCACCTGCAAGTGCTGACATGGACTACTAAACATCGGTCCTTACCGGCTTCGGGGTTCGTCCCCGGAGCCTTTTCAGGCGTTTTGCACCGTGTCCATGCATATGCGTAGTACCCCAATAAGCTCCCCCACCCCGCGAACTTCATTAGGCCTCTCGCAGGGCCCCACTTCTAACGCCTTCATGGCCGATACCGATATGGCACGGCTGTCTGACTGGTTCGACGGCAAGCTCGCTTTGAGCCGCTCCGAAGCGCACGCCCTGTTGGAGCGCGCCGTGGAGTCCGGCCGGCTGGCCCGGCACCGACAGGAGTTTGTTGCCGCCATCAAGGCTTTGGCCACCGGCCCTGGAAACTGGCCACACATGGGTTACCAGTTGCTCCCTGAGCACTGAACCTCTTTTGAATGGGGGCAATGCGCTCCTAATTTCATAGCTACTGTCGCATATTTAACAAGCGCCAGGTGCCGATTCGGCTTAAATCCTCGCCATGGGAAATCTCTATCTGGTGCGGCACGGGCAGGCTTCTTTCGGGGCGGCTGATTACGACAACCTGAGTGCGCTCGGCCACCGGCAGAGCGTGCGGCTTGGGGAGTACTTTGCGGGCAAGGGGCTGCAGTTTGAGGCGGTGATTACCGGCACGCTCAAGCGCCATGCCCAGACCTGGGCCGGCATTGCCCAAGGCGCGGGTCTCACGCACCAGGCACTGGAATGGCCGGGCCTGAACGAGTACGACAGCGAGGCGGTGATCAAAGCCATACACCCCGCCCCGCTGGAGAAGCCCGATACGCCCGAGATGTACCGCCACCACTTCCGCCTGCTGCGCGATGGCCTCACGCAGTGGATGAACGGGGTGGTTACGCCCCAAGGCATGCCCGCCTACAACGACTTTGTGCACGGTGTGACCAGCGCGCTCGACCATGTGCGCAAGTCGCACGCTGGCAATGTGCTGATCGTGAGCAGTGGCGGGCCCATCTCGACCGCCGTGGGGCACATCTTGGGCACCACCCCAGAGACTACCATCGAGCTGAACCTGCGCATCCGCAACAGCTCAGTCACGGAGCTGGCCTACACCCCCAAGCGGCACATGCTGGTGACCTACAACACCCTGCCCCACCTGGACGACGCGGCCTACGCCGACTGGGTTACTTACTCCTAGCCTTGTCGCCCCGGCGTCGCCTTTGTAACAAGAGATGACGGATTGGCATAGCTCGTGCTTTGTGCTCTGTGTTGGAACACACAGAGGATCACAATGCACCAAAAAGGTATGCCCTTCCTTGCACTGTTGGCGGGCATCGTCGCTTTAAGCTGGTCGTTAAGCACGCAAGCCCAAACCGCGGCTTCCGGCACCGTGACCGAAGCAGCGCCCGCGGCCACCCTTGCCGCCTCTGACCCCACTCCAACTGCCGTTGCACCCGCACCAGCTGCCCCTGTAGCGGCGGCTGAAGCTCCTGCGCCTGCACCGGCTCCTACCAAACCTTTCATGGCCAAGCAGGACACCATCAACGCGGCTGATACCGCCTGGATGATGACCAGCACTGCGCTGGTGTTGCTGATGACCTTGCCCGGCATCGCCTTGTTTTATGCCGGGATGGTGCGCAAGAAAAGCGTGATCAACACCATGGCCAGCGTGGTGGCGATTGCCGGCTTGCTCAGCCTGCTGTGGTTTGCGGTGGGTTATTCGCTGGCCTTCACGCCCGGCACGGCTTGGCTGGGCGGCACGGACCGCATGTGGTTCAGCGGGCTCAACTACCTGAAAGAAGCCGGTTTGGTCGCCGTAAGCCACGTGGCGCCGAATGTGCCCGAGTCGGTATATGCCATGTTTCAGCTTACCTTTTTCATCATTACCGGGGCGCTGATTGTGGGTGCGCTGGTGGAGCGCATGCGCTTCTCGGCCATGCTGTGGTTCATCGGCATGTGGTCGGTAGTGGTGTACGCCCCGATCGCCCACTGGGTGTGGGAGCCCAGCGGTTGGCTGGTGCAAATGGGCGTGTTGGACTTTGCAGGCGGCGCGGTGGTGCACATCAATGCCGGCGTATCGGGGCTGGTGTGTGCCTACATGCTGGGCGCGCGCAAGGGCTATGGCAAAGAGCCGTTTGAACCCTTCAACCTCGGCCTCACCATGGCGGGCGCAGGCTTGCTGTGGGTGGGCTGGTTCGGTTTCAACGCAGGTTCTGCCGTGGCAGCAGATGGCCGCGCCGGTCTGGCGATGGCGGTTACACACATTGCCGCCGCAGCCGGTGCCATGAGCTGGATGTTGGGTGAGTGGGTGGTGCGCGGGCGGCCTTCCTTGCTGGGCCTGTGCTCCGGCCTCGTGGCAGGCCTGGTAGCCATTACGCCTGCAGCCGGTTTTGTGACACCGCAGGCGGCCCTGGTCTTTGGTCTGGTGGCAGGTCTGGCCTGCTATTGGGGCGCTACGGGCTTGAAACGCATGCTCAATGCCGATGATTCGCTGGACGTGTTCGGCGTGCATGGCATAGGCGGCATCGTCGGCTCACTGATGACCGGCTTCTTTGCAAGCAAGAGCATTTCGGGCGTGACCGGAAGTGTCGCCATGCAAGCGCTTGGCGCATTGGTAGTAATTGTGTACAGCGGGGTGATGAGCGCAGCCTTGCTGTGGGTGACCAAGCTGATCGTCGGCCTGCGCGTGGACGACAACTCGGAACTGGTGGGTCTGGATGTGTCCCAGCACCGGGAGCACATTGCCGGCTAAAGATCGACTTAGGGGGAGACCCAGGAGGAATCCATGTTGAACAGCGAAAAACTGGCGATTGCCGCCCATTTGCACGTGTTGCTGCGCCGTAAGACCGGCCGGGTCACCGACACGGAGTGGATGGCCGCCAACACCGAATACGCAGCCGAAATCATCCGCTTCGCCCGCGCTGCCGCCAAAGACGACGGGCATGCAGACTTGGGTGAGTGGGCTGCCAAACTGGAGCTGGCCATGGAGCCCCACACACCACCCCGTGCCACCAGCCGCGAAAAGCTGTTTGGCGTATTGGGCGGAAATTCGCGTCCAGCACCCTTGCCCGGTGCATCCGACTCTCTGATGGGCGCCAGCGAAAGCGAAGCGCACCGCTACATACGCGGCATCCGTTGAGGAAAACCCCCGCCTGTGCCGGCCCGCACGGCCGTCACAATCGGCGCATGGTTCGTCTTAGCTCTTCCGTTTTCTTGTTTGCTGCGCTCTGGTGCAGCGCCTCTCTCAGCCATGCGGGCCCCACACTCCATTGCGAGATGACTTATGCCGGCGCCACCCAGACGCACAATGTCACGCCGGTGGATGACCCGTACCCGGTGCCTTCAGTCGATGTCGGGGGGCGCTTCCGCTTCAAGGCAGTGATGGTGGGGCGCGGTGCCCAGCCGGACTACATCAAGACCTACGCGTATCTCGAAACACGGACGCAGCCAGTGCTGGTTCAACAAGCCAGCTACTACCCGCCCTTCACCCCAAGTCCCAAGGGCCAACGCCTGACCGGTAAGCAGTTTGTATATGCCGGGCCTGTGGAGCGTGAGCTGCAATACGAATGTGTGCTGCACGGAGTAAAGCAATGAAGCGCCACATCCAACAAGCGCTGAGCGGTGTGCTGATAGCTTTTGCGATGGCCACCGGTGCCTCTACGGCTCTCGCACAATCCGCACCCGTCACACTGGTGTTCGCCGGCGACATCGTGCTGGACGATGTGGCGGGCGACATGATTACGCGCGGCGAAGATCCTTTCGCCGCATTCGGCAACTACTTCCGAAAGGCTGACATCCGCATCGGCAATCTGGAGTGCGTGGTAGCCACCACCGGCTCAGCAGGCGACAAAAACTACACCTTCCGTGCCCACCCGCGCACTCTGCCTGTGCTCAAGCGCCACTTCGACGCGTTGGCGCTGGCCAACAACCATTCGGGCGACTACGGGCGTGAGGCCTTTGCAGAGATGCTTACCCTGCTGCCCGCCGCCGGATTGCAGTACTTCGGGGGTGGCCACAACCTGAAAGAGGCGCACGCGCCTTTGATCATCGAACGCAACGGATTGCGCATTGCCCTGCTGGGCTACAACGAATTCATGCCGCGCAGCTTTGAAGCCGACTTTGATGCGCCCGGCAGCGCCTGGAGCGAAGACGAGCAGGTGGTGGCCGACATCCGCGCCGCGCGCAGCGTGCACCGCGCCGACCTCGTGATACCGGTGATGCACTGGGGATGGGAAAACGAACTGGTGGCCAACAGCCGCCAGCGACAACTGGCGCGCCTGATGGTGGAAGCCGGAGCAGATGCGGTGATCGGCGGCCACCCGCATGTGACGCAGGACATTGAGCACCACCAGGGCAAGCCCATCGTTTACAGCGTGGGCAACTTCGTGATGAAGGAGACCGACAACGACAACCAGCGCCGCGCTTGGATACTGCGGCTGCGGCTGGACAAGCAGGGTGTGCAGGCGTTTGACACGCGTGCCGTGCAGATCGACATGCAGGGCATTCCGACACCGGACATGGCACGCGCCACACCGTGCTGGAATCGCGGCCAGACCACGCCGGGCCTGTGCATACCTGCCGACTGACTAGCTGCGCTGCTTCAGGGTGTCGCCGGGCAAGGCGCGGATCTCGCCCAGCAAGCGGGCCAAGGCCAGACCTGCTGCGGCGAGCACCGCATGACCTTTGTCGGGGGTGGCGGCAGCCGCGTTACCAACGGCACCGGCCGGGTTGTAGTCCTGCATCTGCCAACCCAGCTTGGCGCTTTTGCCATTGCCCAAAATGGGGAAGGCTTTGGCGCGGTCTTCTGACGTGGAGGCAAAGTTGTCCGCCTCGTCCATGTCCACCAAATCAGGTCGCAAGGCCAGCATCATGGACGTTTCAATATCGCCAGCGTGGATGCCGAAGCGGTGTTCGTGTGCGCTGAACAGGGCGTTCACGTCGCTGCCGTCGGCTGCCATCAAGGGCAGGCCGAACCAGTTCACGCTGTACACCAGCATGCCCAAACGGGCACGCAGGTCGCGCGCCACCACATCCATCAAACCCACCTGTCCGCCATGGCTGTTGAAAAGCACGAGGCGCTTCACACCACTAGCGGCCACGCATTCGCCGATCTCGGTCCACAGACGAATGACCGTCTCAGCTTTCAAAGTGAGCGTGCCGGAAAACTGCGCATGCTCCGGGCTGAAGCCCACTGCCTGGGTCGGCAAAAACAAGGCGGGAACGTCAGGCCCGATGTGGGGCAGTGCATGCGCAATGACACCATCCACCAGTGCACTGTCCACCTGCAAGGGCAAGTGCGGGCCGTGTTGCTCGGTCGCTGCCACGGGCAGCACGGCAATCAGTCGGCCCAGCGTGCCTGCGGAGCGGGCTTGGTCGAATTGCGGGCTGGTCCAGTCAGCCCAGAAGCGGGAAGGTGTCTGCATGACTGCATCTTACCGAGGCCGGCAGGCAGCCGGCGATTCTCATCAGACGGTATCGGATGAGATCACCGGGGCTTTGAGCGGCAGGCTCATGCTAAAGGTCGCACCCTCACCCGGACTGCTCGCCACATGGATGGTGCCGCCCAGCGTTTTGGTGACCAGGTTGTAAACGATATTCAGGCCCAAACCACTGCCGCCTTGGCCCAACTTGGTGGTGAAGAAAGGATCGAACACCCGCGCCAGGTGGGCTTGGGCAATGCCGCATCCGTCATCAGTGACCAGCAGTTGAATACGGTCTGTACCTTCCACCACCGCCCGGATGCTGACCGTTCCATGCGGCGTCCCGTCGAAGGCATGGAGCAGCGCGTTATTGATGAGATTGGTGAGAACCTGCCCCAGAGGGCCCGGGAAGCTGTCCATCACGATGTCCGCCGGAATGTCGCTCACCACCGCATGCGCCGACTTGCGAATGCTGGGCCCCAACGTGAGCAGAATTTCCGTCACAGTGCTTTGCAAGTCAAAGGTACGGCGGTTCAGGCTGGTCTGATCGACGGCCACCTGCTTGAAACTGGAAACCAGCTCTGCCGCGTGTTGCAGACCCCGCATCAGAATGCCGGCGCCCTGCTGCGTGTTTGTCACAAACTCGTCCAAGCGGCTGCGGGTCAGCCCCTTGCTCATGCCGTCCGCAAAACTGGCAGCGTGGTCCTGCAAGGTGCTCGCGACAGTCAGGCTGTTCCCGATGGGCGTGTTCAGCTCATGGGCGATGCCTGCCACCAAGGAGCCGAGCGCCGACATCTTTTCAGTGCGCACCAGTTCTGACTGAGCCGCACGCAATTGGCCCATGGCATCGGTCAGCTCGCGGGTGCGTTCCTGCACACGGTGTTCCAACGTGGCGTTGAGCTGGAGAATGTTTTCTTCGTAGCGGTGTTTTTCGGTGATGTCATCAAACGCCATGATGAGCACTCGCTCGCCGCCCAGCGCCACCATGCGGCCGGAAATGTCGCAATAAATCTCCGCGCCGTGGGCGCCTCTGCGCATCCAGGCCTTGAAGTTCGAGATCTCGCCCGTTCGCTCCACAATCTCCAGGCAACGGCTTCGCTCGGCAGGGTCTACCCAGATCCCCATGCGCAAACCGTTGGTCCCCATGGCGACCCCGCGCTCCATGCCGAATACCCGCGACCATGCGGAGTTGACATCGATGGTGCGAACGTCCCCTTCCACCAAAGAGACCGACATGGCGATCGGTGAGGCATCAAAAATCGCCGCAAACTTGGTCTGACTTACGCGCAAAGCTTCTTCGGTGCGGGCCCGTTCTTCCAGCTCGCGCTGCAAGGCTTCTGTTTTTTGCTCACGCTCGGTCAGTAAAGCGCCAAGGTCCAGGCGCATGGTGTCCAGGGCGTTGGACAACTGGCCCATCTCGTCCTTCTTCTCGCTGGCCATGGATTCGTTCAGCTCGCCGCGTGCGAGGCGCGAGGCGCCTTCGCGCAGGCGCAGAATAGGCAACACAATGCGGCTGTTGAATAGCGGCCAAATGAAGGCGAATGCCAACGCCACCTGCAGCGCCAGTGCGCCCGCAAACCGCATCAGCTCCGAACGTGCTTCGCGCTCAATCCGCTGGGACGACATCACCACCGACAAACTACCGACCCGGGCGCCGTTGTAGGTGATGTCGCGTTTCTCGGACAGGAAGCGGGCGGAGTCGTCGGTGGCCTCGCCCCGCTGCACAAATGTTTCACCGAATTCATCGGTGACCGAGACATTCACCACGTCCGGGTTGCGCATCACCGCTTCGACCAACTCGATGGCCACACCGCGGTCCAGATTCCACACCGCCACAGCCATGCCGCGCGAGAGCACGTCGGCGTACTGGTTGAGCGGCGCCTCCACGCGCAGGGCACGCTCGGTACGCAGTTTACTGGTGACCTGAAAGCCTGCGAAGAACAAAGCCGGCAGCAAGATGCCCGCAGCCACGCCCACCATCAGGGTTTGCCGGAGAGACAGGCTGGGAATCTTCACGCTGAACGGGCCTTTCGGGTGCAGGGGTGAGGGGCATGCAAGCAGGACCGGCGCAGTATCGCGGGCTCGTGGGTGCGGGTCAAGCAGGCCGGAGACCTCCCTGCTTGCCCTAGTGCCCTTTAAAACGCGTAACTTACGCCGATGCCGAAGACCGGCATGACCTTCAGCTTGTTGATAGCGTCCTGCACCTTGACGTTTTGGGCGTCGATATCAGCCTGTGTTACGCCAGCGCCTGTTGCGGTCAGGGTTGACTTGGGATTCTGGAACATTACGCCAAGATCGTAGTTGAAGCCGAACCCCTTAGCCGCCTTGGGGCGGGTGGAGTAACCGATGCCCACGTAGGGCGCAACGGAATCGCTCATCTTGATTTTTGCATCCACTGTGGCAGTCTTGCCGTTCACGTCACCGGTTCCCGAAATGTTGATCTTGTTGTTGTTGAAGACAAGCCCACCCGACAGGCGGAAACCGCCATCTCCGGGATACCAGTCACCCACCAATTGCACAGAGCTCCAGTTGATATCGATAGTCAATTTGGAAGTGCTGCCGAAATCCCCAACATCACCGCTAAAGCTTTGCTTGGGCAGGGCATTGATCTGGCCGCGTACCGCCCAGTCATCGCTGACCGAAGCGGCATAACCAATACCGATGCCATTTGTACCAAGCTGGGTATAAACCGTTCCTGTATCACCGGCATGGGCCATCAGCGGTGCGGCGCATGCCAGCGCCAAGACGCAGATCGATTTGATTTGTTGTTGCATCACGTTCTCTCCTGAAGTTGGGTTGGGCGGGCACCGGCAGGCACCCTGCACTGGTTATACCCCACAATATTGAGGGGCTTCTGACGAAGCGGCAACGTGCTAAGTGTTGTCGTTTGTGCCCCACTTGCAGGAACTTCTGGCCGCGCGCGGTCTCCGACAACCCGATGAATGCTTTCTCCCACTCTCTAAGCTTGACTGCACTGCTGCGCAGCTTGAACGCTCTGCTTTTAATAGCTGCCTGCGCACTACCGACGGGCGCTAGTGCCCAATTAACTTCATCAAAAAGCTCGCTAGTAGCGCCTGCCACTGGCTCGGTGGCAGCGTCGCAAGTCAAGACGGACCAGGTCGTGGCTGAGCTGGTGGTGCATGCACCGGACGGAGTCACGCCCGGCAAAACGCTGTGGCTGGGCTTGTTATTGCAGCACCAGCCCCACTGGCACACCTACTGGAAGAACCCGGGTGACTCCGGCCTGCCCACGCAGCTGCAGTGGACGCTGCCTGCCGGCCTGACGGCGGGTGACATCGCCTGGCCGGCCCCCCGGAAAATTGCCATCGGCACCCTGGCCAACCTGGGCTACGAGGGCGAAGTTCTGCTGCCCGTACCGGTCAAGGTGGACAGCAACTTCCGCCCCGCAGGTCTGACGCAAACCGCCGAGATTCAGCTCCAAGCGAGTTGGCTGGTCTGCCGCGAAGAGTGCATCCCGCAGGAAGGCAGCTTCCGTATCAGCGTTCCGGTGCGGGGCTCCATGGCGCTGCATGCCGCGCAGTTTGCTGCGGCCCAGGCGGCTGCACCGGTCGCATTCCAAGGCAAAGTCGAAGCGCTTGCGGACGCCCGCGGGCTGCTGTTGCGGGTGAACAAGCTGCCCGCCGGTTGGGTAGGCAAAGCGATTCAGGCCCTGCCGGAAACACCCGAGCTGCTGGACACCCCAGCCCTGCCCGCGACCACCGACACCCTGACCAGCGGCAGCCTGCAAGCAGGCCAACAAGGCTGGGACGGAGCCACCTGGCAGGCGCTGGTGCCGTACTCAGCGCAGCGCAGCACCTCCCCCGGCCAACTCGCGTGGGTGTTCAGCATAGGCAAGGAAAGCCTGCGCAGCGAGGCCCCTGTCACCGGTACCTGGCCCGTCGTTGCCGAGTTCGCCAAAGTGCCCCCCGCCCTGCAGGCTGCGTTGGACACCAACGCCCGCGCCGCCGGCGTGCCGCCCGCCCCCGCAGGTGGCATGGTCTGGATGGTGCTGGCGGCTTTGCTGGGCGGCCTGATCTTGAACCTGATGCCCTGCGTCTTCCCGGTGCTGGCCCTCAAAGTGCTGGGCTTTGCCGCTCAGGGCACCCAGTCGCGCGCCCAGCAGCGGGCGCAGGGCTTGGCGTACACCGCCGGTGTAGTGCTTTCCTTTATGGCGCTGGGCGGATTGTTGCTGGCGTTGCGGGCGGGTGGCGAGCAGCTGGGCTGGGGCTTCCAGCTGCAGTCGCCCGCCGTCATCACCGGCCTGGCGGTGTTGTTTACCTTGCTGGCGCTGAACCTGGCGGGCTGGCTGCACATCGGTAACCTGCTGCCCGCGGGATTGGCCGGCATGCAACTGCGCCACCCGGTGGCGGAGGCATTTTTGTCCGGGGTGTTGGCCGTGGCCATTGCCTCACCCTGCACAGCGCCGTTCATGGGCGCGTCGCTGGGCTATGCGATTACGCTGCCGGGCTTGCAGTCCCTGGTGCTGTTTGCAGCCTTGGGCTTGGGTCTAGCGCTGCCTTACCTGCTGGCAAGCTGGTTACCTGCGATAGGCCGCTGGCTGCCGCGACCCGGCGCGTGGATGGAAACGCTCAAGCACTTTCTGGCCTTCCCCATGGCGGCGACCGTGGTCTGGCTGGTGTGGGTGCTGGGCCATTTGAGCGGGGTGGATGGCGCAGCCAGCCTGCTGCTCTTGCTGCTGTCCCTGGGCTTGCTGGCGTGGGCACTGCGTCAAAGCGGTCGAGCGAAAACCTTTTTTACTATTATTTCCATAGCTGCTTGCGCACTATCCATGAGCGCTACATGGCAATTTGGCTTGAAACCTGATGCCACTATGGCCGTGCCAGCCAACGGGTCTGCGGCGCAAACGGGCGCATGGCAAGCTTGGTCGGAGCCGGCAGTGCAAGCAGCCCTCCAAGACCGCAAGCCCGTGTTTGTGGACTTCACTGCCGCTTGGTGCATCACCTGCCAGGTCAACAAAAAAACGACCCTATCCAATGCTGAAGTCGAGGCCGCTTTTGCGGCCAAGCAGGTGCGCTTGCTGCGCGCTGACTGGACACGGCGCGACCCCGCCATCACCCAAGCCTTACAAGCCCTGGGGCGCAGCGGAGTGCCGGTGTACGTGCTCTACGCGCCGGGCAAACCGCCGGTAGTGCTGACGGAAATCCTCACGCCCGGTGAAGTGCTGGCGGCCGTGGCGCAGCTCTAGGCCAGCAGAAGTCTGTACCAACCCTGCAGCCTCTTCACGCTTTAGCCCTCCATTGCCGGCCCTTTTCACCTCATCCCCATTGCCCACCGCCATGCCTGCATCTGAAGCCCAGACCATTGCCGACTTGGTCAGCCACCCGCGTACCGTGGCGGTGGTCGGCCTTTCACCCAAAGCCCACCGCGAAAGCTTCAAAGTCTCGCAGTACATGCAGCGCCAAGGTTGGCGCATCGTGCCCATCAACCCCAACGCCATTGAGATTCTGGGCGAGAGGGTGTACGCCAGCCTCACTGAAGCTGCTGCCGCAGAGAAGATCGATCTGGTGAACGTGTTCCGCAACAGCGAGGACGTGCCGCCGGTGGTGGAGGAAGCTCTGGCCATCGGTGCGCCCGCCATATGGCTGCAGCTGGGCATCCGCAACGACTCTGCAATCGCCAAGGCGAAGGCGGCCGGACTGCAATGTGTGCAAGACAAATGTCTGCTGGTGGAGCACGCCCGCGCCCATCGATAAGACCGCCCGGTCCCGCTGCGGGTCATCGCGTCTTGACTTGAGGCAAGACAAAGGCTGAGGTGGATTGAACTGCGACAATCCGGATATGACCCACACCTCTGCCATGTCCACCGCCACATCCCCAGCCTTCCCGGCCCAGGCCACCACCTTTGACAGCCTGCACAACCCTACTTTTTTGCAAGCCTGCATGCGTCAGGCCACCGCGCACACGCCGCTGTGGCTGATGCGCCAGGCCGGCCGCTACCTGCCGGAATATGTGGCAACGCGTGCCAAGGCCGGCAGCTTCATGGGCCTGGCCACCAACACTGAGTACGCCACCGAAGTCACCCTGCAGCCGTTGGAACGTTACCCGCTGGATGCGGCCATTCTGTTCAGCGACATCCTGACCGTGCCGGACGCCATGGGCCTGGGCCTGTCGTTTGCCCAGGGCGAAGGCCCGCGTTTTGCCAGCCCCATCAAGACTGAGGCTGACGTGGCGAAGCTCGAAGTGCCCGACATGGCCAAGCTGCAATATGTGTTTGATGCGGTCAGCAGCATTCGCAAGGCCCTCACGGTGGACGGCAAAGGCCGTGTGCCCCTGATCGGCTTCTCCGGCAGCCCCTGGACGCTGGCCTGTTACATGGTGGAAGGCAAAGGCAGCGACGACTACCGCCTGGTCAAGACCATGATGTACAGCCGCCCGGACCTGATGCACCGCATGCTGGCCATCAACGCCGACTCGGTTGCGGCCTACCTGAATGCCCAGATCGACGCCGGCGCCCAGGCGGTCATGGTGTTTGACAGCTGGGGCGGCGTGCTGGCCGATGGCGCGTTCCAGGAATTCAGCCTGGCCTACACCGCACGCGTGCTGAAGCAGCTCAAGCGCTTTGGTACCGACGGCAAGGTGGTGCCACGCATTGTGTTCACCAAAGGTGGTGGCTTGTGGTTGCAAGACATGCAGGCGCTGGACTGCGAAGTGCTGGGTCTGGACTGGACGGTGAACCTCGCCAAAGCCCGTGCTTTGGTGGGAGGCATTGAGAACGGCCCCGGCAAGGCATTGCAGGGCAACATCGACCCCAACGTTTTGTTCGCGCCACCGGCTGCTATCGAAACGGAAGTGGCCAAGGTTCTTGACAGCTTTGGCAAGCCCTTTCAGGGCAGTGGCACCGGCCCCACCCACATCTTCAATCTGGGTCACGGCATCAGCCAGTACACCCCGCCGGACCATGTGGCGGCACTGGTGGCAGCGGTGCACAGTCACTCCAAAAAGCTGCGTGCCTGATCGGCATACCACGTTTTTTGCGCGAAAACAAAGTTTCCAACACTTAGTTATGCACAAAAATGGGGGTGCGGGGTTAACCCTATCCCCCATTCGAGGGAGCAGCGCTACAAAAGAAATAGCGGTCGTAAGTAATTGATTTATAAGGATTCTGTGTTTTGCTTTTTTTCTGGGCAGCGCAAGGAAACCCTTGATTTACAAGGCTTTGGAGCCCGCAAAACGCACATATCAACAAAGTTATCCACAGAAAACCTGAATCGCGTGTAAAGCACTTGTAAATCAAGCACTTAGCCCACATTCCGCAAGTTCACCTCAACAAGACGCCCCAAGTGACATTCCGCATCACGAGACGTCCGATGTCCGTCGGACCCCGCCCATGAGCCATTGGCTGCCCGTTCTGGTGCACACGCCGGCGCATGCGGCGCTAGGCCCGGTACTCACCTACCGCAGCGAGCAGCTGTTGCCCGCAGGCACGCTGGTAAGGGTGCCCCTGGGCAAGCGCGAGACCCTGGGGGTGGTGTGGGATGCGGCCACTGCAGAAGCCACCGGCGAGTTCGACCCCGCCAAGGTGCGTGATATTGCGGGTGTTCTGGAGGGCATACCGCCCTTGAGCCGCGCCTGGCAGCAGTTGCTGGGCTTTACGGCGGCCTACTACCAGCGCTCGGCCGGCGAAGTGGCGCTGGCCGCCCTGCCCCCGCAGCTGCGCGAGTTGAACCCCGAGCAGATGGCGCGCCGCCTCAAACGCAAAAAAGTGGACGCGGGCGCCGGCGGCGCGGTATTGGCCGCACCGGCCCTTACCCCCGAGCAAGCCACCGCGATTGCGCAGATCGACAGCCATAGCGGCCCCTTCTTGCTCTTCGGCGCCACCGGTAGCGGCAAAACCGAGGTGTACCTGCACTGCGTGCACAAGCTGCTGGCATCCGACCCGGATGCCCAAGCCCTGGTCATGGTGCCGGAGATCAACCTCACCCCCCAGCTGGAAGAGCGCTTCAAAGCACGCTTTGCACCGCTCTACGGCGAACAGGCCGTGGTCAGCCTGCACAGCGGCATGACCAACCCGCAGCGACTTAAAAGCTGGCTCAGTGCGCATGGCGGGGCTGCCCGCATCGTGCTGGGTACGCGCATGGCGGTGTTTGCCAGCCTGCCCAAGCTGCGGCTTATCGTCGTGGACGAAGAGCACGACCCCAGCTACAAGAGCGGCGAAGGCGCACGCTACTCGGCGCGCGACCTCGCGGTGTACCGGGGCAAGTTGGAGGGCGCCAAGGTCATCCTCGGTTCGGCCACGCCTTCGCTGGAAAGCTGGCACCACAGCCGGCCGGCCGAGGAAGGCGGGCGCTACCTGCGCCTGCACATGCCCAGCCGGGTGGGTGAATCGTCCAAATTACCACTGGTGCGGCGCGTAAACATGAACCACCAGCCCCGACGTGCCATCTTCTCCACCCCGCTGATTGCTGCCATCACCGAACGGGTGGCACGTGGCGAGCAAGTCATGGTGTTTTTGAACCGGCGCGGCTACGCCCCGGTGCTGACCTGCGAAGACTGCGGCTGGAAGAGTGAATGCCCACACTGCAGCGCATTCCGCGTGTTCCACAAAATCGACCGCACCCTGCGCTGCCACCACTGCGGCTTTACCGAGCGGGTGCCGCGCGCCTGCCCGGACTGCGGCAATGTGGACATCGCCCCCTTTGGGCGCGGCACCGAGCAGCTGGAAGAACACCTGGCCGAGCTGCTGGTGGATGTGCGACGCCACGGCTCCGTCACACCCGAGAACCCCAACGGCGAGCATGTGCGTATTGCACGCATCGACGCCGACAGCACCAAACTCAAAGGCCAGCTCGAAGAGCAGCTGGTTGCCGTGCATGCGGGCGACGTAGATGTGCTGGTGGGCACGCAGATGATTGCCAAGGGCCACGACTTCCGCCGCATCACGCTTGTCGCAGCAGTAAACCCGGACGGGGCCTTGTTCAGCAGCGACTTCCGGGCGCCCGAGCGCCTGTTCAGCCTGCTGATGCAGGCCGCAGGCCGCGCCGGGCGCGATGCGTCACTGGGCGCCCAAAGCGAGGTGTGGCTGCAAACCTTCCAGCCCGAGCACGGCCTGTACGCCGCCCTCAAAAAGCACGACTACCCCGCCTTCGCTGCTCAGCAACTCAAAGAACGCGAGCAAGCCAACATGCCGCCCTTCAGCGCCCAGGCGCTGGTGCGCGCCGAGGCCAAAACGCAAGAGGCTGCACAAGCTTTTTTGAACGCCGCCCGCACTTTCGCCCAAACCGAGATGGCCGCGTGGGACGGCTGGGCCGGGGCGCTGGAGCAAGTCTTCCTCTACCCCGCCGTGCCCATGGCCATCCAGCGGGTGGCCAATATCGAGCGGGCCCAGATGCTCATCGAGTGCCCCTCACGCACGACGCTGCAGCAGTTCCTGACCGCCTGGCAAAGCGTGCTCCACGCCACCCGCAGCCAGCCCGAGTGCAAGGGCCTGATCCGCTGGGCGATAGATGTGGACCCGTTGGCGATTTGAGTCAAAAAGCGGGCTTGGCGCACATCAAACATGCGCAAGTCGCTACAAAATGAATATCAGAGTCAGTGCCTGTCGGTGCTAGGTCCGTAAGGCAAAGCCTGGTCGTTACGGACCTCATGGGCCTGCACATCCACCACATCGGCAGCAGAAGCTCTGTGGCCAAAACCGCCTACTCCCGAGGGACCGGCAGCACCAAAACCACCGCGCTTGAACTGCAGCCTAGCCTGATTGAAACGCTGGAAGGTGGTCACAAACGCCGGCTTGCGGCCGGTGAGTAGGGCTTTGAGCAGCACCCAAACCAAGCTGAGCAACGCCACGAAGATCAGACTCAGCGCAAACACCGCCGCGGCGGCGATGAGCACTAGCTTGAGAGCGAAGCGGAAAATGGCGGAAACAAGGTTCATCAAAGTGTCCATAGCAGTATTGTGCGACGCAGTCCAAAGCCACCAGCAAATCCAAGGGCGCCTGCATTTCCAAACCAAATTTGCCGGTAGCGCACACGGAATATGCGCCAGCAGCTCCTAAAATAATAGCAACTAGATTCCAACCATCAGGGCTACGGCTCCCGAGAAGGTGAAGAATGCGGCAGCGGTGGAGACCAGAATGATGCGGGCGATGCGCCCGTTGTCCGCACCAAAGCGCTCGGCCAACAGCGACACATTGCTGGCACTCGGCAGGGCGGCCAGCAACACCAGCACGGTGAGTGCAAATTTATCGATGTGCACGCCGAGGCTCACCGCCGACACCCCGACCAGCAGCACCAGCAAGGGGTGCAAAAACAGCTTGATCAGCGCGACCGGCACATATTCCTGCCAATGCACTTCGTGCGTTTTGTCGTCCTTGGCCAGCATTTGCGAGCGGGCCAGCACCGCGCCTATGGTGAACAGCGCCACGGGCGAAGCCGCATCTGCCAGCAAGCCCACGGTGGATGCCACCGGCTTGGGCAGCTCGAGCTGCAGGGCAGAGAACACCGCGCCCAGAAGGATGGACCATGGCATGGGGTTGGCCGCGACACCTTTGAGCGCATTTTTCGCCGCCTGGGTGGCCGAGATACCACCTTGAGCCGGGTCCCCGCCCAAACGCGACAACGCGATGCAAAGCGAAGAGGTAATCACCATGTCAACCAGAATCGTGACGATGGCCGGCCCCGCCGCTTTTGCGCCCAGCAAGGCCACCAACAAAGGCACGCCCATGAACCCGGTGTTCGGAAATGCGCCCACCAGCGCGCCAAAGGCCGCGTCATTCCAGCCGATGCGACCATGCAGCGTCACCGCCACCACGAAGGCCACCATGACCAGCGCACACAGCAAGTAGGTCAGTGCGAGGCTGACATCCAGCAACTCTCCGATGGGCGTACTCGCGCCGAAGCGGTAGAGCATGCAAGGCAGCGCGAAAAAAAGCACAAACCCATTCAAACCGGGAATGGCCGCCAACGGCAACATGCCGCGCCGGGCAGCCAGATAACCGCAAAGCACCAGAGCAAAGAACGGGAAGGTGACGATCAGGATTTGCAGCATGGTCGCAATTGTCGGGGAAAGCGCGGGATGCATTCTTGGTTGACTTGGTGCGCACCTCACACCCCGAACTCCGGGGAGGGGGTGCATTGCACAGTGAGGTCAAGGAGGAGCCCGCCGGAGCGGGCGGGGGACACGAACGGCGCAGTGCACACCCTCCGCGGAGTGGGCACGAACCGGCAATGCAGTCGCAAACCAGCAACCCGTTAAGATTGCCCGCTCCCCGCACGTCAGGTCCCCCACCCCCCTATGTCTGCCCCCCAAGCCAACCACGGCATGAACCCCGCCCAACAAGAGGCGGTGAACTACCTGCACGGGCCTTGTCTGGTGCTGGCCGGTGCGGGCTCGGGCAAAACACGGGTGATCACGCACAAAATCGCCCGCCTTATCCAGATGGGGATGCCCGCCAACCGGATCGCGGCAATCACGTTTACCAACAAGGCAGCGGCGGAAATGCGCGAGCGGGCCAAACACCTGATCGGCAAAGCCGCCAAGGACGTGGTGGTCTGCACCTTCCACGCCCTGGGGGTACGCATGCTGCGCGAAGACGGCGCGGTGCTCGGGCTCAAGCCGCAGTTCAGCATTCTGGATAGCGACGATGTGACCAGCATCATCAAAGACGCTGGCGGCACGATTGACGCAGCCACGGCGCGGCAGTGGCAATGGACCATCAGCGCCTGGAAGGGTGCCGGCCTCAACAGCGACCAAGCGCTGGCCGCTGCAGCCGGTGACAACGAGCGCATCATCGCCACCGCCATGGCCCGCTACGAAGAGCGCTTGGTGGCCTACCAGAGTGTGGACTTTGACGACCTGATCAGCCTGCCCCTTAAGCTGCTGCGCGACTACCCGCAAGTGCGCGAGCGCTGGCAAGCCCTGCTGGGCCATGTGCTGGTGGACGAATACCAGGACACGAATGCCACCCAATACGAGGTGCTGAAGTACCTGGTCGGTGAGAAGGCCCGCTTTACCGCCGTGGGGGACGATGACCAGTCCATCTACGGCTGGCGCGGCGCCACGCTGGACAACCTCAAAAAACTGCCGGTCGACTTTCCCACCCTCAAGGTCATCAAACTGGAGCAGAACTACCGCTCCACCAGCGCCATCCTGCGGGCCGCGAACAATGTGATCGGCCCCAACCCCAAGCTATTTCCCAAAACCCTGTTCAGTGAGCTGGGCGAAGGCGAGCCGGTGCGCATTGTGGATGCGGACAACGAAGAGCATGAGGCCGAGCGCGCAGTGGCCCGCATTCAGAGCCTGCGCGGGAACGGTGTGCCAGACGCACAAGGCAAGCAGTACAAGGAGTTCCGCGACTTTGCGGTGCTGTACCGTGCCAACCATCAGGCCAAGCCGTTCGAAAAAGCACTGCGCAAGGCGGGTATCCCCTACAAGGTGTCCGGGGGGCAGAGCTTTTTTGACCGGGCCGAGATCCGCGACTTGTGCGCCTGGTTCCGGCTGTGGAGCAACAACGACGATGACCCGGCCTTTCTGCGCGCGGTGACCACACCCAAACGGGGCATAGGCCACACCACACTGGGGACCTTGGGCACATTTGCCACCCAGTACAAGCTGAGCCTGTTTGAGTCGCTGTTTTCGTCTTCACTGGCCAGTGTGCTGAGCGCCAAGGCACTGGGCAGCCTGCATGAGTTCGGCCGCTACATCAACGACCTGGAGTTTCGCGCGCGCCACACGGAGGGCGCTGAAGCGGCCATGGCATTCATCATGGACTGGCTCAAAGAGATAGGCTACGAAAAGCACCTCTATGACGGCGAAGACAGCGAGGGCGTGGCTTCTGCCAAATGGAGCAACGTGATGGAGTTTTGCGAGTGGATGGCGCAGCGCTGCGGCGGGCAGATTGACGATGCCGCTGGCGTGACCAACACGCGCGAGGTTAAAAACCTGCTGGAAGTGTCACAAACCATCGCCCTGCTCTCCACCATCAGCGAGCGGGAGAAGGACCAGAACGTGGTGACCCTCTCCACGCTCCACGCCTCCAAGGGCCTGGAGTGGCCCCACGTGATGTTGGTGGGCGTGACCGAGGGCATGCTGCCCTTCAAGCTCGGGGACGGTGCAGACCCGCTGGGTGGCTCCACCCTGGAGCATGAGTCAGCGAACGACGACATTGCCGCGCGCCTGCAGGAGGAGCGCCGCCTGATGTACGTGGGCATCACCCGCGCCCAGCGCAGCCTGGCCGTGAGCTGGACCCGCCGCCGCAAAAAAGGGCGCGAGATGGTGGCAGCCCTGCCGAGCCGCTTCATTGCGGAGATGGGCCTCGATCAATCCACCGCCAAAGAAGATCCCCGCGAGAAACTGCGGGCACTTCGCGCAGAATTTGCCGCTAAAGCCCTCGTTACCGCGGCCAATGCCGCTGCCAAGCCATGAGAAACGCCCCTCAATTTGCTCTCTTTTTGGTAGCTGCTTGCGCATTATTGACGGGCGCCAAGGCCCAAAATGGTACTGAAGCAATTGCCAGCAACTATCCCATTGCCGAAACCAGCCCTGCGGTGAATACCCCCGTACCGGTAGAGGTGGTGAGCTGCAAAAATCCGGCGGCCACACCGCTCTCCCGTTTTTGGGAACTGGAGCCCGCCAGTGATTGCGGCACATTCGGCTTGCGCGGTTACCGGCCCATCAGCCTGGCCGTGATCGCCTCTGACAGCGTCAACACCGCCCCGACATCGCCCTCTGCGGACCACACCGGAAGCTTCCAGCCATACACCACCAGTGAGACGCGGATCAACATGTCGGTGCGCACCAAGGTTGCACAGGGCCTGCTGACGGGCGGAGATCCGAACCGGCTGGATTCGTTGTGGTTTGCGTATAGCCAACAGTCGTACTGGCAATTGTTCAACGCCGATTTGTCCCGCCCTTTCCGGGCCACCGACCACGAACCCGAGCTCATCTACATATTCCCGGTGGAGTCGGCACTCCCGTCGGGCTGGCGCTTTCGATACGGCGGCATTGGAATCAACCACCAGAGCAACGGACAGAGCCTGCCACTTTCCAGAAGTTGGAACCGTATCATTGGTCGCGCTGGGCTGGAGCTCGGGAACAAAGTTTCCATTACCGGTGCCTTGTGGCAGCGGATTCCAGAAGACAGCTCCAGCGACGACAACCCCGATATCGTGGACCGGGTCGGTCGCGCGGAACTGTCCACCGTTTGGAATGTGGACCCGCTGAATTCGCTGGCTTTCACGGTACGCCATTCGTTGCAAACCGGTGATAGCGGCTCAGTACGCATGGCTTGGTTCCGCAAGGTTGGTAGCGCAGTGGACAACGCCAACCGCAGCAGCCTGCGGCTGCATACCGAGCTATTCAGCGGTTATGGGGACTCTTTGATGGACTACAACCGCAAGCGTACAGTGTTCAGCGTGGGACTGACCCTGCTGGACTGGTAGAACGCGTTAGCGGTGACCGTCGAAAGTCGAGTGGAACGAGTCTGAAAAACCGTTCTGCTTTTGGGGCTCGGCGGGGCCGAACATCTGGTCGTGCAAGTCAGTGAGTATCAACATGGCTTGCGCCGCTTCAGCATTGAAGCCCACACGCGCGTGACCCATGCCATCTCCACCATTCATGATCAGCTTGTTGATGTACAGGCTGCACTCTTTGTAGCCCCACAAGGTGCGGATGGTCGTGGCTATGCGGTGGTGAAACAATTCCACAATTTCCAAAGCATCAGCTGCCCGTTGAGCCGGAGACTTTTCTTCCAGACCCATCGGTTGGGTAGCGATTTCATCAAAATCCGGGAAGGCTTCAGCCGACTTCAATTCGGTGCGACTGCGCGGCACAGGTTTGGCGCTTACGCTCAATGGCGCAGCGCTGGTGATCGGTGCCATACCGCTGTACCGGGAATCCTGCTCTGCAAGCGCACTGTCCCACAAGCTCCAGGAAGTCTCCGGATCATCTTCCACAACTTCCAGGCCACGCGAATCCGTGGCATCCAATCGCTTGGACGCTTCCGAACTGCCTTTACCCAGAAATCTACCGAACATGGAAACCCTTCATACGACTTGTGATTCACTGCTTGCACCGAAACCGCTTCCCTGCGGGAGACTCTCTTTACTCAAACTGTAACAAGAGGTTAATCCTTCACGCGTCACGTAGCAAGAGGCCGGAAGTACTAATCAGAATCTTTAAGCGTGCACAGACAACAAAAAAGCGGCATTCCCGTGAGGAAATGCCGCTTTTGCATTTGGTGGCCTGGGGCGGAATCGAACCACCGACACAAGGATTTTCAATCCTCTGCTCTACCGACTGAGCTACCGGGCCTGAGCCTTGAATTATAGCATCAAATTCAGACGTTATTTCGTTTGCCGCGAGATAGATCAACGCCAAGCTGTTTGAGTTTGCGATAAAGATGGGTCCGCTCCAAACCTGTCTTCTCCGCAACACGCGTCATCGAACCGTTTTCCTTGGCAAGGTGGTATTCGAAATACGCTTTCTCAAACTCATCCCGCGCTTCACGCAGAGGCTTATCGAGACCGAAATCCTGATGAGCCTGTGGTCCGGTTTCTGCCGGCTCGGGCAACGTGGCCGTTACCAGTGTTACCGACTCGGCCTGCATGGCGCTATTTTGCATGGTTGGTGCAGGCTTGCGCACGGCCCCACGAGCCAAACCTTGCTCCACAGCTTTCAAGAGTTTTTGAAGGGTGACAGGCTTTTCAAGAAATGCTAACGCACCGATCTTGGTCGCTTCCACAGCAGTATCAATCGTGGCATGCCCGCTCATCATGATCACAGGCATCGTCAAGGCGCCGGTAGAGGACCACTCTTTGAGCAGAGTGACACCGTCGGTATCCGGCATCCAAATGTCGAGAAGCACCAGGTCCGGCCTCTCGCGCAGTCTGGCAGCACGCGCCTGCGCAGCGTTTTCCGCCAGCTCTACTGTGTGTCCTTCATCATTGAGGATTTCCGACAGTAGTTCACGGATTCCGTGCTCATCGTCCACTACCAATATATTCGCCATATCGCTTGCGCTATCCCTTATATAACCTGACCCGGTCTCATGCCAAGGCGCCAGGCGCAACTGTCAATGATAACGACACTTGCGCGCCGACTACGACACCATCCTTCAGACGGTTCCCGAGGTCGATTCGCGCACCATGTTCATCCGATATTTTTTTCACAACAGCTAGGCCGAGTCCGGTGCCCCGCGCTTTGGTTGTCACGTATGGTTCGAAGGCCCGTTTGAGAATACTCTCTGGAAATCCATCGCCCTGATCGAGCACCGACATGCGCACACGCTTGTTTGTCGCCTGCCATTGCGTCCGGAGTGTCACTGTGCGGGCAGCCTCACGAGACATTGACGCACTGGCACAGGCGTCTTGCGCGTTTTGCAGAAGGTTGTGAATCACTTGCCTCATCTGTTGTGCATCGCCCATCACCATGGGGCAAGCTTCGTCCAGCTCCAATTCAATCGGAACTTTCGCAACCTCAGGATCATAGAGATGCATCACATCTTTGATCAATGCGTTGAGTTGCAAAGGCTTGAGCTCTGCAGCGGGAAGACGGGCATAGTCACGAAACTCATTAACCAGACGCTTCATGGCATCCACCTGATCTACGATCGTCTTGACCGACTTGACCAAGATGGCCTGCTCCGGGTTCTCCAACTTTCCGGACAATTTCATCTCCAGACGTTCAGCTGAAAGCTGGATGGGCGTGAGTGGATTTTTGATTTCGTGGGCCAAGCGGCGCGCCACTTCGCCCCACGCTTGGGCACGCTGCGCCGAGACGATTTCAGAAATGTCGTCAAACACCAACAACCGGAGATCGGAAGGAAGCTCTGCACCCCGGGCTACCAGCGTAATTGCACTGTCAAAGGGGCCGAAACTAGTGGATGTGCCACCGCCTAGCTCAAAGGATTGCTGCCAGTGATCGGCGCCGCGTTCGCCCTGCCCCGCAGCCAACTCTTCAAACTGCCGCTGTGCGCCATTGCCAAATGCCTCTAAGCCGGGAAGTAGCGCCAAGAGCGCGCCTGTGTGCGGAGCCAACTCGCGCTTCAGGATTCGTGAGGCGCCTGGATTGGAGCTTTTTATGCATCCGTCGTGGTCGAGAACGATAACGCCTGAAGTCAAGTTGTCGAGGATCGTCTGCAAATTCGCACGCGCCGCATCGACCTGCGACATGCTGACCTCCACAGCCTGGCGTGCATCTGCCAGTTGCTGGGTCATGGAGGCAAACGCACGCGTAAGGCCACCCAACTCGTCACGCCCCTGCAGTGCGAGTTTGGGCGTCAAGTCACCGGCAGCCACCTGACTGACCCCTTCGGTGAGTAACAGCAAGGGCCGCGCAATCTGGTTCCCCAAAACAACTGCCAACAATACGGCGCCAAACACGGCCAGAAACAAACTGAGCGTCAGCGTGCCGATGTACATGCGCTTGAGGCCCTCACGTCCCAGGGCCCGCTCTTGGTACTCTCTGTTTGCGGCTTCCACTGCGAGTGCGTTACTAACCAGCCCCTGGGGTAGCGCACGGGAAACCAGCATGTATCGGGTGTCTGCAGTCAGTCCCAGCCCCGAACCGGTGATTGGAACCAGCGCCTTGATGCGGGCACTGCTCAGTGAGCCCGTCACCGCATCATCAAACCCCTCAACCCAAGCCAATGAGCGCTGTTGCCGCGCAGTGCGGAACTGACTGGTAGTTGGCTTATCCGGACTGAGCTGGAACTTGGATTGCCCTACGCTGGCAACAAGACTCCCAGCACCACTCCAAATGGTGATGTCAGTGGCGCTCAACTGGTCCATCATGCGCTCTGCCAGGACGCCTGCCGCACTTTCAGGATTTTCCGAAATCAAGTTGGCCGCTGCTTTTGATTTCACTGCGAGGTCCACCGTGAGGGTATCCAATGTGACCCGCCCCAGATTCAAGCCGGCCTCGAGCGCGCCTTCGACCTTCACGTCGAACCATGTTTCAATTGATCGGGATACAAACTGGTAAGAGACAACGTAGATCAACAAGCCGGGCATCACGCCCACCAGCGCAAAGATAGTTGCCAATTTCAGGAGCAAGCGACTACCGAATCGGCCTTGACGCAAGCGAATGATCAGGCGGTAGCTGACCCATGCAATTGCCGCAGCCAATAGACTGGCAACTACGACGTTGATAACGAACAAAACGTTGTAATTGCTTTCATACAACTCGCGATTGTTCGTGGCCTGCGTGAGCAAATACAAGAGCATCAGACCAATCAGCACCATAGTCACCGAACCAATGGCAATGGCCCTCCGCATAGAACGGGAGGTGTGCTGAATATTGGTAGTTTCTCGAGGCTCAACTACCGAATCAGCGCTCATTTCACAGTCTCCGGACCCAAGGTTACCGATCTGACAACACTGACATCCCAATCAGATTGCCCCAGTACACCGATTTGGAAAGGTCTGGGTAACTGGCTCACATCCAGCATAAAGCGGAAATCCAAACGGTAGCGGCCGACAGGATCCAGCTCCCCAGGCCCGGCAATGCGCCATTTAACAATCCGCTTGATCGCAGCAATGGCCATCGGGAGACTGTCAAAAGTTTGGCTCAAAGCCAACCCTTGGCCGGCGCTGGTTCCGCTTCCGGTCCCAACACTCAATCGCCAACGCCTGGTGAGCGGCTGAAAAGCCAGTTTGTAATGACGGGAGACGGAGGCGAGCGATTTATCGTACCAATACCAACGCTCTCTCAGCACCTCGGCTTCCACTCTGAAATAGACAGGCACGCCCTTGAGTAGGGCGTCTTCCACCGGGGCAGACAGTTCGAACTGAAGTTGGGCAGTAAGAGTGAGCTCCTCGCTTGAGCGCTCGACCTCAAATTGGCTCAGTTCTACAGACGCTTGCGCGTGTAGCGGAGCCCAGACAAAAACCAAAAGAATTAGACATAGGCGTCTCAGCAGACTTTCAAAAGTGTTTCTTTTCGAAAAGTGCATAGAAAAAGCCATCATGGTCGCCATGCTGATTGTCGGCTACGTCCTGCCCAGACTGCCCACTTTGTGGCAGCAAATGGCCGGGAGAGGGCAATAGAACGGCGTCTTTGTTGCTCTCAAGAAACGATTTCACTTGGTCCGCACCTTCCGCCCTGAATATGGAGCAAGTGCAATACAACAGCTTGCCGCCCGGCTTCAGCGTGGACCATAGAGCAGCAAGAAGCTTCTTTTGTTCCATCGCCAGTTGAAGAACATCGCTTTCCCGCCTCAACCACCGAATGTCCGGATGGCGTCGAACAATGCCCGATGCTGTACACGGCGCATCCAAAAGCACATAGTCAAACGGGTTGCCGTTCCACCAAGTACCGGTGTCGGCAGCATCAGCCGTTTGAACATTTGCGGTCAGACCAAGTCGACTCAGCGTTTGATGAATCCGCTCGGCACGTTGGCCGTCGACCTCCAGCGCCAGCACTTCTGCGTCACACAGTTCGAGCAGATGTGCGGTTTTTCCGCCCGGAGCTGCGCAGGCATCGAGTATCCGTGGATGCCCATGGGCTGGGACTCCAGCCAACAGGAGCTTAGCAGCCATTTGCGCAGCACCATCCTGCACAGAAACTAGACCTTCGGAGAAACCCGGCAATGCGGAAACAGGTACGGCCTTGGTCAGCTCCAGCAAAGAACCACTTTCTAGGGCAACGTCGATGCCAGCGCTCTTTAACTGTTGGTGATACTCCGATGCTTGGACCTTGCGCACATTGACGCGCAGGGTCATGGGCGGATGGCGATTGGCGTTCTGAAGAATGGTTTGCCAATCCTGGGGATGCTCCTCTTTGACACGCTTGATCCACCAGGCAGGATGATTCCAACGGGCCTCCGGCCTATCGTTAGTGGCTGTCACCAGAGCCTCACGCTCACGCAGAAACCGACGTAAACATGCATTAATGAAGTTAGCTTGTGCGGCCGCGCTTGGTGTCTTCTTGGCACACTCCACCGCCTGGTTCACGAGGGTAAACTCGTCATAAAGTGCGTGGGACGTGTCCCATACCAGCGCCAATACCAAGCAAAGCAAAGTATCTACTGCGACGGGGGGAGGTCGTTTTGCAAGCTGTGCACGTATAGCTTTGGCACGCCCCATGTTTCGCCACGCCCGGAAAGACAAAGCTTGTACGCCACCTCTTAAATGTGCCGGGACTCGCTCCATTGCGACGCTTCCGGATACACCGTCCGCTACGTCCATAAGCACCACGACCGTCGCTTGCAATTGTCGCCAAAGGGGCGGGGCTCTCTCGATGTCAGTCATCTTCTTCCTAGATCTTTGTGCTTGATTCAAAACCCATCCATCCGGCAACCCATCGGGCTGGGTATTCTGCTATTGCGTCGTTATAGTTTTCAATAATGGCATTCAGCGCCTCTTGGATGGCTTTGACCTTGTTTTGGATGGCACTCCATTCCGCTTGCATTTCTTCAGGCACCGGGGCTCCCGCAAGGTCAGGCGGAGTGTTGGCCCACGTGGACCACGCACTTTGAAGCGCAACAAGGCTGTCTGATCGCTTTTGCTGCGCCGTTTGACTCAGGCTATTCTTGCGCGGCGCGTACCAAATCGCTTCGACAACTTGTGCTGCGCGTACCACTTCCATCCATTCGGCTTCCATATCCTGCGGACTATTCGTAGCTGTCAATGCTGCCATTTGCGCTGACTGGGCGAAAGTCTCCAGAAGCATCAGTGAAGACCTTACCTGTCTTTCCAATGCGGTGAGTACATCCAGCGCTCGGGAGCGGAGTCTCATCAGCCGGTTGTAGAGCCCGACGAGCCAGAAAATGACCGCGGCTACTGCAAGCCAAAGCCAGATGGATGTGTCCATCTCATTCCCTCTTTTTTTCGCTGTTCGAATTCCAAAAAAAACGCCCCAAGCTGCATGCAACTTGGGGCGCTTTGAGTCAGGCTCCTGGCTTATTCGGCCGCAGAGTCATCCCCGGCAGCTGCATCTTCAGTCAGATCGGCAGTACCTGCCAACTCAGCCGCTTCCGCTTCTGCAATGGCGCGACGCTCTGCGTCGTCCATGGTTTCGCGGACCTTGCGAGCTTCGTGGTAGGCCAAGCCGGTACCGGCTGGAATCAAACGGCCGACGATCACGTTTTCCTTCAGGCCACGCAATTCGTCGCGCTTGCCCATGATGGCAGCTTCGGTCAACACGCGGGTCGTTTCCTGGAACGACGCAGCGGAGATGAAACTGTCGGTGGACAAGGACGCCTTGGTAATACCCAACAGCAAATTGGTGTAGGTCGCTGGAATCTTGCCTTCGGCGCGCAAAGCGTCGTTCGTGTTGAGCATTTCGGAGCGCTCAACCTGTTCGCCATTGATGTAGCCGGAATCACCTGCATTTTCAACGACCACACGACGCAACATCTGGCGAACAATCACTTCAATGTGCTTATCGTTGATCTTCACGCCTTGCAAGCGGTATACGTCCTGAACTTCGTCCACGATGTAGCGTGCCAGTTCTTCCGAACCCAGCAAGCGCAGAATGTCTTGCGGATCGGCTGGACCGTCCACCACAGACTCGCCCTTGTTGACCACCTGGCCTTCGTGCACCAGGATGTTCTTTTCCTTGGGCACGAGTTCTTCCCAGACTTTGCCTTCTGGATCGGTGATCTGCAGACGGACCTTCCCTTTGGTTTCTTTACCGAAGGACACGGTACCGGTTACTTCAGCCAACACGCCCTTGTCTTTCGGTGAGCGGGCTTCAAACAACTCGGCAACCCGTGGCAGACCACCGGTGATGTCTCGCGTCTTCTGGCCTTCGATTGGGATACGGGCCAGCACTTCGCCGGGACCCACATCCTGTCCGTCACGTACTTGCACCAAGGCGCCTACGGGGAAACCGATCGTCACCGAGTGGTCTGTACCTGGGATCTTGACTTCGTGACCGGACGCATCGATCAGCTTCACTTGCGGACGCACAACCTTTGCAGCACCGCGGCGCTTCGGATCGATAACTACCAGTGTGGACAAACCAGTCACTTCATCCACTTGCTTGGCCACGGTCAAGCCTTCTTCGACATTTTCGAAGTGGGCTTTACCCGCAAACTCGGTAATGATGGGTCGGGTCAATGGGTCCCAGTTTGCGAGGATTGCACCGGCCTTGACGGTCTGGTCTGCCTTGATGGTCAGCACCGCACCGTATGGAACCTTGTGACGCTCACGCTCACGGCCGTGTTCATCATGAATGATGATTTCTCCAGAGCGGGCAATCACCACCAACTCGCCCTTGCTGTTCGTCACATAGCGCATCGTGGCGTTGAAGCCGATATTGCCGTTGGACTTGGCTTCCACGCTGGAAGCGATAGCAGCACGGGACGCGGCACCACCGATGTGGAAGGTACGCATGGTCAGCTGGGTACCGGGTTCACCAATGGACTGCGCCGCAATCACACCGACAGCCTCGCCACCGTTGATCAAACCGCCACGACCCAAGTCGCGTCCGTAGCACTTGGCGCAAATGCCGAAGCGCGTTTCGCAGGTCAGTGCGGTGCGGACCTTGACTTCGTCGACGCCGGCAGTTTCCAGCATTTCGATTTCGTCCTCTTCCAGCATGTCACCGGCGTTCAACAACACGGCACGTGTTTCAGGGTGCAACACATCGTCAGCAGCAGTGCGGCCGAGGATACGGTCACGCAGGGACTCGATCACTTCACCGCCTTCCACAATGGCGCGCATCAGCGAGCCATCATGGGTTCCGCAGTCTTGCTCGGTCACCACCAAGTCCTGGGTCACATCGACCAAACGACGTGTCAGGTAACCGGAGTTAGCCGTCTTCAAAGCGGTGTCAGCCAGACCCTTACGGGCACCGTGGGTGGAGATGAAGTACTCCAACACGTTCAGACCTTCGCGGAAGTTCGCGGTAATGGGCGTTTCAATGATGGAGCCGTCTGGCTTGGCCATCAGACCCCGCATACCCGCCACCTGACGAATCTGAGCCGCTGAGCCGCGGGCTCCGGAGTCGGCCATCATGTAGATGGAGTTGAAGGATTCCTGTTGCACTTGGTTGCCATGGCGGTCAGTGACCAATTCCTTGGACAACTTGGCCATCATCACCTTGGACACTTCGTCACCCGACTTGCCCCATATATCCACCACTTTGTTGTAGCGCTCGCCGGAAGTTACCAAACCGGACACGTACTGCTGTTCGATCTCTTTCACTTCCTTCTGGGCGCGACCGATGATGTCGTGCTTTTCCTGCGGCACCAACATGTCATCGATACAGATGGAAATACCCGCCTTGGTTGCCAAACGGAAACCGCTTTGCAGCAGCTTGTCGGCAAACACCACGGTTTCCTTCAGTCCGCACTTGCGGAAGGACACGTTGATGAGCTTGGAGATTTCCTTCTTCTTTAAGGCCTTGTTGATGTTCGCGAAAGGCAGGCCCTTGGGCAGAATCTCAGACAACAAAGCACGGCCCGCGGTGGTTTCCCACAGCTTGGTTTCAGGCACGAACTCGCCGGTTTCCTTGTTCTTGGTCCACTCTGTCAGACGCACGTTAATGCGCGCATTCAACTCCACCTGGCCCGCGTCAAAAGCGCGCTGCACTTCACCGGTATCTGCAAACACCAGACCCTCACCCTTGCCGTTGATGCGGTCGCGGGTGGTGTAGTACAAGCCCAGCACCACGTCTTGGGAAGGAACAATGGATGGCTCGCCGTTCGCGGGGAACAGCACGTTGTTGGAGGCCAGCATCAAAGTGCGGGCTTCCATTTGTGCTTCCACCGACAGCGGTACGTGGACAGCCATTTGGTCACCGTCGAAGTCGGCGTTGAATGCCGCACAAACGAGGGGATGCAACTGGATGGCCTTGCCTTCAATCAGGATGGGCTCAAAAGCCTGGATACCCAAACGGTGCAGCGTTGGCGCACGGTTCAGCATCACGAGGTGCTCTTTGATGACCTCTTCCAGAATGTCCCACACCACGGGGGTGCCGGACTCAACTTCTTTCTTGGCAGCCTTGATGGTGGTCGCAATGCCCATGGCTTCCAAGCGCGCAAAAATGAATGGCTTAAACAACTCCAAGGCCATCAGCTTGGGCAGACCGCACTGGTGCAGTTTGAGCGTTGGGCCCACGGTAATCACTGAACGACCGGAGTAATCCACGCGCTTGCCCAGCAAGTTCTGACGGAAACGGCCGCTTTTGCCCTTGATCATGTCGGCCAAGGACTTTAAGGCGCGCTTGTTGGCGCCAGTCATGGCCTTGCCGCGACGGCCGTTGTCCAGCAAGCTGTCCACGGCTTCTTGCAGCATCCGCTTTTCGTTGCGGGCGATGATCTCGGGAGCCTTCAACTCCAGCAAACGGCGCAGACGGCTGTTGCGGTTGATCACGCGGCGATACAGGTCGTTCAGGTCGGAGGTCGCAAAGCGGCCGCCGTCCAGGGGAACCAGGGGACGCAAGTCCGGTGGCAGCACCGGCAACACGTCCAAAACCATCCACTCGGGCTTGATACCTGATTTCTTGAAGGCTTCCAGCACCTTGAGGCGCTTGGCGTTCTTCTTGATCTTCAGCTCGGAACCGGTCAAGTCGTTGCGCAGCTTCTCGATGGAGCCATCGATGTCGATGCTTTCCAGCAAATCTTTGATACCTTCGGCGCCCATCTTGGCGGTGAACTCGTCACCGTATTCCTGGAATTTGGCATCAAAGTCGTCCTCGGACATGATGCTGTACTTCTTCAGCGGGGTCATGCCGGGGTCGGTCACCACGTATGCTTCAAAGTACAACACGCGTTCGATGTCACGCAGGGTCATGTCCAGCACCAGGCCCAAACGGCTAGGCAGGGACTTCAGGAACCAGATGTGCGCGCAAGGAGCAGCCAAGTCGATGTGACCCATGCGTTCACGACGCACTTTGGTCTGTGTAACTTCAACGCCGCATTTTTCGCAAATAACACCGCGGTGCTTCAGGCGCTTGTATTTGCCGCACAAGCATTCGTAGTCCTTGATGGGTCCGAAAATCTTGGCGCAAAACAGGCCGTCACGCTCAGGCTTGAAGGTGCGGTAGTTGATGGTTTCAGGTTTTTTGACTTCGCCGAAAGACCAGGAACGGATCTTTTCAGGCGACGCCATGCCAATCTTGATGGCATCGAAATGCTCATCGGGCGTGAACTGCTTGAACAGGTCGAGTAAAGATTTCATGTGACTCTTTCCCTTGTCTTTAAGAACGATCCAGCTCAATGTCGATGCCCAAGGAACGGATTTCCTTGACCAGCACATTGAACGATTCCGGCATGCCGGCTTCAATAGAGTGTTCGCCCTTGACGATGTTTTCGTACACCTTGGTACGACCTTGCACGTCATCGGACTTGACCGTCAGCATTTCCTGCAGCACGTAGGAAGCACCATAGGCTTCCAGCGCCCACACTTCCATTTCACCGAAGCGCTGACCACCAAACTGGGCCTTACCACCCAGAGGCTGTTGGGTCACCAAGCTGTACGGTCCAGTTGAACGGGCGTGCATCTTGTCGTCGACCAAGTGGTGCAACTTCAGGTAGTGCATGTAGCCGACGGTGGTGGTGCGCTCAAAAGCATCACCGCTGCGTCCGTCATAAAGTTGCGCTTGGGTGCGGGTAGCGGTCAGGCCCTTGGCCTTGGCCACATCATCCGGATAGGCCAGTTGCAACATGTCGCCGATTTCTTTTTCGGTGGCACCATCGAACACGGGTGACGCGAACGGCACGCCACTGGTCAGCTCCTTGGCCATTTCCTGGACTTCGGCATCTGACAACTGTGCCAGGTCTTCCTTGCGACCGGTGCTGTTGTACACCTGCTCCAGGAAACCACGAATCTCAGTGGATGCTGCTTCGCGTTGAAGCATGTCGCCAATGCGTTGGCCCAAGCCCTTACCAGCCCAGCCCAAATGCACTTCCAACACCTGCCCGATGTTCATCCGCGAAGGAACGCCCAATGGGTTCAACACGATGTCCACCGGTGTGCCGTCTGCCAAGTAGGGCATGTCTTCAACAGGCGTGATCTTGGAGACCACACCCTTGTTACCGTGACGGCCGGCCATCTTGTCACCAGGCTGCAAGCGGCGCTTGACAGCGATGTAGACCTTGACCATCTTCAAGACACCTGCGGGCAACTCGTCGCCTTGTGTCAGCTTCTTGCGCTTTTCTTCAAAAGCGAGGTCGAAGCTGTGGCGGGTTTGTTCCAGCGAGTTCTTGATGCTTTCAAGTTGGCTTGCCACCTCTTCGTCCGCAGGACGGATGTCAAACCAATGGAACTTCTCCACGGAGGTCAAGTAAGCCTTGTCGAGCTTGGTGCCTTTGGCAAGCTTTTGTGGACCGCCATTGGCCACTTTGCCGGTCAACAGCTTCTCGATACGGTCAAAAGCATCCGCTTCCACGATACGCAACTGGTCGTTCAGGTCCAGACGGAAACGCTTGAGTTCGTCGTCGATGATCTGCTGTGCACGGCGGTCACGCTGAATGCCTTCACGGGTGAACACTTGCACGTCGATCACTGTACCGGAGCTGCCCTGGTCCACGCGCAGGGACGTGTCCTTCACGTCGCTGGCCTTCTCGCCGAAGATGGCACGCAAGAGCTTTTCTTCTGGCGTAAGGGTGGTCTCGCCCTTGGGCGTGACCTTGCCAACCAAGGTATCACCCGGCAGGACTTCTGCACCCACGTAAATGATGCCGGACTCGTCCAGACGGTTGAGCTGTTGTTCGCTCAAGTTGGGGATGTCGCGGGTTATTTCTTCCGCGCCCAACTTGGTGTCACGTGCCATCACCACAAGTTCTTCGATGTGGATGGAGGTGTAGCGGTCTTCGGCCACCACACGCTCGCTGATCAAGATCGAATCTTCGAAGTTGTATCCGTTCCAGGGCATGAAGGCGACCAACATGTTCTGGCCAATGGCGATTTCGCCCAAGTCCGTGGATGCGCCGTCGGCAATCACGTCACCCTTGGAAAGCTTGTCGCCTTTCTTCACGATGGGACGCTGGTGAATGTTGGTGTTCTGGTTGGAACGCTGGTACTTGATCAGGTTGTAGATATCCACACCGACTTCACCGGCTTGCGCTTCAGCATCGTTCACGCGGATCACCACACGGGTCGCATCCACGTAATCAACGATACCGCCACGGGTCGCAGTCACCACCGTGCCGGAGTCGACCGCGGCGACGCGCTCGATACCGGTACCCACCATGGGTTTTTCGGGACGCAACACGGGCACGGCTTGACGTGACATGTTAGCACCCATCAAGGCGCGGTTGGCGTCATCGTGTTCCAGGAACGGCACGAGGGAAGCTGCCACCGACACGATCTGGGCTGGTGACACGTCCATGTACTGAACGCGGTCAGCACTCACCAGAATGGATTCACCTTTTTCACGGGCAGACACCAGGTCGCCAGTCAGCGTGCCTTCCTTGTCCAGCGCTGCGTTGGCCTGGGCAATGACGTACTTGCCTTCTTCAATCGCAGACAGATAGTCGATCTCGTTGGTGACTTTGCTGTCCACCACACGTCGATACGGTGTTTCGATGAAACCGTACTCGTTCAGGCGTGCGTACAGCGCCAAAGAGTTGATCAGACCGATGTTTGGACCTTCGGGGGTTTCGATTGGGCACACACGACCGTAGTGGGTCACGTGCACGTCTCGCACCTCGAAGCCAGCGCGTTCGCGGGTCAAACCACCAGGGCCAAGTGCCGACACACGGCGCTTGTGGGTGATTTCGGCCAATGGGTTAGTCTGGTCCATGAACTGGGACAGCTGCGAAGCGCCGAAGAATTCCTTCAGGGCCGCCGAGATAGGCTTGCTGTTGATCAGGTCATGCGGCATCAGGGGCTCTTGCTCTGCCTGGCCCAAGCGCTCTTTCACTGCTTTTTCGATACGTGCCAGACCTGTACGGTATTGGTTCTCGGCCAACTCGCCTACGCAACGCACGCGGCGGTTACCCAAGTGGTCGATGTCATCGACGTCGCCACGGCCGTTGCGCAGATCCACCAGAATCTTGACGACAGCCAAGATGTCTTCGTTGGTCAGCACCATGGGGCCGGTGGATTCCGAACGTCCCATCTTGGCATTGAACTTCATGCGACCCACGCGCGACAGGTCGTAGGTGTCAGGGTTGTAGAACAACCGCTGGAACAGCGCCTGAACTGCATCTTCCGTAGGCGGCTCGCCTGGGCGCATCATGCGATAGATGGCGACGCGCGCTGCGAATTCGTCCACCGTTTCGTCGGTGCGCAGGGTTTGCGAGATATAGGCGCCTTGGTCCAGCTCATTGGTGTAGATGCAAGCCAGGTCCTGGATGCCTGCGGTGCGCAGCTTCTTCAACAGGGCTTCGGTCAACTCTTCATTGGCCTTGGCCACGATTTCACCGGTATCACCGTCCACCACATTGCGTGCAACCACACGGCCAATCAGAAAGTCTTCAGGCACGCTGATATGCGAGGTACCAGATTGCTCCAGTTCACGGGTATGGCGCGCAGTCACGCGCTTGTCTTTGGCCACCACCACTTTGCCGGACTTGTCGGTGATGTCAAAACGTGCCACTTCACCACGCAGACGCTCTGCCACAAATTCCATTTGTGCGCCACTATCCATCAAGCGGAAGTTGTCGTTGACAAAGAAGTTGGCGAGGATGGACTCATTGTTCAGGCCGATAGCCTTGAGCAGAATCGTGACCGGCATCTTTCGGCGACGGTCTACACGGAAGTACAGCAGGTCTTTGGGGTCAAACTCAAAGTCGAGCCAGGATCCGCGGTAAGGAATGATGCGCGCAGAGAAGAGCAACTTTCCGGAACTGTGGGTCTTACCCTTGTCGTGTTCGAAGAACACGCCAGGCGAACGATGCAACTGGGACACGATCACGCGCTCAGTACCGTTGATGATGAAAGAGCCCTTGCCAGTCATCAGGGGCACTTCGCCCATGTAGACCTCTTGCTCTTTGACTTCCTTGACCACCTTGTTTTGACCGGTCGAAGACTCGCGGTCATAAATGATCAATTGCACCTTGGCGCGAACTGCGGAGGCATAAGTCAGGCCACGGGTCTGGCATTCACGAACGTCAAATGCGGGCTTGGCGAGGTTGTACTCGAGGTACTTCATCTCCACAAAGCCGTTGTGGGACACGATGGGGAAAGCGGCTTCAAAGGCGGCCTGCAAGCCTTCGTTGGTGCGTTTCTTGGGGCCTACGTCGGCTTGCAAAAATGCGGTGTACGCATCTTTTTGCATCTGGAGCAGGTAGGGAATCTCGAGCACGCTATCGCGACTACCGAAGTTTTTGCGAATTCGCTTGCGTTCTGTGTATGTGTAAGCCATTAGATCTCCGGGCAAAGGCTGAGGAATCCTGGGGGTCCTAGGCGACTGTCGCGTTGAGCACCACTCTCAACAGGCTTGGTGATTGGCCACTACCAATCATTGGCGGACGGTCGCGCATTGCACGCAACCCGAACCAAGGCATCTTCTGCAGTCGGATCAGAAGACACTGGAAAACAGTAATCCAACTGTTTTCCAGTGCACACTAATTTCGCCATCTACAAGCGGCAAAGGCTGGAGGCCCTTTTGGAACCTCCAGCCCATGCGAATCGGTCGATTACTTGAGTTCGACCTTAGCGCCAGCTTCTTCCAGCTTCTTCTTAGCTGCTTCAGCGTCAGCCTTGGAGATGCCTTCCTTGACAGCCTTGGGAGCGCCGTCAACCAGGTCCTTGGCTTCTTTCAAGCCCAGGCCGGTGATTTCGCGCACAGCCTTAATCACGGACACTTTGTTTGCGCCAGCTTCAGTCAGGACCACGTTGAATTCGGTCTTTTCTTCAGCAGCGGCAGCGCCACCAGCAGCGCCACCGGCAGCAGGAGCGGCCATTGCTGCCGCGCTCACACCAAACTTCTCTTCGATGGCTTTCACCAAGTCGTTGAGTTCCATGACTGTCATGCTGTCCAAAGCGGACAAAAATGCGTCTTTATCGAATGCCATTTTGATTTCCTAACAATATTGGTTACTACAGACAGGCAACGATTACGCTGCGGCTGCCTCTGCGGGAGCAGCTTCTGCTGCGCCTGCGCCACGCTGTTCCGCCAAAGCCGCCAGCACGCGTGCTGTGCGGGAAATGGGGGACTGCATCAAGCCCAACAATTGGGCCAACAACACTTCCTTCGAAGGGATGCTTGCCAATTGCTTCACGCCGTTCACGTCCAGAGCCTTGCCGCCGTACGCACCGCCACGAATCACCAACTTGTCGTTGGTCTTCGCGAACTCGGCAACCACCTTAGCGGCGGCTACTGCGTCTTCGGAAAAGCCATAGATCAGGGGACCGGTCATCTGGTCAGACACAACTTCAAAGCTGCTACCGGCAACAGCACGGCGGGCCAGGGTGTTTTTCAACACGCTCAGGCTCACGCCAGCGCTGCGCGCGGTGTTGCGCAGTTTGGTCATGTCAGCGACCGTGATGCCGCGGTATTCCGCGATCACGAGCGTTTGAGCTTTAGCGGCGAGGCCGGTCACATCACTGATGACCGCTTCTTTCTCACTGCGATTCAGACTCAAGGTCTACTCCTTTAAATGCACTTTGCGACTTGCGCCGCTTGTGCTCCACATTGCAGCGACCAACTGTTAACAGAATATTCATTCCATCTGCAGCGGGATCGCCATCTGCGTTGGTTGAGTTATTAAGTGCAGCGAGCTGCACACCAACGGTCTTGGATGGCCTGCCGTTTCCCGAAAGTCACGTCAGCCCACCACATCGAGGCACCCATTACAGGCACCTCAAATTCACGATTACGCCGCGATGGACTGAATGTCCACGCGCACGCCCACACCCATGGTAGACGACACTGCCACTTTGCGCAGGTACAGACCCTTGCTTGAAGCTGGCTTTGCCTTATTCAAGGCATCCACCAATGCAGCCAAGTTACCTTGAAGCTGGGCAGCCTCAAAGGAACGACGGCCAATGGTGCTGTGCACGATACCGGCTTTGTCAACGCGGAACTGGACTTGACCAGCTTTTGCATTCTTGACGGCGGTAGCGACGTCAGGAGTCACAGTACCTACCTTGGGGTTAGGCATCAGACCACGTGGGCCCAAGATTTGACCCAAAGTACCAACGATACGCATAGCATCAGGCGCAGCGATCACAACGTCAAACGGCATGTCGCCAGCCTTGACCATGGCAGCCAAATCGTCCATACCAACAACGTCAGCACCTGCTGCCTTGGCTTCCTCAGCCTTGGCACCTTGAGCAAACACAGCGACACGCTTTGTTTTACCTGTGCCGTTGGGCAGCACGACAGCACCACGAACCACTTGGTCAGACTTCTTGGCGTCGATACCGAGTTGCACTGCTACGTCGATGGATTCATCGAACTTGGCGTTGGCAAATTCCTTTACCAAACCCAATGCATCCGACAGTGCATACAGCTTGTTGCTGTCGATTTTGCCAACTTGGGCTTTTTGCTTTTTGGTTAACTTGGACATTTACACGCCCTCCACATTCACGCCCATGGAACGGGCAGAACCAGCGATCGTACGAACTGCAGCATCCAGATCAGCGGCAGTCATGTCTTTCATTTTGGTTTTAGCAATCTCTTCGAGCTGGGCACGAGTGATCTTGCCAACCTTGTCAACGTGAGGACGGGAAGAACCCTTGTCCAGCTTGATGGCCTTTTTGATCAAGACGGTCGCAGGTGGAGTCTTGATAACAAAGGTGAAACTCTTGTCAGCAAAAGCTGTGATCACTACAGGCAGTGGCAGACCAGGTTCAACACCTTGGGTCTGGGCATTAAAAGCCTTGCAGAACTCCATGATGTTCAAACCACGTTGACCCAATGCGGGACCGATTGGTGGGGATGGGTTGGCCTTGCCAGCTGGCACTTGCAGCTTGATGAAGCCGACGATTTTTTTCGCCATGATTTCTCCTTGCGGGTATAGCGCTTTCAGCGAACCATTCGCCTACGGCTTCCCGGGGTTAACGACTCTCTATCTTGCACCGTGTCGAGTCGATAAAAACACGATGCGCCGCAGCCTTACAGCCGCGAAATTTGCCTTAAGTCTTCTCGATCTGAGAGAACTCCAACTCCACGGGAGTCGACCGGCCGAAGATCGTGACGGACACCCGTACTTTGCTCTTCTCGTAATTCACATCTTCCACAGAACCATTGAAGTCGGTGAAAGGCCCTTCCTTAACCCGAACAAACTCGCCAACAACGAACTCGATCTTGTGGCGAGGTTTGTCTGTGCCTTCCTGCATCTGATTGACGATCTTCATCACTTCAGCTTCGGAGATCGGGGCCGGGCGATTCTTCGCACCGCCCACAAAACCAGTCACCTTGTTGGTGTGCTTCACCAAGTGCCAAGTGTCATCATCCATGACCATCTCGACCAGCACGTAGCCCGGGAAAAACTTGCGCTCAGTGGTTTTCTTTTGGCCGTTTTTGACTTCAACAACCTCTTCCATCGGCACGAGAATGCGACCGAATTTGGACTGCATACCAGCACGCTGAATACGCTCCAAGATGTTGCGCTCAACAGCCTTCTCCATGCCGGAGTACGCATGCACTACGTACCAGCGCAGATCCGGGTTGGCAGGTGCAGCAGACGCAGTAGCTTCCACTGTGGGAACAAGCACATCGTCAGTCATTATTTCTTCCATCCCAGGATCAAGTCGTAAAAGAGCCATTCGAGCGTCTTGTCAGTCAACCACAAGAACACCGCCATGATCAGCACAAATCCAAAGACATACGCGGTAATCTGAATCGCCTCTTTCCGGGCAGGCCAGACTACTTTTTTCACTTCGCGCCATGCGTCGCGACCGAAGGCAATCAGTTGACGACCAGACTCTGAAGAAAAGAATGCACCAGCCGCCAAGGCAAGACCCACAATCAATGCACCCCATTGCACCACTTGGCCTTGTTTGCCAAGCAGATAAAAGGCCGCCAGCGCCGCCAAAAGCAATGCAACCGCCGCACCAAGCTTTAACTTGTCTGCGCCGGTGTTGACCGTTTCAATTTGTGTCGAAGCCATGTTTCTTTTTCGCGTTTGCTTGCATTCAGTTTCAGCGACCTTAAGACGCTGAAGCCCGCTACACCGTAGCGGGCTCTTTTTTCATCCACCGACCTTGCTTTCGGTGGCAGGGGCAGTAGGAATCGAACCTACAACCTTCGGTTTTGGAGACCGACGCTCTGCCAATTGAGCTATACCCCTACAGACTTCCTTTACGCGATGATTTTGGCAACCACGCCGGCGCCCACGGTACGGCCGCCTTCGCGAATAGCGAAACGCAGGCCTTCTTCCATGGCGATGGGATTGATCAATTTCACAGTGATGGACACGTTGTCGCCAGGCATCACCATTTCTTTGCCTTCAGGCAACTCGATCGCACCGGTCACGTCCGTGGTACGGAAGTAGAACTGGGGACGGTAGTTGTTGAAGAAAGGAGTGTGACGGCCGCCTTCGTCCTTGGACAGAACGTAGATTTCGCCGGTGAAGTGGGTGTGGGGCTTGATGGAGCCGGGCTTGCACAGCACTTGGCCGCGCTCGACGTCTTCACGCTTGGTGCCGCGCAACAGGATACCGACGTTGTCGCCAGCTTGACCTTGATCCAACAGCTTGCGGAACATTTCCACGCCTGTGCAGGTGGTCTTCTGGGTGTCTTTGATACCGACGATTTCGATTTCTTCGCCGACCTTGATGATGCCGCGCTCAACGCGACCTGTCACCACGGTACCACGACCGGAGATGGAGAACACGTCTTCCACGGGCATCAGGAATGCGCCATCCACTGCACGCTCAGGGGTGGGGATGTAGGTGTCCAGTGCGTCAGCCAGCTTCATGATGGCTTCTTCGCCCAGAGCGCCCTTGTCGCCTTCCATGGCCAACTTGGCGGAACCACGCACGATGGGGGTGTCGTCGCCAGGGAATTCGTACTTGGACAGGAGTTCGCGAACTTCCATTTCCACCAGTTCGAGCAATTCTTCGTCATCAACCATGTCGCACTTGTTCAGGAACACGATGATGTAAGGAACGCCCACTTGGCGAGCCAACAGGATGTGCTCGCGGGTCTGGGGCATGGGGCCGTCAGCAGCGGAACAAACCAGAATAGCGCCGTCCATTTGGGCAGCACCAGTGATCATGTTCTTCACATAGTCAGCGTGGCCGGGGCAGTCCACGTGAGCGTAGTGGCGGTTAGCGGTTTCGTATTCGACGTGAGCGGTGTTGATGGTAATACCGCGTGCTTTTTCTTCAGGAGCAGCGTCGATCTGGTCGTAGGCCTTGGCAGATCCGCCGAACTTTGCAGCCAACACGGTGGTGATAGCAGCTGTCAGGGTTGTCTTGCCGTGGTCCACGTGACCAATCGTGCCCACGTTCACGTGGGGCTTGGTACGGGTGAATTTTTCTTTTGCCATGCTTAGCTCCGAAAAGTAATAGGTTCAAACAAATAACTATCTATCGCCGTACTACCGCCATCACAAGCATGCCAGCGGCAACGCCAAATTGGTGCCCTTTGCGGGAATCGGACCCGCGACCTCTCCCTTACCAAGGGAGTGCTCTACCACTGAGCCAAAAGGGCAGAGGCCTGCTTTCGCAAACCTTGAAAACTTTACCAAATCACAGCGACATCAAGACTATGGAGCGGGGTAGGAGAATCGAACTCCTCGCTTTAGCTTGGAAGGCTAAGGTATTACCACTATACGAACCCCGCGCAGGCCCGCCAATCTAACAGTCTTTTATGTCACTGGTGGAGAGGGCTGGATTCGAACCAGCGTACTCGTAAGAGGGCAGATTTACAGTCTGCTGCCATTAACCACTCGGCCACCTCTCCTAGGTGAGCCTCGGATTATGCCAGCTTTATGGGGCACTTGTCACCTGCCCCCAAAGTTTTTTGCAATCGCTGGCAATTCAGAAGTGGTTATGCCGTCAACTTCAATCCCGAGTCCTATCCTGCAACCAGCGGCTTGCCTGACTGAAATGACCGCACCCGATGAAGGGCACAGGCGGACGGGATGCGGAAAGCGGGGATGGATGATTCGCACACAAGACCAAGTGTTTTTCAGGGTCTATCAAGGCCTGCTTTGCCTGCGCATATGCGCCCCACAGCATAAAAACCACACCCCGCGCTTGGCTGGAGACCTCGCGGATGACCAAATCGGTAAACACCTCCCAGCCCCACTTGGAATGACTGGCCGGTTGCGCCTCTTCGACCGTCAAGCAGGTATTCAAGAGCAACACGCCCCGTTGCGCCCAAGGCTGCAAACTACCTGCCGTCGCAGGAAAGAGGGGGGCCGCTGCTTCACCCTCTCGCGCAAGCTCTTTGAAGATATTGCGAAGGGACGGCGGAACTGCAACGCCCTGCGCCACCGAAAAGGCTAAACCCTCCGCTTGGCCACGTCCGTGGTAGGGGTCCTGCCCGAGGATGACTACCCGCACATCACCCAAGGCTGTGAGGGACAGCGCCAGCAAGGGCACAGGCGGGAAAATCACAGCCCCCTCCTCCAGCCTGCGCTGCAAACGTGCACACAACGCCTGGCCCTGCGCGCTCCGAAAAAATGCGTTCTTGACACTCTCCCAGCTCGGGTCAACCGGCCACTGATCGGGATCGGCAGACCGCAACTGGCTAGCCCGCTGCCCGTTTGCAGCAGGCTCCGACTCACCCGCCAACAGGGACAGCTGCATACTCAGCCAAACAGGGCGGCAAGCGCTTCACCGGGCTCCGGCGCACGCATGAAGGCCTCGCCCACCAGAAATGCATTCACCCCTGCCGCCCCCATGCGGAGCACGTCTTCCCGGGTATGGATGCCGCTTTCCGTCACCAGCAGTTTGTCGGCGGGCACCATGGAGCGCAGCGTCAGCGTGGTGTCCAGCGTCACATCAAACGTCTTGAGGTTGCGGTTATTGATGCCCAGCAAAGGGGTCTTGAGCTTCAAGGCTCGCTCCAGCTCTGCCTGGTCGTGCACTTCCACCAGCACCGCCATGTCCAACCCAAAGGCAATCGCTTCGAGATCTTTCATTTGCGCATCGTCCAGGCACGCTGCAATAAGCAGAATGGCGTCGGCTCCCATGGAGCGGGACTCGTAAATCTGATACGGATCCACCATGAAGTCCTTGCGCAGCACCGGCAACTGGCAGCTGGCGCGGGCCTGTTTGAGGTAATCCACCTCACCCTGGAAAAACTGCGCATCCGTCAGCACCGAGAGGCAAGCTGCACCATGCTCTGCATAGCTCTGCGCAATGTCTGCAGGAATAAAGTCGGCGCGGATCACGCCTTTGGACGGGCTGGCCTTCTTGACCTCGGCAATCACAGCCGGCTTGCCGGCGGCGATCTTGGCGCGCAAAGCGCCCACAAAGTCACGCGTCAGCACGCGGGACTCGGCGTCCGCACGCACGAATTCCAGCGATTTGCGGTTCTTGGCAGCCGCCACTTCCTGGTGCTTGACGGCTACGATTTTGTCGAGAATATCGCTCATGGGGGGTCCTGATAGTTAGTTCGCCAAGCGGCTGGAGAGGGCCACCAGTGCGTCGAGCTTGGCCTTGGCTGCTCCTGATTCAATAGCTGCCCGCGCAAGTGCTATGCCGGCTTCCATGCTTTCCGCCACATTGGCGGCATACAGGGCGACACCGGCATTCAGCGTCACAATGTCTTTGGCCGGGCCGGGCTGATTATTGAGCACGCCCATCAACATGGCTTTGGAGTCTTCAGCGGTTTCCACCTTGAGGGCGCGGTTGCTGGCCATGACCATGCCGAAATCTTCGGGGTGGATCTCGTATTCGCGGATTTCGCCGTTCTTGAGCTCTCCGACCAGCGTACCGGCGCCCAGGCTCACTTCGTCCATGCCGTCGCGGCCATAGACCACGATGGCGTGTTCCGCGCCCAAGCGCTGCAAGGCGCGCACCTGGATACCCACCAGATCGGCGTGGAACACGCCCATGAGGATGTTGGGAGCGCCGGCCGGGTTGGTCAGCGGGCCCAGGATGTTGAAGATGGTGCGCACGCCCATTTCCTTGCGCACCGGGGCCACGTTTTTCATGGCAGGATGGTGGTTGGGCGCGAACATGAAGCCGATGCCCTGCTCGGCAATGCAGTGGGCGATCTGGTCGGGTTTCAAGTTGATGTTCAGGCCCAGCGCTTCGAGCACATCGGCGCTGCCGCTCTTGCTGCTGACGCTACGGCCGCCATGCTTGCTGACCTTGGCGCCCGCCGCCGCAGCGACAAACATGCTGCAGGTGGAGATGTTGAAGGTGTGGCTGCCGTCGCCGCCCGTACCCACAATATCTACCAAATTGGTTTTGTCCGCCACCTCCACTTTCGTGGAGAACTCGCGCATCACCTGCGCGGCGGCCGTGATTTCGCCTATGGTTTCTTTCTTGACCCGCAAGCCGGTGATGAGGGCCGCCATCATGACGGGCGACATCTCGCCGGACATGATCTGGCGCATCAGGTGCAGCATTTCATCGTGAAAGATTTCACGGTGTTCGATGGTGCGTTGCAGCGCCTCTTGGGGGGTAATTTTGACGGTGTGGGGCATGGCGTCTCCTTAAAGCTCAGGCGCAGCGGTGCGCGCCAGTTTGATTCCGAATCCTACAAACAAGGCACCGGCCACGCGGTCCAGCCAGTGCATGCCTCGCTGAACAAGCGCGGTTCGCTGCGCCGCCCAGCCTGCCAATACGGCGTAGCCAATGTTGATGGGAATGGCATTGAGATTGAACAACACACCCAGCGCCAGAAAGGCCGCGGTGGGATGACTGGCACCGGGTGCGATGAACTGGGGCACAAAGGCCAGAAAGAACAGTGCGACCTTGGGGTTGAGTGCATTGGTCAGAAAACCGCGGAAAAATATGGCTTTCAGGCCTCCAGCACCCGTGGAATCTGCGCGAGCAGCTTCCAAATCGATAGCAGGCTGCGCTTTGGACCTGAGCATGCGTAGGCCCATGAACACCAGATACGCAGCCCCCACCCACTTGAGCACGGTGAAGGCCATCGCCGAGGTGGCCAGCAGTGCACTCACGCCCAAGCCGGCCGCCACGATGTGCACAAAGCAACCTGCCGTGATGCCGAAGGCTGCCACGATGCCCGCACGGACGCCACTGCGCAAGGCGTGGCTCACGATGTACAGCACATCCGGCCCGGGAGTGAGGTTGAGCAGCCACCCGGACAGCACAAAAAGCCCCAGATGTTCAATGCCCAGTTCTGCCCACATCGCCCGCCGCTCCTCAGTACACCGCGGCGCCGCGGCTGACCGCAGCACCTGTCGCATGTGCGGTTTGAGCGAAAAACTCACGAATGCCGGCAATCGCACGGTCAATGCCAGCAGCATCCACGTCCAGATGCGTCACAAAGCGCAGGCCGATCAGGCCGGTGGCCAGCACGCCGCGTGCCTTGAGGAAAGCCAGCAAATCCGGACCACGCCCGTCCGCAACATCTACAAACACGATGTTGGTATGAGCCGAACGCACTTGCAGCCCGGCAACACCCTGCAAGCCGCTAGCCAAGCGCTGCGCCAATGCATGGTCATCGGCCAAGCGGTCCAGGTGGTGATCCAGCGCGTAGCTCGCAGCCGCAGCCAGAAAGCCGGCCTGGCGCATGCCGCCCCCCGCCATTTTGCGGATGCGGTGGGCACGGGCGATCAGCTCACGGCTGCCGCACAGGGCCGAGCCGGCTGGTGCGCCTAACCCTTTGCTGAAGCACACCGAGACGCTGTCAAAGTAGCTAGCAATGCGCTTGGCTGATTGAATGACAGAATCCCCGGCCGCAGCCGTGGCCACTGCCGCATTGAACAGCCGCGCGCCGTCCAGGTGCACCGCCAGCCCCCGCTCCCGCGCCAAACCGGTAGCCTGTTCCAGATAGCTGGCGGGCATGGGATTGCCATTCCAGGTGTTTTCCAGGCACAGCAGGCGGGTGCGGGCAAAGTGGCAGTCATCGGGCTTGATGGCGGCCGCAATGTCTGCCAATGCCATCTGGCCACAGGCGTCCTGCGCCAGGGGCTGCGGCTGGATGCTGCCCAGCACTGCCGCGCCGCCGCCCTCGTAACGGTAGGCGTGCGCCAGCTGGCCCACGATGTATTCGTCCCCCCGGCCACAATGCGCCATCAACGCGCACAAGTTGCTTTGGGTACCGGTAGGCATGAACAAGGCCGCTTCGAAACCCAATAGGGCCGCGACTTTGTCTTGCAGCGCGTTGACGCTGGGGTCGTCCCCGAACACATCGTCGCCCAGCGGAGCCGCAAACATGGCCTCCCGCATGGCAGCCGTAGGGCGGGTGACGGTGTCACTGCGCAAATCAACAATAGTGGTCATTTCGGCCTCTGGCGCCCGTTGGATATGCGCAGACAGCTATCAAAAGAATAGCTACCCGCCTACCGGTTTATTGCAAAAAGTTCTTCAGCATGGCGTGGCCATGCTCCGTGAGGATGCTTTCCGGATGGAACTGCACCCCCTCCATGCGCACCGCGTGCGGCAGATCTTTGTGACGCACGCCCATGATTTCGCCATCATCCGTCCACGCAGTGACTGCCAGCTCTTGCGGACAAGTGGCCCGCTCAATAGCCAGTGAGTGGTAGCGGTTCACGGTGAATTTTTCGGGCAGGCCGGCAAACACCCCCTCTTGCGTGGTGGTGATGACGCTGGTCTTGCCGTGCATCAGCTCCTGCGCACGGATGATCTTGCCACCCAAGGCCGCACCAATGCTCTGGTGACCCAGGCAAACGCCCAGAATCGGCAGCTTGCCCATGAAGTGGCGAATGGCGGGCACCGAAATGCCCGCTTCATTGGGCGAGCACGGGCCGGGCGAAATGACCAGCCGGTCGGCGCCGCGGGCGGCAATGCCTGCTAGCGTGATTTCGTCATTGCGGAATACCTCCACCTCTGCGCCCAGCTCGCCGAAGTACTGGACGATGTTGAAGGTGAACGAATCGTAGTTGTCGATCATCACGAGTTTCATGCTGCTACTCCTTCACGCAGCCGGGCAAACTCCCGGTGCTCAAATGCAATCGATGCGTCCATCAGGGCGCGGTAAGCGGCTTCCAGCACATCGGGCTGGCCGCCCTGCTCTGCCGCCATGCGGCGCACGCGGGCGGCAATGAATTCAATGCGCTCCTGGTCGTGAACCTTGCTCGCATCCTGCTTGATGCGGGCAGCTTGAGTCATGTAGCCGGTGCGTTCCACCAGCAAGGCGGTAATGCGCTCGTCCAGCGCGTCGATGTGGCTGCGCACTTCGGCCATGGTCTCGCAATGTTGTGCTTTATTGGTGGTGATCATTGCAGCCCCTCCTCCACCAGCTCGGCGGCACGCAGCAGCGCACGGGCCTTGGCTTCAGTTTCTTTCCACTCCAGTTCAGGCACGCTGTCAGCCACCACACCGGCGGCGGCTTGCACATACAAGGTTTCGTTCTTGATGATGCCGGTACGGATGGCAATGGCCACGTCCATATCGCCCGCGTAGCTCAGGTAACCGCAAGCGCCGCCATAAATGCCGCGCTTGATGGGTTCCAGCTGATCGATCAGCTCCATCGCATGTACCTTGGGCGCACCGGTCAGCGTGCCCGCAGGAAACGTGGCTTTGAGCACATCCATGCTGGTCATACCGGCGTTCAAGGTGCCCTCTACGTTGCTCACGATATGCATCACGTGGCTGTACCGCTCCACGATGAAAGCGTCCGTCACCTTGACCGAGCCGATTTCGGCAATGCGGCCAATGTCGTTGCGGGCCAGGTCGATCAGCATCACGTGCTCGGCACGCTCTTTGGGGTCATTGATCAGCTCGACTTCGGCGGCCTTGTCCAGCTCGGGCGTGGCGCCGCGAGGGCGCGTGCCGGCCAGGGGACGAATGGTCACTTTCGTGCCAGGCTTGTCGCCGGCGGTGATCTGTTCTTGCCGGACCAAAATCTCCGGCGAAGCACCCACCACCTGGAAATCCCCGAAGTTGTAGAAATACATGTACGGGCTGGGGTTCAGGGTACGCAGGGCGCGATAAAGGCTCAAGGGTGAAGCGGTGTAACGCTTTTTGATGCGCTGGCCCACCTGCACCTGCATGAAATCGCCACCGGCAATCAGCTCTTTGGCACGTTCCACGGCGGCGATGTAGTCTGCCTTGGCGAAGTCGCGCTGAGCTTCAAAGCTTTGCGAAGGCTTGATATCCGGCGCGCTCACGGCTTGCGCCAGCTTGGCACGCAGCTCGGCCAAGCGCGCCTGGCCCGCGGCATAGGCGCCGGGCAAAGCCGGGTCTACGTACACCATTAAGTGCAGCTTGCCGGACAGGTTGTCGATCACCGCCAACTCTTCGCACTGCAAAAGCAGAATGTCGGGTGTACCCAACTCATCGGGCGGGCAGCTGTCCTGCAGCTTTTTCTCGATGTATCGGACAGCGTCGTACCCGAAGTAGCCCGCCAGGCCACCGCAAAAGCGCGGCATGCCGGGCTGCAAGGCCACCTTGAAACGCTGCTGGTATTCGGCAATGAAGTCCAGCGGGTTGAGTGCCGAGGTTTCCACCACCACACCATCAGTCACTACCTCGGTGCAGGCCGCCGCACCGAATCCACTTGCGCGGACCATGGTACGCGCTGGCAGGCCGATAAAGCTGTAGCGGCCGAAACGCTCGCCGCCCACCACCGATTCCAGCAAAAAGCTGTTGGCAGCGGGTTCGGCTTCGCCGGCATTGCGGGCCAGCTTGAGGTACACAGAGAGTGGAGTTTCCAGATCCGCAAAGGCCTGGGTGCTCAGCGGGATGCGGTTGTAGCCTTGCGCTTGCAGGGCCAGAAATTCAGATTCAGTCATCGGGGGGCAGCGCCTCTCAAACAATCTATTCACGGGGGCTTGCAGGCAAGGCCTCAAGCCGGATAAGGATGCGCGCAATAGATCGGAGAGGAATCCGTGCCACTTGACCGCGCAAAGCTCACAAACCGTGCGCGTTGGCCGCTAGGAGCGGCCGGCAGGTATCAGAGCCCAGGCACAACAGACAAGGTACGCCAGGGCCAGGCTCCCCGGTCGCTCAAACCTGTTCTGCTGATGTGGTGGATAAACATGGGCACAGTGTAGCAAACACGCCAGACGCAGAAATGGCCCGAAAACCACGTTACCCGCAAAAACCCTGATGTGCTTTTGCCCGCACACCTGCACAATGCGTCTCTCACAAAAAAGAACGGTCGTTCTATTTCAGGTGCCCCATGACATTGAAACACTCTCTCCTCGCCGGTTTGCTCACCCTTTGCACCAGCCTCACAGTCATGGCGGCGACGGATATCAATGGCGTCAAAGTCGAGGACAACATCACGCTGGCAGGCAGCAAGTTGCAACTCAACGGTGCCGGCATCCGCTACAAGGCGATTTTCAAGGTGTATGTGGGGGAGCTGCACACCACGCAAAAAGTCAGCTCTCTCGATGAATTGATGGCTGCACCCGGCCCGAAGCGCCTGAGCATGACTTTTTTGCGCGAAATCGAGGCAGGCCCCTTCGGTAAATTGCTCACACGTGGCGTGGAAGATAACGTGCCCAAGAACGAAATGTCCAAGCTCGTACCCGGCCTGATCCGCATGGGCGACATCTTTACCGTCAACAAGGCGCTCATGCCCGGCGACGTCATCCACCTCGACTGGATTCCCGGCACCGGCATGGTGGTGACGGCCAAAGGCAAAGTTCAGGGCGAGCCCTTCAAGGAACCCGAGTTTTTCAAAGCCATCATGTCCATCTGGTTCGGCCCGTCACCTGCAGACTTCAAACTGAAGGAAGCCCTGCTGGGCCAAAAATAGTTCGCTGTACTCCAAGCCTCACAGGCCGGCATGGCGACATGCCGGCCTTTTTTTTGGTCTTCTGGTGGCTTCATGCACACAAGTGATGACAAACATCGCCCTTCCCTGTAGATTGCAATGCAGCAATTGCAGGATTCCTGAATAGACCCGGGGGCATGAATGAAATTGAGCTTGAAACTTCCACTCGCCTTTGCCTTTGCACTGGTGCTTTTGTTTTTAGGTGGGGTGTTCGGGATCAGTACCCTGAACCATGCCGTGAGCACCTACCGGCTCGATGTACTGAACCATGTAGACGCCAACAAAAAGGCCGCGGACATTGCAGGCCAGTTTTCAGTGGCCATCCAGGAATGGAAAAACGTCCTGCTACGCGGAAAAACCCCCAAAGACCTGGACACTTACTGGAGCGCACACCAAAAAGAAATGGCCAAAGTCATTCAGGGAATCGACGCACTCTCCCTGGAGATGGATGACGAAACCAGCAAGGGCATAGCCGCCAAACTGGGTGTGTCTATGCGGGGTGCTGCCAAAGGCTATGAAGCCGCTTTTGAAGCCTACAAGGCCAGCGACTTTGACTTCGCAGCCGGCGATAAAGCAGCAAGAGGGAAAGACCGTGAAGCCGCTTCGCTGCTTCTGGAGCTTCGCAAACACCTCTCTGAAGAAGAAGCCAAGTCCTCCGAGACGGCTAGCGCTTTGGCAGCGCGTGGCAGCTCATTGGCCTATGGCGTCATGACGCTGGTCACGCTGATCGGCTTTGCAGGCAGCATCTGGATGAGCCGGCAAATTGTTCACCCGCTCAATGAAGCAGTGAGCGCCGCAGACAAGGTATCGCGTGGTGACCTGACCACCCGGCTGGATACCAGCGGCAAAGACGAAATATCCGACTTGCTGCGCTCTTTGCAGACCATGCAACAGAGTCTCTCCCACCTGGTCATCAAAGTCCGGGAAGGCGCAGAAAGCGTCTCCCACGCCAGCACAGAAATCGCCCAAGGCAACCACGACCTTTCCAACCGTACCGAGCAGCAGGCAACGGCTTTGCAGGAGGCCGCCGCTTCCATGGATGAGTTGGGGGCGACCGTCAGCCGCAGTGCCGATGGCGCTACGCAAGCCAACCACAAAGCCTTGCAAGCGTCTGATGTCGCAGCCCGCGGTGGCGAAGTAGTGCATCAAGTGGTGGAAACCATGCGAGGTATCCATACATCTTCCAGCCGGATTGCCGAAATCATCAGTGTGATTGACGGAATCGCCTTCCAAACCAACATCCTCGCTCTGAACGCAGCGGTGGAAGCCGCGCGTGCCGGCGAGCAGGGCCGGGGCTTCGCGGTCGTGGCCTCCGAAGTGCGCTCCTTGGCCGGCAGATCGGCAGAGGCCGCCAAAGAAATCAAGAGCCTCATCGGTGCCAGCGTCGAGCAAGTGGAGTTGGGCAGTAGCCAAGTGGCCCGGGCCGGGCAAACCATGAACGAAGTAGTGGATGCGATCCGGGAAGTCACTGCCATGGTCGGTGAAATCACCACAGCTAGTGAAGAACAGCGGATTGGCGTCAACCAAGCGGGTAGCGCCGTGACGCTGATTGACCAGGCAACCCAGCAAAACGCTGCGCTAGTCGAAGAAATGGCCGCTGCGGCGTCCGGACTGCAACAACAGGCGCACGACCTAGTCGGTCTGGTCTCAGTCTTCAAAACCGGCTCCAACACCATGCAGCCGGCAGCACTATCCGCTTAAGAAGTTGCCTCAGGGGGAAATACATGAAACTCAAACATCAAATCATCGCATTGGGCTTGGTCGGAATTCTTGCGTCCGGGCTGGTAGGAGGCATCGGCCTGTTGCAAACAGCCCGCCTGTCTGCCGCCATCGATGACTCTGAAGCCATGTCCAGCGCGCTCCAGAACAGCCAGGAGGCCGACATGATGCACGACGCCATACGGGGCGATGTGCTTCTTCTGGTGCAAGGCGCAACTACCCAGAATGCCAATCAAATTGCCGAGGCCAGCAAGGGACTCGAAGAGCACGCCAAGACTTTCAACGACGCACTCGTTCAATTGGAGGAAAAGCCTCTGCCGCCGGACGTCAAAGCCATGTTGCAAGCTACCAAGCCCATGGTTCAGGAATACATTGCTGCGGCCAAGAAAGCACAAGAGCTAGCGGCCAAAGATTTAGCCGCTGCAGGTGCCGCCATCGATAGCTTTCAGGTGGCCTTCAGCAAGCTTGAGGACCAGATGGCGAAACAAGCCGACGGAATTGAGAAAAGCGTGGAGGAGGCCCGGGCCGAGTCGCACGACAAGGTATCGAGTTCCAAGATCCAGGTCATGGTCGCATGGCTGATTTCTACTTTTTTGCTTGTCGCTGGGGCCTTTTTCCTGGCACGGGAACTTTCGCAACCTATTGCCCATGCCGCATCGATTGCGAACGCACTATCTGAAGGCAATCTACACGCCGACGTCCATCCCGCCGGTAGCGATGAAACCATTCAGCTGCTCAAGTCAATGGAAGTCATGCAGCGCAGCTTCAGCAACACAGTGCGCGCCGTGAAAAGCAGCGCCGACGCGGTCGCCACAGCCAGCGCCGAAATCGCCCAAGGCAACAACGACCTCTCTGCCCGCACCGAACAACAAGCCAGTGCTTTGGAAGAAACCGCAGCGTCCATGGAAGAACTCGGCTCCACCGTCAAACAAAACGCTGACTCCGCCCGTCAAGCCAATCAACTGGCCATGAATGCCTCTACCGTGGCTATTCAAGGCGGAGAAGTCGTGGGCCAGGTCGTGGAGACCATGAAAGGCATCAACGAATCCAGCCGCAAGATTGCAGACATCATCAGCGTCATTGACGGCATTGCCTTCCAGACCAACATCCTTGCTTTGAATGCAGCGGTAGAAGCAGCACGTGCCGGGGAACAAGGCCGGGGCTTTGCAGTCGTAGCCTCTGAAGTCCGCTCATTGGCAGGACGGTCTGCCGAAGCTGCCAAAGAAATCAAGACCCTGATCAACGCCAGCGTAGAGCGGGTAGAGCAAGGAAGCAGCCTGGTAGACAAAGCCGGTGAAACCATGACCGAAGTGGTGAGCAGCATCCGCCGGGTGACAGACATCATGGGAGAAATCAGCGCAGCCAGCTCAGAACAGAGTGCAGGTGTCTCTCAAGTTGGAGAAGCAGTCACCCAGATGGACCAGGCTACGCAACAGAACGCCGCCTTGGTGGAAGAGATGGCAGCGGCTGCCAGCAGCTTGAAGAGTCAGGCCAATGATCTGGTGCAGGTGGTGGCGGTATTCAAACTGGGCAACGAAAGCCACGGCGGTTATTCCAGCAGCAGCCCGTCCAGCGGTGGTAGTCACGCATTGGCAAGCCCTATGCCCAAAGCAGCAGTGCGGTCCAACCCGCCCCAAAAGCTGAACTTTGCTGGGCCCGAGCGCAGGGCCGCGGCCGCCGCAAGTTCTTCCAAAACTCCCCCCAAGCCAGCCGCCAAACCAGCAGCCTCACCGGCCAAAGCACCGCCGGTGCTGACTGCTCAGGCCATCTCGCCCCCCAAGACCAGCAGCCGCGTCACGCCTGCGGGCGGGGATGATGATTGGGAGACTTTTTAAGCCCAGCGGAAGTCCGCGAGGCTGTCGACCACAGCGTCAGCGTCCACAGCATGGACAGGCTGGCCGTGGTTGTAACCGTAGCTCACCAGCAGCACCGGGCAGCCGGCAGCTCGGGCGGCTTGGGCGTCATTGCTGGAGTCACCCACCATCAAGGTGCGCGCAGGTGCCACACCCATCTGTTCGCAGGCGAATAGCAAAGGCATGGGGTCGGGCTTTTTGCGCTCTACGGCATCGCCACCGACCACCAGGCTGAAATAGCCTGCAAGGCCCTTGTCGGCCAGCAAGGTTTTGGCAAAGGCAGTGGGCTTGTTCGTGACACACACCATCTTCAAGCCCTGCTGTTTCCAGTCATCCAAGCCTTGCATCACTCCGGGGTACACCTTGGAGTAAAGGCCATTTACCTCCACATAGTGGCGCTGATAGGCTGCCCATGCCGATTCGTATAGCGCTACATTTTCCATAGCAGCTTGCGCACTATCGATGTGCGCCAGCATGCTTTTTATCAAGTGCTCAGAGCCCTTGCCGACCATTTTCTCCACCAGGTCTTGATGAACGGTGAATGTATTGAAGGGCTCCGGCAAATCGGCCAACATGCGCTGCAATGCTTGCGCAAAATCGCCCAAGGTGTCGACCATGGTGCCGTCCAGATCGACGATGACGGCGTCCAGCGCAGTGCGGGACCAGCGTGCCATTTCGCTCACGTAATTTTCTCCAAGGGTTGTCGGGCTTGTATCCAAGCCACCAGCGCTTCGACTTCCATGGGGCGCCCGAACCAGTAACCCTGGCCCTTTTGGCAACCCATCGCAGCCATCTCGGTAGCCTGTTCCGCGGTCTCAATACCTTCTGCCACCGTACCCAACTTCAGCGTCGCGGCCACCCGCAGGGTGGCTTCAATCAATACACGGTGGTACTCGCTCTTGTCAAGCAGATTCACAAATGAGCGGTCGATTTTGATCGAACTCACTGGCAACTCATGCAGGCAGGCGAGCGACGAGTAGCCGGTTCCAAAGTCATCCAGTGACAGTGCTACTCCCATGGCTCGCAGTTCCTGCAAGGTGGTCTGCACCAGCGCATCCTGGGCGGCCAAGCTCTCGGTCACTTCCAATACCAGCTGCCGGGGCTCCATATCTGCGCTGCGAAGAGCGTCACGCACCATGCCTACCAGACCGGGCTCCCGCAACTGTGCGCGGGACAGGTTCACAGACATGCTGGGCGGCGCGGTAGAACCCAGGTCGCGCTGCAGTTGCGCAAACGTCTGGCAGGCTGTCTCCAACACAAACTGCCCGAGTGCGGCAATCACACCGCACGCCTCCGCCAAGGGAATGAAGTCCACCGGCGAAACCGCGCCACGCACCGGGTGCTGCCAGCGCACCAAGGCCTCCACACCTGCCAACTGGTGCCCCGGCAGGTGGAGCAGTGGCTGATACACCACCCGCATTTCCCGGTTGTCCAGCGCCTGGCGCAAGTCGTTCTCCAGAGAAACAGAGTCACTCACCTGCGAGCGCATCAGCGGATCGAACAACACATAGCGCGCACGGCCCGTTCGCTTGGCTTCGTACATCGCAATATCAGCGTCGCGCAGCACGCTATCCGCATCGTCTTCGGTATGGGTGCTGGTCACGATGCCGATACTCACGGTGGATGTCACCCGGTGTCCATCCAGCACATACGGGGCCGCTAGCACATCGAGCAGACGGCCTGCGACGTGGATGGCGTCCAGGTCACCGCGGATATCGTCAAGCAGGACCACAAACTCATCGCCCCCGATACGGGCGGCCACTTTGTCAAAGTCTCCGCTGTGGGCAAAGCTGTCCCCAGGCCGCAGGCTGTCCTCGAGCCGGCGGGCAATCTGGCGCAACAAAGCATCCCCTACGGTGTGGCCCAATGTGTCGTTGACTTGCTTGAAGCGGTCAAAGTCCATGAACAACACCGCAAAGTGGTAACCGGGCTCTACCCGGCGTCGCGCCAATGCAGCGCGGATCAACTCCACCATGACCGTGCGGTTGGGTAGCGCAGTGAGGTCATCGGTACGCGCTGCGGTGCGCAGCTGTTGCTCCAGCGCTTTCTGGGCGTTCACGTCCATCGCCACTCCGGCCAAGCGCAAAACGCGCCCCTGCACAGACCGGTCTGCAGCGCGACCTGCAAAAAGGATCCACACCCAACGCCCGGAATGGTGACGCAAACGCACCGAGAGGCGGTGTTCATTGGACTCATCCCGCAGATGCTGGCGCAAGGAGTCTTCCCAGGTCTGCACGTCGTCAGGGTGGATCAGGTTCAGCCAGGTCGCTGAACGAGGCGTCAATGCGCCATCCGGGTAACCCAGAATCTGCTGCATGCGCGCGTTCCACCCCACGCTGTCTTCCACCAGGTCCCAATGCCAGATACCGAGCCCGGCGCCGGAAACTGCGAGGGACAGAATCTCCTGTTGGGTGCGCACGGCCGTGAGGTCGGTCGCCACCAGAACCCAGCCGGACATGGTGCCGTCCTCATCCCGTATGGGCTGCATGTCGACCAGCACCCATCCCAGCTCGGCATTTTTGGCGATCACACGCACTTCGCGTTTGATGCCCTGTCCTCGCGCCAGTGCCTCGGTGAACTCCGTGAAATGGGTCGGGTCTGCGCTGCGCGCCTTGAGCAAAGTGCCGATGCGACGCCCCCGGCACTGGTCAGGTGTGTAGCTGGTGAGATCGCTGAAGGCTTCATTGATCCACACCACGCGGTGCATGCCGTCAGTGATGGCAATGGCGTTGGAGCTCAGTTCTGCCACCTTGGCCATGCGTTTGAGCCGGTCGGCCTGACGGGACAGCGCCTCGTACTGGCGACGCACGGCCCGGGCCGTAGGCTCCACCAAGGCAAATGACAGCACCAAGCCCAGCACCGCGATGCCGCCCACAACGCTCCAGATGGTGGTGACCACGCGCCGGCTTCGCTGGGCAACATCGGTCTGTACCGCTTGATTGAGGGCATAAACCGCTGACTCCACCCGCTGCGTGGCAAGCCGCGCAGCTTCCAGACGGGATTTGGCACCCGCCGCCGGAGCCTTGGTGTCCGTTTGCCATTCGTCCAGAAGGGGCCACAGGGCATCCGTACTCTGCTTCCAGTCTGCGAGCGCAGTTGCCACGGCGGCCGAAGCTGACGGTGTATGGCGGGCTTGCATACGCAGCAACCCATCCAGGGCAGCAGCCTCCTTGCGCAAACGCTGCATGGAGGATAACAAGGCGTCCTCGCCCGCACGTCCGTTCTGCACTGCCTCAACTGACAAGTCCAGGCGCTGCGCCGTTACGCGCTGTTCCGCTACGGACTGCAGAATTTCAATGTCGAGCTGTCGCTCGTCCTGCCACTGCTGCGACAAAACCCCACGCAATGCGCCCAACACCACCAGCAACAGCAAAACGCCATACATCGCCACCCGCACGCGGATATGGGAATTCCGGCCTTCGAGCCACGACCGGCCGAAGTTATCCCTGACCAGGACGGTTTTGGCCAATGCGTTGTCCAAATCGCTCACCGAGTCAGGAAGGGACTGCCCACTCAGGCAGCCAGCGCAACGCGCATGGCGTCAACCACCGACTGGTAGTCCGGTTTGCCGAAAATGGCGCTACCCGCCACAAAGGTGTCTGCGCCCGCATCGGCCACGCGGCGAATATTGTCGGTTTTGATGCCGCCGTCCACTTCAAGGCGGATGTCTTTGCCGCTGGCATCAATGCGCTTGCGGGCTGCCTCGATCTTGCGCAGGGCCGAGTCAATAAAGCTCTGGCCGCCGAAGCCGGGGTTGACGCTCATGATGAGGATAAGGTCAATATCGTCGATCACCCAGTCCAGCACATCCAGGGGCTCGGCGGGGTTGAACACCAGACCGGCCTTCACGCCCTTGGACTTGATGGCCTGCACGCTGCGGTGCACGTGGCCAGAGGCATCGGGGTGAAAGCTGATGTAGTCCGCACCTGCTTCGGCAAAGCTGGCCGCCAGCGCGTCTACCGGAGAAATCATCAAGTGCACATCAATCGGCACGGCGACTCCTTCGGCGGTCTTGGCATGGGGCTTCAAGGCGCTGCAAATCATGGGACCGAAAGTCAGGTTGGGCACATAGTGGTTGTCCATCACATCAAAGTGAATCCAATCCGCGCCGGCGGCGATCACATTTTTGACTTCTTCACCCAGGCGGGCAAAGTCGGCAGAGAGGATGGAGGGGGCTATACGGTAGGTCATGACAACGACGTCCAGGGAGGGGTTTCGGGTTTGTGGGGGTATTTCGAATTGCACATTTTCGCAGGTAGCATTGCCGGATGGCCAAATACGCATTCCTGGTGGAAGTCAAACCCCAATATCTGGCGGATCAATCCGCGCCGCATGAGGACCTGTACGTCTTCGCGTACACCATCACCATCACCAATATCGGCGAAGTGACGGCGCAATTGATCTCCCGCACCTGGAATGTGAATGACGCCACCGGCCACACCGAACGCGTCAAAGGCTTGGGCGTGGTGGGCCAGCAACCCCTGCTCAAGCCCGGCCAGTCTTTTGAATACACCAGCGGAACCCGCCTGCGCACCCCCACAGGCACCATGCACGGCAGCTTTTTCTGCGTGGCTGAGGACGGCGAAAAATTCGATACCGACATCCCCATGTTCGTGCTGGACGCCCTGAGTGATGCGGGTGGTCCCCGCACCCTGCACTGAAGCCCCGCATGGCACGTGTTGACTTGTCGGCCCTGCTGGAGCAACTGGCCAGCCCCGCACCGGCCGTAGAGCGGCACATCTGGCTGATCCGCCTGCTGGCTTGGGTGCGCGGCCCGGAACAAACGCCTGAGCCCCCTGTCGCGCGCGTAGCCTTGTTGCTGGATGTGTTGGAGGCCCGGCCTGAAACCACGCAACAGTTGCGCACGTGGTGGGCAGAGCTGCTGGGCACTGTGGACGGTAGCACCCTGCTCTCAGACTACGGATTCGGCTCGCGCAACGCCTTCATGAGCGAACTGGTGGAGCGCCTCAACCGCAAATTGCTACCCGCCACCCCGGAAACCCAGGACGCATCCGAACTTTTTGCGCTGGTGCTCAATGACCCGCGGGACGCCCGCTGGATTGCCGCGCTCCCCGCAGAGACCCTGAGCCGCTTGGCAGCGCTGCTCAGTTTGCCGGAGGCCTCAGCCAGCGCACTGAAGGCCTCCCGCCCGGTCACGGTGTGGCAACACACCTTGCTGCATGCCCTGACTTTTTGTATCAGCCAGATACGCGCTACCGGCTTCTCGCAGGAAATGCGCCTGCGCATGAGCAGCCCTCTGCGGGATGGCACCCCCTTTCACACCCTGGCCAGCGACCTGGACCAGGTGCTGGACACCTGGTTGCAAGGCGCGGACACTTCTGACGCCGTGCTGCATTTCCGCAGCCAGCTCGACGCCTGCCGACATGCAGCCGCCACGGTGTACAGCCATCTGGATGCCCATGGCATTTCGGTGGATCTGGTCTTCCGCCTGCGGCAATTGCGTGAGCGCGTGCTCCGGGTCCGCGCCCTGCTGGACTGTCTGCTGGAGGACACCCAGCACGTCGCCACGGCCCGCCTGCTCTCGCACCTGGCCAGCGTGGGTCAAGAGCAGCGCAGTGTTGGGGCCCTCATTTCGTCCAACTCCTCACTGCTTGCGGCCAAAGTGGCCGAGCGCAGCTCGGAGACCGGAGAGCACTACATCACCCGCACCCGCGCCGAGTACCGCGCCATGCTGGGCAATGCTGCAGGCGGGGGGGCGCTGACTGCCCTGACCACCGCCATGAAGTTCGGCATCATGGCACTGGGCCTGTCGGCCTTCTGGTACGGCTTCTGGTCCGGGGTGATGTACGCCGCCAGCTTTGTGCTGATCCAGATGCTGCATTTCACGCTGGCCACCAAGCAGCCCGCCATGACAGCGCCGGCCATGGCCGCCAAGCTGAAAGACATTTCAGACTCCCAAGCACTGCAAGCCTTTGTGGATGAGGTGACGCACCTGGTGCGCTCCCAGGTGGCAGCTGTCATAGGCAACGTGGCGATTGTGTTTCCGGCTGCGGTCCTGCTGTCTGCTGTGCTCCTGCTGGTGACCGGCGCGCCCATGCTCACCCCGGAGAAGGCGGACTACGTGCTGCACTCCCTCACGCTGCTCGGGCCCTCCCTGTTGTTTGCCGCCTTCACCGGCGTGCTCTTGTTTTCCAGCAGCATCGTCGCGGGCTGGGTGGAAAACTGGTTTGTGCTGCACCGGCTGGATTCGGCCATCCGCTACAACCCGCGCATCACCGCATGGCTGGGCGCCGCGCGTGCGGACCGCTGGGCACACTTCATGCGGCACCACATTTCAGGATTGGCCGCCAACATCTCGCTGGGCATGATGCTCGGGCTGGTGCCCGCCATTCTGGCTTTTGTCGGCCCGGCACTGGACGTACGCCACGTCACCCTGTCTGCCGGGCAGCTGGGTGCTGCCTGTGCTGCATTGGGATGGGACGTCGTGCGCAACCATGCACTTTGGTGGGCCGTGGCCAGCATTCCACTGATCGGCTTGCTGAATGTGGGCGTGAGTTTTTATCTGGCGTTCCGGGTGGCACTGCAGGCGCACAACGTGTCGGGCATTGACCGCTCGCGCATTCGCAGCAGCATCTGGCAACGCGTGCGCCAGGCCCCGATGAGCTTTCTGTGGCCGGCCAAAGAATGAGCGACCTCGGCGAATTTGCGCTGATCGCGCGCTACTTCGAGCGCAGCCAGCACCCCTTGCCCACCCAGGTCGTGCTCGGTATCGGAGATGACTGCGCCCTGCTGCAGCCCACCCCCGGCATGCAGTGGGCCATCAGCAGCGACATGCTGGTCAGCGGCCGGCACTTCTTCGCAGATGTGAACCCGCTCACCCTGGGCCACAAGGCGCTGGCGGTCAACCTGAGCGACCTTGCGGCCTGTGGCGCAAGGCCTGTAGGCTTTACCCTCGCACTCAGCCTGCCCGATGCCGATCCGGCGTGGCTACAAGGTTTCTCGCAGGGCCTGTTTGCGTTGGCCGATGCGCACAACTGCCCGCTAGTGGGCGGAGACACCACGCGGGGCCCACTCAATATCTGCATCACGGTGTTCGGCGAAACCCCGCCCGGCCAAGCGCTGTTGCGCAGTGGTGCCCGCGCGGGGGATGACATCTGGGTCAGCGGCACTCTGGGCGATGCGGCCCTCGCGCTTCATTGCCTCTGGGGCCGCGACCAGTTGCCCGCCGAAGCATTTGCCCTAGCGCGCCAACGGCTGGAACAGCCCACCCCCCGCGCGGCACTCGGGCAGGCCTTGCGCGGCATCGCCACCGCAGCAGCCGATGTCAGTGACGGCCTGTTGGGCGACCTGGGCCACATCCTGGAGCGCAGCCATGTCGGCGCAGAGCTGGAGGCACTGTACGCTATCAATTTGCTAGCTGCTCGCGCATATCTCACGGGCGCCAGCGGCACTTTTGACCCAAATTCACAGACCGACAGCACCGCACTGCGCTATGTACTCAGCGGCGGGGACGACTATGAGCTGGTGTTCACCGCAGCGCCGGAACACCGCCTGCAGGTCCAGGCCGCGGGTACACACAGCGGTACCCCGGTCACCCGCATCGGCCGCATCGTTCGGGACCCCGGTGTGACCGTCAAAGCGCCGGACGGGTCTGCACTGCGCGGACCGTGGGCCAGCTTTGACCATTTCGCGACGTAATGCACTGCACACCCATGTAAAACTAAGTAAACGAGACTTTATGCCTTGGTCTACGCAAGTCTTTGTTTGACAATATCAGGCCGCGTGCGAAAGCTGCCGTGGCTTTGTCTGTAGAACTACCCTGGAGCGCAAGTGCCCACCGATACCCCGGCAGCCAACGGCTATGTATTCAAGCAGCTCAAGCGGCTGGGCTTGTCGGACGCGTTGGCTTTACAAACCGCCCCGATGGTCAAGGTGCAAGCCTTCGACGCCGGCAAGCGGCTGTGGACCAAGGGCAACGAGATCAAGCATTGGATGTTCATCATTCAAGGACTGGTCTCTGCGTCTGTACCGACCACCAACTCCGAGTCCACGCCGATTTCGGTTTACGGGCGCGGCGCCTGGTTCGGGGAGCAGTCCATCATCAACCGCAAGCCCAGTTTTGCGGACTATGTGTGCCTCACGGCCACGGAGGTGCTGACGCTGCCTGCCGCCCAGTTCGACCAGCTGTTTGTGACCGAACCCAACTTCGCGCGCTTTGTCGCCAAGCTCATGGCTTGGCGGGTGCAGAAAACGTCGGAAACACTCACCCTGATGAAGCTGGGCAACCCATGCATGCGCGTCGTCATGGGCTTGGCGCAGTTCGCAGAAGCCCTGGCCTACCGCTCAGACCGGCCACCCACCATCGGCTTTGGTGAAGGGGTGGAAATCCCGATCGCACAAAACACTTTAGCCTCTTTGTGCGGGGTGTCGCGCACCCTGTTCTCCGAGTACGTGCAGCAACTCGCGCAGCACGGTTGGCTCAAGCTGTCGTACGGCAAGCTGGAGATCCTGTCGATTCACACCTGGCACGCCTTTGCGCGCAGCCAGCGGGAAGACAGTGTGAACAACCTGAACGCCAGCATCCAGGAATTGCTGGAGCTTCTGCGCACGCTGGACGCGGCCTGATCCCAAGCCGCTATAGCTGCCGCGTGGGCAGCGGCGTGTTCAGGACAAGAGGGAGTAGCGCGTTTCCAATACCGGCGGGCGCACCGGTGCTTTGACCGGCTCCGGCGGGCGAGTCTCTTCAGCCGCCTGCAACACGTCCCGCGCACGCAGGTTGAGTGTGCGCACCGGCTCTGCGGCAGGGCTGCCCAGGAAGAACCCTTGGGCCATGTCCACACCGAGGTTCTTCATGGTGCGCAATTCCACCTCGCTCTCCACCGACTTGGCGACCAACAGGGCGTTGTGGTTGCGGGTCAGGCGGACCATGCTGCGCACCACGCGGCTTTGCTCACCATCGACAGCAATGTTGTGGGTCCAACGGGGCGCCATTTTCACCACGTTAGGCAGCACTTTGGCCCAGGCCTTCATGCTGCTCTCGGACGCCTTGAAGTTGTCCAGGGCAATCGTGACACCGGCGTCGCGCAAAGGGCGCAATGCCTCGACCAGCACATCCAGTTGCGGAATGCGGGTGTAACCGGCAAGGTCCAGCCCCATGCGGCGTGGTGATATTTGGTGCTTGCGCATCAGGTGGAGCAACATGCCCGCTGCGTCAGACTCCTGCAGTTGCACCAGCGTCTGTGCACTGAAATTCACGAATAGCTGACCTTTGCCGCTCTGGGCCATCCAGCGCTCCATTGAAAGCTCCAGGCAAGCCAGCTCGAAGTTCTTCAGGCAGCGCTCACGATGCGCGGCTTCCAGCAGCGCTTCGAAGCTGGTTTCCGCCATTTTGCGGGGAGCACGAACCAAGGCCTCCTGGCCGAGGATCACACCGCTGCGCAAATCGATCATGGGCTGATACACCGGCTCCAGGGCTCGCTCTGCGAGCAGATTCATCACCCGCAATGTCGAAGACGCTTTTCCTGCACCGAACCAGCCTTGTACTTTAGACAACCAATCAGACATACATCACTCTCTTTATCAATCCCTATTCACAGGCCTGCAGGCACTGTGGGTTCAAACTGTTCATCCCTGCGCTCCTGGTGCCACCTGCCATCCCGCTCCACCACGGGTGCCAGGCTTTGCAATTTGCGTGACATGGACTTGGCGTAATGCCGCAAGGCCGACTTCAATGCTTGTGCAAACGAGGGCACCATGACCTGTAACAGCACTTGTTGCTGCTGGTCATCCGGAATGGCGATTTCCAGCGCCTGCAACAAGGCCACAGCAAAGTTCTCGGCACTGAAGGGATTGCTGGGCGCCTTGTAAAAGCGCAGGCATTCGATCTGCAAACCGACCATTACTTCCAGCTCCGGGCCACAGGTGCTCTCCAGCACTGTCACGATGCGACCGGTACGGACCTTGCGGACCATCTCCAGGTCGCCGGAGAGTTGCATTTCACCCTCCAGGCGCCAGTCGCCGGGGTTGATGTTGCGGCGCGAGGGCGGCGGGTCACTGCGCAACATGCCCAGCGAAACCTGCAAGCGCTTTTGCAGCGCCAACTGGAATTCGCGGGACAAGGCCGGGGACAGCTCCATCAGCTTCAGGCGGCTGCCCTTGGTGAACAACTCATGGACAGGTGCATTGAAGCCCTGCCAGGAAGGTCCACGGCTGACATAGTTTTCCTGCGACTTGGTGACATCCCAGGTGATGGACAAGGCGTTGCCCATCAGACTCTGGGCATCTGCCAGAATCTCCAACACGGTGGCCAAAACGGGGTTGTTACTCATAGCTCCAACGCAAAATGCTGTTTGAACCCGATTAAACGGGGACCTGCGCAAGGCAACAAACCCAACCGTCCACCGCTGAACATTTGCCCTGTAAAGCTTTCGCCCATGAGCCGTCTCGCCCTGACCCGCACCAAGATTTACAACACCGTAGCCCGCCAACTGCACGGGCAGGTGCCTTGCTGGGTGTGCGGAAAACACGTCACGCCCGAAGACGCCACGCTGGAGCACATCCGCCCGCAAAGCGAGGGGGGCAGCAGCCACCTGGAGAATTTGGCGATCAGCCACGGCACCTGCAACCGGGGGCGGCACATTCCCAAACCAGCCGCCTGAAACCGTCTGTGCGCTGGGGGTGAAGCTTTGTAAAGCTAGCTGTCCTGCGTCAACCGGGCAGGCACCCCGGGTGGCGCAGCGGAACGCAGGTAGTCGGCCAAGGTGCGGCCCGGTTCATCCTCGAACCGGCCCGCGGCGCCTTCCAGCACATGCACCTGCTGCATGCGGTCGAGCCGGAAGCTGCGGAATGCCTGCCGGGTTTCACACCATGCGGCCAGGGTCCAGACGGCGCCCCAGTAGAAACAGCCCAGAGGCCGCAGGGTTCTTTGGCTTGGGCTGCCGCTTGCATCCCGGTAGTCGGCCCGCACCCTGCGCTGGGCCTGCGCCGCCTCGCGCAAGATTTGCAAGGTGGCCTGCACCTCGGGCGCCAGCCCCACGGGCGGCGCGTACACTGCCATGCTCTGCGCTGCAGTGCGCGCATCGGGTGGCAACACCGACAAAATCTTGCCCAGCGCCACCTGGCTGCTGCGGGCCAACACCGGGTCCTGCCAGACCTGCGCCATGCGCACGGAGGCCACCAGGGCGCGGGCTTCGTCGGCGGTGAACATCAGCGGCGGCAACTCAAAGCCTTGCCCCAAGCGGTAGCCCACGCCCGCCTCGCCTTCGATGGGTACGCCCTGGTGCTGCAGGTCGGCCACATCGCGGTACACCGTGCGCTCCGACACTTCCAGCCGCCGCGCCAGAAACGCGGCAGTAGTCAGCCGCCGCCCCCGGATGAGCTGGACGATTTGGAACAGACGGTCGGCGCGACGCATGAACTTGAGAGTGTTGCGGGGTGTTGGCGCCCATGATACCTGCGCAAGCAGCTACCAAAACCATAGCACCGACTACCGCACCGACGCATCAATCCGGCTTTGGGTAAGCTTGCGACATGAACAAATACCTCGCCACCTATGCAGCCACGGCCCTTGTGCTCCTGATGCTGGACGTGCTGTGGATCGGCGGGCTGGCCAAGTCCATGTACCAGGAAGGCATCGGCCACCTGATGGCGGAGCAACCGCGCTTGGGCGTAGCGGCCCTCTTTTATGCGCTGTACCCGGTGGGCTTGCTGGTGTTTGTGGTGGCACCCCGGGGGGTGACAGACGGCTGGTCCGTTACCTTGGTGCACGCGGCACTTTTCGGACTCGTGGCCTATGCCACCTACGACCTCACCAACCTGGCCACGCTCAAAGGCTGGCCGGTGGGTCTGGCGATATTGGACATGGCATGGGGATGTGTGGCGAGCTGCGCAGCCTCTGCTGCAGGCAAGCTGGCGTTTCAGCGTTTGGCATAAAAACATAGGCTGGCACCCGCCGAATAAGCGCAAGCAGCTCCTAAAAACATAGCAAATCAACGTCGGCTTGCATGGCGTTTGCAATCCGCACCATATCTGCGTCGCTCACCGCGAACAGCCCGAACCGGAACTTATAGCCCCAGCGGCTGCGGTCCTCCACAAACTCCAGGGCGTCCAGCAACGGTGCGATAGGCGCCTCCAGAGCCGGCACATACGCCACATCGCGCCGGAAAGGCACGAAGCCGCCGCCCATGTCGAAGGGATACACCACCCCCTGCTCCACCAGGCCAATGGACACAAAAGCCTGCAGCTTGTCTTTGCCGCCCATGGTGACGGTGGGGCTGTAGTACACCACCCGGTCGCCCGGCGCCACACGCCGCAGGGGTGCGCTCTTGCCGTGGCAGACCTGCATATAGCCCTGCCCGGCTTGGGCGTTGCCCCTGCGGGCGTGCGCCGCGCAGGCCACGGCAATCCAGTTCTTGCGCGCGGCCATGGCTCAGGCCTCTGAGTGCAGGCCGACGCGGTTGCCGTCCAGATCGGTGATGTGGGCGAAATAGCCCATGCCCGGCGGCAAGGCGGTGCGGGGCAGTGCAATCGCGCCGCCTTGTGCCAGCACGCGGGCCAGTGCCGCATCCAGCGAGGGCGATGCGTCCAGATACACCAGCGTTCCGCCATTGGACAGCGCGGGTGCCGTGGGGCCTTGCATTAAGGCGCCGCCGGTGCCTGCCTGCGGGTCGTAGGCAAAGACCGCACCCTCGCTAGGGCCCATGGATTCGCGGCGCATGGTGTGACCCAGCACAGACTCATAAAAAGCCTGGGCGGAGTCCAGACGGGTGGTGGGAATTTCGAACCAGCTGATGGCGTTGCGCATTACATGCTCCTGCAAAGTGAATGAAGGTGACTATGGTGCGGGGGTGCTGCTGACACCGTGGTGTCAGCAGGCTGCAAAAGCTGCGTCACCTGAATGTCGTCATATTCCTGCAACGCGCCTCCCGCAGGATGGGCGTCATCGCATTTTTTTGAAGAGGTTTTGCCATGGCAGTGTCTGAACAACGCGTCCACACCCGCGCCACCTATTTCCGCCTCGGTACCGGGACCCAGACAGCGTCTTACTTTGTGTTCCGCGACGCGGACAAGCCCGATGCGATTGCAGCGCTGATACTGGACATCAGCGAAGGCGGGGTGCAAATCCTGTCGCAAGCAGGCTCCTACCTGACCGGCAAATCATTCCGTCTGGATTTGCATGTGGCCAGTGCGGATGGGTTCGAAGTGGTGGATGGCGGCGAAGTCCAGTGGGTATGGTCGCAGCCCGACGGCATTTACACCCGCAGCGGCTTTGTATCCCGCGCCGAGGGCCACAGCCTGGCCACCCTGCTGCAAGGCCTGCCCGTGGAGAACGAGCAGGTGATCCGCTGCGCGCTCTACCCCGTGGGTCACATGGCGATGGCCTGAGCGGCAGAGGTTTTGGCAAGTGCGCGGGCGGCTTGGGTCTGCCCGCCGTATCCCCAGTCGCTGGCCGGCACTTCCCGCACGATCACATAGCTGGCTGGCTCCAGCCCCTGGCCGTGGCCGTGGCCGAGTTGGGCCTCCAGCTCGGCGAATGCGCGTTCAATAAATGCCGCCTTCTGCGCCGCCGTATTGGTGCCTTGGGTGATGCTGATCTCCAACATCGCAGTAGGGCGCTGCACATCGGTGCCCCCCACGTGCCACCGCGCGGCGGGCACGTCGTCGATGACCACCGCCGTAACCTCCGCACGTTTGCCTAATTCTTCGGCGGTGATGCGCGTCATCGCTTCGGCCAGTGCGCGATAGCGAGATGGGTTTTGAAGTGGCGAGACTTTGAGTTGCAAAGTTGGCATGGTCAGGCTTTCTGGGTGGTGGTTGGGGTGGAATGGGTAAGGCGGAGGCTGCGAAGCCGGCGTGCCATCAAACAGGCGGCGCCGCGCCAAAAGTCAGTTACGGTTTCGCGCCGCAAACGGCTGGCCTCTCGACGGGCTTGGTCATGGAGTTGAGCAATTGCAGTGCTGTCAGGGGCGGCTGGGTACATGGTGGACTCCGGTAAGTTCAGGTCTTGTTGCGATGGTTTGAACTTTATGGAGAACACCGACCGTCGGAAACCGCGCTAAAGCGTTATTGGTTTTTCACTATTTGCAAAACTAAAGCTCACACCGGCACAATCGCTCCATGCAACTCCAACTCGATGACGTCGCCCTGTTCACCCGTATTGCCAAGCTGGGCACCCTGTCGGCCGCAGCCCGCGAGCGCAATGTGCCGGTGAGCCAGGTCACCCGTGCGCTGACCCGGTTGGAGGCGGCCTGCGGTGTGCGCCTGCTCCACCGCACTACCCACGGCCTGAGCCTGACCGACGAAGGCGACACCCTGCTCTCTTATGGTCAGCGCCTGCTGGAGACCACAGCCGAGCTGGACAGCGAGCTCAGCGGCAAGCTCAGCGGGCCCAGTGGCTGGGTACGTGTCAGCGTGAGCCCTTTGCTGGCCGAATGTGTCATTGCACCGAGCCTGCAGGGCTTGTATGACCGTCACCCGGCCTTGCACCTCGACATCAATGCCGACGACCGAGTTGCCGACATGGCCCGCGACGGCATTGACATTGCCATCCGCACCGGCAGCCCGAATAGCGACACCTTGGTGGCGCGAAAAATCGGAGAACACGGCCGCAGCCTCTATGCTGCCCCCGCTTATCTGGCGCGCTGTGGCACACCGCAGCACCCGGACGACCTTGCCCTCCATCACCTGATCGCCAATAGCGCCAGCCCCAGCCTGAACCGATGGACTCGCGCTGGAGGCAGCACCACCGCAGCGCTGACCGTGCCCGGACACACCCGCACCGACAACACCGCAATACTGCTCAGCCTGGTGCGCCATGGGGTAGGTATCGCCCGCCTGAATGACCTGATGGCAGCACCCTTGGTGCGCTCTGGCGAACTGGTGCCCTTGCTGCAAACGCATTTCGACGGTGGCCGCGTCCCCATCTTTGCTGTGATGCTGCAGGAGCGGCACCGCTTGCCGAAAATCCGCGCCTGTATCGATTACTGGGCGGAGTGGATTGCCGGCATGTCCTGACGCTTCCCTCGCACCGGGATAGGGAGGTTAATCCCCGCTCGCGTGCGCAGCCGTCCCAGCCATGGTGCACATCGCTTGTATACCAGTGGCACGGAATCTGCTGTACCGGATGCACTATGGCCAACGCATCCGACATCAGTTCCCGCATCATTGAAGCCATCATGGCCCAGAAACTGGCCCCGGGCGCACGCCTGGGCGAGCAGCAACTGGCCATGGTGTTTGACTGCAGCCGCACCATCGTGCGCGAGGCGCTGACCCGCCTGGCGGCGCGCGGCATTGTGACCGTCAGCAGCCGTCGTGGCTGGTATGTGATCGAGCCCTCGCTGAGCGAAGCGCGTGAGGCTTTTGAGGCCCGCCGCGTGATCGAGATGGGCCTGATCCGCTGCACCACCGAGGTGAGCAAGGCGGCCATCAAAACCCTCAAAGCGCACATCAAAACCGAGCAGGCGGCCGTCAAGGGCACCGATGTGGGGCTGCGCAGCTACCTGCTGGGCGACTTCCATGTGTGCCTGGCCGAATGCCTGGGCAACAGCCTACTGGCCGACACATTGCGCGACTTCACTGCGCGCACCACCTTGATCGCCATGCTCTACCAGTCATCCCACGATGCAGCCCATTCATGCGCAGAGCACGGGCGCATTGTGGAAGCACTGGAGAAGTCCGACTGGGTGCTGGCCGAACAACTCATGCAACAACACATCGGCCATGTGCAGGACGCATTGCGCCTGCAGCCCGCTGCCGAGGACCCGCTGGCCGAGCTGCGCAATGCCCTCAGCCCCGTGAGCGAAAGCAGCAAGGCCAAACCGGTGCGTTTGGCACAGGGCTTGCATACAAGCCTTGCAGACAAATCCTCTTCATCCCCCTCAACCTACCTTGGAGCCCTGCTATGACCTTCCCCTTGAACAAACGCACTTTCGCCTTGGCGCTGGCCACCGGCGCCTTGCTGGCCGCCTCCGGCGTGCAAGCGCAAACCGCGCTGGACGACATCCTGAAAGCCAAGGTGCTCAAGGTTGCAGTGCAGACCGACTCTGCGCCTTACGGCTTTGTGGGCACCGACCTAAAGCCCATCGGCCTGGACATTGACATGGCCAACCTCATCGGCAAAAAACTGGGCGTACCGGTCGAGCTGGTGGTGGTGGTGAGTGCCAGCCGCATTCCGGCCCTGCAAACCAAAAAAGCCGACCTGGTGATTGCCACCCTGGGCAAGAATCCGGACCGCGAAAAAGTGATCGACTTCTCGTCGGCCTACTCCCCCTTCTTCCAGGCGGTGTTCGGCCCCAAAAACATCCCCGTCAAGAGCTTTGCGGATCTGGCTGGCAAGTCAGTGGGCGTGACTCGCGGCGCCATGGAAGACCAAGAACTTGGCAAGGTGGCCCCGACAGGAGTGGACACCAAACGCTTTGAAGACAACAACGCCACCATCGCCGCTTTCACTGCCGGCCAGGTGCAGTTCGTGGCCCTGGGCGCGTCGGTGGCCGGCAACATGATGACCAAGAACCCGCAGCTGTCTGCCGAGTACAAGCTGCTGCTGAAAGACAGCCCCAACTTCATCGGTATCGCCAAGGGTGAAGACAAGCTCAAGGCCAAAGTGAACGAAATCATTGCCGACGCCAAGAAGAGCGGAGAACTCGAAGCCATGGCCAAGAAGTGGCTGGGTCGCGGTCTGGGTGAGTTGCCCCTGTAAGGCCTGACGCAACTGACGAGAGCATTCCATGCGCATTCAACTCGACTTCGGGGCGGTACTGGCCGAGTGGCCGCTGCTGCTCACCGGTGTGGGCTGGACTCTGGCTCTCACGGCGGTGGCCGTGGTGGCGGGCACGGCCCTGGGCGTAGGCTGCGCATGGGTGCGTGCTCGCGGCTTCGGCGCGGACCATGCACCGCGCTGGCTGCAAGCGGTGGTAGGCGGGTATGTGGAGCTGATCCGCAACACGCCCTTCATCGTGCAACTGTTTTTTATCTTCTTCGGGTTGCCTGCGGCGGGTTTCAAACTGTCTGCCGAAACGGCGTCTTTCATTGCCATGGTGATCAACCTCGGGGCTTATGCCACCGAGATCATCCGTGCCGGGCTGGAAGCCACGCCCAAGGGGCAGATTGAAGCTGCCGTGAGCCTGGCGCTCAACCGCCTGCAAACCTTCACCTACGTGGTGCTGCCACCGGCCCTGAAAAAGATCTGGCCCAGCCTGATCAGCCAGGTGGTGATCGTGATGCTGGGCTCCTCGGTGTGCGGGCAGATTTCCACCAAGGAATTGAGCTACGCGGCCGACCTGATCCAGAGCAACAACTTCCGCTCGTTCGAGGCCTTCATGGTGGTGGGCGCGGTGTACCTGCTGCTGTCCTTTGTGGTGCGCCATGTGCTCAACTGGCTGGGCGCCACCTTTGTGTTCGGGAGGCGCTGAGCCATGGTGGACTTTTCCCTCTGGGACATTTTTCGCAACCTGCTGCTGGCCCTGCGCTGGACGGTAGGGCTCTCGCTGATCGCCTTCATCGGTGGCGGCGTGGTCGGGCTGCTCTTGCTGATGCTGCGCTTGAGCAAGTTGCCGGGTGCCACCGTATTCGTGAGCTGCTATGTGCAGCTCTTCCAGGGCGTGCCGCTGCTGGTGCAGCTGTTTCTGGCGTACTACGGCTTGGGCCTGTTCGGCATCAACACCTCGCCTTGGGTAGCGGCAGGCATGGGGCTCACGCTGTATGCCAGCGCCTTCCTGACCGAGATCTGGCGCGGGAGTGTGGAGTCCATTCCGCGCGGCCAGTGGGAGGCTTCGCAGAGCCTGGCGCTGAACTTTGCCGAGCAGCTGCGCTACATCATCCTGCCCCAAGCCTTCAAGATTTCGGTGGCTCCCACCGTCGGGTTTCTAGTGCAGGTCATCAAGGGCACGGCCCTGGCCTCGGTGATCGGCTTCATGGAGCTGACCAAGGTGGGCAAGACCATTGCCAACGCCACCTTCAGCCCGTTTCTGGTGTTCAGCTGCGTTGCGCTGATGTATTTCGTGCTGTGCTACCCGGTGAGCCTGTACGCCAAATCTTTGGAGAGAAAGTTACATGCCCATCGTTGATATCCGCGCCCTGCGCAAATCCTATGGCAGCAACGAGGTGCTCAAAGGCATCGACTTGCAAGTGGAGCCCGGCGAGGTCATCGCGATCATCGGCAAAAGCGGCTCGGGCAAAAGCACCCTGCTGCGTTGCATCAACGGCCTGGAAGAATTCCAGAGCGGTGAGCTCACGGTAGACGGCAAACCGCTGCTCCACAAAAACGCAGCCGCCATGCGCGCCCTGCGCCAGCGGGTGGGCATGATCTTTCAGAGCTTTAACCTCTTCCCGCACCTGACGGTGGGCAAGAACATCATGCTCGCGCCCAGCCTGGTGAAAGCCAAAGACACGGCTAGCGGCGAGGCCCATGCCCGCGTCTTGCTGGAGCGTGTGGGCTTGACTGAGAAGTTCGATGCCTTTGCCGACCAGCTCTCCGGCGGGCAGCAGCAGCGCGTGGCGATTGCCCGCGCGCTGGCTATGGAGCCAGCCGTACTGCTGTGCGACGAAATCACCAGCGCCCTGGACCCCGAACTGGTGGGCGAGGTGCTGCGTGTGGTGGAAACCCTGGCGCAGGAAGGCATGACCCTGCTGATGGTGACGCATGAGATGAACTTCGCGCGCCGCGTCTCGAACCGCGTGATCTTCATGCACCAGGGGCGTGTGCACGAGATGGGGCCACCGGCAGAGCTGTTCGGCAATCCGCAAACGCCGGAGCTGCAGCAATTTCTGAAGTCGCTGCACGATTGAGTGCACACCGCCTGCGCCGTTGAATAATCGGGGCATGAGCGAACCTGTCACCCTGATTCCCCTGGATACCCAGACCGGCGAACCCCTGTACCCGCCACGCCCGCGCAAACCGGCGGGGCCCACCGCCCAATTCATGTTCTCCCACCCCGCGCATGTGATTGCGCTGGGCTTGGGCTCCGGCCTGTCGCGCATTGCACCTGGCACCTCGGGCACTTTGTGGGCTTGGGTGGCATTTATTGCGCTGTCGCAGTGGCTGGGCGAATTCGGCTGGGGCATGGTGATTGCCCTGAGCATTCCGGTGGGCTGGTGGGCCAGCACCGTCACCGCACGCAACATGGGCGTGCTCGACCCGGGCAACATCGTCATCGACGAGATCGTGGCCTTCTGGCTGGTGCTTTGGCTGGTCACACCGACCTCGCTGGTGGGGCAAGCGCTGGCCTTCGGCCTGTTCCGCTACTTTGACGCGGCCAAACCGGGCCCGGTAGGCTGGGCAGACCGACTCTTCCACGGGCTGCAGGCCGACACCGACCGTTTTGCCTGGACCAAGGCCGGCTGGGGCATCATGCTCGACGACCTGGTGGCAGCCGGCTGCACGCTGATGGTGATTGCCATCTGGAGGTTTGCGTGAGCGCAACACCCAATCACCCGCTATCAAATCAGGAGCTGCTCGCGCATATTCCATCTGCGCTACTGGCCGATTTGATGCTCAAACGCCAGTGGATGCTGACCACCGCCGAGAGCTGCACCGGCGGCATGATTGCCGCTGCCTGCACCGACCTCGCCGGCTCCAGCGCTTGGTTTGAACGCGGCTTTGTGACCTATTCCAACGAGGCCAAGTCCGACATGCTGGGCGTGCCGGCTGAACTGATTGCCACCCATGGCGCGGTCAGCGAGCCGGTGGCACGGGCCATGGCCAGCGGAGCCTTGCAACACTCGCGAGCCCAGGTGGCCCTGTCGGTGACCGGCATAGCCGGCCCCAGCGGAGGAAGCCCGGACAAGCCGGTGGGCACGGTCTGGTTCGGCTGGGCCACGCCCGATGGTGTGTGGAGCGACATGCAGCACTTTGATGGCGACCGCGCCGCTGTCCGCGCTGCAACCGTGCGCCACAGCATTACGCGGCTGATGGAGCTGCTCAACCCTCCAACTTGAGTGCCGCTTTAGCGCCTGGGTTTAGGTGCGGTGCGTTCAGGCCCTTGCGCCATGGCATTCAAGCGGCAACCGGGCCAGTTGAGTTTTTCGGCGTATACCGCGGTGCGCTTCAAAGCGCGCAGGCCGCGGTTGAAGGCTTGCAAGCGCGCCGCGCTGTCGGGCAGTTTGTCGCTGAACATCACATGGGTCGTGAAGTTCGGTGCAAAGAGCCGGGGGTGGGCACGCAGGTCCTGCACTTCGCTGTCCATGAAATGGTGCTGCATCAGGTAGCAGGCCACGTTGCGCTCCATCGGCACCACATCCAGTCGCCCGCCAATCAACAGGCGCAAGTTGGCGATGTCATCAGGCGCGACCACGGTTTTCAGGGTGCCCGCTTTGTGCATGGCCCAGAACTCCGGGGTGTAGGTGTACGACTGCACGACACCCATGCGCAAATCCTTCAAGTCGGAGAGGACCTTCCAGTCGAACGGGGCGTCCTTGAAGGCTGCCTGGCGATACACCAGCACCCACTGTTCGGTCAGCACGTTGTCACTGATCAGAAAACCTTTGTCCCGCTCGGGGTTGCGGCCCCAATAGGCCGTGGCGTCCCACAAACCGGCGCGAGACTCCTCCAGCGTGCGGGTCCAGGGTTTGAAGGTGTATTCCACCTCCAAGCCTTCCAAGGCGAAGGCACGCCGGACGATGTCCAGGGCAATACCTTGGTCTGGCCGCTCCTGGGTGGCATAGGGAGGCAGCTCACCCGTTGCCAGTCGCAGCACCTGGGCGGCAGCAGGCGCACATGCGCAAGCCAACGCAAGCAGCGCGGTACCCATCTTGGTGCGGAAAGCTTGCAGTTGAAATCCGGAGCGGCCCATCGACGTCATGCCTGTGTGTATTTTCAGATCATCATAGTGCGGCCTGTGGCTATTGCACGCGGGACAAGCCCTGCTTTACAAATCACGTAGCCTTGGTCACGGTTTTGCCCGCTTTCGGAGATTCCCATGCCATGGTTTGACGGTTTTGAGCAACGCGATTTCGAGGTCAACGGAGTGCGCATCCACGCCCGGGTGCCTGTGAAACTGCCGGGAGACAGGCCCGCGCTGCTGCTTTTGCACGGCTTCCCACAAACCCATGTGCTGTGGCAACGGGTGGCCCAGCAGCTGGCGCAAGATTTCTATCTGGTGATGCCGGATTTGCGTGGATACGGCGATTCGGGCAAACCTGCCGGTCTGCCGGACCACAGCAACTACAGCAAACGCACGCTGGCCGCCGACATGGTGGCCGTGATGGATGCATTGGGCATTGAACGATTCGGGGTCTGCGGGCATGACCGTGGCGGGCGCGTCGCCCACCGGCTGGCGGTAGACCACCCTGAACGGGTGCAAGGCCTGTGTGTGATCGACATCGCTCCCACATTGGACATGTATGCGGCCACCGATTTTGCTTATGCAAGTGCTTACTACCACTGGTTCCACCTGATTCAGCCCACTCCTTTGCCCGAGACCATGATTCTGGGCGCACCCCTGCCCTACCTGCACACCAAGCTGGGCGGCTGGGGAGGCACGGGTACCACCTTCATTGAGCCGCAGGCCATGGCGGAATACGAGCGGTGCTTTCTGTTGCCGGGCACGGTGCACAGCATGTGCGAGGACTACCGGGCCAGCGCCAGCATGGACCTCGAACACGACCGCACCAGCAGGGAGCTTCCCGACGGGGCGGGACGCATTGCCTGCAACACCCTGGTGCTTTGGGGCGAGCGCGGTGTGGTGAACCGCCTGTTTGACCCGATGGCGCTGTGGCAGGCCCAGTGCGCGGCCAAGGTCAGTGGAGCAGCATTGCCCGCAGGCCACTTCATCCCCGAGGAGCTGCCGGATGAGACCGCACGCTATCTGAAGGAGTTCTTTCATGGCTGAGGGCGCTGGACTCACCAGCTTGCCAAGCGGCGGGGTCGCTATCGTGATGGGCGCCAGTGGCGGCATCGGTGCCGCGCTGGTTCGGAGCTTGGAGGCTTCCGGCCGCTTCGACGCGGTACAGGGCATGGGGCGGAACTCAAGGCCTGCGTTGGACCTGCTGGATGAGGGCAGCATCCGGGCCTCGGCACAGGCGATTCAAGATTCCGGCATACCCGTGCGGCTGGTGCTGGATGCCACTGGTTTTCTGCACAATGAAGTATGGACACCGGAGAAGAGTTGGCAGCAACTGGACCCCGTCCACATGGCACACAGTTTTGCCATCAATGCGATAGGCCCTGCGTTGCTCATGAAACACTTTTTGCCACTGCTGGCGCGGGACGGCAAAAGCGTATTCGCCACCCTGTCCGCCAAGGTAGGAAGCATTGGCGACAACCGGTTGGGCGGGTGGTACAGCTACCGTGCCAGCAAGGCCGCACTCAATCAGCTGGTGCATACCGCCGCCATCGAACTCAAGCGGCGCAACCCGCAGGCGATTTGCATTGCACTGCACCCCGGGACCGTAGACACCGGGCTCTCATCGCCATTCGCCAAATCGGGGCTGGAGGTGCGCGCGCCTGATGAGGCCGCCATGCGCATACTGGATGTTCTGGAGGGATTGGCGGCAGGCGACAGCGGCGGATTTTTTAACCATGACGGCACACCTCTGCCTTGGTGATAGACGGTGTGCTGACAAATCCGCACCTCGAAGCGCATAGAATTTTTGGGCATGCACACAAGAACACGTGGGCGGCATATCCATCAAGGGAAGTTATGAAAAAAATTGCGATTGCAGCAGCTATCGGCCTCTCGGCGTTGACACCACCAACCTTTGCACAGGCCCTGAACTTCGGTGGTTTCAGCCTCACAGGGGCATTGAACGTGAATAGCAACAGCGGTGAAGCCGGCAACAAAGTGGATGCGACACGCGGCAACTTGGGCGTAACCGCACAGTACGACGTCCCGCTGGGGAGTGCCCTGGTCATGGGATTGGGTGCCAGTCTGGGACTGAACAGCTTTGATATTGCAAGTAATGCGAAGTTAAAAAGCACTGCCAGCGTCTTTGTCGCGCCGGGTATCGCTATCAATAAACAAGCAATGGTCTACGGCAAAGTGGCCGTCGTCTCGGCCCAGGTAGACATCGACGGTGTGGGCGCCCCCATCTCCGGCACCGGAACCGGTTTGGGCCTGCGTTACCTCGTTAACAAGAACCTGTTCGTTCAGGGCGAGTACCTGCTCCACAAGTACAACGACCAGACCATCGGTTCCATCGCATTCAAGAACCAGACATCCATTTTCACCATGGGCGTGGGCTACAAGTTCTAAGCACGCTGCGCAAACGAAAAAAGCCCGCTCGATGCGGGCTTTCTCTTTTGGGAAACGCCTTCAGGCGCCGTGGCACTTTTTGTACTTCTTGCCGCTGCCGCAGTGACAAGGGTCATTGCGACCGGGCTCTGCTTCTTTGCGAACGGTCTCAACGCGCGGGCCGAAATTGCGCCACAGCTCGCGCAAGTCATACACCGCCCAAACGGCATCCGAGAAATCGTTGATACGGCGCTGGCTCACACTGGCCGGGCCGTTGTCATCAAACACGGCAATGGTGGGCTCATCGGTGTCATCTTCGGTGAGCGCAACGATGGACTGCAGCGAGGCATCCAGCCATTTCTCAGCCTCCTTGTCGCGGGGCGCGGCCCATTCTTCGGGCCAGGATTCGACGGCAAACATGAATCCCAGTGCCCAGACCTGACCGAATGAGGGCAGGTCTTCGCCGGCCATGGCCGCGCGGTCTTCTTCCGACAAGCCAGCGACTGCACCTCGCACATCCATCACCTCAGGGTGGTAGGCGTTCTCATCATCCAGTCCTTGAATTTCGACGGCCAGTCCGCGCACGATGTCGCTCCAGCGGCGGGTCCAGAGCTCCAGGAAGCGCGCGGCCTGAGCTGCATCGGCAAAGCCTCCAGCATCGCCGGCGGCTGGGACTTCCATATCCAGCAGAACAGGAAAGTATTCTTCGGCAGCAATCGGTCGGCGGCACACCACCAGCGCGGCCATGAAACCTTCGCAGAACTCCCATTGAGGAATTTCTTCGTGGCGGGTGCGCAGGTCATCCAGGATGCTGTCAATTTCATCAAATTCCTGGGGGGTCAAAGTCGCATCGGCGTGCGCGGGAGCGTCTGCGGACGCATCGGTGGTGATATTGGTAGTCATAAGCTGTGCAAAGAGAGTGCAGGCTGGTATTGTCTCTCCGAAGGAGACTCCGCGATGCTTAACACTTTGAATGCTGTCTTTCCCATCCGCTACACCGTGATGGGTTTGAGCGTTTTTGCCCTGCTGCTCAGTGTGTTCAGCCTGCTGGTTTTCGGTGCGGGCTTAGCCACCTTCCTGCTGGCGGCTATCCTGGTCGGGGTCGGGGTGTATGACCTTCGCCAGACCAAGCGCTCCATCCTGCGCAACTACCCCATCATCGGGCACCTGCGTTTCATGCTGGAGTTTGTCCGCCCAGAAATCCGGCAGTACTTCATCGAGAGTGACAACGAAGCAACGCCCTTTTCCCGCTCCCAGCGTTCACTCGTCTACCAGCGAGCCAAGGGCGAGCCTGACAAACGCCCCTTCGGCACTCAACTGGACGTGCATGCCGAAGGCTATGAGTGGGTCAACCATTCAGTAGCTCCGACCAAAATTGCCTCTCACGATTTCCGTATCACTATCGGTGAAGGCACTGCGCAGCCTTACTCGGCCAGCGTGTTCAACATTTCCGCCATGAGCTTCGGCGCCTTGAGCGCCAACGCGATCCTGGCGTTAAACAAGGGCGCCAAACGCGGCAACTTTGCGCACGACACGGGCGAGGGCTCCATCTCAGCCCACCACCGCGTGCACGGCGGTGACCTCATCTGGGAGGTGGCCTCCGGCTACTTCGGCTGCCGCAATGAGGATGGCACCTTCAATGCCGACAAGTTCGCCGCCAACGCTCGCGATCCCCAGGTCAAGATGATTGAGCTCAAGCTCAGCCAGGGCGCCAAGCCCGGGCACGGCGGCATGCTGCCAGGCCCCAAGGTAACGCCTGAAATTGCCGAAGCGCGCGGCGTGCCGGTAGGGGTGGACTGCATTTCACCAGCCTCGCACAGCGCGTTTTCCACGCCCATAGAAATGATGCGATTCATTGCCCGCCTGCGTGAGCTCTCGGGTGGCAAGCCCACTGGCATGAAGCTGTGCATAGGCCATCCGTGGGAGTGGTTTGCCATGGTCAAGGCCATGTTGGAAACCGGCATCACACCCGACTTCATCGTCGTGGATGGGGCCGAGGGTGGCACCGGTGCTGCCCCCCTGGAGTTCACCGACCACGTAGGCGCGCCGGTGCAGGAAGGCCTGCTGCTGGTGCACAACACCCTGCGGGGCGCGGGCCTTCGCGAACGCATCAAGATCGGCGTTGCCGGCAAAGTGGTGAGCGCGTTTGATGTGGCACGCCTGATGGCCCTGGGTGCAGATTGGTGCAACAGCGCCCGGGGATTCATGTTTGCGCTGGGGTGCATCCAGGCCCAGCATTGCCACACCGGCCATTGCCCGACCGGCGTCACGACCCAGGACCCGCTGCGTCAGCAAAGTCTGGTGGTACCCGACAAGGCGGACCGGGTCTACAACTTTCATCAACAAACCCTGTTTGCTCTCAAAGAAATGGTGCAGGCCGTGGGGGTACACCACCCGAATGAGATTACTGCCCACCACATCGTGCGTCGCTCCGGTGGCAATAAAGTACGCTCACTTGCGCAATTGATCCTGACCCAGTTGCCCAACGGGGCCTTGCTCGACGACCAGACGGCCGGATTGCCTCTCATCTATCGCCAGACTTGGCCCCGTGCAAGCGCCGACAGTTTTGCGCTGAAAGCGAATTGAGGCGCGCTGCGCCAAACCGAAGAAACGTCCCCCACCTGCATGAACACGCCATTTCGCCCACGCCGACTTCCCAAGTATTCAGGAGCTGTCGCGTGGTGCTGGTTATGGGCGTTGGCGCTGCTCTGGACGCCTTCGCTCCATGCTGAAGGCACGCGGGTTCTGCTGATTGCCTCCTACCACCAGGGGATGGCGTGGAGTGATGCGCAGATCGAAGGGGTACGGCAGGAGCTGGCACCGCTGCAGCCCACCATAGACCTGCAGGTGGAATATCTCGATACCAAACGCACAGCCCCCAGTGAGCGTTATTACCAGCAGTTCGAAAGCCTGCTGCTCGCCAAGATGGGAGCGCTGCCGCCTGCACTTATCCTGGCTGCCGACGACGATGGTCTGGACATGGCCTTGCGCCTCAGAGACAAGCACTTCCCCCGTGTCGCAGTGCTGTTTTCGGGGGTGGCCATCAGCCGGCGCGCTGCGTTGGCGCAGATGAACAATGTCGGTGGCGTGTTTGATGACCTCGATGTTGCAGACAGCTTGGCATTGGTGCTCAAGCTCCGCCCCCAAACCCGCCGCCTTGTCGTGATACACGACCAGAGCCGCACCAGCCTGGCCCAGGTGGAGACCTTGCGCGAAGTGATCCGGCCACTTGCCGGCTTGCAAGTGGAGTTTTTGACCGGTCTGAATGCAGAAGCCATCCAAGCAAAGCTCGGCCTGTTGACGGCGAACGATTTGGTATTTGCACTGCCGTTCAACAAAGACGCCAGAGGCACGCACTTCTCTCACGAGGAGGCTGCGGATTTGTGGGCCCAAGCGTCGAACGCGCCGGTAGCCGTGACCCGGGATGTGGCCATGCGTCCGGGCATTCTCGGCGGCTATCTTGTTTCGGGCCTAGAACAAGGTCAAGCCACAGGTCGCCTGGCCCAGCAGCTGATGACCGGCAGTATCACCGTGCCCTTGCCCATGTCGTCTGTTCCCGGCAAGGCCACTTTCGACTTCCAACAAATGGAGCGCTGGGGCATTCCCCTGGATCTGCTGCCGGCCAATGCGGTCCTGCTCAACCGGCCCGCTGACCCATGGGATGACCTGCGCCCTCACCGTGCATGGCTGCTGGCACTATTCAGCAGTTTGCTGGTCATCATCGGTTTGTTGATCTACGGAATGTACAGCCGCAGAGCGGCCATACGGGCCATTCGTGCCAGCGAAAAGAAGTACCGCGAACTGTTCGACCACAGCCCGGACGCCATGATCGTGCGGGATGTCGCCAGTGGCCGGGTGGTGGATATCAACCCACGCTTCGAAGCCTTGTTCGGCTACACGCCGGCAGAAGCCCGTCTTCTGCAGCCCCATGAATTGACGGCCATCGGGGGTGAGTTCACCGAAGAGGCGGTTCAGGAGCGCTTTGCCCGCGTTTTGCAGACCGGGCAGCAAGTTTTTGAGTGGCACCAACGGCGCAAAGATGGCAGCCAGTTCTGGTCCGAAATTTCGATGGTGCGCATGGAAATGGGGAACCGCGTTCGCACAGTGTCTACCGTCCGGGACATCAGTGATCGCAAACTGGCAGAGCAACGGGCCCGTGAGCTCGAACATCGCATCCGGCAGATCTATGAGAACCTGCCGATCGCTGTGTTTGCAATTGATGCAGAACACCGGGTCACGTTCTGGAATCCGCAAATGACCCGCTTGACGGGCGTGTCTGCCAGTGAGGTGGTCGGCACCACCAACAGCTGGCGCGGCATTTACAAAACCGCACGCCCCACACTGGTCAACCTGCTGGTGGATGGCGCTGATGCAGAAACACTGGCGCGCCATTACCCGACCAAGCTACGCCAGAGCACAGACCTGCCTGGTGCTTTGGAAGGAGAGGACTATTTCAGCAACCACGACGGTACCAAAGGCATGTGGGGCCGGTATTGTGCGGCCCCCCTCAGGGATGCCGACGGCAAGATCAGCGGTGCCATTGAGACCCTGATTGATGTCACCCAGCTCAAGCGGATCCAGACCAATCTGCAGGACTTGAACCGCGAACTCGAAGCCCGGGTGGAGGCCCGCAATCAGGAACTGCAACGTGCCATGGGCCAATTGGTGCAAAGCGAGAAATTGGCCGCACTGGGCAGTCTCGTCGCGGGGGTGGCCCACGAGCTCAACACCCCGATCGGTAACGTGATGGCGGTCGCCTCCACACTCACCGAGGAGGCGGCGTCTTTCGGGCAGAAGCTGCTTTCGGGCACGGCGCGGCGTTCGGATGTCGAGAAAGGCGCGCAGCGCATTGAAGAGGCCAGCCAGTTGATTGAACGGAATGCAAGCCGGGCTGCCAAATTGATCAATGACTTCAAAGAAGTGGCCGTCGACCAGACCAGCAGCAGGCGCCGCAGGTTCCAGCTGCTGGCCGTGGTGGAGGAAGTACTGCACACCGCCAAGCCGATGTTCAAGACCCCGGATCATGAGGTTCAGCTGGAGATCGCCGGGGATCTGGAGCTCGACAGCTACCCGGGCCCCTTAGAGCAGGTGCTGACCAACCTGCTGAGCAACTCCGTCCATCACGGATTCGACGGCATGGACAGCGGGCGTATCTCCATCGAGGCGCGTCTGGAGGGAGTCATGGTGATGCTGCATTACGCCGACAACGGACGTGGGATTCCTGCGTCCAGCCTGCCCCATATCTTCGAGCCTTTCTACACCACCAAACTAGGGCGCGGTGGCAGTGGCTTGGGGATGTACATCGTCTACAACCTCGTCAGCAATGTGCTGGGCGGCCACATAGGCATTGAAAGTGAAGAGGGAAGTGGAACCCATATCCGGATTGCCTTGCCGCAGGTGGCTCCCAGCTAGGCTAGATCTGCGTTCTCAAGGTCACACTGAACTGGCGGAAGTTGTTGTCGTAGAGCCGGGTCGTGGAACGGCTGACCGAATCGTTCATTTCAACGCGCAGCGATACCTTGGAGGTCAACGGCCATTGGGCTGAGAGGTCGGTCATATGGGTAGCGTCCATCCGGACGGGATCATCCTCAAAGGCGCTTTCGTCAAACACGGCCCGCCGGTAGCTGCGGCCGAAAGACCAATCACCACCCCACATGGACCAATGCACAGTCGCGCTGAGCAGCGCACTGCGATTCGAGAGATCTGCATAGCCCCAGCGGTTCTCCTCCCGGCCCACGATGGCCGAAAAGTCCAAACCTGAAATAGCTTTGCAAGGATCGGTGTACTGGCGCAGAAGCAACAGGGAGCGGGAGGTGGCATCCATATCCCGCAGATCTGCGCCATGGCGGTATTCGGAGATTTCTGCCACCACACTCCACATGGACTCGGCGTCCGCACGGGTCCAGTTCAGGATCAGGCCGGTACTGTCACGAAAATGCGCGCCGCCTACATCAAAGGTCTGGAGATTTACACCCACGCCGCCACTGCCACCCCACAAGGGATGCATCAATGAGGGCTGCACGGAGACAGTCTGATAATCGAGATCGGGTTTGGCTGGTGACTTTTTGAGGGTGGCATCACCGGAGAGAGATACGGTAAAGCCTTTGTCCCAAGCCCATTCGGCGGAGGCCTGCACGCTGGTCCGCACGTGTTCACCGCTCAGGTGCTTGAGGTCGTCGAGGTACACGATGGTGCTTTCCGGGGTGAGCTGGAAGACCGGAGCACTCTGCGCCTCGTGCCCTATGCCCGTGTCAATTTGCAGCTGGCTCGACACCAACGACTGCGCGCACGCCGGGGCCCCATGGCCCGCGACGAGCGCGCACAGAGGAAACAGCGCCAGAGCGCCGCTCCACCTGCAAAGCATCAAACGCCCTTGTAGCAAACGCGCTGGTATTTGACGGTGCCATCAGCCTGTTGCACCGCGGCGGTATAGCACTTGATGCCCTTGCCAACACTTTGGGCACCTTCGCGGGCAGCAGCCACATTGGGGAGCAAAGACAGGCTGCCGAAGGCTGCGGCAACCAGTACGGAACGAAGCATGAAAGATGTACGCATGATGATTTCCTTTCCAGGAGAGGGTTGTGCCGCCGACCCCCATGGTCAGCAGCGCTTCTGGAGATAGCGCGAAACATGCCAGTTTTTGCGGGAAAATTTCCCATGAAAATCAAGCACTTAGGAAATCACGCTTGGGAGACATCCGAAAACCGGGTGATATCCCCCACCGATTGGGGGCATATGGCGCAGTCGTCATGGCCATGAGCCACCGCTACGTCCGATATCAAATGCTATAAATCAAATAGCTGCCCGCGCAGACGCACCGAGCGCCAGAAGGCGTTTTGCCATGGAAAGTACCGCATGGTCCTTGCTCAGCACCAGGCACCGGTGGGCCACGGCCAGGTCGATAAAGCGCTGGTCGTCCGGATCTTTGCAGGTGACAGGTGCTTTGGGGGCGGGGTCCACGGTAAGCACCCAGGCATCACGCGCCGCCAGCACATCCTGCGGGTCCAGGCCGTAAAACGCAAGACGCTTGGCAATCTGGGGGTAGGCCAGCACCCGATCCAACTCTTCACGCATGGCGCCCGTCGACAGCCAGCGCAACTGCCCCGTCTCCAAGGCTTCGCACAGCGGCAAGGTCAGGGGGTCTTTGAACACCAACAAATCGAGCACGATGTTGGTGTCCAGCACGATGCCGGGCACCGGCTCAGTCATGCGCCTCGGGAGCAGCAGGTTTGGCCAGTCGGCCCTTCACCATGTCGAATTTGAACAGACGGCACTCCAGCGGGCCGTTCCACATGGGCACTCGGCGGGACTCTTTGAGGCGCATTTTGCTGGGCAGCTTGAGGTCGGGAGTGAGCATCCAGGCGGTCCATCCGCTGTAGTTCTTCTTCCAGTGGCTGGCCAGCTGGTTGAAGAAGTCCACGCCGTCGTCCGCCTCTGCCAGCTCGCGAGCGCCGAAACGGGCACCTTCGCCCTCACCCGCCACGCCGCCGATGCCGATACGCTCGCCGTACGGCGGGTTGATGACCATCACGCCACCACCGGTCTCGCTCACATCAATCGGGGGCATACGCTGCAAAGCATCACCGCCGCGGAATTCGATCACATCGGCCACCCCGGCGCGCTGCGCATTCCGTTCAGCAAAGTCGACCATCCGGAAGGACACATCACTGCCGTAAATCAAGGCTTTCTGGCCTGGCTCCGGCTTCACAACAGCGTCAGCAGCTTCTTTTTTCATAGCAGCCCATTCCTCGGAGCGGAAGGGCTTGTACTTCTCAAACGCAAACCGGCGCAGCGAACCGGCTGCGATGTTGCAGGCAATCTGCGCAGCCTCAATGACAACGGTGCCGCTGCCGCAGCAAGGGTCGTACAAGGGCAGCAAATCGTCGTCACCCGATGCCCAGCCGCTGGCAGCGATCATGGCGGCCGCCAGGGTTTCTTTGAGTGGCGCATCGCCCTTGTCCTCACGCCAGCCCCGCTTGAACAACGGTTCGCCGGAAGTGTCGATGTAGAGCGAGCAGGCATCGGTGGTCAGGTGTGCGTAAATGCGCACATCGGGCCATTGGGTATTCACGTCCGGCCGCACACCGCCCGCCACTTCGCGGAAGCGGTCGCACACGGCGTCCTTCACTTTGAGCGCCGCAAAGTTCAGCGAGGTGAGCGGGCTGTGCTGGGCAGTGACTTCCACCTTGATACTTTCGCGCGGAGTGAACCAGCGCTCCCACGCCACTTGCATGGCGGCGCGGTACAGGTCCTGCTCGCTGCGGTATTCGGTGTACGACACTAGCACCAACACCCGCTGGGCCAACCGGCTGTACAGGTTGAGCAGCATCGCATGCTCAAATCCGGTACGCACGGCCACGCCCCCGCGCTGCTTGGTGATGCAGCCGGGTGGTAAGCCGGTGATCTGCAAAATCTCCGGCGCCAGATATTCCTCCACGCCGGCGGCGCAGGGGAGAAAGAGAGTCAATTGGTTCATAGCGCTTTGCGGAGTGAGGCGGGGGCAATCTTCAGGCCCTCGCGGTATTTGGCCACGGTGCGCCGGGCGCATTCAATGCCCTGCTCTTTGAGCATGTCGGAAATCTGGTTGTCGCTCAAGGGCTTTTTCGGGCTCTCGGAGGCGATGAACTGCTTGATCAGCGCCCGCACCGCCGTGCTGGAGGCGTTGCCGCCGGACTCAGTGCCTAGGCCGGACCCGAAGAAATATTTCAACTCAAACGTGCCGAAGGGCGTCGCCATGTACTTGGCAGTGGTCACCCGGCTGATGGTGGATTCATGCAAGCCCAGTTCGTCTGCAATTTCGCGCAGCACCAGCGGGCGCATGGCCAGTTCGCCATGGGTGAAGAAGTTTTTCTGACGCTCCACAATCGCTGTGCTCACGCGCAGGATGGTGTCAAAGCGCTGTTGGATGTTCTTGATAAACCAGCGCGCCTCCTGCAGGCGCTGCTGCAGACCGGCGTGGCTGGAGCTGGCTTTGTGGTTGCGCAGCACATTGGCGTAAATGTCGTGCACCTTGAGGCGCGGCATCACATCCGGATTCAGTTGCACCCGGAATTTGGGCATTCCGCCCACTTTGCCGATGGGCACCACCAGCACATCAGGTACGACGATATTGCGCTCCACATCAATGAAGCGGCGGCCGGGCTTGGGCTCCAGACGGGCTATGAGCGCAATAGCCTCGCGCACCAGAGCATCGCTACCCACACCTGCTTGCACGAGGCGCTTGATGTCGCGACGGGCCAGCAGTTCCATGGGTTGCTTGCAAATGGCCAAAGCCACCTGCAGTACCTCAGTGCGATCCAATTCGCCATCTTCATCTGCGGTGGTCAGCAATGCCCGCAGCTGCAAGCGCAAACATTCACCCAAGTCACGCGCACCGACGCCGATCGGTTCCAGGCTGTGAAGCAGGCCCAATGCCACAGTGAAGTGGTGCACCAGTTCGTGGAGCTGCTCTTCGTCGGCAGGGTGCAGACTCTGGGCTAGCTCGGCCAGCGGGTCTTCCAGGTAGCCGTCGTCGTTGAGGGACTCGATCAGGAACCGCAAGGCCGCGGCATCTTCGGCGCTCAAGCGCAAACCGGCGGCTTGGCGGTGCAGAAAGGTCTGCAAAGACTCGCCCGAACGTGCCAGTTCGGTCGCATCCTTCTGCTCGTCGTCGTCCAGGTTGTTGGTTTTGGCTTTGGCATCCACACCCCACTCGCCGTCGTCGGGGGTCATCTCTGTGGTGCCGTCGCCCTCCCAGTCGGGTTCATCGCTGCCGGACAGCGGAGTCGTTTCATCCTCATTCGAGCTGCTAGCGCTTGTACTGCTTGCGTAGTCAGCTATCGAATTAGGAGCAAAGTCACCTTCTTCTGATAGACGGTCTCCATCACTCACCGGTGCATCTACCGCATCCAGGCCAAAGTCTTCCCGCTCAGCACGCTCTTCGGTGAGCTCCAGGAAGGGGTTTTCGTCCAGCATCTGCTCCACCTCCTGGCTGAGCTCCAGCGTGGAGAGTTGCAGCAAGCGGATAGATTGTTGCAGCTGCGGGGTGAGCGCCAGATGCTGCGAGACGCGAAGCGAAAGACCTTGTTTCATCGATCCGCTTACATCTTGAAGTTTTCGCCGAGGTAGACACGGCGGACATCGGCGTTGTTCACGATATCGGCCGGAGTGCCTTCGGCCAGCACATGCCCGTCACTGATGATGTAGGCGTGGTCGCAAATACCCAGCGTTTCGCGCACGTTATGGTCGGTGATGAGCACGCCAATCCCACGCGCCTTCAGGAAGTTGATGATGCGTTGGATCTCGATCACCGCAATCGGGTCGATACCTGCAAAAGGCTCATCGAGCAGGATAAAGCGCGGCCTTGTCGCCAGCGCGCGGGCTATTTCCACCCGACGGCGCTCGCCACCGGAGAGGGCAAGCGATGGAGACTCCCGCAAATGCTCCACACGGAGCTCTTGCAGCAAATCGGTAAGCCGGTGCTCGATCTCAGCCGGCTTCAAAGGCGCACCGGCATCATCACGCTGCAGTTCCAGCACTGCACGTACGTTGTCTTCCACATTGAGCTTGCGGAAGATGGAGGCTTCCTGCGGCAGGTAGCCGAGCCCCAAGCGGGCGCGCCGGTAGATCGGCATGTGCTCGATGCTCTGGCCGTCGATGGTGATGTCGCCTGCGCTGGCGCGCAGCAGACCCACAATCATGTAAAACGAGGTCGTTTTGCCGGCACCGTTGGGGCCCAGCAAGCCCACTACTTCACCGGTGCGCACGGCCAGAGAAACATCTTTGACGACCTGCCGCTTGCCGTAAAACTTCTGAAGGTGGCGGGCCTCAAGCCGCCCGGTAGCGCTGTCCGGGGTATCGGGTACTGCTGCGTTCACGGAACAGCTTTCTCAATCTGGGTCGTGGGCTTGAGCACCGCACCTGCAGCGGGTGGCGTCGTGACCGGATCGGCCTTGGGGGTCAGCATGGCACGCACACGGCCTGCGGGTGCAGCAGCTGTCTTGGGGGTGCCATCTACGGTAAAACGATCGGTCAGGTTCTCGTACACGATGACCGCACCGGTCACCTCGTCGGCCACCGTCGCACCCCGCAAACGGCGCATCTGGGCTTTTTTGATGAAGCGCACGGTATCGGCCTTGCCGTCGTACTCAATGGTGTCCCCCTCGCCTTCGATGAACTCATCCAGTCCATCACGCTTCTGGCGGAAGAAGGCCTGCTTGCCGGGAGCGCCGGTCACCAGACCATATTGATAGCCCTCAGGGTCCTGGCGCACCTCGATTTGCGCGCCACGGATCAGGATGGAGCCCTTGGTGAGCACCACGTTGCCGGAAAACACACTGACCTGCTTGAGGTCGTCGTACCGCAACGCGTCCGACTCCACGTTCATCGGTTTGTTGCGATCAGCCTTTTCGGCCCGAATACCCTCCGCCACACCGCACAGGGCCAGCAGTACTGACAGGGAGAACAGGATTTTTTTCATAAGGGCACGAAACTTGCTCGAAGAGCGCTCGTTGCATTGTACCGAGCGCTTCAGGCTTCCTGCCCTTGGTGCGCTCAACCGTCGGCGTTAATTTTGCTGATCAGTGCTTGAAGCACATCTGCGGCCTGCGCGTTGTCGACCTGGCAGGTTCCCGCATTGGCATGGCCGCCTCCGCCGTAACTCAGCATGAGCTCCCCGATATGGGTGTTGGAACTGCGGTTGGTGATGGACTTGCCGGTGGCAAACACGGTGTTTTGCTTTTGCAAACCCCAGAGCACGTGGATGGAAATATTGGTCTGCGGGAACAATGCATAAACCATGAAACGGTTCACGGCGTAGATGGTTTCTTCATTGCGCAAGTCCAGCACCAGAAGGTTGCCATGCACTGTGGAACAGCGCAAAAGCTGCTCCTTGGCCTTTCCGGCATGTTCGAAATACAGCTCCACGCGCTCCACCACGTCCGGTAACTGCAGAATTTCGTCGATGCCGTGGTTACGGCAGTACTGAATCAAATCCATCATCAGCTGGTAGTTGCTGACGCGGAACTCGCGGAAGCGACCCAAGCCCGTGCGCGAATCCATCAGATAGTTCAGGAGCACCCAACCGCTAGGATTCATGATCTCGTCATGGCTGAAACGCGCGGAGTCGCCCTTGTCTACCGCTTCCATCATGTCGTGAAAGCGCGCGGGAAAGCGGCTTGCACCGCCGTAGTGGTCGTACACCACGCGGGCAGCAGAGTCCGCATGCGGCAGGATGATGTGGTTTGAGCGTTCGCCGGTGTTCCGAATAGTCTCGGATTCGTGGTGGTCAAACGCCAGGTGCACACCCGGCACATAAGGCAGGTTGGTGGTGATGTCGCGGTTGGACACCTCCACCTTGCCATCTTGCATGTCTTTGGGGTGAACGAACTTGATGTCGTCTATCAAGTCCAGCTCGTTGAGCAGGACGGCGCATACCAGTCCATCGAAATCGCTACGGGTAACCAGACGGAATTTCTGACTCGACATAGAACGAACCCCTTGACGCAAAGATAAGGAAATTCATTCTAGCCCCGCCTTTGGCGGTGTGCGGCGGTCAGGCACAAAGCCGGACCGCCACGGTCGCATCAACCGCGGCCGGCGCGAACGTCAGCGACCAGGGACTCCACCACTTGCAATGCGCGAGGCATGTTGCCGGCGAGAGAACCATCGGTGTAAAAACGACCGGCAATACCCAAAGCTGGCACGCCTTCCACCTTGTAAGCGTTCTGCAACTGGGCTGCTTTACCTGCCTTGGTGGCTACCGTAAAGGAGTTGTACTGCGCCACGAACTTGTCCTTGTCCACGCCTTGCTGAGCCACCCATTCCAGGATGGCTTCAGGTCGGGCAAGGTTTTGTTTTTCGTTGTGAATGGCGTTGAACACTTTGGCGTGCAACTTCTCCACCAAGCCCATGGCTTCCAAGGTGTAGTACAGGCGCTGCTGAGGTACGAAGCTTTCCTGGAATGCAACCGGCGCGCGACGGAAGGACACGTCTTTCGGCAGGGTTTTGATCCAGCCCTGCAACAGGGGCTCAAACGCATTGCAGTGCGGGCAGTTGTACCAGAAGAACTCGACCACTTCGATCTTGCCAGCGGGGGCTTCGGTCGGTGCGCGGGGATCCAGCGGCAAGTAATCGGTTCCCGCTTGGGGCTTCTTGGCTTGGGCCTGAACCAAGGGAGACCAGGCTGTGGAAGCGACCAGAGCGGCACCCGTGGCCACGTGAGTGAATGCGCGACGTTTCATTTCAAAAGACTCCATAGAGGCGGTGTGAGTGGACCCACCGCCGAAAGTTCCGGGACAGACTCAGCGTTGAACGCGAACCAGCGCCGTTTCCAAGCCGGCCTTGTCCATTTTTTCCTTGGCTTTGTCCGCGTCATCCTTCTTGTCGAAGGGGCCTACGCGTACGCGGAAGACCTGTTTGCCGGAAAGCTCCCGCTCCGAGATCTTGGTCTCGATGCCACTCAGTGACAATTTGGCGCGCTGGCTTTCTGCATCTTCTGCAGAGCGGAAAGACCCAACCTGCACCCAGTAGGTAAACACATCGCCATCCACCGTACCTGCTTTGGCCTTGGCCAAGTCACCCAGTGGGTCGGCCGATGCCTTGGCGTCGGCCTTTGCATCCGGCTTCGCTGCAGCTTTGGGGTCTGCCTTGGCGTCCGCTTTCGGATCGGCCTTGGCATCAGGCTTGGCCTCTACCACCTTGCCCGCGGCTTTAGCGCCCGAAGCAGGCGTGCCGGGCACGGTAGCCACAGGCACTGCCGGCGCGGGATTCTTGCCATACATGGGCGCGTTGGGATCCCAATTTTTGTTCTTCTGGGCTTCAGCCGCATCCTGGTCCGCACTGCGGCTTTGGCTCTTGTTCATGAAAGGCACCGGGACCTTGGTGACGTACACCGCCACCGCCAGAGCGGCGCCCAATCCCACCACCACGCCCACGATGAACCCGACCAGGGTCCCGCCACGCTCGTTCTTCATGCCTTGCTTTCTTTGAAGGAATTACATCTTTTGCGGGGCACTCACGCCCAGCACGGCCAAACCATTGTGCAGCACTTGCGCAGTCGCGGCGACCAAGGCCAAGCGGGCCAACTTGACCGCCTCATCATCCACCAGGATGCGCTCGGCATCGTAGTAGCTGTGGTAGCTGGCGGCCAGCTCGCGCAAGTAGAAGGTCACGTCGTGCGGAGCCTCGCCTTCCGTTGCAGCGGTCAGCATTTCGGGGAACTTGGCCAACAGCAGCATCAAGGCCTGTGCTTGCGAACTTTCCAAGGCCGAGAGGTCCACGCCCTTGAGTGCAGCCACATCGCCACCCCAGCTCGCCAGCACCGAACAGATGCGCGCGTGCGCGTACTGCACGTAATAGACGGGGTTGTCGTTGTTCTTCTGCACGGCCAGGTCCACATCGAAGGTGTACTCAGTGTCCGGCTTGCGGCTCAGCAGGAAGAAGCGTACGGCGTCCTTGCTGGTCCACTCAATCAGGTCGCGCAAGGTCACATAGCTGCCCGCGCGCTTGCTGATCTTGACCTCTTCACCACCGCGCACCACACGCACCATGGTGTGCAGCACGTAGTCGGGATAGCCTTGGGGAATGCCCACATCGGCTGCTTGCAAGCCGGCACGCACGCGTGCAATGGTGCCATGGTGGTCGGTGCCCTGGATGTTGACGACCTTGGCAAAACCGCGCTCCCACTTGGCGATGTGGTACGCCACGTCCGGCACAAAGTAGGTGTAGCTACCGTCTTTCTTGCGCATGACGCGGTCTTTGTCGTCGCCATAGTCGGTGCTCTTGAGCCAGAGCGCGCCGTCTTGCTCATAAGTCTTGCCGTTGCCCACCAGCTTGTTCACGGCGGCATCTACACGACCACTGGTGTACAGACTGGATTCCAGGTAGTACTGGTCAAAGTGCAGATTGAAGGCCTGCAGGTCCTTGTCCTGCTCATTGCGCAGGTAGGCCACGGCGAATTGGCGGATGTTGTCGTAGTCATCCACATCGCCATTGGCGGTGAACTCACGGTCATCGGCCTTGATGGAGGCCTTGGCCTTGAAGGCTTCGGCAATGTCGGCGATGTAGTCGCCGTTGTAGAAGGCTTTGCTTTCCGGGTTATCCGGGTCGGTCGGCCAGCAACTGTCTCCGGGCTTGAAGCCTTTGGCACGCAACTGGGTGCTTTTGGTCAGCGTGTCGATCTGTACACCCGCGTCGTTGTAGTAGAACTCACGGTGTACCTTGTAACCTTGGGTGGCAAACAGGTTACAAATGGCATCGCCCAGCGCGGCCTGGCGGCCATGGCCCACGTGCAAGGGGCCGGTCGGGTTGGCAGACACAAACTCCACCAACACCGGCTTGCCGCTCTCGGGCTGGTATCCGAATCGTGCTCCTTGGCCCAGCACCTCGCGCACTACCTCCTGCTTGGCAGCAGGTTTGAGGCGTATGTTGATGAAGCCGGGGCCGGCAATCTCGATGTCCTGGACCCACCGTTGGTATACCGGAGTGGCCAGCAATTCGCCGCGCAGAGTTTCTGCGAGCTGGCGAGGGTTCATTTTCAGCGGCTTGGCCAGCTGCATGGCAGCGGTCGTTGCGAAGTCGCCATGGGCGGCAACTTTGGGCGACTCAAAGGCGGCCTTGGGGCCGGCGCCGGGTGAGAGGTTTTCCAGGCAGGCGGCCAGCGCCTGCAGAAGTTCGTGTTTGACAGTAAGCATCCGTGGATTTTACGGGCCACGGAAAACCGCTGTTTCTGTGACTTTGTCATCGCAGACCGTCATCGGGCCGTTGTATGCTGAGGTTCCCTTTCCGGGATTTCTGCAACGGCAGGTCGCTGCCAACTTTTCACACGGGACTACAAATGAAGCAACTGATCTCTCTCATGGCTTTGGGTTTGGCTCTGGCAGTTGGCGGCGCGCACGCTGCAGATGACAAGGCACCCACCGCTCAGCAGAGCAAAATGAAGACTTGCAATGCTGATGCCAAAGACAAAAAGGGCGATGAGCGCAAAGCCTTCATGAAGGAATGCCTGAGCGCCAAGCCCGCAGCAGCCGAAGACGGCAAGACTGCGCAGCAAAACAAAATGAAGACCTGCAACGCCGACGCCAAAGACAAAAAAGGCGACGAGCGCAAAGCCTTCATGAAAGAGTGCCTGAGCGCCAAGTAATTCAACTTCGCGAAGGGCCCCCAAGGACCCGGCCACTGGCCGGGTTTTTTTGTTGGCTTTGGCCTAAAGAAAGCTGGTGGCAAACATGTCTGCTGCCAAAGGCCGTGCGAACCAGTAGCCCTGCCCGGTGCGGCAACCCATCTCCAACAGCAAGGCGCGGGCATCGTCGCTCTCCACGCCCTCGGCATGGGGTAGCAACTTGAGACTCTTGCCCATCTGGATGATGGCAGTCACGATGGCTTGCTGCTCAGGCTCCGCCAACATGGCGCGGACGAAAGACTGATCAATCTTGATTTTGTCGGCAGCAAATCGCTGCAAATAGCCCAGGTTGGAATAGCCCGTTCCGAAGTCATCAACGGCAATGGACACGCCGAGCGCCTTCAGGTGGCGGATGGTGTCGGCAAGCGTAGTCGCATCTCCCATCAGTACCGATTCGGTGATCTCGAGCTCCAGGCAAGCGCCGGGCAGGTCGGAGTTTGCCAGTGCCATGCGTACGGCACTCTCCAGGTCCCCCCGGTGCAATTGCACCGGTGAAATGTTCACCGCAACCACCAGAGGCTGACCCGGCCGCTGCCATTTCACGGCCTGCCGGCAGGCCTCTTCCAGCACCCAGTGCCCGATATCCACGATCAAGCCGGATCGCTCTGCCGCGGGAATGAACTCCACCGGCCCCAACAAGCCCCGCACCGGATGCTGCCAGCGTATCAGCGCCTCAGCGCCCAACAACCGGTGATCCTGCATATCGACCACTGGTTGGTAGTGCAATACAAACTCACCTCGCACCAAGGCCGTCTGCAGTTCCGCCACGAGTCGCGGGTTTGCGCTCAAGTCGTCCTGCATCATCACATCAAAGAAACGGAAGGTATTGCGGCCCGCCTGCTTAGCCTGGTACATGGCCAGGTCCGCATGACGCAACAAGGTGTCGAAATCGTGCCCGTCCCGGGGGTACACGGCCAATCCGATGGAACATGAACTCGACAACTCGGAGCCCTGGACGCGATAAACACCCCCGAGGTGCTCCAGCACCTCGTTCGCCGCCTTGCTGGCAGCCTGAATATCCGGCACGTCGAGCAAGCCGACCAGAAACTCGTCGCCACTCTGTCGCATCACAACGTCCGTTTCACGCACTGCAGACCGCAAGCGCGAGGCGATCTGTTGCAGAAACTCGTCGCCTGCTGCGTGGCCCACCGAATCATTGATGAACTTGAAGTTATCCAGATCCACAAACATCAGGGCCACATGGCTACCGGATGTTTGCGCACGAACGATGGCTGCCTCCATCAGCTGCCGTCCGAGGCTGCGGTTGGGGAGCTCTGTCAATGCATCATGCTGGGAGAGGTAGGTGAGATGTGCCTGAGATTGACGGTATTCGTCTATGCGAATGTGCAACTCCCCGAGCAACTTCCGCCAATCAGACACGGTAATCCACACCGCAAAGGCGCTGGCTAGCAGCACCACCCACACGTCACGCAACAGCTCCAGCTTGGTGCTATTCATGACATCGCTTCGCCAAAGCAACACCGAGGTGGCGTACTGCAGAAACGCGCTGAAGAGCAGCATGGCGGCCAGGTAATAAATGAAATGCCTGCCCCCAAGCAACAGGCCCGCGACAACCAGAATAATGGGGTAGGCCAACAGGGCGACGTCTTGGAGACCATTGCTGATCCACATCAGGCCGGACACCGTCGCCCAGATGATCCACAGGATGATCACAAATCCGCGGTCGCTCTCGTACTCCGCTTGAGCGTGCAGGCTGTAGGCTGTCGCAGCAGTTCCTGTGAGCAGGAGGCCCGCCACCCACCAGTTTTGCTGCAGCAGATAACTGACCCCGATTAACCCAAAAGCCCCCATCACCGACCAGGCCAGCTGGCGCATACGGCGCGCCCGGAAAGGCAGCCGCGCACCCCGTACAGCGGAGTCTTGCGGCGGTACGGGGGTGTTCATGGGGTGGGTTAAAAAGAAAGACTAGGCCAGTGTGCTGGAAATGACGATGCCTGCAAAGACGGCAAACCCCACCCAGTGGTTGAGGCGGAAGGCCTTGAAACAACCCTCGCGCGAGCGGTCTTTGATCAGGGTGCCGTGCCACACCACCTGGACGATGGCGGCTGCCACGCCCAGCCACCAGCCCCAAGCCTCCCGCAAGCCGGGCAAAACCAGCCAAGTCCAGATCAGCAGATACACCCCGTAAAAGGCCAACACGGCCACGACATCCCAGCGCCCCAAGGTGATGGCGGATGTCTTGATGCCGATGCGCAAGTCATCATCACGATCGACCATCGCGTATTCGGTGTCATAGGCCAGCACCCAAAACAGGTTGCCGACCAGCAAAGCCCAGGCCTGCCATGGCACATCTGCCCGCACTGCCGCATAGGCCATGGGAATACCGAAGCTGAAAGCCACCCCCAACACCGCTTGCGGCATGGACACGTGGCGCTTGGCATAGGGGTAGACCAGGGCCACCGCCAGCGCTGCGAAGGACGACGCAATCGTGACCGCATTGGTCGTGAGCACCAGTCCAAACGCCGCCAACGCCAGCACCGCACCCACAGCCAAGGCCTCGCGGCTGGAAATCCGGCCACTGGTGACGGGGCGCTGTGCCGTGCGTTTGACGTGCTTGTCGAATTCGCGGTCTGCCACGTCATTCACACAACAGCCCGCGCTGCGCATGAGGATGGTGCCCAAGGTGAACACGGTGATGAGGTGCCAACCGGGAAAGCCACCAGCCGCCAGCCAGAGGGCCGACAGCGTGGGCCAGAGCAACAGCAACCAGCCGGCAGGCCGGTTCCAGCGGATCAGATCAAGGTAGAGGCGGAGTTTGTCTTGCACAAGATTACTATCAATTTCATAGCTGCTTGCGCACATTCCACGGGCGCCAGCAGCACTTTTTACTCAAAATCAGGAGAGTCGACCCACACCCGGCAATTCACAGCTGTAAATGGCATTGCGCAACGCGGCAATCGCCTCATAGCGGGTAAAACTGCGGCGCCAAGCCAGCACCACACGGCGTGTGGGAGGCGGCAGGCTGCTGCCATCGGATCGCGTGTCCAGCACCGGCAGGTATTTCACAAAGCTTTCTTCGGCACCCCGCTTTTTGGGCTCCAGTGCCTCTTTGGGAACGCTCAACCGTGGAACCAAGGTAATGCCCATGCCGGCCGCCACCATGTGCTTGATGGTCTCGAGCGACGAGCCTTCGAAGCTCTTGCGAATGCCTTCGGCATCGCTGGAGAAGCGGGCGAACTCGGGGCAGACTTCGAGAACGTGGTCACGGAAGCAATGGCCGTTGCCCAGCAGCAGCATGGTCTCGCTCTTGAGTTGTTCGGCGGTCACCGAGGCTTGCTGCGCCAATGCGTGGCTGGAGGGCACCGCGGCAAAAAAGGGCTCGTCATACAGTGGCGCCAGGGCCAGACCGGTGTCGGGAAAAGGCTCGGCCAGAATGGCGCAATCGATCTCGCCGGTACGCAGCATCTCCAGCAGCTTGACGGTGAAGTTCTCCTGCAGCACCAGCGGCATCTGCGGGCTTTTGGTGATCACCTGGCGCACCAGGGCCGGCAGCAAATAGGGGGCAATGGTGTAGATCACACCCAGCTTCAATGGCCCGGCCAGCGGGTCTTTGCCACGCTTGGCGATGTCCTTGATATTGGCCGCCTGCTCCAGCACGCTTTGGGCTTGACGCACGATTTCCTCGCCCAGGGGAGTCACGGTCACTTCGTTCGCGCTGCGCTCGAAGAGCTTTACGTCCAACTCTTCTTCGAGTTTTTTAACCGCCACCGACAGCGTAGGTTGCGAGACAAAACAGGCGTCCGCCGCCTTGCCGAAATGGCGCTCGCGGGCGACGGCGACGATGTACTTGAGTTCTGTGAGCGTCATAACAGCATTCCCTCCGGGTCAACCATGATGCCACGGTCGATAGTCTGAATCAATGAGCGTGTCCTTTGGGTTCGATAATGACCAGGGCAATACCGCACACCAGCAAACCCGCCCCGCCCCAGAAAGCGGCATCCGGAGCTTCACTGAAGAACACCGCACCCAGCGCCGGGCTGAAGAGCAAGAGAGAGAAGCTGCCCGCCTCTACCGCCGAGGCGTCGCCTGCCCGGTAGGCAAAAAAATAGCCCAGGTAAATGCCCGCTGCAGCAAAGCCCACCAAAGGGAGCAGAGGCCACAAATTGCTGGCCACCGCAGGCAACTCAAACCCGGTGAACAGGCCGAAGGTCAGCCAGCATGCGACTTGGCTCCAGGTGAGGACGGCAATCGGATGCTCGGTGCCGGAGTACTTTTTAAGCACGATGCCCAGCATGGACTCCATCAAGGCGCCGAACAAGGCCACCAGGGCCGCGGGACGGAAGGCCTCTGCCCCGGGTTGCAAAATCACCAGCACCCCGCCAAAACCAACCGCAACCCCGGTCCACCGCAACCAGTGCGGCTTCTCTCCCAGAAAAAACACTCCCAAGGGCAACATGAACAGCGAGCCCGTCATCAAAAACGCGCTGGCTTCCGCGAGCGGCAGATGCGACACCGCATACGCCGCGCACCAGGCCGAGGTCACGATGAAGCAGGCCCGCAGCATGTGAAGCCAGGGCTGACGGGTGCGCACCACCCGCCCACGGGTAGCGATCCACACCGGCACCAACATGGCCAGCACCACGGTGGCTTGCAAAAACAACACCTGTTTGGGCAGGATGCCCTGCCCCATCAACTGCTTGTTGCATGCGTCCAGGACTGACCAGCAGAACATGGCCAATACGACCAGCATCACGCCGCGGGTGTTGCCGGACAGCGCGTGCCAGCGCATAAGAAAACGAGAAACCATAAATGAGGGAAACCTGTGCGGACGCCGCTGAAAAAGCGCTCCACTATAGCGAGGCGGAATGACGCGCTCAGGTTGTGATGGCGTTGGGCCTTTTGAAACTGTCGCGCAGCATTTCCAGACGCTCTTTCCATGCACGCCGAACATCCGGCGGCATGTTCTTGAGCACGCGGAAGGAGTGTGGGTCCGGATTGCCTTCCGCATCCAGGACATTGATTTCCAGCTCACCACCCAGCGAGGTGATGGTGGCGCCCTTCAAAGTGGTGTGGGCCGTTTGCTTGCCCGAATGCAGGGTGATGCGCCCGGTGGCATCCAGATCAATGAACCATTCAATGCCGCCCTTGCCGTCCAACCCGGTCTCCGTGTTGGTACCCGTAAAGCCTGCCACCCTGCGCCACTGAGCGATCTGTTCCTCAGGCGGAATGGCCACGGCCTTGCCTTTGGCTTTGGCGGCGGCGCGCATTGCTGCCACCTCTTCGGCCTCACGCTTGGCAGCTTCTTCGACTTCCAAACGCGCCTTGCGTTGGTGTTCCTGGCGCTCAACCCAAACCTGGATCTGCTTGGCAAAGCCGATGAACTGATCTGCCACCTTGGTGGGCACATGGTCCAGACGCAATACCGCGTCTTCTTCGGTGGCCTGAAAGGCCATGCTATGCCAGCCGGTGGGTAACGTCGGGTCCTGCCCGGGTTTGGGGTTGTTGATGGTGCGCACCATGCGCGATAGCTCAATGCGCAAACCCAAGGCGTCAAAGGTCACGTCCAGCGCTCCGGACTTTTCCATGGCAAGCTGCTTGTCGTTGGCTTTCTGGCTGTAATGGGCCTTGCGGGCCTTGACGCGCACCTTGCCGGCGCCCTTGAGCATGTCGACGCTGAATCCATGTGCTTCAAATCGCTGACCGCCGGGGATTTTGGCAACCGTAGTGCGTAGCCAGAATGCCTGCAACTCCGCATACAGGTAGGCGGATACCGACAGCACAAAAATTGCGCCCAGGCTCCACCAGATCCAATCCATTTGTCCACTCATCCGGCGATGTTAATCGGACTGCGGCGGCTCAACGGCAGGACACGGTTTCCGCGGATGTCACACAGGGCACAAACCGCTCCCGGATGCGCTTGTAGCTACCGTCGTTCATCATGGCCAGTAGCGCACGGTCCAGCGCCGCCACGAAATCCGGCGTGTTGCTCAGGCGGCTTAAGGCGAGCAGTCCGGGGTCATCCGAAGTCACCACGCGCGTCCGGACCACGGCATTGCTCAGCCCCAAGCTCTGCAACTCCACCCAGGCACTGACCTCGTCAGAAATCAGTCCGTCCAGACGCCCCATTTGCAGCAGGCCCCAGGCACTGCGGCGGGAGGTCAGGGGCTGCGTGCGGGCCATGAACTCCGGGTTCTTGATGAGTTCATCGTATTCGGCGCCATACGCCACGCCAAGCTGGACGCCCAGCTTGAAGTCCGTACCCACCATGTCCGCCAGGCGGGTGAAGGCAAAGCGCTGACCCGCCGCCTTGCTCATGAACAGCACATTCGGCGAGCGATTGACCGGTCTGGAGAAATACGCAAACTTCTCGCGCTCCGGGGTTTTGCGGGCGCCGGGCAGGATGTCCAACTTGCCTGCCTCCAGCTCCACCAGGCCGCGTGCCCAGGGCATTTCCTGCCACTGCGCTGAACAATCCATGCGGCGCAAGGCCTCACGCACCAGCTCCACATAGAGTCCGGTCGGTTGCCCGTCGGTACCCCGGAACGAATAGGCGCCATCGTCATACCAACGCACGGACTTGCTGCACGCTGCCGCCATGGCGCCCGAATGCAACGCCCAGCACATCAGCAGCACCCATGCAGGGCGCCATGTAGTCCAGTAGCTCATGCCTCCCGCTTTCCCTTCATGGCCAGACCCGCATGGTTCCATGGTTGGATGCACCGTGTCAATACGCTGTTCTGCGCATATATGCTACAAATTTCATAGCTACTCGCGCACGCACACCATGCGCCAAGGCCAGATTTCATTCAGGCCTTGAGAAATTCTGCTTTCCCCCCCAACCAGCGGGCCACATGCTTGGCCGCCAAGTGCGGGTAGGTATCGAGCAGCATGGGCGCTTCGGCTTTGGCCCAGTCCAGCAGCTCGGTGTCGGTAGCCAGGTCCGCAAAGCGCAGCATGGCCTCGCCGCTCTGCCGGGCGCCCAAAAATTCACCGGGACCGCGGATCTCCAAGTCACGCCGGGCAATCTCAAACCCGTCATTGGTCTCGGCCATGGCCTTCAGCCGCTCCCGAGCCGCTTCGCCCAATCGTGGGGCGTCGCCGGTGGAATACAGCAGCACACAAGCCGATGCCGCAGCGCCCCGCCCTACCCGCCCGCGCAACTGGTGCAGCTGGCTGAGGCCGAAACGCTCGGCATGTTCAATCACCATCAGCGAGGCATTGGGCACATCCACACCCACTTCAATGACCGTCGTGCTTACCAGCACTGACATCAGCCCCGCGGTGAAGGCGCCCATGACGGCCTTTTTGTCATCCACATGCATGCGCGAGTGCAGCAGCCCGATCAGCACCGGCTGACCATCTGAACGGGTAGCGCCCTGCAAAGCTTCTGCCAAGTCCGCGTGGGTCTGGGTGGCATTGCTCAGGTCCAAAGCTTCACTCTCTTCAATCAGCGGGCAGACCCAATAGACCTGCCGGCCTTGGCTGATCTGGGCGCGGATGCGCTCAATCACCTCGTCACGCCGCGCGTCGTTGACCACTTTGGTGACGATGGGTGTGCGCCCGGGAGGCAGCTCGTCCAGGGTGGATACGTCGAGGTCCGCGTAGTAGCTCATCGCCAATGTTCTTGGAATCGGGGTGGCCGTCATCATGAGTAGATGGGGCTCCATATCCTCGTGGTGCAATTTGTTGCGCAGGGCCAGGCGTTGCGCCACGCCGAAGCGGTGCTGCTCATCGATGATGGCCAGGGCCAGGTTCTTGAACTTCACCTTGTCCTGGATGATGGCGTGAGTGCCCACCACCAGCTGCGCTTCTCCACTCTCGATCAGGGCCAGCATGGCCCGCCGCTCCTTGGCCTTTTGGGTACCGGTAAGCCAGGCGGTGGTGATGCCCAAGGGCTCCAGCCAGCCCAGCAGCTTGCGAAAGTGCTGCTCGGCCAAGATTTCGGTGGGCGCCATCAGCGCGCACTGCCAGCCGGCATCCATGCAAATAGCGGCAGACAACGCTGCCACCACGGTCTTGCCGGCACCCACATCGCCCTGCAGCAAACGGTGCATGGGGATGCGGCGCGCCATGTCCTTGGCAATCTCTTCACCCACGCGTTGCTGCGCATTCGTCAGGCCAAAAGGCAGCGCTGCCAGCAGCCGTGCATGCAAAGTGCCGCCTTCCACAGCCTGGAGCTGCGGAGCCTTGAGGCTGGCGCGTTCACGCCGGCTTTGCAATTGACTGATTTGTTGGGCCAACAGCTCCTCAGCCTTGAGGCGTTGCCAAGCGGGGTGACTGTGATCCATCAAGGTGTCGAGCGACACATCCGGCGTGGGGTGGTGCAAAAACTGTAGCGCGTCGCGCAGTGTCCACAAGGCCTGCTGGCCGTTTTGGTGCTGACGATGCTGCAACCACTCCAAATCACCGGGGGCAAAGGTGTCGCTCAAATCTGCGCGCGCCAGTCCGGAGAGCACCGCCTTGCGCAGGTAGGCCTGGGGCAGGCCCGCCACCGTGGGGTACACCGGTGTGAGTGCGGTCGGCAGATCCCCCCCGGCGGCTTTGAATGTGGGGTGCAGCATGGTGCGCCCCAGAAAACCGCCTTTGACTTCACCACGCACCCGCACCTTGTTGCCCACCGCGAGCGCCTTTTGCTGCGAGCCATAGAAACTGAAGAAACGCAGGGTGCAGGTGTCGGTGCCGTCATCCACGGTCACGATGAGTTGCCGGCGCGGCCGGTAGCTCACTTCCTGGTGGGTGACCGTGGCTTCAATCTGGACGGGGGTGCTGTCGCGCACGTCAATGAGTTTGACGATGCGGGTTTCATCCTCGTAGCGCAGCGGCAAGTGCAAAGCCAGGTCGATGTCCCGGCGCAGGCCCAGCTTTTCGAGGGCTTTTTGCGACTCGGTTTTGGGCTTGGCGTCAGACATGGGCGCATTGTGCCGCACTACACTGGGGTGTTTGCCTGCACGCGCGGGCCCACCCCTAAGGAGACCCCATGAAAAAATGGATTGCACCGCTGGCCGTCGTGGCCACCCTGCTAGGCGGCGCTGTCAGCGCCCCCAGCTACGCCCAAACAGCCGCCTACCCGTCCAAGCCTATCCGGCTGGTCATCCCCTTCCCGCCCGGAGGCGGCACCGACATCCTCTCCCGCCTGGTCGCAAGCAAGCTGACCGAAAACTTCCAATGGACCGTAGTGCCCGACAACAAGGCTGGTGCCGGCGGCACTATCGGCATTGCCGAAGCCATCAAGGCGGCACCCACAGGGTATGACATGGTCATGGGCCAGAAAGACAACCTGGTCGTGGCCCCTTGGCTGTACGGCAACCTGCCCTGGGATCCGACCAAAGACCTGGTACCCGTGGCCCACGTGGCCTACACCCCGGTGGTGATCGCCACCGCCGCCAACTCCAGGTTCAAGACACTGGCCGATGTGGTTGCAGCCGCCAAAGCAGCACCCGACACCATCACCTACGGCTCGCCCGGCAACGGCACCACCATTCACCTCGCGGGCAACCTGTTCGAAAAGGCCGCCAAGGTCGACATCCGCCACATCCCCTACAAAGGATCCAACCCCGCACTGATGGATGCACTGGCCGGTAATGTGGATTTGTTGGTGTCCTCTGTGCCTTCCGCGATTGCCCAGATCAAAGCGGGCAAATTGCGTGCCTTGGCGGTGACGTCTGCGGCCCGCAGCACCTCGCTGCCTGATGTGCCCACCGTAGCCGAGTCCGGCTACAAGGACTTTGATGTGAGCACCTGGTACGGCCTCTTCATGCCCGCCGGCACACCTGCCAATGTGGTCACGCTGATGAACAGCAAGGTCAACGAGCTGCTGGCCAAGCCTGAATTCAAAGAAGCCATCCACGCCCAAGGGGCGGAGCCTCAGGCCATGAAGCCAGAGCAATTCGGCAACCTGCTGAAAGCAGACTACGCCAAGTGGAAAGGCATCGTTCAGGCATCGGGCGCCAAGGTGGAATAGTCCGGAAGAAGCCGCAGAACGCAATGGCTTCAGGTTTGCCATTTCCTGCCGATATCAAGGCATGGAAATGGCTTACTCCGAACTCGAAGCGTGCCCGTCAGAAACCTCGCCGCTCACGCTGCGCATGCGGTCTGCGATTGCCCTGAGTGTCCGCAATTGCCTGTGCCACTGGTTTCCCCACAATTTCCACTCCCTGTGCCACGCGTTTGCAGTGGTGGGCTCGAATGTCGCAAGCATCGCGCTTGACCGCAACTACCGCCCGGTTGCGGGCTTGGCGGCTATAGATGCGGGCAATGACCAGATTATTGTGATGGCCGATGAGCAGGCATTCAGCCACCCGCTGGGCGGTGCCTACCACTGCTGGATCGAGTCGGATGACGCGGCTCCGGTGGAGCTGGTGGACTTCACTTTTGAACATAACCACGTCTATGCCGAAGCCAACGGATACCCCTGGACCGGAGAGGCATCGCCGGCGTATCTGTGGGGCCCTTCCGACGTCGTATCGATCCGCACCCCCCTGGCCAGCCTCCGCGCGGGCTTTGGCAAGGACAAAATCTGGGTGAGCGAACCGCAGGCAGGCGCGCGTTGGATGCAAGCGCACATTGCCAACAACACCAACGCCTATGTGCAGCTCACCTCTGACGCTTTGGCCCGCTATCAACAGCTGATGGTTTGAATCGCTTGGCATTCTGCAAAAGCACCGCTATGGGAAAATAGCGGCCTTTCAACCTTGGAACGGGCCTGTCCGGCCCTCAAGCACCATGTCTTTGCCTTCCCCTGACGCGCAACGCGTCTTCACCCTCAGCGATTTCGATTTTGAGCTTCCCGAAGCCCTGATTGCCCAACACCCCGCCGCAGAACGCAGTGCGTCCCGATTGCTGGACGGCACGGGCGAAGTGTCCGTAGACCGCATCTTCAAAGACCTTCCCGGCCTGCTGCGTGCAGGTGACTTGCTGGTGTTCAACGACACCAAGGTCATCAACGCCCGCCTCTTCGGCGAAAAAACCACCGGCGGCAAGGTGGAACTGCTGATTGAGCGCGTGCTGGGCGGCAACCAGGTGGCAGCCCACATGCGGGTCAGCAAAAAGCCCGAGGTAGGCGCCACCATCAAGATGACCTGTGCCCCCGGCCACGAAGACGGCCTCTGCGCCACCCTGTTGGGCCGCTGGCCGAATGTGGATGGGCCGATTTACCGCTTTGTGCTCAGCAACGACCGCGGCGACGACCCCTACACCCTGATGGAGCGCCACGGCCATGTGCCCCTGCCGCCCTACATCACCCACAGCGACTCACCGGAGGATGTGCAGCGCTACCAGACCGTGTTTGCCAAGAACCCTGGTGCTGTGGCCGCGCCCACAGCCGCCTTGCATTTTGACGAAGCTGTGTTCGCGCAGCTCGATGCCATCGGCGTACAGCGCGCACACGTAACGCTGCACGTGGGCGCAGGCACTTTTCAGCCGGTCAAGACCGAGAACATCGCCGAGCACCAGATGCACAGCGAGTGGTACAACGTGCCGCTGGAGACTCAAGAAGCCATTGCTGCTTGCAAGGCACGGGGCGGGCGCATCGTCGCGGTGGGCACCACCAGTGTGCGCACCCTGGAGAGCTGGGCCAAAACCGGCATTGCCAGTGGCGACACCAACATCTTCATCACGCCCGGTTTTGACTTCAAGTTGGTCGATGTGCTGGTCACCAACTTCCACCTGCCCAAGAGCAGCCTCATGATGCTGGTGAGCGCCTTCACGGGTTACGGCCACGTGATGGGCCTGTACCGCGACGCCATCGCCCGCGGCTACCGCTTCTTCAGCTATGGCGACTCCATGCTGCTGACTCGCCGCACTTGAACTCCACTGATCACTGACACGGGTACCCCCATGCTGAAATTTGACCTCCTGAACAACGACCCCGCCAGTGCCGATGGCAGCTACCTGGGCAGCCACGCCCGACGCGGGCGCCTCACGCTGAACCACGGCGTGGTCGAAACCCCCATCTTCATGCCCGTGGGCACCTATGGCACCGTCAAGGGCGTGATGCCGCGCAGCCTGCACGACATGAATGCCCAGATCATTCTGGGCAACACCTTCCACCTGTGGATGCGCCCCGGCCTGGACGTGGTGCAAAAGTTCGGCGGCCTGCACCAGTTCGAGAAATGGGACAAGCCCATCCTCACCGACTCCGGCGGCTTCCAAGTCTGGAGCCTGGGCGAAATGCGCAAGATTTCCGAAGAAGGCGTGAAGTTCGCTTCTCCTGTGAACGGCGACAAGCTGTTCCTGACGCCCGAGATCAGCATGCAGATCCAGACCACGCTGAACTCCGACATCGTGATGCAGTTCGACGAGTGCACGCCCTATTTGTCGGTGGAGCCCAAAACCAAAGGCCAGATCACCACCGAACGCGAAGCCCGCAGCTCCATGGAACTCAGCCTTCGCTGGGCCAAGCGTTGCCAGGACGAGTTCGCCCGCCTGAACAACCCCAACGCGCTCTTCGGCATCGTGCAGGGTGGCATGTTTGAGCACCTGCGTGACGAATCGCTGGCAGGTCTTGAAGCACTGGACTTCCCCGGCATCGCCGTGGGTGGCTTGTCGGTGGGCGAACCCAAGGAAGACATGATGCGCGTCCTGAAGCACATCGGTCCCAAGTTGCCCAAGCACAAGCCCCACTACCTGATGGGCGTGGGCACGCCGGAAGACCTGATTGCCGGCGTGCAAAACGGCATCGACATGTTTGACTGCGTGATGCCCACTCGCAACGCGCGCAACGGCACCCTGTTCAGCCGCTATGGCGACCTGAAAATCCGCAACGCCCGCCACAAGAGCGACGAGCAGCCCCTGGACGTGACTTGCACCTGCTACGCCTGCGCGGGCTCGAGTGGTGTGAGCTGGGCCAACGGCGGACGCGATGGCTTCAGCCGTGCCTACCTGCACCACCTGGACCGCTGCGGCGAAATGCTGGGCCCCATGCTGGCCAGCGTACACAACCTGCACTACTACCTGAACCTGATGCAAGAAGTGCGCGATGCGCTGGACGCAGGCCGCTTTGGCGCATTCGTGCAGCAGTTCCACGCAGACCGGGCACGCGGGGTGTAAGTAGCGCCCGAACGCTTGCAGAAAAGAAAACGGGGCCATCAGGCCCCGTTTTTTTGCTATTTATTTCATAGCTATTCGCGCATACTGCACGGGCGCCAGACCCCGATTAGAGCTGATTCTGCTCACAGCTTGAAGGTTGCCACCACCTGCACCAAGTCATTGGCCTGACTCTTCAGGCTGCTGGCAGCAGCTGCCATCTCTTCCACCAAGGCGGCGTTCTGTTGCGTAGCCTGGTCCATCTGGGTCACCGCTTCTCCAACTTGAGAGACACCGGCACTCTGTTCTGAGCTGGCTGCGCTGATTTCTCCCATGATGTCCGTCACCCGGCGGATGCTGCTCACCACTTCGGTCATGGTTTCACCGGCTTTATCTACCAGGCTGCTGCCCTGCTCTACCCGCTCTACGCTGGCGTTGATCAGGGTTTTGATTTCTTTGGCGGCTTCGGCAGAGCGTCCTGCCAATGAGCGGACTTCAGAAGCGACGACTGCAAAGCCCCGGCCTTGTTCTCCAGCACGTGCTGCTTCTACCGCTGCATTCAAAGCAAGGATGTTGGTCTGGAAGGCAATGCCGTCAATGACGCTGATGATGTCTGCGATCTTGCGGCTGGATTCGTTGATGCCTTTCATGGTCTCTACGACCTGGCCGACGACTTCTCCACCTTGAATAGCCACGGTGGAGGCATTCATGGCCAGCTGATTGGCCTGACGGGCGGAGTCGGCGTTTTGTTTGACGGTGGAGCCGAGTTCTTCCATGCTTGCAGCGGTTTCTTCGAGAGCGCTGGCTTGTTGTTCGGTGCGGGCGGAGAGGTCGTTGTTGCCTTGGGCGATTTCGGCGCTGGCGGTGGCTACGGATTCGGAGCCTTCCCGAACGCGGGACACCACATGAGCCAGCTTGGACTGCATTTGCTCCAGACTGCTCAACAACCGCCCCAGCTCGTCCGAACCTTTGGCCAACACCTGGCCGCTCAAGTCGCCATCGGCAATGCGGCCGGCCAGTTCCATGGCCTGACGCACGGGCTGGATCACGCTGGTGGGAATAATCCAAATCAGCGCCAAGCCCACCACCACAATAACCAACAGGGCGCCCAACATCGCGCGCTCTGCCGATGCCACGGTGTCTTTCACCTTGAGGGCCGCGTTGGCAGTTCCGTCCAGATTGAACTTGAGGATTTTCTCCATCGCCGTGTAGGCCTGATGGAATGCCGCTGGTGCTTTTTCAGCAAAGTCTTTGCGCGCCAAAGTCAGCATTTCTTCGGCGCCGCCAGCACCCTCCACCGCATCCAGCCCCACGCTAACCACTTTGAAATACGCATCGCGCTTGGCTTGGTAGTCCGCAAAAAGCGCTTTTTCCGCATCCGCCTGCGGGTCTCCAGCCTCGTACGTAAGCAAAGTTGCGGCATACACCTCGGTGGCCTTGGTCAAAGCTTCGCCGTTCTCTTTCAAGCGCTTTTTGAATGCAGCTGCGTCTTCCAGATCACGCCCACCCACCCGGTCGCTGACCAACAAATAGTGGTCAGCCACGTAGCCCTTCATGTTTCCGAGGTTCTCAATGGCCGGAATCCAGGAGGTGGCTACTTCGCCCGACTCAAACTTCACCGACACATTGCGGTAGAGCGAGTTGGCCGCGCTCAGAATGGCCAGCGCCAGAATGATGGCCAGGCCCAAGGTGATGCGTGCGCGAATGCCCAGACGGTTCAGGTTCATGTGTTTCCTCGGTGGCTAACGCTTCCAACGCGCATTTGTATGAAAAACGGTATCAATTTACGTAATTTCGACCAAACCCACAAGAACTGAACCGGGTCTGGCGTCAAAAGGTTTCCCAGTCATCGTCCCCGCCTGCTGGCGTTACCCGCGGTGCCGGCTTGGGAAGCGAGGCCACCTTGGAGGCAGGGGACGGAGCCGGCGCTTTGCTGGCGGGAGGCAATGAAGCGGCAGGCTTTGCAGCCGGGGCGGCCGCAGGCTTGCTGATGGCTTTGGGCACCGACGCTGTCAGCACGGGTGCAGCCGCCTTGCTGGGCTCCTGACCGGCCGTGAGTTTGAAGACCGACACCACTTGCACCAGGTCTTGGGCCTGGCTCTTCAGGCTGCTGGCTGCGGCGGCCATTTCTTCCACCAGAGCAGCGTTTTGCTGGGTGGTCTGGTCCATGGAGGCGACCGCCTCACCCACCTGCGCCACACCGGCACTTTGCTCGTTGCTGGCCGCACTGATCTCGCCCATGATGTCCGTCACGCGGCGGATGCTGCTGACCACCTCGGTCATGGTTTCACCCGCCTTGTCGACAAGAGCGGTGCCCTGCTCCACGCGCTCCACGCTGGCGTTGATGAGGCTCTTGATTTCTTTCGCGGCCTCAGCACTGCGGCCGGCCAACGAACGCACTTCACTAGCAACTACCGCAAAGCCACGCCCCTGCTCCCCGGCACGTGCGGCTTCCACTGCTGCATTCAGGGCCAGAATATTGGTCTGGAAGGCGATGCCATCGATCACGCTAATGATGTCGCTGATCTTGCGGCTGGCGTCATTGATACCCTTCATGGTGTTCACCACTTCGCCCACCACCTCGCCGCCCTGCACCGCGACCGTTGAGGCATTCATGGCCAATTGGTTGGCTTGGCGGGCGTTGTCCGCGTTTTGCTTCACGGCGGAGTTCAGCTCTTCCATGCTGGCCGCGGTTTCTTCCAAGGCGCTGGCCTGCTGTTCGGTGCGGGCACTCAGGTCATTGTTGCCCTGGGCAATTTCCGCGCTGGCGTTGGACACACTGTCGGACCCGTTTCGCACTTGAGACACGACCCGGACCAAGCCCTCCTGCATGCCCCGCATGGCCTGCAAGAGCTTGCCCACCTCATCGTTGCTCTGGCTTTCAATGCGGCCTGTCAAATCACCTGCTGCCACACTCGTAGCGACCGTCAATGCTTCATCCAAAGGTCTGGTGATGGAGCGGGTGATGTAGGTCGCAGCAAACACAGCGAACAGCACAGCCACCACCAGTGAGCCCAGCAACACATTGCGGGCAAATTGATAAGTGCGCTCCGCCGCCGCGGCTGAGTTGTCCGCCCCCTTGCGATTCATTTCAATCAGCTTGTCCAGAGACGCGCCGGAACGCTCGAACATGGTCTTGGATTCGGCTTCCAGAAGCATCGCAGCGCCTGCTGCGTCGTTGCGACGTGAATAGTCCTTGATGTCCTTGTGCAGGTCGAGGTAGAGCTTGCGGTATTTGTTGAACTCCTCATATCCCGCGCGCTCCTCAGGACTGCTGATCAAGGGCTCATAACGCGCTTTGGTTTCCTTGATCGCTTCCTGGGTAGCGTCCAACCGCTTTTCCAAATCCTGTTTCGCACTTTCTTCGATAGAGAGTGCATGTTGCATTTCATAGATACGGAAATCCGAGATCTGGGTATTGAGCTTGTTCGTTTCCTGCACGCTGGGCAGCGCGTTGGTTGCAATTTCGTTGGCTGCCGCTCTCAAAGAGTTCATTTCTATGAACGCGACTGACACGATCGCCACCATGACGGCAATCAGTAAGGTGAAGCCTGCGTACAGGCGAGTGCTGATTTTCAAGTTACCCATGTGTGTCTCCAAGTCGGGCCAGCCCCAAAGGCCTAATATAAACCGAATAATGATTTTTTATGTTATTCAGTAAAAACAGTTAAAACACCCGTATACCCATAGACGTGGTCTGCCGCAATCTCCCCGGCGGCAAAAAACCCGACCAGCGGCACATCGCCCAAAGCACGGCGCACTATCTGCATTTCGGCACTTGCGCTGCCAAAGTGAGGGCCACCACGGCCCGAGCAGCTCACATACACCGCGCCGGCAATGCGCCGAGCGGGGTGCGGGGCAGCCTGAGCCTCATCGGGCTGCAGGGCGACCGCCAATTCAAGGCTCAGCTCCTGGGGCTCCAGTTCTTCGCGGATTTCGGCACAAATGCGCACCAGATCGGCTCTGGCAGCCTCCCGGTTGCGCTTGCAAAAGGCCAACTGGGCACCGGGCTCCACTACCTCGGCCACGGCAATACCGCGGCGCCCCGGGTCCAGCCCGATGATGTGGCGCACCGTCACCTCGCTGCCCAGATTCCCGGTGTTGCGCACCATGCCCGGGGCTGTTGTGTCCTGCGCGGGCTCCGCCAAGGCCACCAAGGTGGCCCGAACCACCTCCAGAGCCTCTTGGGGCTGGTCGAGCGAAATCTTGAGGTCGCCCAGCATGACGTCCAGCGCAGGCTCTCCGTCCAGTGTTACCACCACGTTGTGGTCAGCATCGGTCACCGTGCGCGCCTTCGATACCGGGCTGCAGCCTTGTGTGACACGCGACACCAAAGCCACCTCTTCCGAGAAAGCAACCCCGCTCAAGCCACCTGAAAACACGCCGCTAGCGGACCCATGCCCGCTCAGGTTGCCATCAGCCGCTACGGCGAATTGCACGCTGTCACCGCGGCTGCTGGTGAGCCCCCCGAACAGGTAGCCTGCACTGGTGCGTCCGGCCATCTCGCGGACCAGCTCTGCCAACTCAATCGTGCTGCCATCGGCATGCACCAATGCTGTATGGGCCTCAAAGCCCAGGCCCAAAGGCGCTACCCCCGAAAACACCCGGTACTGGTCAGACGGCACATCCATCAGCATCACGGCCATGGCGGGCTCGTCGAAATACTCCACGTTGTTGCTCGCAATTCCCACCCCCACGGTGCCGGACCAATCGGTAACCAAGGGCAGCTCGCCACTCAGGTGCTCCAGGATGTCTTTGGCGTGCGCGGCGTAATGGTCCGTGACATACAGCAATGCCAAGGTCGGGTTGGCCGCATAGTCAGCCAAGGCCATTTGAGCCCGCAGCTGCGCGAGCACCAAAGCAGCAGCCATCTGCCACTGCGGATGCGTAGCATGGGCATAAGGAAACATTCGCATGAGCGGTGGCGGCAATGCCGTCCGGAAAGGGGTTGGGCGCTAACGGCCGGTTGATTTCTTGGCAGGCGCTTTGCGGGGCGCCGCCCGCTTGGCCACTGCCTTTTTGGTCGCAGCCTTGGCCGTCTTGATGGCGTCTTTGGCCAGACCGGTGGCCATGTTTTTGGTGATGTCGGCGGCGGTCTTGCTGGTAGCTTCCTTCAAGGCGCTGGCAGCAATGTTCTGGAACTGCTGCGTCAGTGAACCCCAGAGCTGCAACGGATCCACCAGCGAGGGGGGCGCCGTGGTTTTGGCAGCCTTGTCGTCTGACTTGCCGGTGGCAACATCACTGATGGTCTTGGCAGTCGCCGCGGCTTTTTCGGTGGCTTTTTGCACGCCGCTGTAGACCGAATCAGCGGCTTTGAGCTTGAGCGCGTTGGCCATGTCACCGATGTTGAAATTCATGCCCTTCAGGGTGGCCAGCGTCATTTTCTGGACCTCCAACGCCTGGATGGTGGCACCCAGCGCGCGGGAGTTTTGCTCCAGCCAGAAGTGCACGTTTTTGAGCTCTTCAATCCGCTTGTCCAGCTCTTCCACATTCAAGGTGGGCGCGACCCAGTTGCCCAAGTTAGGCATCTGGGGGATGCTGGTGCTGGCGCCCTTGGCCAGGTTCTGCAGAAAGTCAAACCCGGGAACGAATTTGCCGAAACCGGAGGTGTCTGAATCGCTCATGAATGCTCCTAGAGGCTTGCACAAAGGGCCTTGTGCACAGCTTACTCCAAGCTGCGGCGGCTGAGGAGCAGAAAAACACTGGTTTCAGGCCAACGCAAGAGGGAACAACACCCGGCGTCCGGCAGATGTAGTAAGTATTTCCATCTCAACATCAAATACGCGGCGCATGGATTCTGGAGTCAGCACATCATCCGGGGAGCCGTTTGCAAGTATTGCTCCATCACACATCAGGGCGACATCGTCTGCGTAGCGCGAGGTAGCCTGTAAGTCGTGTAGCACCATGACCGTACAAAGATGCAGCTCCCGGGTCATGGCGGCAACCAAATCCAAAACTTCTAATTGGTGGTTGATGTCCAAAGCGCTGATGGGCTCATCCAAAAGCAATACTTCCGGCTCTGAAACCAACGCCTGCGCCAGGTACACCAACTGCCGCTGACCGCCACTCAGCTCGCCGACATCGCGACCCGCCAAGTGTTCAATGCCCAAGCGCTGCAATACACCACGGACAGCATTCAGGTCCTCCTCCCTGACGCGCATATGCAAACGTTCTAAACGCCCCAGCAGAACAACCTCCACCACGGACAACGCCAGCGGGCCTTGCTGGTCTTGCGGCATGTATCCCAGTGCTCTTGGACGACCCGGTTCACCGGCAAATGCAATCCGGCCAGAGTAAGGAATCAGACCTGCGACCGCCTTGATGAGACTGGTCTTCCCGCTTCCGTTGGGCCCCACAAGCGCCAGTACACGGCCGCGTTGCGCCTGCAGTGTGATGTTTTTCACGACCTGTATGCGCCCGTATTGCACGCCCACATTCTCAAGAGTCAAGCTCACCAGTACACCCGCCTGGTGCGCAGCACCAACCCAATAAAGAAAGGAACACCAATCAGTGACGTCACGATGCCGATGGGGAAAATGGCGCCGGGGGAAATGGTCTTGCTAGCCACCGATGCCAATGACAACAACACCGCCCCACAGAGTGCCGAAAGAGGCAGAAAGCCGCGCTGGTCCTCGCCAGCCAACATGCGTGCCACATGCGGTGCGACCAGGCCAACAAATCCTATAGTGCCCACGAATGCGACCGCTACGCCAGTCAGTGCAGAAATCAACACAAATGATCGCAAGCGCAGCGCCCGCACATTCACCCCCAAGGCACTCGCCCGTGCATCGCCCAACTTGAGCGCGGTCAGCCGCCAAACGTCAGCAATGAGCCAAGGAATACAGGCTAACAGCACGGCGAGCATGATCCATAGCTTGGTCCAACCCGCCTTCTGCAAACTGCCAAACAGCCAGAACACAATCTGCTGCAAAGACTCGGGCGAGGCCACCATTTGCAAGAGCGAGGTCATGGCCTGAAACAAAAACAGCAAAGCAATGCCGGCCAACACCAAACCTTCGGCACTCGCCCGACGAGCCCCGCCGATCAGGTACACCCCACTACAAGCGAGCCCGGCAAAGAGCATGGCGTTCAGTGGAATGGCGTACGCTTCAGGCACAGGTAGCGATGCACCCAACACAATCACCAATGCTGCACCAAAACCTGCTCCGGCAGAAATACCCAGCGTGTAGCTGGAGGCTAAAGGATTGTTCAGAATGGTTTGCATGATCGCGCCTGACAAACCAAGAGAGGCCCCGACGACCAAAGCTGTCAAAGCCACCGGTAAGCGTATGGACCACACAATGGCCTGCACCGAGCCGTCAACCGGCGCGCCCAAAACTGCCTGAGCCACCAGGCTCACCGGCAGCATGGCCGGGCCGGTGGCAGTGTCCAAGAGAACACCGACCACCATCAACAGCATTGCACAAACAAGCGCCCACCAACGACGACTGGCTGCAGTCCGGTAGGCCGTGCCAACCGCATCGTTACCCGAAAACATCAGGGCTTGAGAGGTAGCATCCATACGCCGGCGTACTTCACAGGCAAATATTTCTCGTGATAGCTGCGAAACGATGCGTCAGGGTCCACATCCTTGAATGCCTCGGGGTATAGGCGTTTGGCCATGTACTGCATAGCCACAAAATCAAACAGGGTGCGACACAGGCCGTGCTCGATGGCGTGGACCTCACCACTCTTCACCGCTTTCAAGCTGCTGTAGCCAGAACGCTGGGCGTAGGCTTCGAGGCTTTTGCGTGTGATGTCAGTGGTGGCCTCATAGCCGGTGCGTACTGCTTTAGGCCTGTTTACCCAAGAAGAACCGGCAAAGAAAATCAGATCGGGGTCTGCCGCAATCACCGCTTCCTGATTCAACGGCCCCCAAGGACCGGGCAATTTGCCATCGGCCAGATTCTCAGCACCCAGGGTGGTGATGATCTTGCCCCACATCGTGCCGCTGTAGCTATTACCCACGGTTTCAGCGCCCGCCTGGCCCAGTTCCACGTAGATCTTCTTTCGGGGTGCGTTTTTGGGAATACGCGCCAGGATATTGGTGTACTCGCGCTCATACAGCTTGGCCAACTCTTCGGCACGGACATCCGTGCCCATGACCTTGCCAATGGCACGAGTAGATGCGAGATGCCGGTCCAGCAGTTGGGCGTTGTAGTCAATTACCACAATCGGAATACCAGCAGCCTCAATCTGGCCACGCGCTGTTTCCAGTGCCTTGTAGGTCCACTCGGCAATGAACAAAACATCCGGCTTCAGGGCGATGATTTTTTCAGCACTGAAGGTACCATCGTCGGAATGACCGATGTCCGGCATAGTTTGCAGATTGGGGATGACCTCAGCGTAGCGCTTGAAGATGACCGGACGCCAACCTTCCCAAGGTGCACGCGATATCCCAACCACCTTCGTCCAGCCCTCTTTGCCGGCGACTGCGGTGAACTCTTCAAAGTTAAAGTTCAGCGCCACACGTTGAACCGGCGAGTGCACTTTGACCTTACGCCCCAGCGCATCTGTCACTTCAATGGTTGCGGCAGACGCAATCCCCATCGCACACCAAGCCAGCCACACGACCGAGAGTCGCATCACCAGCTTCCAGACATTTTTCATCAACATATTCATTTCTCTTTTACATAGTTTGAAAGGCATTCGGTTGCAGGCGAACGCCACTGGAAGTCATGCCCTCTGCGAATCGGGCATCTCTCAGCAAATCGATATCCAATGCGCCTTTGCCACGACGCCGGTCAACCAGCAGTTGGAGCTGCTTCAGGTGGCTAAGGACGCGTGACACAGTCTCCGGCGTGGAGCCCACCAACTCTGCGGTTTCCTTGATGCTGGGCAGCGCCTTGCCAGGCAGAGCGCCCATGGCGTCTGCCAACAAAAGCAACAGGGAACGAACCCGCTCGGCCACCGGACCAGAGCGCACCGACACAATTTCCAAGCAGCGCCGACGCGCCGTGAGCAGTGCTTCACGCAGAACTGCCTCCATAGGCATGCTGCTCATGTCCACCGCCACCAAGCGTGTAGGCAATACGGCACTGGCGTGCAGTGCGACCTGCTCACCGGCCCAGTATTCCACGCCCACAAGGTCACCCGGGAGCGCGATACTGACGAGCTCTACCTCGCCGTCCTCACGCAGATTCCCCACCCGCATGGCACCGCTCTCCAAGCGCCAGATGCTTTGTATCTGACTCACCGACATGGCAAAACCGACGCCAAGATTCAGCGCAGCCCGTTCATCGCCTGACATGTTTGATTGAGTATTCACGGGGCACCACCTTCAAGACAAGACGTTCTTGAGTGCCGGCACCCGGGATATCAGCAGCCAGTCCAGTACCACCACCGCCAGCAACACGCCACCGGCCAGTGGGAACGCCAGCCCGGTGATCACCATTACCAGCGCGCCGGTTTTCCACAAAGGCGCCTGCGCAGGGACTGCGGGTGCCGCCAAGCGACCGCTGCCCGTGGGACGGCGAATCCACCACATCACGATGCCGCTCACGCATAGTAAGACAATCGCCAGGCAGGCCAGGATGTTGGCCCATGCGCTCCACACGCCGATATCGCCTTGGTGCAGTGCAATGCCGATGGCCATGCCTTTGGCAAGCACCGAATAGTCCGCAAACGCCACATCGGCCAGCACCCGTCCGGTATAGCGGTCCACATGCACGGTGCGGTCGTTGAAGGGATTGGTCAAATCGCCGCTCATGGTGTCGGCAGAGACGGTGTACACGCCCTTCTCGTCTTGCGGCACATTGATGTGGAACTGCCCGACAAAGCCCAAGCGGTTTGCCAAAGCCGCCACGCCGTCGAGGTTTACCGGCTCCCCGGCGGCTACGCCCAGAACGCCTGCGTCAGAGCCGGATGCGGGCAGCGGGGTTTGCTCCAATCCCCAGGGCACATCGCGAATGCCTGCGGTGTTCAGGCTGGCATGTGTGAGGTCGGAGGTGGGCACCGCATCCCACTTGGCCGCAGGGAAAGTACCCCAAGGCTGCACAAACTTGCCACCCCACACTTCGGTCCAGGACATACCGGTCAGCAAAAAGGAGAACAGCACCACGCTGATCCAGAAGCCGATACTTGTGTGCAAAGACTTCCACCACCGGCGCCCGGTGGCCCGCCATTCAGGCACCAGCGCCTGCGCCCAGCCGCCACCGTTACGCGGCCAGAACAGGTACAGGCCGGTCACGATCATCACGATGCCCAAGCCGGCGGCGACTTCCATCACGCGCTTGCCGGCATCCCCCAGCAGCAAGCTGGCATGGATTTTCCGGGCCCAGGCGAAACCTGTGCTTTCTTTGTCTGTGGACTTGATTACCTTGGCGGCGTAAGGGTCCACAGCAACAGCCTCGGTCGTGCCGCCACGTGCCACGATGAACCAAGCCGCCAAATCTGTTGACTTGGGCGCGATGTATTCCTGCAGCTTGGCGTCCGGAAACTGGGCGAACACGGCTTGGGCCTGAGCCGTTACCGCTTGCGCCGTGGCTTGGGGCTGTACGTACACCAGATTACCGAGGCGGCTCTGAAAGCCGGTGAAGTACACCATTACCAAGCCGGTGACAGCCAAGATGGTGAGGAACGGAACCACGAACAGGCCCGAATAGAAATGCCAACGCCATGCGGCGGCATAGAAACGGGACGATGACGGTACGCGCGCAGGCGCCGAAGTAGAAGACGACATAGGAAGGACATCCAAAAAGCAGGAACACAGGTCTGTTCGCGGTTGGCGCGAGCAGCCCCTCGGGTGAACGCTGCCGTCAAAGGCAGCACATGCTCACGCCTGTGCAGGCGGGCCACGCGCCGGAGGCGCCCGCTGAATGTCAGTGAAGAAGAAAAACGCCTGCCGGACCGGGCGCGCCTGGTTTCCGCCAATCTCCAAGAAGAGGTAAGGCTGATGGGGCGGCGGGGCCGCGCTGCGGTCCGTAGCTTGCAGGCAAAACGGGCAATGGTCGAGAGAAGGGAGCGGAGCTTGCCCGTTAGCAGCTCCATCCTTCATAGCGTCGGGTGAGGCACTCACCCAGACTGCACCGCCGTCAGCGGTACAGATTTCCTGCATGGGCCCCGATGCATTCCAGGCCAACGCTCGTGACACCGTAGGTGCCAGCGCCCCCAGTACCAGCACGCACAGCACCAGCCACATCGCCCAAGGGCGGTGGATGGTGTTGTGGCGGATATGGCTTTGGGCGCGCATCCTCAAATCATGAGGAAGTGACTACGAAATGCTCAGTGTTTGTGTTCACCGTGGCCCGCAGCAGCGCCATGCCCCTGCTGGCCCCACCTTCAACATGCCTTCAAAACTGGCAAACAAGGCCAATTGATCTTTGCTCAGCTTCGCTTCAGCCGCTTTCACAGCAGTGGCCAGCTTCGCAGCATGGTCAGCGGGCATGCCGGTGGTTTGCAGAACCTTGGCATCTTTCAATCCATCACCTGCGCAGACCGAGATGAACCAGCCATTTGCGTCCTTTTGCATCAAAGCACGGCCGCCCTTGCCCCCCTGAATCCATCCAGCCACTGCATAGTTGCCCAGCACAGTCACTGGCGCAACACTCAAGGGCGCGTCCGGCCGATCAAATTGCTTCTTCATAACTGCGGAGATCTGCTCGGAGTCCGAGCCTTTGGGAGCAGGCGCAGCGCCATGTCCCTTCGCACCGTGATCACCATGCATTCCGCCTGCAGCCGCACCAGCAGGTGCCACTTGAGACACCCGTACCTTGAGCTCTCTCTTGGTCTCCACGCCCTTCGCGTCTTTGAACACCAGGGTGAGCGGAATGGTGGTGTCTTTCTGCAGGGGCAGCTTCAGGTCCATCAGCATGACGTGGTACCCGCCTGGCTTGAGCTCCACCGGCTTGCCCGCCGGCAAGTCCAGACCCGCAGCGAGGGCGCGCATTTTCATGACATCGCCTTCCATCTTCATCTCGTGCACCTCGGCAACCCCCGCCACAGGCGAGCTCACGCTCACCAGTTTGGATGCAGCAGGCGCAGTGAGTGTCATGAAGGCACCAGTCGCCTTTTGGCCCTGCACGGTGGCGCGGGCCCAGGCGTTTTGCACATCCACGGCTTGGGCCCAAGCGCCTGAAGCCATCACAGAGAGTCCGGCAGCCAAGGCGGCGGACAAAGTCCAACGGGAAAAAGTCATAAAAACTCCTCGTAAAAATCAGTGGGCGTGAGCGCCGGCGGCCTGGACGTCCAGCACATCCAAACGGGCTGCGGGGGACTTCAGGCTGTGGGCATCTTGGCCGGCAGCAGGGATCTCGACCCAGGCGTTAGTGCCTTTGTCGCAACCTTGCACGACCTTGAACCACAGGGTACCGGGCTTTTTGGGCGTGGTGCCGCGGAACACGAATTCATCGGCAAACGCGTCAGGCAATGCGTTCTCAGCGCCCTTGGCAGTTCAGGTGATTTCCTGCACGCCTTCGGTGTACTTGGTCCCGTGCGTTTCATAGGGTTGGTCCAGCTTGCCGACCTTGGTGCTCACAGTCCAACCAGCTTTCACCAAGGGCTGCGCGCCGTTAAAACCCGCAGGCATGGTGACGGTGATGGATGTGGTGGGCGCTCCGGCACAACCATGGCCCACCCGCAGTACACCCCGATAGCCAGCGCCGGCAGCGGCAGCCTGGTCTTGCAGCGTTACATGAGAAAAAGCGGCGCTAGCGCCCATGGAAAGTGCGCAAGCAGCTACCAATTGCATAGCAAAACGATTCATAACAACCTCGAAACAATCGCCCGGCCGCCACGTACGGGCGCACCCAAGCAGAAATACAAAATCTGGAAAGGAAGAAAAGACTGACGTGACCGGGCAGTCAGCGCCAAGCGCTGTCAGCGGCACTCAGAGCTGTGCAGGCGGGCCGCGGGCAGAAGCTGCTTTGGCGAAGCGGGCCGGGACACGCTCGGGCAGCGCGGCCGGTTGCGGGCTACGCGCTGCCGGGCCGGCATGCAGTACCGCCGATGTCGCCGGCGGAGCACCGGCCGGCAGGCACATCACGCAGTCCAGAGCGTGGGTCTGCATGCCCGAGGGTGCGCTGTCTGCGTTGTCGCCGACCGATTCGGCGACGAATTTGACGTTGCCTGCGGTCGTGCAAATCAGCGTCAATGCCTGCGGGTTGACCACAGGGGCAGCCACCGCTACCCCGATGGACAAAGCAAACCACACCAGCATCCAACGGACGATGGAGCGTGCTTCGCGCAGAGATTGGAGGGAGGCCATGGGTGGCGATTATGTACGAGGCAGCGAACGCGTTCCCGGTCATCGCCCGGAACTTGACCCGCATCAAAGCTTTTGTATCCCGAAGGTAGAGCATGAGAGGTGCAAACCACAGGAAACACCATGACACACCCCGACCTTCACAGTTACCAGAAGCAACTGCTCCAGCAACGCGATGCCTTGCGCGCCCGCCTGAACCAACTGCGCGGTGGCGAACCCAGCCGGGCTTTGGCCTCGGCAGCGCATTTCAGCGGGCACGAAGATACGCCCGCCCAGACCAATACCGAGCGCGACTTGGAGCTGGCACTGGACGAGCACGAAACGGCCGAACTGCGTCGCATCGATGCCGCGCTGCAGCGCGTGGAGACCGGCACCTACGGCCATTGCGTAGCCTGCGGCACCACCATCCCCGAAGCCCGGCTGCGCGCCACCCCGGACGCTGAGCGCTGCATTGACTGCCAAAGCGCCCTGGAAGACGCCTGACGCCCATGCCCGCAAGGTCACCGGGCTGGTATTCTCTGCCGCTCTCTCCCGAACACGCCGGTAACACCGGCGTTACGCGCCATGATGAATTACACCTTCGCCTCTGCGACCATCCTGCTGATCCTGATTACCGACCCGGTCGGCAACATCCCGATTTTTGCCAACGCGCTCAAGCATGTAGCGCCTGAGCGCCGGCCCAAGGTGATCCTGCGGGAAATCCTGATCGCATTCACGCTGCTCCTCACCTTCATGTTTGTGGGCGAGAGCTTTTTGCGGGTCATGAACCTGAGCGAACTGTCCTTGCAGATCGGCGGCGGCGTGATCCTGTTTTTGATTGCCCTGCGCATGGTGTTCCCTCCGGCCGCAACTGCAGAGACAGAGATCAAGACAGAACCGCTGATTGTTCCCCTGGCCATTCCAGCCGTGGCGGGCCCCTCTGCGCTGGCGACCGTGCTGCTGCTGGTATCTCAGCAACCGGACCGCCGCATGGAGTGGATAGGCGCGCTGTGCGTCACCATGCTGGTCAGCGCCGTCGTGCTGGTGTCGGCAGAGCGGATTCAGCGCATCATCGGCGACCGTCTGGTGGTCGCTGCCGAGCGGTTGATGGGCTTGGTGCTGGTGTCTGTGGCCATTGAGATGATGCTGCGCGGCATCAAGACGTTTGTGCATCAGGTGGCGGCTGCCACCTGACGCTGCCGCTTAACTAATCAGCCCGAGACCCCGCGCGTGATGGCGCAGGTGGTCGTCCATGAAGGTACTGATGAAGTAGTGGCCATGGTCGTAGCCCGCATGGCGCCGTAACGTGAGCGGCTGCGCGGCCTTGGCGCAAGCCGCTTCCAGCAGGTGCGGGTGCAACTGCTCCTCCAAAAACTTGTCCGCCAGCCCCTGGTCCACCAGAATGCCGCCGGGGAATGGCGCACTGGTTTGCGCCTCCATCAAGGCCACTGCGTCATGGGCCGCCCACAGGCTCTCGTCCTGACCGAAATAGCCGGTGAACGCTTTTTTGCCCCAAGGGCACTGGGTAGGCGCACAAATGGGGGCAAAGGCAGACAGGGTCTGAAACACACCGGGGTGCCGCTGGGCCAGCGTCAAGGCGCCGTGCCCGCCCATGGAGTGGCCGAACAGCCCCAGCCGCGCAGCATCCACTGGCAGGTCGCTCGCAATGTGGGGGAGCAACTCTTTGATCAAGTAGCTTTCCATGCACCAGTGCCCGCTCCAAGGCGCTTGCGTGGCGTCAAGGAAAAAGCCGGCGCCCACCCCGAAGTCCCAATGGTCCGCCTCGCCCACCAGCCCCGCACCACGCGGACTGGTATCCGGGGTGATGAGCGCCATCCCCAGCTCGGCAGCCAAGCGCTGGGCACCCGCCTTGAAGGCAAAGGTTTCTTCGGTACAGGTCAGGCCGGCCAGGTACACCAGCGCAGGCACCGGGCCTACGGACGCTTGCGGCGGCAGGAATACCCCGAACCGCATGGGCAGGCCGATTTCTTCGGACATGTGTTTGTAAAACCGTTGCACACCACCAAAGCAGGCGTGCTCGCTTTGCAGTTCAAAAGAGGTATCAGACATGATTTGCTATCAAAAGTAGAGCTGCTCGCGCAATCGATACGGGCGCCAAGGGCAAATTAAGGGGTCACGTCCTGGGCCGGATCGGCCTCGGTAACGGATGGGGCCGCGGTACCGCGGGACCGCACGTCCAGAGGCACCACTTCCTGATTGATAGCGCCGAACACGCTGCCTCCGTCCCGGCCTTTGACTTCGATGCGGATGGTGTCACCGAACTTCATGTACTCAGTGCTGGGCTGGCCATCCTGCAGGGTTTCCATCGCGCGCTTTTCCGCAATGCAGCTGTAGCCATGGGGCCATTCCGTGCGGTTCTTGCGGGCCACGCCTTTGTTGCTGACGGTGCCGGAACCGACAATGGTGCCTGCCCGCAAACGACGGGTTTTGGCCGCATGGGCAATCAATTGACCGAAGTGGAAGTGCATGTCGCCTCCGGCCTCGCACATGCCGACCTTGCGACCGTTCCAGACGCATTGCACCGGCAGGTGCACCCGGCCACGCGCCCAGGCATCACCCAGCTCGTCCGGGGTGACGACCACCGGCGCAAACGCGGTGGCAGGTTTGCTCTGGACAAAGCCGAAACCCTTGGCCAGTTCATCCGGCACCAGATTACGCAGGGTCACGTCGTTGACCAAGGCCAGCAGGCGCACAGCGTCCAGCGCGCGGTCCGACGCGCAGCCCATGGGTACGTCGCCCGTGATCACTGCCAACTCAGCCTCGAAGTCCACGCCCCATGACTCGCTGGCGCAGACGATCTCTGTATGAGGCCCGGCGAGGTCGTCGCTGCCACCCTGGTACATCAAGGGATCAGTCTGGGCACTCTCGGGCATTTCCGCACCCCGTGCCTGACGCACCAGCTCCACATGGTTGAGGTAGGCCGAGCCGTCCAGCCACTGGTAGGCGCGCGGCAAAGGTGCCATGCATTGCGCAGGGTCAAACGGAAATGCATGTCGCGCCCTACCTTGGTTGAGCTGGTGGTAGATGTCTTGCAGCGCGGGGGAAAGGTAGTTCCAGTCGTCCGGCACCTGCTGCAAGCGGTTGGCGACGTGGGTGGCGTAATGCGCCTGGCTCAGATCCCGGGAGACGACGACCAGCTGGCCATCACGGGAACCGTCCTGATAGGTTGCGAGTTTCATGCCGGCATTTTCGCTGGGTTTGGGCGCCAGACAGTTGCAAGTGTCTACCGTACACTGACCTTTTTCGTTCTATGGAACATGGCTGCGGCTTTATCCGGGACTCCTTTGCGCCCATCTTTGACCCTTCTGTCCTTGCGAAGCTTTGTGGCGGTGCTGGCGGCTGTGCTCGCCTTGCATTGGTGGCTGCTCGGCGGTTTTCGGCTCGGGTTATGGCCAGGTGAGTCCAATAGTGCCGGTGAAACGGTAGCCCCCCTAAGTACCCGCATGATTGCGGCCCCGCAGGATAGTCCGGCACCACAACCGCCGCCCGTTCCGTCGGCACCGGAGCCCACCGCCCCTGCGGTGAAATCCGTTCCCACGCAACCCAACGGGACAGCAGAGGGCGGATCGGTACAGCCGGCATTGGTGCCTGAATCGCAATCATCCGGCACGGCGGCAGACCCTGCGCCCGTTAATCACCCTGCCACAGAAAGCGCGACGCTTGCACCACCGGCAGAACCGGCGCCTCCGGTCGCGGAACCGGTAGCCAGCAGCGACCGATTGCCCCGGTTTGCCTTCCCCCCGCCCGTGGTATTGAATTACGACGTGTTCGGCATGAGCGATGGTCAACAAAATGTGGTGGGCGCGGCCATCACCTGGAAGCATGACGGCGAGAACTACCAAGCCAGTCTGGTGGTGACCAAGTTTTTGATCAACTTGCGCCAATGGACCAGCAAAGGCGCACTGACAGCCGCCGGCCTGGCACCGGTGCGCTTTGGTGAAAAAGGCTTTCGCAGGGCAGAGGTGGCATCCCACTTTGTGCGCGATGAAGGTCGGGTGATTTTCAGCGCCAATTCGGCGCCGGCCCCTTTGCTTCCCGGGGCACAGGACTACTTGAGCGTATTCATACAACTGGCCAGCCTCTGGGCGGGCGAACCCAGCCGGCTGACCGCAGGTGACACCCTTTCGTTCCAGACCATAGGCCCCCGACAGGCAGAAACCTGGATGTTTGTGGTGTCCCCCGAAGAACGTGTCTCCGTGCCGGGCGGCAACATGCAGGCCATCAAACTGACCCGTGAAGCGACCGGCGAATACAGCACCAAAGCCGAGATCTGGCTCGCGCCTCAACTGGCCTACTTGCCTGCCCACATCCGGCTGTCCGAACCCAATGGCAATGTGCTGGACATGGTGTGGACAGACAGCCAAATCCCCAAATAAGCATGACACAGAGAAGCTACCTTGGTCTGATGAAACCACTTGCAGCATGGGCAATGGCTTTCGCCTTTACCTGCTCGCCGCTGGCCGCACAAACGGCAGCCACGGATGTCGCCATTACCTACAAGGCGCCGGCCCCCGTCCGCATGGCCTACGACGTAGAGGGCGTGATCTCATCCGCTTACACCGGCACGGCCGAGTTAGTCTGGTCACACGACGGCAAGGCCTACCAATCGCAATTGCTGATCCGCAAATTCGGCCTCACCCTTCAGGCGTGGACCAGCCAGGGCACCTTGACGGACCGCGGCCTGGAGCCGGACAAATTCACCAGCAAGCGCCTGGGGCAATCTGAAATCAATGCACGCTTTCAGCGCAGCGCCGGACGGATTTCCTTCAGCGAGGGAACCCCCGATGCGCCCTTACAGGCCGGTGCCCAGGACCAGCTGAGTGTGTTTATGCAATTGGCCAGCCTGCTGGCGGGCAACAGCGCACAGGGTGCTGCAGGGAAAAGCATCAGCCTGCAGGCCATCGGGGACCGCTATGCCGAGCAATGGGCGTTCAAAGCGGGCGCTCCGGAAATGGTCAAGCTTGCCAACGGGCCTGTATCTGCCATCAAGTTCACGCATGAACCCAGTGCAGAACGCAAACAAAGACTGGAGCTCTGGTACGCACCGAATTTGCAGTTTTTGCCGGTTCGCATCCGCATTACGGAATCCAACGGTGATTACCTGGATTTAGTGTGGGCAAATAGCCATAACCGTTGAGATTTGCACAGACACGCATTTTTGCTGCTACTCTTGAATCGGTGCAGATGGCATCTATTTACGGATCATCTCTCTGAAATCACCTATGCATACGCTCTACGAATCCGATTCTTTCTCCGTCACGCACATGCTCGCCAACGGCGAAGCCGAGGATCAGGCACCGGAAAAAACCGAGCGCTATCCTCTGGGCATACCCAGCCTGGCCCGCCATGGTTTTGAAATCGTGGACAAACGCTCCAACAAAGAGGTGTACCTGGACGGCTCATGGGCCGAACTCTTTCAGCAACACATCATGGCCTGGCAGGTGAATACTCCGACCCAGGAAGAGGTGGAAGACACGCTGGAACAGTACGCCGAGCTCGCGCAGACGCCTGTCCAAGTGCACTGAACGGGCAAGCGGCTCACGGCCTGCCCCCGTTGCGCGGAACTGCGACAATCGGGGGATGAGCCAGACCTACATCCTTACGTTTTCCTGCCCCGACCGCTTGGGGCTTGTCCACGCTGTTTCGGGTTTTTTGCTGGAACGCGGTGGCAACATTGAAGAAGCAGCCCAGTACAACGACCACGATACCGGTCTGTTTTTCATGCGGGTGCAATTCAGCTGCAGTCAGCTGAGTCACGCAGAGCTGAAGTCCCAACTGGGCACTTTTGCCGAACCTCTCAAGCTCCAGTGGAACCTGCAGACTGTGGCGCAGCCCATGCGCACGGTCATCATGGTCAGCAAGGAAGGCCATTGCCTGAATGACTTGCTGTTCCGCTGGAAGAGCGGCCTGCTGCCCTTGGACATCCGGGCCATCGTGTCCAACCACCGCGAGTTTTACCAACTCGCCGCCAGCTACAACGTGCCCTTCCACCACATTCCGGTGACTGCAGCCACCAAAGAACAGGCCGAAGCCAAGCAACTCGAGATCATTGAAGCAGAAGGTGCAGAACTGGTGGTTTTGGCCCGCTACATGCAAATCCTGAGCGACAACATGTGCCGGCAACTTAACGGCCGCGCCATCAACATCCACCACAGCTTTCTGCCCAGCTTCAAAGGCGCCAAGCCCTACTACCAGGCCCATGACCGCGGTGTGAAGCTGATTGGTGCAACCGCCCATTACGTGACGGCAGACTTGGATGAGGGTCCCATCATTGAGCAGGACGTTGCCCGCGTGGACCATAGCCGTACCGTGGAAGACCTGACCACACTGGGCCGCGACACCGAAAGCCAGGTGCTGGCTCGCGCCGTCAAATGGCATAGCGAACACCGCGTGCTCTTGAATGGCCACAAGACCGTGATCTTCCGGTAAGCAATCCCCGAATGCAAAAACGGCGGCCCAAGGCCGCCGTTTTTGTTGATACCAACAGTGGGCTTAACTGCGCAAGTGGAAGCGCCCGACCAGCTGATCCAGAGACTGCGCCTGTTCATCCAGCGATTGCGCTGCGGCTGCAGCTTCTTCGACCAGTGCAGCGTTCTGCTGGGTGCTGTCGTCCAGCTGCGCGACCGCCCGGTTGATCTCTTCAATGCCGTGGCTCTGCTGGGCCGAGGCACCGGAAATTTCTTCCATCACAGCGCTGGTTTGTTGAACGGTGTCCGCCATTTCACTGATGGTCTGGCCGGCTTTGCTCGCCAGCTCCGCACCTTCTTTCACTTGGCGCGTGGACTCTTCGATCAGTGCATTGATCTCACGGGCCGCCTTGGCACTGCGTTCCGCGAGCGAGCGCACCTCTTGCGCCACCACCGCGAAACCACGCCCCTGCTCCCCGGCGTGTGCGGCCTCGACCGCTGCATTGAGCGCCAGGATATTGGTCTGAAACGCAATGCCCTCGATCACACTGATGTTGCCGTGTATGGCCTGGGTGCTCTTGCTGATCTTCTCCATGGTGCTGACGACGTCAGCGACTACTTCGCCGCCCAAACGGGCTGAGCGGCTGGCATTGCCGGAAAGTTGTGCAGCCTCCGCAGCGCTTTCTGCATAGCGCCGGGTAAGCGCAGCCATTTGCTCCACATTGGTGCTTGTTTTTTCGAGCGATGCACTTTGTTGCTCCGTGCGCTGTGACAAGTCCAGATTCCCCATGGAGATCTCGCGTGAGGCATTCGCCACTTGCTTGGAGCTGTCTGCAATATCACGCATGGTGTCAGACAACTTCATCTGCATGTCACGCAGCGAATAGAGCAAGCTGTCGTTGTCTTTGGGTGCGAGCTGGATTTGCATCGTCAGATCGCCATCCGCGATCCGGCTGGCAATGGACTTGGCGTAAGCCGGTTCACCGCCCAGTTGGCGGGAGAGGCGCCCCGTAACCCACGCGCTGATGACCAGCGACAGAATCAGCAGCAGTACCATGATGCCGACCACCCACATCTGGGAGGACTTGTAGATCTGGCCGGCATTTTCAATGGTGGCCTTGGCAGACTGTGCGCGCTGCTCCACCAAGGTATCGACCAGTTTTTCCAGTTTGCGGGTGTCATTGAGCAAACGGGCGTCTTCGGTAGGAACGTCGGTGCTCATCTGCATCAAGTCCAGCGGTTGCTCCTTCACGAGAGCGATATAGGCGCTTTGACGTTTAGCCCACTTGCCCATGGCCTCAATCAATTCCTGGCTGGTTGCAATCGTTTCCTCAGAGGTCGACAAGCCCTTGATGATGTCCAGGCGCTTTGCAATATCACCCAGGCTGGTTTCAATGGCGGCACCCAAGGTGTTGCGTTCAGCCGCTGTGGTGGCTGTTAGCAACTGGGTCTGGGCGCGGCTGGCACGCAAGATCAGGCCGCGCGCCTCTTCGGCAGCTTGGCCGGCTGCGTATTCCTGTTCATAAATGGCCTTGGTCGACGCATTCAAGCGGCCCATCTGGAACAGGGAAAACACGCCAATGACCACCGCCCCCAACAACACACTGGCGAATGCGAGCCACAAGCTGGAGCGCACAGTCATGTTTTCCAGCGCGGTGATGCGAGTGCGCTGATACGGCGCGGGCTCGGGGACGCCACTCTCTCCAACGACGGAAACGGGTGATTCGTTCACGATGGCAACGTTATTCATACTTTCCCTCTTTGGGGTTTCAAAAAACTCAGGATACTGAATTTCAGCCCCTTTTGCTCGCCTAAATACCCATACTTTCACCCAGCTGTACAGGTTTGGCCGGCGCCCAATCCGGATTGAAATGCAGTGCGTCCTTGCGGAACAGCAAGACCACGGTGGATCCAAGCAAGAACCGGCCCATCTCTTCGCCCTGTTTCAACACTACCTTGCCAGCGTCATAGCGCCACTCGGTCACCTGCGGCAAGCGCGGAGGATTCACCACCCCGTGCCAGGTGGTAGCCATGCTGCCCACCACGGTGGCGCCGACCAGGGTCAGCACAAATTCGCCATGAGGTGAATCAAACACGCACACCACCCGCTCGTTGCGGGCAAACAAGCCCGGCACGCCACGCGCAGTCGTGGGGTTGACCGAAAACAAGTCACCCGGCACATAGATCATGCGGCGTAACTCACCATCACACGGCATGTGAATGCGGTGGTAGTCACGTGGGCTAAGATAAATGGTGGCGAAAGTACCGTTGTCGAACTGCGCCGCCAATTGGTCATCGCCTCCGACCAATGCGGTGCTGCTGTAGCGGTGACCTTTGGCTTGAAAAATTTGGTCTTTGTCGATCGCGCCGAACTGGCTGATGGCGCCATCCACAGGACACACAAAAGGCACGTTGGCCAGCGGACGGGCACCCGGTTTCAGGGCCCGTGTGAAGAATTCGTTGAATGTGGGGTAGGCCGCGGGATCGGGGTTGGCCGCTTCGGCCATGTTTACCTTGTATTTCCCGATGAACCAGCGGATCAGTGCCGTGGTGGCTTTGCCCCCCCGTGCACCGGCAATCACCCCCGCAAAGGCGGTCAGTGCTTTTTTGGGGAGAAGGTATTGCGGGAGTACAGCAAGGGCGTCGGACACAGAGGGGCTCCCGAGAGAAAAAGAGGGCCATTCTACTGACGCTTCTTTTTCTACATAGAGCGTTTCCCCCTAGGCGCAGCAGACGGCGCCTGCTTAGCGCTCGATAGAGGAAAAAGTACCAAATAGCCTTGCTGACGTCTCAAGAATCAGCGGTAAATCCGATTTTTTTGATCAGCGGCCCCCAAGTATCGAACTCTGACTTTTGCCAGCGCGCCTGTTCTTCGGGTGTGGAGCCGCGGGGAATCAAGCCTACTAGCGCCAGGCTGTCGATGACCGATTTTTCTTTCAAGGCAGCGTTGATCGCCGTATTGGCAGCCATCACCACTGACTTTGGAGTATTTGCAGGCGCATAAAAACCGAACCACTCTTCGGTCGTCAGCTCCGGGAAACCCTGCTCGGCAAAGGTAGGGACCTCGGGCGCGTAGGGCGAGCGGTTGGGGCCGGAGGTCGCGAGAATGCGCAACTTGCCAGCCTTGTAATTGGCCAGGTAGTCGCCGTGCGGCGTCACCATGGCGGCCACTTGACCACCCACCAGATCGGTCACGCCGGGCACCGAGCCGCGATACGGCACATGCCGGAGGTCCACCCCGCTGTTGATGCCCAGCAAAGCGCCAATGAAATGCGGTGTGGAGCCCGCACCGGGCGAACCGTAACTCGCGTCTTTGGGATTGGCCTTGGCCCACGCCAGGAAATCCTTCACTGTCCGGACATTGGCAGGCACCATGGGGCCCACCGCCAGGCCGTGGTGCATGATGGCTGCGATGGAGACAGGGGCAAAGTCCTTGTCGGTATACGGCATCTTGTTGAAGATGTGCGGATAGTTAGCAAGCGCTGACACCTGCGAGAGCGCCAGCACCGAACCATCGGCTGGCGCGCTTTTGAGGGCCTCGAGGGCAATACGACCGCCAGCACCGGGCTTGTTTTCAACAATGCCTGCGTTTTTACTGAAGGGCGTACCCGCCCACTTTTCCGCGACCCGGCGCGCCACGGTGTCGCCAGAACTGCCCGGCGGAAAGCCGAAGTACACCTTGACTTGGTCTACCTGCGCTTGCGCAGTGAGTGGATACAGCGCGCCCAAAGCAGCGCTGCTGCCCAAGGCCTGAATGAGTTGCCTGCGAGTGAACATGGTTGTCTCCTATTTTTAATTGGCAGGTTGCACAGGGAAAGAAATGCTGCTGAGTTATCGCGGCGCCATCCGCAGCGCGCCATCGAGCCGGATCACCTCGCCATTGAGGTGCCCATTGGTCACGATGTGGCAAGCCAACTCGGCGAACTCTTGCGGTTTACCCAAACGCGGCGGAAAAGGAATGCTGGCCGCGAGGGACTGCTGCACGGCTTCCGGCAACTCCTTCATCAAGGGGGTGGCAAACAAGCCCGGCGCCACCGTGCACACCCGGATCGCGTGCTGCGCGAGGTCTCGCGCCATGGGCAGCGTCATGCCGACCAGACCGCCCTTCGATGCGCTGTAGGCCTGCTGGCCCACCTGTCCGTCAAACGCGGCGACCGATGCCGTGAACATCATCACGCCACGCTCGCCGTTGTCCAGCGGCGCCAGCTTGCTGCAGGCTGCCGCGAACAGGCGACTGATGTTGTAGGCGCCAATGAGGTTGATAGAGACCACGCGTGCGAAATCTTCGAGCGGTGCGGCACTTCCATCCCGTTGGACTACGCGCTTGGCGCTCCCGATGCCGGCTACATTCATGAGGATGCGGGCAGCACCCAGTGCTTGCTCCGATGCGGCAAGCGCGGCTTGCACGCTATCGGTCTGCGTAATGTCGCAACGCAGCCCGATGGCACGGTCTTCCCCGAACTCTGCCCTGATCGCGGACGCCACGGCCTCTGCTTGTGCCTCGTTAATGTCCAGCACGGCGACTTTCGCGCCCAGCTTGGCCAGTTCACGGGCAGTCGCCTCCCCCAAACCCGATGCTGCACCGGTGACCAGTGCGGTTTGCCCTTGAATATTCATGTGTGTTCCTTCGGCGCGACGCGCTCAGACCGTGGGCTTGATGATGAAAGGGAGGGTGTCATCGTGCAGGCCTTCGACCAGTGCGTGACGATGTTTCAGCACTGCGCGCTGGTTCAGGGAGCCCTTGTCGGTGATCTCGCCCTTTACGGCGGAAGGTGGCTCCACCATCAAAAGTACGCGGGCGACGCGGCTTGCACTGCCAGTGGCCTCACGGGCCAGCTGGTCGATAACGGCCTCTATACGCTGGCGCACTGGCGCACTCTGGACCACATCCGCCCAAGGCGCATCCGCCGGAAGGTTCGCGACGTCGCGACAAGCCGCAGACAAGAACAGCAGCGCCCCGACTTCTTTGCGGTTCAGTCCGGTAATCACCGCGTCCTGGATGTAGGGAGCACCCGACACCACGATCTTGGCGCGCATGGGGCCCACACTGACGAAGGTACCCGTGGAGAGCTTGAAGTCCTCCGCGATCCGGCCATCAAAGCGCAGTCCACGGTGGATATCAGACTCGGAAATCCACTTCACCGCATCGCCAGTGCACAGATAGCCTTCCTCATCAAATGCGTCCCGCGTAGCAGCCTCGGTACGCCAATAGCCCGGGGTCACGTTGGGCCCGCGGTAGCGCACTTCAGTTTTTCCATCCACCTCGACCAGCTTGAGCCTCATACCCGGCACCGGAACGCCGATGTCCCCGGACGCCACATCCGGGCTGTTCACGAACATGGCAGAGGGCGAAGACTCGGTCATTCCCAGCCCGGTGGCCATTACGATCCGCTCGCCGATGGCGGACTCCTGAATGGCATGCAGTTTGTCCCACACGGGCTGGGACAAACCTGCACCGGAATAGAAAAACACCTTCAGGCGGGACAGCAAGGTCGTGCGCAATGCCGCATCCGACTCCATGGCAGATGCGATCATCTCGAAGCCGGTGGGCACATTGAAGTACACCGTCGGCGCAATCTCGCGCAGGTTGCGCAGCGTCTCCCCGATCAGGGCTGCAGTGGGCTTGCCGTCGTCGATGTAGAGGGTGCCGCCGTGCTGTAGCGTGAGCCCGAAGTTGTGGTTGCCCCCGAAGGTGTGGTTCCAGGGCAGCCAGTCCACCAACACGGGCGGTGCTTCGGCAAACACGGGCAAGGACAAGGAAATCTGCTGCAGGTTTGCGCACCACATGCGCTGCGTGTTGATGACCGGTTTGGGCAGCTTGGTGGAACCGCTAGTGAACAAGAACTTGACGATAGTCCCCGGGCCGGTGGCATTCATGGCCGCATCTATGGCAGGCGTGGCTGGTGTGGCGAGCAGGGATGCGTAAGAGGTAGCCTCCCGACTTTGAAACTGCCCAGCTGCAGCTACCACCTCAACATCCGGGCCGACCGTGGCGGCAACTCCCGCACCATAGCGAGTGGCATCCGCCACGAATACCAGCCCTGGGGTCAGGGTATCCATCACATGGCGCAGCTTTTCATAGTCCTGGCTCACGGTGGCATAGGCTGGAGACACCGGGCAGTAAGCCACGCCGGCATACAGACAACCGAGCGCCATCATGGCGTGCTCCAGACTGTTTTCGCTGAGAATGACGACAGGACGCTCAGCACTCAAGCCCCGATCCAATAATGCCTGCCCGATGCTGCGGGCACTTGCGAGTGTTTGGGCATAAGTGATGTGCAGCCATTCGCCGGTCGTGCCATCCGGCAACTGCCGGCGACGGGCCAGGAAAGTCTGGTCCGGCGTGGTATCTGCCCAATGCACCAGGTAGTCAGCGATCCGGCGGGCGTATGCGCCTAATGCCAGATCAGCCTGCAGATAGCGAACGCCGGGGGCACCGTCTGTCACCGTAATGCGAGTGACGCCGAACTTGGTCTCGCGGTAGCGGGGGGTGGGGAGTTGCATGTCGCTCATGTCCTCAGTCCTGCTTGCGCACCTTGGCGGCGCGACCTTCCAGAAAGTCGTTCAGCCGTGTCTTGGCTTCCGGTGCGCTCTGGGCGATGGCCGCCATCATCGCTTCAGTAAAGAATCCCTGGTCAGCCGGCTGCTCAGCAATACGCGGCAAAGCGTGCATCAAGGCGTAGTTGGTCAAGGGTGCGTTTTGCGCGACCCGCACCGCCAGCTCTACCGCCTTGTCGAAGGCAGCGCCCTCCGGCACCAGGTATTGCGCAAGACCAATGCGCTCACCATCCTGCGCGTTGTACACACGGCCGGTGAGCATCATGTCGGTCATACGGGCCGCACCGATCAATTTGGGAATACGTACGGCACCGCCGCCGCCCACAAAAATGCCGCGGGAACCTTCCGGCAAGGCATAAAAAGTGGACTCATCCGCAACACGAATGTGGCAGGCGCTTGCCAACTCCAAGCCTCCGCCCACCACGGCGCCCTGTAAAGCGGCGATCACAGGAACGGGCCCGTATTGCACACGCTCCAGCGCGGCGTGCCACATGCGGGAATGGTGCAAGCCCTGACCGGCATCGCGCTCTTTGAGCTCACTCAAATCGAGACCTGCACAGAAATGCGGGCCCTCGCCAGCGATCACCGCGGCGCGCACTCCCTCGGGCATGTTTTCGAACAGATCCCGCAATGCGAGGATGAGTCCGTCGTTCAGGGCGTTGCGCTTGGCGCCGCGGGTCAGGCGGATCACCGCCACTTCTTGTTCCTCGCCGAGGCGTTCGAAATGGATATCGGGGTGTTGCATAAATGTTTTCATAATGGCGCAATTTTGGTTATAGTTAATAACCAAATCAAGACATTTGAAAACTCTTTTTCTAGGTAGTTTCCCTCGACTCTCTTCCCCGGAAGACCGCAATGAGGGAGGCTGCCTCCGTGCGTCCACAGACAACCCACAGGAGACAACCATGGACTACAAAAATCTGCGCGCCATCGATATCCACACCCACGCGGAAGTGAGTTGCTGGAATCCGTTTGACAACTACGGCGAGGAATACGACCGGGCCGCCGACAAGTACTTCAAGAACGGGCGCCGCCCCACGATTGCAGAAACCGTGGCGTATTACCGGGAACAGAAAATCGGCTTGGTCATGTTCACCGTGGACGCGGAGTCCAAAATGGGCCGCCGCCGCATTCCCAACGAAGAGATTGCCGAGGCCGCCAAAGCCAATAGCGACATGATGACCGCCTTTGCCAGCATCGACCCGCACAAAGGCAAGATGGGCGCGCGCGAGGCACGCAAGCTGATTGAAGAGCACGGCATCAAGGGCTTCAAGTTCCACCCCACGGTGCAGGCCTACCACCCCTACGACAAGATGGCCTGGCCCATCTATGAAGTGATTGCCGAATACGGCATGCCGGCCATTTTTCACACCGGCCACAGTGGCATCGGCAGCGGCATGCGCTGTGGCGGCGGACTGCGTCTGGAGTACAGCAACCCCATGCACCTAGACGATGTGGCCATCGACTTCCCGGACATGCAAATCGTCATGGCCCACCCCAGCTTCCCCTGGCAAGACGAAGCCCTGAGTGTGGCCACTCACAAGCCGAACGTCTGGATCGACCTGTCGGGCTGGAGCCCCAAATACTTTCCCAAGCAACTGGTGCAGTACGCCAACACCTTGCTCAAAGACCGCGTCTTGTTTGGCTCGGACTACCCGCTCATCACCCCGGAGCGCTGGATGAAAGACTTTCAGGAAGCGGGCTTCAAGCCCGAAGTGATGCCCGGCATCCTGAAAGACAACGCGGTGCGCTTGCTGCGCCTGGACCCCACCGCGTTAGCAGGCGGGTAAAGCGCCGCTCAGTCGGCCGGGGTGTAGACCTTTTGCAGCAGACGGATCAGGGTTTTGCGCTCTGCATCCGTCAAACGGGAGGTGGCATCCATCTCCAGGTCGAATGCCGTTTTCTCCGCCTGCACCATCAGCTCTAGACCTTGGGGCGTGAGGTGCACGCCCATAGCCCGGCCGTCACTCGGGTGGGGCAGCCGCTCAATCAGGCCCCGGCGCTCCAGTGTCGCGATCAAACCCACCAGGTTGGGCGGCAGCACGTTGAGCGCCGCGCACAGCTGGCGGGAGGTGATGCCCGGGTTGTGCGCGACCAGCGAGAGCACCGAGAAGTCCACCACCTTCAGGTCATAGGGCGCCATGCGCACCATAAAGGACTCGATGATCGCAAGGGACGCGCGGCGGGCGTTGTAGCCCACCAGCGTACGCAAGTAGCTGGTGTCCACAGGCTCCACGGGAGCAGGCTCAGGCGCAGCAACTTTGCGCACGCGCGCCGGCACCGACCGGGGTTTGGCGGCGGCTGACGGGGCAGAAGTAGCGTTTTTCTTCAAAGGATTGAGTGCTTAATCAGGGTCTAGCGCCCACAAAATATGCGCGGAAAGCTATCAAAAAGAGAGCGCCTCGAATGCCGGGGCACATCTGACGTATTGCGGAAGATGCTGAATCCTAACGGGTGAACCTTGCCGCAAGCTGGCTGTGCGGTGATACGGCTCTTTGAAGGGGTGGAAAGGCGCAAGGTATCGGTGGCATCATCCCCGCCATGAGCGCCTCCCGCATCCCCCCGATTCAGTGCCTGTTGACTTTTGAAGCCCTGGCGCGCCTGCGCTCTGTCACCCTGGCGGCAGAAGAACTCTTTGTCACGCCCAGCGCCGTGAGTCACCGGGTGAGGCAGCTGGAGCAAATCATCGGGACCAAGCTGTTCGGCCGGGCGGACTTTTCGCTGACCACCGAGGGCAGCGAATACCTGGCCCATGTGCGTGAAGGGCTCACCATCCTGCAGAAGTTTCCCAGCGCCGCTGCGGCACCTGGCAAGCGCAAGCTGCGCCTCGCGGTCACGCCCACGTTTTCGCGCTCCATTTTGATCCCGCGGCTGCGCCAGTTCACCGACGCCTACCCCGAGATCGACCTGACGCTGCAGGTGTCCATTCCCTTGCTGGACGTGGTCGCCGAAGATGCAGACCTGATGGTGCGCTTCGGCGCAGGCCGCTATGCCGACATGGAGCATGTGTGCCTCATGAAGGACGAGATCACGCCCTTGGCCTCACCCGCTTTTGTGCGTGAGCACGGCCCCTTCGAAACCCCGCAAGACCTGGCCAACCTGCCCCTTTTGCGCAGCCCGCTGGAACCCTGGCGCACCTGGTTTGCCGCCAACGGGCTGGACTGGCCGGAGCCGGTAGAGGGCTCGCAGTTCAACGACATCGGCCTCATGTGCGATGGCGCCGCCGCCGGCATGGGCGTGGGCCTGATCCGCCTGAAGCTGGGTGCCCCCTGGCTGGACAACGGCTCGCTGGTGCGGCTGTATGCCCACAATGCACCCAGCCCCCACGCGCACTACCTGTGCTGGCGCACAGGCGCCATGGACCGATGGGAAGTGGCGGCCTTTGCCGAATGGCTCAAAAAAGCCGTGGGTTAGTCGCCCCAGCGGCCTTTGACTAGCCCTTTTTCACGCAGCGCTGCAAGTTTCTTCACACCACGGGGCTTCGCTTTCTTTTAGAGTGGGGCTTTCCGTCATTGCCCCTTAAGCACCGGACTCCCCCATGAACGCCCCACTTGATCCAACCGCCCGGGAAATGCTACAAAAAAGAGAGCTTCTCGCGCATATTCTGCCGGCGCTAGAGGCATATTTACCTAAGCATGCGCTGCTCTACCAGACGGAAGACACCACGCCCTATGAATGCGACGGCCTGACGGCCTACCGCCAGCGGCCCCTGCTGGTGGCCCTGCCGGAAACCGAAGAGCAGGTGGCGGCGGTGCTGCGGGTGTGCCATGGCTTGAATGTGCCGGTGGTGGCTCGCGGCGCGGGCACCGGCCTGTCGGGTGGAGCCATGCCCCATGCTTTTGGGGTCACGCTCTCTCTGGCCAAGTTCAACAAAATCCTGAAGGTGGACAAGCGCAGCCGCACGGCGGTGGTGCAGTGCGGGGTGCGCAACCTGGCCATCAGCGAAGCGGCCGCACCCTACGGGCTGTATTACGCGCCGGACCCCAGCAGCCAGATTGCCTGCACGATTGGCGGCAACGTGGCCGAGAACTCGGGCGGCGTGCACTGCCTGAAATACGGGCTGACGCTGCACAACGTGCTCAAAGTGCGTGGCTTCACCATGGAAGGCGCGCCCATCGAATTTGGTGGTGATGCGCTCGACGCGCCCGGCTACGACCTGATGAGCGTGGTGGTCGGCAGCGAGGGCATGCTGGCCGTGACCACCGAGGTTACTGTCAAACTGGTGCCCAAGCCCCAGCTGGCCCGCTGCATCATGGCCAGCTTTGACGACCTGCGCAAAGCGGGCGATGCGGTGGCAGCGGTGATCGCCGCCGGCATCATTCCCGCAGGGTTGGAGATGATGGACAAGCCCATGACCGCCGCAGTGGAAGACTTTGTGCATGCGGGCTACGACCTGAGTGCCGAAGCGATTTTGCTGTGCGAGAGCGACGGCACCCCCGAAGAAGTGGAAGAGGAAATCGGCCGCATGAGCGAAGTGCTGCGCGCCGCCGGCGCCACCGGCATTGCGGTGAGCAACAGCGAGGCAGAACGCCTGCGCTTCTGGAGCGGGCGCAAAAACGCCTTCCCCGCCAGCGGCCGCATCAGCCCTGACTACATGTGCATGGACAGCACCATTCCGCGCGCGCGGCTGGCCGACATCCTGCTGGCCATTGCAGAGATGGAGAAGAAGTACCAGCTGCGCTGTGCCAACGTGTTCCATGCCGGCGACGGCAACCTGCACCCGCTGATCTTGTTTGATGCGAACGACCCCGACCAGTTGCACCGCTGCGAGCTGTTTGGCGCCGAAATTCTGGAAACCAGCGTCGCCATGGGCGGCACCGTGACCGGCGAGCATGGCGTGGGCGTGGAAAAGCTCAACAGCATGTGCGTGCAGTTCAGCGCGCAGGAGAACGCCCAGATGTTCGCCCTCAAAGAGGCGTTCGACCCCAAGAGCCTGCTCAACCCCGGCAAGGTCATTCCTACCCTGCACCGCTGTGCGGAGTACGGCAAGGAACTGGTGCGCGGCGGCAAGATCAAGCACCCGGACCTGCCCCGGTTCTAGCCGCCATGCAAGGCTTGCGCGGCTTGGCCTGGCTCCTGGCGCTGCAAAGCGCCGGTGAGTTGCTGGCCCGCGGTCTGCACCTGCCGTTTCCGGGCCCGGTGGTCGGCATGGTCTTGCTGATTCCGGCCCTTCAGTGGCCCCTGGTGCGTGAGCCCGTCAGCCAGTGCGCGGACTTTTTGCTCAGTCATCTCTCGCTTTTGTTCATACCGGTCGGGGTGGGCGTCATGACCCACTTGGCCCTGCTCAGCCAATATGGCGGGCGCATGCTGGTGGTGCTGGTGCTTTCCACCTGGATAGGTCTTGCCGTCACGGCACTGACCCTGTACGCCCTGAACCGCCGGGACGCGGAAGACGAGGCTCCCCATGGCTGACGTCGTGGCCCTGTGGGTCTACTTGTCGGCGACGCCGCTCTTCGGCCTCACGGCCACCCTGGTGACCTATGTGCTGGCGCACGCTGTGTACCAGCGCACCGGCCAAGCCGTCTGGGCCAACCCGGTGCTCTGGAGCGTGCTCATCCTCGCCTGCCTCTTGCTGGCCACCGGGGTGAGCTACCCGGGGTACTTCTCGGGTGCGCAGTTCATCCACTTTTTGCTGGGACCGGCAGTCGTTGCCTTGGGCTGGCCCCTGTGGCAACGCAGGGTCGAAGTGCAAAAACGTTGGGGGCGTTTGCTCGTGGCCGCCTTGGTCGGCGGCACGGCGGCCAGCGGATCCGCACTGGCACTAGGCTGGGCCCTGGGTTTGCCCGGCGATGTGCTGTTGTCCATGGCGCCCAAGTCCGTAACCGCGCCCGTGGCGATGGGCATCGCTGAAAAGATAGGTGGTATTCCTGCGCTGTCAGCCGTGTTTGCCGTGCTCACCGGCCTGATCGGGGCACTGAGCGGCAAGCTCATCTTTGGCCTGCTGCGCCTTCCCTACAGTGGCAGCGGCTGGGCCGCACGCGGCTTTGCGCTGGGCACCGCCTCACACGGCATAGGCGCGGCACGCGCGCTCCAGGTGAATGCGGATGCCGGCGCCTACGCCGGGCTGGCGCTGGGCCTGCAAGTGGTGCTGGCGTCGCTGTTGATGCCCTTGTTTTTCCGCTGACCGCCGAAGCGGATCGCCATCAGAACTTCGAGCTGATCACGAAGTTGATGGTGCCGGACTCGCCCACGAAGGCCTGGTACTGAAAGGACTGTCCCGCTGCGGTGGTGTAAACCGAACGCCATTGGGCCATCAGATTTTTGCCATTGGGGTCGTAGGCCAGTTCCAAGGGGATGCTGCTGAACGAAGTCAGTGCCACACCCAGTTTTTTCCGGGCCCCGTCGTGCCGGGTGTCATAAGCCACCAGGGTGTTTTGCAGGGATGCTTCGATAGATTTGCGGTCCGAGTCCGATTTGGCCAAGAGGCTGCGGTCCGACTGATTGAGGGAGGGCGCTGCACCGGATGGCAGGCGCGTGAGTGAAATCAGCTCCTGCGCGCACACAGGCCCCGCCAGCACGGCACAGCTTAGGGATGCGAAGGCTAGGACTTTCATGGCGCACTCCTGACACACTCAGGAACCTACTGTGGCACAAGCCTGCCGGCTTGAAAAGCCGAAAAAGCCCGCTGAATGCAACAGTTTGTAGGCCCCGGCACCCTATAGCCTTGGATACGCCCCGCCGAACTTCAGGTAACAAATGAGCCACTGGCGCCCATACCATATGCGCCAGTAGCTATCTAATTCATAGCAATCAGATCAAGAAACCGCGTACCGGCTGATTTGCATTCCGTTGCAGCCAGTTGGTGGCGGCGTACTCGGTGCCGGCATCCGTCACATGCAAGGTGTAAGCATGGCGCGAAACCGCAGAGCGGTTGGGCGCGCTGTAATGGGGCAACAACCCATGAAACACCACCAGCGCACCGGCCTTCACCTCCAGTGGAATTGCATTCACATTGCTGGCAGGCCACGGAGTGGCATCGAGTTTGTTCATGGTGACCACATCGCCATGGCGCTCAAAGCGCTCGCGCAGCACCCCACGGGGGCCACGGTGACCACCGGGCTCGGTCCACAGGCAACCATTGGACAGCGTGGCGTCTTCCAGTGCGAACCAGAAGGTGGTCACGCTGATGGGCGTGGTGTCAAAGAAGGTGGCGTCCTGGTGCCAGCCCACTTCACCGCCGATACCGGGCTGCTTGAAGATGTACATGGACTGCCACACCTGCGGGCGGGTGAGCCCCACATCCGCGGCGACCTCCGCCAGTGCCGGGCCATGCGAAAAAGCCTCGAACACCGCGTCCTGGTCGTGCATGGCGTGGCCGATTTTGTTGATCGACAGGGCTTTGGCCTGGCGCAGCTCACCATCGGGACCGAACGCCTCTTCTTCAAAGAAACAGCTGATGCGCTCGGCGGAGTCCAGGAAGTAGCGGTCCACCTTGCGGGCCTGTTCATTGGTGGTGAAGACGGTTTTGCTTTCAGCAGGGTCAAAGGCCTCGACGATGGCTTCTGCACGTGCACGCAAGGCGGCGATCTCGGCAGCAGACTTGAAATCCGGCAGGACGAGGTAGCCGTCCTGCGCGTAGCGGGTTTTCTGTTCGGGTGTCAGCATGGGCTATGCAAATGTTGGCAGTGGCAATAGCGTTTCAGTATAGACAGGGTATAGGCCTGTGGAAGCGAATTCGGCTACGCTCTGGCGTAGGAGAGCAATGCCCTTGAACCTCACACCCCTGATCCAACTCACCCGTGGCGGCACGCCCGAATGTTTGCACTTCGGCGCCGTCGCCGGGACCGACCGCGCCGGCAGCCTCAAAGCTTTTGCCGGCGACCCGCATCTGGTGACCTTCACCCGTTCCACGCTCAAGGCCTTGCAAGCCTTGCCTTTTGTCGAAGCCGGCGGGCCTGCCCAGTTCGGCTTCAGCCAGGCCGAGAACGCGTTGCTCTGCGCCAGCCACAACGGCGAGGCCATGCACGTGGATGCGGCCAACAGCATGCTGACCAAGGCCGGCCACACCTACCAAACCCTGCGCTGTGGCTGCCATGTGCCGCTGCAGTTCAGCTACTTTGACAAGGGCGCGCCCGAAGGCGCGGTGTACACCGAAGCGCACAACAACTGCAGCGGCAAGCACGCGGGCTTTGTGGCGTATTGCGTGCAGCACGGCCTGCCGATGGACGACTACACCGCACCTGAGCACCCTTTACAGCAGGCCATCGCCCGCGATGTGGCACGCGCTGTGGGCATGGATGTGCAAGACATGCCGCGAGGCATCGACGGCTGCTCGGCGCCCAACTTCGCCATGCCCCTCTCCAAGCTGGCGCGTGGTTATGCACGCTTGGCCAGTGGCGCACAAGACCCGGAGTTTGGTGCCAGCTTTACCCTCCTAAGCGAGGCCATGACAGCCTACCCTGAGATGGTGAGCGGTACCGGCCGCAACGACCTGGACTTTATGCGCGTGGGCCGGGGCGACTGGGTCAGCAAGGTCGGGGCCGACGGTGTGCAGGTGGTCGGCAGCAAAAGCCGTGGCGAGGCTTTTGCCCTCAAGATCATTGACGGTAACAAACCCGCCCTGTTTGCCGCCAGCGTCGAGGTGCTGGACCAACTGGGTTGGCTGGATGATGCGCAACGCGCCGCACTGAAGCCCTGGCGTGCTGCCGAGATCCGCAACGCGCGCGGCCTGTTGGTGGGCGAGCGTCTTCCTGTATTCCAGTTACAAACACCATGAACCACAAGATCAGCCTGATAGGCGCACCTACCGACATCGGCGCGGGCAGCCGTGGCGCCAGCATGGGCCCGGAAGCCCTGCGCGTGGCCAACATCACCAGCGTGCTGCAAAGCCATGGCCTGGAAGTGTTGGACAAGGGCAACCTGAGCGGCCCGAGTAACCCGTGGCAACCGCCGGTAAACGGCTATCGCCACCTGCCGGAAGTGACTGCCTGGAACCGCAGCCTGCATGACGCGGTGTACGCCGAGCTGCAGGACGGCCGCCTGCCCATCGTGCTGGGCGGGGATCACTGCCTGGGCATAGGGTCCATCAGTGCGGTGGCACGCCACTGCCGCGATACCGGCAAAAAACTGCGGGTGCTGTGGCTGGACGCCCACGCTGACTTCAACACCAACACGCTCACGCCCAGCGGCAACATCCACGGCATGCCGGTGGCCTGTCTGTGTGGCTTCGGGCCGCAAGAGCTGATTGAGATCGGTGGGCAGGTGCCGGCCATCAGCCCTAAGTGGGTGCGCCAGATCGGCATCCGCAGCGTGGACGAGGGCGAAAAGCGCTTTGTGCATGAGCAGGACCTGGAAGTCTTTGACATGCGTTACATCGATGAGATGGGCATGCGCGCCGCGATGGAGTTGGCCTTGGCCTTGATCGACAGCAACACCCACTTGCATGTGAGCTTTGACGTGGACTTTCTGGACCCCGACATCGCCCCCGGCGTGGGTACCACCGTCCGGGGTGGCCCCACCTACCGCGAAGCTCAGCTGTGCATGGAGATGATTGCCGACACCGGTCGCATGGCCAGCCTCGATGTGTTTGAGCTCAACCCCGCGCTGGATGAGCGCAACCGCACAGCGGAGGTGGCGGTAGATTTGATTGAGTCACTGTTCGGCAAAAGCACCTTAATGCGCAAGTAAGCGCGGGGACGCACTGCCGTCTCCACTGCCGGTGCGGAACACCGAGACCGTGTTCACCAGCTCCCCGGCCTGGGTACGCAGGCTGCTCGCAGCAGCGGCCATTTCTTCGACCAGCGCCGCGTTTTGCTGGGTGGTCTGGTCCATCTGGTTGACCGCTTCGCTGACCTGACTGACCCCGTTGCTTTGTTCTGAACTGGCCGCTGTGATCTCGCCCATGATGTCGTTCACCCGGCGGATGGATGCCACCACTTCGGTCATGGTCTCGCCCGCTTGATTGACCAGTTGCGTGCCCTGCTCCACGCGGCCCACGCTGTCGCTGATCAGGGTTTTGATTTCTTTGGCGGCCTCTGCACTTCGGCCCGCCAATGACCTCACCTCGCTGGCCACCACGGCAAATCCACGCCCCTGCTCGCCGGCCCGGGCTGCCTCCACCGCCGCATTGAGCGCGAGGATGTTGGTCTGGAAGGCAATGCCGTCGATCACGCCGATGATGTCGGCAATGCGGGCAGAAGACTGGTTGATACCCTTCATGGTCTCCACCACCTGCTCCATCACTTGTCCGCCGCGCATGGCCACATCCGACGCGCTGATGGCCAACTGGTTCGCTTGCTTCGCGTTGTCCACGTTGTGGCTCACCGTACCACTCAGGGTGGCCATGCTGCTGGCGGTTTGCTGCAAAGCACTCGCCTGCTGCTCGGTTCGCATGGACAGATCCTGGTTACCTTGGGCAATTTCTGAGCTGGCATTGGCCACGCTTTCTGAGCCTTCCCGCACGGACTCGACCACGCTGGCCAGTCCTGAACCAATCTGATTGATGGCATCCACCATTTGGCCGATTTCGTCACTGCTACGTTTGCTCAGTTGCACTGTAAGGTCACCACCGGCAATACGGCTCGCGGCACTTTGCACCTCTTTCAAAGGCCGGGTCACTGTGCGCTTGACCATGTAGAACAGAACCATGGCCGTGAAGACGACCACCACCAGCCCCGACATCGCGAAGATGTTTCGTACTGAGCGGACTTCGCTGGTGTATTCATCCACATAGGTACCGCCCGCAACAACCCAGTTCCAGGGCTTCAGGAAGGTGAAGGCCACCACTTTTTCGCGTGCTTTGGTTTCGCCCATGTTGGCATTGATCCACGGGTAGCGGATAGTCCCGGACTTTTGCTCAAGGATGTCCTTGATGAACTCCCGTCCATCCGGATCCTTGGAGTCCAGAATGTTTTTGCCTTCCGATGCGGGGTGCACGATAAGGTTGCCGTAGTTGGCGCCCGGGCGCGCATCGAGCACATAGAAGTACCCGGAGTTGCCGATCTTCATGGCCCGGATGGTGTCTTTGAGACTCTTGAGGTAATCCGTAAAGTCCAACCCCACAAATGCCAGGCCGACCACCTTGCCCGCGCCATCCTTGATGGGTTCGTAGTGCGTCATGTACTGGCGGCCGAACAATGCTGCAAGGCCGGTGAAGCTGTTGCCCTCACGGACCGCCTTGTAACCCGGGTGGGCCCGGTCGAGTTGCGTACCCACCACCCGCTCACCTTTGTCGTTCTTCAGGGAGGTGGTCACACGGACGAAGTCCTCTCCACTGCTCGCAAAGACGGTCGCTACAGCGCCGGTAGCCTCTGTGAACTGGTCCACCAGACCGAAATCCATGTTGACCGGCTTGCCCGCGAGTGTCAGGACGGGTGTGGGTTTGTCCCCGATGTTGACGGTCTCGCCGCTGAGCGCAAAGCCCCCACTCAACTTGGCCGCGAAGGTTTTGGAGAGGCCGACCGCACGGTTACGCAAGTCAGCGTCTGTGGCCTCCACCAGATCGACGATGAGTTTGGTTTTGTCTCCCACCTCACGGTTGGCACGGCTTTCGATCACCTGCCCCAAGGTGTATCCGATGCTGCCGACCAGCACCGCCACAAAGACACCAACCAGCGCGACGATGCTCAAGGAGAGCTTGCCACCCACACCCAAACGGGAATACCACGGCGTTTTGTTCATGAGAACCTCTCCACAAAGGGACTTCAGGCAACACAAATTTATATTATTTAATTAAATTACACAAATAGATTAATTAAATCCGGCATTTGGTTAAATCAATGATCGCTGTGTGGACACTCAAACGCGCATCGTGAGTGGTCCAAGGGCCTGACGGGTGGCAAGCGACAATAGTGTCCCGCCCTCTCATCACACACCTGATATGACCACCCTAGGAACCCCACTGTCCCCCAATGCCACCAAAGTCATGCTGCTGGGCAGCGGAGAACTGGGCAAAGAAGTACTGATTGCACTGCAGCGTCTGGGCGTGGAGACCATTGCCGTGGACCGCTACGACAACGCACCCGGCCAGCAGGTGGCCCACCATGCACGCACCATCACCATGAGCGACCCCGCCCAGCTCAAGGCGCTGGTGGAAGCCGAGCGCCCCATGCTGGTGGTCCCCGAAATTGAAGCCATTGCCACGCCCATGCTTGAAGAGCTGGAGGCCGCTGGCACCGTCCGCGTGATTCCGACAGCACGCGCTGCGCGCCTGACCATGGACCGCGAAGGCATACGCCGCCTTGCAGCGGAAACACTGGGCTTGCCAACCAGCCCCTACCAATTCTGCGACTCGCTGGCTGAACTCCAGGCTGCGATTGAGGGTATCGATGGCAAGCCGGGCATCGGCTACCCCTGCATCGTCAAGCCGGTGATGAGCAGCTCCGGCAAGGGGCAAAGCAAAATCGACGGACCGGCTGACGTGCAAAAAGCGTGGGACTACGCCATGGCTGGAGGCCGGGTGAGCCATGGTCGTGTGATCGTGGAAGGCTTCATCGACTTCGACTATGAAATCACGCAACTTACCGTGCGCTCCGTGGGTGCGGATGGAAACATCGTGACCGGTTTCTGCGACCCTATTGGCCACATCCAGGTCAGCGGCGACTATGTGGAAAGCTGGCAACCCATGGCGATGCACCCTGCCGCATTGGAGCGTGCGCGTGAAGTGTCCAAAGCCGTGACCGACAACCTCGGTGGCCAGGGCTTGTTTGGTGTGGAATTGTTTGTAAAAGGCGACCAGGTGTGGTTCAGCGAAGTGAGCCCGCGCCCGCATGACACCGGACTCGTGACTTTGTGCACGCAGCACCAAAGCGAGTTTGAATTGCACGCACGTGCCATTCTGGGTTTGCCGGTGGACACCTCTTTGCGCAACCCGGGTGCCAGCGCTGTGATTTACGGCGGCGTGGAAGCACAGGGCATAGTGTTTGATGGTGTGGAAGAGGCCCTGCGTGTGCCCAACACAGACCTGCGCCTGTTCGGCAAACCCGAGAGCTTCACCAAGCGACGCATGGGCGTGGCCTTGGCGCGCGCCACTGATACCGACACGGCCCGCGCCAACGCGAAGTTGGCAGCCTCCAAGGTCAAGCCCCGCGCGGTATAACGCCGTTCAGGCAGGCAGCGGTATGGCGCGGGTTTCGCCATGCCGCAACAACCACACGCGGTCTTGCGCCAGCCCTTGCGCTTGCAGCGCAGCGGCCAGATCGCGTGGTGGTTGGTCGAAGGCCTCTTGAGTGAGCATGAAGGTGCCCCAATGCACCCCCATGGCCAAGGGCGCTTCCAGATCCAACAGCATCTGTACAGCATCAGTCGGGTTCACGTGCATCGGTTTCATGAAGTCTCGTGGCAGATAAGCGCCTATGGGCAATGCCACAAAGTCCATGGCGCCTATGCGCTGGCGTATGGTTTTGAAGTCCTTGCTGTAGCCCGTATCGCCGGGGAATAGAAAGCGCCAAGGCTGAGCCCCGGGGCGTGACCACTCCAGGCAATATCCGCCCCACAGCGATGCATTGGTATCCCAAGGTGTGCGCCGGCTCCAATGCTGCGATGGTGTGAAGTGCAGCTTGACCTTGTGGGGCATGTCCACGGACTGCCACCAATCCAACTCTGTTACGTTGGCAATACCCCGGCGATCAAACCAGGCTTTCAAGCCCTTGGGCACCAGAAACTCGGGCGTTTGCCCCGAGGCCAACAGGCGCGAAATAGTGGCATCGCACAAATGGTCGTAATGGTTGTGCGAAATAAGCACCAGATCAATGGGCGGCAATTGCTCAGGGCTGATGGGAGCACGCACTCTGCGGCGCGCGCCAAACTTGCCCATGGGTCCGGCAAAATCGGCGAGGGTCGGATCCATCAACACATTGAGTCCGGCCACTTGCAACAGAACCGTTACATGACCCAGCCAGGTCACGCGAGGCGCGTCCTGCCGCTGCAGCAGCCGCGCATGGTCCACCGGCACCGACCAGGCCTTTTCAAATCCGGCGTACCCGTCCGCGGGTTCGGTCTTGGGCTTGAAATCGCCACGGAGTGAGCGCCAGACCATCTCATACCATGGGAAATTGCCGATCACGACCCCAGTGTCGGAGTTGGCGTACCGGTGTGCAGGACGGAGTTCAGAGGACATAACGCGACCAGAAGCGATGGACGCGCTGATCATGCCTCAGCCGGAAAAGACCGGGAGACACAAGGGCGGATTCAGATCCGTTGTCGCTTATTGGTGAAACACCGAAACCGTCTGCACCAGCTCCTGGGCCTGGCTGCGCAAGCTGCCGGCTGCCGCTGCCATCTCTTCCACCAACGCCGCGTTCTGTTGTGTCGCTTGGTCCATCTCGGTGACCGCTTCACTGACCTCGCTGACGCCTTGGGCCTGAGCGGTACTGGCGGCACTGATTTCACCCATGATGTCGGTCACACGGCGGATACTGGTCACGACTTCCGTCATGGTCTCCCCTGCATGGTTCACCAGTGCGCTGCCTTGTTCCACACGCTCGACACTGGCGTTGATGAGGGTCTTGATTTCCTTTGCGGCTTCTGCGCTTCGGCCAGCGAGTGACCGGACCTCACTTGCCACCACTGCAAAGCCACGGCCTTGCTCGCCTGCACGTGCAGCTTCCACCGCCGCATTCAAGGCAAGAATATTGGTTTGGAAAGCGATGCCGTCGATCACGCTGATGATGTCGCTGATCTTGCGGCTGGCTTCGTTGATGCCCTGCATGGTTTGCACCACTTGGCCCACCACTTCACCCCCCTTGGTGGCGGTAGTGCTGGCCGTCATGGCCAGTTGGTTAGCCTCGCGCGCATTTTCTGCGGACTGTTGCACCGCACTGGTCAGCTGGGTCATGCTGCTGGAGGTACGCTGCAAATTGGCAGCCGTCTGCTCTGTCCGGTTGCTGAGGTCCTGATTACCGCTGGCGATTTCAGAGCAAGCCACCTCGATGCTCGCAGAGTTGCTGCGCACCGCCGCCACTGCGGCTTCCATACGCGCCAAGGTTTCGCGCAACATGTCACCACCTTTGGTGGTGGTTTTCACGTCGTGGACATTCAAGTCAATGGTGGCATCACGATTGACTTGGGCCACGAGCACCCGCAACTCGTCGCCCTCGCGGGCAGCACGCGCCATGTTGATCGCCATGACCGACTCCACACTCGTCTGGATGATGACGTAAACAGCATGGATCACGATGCGCCCGAAATCAGGTTCGCTGATGCAATACAAACCGAAACCTGCCGCCTGCAGACGGTCAAACACCACATGGTGAACGGCGAACAATACGGCGCCGAACACGATGACACGCCAATCCCGGTAGGTCAAAAACAGCGCGAGTGACACGAACACACCGAAGTGCATTTCCTCCATGCCGCGCGCCAATTGAATGTGCAAAACCACGAAGGCAACGAGCACAAAAGCCAATACAAAACGGCTTAGCACGGTGTATCGGGCGGCAGCAAAAACGCCGACAGCAGCCCCCAGCAGCACAACCGTGGCGCCTATGGCCAACCCGCTGTCCACAAAGGAAAAACCCAAAACTACTGCCGCTATCGCAGAAAGGACGATGTAGCTCAGGAGAACGCGATCCCCCAACATGGCGAGCGCTTCAGTACTGGTACGGGTTCGAGCATGGGTCATGGCTCATCCTAACATTTTTAACAATTTAAATAAATTATATTTCACTCTGTCTAAGCTATCGTTCAAAAGAGCCCCTGAAATCCAAGGCTTTTCGCATGTCGGCACCTCATAAATTTCACACTTCACGGTGCATCAATGGATGCACCTTCGGGTAAAGTGAAAAATATCACTCAGCACACGACTGTGACCCCTCCAAAACCCTTCTCCGCTGACTCCGCGCCTGCAGGCGGGGAAGATCGTTTTGATGAAAACGATGCCAGTCTGTGGAAGCTTGCGTTGGAGGGATCGGGTGCCGGTGCGTGGGACTGGAACCTGGAAACCGGCGACCAGGTCCACTCCCGCCGATGGCAGGAAATGCTGGGCTATGAATATGGCGAGATAGTGGCACGCAACAGGAGCTTTGTGGAGCGCATCCACCCGGAAGACCGCGAGCGGGTCGAAAGATCCTTCAACCAGTACCTCGAAGGCAAAACCGCCTCTTATTCCACCGAGCTCAGGCTCCGGTGCAAGGACGGCACTTGGAAGTGGATTTTGACCAGCGGCATGGTGGTACGCCGAAGCGCAGACGGAAAGCCGCTGCGGATGATCGGCACCCACGTCGATATCCAGGAACGCAAAGAAGCAGAGGCGCTGCTCCAGCAAAGTGAAGAGCGCTGGAAATTGGCGATGGAGAGCACAGGGGACGGCATCTGGGACTGGCATATCCCCGAAGGACGGGAGTTTTACTCCAAGCGACTGGTTGAGATGTATGGCTTCACGGAAGAAGAGCTCCATCAGCACCCGGACGCCTTGGATAGCCGGACGCACCCCGATGATCTGCCGCAGATGCTCAATGACAGGCAGGCGCATTTTGATGGCTTGACGCCGACTTATCACAACGAACACAGAGTCCGGTGCAAAGACAACACCTGGAAATGGGTTCTCACCCGCGGCATGGTCGTCAGCCGTGATGCCGAAGGCAGGCCTCTGCGCATGGTCGGAACCCACACCGACATCTCTGCCCGCAAACAAGCTGAAGCGCTGGTACGCCAACAGGCCTACTTTGATCCGCTCACCGGACTGCCCAACCGCCGCATGTTGCGGGACCGTATCGAGCAGGAGATCAAGCGGAACCGGCGTGATGGTCGCAAGATGGCCGTCCTCTTCATTGACTTGGATCACTTCAAGGAAGTCAATGACACCATGGGGCACGACGCGGGCGACTTGCTGCTCATGGAAGCAGCCCGGCGACTGCGGGCGTGTGTGCGGGAACACGACACCGTGGCGCGCATGGGTGGTGACGAATTCACCCTGTTGATTACCGAGCTGGAAACAGACTCTCATCTGGAACACCTGCTGCAAAAACTGTTGCACACGCTCTCAAGTCCGTTTGAGTTACACCGCGAGCGCGTATTCGTGTCAGCCAGCATAGGTGTCACGCTGTGCCCTGACGATGGCTCAGAGGTCGAAGCACTGTATAAAAATGCGGACCAGGCGATGTACGAAGCCAAGGGAGCAGGACGTAACCGATTCAGCTTCTTCACGCCCGCCTTGCACGAGGCTGCGGTACAGCGTGCCCGCATTACCAACGACCTGCACGACGCGCTCGCACAACAGCAGTTTGAGTTGCACTTCCAACCGATTGTGGATCTGAGCAGCGGCCAGGTCCGCAAGGCGGAGGCTCTCTTGCGGTGGCGCCACCCCAAACGTGGAATGATCAGTCCGGCGGACTTCATCCCGGTGGCCGAGGCCAGCGAATTGATTGTCGAGATAGGAGATTGGGTTTTCTCTGAGGTGTCGCGGCAACTGCTGGTGTGGCGCGACACGCTGCACCCGCACTTCCAAATCAGCATGAACAGTTCCCCGGTGCAGTTCCGTAGGCGCTGTCCTGCAGAGAAATCGTGGGTGAAGCGTCTGGAAGCAATGGGACTTCCGGGCATGAGCCTGGTCGTTGAAATCACCGAAGGCCTGCTGCTGGAGACCAATGCGTCGGTCTCCGAGCAATTGCTCGAATGGCGGGATGCTGGCATCCAGGTCGCACTGGACGATTTCGGCACGGGCTATTCGTCGCTGGCCTACCTGCAACAACTGGACATCGACTACATCAAGATCGACAAATCTTTTGTGCAGGGCTTGGACCCGGGGGGCACCCAATTTATTTTGTGCAAAGCCATGGTGGTCATGGCGCATGCGTTGGGCCTGCGCGTGGTGGCTGAAGGAGTTGAAACTTCACAACAACGCGATCTGCTCATCGAAGCGGGATGCGATTTCGCCCAAGGCTACTTTTTCTCACGGCCCATGCCCGCAGATGCGCTGCAAACACTGCTTTCCACGCCGCAATTGAGCCAGCAATGGATACCCACGACTACACTCCACGGCATGCAACTGCTTGTGATTGATGACCACCCTATCGTGCGCCAAGGCATGGTGGCGGCGCTGCGTCAACTTCAAGCGGGTATAGAAGTGCTGGAGGCCAGCGATGGTGCCCATGGGCTTGAACTGCTGGAAGCGAACCCGCGCATCAAAGCGGTGCTGATCGACCTGGAAATGCAACCCTTGGGTGGCATTCCGACCATACGCCAGATCCGTCAAATGCAACCTGCCTTGCCGGTGTTGGTCGTCGCAGGCTCCGAGCAGCCCGAAGACTTTCACGCGGCGATTCAGGCCGGCGCTAACGGGTATTGCCCCAAATCTGCGGGATTGCGCACCATGCGGCATGCGCTGCGCCAGGTGCTGGATGGCACCTTGTATGTGCCAACATTCATGGGACCTGCCTCACAGTGAGCCGACCGGAGGACGGGGCGCTGGACCCGAAGAAGCTGAGACTGTTGAGCCATTTCGGCTCCGCCGTCGCACTTTCCAGCTTGCTATATGCCGGATTCAATTGGCTCATGGGATTCTTTCCCGGCATCCTGTTGATGGTGGGCAATGGTGCCTTGTTGATGATGAACCAACTCTGGCTGCCCAGACTGCGCACCCAGATTCACTACAACCGCCTCGCAATGGCGCAAACCGCCATTTGCTTTGCCGCCGTCGTAGGGGTGACCTACTTTTCCGGGGGCGTGCAATCGCCCGTGATCGTGTGGATTGCCCTTGCGCCGATTGCTGCCACCCTGCTCTTCGGATTTACCGCCAAAACCATTTTCTGGCTGACCATGACACTGGCGGCCGTGGCGGCATTTGGGTGGATGCCGTCCGTGGGCGTGCACCCTCCCGTGCAATACAACGCTGAACTGACCCATCTGTTCTTCAGCAACAGTCTGTTCGGCTTTGTGTTGCTTCTGTTTGTGTTGACCCAAATCTTTGAGAGCACCAAAAACCAGGCGCTTCAAGAATCCGAATCCCGCAACCGCGAGCTACGCGTGGCCAATGACCGGGGGGAAGCCGCTTATGTAGCCAAATCCCGGTTCCTGGCCGCAGCCAGCCACGATTTGCGCCAGCCCGCCCATGCTTTGGGCATGTTCGTGGCCCGGTTGAGCCAGATCCACGCCGAACGCAACCCGGAAACCCTGGAGCGGGACGGGAGCGCCGCACTGGTGCAAGGAGTGACGGCATCTGCAACCGCCTTGCAGGAGTTGCTAGATGTGCTGTTCGACTACTCGCGATTGGAGTCCAACCCTTCGGGCAGCACCTTGCGCCCGGTGAACGTCAACGACATCTTTGAGCAATTGCGTCTGCTCTTTGCCAACACCGCCGCGTCCAAAGGACTGCACCTGCGCATTCGTCCAACGTCCCTGTGGGTCATGAGCGACCCGGTGTTGCTGCAACGCATTTTGCTGAACCTCGTGAGCAATGCGCTGGAGTACACCCCGCGCGGCACCGTGCTGGTAACTTGCCGCCCCAGCGCAGGTGGCAGCCAGGCCAGCATTCAGGTGTGGGACAGCGGTATCGGGATTGACCAATCCCTGCACCAGACGGTCTTTGAAGAGTTCTTCCAAGTCGAGAATCCGGAAAGAGATCGCGCCAAAGGCTTGGGCTTGGGGCTCAGTATGGTGGACCGGTCCTGCCGCTTGTTGGGTCACCCTTTGGTGCTGCGGTCTCAGCTGGGGTGTGGCACCCGCTTCACGGTCACCGCAACAGCGACCCCTTTGCGCCCTGCGAACTCAGGCAGTGCTGCCACCGAAGACCTGTCGGCCACTGCAGACGTTCAAGGCGCCAACATTTGGCTGATTGAAGACAACATCTTGGGCGGACAAGCCCTGCAAGGACTGCTGCAATCCTGGGGCTGCCGGGCCAGCCTCTTCGACAGCGCAGAACAAGCGCACCGCGCGGCACTGGTCGGCGAGCAACCGGACTTCATCATCAGCGACTTCCGGCTGCCGCACAACCAGAACGGCATCGGCGCAATCATTTCATTGCGCAATCTATTGCAGCGAGACATACCCGCTTGCCTGATCACCGGGGACCTTGAAGAAGACGTTAAACATCAGGCGCACCAAGCTGGCCTGGTCTTGCTGAAGAAACCGCTACAACCTGCCAAGTTGCGCAGCCTGTTGCGTCGCAGCCTGAAGGCACCTGCCTCAGAACCAACGCCATAAGCCACCGCGACCGCGGAGGCAGCGCTATTTGCCGAACGTAAAGTTCATGCCCATGCCGGCAGAGGCCGTAGCGTTCAAGGCCATCAATTGATTCAACAACACGAAGGTGGACTTGCTGTCCAGATCCGAGTCGGAGATATAGAAATAGCTCCCCCGATACTGCACGGCGACACTGCTGTTTTGGGGGGGCTCTACCGACGAACGAACCAGAAAAACGCCGTCCAACAGCTCCTGCCAATCAAACGACTGGCCGTCTTTGCGGCGCGTCCGTTGCACCCGTCCGGCCTCCAGATCCGGCTCCGGCGCCTGGATGCCTTGTGCCAAATAACCCAGCGCGGACATCAGGGGCCGGGTTGAGATCGCAATGCGGTCCCCCGGAGTTTGGCCATCAGACCCGGCGACCACGGCGAAGGCATTCCGCCCCACATCCAAACCGAGTATCTTTTTGATCCGCAGGGCCTCCTGAAAGAACTCTTCCGAGGCATTGAAGCGCAGCTCCAAGCCTTCGCCACCGGATTGTTTGCCCAACTCAATCAAGCCGCGTGCCTGCAAAAAGCGCATCAGCCGCACCGCCTCTTTGAAATCCCTGAATATGGGCTCCAGTGCAGGTGTGGGTCCGGTGGCAGAGGGCGCGTTGCGCAGCCCGTTCATCTCTTGCACACCCAAGGAAAACACCCGGTCCAGCGACCAGCCTGACTTCACCAGCAGAAGCAGCAGATCCGGATTCATGGGCGTGAGCATTTGCCGCACAAACTTCTCCCCCTCGACCGGCGCGTAGAACACCGTGGGCTGCTCGTTCAGAGCCACGGTGGCATCACCGATGTTCAAGGTACGGGTCACTGCGTCGGCCGCGCTCTGCAAATTCAAACTGCCGCTCACGCTCCGGTTGAACTCATACGAGGCGGCAATGCGCTCCACCGTGGTGAAGTAGGTGGTGTCCCGATACAGAATCCGAACCAGGTTCAGTAGCAGCTCTTGATCATTCGATCGTTGTACCGCTTGGTTGTATGCCGGTCGGCTAGCCGAAATGGTGCCCGGGCCGAGTGCCGTACAGCCCGCCAAAAAGAGCGCTGCGCAGAGCGAGCATGTCAGATAAAGAAAACGGTGCGACATGGAATGAGAATAGCCCATTGCAGAACTGGAAAGAAAACCACAGTGCCACCTTGCCGTTTTGCACATTTCAACCCCCAAACTTAAAATCCACTTAAAAATTGCAGGGTTAGTACCTAATTCAGGGAGTGTCGCAATGAAATTTGTGCGGATTTGCTTGGTAGCGGGTTTGATTCCATTCAGCTTAGCCGCACACGCAGAAATGGATGATGCCGTCATCAAAGCCATGGCGGACACTCTGGCCGGTAAGCCCGCTGAGGCGTTTGAAGCACTTTCGGCTCTGGAAGAACGGCGTGCGGGAGACCCCGACTTTGACCTCGCTTTAGGCATTGCCGCCAATCGCACCAAAAAATTCAGCCGGGGCATCTTTGCATTGGAGCGGGTATTGCTCGCCCAACCTCAAAACAAACAAGCGAGCATCGAGCTGGCACGGGCGCTGTATGCGGTAGGACAAGGCGGTCAAGCCCGCGAGGTTTTGAACCGTGCGCGGGAAGACGGTGCGCCGGTCGAAGTGTCGAGCACCATGGACCAGTTTCTTCAGTCTCTCGACAAAGTGGATGCCAAGGGGCGACGCAACTTCAAAGCCTACCTCGAAGGTGCCATTGGCATGGATACCAACGTCAACGGCGCGCCCAATGATGACTCTGTTGCCGTCCCTGCCTATAGCGGATCTGTTGTGTCATTGAACGCCGATGGCGTCAAAGTCAGGGCTAACTTTGCCAATCTGCGCGCAGGCATCTCTAACCGGTTTGCGATCACGCCCGAATGGTCTTTGATCGGTCGCGCCAGCGCCAATTTGCGGGCCAATGATTCCAACGCCAATCAGTTCGACACACGCAGTTATGCCGCTTTGGGCGGCGTTGCATACCGGCACGAAAAGAACGAATTCAGTCTCGGTTGGCAAGCTGTCAATGAAGAGCTTTACAGCAATGCGTTCCGGCAACAGGGCGGGCTTTTGGGCGAGTGGATTTACCGCCTCGATGGCTTCCGTCAGTTCGGCACCTTTGTGCAGTTCAGTGAAGTGCGCTATGCCAGCCAGGCGGTGCGTGACATGAAGCGCCAAGTCATCGGCAGCACGTATGTGCAGGTCTTTCCGTCCGGAGTCACGGCTTACGGCGGTCTGTACATGGGCAATGAACGGCCACTTGACAGCGACCAGTATGTGCTCGGCCACAACCTGGGTGGGCTGCGCTTGGGCGCGCAAATGGCATGGACCTCCACCCTTTCCGGATTCGCCAGTGTGGGCTGGGAAGACCGGACCTACGGAGGCGACGACAGTCTGTTTCAGACAACGCGTAGCGACAAGCAAAGCATGCTTGACCTGGGGCTCTCTTGGGTGCCTGCACCCCAATGGCGTGTGACACCGGTGGTCTCGTGGGTTCGCACGGACTCGACCATCAGCATCAACTCTTACGCCAAGACCAGCGCCTCCGTCGCCGTGCGGCGCGATTTTTAAGCGTCGTGCAAGGAGCTCCCACCATGACCATCCTGACCTTCACTCGCGCTACCGGCGCTTTGGCTTTCGTGGCAGCCCTTGGCTGGGTACCTGTCACCGGACATGCTGCTGCGGGCATCGCCCAATTCACCTTCGGCGAAGTACAAGTCCAGCGCTCCGGCAAGAACGCGCCCTTGAGCAAAGGGGATTCCATCGAAAGCGGCGATGTCCTGAACACAGGTCCCCAGGGGCGCGCCCAAGTCAAGTTCACCGATGGCGGCGTCATGTCGCTCAGCCCGGACAGCCAGCTGGTGATCCAGCGCTACAACGATGCCAAGGACGGCTCCCAGGACAGCTTTCTGGTGAACTTTGTCCGCGGGGGCTTGCGCGCCATTACCGGACTGATAGGGAAGCGGAACCGCGACAACTACAAGGTGCAAACTACTGCGTCCACCATCGGCATCCGCGGTTCGGGCTTCAGCAGCGTCTACAACCCGGACGGAACGGTCACCGTATCCGGTGAGCTCGACGAGATCGAGGTTTGCACCAAGGCCGGCTGCGTAGGCTTGGGCGTAGGCCAATCTGTCGTGGTTCAAGGCAACGATATTCTCCCGATCAGGACGTCACCCCAAGCGAGTTTGGACTTGCCCGATTTGCGGCAGACCATCACGGTTGGCGGGAACAACGTCAATAGTGATGGCAAGGCGGCCATCGTGCCATCGTGCATTACCACGAATCCCAATCCCAACCCGAACCCGGTTGCAGCCGCAACAACAGCTCCTGTCACTGCAGGTTGCCTGTTTTAACCGGTCTCTGGGCGGTGAATCGCTGAGTCCGTAGCCCTTTGCAACACACTCAGTGCAAGCTCGCCAGCAGGGCCGCGTTACCTCCTGCCGCAGTAGTGTTCACCGTCACCGTTTGCTCGGCGCAGAATCGGTACAGGTAGTGCGGGCCACCGGCTTTGGGGCCGGTGCCACTCAACCCTTCGCCGCCGAAAGGCTGCACACCCACCACCGCGCCGATCATGTTGCGGTTGATGTAGATGTTGCCCACATGGGCCTGCGCGGCCAGCGCTTGGGCGCGGCTGTCGATGCGGGTCTGGATGCCCAGCGTCAGGCCATAGCCCAGCGCATTGATCTGGTCGATCACGTCTTCCGGGTTACCGTCCCAGCGCACCACTTGCAGCACAGGGCCGAAGATTTCGGCCTTCACTTGCGCAATGCTTTCCACTTCAAAGGCGTGCGGGGCAATCAGATTTGCTATGGATTCAGTAGCTGCTTGCGCAGATTCCGCGTGCACCAGAAGCACTTTTGATTCATTTTTCAGGCGAGTGATGTGGCGCTGGATGTTGTCGAACGCTTCACGATCGATCACCGGGCCGAGGTCGGTGGCCAGGTCGGCCGGGTTACCCACCTGCAGCTCTTGGGCTGCACCTTGCAGCATCTCGATCACGCCATCGGCAATCGCGCTGTGCACCACCAGCAGGCGCAGCGCGGAGCAGCGTTGGCCGGCGGAGCGGAAGGCGCTCATGACCACCGCGTCCACCACCTGCTCGGGCAGGGCGCTGCTGTCCACCAGCATGGCGTTGATGCCGCCGGTCTCGGCAATCAGCGGCACGATGGGGCCGTCTTTGGCAGCCAGCGCGCGCTGGATGATTTTGGCCACCTGGGTGGAACCGGTGAACACCACTCCAGCCACGCCGGGCTGGTCTACCAGTGCGGCACCCACGGTCTCGCCGGCGCCGTGTAGGAGCTGCAGGGCATCCGCCGGCACACCGGCAGCCACCATCAAATCCACCGCAGCTTTGGCTACACCGGGCGTTTGCTCAGCGGGCTTGGCCAGCACGGTATTGCCGGTAGCCAGTGCGGCGGCGACTTGGCCCATGAAGATGGCCAGTGGGAAGTTCCAGGGGCTGATGCACACCCACACCCCGCGCGCGGTCAGACGCAAGGTGTTGGTCTCGCCGGTCACGCCGTACTGATGACCCACTTGCGCATTGGCAACGACAGGGCAGCTGATGGGCTGCATGATGCGTTGCGCCTCGTCGGCGTAGTAGCGCAAGAAGTCCACCGCCTCGCGCACTTCGCTCACCGCGTCGCCCCAGGTCTTGAAGGCTTCTTTCACCAAGAGCGCGCAGAACTGCGGCATGGCGGTTTGCAGCGCATCGGCGGCGCGGCGCAGGGTGGCAGCACGCTCTTCCACCGGCACTTTGCTCCATTTTTGATAGCTGCTCGCGCAGCTTGCATAAGCGCCAGGGATGTTTTTGACATCAAACTCCGGCACAGCCGGCACAGGCGCGGTCTGCAGTGCGGCCAACAACGGATCGCGCATGGCCGCCACGGTCAGGTCCAGGCCGGTGCTGTTGGCGCGGCTGCCGGGGTGCTTGCCGAACAGGTCGGCCGGCAGCGGCAGGCTGGGGTGCGGCTCCAGGCGCAGGGGGGAAATCAGCAGCTCTTCCATGCCCACCGATTCGTCGGCGAGCTGGTGCACGAAGCTGGAGTTGGCGCCGTTTTCCAGCAGGCGGCGCACCAGGTAGGCCAGCAAATCTTTGTGCGCACCCACCGGGGCGTAGACGCGGCAGGCGACCAGCGGGTTTTTGAGCACCTCGCGGAAAATGCCCTCGCCCATGCCGTGCAGGCGCTGCAGCTCAAAGGGCGCGCCCGTTTTGGCACCCATTTGCAAAATGGCGGCGATTGTGCCGGCGTTGTGGCCGGCAAACTGCGGGTAAATCGCATCGGGCACCGCGAGCAGCGCACGGGCGCACGCCAGGTAAGAAACATCAGTGTGGTGCTTGTGGGTGAACACAGGGTAGTGCGGCAGGCCCAGCTCTTGGGCGCGCTTGACTTCGGCATCCCAATACGCGCCCTTGACCAGGCGGCACATCAGCTTGATTTTGTATTTGCGAGCCAGCGCGGTGACGTGCTCGATCAGCTCCAGCGCACGGGTCTGGTAGGCCTGCATGGCCAGCCCCAGTCCGGCCCACTGCGGGCAGTGCGCGGCCACTTTCACCAGCAGGGCTTCCAGCACTTCGAGTGACAGCTCCAGGCGGTCCACTTCTTCGGCGTCGATGGTGAGGTTGATGTTGGCGGCAGCGGCGGCTTCGCACAGCGTCCAGACCCGGGGCACCAGCGCGTCCAGCACCGCCTGGCGGTGGGCATCTTCATATCGCGGGTACAGGGCGCTGAGCTTGATGGAAATACCATCGTTTTCGGCCAGAACATCCGTCTTGTTTGCGCGAGCAGCTATGAATTCAATAGCGTCCGCATAACTCTTGAGGTAGCGCAGCGCGTCCTTGTCGGTGCGGGCGCCTTCGCCGAGCATGTCATAGCTGAAGCGCACATTGGCCTTTTTGCGAGAGACATCGGCCTCTTTCATCGCCTCCGGCATGGTCTGGCCGAGCACAAACTGGCGACCCAGCAGCTGCACCGCACGCAGCGTGGCGGCCACCACCGTACGGGCGCCGAGCTTGGCCATCAAGCCGGGCTCGTTCTGCACATCCGGCAAAAAGTGTTTGGACAGGGCAATGGCGGTGCTCGACAAGCGGGAGAGCACTTTGTCGCCGCTGGCCTCAAAGTCGGCGCGGCCCAGTTGGTCGGTGGTGAGCGCAATAGCGGTTTCGGCATCGGGCACACGCAGCAGGGCTTCGGCAAGGCGCATCAGGGCCAGGCCCTCAGCGCTGGAGATAGGGTATTCCTTGAGCAGGCTCTCCATCGCCCAGAAGGGGGGCGGGTTGTCGCGCACAGCTTGCACCCAAGGCTCGGCGGTGCGGGCGGCGTGGGCCCAGTCGAGCGCGCCCTCCAACATCTGCAAACGGTGAGAGACGATTTGCTCTTCCGCGCGATAAGGCGTGGGCAAACGGGGCGGGACGGGGGTGAACGCGATAGATTGGGCGGGGTGGGACATAGCGACTCCTGCACAGGGCAACGAAATGATTTATCGCTATTCTTTCAACAATCTATCTGAATTTTTCTCTAAATTTTCACAATCAGATAGTAGATTCATCTATCAAACGTGGAATCCATTTAGGCGGATCGCACTTCTCACACCAATCACTGGAGCCAATAAACATTTATATTGTGTTTTTATATTAATTTCATTAAAATTGATATCTTGCGAATGGACTTTCAATTCAATTTCGTCACGCTATCTCCGAGATATCCAGAAGACGAATTTCGCCATCGCTATGGAACATGGTTTGATCGCAGTCAAGTGCTTGAGGCAGCTTGAATGAGGCGACAAAGCCCTTTTCAAAATCGTTTGAACGGGTTCCGCACCGTTATGATGCATTTAAATTAACCCGCTTGATAAAGGGGATTTCGTGAGCAAGACGACGTTGGCCGGCGATGCCGGATTTGGTTCTTTCTTTCGCTACCACGGCTGGTTGTCCCCCGGCGTCCGGTTATTCCGCAAGCTCAATTTCACTGCCAAGTCCGCGTGGATTGCAGTGATGTTCCTGATTCCCATCGTGCTGCTGATTGCAGACACCTGGAACAACACCCGTGTGCAGGTCGCGACCACCGAACACGAGCTGCAAGGTGTGGCCTACGTCAAACCCCTGCACGAGCTGATCCGCCAAGCACAGCTCCGCCGCCTCAACGCCATCACCAAATCCCCCGAACTCAGCGCCAGCCAAACCGCGGTCACCCAGGCTTTCAGCAAACTCCAAGCCATAGACAAAGAACTGGGCAAGGATCTCGACACCGCCGAGGCTCTAGGCACAGCACAGAAGCTGCATCAGGCACTGCTTGCCAACCCTACGGGCAAAGACGAGCAAGAGACATTTGATGTTCACAATGAATACATCGACAGCCTCTTGAAATTGGGCGAGCATGTTTCCGACACCTCCGAACTGGCCCTGGACCCGCAACTGGAAACCTTCCACCTGATGAACTACGCCGTTTTGTACGGACCACAGCAGATGGAGAACGTGTCCGAGCTGTCCGTGATGGGATGGTCTGCACTCAAAGCAGGCCAGAAATCCGAGTACATCGCCGAACGCATTAACCAAGATTTCGGCATCCTGCGCTTTGTCGACAACATCGTCGAAAACGCCTACATCCGCAGCACCGGTGGCACCCCGGAGGCGGACGCCAAGTTCGGCATGAAGGCCAATGATGACGCCTACGACGCTTTTCAGGAAGCCAGCAGGAAGCAGGTGGTGGGTGTAAAAGTGGAAGGCGACGCCGATACTTACCTCAAGATGGGATCGGCCTCCCTGGAAGCCGAGCGCCAGCTCAACGAAAAAATGATGGCACAGCTCGAACTCCGCTTGGGCGAGCGCATTGTGGGTCTGCGCAGCGATCTGACCATGCGCGTGAGCATTGCGGTGTTCTTCGTGGCGATTGCCTTCTACATGCTGCTGGCCTTCTACAAGGTGATGATGGGTGGCTTGCGTGAAGTCACCGGCCACCTGGAGCAAATCACCAAGGGCAACCTGGTCACCGCACCGACGCCCTGGGGCAAGGACGAGGCTGCGCACCTCATGATCACCCTGCGCGACATGGAAGCCAGCCTGCGCGTGATCGTGCGCAACACCCTGGACGGTGCTGCAAATGTGAATACGGCCAGTGAAGAGATCGCCTCCGCCTCGCAAGACCTGTCCCGCCGCACTGAGGCCAGCGCGGCTGCGCTGGAACAAACGGCGGCCACCATGACCCAGATTTCGGAGACCGTGCAGCGCACCTCCGACACGGTCAACGGTGCCGCCGAAATCGTGCGCTCCAACGCCCAATCCGCCAAGCGCGGCGGCGAGGTGATCTCGCAAGTGGTGAGCACCATGCAGGGCATCAATACCTCGTCCAACAAGATTGCCGACATCATCAGCGTGATTGACGGCATTGCCTTCCAGACCAACATCCTGGCGCTGAACGCAGCGGTGGAAGCCGCCCGCGCAGGCGAGCAAGGCCGCGGCTTTGCGGTGGTCGCATCTGAAGTGCGCTCGCTCGCGGGCCGCAGTGCCGAAGCCGCCAAGGAAATCAAGAGCCTGATTACCGCCAGCATCGAGCAAGTGGAACGCGGCAGCCTGGTGGTGGGCGAAGCGGGCAAGACCATTGAAGACATCGTGACGAACGCAGCCCGCATCGACAGCCTGATGACCGAAATTGCGAACGCCACCAAGGAGCAATCTTTGGGTGTAAACCAGGTAGGCGCAGCCGTGCACGACTTGGACCAGAACACCCAGCAGAACGCTGCGCTGGTAGAAGAAACTGCGGCAGCGGCATCTGCGCTGTCTGAGCAAGCATCCCGCCTGGCCGAAGAGGTGTCCTTCTTCAAGCTGAAGTAAGCTCACGATGTGATTGACCACATCGAACTTGACCGCATCGACCTGCGCATCCTGAGCTGCTTGCAAGCAGACGGGCGCATTGCCAACCTGAAGCTGGCCGAAACGGTGGGCCTCTCCCCCACCGCAGTGCTGGCCCGTGTGCAGAAGCTCAGCAAAGAGGGCTACATCCTCGGTTACGAAGCCCGCCTGAACCCGCTCAAGCTGGGCGCCGGGATGATGGTGTTTGTAGAGGTGTTGCTGGACCGCACCACGCCCAATGTCTTTGAGGCCTTCAAGGCCGCGGTACAAGTGCACTCGGAAATCATGGAGTGCCACATGGTGGCTGGCGGCTTTGACTACCTGCTCAAGACCCGCATGGCCGACATGGCCGCGTACCGCCACTTTGCCGGCACAGTGCTCTGGCAATTGCCCGGTGTGCGCGAAACCCGCACCTACGCAGTGATGGAAGAAGTGAAGAACACAACCCATCTCAAGTTGTAACAGGCGACACGGCTGTTACAACTATTCAGGGACAATGACCAGATGCTTAATCGACGTCATTTCACCCTGGCCGCAGGCGCTACCGCGCTGACCGGCTTCCCCGCAGTCCACGCCCAGTCCGACAAGATCGTGCTCGGCCAGTCTGCCGCTTTCACCGGCCCGGCCGCTCAACTCGGCGTCCAGCTCCACGCAGGCGCCAAACTCTACTTTGACCAGCTCAATGCCCAAGGCGGTATCGGCGGGCGCAGTGTGGAGATCCGCAAGCTGGACGATGGCTATGAGCCCGCACGTTGCGAAGAAAACACCCGCAAGTTGCTGGAAGAAGACATAGCCGCTTTGTTCGCTTTTGTGGGCACCCCCACCAGCGCCGTGGCCCTGCCCCTGGCCACCAAGGCCCGGGTGCCCTTTATTGCCCCGTTTACCGGTGCCATGGCACTGCGCAACCCGTTCAACCGCTACGCCTTCCATGTACGCGCCTCGTACAACGATGAAACCGCTCTCATCGTCAAACAACTGCACAACGTGGGCATAACCAAAGTGGCGGTGTTCTACCAGAACGACGCTTACGGCAAAGCCGGTCTGGACGGCGTGCAAGCCGCATTGACCGCCCTGAACCTCAAACCGGTGGCACTGGCGACCGTAGAGCGCAATTCGGTGGACGTGGCCAAGGCGGTAGAGACCCTCAATGCAGCGGCCCCTGAGGCGGTGGTGCAGATCACTGCGTACAAGTCCAGCGCGGCTTACATCCGTGCGGCCCGCAAAGCAGGCTACGGCGGCGGCTTTTACAACGTGTCCTTCGTAGGTACGCAAGCCCTGGCCGACGAGCTAGGCAAGGACGGCGCCGGCGTAGTGGTGTCCCAGGTGGTGCCCTCGCCCTATGTGGGCAACAAGGCGATATCACGCGAATTCGCCGAAGCTGTCCGCAAGACCAACGGCGCTGTGCAAGCCAACTTTTCCAGCATGGAGGGCTATATCGCCGCCAAGGTGGTCGCCGAGGCGCTGCGTCGTAGCGGCGGCAAAGGCGGAGCGGACTCCCTGATTGCCGCCATGGAGAGCATCAACGGTCAGCCTTTCGGCGGCTTCAATGTGAACTTCTCCAAGTCGGACCACGCCGCCTCCACCTTTGTGGAAATGTCCATGCTGACCGGCGACGGCCGGGTGCGTACCTAGGCAGACGCCGGGGTAGGGCGGGCTCCGAAAATGGCGCTGCCCACCCTCACCATGGTGCTGCCACCGGCCACGGCGGCATCCAGGTCACCGCTCATGCCCATGGACAGGGTATCGAGCGGCAGCCCTTGCGCCACTACGGCATCAAATACGGCCTTGGCACTCATGAATACTGCGCGAGCAGCTACAAAATCAGGAGCAGGCTCCGGGATGCACATGATGCCCCTGAGCTGCAAACGCGGCAGCTGCGCCACCTCCAGCGCCAGCGCCACCGCGTCTTGCGGCGTCACGCCGGACTTGGTGGGGCCGCCGTCCACATTCACCTGGATGCACACCTGCAAAGGCGGCAAGTGCGGCGGGCGTTGGTCGCTCAGGCGTTGGGCAATTTTGAGCCGGTCCACCGTTTGGACCCACTGAAAATGCTCGGCCACCAAGCGGGTCTTGTTGCTCTGGATGGGCCCGATGCAATGCCATTCGATGGGCAGGGCGCTGAGCGCTGAGATCTTGTCGACCGCTTCCTGGATGTAGTTTTCGCCGAAGGCGCGCTGCCCGGCATCAAAAGCCTGCTGCACCGCGTCAGGCCCGAAGGTCTTGGAAACAGCCAAGAGGCGCACGCTGTCCGCCGGCCGTCCGGACTGGGTGCACGCCTGCGCAATACGCTGTGCAACAGCGTGGAGATTGTCCGCAATCATCGTCATAATCTCTCGAGCGTAACAAACCTGCCATTCCCCTAGAGAGGACTCCGTGGACATTACCCAGCTGCTCGCATTTAGCGTCAAAAACAAAGCGTCTGACTTGCACCTCTCGGCAGGACTGCCGCCCATGATCCGGGTGCACGGCGATGTGCGCCGTATCAACGTCGAACCCCTGGACCACAAGCAGGTTCACGCCATGGTGTACGACATCATGAACGACACCCAGCGCAAGATGTACGAAGAGTTTCTGGAAATCGACTTCTCGTTCGAGATCGATGGCCTGGCCCGCTTCCGCGTCAACGCCTTCAACCACAACCGCGGCGCAGGCGCCGTGTTCCGTACGATTCCGAGCAAGATCCTCTCGCTGGAACAGCTCAACGCCCCCCGCATCTTTGCAGACCTGGCCCTGAAGCCCCGCGGTCTGGTGCTGGTGACCGGCCCTACCGGCTCCGGCAAGTCCACGACCCTGGCGGCCATGGTGAACTACCTGAACGAAACCGAGTTCGGCCACATCCTGACGGTGGAAGACCCGATCGAATTCGTGCACGAATCCAAAAAGTGCCTGGTCAACCAGCGTGAGGTCGGCCCCCACACCCTGAGCTTTGCTGCCGCCCTGAAGTCCGCTCTGCGGGAAGACCCGGACGCGATTCTGGTGGGTGAAATGCGCGACCTGGAAACCATCCGCCTCGCCATGACCGCCGCAGAAACCGGCCACTTGGTGTTCGGCACCCTGCACACCTCCAGTGCTGCCAAAACCATTGACCGGATCATCGACGTGTTCCCGGCTGAAGAAAAAGAAATGGTACGGGCCATGTTGTCCGAGTCGCTGCAAGCGGTGATCTCGCAAACCCTGTGCAAAACCAAAGACGGCCAAGGCCGTGTGGCTGCCCACGAGATCATGCTGGGCACCAGCGCGATCCGTAACCTGATCCGCGAAGCCAAGGTCGCGCAGATGTACTCCGCCATTCAGACCGGTAACAGCGTAGGCATGCAAACCCTTGACCAGAACCTCACGGACCTGGTCAAGCGCAACGTCATCAGCGCGGCCGAAGCACGCAGCAAAGCCAAGATTCCTGAGAACTTCCCAGGCTAGACAGAAAGGTAGGTGTTCTCATGGAACGCGATCAAGCCACGAAATTTATCAACGATCTGCTCAAGTTGATGGTCAGCCGCAATGGCAGCGACTTGTTCATCACCGCGGAGTTTCCGCCCGCCATCAAGGTAGATGGCAAGGTCACCAAGGTGTCGCCACAGCCGCTGAACTCAGCCCACACCATGGCGCTGGCACGGTCCATCATGAACGACAAGCAGATTGCCGAGTTTGAGCGCACCAAGGAGAGCAATTTCGCGATTGCGCCGGCCACCATCGGCCGGTTCCGGGTCAACGCTTTTATCCAGCAGGGCAAGGTCGGGATGGTGCTGCGCGTGATTCCGCAAGTGCTGCCCACCATCGACGGTCTGGGTGTGCCCCAGATACTCAAGGACATTGTTCAAAGCAAGCGCGGACTGTGCATTCTGGTGGGCGCTACCGGCTCAGGCAAGTCCACCACACTGGCTGCCATGGTGGACTGGCGCAATGAGAACTCCTACGGCCACATCATCACCATCGAAGACCCGGTGGAGTTTGTGCACGCCCACAAGAACTGCGTGATCACCCAGCGTGAAGTCGGGCTGGACACGGACAGCTGGGACGCGGCTCTGAAGAACACCCTGCGCCAGGCGCCGGACGTCATTCTGATGGGCGAGATCCGCGACCGCGAAACAATGGAACACGCCATTGCGTTTTCTGAGACCGGTCACCTATGCCTGGCCACCTTGCACGCCAACAGTGCCAACCAGGCACTGGATCGTGTGATCAACTTCTTCCCCGAAGAGCGCCGCAGCCAGTTGCTGATGGACTTGTCGCTCAACCTGCGCGCCATGGTGTCCCAGCGCCTGATCCCCAAACAGGACGGCAAGGGCCGTGTAGCTGCGGTGGAAGTGATGATCAACTCCCCGCTGATCTCCGACCTCATCTTCAAGGGTGAAGTCTCGGAAGTGAAAGAGATCATGAAGAAGAGCCGCCAGGCCGGCATGCAGACCTTCGATCAGGCCCTCTTCGATCTGTACGAGGGCCACGCCATCACCTACGAAGACGCACTGCGCAACGCCGACTCGCTCAACGACTTGCGTCTCCAAATCAAGCTCAACAGCCACCGTGGCAAGTCGCAAGACCTGTCGGCCGGCACTGAGAACTTCGCCATCATGTAAGCCATGCCAAACATCAACGACAAAACCTACGAACCCTCCCCTGCTTACTCGGTTGCCTTTCTGGGCTTGGGGGTCATGGGCTATCCCATGGCCGGTCATTTGGCCCGCGCGGGCCACCAAGTGGCGGTTTACAACCGGACTGCTACCAAATCCATAGCATGGTGCGAAGAGTTTGCAGGCGCCGGCAGCCAATTGGGCGCCCATTCGCACGCAGCCACCCCGCGTGAGACAGTGCAGAACGCGGACATCGTGTTCTGCTGCGTCGGCAACGATGCGGATTTGCGCAGCGTAGTCTTGGGCGCAGATGGTGCCTTTGCGGGCATGAAGACCGGCGCCATTTTTGTGGACCACACCACCGCTTCTGCCGACGTGGCACGCGAGCTGAGCGCGGTAGCTCAAACACGGGGCCTGCAGTTTATTGACGCCCCGGTGTCCGGTGGACAAGCGGGCGCACAAAACGGCATGCTCACCGTGATGTGCGGTGGAGACGCCACTGCCTTTGAAGCGGTCAAACCGGTGGCCATGGCCTTTTCCCGGGCGTTCACGCTCTTGGGAGACAGCGGCTCGGGTCAACTGGCCAAGATGGTGAACCAGATATGCATTGCCGGGCTGGTGCAGGGGCTGTCGGAGGCGGTGGCTTTCGGTCAGCGCGCCGGGCTGGACATGAACCAGGTACTGGACGTCATCGGCAAGGGTGCTGCGCAAAGCTGGCAGCTGGACAACCGCGGCAAGACCATGGTGGCAGACAAGTTCGACTTCGGCTTTGCGGTGGACTGGATGCGCAAGGACCTGGGGTTAGTGCTGGACGAAGCCAAGCGCAACGGTGCGCGCCTGCCGGTGACGGCGCTGGTCGACCAGTTCTATGCCGATGTGCAACTTATGGGTGGCAACCGCTGGGACACCAGCAGCTTGATCAAGCGGCTCAAGTAAACGGCTGTTGATTGCCCCCCAACAAAAAAGGCCCCGAGGGGCCTTTTTTGTTTACTTCTTCTGTTCGGCAGGGGGTTGCTGCGGCAGGGTACGGGCCAGCTCTTCTTCGGAAATGATTTCCAGAATCCGCACCACACGCTGTACGCCGCTGGTGTTGCTGATGATGTCGGTGGCGCGCTTGGCTTCGCGTGCGGTGACCCGGCCCATCACGTAGACGGTACCACGCTCGGTGGTCAATTTGAAGGCACTGGCAAACAGGTCTTTGGCATCCACCAGGGCGGCTTTGGCACGGCCAGTCACCAGCGAATCTGAAGAGCGCTGGGTCAGGGTGGAATTGCCCATCACGTCCAGCTCGTTCACGATGTTGCGCACGTTGTCGACGCCGGACACAATTTTTTCTACCAGCTGTTTGTCCTGCAGATTGGGCACTTCGCCGGTCAACAGTACCTGGCGGTTGTAGCTGGTCACGTTCACGTGCACGCGCTCGCCCAGGTTTTCGCGGATGCGGCTGGAGGCGCGCAATTCAATGCCTTCATCCTCCACCAAACTGCCGGAAGTGCGGCGGTCCGTAGCGACCAGGCTTCCACCTACTACTGCGCCACCCACCAGCAGGGGGAAGCAGCCGCTCAAGCTGGATGCAAGCAAGGTACCGATAACAATACGGGAGACGATTTTTTTCATGATTGGGGTTCCTGTTCACCGAGGAGTTGGGCGTCGACTGCGTCACAGATACAGTGCAGCGCCAAAATATGGACTTCTTGAATACGGGCCGTGCGGTCGTGAGGCACACAAATGTGCACATCGGTATCGCGAAGCACTTGGGCCATCTTGCCGCCGCCTTTGCCGGTCAGCCCGACCACCACCATTTCGCGCTCGTGCGCGGCCTCAATTGCTGCCAGCACGTTGGCGGAGTTGCCGCTGGTTGAAATGGCCAGCAGCACATCACCGGGCGCGCCCAAGGCGCGCACCTGACGGGAGAAGATCACGTTGTAGTCGTAATCGTTGGCAATCGCGGTGATGATGGAGGTGTCTGTGGTCAGTGCAATGGCGCCGAGCTCGGGGCGTTCACGTTCGAATCTACCCACAAATTCTGCAGCGAAGTGTTGGGCGTCTGCCGCCGATCCACCGTTACCGCAGGCCAGCACTTTGCCGCCACTGGTGACGCAGGCCAGCATGGCTTGCACTGCGTCTGCTATGGGCTTGCTCAAGCCCTGCGCGGATTGGTATTTGAGGTCCGCGCTGTCGATAAAGTGTTGTTGTATACGTTGTTCCAGCATGGGCGGCATGATACCGTGCCCCCTAGAAGCCCTTGTTACAGCGCGCTTAAGGGTTGTATCAGGATGCGTCAAAGGCCGCGCGCAGCCATTCCACCGCATCACCGTCAATCACCACCACGTCAAACCGGCAAGGTGGCATGGTGCGCAAGGCCAACAAGTAGTGCCTGGCGGCGAAGATGATGCGCCGCTGCTTCACATGCCCGATGCTGGCAGCAGCTCCGCCGTGGTCAGTGCGATTGCGCTTGCGCACCTCCACAAAAACCAGGGTTCCGTCCTTGTCGCGAAGGATGAGGTCGATTTCTCCGCCACCCCGGCCGGGCGTCCGATAATTGCGCGCAACGAATTGCAGCCCTTTGGCTTGCAAAAAACCCAAGGCCTGCTCTTCTGCCGCATCACCGACCTGTTTGGTGGTGGCCCGGGCCGGTCGTGATGGAAGTAAGCCCATATGAGTGCGTCTTTTTCTTCAGCCATCCAAGCCGCCAAGGATGCGGCCGGTGAGCAGCATTATCCGCAAGGCTGCCTCTATGTGGTCGCCACGCCCATCGGTAATCTGGCAGACATCACCCTGCGTGCCCTGCACGTGCTGGGACTCGTTGATTGCATCTCCTGCGAAGACACACGCCACACACAGCAAATGCTGCGCGCCTATGGCATCGACAAAGCGGGCTCAGGCCTGCTGGCTGTGCACCAGCACAACGAAACCGAAGCCGCGCAGACAGTGATCGCCCGCCTGCGGGAAGGCCAACGTGTGGCCTATGTGAGCGACGCCGGCACACCCGGCGTGAGTGACCCCGGCGCACGGCTGGTGGCACAAGTGCGGGCGCAAGGTTTGCGCGTTGTTCCCCTGCCGGGAGCAAGCAGCGTGGTGACGGCTATTTCAGTAGCCGGTCTGGTCGCTGCGGGCGAAGGCCATGGCGGTTTTGTCTTCCGGGGCTTTCTGTCTTCCAAGCCCACCGAACGCGCAAACGAGGTGGTGGCGATTGCCGCCCTGCCCGACGCAGTGGTGCTGCTCGAGGCTCCGCACCGGCTGGAAGCACTGGCCAAGGCGCTTGCACCCCTGGGCGCACGCAAAGTCACGGTAGGCCGTGAGCTGACCAAGCAGTTTGAAGAGGTGGCCACTGTCGATGCGAGCGAGTTCAGCGCATGGTTGGCCGCAGATGCCAACCGCTTGCGCGGCGAGTTCGCGCTGGTGATACACCCTGCGGCTGCGGCCGCCAGCACGGCGGATGACCGCGTGCTGAGCTTGCTGCTGGAGCAATTGCCGCTTAAATCAGCCGTGAAGCTGGCGGCAGACATCACCGGCGAGCCGCGCAACGCGCTGTACGAACGGGCCCTGCTGCTCAAGCGAGGCTCCACCAGCGAAGACTAGGCCTTGGTGGCTTGCCAGGCCTGCACATAGGCGCTGGCACGATCTTGGACTTGTGCCGCAGTGACGCCCGGTGCATACAACTGGCTGCCGATGCCGAAGCCTGTAGCGCCAGCTTTGACCCAAGGCCCTATGCTCTCGGGAGTGATGCCGCCCACCGGCCAGAGGTCAGTCCCGGTCGGTACTACAGACTTGAGCGCCTTCAAGCCCCCGTGCCCCAGCGACTCTGCGGGGAACAGCTTCAATGCATGCGCGCCGGCCGCCAATGCGGCAAAGGCTTCGGTTGGTGTCGCCACACCAGGAGCTGCCAGCATGCCCAACTCCACTGCGCGGCGGATTACAGCCGGTTCGCAATTAGGCGAAACCATCAAGCGGCCACCCGCTGCATGCACGGCTTCCACATGGGCCACTGTCAACATGGTTCCACCGCCAATCAGAGCGTCAGCGCCCAATCCACCTGCGAGAGCGGCTATGCATTCGATAGCACCGGGTCGATTCAGCGGTACTTCGAGAGTACGGAACCCAGCCTCATACAAGGCCTGTCCAATATCCAGAGCCTCTTCGGGCTTGAGCCCACGCAGGATGGCAATCAAGGGCAATTGGCGGGCTTGCGCCAACAAGGGAAAAACGGAAGTCATCAAGCGCTCCAATGGGAATGAATGTGTTGCACCGCTGCGAGGAATGCCTGGCGGGCATCCAGAATGTCAAAGCGGCAGCCCAGGCGTGCAGCCGCTTTTTGGTACAGGTCTGCAAGCTGGGGGGAGCCGATCAGCTGGAAGGTAGGGACTTCGCCCGTGTCCACGCCGAGGACATCTTTCAGCTCGGTACCGATCAGGACGCCGCTCAGATACGACGCAGTGGACTGCGCCGGCATGTCTTTGCTGACCACCCGCGCTCTTGCACTGAACAACACATGGCTCAACGCATGGGCACCTGCCGCATCCACGCCCGCTGCAAACGCTGCGTCGTCCCACTCTGCCTGTCCGCCCGCTGCAGCGGCCAGCGTGCCGTGCTTGCGCAGCAAGTCGTAGAGCTCGCCCGTCATGTAAGTGCGCAGTTTGCGTACCACGCCGTCTTGCAGCAGGACCCATTTGCTATGCGTGCCGGGCAACACAAACCAGCCCGATTGGTGCCCCATGGCCCACGCGCCCAGAAGCTGCGTTTCCTCCCCGCGCATCACGTCCGGCACGCCCGCCGAGTTACGGATGCAATAGCCCGGCAAGAGCAACACGGGCGCGGCGGCAGGTGCATCCGGCACGCGAAAAGCATGTTCCGCCAGCGCATGCAGCGGTACCGAGGCATCCACATACGGCACTTCGTGCCAGCCCAGTGCACTGCCCACCATGCCCGACGCAACCACCAGCGAAGGCGTGGTGTTGAGTTGATCCATCGCAGCAACCAATGCCTGCGGAAAGCGGCCTTTGCACGCCATGGCGCCATCGCTGTCGCTCATGTCGCTCAGGCATTCGCCGGATGGGGTGATGGCATAGGCGCGGCGGTGGGTGGTCCCCCAATCCACACCGACAATGGACGCAGAATGTTTCAAAGACATAAGGAATTTAGCCTGTGTTGAGTGCCCCGATTTAAACATATGATGATTCATCGGGTTTCCAGCGCATACTCTCGCCACCATGAACAGGACATTTGCAGCGCCCCACACCACATACACCGGCCGAAAGCTCCATGGCCAAGTCGTTCAGGAACTGGGGCGTCGTGTCGTCGGCGGGCATTACCCTGCGGACAAAGTGCTGCCTAACGAAGAATTGTTGTGCCAGGAGCTCGCGGTCAGCCGCACCGCATTGCGCGAGGCGGTGAAGGTGCTCGCAGCCAAGGGGCTGCTGGAAGCCCGGCCACGCATCGGCACGCGCGTGCGCACCAAAGACCAATGGAATTTGCTGGACCCGGACATTCTGGCCTGGCGCTGCGCCACCGGCGTGGATGCCGATTTTTTGCGCCACCTCACAGAACTGCGCGAAATCATTGAACCCTCAGCGGCAGCGCTCGCAGCCACCAGCCGCAGCACGGAGCAGTTGGAGTCCATTGCGCAAGCGCTTCGCACCATGGAAACGGCTAGCACCATCGCCCAGTGGGTTCAGGCCGATCTGGAGTTCCACACCGCGGTTCTCAAAGCCACCAACAACCCGTTGCTGATGCCTTTGGCAGCCATCATCGGCAGTGCGCTGGAGTCTTTGCTGGGCGTGACGGCACGCACCTCGGACAACTTCAAACAAGCCTTGCCGGACCACCAGAAGGTATTCGATGCCATCCGCCTGCAGGAACCGCAAAACGCACTGCACCGCATGGCAGGCATGCTGTCCGATACCCGCAGCCTGATCCGCGCCACCATCCAGCCAGATACATGAGGCTGTCATTTGCGGTTTATTTGTATGATGAATAGTCCTACAATGGCGCATTTTTAACCCTTTGGAAGCCTATGAAGCCGGAATCACTCTCCCACTTCGCGCAGTACCCCAGCCTGAAAGGACGCAGTGTCTTCGTGACCGGCGGCAGTTCCGGCATCGGCGGCGACATCGTGATTGCCTTTGCCCGGCAGGGCGCCCAGGTCGCCTTTACCGGTCGCAATGCTGAGGCTGCCCAACAAGTCATTGATGCAGCCAAAGCGCTCGGGCCCGAACCCCTGTTTTTGCAGAGTGATGCGGCTGACGTGGATGCTTTGAAAGCGGCCATTGCCACGGCGGCAGCGCGCCTTGGCGATATCACGGTGCTGGTGAACAACGTGGCAAACGACCAGCGCCATGAGCTCTCCGAGGTTACGGCCGACGATTTCGACTGGCGTGTCTCTGTCAACTTGCGGCCCCACTTTTTTGCTGCACAGGCCGTGGTCGATGGCATGAAGCGCTCAGGCGGCGGCGCCATCGTGAACTTGGGCTCTACCAGCTGGAAGATCAAGGGCAAAGGCTACCCCGTGTACGCCACCTGCAAATCTGCCACGGTGGGGCTGACCCGCAGCCTGGCGCGCGAACTGGGTGAGTTCAACATTCGCGTGAACACGCTTACGCCGGGCTGGATCATGACGGACAAGCAGCTGGCCATGTGGGTGGATGAAGCCGGTGAACGTGCCATGAAAGAGAACCATTGCCTGCCGGGGCGCATCCTTGGCGCGGATGTCGCCAATATGGCGCTGTTTTTGTCGGCGGCTGACAGCGGCATGGTGACCGCACAAGACTTTGTGGTGGACGCGGGATGGACCTGATGCATACACCCCCTACCCCTGTCTGGCCGGCAGACTTGCTGCTGGGCGAAGGTCCCCTGTGGTACGCACCCAGCAAGCGGTTTTTCTTTGTGGACATTCACGGATGTGCGGTCCACGCCTGGACGCCTTCCACCGATCTTCGCCAGAGCTGGAAGATGCCTGAGCGCGTGGGCTGGCTAATTCCCCGCAAAGACGGCGATGGCTTCATGGCCGGCTTTCAGAGCGGTATCGTCCGGCTTTGGCTGGAGCCCTCGGTACGCTGGGAGCCGGTAGCCCAACCCCATGCAGGTCAACCCTCGGTGCGGCTGAACGACGCCAAGGCGGATGCCCATGGCCGCATCTGGGCCGGCTCCATGGACAACGACGACCCCGGCCGCCGCAAAGGGCAGCTGGCGCGACTCAATGCAGATGGCAGTTGCGAGGTTGTGGAACAAGACATCTACATTGCCAACGGCCCCGCCATTGCAGCCGATGCCTCGTGGATGCTGCACACCGACAGCTTTCTGAACACGGTGCACCGCTATCGCATGGATGCACAAGGCAAGGTCACCGAAAAAACCATATGGCGCATGTTCACCGATGCGGAAGGCACTCCGGACGGCATGACGCTGGATGCCGCCGGTAACGTCTGGATTGCATTCTGGGGCGGCGCTTGCATACGCCGTTTCACACCGTTAGGTGAATGCCTGCAAACCATCGCAATGCCCGCCACACAGATCACCAGCATCAGCTTCGGCGGCGATGACTTGAAGACCATGTTGGTGACCTCGGCACGTGTAGGCTTGAGCGATGCGGTCCTGGCCGAATACCCGCTCTCCGGCAGCGTATTCACCTTGCAAACCGATGCGACCGGGGTCTTGCCCCTCGCCTTCGGTTAAGGGGCGTCGGCTCGCAGGCGTCGGCGGCTGTCCCGGGCATTGGGCAGCCAGCCGCGCCACACCCAACGGGCCAACAGCAATAGCCCGCGGATCCACTCGTCAATCGCATAAGCCAGCCAGATGCCGGGCAGTCCGAACAGGCGCCCCAACCAGAACGAGCCCACACCAAGCACCAACACCAGCGACGCCACACTGGACGCCGCGGGAAAGATGGCATCGCCAGTGGCGCGCAGGGCACCATTCAAAATCAGGTTGAATACGCGGCCGGTCTCCAACACTAGCGAGATCCAAAGCAAGGTCTGTGCAGCTTCAATGACCGCAGCGTCCTTGGTAAAAGCTCGCATCAACCAGGGAGCGCCTAGCGCAGCCAGCAAAGCTAGCGAGCCGGATGCCAGCAAGCCATTGCGCACGGCTTTGCGTACCAGTCCATTGGCCTCACGCAAATCGCCGGCCCCTATCAAGCGCCCGACCATGATTTCGCATGCCCAGCCGATCGCCATGCTCGTGAGCAACACGTATTTCAGCAGCTGCAAGGTATAGGAGTGGGTGGCCAGTGCCGTTACACCCAAACGCGCGGTAGCAGCCACCGACACCATAAAGGCGGCACGATAGGTCATTTCGACCCCCGCACCGGGTAGGCCAACACGCAGCACAGGGGCCAAGTCCTTCCAGGAGAAAGTCCACCAATCACGAAAGCCGGGGATCAATTGCATGCGCACCCGCCAAAACCACAAGTGCAATACCAAGCCCAATGCGCGGCTGATCAACATGGCGATGGCATAACCCTCCAGGCCCATACCGTCCCACTCACCCCAGCCCCGCATGATCAGAAATGCCAGTCCCAAGTGGGTGGCATGCATGGCCACCATGATGCGCAAGGAATCCTTCGCGAACAGGTGCGCGCGCAACACCGCGGCCATGCTCAGGTTGTAGGCATCCAGCAGCAAGGCAGGCGCAAACCACTGTAAATACGGAGCTGCCAAAGCGGCCACCGCTTGCGGGGCATTTAGCCACTCCAGCGCTTGGTCATTGCCGGCGACCACCAACACAACGATCATGCTGCCGACCCAGGTGCTCGCGCCCAGTGCCAACAGTGCAGCGCGCCGGGCTGCGGCTTGCTGCTCCCCGCCGAGGTACTGGGTGACCATCACCCCAAGCCCGATGGCCAGGACGCGAAAAGCGACATTGAGGGTTTCAAGAATCTGGTTGACCAAGCCGAAGGCGCCGGCCGCCACATCAGACTCATGCGATGCCAGCCACAGCCCGCCCATGGCCACGGTCATGCCTAAAAGAAATTCGCCGAGCAAAGGCCCGGCGATCGTATTCAGCCGCAACCGGGGTGGAGTACTCATGGGAGCACTGTACCCCTGTTAGCGTTCAGCGTGTTGCTCAGGCAGCACCCAAAAACGCACCACCCCATGCGGGCAGTGCCAGCACTGCGGTCTGCAGATGAACCTGTGCGAGGCCACTACCGTCCACAAGGCTCAATGATGCAAATTCTGCCGGCACAGTCCACTGGACGGCCTCAGGGCTGAAGTTGAAGACACACAGAGTTGTCTCGCCCTCAAATCGACGCACATAGGCCAACACCTGCGGATGCGCCTCCAAGACTTCCAGGGTTCCGGAAACCAGGCTGGGGCGCGTCTTGCGCCAGCGCAAGAGCTGGCGGTAAAAGTGCAGCAACGAACCGGCATCCTGCAACTGCGCATCAGCGGTCAAGCCTTGGTGCGTTGCAGCCACCGGCAACCAAGGCTTGGTGCTGGAAGACGTCGACGAAAAGCCGAGGTCAGATGCGCCTGCTTTCCAAGGCATGGGGGTGCGGCAACCGTCACGGCCTTTGAACTCCGGCCACATGGTGATGCCGTACGGGTCTTGCAAATCCTCGAAAGCAATGTCTGCCTCCGGCAAGCCGAGTTCGTCGCCCTGGTAAATGCAAGGCGAACCGCGAAGGGACATTTGCAAGGCTGCCCCCAACCGCAACAGCGCAGGGGATGCTGTAGGTGCCGTGGTACCCCAACGGGACGCTACGCGCACCACGTCGTGGTTGGAAAGTGCCCAGCAGGGCCAGCCACCAGGCGCCACCTCTTCAAAGCGCTTCACAAAGCTGCGGAAGTGAGCAGCCGTGTGAGCGGTGCCGAGCAAGTCAAAGCAGTAGGCCATGTGGAGCTTGTCGCCACCGCTGGTGTATTCAGCAACACGGGCCAAGCCATCGTCGTCCCCGATTTCACCCACCATCGTGGTGTTGGGGTACTCGTCCAGTAAGGCACGCAGACGACGCAGGAAAGCCAGGTTCTCCGGCTGGCTTTTGTCGTGCTGGTGCCATTGCCAGCCGTAAGGGTTCACGGCATTGACTGCAGGGTCTTCGCCGTCGGGACGGCCGCGTGCAGGGTTGTCGCGCAGTTGGGCGTCGTGGAAGTAGAAATTGGCGGTATCCAGCCGATAGCCATCTACGCCCAATTCCAACCAGAACTTCACAGTCGCCAACAAAGCGTCCTGCACTTCAGGGTTGTGGAAGTTCAGGTCCGGCTGGCTGGTCAGGAAGTTGTGCATGTAGTACTGGCACCGGCGGGTATCCCACTGCCATGCACTGCCACCGAAAATGGACAGCCAGTTATTGGGAGGTGTGCCGTCACTCTTGGCATCCGCCCAGATGTACCAATCGGCCTTGGGATTGTCCAGGCTGGAGCGGCTTTCCACAAACCAGGGGTGCTGGTCGGAACTGTGGGACAGCACCTGGTCGATCATGACCTTGAGGCCCAGCGCATGTGCGCGATCCACCAGCTTCTTGAAGTCTGCAATCGTGCCGAACATGGGATCGACGTCACAGTAGTCACTGACGTCATAGCCGAAGTCCTTCATCGGGCTCTTGAAGAATGGGGACAGCCAGATGCCGTCCGCCCCCAAGTCAGCCACGTAGTCCAGCTTGGCCGTGATGCCTTCCAGATCACCGATGCCATCGCCGTTGCTGTCTGCATAGCTGCGTGGGTAAATCTGATAGATCACGCCACCGCGCCACCAGTTGTTGTTGGATGCCTTAGCCATAGTTGAGATTTCCCTTAAATGAAAACGGCGAACCTGCTTGCGCAAATTCGCCAGTGTGTGATGTCTCCGGAATTACTTGACCGAGCCGGACAACAAGCCGCGCACAAAGAAGCGCTGCAAGGAGAAGAAAACAGCGACCGGAACCGCAATCGACACGAATGCGCTGGCCGTCAGAATCTCCCAGCTCTCGCCACGTGAACCCAGCAAATCATTGAGTTTGATGGTCAGCACCACCTGGTCCGGCGCCTTGCCCAGGAACACCAGCGCAATAAGGAAGTCATTCCAGACCCAGAGGAACTGGAAGATCGCAAAACTAGCGAGTGCCGGAATGGACAAGGGCAGCACGATACCGGTAAATATCTGAAAGTGCGAGGCACCATCCATGCGCGCACTCTCAATAATGTCGCGGGGCAACGAGGCAATGTAGTTGCGCAGCAAGTAGATCGCCAGCGGCAGGCCGAAAGCCGAGTGCGCCATCCACACCCCCAAGTAAGACTTTGATTCGGTGCCGAAAACCTCGCCCAGCTGGTTGTACAAACGCAGCAGCGGAATCAGCGACATCTGCAGAGGCACCACCAGCAGGCCCACCACCACAATGAACAGGAACTTACGACCGGGAAACTCCATCCAGCTGAATGCGTAAGCAGCAAACGCGGCAATCAGGATAGGGATGAAAGTGGCGGGAATCGTCACCTTGAAGGTATTCAGGAACGCTTGCCCCACGCCCTCGCCAGCAATCACTTTTTCGTAGTTCTGCGTCATGAACACCGGGGGTGATTCAGCGACGTAAAACACGCGGACACCGCGGTCTTTGTCGTAGGGCTGGCTGAGCTCCAGGCGGTAGCTGCCATCGGCTTGTACGGTCAAGCTGCCGTCGGACTTGCCGTCTTCTTCATCAAAGACCTGTCCATCGGCCACTTCCACAGACGTACCCACCGCAAATTCGTTGGGGTTCGAGGACTTCAGCGAGAACTTTTTGATCTTGACGCCGCCACCCTCAGGAAACAGGCGACCGCTGATGACATAGCGGTCGCCCTCTTTCACCAGACTCTGTGCTCCTGCGGTACGACGCATGTCGGCACGTGTCTGTGTGGAGAGTGCTGTCCACCAGCCGCTGGACACCAGCTGTGTCTTTTCACGGAAGCTCGATACCAGCAGGCCGAAGGTCGGCAAGACCCACATCAGCACAATGACCAGCAGCAGGCCCTGCGCCATCAATGAAGGGAGAGAGAAATACTTTTTCATCGCTGTGCCTCCTCGGTGCGGAAGCGGCGGATATTGAATGCCATCACCGGTACCACTGCAAACATCAAAACCATCGCCAGTGTGGAGCTGCGGCCGTAGTCGCCGCCACCACGGAACATCCAGTCATACATCAGATTACCCAGAACGCTGGTATCCCATTGGCCACCGGTCATGGCCATCACAATGTCGAACACCTTGAGCACCGTAATGGTGATGGTGGTCCACACCACCAGAATGGTGGACATAACTTGCGGCACCATGATCTCAAAGAAGATTTGGAGTTCGCTGGCGCCATCAATACGGGCGGCCTCAATGGTTTCATTGGGCACCCCGCGCAGTGCCGCGGAAAGAATCACCATGGCAAAACCTGTCTGGATCCAGATCAGGATGGCCATCAGGAAAAAGTTATTCCAGAAGGGAATGGTTACCCATGCCTGGGGCTGGAAACCCATGCCCATGGCGATGGCGTTCAAGATACCGATCTGATCGGACTCGGGCCCGCGGAAGTCGTACACAAACTTCCAGATCACGCTGGCGCCCACAAAGCTGATGGCCATGGGCATGAACACCATGGATTTGGCAAAGCCGCCCCACCATACACGATCCGCCAGCACAGCAACCACGAGGCCGAGCGCAGTAGCGGCAGCGGGCACCACCAGCAGCCACATGAAGTTGTTGCGGATGGTCAGCAAGAAGTTTTGATCGACAAAGACCCAACGGAAGTTGGCAGGTCCGACAAACTGCTCGCCGGTGGCGTCATAGAAACTCAAACGAAAAGTTTCAAACAGGGGGTACACGAGGTACGTGCCCAACAGCAACAAGGCCGGGGCAATGAATAACCAGGGGCGCACGTTGGTGCGCAAGATGTCACGGCTGTTCTTGCTACCGATAGGCAGATGAACAATTTTGTCCAACACAAAGTTGGACCCGGCGAAGTACAGCAGGCAGAACGCAATGCTGACCAATACAGCGGATATGGTCTGAATAACTTGATCAGTCATGGGATCAATGCTTTTGCGTGTCGCGAAAGAGATTTCAAAAGGGCCGGCAGCCGAAGCCGCCGGCCTGAAGACGTGCTGTGAAGCGACGTCAGAGGAGATACTTACTTGATAGCGTCCCAGCTCTTCTGGATTTCGTCAGCCACTTCTTTGGCAGATGCGCCGCCGGAATAGTTGACCATGCCCTTCCAGAAGCTGCCTGCGCCGACTGCGCCGGGCATCAGGTCGGAACCGTCAAAGCGGAAAGTCGTGGCGTTTTGCAGGATCTCGCCTTGCTTCTTCAGCGAGGCTGTCTTGTACTTGGCCAGATCCACACCCTTGTGCGGTGTCAGGAAGCCGCCTTCAGCCATCCAGATTTCATGGGACTGGGGATGCTGCAGGTATTCCATGAATGCACGTGCGCCCTTGCTTTCCTTGGTGATGGTCATGATGGTGCCACCGCCCAGAACGGGGTTGCCGAGCTTCTTGCTGCTGTAAGAAGGGAAGTAGAAGAAGTCCGCTTCATCAGACTTGCCTTCGGGGAAGAATGCAGGAATGAAGGAAGCTTGACGGTGCATGTAGCACTTGGGTGGAGAGCCGAACAGACCCTTGGGGCTGTCCTTGAAGCTCACCGTAGCTACTGCCTTGGCGCCGCCGTCCACATAGGCGTCGTTCTTGGCGAACCAGCCGTACGCTTCGATGGCTTCGATCACGCGCTTGTCGTTGAACTTCATCTTGTTGCTGACCCACTGGTCGTACACCTCGGGAGTCTGGGTACGCAACATCATGTCTTCCACCCAGTCGGTGGCAGGCCAGCCGGTTGCAGCGTCAGAGCCCAGACCGATACACCATGGCTTACCGCCATCGGCTGCGATCTTCTTGGTCAACGCTTGCAGTTCTTCCATAGACTTGGGCACTTTGTAGCCTTTTTCCTTGAAGTTCTCAGGGATGTACCACACCAAGCTCTTCACGTTCACGTTGTAGAACATGCCGTAGAACTCTTTTTTGCCGGCCTTGTTGGCGTAGGTACCCAGATCAGCCCAGGAGCTGCCTGCGGCGTAGTTCTTTTTGACCCATTCCTGAGCCTTGGGGCCCAGTGGCTTCAAGCCGTCGATAGCTGCCATGTTGGCGGCCAGACCTGGCTGGGGGAACACCGAGATATTGGAGGGAGAACCTGCCTTGATATCGATCACGATCTGCTGCTCGGAGCTCTGTGAGCAGGAGTGCTTCACGGTAGCGCCAGTGGCTTTTTCAAAGTTCGCGATCACTTTCTTGAACATGCCTTCTTCGGCACCGGTCCAAGGGCAGGTGATGGTGATGACTTCACCCTTCAGGTCCGGCCCTTTGTAATCTGCAGCCATCGCCGGAGCGGCAACTGCACCCAACACCAGAGCGGATGCTCCGGCAATCATGGTCTTCTTCATCATCGTCTTCTCCTCTTGGTGCATCGCGGCCCATCCGCGATACGTTAAAAAAAACTGGTGGCCTCAGTCGACGCGCTTGCCGTCTGCGTTGAACTTGTAAAGGTGTTCCGGTGCAAACCCCAGGGAAATGGCAGAACCGGGCTGCAGGCCCAGCGTGCCATCCATGCGGGCGGTAATGTCGCCAAACGCACCGGCGCTCACATAGGCAAAGGTTTCATTGCCGAGCTGCTCGGAATGTTTCAGGGTGCCCTGAATCGGACCGCCCTCGGTGACCTTCAAGTGCTCAGGACGCAGACCAATGGTTGCCACGTTGTGACGCGCTGCAAGTTCGCCACCCAGAAAGTTCATTTGCGGTGATCCGATGAAGCCGGCAACAAACAGACTGGCAGGTTTGTTGTAGAGGTCCAGCGGCTTGCCGACCTGTTCCACACGGCCCTTGTTGAGCACCACGATCTTGTCTGCCAGAGTCATGGCCTCGACCTGATCGTGCGTTACGTAAATCATGGTGGCCCCCAGGCGACGGTGCAGGGTTGCCAGCTCGACGCGCATCTTGGTGCGCAGCGCAGCGTCCAGGTTGGACAAGGGCTCATCAAACAGGAACACCTTGGGGTCGCGCACGATGGCACGGCCAATGGCTACTCGCTGGCGCTGACCGCCGGACAGCGCCTTGGGCAGGCGATCCAGGTATTCGGTCAACTGAAGGATGTCGGACGCTTCGCGCACGCGGCGTTCGATTTCGGCTTTTGGCGTTTTGGCGATCTTCAGCGCGAAGGCCATGTTGTCGAACACGGTTTTATGGGGGTAAAGCGCATAGCTCTGAAACACCATGGCCACGCCACGCTCAGAAGGCCCCAAATCATTGACACGTGCGCCACCGATGTTGAGGTCACCGCCGGAAATTTCTTCCAAACCCGCGATCATGCGCAGCAGCGTGGTCTTGCCGCATCCGGACGGACCCACAAACACGGCGAACTCGCCAGGCTCGATGTCGAGGTCGATGCCGTGAATGACATCGGCTTTGCCGTAGTTTTTGATGATTCCGCGCAAGCGGACATCAGACTGACTCATAGAAATGCTCCTGACGGGGTGCGCAGCCGGTTGGTGGCTACGACAAGATTTCATGAATCGTAATTAAATTACCTCCCAATTCACCTCGGGAAAACCCTTGAATCAGGCATTTTCCGGCGCTTTTTTTTCAAAATCAAAACCGATTTTGTACAAAGACGTCACACCGGCGGCAAACCCTAAGGAGACGTGTCCGGGTTGGCAATAAAGTTACCTGTGAGTTACGTTTTGACAACGTTTTCAAGATTCTGCCACGGCCACGACAAAATTTCAGCCATTCGTTGCACGACCCAGCGTGATTGAGCTTCATTGAGGACACAAGGCTCTGTACGTAATCCGCTGTAACAGCGCTCAATCACGTCTTGCTCTGTCACACCCAGCTTGAACTGCAGGTCTGCCGCGGTGGGGGCCAGCATGTTGGCCATGTCTTCGCAAAGCTCATAGTCCACAAGGACCTGTGCCCAAGGCGCAGTGGGCTTGTTGCGCCCACTGGGCACATACAACGCCAAAAAGGAAGGGGGAATATCGATTTGGGGGGCGTGTTCGGTCATGAGCCATTGTGGCTCACCCCCCCCCTGCGCATCGCGCCAACCCGCCTACAAGACGCGCTGACCCTGTCGCTCCACATGGAGCAACACGCCATCACAGGCGTCCTCCACGAGGTCCAGCACGGTTTCGAATCCCGCGTCACCGCCGTAGTAAGGGTCCGGCACCACCGGAGCATCATGGCGTTGACAAAACTCGGTCAGGCGGCGCACCTTGTGGCCTGCGTACGGCGGGCAAAGTGCCTGCACCAAGGCAAGGTTGTCCCAGTCCATCACCAGAATCAGGTCAGCGCGCGCAAAGTCTTGCTCCACCATTTGCCGGGCTCGCAGGTCGGCAAAGTCATAGCCTCTGCGGCGGGCGTGTGTCTGGCTACGGGCGTCTGGCGCTTCACCGGGGTGGTAATTGTGGGTTCCGGCAGAGTCCACATGAACACGCTCACTCCAGCCCCGCGCTGCCACCTTATGGCGCATGACGCCATGGGCAGTCGGGCTGCGGCAGATGTTGCCCATGCAGACAAACAAGATTACGAACGGCGAATCAGTTTTTTGCATCAAAAATGCCTCTAGCGCCCGCTCAATATGCGGGAGCAGCTACCATTTCGATAGCAACCCACAATCAAGCGAGGGGTGGCAGCAGACCGGCCGCACGCAGTTTGTCTTTTTTGCTGGGTCGACGCCCTTTCACGCCACCAGCCTCCTGATCGGCGCTCACCACGGGCAAGACTTGTTCTGGCTCGAAGCCCCGGATAGCCTCACGGGGCACTTGTACGCCATTGCGTTTCTCAATCAACGCGAAGTGCGCTGCTGTATCAGCGCTCACAAAGCTAACTGCCATGCCAGCCTGCCCGGCACGGGCGGTTCGCCCGATGCGGTGTACATAGTCCGTGGCGGAACGCGGCAAATCAAAATTGACCACCACCGGCAGGCCAGCGATATCCACACCCCGGGCGGCCACATCGGTTGCGACCACTACCTGAACCACGCTGGCTTTGAAATCCGCCAGCACTTGGGTGCGCTTGCCCTGGCTCAATTGGGCATGGAATGGCTCTGCCTGCAGCCCCGCACGGCGCAGCTTGTCTGCCACCATTTCCGCCGCGTACTTCGTAGCCACAAAGACCAGCACCCGGGGCCAGGCCTCTTGCACCACCAAGTGCCGAAGCAGTTGCGTGCGCCGTGAAGCGTCCACCGTGATCGCACGCTGGGTGATGTCGGGCGCGGCCTGTTCTTCTTGCTTGATGGTGATTTCTAAAGGCTCGCGCAAACGGGATTCGGCAAGCTGCCGCACCCCCGCGCTGTACGTTGCCGAGAACAGCAAGCTCTGGTGTTGTTTGGGCAACAAGGCATCGATGCGGTCCAGCTCTTCCGCAAATCCAAGATCGAGCATGCGATCGGCTTCATCCAACACCAGGCACCGGATGTGCTGGAGTTGCAGCGCGTTGTGATCCACCAGATCAAGCAAGCGACCCGTCGTGGCCACCACAATGTCTGTTCCACCGCGCAAGGCCATCAATTGAGGGTTGATGGACACGCCACCGAACACCACCGAGATCTTGGCAGGCAGCCCCGCCGCACGGGCCAGAGTGCTGAGCACGCCACCTACTTGTACGGCCAATTCCCGAGTGGGGACCAAAACGAGTGCTTGAGGACGACGTGCCCCGGAGGCGGCAGGTGGCGTCCAACGCTGCAGCACGGCCAGCGCGAAGGCCGCCGTCTTGCCGGACCCGGTTTGGGCACATACCAAAACATCACGACCTGCCACGGCGGGCGGGATGGCTCCCGTTTGTACCGGTGTGGGTGTGGAAAACTGTTGCTGCACCATGGCAGCAGCGAGGGCCGGCGTCAGGCCCAGTGAGGAAAACGGCATAGAGGGTTACTCAGTGGCAGCCACGGCGGCATGAGCCCCCGCAGCCGTTCAAGCGGCAGGGCCGCGTTTGGGTTGTGCAGGCGCGTGGATGAATTGACCGTTGCGATTCAAACGGGTGGCCAACGCATCCAGATAGCCCAGAAGACGCTCTGCTTGCAAGGGCTTTTGATACAAAGTGACCCAATTGGGCAAACGGCCGTCCTCGTCCACTTCCTTGCGGGTCAAGGCGGTAAGCACAATGACCTCGATGGACTGATAGGCCTGCTCCTGCGCCATGGCATTGATGAGGTGGTAGCCGTCGAACGGCGTCATCATCAAATCGGTCACCACCAGATCGGGGCGCTGGCGTTCCAGTTGGATGAGCGCCTGGGAGGCGTCGCTGGCTACGGTCAAGGCCACTTCATGACCACCGCGGGCCAGCAATGCCTGAAAGTAAGCGACTTGAACCGGATCGTCTTCTGCCAACAATACTCGCATGGGACGAGCGCCGGATTCGCTGGGCGCTGCGGTGCCGCGGGACTGCACCAACTTGTCGATGGCGCTACGGAAAATGCGGCGATGGCCACCGGGTGTGACCCAGGCTTCGAGCTCACCGCTGATCACCATCTTCTGCACCGAGGTGGTGGACAAGCCCAGAATGCGGGCGGCTTGTTGAGTGGTCAGGACATCGCTGCTGTTGGTCATGGTACGGCTGCTGTTGGAGTTCACTAACCCGCACTGAAATTTAAATCTCTCAGTTTTGGGGCTTCCATTGCATTTTATGCAAGTCCTCGGGCTTTCCGTACACTGATTTAGAGCATGCCCCTTTGGTTTACAAATTCAAAAACAAGTAATTTATGAATTTCAGGACCCTCTCGCAGAGCGAGAAGTGTTCTCAATGCCACTCGCTCTTGTCGCCGGGAGTGTTCAACGCGGACAATTCAGCAGGCACCGTCAGCGCATATTCCGGCTCAGGATCGCGGATTTCGATGGGTTTTTCCAAGCAAGTTTTGAAACCTGAGGGAATTCGGGAGGAAACGTTTGGATTCAGCCAAAAACTGGAAACAAATGGATCCACTGGTTTACGAGATTGCGGCATGATTTTCATTCGTTAAATTCAATGTATTTGAAATATAACGATTCGTCGTATTTTGTCAACTTTCAAACAAGCAGACGATTACCCGCCATCTCCAGGTTTAAGCACTCATCCCGACTAATTTCCGGTGCTGGGTGCTTGGATCACACCAAAGCGCGAAGTTCTTGAGCAGCGTCTTGCAAGACGGGGAGCAAGGCAGCGATGAACTCATCCGTGCTCCACCGGTGCGGCGCTGCCACAACATTCAATGCACCTACGACATGACCACCGGCATTGCGCAAGGGCACTGCCAAGGCCTGCACCCCCAACTCGTGCTCTTGCACAGCGAGGCTGTAGTCTTTTTGACGAGCCGATTCGATGTGTGAGAGCAAGGTCGGCACATCGGTCACGGTGTGTGCAGTGAGCCTGCGCAAGGGGTAGGCCTGCAGCCACCCGGTCAATTCAGCGGAGCTGAGTCCCGCCAACAAGACGCGCCCGGTGGAAGTGGCATGGGCCGGCAGTCGCGCGCCCAGGTGCAGGCCATAGGCCAACACCTGGGTTTTGCCGGTGGCGGAGCTGCGCCAATCATTGCCACTGCGGGCGACGATGACCACCTCGCTGCCATCCAGCACCACGGCGGAAAACGATTCCTGGGTCTGGGCTGCCAAACGGTTCAACGTGGGTTGCACCGCCCGGGGAAACCGGGCGGATGACAGATAAGTGCCGGAAAACCGTAACACCTTGCTGGACAACCAGAAATAACTGCCATCGCTCTCCAGGTACCCCAGCGAGGCCAGCGTCAGCAAATGACGGCGTGCAGCTGCGCGGGTAATCCCGGCACGCTGGGCGGCCAAAGTGGCATTCAGTCGTTGGCGCTCGGTGTCAAAGCTTTCCAGCACAGCCATGCCCTTGGCCATACCGGCGATCAGATCTGCTTTGGCGATGGATAGGGCAGGGTCTGTCTTGGGGGTTCTTGGCATGGGGAAAGCTCTCTGTTTTTGCGCGACATTCGCACATCAATTCCAATAATCGCACAAAGTTGAAGTCTGTGTGGTGACTTCCGAGCCGGCGGGTTCTACGCTTACTTCCATCTCTTTGAAGGACACCACATGCGGACTCAAGTCGCCATCATTGGAGCGGGGCCATCCGGACTTTTGCTCGGTCAGTTGCTGCACAAAGCAGGCATAGCCAACGTGATTCTGGAGCGTCAAAGCGCTGATTACGTGCTCTCGCGCATACGCGCCGGGGTATTGGAACAAGTCACCACCGACTTGCTGGACGAAGCTGGCGTTGGCACGCGCATGCATCAGGAAGGACTGCCCCATACCGGCTTTGATTTGCTCTTCGGCGGCGAGCGCCACCGCATTGACCTCCATTCGCTCACAGGCGGGCAGCAAGTCATGGTCTACGGTCAGACAGAAGTCACCCGGGATTTGATGGCCGCCCGGCAGGCAGCGGGTCTGCCCACGGTGTACCAGGCTGGTGATGTTTCGGTGCATGACTTTGATACCCAGCACCCCCAGGTACGCTACCAGCAAGACGGTGCCTGGCACACGCTGGACTGCGACTTCATCGCCGGATGCGACGGCTTTCACGGCGTATGCCGCGCCAGCGTGCCGGAAGGCGCGGTGACGGAATATGAAAAGGTGTATCCCTTCGGTTGGCTGGGGGTGTTGTCAGATACGCCTCCGGTACACCATGAGCTGATTTACGCCAACAGCACCCGGGGCTTTGCCCTGTGCTCTCAACGCAGCGCGACGCGCAGTCGCTATTACGTGCAAGTGCCCCTGACCGAAAAGGCGGAGAACTGGTCGGACGAAGCCTTCTGGCACGAGCTGCGACAACGTCTGGACCCAGAAGCACGTGAGACTTTGGTCACGGGCCCCTCTCTGGAAAAGAGCATTGCGCCCCTACGGAGCTTTGTCGCCGAACCCATGCGTTTCGGCCGCATGTTCCTGGCCGGCGATGCGGCGCACATTGTTCCCCCCACCGGGGCTAAGGGGCTGAATCTGGCGGCCACTGATGTGAAGTACCTATCCAGCGCATTCATCGAGTATTACGCCGAGCGCTCCAACGCCGGTATCGACCATTACTCGCAGCGCTGCCTGCAACGGATCTGGAAAGGCGAGCGATTTTCTTGGTGGTTTACCAGCCTGATGCACCGCTTCCCGGACGGCGGCGCGATCGGCCAAAAGCTTCAGGATGCGGAGCTGGCCTATCTGGTCCAATCCAAAGCCGCGTCGACCGCATTGGCCGAAAACTACGTCGGCTTGCCCTTGTAACCGGGCTGCAGCGCGGCGGAATCTCCCCGCCGCTTGTCTGCTTTCGTTGTCTGGGTTAGTCTGAGCCCCATGCAGGGGGAGAACGCAGATCATGCCTGACCACAGCCCGGTACCCGGCGAAGTCCTGGACCGCATTTCCATCGCTAGACAGCCCATCGTGAATGCGGAGCGTTCCGTATTGGCTTATGAGCTGTTCAACCGGTCGGCTGTGGCATCCGGGCATTCACAGGCCAGCGATGTCGCCCTGGCGCTGCATGCGGTTGCCCAAAGTGCAGCGCCTTTTGCCACCAGCAACCACGACATCTTTATTCATTCAGTCCACAAGGGCTTGGCGGGGCCGCAATGGGACTTTCTGACCCCGGCCAAAACCGTGATCGAGATAGCGCCCGCCCCCCAACACGCTGCAGACTTCATCGCATCGCAGGTGCCGGCACTTGTGGCATTGAAGTCGAGGGGCTTCAGGCTGGCCTTCAAGCACAGTGTAGTCGCGCCTGTTTACAAGCCCTGGCAGGCATTGGCGGATTTCGTCAAGCTCAATGCCTCGAGCACCGATGTTCAGCAATACAAACCGCTGGTTGCCGCGGCCAGGCAACGCACACCCGCCAGTTTGATCGCGGAAAAAGTGGAAGACAGCGCCCAGTTTGAAGCCATGCGTGCGTTGGGTGTTGAAGAATTTCAGGGCTATTGGTTTTCCATTCCCGAGACGGTGCAGTCCAAGGTTTTGTCCCCGAGCCAAGCCAGTGCCATCCAATTGTTCAAACTGGTGCAAGCCGAGGCGCCCCTGGATGAAGTGGAAACCGTGCTCAAAAAGGACGCTGCCTTGGGGGTCAGCCTGCTGCGGATCATCAACTCAGCCTCCTCAGGCATGCGACAAAAGGTCACTTCTATCCGCCAGGCCATCATGCTGTTGGGATATGGCCGTCTGGTGCGCTGGGCAGCCATGCTCCTCACCAATTCCCATGCGCATACCAACATTCAAGGCACAGCTGCTGTCGTTCGAGGACGGATGATGGAACTGCTGGCCCAGCACAGCATGGATGCGGAAGAGGCTGGGGCTGCGTTTTTGGTGGGGCTTTTGTCACAAATCGATACCCTGCTGGGTCAGCCCATGGAAGATCTGGTGCAGCAACTGGCGCTGGACGATGCGGTCTCGCACGCCCTATTGACCGGCGACGGGAAGTTCGGTGCATTGCTGGCCCTGGTGTGTGCTTGCGAATCGGACGATGAGGCCGCGTTCTCAGTGGCATTCAGTCGACTGCCCTACTCCCTGCGGCATATCAACATGGCGCACATGGAAGCACTGGTGTGGGCGGATAGCCTTTCAGAGTGACGGTGGACTCCACCGGCATCTTTACATTGCCACGGTAAACCCCGAGGTGCCGCCTGGAGTTAATGGAACTAAGCCCTGGATTTAATTTGCGGCGCAGGTACTTTACCCGGCAGCAAATCTACTTCGTCGTTGATTGACGACCCCGACCCAGAATGGGCGCCACTTTGAGCACCATGCCATGACATTCAAAACACTTTTCACCTTGTCCTTGCTCTGCGCTGCAGGAGCCAGCGGAGCACAGGAGGTCGGACGGGTGATCTCCACCCAACCTATCATTCAGCAAGTAGCCACTCCGCGGCAAGTGTGTACCGACCAGCAGGTTGAAGTCATTCCCCAGAAATCAGGGGCCGGTGCCGCCATGGGCGCGGTTGCGGGCGGCGCCATCGGGAATGCAGTGGGTCGCGGCGCAGGCAATGCGGCTGCAACGGTGATCGGTGTCTTGGGCGGTGCTGTACTTGGCGACCGCATTGAGGGATCACCTCCACCCCAAATGCAGACGGTGCGCAACTGCAACACACAAAATTTCTACGAAAACCGGACGGTGGCCTACAACGTGATTTACGAGTACGCAGGCCGGCAGTATTCGGTGCAGATGCCCAACGACCCGGGCCCGACTGTGCAGTTGCAAGTCACTCCGGTGGGTGTGAACAACCCGAACCCGGCATACACCCCACAGGCGCCTGTGGTGCAGCAAACCTACGTGCCCGCGCCGGTTATTGAGTCCCGTGTGATTTATCAGCCGTACTACCCGCGCCCCTATTATTTTCCGCCTGTAAACCTGCATTTCGGCTACGGGCACTGGGGACACCACCACTGGAGGTAGTAGCAGGTTGGAGTGTGGGGCGGGCGCGTACAAATGACGCCCTATGTCGATGTGGTGCGGCTGGCGGGGATCGAACCCACGACCCTTGGCTTCGGAGGCCAATACTCTATCCACTGAGCTACAGCCGCAACAGAGCTGGGATTGTAGGTGTTTTCAAAGGGGCGGCCGCTATAATCGCGACCAGATTGAAAGCCCCCGATTAATTTGAGGACACACATGAGCGACAACAGCCAAGCCACCGGGCACGAAGAAGACCACACTGGCCCTATCAAAACGCCCAAACAATTGCTGTTGGCGGCATTCTTCTCTTTTGTGATCCCCATCTTCGTGATCATCGGGCTCGTGTACTACGTCACTTCTGCCAACAAACCCGCGGCTGGTGCGGTCAACATGGAAAAAGCGACCGCTGAGCGCATTCAAAAAGTCGGCTTGGTGGAAATCCGCGATGCCAACCGCGAAATGAAGAGCGGTGAAGAAGTGTTCAAGGCCCAGTGCGCTGCGTGCCACGCGACTGGTGCTGCAGGCGCACCTAAATTCGGCGATACAGCCGCTTGGGGCGCACGCGTGAAGACCGGCTTTGAAGCGCTGTATACCTCTGCCATCAAAGGCAAGGGTGCCATGGGTGCACAAGGCGGCGGTGATTTTTCTGATTACGAAGTTGCCCGTGCTGTGGTCTACATGGCCAACGCTGGCGGTGCCAAGTTCGATGAGCCCAAGAAGCCTGCTGCCGAAGCCAAGTGAGCTTTCAACACACTTCAAAAAAGCCGACTTTATGTCGGCTTTTTTGTGCCCGGCGCCCGTAGAACTTGCGCGAGCAGCTACTTTTTTTATAGCAGCTCTACGTTGTTTTCAACCGGGCTGAAGGACTGCGAAGAAAGCCAAAACGGCTTTCTAAGGTCGCCTGACTCACATCTTCCGGGGACCAATGGCCCGCCTCCACCATGGCAGCAGCGTGCTCCATGTCAGCCGTGTGCACAAGACCCATGCCGAGTGGAGTTGCCAGATAGAGGTGGCCCGCCTCGTCCAGATAGCTGGCCGAGACTTGAGTAGGCAAGCCACTGTGGGAGGCGACCTCGCCGCTTGAGCTGACGCGCCAGACCCATGGCGTGTGTTGCAGTTCGACGTATACGCGCTGCGGTCCATTCTGGAAGTACCAGCAACCATCAACGTCTGCAGCGTAGTTGCGCTGGATGAAATCAATCAGTTTCTCGTGTTGCAGGCGGCTGCCTTTGGCACCTTGGGCCCCGTTGGTGAAAGCTCCGGCCGCCTGTGCGGCGTCGTCTCGAAGGTACCAATCACCGCGGCCGTCCAAGCCCAGCCATCCAAAACAATCCGGCACATTCGGCCATTTGACCATCGCCAGCTTCACGATATCGTCCATAGCTAGTTCATTCCGCCTGAAAGGGAGTCTGATAGCCACGACCCTACGGCTTCCGGCATGGTGCGCACGTGCCCCGGTACCCGTCCGTGCGGAAAACCGACATGTCCACCGTGAGCCGGTTGCCAGAGTGTCACGTGCTGCCCTACCTCTGTCTGTGAAGGCAGACTCCAAGCGGGAACAAACGGATCGTTTCGCGCGTTCACCACGAGTGCTGGTATCCGGATCTGGTGCAAATGGGGCTTTGCAGATGCTCGGGCCCAATAGTCCTCGGTACTTTTGAAGCCATGTAGTGGGGCAGTGAAGATGTTGTCGAATTCATAGAGATCACGCGCAGCCTTCAATGCGTCTCCATCAAACAGCCCCGGAAACTGGGCCAGCTTCTGCAGTGCTTTGGGCACCATGGTGTTCAAGAACATGCGTGTGTACACCAGCCGGTTGAAACCCCTGCCGATGGCATAGCCACCAGCCGCAAGGTCGATCGGAGAACATACGGCAGCCACTGCCATGGCGGTTGCTGCGGCAGTGTCGCCCGCCTCTTCTGCCCAGCGCAACAGGGCATTGCCACCCAAGGAAACACCCACAGCGAGGATGGGGCCGCGATGTCGACTGCGAAACTGCTGGAGCACCCATCCGATCTCCTCATAGTCGCCAGAGTGATAAGCGCGCGGCGCACGGTTCAGCTCTCCACTGCACCCTCTGAAATGCGGCACTGCATAAGCCATTCCGCGCGATTGTGCAAAGTCAGCGAAGGCTTCGGCGTAGTGGCTGCGGGAGGTGCCCTCGAGCCCGTGGAACAGCACCAGCAATGGCGCTTCGTTGCTTACGGAGGAGTGTAGCCAGTCGACATCGACAAAGTCGTCGTCGGGGGTATCCCAGCGCTCCCGGCGATATTGAGGGTGAGGCCCAAATACACGCTTGGAATACAGTGCCGGCCAAATGGTCTGGAGGTTACCCCCGGGGAGCCAGGCTGGCGCTACATAATTCATAGCTGTTCGCGCATTATTCATGAGCGCTAGGTGCCTATTCAATGCAATACCTGGGGGGTGTGCAGATGACCCGTTGCATCTTCAGGTGTTCCAGGGCTGGCGTGGTGCACTACGAGGCGCCAGCCTTGCGGGGTCTTGTGATAGACGTTCGTGGCAATCACATGGGCGCTGCTCGGCCCCTCAGGCGTGAGAATGTCGACCTTTTCCAGCACATGGTGGACAGCGCTCGCGATGGAGTCCACCCGTCGTATTTGTTCCGGCCGCACTTGCACGGCGCCACCATGCGCAAACATGGCTTCAAATGCCGCGCGGATGGCGCCCGCACCCATCAGGCGGCCGCCGCCGGGGTGAATGCAGGCGATATCGTCCTCATCCGCCCAGCAAGCCATGAGTTTCTCGAGGTCACCCAGTTGCAGGGCCTCGTAGAAAGCGGCTTCGACTTCGTCGGGTGTACCGCCCATTACGGCATGCAGTTTTGCTTTTTGTCTTGGCATGGTGGGATTCTCTCGCATCTGCGGCGGCTGTGCTGTGCGCTGGCTGTAGGATGTGAGGCTATGTTTGTCCTGGAGGATCGGGTATGGAATCGTCTTTGAAATCGGGTTGCACACGTTGGTTGCATCGACTGGCGGGCGGTGTTGCCGTGGCCTTGGCTCTCCTGTTGAGTGGTTGCGGGTACAACGATTTCCAGCGCTTGGACGAGCAGACGCAGGCGGCATGGAGTGAGGTGTTGAATCAGTACCAGCGCCGTGCCGACCTGGTGCCCAACATCGTAGCCACCGTGAAGGGCGAAGCGGCCTTTGAGCAAGACACCTTGACAAAGGTGGTCGAGGCACGTGCCAAGGCAACCTCCATGCAAGTCAGCCCCGAGACCTTGAACAACCCGGATGCTTTCGCCAAGTTCCAGAAAGCCCAAGGTGAATTAGGCGGAGCGCTCAGCCGGCTGATGGTGGTGAGTGAACAGTACCCCAACCTGAAGGCCAATCAAGGTTTCAGCGATCTGCGCGTACAACTGGAGGGCACAGAAAACCGCATCACCGTAGCCCGTAATCGCTACATCCAAAGCGTGCAGGAATACAACGTACTGGCGCGCAGCTTCCCGAGCAACCTGACGGCCATGGTCTTCAGCTACCAGCCCAAGCCAGCCTTCACTGTGGCCAATGAGGCGGCCATCAGCGCGCCGCCGGTGGTCGACTTCAACAAGAAGTAGAAACCTTGCCTGCATTATTGGCCTCCCGTCTCCTTGGGCGTGCCGTCGGCACTGCCTTCCTGTGGAGTGTGCTTGTCATGGGCGCACTGGCCCAGTCCGTTCGGCCCGTTCCTCAACTGTCTTCGCGTGTGATTGACGAAACAGGCACGTTGACTGCTGTGCAGAGTGAGGCTCTTGCATCCAAATTAGCCGCACTGGAGAAGCAGACTGGTGCACAACTGGTTGTGTTGATAGTAGAGACCACAACGCCGGAAGATATAGCGGTGTTTGCCCAACGTGTCGGAGACACCTGGAAGTTGGGGCGGAAAGACGTTGGCGATGGCCTCCTTCTGTTGGTCGCCAAACAAGACCGGAAAATCCGGATTGAAGTAGCCAAAACACTGGAAGGGGCCATCCCAGACCTTTTGGCCAGCCGGGTGATTTCGCAGACCATTGCACCCCGCTTTAAGCAAGGGGATTTTGTGGGTGGTGTAGATGCCGGCGTAGACCAGTTATCCGGCCTGATACGTGGCGAGCAGCTCCCTGCGCCGCAGAGCGATCAGCGCAATGGCCCCGGATTTCAATGGATGGATTTGGCCGTTTTTTTGTTTTTTGCGTCCACCATTGCAGGCTCCATGGCCCGCCGGGCCTTCGGGACACGATTAGGCTCCATGTTAGTTGGTGTAACTTGTGGAGTCGTGGTTTTCTTTGTGACAAAGGCTTGGTGGCTGGCGCTGCTAGCTAGCTTTGCCGGCCTGCTAATGACCTTGATCTCCAGCCTCAGTCGCGTTGGAACGGGCTCTGCAAATGCGGGCAGCTATTCCGGTGGCCGCACGGGTGGCTGGACAAGTAGCGACAACGGCGGCGGGTTCCGCTCCGGCGGTGGGGGTAATTTCGGAGGCGGTGGCGCCTCAGGAGGCTGGTGATGTTGCAGCTTTGGATCCGTTGGCTTCGCCATCGTTGGGCCGACGACGCCGTGCGACAGTTGCCCTCAGGTTTGAGTGATCGATTGGCAGCCCACGTTCGCCGGGGTGAGCGTACCCATAGCGGAGAGATCAGGGTCTCTATCGAGTCAGCGCTTCCTAGTAGCTACCTGTTGCAGTCTGCGGCTATGAAGACCCTTGTACGCCAGCGCGCCGTGGACGAGTTCTCGCGCCTCCGAGTGTGGGACACCGAATACAACAACGGGGTCCTTATTTACCTGTGCCTGGCTGAGCGAGCCATAGAGTTGGTGGCAGACCGCGGCATACAGCACAAGGTCGACGACACGCATTGGGCAAAGTTAATTGGCTCTTTAGGAGAGAGCTTGCAGGCCGGCCGCTGGGAGCCCGGATTGTGCACGGCCATTGATGCGGTGAGCCAGACGCTACAGACGCACTTTCCACTGGTATCCGACCAGCACAACCCGAATGAGCTTTCGGACACGCCAAGTATCCGATAGTAAAGTTCCACGAACAACAAAGCCACCCGAGGGTGGCTTTGTGAAGGAGGTAAACCGAGGGCTTACTTCTTTTTCAGGAACTTGCGGGCTGCCGAGATCTCTGCCGCCATCACTGCGATTTCCGATTGGATACGGGCAATGTCGATTTCGCTCTTGGCGTTCTTCAAGGCTTCTTCCGCGGCCGCTTTAGCAGCATTGGATTTTTCCTCATCCAAGTCCTTGCCGCGCACGGCCGTGTCAGACAACACGGTCACGCAGTTAGGCTGCACTTCCAACAGGCCGCCGGCCACGAACACAAACTCTTCGCTGCCATCGGCTTTCTGAATGCGCACCGAGCCAGGCTTGATGCGCGTGATCAGCGGCGTGTGGCGGGGCTTGATGCCTAGCTCGCCAGCCTCACCGGGAAGCGCCACGAAGACGGCTTCACCGGAGAAGATGGACTCTTCTGCACTGACCACATCAACGTGGATGGTGTTCATGACTTAGACCTTCTTGGCTTTTTCGAACGCTTCGTCGATGGTACCGACCATGTAGAACGCTTGTTCTGGCAGGTGATCGCATTCACCGGCAACAATCATCTTGAAACCACGGATGGTTTCGGCCAAGGTGACGTACTTGCCAGGAGAACCTGTAAACACTTCAGCCACGTGGAAAGGCTGGGACAGGAAACGCTGGATCTTACGAGCGCGTGCCACTGTCAGCTTGTCTTCAGGAGCCAATTCATCCATACCCAGAATCGCGATGATGTCACGCAATTCCTTGTAGCGCTGCAGAGTACCCTGCACTGCACGGGCAGTGTTGTAGTGCTCTTCACCCACCACATTGGGGTCCAGCTGGCGGCTGGTGGAGTCCAGAGGATCCACAGCAGGATAAATACCCAAGGAAGCGATGTCACGAGACAACACCACGGTGGAGTCCAAGTGAGCGAAGGTGGTCGCAGGCGACGGATCGGTCAAGTCATCGGCAGGCACGTAAACGGCCTGGATGGAAGTGATGGAACCCACTTTGGTAGAGGTAATACGCTCTTGCAGACGGCCCATTTCTTCGGCCAATGTAGGCTGGTAACCCACCGCGGAAGGCATACGGCCCAACAAAGCGGACACTTCGGTACCAGCCAAGGTGTAACGGTAGATGTTGTCCACGAAGAACAACACGTCACGGCCTTCGTCACGGAAGGATTCCGCAATGGTCAAACCGGTCAACGCAACGCGCAAACGGTTGCCTGGTGGCTCGTTCATCTGGCCGTACACCATTGCCACTTTAGACTTGGGCAGGTCTTCCAGATTCACAACACCGGAGTCAGCCATCTCGTGATAGAAGTCGTTACCTTCACGGGTACGCTCACCCACACCGGCAAACACGGACAAACCGCTGTGCGCCTTGGCGATGTTGTTGATCAGTTCCATCATGTTCACGGTCTTGCCCACACCGGCACCACCGAACAGACCGACCTTACCGCCCTTGGCGAACGGGCATACCAAGTCAATCACCTTGATACCGGTTTCCAGCAGCTCTTGCGATGGGCTCAGCTCATCGTAAGTAGGTGCCTTGCGGTGGATAGATGCTGTCAGCTCGGAAGCCACAGGACCACGTTCGTCGATGGGCGCACCCAACACGTCCATGATACGACCCAAAGTAGCCTGGCCCACGGGGACCATGATGGGCTTCTCGGTGTTGGACACGATCATGCCGCGGCGCAGGCCATCGGAAGATCCCAAAGCGATGGTACGGACGATGCCGTCACCCAGCTGCTGCTGAACTTCCAGCGTCAGGGTGGAGCCTTCCATCTTCAGCGCGTCATAAATGCCGGGCATCTTGTCACGTGGGAACTCAACGTCCACCACCGCGCCAATACACTGAACAATTTTTCCCTGGACTTGGGAGTTAGCTTGAGCCATTTTTCGCTCCAAAAATTAAATCTTTAACAAAAACTCGGATGCTTCCGTGCGGTTCGGTTTACACCGCCGCGGCACCGGCCACGATTTCCGACAACTCTTTGGTAATGGCGGCCTGGCGGGTCTTGTTGTAGACCAGCTTCAGTTCACCAATCACGCTTCCAGCGTTGTCCGTCGCAGCCTTCATGGCCACCATGCGCGCCGATTGCTCGGACGCCATGTTTTCGGCCACGGCCTGGTACACCAGTGCCTCGACGTAACGGGTCAACAGATCGTCAATCACCGCTTGCGCATCGGGTTCGTAGATGTAATCCCAAGCGTGGTTGGAACCACTGGCTTGAGATTCAGCTTCCATCTGCGCAGCAGACAGAGGCAACAACTGCTGAACCACGGGTTCCTGCTTCATGGTGTTGATGAACTTGGTGTAGCACAGGTACACCGCATTCACTTCACCCTTGACATACGCATCCAGCAAAACCTTGACAGGCCCAATCAGCTTGTCGAGGTGGGGCGTATCGCCCAACTGGGTTGCGTGCGAAACCACTTTGGCGCCCACACGGTTCAAGAAACCCAAGCCCTTGTTACCGATTGCCACTGCTTGCGCCGAAACGCCTGCAGCTTGCAAATCACGCAGCTTGCCGGTCACCGAACGCAGCACGTTGGTGTTCATACCACCGCACAGACCCTTGTCTGTGGTTACAACGATAAACCCGGAGGTCTTTGCGTCGTTGGTCTGCATGAATGCGTGCGTGTATTCCGGATTGGCCTTGCCGAGGTTGGTAGCAATATTGCGAATCTTGTCGCTATACGGACGGGCAGCCCGCATCCGGTCCTGCGCTTTGCGCATTTTGGATGCGGCCACCATTTCCATGGCCTTGGTGATCTTCTTGGTGTTTTCCACCGATTTGATCTTGCCGCGTATTTCCTTACCTGCTGCCATACAAGGCTCCTTGGGTCATCAGGTCGGAATTAGGCGAAAGACTTCTTGAACGCAGCAATTGCGGCGTTCAACTCGGCTTCAGCATCCTTGTCCATGGCCTTGTCTGCTTCCAGCTTGGCCAACAGGGCAGCGTGCTTGTCCTTCAGGAAAGCATGCAGGCCGTGTTCGAACGCCAGCACCTTCTTCACTTCGATATCGTCCATGAAACCCTTGTTCACGGCAAACAGCGTAGCGCCCATCAGGCTGATGGTCAGGGGGCTGTACTGGGCTTGCTTCAGCAATTCAGTCACGCGTGCGCCACGATCCAACTGCTTGCGGGTAGCTTCGTCCAGATCGGAAGCGAACTGCGCGAACGCTGCCAGTTCACGGTACTGGGCCAAGTCGGTACGGATACCACCGGACAGGTTCTTCACCAGCTTGGTTTGCGCTGCGCCACCGACGCGGGACACGGAGATACCGGCGTTGATAGCGGGGCGGATACCGGCGTTGAACAACGAGGTTTCCAAGAAGATCTGACCGTCAGTGATGGAAATCACGTTGGTAGGAACGAAGGCAGACACGTCCCCTGCTTGGGTTTCGATGATTGGCAATGCGGTCAAAGAACCGGTCTTGCCCTTCACGGCGCCCTTGGTGAACGCTTCCACGTAGTCAGCGTTCACGCGAGCTGCGCGTTCCAGCAAACGGCTGTGGAGATAGAACACGTCGCCGGGGTAAGCTTCGCGGCCTGGAGGACGACGCAACAGCAAGGAAACCTGGCGATAGGCCACGGCTTGCTTGGACAAGTCGTCGTACACGATCAGGGCGTCTTCGCCACGGTCACGGAAGTACTCGCCCATGGTGCAGCCCGAGTAGGCAGACACGTACTGCATCGCTGCAGACTCAGAGGCAGTAGCAGCCACCACAATGGTGTACTCCATGGCACCGGCTTGTTCCAGTGCGCGCACCACGTTCTTGACAGAAGAAGCCTTCTGACCGATCGCTACGTACACGCAGGTCATGTTTTGACCCTTCTGGTTGATGATCGCGTCAATCGCCACGGCAGTCTTGCCGGTCTGACGGTCACCGATGATCAATTCGCGCTGACCACGGCCGACGGGAACCATGGAGTCGATAGACTTCAGGCCGGTCTGCATAGGCTGGCTCACGGATTCGCGGGCGATCACACCAGGTGCCACCTTTTCGATCACGTCAGTCATCTTGGCGTTGATAGGACCTTTGCCGTCGATAGGCTGACCCAGCGCATTGACCACGCGGCCACGCAACTCGGGACCCACGGGCACTTCCAGAATACGACCTGTGCATTTCACAGTGTCGCCTTCGGAAATGTGCTCGTACTCACCCAAAATCACGGAACCCACGGAATCACGTTCCAGGTTCAAAGCCAGACCGTAGGTGGGCAAGCCATCGCTACCGGCGGGGAATTCCAACATTTCGCCCTGCATCACGTCGGACAGACCGTGAATGCGGCAGATACCGTCGGTCACAGAAACCACGGTACCTTGGTTGCGGATGTCTGCGCTCGCGGACAAACCGTCAATGCGGCTCTTGATCAATTCAGAAATTTCTGCGGGATTGAGTTGCATGACTCTTTCCTTCTTTCTTTGGTTGGGCTGACAGCGAAAGGCTAAGCCTTACGCTGAAAGAGCCACTTTCATTTGTTCCAGACGGGCCTTGACGGATGTGTCAAGAACTTCGTCACCCACCACCACGCGGATCCCGCCGATCAATTCAGCGTCCAACTCAACGGAAAGGTTGAGTTTGCGGCCGAAACGCTTCTCGAGAGAAGCGGCGACTTCCGCCAATGCAGCTGCATCGATCGGGAAGGCGCTGTACACGACGGCATCAGAAAAGCCGCCTTGGGCGTTCTTCAGTGCACGGAACTGGGCTGCGATTTCCGGCAACGCTGCGAGGCGTCCGTTATCGATCACAGTGCGCAGGAAGTTCTTTCCCTGCTCAGGCAATGCAGCCTTGATAACTCCGGCAACCAAGTCAAAAACTTGAGTGTTGGAGCTATTGGGGTTGCCGGCGAATTGCTGCAGTTGGCTGTTGCGCGCAACTTCAGCAAGTTCGTCCAGCCACACAGCTGCAGCGCTCAAGTCCGCTTGCGTAGCCTTGAACAAAGCTTCGGCGTAAGGCCTGGCGATGGTGGCAAGTTCAGCCATGTGATTCCCTTACAGCTCAGTCTTCAGGCGGGACAGCAGATCTGCGTGCACGCCAGCATTGACTTCCTTGCGCAGGATCTGCTCAGCACCTTTGACGGCAAGAGCGGCGACCTGTTCACGCAAAGCGTCCCGGGCCTTCACGGACTGCTGCTCGGCTTCAGCCTTTGCAGCGGCAATGATGCGGTTGCCTTCTTCCACGGCGCGAGCCTTGGCTTCTTCGACAATCGTCTGGGCACGGCGCTCGGCATCAGCCAAGCGGGTTGCAGTTTCATTGCGTGATGTAGCCAGTTCGGCTTCCACGCGCTTGTTGGCGTTGGCGAGTTCCGCCTTGGCCTTGTCGGCGGCAGCAAGGCCGTCGGCGATCTTCTGTGCCCGCTCGTCCAGCGCTTTTGTGATCGGGGGCCACACGAATTTCATCGTGAACCACACCAGGATCGCAAAAACGATAGCCTGCAGGAACAGGGTAGCGTTAATGTTCACGGTTTGATTCCTTCTCTAACGTGAAGGGGCCGTTGATTACTTCAGAACGAAGGGGTTGGCGAATGCGAACAGCAGAGCGATAGCAACACCGATCAGGAACGCAGCGTCAATCAGACCAGCCAAGATGAACATCTTGGTTTGCAGTTCGTTCATCAATTCGGGTTGACGAGCAGAAGATTCGAGGAACTTGCCACCCATCAGTGCGATACCGATAGATGCGCCGATAGCGCCCAGACCAACGATCAAACCGCAAGCCAGTGCCACGAGGCCGAGAATGTTTTCCATGAGAAGCTCCTAAAAGTTAGTGGAAAAGAAAAAGAAAAACGAAACAGAGAAAAAGTTACATCAATGTGCGTCGTGCGCTTGACCGGTATAGATCAGCGTCAACATCATAAAGATGAAGGCTTGCAAGGTGATCACGAGGATGTGGAACAGTGTCCACACGGTTCCGGCGACGATGTGACCAATGGCCAAACCAACACCGGTTGCCGACAGCGCCCAGCCGCCACCCATCAGGGCAATCAACATGAACACCAATTCACCTGCAAACATGTTGCCGAACAACCGCATGCCATGGGACACGGTTTTGGCAAGGTATTCGATCATCTGCATAAGGAAGTTCACGGGATACAAAGCCCAGTGATCACCGAAAGGTGCAGCAATCAGTTCGTGCGCCCAGCCACCCAGACCCTTGATCTTGATGTTGTAAACCAAGCAGACAAACAAAACAGAGCAGGACAAGCCCAATGTGGTCGACAAATCAGCGGTAGGAACCACGCGCATGTAGTCTTTGAAGCCCATGGCAGGACCGGCGCTGTGCCAGATGGCAGGAATCAGGTCGACTGGCAACATGTCCATAGCGTTCATCAGGAAAATCCAGACAAACACGGTCAAAGCCAAAGGAGAAATCAACTTGCGGCTGGTGGCGTTGTGAATCACGCCCTTGGCCTGGTTCTCCACCATCTCGGACAGGATTTCTACAGCTGCCTGGAAACGACCGGGAACTCCGGAAGTTGCCTTGCGGGCTGCGTTCCACAAAAGGAAACATCCCAAAACACCTAGGACCACCGAGAAAAAGACGGAGTCCAGATTGAACAGGCTGAAGTCAACAATGCTCGTTTGCTTGACGCTTTCGAAGTCAAAGTTTTTCTGCAAGTGCTGCAGGTGGTGCTGAATGTACTCACCAGCAGATGGGGCATGGGTTTCAGCGTGTTCAGAAGCCATATGTCACCAAAATTCAAAGGTTTACAGCGGGATGCCGGTGCTTGGATTGCAGCCACGCGGCTACCCAGTACACCTTCATCGTCACCACGAAGCCAACCACGAGGGCCAGCCAATTCAGCGCGGGAACCAGTTTGGGAGCCGCCAGCAGCAATGCCACCGTCAAAACCACCTTCACTACCTCCCACACCACAAAACTCAAAAAGGCCGCCCCTGAGTCCTTCAACAATGCTTGCCTGCGCAATCCGCGGGCCAACACCATGGCAGGAACAATCACAGCCAACGCTCCGTATGCCGCAGACATTCCTGCTGCACGACCGAAGCTCCAACCCGCAATCGCCGCAACCACCAAAGCGGTTGCAATCTGCATACCGATGACCCGCCAAGGGGATACCGGAGGGTTGCGCTGGCGCCATTGCCGGGCTTCTTCAGCCGTCAGGGGCTTGAACTCCTCATCCGACCCCCCATCTGGGTTGTCAGAGTCTGCGGAAACAGGGGCTGCGTGCGTGTTTGTCATTGTCAAATTCGCGCTCAGACTGCTACCCAGTTCAATGCACAGCCTCTGATTATACGTAGAAACCCGCTTTCACCAGCAAATCCGCGAAATCCCCACAGCATCAGTTCTCTGTAAGGATGCGCAGTCAGGCGCCACGCAGGCAAAACCGCGGCAACGATAATGCGCAAACACGGTTGCCTGGCGCTTCGTTACAGGCTTCTATGACTGTGCTGTGACAGGCACGGCATGTCCACCCATTTGAAAGGCGCATCCATGGCCACCCCACCGACACCCGGCAACTTTCCGGAAATCTCACGCACTGAATCCTTGATCGAGTACCCCTCCCAATTCCCCATCAAGGTGATGGGGCATAAGGTGGATGGATTGGTGCATGCCATCACCATGATCGCCAAGGAATTCGACCCCGGCTTTGACGCGTCCACCATCGAATTGCGCGAGAGCAAGGGCGGCAACTACCTCGGCGTGACCATCACCATCACCGCCACCAGCCGCGAGCAGCTCGATGAGCTGTACCGCACGCTGAGCACGCACCCCATGGTGAAAGTGGTGCTGTAAAGCGGTGGACATCGACCTCCAGCAGCGTGGCCGGTTGGACTATGTGCCAACCTATGAAGCCATGCAAAGTTTTACTAACGAAAGAGGCGTGGGCCCCTCGTCAGAAGTGCGCGACCAGCTATGGATTTGTGAGCACCCTCCCGTTTTCACACAGGGCCTTGCAGGCAAGCCGGAGCACATCTTTATGCCCGGCGACATTCCGGTGGTGCAAACCAACCGGGGCGGACAGGTGACGTACCACGGCCCCGGGCAGGTGATGGGCTACCCCATGATTGATCTCAAGCGCGCAGGCTATTTCGTCAAAGAATACGTGTACCGCATTGAAGAGGCGGTGATCAAGACGCTGTTCCATTTTGGGGTGACCGGGCACCGCGTCGCAGGTGCGCCCGGCATTTACGTGCGACTGGACGACCCCACCGGACACGCGCCCTTGGTGCAACGCCCACAGCACGGCGCCGCCACCCGCTCCGACCCGGATTTCACGGGGCTGGGCAAGATTTCGGCATTGGGCATCAAAGTCAGCCGCAACTGCACGTACCACGGCGTCGCCCTGAATGTGGCCATGGACCTGGAACCCTTCTCACGTATCAACCCTTGCGGCTATGCCAAGCTCCAAACGGTGGATCTTTCTACAATCGGGGTCCAAGTCAGCTGGCAGGACGCCGCTGATGTGTTGGGCCACAAGCTCGCCACTTACCTTGCACCCTGAGGGTGCCACCGGGGCAACTGCCTCCCTGAACCTACGCCACACCATGAGCCAAAGCGACACCACCCGCGATTCCAGCACCGCCAACCCCACCGTGCGCGAAGCCCAATCGACCGCGGACTACAACCCATTGGCCAAGCAAAAAGCACAGGCCAAATTGGCGCGCATCCCGGTCAAGGTGCAGCAAGGAGAAGTGCTGAAAAAACCGGACTGGATCCGCGTCAAAGCCGGCAGCCCGACCACCCGCTTCTACGAAATCAAGGAGACACTGCGCGCCAACAAGCTGGTTACCGTGTGCGAAGAGGCCAGCTGCCCCAACATTGGTGAATGCTTCGGCAAAGGCACAGCCACTTTCATGATCATGGGTGACAAGTGCACCCGCCGCTGCCCCTTCTGCGATGTGGGTCACGGCCGGCCTGACCCGCTGGATGTGAACGAGCCCGACAACCTGGCCAAGACGATTGCCCAACTCAAGCTCAATTACGTGGTGATTACCAGCGTAGACCGCGACGACCTGCGCGACGGCGGTGCCGGCCACTTCGTGGAGTGCATCCGCAAAACACGCGAACTCTCACCCAAGACGCAGATCGAGGTGCTGGTGCCTGACTTCCGCGGCCGCGACGACCGCGCGCTCGAAATTCTGAAAGCCGCGCCACCGGATGTGATGAACCACAACCTGGAAACCATTCCCCGCCTCTACAAGGAAGCGCGCCCCGGGTCGGATTACCAATTTTCACTGAACCTGCTCAAGAAGTTCAAGGCGCTGTTCCCCGACGTGCCCACCAAGAGCGGCTTGATGGTCGGCTTGGGCGAGACCGACGATGAAATCCTCGAAGTAATGCGCGACATGCGCGCCCACAACATCGAAATGCTGACCATCGGCCAGTACCTCGCCCCAAGCACCAGCCACCTGCCGGTGCGCCGCTATGTGCACCCCGACACCTTCAAGATGTTCGAGGATGAGGCCTACAAGATGGGCTTCAAGCACGCCGCGGTCGGTGCCATGGTGCGCTCCAGCTACCACGCGGACGTTCAAGCCGGTCACGCAATGAGTGCTGTGAACATTCAGTAGAATTTGAGAAAAATTAATAGTTACTGAGAAAAATCAATTCGCATAGTCGTGGTTTGCAGGCCTCCTTTCATGAAAAACTCCAATGAAAGCGGGCTCATTCTGGGTTTCTTTCCCAAAACAAAAAAACACTACCGAATTGACTGGCTTGGAGACGTTTGCTACCCAGACAAACGAGATAGTTATCGGCAACCGTCGATTGCGGTATCTCTGTCGGAGGTTGTTCGCACGAAAAAAGGATACGAATCAGCTGCTCCAAAGCAGCGCCAAATTCAGAGGTATGCCCCTGTTGGGCTCTTATCTTTGCTGCAAATTGGAGATGTCTGGCAAGCTGGGCAAAGGGTAGATACTGCGCCAGCGACATGGACAGCGTTCAAGAATTTGCAGATTAATCAGGACAGCACACGAATCATCAAAGCGGGTGCAGAATTCCAAGACAGGGGCTTTTTAATTCCCTTCAGTGCCCATGCAGGGCACTCGCAGCATACGCAGTCATATTGCCTACTGACGCGACTACCCGGCTCTAAACTTTTGGTCATCCCCTGTGCAGAGCTCATTCGCTTTTACTTCGGATCGTCAAGCAAGCTACTCGGGCGACTTTTTACCCCGCCGCTTAGGCGCGAGTCGTTATATTTGTTCGACTCATTGCGTCCCCGATCGGGACGCTTAGTTTTACAACTGGGGCCAGGTATGTCCGGCTATTCGGCTGCGGACATCGGGCGAATTGCACGTAGTAACGACGCTTGGCACGCAGCCGCAACCATTGGTACATCGCTCCTTCGGGGCAGCACTCGTAGGCAGAGGGCATATCCGTACACCCACTTCCCGTTTCAAGGGGCAACCAATTTGGTTGTTACGGGAAAATGGTTACCTCTAGGGAAAATCGCGGAACAAACATTTCTTGTTCAGACTATTGTGTCTTGTTCCCATCCGTTTCCGTTCCAAACACTCCAATACCGGATGGGCTATTCGTCCAATTTATCTAACAATCGGACTCAGAAAGAACTGAGCAACATGACCAGCCAAAATGGCATTCGCTCAGTTGCCAAAAAGCCATCAGAGTTCGTGAATCAAGATCCGTCGCAGGCACTGCATCCAGTACAACTGACATTTAGTAAACGACCCAAGTTTCCAGACCTTGAGGGTAAGGCGGTCTTTAGACTACAGCTCCCCCCACTTTCAATGGTGAATTGCAACAGTAAATTTGCACGTAGCTCGCAAGTTACTGCGATGGGTGTTGCGGACGCCACAGGAACCCGCCGCCAAGTTCGCCCAGCGGAGGTGGCGGTCGGAAACGAGTCCCCTGATATCAACAATGCACCGAAGTTCTTGCAAAACACACTCAAGCAACTTGCATCGAACTCTGGCATTAGTTTCAAATCCATAACTGAAAGTCCATCTGATGGATGGTGCATCCCGATCCATGCATTGCAGGAAGATCAGCGTCCAATCGACAAGCGCCTAATGATAAAGAGGGATGGCCAAGTCAGACCCCGGAGAGTCTGCGTCCTGCAAATAAGTGGCGCCAATCAAAGATTAGCCTATCTGGCAGTCATTGAGGGCAAGCCTGCCCATTTGTATTTTTCAAAAAGTGGAATTGCACAACGGTCAACGCTGAGTTCATTGATTCAATCCGCTGCGCTGGACTTCATTACTCGCGGGTCTTCCGAAAGAACGGCGCTTGTAGAGGTGCTTGGCCGATTTTTGGATTACTGAAAAAGTAGGTCAGTTTCGAGTTACCACTAACGCAGGAATTATTACTGTGCCGCAGGTGGAAGCATATCTGTTACGTTGGCTTGAAAAGCCAGTTTTAGAAACGACCATCTAGCTGAACGATTGGCTGACGATTCGGTATTGGACTTCCCCCGCTTCAATAGACACCTGTTAAGGTCGAAATTGAAAGGGAGAACGATTCATTAAGAGATTGAGATACCCAGCCGAATTCAAGGCTGAAGCGGCCAAGCAAGTGACCGAGCGTGGTCACGGTGTAGTTGATGTGGCCAAACGCATGGGCATGTCCGACAAAAGCCTCTACCTGTGGGTGCGCCAAGCCCAAGAGCAACAAGGTAGCACTGGCGGGTATATGGCCCAACTCAGAGCCGAGATGTCGCGCCTGAAGGCGGATCTAAAGAGAGCCAATGAGGAGCGTGACATCCTAAAAAAGGCCGCAACGTACTTTGCCAAGCTGTCCGGGTGAAGTACGCATTCGTGGCCCAACACCATGGACAGTTTCGCCTGAGCAGCATGTGTCGAGTGCTGCGCATTCAGCGCAGTGGGTACTACGCTTGGAAGGCCAAACCGAAATCGGATCGCGCGTTGACGGATGAAGCCATGCTTATCAGCATCAAGCGGTTCTTAGAGGAAAGCCAAGGTATCTACGGCAGTCCCCGCGTACATCGCGACCTGCGTGAAGATGGCATTCGATGTGGAGAGAAACGGGTGGCGCGCTTGATGCAGCAAGCCCAATTGCGCGCGGTACGTGGCTACAAGCGGCCCCGCTACCAGATGGGAACGCCTGGGACAACTGCGCCCAATCGCTTGCAGCGGGAGTTCACAGTAGCTCAGCCGGACCAAGTCTGGGTGACCGATATCACCTACATCCGAACTTAGGAAGGATGGCTGTATTTGAAGGTGGTGCTCGATCTGTATTCACGCCGAGTGGTTGGCTGCGCCATGGGTTCAAGTATGGCTACCGATCTCGTGCTCGATGCACTGATGATGGCAGTCTGGCGCAGACGACCTAAGACACCTGCGGTGATCCATTCAGATCAGGGAAGTCAATTTGGCAGCGACTACTTCAACCGCTGGTGCAAAGACAACCGACTGGTGCCCAGTATGAGTCGTCGGGGGAACTGTTGGGACAATGCTGTTGCCGAATCCTTCTTCAGCAGTCTGAAGAAGGAACGGATTAAGCGGCGCATCTATGCAACCCGTGAAGATGCGAGGTCAGACGTGTTTGACTACATCGAAGGTTTCTACAATCGGGTACGCAGGCACAGCCACCTCGACCAGCTGAGCCCGATGGACTTCGAACAACTTCGAACTGGAAGTCGAAATCTGTCTACGGAAGCGGATGAAGTCCATAATCTAAATATTCAATTCAGTTGTCTTGCTCGCGTATGCAATGCGAAGACCAGAAAAGCACTGTCGATCTACTTCTATAACATCTACAAACGAGTCTGAAGTCTTCGCCTAGGCGATCAATGTAGTCGCCCGACGGATCTTTAGAATCCAATCAGTTGTCACTTCTTCTGGCAACTTTACGAAAACTGATTTTTGCCACTGCAGGAACGATGCACCAATCAAAGCGCAGTGACTGCAAGCGAGAACGGTGAAACCGCGAACACCATGTAGTTAAAGTGTGGGGTTTCGTTGGGGTTACCTGTGGGATGGAGCGCCATGCCATTTGCATTCCACTCGTAATCGCGCCAGTCCCAGTTGCTACCGTCATCAGTCTGTACCACGATGTAGGAGCCGTAGGCTAGGCGCGCCGACGTGGCGCTGCCGTCGAAATCGAGTCCAAGCTCAAAAGTATGGATCTGGGCGTTCTCGTTGCGTTTCGCGATCGCGCTGACGGTCGTTGTAGCCAAACTTGTCAGGGGCTTCAAAGCCGGTTGGGCGGTGTGCAGCAGCGTCAGCCCACTCTTGAATGCCGGGGTGTCCAGGATGGCCATCACCATGTCGTCCCCTGAGTTCCTGACGTTTACCGTCTTGCCCTTGAAGGAGATTCCATCTTCTGCGACCGTAAGGCCCATGAAGATGGGCGCGCCAGTGATAGCGGGGCCCGAGTTGTCCTGAGCCTCGAACCGCAACGCGAACGAAAGTTCCTCACTCTCACCCGGCACCTGGTTCTTGCCAGAGAATTCGCACAAAACTGAATGCTTGCCCAGTCCTGGGTACTTGGCGATGAAGAACTTGTCGAGGGTGATTTTGATCCGCTGACCGACAAGTGTTCGATCAGCCTGAACCTTGGAGATGCTCGTGATCTGCTTCGCAGTAGATCCTGGCGGAATGAACCCGAGGACCATTCCCGTACAGGCATACGGGCGACTCCAAATGCTAGCTGCCTGCCCACCGGCATCAGGGACGAAGTAGCGCACCTCATCCTTGTCGCCGATCAACTGCAGGTATGCGGCGATTGCTCCGTGGTGCCGCGAGCCTAGTGACTCATTTTTGTCGAACGTGGGCATGTTTTTCCTTTTGTTGCAGCGGGTTAGGTGCTGGCGCGAGTGCGTGTACGACCGCGGACGCGTTGCTCGACCTCCGTGTAGAGCTGGCTGCGGGTTTGTTGGCCGAGCTCCAGCGTGATGGCCAGGGCGTAGGGCACGTCATGCCGTTCGAACCCCTGCTTTGAGATTGCCTGTACACAAATGACCATTCGCCCTTTTTCATCAAGCATTTTCTTCTTGCCTTCCTGAACCGTGTGGATCAACGTGCCGCGATCTGCCGTCGACGCGTTAGGTTGAGCTTGGTTTTTGCTCCGAGCGACGCCATCCCAGAAACTGCTGGTGTTTTTCTTGGTGCCAACGAGTTGGAGGACGACTGCCCGGTGATCTGCCGTCGTGTGGGTCATTGGGCTAGTCCACGAAAGTGTGATCGTGACAGTACGGACTTCCCGGTTGTTGAGCATCGATGCAGGGACTGGCACGATGTACTCGTGGCGCTGCTCCGCATGGATAAGGTCCTGCGCGAGCAGCGTGATGCGATTGGAATCGCCGCTCACCACGCGCGAGATATCGAGCTGTCCGTAACCTAGAAACTGGGTGATCGTGTTCCGGCGCGGTGACCACTTGCTGCGGTCTCGCGGCGGGTAGGCGTCGTCAAGGGTATTGCCTATGGCGCCCCATGAGGTACCATGAGCGAGCAGCGTCTTCAGCATCACCGCACGTGTCTTCAGTGCGTGCCACTTCTCATCGTCGTTCTCATACAGTTCGTCCAGCGCATCGGCGATGAAGTGAGCCGCGCGGGTCGTCAGCGCGGCCGCGTTGCTGGTGCCGGACGTGAGCATGCGCCGATTCAACCGGCCAGTGGGCGACGGGGTTGCGACCTGCTGTCCATAGTGTGCGCTGGCGCGCGCATGGACCTCAAGCGTGCCACCGCGCACATTGGTCAAGCCGGCAGCGAATCTTCCTCCATTCTCCAGGAAGTCAGGTTTGACGCTTCGGTTCACGCCCAGGCCCAATGCAGACGCAAGGTTGCTCATGGCGAAATTCGGGTACGGGTCCGGCGGCGCCGTGGGATCAGGGTCGGCGTGATCGGCATGCGCCGCACCAATGGTGAGTGAGTTGATCGATTCGGCGGGGCTGAGGATAGTCCGGGTCGCCTTGGACATCTCGATCGCGGCCATCACTGCCGCTTCGCGCACATCCTCATCTTCGGCTTGGTATGCCGCGATGTTGGCGTACACACCGACCGGGAACGGTGTGAAAATGTTCCCGGCACTCACCACGAAAAGCAAGTTGTGCGCGTGGCTGAAGTAATCCAGCAGCGTCGCCCAGGGTGAAGAGCGCCGCACAAATGGTGCGTAGACGTCGCAAATGGAGTGGTTGATAACGATAACGCGCCGGAGTTCGGGATTTATGCTCCGACTCGCTGACGTGATCGTCTTCAAGGCCCGGTAGATCACTCCGATGGGCAGCTTGCCCTTGGGGGTGACTTCCTTGCGCGTACCGCCGGGAGACACCAACACCGGCAAAACGGCCAACGGCCGATTGAGCGGCATGGTGTCTGGCGAGTTCAGGTCGCCGTGCACGATCAACGACGCCATGGCTGTGCCATGCTGGCGGGTGAGGGCGGGCGCTTGTGCGCCACTTACGTCTACCTCGGTGATCTTCAGGCGACCAGCAAGCAGCTCGTGCTGATCAATGGGGTAGCCATCCAGCAGCGCTGCGATGCAGTCGCCATGCAATTGAGGTTCTTCCAGCTCTGTCACCACGCCGACGGCGTCCCCCTCGATCGGCGACTCATATGCCGACTGCGGACGGATTGTCATCACGTCATGGAACCGAGCGATCCTGCCGTTGCCTTGCACCAGTTGCTCGGCAACTTCCCCCGGAATCTGGATGAAGACGCCCTGGTATCGGATCTCCGGGATGTCGACTTGGTCCAGCAGTTCGCCGCCCACCTCGTCCAGCATCTCATTCAAGGTGTCCAGGGACTCGTCGCGGCGGTCATCATCATTGCGGTACCAGAGGTCGAGTTCGACAATGACGTCCTCGTCCGGATCATCTGCCAGCATCTTGGCGACGTAGTCGGTCAGGGTAGGATCAAGGCGGTCTTCGACAGACCAGACGCGCAAGTTGTGCAGGTAGTCGAAGAGCTTCCACAGCCCTTTCTGCTCGGTATTAGGCGCTGCACCGCTCGTGTAGCGTTTCCACTGCGCCAGGAGCCGCTTCAACGCCTGCTCGGTGGGCATCGTCAGGTACAGACGCTGCGCCGGCTGCCGTTCTGGTGCGTCCGCGTCGACATCTTCGTCGAACTCGGCCTCCTCTGCATCGTCCGTCGTCGCCTCGTTCGCCAGCCAGTCAAGACCTAGGGCTTGGGCGGCGAGGTTGAACTCGGGCACGTCGCCGAGCAACTCAAACACCAAGCAGCGATCGGGCACAACGGCCCGCGGATCTGCAGCAACGGAAACGTCGCTAGCGTACGACGCGAGGCTACGCTCAGCCTTGGAGAAAACCTCACCCAGGCGTTGCGCCTGACGGTCGTACGGGATCTTTTTTGGAAAGCGGGCCTTGCGGCCCTTAATTCTTTCGCGTGCCTCTGGCGCGCGCTTTAGACGGACTATCGGATAGTTTGTCGGCACCCTCTCGCTCCCTGCTATTTTTTATGGGTGCAAGGATACTACTTCTTGTTACAACTAAACGAATGGCTTCCGCTGGGCTAATCTTGCCCCGTGACAACACCACTTTCCGTCGGACGTCCAATGTGAACGCTTCGACTGTTGCCATGCTTTCGCCCTTCATGTATTCGGCGAATTGTTCGGGTGTGATGCCCGATGGGCCTTGAAGAGTTTGCTCAAACTTCTTGAACCAGTCTTTCAACTGCTGAGGCCCTGGTTTGTCAATTTCTAGCTTCATTTCGAATCGGCGCCACACCGCTCGGTCGAGGAGCTCGGGGTGGTTGGTCGCACAGACGACCAGCGTATGACTTGGCAATTGATCCATTTGCACAAGCAGCGTTGAGACCACGCGTTTGATCTCACCGGTTTCCTGTGTATCGCTGCGTTCCTTGCCCACTGCCTCGAACTCGTCGAAGAACAGTACACAGGGATTGAACGTCGCGAACTCGATTAACCGGCGCAGGCGGTTTGACGTTTCACCCAGGAAGCTATCGACGATGGCGTCGTAACGCACAGACAAAAGTGGAAGCGACAGCTCGGTCGCCAGCGCTTCGGCAAGGCTTGTCTTGCCGTTGCCCGGAGGCCCCAGAAGTAAGACCGTGTGGCGTGGCTCAAGCGAATGAGACCGAAGTAGCGCCGCTTGAGAGAACTCATCAACGAATTCCTCGATGGCGTCGACTACCTCTGGAGCGAGAACGAGATCCGCCAGGCGACGCTTCGCTGGAATGGAATGGACCAGTTCGGCAACGCGCTCAGGAAGTTCGGAGTCATTGGACTGGGGGCGGGCGCGGGAGCGTGAAGGCGCCTCCAGCCCAGGCAAAGATGCTTGGGAAGATGCCTTTGCAGAGGTGCGCTTCGACTCGGCAATGATTGCCTTCATCGTCTGCTGCAGCGCCTGCCGATCTCGGTCACTTTTAGCCACGGTCATATTTTGCTCCCTTTCCCTTGTGCGTTAATTGCCGCATCAAATACCTTTAAATGTCTCTGCCTAACGCTTGAGCCTCGTAGGCATCAAGCAGCACGAGAACTCCTTCGCAGGCATTTCTTATCAGCTTCAACTCATGGCCTGCCAACCCTCCTTGCGAGGAGGCCCGGGTGCGAGTCATAGGGGCATCCGCTTTAACCGCATCATATGCAACAGTTTTTTGACCAATTCTGTTGCGTTTTTCAAGCGCTTCGCTGTACAAAGCCCTCGTGTCGCCGCGAGCTCTGCCGGACTCACAGAATCGCCAGAACGTGGTACGGTCGACACCTAGCTCAGAGGCTGCCCCACTCGCAGTAAGTCGATTCTCTCTCATGAAGCGATGTACCCGATCTTGCAGGGCGGGGTCAGGCTTGCATTTGGGCATGTCGCGTAATCTTTCTAGATTGTAGATGTCCCCAAGCATAAACCGCAACAGCTTAAAGCGCAACAAGTGTTGCAAATGTTTCGGTTTATTGTCGCTACAAGGAAACAGAACATGAGAGGCTCGCTCTAGTTCCTGATGGATGGCACAGATATGCTATCTTTTGGATCCTAATTGCAGGCTAAGGTAAGAGTTTGGGCTCTCGTATCCATCACGACGCGCTGGCGCTGAGGACATTGCTCGACCGCCAGTAAAAAAATGGATACATCCACACCCATTTAGCCTGATTTACCTTCTGCTGTAAGGGCTTTCCCGAGGTTACAAAGCATGGCCACAACAGGGTATGATAATTGCATCTATGGGTCTCAAGCCGTGGAGTTGCTGCTATGAAAAAGATAGCTTGTATTGACTGCCGCCCCTTCACAGCGCTGAACTTAATTTGACAGGGGCGCACCAAGGGAGAGCAGGTAGCCACGCAGCTGACCTGCATGCGAGAAAATGAATAAGAATGAGTTCGAACTTGAGAAGCTACGACTTGACGCTGAACGGTTCCATCGCATCATGGATACCTTCGCAAAAGTCGCTACGGTAGGTGGTTGGGTTTGGGCCATCCACTTGATCATGGATGGGCTGATATCAATTGTTCAGGCTAACCCCGATGCTATACATGCACTATCAAAAGTGGTTGAAAGCATGCACCTCAACTCCATTCTGGGTTGGGTAGGTGCCGTGATGGGTGGAGGCGCTTGGCTGTATGAACGCAAAGGAAAAAAGCGCGCCTACAAAGTGAACAGTGAATTGCGCAAGCAGATTGAATCAGGCGACCCTCATCGGTCTACAAGCGGTTTGGACGAAAACGGGCACACGCCTAAGTGAAACGGAGGAAGTGATGACAATGCTCTTTTTGGGAATCAACATCCTGCTCATCATGGGAACCTGGCACTTCGTTGTGAAGAAAACACTGCTGGACCATACCAGAGACAAGTTATTCGACTTGCGTGATGAAGTGCGCCGCGTGCACCTTGAGCGAGGATGGTCCATTGACACGGCGCTCTACGGAAACCTGCGTTCAATGATCAACGCCTACCTACGCTACACCGAGAATTACTCTGTCTGGCAAGTCGTGGCATTGCGTGTGGAGCTGTCTAGGCAAGCGCAATCCGGATTGCGCGAACACTTGGTTGCGCGCATCGACGCGAACTTCAAGGCGGGCACAAAAGAGCAACAAGAATACGTTGCTGATGTACGTCGTCGAGCCGGAAATGCTTTGACGGACTTCGCCGTGTACAACTCTGGCCTGTTAGTGCTATTGACCGTACTGATTACGCCGTACTTTCTGATTAGCACCTTTGTTGATCAGTGCCAGAAGGGAATATCAGTCCTGGGCAGCGTAGTAATTCGCGATGTGATGCACATGGGCAGAGTGTTCAATTTCGTTTGGGTCCGTTCTACCAGATGGGTCGCCTCCAATTTTGTGGACCAGCAAACCATTGATGTTGCCCTGTCAAACGATTCCCATCGTTTTGCCTGAGTAGCGCTGGACCGACCAAGGGTTCCCGTGCGAGCCATGTCATCTTTGGCGTTAAGAAAAACTCTCAATGAAATCAATGAGTTTTTGAGATTTCGATAGCAAAAGTAGCACTACCCGATGCGGAGTTAGGCTATATTTCGCCCGTTGGGTCCCAAGAGCATTTGGGGAGCCTTACCGGAATATCGGGCTCACCCAGTCGGGCGTGGTACTTTCCGGAGTGCCAATACAGTGGTGGCCTTGGCCTATTCTCGAACTCCCTGAACTAAGAGATGCTCCGCCTGTATATCCAGCCACATCATCGTTGTCTCGCCAAGTCAGACCATTAGCGATGATCAGCACCCCCCTTCCAAGATCTGAGTCCCGAGGACTCATTGCGCAGTCCAGAGCTTTGGGTATTCCGCTCGAATACCCTTGCTACTATGACGGTAGCTTGAGGAAGCGATAAGCGTTCTTCCAAAAGAATTGGTCGAGATAGCCTTTGTACGTATCCCGATTCATGATCTCAAGGAATACATCCAAGTACTTGCGCGTGTTGTCCACCATGTCTGGCATGTGCCAATCTGAACCATAGGCCATCTTGTCCAAGAGGTCGTAGGGTAGATTGCCTTCCACGGCCGCGCGCCTCGCGCGTTCTATGTTTGCGACGAAGATTTCGCGCTTGTCGTTTTCGAACAGTGCAGTGATGTAACCGATTTCGCAGTACACGTTCGGATGTGTAGTACACAGCTCGGTGACGATGCGGGCGAAGTTGTCAGTATCGGCCCACTCTTTGTCGGAGTCTGCCATCCAACCAGGCGACTTCAAACTCCCGTTTTCCATACGCCCCCCACCGGCATGTCCAAGACACAATCGCAACTTGCTCCAGCGAGTGTTGCCCAGCACGTCGCGCCAATGCTTCGGATGGGCGTACGCCCCCTGTTTCAGACGCGTCTGGAAACCCTGCGGAGTGCAGTGCACAAAGATGGCTGCGTCTCTTTCAACGCAGAAGTCAAAGAAAGCATCGACTCTGGCTTGGATATCGGGATCATTGCCTGTAGGTTTGTATCCCATCGCTGGATAGAACTTAAATCCCAGGAACCCCTTGGCCAGCGACTCTTCAGCACGCAGACGCCAATCGTCACGTCGAGGATCAAATGCTGAAAATCCGAAGACGCGAGAGGGATTGGAACGCTGCAGTGTCTGCATGCGGTCCACCTGGACCGGGTGAAAGGAATAGTACGGTGGCTTATGCAACGCATATGCCATCTGCATATCCATCATGTAGTGCGAGATCTGCAGTGGGGGGAGATCGTTGCCATATCCGGCAAGAACTTTCGCTAGCATTGTCTCTTCTGACTTCAGCATCGTAAGAAAAAACTCGAGATAGTTCTCCACCTCGCCCCAGGCTTTCGGGTCCATGAGCGCAGTGACCACCCGCAATGCCTTTTTGACCACACTCTTGGCCCAGGCAAGAAAGTCTCCGAACAACAGAGATGCTTCCAGACTTTTATATGATGCAACTGTTGCGTACGCGGACGGTAGCGCACCTGCCCAACCCTCTGCCGCGTAATCAATCTTCGAGAGCGACTCGATAATGTCCATCAGATTGGATGAGCGCAGCAATCCGAATACGGGTGCGGCCAGCGACTCCCCGTGCAAGGCACTCGCGCCCTTGCTCATTCCGTCCAGCGACCCTGTCGCAGCTAGTAGTTCGTGCTCAGTGATGCTCCAGAACTGCTCCAGACGGTATTCGTCATGTGCATCTTCATCCTGGAACTGCTGTTCCACCAGTGAAATCTGTTCCGGATAGGAGGAGCCAGTTAGCGCCTCAAGCAAGCGCGCGACCTGATTCGCAAGGTGGCTTTCGTCCTTGCCCATGGCATTTGCAATGACGCTTGCCAGCGGCACATACCTCGCATTGAACAAATGTGTGTGCAGGTCAAGAATGCGAGCGGGAAGATTCATAAGACCACCTCCATTGCGATTTGCGAGGATTCATTGTTGCGAATGTACATCATTGGATTTCTCCTCGAGTTTGGCAAATGAGGGAGTGCTGCCACTCGGGCAACACTCCCCCTATCTTTTACTGCCAGTTGGCAGGAATTACCAGCGTAAGCCTAGTCGCTGCACTACCTGTAAGCATGGCCTGCCCTGCGGCCGGCGGAGTAAACGCCGCCATGGCATCCACTAGGTTCTGCACCTGACTATCGAGCAGCACCTTCCCATCGCTGGTCTTGAACTGCTCCACGTGGCACAGCTACGGGGGTACCTGCACTCATAACCGTGCCGCTTTGGCACGCAATTACTTCCAAAATTGGGCGGCACGCATATGCTTCACAAGCCCAACAGCGAATTATTCTTCGTTTCGCCCGCGAACGGGGCAGTAGTCTGCTCAAGCTGGCGGATCTGACGCAGATTCTTCTAAATGCAGTTTTTGACATGGCACGCTTTTGAAAACTGCGGCACGGAATTACTTCAATTGGGTGGGGGCAAGAGTCCGTGGCGAAAATCTTGTCCTGCGGTACGCGTATTCCATTGGACCGGCGCGCGTGAGTAAAGCAGAAATCGACCCAAAGCAGTCAGTCAAGCCACGAGAGAGCAGACGCTCAACGTTGGAATTTACTCATGGGCGTAGGCTGGCGAAGCCAGCCTTAGGCCGTTAAGTGCAGCGAAGGGTTAGTCATTCTTTGCTTTCGCGGGGAGAATTTTTGCCAGCGCTTGAACGAGCTCTGCGAGTGCCTTCGGGTCTACTTCATTTCCTTTGAGGCTAGGCGGCTCGGCTACCGCAGGTTTACATGCCAACAATTCCTTAGATAGTGCTGCAGCACCAGAGTGGTCACCCGTCGATAGGCTAGCTACCACTGCGACATGCTGAATTGTCAGCGTACTGAGGTCAGTCTGGTACAGGCGCATTTCAGCAAGCGTGGCCTTGTAAAGGCGCAGAAAAAAGAATGAAAAAATCTCGATGAAAAGGACTAAGCCAAGCCTCGGTATGTAGTGCGACAGGAGGGATGTCAGGCTGTCAAAATTCACGGCTGCACCCAACACCATATATGTGAGGAGTCCAACCGCCATAGAGGTCGTCAGAACCCCTATGACAAGATTCAGATTGCTGCGACGACCAAGGGCCCCAAGTTCAGCTCTTAGGCGATGCTCCGCTGTGGCGAATGATTCTCGAATTTCTTGGTCACGCGCTGACTGCGACAGTTTCTGCCGAAACCTTGCTTCCAGTTCGTCAGCTACCCCACCGTGCACGGTGGGCCGAAGAGTCTCTATGAGTTCTTGACGACTACCACCCAGAGCATCAAGTTGAGCAGTCTTGAGGGAGGCTACTTCTTCAGCAAGTGAGCCGATCTTTTGCTCTAGTGCAGCCACACCCGCAACACCCAGTGGTAGGGGGAGACCTTCTAAGTTGGCCTTTTCGCGCGTAGAAAATAGTCCCCCGCGAAGGTACTGCAGCATTAAGAATGCAGCGCCGTAGCCCAATAGGCCTAGGCCCAAAAGCAAAGTCGTCCGAGAAGGAAACTCCGACGGGCGACCTAAGATTAGAAAATCGATGTCGGTCCGAAGCAATAGCACAAGCAGCCCAGATACGCTGAGGACGACTCCGAGTGCGACATATAGGCGTGCCGATCGCTGGGTATAAAAAGGCGTTGTTGCCATACTTCTTGATAGATACCGGATGTCTGATTGGGTCGATTCTGCCAACTCCATCAGCCCTAGACTATCCCCCATTCGGGGGATTCAGCGTCTGCTTTCGGCCCAGAAGCCCTCTGGCTGCTCTTGGCCCGTAACGGCTATTTGTTTGACTTGTTTTAACTCTCGCGCCACAGACGTCGTTGCCAAGAAGCCCAAGAAAGTAAAGGCAACCCCGAAACCAGCTCAAGCTCGCAAAGTAGCGACCAAGTCTGCACTCAGCCCCAACACCCAAAAACTCTGGACTCACTTGAAACCATTGCTGAACGCAAAGAAGTTCACGGAGATCAAGAGATCGCAAGTTGGGGTTGCAGCTGGTCTCCCTCTGGGTTCTGTGACGGCGTCATTCAACAAGCTGATAGAAAATGCCTACTTGGAAGAGAACGCATCAGGTGCTCTGAAGCTGATCTCCAAAAAGTAACGACACACCAAGGAGTAGAACCCCATGAACAAAGGCGAATTGATCGAAGCATTGGCTGCAAAGTCTGAACTGTCCAAAGCTGCTGCCGGACGAACTCTGGATGCTTTGATTGAGATCATCACTGCCAAAGTGGCAAAAAAAGAAGATGTGCAATTGATTGGCTTTGGCACTTTCAAGGCTGCCAAGCGTGCTGCACGCACTGGGAAGAACCCACGTACTGGTGAAGCACTGAAGATTACTGCGACGACAGTGCCCAAGTTCACACCGGGTGCAGCCTTCAAGGCAGCTGTTGCCAAGAAGAAAAAGTAAGAAAACTTACCCAATGACAAAGGCGCTCGATATGACCATCGAGCGCCTTTTCTTTTGGTTGATGGGAACACCAACATCGCAGAGCATTAAGGCAACTTATGGCTCCTAAAGGATATGTCGGACCTATATCTCCAAAACCAAGCTTCGATCAAACTTGGAGTTCTCAAAGACGGCTTCCTCCGAATTCTTGATTGAACGACGATTCAACACATATCCCGCCGGATTCGCTATCACTCTGCATCGGCCTATCTGGTAATCGAAGCTATCGTGGACATGGCCATGAATCCAGAGGTCTGCACCCTGCAGAAGGTCACCTAAGTCACTGACAAATGCTGCGCTCAAAAGGTCGTCTGTATATTTCTCATGGACTGAATTTGGATGTGGACCGTGATGCGTCACGACTACGGTCTTGCCATCAAAAGGTTTCGCAAGTTCTTCCTTGAGCCATTGACGTGACTGAGCATGTATCGCCAACGCTTCAGCAGGAGAGAAGGCGCCTCTTTCCATCCGGATCAACCGGTGGTCATTCAACTTCTCCTTGGCCTCATGCATCGCTAGAGGCTGTGAGTACTCTGGTTCAAAGAGTCGGTAGTCCGTCCAAAGTGTCGCACCCTGGAATCTCACACCTTTGAGAACGACAGAACTGCATTCCAAGAAATGAATGCCCAAGTCCTTCGCTCGCTCACGAATCTGAGCCTGTTTGCTTCGATAGACATGACCGTAGTACTCATGGTTACCAGCCACGTAGATGACATCGGCGTGTGAAGTCCACGATTGGAAGCGCTCAATACCTTCATATCCGTCGTGAATGTCACCAGCAAGAACCACCACATCAGCATCTGTGCGTTCAATGATGGTTGGGGGAGTTCCATCTAGTCTCGGTAGGAGATCAAGATGAAGATCAGAAGCGATCTGGATTTTCATAAGCGAGGTCCGTTGAACTGGGCAGTTGCAAAACCTTCAAGGTACATTGCTCGAGTGCCTTGAGGCATGTCCAGTAATCACTGTTCCCCGCCGAAAAAGCGAAAAGCCTCCACAAGGGAGGCCTTCACTCTCTACACCGGGGCGCCCAAATGGGTAATGCCGATCGGCGCTTCGGGGCGAAGTGTAAGCCAAATCCAAGCGTGCTACGGAGGGCGGATGTCCGTTTCGCTGCAAACTTTCCAATCGAGCGCTGCTTGGGGCCGGTAGTCTTTTGAAGTCCGGATCAATGCAAATGATAGGTAGTAGAGAAGTCATTTAAGTGCCCATGGCCTTCGTCAAGCAAACGAGGTCTGTTTCAGTCAGTCCGGTTTTTCGGTCGGTCAGTACGAGCCGCTTTTCAAAAGGCCGGAAGTTCCATGAACGATCGTCCAGAGCAAGCCATGGAATCCAGGGATTGGCGTTATCTCGCATCCAGGATTCACATTCGTGCTGTCTTTGGTAGCTCTCATGTGGAATTTCCGTAGTGACGCCAACGATCCGATCACCCCATAGCGGAAACATCAGTTGAAGTTCTAAAAGAGAACGATTGAGTCTCCATGTGGATGAGATCACAACATCCACATGCGGGTGAGCTTCTAGCCATTCGTTTAGCAAGAACGCTCGACAGAACAAGGGAGCTTCGTTAGTGGGTGGGTCCGGGTGCAGTACTCCATCGAAGTCGAGGAACAAGATGAATGGGGATGTCATGGATGCGCAATCCGTGGTCAAGCACCTGGGGCGTTTTTTCCTGATTGCAGAGCGCGCTCTCGGAGCCAGTCTTCGCGGGCATAGGAGTAATCAGGAAACTCTGTTTTGAGGTCTGTGTGACCCTTGATGAGCCTTTTGGCCAAGCTTGCGAGCTCAGCCAAGTCCGTTTCGTTGCGAACTTCCAAAGGGGCGACGATGTTCACACCCATGGCCCACCATATTCGCTTTGGTTTCCAGTTGACAGATACGGAGTGATGAATGCCTTCGTCACTCAGTCGTTCAAACGTTGATCTGAGAAGGGCAAAGTGCGCCTGCTTCGCGGAGGACGGCTCCCTCAGTGTGGTGGATACCAGTTTCTTTCTGGAACGACCAACCCGCTTGTAGTTCTTGGTGCCACCCTCGGTTAACCAATTGTCAGAGGGGCCATCACCCACCACTTTGTAGACTTCATCCCACAGAGCCTCGGAATAGACATGTCTGGGATGCTGCCACCACACGATCACACGTCGTCTGTTCAAAATGAAACCCACGTCATCCCAGGTGCTGAGGCTCTCTGATGTCATGTCAGCGTAGCTGTGGGGAACAAAAAGACCGCCACCTGACAATCGCCAGGGATGAGACCGGTGGTATTCACTTTGCGAGCGGCGCATGGCCTCAAGGCGAGGGATTTTCATATCAAGCTCCACGCGTCGAGATATTGGACATCAAGTGTCTTGACGCTCGTACTACCGTCAACACCAATCACAAATTCCACATCAACCAGGCCGGTGGTGTCATGAACGTGGACGACCGAGCCGCGAGTACCAGCTTCGAGATCCAAGGCCGGAAGCGGTACGTTTGTGACGATAGGAGAGCCGATTCGAAACATCTTGGATGACGAAAGTCCACCGGATTGTTCGTTTAGTTGGCGTTGACGCTTCTGACTCTTTGCTTTTTCGAGGCGCTCTTCCAATCTTGCGATGACTTGGTCTGCCGGAACGCCATCATCATTTTGTATGGACCTGGCAATATTCGCTCTTGCACGCGCTCTAAAAGACCGTTCAGACTCGTTCGGGAACTCACCACCATGCGCCTCTTGGCTATAGCCGGCATGCGGGTCAGTGATGCGTAGCCAAGTGCCTAAAGTGTCTTTGACGCAGTGTTGGCAAAGGTCAATTTCAACCCGATTTCCGTCACCGAAGATGGAACCGTATCCGGCACGATATTGGATGAAGGTGAACTCATGGAATTCACAGTCTTGGTCGTCCGGTTCTGCCGATCTACCGCAGCGATCACACATGAGCTTTTGGGTATAGGGTTGTGGACGAACGGCTTCGATCTTCATCGGGGACTCCATCGAGAGTAAAAGCTGACTTCGAAGGGAAAAAACGGGGTGCTTTTTTTGCAGCAGATAGTTAGAACCAAAGCTGGGTTCTCCATGCGGCTACTTTGATGCAAAACTTTGTGTGAGCTGCTTCGCTATCCACTCCAACTCCGGAGTGCTTAGTGCCCAGCCCTGCAAGGGAATGCGCTTGACAATGTCATCCAAGATTTCAGCACGCGGAGCCTCGGGCTTTTGATCCAGCTTGCGTTGTGTGTACTCGGTAAGTTGATTGAGTAGATCCAAGCATTGCAGATAGTGTTGAGACCGTTCCGCTGGTGTAAGCCCGACCACATACTTACCGTCGATAACACGCGCTGAAAACTTGGTTTGGGAGCCGGCAAGCGCAGAGGGATAAACATCAGTCGGAAAGTCGCCTGGAACTACCACCCTTGATGAGTTCTCATGATGCAGAGAGTCATCGGACTTAAAGTTTTCAGGCATGTTGGCATCCCAGGTTTGCGATGGTGAAATCTATCGGTTCACCAAACGCGGAATTGCGTTTCGCGAGCCCGAATAATCCCGCGACAAGCACAGATCCCACAAATGGCTACCTAAAGAACCTGAGCAAAACGCATCGGTACCATAAATGGGTACCTATGTCCGGACTGGTTGCTCATGTCGAATCTCTGGCGAAATCAAGGTACGACATCTACCTGTGATGTCAATTACGAAGAGATACTTTTGAGCCCATGTATTTCAGGCATTTCGACATCGGCCCCCGTGGCCAAGAGCCGTTAGATCGGTCGAATAGATCTACGCTGCCGACCCAGAGCGGAAGTGCTGAGCTGAAATTTTCCACCCAATAGCAGACATTCGATTCATGGGTTGCGTTAAAGCGAAAGAGCGAACTGTGAATTGCGTAAAAAGGGCGTCCTTGGACGCCCTTCGCCGCCTCATTCGCTCAACCAAGGCTGAATAAAGGCGAACCAACCGCCCATGAGATAGAAAGCCACGCTCAGCAGGTACACCTTCCAGGAGACCTTGCGAGTCCGCATGCAGGCATCGCGCAAGGCCGGATCGGTAGGGCAAGGCGCATGGCGGTTGCGCCACTGCAAGACCCCACTTCCCGCCATCATCACGCCGGCCAGGGCGAAGACAGCCTCCTTGTGCTCACTCAACCAGACGACCTGCGGGAAGATAGCAACCAGTGAGGACAACGCCGCGCCTGCACCCATGGCCACCAGCAGTGCCGGAATGGCGCAGCACACCAGGGTGCTGGAGGTGGCAAACAGGCTCGCCACCGAAGTCCAGAAGCTGCTGCGGGATTCTCTGACGCCATCCGCACTCATTTACCCCCCTTGATTTCAGCCTTAATCTCCTCAACGGATTTCTGCACGGTTTCCAGCTTCACCACGTCATAGCCGGCGTCGGTTATTTCGGCGGTGATTGCATTCGCATCCAAGGAGTGTCCCTCCTTGGCCTCAATGGCGACTGTCTTCTTTTTCAGATCTACATAGACCGCTTTGGTGGCCGGCATGCTGGAGATGCGTTTTTCAATGCCCTGGGCGCAGAAGGCGCACACCATGCCGTTGACTGTCGCCTTGATGCTGGTGGTGGCGAAGGACGGCAATGCGGCAAGCGCGAGTGCTAAGGTAATGACTAGTTTGTTCATGATGAACTCCTCAAAAAATGTACATAAAGTTGATGCGACCCTGGGAGCTGTTGTTGACCCCCAGTTCGACGAAGTAGCGGTTGTGGATCAGGCGCAGCATGGGAGTGACCTCCGTCTTGTCTGACAGGTCGTTCATGCGCCGCGCTTCAACAATCAACCAGGGCTGGGTCTCGTCGTAATCCACCTCGTAGAACGAGAAACCCAGGCGGGCAGATGCGTAGTCATGGTTGATGCCGTCAGCGCGGTACAGCCTGGTCGTAGCCGACACGTAGATACGGGTGGTTTCATAGTCCACCTGAATCCCCGGAGATGCCATGGCTTTGGAGCCGGAGAAGTCATTGCCGGTCACGTTGCCCAGGCCACCCAGGAACCAGACATTGGCTTGGGCGTCTGGCAGGTTCCAGCGCTTCACCAACCGGGTGTAGGTGGCGTCCACCAGCTGGCGGCTCTTGCTCTCGTCATCCGAGCGCATGTAGAGCGTAGAAGCCCCAATCGCATCCCGTGGTGTAAGTGCGTAGTTGGCAAAGGCCTCCTGCCAGTTGGGACTGAAGTCGCCCATCGCCATCCAGCTGTCTTTGAACCCCATGGGCCCGCTGAAGGCTGGAAGGGATAGCGTCAGAGCCAGGCAGCCCAGCAGCCGGCTGCGTACGCGGCCGCTCATTTGACGGGCTCCATCTGGTCCACTACCAAGTGGTTTTCCATTGCAGCGACGGTAAAGCGGACCTTCTGACCGGCTTTGAAGCTATCCAGCTTGATCGCTCCATCGACCTTGAAGGGCATGGTCATGGCCTCCATGCCGATACTCTCGATGCGCTGGTGCTTGAGGGTGACCCGGGCTCGCTCGGGTTCGAGGGTGACGATGCGTGCTTGTGTCCAGTCAGGGGCGGCCCAGACGGACGTAGTACAGGCCAGCACGATGGCCAAAATCCAATGTTTCATAACAATCCTTGTCGGCGGGGCACTCAGCCCCAACAAAACCCGCGTGGTGCGGACGTACTTGTGCTGTAAGGACTAGAGGATGGGTGGCTTGACCTGGCGCGCGAGGTCGGCGCTGATGAAGCTGGCGCTGGTGGACGCTGGAAGGGTCTGCCGCGCATGGGTCAAGAGATCGGTGGACGGAAAGCTCAGTGTTGCCAGAGTAATGCACAGTTGGCAGGTCTGGCAGCCGATGTGGCTCTTGGACGGTGTGGGTGACTTCTCCGCTTCCGATGCGGGCAGGGCCATCATGGGGCAGTCTGCGGGCATACCAGACATGGCCATCTGCTCATCGGCGACTTGCACCGCTGCCTGGCTCAGGGTCATCTGGAGGACCATGCGCTCCGCGCTCCAAGCGCGCAGAGGTAGCAACATGACCAGCAGGATGAGCAAAAGGCGACCCATGGGTGAATGGTATCCCATTGCCCGAAAGCAGTCGTTCATGGATGGCTGCAGTTGGCCCAAAGCGGCTGTTGAGTTATCCAAACTTCTTGCACCAGATGTAGCTGGTGGCGTCACTCACTCCGTGGCGCTTGGCCACCACCGCCAAACTGTCCTGGTCCGTTTCACGCAGTATCCGAACAATCGGCTCGGTGCTGAACCGCCCCTGCTTCATCTCCGTCTCTCTTTTAAGAAGAAACCGGCTTCTAAAGCATCAACTGGTCCGAAACACACCGGGCAGGTCATTCGTGAGTTATTCGGCAGGCTTTAGCTTGCGAAGAGCGGGCCTCGGATGCGCTCTTGCAGCGCTTTTATTGGGAATTATTGTGGAGTCAATAAATTATTGATTCCACAATAAGGGGGTGCGGCGTAAAACTTGAACTGGTTAAACACTGATTCCAAGCCTTGCCCGGTATTCGATGGGGCTCAGTGAACCCAAGGATATCTTGATCCTCTTCTCGTTGTACCAGCGGATGTAAGAGTCGACGGTCTGGATGAATTGATCCACTGTTGTGTTCTGCCAGTTGCGTGGATAGAACAACTCCGTCTTCAAGCGACCAAAGAATCCCTCACAGGCCGCATTGTCAGGCGAACAACCCTTGCGCGACATCGAACGCGTGAGCTTGGCGTTATGCACCCGTTGCAGCCACCCAGGCCAGCGATAGTGAGCACCACGATCAGAATGGATGACGGGTTTCATTGCACTGGTGGCAACTGTCTCAATGGCAGCGTCGAGCATCGTATTGACCAGATCGGAATCAGGACGCGTGCCGATAGTCCAGCTCACCACCAGGCCATCGAAGCAGTCGATCATGGGCGAGAGATACACCTTCCCCGCTGGGATCTGGAATTCTGTGATGTCTGTCAGCCATTTCTCATTGGGAGAATCTGCCTGGAAGTCCCGATTGATCAGGTTCTGCGGCGCTGGGCTGATTTCTCCGAGATATGACCCATAGCGGCGCCTTCTGTTTGCCGTGACGAATAAGCATTCCTGCTTCATGAGCCGTTGCACGACCTTCTCCGAGAGGTGCACATGCCGCCTGCCAAGTGCAGCCCGCATTCGCCTGTAGCCGTAGCAACGATGATTGCTTTGGAATACGTCGGCAATAGCTATGCGGGCGTTTGCATACTTGTCCGGACCTTTGAGCCGGGCGCAGTGGTAGAAGTAGGAGCTGCGAGCCAAGTCCAACGCTGTGAGCAATTCGGTCAATGTGTAGGTGTTCTTCATGGCGTCAACCAGCAGGGTCTTCTCCCTGTTGCTCAGGAGCTGCGGGGTGACGCCCAGGCCTTTTTTTAGGAGTTCATTGGCCTTATTCAAGATGTCGTGCTCAAGTTGCAGACGTCGGATATCGCGCAGAAGAGAAACCACCTGCTGCTGTAATTCCGTCAGCTTGGCGGGATCTACGTCAGGTGTATCTGTGGTCTTTTGCTTCATAGGTGTTGGTGCCTCCCTGCCAAGTAACTGATCCTTCCACTTGTACAGCGTATACCTGCTCACTGCAACGGACTTTGCAACCGCAGTTGCACTGGTTTGCCTGGTACAAAAATCAAGGACAGCAGCAGCCTTGTGGGCTGGAGTGTGGGACACGTTAGCCGCTTTGGTGACAACTTTGCGCCGCAGTTCCGGGTGTAACTCGTTGATCCAATCGCTCAGAGCTTCCCGACTCGGGTAACCCAGAGTTCTCATGGTGAAGGCCATGCATTGACCATGCTCCATGAAGTGCTCAACTGCAACTTGCTTCTGCTGGGTTGAATACTTCTGCCACAGGCGTACATAGCCGGTCCTCAGATCCTGACTCTGGATGTACTCCCGATACCAGCCCTTCAAAGCGTTCTTGGTGGGGTAGCCTAGTTGCCGGATGGTCGCATTGAGGCGCTGGCCAAGCTTGATGTACAGCTTTACTGCACGAATTCGCTCTTCGTATGAATACATAAACTACCTCCAGGTAGTCCAAGATTTTGTCCGCACCCCCTAATTCCCAATAATTGCCCGACACTCCATTCGAAGCGGCCCTGAGATCTTGAGCGTAGGAGAAGTCAGAGACGCCCTTCAACTGTGCCTCTGCATGAGGAAATCAGTGCCCGGCGGATGCTGGGTGTCGATGAATGCCGGCTCCAAAGGCACTCAGCTGAGGTGGTCACCTACACAGGAAGCCGCAAGTTGCCTCAGATGGGCGCCTTCTCCGTCCGTACAAGGTCGGACGCTGTAGGCCCATATTCAGACCCCTCACACCTTCAAGATGGATGGGTTGCACTGCGCATCAATACATCTGCTGATGCGATTCCGTATCTGATCGCCTCAACGGCGTAGCCTTAGCCAAGTTCATCCAGACAGCAAATGGCAGGTGGTTGAACTGCCTCTTGGGCGCCATCCGCAAAATCTCTAGTCGTTCTTGAACCAGTTGGATGACGCCACATTCAACCGGAATTTCATCGGGCTCTGCGATGGGCCTGTCTTTGGCGTCTCGACCCAAGACGTACCAGCACTGCCCGCCGAGCTCCAGGTAAGCAGCTCGCTTCTCCGGTCGTTTGAGATCTCCCAGCAGGTCGGCTCTGTTCACTTTGATCTCATGCACTACCGGTTCCAAATAGGCCTGGACTGAGGAATTGCGGATAGAGAAGACATCCGGCATGCAGTAGCGCCAACTCCCCTGCTCTTCTTCTTGCAAAGTGACTTTGGCTCTGAGGCTCAGGTTGGTCCACACCAGTCGCCCCTCTTTGAGCATGTCGTGGGCGACCTTCTCAACGAGCGCTTCGTGAGGGTCTTTGGCTTGTCGGTTGGAGTTGGCAGCTAGTGCGAGGAACTGAATACCGACATCAGTGACTCGCATACGTTCATGACCACCCTCCTCTTTCAATCGCTCCAGCAGACCGGCAGCCAAGAGTTCAATCTCCACGACATCTAGGCAGGGCCATCCGGCAGACCGGTACATGTCTCTGAGTCTTTTGGCATGTACCTTCTTGAGTCCAATGCCGTTGACGACTGCAATGTGCTTTGCACTTCGCAGTTTGCTGGAGTCTTTGCTGGTTTCTGTTTTGGTTTCTGTCATGTTTCACGCTCTTGCCACTGGCATGTCATCCCAGCGTGTGGTGTATGCCGGGGTTCTCCGCAGTTGCTTCATCGACCACTCTCTCCGCACTCCATCAAGGCCTGCACTAGCGGTCAGAACCGTGCCTTTACCGAAGCGCTGATTTAGGGTGTCCATGGCAGTCATGAGTTTGGTTCGGTCTTCTTCGGAGTCGCCATCCTCCAGATCCAGTTCTGCCTGCTGGTTGGTATCGGGTTGCAGGTCCAGCAGCATTACGCCTGCCTTGGCGTAGTTGAATCCTGGCTTGAAGATATGGTTCAGGCCTTGAAGGGCTGCTTTGACGATGCAGGTGGTATCAGCACTGGGGCGTCGTAAGGGCGTGACCATGGAGCGGCTGTACTGAGCATCTTTGCGAAACGGGCTTGTACGAATGAAGACAAGTACCTGTCCTGCCTGGCTGTGTTGCTTCCTGACCTTCTCTGCGGCCCTAGAGGCGAATTCGGTAACGGCCTCGGCCAGGTGATGATGTTCGATGATGGGACGACCGAAGGATCGCGTGCATGCGATTTCTTTCTTGGCAGCTGGGGTGTGATCCAGATCGATACAGGAAGTGCCCTGCAGCTCCCGGACGGTCCTCTCCAGCACCACAGACCAATTGCCTCTTACAGTGGCAGGGTCTAGCTTCATCAAGTCCAACACCGTGTGGATGCCTCCGGCTTGAAGCTGCTTGCTGATCTGCCTGCCCACTCCCCAGACTTCGTTCACTGCGGTGGCTGCGAACACGGCATCACGCTCTGGTTGATCCAGAGCTGCCAAATTGCAGACTTGCGCGAGCTTGTCGGGGTAGACACCTGGCTTGCGTTCGGCGGTCTTGGCAATGTGATTGGCGAGCTTGGCCAGGGTCTTGGTGGGGCCGATACCGATACCGCAGGGAATGCCTACCCATTGCAGGATGCGAGCGCGGATCTTGTGGCTGCGCTCTATCAGGTCACCTTTGACGCCACTGAGGTCGATAAAGGATTCATCGATGCTGTAGATCTCTTGGGCTGGGCCGAGGCCGGCTGCCAGGCTCATCATCCGATCGGACATGTCACCGTACAGGGCGAAGTTGGCAGACAGGGCTACCAAGCCGGCATCCTCAGCCAAGTGCTTGATCTGGAACCAGGGGGCACCCATGGCGATACCCAGCGCCTTGGCCTCGTTGCTGCGGGCAATGGCGCATCCGTCGTTGTTGGACAAGACAACCACCGGCAAGCCGTTGAGACTAGGTCTGAACACCCGCTCACAGGAAACATAGAAGTTGTTGCCGTCTACCAGGGCGTACATGGAGTCACCAAGGCAATGTTTCAGGCGGAAGGAAACTGCTTGATGCAGCTGGTGACCACACCCCAGATCTCTATGGTCTGGCCTTCCTTGGGCACTATGTCCGGATAAGTGGGGTTTGCAGCCTGCAGCTTGACCCGCCCGGCACGCTGGTAGAGCTGTTTGACGGTGAACTCTCCATCCACCACAGCGACCACGATCATCTTGTGCCGCGGCTTGATGGCTCGGTCAATGACCAGTATGTCGTTGTCGAATATGCCTGCGTCCTTCATGGAGTGACCGGAGACACGCTGCAGGAAGGTCGCCTGCGGGTGGGTGATCAGGACTTTGGAAAGATCAATGCGTTCAGCTCCCAAGTCTTCCGCAGGGCTTGGGAAGCCTGCACAGATGCGCGTTGGGACGAGGTCCAGCAGGCAAGGAGTGGCGGTGATGGGGACCGGCGGGTAGCTAACGCAGTTACTGTACATTTATACAGTTTATCCACAAGCTAACCTCCTGACAAGCAACGACCTAGAGCTGATCTTTTTTTGCTCAGTGCAGTGGCGGTCAGTCGAAATTTGGAGCTTTTAATTTCAAGCCAAGGCCCAACCCCAAGTTGAAAACCGCAATGAAAAAACAAAATTGGGGCAGCTTTTTTCCACAAAAAGTGAATACTGCCATTCGATACTTCAATTTCGGTGCTACGAAAGTGCTACATCACGATTTCAAAAAGTCGTAAGTCATTGATTTAAATCGGACTTTTTACGACTATCGGCCCAATCCATCATGGGGGCGACGGACAGGCGCCAAAGGAATTCAGGCACAGCGAGCGGATGATCTGGGACAGGCATGGACAGATCGCAAACACCCAATTTCTGCCAAAGGGCGGCAAAGCAATACGACCAAAGCGATGGTTGCGATTGCAGTGGAGGTATTGCCCAAAGGATTTGGGAGAATCCGAATCCAGCGGCTGGAACACGGAAACCAGCAAAGCCTCCAATCCTTCATCATGGAAACCGTCGAAGTCCGGTCCAAAGTACATAGCGATGGATCGGGTGCTTATCGGAAGATTGAAGACCTCGGGTTTGACCACAAAGTCACGGTTCACATGAGATCCGATGTCCCAGCCCATCAATCCATGCCAGGTGTTCACCGGGTGGCTGCCTTGCTGCAACGCTGGATGATGGGAACCCATCACGGTGCTGTCCAGCCTAGCCAATTGGACTACTAACTGGACGAGTTTGTGTTTCGGTTCAACCGGAGAACGTCCCGCTCTAGGGGGCTGCTGTTTTACCGGCTACTGCAACAAGCAGTGGCTACGGGGCCTGTTACCTATGGAGACCTGGTTGCCGGTTGCTGAATTAGTAGGCAGTGGATATACTGACCCCACTTTGAGTTTCGGCTCATCGCGCCGCTCTTGTAGCGGCATGTCAACTATAGTCGAGCCCTGAGCTCGACACAGCTACGAAAACGAAGCGAAATTAAACCCTCACGGGGCAAATGTGCTCCGTGGGCACAGCTGCTCTGTGTATTCCATTGAAGCAGTTATATGAGATATATTGCATGCAACGGCCCCCCTTGCGGACAAGCGGAATGCAGAAATGAAACCTTCAGAGGCGCTCAAAGCCAATCGAACTGAAATTCTTCGTATTGTTCAAATGAACAATGCGCTGAACGCTCGTGTTTTTGGTTCTGTGCTGCATGGGGATGACACCGAGAGCAGTGACTTGGATCTTCTCGTGGACCCCACCCCGAAAACCAGCTTGCTAGATATTGCAAGGATTAAAAAAGGGTTGACGGCAGTGTTGGGCGTTCCTGTGGACGTCCTGACGCCGAAGGCGCTGCCTGAGAAATTCAGAGCCCACGTATTGGCTGAGGCGCAGCCTTTATGAAGAAGGTAAATATTCGTTTACCTGACTATTTGAATCACATCGCTCAAGCCATCGAACGAATTAACACCTATACCAAAGGCATTGACAAAGATGTTTGGCTTGGGAACACGTTGATTCAGGATGCCGTGATTCGCAATATTGAAATCATCGGCGAAGCTTCGCACAACGTGCAAACTCTCCATCAGGAGTTCGCAAAGAATAATGCAGACTTTCCTTGGGACGATGCATATTGGATGCGAAATGTACTTTCGCACGGCTACTTCCAAGTAGACTTGGATATCGTTTGGGAGACGATTACTTCAGATTTACCAGTATTACTGGAGAAAGTTCGCTCAATGCCGTCCAATGATGATGTGGACCAATGATTCCCTGAAACATTAATGGTTTATGGATACTTACCCTGCGCAGCTTGCGCAGGGTAAGGCCCAAGAGAAGCTAAAGGGATACCCCTTACATTTATACAGTTTAACGATCTGACTGTCCAAACGCAAACCCATGGGATTCGGGTAGGCTCAATCCAAAGCAAAGACTGCCTCCAGAACCATCCATGCACCGTTTCCTGAAAACACTGTTCCACACATGCCTGCTTGCATTGGCGGCTCATAGCCATCACGCGCTGGCTTGGGGGAGCGATGGACACAAGATCGTTGCCATGCTGGCAGAAGCTCAACTCTCACCTGCTGCGCGTAAGGAAGTCGACCGTCTATTGGCCCAGGAGCCAGGCGCCACTCTGGCCAGTATCTCTACTTGGGCGGACGAACATCGCAGTCCTGCTACCGCCGCTTGACACTATGTGAACTTCCCGCGTGGGGACTGCAACTACCAGCAAGAGCGAGACTGCCCCGATGGGAAGTGCGTGATCGCCGCGATTGACCGACAGATTGAAGTCCTACGCACTCCCGGGGATGACGAGAAACGACTGACAGCATTGAAGTACGTGGTGCACTTCATCGGCGACATTCATCAACCTCTTCACGCCGGTTTCGGGGACGACCGCGGAGGCAACAGCTACCAGCTCCAAGCCTTTATGCGCGGTAGCAACTTGCACGCGGTTTGGGACACAGGACTCATCAAGTCACTGAAGCAAGACAACGAACAGATTGTCAAAAGTAAGAGTCCGGCGAATACCGTCATTGCATGCCACTGATATGACGGGCATTCTTGGCTCAAGACACACTCCATCGAGGTGTGCACTTAACAAGCCACGGTGGATACCATGCAAGAGCCAGTTTCGCCCACCGTCATTAAGACCAAACGCACATACAGCGCGGCCTTCAAGCGCAAGGTTGTCGAGCTGACACATCAGCCAGGAGCATCGGTTGCCGCCATCGCCTTGGAGCACGGCATCAACGCCAATCTGGTCTTCAAGTGGAGGCGAACCAAACTTGATCGCAAGCGTGCTCCACAAGTCACTTATCAACCGCTGCTGCTGCCAGTTTCAGTGAATGCCCAAGAGGCGCATCCGGCCATGCCTTCACTGGCGCCTGACAAGGCTGTGCGCGATGAGGGTGTCATTGAGGTTGAAATTGGTGGCGCGCGCGTAGTGCTGCGTGGCAGCGTTGATCCAGCCAAGGTACGCAGCGTTCTGATGGCACTTAGGGATATCGCGTGATTGGCTTGCCCGCGGGAACGCGGATTTGGCTGGCTGCAGGACTTACCGACATGCGTCGTGGCTTTGATGGGCTGGCGGCCATTGCACAAGGCGCGCTAGAGCATGACCCATTTAGCGGTCATGTTTTTGTGTTTCGCGGCCGCCGTGGTGACATTGTAAAGTTACTCTGGTGGGACGGACAGGGCTTGTGTCTGTTTGCCAAACGGCTGGAGAAAGGCCGCTTCATATGTAAGCAATGGGATGGACGCTCCCACCTTTCGCGGCATCGTAGTGTGCCAAAGTGGAGATGCGAAACAACCACTTGAACAGAAGGAGCGTCTGATATGAAGGTTACTACTGTAGGTATTGATCTGGCAAAGAATCTCTTCCAGGTGCACGGCGTGAATGAGTACGGGAAGGTCGTCATCAAGAAGCAAATGCGCCGCGACCAACTGGCGGAATTTTTCGTGAATCTCCCTGCTTGTCTTATCGGTATGGAGGCCTGTGGCGGTGCCCACCATTGGGCCCGCAAACTGCAAGGGTTCGGTCACACGGTCAAATTGATGGCTCCGCAATTTGTCAAACCGTACGTCAAGACCAACAAGAACGATGCGGCAGATGCTGAAGCAATCTGTGAGGCGGTAGCCAGGCCCAACATGCGATTTGTGCCAATCAAAAATGTCGAGCAGCAAGCAGTGTTGGCATTGCACCGCGTTCGACAGGGCTTTGTCAGGGCGCGCACGGCACAGGCCAACCAAATTCGGGGCTTGATGTCGGAATTTGGATTGGTCATTCCCCAGGGGATTGGCTATATCGCGGGCCGAGTGCCTGAACTCATTGAAGATGCCGGCAACGATTTGCCGGGTTCATTCCGGGTTCTCGTGCAGCGGTTGCTGGATCACCTGAAGGAGCTCGACCGGCAAGTCGACGAACTGGAGTCGCAGATCGTGAAGTGGCACCGCCAAAGTGATGCCAGTAGCAAACTGGCACAAGTGCCAGGCATCGGACCTATCACTGCCAGCGCGCTGGTTGCCTCACTGGGAGATGCGAAGAACTTTGACGGAGGCCGTCAGGTCGCAGCTTGGCTGGGCCTGGTACCAAAGCAGCATTCCAGTGGTGGGAAGCAGAACCTGCTGAGTATCAGCAAACGCGGTGACACATATCTGCGCACCCTATTGATTCACGGTGCACGTTCGGTCATTTACCGCGCGCAGCAGAAACCGGATTCCTGTAGTTGGATTAACGGGGTCGTTAATCGCCGGAACAAGAATGTGGCGGCCGTGGCGCTGGCCAATAAAAATGCGCGCATCGTCTGGGCATTGTTAGCCCATGAGCGAGAGTTCCGGCCTGACTACACGCCCGCCACGGCGGCCACGTAGCCAAGCCGGCCGAGTGAAGTAATGCAATAAGAAAGCCAGACAGGGAGAACAGAACCACCGATTGCTCAGGCAATCATGAAGTGATGGCAAGATAGGTCAGACCGTGGTTGACAAAGCCCGTGCCGGACGAGGCACCTAGAGTGCGTGTAAGCGATCGAGGCGTCAACCAGCGAATCCCATCAGGGACAGTGATCCAAAGTCACAACTAAAGTCCGAATGTACGGGTGCAATCTTTACCTTCGAGTCGTCATGAATTGAAAGCTTGGCAAACCGGGAGCGTCCATGTACGTCCAGCCAAGTCGCCTTGTTGATTGAGGCGTGCCTGAGCACCATTGTGTCCACAACCATGATCGTGGACGCAATGCTCAAAGACTCAGACACCCCGAGGTATTTCGTGCGCCGTAGCAAGCGAACCTATTCAGCAGATACCAAAGCCGCCTTGCTTGCCGCGTGCAGGGCGCCGGGCGCGTCCATCGCAGCGGTGGCCAGCGCGCACAGCATGAACGCCAATGTGTTGCACCGCTAGCTGAAGGAGCAAGCACAACCGGACGCTCACGCCGAAGCCCGTCCGTCAGAGCCGATAGACATGCCAGCATTTATCCCGGTGCCCCTGCTCACGCAAACGGCCGAGCCCGTGGAGCGCACGATTCGTGTGGAGGTCCGCAAAGGTAGTTTGAGCATGACCGTCACTTGGCCCATATCTGCTGCCCATGAATTTGCCGGCTGGTCGGGCGCCCTTCTCAAGTGATCCGCATCGACTGCGCCTGGTTGGCAGTTCAACCACTGGACATGCGTGCGGGTACGGATACGGCGCTGGGGCGAGTCGTGCAGGTGTTTGGCGCTGCCCACCCGCACCATGCCTACCTATTTGCGAACAGCCGTGCCAACCGCATGAAGGTTCTGGTACATGACGGTATTGGCATCTGGCTGGCCGCGCGTCGGCTCCATCAAGGCAAATTTGTCTGGCCCACACCGGGCGTCGGTCGGCACCAGCAACTCAGCAATGAACAGCTCCAAGCGCTGGTATTGGGACTTCCCTGGCAGCGCATTGGAAGCGCAGGAATCATCACCGTCGTCTGAGGGGTGGGCGTGTACGCCGATGGTTTGCCAATCGAGTAGCGCGCGTACTTGGCGTCCATTAGTGCATGCACCGATGGCGAAATTCTGCGCCATTTGGCACACTTCAATCCATGGTTTTTACGCCCGATTCACTGCAACAAATGAGCGCGCACGATGTGTGCAATCTGGTCAGTGGACTGATGGAAAAGGTCAGCACGCAGAGCAAAGAGCTGCTGTACCGTCAGAGCAAGATCGACCAGCTCACGCACGAGATGGCGACCTTGAAGCGACTACAGTTTGGTCGTAGCCGCGAACAACTCGATGCCACGCAGACCAGTCTGCTCGATGAAGCCTGCGATGAAGACCTGGCGGCGATTGAGCAAGAACTCAAAAACCTCACGCCGGCGCCCAAGCCCGATAAAGACCACCGTAGCAAGCCCAAACGTGCAGCGCTGCCGGATCACCTGCCCCGTGTAGAAATCCACCACGAACCAGACTCCACCACCTGCACTTGTGGCTGCCAGCTCAAGCGCATTGGCCAGGACGTCGCGCAAAAGCTGGACTACACGCCCGGCGTATTCACTGTTGAGCTGCATGTTCGCGGCAAATGGGCGTGTAGCCAGTGTGAAACACTGATTCAGGCGCCGGTACCGGCCCAAGTCATTGACAAAGGCATTCCAACCGCTGGCCTGTTGGCACAGGTGCTGGTGGCCAAATATGCGGATCACTTGCCGCTGTACCGGCAAGAGAAAATCTTTGGCCGCGCCGGCTTGGAGATTGCACGTTCCACGCTGGGAGCCTGGGTGGGCATGTGCGGCGTGCAATTGCAGCCGCTGGTGGATGCGTTGAAAGAGACGGTACTGAGTCACGCTGTGGTGCATGCCGATGAGACTCCGATCCCGATGCTCAAGCCCGGCAATAAGAAGACCCACAAGGCCTACTTGTGGGCATACGCTCCTGGTGCCTTTGAGCAGATACGCGCCGTCGTCTACGACTTCTGCGAGACCCGCGCCGGCCAGAATGCCAGAACGTTTCTGGGGAAGTCTGATGACGATGACCGTGGCTGGCGTGGCTCTCTGGTTTGCGACGATTACGGGGGTTATAAATCGCTGTTCACCAAAGGCGTCAAAGAAGCCGGATGCATGGCGCATGCGCGCCGAAAACTGTTTGAACTGCACGCCAATCACAGCAGTCTGATTGCCGCAGAGGGCCTGAAATTCTTCGACCTACTGTATGACGTCGAACGTGACATCAAGTCATTACCAGCGGCCATTCGTCTGCAAATCCGGCAGGAAAAATCCAGGCCCATTGCCGACCTACTGCACCAGTGGCTACTGTTGCAGGCCAGCAAGGTGCCCAGTGGATCGGCCACCGCAAAAGCGATTAACTACAGCATCAAACGTTGGGAGGCGTTGACGCTGTATCTGGACGATGCGCAAGTACCCATAGATAACAATTGGTGCGAAAACCAAATTCGCCCGGCAGCTATCGGCAGGGGCAACTGGTTATTCGCGGGTTCGCTGCGAGCTGGTCAACGTGCGGCGGCGGTGATGAGTTTGATTCAGAGTGCCAAGCTCAATGGGCACGATCCGTACGCCTATCTGAAAGACGTACTCACACGCTTGCCCACGCAGCGGGCCAGTAAGATCGGGGAATTGCTGCCTCACAACTGGGCACCGCAGACCACGTAAACATTGCGCCGTCAATGTGTGTTGACCGGTTGCTTACCTTCATATGGCCACAGGCCTTGAGTGGTTCGGTGGTACTGACGCCAGCGCAACTGTCCATGTTGCTTGAGGGAATTGACTGGCGCATGCCGGTGCGCACAGCCCAGCCGACGCTTGCGATGTAGGCGTCCTGCACTGCATAAATGGGTACTTCGGTTGACAGTGGAAATCCTCTATTGCGGTACTAAATTGCCTGGCAAAGTATTGCCCCATGAGTTCCGATGTGCTGCTGCAAACCATAGACACCCTGACACAGGATGTGGTGCAGCGCGACCTCACGATCAAGGCGCTTCGCCTGACCATTGACAAGCTCAAGATGGAGCTCACGCATTTGAAGCGTATGCGTTATGGCCGCTCCAGCGAGAAGGTGGAGGCAGCGCAAATCCAATTGGAATTGCTCAGTGTGGCTCTGATGCCACTGCTGCCGGCGAATGCCCCCGTGACCGATACCGACGCAGGCAATGTTGCCGACTTGGACGCGGAACGTAAGAAGCGTAACAAAACATCTGCACAGCCGCAGCAAGGCCTGCCAGCGCACCTACCCCGCGAGGACGTGGTGCACAGTGGCTGTGCAGCGGATTGCAAATGCGGGTCATGCGGTACCGGCCTGCAGCAAATTGGACAGGACGTCTCCGAGGTGCTGGACTACGTGCCCGGTAGCTTCAAGGTCATTCGCCACATCCGCCCTAAGTTCGTATGCAGCCAGTGCCACACGATTACGCAGGAGGCGGCACCCAGCCGCCCGATCAACCGCTGCCTGGCCGGTGCCGGCTTGCTGGCACAGGTTCTGGTGAGCAAATACTGCGATCACATTCCGCTGTACCGGCAAAACCAGATTTATGCCCGTGCTGGCGTGCACGTTGAACGCTCAACCCAGTGCGACTGGGTGGCCGGTTGCGCCAGTTTGCTGGAGCCACTGGTAGAAATTCTGCACAAATACGTTCTGAGTGCCTACAAGGTTCACACCGACGACACCCCGGTGCCGGTTCTGAGTCCCGGCAAAGGCAAGACAAAAACCGCACGACTATGGGTGTATGCCCGTGATGACCGAGGGTGGGCGGACCCGTCGCCGCCGGCGGTGTGGTACCAGTATTCCGAGAACCGCAAGGGAGAGAACCCAAAACGTCACTTGAGTGGTTTTACCGGCGTTCTGCAGGCCGACGCTTATGCCGGATATGACCGACTCTTTGCGGATGGAAGTGTTGTAGAGGCTGCGTGCTGGGCCCACTGCCGGCGAAAGTTCTATGAGATCCATGAACGCCAGGAGCATGTGAGCGGCACCTTGGCCCACCAAGCATTGCAGCGTATCGGCGCTCTGTATGCCATTGAGCAGGCGGTTCGCGGGCACAGTGCCGAGCAGCGCCGGCAATACCGCCAAGCGCATGCCAGGCCAAAGCTGCTGGAACTGCAGGTTTGGTTGAACGAAAGTCTGTCGCAGCTCTCGGCCAAGTCGCCCATGGCGTCAGCCATCGGCTATGCGCTGAGTAATTGGCGGGCCCTTAACGTCTATGTGGACGACGGCCGCATCGAGATTGACAACAACACGGCCGAGCGTGCCCTGCGTGGTGTGGTGCTTGGGCGCAAGAACTATTTGCACTTCGGCTCCGACAGCGGTGGCGACCGGGCTGCCGTTATCTACAGCCTGGTTGGTACCTGCAAGCTCAATGGCGTTGACCCTTATGCGTACCTGCGACATGTACTGGAGCGCATTGCCGATCACCCCATCAATCGGATCGATGAATTGCTGCCATGGGTGGTGGCAAGCCAACTCGGGACGCCCAGTCAAGTCCTGCAACTGGCCGCCTGAGCCGTGCGGCTTGGCACAATATTGCCATGCGTATCAAACTGATCGAAGACTTGCCAATGGCCACCAGCGCTGAGCTCTACCAACTGAGCTGGGTCATTGATCGATTGTTGGCTGATCCACGACGCATCATCCAGGCACGAACGCAATTGCACGCCGGTCAGCAGGTGCAGTTCTTTGATTGGAATACGGGCAAACTGAAGGCTGCGCGTGTCATCGCCATGAAGGATAGCCGCGTGACATTACTTGACGAGGCCAGCCACAGCCACTTTACCGTGCCCTATGAGGCAATCATGTTGACGCCTTCAAGCGAACCAACGACTTCCAACGACGCTACTGCTGCCTCGAGCGCACAAAATACCCCCAGCCCGCCGCCGGAAATCGCAAGACGTGAAGACTTCCGCGTTGGCAGTAGGGTGAGCTTTACAGACCAGGATTTGCAACAGCGTGTCGGCTTGATCGTGCGCATCAACCAGCGTACAGCCACACTCGACTGCGATGGTCAGACTTGGCGCGTCGCCTTCGGCCTGCTTCGTCACCTCGCAGACATCTGACTTCAACACAACCGTTAAGTACGGTATTCGCCGGACTCATACGAAATTTCTTCATCCCAAAGTACATCTGCTTGCCCTTTTTGCTGGAGTGCATCTCGGGGTCTCGCCCTTTGTCTTTGTTTTTAGTGGACGATGGCGCTGCGATCAAGGTCGCGTCCACGACGGTGCCTGTCTTAAGCAGCAGCCCGCGTTGCTCCAGTAGTGCGTTGACTGTGGCCAGTATTTGCTCGGAGAGTTTGTGCTTTTCTAGTCGGTGGCGAAATCGCAGGATGGTGCTCTCATCGGGCAGGCGGCCATACTCTTCAAGTTGCGCAAACTCCCGGTACAGCGGGGTATCAAAGAACGCCTCTTCCATGGCCGGATCAGATAACGTGAACCATTGCTGCATGAAGTGAACGCGACATGGTTTGCAGGGAAAACGGGGGCAGCCCGGTCTTTCCTTTGCGGCAATACGGCGCAATGAGTTAAACCAAAGCAGCCCATGGAACCACCAGCTCCATTTGCTCGAGGAACACTTCCTTACGCGTCTTTTTGACATTCAGATTGAGCTTCAGGCTGGCTTGTTTCATGCGCAAATTATCCAAACTAACGCTAAACAACAGTGTGCTCGCATCTGCGTAATGAAAATGTTTTAGTGATTTGTCTTTCGGAAGACACATTGATATTTCAGGCATCACCCGGCACGTTAAATTGCCGCCGAGGTTTTGCAGAGCATCCTTAACCTTAGTGCTGGGAGTTTGGGAACAAAAGAATTTCGTAAAAAACGATGTTCTTCGCGGAGCATTGGTGCTAACGGTATTGGCTTGTCCAAAGCTTCTGGGGGTGCACTCCGGCTGGGCGGCCTGCTGTGGCTGGAGTGTGTGAACAACACAATTCAGATCATTGCATTCATGAAAGAAACCACTGCCTCTCCTGCGGCTGCACCAGCCACCAAAGCATCTAACAAGAAAACTGCTACACCCAGCAGCCAACCCCATTACACCCGCAAGGAATACATCAACGGCTTCCCCGTGCCTGGGCCCACATTCGCCCCGATTCACCCGAAGCTGGGGCCCTTGTCAATGCTGGTGGGCACCTGGAACGGACAGGGCAACACTATGCTCGCTACGCCTGCGAAAGAGGGTTTGTTTCGCGCCATAGGACATCCCTTGACCAACGAGACATTGACCTTCTCGGTAGCTGCACCTACGCCGGACCGTGGTGGGTTTGAGCAGCCGGATATTTTTCTCAACGGTTTGCGGTATCACCACCAAGTGGTGGACGGAAAAACCATGGAGCCCTTGCACGATGAGATGGGCTTTTGGTTGAATGTGCCTGCCACCAAAAATCCCAAAGCCTCCGCCAGTCTGATCCGGGAGCTGACCATTCCTCACGGAAATGCAGTCATCTTGTTTGGGAGCGCGCACGAGCAAACCGGGCCGTACAAGTTTCCCCCGTTCCACGCGATTCCGTTTCCCAAAGAGAACTTCCCGGCCCCCGCGATTTACGATTCTGACAACACCGGCGATGTGAACAAGCAGCTCAATGATGCGCACAAGGGGCTGACGTTTTTGAAAACCCAGGTGCTCACCGTCAAAACGCGCAACCAAGGCGATATTGTCAACATTCCGTTCTTGGACAAGCAGGCCAAGTCCACCGACATGACCGCCACATTTGCTGTCTCTATCGTGTCACGGGATGGGGGGGAACCGTACTACATGCTGCAGTACTCGCAGGTCATCATGCTGCAGTTCCCCGCGCTCAAAGACGGGCCCATGATCAACTGGCCCCACACCGCCGTGGCCACGCTGATTAAGGGCGAATAGTCCCTCGTCGCAGTCTTGGCGTGCTCCTGTGGATGTGTCTACAGGAGCACGCTGACATGCCGGCGTGCGACTGGCAAACCCCATGACAACAACACACATTCAGGAGGTGCGGATGCCTACTACCGCCAAGAGAACACGCGTCATTATTGATACCGATGTCGATATCGACGATTGGATGGCCATGCTCTATCTGCTCAACCACCCTCAGATCGAGGTGGTGGGCATTACGGTGGTGGGTACGGGTGCCGCACATCTGGAGCCAGGCACGCGCAACGCCCTCAAGCTGGTGCAACTGGCGGGCGTGCCCGAGTTGCCAGTGGCCAAAGGTTTGACCAAACCGATGGCATACGACCACCAGTTCCCCGAAGGCATTCGGGAGCAGATGGACACCATGTTTGGCATTGCTTTGCCTGCCAACCCGCATGCTGCGCTACCTGATGCGCTGGCCTTTTTGCGAGAGCAATTGTTGGCCTCGGCCGACAAGCTGCATATTTTGGCGATTGGCCCGTTGACCAATTTGGGCACCCTGCTCAAAGAGTCCCCCGAGCTCGTGCAGCGCATTGAGCGCATTTACATTATGGGTGGGGCGATTGATGCGCCGGGCAATGTGCATGCAGCAGACCCAAGCAACCCGAACGTGGTGGCCGAGTTCAATATCTACTGCGATCCTGTGGCTGCGGACTATGTGTTTCGCAGCGGTGTACCCATTACGCTGATCCCCTTGGACGCTACACAGCACGCGCCCATCACCACCGCGTTTTACCTGCGCTTGCTGGAAAACCACATCACCCCGTCAGCAGACTTTGTGTACCAGGCGCTCACCGCGGACTATGGATTCATTGCGTCCGGGGACTTTGATTTTTGGGACCCGCTGGCCGCTGCCATTCTGACGCAAGGGGATTTGGGTGTGTACCGCGATGTGCGTTTGGTGGTGTACACCCCCAACGACGAACGCTCTGGTGAGTTGCTGCTGCGCGACGATGGTTCGCCAATTCGGGCGTGCTTTAACGTGACCACGCCCGCGTTTGAAGACCTGTTTCTCTCCACACTCAATAACGAGCCCGTGCCGCGCAACCAGATCACTTTTATCTTGGATGGCGAGCGCGTTACCCTCACCGACGTGTCCCCACAGACCCGCCTGATCGACTACCTGCATCTGCCCGAAGTGGCTAAGGGCGGTACCAAGCTGGTCTGCGGTCAGGGCGGCTGCGGCGCGTGCACGGTCATGCTTACCAGCTACGACCTGGGCCAGGACAAGGTGGTGAACAAATCCATCAATGCCTGTTTGCGTCCACTGGTGGCGCTGGATGGCACGATGGTCACCACCACCCAAGGCATTGGCAATGTGCAAGACGGTGTGGATGAGGTGCAATACAAGCTGGCGGCGAACAACGGATCGCAGTGCGGCTATTGCTCGCCGGGCTTCACCATGAACATGTTCACCTTGCGGCAAAACAAAGCGTGTCTGACCGAGCGCGAGATCGAAGACAACTTTGACGGCAACCTGTGCCGCTGCACGGGCTATCGCCCCATATTAGAAGCATTCAAGCAATTTGCGGTCGATTACAAACCACCTTGCCCGCAGCCGACCATCAAGATAGATCCGGCCTTTGCCCCCAGCGGCATCAAACCCTTCAGCAAGATCACGCCTCCTGCGGACTTTGTGGAATACATGCGCAGCCCGCAGCCCTTAGTTTTTGCTCGCAACGGCTACACCTACCAGCGTCCCATCTCGTTGGATGCGCTCTATGCGCACAAAGCCGCTGCTGGCCCCACGGGAGCGAACTTTCGCCTGGTGTGTGGCAACACCTCGGTAGGCATTTACGAAACACAGCCCATCTACGCCGAAACCCCGCTCAACCCCCAGTCGTTGGTGGATGTGTCCGTCATTGCCGAGTTGCAGGCCGTGCGGGTGACGGATCAAGGGCTGGAGTGCGGTGGCGCGATCTCGCTCACCCGTTTGCTGGAGATTTTGCAAACCACCATCGACAGCCGCGACCCGGTGCAAACACAGGGCATGGTGGCACTTCGTGACCACCTCAAAGTGGTGGCCAACCACCAAGTGCGCAATGAGGCCAGCGTGGCGGGCAATATCCATATGGCTACCAATCTGGGCTTCTTGTCAGATGTGGTGCTGGTGCTGGGCGCCTTGGCCGCCAAGGTGAAGGTGTCTTGGAAGTCCGGCAGCAAGTTGTACGACATCTTGCAATTGCCACAGGACAGCCAGTTGCCTGTGGACGCCATTTATGAATCCATCGTGATCCCTTGGACGGTCGAGCGCAGCTACGTGCGCAGCTACAAAATCCGCCGCCGCGATGAAGATGCGCACGCCTTGGTGAACGCCGGATTCTTCGTGCGTTTGGAGGCCGATGGGCGTGTGGCCGAATGCCGCTTGGTGTACGACGGCATTCGCGCCGATTACGCCTTGGCCTCCACCACCTATGGCGTGCAATTCCACCCCATCACGGTGGATGCCACCCGCGCTCTGCTAATGGGCCGACTGTGGAACGAGGAAACCTTGCGCCAGGCCCTGCGCAGTCTTGCGCAAGAGGTGGCGGTGTGGGCTCCCCCCGTGGGGCCGGCGGGTCCCTATGAAATTGGGCAAATCCCCTTCTCCTTCCGCGCGACACTGGCAGAAAACCTGTTTTACAAATTCTTTGTCGCCGTGGCCGAGGCCAGTGGGGCCACCGCCGTGCCACCCCAAGTGCGCTCGGCAGGGCAAAACTATGTGCGCCCCGTGTCAACCGGGCAGCAGTACTACAACTCCTACCCCGCAGAGGCCCCGGTATCGGAGCCGTTCGTCAAGCTATCCGCCTTTATGCAAACCACGGGCGAGGTGCAATACACCCACGACTTGGTGCGCCCGCCCCACACGCTGGAGGCTGCCTATGTGTACAGCCTGATTGCGTTCGGCCAGTTTTACTACCAGCTCCCCATCACCACTGCCTATGGCAACAAAGGCGAGCGGGTGTCCGTGGCACTGCTCCAGCAGTTTTTGCGCGACTGGTATGCCGACTTCACCGCCCTGGTTACCTACGAAGACGTCCCCGTCAAAGCCGCCAATTGGATCGGGCTGGGAGGAGACGATCCCGTCTTTGTGCCCAGCCAAGACCAGGCGCTGCCCGACGGCATTGCCGCCAACCGCAACTTCTTCCCCCACCACGTCACCAGCGTGGGTGCCCCAATCGGCTTGGTGGTGGCTAGGAACCGGCGTGCAGCGCAAGAAATTGCCAACTTTGTGCGCACCCAATGCATTGTTTTCTTGCCCGAAAAAACCAGAGACTTTGATGTGGCCTTGGCCGAGAAACACTACTTTGAGCAAAACCCGCCCACCGCACCCTCGCTCACCCACATCCCCGAAATCGTGCGTCCGGGCAGCAATCATGCTTGGCTCCAAGAACCCCATCACCATGCCTTGAAAGAAGGGGCGACAGAGTTTCCTGTGGTGCACGGCTTGCGCCGCACCGGATACCAAAACCATTTCTATCTCGAGACCATGAACACCCTGGCCGTGCCGGGGGAAAACCGATCCATCACCCTCAACACTGCCAGCCAAGCTATCGCGGACAACCAATACGCTGCGGCGGGTGCACTGGGCGTGCCCGCGGTGAACGTGCGCGTGCGGCTCACGCGCATTGGTGGTGGGTTTGGTGGGCGGCAGTCGCTCTCCCACTTCAACTCCACTGCCGCTGCGGTGGCGGCCTGGACGCTACAGCAGCCCGTGCGCTTGGCGCTGGATCGCAACACCAACTTCATCAACTGCGGTGGACGCCACGCCTACCAAGGCCAATACGCCGTGGCCTATGCCGAAGACGGAGCCATTAAAGGCTTTTCGATGGACTTCATCTCGGATGGTGGCAACACCTACGACCTGTCTTTGCCTGTCATGGATTTTTCTTTGCAGTCCAACGACAACGCCTACAACATCCCCACCTACCGCGTGCGCGGCCAGGTGTGCCAAACCAATTCGCTGAGTAACACCGCCTTTCGCAGCTTTGGGTTTGTGCAGGCGGTCAATTTGAGCGAGCAGGCCATAGAGCATGTGGCTTACAAGTTGGGCAAGACGCCGGAAGAGGTGCGCGAGAAAAACCTCTACAAAGACGGCGTGGGCGAGTGGGGTGCGTTCCGCATCACGCCCCAGACCCTGGGCACCTTGTTGCGCTTTCGCTTAGACCCGCCCGCCATCAAGGCATTGGAGCCTTTGCTGGGCCAGCTATTTGCGGACGAAGCTGTCTTCACCGCCGCTGTGCAGGCCCATGACCCTACCAACACCTTCACTGGAGCGGCCAACTTGGGCAATATGGTGGCGCTCAAAGAAGTCAGCACCACCGCCTACGACTTCACCCCCTACATGGAAGGCTTGAAGCAAAGCAAGCTGGTGCAACTCTGGCAGCAGCTCAAGCAAGTGAGCGCGTTCGACCAGCGCCGTGCGGCGGTGACCGAATTCAATGCCAACAACCGCTGGCGCAAGCGGGGCCTGTCCATGATTCCGCTCAAGTACGGCATCTCGTACTCCGACTCGCGCGGCACACTCGACCAAGCGGGCGCTTATGTAGTGGCTTACGCCAGCGACGGCTCCGTGCTGGTGTCACACGGCGGTGTGGAAATGGGGCAGGGCATGCAAACCAAGCTGGCGCAAATTGCGGCGCAGACCTTGGGCATTGACATCACCCTCGTCAAAATGGCGGAAACCGACACCACTGTCGTCAGCGATGCCAGTCCCACCGCCGCTTCGACCGGGGCCGACCTCAATGGCGGCGCGGTGGAGCTGGCCTGTCGCATCTTGCGTGAACGCTTAGAAAAGTTTTGCGAAGATTTGGAGCAATACACCGTGTACTTCTCCAAATTCGACACCACCGCCATGGACAAAGCCAGCGTCGAGCAAATGCTGGCCGTCACCCGCAACTGGCGCGACCACTGGAGCGAAGTGTGGCCCCTGGTGTGCTCACTGGCCTATACCAACCGCGTCGGTCTGGCGGCTGAGGCACGCTACAAAACGCCCAACTTCTCCAGCATGGACATCAGCCACTCGCTGGGCAACACCTTCTTCTATTTCACCTATGCCGTAGCGGCCAGTGAAGTCGAAATCGACGTCCTCACGGGGGACTTCACCGTGCTGCGCAGCGACATCTTGTTTGATGTGGGCCGCAGCCTTAATCCGCTCATTGACGTGGGCCAGATCGAAGGCGGCTTTGTGCAAGGCATTGGTTACCTCACGATGGAAGAGCTCACCTTCCAAGGCTCCCGAGAAGCCCCCCGTCAGGGCTACCCCACAGGCGCGCTCACCACCACCAACACCTGGGAATACAAACCACCGGGTTCACGCTCCATTCCCGTGGACATGCGCGTGTGGATTACCGACGCCAATGGCTGCAAGCAACAACCCAAGCCCCCCCAACGCGATGAGGCCGCGGTCAAGCGGTCCAAGGGCGTGGGCGAGCCTCCCTTGGTGCTGAGCAACACCGTATTTTTTGCCATCAAACAAGCCATCCAGGCGTTTTACCAAGCCGAAGGGCATGACGCCTGGGTTGAGCTGGATGCACCCGCCTCGGTGGTGCGCATCCAGTCCGCATGCCGCACGGCCATGCCCGAGCTCACGATTTGAATCCCCAAATCCATAAACCCTGTTCCCCCCGTGTTTCCATTTTCAAGGAGGTTTCTATGACAACAAAGCACTACACCCGCGCTGAGAAGACCACAGAAAGCAACCGCTTCTACCCCAAAGTCACGGGCCTGCCCGCGCTGCCGCGAATTGACTGGTCAGCCATTGGCAAACCTGCCCCCAAGTTGCAGGATTTGCCCGCCGGAACGCCAGCCAACATGCTCCCGTCGGCCGATGTGGTTGTTATCACTTGGGCCTCTGCCGAATGGGCCGCGATGGAACACGTGTTTGTGGAAAGCGACCGCGACATGCCTTACTCAGAAGCCGTCAAAGGCTACTGGGACGGCTGGACCAAGTACGACACCGACCTGCCCGACCACTCCCACACCCCCGACTGGACCTACTGGGGCTACTACCGCTTGGTCAAAATCGAGGGGCAAACCGTCCTCCTCTTCAAATCCAACACCCATCTGGACTGGCCGGGTGCGAGCTTTTTGGCCACATTGACCGAACGCTTCTGCACCCAAGTGCAGCCCTCGCTCATCATGTCCATCGGCACCGCCGGAGGCTGCCGCCCCCAAGACCACTTGGGCACCGTCAACGTCGTCAACGCCGCCACCATGTACGAGCAAGGCCAATCCCCCAGCGCGTGGCCCAACTACAGCAACAGCTATGCCCCGGCTTGGAGCATCATCGCCAAATCAGGCTTTAGCTCTTTGCTGTTCCACATCCCCGCCACCAGCGACAACCTGCAATCCATTGCAGACCAGTTCAACACCTTCTATGGCACCAGTTACCCACTCTCCATACTCAATGCCGACGGCCTGGACACCCCCACCACACTGCCTGCCCTCAACAACCTCACCCTAAGCCAAACCCCACTACTCACAGCCTCCACCTTTGTGGTCGGCACCACCGCGGGTGAGTACGCCAACTTCGCCGTCATTGAAATGGACGACGCCGTGATCGCGCAGACCTGCCAAGCACAAAGCGTCGCCTTTGGCTTTGTTCGCAACGTATCCGATCCGGCCCAAAACCCCGACCTACCAAGCAAGATGCAAGCCAATTGGGGCAGCGCGGTGTACGACGTGTTTGGCTTCTACACCAGCTACAACGGCGCCCTGGCCGCCTGGGCCATCATTGCAGGCATGGGTGCGCCGTCTTGATGGGCTGCGCTCCAGCGTGACGGTTACTGCTTCTCGGCCTCCTCACCGCAGAACTGCATGCCGCTGATGCTGGTGGTGGCGTCCTTCTCGGGCGCTTTCATACTGCGTCTCCTGCCGCACGCGGACGGTTTGTCACTGGAAGCCATAATAGACGTCGCCAATGAGGTGAACCACATACTTCAGGGCAGTCAGCCGCTTTACGTCGTCACCAGGCGCACGCAAGATTTCGATCTGCATATCAAGGGCAGCCACGACGCATTTTGCCATCCGGGCAGTCTCTTTCTGGCTGGTAGTTGCAGTCACCCCTCGGCAAGTTCACGTAGTGCCAGGAGGCGGTCGCTGGATGCGGTGTTCATCTGCCCACGTGGAGATACCCGGCAACGTAGCACCCGGCTCCAGTGCCAGCAACTGACGCACCTCTTTGCGCGCTGCAGGACTGAGCTGGGCATCAGCCAACATGGCAATGATACTGTGGCCATCAGCGCCCCAAGCTATGGCCATAGGTGCATTGACCACCAGACAGAGACTGATCAAGGCTTTTTTGAAATGTGGCATGCGTGCTTCCTTATTTGACAGAGATAGCAAGCTTGACCTTATTTATTCATGCCAGTTTGGGCGTGTCCGTATGCAACCACCGGCCAACCCTTGTCGGGAATCCATCAAGAAATTCCAGTGCACACCCAAGTATGGGGTGGAGTCCGAAATTAGATCCAATCCATATAAGGAGCGATAGCGGGGACAGTAACTACGAATATGGGAACTTGACAGATATTTAGTCTAGCTATAGACTAGATATGGTTATGGTCAAAATCCGATCACATTTCTTGATCCATGAAGTCAGTGCGCTAACTGGGTTCAGCAAGTACATGCTGGACTACTTGGCCCGTGAGAAGATTTATGTGGCCGGCGATGCATCGAAGAGTGGCCGCGGAGTCCGACGCAAATACACCTATGTAGACTTGGTGCTATTGCGGGCCCTCAAGGCTATTTGTGATGGTTCTGGAAAGATTCAGCACTTGAGGCAATGCCTGTCTACGTACCGGGAGCGGTACGGTGCGATCACACCTGAAACACCACTCAATGATGTTTTTGTGTCGTATGGTGGCCAGTTGTACGTCCGCGACGAGATGGGCCAGGCGACGAACACATTGACTGGGCAGATGGTCTTTGCATTTCACATTGACTTGGCTCAGGTGACGAAGGCACTTGCAGAGCAATTGGAAGTGGATCCTGTGACCAAAAGCATTTCATTGACCGAAGAAGCGCGCGTTCGCGCGGATAACATTCGGCATGAAATCTGGGCGCGGATTCAAGTGGCGCGAGACGACAGGATGAGTGGAAACCCGATGGGCGAGGCGGCGTAAAATACAAAATCTCTCAGCAAATGAGGGAGTCAGCCCCGTCCTCCAATGCAGAGGAGGTTAGAAAAATGGCACGAGATTACTCAGCATACGAACGCGAAAGTTACGGCTGGATCGACGACAAGCCCCCGCAGGCACGCCTCTCACCAGAGCTGCTCGGGTGCATGTTGATGTGCGCCTGGCGCGCGACGGCCGACTCCTTAACGCCTGATGACGAAATCCCTGTCGAGCAGCTCCTGCAGGGGATTGTTGTTGAAGCGAATCCGCCCGGAAAGATTGCAAGTACGTTGCACTTGGAGCGCCGCATTGACGGTCCGCTCTTGCAAGAGCGAACTCAGATTGTCGCGGGCGCTCAGAACGCCGGCATCGTTTCGAGAATGAATCCGAGCAATGTGAAAGTCATTGCGCGCATTGATTCCATGCAAGCGTCTTTGCTTTTGAAGCAATATGCAGTCGACTTCCCTGACGAGGTTGCCTGGGTAGAACAGTTGGTTGAAAAACAACTGCCTACTCAAGCATGTCTACCAGCGTAACCCCCCCTCTGGACGCACTACGCGCCGATCTAAGAAATGCGGCGCCAGCACTTATCGAAGCCATCTTCGATCGGATTGCTCCGAAGTTATTGGTTCCGAGTGAGACAGTCAAAGTAGGCACATCCCGGACCAAGGCCTTCAACGATCCCATTTGGAAGATCGTCTCCGCTGACCCCACGGCTCAAACCATCATCTCGACGCCGCTGATGCAACGTCTACGACGTGTGAGGCAGCTGGGCCTCGCATTCCTCGTTTTCCCAGGCGCACTCCACTCGCGCCTCGAACACTCGATAGGGGCAATGAAGGCTTCAAGCCTGATGTTCGATGAGCTATATCGTGCTAGCCAAAAACATCTTCCTACCTCAATTAGCGACAAGATTGCCGATCATCGGCAAAGCATATGTATCGCGGGCTTAATTCATGACTGCGGTCATCTCGCCTTTAGCCATGTCGGCGAGCGCGTTCTGAAGTCTCTGTTTACAGAGCAGTTCAAGCAATTGAATCTGGTACTGGACAAGCACTTCCCCAGTACTTTCTTGCCCAAAGCGGGAGAAAGTTCTCTTAGTCCCGAAGTAGAAAAATCCAAATCCTCTGCGCCTGCAGAGCTACTGTCAGTGCTGTTTGCCTTGTCGCCTGCAATGCAAAAGCTTTTGACAGATATTGGACTAAGTTCTGTTGAAGATCGCATGCTAACCATCACGGGCTTCATCATCGGGCGCCCCAAGAATCTGATCATGGAGGACGGGGGGAAAAAGCACTTCCTTAGCTTCTTGAAGTGCATCGTCTCTGGCGACCTGGATGCAGACAAGATTGATTACGTCGCCCGCGATGCCTACTTTAGCGGCCTCCCAATTCCAGCTGATGTATCCCGACTGCTTTCACAACTGACTGTCGTGCACGTTGACAAAGATAGCGACACGAACTCAGACATTCATCTTGACCAAGAAGACAACTCCATCACGGACGCTTACTTATTTGGACTCAAGCCTGCTGGTGCATCGGCGCTAGAGATGTTTGTAATGACGCGCTCCTATCTGTTTGAGCGCATCTATTGCCATCACAAAGTCCGCGCAGCCGAACGAATGATCGAGCGCCTTTTGAGACAACGCTTGATGTTGGCTCACAAAGAGGAAAAATGGGACACCGAAAAGATCTTGTCGTACCTACTTCACCCCACAGGTGACGATGGGGTATTGCATGAAATGGCGACTCACCATCTGCAAGAAAACGACGATGAACACATTCGAGATTTCGCGACCCAGGTATTGAACCGGGAGATCCCGAAACGTGCACTCGCCATTTCAAGACAAACCGTCTGGGGGCAAACGAAGAGCGCCGGCAAGATGAGCTCCGACGCATTGTTTTCATGGAACCGAGTGCTTGAGACCGATCCTCAGGTCCTTCAGCGTGAAATTTGTAAATCCATCGGCTCCAAAGACTTCGACTCCTTGTATGTGGACTGGCCACACAAAAACCCGATTCAAGAGAACCCGGACATTGTTGGTCATGACGAGTTCATGCTCAAAGGGGCGATGAAGATCAATCGCTACTTCGACGCACAACAGCTCTCCAATGCCTACCAAGAGGTGAAGCAAACAGGCTGGATTTTTGCTCCCGATGGCAAACGCGTGGAATTTGCCGCTGCCGCCGCATACACACTTGCCAGTAAGTACGACACACTGATCAATCGCGAAGCGTTGCGCCGGGCCAAAGTAGATACGAACGAGTTCAACAAAAGCCTCGATGACAATCTGGAAAAGTTCATAGCCTCAGAAGGAGGCAATGAACCTGTCGCGCGGCGAATTGTCTCGGACTTGAAGTCGACCAGTACATCACAGCAACTGATCAGACCGGCAATGCATCAGTTGAAAGCATTCCTGTCTGATATCGGTACTACAGACCACGAGGCAGTCGCAATGCGGATAAGAAGCGGCGTAATCGCTTCGGAGCTCACACGCGACCACTACGCTGACTACTTGAACTCAATGGAAGTGCTATCGCTCTTGCTCAACTACATTCAGGCCCACAGGTTCACAAAGACTTTCGACGACACCAAGGGACAACGCAAAGAAGACTTTCTGCAGGAAAATCTGGAGCAATGGATAGACAGCAGCGATGCAGGCAAAAAACTGAAAAGGCTGTTCAGCGTCTCCCGTCACCCTGGAGCGGCCAATGGCACTACCGACTTGGTATTTAAACCGCAAAACGGATCAAACTCCATAGTGGTCGAGTTGAAGTCTGAGGACGCAAACTTTTCAAAAATGTACGACGCTCATGCCGGGCAGCCCATGGCCTATCAGCAAGACAAAGAAATGAGCCGTGTCTCCATTCTGTTTTGCCAATCCAAAGGAAGCGACCTAGGGAAGACAGCTGATTCGATTCAGCTAAGAAAAACGTCGTCCGGAAATCAAATCCCCATTCTTGCAATTTGTGTTGCAATGATGATGACCGATAAGCCTAGTGCACGTGGACATCAATCAGTGGCAGTGTGAGTAGTACCGGCGCCTTTTTACCCGTGCCCATAATTTTGTACATCGAAAAGTAGGCCACTGTTAGTGTGCACCCACACTAGCCTAGCGGGCCATTTGTACCGCCACACACACAGGTGCGATGCCGTCTGCTCTATGGGCCGCCAAGTTGGCTGACAACCCAACCCTGCCTTGAGTTGCATCTGTACTGTTGAAGAGCATTGGTAGACTTTGCAAAGATGTATTGGCGGGGCAATCGTCCACTCCGTAAGCGACCAGCCAAGTCGCCTTGTTGATTGAGGCGTGCCTGTGTCAAACGCAGTCTCGATTTGATACAGCTGTGGAACGCAAACGCGGCGTGGATTTGATACACCGTTGTGTGGGGCGATTTGTAAGCAACCGGTCAACGCACATTGACGGCGCAATGTTTACGTGGTCTGCGGTGCCCAGTTGTGAGGCAGCAATTCCCCGATCTGACTGGCCCGCTGCGTGGGCAAGGTCACCTAGAAGCCGACGCTGATTAGCCGGGTCTCTTCTGGCGCCACCGACTTTGGAACTGTGGCCAGCATCGGGCACACAACCACTTGGTTGAAGATACGTATGCGTCCGGCGAACACACATTGAATTCGCGTAGCTGAACAAGGATGCTTGTGTCCACAAACTTTAGATGGACACATGTACACAACTCCAACCTCACCGGCCGCTGGCAACCAGCACAAACGCAGTTGGCGCAAGCATTCTGATGAATTCAAGGCCCGCGTTGTCGCGTTGGCTCTTGAGCCCCATGCATCGATGGCGTCCGTGGCGCTCGCTAACGGAATCAACGCAAACATGCTGCGCTGCTGGGTGCGCGCGTCCTCGTCCGCAAGTTTGCCCAGCACAGTCGCTCGTGATGACCTCAACGCCCAAGCGCTGTCGTTTGTACAGTTGCCCATCCAACTTGACAAGTCCCTGGCCACTCCAGCTGCACCGGCGACTTCCCCCGTTATTGAAGTGCAGATTCAGCGAGGTGAAACCCGTGTTGTGGTCAGCCTGCCGATGATCAGTGACAGTGCCGCATGGGTGCGCGAGGTGCTGGGTTGATCCGGGTAGATGAAGTATGGATGGCGGCGCAACCATTAGACATGCGTATGGGGAGTGAAGCCGCATTGGCGCGCGTGGTGTCTGTCTTTGGCGCCGCCCATCCACACCATGCCTATGTATTTGCCAACCGGCGTGCCAACCGCATGAAGGCGCTGGTGCATGACGGCATCGGCGTTTGGCTGGTTGCGCGACGGCTTAACGCCGGCAAGTTCGTCTGGACCTCACAGGGCAGCGTGAACCTGCAACTGAGCAGAACACAACTGAACGCATTGGTGCTGGGATTGCCATGGAAACTACTGGGTGAAGCCGGAGTAATTCGCATTATTTGAGGCGTGTTTATCGACGCTTTGCAATTGCTGTAAATGCCGATGCGCGCCTTGCAAAACGCCAGCATGATCACCTTCCATGATCAGCGCGCAGCAGCTCGTTTCCTTGGACCCGCAAGTGCAGCAGTTGCTGCAGAACTTGCAGGCCGAACACGATGCGCAACTGAGAGCGAAGGACGCGCTGATTGCGCAGCGCGAGCACGAGGCCGTATTCAAACAGGCAGTGATCGACAAGCTCACGCACGAAGTTGCGGTACTCAAGCGCCTGAAGTTCGCCGCCACCAGCGAACGGTTTGCCAGCACCCTGGCGCCCGAGCAGCGCAGCCTGCTCGAAGAAACACTGGACAGCGACCTGGCTGAACTCGAGCAGGAGATCAACCAACTCGGCCTGGCCCCCAAGAGCGCTGATGATGAGAAGAAGAAGGCCAAGCGTAAGGCTCTGCCGCCACACCTGCCACGGCGCGAGGTGAGCCACGAGCCAGCATCCACCACCTGTGGCTGCGGCTGCCAGATGCAACGCATTGGCGAAGACGTATCCGAGAAGCTGGACTACCAGCCCGGCGTGTTCACGGTAGAGCGCCACGTGCGCGGCAAGTGGGCATGCCGGCACTGCGAGCGGCTGATACAGGCGCCGGTGCCCGCACACGTGATCGACAAAGGTATCCCGACAGCCGGACTGCTGGCTCATGTGCTGGTCGCCAAGTTCATGGATCATCTTCCCTTGTATCGTCAGGAACACATCTTTGAGCGCGCCGGTATGGTGATCGCGCGCTCAACGCTGGCCCAGTGGGTCGGTGAATGCGGCGCCCAGTTGCAGCCTCTGGTGAACGCACTGGCCGACGAACTTCGCCGCCACGTGGTGCTCCATGCTGACGAGACACCAGTGGCCATGCTCAAGCCTGGCAAGGGCAAGACCCACAAGGCATACATCTGGTCGTATTGCACACCCAGCTCCAACCCGGTCAAGGCGGTGGTGTTCGAGTTCTGCGAGACCCGCAGCGGCGAGAACGTGCGGGACTTCCTCAAGCTTGAATCGGATCAGGCATGGACGGGCACGCTGGTGACGGACGGATTCAGTGGCTATACAGCCTGCGTTGAAAAGGGCGTGACCTCAGCACAGTGCATGGCACACGCACGACGCAAGTTCCATGAATTGTGGGTCCACCACGGCAGTGAGGTTGGCAAACAGGCGCTGCGCTTCTACCAGAGCCTGTTCCGAATCGAGCGCGAGATTGAAGACAAGCCTAGTGATGAAAGGCGACGGACTCGACAGCGAAAGTCCAGACGAGTACTGGCAGTATTCCACCGCTGGCTGATTGCCAGGCGGCAATTGGTTCCGCCTGGTTCTGCCACCATCAAGGCCATTGACTACAGCCTCAAACGCTGGGTTGAGCTCACACGCTTCGTCGACGACGGCGATGTGCCCATCAGTAACAACTGGGTCGAAAACCAGATTCGCCCGATTGCCCTGGGGAGATCCAACTGGCTCTTCGCCGGCAGCCTGCGCGCGGGCAAGAGGGGCGCTGCGGTGATGAGCTTGTTGCACTCAGCGCGCATCAACGGGCACGATCCCTATGCTTACTTCAAGGACGTCTTGGAGCGTTTGCCGACCCAACCAGCAAGCCGCATTGACGAACTACTGCCTCATCGCTGGGCGCCACCTGCGGCTGCTGATACCCATGCAGCTGTATAGACCGCTGCGGTTTGAATCGCCCCGCATTGGACTGATAAGCTATGCCGATGGCATTGCGAAAAACCGCATCAATCAAAAAGCGTAAACAGAAGTACGCCTACCAAATGTTGGTCAGGCTAGTGGATAGCGAGCCGCTCATCTGGCGCCAGATCAGTGTGCCAGGAAACATGACGTTGGCAGACCTGGACCGCATCATCCAGGCGGCTATGGGTTGGACCAACAGTCATTTGCACCTATTCACAATTGACGGTCACGTGTACGGGATGCCTGATGATGAATCGGTGGATGAGATGCCCAACCTGCCCGACGACGAATTCACCTTGGACGAAGTACTGGGAACAAAGGTAAAAACCTTCTTTTACGAGTATGACCTCGGAGATGGCTGGCAGCATCAGGTCAGCGTACAGATGGTCATGATCGCCAACGAGGGGCACAACAGCTGGCCAATGTGCCTAGCCGGTGCAAATGCTTGTCCACCAGAAGATGTAGGCGGATTGGGTGGCTACGAAGAGTTTCTTGAGGCCATCCGGGACCCCTCGCATGAAGAGCACGATGCAATGCGCCGATGGTGCGGTGGGCCGTTCGACCCGATCGGGTTTGACATCAACTCAGCCAATCGCGACATTCGCAGATGGCTCATCGAGGGTGAATGAGCGAATGACTGCAGCTGCGGCGCGCCCTTAGTCAAGGTGACTTAGCCGGACGCATACGAAGATACAGCCACACCCCCTTCTTCAGGCCGGTTGGCTTTGCAATTGCCATCGCAAAACCGGTAAGCACCGGGCATCTGCCCCTCTACCAATGGGACATTGAAAGAAGGACTCACGACAGAACCTTTGAGTGCAGGAGGTTTGGACATGGCCTGAAGTTAACAGGAAAGTGCAGTTGCCTCTGTAACTATCAGTAGGTTGCGCTAGTCCTGTAGGTTCGGAATAAGAAAGTGATTTGGATGCTGGCTGGCGCTTCCATATGGCGCCTATCCCTTGGCGAGACGAAGATGAATGCAGTACCGCACGCATGTTTAGATAGACGGACCATCTATCGCATAAGGACAAGCATCAAAAGGGGGATGACAAAGCAAAAGCGCTCACAATAAACTGGCAAATGGTCCACCATTGCCCACTGCGTGGGACGTAGAGATTCCAAGACTCAACGGCCTGAAAAAGTCCAAACTCCCGCACGTAAAATTAGGGGCGTTAACAACCGTTTTTCAAGCGACTTCCTCGCGCTCAATTTCTTCGTCAATTGCTAATTGGTGGCGCGTCCACTCCATCTCGACACTTGGGTTTTCGCGAATCTGCTGCTCGATCTGGAGTGACGCTCTGTAATCCTGGGCTTCAGCCTTCATGGTCCAGTGCGTGGAAACACCAAGTTTCTCCAACTCCGTTCTGATCTCGGGCAATCCGATACGAAAGAATTCCTTGCGAGGATTTACCTTGTTCAGTTGCTGGCGCAGAAAGTGGCGATGCAGTGACTTCTCTAAACCTGGTGCATCCTCACTGAAAATCATGGCGTGAATATCGAATTCGAAGGGAACACTGGCATCACCAAGTTCACGAACTCGATCCTTGGGCTCCAGTCGGCGGGTCATACCTATCTTGAATACTTCTTCACCGAAAGAGCCGATATTGGAGATCACATAGACATGGCCGGTGCGCGTTTGCTGGGCCATGGACAAAGCGCGTTGATTCTTTTCTTCGGCCTGTTTTAACTTCTCCTCCAAGTCGCGCAATTTAGTTTCAAACTCTGCACGTTGTGCGTCGTTGGCTGTGGCTACTTGTTGTTGAACCTTCTCCATGGCTTTTTTGAGCGCTTCTTCTTCTTTGGCTGCATCCTTGATCGCGCGCTCATATTCACGCCGTGCTTTTTCTTCCTCACGCATTTGCTCCCGCAATGCGCGCTGCTCTTCTCGATCTTTGTCTTTCAGGGCATTTGCCGTCGCTGCCCATTTAAGCTCTTCCAACCGAGCGGCCAGGAACTCAGGTGTGATGCGAGCATTTCGAAACGCCGCTCCGTTGTTGTTCACCACGGCAAACGAATCACGAATCTCTTGCTCAAGTTTCCCGAAATTGTCCGCTTTGCTACGGGACAAAATCGAATCAACCTTGCCATTGAAAGCGTCTGTGACAAAGCGGATCGCCGTTGTCTTTCGGGAAGCCTCCGCATAGTCGCAGCTAGCAGCGCGACCGGCCTGGATCATTGCGCGAGTTGAATCGCGAGCCGCCTTTAGTTTTTGCCCTGCTTCCGCATAGCCGAATTCATCAGCTAGATCATCAAGCAGACTGTAGGTCGGAACGATGTACCGGTCGCCGTAGCCTTCAATGATGCTCTTGATCGCTGTGGCCGTATCTTGGAATTCCTTTGCACGGTTCATGGCTGAATAAGCATCACCGGCTATTTCCTCAGCCCGTTTTCTTGCTGCAGCGATGATGTTTGTAGCCTCTATGTCTGCGGAAGCCAAACGCTGTTCGGCACGGGTAATGGCGTCCTTCGCAGTTTGATTGGCTTCGTGCTTTTCCTTAGCTGCCTGTGTCTTTGCCAGACTCAATGCCTCATTGGCCTCGGAAAGAATCTCCTGCGCCTTGGCCTCAGCATCGACCACCCCTTGATACTTCGCTAACGCTTCCATTCGTCTTTGAAGTTCGACAAGTTCATTTGCTTGCGCTGTGATTCTTGAATCACGCTGAGAAACGGCTTGACTGAGTTCTTTTGAAACCTGTGAAGCTTTTCGCAGTTTCAGATACAGCCATATCAATGCCGTTAAGGCAAGAACAAGTAACAAACCCATAGGTCGGAGCTCCCCTCTGTTTTTTGACGTCGAATACTACTTCGACTTGTAAAAATCGCCATCACTCTTTGTACCTTGGAAGTCATTCAGATTTACCCTCAATACCCCAGCCACGACGGGCAGAGACGCTCAGGAAAGCTGCTATGTCCTGAATTTTTTCATAGCGTTGATTGCGTCCGCCTGCAACCTAGGCAACTTAAGTTAATGGCAGCTGTTTCCAACTTGCTGTTTTCCTTCTTGAAATGTCCAAGGAAAACACCGCATCACTATTGGCCCATTTTTCAAGCGGCAGCCATAGCGTGCCGAGGTGTCACTGGAGCAAGTAAGACAAAGCGGTCTTTTGCAAGAATTTTCTGAATATCTACTTCGTAGCGGGTGCGGCCGGTCATAGGTGCTGGTCGACCGACTACTGCCAGTCCCGCTGACAACGGGCTGCTTCGTGGCGTTTTAATCGGAACAGATCAAGCAGGCCGGCCTCTTGCGCTTACTTTAGCGCTTCGGCACCTATAGGCAGCTGACTGTCCTGCGAGTCCAAGCCTCTCGCGCTGTTTATTTTCCATTCTGCGCCTTGGTGGTTTTGCCCTTGACCTTGTGACAGCAACAAGACTGGCGTAGACCGAATCCTTCGTCAATACCTACTATTTGCGGTGCAACACGAAAGCGGAAACGCCATAAAAAAACCGCCAAGGTTGCGCGTGCTGACAGCAGAGGCGTGGCGGTTATGTTGGCGTGAATTTTAGCGCACTTGGGTCACGTGCCAACTTCACGCAGCAACTAAGATTTTGCGGTGCGCTAGGGGCTATTTCTTAGATGCACGTGCTCGCTGGCGGATGCCTCCGGCCTTGGGCATGTTCAAGGGGCTTATGGTGATCATGTGTGCAACATTGCGCAACCAGTCCTCTCGGCCAAGCGCACGGACGATTGCAATGAGCGTTCTCAAGGTTGATCCGTTGCCAGACTCCAAATTCTTCAACGCACTGACGTTGCACCCCGCACGCAAGGCCAAGGTGGCTCGTTCGATGTTCAGTTTAAGGCGCAGCGATTTGATCTGCCGCCCAATGTCCACCTCAAACTCTTCGATCGTATTTGCCTGCATTTTTATGGACTCAAATAGAGCTACAAAATCAAATATTGGCAGATTGTGGCTTTATTTGGATCCATTATGCAAAAGCACTCGATCTGCAACATCCAGTTCCGACCAACTGAGCTAGCCTTGGAATTGAATGGCCTCCTCATTCCAAATCTGAAGCGTTTTCAATGCCTTTGGGGACAGTTTTTTGAAATGATCTAGGCACCTGCTCGCACCAACAACCTCAACCGTCAATCATGGGCGCTGTGAACGCTACGTTGGCGCCTTTTGGCTGCTCGCTCCTCCTGCGTATAAAGGTAACTGCGTTTTCGTTTGAGTAGAGCATTGCTACTGGCGGCAATCTCGCCGGCACGCAGCTTATCTTGCGGGCGGTAGGAGTCTCCTGAGATGGGGACCACATGGGCGTGGTTGTCACTGGAACCATATCTGGGCCGTATAGGCCCACATTTGCTTCCATGTACTAGCGGAACACAAATGCTTCCGTATCGAAATCGAATTTGCTACCAAAATTGGTCGTAGTTTCGGCATACGTTGGACGAAAAGCGCTTTTCTTAGACAGATACCACCAATTGCGATTTTCAAAATGGCACGCTTATGGTTCCGGGTGGAACAGATATCCTTCCACCGAATTTCTTCGCAGGTTTCTACACTCAGCTAAATGATCAATTGCGGTGGTCGACGCTGTTTTCGTTAGGGGCCAGCAGCGGGGACTTGCATGCTTAGAAGAGGCAAATTTCGATCAGATCTAGGGCGAACTCCTGAATCCCTAAGGTGCAGCTTTAGCAGTGGCCATCTTTGAGAGATATTCATGCAAGCTCTAGAGCTATGAAATTTGCAATGCAGTCGATCACTGACGAGACTTGAGAGTCATATCGGGGCAAGGTCCGGACTCCGGTGACTGACTGCATTGAAGCTGTGTGATCTGGGGAGAAACTTTGCTAGGTCAGTTCGAGCGAGCGTCAGAGTTGGGCTGACTGCAGACATTCGGCGCGCTCCGAAGCAGTCGTCAACCCGGAGCTACCCCCCGCACGGAATGCCGCGAAGCGGCATGTAAGGCGTCCGGGTTGAGTGCGGTGTTAGAGGAAGGCCAATATTTTGGCGACTGCCTTAGCTGTTTCAAGTTTGAGTGTTGGCTTTTCGAGCCAACCGAATAGCACGGCCAGCAATGACAGGTAGCCAAACATGAAAACAGGAAACTGCCTGACGATGGACCAAATGCTGAGGAGATGAGATTTCTCTTCATGCCACACGCGAACAACGCGGCGAAAATCATAGGCGCGTATAGTCCAGATGATTAAAACGAAGGCTAGTGACAAGAGGGCATAAAACTGGGGTGAGTCAGTACCAAGTGCGGCCAAAGCGAAAGTGAAGGAAAAGAAGCCTACACGGTCATTTAGAAACTCACGGTACTGGTTGTACAGGAGTTGTTCGCTCGAGCTACGGAGTGGCGCTCGTGCTTTCTTGGTCTTGTACTCCCACCAAACGTAGAAGATGAATATTGTGACTAGGGATAGCCAGATCAGCAACAACAAGACAAGTTTAAGCATGTGAGAAGAACTCCTCTAACGTAATTTGCGCCCCAAACCGTGCAGGAAATTCTGGGGGCTGCGGGATAGACTGGGTGCAAATTTTGCTGAAAAGCCCCTCGTATTCTCGACCTCAGAAATTTTTATGTGCGTTTGTACGGATATAAAAATTGCGACGAACCAGGCTGCTGAATATCCCCCGTTTGGGTGACTCTGCAACCGACCGCTATCTTTGCATAGGCGACCGAGACAAGTCCGCCTTATTTGTATCAGGGCGGATGTGCGCTTTTAGGCATCTACTCCAAGGGTGCGCAGGACCGTTTTGAGTCGATTACGTGAGTTGTGCAGTCACATCTGTCTGCATATAGGTTCTTCTTGACTGGAAAAATTTCTTTCTAATGTAAGTAGCCTCGAAAAATCGGCAATGCGTAGTCGAATCATCCAGAGATTTACGATTAACCAAATTGACGATTTGTCCCCGAGTAGACAAATTCGCATGTTGATTTCACGGGAATTGTTTAGCTTACCGCCTCAAAGGGGAGACTGTAAGTGGACGATATCAAACCCATCCCGTTGCGTAAACCGCAGGGCACAAACCCTCTCGTCGTGTCTTTACGGCCATTGAGTCTCAAAAGCATCCTCGTATATCCACAGGGATATGAAGTCATTGGAACTATCCGGCGTGGCATGAACCTGGGCTTGTTGGCTATTGCTCCGGATGGGATGTTTGTCCGTGTGAACGGATGGTATGTTGAACACTTGGTCCAACGGGCAGTATGCGCAGCGATCTGCAAGTGCCAAGACCCACACCCCATCAGAGCTCGGTTAATTGCAGCCTCAAGACGAAACAGAATACCTATGGCAATGCCACTAGTTTCAATTCGCAAGCGGCGGTCAATTCAGCTTCCTGAATCGACTGGATCTCTGCAGCGCAGTGACATGCATCTTCCAGTAATTTCTGCATTTTTTCAGACTTGACAAAGCACACTTTCAACGATTTGTGCAATCCATGGTGAGCGCATTGTGGCGTTGGTTTTGCTAAAAAGCACACACCAGCTCAACTGCTCTTGCTTGTTTACGATCCCTGATTTGAATCCCCAAAAAGTGACGCTGATTAGCCGGGTCTCTTCTGGCGCCACCGACTTTGAAACTGTGGCCAGCATCGGGCACACAACCACTTGCTTGAAGATACAGCCACTCCGCCTTCTTCGGGCCGGTTGGCTTTGCAACTGCCATCGCAAAACCGGTAAGCACCGGGCATCTGCCCCTCTACCAATGGGACATTGAAAGAGGGACTCACGACAGAACCTTTGAGTGCAGGTGGTTTGGACATGGCCTGAACTTAACAGGAAAGTGCTGTTGACTCTGTCACTGTCAGCAGGTCGCGCAATCTCTGAGGGCAGCATCAACTTGCGATGCATGCGTCGGCGACTGTTCCAGTTGGAGCGGTTTGTTTCTGAGTTGCGTACATATTGTTTTTGTACTCTGCACCGCATTCATGGACCGTCAGGTAAAGGTGCTTAGCTGCTAGGCCCTGCTTGCGTGTCACTTGCCACTATGGATCCAGCAACAATCTTCGGGTCCATCATCGAGCCTAAAGTAACTTGACTGATTGCATGCGCCCAACGCAGTGAAAGCAGCTTTTGCGAGCAACGTGGGCGATTCGGTTCGCTGTTTGGAACAAAATTCTTCTGACCGCAAGGTCAAGCGTCTGGAAAGGGATGTGTCCCCAAAGGAATTCGCAAGCAAAAGTTCATAGGAAGCCGGGAATCAAAAGACGCTTGCCGCCCTTCAAAAGAACTCATGCGAGAAGTGACAGATGATGAGCATGCATGAAAGCTCATAACCAATCGTCACCTCTTTTAAAGAGATTCGAGTTCAAGCAATCGACCACCGTCTTTAATTGTATTGTTTTCCAGTGGACAGTGTTGCCTATCTTTAAGTCGCTTTTTCACTAAGGTTCGTGACTTTAGTTTGGTGTGTACATCAGTAGTCATCGCATGCACCAAGCGCAGCGTTGGAAGTGAAGACTAGTAAAACTCTCGAAACAGAGAGTGCTAGGCGGTCAGATCGCAGTCAATAAATGGGGAGAGTATGTTCATTTCAGGTTCGAGTGCGCGCACAGTCGCACCAATGATTTCTTCAGGCCGTATGGCTTCAGGATTTGTTTCCACGCAGCCTGTACGAATCTCGTGTTCCCCTCTTTCCTTTCACTCTTTCCATTCTTGCTGATCAACCGTTGAAGTGACGGAGTCAGCATTGGGTTCAATGGCAGAGTCAGTAGTTATGAGTTCGGCGACACAGTCGCTGGAACTCCTGTGCATGGTCGCGCGCCTGCACGGCGTTGCTGTGGATGCCGCGTCTCTCTCTCACCAATTAGCACTGACAGAAGACACCCAAGCAGACTTTGATTTGCTGCGTCTGGCAGCTAAGAAGCTCAATCTCAAGGCGCGGGTAGAGTCTGTTGCTCTCAACCGGTTGCGTTACACACCGCTCCCCGCTCTGGCCCAACTGGCAGATGGCTCTTGGGCTATGGTTGCCGCTGCGATTGAAAACCAAGTCCTGGTCCAACATTCCGCCCCTAAAGCCATGGGTGCTGGAACTGTTGCAGGCGCGGTCCCACCAGAAGACCTGCCAGTGCGCATGACGCATGCCGAGTTTGCTCAAGCCTGGCTAGGAGCTTCCGCGAAATCCTCAGAGAAGCCCAGCGGCCCCATGCTGCTCATTGCCAGTCGGGCGTCCTTGGTGGGCGATATAGCACGCTTCGATTTCAGCTGGTTCATTCCCAGTCTGGTCCGCTATCGCCGTCTTTTGGGTGAAGTGTTGGGTGCGTCGGTTGTGTTGCAGCTGTTTTCCCTGGTCACGCCCTTGTTCTTTCAGGTGGTGATGGACAAGGTGCTGGTGCACCAAGGCCTGTCCACCTTGCATGTGCTTGTCATTGGTTTGGTCGTCATCTCTTTGTTTGAGAGTGCACTGAACTTCATGCGCAGCTATGTATTCGCCCACACCACCAGCCGCATCGATGTGGAGTTGGGTTCCAGACTGTTCCGTCATTTGCTACGCCTTCCCTTGGCTTGGTTTCAGGCGCGGCGGGTGGGTGATTCGGTCGCCCGTATCCGTGAGCTGGAAAGCATCCGAAGCTTTCTGACAGGGCAGGCCTTGACCGTGGTCTTGGACGTGGTGTTCTCAGTCGTATTCATCGCCGTCATGCTCTGGTACAGCGTGCAGCTCACCACCATCGTCCTGCTGAGCATCCCGTGCTATGTGGCGCTGACGGTCCTGATCGTCCCCCCGCTGCGTCGCCGTCTCGATGAGAAGTTCGCCCGCGGAGCCGAGAACCAAGCCCTTCTGGTGGAAACCATTACCGGTGTTCAAACCGTCAAGGCCTCTGCCTTGGAGCCCATGGTGGCCAAGCGCTGGGATGACCAACTGGCCGCCTACGTGTCCGCCTCATTCCGTACCCAGACTTTGGCAAGTGCAGGTCAAGAGGGCATCAGTGTCATCGGCAAGTTGGTGACTGCTTCGACCTTGTTCTTCGGGGCACAACTGGTCATGGCCGGTGAGCTCACCATGGGGATGTTCATCGCTTTCAACATGTTTGCCGGCCGGGTGGCACAACCCATCATGCGCATGGCCCAGCTCTGGGCGGATTTTCAGCAAGTGGGGATTTCGATGCAGCGGTTGGGTGACATCCTGAACGCTCCTGCAGAAGTACCGCCCAGTGTGGTGGCTCAGTTACCCAAGCTGAACGGGCGCATCACCTTCGATCAAGTGAGTTTCAGGTACCACGCGGATTCCAGTCCGGTATTGCGGGATGTGAGGTTGGACATCGCCCCTGGCCAGGTCATCGGCATTGTGGGCCGCTCAGGTTCCGGCAAATCCACCCTGACCAAACTGGTACAGCGCCTGTATGTGCCAGAGCACGGCAGAGTCTTGATAGACAACGTCGACATTGCCCAGGTGGATGCTGCCCAGATTCGACGCCAGATCGGTGTGGTTCTCCAAGACAACTGGCTCTTCAACCGCTCAGTCAGAGAAAACATCGCCATCAGCCAACCCGCTGCCTCCATGGACCAGATCGTCTATGCGGCCAAGCTGGCGGGGGCCCATGGATTCATCAGTGAACTGCCCCAAGGCTATGACACTTTGGTCGGGGAGCAAGGCAGCAGCCTCTCCGGCGGGCAAAAGCAACGCCTGGCGATCGCTCGCGCCTTGTTCTCCAACCCCCGCATTCTGATATTTGACGAAGCCACCAGTGCTTTGGACTATGAGAGTGAGCAGATCCTGCAGCGCAATATGTCCGCCATCTGCAAAGGACGAACCGTCCTCATCATTGCCCACCGTCTGAGTGCTGTACGCCATGCCAACGCCATCGTGGTGCTGGACAAAGGGCGCGTCGTAGAAGGCGGAACCCACGACGAGTTGCTGGCCAAGCCGTCTCTGTATGCCCGACTGTGGGGAATGCAATCCGGTCAGGAGGTGCAGGCATGAGGACTCCCGGTTGGATGCAAGGAATGACAGATCGACTATCTGTTCTCAAAGCATTGCTAAAACGCTACCAGCAGGTGCTTCAACTGGCATGGGCGGCCCGTCATGAGATAGCAGGGCCAGACCGACTGGCGAGTGAACGTGCCTTCATGCCAGCAGCTCTCAGCTTGCAGGAAACCCCGCCTCACCCAGCACCCCGGCGCATCATGGCCATCATCTGCACCTGCGTGGTCGCAGCTCTGATCTGGGCAGCGTTCGGCAAGATCGACGTGGTGGCTCTGGCACCCGGGCGTGTCATCGTTAGTGAACGCAGCAAAGTCATACAACCCCTGGAGGCGGCCACCGTCCGGGCCATTCATGTCCAGGATGGTCAGGAAGTACAAGAGGGCCAGCTCCTGATTGAGCTCGATAGTACGCAAGTCGGAGCGGAGCATTCACAGAATAAGCAACAGTGGCTGGCGGCGAACTCCGAGAAGCTCCGCAGTCATAGCTTGCAACGGGCATTGAACTCTGGGGGTCAACCTGCACTGGCAGAGCAGCAAAGCTCCCTGTGGTGCGCAGCCACCAAGATAGAAAGTTGCGAGTCATGGCAGACCTTGCGCCAGCAACTTCAAACCGAATGGCAGGACATACGGAGCAAACGGGAAAGACTCGCCGCCACCGTCCAGACCCGGGAGAGCCAAATCCAGGTCAGTAAAGCTGCAATCAACCGCTTGCAGTCATTGCTAGTCACCCTCAACCAGCGGGAGGTGGACTACGCAGCGTTAGCCCAACAAGGATTTGTGAGCCAACACGGCCTGCAAGACAAAACCCGAGATCGCCAGGATATTGATAACGAACTGCTGAGAGTGCGTGCAGAACTGACAACCGCCATGTCAGCGCACCAGGAAGCGCTCAAAGAACAGAACGCCTACCTGGCAGAGATTCAGAAGAGCCTGGCGCAACGCCAGTTCACTGCGCAGCAAGAGATCGAGCGATTGGCCCAGGAACAGGTGAAGTCCCAACAGCGCCTAGAACTGCTCCAACTGCGTTCACCCGTCAAAGGAACCGTGCAACAACTGGCCGTCTTTACCGCGGGTGGAGTTGTCACGCCAGCCCAAGCCCTGATGGTGATCGTGCCTGCAGCACATGACATCAGCGCCGAAGTCATGGTGGCCAACAAAGACATCGGGTTCATCCATACCGGCCAGAAGGTGCGTATCAAGCTGGAAACCTTCAACTTCACCCGATACGGAACGATTGATGGGGAAGTGACTTGGGTGAGCGCAGACGCGCTAACCCGTGACCCACAAAACTCCAATTCAGCGAATAACCCGGCGAGTAACGGACAGGCGCCTCTGGCTTATTTTCCGGCGCACGTGAAATTGAATAAGCAAACCATCGATGTAGAGGGGAAAACCATGCCGGTGACACCGGGGCTAAACATTACTGCAGAGATCAAGACAGGACGGCGGACGGTATTGGATTACTTGTTAAGTCCGATTCAGAAAACGATTGATGAGAGTGCGGGAGAAAGATGAAAGACAACCTCGATATGAAAACTGACGCTGCTCAAGAAAAGCCATCTTGGAGTATTCGAATGACCAGCTGGAAATTGAATCAGTTCAGAGTAATCAACTTCAGTGTCTGGCTGGGCTACTTGATATTGGCAACCAACCTATTAAGTCCGGAGTGGGCCAGTCAACCCGCCGTCAAGGCAGCAGTGGCAGCGATGGCGCAGTGGATTCCGATGCTTGACAGCATTCGCGCAATACCCGGCGTGAATGATTGGATACGTACTTTCTATGCGGGAGTATGGCTTTTAGCACCATTCTTTATTTTGTCGGGGTGGTACATGCGCAGACAGGAGTGCAAAGAGAAAAAGGAGATGGCACGCACCTTTTCCGACTTGACGCTGGGCTTTGGAGTGTTGCTGGTCTACCCATTAGGCATTTGGATAGTCTTTTTTTGGCCAATACCGGATATCAATGGCTGGCGAGATCGAAGCGTTTCCAGTGGAGTAGTTGGTATCGCACACACGGTATTCATCATGTGTGGCTATTTCTGGGCGTGGGGGCTTGTCGGCAGAAGTATCTACACCCGCCTTCGTTTTGGCCACGTAAACGAATTCCTAGCCAAATCGACAAACAATTAATTCACAGATATCTATTTTTCAATTTAGTTAAGCGAGGTATACATGGCTGATCAAAAAGATTCCAATACGACAACTTCTGCCAGCGTTAAAGAGTTCATTACTTGGGTCGCAAACGACTGGCAAACACAAACTGCATCTGAAGCTACCAAGACTGTGTTCGGTACAGGCACGGGCCTGGCCTATGACGGATTTGCAAAAGCAGCGACCCAAACCACAGGCTGGGTGGCCCCATTTAACCGGGGTGTCGAAGAAGCCGCCAAGGCCGCAAAGGTTGGCGGAACGGTCATGAAGAGTATTGGCTTTGGCTTAGGCGTGTCGTTGGATTTGGGTGAAGCAGCTTCACTAGCCTCCCAAGGCAAAACAGACGAGGCGCTATGCAAGGTAGTCTCGGCAGCTGGAGGCGTAGTAGGAGGTTTGGGTGGTGGCGCAATTGGTGGACCGGGACTAGGTGCGCTAACTGGATACGGCGGCTCCAAAGCCGCCGAGTACATATGTCGCAAGATTTCCGACTTGCCGGTTGCGCCCCAAGCTGCACCTCAAGAGACCTCGTTTGACTACAGCAACTACCCTAGCGAAACAATCAACGAAGCAAACCGTTTATTGAGAATGGACGGTAAAGCAGCCGACGCTGCAAAGAAGGTCGCTGCCGCCGAAGCAGCAAAATTAGAGCGCGGCAACCGCCTCCTCTCCCAAAGCATCATTAGCGCTGCGAACTACACCAATCTGAGTTTGCAGCAACAGATGGAGCAGAAGGTCGACACCAGCAACCAAAGCTTGTCTGAGGTAAGTCGACTGGCACGAGCAGAAAGCAGCGCATCCGCAGCAAAGGCCGCTGCCGACGCTGCCGCTGCTTCGCAGGCCGCCGCTGCGGCTGCCCAAGCAGCAGCGCAAGCTGCTCGTGACGCTTTCCGTGCCAGCGAAACTACTTATACAAACTCCCAAGGTGGCAGTAGCTCCAGTTGGGGTGGATGGACTAGTGGGCCAGATCAGAGTTCTGCAGAAACGAATCGACTGACGCGCAGCAGCTCCAACGGAGACCCCATCGTCATCGACCTCGACGGCAACGGCATAGAGCTCTATTCCCGCAACAACAGCCCCGCACAGTTCGACTTTGACGACGACGGCTATGCAGAAACCACCGCATGGGCAGGCCCGCAAGACGGAATCCTGGTCATCGACGAAGGCAACGACAACAACATCACCCAAAGCAAAGAAATCGCCTTTGCCAAGTGGACAGCCGCAGAAGGAGACACCGACCTCGAAGGACTGGCTGCCACCTTTGACAGCAACCACGACGGCGTGCTGGACGCCCGGGACGCGCGTTATGCCGACTTCAAGGTCTGGAAAGACGCCAACTCAAATGGCGTTGTAGACGCCGGAGAAATGCAAACCCTGGCCCAAGCCGGCATTAAAAGCTTCAACCTCAAGGTCAAAGACGGCACCAATCTGAGTCTTGATGACGGCAGCGTGATCCACGGCCTGTTCGACATCCAGCGCGCCGACGGAAAAATCATCCAAGGTGCAGACGTTTCCCTCGCCTACAACGACCTGGGCTACCGCACCCGAACCGATGCCAATGGCAACACCGTTGTCGAGTTCGAAAGCGGCAGCGCACTGCACTACCGCAACATCGGCGCCACAGAAGGCAACGCCAACTTCAACCTGGGTACTGACTCCGACGCTATTGTGTGGGTAGGTGCCAGCGGCAACGCCGGCGCCAACGTACTGAACGCCAGCAGCAAAACCACCGAAGTCTTGTTGGATGGCGGAGCTGGCGATGACACCCTGTTGGGTGGATCGGGTGACGACATCTTGCTCGGTGGTGTTGGTGCAGACCAACTCCAAGGCGGTGCGGGCAACGACCAGCTGTTTGTGGATGGCGCGGACCTTGCGGCTCTATCTGCCCTCACAGGCTCCGCTAAAGCTACCCGCATTAACGGCGGCGATGGTTATGACAGCCTGGTGGTGCTGGATAACAGCCAGTTGAATCTAATCGCCGATGACATCAACGTCGAATCAGTATTGGCAGGTAGTGCCAACGACAGCATCTCGGGCAAGAACAACACGATCAACTATGTATTCGACGGTGGTGCAGGCAATGACACCTTGACCACGGCAGGTGGTGAAGATGTACTGTTGGGTGGTGCCGGGAACGACACCCTCAGGTCCGGTGCAGGCGCTGACGTGTTGTCCGGTGGCGCAGGTACCGACCGTCTGGAGGGCGGAGCCGGTGACGACGTGTACGTGCTTAACCGTGGCGATGGTGCTGACCGCATTCTCGATTACGCAGAAGACTGGTACAAGCAAAAGTACAGCTACCAGGAGCAAGTCTCTTACAGCGAGCAGTACAACTATTACGAAAGCGTCTACCACACCGACGGCAAGAGCGGCAGCTACGTCAACGAGCTGCGCAGTGGATACCGTGCTGCTACCCGTATGGAAAACCGCAATGGTTACCGCGACGTCTTTGGCGAAGTCGATGGTGGCATTGACACCCTGCAGTTTGGCCTTGGCATCTCGGTGCAGGACCTGGTTCTGTCCCGCGTGGGTGAGGACATGGTTGTCTCCTTGCGCTCAAGCGACGACGAAAACACACTGTCCGCTGACAGCGTCACCATCGAAGGCTGGGCTGACACCAGGAACCGCATTGAAAACTTTGCGTTCACCGACGGCAACCTGCTGGACTTCAGCCAAATCGTCAACGCCCAAAGCGGCATGGGTGCCAATGACACTTTGAGCGGCACAGCGGAAGGCGACTTCATGTCTGGAGGTGGTGGCAACGACACCCTGTCCGGCGCTGCCGGTAAAGACATTCTGGTGGGTGGCACCGGCGATGACCGGCTGGACGGCGGAGCAGACAAGGACTTCCTGTTTGCCGGTGCAGGTAACGACACCTTGATCGGCGGAGATGGCAATGACTACCTGATCGCTGAAACGGGTGACGATGTTCTGGAAGGCGGCGACGGTGACGACGTGCTGGTCGGCATGGATGGTAACGACACCCTGCGCGGTGGGGCAGGCAAAGACATGTTGCTCGGCGGTGCCGGGGTTGACTTCCTGCAAGGCGGTGGCGGTGACGACACCTATTTCTACTTCCGTGGAGACGGTAAAGACCAGATCTATGACAACCTGGATCACCAGGAAACCTACCAGGAACAGGTGTACACCGGTCAGGTCTATGAAGACTACGGCAAGGGCGGCAACTGGGTAAACCAGTACCGCACAGAGACGCGTGTACGCACCGTACAGGACGACGGCGGTAAAGACAGCCTGCAGTTCGGCCAAGGCATTGTGCTGGACGATCTGTTCTTTGCGATGTCGGGCGCTGATTTGGTGGTGGGTTTGCGCGAAGAGGCCAATACCTTGCTCGCCGACATGGACGATCAAGTCACCATCAAAGATTGGAGCAACGCCAAGAACCGGATTGAGACCTTTGGTTTTGCTGATGGCTTGAGCCTGAACATGGGCAACATCGACCAGGTTGCCAGTGGCTATGGAGCTGATGACACCCTGACCGGACACGCCGGCGGTGACCTGCTCTCCGGTGGAGCCGGCAATGACACCCTTAACGGCTTGGGCGGTAATGACTACCTGATCGGTGGTGCCGGCAATGACCAGCTGAACGGTGGCGACGGCAACGATGACCTGTTTGGTGGTACTGGCGACGACACCCTGGAAGGTGGCGAAGGTGTGGACTACCTGATCGGTGGCTCCGGTGCTGACACCATTAACGGCGGTAACGGCAATGACGTGATCACGGGCGGTGCGGGCAACGACATCTTGAATGGTGGCCGCGGCAACGATGTCTACCACTTCAACCGGGGTGATGGACAAGACACCATCAATGAAGCTGCGCTGGGTACAGAGACCATCCAGCAGTCCTATACCTACACAGAGCAAGTCCTGCAGACCCAATCGGACGGCAAGAGCAGCTACCAGGTCTGGGTGAACGAAACTCGCACGGGTTACCGCTCGGTATTGCGGGCCGTGGAAGGTGGTGAAGACACTCTCCAGTTCGGTCGCAACATTGATATCTCCGACATCATGCTCTCGCGCAACGGAAGCGACATGGTGATCTCCCTGCTTCCGCTCACCGGCACGGAGGTGACCGACAGCATCACCATCAAAGGTTGGAACACCCCTGAGTATCGGATTGAGAACCTGCGTTTCATCAACGACTTCGCTGTAGACATCGGCGATATTGCTGATGCCCGCAAAGGCACTACTGGCAACGACGTGTTGACTGCTGATGCCAACGTGGCCAGCTGGCTGGGCGGCGGCGCCGGCAACGACACTCTGACCGGTTCGTCCGCAGCTGATATCTTGCATGGCGGCGCGGGTGCGGACACCCTGACTGGTGGAACCGGCGACGATGTCTACATCTTCGGTCGTGGGGATGGTAAAGACATCCTGAATGACAGCGGAAGTGCGGGGGTTGGAACCGACAAGTCCCGCCCGGGTGGCGACAAGCTGCTGTTCGGCACCAACATCACTATGGAAGACCTGGTGCTCCAACGCTTCGGCGAGGACATGGTGGTCTACCTGCGGGATCGCAACAACCCGGAAGGCGCCCTGTCGGCATTGACCGACTCCGTGACCATGAAGAACTGGTCCAACACCGCCAACCGGGTGGAAGTGTTCCAGTTCTTTGATGGCAAGGACTTTGATGTTTCGGGAATCACCAACACCTACCTGGGCCAGGCCGGTGCGGACACCGCTGACACCTTGACCGGCTCCGCAGGTGCGGACTGGATGGATGGCTTTGCAGGCAATGACACCCTGCGCGCCGGTGCCGGTAAAGACTTCGTGCAAGGCGGCTCCGGTAACGACACCATTTACGGTGAAGCGGATGACGATTTGCTTTCCGGCGGTCTGGGCAATGACACCGTCTACGGTGGAACAGGCAACGACATCGTGGTCGGTGATGCTGGCAACGACTCCCTGTTTGGCGATGAAGGCAATGACGTTCTGGCGGGCGGCAAGGGAGACGACATCCTCAACGGTGGAGCTAGGGATGACTTCATCATGGGTGATGCGGGCAATGACACCTACCAAGCCAGCACTGGGTTTGATACCTACCGCTTCGGCTTTGGGGATGGCAACGACACCTACATCGGTAGCGAGCAAGCCGACATCAATGGAACCGACGTGATCCAGTTGGAATCCGGCGTGACCAAGGAATCTCTCTGGTTCGAGCGGGTCGGCAATGACCTGACCATGCGCTTGTTGGGTGCCACAGACACCATGACCTTCAAGGATTGGTACTACAGCGACGACGCCATCAAGCGTGCGCAAACCGATACCGCGCAGCGCTATGTGTATGGTTTTGAAGTGAACGGTGAGCTTCTGACCTACAACAAGGTGCAAACCTTGGTGAATGCAATGAACGGCTTCACGCCCAATGACGGTCAGTCCGCCTATGGCGTGAATGCGGTTGAGTTGCCGGGAAGCGTGCGTTCCGCCGTGAACTCGGCCTGGGTCTCTGTGGCTTAAGGGTGCCCATGTCTCAAAACACCGCGACAAGCGCGGGCGCAGCTGCGCCTGCTGTTCAGGCCGACTCCACCAACATGACCATGCTGGGGGAGATCGTGTGGCTCATGGCGCACTCTCCACTGCACAAGGGTTGGCCCATGGCCAGCATCTTCCAATGGGTGGTGCCGGCCTTGATGCACAAGCAGTGCCGTTTGTATAAGCGCGACGGACGGCCCGTGGCTTACGTGGCCTGGGCCCGTATGTCCAAGGAGGTGGAGGAAGGCTATGTGCTCAATCCCCGCAGCCTGAACCCCAAGGACTGGACCAGTGGAGAGCGTGGCTGGATCGTGGACTGGATCGCCCCCTTTGGGGACAGCGCATTGGTCATGAAAGACCTCCGCGAAGGCTTGTTCAAAGACGAAGTGGGTCGCGCGCTGCGCGTCAAGCCCGGCTCGGACGAAATGCAGATCATCTACATCCACGGCGCCAATGCTGCAGGAAAAGCCCAGGATCCAGATATGAACCCCCCCGTGGACCTGGAGGGAGCGTCAAAGCGCGCAGAGCATCGAGCGCAGTTAAATACACCCGCAGCGGCAGCCTAGTTCAGTGAGCACCATGTTAGATCGCTCAGTCGTTGTTACCGGTTGGGGAGCTGTGTCCGCCTATGGATGGGGCGTCCAACATCTAGCACCTGTGTTTGCAGGAAAAACTGCTGTGGCCCGTCACCGCCTGAGTGAACTCCCGGGCGCTACTGATCTTTGGGCCGCAAAGCTCACACAAACTCTTCCCGAAGGAATGTTTGACCGACGGGTTGAGGATGCAGACCGGGTTACCCAAATGTCCGTGTTCGCTGCAAAGCAGGCGATGCAGATAGCCGGGCTTGATCCGGTCCAAGTCGGCATGCTAGCGTGGGGTACCGGTTTCGGAGGTGCAGCCACCCTGGATGATGCCTATCAACGTTTGTACCTTGGGCAACATGACCTCTCCGGCAGGGTATCGCCCTTGACGATTCCCAAAGCCATGAACCATGCCAGTGCAGCGAGCATTGCCGCATGGGCAAGGTTGGATTGTCTGGTCATGACCTACTCTAATGCCTGCGCTTCATCTGCAGTGGCTATAGGTGAAGCCATGCTAGCCATTGCCCAAGGTCGGTGTGACGTGGCGATCGTCGGAGGATCTGAAGCATTGATAGTGCCAGGTGTCGTCAAAGCATGGGAGTCATTGGGTGCACTGGCAAAGTCAGTGTCTAACCAACCTCACATGGATTGGCATGGTCCTTTTGACCAGCTTCGCAACGGCTTTGTATTGGGCGAAGGCGCAGCGTGTTTGGTGTTGGAAAGCGGGAGTCATGCGCAAGCGCGGGGAGCTCAGGTCCTTGCGCATTGCATTGGATATGCCCAGGTCAATGATCCTGATTGTGTGACGCACCCCCATGCGGAGCCGCAATTGCGCTCCATGTACGCCGCACTCCAGCAAGCCGGTGTCAAAACCCATCAGGTGGCCTATGTCAACGCACACGCTACCGGAACGCTTGCTGGTGACACATCAGAGATTGAAGCCCTGAATGCCTTGTTTCAGACATCGGACGCATTGGTGAGCTCCACCAAGGGCGCGACAGGACATTTGATGGGTGCTGCAGGTGCGATGGAAGCGATTCTTTCCATCAATGCTCTGCGCCTCAAGAAATGTCCGCCGAACACTGGGGTTCGCAAGCTTGATTCGCTGATTCGCTTCAAGGCGCCACTTCAGGCCACACCACTACCACCACAAGGCATTTGCCTCTCCAACAGCTTTGCCTTTGGGGGAACGAATGTCTCACTTGTCTTCAAAAGCCATGAATGAAATGACCTTACCGCCTACCCCCACATCGGACGAGCTTACCAAGCTGATCTGCGAGACGCTGGCCAAGCGAATGAGGAGGCCAGTGGAAGAGCTCAACTTGCAAACCAGCTTTGAGTCCTTGCAGATGGATTCGCTGGATCTCGCGGAGATGTTCTTTCTGCTGGAAGAAGAACTCAAAACGACCATTCCCTTGGATCAAGGGGTGAAGTTGCAAAGGATTGGTGACGTTCTGGAACTGGTGACCAATACCCTGCAAGAAGCGTCGCTTAAGGCATCGACTAGCCCGCAACAGTGATGTGGACCTTTTGCATTTGGGCAGGCCTATGGCGGAGATGATTCCAACTGGCTTCACAACGTCGAGGTGTGCCTGTGTGGGAGGCTGCGTTTGCATTCCTGCTCGTAGTGTCCAGAAGGTCCATAGGTGCATTCAGCTGCCGGTACCAACCGAAATGAACGCACATATTGGGGCGCTGAAATGATAGATGTCAACAATGCAAAGAGTATCTTGAATCATTCCGGTACATCTGGTGGTTTCCGAAAATCCAAGCGCAGTCGACCCTTGAGGAAGATCAAGGAGAAGTACTTTCGTGCGCCGTTGGAGGTACGTCTGCAGCGTTCCATCATGACGGTCGCGTTAACTCCCAAAGGATTGAAAGCGTTCACCATATCAGGCCCCACATTTGTGGCAATCGGGATTGTCCGATGGGAACTGGAGTTCGGACTCTTAACGATCGATCCAAATGGCGACTACGTGCGGGTCAATGGATCATACAAAGAGCTACTGGACTCCGCAGACGTGAGAGCGGCGATCTTCCGAGCCAGTCAAAACTGGAATGCACCTGTAGATAGTGAATTTCATTTGAACGCAACTCTGCCGGTTTCCGATGAGATCAGTTTGCGCAAGGTAGCGCTTCCGGACCCAGTGATGCGAAAGGGCTTCATCGGGTCCTCGAATCTTGTGATCAATTTGCCCATCACACCACGCAAAAAGCATCCACTGAAACCATCTTTCGTCGGCTCTTTCGAACCCTGATAACGACTCCACCCAACCCACTAATTCTCAACCCTACCTACTAACCATCATGCGAACTATCAAGCTGAAACCTCATGCCATTGCTCTATCCACAATTACTGCTGTTCTTCTAGCTGCTTGCGGAGGTGGAGGCAGCGGCAGTTCCACTCCAAACACCCTATCCGGCACAGTGATCGATGGCTATATCGAGGGCGCTAAGGTTTGCTTGGATGTCAACTCCAACGGAGCTTGCGATACAGGTGAGCCCTCTGCAACGACGGATAGTGGGGGCAAGTACAAACTGGATACGGGAAGCATAGACACCAGCGGGCTGAATGTCATCGCGGAGATTTCCGATTCCGCCAAAGACTCCGATGACGGAGGTCTTACCTTGCTGGCGGCTGGTAAGTCGGCATACACCATGGCGACATCAGCGGCGCAGCCATCCGTCGTGACCCCCATCACCACCATGATTGTGGGCAAGGTAAAGACAGACAATGTTTCCTCTGTCGTTGCCAGAACACGCGTGTTGGAAGAATTGGGGCTGCCATCGGACACCAACCCTCACGATGACCATATCGCCTCCGGAAATAGCGTTGTCCACGGAGCCGCACGACAACTGGCTGCGCAACTCCAACAGGCGCAAAAGGATCTGCCAATCGGCACGACCGCACAACAACGTCTGACAAAACTCCAAGAAACCATCAAGGCGGCACAAGACGCTGCCGGATCAATCGCCTTGGAATCCTCGGATGTCAATCCCTTGAACATGGCGGCGACTCTCTCCAATGTGGCGACCGGCAGGCTCTTCGCTTACAAAATGCCAAGCGCATTGGGTAAGCAGATCAATGCCACGGCGATGTTGTTTACACCGAAGACTACGATGCCGCAGGGTGGTTGGCCTCTGGTGGTCTTCGGTCACGGTACCGCAGGTGTTGGACAAAACTGTGCGCCGAGTGTGACCATGAAAGCCACCGGCACATGGGGATATGCGGACCTCGTGGCGTTGCTGGTTTCAAGAGGTATTGTGGTCGTTGCTCCGGACTACGAGGGACTGGGTAGCACCAGCATGGGGGTAACGGCGGGTCACCCTTATCTTGACCTTGGCAGTGCCGGGCGCTCCATGGCACTGGCAGCTGTTGGCGCCAAGAAGCTACTGACGACCCAGCTTTCTGGCGCGTGGGCGACGATGGGTCACTCCCAGGGTGGGCATGCCGCCTTGGCAGGTGCCCAATTCGCTGGACTGGCCAAGAAACGAGAGTCAAGCTTGAGCTACAAAGGCGCCATCGCCATTGCCCCGGCATCTAACTTGAAATCGTCGCTGAACACCATGTGGGCAGGCATTCAAACCAGTTCGGCCAATCCTGCAAACTACTCGGTAGGCTACGAGGCGGTGGGAATCAGCAATCTCTACGCCGCGTACTTGGTCAAGGGAACCGAAAGTACGCCAACACCGGTATCTAAAAATAGCGTGTTCGGCGTAAGAATGCTGGCTGTCTATGACGACAAGGTAGCGACGCAGTGCCTAGTTGAATTCAGCACGTCCATCACCAATGATGTCACTCAATACGCAGCAAGTGGCGGTGCAACACCAGCTGGCTATTCCGGTGTCATCAATTCTGCGATCAATACGCCGGCCGTCATTTGGGTATTGAATATGAATGAGCCGGGCCAAGTGAAGTTGCCCGGTAACACCTTGATTGTTCAAGGATCTGCTGACACCACGGTGCTTCCTTCCAGCACTCAAGCCCTGCTGACCACTATGCAGTCCAAGGGGTCGCAGGTGTCATTGAGCTATCACGAAAGTAACTCTGCCACCCATGGTGGCGTACTCAGTATCCCTGCAACTCAGACCGCAGTCACCAACCATCTTACGAACTTGTTCACAGGTAACTAGTTGAACTGCCAGACAGTACATCCAGCAAAAGTAGCTGGTTGTACTGGACTAGCTCTTGTATTGCCCCATTGACCTAGCGTAAATCTATACTGGAACAACTGATGAATCGCTCAGATCTCATCAACCAACTTGCAAATCGCTTCAATGAAATCGACAAGAAAGACACAGAGCTAGCTGTACGTCTGATCTTCGATGAAATGGCGAACGCTTTGGTCAAAGGACGCCGGATTGAGATCCGGAACTTCGGAATCCTCCAGGCTCGTACTCGCCCCAGTACGACGTACCGCAATCCTCGCACGGGCGAAAAGCTGAAAAGGCGTTCCACACGAAGTATCCGGTTCAAAGAAGGAAAAGAACTTCGAAGCCGAATGGCCGGTGGCAACTCGGGGGGCTTTGCATGTCGAGAGAGTTAGCGCTGGCGATTCAAAACCTGCAGCCGGCAACTTTGCAGTGGGTTCCGTGATCGGAGATCAGCCTTACGGGAGTTCAGTTCACTTTGTACCCATTGACCCATGAGATTCAGAACTAGAAGGAGAAGTTAAAAATGCCCGGTGCATATGCCCATATCACTGCTGTTAACAAAGCAAAAAGTCTTGCCAGAGGAAAGCTAAGTAAAGAAAGCCTCTACGCCCTTGGCACTTGGTTTCCATTTGCTGAACTAGGATGCGTGAGTCCGGACTATCCCTATTTGGGAGGGCCCGGGCAAGGGTACTGGGCGGACCAGATGCACTACAAGAACACGGCTACCTTGCTTCGATCTGGTATCAATGCCGTGCAGAAGCTGCAAGGTGTGGAAAGACAAAAAGCAACCAGTTGGCTTCTTGGGGTGGCGTGTCACATGACTGCCGATATGACCATTCATCCCATCGTCGAAGGCATTGTGGGACCCTATGAACAGAACAAGTCCGCACACCGGTTATGCGAGATGCACCAAGATGCACTCATCTTCAGTACGCTGGATTTAGGCGACGTCGGACTCACAAAGCACCTGAATACGGGAATCGCGAGTTGCTGTGCTCCGGATAACGGACTCATGCTGGACCTGACGATCAATAAGGTGTGGGTCCAGATGCTCAATGCGACTTACTCCAACCCAGAAAAAGATGGGGGCCCACAAGCAAAGCCCGACCGGTGGCATGCAGGTTTTTGCACCATTCTAAAAAGTGTCGGCTCCACTACGAAGCTGTTTCCATTCGCCAGGCATGTAGCCGCCAACGAAGGTTTGCTGTATCCGGATCTCTCACAGTTGAACAAGGCCTACACGCAACATCTCAAGACTCCCGAGTGGGTGATGAGTTACGAGGAGCTATTCGAGCAGGCCCTTGCCAACATTATTCATGTATGGACTGGCATCGACAACGCACTGATCAGCAAGAACACGTCTTTCGTGGATGGTTTGGAAGACTGGAACCTTGACACAGGGAGATCAGTGTCGACAGGCAAGTATGTGTTTTGGAGGAACTAACAATGAGTAAGAAATACTGGCTGGTTGCAGCCACTTCTACAGTCTTTCTGGCGTGCTCGAGTGCTCAAGAGCCTCAGCACATGTTTGACAAAGCCTCTGCGCTCACGAAACTGACGGCGCACGTAGATGCTGCAGTTCTGTTTAGCCCCACTGGCAAATCTGAAAGTGACCAAGCGCTTCTCGATAAAGCCTTTGCAGACAACCCTACTCTCAAGCCACAGCTAGGTACTGACAAACTTCTTCTCCAGCGCGGAGAGAAAGGCGTCGTGGTCTTGGTGTGTACAGAGGGAGGGGCAAAGGCCTTACTTGAGGACCTATCCTGCACGCCAGGAATAGACAAACATCATTGGAGGGATGAACCTGATCGCATCTGCACTTTTTCGTTGAGTCCGGCAGCTTGTCCTTAAGAAGCTAGCTCTTTACGGTGTAACTTGCCTGCAGGAGCGTTACGTTTATGGCTTGCAGGACTAGTCTCTGGTACCAGTTTCGTGTTGGGAGGATTTGATTTGCATAATTATTGAATTATCGGATGCCTAAGACGCTAAATACTGATCGGCAGATCAAACAGATCCGTCGCCGTAATGTGCTTTGCGCACGCGCCCCTTGCATGTAGGCGGCGCCAGGACTGGCCTATCGGGCCCGCGAGACTATTCAAGACAGCGTCGCGCACCTTTGGGTCAACCCGAATGCGAAACACGCTCTCAGTGAAGGGAACCTCTCCCTTGAGCACTACGGCTTGTCGAAATAGGCATCGTGTACCTACACGCGGCACAACAATGTCACCCTCGCCTGCGTTTTGGTATCGGTTTTCGGCGCTCCGGTTGTACACCAGCTCTCCAATTCCGGAAGTTGGAAGATCCGATGTGTGCAAGTATTGAATTCCGATCTCTTTCAGTTCCGAAGAAGTTGCGCTTCCCCGCACAACTTGCGCTCCTAGTCCACGCAGGTTGTGGGTGGCATCACCTATCAATGCATCCAAGTGCAGCCGTTCTTTGTGGAAGCTGAAATCCATCCTTTCCACGGCCTGCCGCATTGCGATTTCGATCGAGTCCTCAATCTGCCCCTGTGAATTTGCCCGTGCGACTTTGACCCTCTTACGCCTCCCTTCGAGGCCACTGAAGCTGCAAATCGCAGTCGATACTTCCGCATTTCCAAAGGTGTCTATTGGAAGTTCAACAATGGTAATGTTCGAGAAACGCTGCAGCAGTGCTTGCCGAAATGTCGCATACGACCCATCAGAGAAAAGTGGCATGGGCAGAATGAACGCGCCGGCCCCTGTGGTAGCCATCATAGAAATTGACTGCGCAAGGAAGTAAGTATCCAGCCTCACTCCGCGCTGTGCGTTATACAAACCATATTGCTCAAGTAGCTTTATCGATGCCTTCCTGGAAACTCCCATTGCGTATGGAGGGTTACCAACGATGTAGTCGAAGGGCGCCCGCTCCGCCAGTCGCCGAATAGTTTTTGGAGACGTTGCATCCCCCCCAATTAACAGGCTGGCGAGCCCCCTTGCACGCAACTCTCTCTTAAGAGCCACATCCTTCTCGACCGCCGTCACATCCAGGTGTGGCATGCGACTAGACACCGCCTCCAGCAACGCTCCAGCACCCGCACCTAGCTCAAGTATGCTTTCTCCGCCCGGCGGCAGCAAACTCGCTAACAAGTTCGCAATGGGAGCAGGCGTTAAAAACTGACCAAGCTCTTGTTTAGCAGAAGAGTATCGATTGCGCATTGTGTCAGATTATATTTATAATCTGACACAATGCAAGACATATCTAGCTTCCACTTTCTGCTCAAACAATCCGCGCAATCTTGGATTCAGGAGCGCCACCTTAAGCCGAACACGGTAAGGTCGTATTCAGTCGAGATCGACCGATTCTCGGAGTGGGTGTGCGTCCGAAAGCGAGTCACCAGCTTCGCAGAACTTCAAAATATGGACCTTGCTGAGTTTGTGAAATTTGTCGCAAGCAAGCGACTGTTAAAACGCGAACCGAATACAAAACTCAATGGCCCTAGTCTCGATCAGACCAGACGAATTATCCAGGCATACTTGCGTTGGTTGGTGCTAACTGGCAAGGCGAAGAATGGGGAGAAATGGAGCATGAAGCCAGACAACGTCATGCAGCTCGCGGGAAAAGGAAGAGAGGTAGCAAACTACAACTTATTGGACCTTATACGCCAAGCTCAGAACGTACTCCTTGCGACCGAAACGACGCATGACTACAGAAAGCTGCGCGATGCACTCCTCGCCAACATGGCATTTTGGTGCTGCGCAACGACGTCCGAGCTCGCAAACATGAAGCTCGATCAAGTCAAATTGTTACGTGATGAGGTTCTGACGGAAATCGATGGTGAGCAGGCGCGTCACCTGCGCCTCCCGGGGCACTTGAGGCCAACGATGATGGCTTACCTTCGCCTCAGACGTAAGCTCAACACCGAACACTCGGTACAGCCCGCTTTTTTATTCACGACCGGCAGTTCTGAAGAAGGCCTCCAGCACTGGAAAGTACGGCGTTGCGTGAGATCCGCATTAGGCGATGCGCCCAATGCGTCGCCACAAAGACTCAGGCGAGCCTTTATGCAAGTTCTCGAACCAGCGCCTTGCCACGCCGGCGATAAGGCCTACCGCGCTGGGCTCACGTCGATTTTGACGAATAGCACAGGCACGGACCTTTCACCTCAAATGATTGATCAGCTCACGAAGACGGTGACCCACCTGTAAAAAACATCAATTTGGGCTCACGCCATAGTGGTGTATTCGGCCAACTCCAAAGGTCCGATCTGCTGCACGTAGCGGAAAATCAAACATGATTCGCACATTAGGATGTAAAGCAGCAAATAGCACTGCGCCAATCGATGCAGGCTTTGTACCCAGAGGAGCCAGTATGAGGCGCTCCGATTTATCGGAAACTGTTTTCGAAGTCTGCTCAATGAGGCGGTAGGCCGCCAAAGGGTTATTGGCGCCTACATAGTGCACATCTTCAGCCGCATTTTGCTCATTCAACACGTCAGCATTAGGCATCATTGCCCGCATTTCCCAACTCGCCCTGTACGGTGGAACCCCGAACGCAACTGAGAATGCCTTAATATTTGATCCCTCTTCAGCCGACAATACACGGTGTAGCCTGGTTGGTTCAAAACCAAGGAATGCTAGTAGACGACCAACACGTGTTGAACTCAGTTCAGGGGTGAAACCTGGAATAGGATGAAAAGGACTGAAAGATGCACTCAGTTTGCTTTTGTAGCCTTCTGGCTCAACGTAGATGAATCCAATGTGTTTGGTGGCATTGTCAGAAAAGTAATGACGACAAAGAAGTAGCAGCTCAGGTACGTCAAGAGTTGTTGCATCAAGCAATACGCTTGTGCCGGGAAACTTCGCACAAAATGCCTTCGAGGCATCCGCTCTGAATCGATCAGCTCCACTGACAAGCACAAAATCCTCAGGGACGTAGTTGATCAGGTGGCTGAATCTGGAAGCCGACTTGGTTAAGTCAATTGAATGTTTTCCGCGATCGTCTATACATTGCCCAAAAAATGCGATGTCGTAGGTGGTCCGAAGTCCTTTTGTTCCCTCGTCCAATTCTTTTTGGAAGGTGATGCGCATATACGGCTACTGGAAGAAGTCGCGAGTGGTAGGCGTCTCTGGGGCGTCGCCAACACGCCAGCGCTCTGAGTAGTCTCGAAGAATGGCATCGAACTGCTCCCCACTGCCGGTCATGATTGTGTTAACTTGAGCCGCGGTCAGGGTCAGTTTCTTCTTCTTTCGATAGCTTATTCCGAAGGACGGGCAAAAGATTCGATTGGGAATGATGTCTGTTTGAACCAAGTCGTAGTTGCTTTTGTTTTTGGTGTCTTGCTCTTCATAGAAAACTGACCAAATTTTCGCTTGCGTAATCAGGTCTTTGGACTCTTTGCTCAGACCAACTCTATCGGACTCGTCGATCGAGAAATGATTAATTTCAACCTCACTTTGACTCGGGCGGCGATGCGCCGCCTCAAACAACCGGCCTAGACGTCGCATGATCTCCAAGAGCTGCGTTCCTTGCAGACCAAGACGTAAAATCTCGTTCAAGAAAGTCTCACTTACCTGTTCGGCGGCTTCTGCTTGGAGCTCTACCGGGACGTCTACAGATAACGCTGTGCTCTGAACACTGCCCTGTTGCTCCTGATTGAGAAGGAATGCCACATGACACAGCTCCTGGAAGAATCGCAGGTTCGGCGATGCTAATGAGCAAAAACGGTCGAAACCAGCATAAAGAAGGTTGGCTCTACGGGGCAAGCCGATATAGAGATAGAACAAACAACCATGCAAGTTGTTGTCTATCAATCCATGAAACGAACTGCTTGCCGCGTCTTCGCCGTCCAGCAATTTCATTTGCCGATGCACTTCAGCTGGACCTGGCTTAAGTCTGTTCAAAGCAGCAGCAGCAACAATACTCGCTTCAGGCCTTTTGGAATTGAAGAAATCGTCATTCTTCAAGTTCTTTTCGCCATGCAGACGTAGTCCCTTATCGACCGCTTCTTTTAGACGGTTGCACAATGCCTTATCAGTCATGACAGCGGCTGCGACTTCGCGAGAGGTCAAGGCAGGCAATACATCGCGGGCCCGGGCTAACACCGCTGTACGGTAGCTATCCAGATTCCTTTCTGGCAAATAAGCTACATCCATGAGCCGCTCTTGGGTGACTACGCCCCCATCGGAGATGTGCCCGCTTCGAATCAGCCCAAGGATCAAAAATTCAGCGGCGACCAGCTGAAAGTCGCGTCCATCATTCTTGCTGAGCTCACCTTCAAGATCGATGGTCTTGACGTCATGGTCTTCAACTATCTGCTCGCTTCCACTCGTGAGAAAATGCGAAATCGCGTGCTGCCTCATTGCAAAGCTCACGCTGAAGCGCTTTGTCGGGTGCTTTACATAATCGCATACCAAGCGTCGTTGATGCTCCTCAAGATTCTCGAACTCATCAACGAAAATCCGAAAGAATATGTTCTTCAGTCGAAGATCCGCTGTTGCTAGTTTGTTTGCGATTTGCTCGAGAACCGACTCGAACCTCAGCATGATTGGCCGTTCCAGACTTGGGTTCTGAACCCAGAGTTCAAGCTTGGCCCTTTCAACGGCCGAAAAATCCTTTAAGCCTTCTATAGTGTCGACTTTCCCACCTAGGAATTCACACACCGCTGGCGGCAACTTCATATTCCGCAAATCACAAGGACCGCCCTCCAAATCAGCATTCGCAATGCTGTCTATGCAACAGGCCACCTCATTTAATATCACTAAAGTAGCATAGTGAATAAAGGCCAATTGGGCATCCCTATCCCCAAGCCAGATCTCCTTCATCAATCGGCAGAACTGAGTGTCAGGACGCCAATACAGTCCTAACCAGCTAAATTCCACGCTGGAAATATTGCGACGGGTTGGACTGAAGCGTGTTGGATGGCACAAATACCGGATGAACATAGTCTTGCCACATCCTCTGCCCCCCTGAATACGCTGCGCTTTGCGTTCTTCAAAAATCGCCTTTCGCCCGAACAGTGGCGGAACAATATATCGCCCCCAGACATCGTCGGGGAGCAACTCTGCCCGATTGTTTAGAAATGCATCGGCAATTTTTCTGGAAGTCATCAAGCTAGCTACCTTATCACCAGGCGTGACCACTGCCCTTCAGTGGTATGAAAGATTTTGAGCGTGTTGTTCGGCGCGGACATGGAAAAGGCGAGTGAAAGGTTTAAGCAGAGTTCACTTTCATTAGGATTCACACCTCGATCCTTCAAAATCCTTTTGTAAAACGCTTTTACGTCAGCAACGGAATTCTTTTTGTCACGCGCCCAAATCGATGGATTCTGAGGATCGGCGGCAAAGAAATCGGAATTCGCTCCTAGCGTCTCTGCTGGCCTCACTATTAGTTCAGGGAAGTTGTTGTGCAATGCCCGAATGCCGTCTTCATGCGCAACATAGGGAACATAAATCAACTTTCGAATTGCGCATTGATTCTTGAGCTTGTAGTCCTTACTGTATTTAATGAACTGCGTGCCGGTTCCTAAGCAGTCATCTAAAAAAACCAACGCCCTTACGTCCCTACCCAAACCACTCAAGTTTTCGGGGCGCATGAATAAGGAGTCTGGCACACCGGTTGCCCGACCAAATGTGCGAAGTACAGTACTACCGCTTTTCCCAGGCTCCCTGGTGAAGGTACCATCGACAACAACAAATCGAATTCCAAGGCTTGCATCGCCTTTACCAATTCGTTCTAGGAAGGTATGCAAATCGCTAGCTTTGTACACCCCTGCGTCGGACAACACGTTCGGCAGGATCATTTGAAGGACATGGTTTGAGCTGCTTTCCAGCATCTTGTCACTTCGATATACCAGCGAATCAAGAAGTTGAGCGGCAAGATATCTGGCTTCGTCCGACTGAAAGTTGCCGAGCCAGTTTCTCAATTGCAATACTTCAATTCCGTGCAACACACGTTTTTTAATGAGGACATCAAAGCGTTTCTCAACCATTGTTGAAAAGCGCGCATTCGAATCAGGAATGAAGAACCCAGAACTCATTTTGGGCAATCTACGAATTGTCGAATTAACGAAGTGAATTGCTGTCTCGACCGATCTTGCATATGGAGAAACGGCTCTGGATACTCTGCCAGCCCGATAGAGTGACATCGCATTGCGCTCAATGACCCCCCCTGTAAGTCATTTTCAAAGCCATTTCGTAGTGAAATGGCCTCACCAACAGTGATTTTTTCGCAATAACACCCTTCAAACCATCCCCCATTCGGGTGAATTTGTTAATGGATTGAACAGAAATTTCGCCATTGATTTACGAAGCAAAATTTATTCTAGAGATAGAACTGATAGGTGAAGAGTCAAAAGTGAGGCTTTTGTATATTGAAGGACAATTTAGAGCAAATTAATGCGGAATTCATGAATAAATTCTTGTGTGTCGTGTAAAAGAACGGAAAAAGGTGGGTGGGGAGTGTCTGAATTTCTGTGTGTGAGGCGGGATTGCTTACCCACGGTATTGGGCAAGCGGATTTCATCTTAATTGACTTTGTTGGTGAAGCGATCTTCGTAGAGGATTGCGAACTGGTTCATCGCCTCTTTCCAGTCTCTGCTGGCACGCCCCCAATCGGTGGTGATGTTTCTCAGGGCCAGCCAAATCAACTTTGAAGCAGCATCGTCCGAAGGGAAGTGCCCCCGTGTCTTGATGATCTTGCGAAGCCTGGCATTGACACTCTCAATGGCATTGGTGGTGTAGATCACCCGCCGGATGTGTGCCGGGAAGGCGAAGAACGGAATCACCTTGTCCCAGTTGCATCTCCAGGCTGCCGCTACAGTGGGAAACTTGGCACCCCATGGACCCGTCTCAAACGCAACCAATTCCGCCAGGGCTGCCTCTGCACTGGCCGCTGTGTAAATGGGCTTGATGGCCGCCGCTAGCGCCTTGCGGTCCTTCCAACTGGCATAGTCCAGACTGTTGCGAATCAAGTGGACGATGCAGGTTTGCAGCGTGGTGGCCGAGAACACTGCACCCAGTGCCTCCTGCATCCCCTTGAGTCCGTCAGTGACGGCAATCAGAATGTCATTCACACCCCGCGTTTTGAGGTCGTTGAACACCTTCATCCAGAACTTGGCACCTTCGGTGTTCTCGATCCACAGACCCAGAATGTCACGCGTTCCGTCGCTCTGCACACCCAGGGCCAGGTAAATGGCCTTGTTGCGCACCACCGCATCCTCTCGAATCTTCACCCGCAAGGCGTCAAAGAAGACTACCGGATACACGGGCTCCAGGGGGCGTGCCTGCTAGGCTGTCACCTCGGTCATCACCGCATCTGTGACTGAGCTGATGAATTCCGGCGAGACCTCAGTGGCGTACTGCTCGGCCAGGAAGCCCTGAATCTCGCGCATCGTCATGCCATGGCCACGATCTTGTCGTCAAAGCCCGTGAAGCGGCGTTCGTGCTTGGGGATGAGTAAAGGCTCGAAACTTCCAGCGCGGTCGCGGGGAACCTCGATGCGGAGGGGGCCGTCCTCTGTCAGGACGGTCTTGCCCGTGGCACCATTGCGGTGGTTGCTGGCATCAGTAGGCTTGTTTGCTCCAGGGGCGTAGCCCAGGTGATGGGTGAGTTCGGCGCCCAGGGCTCGTGCAATCAGCGCCTTCTTGAAGGCCATGGAAGCGGCATTCACCGCTTCTGCGCTCATGGGGCCATTGACAAACTGGTCAATGAGTTCTTTGGGTATCGTTGGCAGCGCCTGTGCGGCTGCAGCCTTCCTTGTCTTGCTCGGCATACATGCTCCTTGGTGACATGGTATGCCTCAAACACAAAATTTCTGACAGGCTCGGTGGGTGCCAATGCAGAACGCCAATGACTCTAGGCATATGAATTTCCACCGTGGTTTCGGCTCTTCTTTGGGAGGTTGCGGGTTTCTTTTCATTCAGCCCGCCAGTCTGCAAAGCCCTCAACAATCTCCAGATAGGACTGCGGTGCTTTGTCAAAGTCTTTGAGCATGTGGTTGTAACGCACAGCTTTTGCCCGCCATGCACTGCGCAGCCGAGGCTCCAAATCCATCATCATCCAACCGATCAGTTGAATGACATGGTGCCGCTCCACTAGTAGCCGTGATTCAAACCCAAGTTTTCCGTATGCCAGTGCTACTGGCTGCAAGCCAAGCTCACCGCAGACATGGTCGTGAAGCTTCACTGTTGAATACCGTGACAGAAACAAAAGTGCCAGTTGTCGCATCACTTTGAGATTGTTCAAATCTGTTGCGCTCAGGTCGCTGGACATTACTGAAGCATAAATTCCTGACAACCAGTTCATTACTGCGGGTACGTAAGGCTCAATGGGATCCACTAAGCCACCGGCCAAACTTTCCCCGCACGCAAAGCAGTCGGCAATCGACTCCCGATGGTGGCCTTGCAAATTGCCCATATCCCCCCGGTGAAAGGCCACGCCGGCTCCACATGCCACACATCTGTCACGCAACATGCACTGATGACGGTAGCAGGTAGTCACAAACGCCACGCGCCATTCTTTGCGGAAATACGGAATCTGATCTTCCAACAGGCATTGTGGACAGTACTGCATGCCGAAGCCCTGCCGTGTCCTATGAAACAGTTGCAGTGTAGTGATCCATTGGAGAGCACCCGATGAACGAAACACCGGGTACAGGCGCCCCTCATAACTTCGCAACGTAGTCGCGCGGGCTACCTCAATGGGTGTTCCAGTCCGCTCTGCCAAAACATCAACAATCCAGTTCGGGCCCAAGCGATCAATATCCCGATTCCAGACCTGTAACTGGTTTCCAAAAATCAGATTACAAAACGTTTGCACACGTAGTCCGTGGCCCCTGGCCAGACGCACAAGCCATGAGGAAAGAAGCTCGTCTGGGAGCGGTTTGTAGCGTATCGGCCATAACGGTGATGTCAGGCCTCGCATACACGCTAGAACCGCTGATGTTCTTTGCGTTTGGAAGGAGGCATCCAGCGCAGCGAATTGATCTGTTTGAGAGTGATCTCTTCTGCGCCTGTCTTGATGGCATCAATCGCCAAAGCCTTGAAGAGATCACACATATCGCCCAAGGTACCTTCGCTGCGGTCATGGATCGCTTGCATTTTCTCGGGGGACTTGAGATCGGAGGCTTTCTTAAGCGGCGCTCGCTTCTCCAAAGTGGCTAGCAAGGTTCCAAAGTTTAGATCGGCCTTCCACAACGGAAGTACTTCAGGAGTAAACCGGCTGGACATTTGCGGATCTGTATTGAATGCGTTGTAAGCATCCTCAATACCCGCCGCCACGATAACCACCTTGGTTTCATTGCCGAGACTTTTCAGGGCATTTCTGAAGTCACGCTGCTTGTTAAGGCTGCCGGCGATGAGATGGTGGATTTCGTCAATGATGAGCATCTTGACGTCCATCTGACGGAACAGCAATTTGATTTGAGTGTTCTTCTCTTGGGGAGAACTCGTAGGCTTGTAAAGCGCCATTAGCGCATCAAGGATTCGGCTGTAAAAAGCGGACACGTCCGGGTTAGGCGGCGACTCCACCATCACTACCGGACAAGTCGTGATCTCCGCAGCAGCATCCAGATCCACCGGATGCAGTTCCAGAAAACGCTCCAGAATGGATGTCTTGCCGTTGAATGAGGGAGCTACGAGCAACATATTGGGCATGCGCGTAATACGCGGGTATTCCAATAGCTCTTCCAGTCGCGCCAGTATTTCTTTGGCTCTGGCGTATCCCAACCAAGTTCCGGATTGAATCGACTTGATGCGTACGGCATCCGAAGCGTCAATCAATGCCCTGGCAGCGTCGTTGAGGTGCGGATAGGCTTGGGATGAATTGGTCATTCGTCGTCCAATGCTTGCACATCATCGGGGTTATAACCCCGGACCGCCGGTGGTGGCGCTGAAGACTTAACTGGAGCTGCGACATTGGGCATGGTCTTTTTCTTCTCAGTTCTGGTCTTCTCATGCTCTACGCGTCGTTGCGCTTCGCGGCGGGCAACCTTGGTTTTGCCCGCAGCTTCCTCTTCGAGCGCGCGTTGCTCATTGATGATGGCGAAAACCGCCTTCTCATTTTCTTTGGAGATACCTCGCTCCTCGGCGAGACCCTGAGCACTGCGCAGTTCCCAAATACTCACTGGCGGCAGACTACTGTCCCTGTAAGGAATGGCCACATAGCGCTTGGATATCTCGTCGTAGAAGTAGAGTTGGCTGATATCGCGCGGATCTCTATGAAATTTGAATTTGCGCTTGTGCTTCGGAAACTCCGGATCCATGACGCCCATCCAGGCTCGCAAGATGTCGTGGTAGTAATGGACGTCATCGATGACAACGCCATAGGCCTGAATAGTCCGTTCGATGAAGGGTGTGAAGTTGATACGCAACAGTTCTTCATCCGTGCGCCTAGCGGGCAAGCCACGACCAGGTTTGTCTTTGGTTCCCAGCAACCCTTGTCGCCACTTGACTAACGGAGGCATACCAATGCCGCCGTGGTCCTCCAAGTGGTACCTCGCAAAAAACAGCACAAGCCACTTCTCGATCTCGCCCATTGTCATGCAGGCATTGCCCTCAGGGTCGTATTCGTAGAGTTCGTCTGGTCCCGAAAACGTCGCCCCTTTCACGGTTTTGAGCCCTTCCGAGACGGTGCCCATCAAACGCTCAATGTGCGCTCCATAGCGAGGTTTCTTGACCGGGCGCAGGTGGATGTCGATGTCATAGACACGGCATGCCGCCTTAAACATGTGCCCCCTAAACTCGCGGGCGTTATCCATATGCAGGACGCCCATCAAACCCCACATGGGCCACTCGATGCTGCTTATCCCTTTGCGCCTGAGCCATGCTTCTTTAGGCAGGATCGCGTGGGTAATACACATTCCCGCTGACATGGCGGAGGGAGCTTCCAGCGAAAGGAACATGCCAAGGCACACACGACTGAAGACATCGATAGCTAATGTTATCCAAGCACGCTTGATGGACTTTCGATGCTTATCGTCGACGATCATGACCGGCAGCTGGGTGTGGTCAACCTCCACGATGCTCAATGGCCATTCCGCGTCCGGTATCACACCTTTGATCGGCTGGTGCTTGGCGTGGGCTACCGCTGCACCATAGCGTGCCAAAGTTCTCTCTGGTCCGTTGGTTTGGCTAATCCTTGCGCGAATGGTGTTGATCGCGGGCAACTTTAGTTCTGCGTTGGAGCACAGCCTGCGGATCTCTTTGATTGTGGCGGCAATGGATCGGTGTTGGTCTGTGTCGTGGAAGTCCTTCAGTGTCTTTGAGATGATGGCCTCAACCTCTGGCGCGATCCGTGACTTTGATTTACCCCCGCGATTGCGGTACATAGGCAACAATGACGAAAGCATGCCTGTGGACCGGTAAGCCGTGACCCATCGGTACACAGTCGCTCTACTGACCCCTGCCTCTTCCGCAATCCTGTCGTACACCGCGTTAGAGCGCTGATAGTGATTGAGGAGCAAAGGCTCAATCCACTCTCGCCTCTTTTTGGCAACAGCCCAGTCAAACTCGGTGGCCTGCAGTAAATCCATTTCTGTAGTCACTGCACCGGGTTTTGCAGGCACTTGCGTTGGCGGTCCTAGATCGCCAATTCTGAGTAGTACTTTGTTGCCGGTCTCAACATCTCTGGCGAGGACTAAATTGATGTCGGCAAGGTTCAAGATGACATATTCGCGGCCAGCATTGGTCACCGTAGCGCCTTTGCTGATCCAGTACTGAGTTGGAGTGGCTTTATTGCTCAAGAAACGCTCCCATTGGAACGAAGTGCGACGTCACTGGCAAACGGAATATTCAAGTCCGTAAGGAGCTTTTTTTGTTGAACCATGGCCCAGATTACAGGCAGCCAATACAGTCGGGCATCATCCGTTGGCGCCAGTACTGAAAGTACACGGTCAGATGAAGAGTTACCGCCTTGGATTTCTATGACCTGATTTACTCGGTCGCAGTCATCCGCAGACAGGTTGACATTGCGGTACTCCCTCAGAAACTTGATGTTCTTCAACCTTGGTACACGGATATCCGATTCATCGACCGTACGAAATTCCCATCCCAGGTTCTCCGCGAAAAGCACGGCAGCGGCGAACTTGGGTGCGTATTTGACGGAATGCTTGTTGAGGAAGTCACTGTGCTTCACTTCTGCCAATAAGGGGCGCTGACATTCACCCGTTTCGGGATCTGGCCTGTATTTCACAAGTATGTCCGGCACATAGCCACGCGGTACGCCCTTCACCGGAATATGAACCGGCTGCACCTCAAATGACTCCACTGTGTCGTCAAAGTCCAGAAGCAGAAGGTAGTCTTTCTCCAACAAGGACTCGAACGCATCCATCTCCATATTTTTGCGGCTGGAGTAACCTCCTGTGACGAAGAGGTGGTTTTTGGGAATTTTGCGAACGGGCATATAGCCAGTCTAGCGATTCGGAGGCCGTGTTTCAATCCAGAATCATTAACTTCTGGATATGTTCTCATTAACTTCTGATTTTTTTATCCAAATCGAGGGCTATTTTCTCAAAATCAACTGATCGTTCACAAGTGCACCTGCGGTCTGAACCCCAAAGCGCTACCAATTCAATAGCTGCTCGCGCACACGCACTGTGCGCCAGCAGCTATTTTTGCTTCAAGGCTTGGCGTAGCCACTCTCCACCCAGGCCACTGCGCTGGCGCGGCTCAGCTTGAAGGCAGGGGACACTTTGACCTGCGCCAACAGATCGTCACCTTCGTCACGGGCAGTCAGTGTGGCGCTGGGGTTTTCGTCATCGGGTTCGATGTCTAGATAGACCCTTACGCGCCCTTCACCGGCTGCCACTTCCAGACTCTGATGCAGGGTGGCGTGCAACTGCTGTTCGCTGCGGCGCACGAATTCACGCGCCGTTTTCACCAAGGTCAAAAAGGCACTCTGGTCCAGCGGCTTGGGGTTCTTTTTGTCGCGCCCCATTGTCCAGGGGCCGACCAGCGCGGGCTCCGAGGCACCGTCGGCCGTCATCGCGACCGCCCATCCATCGTCGTCTTCGTTTTTCACCACGCGGGCCGTCCAGCCGTCGCTGATCCAGAGACGGGGCTCCTGGGTCTTCATGTCTGATTCGTTCAAGTTCATGGCGTGGAGTATGCAGGGAGACCGACTCCAACTCCCGTGACATCGACAGAAATCGGGGCATTCCGCTTCTGAATTTAAGCGCATAAAAAATGAACAACAATAGCGATCCTCAGTTGTCACTTTCACCCATCCAACACACCATGTACCACGCAGCCTCTGACCGATACGACGGACGTGTTCCCTACCGCACTTGCGGCAAAAGCGGCCTCAAACTTCCAGCGGTGTCGCTGGGCCTGTGGCACAACTTCGGTGATGCCACACCGTTCCAGACTCAGCGCGACATGCTGCGTACCGCCTTCGATTTGGGCATCACCCACTTCGATCTGGCCAACAACTACGGCCCCCCGTATGGCAGCGCTGAAACCAATTTTGGCGAACACCTTCGCCGCGATTTCATGCCCTACCGTGACGAGCTGATCATCTCCAGCAAGGCCGGTTACGACATGTGGCCCGGCCCTTATGGACAGGGCGGTGGCTCGCGCAAATACGTGCTGGCCAGCCTGGACCAGAGCTTGAAGCGCATGGGCCTGGAGTACGTGGATATCTTCTACAGCCACCGTTTTGACCCGGACACCCCGCTGGAAGAAACCATGGGCGCGCTGGCCACCGCTGTGCAACAGGGCAAGGCCCTCTACGCCGGCATCAGCAGCTACTCCGGCGCCAAAACCCGCGAAGCGGCAGCCATCTTGAAGAGCATGGGCGTGCCCATGCTGATTCACCAACCGTCGTACAGCCTGATGAACCGCTGGATCGAGGAAGACCTGCTGGACGCGCTGGATGAAACCGGCATGGGCTGCATCGCCTTCAGCGCGCTGGCACAGGGCCTGCTGACCAACAAGTACCTCAACGGTGTGCCTGCAGACGCGCGCATCAACCGCCCGGGTGGTGGCTCCTTCAAGCAGGACCATTTGAGTGAGCAAAACCTCAAGCATGTGCGCGCCCTCAACGAGATCGCCCAAGCCCGCGGCCAGAGCCTGGCCCAGATGGCCACTGCGTGGGTGTTGCGCGATGCACGCGTCACCTCCGCGCTGATAGGCGCCAGCAAGCCCGAGCAGATCGTGGACCTGGTGGGCGCCATGGGCAATCTGAATTTCAGCGCGGAAGAGTTGGCTGCGATTGATGGCCACGCGGTGGACGGCGGCATCAACCTGTGGAAGCGCCCTTCCACCGACCAGCGACTGGCCTGAACCGCATACCCCGGATTGAGAATGCGGTGCGGCTAAGCTTCAGCGAATGAACGCCTCTCTTCTCGCGCTTGCCGCTATCGCCCTCTGGGGCAGCCTGGCCCCCTTGGGGGTTTCTCTGGGCCACGTGCCGCCATTTCTGCTCACTGGAGTGGGCTTGGTCATCGGCAGCGTGATCGGCCTGGTGCTATCGCGCGGGCGGGTAAGCGAATGGAAGGTGCCCGCCACCACCTTGGCACTGGGGGTGTACGGGCTGTTCGGATTTCACTTTTTGCTGTTTATCGCCCTGCGCCATGCGCCACCGGTGCAAGCCAACCTGGTGAACTACCTGTGGCCGCTGGGCATTGTGTTGATGGCCCCGCTGTTTCTGCCCGGTATGCGTCTGCGTGCGCTGCACGTAGCCGCAGCCTTGCTGGGCTTTGCAGGTGCGGCATTGGCCATTCTGGGCGGCCGTCATGCGGGCAGTGACATGGGCGGATGGGCCTGGGGTTACCTGCCGGCCATGGCCTCTGCATTCGTCTGGGCAAGTTATTCACTGATGACGCGGCGGGTGCCACCCTTCCCGAATGCGGCCATTGGCTTGTTCGGGCTGGTGTCGGGGCTGCTCTCGCTGCTGTGCCACATGCTCCTGGAGCCATCCGTCACGCTAAGTACACACGATTGGCAGCTTCTGGCGGCGTTAGGCCTGGGCCCTTTGGGCGGCGCGTTTTACCTCTGGGATGCGGCGCTCAAACGCGGGGATGCACGCACCATCGGCGTGTTGTCATTTTTGACACCGTTGCTGTCCACCCTGGGTCTGCTCTGGATACGAGGCGAGTGGCCTAGCGCCAGTGTGGCGTTGGCTGCCGCCATGATCGTGGGGGCAGCTATTTTGGGTTCACGCGCCAAACCATAATTCAATGAAATGTGGCGCTAGCGCCCATGGAATATGCGCGAGCAGCTATAAAAAACATAGCGCAGCGCACTGCACTCACACGTAGCCGCCCGCCAACTCCAGGGCGGGGTCTTCCGCCGTTCGGACCCGCTGGGCCCACGCCGCCAGTTTGCTGGTGTCCGAGCGCAGGATTTCTTGCTTGACGGCCAGAATCTGTGCGGGGTGCATGGAGAAGCTGCGCAGCCCCAGACCCAATAGCAAGCGGGTCAGGGTCACGTCCCCGGCCATCTCACCGCACACGCTTACGTCCTTGCCCTGGGCACGGCATTCAGCAATGGTGTCGGCTACCAGACGCAGCACGGCCGGATGCAAAGGGTCATACAAATGGGCTACCGACTCATCGGCCCGGTCAATCGCCAGCGTGTACTGGATCAAGTCGTTGGTGCCGATGGAGAGAAAGTCGAAATACTTCAAGAACAGCTGCAGACTCAGCGCAGCGGCCGGAATCTCGATCATGGCACCCAATTGCACGGGGCCGTAGGCCAGACCGCGACGGTCAAGTTGCGCGCGTGCTTGATCCACATGCGCCAGCGTCTGCCGGATTTCGCTGGCATGCGCGAGCATGGGTATGAGCAAACGCACTTTGCCGTGGGCCGCCGCCCGCAAAATGGCACGGAGCTGGGTGAGGAACATGGCAGGGTCTGCCAGGCTCCAGCGGATGGCCCGCAAGCCCAACGCGGGGTTCAGGTGGGCGTCGTCGCGCACCGATTCGTCCAGCGGCTTGTCGGCACCTACGTCCACGGTGCGGATGGTGACCGGCAGGCCTTGCATGCCTTCGACCGCTTTTTTGTAGGCCTGGTACTGCTCTTCTTCATCCGGCAATTTGCCGTGGCGCCCCATGAACAGGAACTCGCTGCGGAACAGGCCCACACCCAGCGCGCCGGCTTTGAGGGCGTGTTGGGCGTCCTCCGGCATTTCAATATTGGCCAGCAACTGGATCTTTTCTTCATCCATGGTGACAGCCGGGGTGTGCAGCAAACGCTGCAAGCGCCCACGCTCCAATTCGCCTTGACGCTGCTTAAAGCCATATTCGGCCAGGATGATGGGGGACGGGTCCACGATGACCACGCCGGCGTCGCCATCGATGATGACCCAATCGTCCTGCCGCACCAATTGGCTGCAGGTGCGAGCCCCCACCACGGCGGGAATGTCCATGCTGCGTGCCACGATGGCGGTGTGCGAAGTTTTGCCGCCCACGTCGGTGATGAAGCCGGCAAACACACTTTGCTTGAACTGCAGCATGTCGGCCGGGGACAGGTCATGCGCAATGAGCACCAACGGCACATCCACCGTGTCGTCCAGCAACAGGTCCTGCTGAGAGCCCTTGCGGCCACCGCGTTGGGTGGGTTGTACGACCGGAGACTGTGCGCCCTTCATGGCTCGCAGCACGCGTTCACAGATTTGCTCCATGTCCGCCTTGCGTTCGCGCAGGTAGGCATCTTCCATCTCGTCGAAATGGCGGGCCACGATCTCAAGCTGGGTGGTCAGCGCCCATTCGGCGTTGTACAGGCGCTCGGTAATCCAGTGCTTGACGCCGCCGACCAGCTCTTCATCCTGCAGCAGCATCAGGTGCACGTCGAGCAAGGCCGCCAATTCGGTAGGTGCCTCTTTGGGGCCCATGCGACTGATGCTGGCCTGCAGGCGAGCGATTTCTTCAACCACGGCGTCGCGCCCGGCACGGACGCGGGCAATCTCGGCCTCGACCTCTTCAGGTTGGATGAAGTAGTGCGCCACATCCACGCGACTGGACGCCACAAGCACGGCACGGCCGATGGCAATGCCGCGCGAGACGGCCAGACCGTGGATAGAGAATGTCATGCCCCCACGCTCCCCGCTACGCGTGGTTCGCTGCCCCCCAAGGGGGCGCAAGCGGCTTGGGACGGCCCTGCACCGCCTGTGGAAGTCATTCGCCTTCTCCGAACTTGTCGTTGATGAGTGCAAGCAGCGCGTCCATGGCTTCCTGTTCGCGCTCACCGTGGGTCTCCAGCGTGATCTCGGAGCCGATGCCGGCTGCCAGCATCATGACGCCCATGATGCTCTTGGCATTCACGCGGCGTTCGCCACGGGACATCCAGACTTCGCAGGGGAAGCTGCCGGCCAACTTGGTGAATTTGGCGGAAGCGCGTGCGTGCAGGCCCAGTTTATTGACTATGGTCGTGTTGGTGCTGATCATGGGTTTTGCGATGTTGGTTCTGGGGTGCCGTCACGGCGACTTGCATGATGCTCTGGGTCCCTCCGGCGAGCGCCCGGGTGACGAGCACGTCCAGAGCTTCGTTCCGGTAGTTCACGGTGCGCAACAGCATGGGCAGGTTCACGCCCGCCACAAGCTTGGACATATGCCCGTCCACGACTTTCTGCGCCACGTTGCAGGGGGTGGCACCGAACACATCGGTCAGCACCAGGGCTTGAGGGGTGTCGAAGCGGCTGAGCAAGGCTTTGGCGGCCGCCCGCGTGATTTCAGGATTCTCACTCGGGGGCACATCGAGGGCGACTACGCCATCTCCGGCGTCCGGATAGACGTGCAACACGCAGGCCCGCAACGCGCTGGCCAGAGGTGCATGGGCGATGATGAGGATGCCTGTGTTCATACAAAGTCAGAGTGGGCTTTGATTATGGCGCCTTTGCCCGGCATGCCACCAGATAAGCAAGCACGCATGCAAGGCCATAAACACCGAAAGCCGATTGGTACGCAGCCGGCTCTGCAAGGCCCGCCACCTTGAACGCATCGAGCAACAGGCCTATTCCCCATTGCACGGCAAAAACACCGGCGAAGATCACGAGGTTGTAAGCCGACAGGGCGCGACCGGCCAGCTCGGAGCGGAAGGCCATGCCCACGGCAGGCTGCGCCAGTGCCACGACTGTCGTAGCCACACAATACAAAGTAAATATGACAGCGGCACCCACCGGATATGCGGGAGTAGCTATGATTAATATAGCAAGGAGGGCAAAGGTCAAGGGCGTCCACCGGCGAATCAGGATTTCGGCTGCATATCCTTTGCGGGCGAGCCAAGGGTTGGCCATGCCCCACACCCAGTACGCAAGCAACATGGCCACATTGAGCCAGAAGAGTCCCGTGGCTGCCTCGGCCGCGGTGTAGCCAGCCACCTTGGTCATCCAGGGGCCGGCCCACAGGGTTTGCATGGCGACGAGGCCGCCGTAGTTGAAGAATCCCAATGGAGCCAGGGCTCTGAAATAGGGGTTGCGCCACACTTCGCTGTACCCGGTGTTGGTCTTGGCACTGGGTGCTTCGCTATCTCTCTGTCCTGTCCAGGCCGGTACCTGCCAGGCAATCACGGCCATGCTGATGGCAACCAAAGCTGCGAGCAGCAGAAAGATGCCTCGCCATCCGATGGCGGGTAACAGCCACTGAACCGGCAGAGTTGAGGCAACCATGCCGAAAGCGCCGACCATCAACATCCATGAGTTCGCGCGCATGAGCTGCTCCGGGGCATACCAGCGGCGGTAACCGGTCAGCGGTGCCATCAGGCAGGCACACACGCCCACACCACACAAGATGCGCGCGAGCAACAGACCCTGGAATCCGTCTGCCTTTGCAAAGGCTATGCAACCTGCGAGAGCCGCGCCCAGAAAGGCGAGTTCGACTTTGCGCGGGCCATGGCGGTCGAGCCATCGCCCCAAGGGGAGTTGTATGGCGGCAAAGCCCAGAAAGTAACCGCCTGCGAGCAGACCGAGGTCTGCCGAGCGGAGTTGGAATTCAGCTACCAGGGTAGGTGCAATGGTGGCAGTGATGGCGCGGATCAAAGCCGACAAGAAGTACGCCAGCGCAAACGCGACGAACACGGCAATGGCGCGCTGGCGAGTTAGAAGATTCATGGGGTTTGCAGGTCTTCAAGAAAGGGTTGCGTAATGGACTCCGTCAGCGTCTCTGCATACACCGCGAGGTGATAGACATCTGCGCCACGGCGTATCCATGTCAGGCGGGCTTGCACGGGCTGTCCTTTCGGATTTTGGCCATCTGCACGCAGCGATACGGCTTGCGTGGCCCACGCTGGTGCTTGCCACGATGCGGGTTGAGAAGCCTCCGTGCGCAGCGCCTGCAGTGCAAATGCTCTCCATTGCTGCACTACTTGGGTGGCTGCCTCGGTGTCCTGAGCGCGTACATGGCTGATGGCGAATAGGGCCCCATCCGCCTCGCAACCCATCATCTGCAAATCAAGTGGCGTGGCGGCCAGGGGGACCGGACGGGTCGCTGTGTCGGCCTTGCAAGGAAGGCGCGCCTTCAAGTCCTGCAGTTGGACCTGACGCCAATTCAACGCCGGCGTACATGCTTGCAAAGCCGCCAGCGTGAGCAGCCCCCCCATGCGCAGACACACCGCGGACCACCCCGTCATTTCAACGCGCCGAACACTTTGGTCAAGATGCTGCTGCCGTAGGCGACCGGGTTCTGACGGATCTTCTTTTCTTCCTCGGAAATCATGAAATACAGACCATCCAGTGTTTTGGCCGTCACATACTGCTGGATATTGGCATCTTCCTTTTTCATCAATCCGAGTTCGGACGCTTTGCCTGCCAGTTGGTTGTATTTGTCCGCCATACCGACCTTGGCGGTTGCCTGAGTCACGATGGGCAGGAACTTAACTGCCAAGGGAGCTCGCGTCTTTTCAGCGAAGAACTGGCTGACGGCGGTGTCCCCGCCGCCCAGAATGCCTTTGGCATCTTGAACGGTCATGCCTTGTACGGCTTTGGTCAACACATCTTTGGCCATCGGGACGGCCGCTTCTGCGCCACGGTTCATGGAAGTAATCAGCTCGTCCACGCGAGCGCCCTGTCCGAAGGTACGCAAGAGCTTGGCAGCATCTTCCAGATACGAAGGCAGGTTGATGCGAACTTTTTCGTTTCCGAGGAATCCATCCAACACTCCAAGCTGAGAAATGGCTGCGGAAGCGCCTTTGTCGAGCGCGGCCTTCAGTCCCTTGGTGGCATCGGCGTTGGTCAGTTCTGCCAATGTCAACGCATAGGCGTGTTGGTGTGCCAAGGTGGCCCACAAGCCGACTGCACCGAGTGAGAAAGAATTAAACTGGCGACGATCCATGAGAACTTCCTGCGTATGAAAAAACATTGGGTGTTGGGTAGCATCGTAGCGGCTTGCGTCGTAGGCGCAGCCGCTTTTTTGACCACCAGCAAACACGATGCACCTGCGTCCACCTTCGTTCTGCTCGATGGTAGCCAGTTGCAGACCAAAGACCTGCGCGGGCGTGTCACCCTGGTGAATTTCTGGGCGACGAGCTGTACAACTTGTGTGGCCGAGATGCCGCACATGGTAGAGACCTATGAGAAGTACAAGGGCAAGGGCTACAACATGATTGCGGTGGCCATGGCTTACGATCCGCCCAGCTACGTGGTCAACTTCGCGCAGACACGCAAATTGCCGTTCGATGTGGCGATTGACAACACCGGCGCTGTCGCAAAGTCTTGGGGCGAGGTCACCTTAACGCCCACCAGTTACCTCGTGGATAAGCGCGGAGAGATCGTAAAGCGCTATGTCGGCCAGCCGGACTTCGCAGAATTGCACCGTTTGATTGAGAAATTGCTCCAGGAAACGTGAGTCGTTCCGCTCGGGCAAGCAATGAGGGGCTCTTCGCCATCAGGCAGGTTGCGCTGGTGGTTTTTGGCGGTGATAAAGTGATGCTGTGCGCCTAGCGCAGATTTTCAGCGTCCTGTTCATCCCCCATGTCCGCACCTCTCCCCGTTCCCAAAATTCGTTTCGCTGAAACCGCTGCCGATTTCGATGCAGTGCGCGAGCTTTTCCAGGAATACGCCAGCCAATTGGGGGTGGATCTGTGTTTCCAGAATTTTTCAGCAGAATTGAGCGGCCTTCCCGGAGACTACGACGCGTCAAGGGGCGCATTGCTTCTGGCTGAGGTGGATGATGCTTGGGCTGGGTGCTGTGCTCTCAGACCACTTGACACTGCGGACTACCCCAACGCCGCCGAAATGAAGCGGCTGTTTGTGAAGCCGGGCCATCGCGGTTTGGGAATCGGGCGCCTGCTCGCAGAGACCATCATGGATGCTGCCCGCGCCAGAGGCTACGATTGCATCTTGTTGGATACCTTGGATGATATGGAAACTGCCCGAGCTTTGTATGCGGAGCTGGGCTTTGAAGAAGTGCCCCCCTACTATTTCAACCCGATAGCGGGGGCGCACTATTTAAAGGCAGAGCTCTAGGCCCTGCGTCAAGTCATCAGGCCTTCGCTTGGGCCAACAAGGTGCCGGCGTCGCTCACTTCGAATTTGCCAGCAGCTTCCACGTTCAAGGTAGCCACCTTTCCATCCTTGACCAGCATGGAGTAGCGGTTGCTACGCAAGCCGAGACCCTTGCCTGTCAGATCCAGGGTGAGGCCGGTGGCTTTGGTGAAGGTTGCATCGCCATCACCCAGCATACGGACCTTGGTGCCGGTCTTCTGGTCGCGCGCCCAAGCGCCCATCACGAAGGCGTCATTCACACTGACACACCAGATCTCATCCACACCCGCAGCCTTGAAGGCTTCTGCGCTTTCCACATAGCCTGGAACGTGTTTCGCAGAGCAGGTAGGTGTAAAGGCGCCGGGAAGGGCAAACAGAGCGATCGTCTTGCCAGCTGTAGCCTTTGCAACATCCACGGGGTTGGGACCAATGCTGCAGCCTTCGCCTTCCACTTCGGAATACTCCATCAATGTGGTCGCGGGAAGGGTATCGCCTACTTGAATCATGTTTGCTCCTTATGCAATGTGTAAGTACCAATGAAAACGGCCCACATTGTGGGCCGTTTCTTATTCAACTGCAGTGACCAAGTCTTATAGACTTAAACCGCAGCTGCCTTTTCCACCAAGCGGGTAGCAACCCAGTTCTTGGTTTTGGAAATGGGCTTGCTCTCAGTGATCTCGATCACATCGCCCAACTTGTACTCGCCCTTTTCGTCGTGGGCGTGGTACTTGCTGGTCTTTGCAACGATCTTGCCGTAGAGCTCGTGCTTCACACGGCGCTCAATCAGCACGGTCACTGTCTTAGCACGCTTGTCGCTGACCACCTTGCCGATCAAGGTGCGCTTGAGGGATTTTTTAGCTTCCGTCATTTATCGCTCCTTATTTGGCGGATTTTTCAGCGCTTTGCTTCTCGACAAGAATAGTCTTGGCGCGAGCAATGTCACGGCGCGCAATGCGCACCGAAGCGGTGTTGTTGATCTGTTGCGTGGCTTTTTGCATACGCAGGCCAAAGTGGGCTTTTTGCAGCTCTTTAACTTCGTTTTGCAGGCCAGCAACGTCTTTTTGGCGCAGTTCAGCAGCTTTCGTCATTTCGATATCTCCTGAATTACTGGCCGATCATGCGGCTGACAAATGTAGTACGCAGTGGCAGCTTCGCAGCGGCCAAACGGAAAGCTTCGCGAGCAAGTTCTTCGGGCACGCCGACGATCTCGAACACAATCTTGCCGGGCTGAATTTCAGCCACGTAGTACTCGGGGTTACCTTTACCGTTACCCATACGCACTTCAGCAGGCTTCTGGGAAATCGGCTTGTCAGGGAACACGCGGATCCAGATACGGCCACCACGCTTCACGTGACGGGAAATTGCACGACGTGCAGCTTCAATCTGGCGAGCCGTCAGACGGCCGCGGTCAGTACATTTCAGACCGAAGTCACCGAAGGCAACCGAGCTTCCGCGGGTTGCGATACCGGTGTTACGGCCCTTTTGCTCTTTGCGGTATTTCCGGCGAGCGGGTTGCAACATGATTATTCTCCTTTACCGTCAGCTGCTGCAGCTGGCGCGGCGACTTTGCGAACGCGCTTAACGGCGGGTTTAGCGTCAGCACCAAGTGCTTCAGCGGGTTTGTCGCTGCCATCAGCAGGAGCGGCATTGCCACCTGCGGGACGACGTGCACCACGAGGAGCAGCGCCTGGGCGTGCACCACGATCGTCACGGCGGGGACCGCGTGGACGACGCTCTTCTTCAGCGCGAGGCTCAACGGCTGCTGGCAGATCGTTGCGTCCCAAGGTATCACCCTTGTAGACCCAAACCTTCACGCCAATGATGCCGTATGTTGTCTTGGCTTCAGATGTACCGTAGTCGATATCAGCACGCAGTGTGTGCAAAGGCACGCGGCCTTCGCGATACCACTCGGTACGTGCAATTTCGATACCGTTCAAACGGCCAGACGACATGATCTTGATACCCAGAGCGCCCAAACGCATAGCGTTTTGCATGGCACGCTTCATGGCGCGACGGAACATGATGCGCTTTTCGAGCTGTTGGGTGATGCTGTCAGCAATCAGCTTTGCATCGATTTCAGGCTTGCGCACTTCTTCGATGTTCACTGCCACTGGCACGCCCAATTGCTTGCCGAGGTCACGCTTCAAGTTTTCGATGTCTTCACCCTTCTTGCCGATCACCACACCCGGACGTGCCGAGAAAATGGTGATACGTGCGTTCTTGGCAGGACGCTCGATCAGAATGCGAGACACAGAAGCGTTCTTGAGCTTGGCCTTCAGGTACTCACGAACCTTGATGTCTTCCGACAACATGCCGGCGAAATCACGGTTGCTTGCGTACCAGCGAGAAGACCAGTTACGGCTGATCGCCAAACGAAAGCCGGTTGGGTGGATTTTTTGTCCCATATCTTCCTGGCCTCTTTCAGTTTCCAACCGTCACGTACACATGGCACGTGGGCTTGCGGATTTGATTGCCACGACCCTTTGCACGGGCTGTGAAGCGACGCAAAGAAGCACCTTGCTCAACGTAGATGGTTTTCACCTTCAATTCGTCGATGTCAGCGCCGTCGTTGTGTTCAGCATTGGCAATAGCGGACTCCAGAACCTTCTTGATAATCACAGCAGCTTTTTTCTGTGTGAATTGCAAGATGTTCAGAGCTTGATCAACTTTCTTGCCGCGGATCAGGTCCGCGACCAGACGACCCTTGTCAACAGACAAACGGACGCCACGAAGGGTTGCACGAGTTTCCATGGTCACCTCCTTATTTCTTCTGGACTTTTTTGTCCGCAGGGTGACCCTTGAAAGTACGTGTGAGCGCGAACTCACCCAACTTGTGGCCAACCATTTGATCGGTGATATAGACAGGCACGTGCTGCTTGCCGTTGTGAACGGCGATGGTCAAGCCGATGAACTCGGGCAAGATCATGGAGCGACGGGACCAAGTCTTAATCGGCTTCTTGTCCTTGGTTGCCACGGCCTTTTCAGTCTTGGCAATCAGGTGATGGTCGACGAAAGGACCTTTTTTCAGTGAACGAGTCATTTACCTACCCCTTACTTCTTGCGACGCGACACGATCATGACCTGCGTGCGCTTGTTGTTACGGGTACGGTAGCCCTTGGTCAGATTACCCCAAGGATCGACTGCATGACGGCCTTCACCGGTCTTGCCTTCACCACCACCGTGTGGGTGGTCAACAGGGTTCATCACCACACCACGGACGGTTGGGCGAATACCCATCCAACGCTTCACACCGGCCTTGCCCAACTGGCGCAGGCTGTGCTCTTCGTTGGCCACTTGACCGATGGTCGCGCGGCAGTCGATGTGGATCTTGCGGACTTCTCCGGAACGCACACGCACCTGGGCGTATGTGCCTTCACGAGCCAACAGTGTGGCGGAAGTACCGGCAGAGCGGATGATCTGAGCACCCTTGCCCACTTGCAACTCTACGCAATGGATGATGGAACCCACTGGAATGTTGCGGATAGGCAATGTGTTGCCAACGCGGATGGGAGCTTCGGAACCGTTTTGAATGGTTGCGCCGACTTCCAAGCCACGTGGGGCGATGATGTACTTGCGTTCGCCGTCTGCGTAGCACACCAATGCGATGTGTGCGGAGCGGTTTGGATCGTACTCAATGCGTTCCACTTTCGCGGGGATGCCATCCTTGTTACGGACAAAATCCACTACGCGGTAGTGATGCTTGTGACCACCACCCTTGTGACGGGTAGTGATGTGGCCGTTGTTGTTACGGCCGGCTTGCTGGAACTGGGGTTCCAACAAAGCTGCATGAGGCGCACCCTTGTACAGGTGGTCACGCGAAATCTTCACCACGCCACGACGGCCTGGGGAAGTTGGTTTCATTTTAATGACAGCCATGATTACGCAGCCTCCCCGCCGAGGTTCAGCTCTTGACCGGGCTTCAGGGTCACGTAGGCTTTGCGAACATTGTCGCGACGGCCAACAGACTTACCGAAACGCTTGGTCTTGCCCTTGGTGTTCACCACAGAAACGCCTTTTACCTCGACCTTGAACATCAATTCCACTGCGGCCTTGATTTCATACTTGGTAGCGTCTTGCAGCACCTTGAAAGTCACAGCATTGCTCTTTTCAGCAACCATGGTGGCCTTTTCGGACACGATGGGGGCGACGAGCACTTGCATCAAACGACCTTCGTCGAATTTGGTCAGATTGGGACCGTGGCTCATGCAAACATCTCCTTGAGTGTGTCCATGGCAGCCTTAGTCACCAACACCTTGCGGTAGTGGACCAAAGACAGGGGGTCAGCATAACGGGGCTCAACCACCAGAACATTCACCAGGTTACGGGATGCCAGATACAGGTTTTCATCAACCTCATCAGCGATCACCAACACGGATTCCAGATTCATTGCCTTGAACTTTGCAGCCAAAGCCTTGGTCTTGGGAGACTCCACTTTCAGGGAATCCACCACGGCCAAACGGCCTTCGCGCACCAGCTGAGACAAGATGGATGCCATGCCTGCGCGGTACATCTTCTTGTTGATCTTCTGGCCGAAGTTTTCATCAGGCATGTTCGGGAAAATACGACCGCCGCCGCGCCACAGTGGCGAGGAGGTCATACCAGCGCGAGCGCGACCGGTTCCCTTTTGCTTGAAAGGCTTCTTGGTGCTGTGCTTGACTTGTTCACGGTCTTTTTGCGCACGTGTACCTTGACGGGCGTTAGCCTGGAAGGCTACAACCACTTGGTGCACCAGATCTTCGTTGTAGTCACGACCGAATACGGCTTCAGGAGCATCGTATTTGGAAGTTGCCTGACCTTGTTCATTCAGGAGTTCGACTTGCATCAGTTCGCTCCTTTAGAGGCTTTGGCTTTGACAGCTGGACGAACAGTCACGAAACCACCCTTGGATCCAGGGATAGCTCCCTTGATCAACAGGAGTTGGCGAGCTTCGTCGACACGGATAACGTCGAGGTTTTGAGTCGTCACGGTGGCATCGCCCAAGTGACCGGTCATGCGCTTTCCGGGGAAAACGCGACCTGGATCCTGAGCCATACCGATAGAGCCGGGCACATTGTGCGAGCGGCTGTTACCGTGGGATGCGCGCTGGGAAGACATGTTGTGGCGCTTGATGGTGCCGGCGTAGCCTTTACCAATCGAAGTACCCTGCACGTCCACCTTTTGCCCCACTGAAAACACGTCGGTCACAGGCACAGTTGCGCCTGTTGCGTATTTCGCAGCGGATTCGGCAGTCACGCGGAATTCTTGGATGATTTCGCCGGCTTCAACACCAGCTTTGGCCAAGTGGCCAGCAACGGGCTTGGTGATACGCGAAGCTTTGCGTGCACCGAATGTGACCTGCAAGGCCACATAGCCGTCGTTCTCTTGGGTTTTCACCTGTGTCACACGGTTGTTAGACACATCCACCACGGTAACGGGAACTGCGTCCCCGTCGTCCGTGAATAGACGCATCATGCCAACTTTGCGACCCAGCAACCCTAAGTGATTGCTAAGACTCATTGTTTTCTCCGTAACTTCCACCCACAGCAACTTCAATTGGCTGCTGTGTTTTGATGATGAAAGACTGTTAATAAAACTCCGCCCCTAAGCCATCGGCCTCTGAGCAGAGCTAGCGAGTATAGCCGGCGCTCGCGTTTTGCGCAAGCCCCAACCCACTCACGTTATTGGCCCGGCATTTTCACGCCGGGCTGGTCTGCTTATTGCAGTTTGATTTCCACGTCCACGCCAGCAGGCAGGTCGAGCTTCATCAAAGCATCCACGGTTTTATCCGTTGGATCCACGATGTCCATCAAACGCTGGTGGGTGCGGATTTCAAACTGGTCACGACTTGCCTTGTTCACGTGAGGTGAACGCAGAATGTCGAAGCGCTTCATGCGTGTTGGCAAAGGCACGGGACCTTTGACAATCGCGCCGGTGCGCTTAGCAGTGTCAACAATTTCAGCTGCCGATTGATCGATCAGCTTGTAGTCAAACGCCTTCAGGCGAATGCGGATTTTTTGCTTGGCGGCCATCGTAATTCCTTAATGTGCGAATTACGCAATGATTTTGGCAACCACGCCGGCGCCCACGGTACGACCGCCTTCGCGAATAGCGAAACGCAGGCCTTCTTCCATGGCGATGGGGTTGATCAATTTCACAGTGATGGACACGTTGTCGCCAGGCATCACCATTTCTTTGCCTTCAGGCAACTCGATCGCACCGGTCACGTCCGTGGTACGGAAGTAGAACTGGGGACGGTAGTTGTTGAAGAAAGGAGTGTGACGGCCGCCTTCGTCCTTGGACAGAACGTAGATTTCGCCGGTGAAGTGGGTGTGGGGCTTGATGGAGCCGGGCTTGCACAGCACTTGGCCGCGCTCGACGTCTTCACGCTTGGTGCCGCGCAACAGGATACCGACGTTGTCGCCAGCTTGACCTTGATCCAACAGCTTGCGGAACATTTCCACGCCTGTGCAGGTGGTCTTCTGGGTGTCTTTGATACCGACGATTTCGATTTCTTCGCCGACCTTGATGATGCCGCGCTCAACGCGACCTGTCACCACGGTACCACGACCGGAGATGGAGAACACGTCTTCCACGGGCATCAGGAATGCGCCATCCACTGCACGCTCAGGGGTGGGGATGTAGGTGTCCAGTGCGTCAGCCAGCTTCATGATGGCTTCTTCGCCCAGAGCGCCCTTGTCGCCTTCCATGGCCAACTTGGCGGAACCACGCACGATGGGGGTGTCGTCGCCAGGGAATTCGTACTTGGACAGGAGTTCGCGAACTTCCATTTCCACCAGTTCGAGCAATTCTTCGTCATCAACCATGTCGCACTTGTTCAGGAACACGATGATGTAAGGAACGCCCACTTGGCGAGCCAACAGGATGTGCTCGCGGGTCTGGGGCATGGGGCCGTCAGCAGCGGAACAAACCAGAATAGCGCCGTCCATTTGGGCAGCACCAGTGATCATGTTCTTCACATAGTCAGCGTGGCCGGGGCAGTCCACGTGAGCGTAGTGGCGGTTAGCGGTTTCGTATTCGACGTGAGCGGTGTTGATGGTAATACCGCGTGCTTTTTCTTCAGGAGCAGCGTCGATCTGGTCGTAGGCCTTGGCAGATCCGCCGAACTTTGCAGCCAACACGGTGGTGATAGCAGCCGTCAGGGTTGTCTTGCCGTGGTCCACGTGACCAATCGTGCCCACGTTCACGTGGGGCTTGGTACGGGTGAATTTTTCTTTTGCCATGTTTCAATTCTCCAAAGAGCTAATCCCGTGTGTTGGTTTTACGTCTGCACGATGTTGCTGATTCGCCCCGCACGGGAACAGGGCGGCACACCGTCGCAGACAACAAAAAATTACTTTGCGCGCGCTGCCATGATGGCTTCAGACACGTTACGCGGGGCTTCCGCGTAGTGTTTGAATTCCATCGTGTAGGTTGCACGACCTTGCGACATCGAACGCAGCGATGTGGAGTAGCCGAACATTTCGGACAATGGAACTTCAGCCTTGATCGCCTTGCCACCGCCAACCATGTCGTCCATACCTTGCACCATACCGCGGCGTGAAGACAAATCGCCCATCACGTTGCCGGCGTAGTCTTCAGGTGTTTCCACCTCCACAGCCATCATGGGCTCCAGAATCACGGGATTGGCCTTACGGCAACCTTCCTTGAAACCGAAGATAGCGGCCATCTTGAACGCGTTTTCGTTGGAGTCCACGTCGTGGTACGAACCGAAGGTCAGCGTGACCTTGACATCCACCACGGGATAGCCCGCCATCACGCCTTGGGTCAGCGCTTCAATCACGCCCTTTTCCACTGCGGGGATGTATTCACGGGGAACCACACCACCCTTGATCGCGTCGACGAATTCAAAGCCCTTGCCGGCTTCGTTCGGCTCAACGGTAAACACTACGTGACCGTATTGGCCCTTACCACCGGACTGACGAACGAACTTACCTTCGACATCGGACACGCTCTTGCGAATGGTTTCGCGGTAAGCCACCTGAGGCTTGCCCACGTTAGCTTCCACGCCGAATTCGCGCTTCATGCGGTCAACAATAATTTCCAAGTGCAATTCGCCTTGACCACCAATGATTGTCTGGCCGGATTCTTCGTCTGTCTGCACGCGGAAAGATGGATCTTCTGCAGCCAGACGGCTCAAAGCGATACCCATTTTTTCCTGGTCAGCCTTGGTCTTCGGCTCGACGGCTTGACGGATCACAGAGTCAGGGAACACCATGCGCTCCAGAGTGATCACGGCTGCGGGGTCGCACAAGGTTTCACCTGTGGTCACATCCTTCAAGCCCACACATGCAGCAATGTCACCAGCGCGGATTTCATCCACTTCTTCGCGGTTGTTAGCGTGCATTTGCACGATACGGCCGATACGTTCTTTCTTGCCGCGCACAGCGTTGTAAACGGTGTCGCCTTTTTTCAGCACGCCGGAGTACACGCGAACGAAAGTCAACTGACCCACAAACGGGTCGGTCATCAGCTTAAACGCCAAAGCAGCAAACTTTTCGTTGTCGTCAGCCTTACGGGTGACTTCTTTTTCGTCTTCGTCAAAGCCCTTGATGGCCTTCACGTCCAGAGGAGAAGGCATCAGTTCAATCACGGCGTCCAACATGCGCTGCACACCCTTGTTCTTGAACGCAGTACCGCACAACATGGGCTGAATTTCACCAGCAATGGTGCGCGCGCGCAGACCGGCAGTGATTTCCTCTTCGGACAGCTCACCTTCTTCCAAGTACTTGTTCATCAGGTCTTCAGAGGCTTCAGCAGCCGCTTCGACCATCTTTTCGCGCCACTCTTTAGCGGTTTCCACGAGTTCTGCGGGGATCTCTTCAAAGGTGAACTTCATACCTTGGGAAGCTTCGTCCCAGATGATGGCTTTCATCTTGCGCAGATCAACCACACCGGTGAAGTTTTCTTCGGCACCGATTGGGATCACGATAGGCACAGGGCTGGCCTTCAAGCGCAGCTTCATCTGGTCCACGACCTTGAAGAAGTTGGCACCGGTACGGTCCATCTTGTTCACGAAGGCCAAACGTGGCACTTTGTACTTGTTAGCCTGACGCCAAACGGTTTCAGACTGGGGCTGCACGCCACCCACTGCGCAGTAAACCATGCAGGCGCCGTCCAACACGCGCATGGAACGCTCCACTTCAATCGTGAAGTCCACGTGTCCGGGGGTGTCAATGATGTTGATGCGGTGCTCAGCGAAGGAAGAGTCCATGCCCTTCCAGAAGCAAGTAGTAGCCGCGGAGGTAATGGTGATACCGCGCTCTTGCTCTTGCTCCATCCAGTCCATCGTGGCCGCGCCATCGTGCACTTCGCCGATTTTGTGGTTCACGCCGGTATAGAAAAGAATACGCTCGGTCGTGGTGGTTTTGCCGGCGTCAATGTGCGCAGAAATACCGATATTGCGGTAGCGCTCAATGGGGGTAGTGCGAGCCATGATGGATCCTTGGTTGATCAAATTCTTGAGAGGGTCTGCCGCACAATGCAGCAAGACAAACGACTTTCAGAGTATGGCCAGCCCACATGACAGCGCCATTGCGCTGCCCGGACCTGCCAAGCTCTGAAAGCCGCGACTTCCGTTGCTTAGAAACGGAAGTGAGAGAAGGCCTTGTTGGCTTCAGCCATACGGTGCACTTCGTCACGCTTCTTCATGGCGCCGCCACGGCCTTCAGTGGCTTCCAACATTTCGTTGGCCAGTCGCTGAGCCATGGACTTTTCACCACGCTTGCGAGCGGCTTCCTTGATCCAGCGCATGGACAAAGCCAAGCGACGGACGGGACGCACTTCAACAGGCACTTGGTAGTTGGCACCACCCACGCGGCGGGATTTCACTTCCACCATGGGCTTGACGTTGTTGATTGCAACGGTAAACGCTTCCAGAGCATCCTTATCGGGGTGCTTTTTGGCGATCAGCTCGAGTGCGCCGTAAATGATGCGCTCTGCAACTGCTTTTTTGCCGCCTTCCATGATCACGTTCATGAATTTGGACAGCTCGACGTTGCCGAACTTGGGATCCGGCAGGATTTCACGTTTAGGGACTTCGCGACGACGTGGCATATTTCACCTCATATTGCTTCAGTTGGTATCTTTTCAGACACCGCGAGAGTTATTCAAAACTCCCACTTACTCGACCCACACGGACAATTCCGGGCTTCGGGTCACTTCGCTGTATCTCCGCGCCACGCGGGGAACAGCACCGAAAAATTCGAACCTACAGAGCTTATTTAGCCTTTGGCTTCTTAGCACCGTACTTGGAACGGGATTGCTTGCGGTCTTTCACGCCTTGCAAGTCCAAAGAACCGCGAACGATGTGGTAACGCACACCGGGCAAGTCCTTGACACGACCGCCGCGAACCAGCACCACGCTGTGTTCCTGCAGGTTGTGGCCTTCACCGCCGATGTAAGAGATCACCTCAAAACCGTTGGTCAAGCGCACTTTGGCAACTTTACGCAGAGCGGAGTTAGGCTTTTTGGGAGTCGTTGTGTACACGCGAGTGCATACACCGCGACGCTGCGGAGAGTTCTGCATAGCAGGGCTCTTCGACTTGATGGTCTCGACCTCACGGCCTTGACGCACGAGTTGGTTAATGGTTGGCATTGAAAAACGTCCCTAAACGTTTGAATATTACGAAAACGTGAATCCCTTCGGAATTTCCGAAAAGCCTTCTAATGTAGCAGATCAAGGGTTTCCACGCAAACTACTTGCGGCAATCAGCGGATCCAAAGGCGCAAGGCGTCCCAGGCACGACCGATGATCCCTGCCTGCTCCACACCGTCGAGCGCCAAAAGCGGCACTTCAGCCACCACTTGGTCGCCGGCACGCACCTTCAAGGTACCGAGTACTTGACCCTTGGCCACAGGCGCCACGATAGGCTCATTGCGGACGACTTCAGTCTTGAGTTGTGCGGCGGTACCCGCAGGCACTGCAACGATCACACCCTGCGCACGTCCAGCCTTGACTTCGGAATTGGCACCTTTCCAGACCTTGGGAGTGACAACGGCAGCGCCGGCGTCATATAGCTTTACCGCTTCAAAAGCGGTGTAACCCCAGTTCAAGAGCTTCTGGGATTCGTTGGCGCGGGCATTTTCACTCTCGGTTCCCAGCACGATGGACAGGAGACGACGGCTTCCAGTGGCGGCCGGAGTACCTGCAGGTGCGCCCGCCGTTGCCAGCGCAGGGAAGTCACGTTTGGCGGTGGCCACCAGGCAATAGCCGGCGGCATCCGTGTGGCCCGTCTTCAGACCGTCGACCGTGGGATCGCGAAACAACAAAAGGTTGCGGTTGCTGTCATTGGCAGCAGGTGTACCGGGATAGCGGTATTTCTTGATCGCGTAGTAACCCACGTAGTCCGGGAAGTCGCTCATGAGTCGAGTGGCCAGGATGCTGAGGTCACGGGCAGTCGTGATGTGGCCAGCCTCTGTCAAACCCTCCGGGTTCCGGTAGCCGGTGTTCTTCATGCCCAGCACCTTCGCTTGGTCATTCATCATCTGAACGAAGCGCTCCAACGATCCACCCACGCCTTCGGCCAGAGCCATCGTAGCGTCATTACCGCTTTGCACGATCATGCCTTTGATAAGGTCTTCGACGGGCACCTGCATCTTGGGGTCGATGAACATGCGCGAGCCCGGCATCTTCCAGGCGCGCTCACTGACGGGGAATGTCTGCTTCAAGTCGATTTTTTTGGATCGCAACGCGTCGAACACGAGGTAAGCCGTCATCAACTTGGTGAGCGAGGCGGGCTCCACCGGCATATCCATGTCCTTGGATGCCAGGATTTGGTTAGAAGTAACGTCCAGCAGCAAATAAGCGCGGGCAGCCACTTCAGGGGGACGCGGAGCCTGTGCGGCAACGGCAAAGCTCAGGGCCGCCAAAACGGAGGCAATCAAGAATTTCATAGGTCAGTCAAGTTGGGAATCAAAGAGGGAGAGGCGCAAGCCTTGCGATCGGGCCCGCAGAGTCAGGCCCGGAGATGACGCGCCACCAGGCTGCGCAACAAGGGCAATTGTCCATGAAAGAAGTGGCCGCCACCGGGCACCACCGTCACCGGCAGACTTTGGGGACGGGCCCAGTTCATTACATCAGCCAAGGGCACGGTGTCATCCTGCTCGCCGTGCAGCACCAGGGTGCGGTCGTGCAAGTCAGGCGCCACGGGCGCTACCTCGAAGCGGCTCGCCGCAGTGCCCACCAGCACAACCTTGGCAAGGTCACGCCCCGTCATGGCAGCCACCGCGTGGCTCGTTACAAATGCTCCGAACGAAAATCCCGCCAGCGCGAGCGTCCCTTCAGGGGCGGCGTGCGCCACCACAGCCAGCAGGTCTTGCAGTTCGCCAGTGCCGTTGTCGTAAGAGCCCGCACTGCCACCCACACCTCGAAAATTAAAGCGCACGGCACGCCACCCCGTCTGCACAAAGGCGCGCGCCACCGTCTGCACCACCTTGTTGTCCATGGTTCCGCCAAACAGCGGATGAGGGTGAGCAATAACCGCCGTACCGCGCCAGGCCTGCGCAGGGATATCAACAGGCTCATCGATGAGCCCTTCCAGCACGCCGGACGGACCCGCGATCTGGAACTTTTGGGTAGAGGAATTCATTTGCTATGGATTCAGTAGCTGCTCGCGCACATTCGGCGGGCGCTACCGGCACTTTTTACTCAAATCAGCGGCCGAGATGGGCGGGCGTCAACAAGCGCTCCACCACTTTGCCGTTCTTCAGATGCGACTCGACGATTTCCTCAATGTCTTGGGCATCCACAAAGGTGTACCAAACGGCCTCCGGATACACCACCGCCACCGGGCCGGCAGCACAGCGGTCCAGACAACCCGCCTTGTTGACCCGCACTTGGCCGGGGCCGGACAAACCGGCTTCTTTGACGAGCTGCTTGCAACGGTCAAAACCCTCTTGGGCATTGTGGTGTGCACAGCAGTCTTCCCCGTTTTTGCGCTCATTGAGGCAGAAGAAGATGTGGCGCTCGTAGTAAGAGGTGGTGGTTTGTGTGGTGTCGGTCATGGCGGGATTCTAGTTTTTCGCATCCCGGCGGCCAATTTGTCCGAGCAGATAAACCGATGCCACATAGGGCCACAACCAGCCGACCCACTGCGCCAAGCCATTGAAGCGGATGAAGCGCCCCTGCTCCCACAGCAGCAAAGTCTGCGCAAAATACGGACTCTCCGGCGCCTGGTTCAACAAACTCAAATACACCCCGAGAGAGAGCAAAGCCAATGCGGCACTGGCCCGCCAGGAGGCAAAGACAAACAGCAGCGCCAGCGAAGCCCCGGTGAACAAGCCGATTTGGGCTGGCACATCCAACCACGCCCAGGCATGCAGCGGCCCCCAACTGAGCGCGGCGGACAAGGCTGAAACCAGGATGGCAGACCCGGTGGTCACCCCCACCACCACCATGCGCCGCCACACCGGACGAACTACACAAAAGCCCAAGAGGCAGGGAATCAACAAACCCAAGGCCACGCACAACAACTCTGTGCCGGGCGCAAGCGGCAACAACTCGGTATCACGCACCGGCAGCCACGCCTCAAAACTCGAATCCTCCACGTAGGACTGCAGCAGCGCCTCCAGCCGGGTCACCACTTGACCCAGCCCCAAGGGCACCGATGCGGGAAAGAGTAAGCCCACCGGCCAGGTCGACAAGAGCACGATGCCACCACGGGAATGCGGCACAAACCACCGGCTGCGCAACTGGTTCCAGCGATCAATTGCACCTGCCTTTTGCAGCACAAATGCCGCTATCGCACCCACCCAAGCCCCCGCAGCATTCAACAAAAAGTCCTCCCGGGAGGGCACCCGCGACGGCAAGTAACTCTGGAGCCCTTCCATGCACAGGGAGAGCAGCATCACGCCAACAGGCGCCCACCAAACGGAAGAGCGCCGCCACCCCGAACGCAAGGCACCTAGCGCGACCAGGCCGCCCAATGGCACGTATCCGGCCACGTTGACTGCGACGTCAAACCCTGTCCAGTAGCGGGGCGTTGGCGCCAGCAAAAACTCCCAACTGGCGATTCCCTGATCGCGCCATTCCACAAATGGAAACAGGCTCGCGTAAACCACCAGCGCTGCGTACAGCGCAGCCAAAGGCCATGCGGTGGACTTGTGCATGGCAAAGCGTCGTCAGAAAGGCTTCACCACCACAAGGATGACGATGGCCGTGAGCAAGAGCACCGGAATCTCATTGAACCAGCGATAAAACACATGGCTGTGCTGGCTGATACCGGCTTCCAACTTGCGCAGCATCAAGGAGCACCCATGGTGATAACCGATGACCAGCAAGACCAGCGTGAGCTTGGCGTGCATCCACCCGCTGCCGGGTCCCATACCAATGCCGTAGCCCACCCAGAGGTACAGACCCAAACCCAAGGCTGGCACGGCCAGCAAGGTGGTGAAGCGCAGCAGCTTGCGCGCCATCAACAGCAAGCGCGCCCGCTCGGCATCAGAGCCTGCGGGCACCATCGCCAGATTCACAAAAATGCGAGGGAGATAGAACAAGCCGGCGAACCAGCTGGCGATAAATACGATGTGGAGGGTTTTGATCCAGAGCATGAGCAAGTGTAGCCCGCACGCTCCACCGCTGCGCGGGTCGCTGCCCCCCAAGGGGGCTCATTTGCCTTGGGGCCGCCCGGCGGCAAATGGTGCAGTCGCAGGCACTGGCGTGCGCAACATTCCTAGGGCGGGCTGAGCGTTTTGCGCAGGTCAAGGAGGAGGCCGAAGGCCGGGGGACACGGAGCAAAACGCTCAGCCCGCCCGATCTCCTCCAAGCAAAAAGGAGAAAGGGGAAAGTACAGGCAAAAAAACCCCAGCACACGGCTGGGGTGGTAAGCCTTTTTTGCTGTCACACATCAAGGCCCCGCTCAGGGAGGAAAAGCGGGGGATAGCAAGCTACCCGGAGCGGAATTTAGCAATGTTGCCGGCGTGTGACAAGCGTTTTTTGGCAATACCCTTCCTATTCGCTGAGGTATTCAGCAAATTGACTAAACGGTCAGACCACTGGGCCGCACGGCTTTCGGGCACAATTTTGGGCATGACCCCTTACGCACCTTTCCCCGCCGGACGCCCGCGCCGCCTGCGCCGCGACACCTTCACACGCAACCTGGTGCGTGAAAACGCCCTGACCGCCCATGACCTGATCTACCCGGTCTTTGTGGTGGACGGACAAGCACAGCGCGTGCCAATTGCATCCATGCCCGGCGTGGAGCGGCTCAGCCTGGATTTGCTGCTGCCGGTGGCCGAGCAGTGCGTGAAGCTGGAAATCCCGGTCATGGCCTTATTTCCGGTGGTCGACCAGTCCCTCAAAACCTACGACGGCGCCGAAGCCCTGAACCCTGACGGTCTGGTACCTCGTGTGGTGCGCGCCTTGAAAAAAGAATTCCCCGAGCTTGGGGTGATGACCGACGTGGCGCTGGACCCGTTTACCACGCACGGCCAGGACGGCATCCCCGACACCCGCCCCGAAGAAAACGGCTACATCCTGAACGAGGAAACCACCGCCCAATTGGTGCAGCAGGCGCTGACCCAGGCCCGTGCCGGCGTGGACATTGTGGCGCCCAGTGACATGATGGACGGACGCATAGGCGCCATCCGCAACGCCCTGGAAGGCGAAAGGCTGGTGCACACCCGCATCATGGCCTACAGCGCCAAGTACGCATCGGCCTTCTACGGCCCCTTCCGTGACGCAGTCGGCTCCGCCGGCAACTTGGGCAAGGGCAACAAAAAGGTCTACCAGATGGACCCTGCCAATACCGACGAAGCACTGCGCGAAGTGGCGATGGACATTGCCGAAGGCGCTGACATGGTGATGGTCAAACCCGGCATGCCTTACTTGGACGTGGTGCGCCGCGTGAAAGACGAGTTCAAGGTGCCTACCTTTGCCTACCAGGTGAGCGGCGAATACGCCATGCTCAAAGCCGCCGCCCAGAATGGTTGGCTGGACCATGACGCGGTGATGATGGAGAGCCTGCTGGCCTTCAAACGCGCTGGGGCAGACGGCATCCTGACCTACTTCGCCCTTGACGCAGCTCGTGCCCTGAAAGCCTGACGCTATCAAATCAGGAGCTGCCCGCGCACATTCCACGAGCGGTAGCAGCACTTTTTTATCTACAAGGCACGCCATGCGCATCTTTCACATCGAGCCGGGGCACATCCGCGAAAGCGCCGACCTGGAAGCCCTGTCCGCACAAGGTCTGGAGCAGCAGGGCTATGTGTGGATCGCCTGTGGACGCCCGGAGTTTGAGGCAGAGCAGATGCGCGTGCAGGCCGCGTTGCAAGCCCTGTGCGGCGTGCAGTTGGTGGATCTGCACATCTCCGACCTGATCAACAAGCAGCTGCCCTCGCACTACGACTACACCTCGCAGTACGACGTGCTGGTGTTCCGCCGCCTGGCGGCGAGTTCCACGGCAAAACCAGGTGCAGCGCCGGTTACCGGTGCACCCGCCGGTCGCCTGAGCGGGCCACCTATTCTGCGGCGCATAGATACCAGCCCCGTGGGTTTTGCCGTGTTTGACCGCGTGTTGCTCACGGTGCACCCCGACGACTGCACGGTGCGCGACACCTACGCCGACAAGCTGCTGCAAACCGCCAGCGCTGAATCCCGTGCCGCGGGTGCACGCTTGCCCACCAGCCCTGCAGACCTGATGCTGCGCATCGTGAACTCCATGGTGGACGGCTACCTCGCCCTGCGGCGCGAACTGACCCAACAGCTGGACCACTGGCAGAGTGAGTTGCTCAGTCCGCGTGCACGCTTCACCAACTGGAGCGCCTTGCTGGAAGCGCGAATGGCACTGCATCAACTGGACGACGTGTGCGAGGAGCAGCGCTCCAGCATTCAGGACTGGATTGAGGCCATCAAAACCTGGCCGGAACCGGAAAGCCCCCTGGAAGCCCGAGAGCGCGAACTGCTGCAAGTGCGCAGCCGGGATGTACTGGAACACATCGAGCGCGTGGTGCACCACGTGCGCCGGCTGGAGCAGAGCGTGGAAACCGCGGTGCAAATGCACTTCAGCGTGCAAGGCAGCCGCACCAACGACATCATGCGCACCTTGACGGTGCTCACCGCCATTTTTTTGCCGTTGAACCTGATGGCCGGCATTTTCGGGATGAACTTCGACTTCATCCCGTTGCTGCACCAGCAAAGCGGCTTCTGGTGGACCTTGGGCGCCATGGGCCTGACAGCGGCCGGGCTGGCGCTCGTCTTCTGGCGCAAACGCTACCTCGCCCGTACCACCCGTTAACGCGAGTGGGTTCTGCCCTGCCCTTTTCCGCTCAGCCTACGTGCTGTTGCAAAAATGCCAGCGTCCGCTGGCGGGCCAAGGCCGCAGCCTCAGCGTTGTAGGCTGCTCGGTGGTCGCAGTTAAAGCCGTGATGGGCCGGATAGATCTGCACCTCCACACCGGGCTGGGCCTTGGCAAACGCATGCACCGTGTCAATGGGAATGGCGTGGTCCTGCTCGCCAAAGTGCGCCAACACCGGGCAAGCGGGCACGCGAGCTGCCTCGACCGGCGTAGTCATGCCGCCACCGTAGTAAGGCACCGCAGCAGCCAAGCCCTTCACCTGCTCGGCCGCACGCCAGCTGAGCCAACCGCCCCAGCAGTAACCCATCACCGCCACTTTGCCGACACGGGCTGCGTAGTCCACTGCGGCCTGCACGTCCTGCATCACGCCGGGAGACGGCAAAGCCTCCACCTGCGCTTTCAAGGCTGCGCCGGCGGCAATGTCGTCTTTGGTGTAGCCCAGCTCCACACCTGCCTGCACGCGCTGAAAGGTAGCAGGCGCCACCACCAGATATCCGTCCGCCGCGAAGCCATCCACCACCGCGCGGATATGGGCATTCACCCCGAAGATTTCCTGCAACACCACGAGCCCGCCCTTGGGCGCCCCCACCGGAGTGGCAAGGTAAGCGGGAATGGAAGTGCCGTCGGCGGCGGTGAGGGTGATGGTGCTGCCCATGGGGGTGTCCTGAATACGAGAAATCAATTTACTGGGCCTGAAAACCGCTGGCCTTGATCATCTTGGCCCAGACATCGGTATACGCCTGTTCGCGCTTGGCGAGCTGCTGCTGATTCATAAAGCCTACGGTCAGGCCCATCGAGGTGAGGTGCTGTTTGACATCTGGCTGTGCAATGACCTTGGCCAAGGCATCCGACAACTTGTCCAGTGTGGCCTTTGGAGTGCCGGCCGGCGCAAACAGGCCGTAGTACGGCATGTCTTCCAGACCGGCCAAGCCCAGCTCGCTGAAAGTGGGCACATCCGGAAGGATGGCCTGGCGGCTACCGCCCAGCACGGCCACGATGCGGATCTTGCCGGCCTTGTGGTTCTCGATGAAGTCCGGCACGGAACCCACACCCGCGGCGATCTGGTTGCCCAGCATGTCGGCCATCATGGGGGCGCTGCCACGGTAGGGGGCCGCCACCAGGTCCAGCTTGTATTTCTCGCCCAGCACCCTCACCAGGAATTCCGGTGTCGAGGCCGGTGCAGGCACGCCCAGCGTGCCTTTGCCGCCTTGGGTGCGCACCCAGGCCATGTATTCGGCGGTGGTCTTGGCAGGCGTACCCCCGGAGACAGCCAGCGCATTCACAAAAGTAGCGAACCCGGCTACGGGCACAAAGTCCTTGGCAGGCTCAAACCCGGGGTTTTTGACCACCTGCGGCAGGATGGAGATGGTGTGGTCGTGGCTCAGGAAAAGGGTGTTGCCGTCCGGTGCTGCGGCCTTGAGCGCCTGGGCGGCAATCTGGCCGCCGGCTCCGGCTTTGTTCTCCACCACCACGGCCACGCCCAGCTGGTCTTTGAGTTTGTCGGCCAGGGTGCGGGCAATCGCGTCGGTACCGCCGCCTGCCGGAAAACCCACCAGGATGCGCACCGGCCCGGTTTGGGCATGGGCCGCGCCGGCACACGTAAGCGCCATCAATGCAGCCGCTGCAGCGCTCGAAGAAGTGCGAACGCTGTGGGAAAAGGCGCTGCGCGCGCCTGCCATTGCCTGAGTCAACCAAGTTGTCATAAAGCTCTCCGAATTCATGGGGGGATGCCGCTCGGTGCGGCCGCAACGTGCAAGCGTAAGCCAAAACCGGGCCACGCCGGTACCATGGGCGCATGCAACCCATTGTTCTCATTACCGGCGGTTCCCGTGGCATTGGCGCGGCAACCGCCCTGGCTGCCGCAGAGGCCGGCTACGCCGTCGCTGTGAATTACGCGAGCAACTCCCTCGCTGCCGATGAGGTGGTCAGGCACATCCGCCAACAAGGCGGCAATGCCATGACCGTGCAGGCGGATGTGGCTGATGAAGCCCAAGTACTGGCCATGTTTGCCAAAGTGGACGCCAAGCTTGGCCGCATCAGCGCGCTGGTGAACAGTGCAGGCGTGGTGGACCAGGCCTGCCGGGTCGCCGACATGACACTACCGCGCCTGCGCCGCATGCTGGACACGAACGTGCTGGGCAGCATGCTGTGCGCCCGCGAGGCGGTGCGCCGCATGAGCACCCGCTACGGCGGAGAAGGTGGCAGCATCGTCAATCTCTCCAGCGTTGCGGCTACGCTGGGCTCGCCCGGGCAGTATGTGGACTACGCCGCCAGCAAGGGGGCGATTGACAGCTTCACCGTGGGCTTGGCGCGTGAAGTGGCGGGTGAAGGGGTGCGGGTGAATGCGGTACGCCCTGGCATTATCGACACCGACATCCACGCTTCCGGCGGGCAGCCGGACCGCGCCCAGCGCTTGGCGCCGCAGGTGCCCATGCAGCGCCCCGGCCGTGCCGAAGAGGTGGCAGCCAGCATCCTCTGGCTGATGAGCCCGCAGGCCAGCTACACCACCGGCGCGCTGATCGACGTGGCAGGCGGGCGCTAAAGCCTGCGTCGCCTCAAGGCCGCGGGGCGGGCTCCGCCGGCAGGCCGAACAAGCCCGCCGCATTGCCCCAGGCCACTTGGCGCGCCACCGCCGGGGGCAAGTCCCCCAACCAGCTGCGGTACTCCTGCATCACGGCCTCGTAGTACTGCCAGCGCTGGTTGACCCAGGTGTCTGAACCGATCACAAAGCGGCCCGGAAAGTCCAGCAACAGAGACCGCCACTCGGGGCACAGCACCGGAGCTCCCCCGGCAGAGCAGGTCAGCCCCGGCCGGTAAGACAGCTCGCCCATCAAGCCCCGGTACTGGCGCAACAGCGCACGCACCCGCTCTACCGGCACTCCACCTATGCCGGTGTGGGCCCAAATAAGCCGGCTGCGGGCACCGGCCGAAGGCGTGGCACGCAGCAAGCCGTCAATGGCGACATCGTCCACATGCGCCAGCACCACCAGCCCCTCGCGCTCGGCGCGGGCCATGAGCTGCACCGCCACCGGGCCGGCAGCATTGGCGCTGTCGTACAAATGGAATTCACCCAGCCCCCGGTAGGGCCCGGCTGCGGTGCCACGGCGGAGCTCGGTATCCACCATGGTGGCAATGGTCGGGTCGCGGAACCAGTTGTCGTAATCCGCCCGGTCGCGGTACAGGCGCACCAGGGGCACCACCGTGACGCCAGCAGCGCGAGTCTGGGCGCCGGCATCTGCCAGCGTGCGGGTGCCGTCATTCGGGCGGGAGTTGGCCAGCACGGCACGCACGCCACTGCGTTGCATGCGGCCCAGCACGTCGTCCACAGGGTGCGCCTGCTGGGCCTCCACGTTGTAGTGCAAGTGCGCATCAAAAATGGGCCCGGCATAGTCTGCCGCGTAAGCAGCTGACGCAGCCCACCAGCCTGCGACTGCCAGCCATGTCCCAACCCGCTGTGTCATGGTGTTTGCTCCAGTGAGAGTTTCAAGCTGCTTTGTAGCGGTTTTTACGGAGGCGCGCACTGCCAAGGTGCATTACCATGCGCGCTCTGCCGCACCGGCAGCCTCAACCGGACCCTGCTATGGATCTCAAACCTCTGGTGACCTTGCTGGCCATCGTGAACCCTTTGGCCATCGTGCCGTTTTTCATCCACTACACCCAGGGCTTTTCCGGCGCGCAGCGGCGCAACACCATCTGGGTATCGTCCTTCAGTGCTTTTGTGGTGATTGCGGTCAGCGCCCTGCTGGGTCTGCAGATTCTGGAATTCTTCGGCATCTCGCTGGCCAGCTTCCAGGTGGGCGGCGGCATGCTGCTGCTGACCAGTGCGCTCAACATGCTGAACGCCCAACCCGCCGAAGCCAAGACCAGCACCCATGAATTGCAGGACGGCGCGGAGAAAGCCGCCATGGGCGCCAGCATTGCCGTGGTGCCCCTGACCATTCCATTGCTGACCGGCCCGGCCACCATGTCCACCGTGGTGATTTATGCCGACAAGGCAAAAACCTTTTTCCAGCTCAGCACCCTGGTGGGCTATGGCGTGGTGGTCGCCCTGGCCACCGCCTTGTGCTTTTCACTGGCGCAGCCGATAGCGCGCGTGCTGGGCAAAACCGGCATCAATGTGATGACCCGCTTGATGGGCCTGATCCTCGCAGCCCTCGCGGTGGAAGTGATGAGCGACGGCCTGACCAAACTGTTCCCGGTGCTGAGCGGGCACTAAACCCGTCCGGCCCACACTCAGGCGCCGGCGATGCCGTTGCGGCTCAGGAAGTCGCCCACCAGCTCCAGACGCAACAGCGGATTGTCCAGTTGCATCAGCCCCTGGCGCAGTGGTGGCGGGAGCTGCAGCAGCTCACACCAGCGGTTGGCCACCCAGGCGCAGTCATCAAACCGGTAGGGCGGCTGCACCGGTAGTTGGGCGGCATCCGTGCGCTGCTGCAGGTTGTCCAGCAAAGACTCCAGCGCCTGCGCAACGACTTTCAAGTCTTCGGGGACCGGCATCACTTTGTCCGGTTGCAAGCCTTGCACATCGGCAACCCACAATCCGTGTTTGAGCCGCTCGCGGCGGGTGATGCGAAAGCGCTCTCCGGCCGTGCAACGCACCAGCATGAGCCCTGCCTGCGGGGCCGAAAACTCGGTCACGGTGGCCAGGGTGCCTATGTCGACAAAGTCCTCTTGGGCAAACCCCTCGCCAGCCGGCGCTGCCCGGCGCACTTCTTCACCCTGAAGCAATGAGACCACACCGAAAGGCGCACCGGTTTTGTGACAGCGGCCGATCAGGTCAAGGTAGCGGACTTCAAAAATCTGCAGCTGCAGGCTCCCGCCCGGAAACAGCACCGTGTTCAGCGGAAACAGCGGCAGGGACTGCAGCGTCAGCAACTCGGGCATACAGTGGCCCGGTGCTCAGAGTTTGGCCGGCAAAGCGGCCTGGGTTTGCTGCACCCACTGGTCCAGCTGCTCTACGGCCAGGGCCGCTGCTGCGGCCAAGGCACGCACGCCACCCGCTGCATCCGGGCTTACGGACGGGCTCTTCACCAGCACCACACGCTGGGCGACCAGCGCCTCGCCTCCGGGTGCCGACTGGGAGAGCGTTGCGCGCAAGCGCAGCAGGCCGCTGCTGGCTTGGGGGGAGTCAAAAATCTGGCTGAACTCTTCGAGCTCCAAGCGCAGAACCAAGGCGCCCGCCGGGGACTGGACACCTTCATTGGCATTCAACACGGCGCGCTGCGCGCTCAAGGCGGCACGAAGTTGCTGGCGCAGCAATTGGGCCGGCGGCATGCTCCAGCGGGCCTGGGCATACGGCTGCAGCACGTGGGCATCGCTGTAATTCAGCCGGTACAGCACCGAGGTGTTGTCCAGCGACTGCGGCGCTTGCACTTCCGCCAGCACCAGGGGCGGCAGCGGTGCCATGCGGTTGGCGGGCGCCAGCGCTACGGCGCCGGGACCGAAGTCATAGACGAGCGCCGTGCCGGGTCGCGGCGCGGCACACCCCGCAAGCACACCTGCCAACATCAAGCCAAATAAGGCCTTGGCGCGCGTGGAATATGCGCGAGCAGCTCCTGATTTCATAGCAAATCTCAACATTCGTGATTCCATATGCACGGGGGCGCGAGGGTCAATGCAGCTCATGGGGCAGTCGCCGCAGCAGGTGGTGCCACAAAGCCCCGTTCACCGGGGCCCGGCGCCGTGCTGCTGCGACCCCACAGCACACTTTGCGGATTGTCGCCCAGCGTTTCTGCTGCGCGGCCCACCTGGCGCACGGTGCGGCCCGTGTCTTCCACGGTGCGGTTCAGGCGTGGCAGCAATTGGCTCTGCACCTGCCGACTGGTGGTGGCCAGCGCCTCGGTGCTTTGTGCAATTTTGTCCAAGGTGCCGCCCGGCTCATTCAGACGACGGTTGGTCCGCCGGAACTCGTCGGCAGAGTTGCGCACCGCTTCTGCGCTGGTACTCAAACGTTCAGCTGTGGATTGCATGCTTTTCAAAGTGACGTCGGCCTGCTGCACCATACGGGGCAGGTTCACCGCGTCCGGGGCACCCTCGGCACCCAAAACAGCACCGGCACGCTGCGTTAAAGCACTGATATTGGCGGCCGCCTGGCTCAGGTTGCCGATGGCCCCCATAAGCTGCTTCTGGTTGTCGGTGGCCAACAAGCTGTTCATGCGGATGCTGGCTTGCTCCAGTTGGGTGAGCAGGTTTCCACCTTGCTCTGACAGGCGGGACACCATGCTGGGCCGCATGGGGATGCGCGGCACCGCATCGCCTTGCGCCACCAAGGCCGCGCTGCCCTCTTCCTTGTCATCCAACTGGATAAATGCCAGGCCGGTCACGCCCTGGAAGCCCAATGCCGCAAAGGTGCTTTTGGTGATGGGTGCCGTCTCATTGACGGCAATGCGCAGGAGCACATTGCCGCGTTGCACCGGGTCCAGCGCGATCTCGGTCACCCGGCCCACCAGTACGCCTTTGTAGCGGACAGCTGCCTGAGACTGAAGGCCAGTCACCCCTTCGGGGCTGGAGATTTCGAACACGCGTTGCTCGGTGGTGTCGCGGGTCAGCCAGACGGCCAGTGCTGTCATCAAGGCCAACAGCACCAAAACGAATGCGCCGGCAGCAAAAGCGTGGGATTTGTTTTCCATACGTCGTTCTATCTAACCTGCATTGGCAGCGGAATGCAAGAGCACTTGCGCACGGTGACCCCGACCGCCGCGGAAAAAGTCCTGCACAAAGGGGTGGTCAAACGCTACCACCACATCGGGTGCGGCATCCACCACCACATGCTTGTCGGCCACTACCGCGATACGGGTGCTCAACTCAAAGATGGTATCGAGGTCGTGTGTCACCATGACCACGGTCAACCCCAACTCTTGATGCAGGCTTTTCAGCAGCGCGCAAAAGCCATCCGCACTGTCCGGGTCCAGACCTGCAGTGGGTTCGTCCAACAAAATCAAGGGCGGGTCCATGGCCAAGGCGCGGGCCAAAGCCACCCGCTTGATCATGCCTCCAGACAGGTCCGCCGGCATTTTGTGGGCGTGTTTGGCATCCAGCCCCACCATCTGCAGCTTGACCATGGCCACATCGCGCACCAGCGCAGGTGGCAAGGTGCCCAGCTCACGCAGAGGGAAAGCAATGTTTTCCAATACGGTAAAGGCAGAGAACAAAGCCCCATGCTGGAACAACATGCCCACCCGGCTGGACGCACCGGCCCGGCCCAGCTCTGCAGCCGGACGGCCTTGCACGGTGACCGTGCCCCGCGCGGGCGTCTCCAGCCCCAGCATCTGGCGCAGCAACACCGTTTTGCCACCGCCTGAGCCACCCACGATGGACAACATTTCACCGGGGGCTACCGTGAGATCCAGGTCCTGGTGAATGACCGTAGACACGCCCGCCGTCTTGAACACCGACCAGAGCTTTTCAATCCGGACCATGGGCTCCAATGCGTCGCTCATAGGCCCACCGATTTGAAAATCACCGCAAACAGCGCGTCCACCAGAATCACCATGGTGATGGAACTCACCACCGAAGCCGTGGTGCCCTCGCCCAGGCTCTGGGTGTCGGGCTTGACACGCAAACCGTGGTGACAGGCCAGCAGGGAAATCAACACCCCGAACACACAGGACTTGACCAGGGACAGCCAGAGGTTGGAAATTTCCACCGTCTTGGGCAAGGCAGTAAAGAAATAAGCCGGGGTGAGTCCCATGGACAAGTCAGAAGCCAGCATGCCACCCAACAGGGCCGCCATCGTGGTCCAGACCGCCACCAGAGGCATGGCAATGGCCATTGCCAACGTACGGGGCATGACGAGGCGGAAACCCTTGGGTATGCCCATGACGCGCATGGCGTCCAGCTCTTCCGTCACCCGCATGACGCCGATCTGCGCAGTAATGGCGGAACCCGATCGCCCCGCCACCAGAATGGCAGCCAGCACCGGACCCAACTCGCGGATCAGCGACATGCCCAGAATATTGACGATGAAGCTGTCGGCCCCGTATTGGCGCAGCTGCTTGGACATCAGATAGGCCAGCACCACACCGATCAAAAAGCCCACCAGGGCGGTGATGGGCAGGGCGGTAGCACCTATGCGGTACAAGTGCCCCGACACATCGCGCCATGGCCCTTGAAGGGGGTGTCGCAGCAGCTGCAGCACATCCAGCATCAACTGCCCGATCAGGCGCACCATGCCACCGAGGTGACTCTCCACGCGGGCCAGCTTGCGCCCGAGCGAAACCAACAGGGCATGCCAGTCCAGACGCTCAACGGGTGGGGTCGGTACCGTGAATTTGGCGACCCGGTCCAACAGCGCCTTTTGCAGCGGCTCGGCCTGGAGCTTGGCCGGCCATTGGCGGCCCCACGCATTCCACAGCACCTGGGCACCGGTGTGATCGATCCGCTGGGCCTCACGCAGGTCCCATGCTACTGCGGGTGCCCCATTACCCGGCACGCCTTGGAGTGCCTTCTCCAGGGGCTGCCAGACGTGCTTCGCAGAGAGCGCATCGGCGGTCCAGCGGCCACGCAGGATCACCCGGGGACCCTCGGGGTCTTGGGCGAGCTGAAGTCCGGGCTGGGTATCCTCCACGAGGCTGCAATAGAGAGTGGCTAAGGTGCGCATGGTACCTGCTCACCATGGCAGTCAGGAAACCACGCAAAATACCGGCAGGAGACCGACAGAACATGCAAGAACAAGACCCCATTTCCGACGAGCTGGCCATTGAGCAACGCGCAGGCGTGTTGTGGCTCACCATCCAGCGCGAAGAGCGCCGCAACGCCATGAGCCATGGCGTCATTGCCGGAATGGCACAGGCCATACGCGCAGCCCAGCAGCAGCGGGATATTCGGGCCATCGTCATTACCGGCGCAGGACCCAAGGCCTTTTGCTCGGGGGCCGATTTGCAAGCCTCCAAAGTATTCACGGGGAACTTCTCTGAACCCCACGCCCACTTGGCGCAGCTCCTGCGCGCAGCGCGGGCCAGCCACATTCCCCTGATTGCACGGGTCAACGGCTTTTGCCTGGCCGGTGGCATGGGCCTGCTGTCCATGTGTGACATGGCGGTGGCGTCCACGCATGCGACCTTCGGGTTACCGGAGGTGAAGGTCGGGGTATTTCCCGCGCAGGTGCTGACCGTGCTGCAGCACCTGATTCCACGCCGGGTATTGACCGAGATGTGCATTACCGGTGAGCCCATCACCAGCGCACAAGCCCTGACATATGGGCTGGTCAACCATGTGGCGGATGATGTGGACGAGAAGCTGCAATGGCTGCTGGACCGCTTGCTGGACAAGTCGCCGGCCGCCATCCGCCGCGGGCTTTACACCATGAAGTCCGTAGAGACCATGGCGTTTGAAGAGTCCATGGCCTTTACGGAAAGCCAGATTGCGCTTTTCACGCTGACCGAAGACGCTCAGGAGGGCCAGAAAGCCTTTCAGGAAAAGCGCAAACCCGTTTGGACGGGTCAATGATCACCATGACTGACGCCCCTTCCCTGTTGAATATCGTCGGTGCCGTGCTCTTTGGCATAGCGCTGGTGCACACCTTCTGTGCCAAATTTTTTGAATCGCTCGCGCACCGCCATCCCGCCCATGCAGGTCTTTTGCATTTGCTGGGGGAAGTCGAAGTGGTGTTCGGCTTCTGGGCGTTCGTGCTGGTGGCAGCCATGGCCTTAATAGCGGGAAGCAAAGAAGCCATTGATTACGCCGAGTCGCGCCAGTACACCGAGCCGCTGTTTGTATGCGTGGTCATGGTGGTGGCCGCATCCCGGCCGGTGTTGGAAGCGGTGCGCTCCCTGTTGGCCGGCATCAGCTATTTAGTACCTTTGCCTGCGCCGCTGGTACTGGCATGGCTGGGCTTGGCAGTGGTGCCGCTGCTAGGCTCGCTGATTACTGAGCCCGCAGCCATGACCCTGGCAGCCCTGATGCTGGCACCCCAGATCTTCCGGCCGGACATGCCGGAGCGCCTCAAGTACGCCGCTTTGGGCGTGTTGTTTGTGAACATTTCCATTGGAGGCACATTGACCTCCTACGCCGCGCCACCCGTGCTGATGGTGGCATCCACCTGGAACTGGGACACGGCTTTCATGGCCAGCCAGTTCGGCTGGAAAGCGGCATTGGCTGTGTTGATCAACGCCAGTGCGATGGCCTGGGTTTTGCGCAAGCACTTGCCAGCTGCCATTGCCGCAAATGCGGCAGCCGCCCAAGAAGCAGTACCTTGGCTGGTCAGTCTGGTGCATCTGGCATTTCTGGCTGGCGTCGTCGTGCTGGCCCACCACCCTGTGCTGTTCCTGGGCCTGTTCCTGTTCTTCCTTGGTTACACCCAGGCCTATGCCCGTTTCCAGAGTCCGCTGATCCTCAAAGAGGGCCTGCTGGTCGGCTTCTTTCTTGCCGGTCTCGTCGTTCTCGGCGGCATGCAGCAGTGGTGGCTGCAGCCCATCGTGTCCAGCCTTGCACCCACCGAACTTTTCTTCGGCGCTCTGGTACTGACTGCGGTCACCGACAATGCCGCGCTCACCTACCTGGGCTCGCTGATTCAAGGTATTTCACCGGCTGCGCAGTACATGCTGGTGGCCGGTGCCGTGGCGGGTGGCGGCCTCACCGTCATCGCGAATGCGCCCAACCCGGCCGGCGTGGCCTTGCTGCGTCAAGGCTTTGAAGACCAATCGATAGGCGCGGGCGGCTTGCTACTCGGTGCCTTGCTCCCCACCGCAGTGGCTGCGGCCTGCTTCCTGATGCTATGAACAACGACACCACTTTCGACTACATCATCATCGGCGCAGGTACTGCAGGCTGCCTGCTCGCGAACCGGTTGAGCGCCAATGCATCCAAGCGCGTGCTTCTGATCGAGGCAGGGCGCAAAGATGATTACCACTGGATTCACATCCCGGTGGGCTACCTCTACTGCATCGGCAACCCGCGCACTGACTGGCTGTTCCAGACTGCTGCCGAAGCCGGACTCAACGGGCGCAGCCTGCGCTACCCGCGCGGCAAAACGCTGGGCGGCTGCAGCAGTATCAACGGCATGATTTACATGCGCGGCCAGGCCCGCGACTACGACCGTTGGGCCCAGCTCACCGGCGACGCCAGCTGGACCTGGGACAACAGCTTGCCTTACTTCAAGCTCCATGAAGACCACTACAAGGGCGCCAACGCACTGCATGGTGCCAAGGGAACGGCCTCCCCGCTGATCCAGCACAACAGCACCGATTACGGCAAGGTGCTTCGCCACCACCAGGCGGGCGGCGAATGGCGGGTGGAAAAACAGCGCCTGCGCTGGGACGTCCTCGACGCATTTGCACAAGCCGCCACAGAGGCCGGTGTACCTGCCACCGACGACTTCAACCGCGGCAGCAATGAAGGCGTGGGCTACTTCGAGGTGAACCAGCGCGCAGGCTGGCGCTGGAATACCGCCAAGGCTTTTTTGCGCCCCATGTGCTACGCCCGGCCCAACTTCGAGCTGTGGACCAGTGCCCAGGTCGCCAAGCTGGTTGTGGAGCCCCACAGCGGTAGCGGAACTATGGATGCGCCCCTGCGCTGCACGGGCGTGCAGGTCTGGAGCGGCAGCGAAATGGTGACCGCTACTGCCCGCAACGAGGTCTTGCTGTGTGCTGGCGCCGTAGGCTCACCGCAGATCCTGCAACTCTCAGGCATCGGCCCGGGGACACTCCTGCAAGAGCATGGCATTCCGGTCGTACAGGACACACCCGGCGTTGGTGCGAATTTGCAGGATCACCTGCAGATTCGCGCCGTCTTCAAGGTCAAAAACACCACGACCCTTAACACCCAGGCCAACAGCCTGTGGGGCAAAGCCAGGATCGGGTTGGAATATGCACTCAAGCGCAGCGGCCCCATGAGCATGGCGCCCAGCCAGCTCGGCGCCTTTACCCGCAGCAGCCCGGACCAGGCCTACCCCAACATCCAGTACCACGTACAACCCTTGAGCCTGGAAGCGTTCGGCGAGCCCCTGCACAGCTTCAACGCGTTTACCGCGAGCGTGTGCAACCTGAACCCCACCAGCCGTGGGGCAGTCAGCATCCAGTCCAACGACTTCCGGAGTGCCCCGAAAATTGCGCCGAACTACCTGAGCACCGACGAAGACCGCAAGGTGGCCGCAGACTCTCTGCGCATCACGCGTCGCATCGTCGCGCAACCCGCCCTGCAGAAGTTCCAACCCGAAGAATACAAACCGGGTGTGCAGTTCCAGACGGATGCTGAGCTGGCCCAACTGGCGGGGGATATTGCCACCACTATCTTCCACCCGGTGGGCACTACCAAGATGGGAAGGGTCGAAGGCCCGGACCACGACCCCATGGCCGTGGTGGACAGCCGCCTCAAAGTGCGGGGCGTGGCCGGCTTGCGAGTGGTCGATGCGGGTGTGATGCCCCTCATTACCAGCGGCAACACCAATTCACCCACTTTGATGATTGCGGAGAAGGCCGCGCAATGGATTGCCGAGGATGCCGAGCTGCGCCAATGAAGGGTTTGTCCTGATGCCGGACCGCAGGAAGGGCGGATACAGTTCGTGCCAACGCTGAACCGAACAGCAACTGCGAGGCCCACAAGGCCGGACTTGAAACGACGCCGAGGAGACGGCTAAGAACACAACCAATAACTCTGCACATAACGATGCAGCTTTACAAAAGCACCGGCACCCCCGGTGCTTTTTTATTTTCAGAGACAAATGCTTGGCTAGCGCCCACCAGATATGCGTGACCAGCTCCTGAATTCATAGCAGAAAGCTCCGACAGGCGGATGCGACAATCCTTGCATGGAATTGCTCATCGCCTCGCTCGCCTCCGGACTTGCCGGATTTATTGATTCGATTGTGGGCGGGGGTGGTTTGATCCTGACGCCTGCCTTGTTTGCCTTGTTTCCCACAGCCCATCCGGCGACCCTGTTTGGTACCAACAAGGGGGCCGCGGTAGCGGGCACGGCTTTTGCCGCCGTGCGCTACAACCGTCAGGTGAGTCTGCCCTGGCGCGCCTTGTTGCCCGCAACGCTGGTGTGCTTTGCAGCAGCACTTTCGGGTGCGTGGCTGGTGACCCAGATCTCGCCCCAGTACCTGCGCAAGGCGCTGCCCTTCATTCTTGTCCTGGTACTGGGTTACACCTTGGCGAAAAAAGAACTGGGCCGCCACCACCTGCCACAGTTCAGCGGCCGCAAGGAAGTGTTCATGGCATGTGCCATTGGGGGTGGCATCGGCTTTTACGACGGATTTTTCGGCCCCGGCACCGGCAGCTTTTTTGTGTTTCTGTTGGTCCGTGTGCTGGGTTATGACTTCTTGCATGCCTCCGCCGGCGCCAAACTGCTCAACACCGCCTCCAACTCAGCGGCACTTGTGCTGTTTACCTTGACCGGGCACGTGTGGTGGCACTACGTGGTCGTTATGGCCGTGGCCAATGTCATCGGCAGCCTGGCAGGTACCCACTTGGCACTGAAGCACGGTACGGGGTTTGTACGCTCGGTGTTCATCGCCGTCGTCTCCGCGCTGATTCTCAAGACCGCTTACGACGCGTTTTTACGAGGCATGTAAGGCGCGTTAGCGCGGAGGTGGCCACGGTAGCTCGGCGGCTACGCGGGGCTTGCCGATGGGCGCGGTGGCTTTGCCCTGACTCACCGCCGCCAAGTCTTCTTCGCTGGGGTACTGGCCGAGCAGCCAATAGTCGAAAGTGCGTCGGGCAATCGGGGCAGCAGCAGCAGCGCCAAAGCCTGCGTTTTCGACGATCACCGCGAGGGCGATTTTGGGATCCTCAGCAGGCGCAAAGGCCACGTACAAGGAGTGATCGCGCTGGTGCTCTTCCATGGTGGAAGCGTTGTATTTCTGGTTTTTGGCCAGACTCACCGCCTGCGCCGTACCGGTTTTGCCCCCGCTCACATAACCTGCACCCGCGAACACACGCGTACCGGTACCACCCTGGGTCACACCAACCATGGCATCTTTGACCACCTTGAGGTTTTCCGGCTTGAAGGCGAGGTCAATGGGAGGCTCTGGCGCCACGGGTGTGCGCACCCGGGTCGTGGCGTCCTGCGTCGCAGTGACGAGTTGAGGTTTGTGCTTGACGCCGTTGTTTGCCAGGGTAGACACCGCCTGGGCAATCTGCAGCATGGTGAAGCTGTTGTAGCCCTGACCGATACCCAATGAAATCGTCTCGCCGGCGTACCACTTTTGCTGCTCGGGGCGCTTGTAGTATTTGCGCTTCCAGGCTTGGCTGGGTAACACACCGCGCACTTCCCCATTGATGTCAATGCCGGTGATCTGGCCGAAACCCAGAGGCGCCATGAAGTCGTGCATGGTGTCTACGCCCAACTCATTGGCCAGCGAGTAGAAATAAACGTTGCTCGACTCCACAATGGCACGACGCATGTCCATGATGCCGCCGCGTTCGTTTTCCGGGCTGCCGAAGCGGTTGCCACCGAACATGTAGAAGCCCGGGTCGTTGATCAGTGTCTGTGGTGTGCGGGTGCCGGTTTCCAGAGCAGCCATGGCCATGAATGGCTTGTAAGTCGAACCCGGCGGATACGTGCCGCGCAAGGCGCGATTGAGCAAAGGCTTGTCGATGGACTCATTGAGCATCTGCCAGTTTTCCTGGTCAATGCCTTCCACGAACAGGTTGGAATCGAATGTGGGCTTGCTCACAAAGGCCAGCACTTCCCCAGTCTTGGGGTCCAAGGCCACCAAGGCGCCGCGACGGGTGCCGAACATGTCCTCGATCAACTTCTGCAACTTGATGTCGATGGACAGCACCACCACGTTGCCGGGAGTGGAAGGGTTGCTGGCCAGCTTGCGTACTGCGCGGCCACCTGCAGAGGTTTCAATGCGCTCCACCCCAGTGATGCCATGAAGCACCGACTCAAAGCTTTGCTCTACCCCCAGCTTGCCGATGTATTCGGTGCCGCGGTAGTTAGCTTGATCTTCACTGTCGTCAATCTTCTCTTTTTCAGCACGGTTGATGCGGCCGATATAGCCGATCACGTGGCTGGCGAGATCCCCGTAAGGGTAGTTGCGGAACAGTCGGGCCTTGATCTCCACGCCGGGAAAACGGAATCGCTGCGCAGCAAAGCGCGCTACTTCCGTGTCTGTCAATCGGGTACGGATCGGCAGGGATTCAAAGCTCTTGGACTCTTCCATCAGCTTTTTGAACCGCCGGCGATCGCGGGGCGTGATATCCACCACCTTGGAAAGCTCGTCCAAGGTTTCTTCCACGCCGCCGCTTTTGGAGGGGGTGATTTCTAGTGTGTATGCAGAATAATTGGTGGCCAGCACGATGCCGTTACGGTCCACGATCAGGCCCCGGTTAGGCACGATGGGAACAATGGAGGTACGGTTGCTTTCCGCTTGGGCGCGCAAGTCATCGTGCCGGAAGATCTGCAGATACACCAAGCGGGCAAACAACAAAAAGAAGCACACCAGCACCAGCACGCTGACCACGAACACCCGGGTCCGGAAGCGCGCCAGATCCGCCTGGACATTGCGTAACTCGGTCATGCAGCCTGCGCCTTACAAAGGGCGGTTTTCATCGGGGTCCGGAGCACGACGCTGAGGCGCCAACAGCACCACACTGGCCACAGGCCACAGGGCGGCCTCCAACACCGGCGCCAACAGCAATGACCAGCCGGGGAAGGCTCCACCGCCGGACATGCGCAACAGCAACTCCAATGCGTGCGCAGCCACAAACAAAGGCAATACCTGCGCAGCTTGGGAAGGCACGGTAAACCACAACAAACGGCGATGCACCGTGATCGCCAAAAAGCTGAGCACGGTGTAGGACATGGCGTGTTGACCGAGCAATGCGCCCTGGTGCACATCCATCAGCAAACCGAAAAAAAACGCTGCAACGATGCCGATACGCAAGGGTTGGTGGACCGTCCAGAACACCAACACGAGGGCGAGCATGTCCGGCGTCCACGCAGCGCGCCCCCACAAGCCCATGTTCAACAACATGTTCAGCAAGAGCGCAGCCAGCAAACTGCTCCAGATGAACAGGGGCCTGGCCGGCAGCAACAATTGTTGGCCCGGACGCATGATCATGGTCGCGCCCCCCGTGATTTGGCAGCAGGCACCGGCGCTTCTGGCGCGGGACGCGCTGGCACTTTGTCTCCCAGAGGGTCCAACACGATCACGTGTTCGGCGCCCGATACCAGACCGAGCGGGACGCAGTAAATGCGGGCGAACACGGCATCCACTTTGCGCTCCACTTTCTCCACACGGGCTACCGGCAAGCCCGGGGGGTACACACCGTCCACACCACTGGTCGTCAACAGGTCGCCTACGGCAACGTCTGCATTGGCCGCCATGTAGCGCAGCTCCAAAGCATCGGCATGGGTCGATGTGTCGCCAAAGGCGACGCCCCGCGCGCCCGTGCGCACGTTCAGCACGGGAATGGCATGGTCGCGGTCGGTGATCAGGGTCACTTCGCTCACGAGGGGATACACATTGGTGATTTGTCCGATCACGCCGGCTTCGTCCAGCACCGGAGAACCCACCACCATCCGGTGCATCAAGCCCTTGTCAATGATCACTTTGCGGGTGTAAGGGTCTGCAGCTTCGTAGATCACCTGTGCAGCACGGAAGTCGGTGGTCAAGCGTTGCGACAGATCCAGCAACTTGCGCAAGCGTTGGTTCTCCAACTCCAGCTGCTCAACCTGGTTGGCCCGCTGCGACTGGACGCTGAGTTTGCGGCGGGCTTCTTCCTGGGCCGTCTCTGCGGTGGCGAGCGTGGAAAAATAATTGCCCATGCGCCCCGCCAACTCCACGGGTTGTAACGCCAGCCACTGCACCGGATACAGCACGGCGGCCAATGCAACACGCAAAGGTTGCATGACCTTGAAGCGCGCGTCGGCCACCATCAAAAGCAGTGCCAAGGCACTACAGACGGCCAGCTTGGACAGGGCCGAAGGGCCCTGACGGAAGAAGGGGGGAGGATCTCTGTCCAGCGTACCGAGTGGCATCGCTGCGTCCGGCGTTCAGTAACTCGAAGCGTTTATTCGCTGGTGAAAATGGAGCCCAAACGTTCCATCTGCTCCAGTGCGATACCGCAACCTCGCACCACGCAGGTCAGCGGGTCTTCAGCGACCAACACCGGCAAACCGGTTTCTTCGGCCAGCAAACGGTCCAGGTCGCGCAACAAGGCGCCACCGCCGGTCAACATCATGCCGCGGTCGGCAATGTCGGCACCCAATTCAGGCGGGGTTTGTTCCAAGGCGTTCTTGACGGCGGACACGATGTTGTTCAACGGGTCCGTCAGTGCTTCCAGGATTTCGTTGGAGGAGATGGTGAAGCTGCGTGGCACACCTTCAGACAGGTTGCGACCGCGGACTTCCATTTCCTTGACTTCAGAGCCGGGGAATGCAGAACCGATTTGTTTCTTGATGGCCTCTGCAGTGGGCTCACCGATCAACATGCCGTAGTTACGGCGGATGTAGTTGATGATGGCTTCGTCAAACTTGTCGCCGCCAACACGGACCGAGCCCTTGTAGACCATGCCGCCCAGGGAGATCACGCCCACTTCGGTCGTACCACCACCGATGTCTACCGCCATGGAGCCACTGGCTTCAGCCACTGGCAAACCGGCACCGATGGCTGCTGCCATGGGTTCTTCAATCAGGTACACGTCGCTGGCGCCTGCGCCGAGCGCGGATTCACGGATAGCTCGACGTTCCACTTGGGTGGAGCCGCAAGGCACGCAAATGATGATACGGGGGCTGGGCTTGAACACGCCGCGGGGGTGCACCATCTTGATGAACTGCTTGAGCATCTGCTCAGTCACCGTAAAGTCGGCAATCACGCCGTCTTTCATCGGGCGGATCGCCTCGATGTTGCCGGGCACTTTGCCCAACATGGCCTTGGCTTCGCGGCCTACGGCCTGGATGGTTTTCTTGCCTTGGGGGCCACCTTCGTGGCGGATGGCGACTACGGAGGGTTCGTCAAGAACGATGCCCTTGTCACGCACAAAAATCAGGGTGTTGGCGGTACCGAGGTCAATCGCCAGGTCAGTAGAAAAATACTGACGGAAAGCTCCAAACATTACATATCCTCTCAGGCACACAGCACGCTTCGGCGCTGCATCACCGGTTTTAACAATTTGAAATCGTAAGCTTGACGTCAAAGTCCGGGGTTTTCCGGTCTCTCGGCCAAAGGCAGGATAATAACCCATCGCCTGTGAATAACTCTCAGGGGAAACCGTGGTTTCACACGAATTACCCTTGGTTTCAACTCTTCTACACCCATGTCACTGACATCTTCCGACATCGCCCGCATTGCCAACTTGGCGCGCCTTGAATTGCAGCCCGATGAAAGTGAGCGCATGCTCACACAATTGAATGGTTTTTTTGGGATTGTCGAGACCATGCGGGCTGTGGACACCACGGGTGTTCAACCCTTGGCACACCCGGTAGCCGCCATCCAGGACATCACCTTGCGCCTGCGGGACGACGCCGTCTCCGAGCCCGACAACCGTGAAGCCAACCAGCGCAGTGCCCCCGCCGTCGAGCGCGGCCTGTTCCTGGTCCCCAAGGTCATTGAGTAAAGCCACGTAAAGTTATGACGACTCCTCTCTCCACCCGCGCGCCGCACGACCTGAGTGTTCAGGAACTGGTGCAAGCGATTGCAGACAAACAAGTTTCGGCCACTGAATTGGCTCAGCATTTTCTAGACCGCAGCCAAGCACACGCCAACCTTGCGGCGTTCGTAGACCTCAACGCAGATGCCACACTGGCGCAGGCCAAGGCCGCCGACGCACGCATTGCTGCCGGAACCGCTGGTGCGCTGGAAGGCCTGCCATTGGCCCACAAAGACATCTTTGTGACCCGAGACTTCGCCACCACCGCCGGCTCCCGCATGCTCAAGGGCTACCGTTCGCCGTTTGATGCCACCGTGGTGAGCAAGCTGGCAGAAGCAGGTGCAATAACCCTGGGCAAAGTGAACTGCGACGAGTTCGCAATGGGCTCGAGCAACGAAAACACGGCGGTTGCGGCAGTGGGCAGCGACACCGTCGCACCGGTACTCAATCCGTGGGACACCTCTCGCATTCCGGGCGGATCCTCCGGCGGCAGCGCGGCCGTGGTCGCAGCCCGCCTGGCACCCGCTGCGACAGGCACCGACACTGGCGGTTCCATCCGCCAACCGGCCGCGTTTTGCGGCATCACCGGCATCAAACCCACCTACGGCCGTGCTTCCCGCTACGGCATGGTGGCATTTGCCTCTAGTCTGGATCAAGCTGGTCCCATGGCCCGCAGTGCCGAAGACTGCGCCTTGCTGTTGTCCGCGATGTGCGGCCCGGACCCGGACCGTGACTCCACTTCTCTGGACGCGCCCGCGGAGAACTTCACTCGCAAGCTAAACGACAGCATCGAAGGCCTGCGCATAGGCGTACCGAAAGAGTTTTTCGGGGACGGTTTGTCCGACGATGTGCGAAGCGCAGTGGATGCCGCGCTCAAACAGTACGAACAACTCGGCGCCAAGCTGGTGCCCATTGCTCTGCCACGCACCGAATTGTCCATCCCGGTGTACTACATCATTGCGCCCGCAGAAGCGTCCAGCAACCTGAGCCGCTTTGACGGTGTGAAGTTCGGCCACCGCGCCAAGAACTACGGCGACTTGGCCGACATGTACAAAAAGACCCGCGCCGAAGGCTTTGGCGACGAGGTGAAACGCCGCATCATGATCGGCACCTATGTGCTGAGCCATGGTTATTACGACGCCTATTACCTGCAGGCGCAAAAGATCCGCCGCATGATCGCGGACGATTTCCAGAACGCGTTCAAGGAATGCGACGTGATCGCCGGGCCCGTGGCACCTACCGTGGCATGGAAGATCGGTGAAAAATCGGATGATCCTGTCGCCAACTACCTGGCCGACATCTTCACCTTGTCCGGCTCACTGGCCGGACTGCCAGGCATGAGCATCCCCGTCGGCTTTGCCAAGTCTGAAGCTGACAAAGGTCTGCCCATCGGCATGCAGTTGTTGGGCAATTACCTCGACGAAGCGCGCCTGCTCAACGCAGCCCACCGCTTCCAGCAAGCCACCGATTACCACCTGGCCAAGCCCGCAGGATTCTGAACATGAGTGAGACTGTGAACACATTCGAAGCACAACAACAAGGCCGCCCCACCGGCCCGCTGGTGCATGGCTACGAGGTCATCATCGGCTTTGAAACCCACGCCCAACTTTCGACCCAGTCGAAGATTTTTTCGCGCGCCAGCACGGCCTTTGGTGCAGAGCCCAACACACAAGCTTGCGCAGTGGACTTGGCCCTGCCCGGCACCTTGCCGGTGATGAACAAAGGCGCGGTCGAGCGCGCCATCCAATTTGGCATGGCCATCAACTCGCATATTGCTCCGCGCAGCATCTTTGCCCGCAAAAACTACTTCTACCCTGACCTGCCCAAGGGCTACCAGATCAGCCAGTTTGAGATTCCGGTGGTGCAAGGCGGAGCCGTGGAGTTTTTCTTGGGTGACGAAAAGAAAACCGTGCGCCTGGTGCGCGCGCACTTGGAAGAAGACGCCGGCAAGTCGCTGCATGAAGACTTTATCGGGCAAAGCGGTATCGATCTGAACCGCGCGGGTACGCCACTGCTGGAAATCGTGACGGAGCCAGACATGCGTTCCAGTGCAGAAGCCGTGGCCTATGCGAAAGAACTGCACAAGATCGTGACCTGGATCGGCATTTGCGATGGCAACATGCAGGAAGGTTCCTTCCGTTGCGACGCCAACGTGTCGGTTCGCAAACCCGGCCAACCCCTGGGCACCCGCCGCGAGATCAAGAACCTGAACAGCTTCAAGTTCATGCAGCAAGCCATCGACTACGAGGTGCGCTGGCAGATCGAGCAGATTGAAGACGGCCACGAGATCCAACAAGCCACCGTGCTATTCAACCCCGACACGGGTGAAACACGCGCCATGCGCACCAAAGAAGATGCGGCCGACTACCGCTACTTCCCCGACCCCGACCTGCCGCCGCTATGTATTTCAGAGCAGTGGATCGAGACGGTAAGCGCGCAAATGGCCGAATTGCCCCGCAATATGGCTGCACGCTTCCAGGCGGACTACGGTCTGAGTGAATACGATGCGACACAGCTTACACAAAGCCAGATGATCGCAAAGTATTTCGAGACTACGGCACAGATCAGTGGCCAACCCAAACTCGCAGCGAACTGGGTCTTGGGTGAAGTCTCAGCTTTCACGAATAAGCAGGGGATATCCATCGACGATCCTGAGGTCCCAAACCCGCGGGCAGTCGGCGAAATCGTGAAGCGGATTGCGTCCGGCGAGATCAACGGGGGCGGTGCAAAGACTGCATTCCAAGCGCTTTGCGCTGAACGTCATAACGACATCATTGATCTGGCAGCATATGTTGAAAAGATCATCATTGACCGCGATCTCAAGCAGATGAACGACACCGGCGCATTGGAAGCCATCGTCGATGACGTGATTGCTGCCAATGCCAAGAACGTTGCTGAGTTCAAGGCGGGGAACGAAAAGGCCCTGAACGGCTTGGTGGGTCAGATCATGAAGGCCAGCAAAGGCAAGGCAAACCCGCAACAGGTCAACGACCTGCTGCGCAGCAAACTCGCCAATTAATGGTTATTTCGGTACCGCGGCTGCGGCAGCCCAGAGCTGTTTCAGCCGCCCCAGTTCATCGTCAAAGCGCTCGTTGACGCGTTTGACTTCAGCTTCCTGCTCCCCGATGAAACGGCGCTGCACTGCTTGGCTCTGGGTGTTTTCTTCAAGTTGGCGACGCACATACGCCGGGGCTTTGGTGGGGTCCTTTTTATAGAACTCCATCTCTTCGTCGATTGAGCGGCGCTGTTTCCCCAACTCTTCGAGCCGGTTGCTCGCCGCTTTGATCACCACTGTGATTTGCGACAAGGCATCCGCGCGCTCCTGGTCATGCACCGCTTTACTGGGGTACCGGGTCAGCAGGGCCCGGTCACGCCGCTTTTCTTCGGCAGTGCGGTTGCGCTCCTCGGCTTCGCGCTTTTCCTTGGCTTCGATTTCCGCCAATTCTTTAGCGGTCAGGCTGGGGCCCACTTTGGCACGCACCGTACCGCTGGGATTCAGAATCTTCTGTTCGCGGTCAATGCATTCCACGATAGGCCGGTCGGAGGTCAATTTGCGGCCCTTGGCGTCTACGCAGGTGTACACCCCGCCTTGCACAGGCGCAACGGCCTGCGCGCTGACATAGGTGGAGGTACCGGCCACCCATGCCGCGAGGGCCAGGTAGGCTGCGATCGTTGCCTTGTTCATGAATTATCTTTCTTCAACCCCGTAACGTTGGCGATAGGCCAACACGCGCTGGGCATCCTGGGTAGAGCCCGTGCTTTGATCCAGATACTGCATCAAATCCCCCAGCTTCGCAATTGCGCAGACCTTCAGACCCAACTGCTCGCGCACGTACTGCACTGCACTGTAAGGCACATCCTGGCCGTTCTCTGTCGCCATTTCCTGGCGGTCCAGGGCGATGCAGACAGCATGGGGGGTCGCACCAGCGGCCTGAATGATGGCGATGGACTCACGTGCCGCGGTTCCAGCAGACATCACGTCATCAATGATCAACACGCGACCCTTGAGTGGCGCGCCCACCAAAGTGCCGCCTTCGCCATGGTCTTTGGCTTCTTTGCGGTTGTAGGCAAATGGCACATTACGGCCGAGACGCGCCAGCTCGATCGCCACGGCCGCGCCCAAGGGAATGCCCTTGTAGGCCGGGCCGAACACCATATCGAACTCGATGCCACTCGCCAGCAAACGCTGCGCATAGAATCCGGCGAGCCGTCCGAGTTTGGCCCCGTCGTCAAACAGCCCGGCATTGAAAAAGTAGGGGCTCATGCGGCCGGCCTTGGTTTTGAATTCGCCGAACCGCAGCACCCCGCACTCGATTGCAAACTGCACAAACTCTTGGGCCAACGGGTCTTTATCCGACATGGGGAATTCCTTGTTTAAATTAACCAGCCTCAACCTCAACGGCATCCGTTCCGCCACCAGCAAAGGCCTGGAAGCCTGGCTCACGCAGGCGCAGCCTGATTGTATTTGCGTGCAGGAAGTGAAAGCGCAGGCACCTGATATCGCCGGGCGCTTCGAGTATTTCGGTGAGCTCCAGGGACACTTTCACTTTGCCGAGAAAAAGGGCTACTCCGGCGTCGGGGTCTACACCAAACATGCCCCGAGCGATGTGCGCATCGGCTACGGTTCTGCCGAATTTGACGCCGAAGGCCGCTATGTTGAGTTGCGTTTCGACACCCCATCGCGCAAGTTTTCCATCATCAGCGCGTACTTTCCCAGCGGCTCTTCAGGCGAAGAGCGACAGGCGGCCAAGTTCCGCTTTCTCGCCGAGTTCTACCCTCACCTCCAGCAGCTCAGGGCAGAACGGGAACTCGTGCTGTGCGGAGACTTGAACATCGCGCACCAGGAAGTCGACCTGAAGAACTGGAAAGGCAACAAGAAGAACTCAGGCTTTTTGCCGGAAGAGCGCGCCTGGATGAGCAAGGCCCTCAGCGAAGGCGGCTTGGTCGACGTGTATCGCCAGCTGGAGCCTACGGCCACCGACGACTGCTACACGTGGTGGAGTAACCGCGGACAGGCATATGCGAAGAACGTAGGCTGGCGCCTGGATTACCACCTGGCTACGCCGGCCCTGGCTGCGACAGCCAAAGAGGTTGCCATCTACAAGGCAGAAAAGTTCTCTGACCACGCGCCCATCACCGTGAGCTACGACTTTTCTCTGTGACGAACTAACCTTTTCAGAATCAGTAAAAAAGAGCCCCTTAGGGCTCTTTTTAAACATTGCAAAGGAGAGAATTAAGCCTGCTGTTTACGCCGGCGAGCGAGGGCACCGATCATTGCCAACCCACCCAACATCAACGCGTAAGTTTCAGGCTCAGGGACTGCTGCCATTATGGAAACTTTCACAACCATATCGTCATAGTCTTTGTCCCCTTTGTATGAGTCATTGAACATCAGCAAAGCACTCCGGTGGTCATCGCTGAGCTTGAGGCCAATGTTCAGGCTCCCGTTCCCAAAGTACTGACCAATCTTTGCGTCGGACAGGAAACCGAAGTTCAAATGACCGGAAGCCACGTTGGAGAAAGTGAATGAAGTCGAACCAGCTGTTGACGCATTGTTGGAAAACAAGCCTATATCAAATGGTTTGAACTTGATCGCACCGAATACGTTGTTGTATCCAGCCTCTTCGCCGACAAACGTGAACACCAGATCAGCGGCACTGCTCAGGGACAGAAAGCTTCCGATTTTGGTATCTACGAGACTAAAGCCCGAGGGAACACCCACATCGAAACGGTTACTTGAAGACGTAGAGCTCAAATTTACAGTCGTGGTTTTCTTCGTGTCATTGATCGTGAACACCGGCGCCACTGTTGCTGCAGCTTGCCCTGCGAGGGTTAGAGCAACCAGTAGCCCGCCGAAAGTGGTTTTTAGAATGTTGCGCATAGCGCTCCCTTTAGGTGTGTAAGTACTTGTAATTTTCGTGGGTGGGTTGCATCGCAGCAATAGTCCACGCAGACTAATGCTGTGTGATTTTTGTCACGCTTTCCGCTGCAAAGCTCAAGGTGTCGCATTCTTGCTCGGTTTCTGCGCCTTGTTATACAGAGGTACCACTTGGGGCATGGCGGCCTCCATGTCAGCAATGCGGGTGTCGCCAGCAGGGTGAGTGGAAAGCCACTGCGGCGGGGCATTTTTGTTGGCAGCGGACATCTTTCGCCACAGACTGATGCCGGCGCGCGGGTCGTAGCCCGCCCGGGCTGCGAGCTCCAGCCCTACGAGGTCGGCCTCTGATTCGTCTTCGCGGCTGAACTTTAAAGTCAATACCTGCGCGCCGTATTGGGTGACGGTTTGCCCGACCTGACCCAGCCCCAATACCTGACTCAGCAAGTTCGCGCCCAAGCCGGTGGCCGCCGTTTTGCCCATGCGCTCCCGGGCGTGTTCCCGCAAGGCATGGGCGATTTCATGCCCCATGACCATCGCCACCTCGTCATCGGTGAGTTTGAGGGTGTCCAGAATGCCGGTGTAGAAGGCAATCTTGCCGCCCGGCATGCAAAACGCATTAATCTGTTTGGATCCGATCAGGTTGACCTCCCACTGCCAGTTTCTGGCACGCGGATTCCATTCGTTTGCATAAGGAATGATGCGCCGGGCGATCGCGCGCAGGCGCTGCAGCTGCGGGTGCTCTTTGCCGGCCAGCGCCCGTTGCTGATCAGCCTTAGCCAACATCTGCGCGTACTGCTGGGCGGCGGATTGTTCTATTTCTTCAGCAGGCACCAGCTTGCTGAAAGCCGAGTTGCCGCCCACGTCCACCCCCTCACGCGCAACGGCAGGCAAAGCAGCCAGCGCGGCGATGGCGAAAGCCAACGCAGCGACACCAAGGTGGAATGAGCGACGGGTGACTGGCAAATCAACGAGAACGGTCGGCATGGCTGGCTAAGACTCCTGAGTGGACAGGTATTATTCCCCGATGAGCTCTGTAACGCCTGACACCCCGCGCCCCGATGACAAACCCCACTGGCGGGACACCCTCAGGGTCTATGCGGAGCCTGCCTCTTTGCGCATGCTTTCGCTGGGTTTTTCCGCGGGACTGCCGTTTTTGCTGGTATTCGGCACCCTGAGCTTCTGGCTGCGTGAAGCGGGGGTGGACCGCAGCACCATCGGCCACATGAGTTGGGTGGGCATCGCCTTCGGCTTCAAGTGGGCGTGGGCACCGCTGGTGGATCGCCTGCCCATTCCAGTATTAACGCGTTTGCTGGGCCGACGCCGCAGTTGGCTCATCCTGGCGCAAAGCGCCATCATGCTGGCTTTGTGCATCATGGCTTTCACCGATCCAAAGCAGGCCTTGGCGCCCGTGGTGTGGTGCGCGATTGCATTGGCTTTCGCCTCCGCCACGCAAGACATCGCACTGGATGCCTTCCGGATTGAGTCGGGCGACAGCCAGCACCAAGCTGCCTTGTCTGCGACCTATATGGCGGGCTACCGCTTGGCCATGATCTGGGCCGGTGCAGGCGCCCTGTGGATTGCGGCCGCCAGTGAAACCCCCAATGCGGAGCTGTACCAATACGCCGCGTGGCGCACCGCCTACCTGGTCATGGCGCTCAGCATGTTGCCGGGCATGCTCACCGTGATCTTTTCCCGGGAGCCAGCACCGCGCCCGTTGGCGCCGGCGCGCAATGCGGCAGAGTGGTTGCAAAGTGCTTTGGTAGAACCCTTTTCCGAATTCTTCAAACGGCACCGCTGGCATGCGGCCCTGATCCTGGCCCTGATTGCGAGCTACCGGATCAGCGACGTAGTCATGGGCATCATGGCCAATCCCTTTTATGTGGATATGGGCTACACCAAGGGAGAAGTGGCCTCGATCACCAAGGTTTACGGAGTGATCATGACACTGGTGGGTGCGTTTGTGGGTGGTGCACTGGCCATGCGGATGGGGGTGTTGCGGGTACTGATGCTGGGTGCGGTGCTGAGTGCCGGCAGCAATTTGCTATTTGCCTGGCTCGGTAGCCGCGGGCATGACCTGCACGCCCTGATTGCGGTCATTTCAGCAGATAACTTCTCCAGCGGGATAGCCACCGCTGCATTCGTGGCCTACCTGTCGTCGCTGACGAACGTGCGCTACTCCGCCACGCAATATGCGTTGTTCAGCTCCATGATGGTGCTATTGCCCAAGTTTCTGGCCGGGTTCTCGGGCGACTTTGTCAACGCATTCGGCTACACCCAGTTCTTCATCGGTACCGCCTGCCTGGGGGTTCCGGTATTGGTGCTGATTGCATTTGCGTCCAGAATGAAAACTGACTCTCCCGCCCATTGAATGTGCGCGGAAAGCTATCATTTATATAGCGAAATTTACCCAACTTTACGGAAACTTCAGACCCGGCGCATACCTTCCGTAGCGTCCGGGACTAGACTGCGGGCATGCGCCAAAACCTGCTCATGATCGAAGACGATGCCCGGCTTGCCTCCATGGTGGCCGAGTATCTGGACCAATCCGGATTCTCCGTGGCCCATGCCGGCGACGGGCACAGCGGGCTCGCCCGGCTTGCACCCGACACCGGACATGACGCTCCCGATCTGGTCATCCTGGACTTGATGCTGCCCGACATGGACGGCCTGGAGATCTGCCGTCGCATCCGCGCCCTCCCCGGTGCCATGGGCCAAGTGCCGGTACTCATGCTGACCGCCAAAGGCGATGCCATGGACCGCATCATCGGATTGGAAATCGGCGCTGACGACTACCTGCCCAAACCTTTTGAGCCCCGCGAGTTGCTGGCTCGCATACGCGCCATCTTGCGTCGCAAAGGCGAGGCTCCGGCAACCAACAGCAAAGCCCTTCGCTTTGGCACCCTGGAAATTGACAGGGATGCACGCACAGTGGTTGTGGGAGGCAAACCCTGTGAACTGACCTCCTACCAGTTTGATTTGCTCGTGGCACTGGCTGAACGTGCAGGCCGTGTGCTCACCCGTGACCAGATCATGGAGGCCGTGCGGGGCCGCGAGCTGGAAGCCTTTGACCGCTCGATTGACGTGCACATGGGCCGCATCCGCGCGGCAATTGAAGTGGACGCCAAAGACCCCAAGCGCATTCTGACTGTGCGCGGCGTCGGCTATGTGTTCGCCCGCCAGCAGGACTGACCGTGTTCCTGCACCGGCTCTACGTCCGCATCTGGCTCGCCGTTGTGCTGACGGTGATCGTGCTGACATTGCTCGCGGGTTGGGCTTGGCGCATGACCAGCGAGCCGCCCCTTCGGGAAGTGGTGGTCCGCAATGAATATGGCGAAGTCATTGGCAGCGGCCGAGCCCGTTTGAGCAGGCCACCGCCCCCAGTCCCCGGTCTGGGCATGGGCGAAGCGCCGCCTCCCGCCGATAACAAGGACGACGGCCCCGACGCCCTGGATGAAAACCGTCCTGGACGTTTTGGCCGTGGCCCCGAATTTCTGGTGCGCATGCAAGACGGCCAGACCTTTCATTTGCACCTTCCGCGCCCGCCCAACAGCAGCTTCCGTGCCCCCTTCGGCTTCGTCTGGACTTTGGCGCTGGTGGCATTGGCGGTGGCGCTGGGCACCTACCCCATCATCCGGCGGCTCACGCGGCGCTTGGAGAGTTTGCAACATGGCGTCGAACGCTGGGGCAATGGCGACCTGAGTGCGCGTGTAGCGATGCAAGGCGACGACGAGGTAGGCTTTCTGGCTTCCCGCTTCAACCATGCTGCGGAGCAGATAGAGACATTGGTCAAATCCCGCGATACCTTGCTCGCGTCCCAGAAGTCTCTGTTGGCGAATGCATCGCACGAGTTGCGGTCACCGCTCGCGCGCATCCGCATGGGCCTGGAGCTCATGGGAAGCTCGCCCAGCCCGGCATTCAAGCAAGAGATCTCACGCAACATCAGCGAGCTGGATCAGCTGATCGAAGAGATCCTGCTCGCCAGCCGACTGGACGCCAAAGAGGCCGACCTCGGGACGATTGAAGCCGTGGAGTTAATCGGTCTGGCGGCTGAAGAATGTGCGCGCAATCAGGCACAGCTGGATGTGGAAGCGGCTGAGCTTGCGGTACCCGGTGTGGCCAAGTTATTGCGGCGCGCGGTGCGCAACCTGCTGGAAAACGCCCGCCGATACGGAGCTGGAGAAGTCCATTTGAATCTGCGGCAGGACGGCGATTGGGCGGTGTTGCAGGTGCGTGATTCGGGGCCCGGGGTTCCGCCGGAACAACAAGAGCGCATCTTCGAGCCGTTTTACCGGCTACCCGGCGCTTCCGAGCGGGAAGGCGGTGTCGGGCTGGGCTTGGCCTTGGTGAAGTCCATTGCCGAGCGGCATGGGGGTAGCGTGAAGTGCAGCAACCGGCCTGAAGGCGGTGCGTGCTTTGAAATCCGGCTGCCCTTGCGCAGGGGCTAATCGATTCAGGAGGTGACCTTCAAAAACAGGTCGCGGTCCGGTGCGAAGTTTTCATGCAAGGGCAATAAGGCGCCGCCCAGGGCGCGAGCGTCGGAACCGATGCTGCCGGCAATGACTTTGGCAGGCCACAGGCCTTCCCAGTTGTAATTGCGAAGCGCCAATGTGGTCTGGTCAATCAGCCGCTTCAGCATGGTGCGGGAGAACGACCCGTCAATCACCACCGCATCCAGATCCAAAAAAGCAGTGCCGCTCACCACGCACTGCGCCAAGCCTTGGGCCGCACTGGCAATCCAGGCATCCGTTAAGAGTGCATAAGCACCTTCTAGGGCACGATCATCGTAGGCCGCTGTGGGGTCCAGGCCTTTTTCTTTGTAGTGCTGCTCCAGCTCCCACAAAGAGGCATGGGCCAGCAGTTGCTCAGGAATTGCACCGCCGCTGGCCACTTGCAAGGGTAAAGACGCTACCGCACCCGCATTGCCGTGGATGCCGCCGTGCAGATGCGAGTTCAGCACCAAGCCGCCACCTACAAAGGTGTCGACGAACAGGTACAAAAAGCTTTTCAGATCACGACCACGGCCGGACACCAGCTCCGCCACACACGCGGCTTGCGTGTCTTTGGCAAAACTTACCGGCACATCCGTCATGGCCTGTACCTGGGCAGCCAGGTCAATATGGTTCCACTGGTCAGACACTGTCTCGGACAAGCCCAGCATCTTGTGCCAACCGCCCAAATTGAAGGGTGCGGCTACGCCCACACCCACGATGCGCTGCGCCAAGGGGCCCAAACCATCCTGGATGGCGCGCATGCGTTTTTGCACTTCAGGCAACAGAGCTTCCGCATCCGGAAAGTCATATGGCAGGGTTTCACGGGCACGAACCGCGCCGGTGAAATCCACCAACAACCAGTCTGCACTGCGCCGGCCGATCTTGATGCCGAGCGAGAAAGCACCGTCCGGGTTCAGAGCCATGGGCACGGAGGGCTGGCCAATACGGCCGCGTACCCGGTCTTGCCGCAGCAAAAGTCCGTCGTCCTCGAGACGGGTGGTGATCAAGCCGATGGTTTGGGCTGTCAGCCCGGTCAATCGGGCCAAGTCTGCCTTGGGCAAACTTCCGTTCAGTCGAACCGCCTGCAGAACCACACGTTCATTGAACTGGCGCATGCCCACGTGGTTCGAGCCACGTGGCCGCAATACCGGGGGCGCCGTGGCCACTGGCGGGGCCAGTGCATCAGCGCGTGCGTTCGGCAGGGATTCGACGAAGTTCATGGTCGGAGATTGTCGCCGATCACTCCCTTGCGTAACAAGAAATTCCCGAAAGGCTGCAACTCGCCTGTGAGGACAATGGCAAAGGCCGACGCTGTGCGTTCATAGAAGGCATAGCGCTCAATAGGCTCGGCCGTTTGCCCTTGCAGGAAGCCGGGCTCCAAGGTTTCCAGCACTTCCCGCTGGAGCGCAGAGCGGTAACCCTCGGGCTGCCCGCTCACATGCATGAAGCCCACCGGGTGTCGCTCGTCCGCTACCAGCGGCATCAGCGATGTCACGGCCGCGACAGCGCGTGCCATGCCAATGCCTGGCAAACGGATGAGTGGTTTGCCATTGGCATAGCGCACTGCGGTGAAATTGGCATCAGCCAGCACGATGGTGTCGTCATGGCCCATTTCCATCATCACCTTCAGCAATTCCGGCGTCAGGACCGGATCGATTCCCTTGAGCAAGGTCTTGCCTCTTTCTTAATAAGCCAACGCGTCTTCAGGCAGATCGTCTACCGATTTGGCACCTGTCATCACCGCCACGGTATCACTCATGCTGATTTTCTTGGGGTTGACCACCGCCGCGCGCTTGCCCAGGCGGGCAATGTGAATGCGGTCTGCCACCTCAAATACGTGTGGCATATTGTGAGAAATCAGCACGACTGGCAAGCCCTTGTCGCGCACACGGCGGATCAGCTCGAGCACCATGTTGCCTTCTTTGACTCCGAGTGCTGCAGTGGGCTCATCCATGATGACCACGTGCTGTGCAAATGCTGCCGCCCGCCCCACCGCGACGCATTGGCGCTGACCGCCAGACAGCGTTTCCACCGCTTGCGTCATGGAGCGGATGCCGACCTTGAGATCGTTCATGCGGGTGATGCTCTCAGTGAGCATTCGCTTCTTGTCGATGAAGCCGAGTTTGCCCAGCAACCCTGCGCGGCGCAGTTCACGACCAAGAAACAGGTTTTCTGAGATCGTCATGGCTGGCGCCACAGCGAGGTCCTGGTACACCGTTTCGATGCCTGACATGCGTGCGTCGATAGGGCTCTTGAAGCGAATCACTTTGCCGTCGAGAAGGATTTCACCTTCGTCGGGAATGGTGGCTCCGGAGAGGCACTTGATCAGCGATGACTTGCCTGCGCCGTTGTCACCGATCACCGCCAGAATTTCACCGGCGCGAAGTTCAAAGTCCGCGCCATCCAAAGCAGTGACTTGACCATAGCGTTTGACCAGGCCCTTGGCCTGCATCACGATTTGCGGGGCGCTCATTAACGTGCTCCTTTGCGGGACATTTGATCCGTGGCGACCGCCAGAATCACCAGAATACCGGTCACCAGAATCTGGTACACCGAGGACACGCCCATCAGCGTCAGGCCGTTGCGGAACACACCCACAATCAGTGCGCCGACCAGGGTGCCAATAATGATGCCGCGGCCGCCGAAGAGGCTGGTTCCGCCCAGTACCACGGCGGTGATGGCGTCCAGGTTTTCGGTCTGACCGGCATTCGGGTCGCCTGCACCGGTACGGGCTACTGCCAATGTGGACGCGATGCCATAGAACACACCTGCGAGAACGTAGACACCCAGCAGCACTTTTTCTGTGGAGATGCCGGTAAGACGGGTGGCTTCGGGGCTGTTGCCGACGGCGTACACGTGGCGCCCTTGGGCGGTGTCACGCAGCCAAATCCAGACAGCCACATACAAAGTCAGCATGAGCACCACGCCGAAGGGTACGCGGGCCGCACCGAGGGTGAAGGTTTCACCCAACAGATTCATGCCGTCGGGGATGTTGGTTACTGTTTGGGCGCGGGAATAGAGCTGGGTGATGGCGAACGCGATGTTCAATGTCCCCAGGGTCACGATAAAGGGTGGGAGCTTGACTCGGGTTACCAGCAAGCCATTGATCAGGCCGAACAAGGTTGTCGCTGCAATGCCGCACAAAATGGCGACCGGAGCACTCAGCCCGTAGTCGGCAGCGAACTTGGTCATGACGATGGAGCCCAGTGCCATCACCATGCCGCAGGACAGGTCGATGCCGGCGGTCAGGATGATCAGGGTCTGGCCGATCGCGATCGTGCCGACCACCATGACTTGCTGCAGGATCAGGGAAAAGTTCTTCAGCGTGAGAAAGTTCTCATGCTGGAAAGAAAAGAAGGCGCAGGCCAGCACGAGGGCAATAGCCGGACCTAAGGTTCCCATGGGGGGAAGTTTGGCTTTGAGCGTGTTCATGGAAGTCAACTTTGCTAGATCTGCGGCAAGGGACAATCAGTGCCACCGGGCTATGCACAAAGGGAAGAGTAAACGAAAGCCCCCATCCCGAGGGCTTCCGGAGAGGGGGTCAGCAGTGGCTGACCCCTTGCCGATTCAGGCCCAAAGCCCGACCGGCGCTTCGGCCATTAATCGCCCCAGCATTGACCGCGAGCGGTCTTGGTGTCGATGCTCTTGATGCCGGCCACAGCCTTGCCCACCACCAGGTCTACACCGGTGTCGGTGTAGCCGGTCTGACGCTTGCCGTCTTTGGCGTATTTCACGCCGGCAGCCACACCCATTGCAGCCATCTTCAGGGGGTATTGCATGCTGGTCGCAGCGATCACGCCCTTCTCGACGTTGCCCACACCGTTGGAGCACATGCCGTCCACACCCAGGATCACGACATCTTTTTCTTTACCAGCGGCCTTCAGCGCCTTGTACGCACCTGCAGCAGCGGGTTCATTGATGGCGTACACCACGTTGATATTGCTGTTTTTCTGCAAGCAGTTTTCCATGCCGGTCTGACCCTTGGCAGCGTCGCCGTAGCTGTCAGCCATGCAGACCACTTCAGCAGGTTGAGCCAATTCGTTGCTCTTGGCGTCCAGGGACTTCAAGCCGTAGCCAGCCAGGAAACCGTTGTGGCGCTGTGCGCCCACTGGGTGGCCGGGGAACAAGTCCATGGTCGCGATCACGGGCTTCTTGCCACCCAACACAGTCTTGGCATAAGCACCGATCAATTCGCCAGCCTTGTAGTTGTTGGTTGCGAACAAGGCATCAGCTTCGTCAACGGGGCTGTCCAAGGCAATCACTTGCACGCCTTGGGCCTTGATTTTCTTGATGGTGGGGACGATGGCGTCGCCGGAAGAAGTGATCAGGATGGTCTTGGCGCCGGCGGCAACCATGTTTTCCATCGCGGCGATCTGGCCAGCGGTGTCGCCATCTTGCTTGCCGGAAGCGCTCAACAACTTGGCGCCCAGTTTCTTGGCTTCGGCTTCCGCGCCTTCCTTCATCTTCACGAAGAAAGGGTTGCTTTCGGTTTTGGTGATCAGGCCGATCACGGGCTCTGCGGCGAATGCAGAAGTGGCAGCGGAAGCGGCAAATGCGATGGCGGTCAGCGCCAGGGTGGTGGATTTTTTCATTCAAGTCTCCTCGGTCGGTACGACACTTGTGGTCATGAAACCCCGGGAATGGGCCCCGGGGAACTACGCTCTGGTTTCGGCGTGGACGGACTATAAACTTCACCGACCAACTAAATCAAGTTACTTTAATTATGGAAAACCCTAATCAGGCCGCAAATATTTCGACTCCGGAAACCGCCCCCGCTCCCGCCTTCACCCTGCCTTTGGAGGCCATAGCGCGCGTGGAAACGCTGCTGGGCCGAGGGCGCCGCGTCATTCTCGGCATTGCTGCCGGGCCGGGCGCCGGCAAGTCCACACTGGCCCAGGCTCTGCAACGCCACTTTGCCGACCGCAGCCAGTACCTGCCCATGGACGGCTTTCACCTCGCCAACCGGGAGTTGGCCCGCTTGGGGCTGCGTCATTGCAAAGGCGCCCCGCAGACCTTCGACAGTGCCGGTTTTGTGGATTTGCTCAAGCGCCTGCGCCACCAGACCCCGGGTGAAACTATCTATGCGCCCGACTTTGACCGCAGCCTGGAGGAGTCCATCGCCGGAAGCATTGCGCTGGAAGGCGACAAACCACTGCTGATCACCGAAGGGAATTACCTGCTGATGGAAGAAGGCCCATGGGCAGAAGTGCGCGCCCTGCTCGACGAGGCGTGGTACCTCGACCTGGATGCCGTGACCCGCCACCAGCGCCTGCTGGAGCGGCATATGCGCTTCGGCCGCAGCGAACAGGCAGCTCGCGACTGGATACGAGACACCGACGAGCCCAATGCCGTGCGCATTGCAGCAACCCGGCACCGGGCGGACTGGATTCTTTCCGGGTTTTAAGCCGCAGCGGCTCGTATGGGGACACCTGAAAAAAGCTGAAGAATGAAAAAATGTGCGGCAAAGTGTGCAAATTCACCCGAATGGGGGATACCGCTTTGTGCGACGCCGCACGAAAATTCATCCCAGCTGCTGTCACAGTTCACAAGGATAGAAGAGAAGACCAAGCATAGGCCTCCTTCAACAGGTTCCAACGACGTCCCTCCGGGGACTTTATAAAGCCACCCTCGGGTGGCTTTTTTTTGTGCCAAATCTGGATCTGGCGCTCATGGAATATGCGCGGGCAGCTACAAAACCGATAGCACCCTGTCCGGGGTGATGTCGTTCAGGCATCGGGTGTGGCCGAGCGGGCAGTCCCGCTTGAAGCAGGGCGCGCAATCCAGAGGGGGCTGGTAGGAGGGGTCGTTCTTCAGCCACAAGACTGTGGCGGCCGGATTCAGCGGCGGCGTGTGCAGCGGGCTGGAGGATCCGAAGATCGCGACCTGCGGCACGCCGAATGCCGCAGCCACATGCATGAGGCCGGAATCGTTACTCACCATCGCATGGGCACCGGCAATCAGCGCCACGGCTTCGTCCAGGCTGGTGCGTCCGGCAAGATTCACACAGTGGCCGGGGCGGACGGCGTTCACCGCCTCCGCGATCTCGTTGCACACCGCGTCGTCCTTGGCGGAGCCGAGCAGCAGGACAGGCTTGTCCAGCCGTGTGACCATGGATGCAAAGTGGGTGGCAGGCCAGCGCTTGGCCGGGCCGTACTCGGCACCAGGCGCCACCACATAGAAGCCCTGCGCCTGCAAGCCACGCGGCGCCAGCACGGCGGCAATGGCATTTGCTGCCACCTGCAAAGCAGGCCGGTCTGCATCCACGCCGGATTCACCACTCAGGGCGGAATAAAACGCCACCATGGGCGGACGGCTGCCCTCAGACGGATTGGGCAGGCGCTGGTTCAGCACCCCGAACCGAAGCTCGCCGGTGTAGCCGATGCGCTCAGGAATGCCTGCCCAGAACGGGATCAGCGCGCTTTTCAGGGAGTTGGGGCAGACGTAGGCCTTGGCAAATTGGCCGCGCAAGGCAGCGGCATACGCCCGGCGGGCGGCCCACTGCACGCCTCCGCGCGCAAAGGGCAGGACCAAGACCTCGGCGACCTGGGGCATGGCACGGTAGACCGGTGCCACCCAAGGCACCGCCACCACCGTGATGCGCTCGCCCCGCGCCGCCAAGCGACGCAGCAGCGGCTCTGTCATCACCGCGTCCCCTATCCATTGGGGCGCGATGACCAGGGCCTTAATGATGTCCGTCGAAATGCTCGCCGTCCTTCAGCTTGTACACCGTGCCGCAATAAGGGCACTTGGCTTCGCCGGCGCGGCCTACGTCGAGGTAGACCTTGGGGTGGGTGTTCCAGGTTTGCATGCCTGCCACCGGGCTGGGGCAAAACACACCACCCTGGTGGTTCAGGTCTTTGGCCAGGAGTTCAACAACAGCTTTGGACATGATCAGACTTTCGTGAGCCAGTGGGCGTATTTGGGATTGCGTCCGTTGACGATGTCAAAGAACGCGGTTTGGATTTTTTCGGTGATCGGGCCACGGCTGCCCACATAGTCGCCCTTGCCCAACTCAATACGGTCGAGTTCACGGATAGGGGTCACTTCTGCAGCGGTTCCGGTGAAGAAGGCTTCGTCAGCGATGTAGACCTCATCGCGGGTAATGCGCTTTTGCACGATTTCCAGGCCCAGGTCCTTGGCGATGTGGAACACGGTGTTGCGGGTGATGCCGTTGAGGGCGCCAGCGGACAAGTCAGGGGTGTAGATCACGCCGTTCTTGATCACGAAGATGTTTTCGCCAGCACCTTCGGACACGAAACCGGAGCTGTCGAGCAGCAGGGCTTCGTCGTAGCCATCATCTGTGGCTTCCATGTTGGCCAGAATGGAGTTGGTGTAGTTGCTCACCGCCTTGGCTTGCGTCATGGTGATGTTGACGTGGTGGCGGGTGTAGCTGCTGGTTTTGACGCGGATGCCACGTCGCATACCCTCTTCGCCCAGGTACGCGCCCCATGCCCATGCGGCCACCATCAAGTGGATGGTGTTGCCCTTGGGGGACACGCCCAGCTTCTTGTCGCCGATCCAAGTCAGGGGGCGCAGGTAACCGGATTCCAGCTTGTTCTCGCGAATCACGGCGCACTGGGCGTCGTTGACTTGTTCCTGGGTGAAAGGAATGGCCATCCGCAGAATCTTGGCGCTGTTGAACAAGCGCTCGGTGTGCTCCTGCAGGCGGAAGATGGCCGGCCCGTTCACGGTGTTGTAGGCACGCACACCTTCAAAAGCACCGCAACCGTAGTGCAGCGTATGGCTCAGCACGTGGATCTTGGCATCACGCCATTCGACCATCTGGCCATCCATCCAGATTTTTCCGTCGCGATCAGACATGGAGGGAGGTAGTACGCTCATCGGGGTGTCCTTGAAGTAATTCGGTTGCAGGTTTTGCAAAAAAGAAGATTTTACGGGGCGACGTCCACAGCCGCGGCCGCCGGGGTTCCTGCCGCCTCCTCAGTCGTTGGCGGCTCGGGCCGGAACAGCTCCCAGCTTTGCAACTTGCCACCCAGAAACACGCACAACACGCTGCTGCCGGAGGTATCGGACCAACGGAAGCGCTCCGGCTGGGTGTCTTTGGGGGATTCGAGCTGGCCCAGCGAGCGGGTCATGGCCACCACGTGCAGCAGGGGCACCCCGGGGCGCAACTTGGCGTGCAGCATCACGGCACTGTCCACATGTCCGATGGGCCGGTTGGCCGCCCGCTTGAGCACCTGCAACATGCGGGTGAAATGCAGCAACTGCCACATCACCAGAGCGCCGCCCACCAGGGCCACACCCGGCCAGCTGTAGTGGCGGTAACTCAAGACCAAGGCCGCCAGCGCAGCCAAGGGGATCACGAAACGTTGGATTTTTTGAAAAAACATGCGTAATTCTGGCAGGCTCCGCGGTCCTTTCAGGAGACGCCCTGCCGAAAATCGGGTCTTATCCCACTGTCGCCAGTGGCCAGCGCACCTGGACTTGCAGGCCTCCCAGCGTGCCTGAACGGCCGAGTTGCACGCGGGCACCCGTAGCCTCGGCAATGCGCCGCATGATGGACCAGCCCAAGCCGCTACCGGTTTGGGCCGACCCCAGTACCCGGAAGAAGCGCTCGCCCAAGCGAGCCATCTCCGCATCCGTCAAGCCGGGTCCGCCGTCCTGTACCGTCAAATGCGCCATGCCGCCGGAGGCCGTCACTTCCACCCAAATGCTCGCTCCGGGGCCGGAGTACCGGCTCGCGTTGTCCAGCAGGTTGCGCAGCAGCATGCGCAGCAGGGTTTCATCGGCAGCCACCATGCAGGCCGAGGGCGCTTGCAGCTCCAGATCCTGTCCTTGGGCCAAGGCCTGGGGAGCGATGTCGGCTGCCACACTGCGGGCAAGGGCACTCAGATCGGTAGGCCCGGTGGCAGCAGCGGCTACGGGGGCGTCCAACCGCGCCAGGGTCAACAGTTGGTCGACAAGTCGGGCCGCCCGGTCGCATCCGGCCAGGGTGTTTTGCAGGGCATGGCGGCGCTCGTCCGCATCATCCACCGCGCCCATGGCCACCTGGGCCTGGGTGCGGATGGCGGCGATGGGCGTGCGCAGCTCATGGGCCGCATCGGCCGTAAAGCGGCGTTCTGACGCCACCATGCCCTCGATGCGTTGCAACAAGGCATTGAGCTCATCGACCATGGGCCGCATTTCCGTGGGCAAGTCGTCGCGGGGTACCGGCACCGTGCTGTCCGGGGCGCGGCTGCGCAAGCTTTGACCCAAGGCATCCAAGGGCGCCATGGCTTTGCGCACAGCCCACCACATCAGGGCTGCCAACAGTGGCAAGGCCAGCATCGACGGCAGCAACATGCCGCGCAACACGGCCTTGAGGATACCGTTGCGCGAATCGAGTTGCTCACCCACATACACCTGGATATCGCGCTTGCTGCCGCGGGTGGCAAACACCCGCCAGCGTTCGCCGTTGTCCAGGGCCACGGTGTCGAAACCGCGGGTTTCGCGGCTCATGGGCGTCGTTCCGATGTTGCCCGAGCGGGCCACCAACACGCCTTCGTGGAAGACCTGAAACGCGACACGCGGTGCGTATTTGTGCAGAACAGGCGCTTCCTCGTCGTCCGCCTCATCGTCCACATGCGACTGCTGCACCACCAGCAAAGCGGCCGCTTGGGTGAGATGGCTGTCGAGCAGCTCATCGAGTTCATGCCGGGCGTCCACCCAGGTCCAGGCCGCAGCAGCCAGCCAGACCAGTGCCACGCCGGCCGACAGATAGGCCAGCAGGCGCAGTTGCATGGAGTGCAGGCGCATCATCGTCAAATGCCTGCTTTGGGGTTGAGCATGTAGCCCACACCGCGCACGGTCTGGATGACATCTGCCTGCAGCTTGCGGCGCAGGTGGTGGATATGCACTTCGATGGTGTTGCTCTCGACCTCCAGGCCCCAGCTGTACATCTGCTGCTCCAGCTGCTCACGCGACAGCACGCGGCCGGCACTGCGCATCAAGGTATGCAGCAAATCAAATTCGCGGGTAGACAGCGGTACGGCCTCGTCCATCCACGTGACTTGCCGGGCCGACGGGTCCAGGCTCAGCGCGCCGGCCTGCAACATGTCTTGCGCCACCCCGTGCGAGCGGCGTACCAGTGAACGTAGACGCGCAGCCAGCTCGTGCAGATCCACCGGTTTGAGCACATAGTCGTCTGCACCGGCGTCCAGCCCACGGATGCGGTCGGGCACCGCGTCACGGGCCGTGAGCACCAGCACGGGGGTGGTGTTGCGTGCGGCGCGCAGGGCCTGCAGCACCTCCATGCCATCTTTGCCGGGCAGGCCCAGATCGAGCACTGCAGCGACGTAGTCCACGGCGCGCAGCTCGCGCTCGGCGGCCACGCCGTCGCGCACCCAGTCCACCTGAAAACCCATCTGCCGCAGGCCGGCGCGCAGGCCATCGCCCAGCATGGAGTCGTCTTCAGCCAGCAGGATACGCATGGGTCATTCCATCAAAACTCAGGGAGTGGCACAGGGAGTGCGCCTTGTCATTTTGCACGCACCGAGCGCGCGTAACTCTTGCTTGTTGCTCAATCGGAATCGCCGGACTCCCGCCCGCTCAGGAGGTCAGTGACAGCCTGCGCAGAGATCAAGCCGTTAGGGGACTGCTGCCACTCCCAACTCCAGTAGCCCAGCACCGCAACCAGTACCAAGACCGCCAGCCACGCGTGGTTGCGTTTCACCAAGTCGGGGCCCGGCCCTTGCCCGCGGCCGTGCACCATTTGCATCGCCATATTCTTGCGACGCAGCAGGCTGAGCAAGAGCACGATGCCCACATGCGCCAGCACCACGACCAGGAATGCATTGCCGGCTAGTTCGTGCACGTCTCCCAGCCAGTCGCCCCATTCGTTGTACGTGGCGTAGCCCGACAGCGTGAGCGGCACCACCAGCACCATCAAGGCGACGACCGCCACCGCAAGCGCCAGGTTCTGCCCTTGGCGCCAGTTCACCGCAGCCCAGGCCCGGTCTGAGGTGCCGTGGGCCACGGATGCCAGCCATTGCGGCAACGACCGGAGCTTGCCTGCCAGCAGGCTCAAGCGCGCATGGCGGGGCCCGACCAAGCCGTACACCAACCGGAACACGAGCAAGCCGGCCATGCTGTAACCCAGCGTGACGTGCAAGAGCCGCATAGCCTCACCCTCCGCGGTGAGGTACGCGCCCAGAAAACACAGTGCAAACAAGGCATGGAAGACCCGGGTGGGCGCATCCACGATGCGGCGGCTACGCGTGGCGGGGACGGGGTTTCCGGCAGAGGCCATGGCTGCCGGGCCGGGCAATGAAGTGGAAGACATGAACTTAACTCTCCATCAATCAGACCAGTTGCGGCGAAAGCGCGCGTCCAGGCCTTTGGGAAATTGGATTTCGGATTCGCGGAAGCTGCCCTTGTCGGCCGCGCTGTGGCAGGCCGCACAGTTGGCAGCGCTTTTGACAGCCGCCTGCTTCCAGATTTGCGGATCCACCTCGTTGTGCTTGCGCACGAACCATTGCGACCGGGTGATGCGGTCTTGCGGCGGCTCTTCAGACACCCGCTTGTACGTACCGGCATGGGTTTGCAGCCAGCCACTGATGTCCCGCACACTGGCTTCGTCGAGTGATGCATCGGTACCGTAATGGGTGGACAGCGATCCCATGAGTCGCTTCCACGATGCGGCGGGCAGCATGCCGGGCGGATACGCCAAGTGGCAAGCGGCGCACTCCTGCTGGTACTTGGGTAGCGGCGTAACGCGCTGCGGACTGTCTGCGCGCGCCAGGCCAGCGCCGGCCAGCAGCACTATTGCTATCCATTTCATAGCTGCTCGCGCATATCGGACGAGCGTCAGGGGCTTGTTTTTCATAGTTATTCCTTTGCGAAGGGGCACAACTCAGCGCTTCAGGCTCATCAGCCAGGCCAGCACATCGGCTTTCTCGGCGGCCGTGCATTCGCGGGCGAGCACGTCATTGCAGTTGCGGCGGAACCACTTCTCGCTTTTGGCGGGATCGGTGAAGCGCTCGGGGTTGAAAGCGGGCGCAAGCGCGGAGATGGATTTGCCCGTATTCGCGTGCTTACCCTCGCCCGTGGGCTGGGCGTTATGGCAGGACGCGCAGCTCCATTCGCGGCCATGTTTGGCATTGAAAAACTGCTGGCCCTGCGCCCCATTCGGGCTGCGGCCTGCTTGGGCGCTCAAGGTGCCCAGCTGCTCTTGCGGGGTGCCGGCCCAGGCAGTTCCAGCCTGGGTGACGGCAAGGACGGTAGCGAATGCCAGCGTGCGCGCTGCAAAGCGGGCTGCAGCAACTGCTGTAACGGGGATGAGTGACATGGTGACCTCCATGACCTGCATGGTGGCCCGCGAAGATTAAGCAGGTCTTAAGCGCTGCGCTGCGGCGCGCTACAGGTCGGCGCGCGGTTGCTCGCTGTGGCTGACGTCCAGCCCGTCAGCCACATAGGCGGGGCCCTTCATCACCATGACCACCACGCACCCGATGGCTGCGGTGATCACCAGCGTCCAGTGGAACACGATGACCCCGAACACGATGAAATCCGCCAGCTGCAGCGCCCGCGCCTCTGCAGGGTTACCGGCATCCACGCCTGCGTGGTAGAGCGCCAGCCCCAACAAAGGCAGCGCGGTGCCCGCCAGGGCAATGAGCGGCAGTTTGCGCCACAAGGCCCACTCCAGCCCGGAGGCTGAGCGGATCGATTGAGGCAGTTTGTTCAGCCAGCGCATGCCTGCAGTGTAGGCAGTTGCGGGCCGGGGCGTATTGCCTCAGGTCAAGCCGCGCACCACATTCATGGCTTCTTCCACCCGCTCCACCGCGTGGATGGTCATGCCCTCAATCGGTTTTTTGGGCGCATTCGCCTTGGGCACCACGGCCATGGTGAAACCGAGCTTTGCGGCTTCCTTCAGGCGTTCCTGCCCACGCGGCGCGGGGCGCACCTCCCCGGCCAGACCCACTTCGCCAAACGCGATAAAGCCTTTGGGCAAGGGCTTGCCGCGCAGGCTGGAGGTAATGGACAGCATGACTGCCAAGTCAGCCGCCGGCTCGCCGATGCGCACGCCGCCCACCGCGTTGATGAACACATCCTGGTCCATACAGGCCACGCCCGCGTGGCGGTGCAACACCGCCAGCAACATGGCCAGGCGGTCTTTGTCCAAGCCCACGCTCAAGCGCCGTGGCGACGGGCCACCCATGTCCACCAGCGCCTGAATCTCCACCAACAACGGGCGGGTGCCTTCCAGCGTGACCATCACACAACTGCCGGGCACCGGCTCGGCGTGTTGGCTCAGAAAAATGGCGCTCGGATTGCTCACGCCCTTCAGGCCTTTTTCGGTCATGGCGAACACGCCAATCTCATTCACCGCACCAAAGCGGTTTTTGATGGCGCGCACCAACCTGAACTGACTGTGCGTGTCGCCCTCAAAGTACAGCACCGTGTCCACCATGTGCTCCAGCACGCGCGGGCCGGCCAGAGCGCCCTCTTTGGTCACATGACCCACGAGCACGATGGCGGTGCCACTGGCTTTGGCCGCACGGGTCAGGTGGGCTGCGCACTCGCGGACCTGGGCCACGGAGCCCGGCGCGCTGGTGAGCTGCTCGGAGTACACGGTCTGGATGGAGTCGATCACCGCCACGTCCGGGCGGTTGGCCTCCAGGGTGGCGAGGATTTTTTCGAGCTGAATCTCGGCCAGCACTTTCACCTGCGAGTGGTCCAGCCCCAGGCGGCGCGAGCGCAACGCGACCTGCGCCCCGCTCTCTTCGCCGGTGACGTAGAGGGTGTTCTTGCCGGAGCGCTGCAGCGAATCCAGCGCCTGCAACAAGAGTGTGGACTTGCCAATGCCGGGGTCGCCGCCGATCAACACCACGCCGCCCTCCACCATGCCACCACCCAGCACACGGTCCAGTTCCTCGTGGCCGGTGGGGGTGCGCTCCACGTCCTGGGCTTCGATGTCGGAGAGCACCGTGACCTCGGCCGTCTTGGCCAGCGAGGCGAAGCGGTTTTTGGCCGGGCCATCGCTGCTGGCCACGGATTCGATCAGCGTGTTCCAGGCGTTGCAGTGCGGGCATTTGCCCAGCCACTTGGGGCTGGTGCCGCCGCACTCGTTGCAGGTGTAGATGGTTTTGTCTTTGGCCATGGCGGGAATAATACTGTACAAAACCACAGATACCAAACTGCGCAGACCATGCGCCAGATCACAGACGGCAACGCCCTGCATCTCTAGCATGATGAAAAGTGCCCCGGGAGTTTGCTACCAAATCAGGAGCTGCTCGCGCACATTTCACAAGGGCTACATGCCAATTTCACCTGAAACAATGGCCCCCACTGCCGACAGCACTGCGTCCCAAGGACTGAGCAACGTACAGGCCGCCGAGTTGCTGGCCACGCACGGCCCTAACGCACTGCCCGGCGCCGGCTCACGGCGCTGGACCGCCATCGCCCGCGAGACGCTGACCGAGCCCATGTTCCTGCTACTGCTGGGGGCGGCCGTGCTCTACGGACTGCTGGGTGACTGGCAAGAGGGCGGCATTCTGCTCGGGCTGGTGGTCATGGTGGTGGCGCTCACGCTCTACCAGGAGGGTAAAACCGAACACGCCATGCAAGCCCTGCGCCAGCTCGCCAGCCCGCAGGCCCAGGTGCTGCGCGACGGCAAGGCCCAAGCCGTGCCGGGCAGCACCGTGGTGCCCGGCGATGTGCTGGTACTGGCCGAGGGCGACCGGGTGGCCGCGGATGCCACGCTCTTGAGCGGCAGCGATGTGATGGCGGACGAGTCCATGCTCAGCGGCGAATCGGTGCCCGTTGAAAAGGCCGCCACCGGGGGCGACGCCGCCCTCTTCGGCGGCACCCTGCTGGTGCGCGGCCACGGGCTGGCGCGGGTGGAACACACCGGCGCGGCGTCGGCCATGGGGCGCATCGGCAGCGCGCTGGACGGGCTCGGCCCGGAAGACTCGCCGCTCAAGCAACAAACGACCGTGCTGGTCAAACGCCTGGCAGTGGTGGCGTTTGCTGCCAGCTTGCTGCTGATATTGGCCAGTGGACTGATGCACGGCAACTGGACCGCCGCACTGCTCTCGGGGATCGCGCTGGCCATGGCCTTGCTTCCACAAGAGTTCACCGTCATCCTCACCGTGCTGCCGGCATTGGGTGCCTGGCGGCTTGCCAAGCAGCAGGTGCTGACCCGCCGCCTGGCCGCCATTGAAACCTTGGGTGCGACCTCGGTGCTGTGTGTCGACAAGACCGGTACCCTGACCGAAAACCGCATGCGGGTGGCCGCCTTGTTTGCCTATGGTGGCACGGCAGCAGATCAAACTCTGGCCCTCCCTGACGGCGAGCCCCACGCGCTGCCGGAGGCGTTTCACCGCGTGGCCGAGTACGCCATTCTGGCCAGTGTGGAGGAGCCGTTTGACCCGATGGAACAGGCCTTCCACCGGCTGGGTGCCCAGACCCTGCAAGATACCGAGCACCTGCACCGCGACTGGACCCTCGTGCGCGAATACGGCCTGAGCCCGCAGCTGCGCGCCATGTCGCATGTGTGGACGGCCAATGACGGCGATGCACACATCGTGGCCGCCAAAGGCGCGCCCGAAGCTGTGTTCGACCTGTGTCACCTGCCACCCGTCGAATTGGCCCGTGCCCAAGCGGCTGCTACAGCGCTGGCAGACCAGGGCTTAAGGGTGCTGGGCGTGGCGTCCAGCCGGGTGCCGGGGGCGGCGGGCACCATCACCCTGCCGGGGCAGGAGCACGATTTCGACTTCACTCTGCTCGGCCTCATCGGGCTGGAAGACCCGCTGCGCCTTGGTATTGCCGACTCGGTGGCGGAGTGTTTGCAGGCAGGTATCCGGGTGGTGATGATCACCGGCGACCACCCGGGCACGGCCACTGCCATCGCAAAACACGCGGGCATCCTCACCGCAGCCACAGGGCCGGGTAACTCGGCGGCCGATGAAGTGCTCAGTGGCGACGACATCGACACGCTGGACGACGCAGCCTTGCGCGAGCGCATGCGCCACACCCGGGTGTGCGCCAGGGTGGCGCCGGTGCAAAAGCTGCGCATCGTGAAGGCCCTGCAAGCCGAAGGACAGATCGTGGCCATGACCGGCGACGGTGTGAACGACGCCCCGGCCCTCAAAGCGGCCCATGTGGGCATTGCCATGGGCCAGCGCGGTACCGATGTGGCGCGCGAATCCGCCGCGCTGGTGCTGCTGGACGACAACTTTGCGTCCATCACTGCCGCAGTGCGGTTGGGCCGGCGCATTTTTGACAACGTGCGCAAGTCCATGGCCTATGTGCTGGCGGTGCATGTGCCGATTGCCGGCATGGCGCTGCTGCCGGTGCTGCTGGGCTGGCCGACCGCCTTGTTCCCGTTGCACATTGCCTTTCTGGAACTGGTGATAGACCCGGCCTGCTCCATGGTGTTTGAAAACGAGCCCGCCGAGCAAAGCGGCATGCAACTGCCCCCGCGCGATGTGAAGGCGGCTTTGCTGAACCGTGGCACGCTCTGGCAGGCACTGGCCCAGGGCGTGGTCGGCCTGATGGCGGTCATGGGTGCCATGGCTTGGGGCTTGGCCCATGCCAGCCCGGAGCATGCGCGCACCCTGGCGTTTGCCACCCTGCTGCTGGTCAACCTGAGCCTGATCTTCATGAACCGCAGCGCGCATCTGAACCCGCGCGCCTGGCTGCTGCGTCCCAATGGCGTGTTATGGGGCGTATGTGCGGTGGCACTGGGTGTGTTGCTGGCCATGGTGTACGTACCATGGATACGGCAATTGGCGGCTTTCGCGGCACTGAATGCAGAGCAATGGGGCGTGTGCGCAGTTTTGGTAGCGCTTACCTTGCTGGCCTGCGCGGGTCTGAAATGGGCAGGCCACCAAGACCCCACCCCGCCGGGTGCCTGATCAGGCCTTGGGCAGCCGGCTGCGGGCGCGCTGCACCCGGTCGGCACTGACGGCTATCTTCACCGACTGGAAGTTCAGGGGCGTCACCAAAGCCCAAGCCGGGTCGTTGGTGTCGCGGCAGATGTACTGCACCACGGGCATGCTGTTCTTGTCCATCACCGGTACCACCCAGGGGGCATTGGCCCGCGTGCCCCGCTGGGCAACGACCGCGGTGTCGCCATTGGCGATCAGGACAAACGTGCCGGGGGGGTAGAAGCCCGTAGTGGTGGCCATCGCAGCACCCACATTGGCTGCGTCTCCTTCGGTGCCGGCAAAAATCGACTTGGCGGCTGCAATCGGCGGCAAGGGCGACCGGGTTTTGCGGGCTGCCATTTTGGCGACGAAGGCATCCGCCGTCGCCAGCACGCGACGCGCCATGCGATTGCGGGGCAAAGCATCCATGCTTTGTGGTTGGTGGTGCCAGCGGACCAGATCCAGCGTGTCCTCGTCTTCCAACCCCAGGTTGCGCAGGGTGTCGGCACTCAGGCTTGCATGCTCAGCAATCAGCTTGCGCTGCCACTCTGACGGTGCCGTGTTCTGGCGGGACAGACTGTCCTGGTCCCGTGCCATGCCGATATTCTGGGTCAGGGCTGCGTCCAGCAGGCTGCGACGCAGGCTCGCGTCCAGACCCAGTTTCTCCGCGGTGAGCAGGCTGATGGCGCCGGTGAGCAGCGCATGGGTGGAGCAGTAGCCCAGGCTGTTGTCGCCCAGCATCTGGAACAGGCGAAACAAGGCATCGTCCGCATCAGCCGCCAGCAATTTGAGCACGCTGCGGGCAATTCCGTCGAGGCGGGATAGCGGGTTGATGGCCAAGCCGCCTTGGTAGAGGATGCCGCGCAGCACGTCCTGCAAATCCGGCCAGCCGCCGCTCAGCGGGGTGCCCACCACATAGTCCACCTCGCGGATGCGGGAGGGCATAGGCGCTTTGGCAATGGTTTGCACATCCACACCGTCGCGCAGCATCTCGTGCACCATGCGCTCGTAGGCACGCTGCCAGGCCATGGCGTCGCCCGGCGTGGAGCTGGCGTTGAAGGCGTGGAGCTTGTCGCGGTGCTGCTCGGAGACTACCGGTTGCCCTTTCTTCAGGAGCAGCTGGCCGGTATCGCTCCAGATGTCGATAGGCAAAGGCCGGCCCACTTCCAGCATGGCAATGGGGATAGGCACATATTTCATGGGGGGCTAGTCTGCCACGACCACCGGTACCCGCTGTGCGAGCGCACACATCAATTCATAGCCCACGGTGCCAGCCGTCGAGGCAATTTCATCAATCGGCAGCACCGCACCGTTGGCTGCGCGGCCCCACAAAGTGACTTCGGAGCCCATGCCGGCCTGGGGCACCGGGTCGAGGTCGACGGTAATCATGTCCATGCTGACACGGCCCACGACGCGGCTGCGCACGCCATTGATCAGCACCGGGGTGCCTGTGGGGCAGATACGGGGGTAGCCGTCGGCATAGCCACAGGCCACCACACCGATGCGCATGGGCTTGTCGGCTGTGAAGTTGGAACCATATCCAACCGTATCGCCCGCAGACAATGCGCGGGTAGCTATGATTTTTGCAGCAAGTGTCATGGTGGGCTGCAGACCCCAATGCGCGATGTCATGCTCCGGGTAGTCCGGCGCACTGCCATAGGTGGCAATGCCGGCACGCACCCAGTCTGATACCAGGCCGGGGCCGGAATGGCGCAGGGTGGCCGCGCTGTTGCTGACGGTGCGCTCACCGGGCAGGTCGTCAGTGGCTTGCTTGAACACGGCCATCTGGCCGGCAATGCCTTTGGGGCCGTCGGCGTCGCTGAAGTGGGTCATGAGCGAAATTTCGTCCACCTGAGGCAAGGCGTTCAGGCGGGTCCAGGCCGAGCGCACCTGCTCCGGCTGAAAGCCCAGACGGTTCATGCCGGAGTTGACCTTGAGGAACACGCGGTGTGGCTCGTTGGTTTTGTGGATGGCCAGCATGTCGATCTGCTCCTGGCAGTGCAAGGTGTGCCACAGCCCCAGGCGGGAGCACAGCTCCAGGTCGCGTTGTTCAAACACGCCCTCAAGCAACAGGATGGGCCCGCGCCAACCCAGGTTGCGTACCCGCTGGGCTTCTTCCAGATCCAGCAACGCAATGCCGTCCGCCCCCCGCAAGCCCTCGAAAGCACGCTCAATGCCATGGCCATAGGCGTTGGCTTTGACCACGGCCCAGATACGGGCATCCGGCGCAGCGCGGCGACAGACTTCGAGGTTGTGGCGCAGGGCCTGGGTATGAATAGTGGCTTGTATGGGACGTGGCATGGAGTGAGAGGCAAGAAGGGACTGCGAAGATTTTGACATTCCCTGCCGTGCTATAACCGTTGCACGTTTGGAGACTCACAACAATATCCTGCGCATTAGCCCCGCTAATACGCCTTGACCCCGCCCATGAAACGCGGCTTCTTCACCATCATGTCAGCGCAGTTTTTCAGCTCGCTGGCCGACAACGCCTTGTTTGTGGGAGCCGTCCAGTTGTTGCGCAGTTCCGGTTCTCCGGAATGGCAGCAAGCTGCACTGGTACCCATGTTTGCGTTGTTTTACGTCGCATTGGCGCCTTTTGTAGGCGCCTTTGCGGACGCGATGCCCAAAGGCAAAGTCATGCTGATCAGCAACGGCATCAAGGTCGTAGGCTGTCTGCTGATGTTGTTCGGCACCCATCCGCTCATGGCCTATGCCATTGTGGGTTTGGGGGCTGCGGCCTACTCCCCGGCCAAGTACGGCATCCTTACCGAGCTGCTGCCCGCCTCCCAACTGGTCAAGGCCAACGGGTGGATTGAGGGGCTGACGATCGCATCCATCATCCTGGGCGTGTTGCTGGGCGGGCAATTGGTAGGCCCGATGATTTCGAGCGCGCTGCTGTCATTTGACTTCCCGTTCATTACCACCAGCATTGACACCGCACCGGAAGCAGCGATCGGCGTTCTGATTTTTGTGTACCTGATTGCCGCCTGGTTCAACACCCGCATTCCGGAAACGGGCGTGAGCATGCGCGCCATGCCCAAGAACCTGCTGAGCCTGCTGCCAGATTTCTGGACCTGCAACAGCAAACTCTGGAAAGACAAGCTGGGCCAGATTTCTCTGGGTACCACCACCCTGTTCTGGGGCGTGAGCGGCAACCTGCGCTACATCGTGCTGGCTTGGGCCGCAGCGGCGCTGGGCTACAGCGTCACCCAAGCCTCGGCGCTGGTCGGCGTGGTGGCTATCGGTACCGCCGTCGGTGCGGTGGTGGCTTCTTTGCGGATGCGCTTGGAGCATGCCGTGAACGTCATTCCCTTGGGCATTGCCATGGGCCTGCTGGTGATCTTGCTGAACTTCATCAACAACGTCTGGGTGGCAGCTCCGTTCTTGATTCTGCTGGGTGGCCTGGGCGGATTTTTGGTAGTACCCATGAATGCCTTGCTGCAGCACCGGGGCCACAACTTGATGGGCGCAGGCCGCTCTATCGCGGTTCAGAACTTCAACGAGCAGGCCTGCATTCTGGGCTTGGGCGGGTTCTACGCCTTGTCGACCAGCTTGGGGCTGTCGGCGTTCGGCGCCATCAGCGCGTTCGGCATTGTGGTGGCCGGCTTCATGTGGCTCATCAAGCGCTGGCATGAGCGCAATTGCCGCGATCACGCGGCCGAAGTAAATCATCTGCTGGACATCGCGCGCAACGACAACCTGCACGGTTGATTGAAGTTGGCAGCGCCGGGCCTACGGGGTTAGGGTCGCAGCTCTGAGGCTTCTGGGGCAGCGTACTCCACGCGGTCACGCCCCAGTTGTTTGGCCACATACAAGGCCCTGTCTGCGGCGGCGTAAATGGCATCAACGGTGCCGTGCTTTTGCGCCGGAACGCTGCTGACCCCGAAACTGGCAGTAACGGCAATCAGCCCGCCGTCGAATTCGATGGCAGTGTTACGCACAGCATCCCGCAGCTTGGTGGCCACCTGCAGTGCGCCCTCCCGGCCCGTGGCCGGCAGCAGCACAATGAACTCTTCACCTCCCAAGCGGGCCAGCGTATCCGTGGCGCGCAATGCCTGGTTCAGGCACGCGGCAGTGGCCTTGAGCACGGCATCGCCCCCGGGATGGCCATAGCGGTCATTGATTTTCTTGAAGAAATCCAGGTCGACCATGATGACGGCGGTTTCACAAGGCACACGGGTGGCTCTGAGCAGTTCCATCTGCGCCAAACGGATGAACTCGCGCCGGTTGTAGAGCCCGGTCAGGGCGTCGTGGTCCGCCAGAAACGCGAGCTCCTGCTGCTGGACGACGAGTGCCTCGTTGCTACGTTTGAGCTGGCGGCGCAGCAGAACCGACTTGGCATATTGCGACCAGTTCATCCACGCAGTGACCAACGCCAAAGCCGGAGCAACCGCCGCGATGACATGCAGACTCGTGAGCTGCAATGGGTTCACCGATGCGTGCTCCAGCATGTATACGAACACAAGGTACGTCATGCCGAACACAGGTACGGAAATGGCCGGCCGCATCAGCGAGAGAACACCGAACATGATGCAAATCATGAGGTAGCTGGCCAACCCGGCCCCGGCATTGAACACCAGATCGATCAAAGTGACATGGGCGCCGAAGTAAAGATACAAGGCCGATATCGCAATTTGCAGGGCTATCGCGGCAGCATTGGCGCGCTGCCGCCGGCGCAACAGCGCGTGCGTCATCAAGCCGGCAATCGCCACACCTACAAACGCTGCCAGCTGGGCATCGACCAGGGCACCGGCCCAATGCGCCAATTCAGGATGCGCGGAGGGAGGCGAGTAGGACGCAAACACCAGCGCCAGAATGGCGTGCAGGGGTGCAGTGAAACAAGCCACGCCCCGGAAGCGACGCAACGACTCCATGGTGGCCTCGCCCTGCACCTGGTGATTGGCCTCTTGCGAGGCGCGCCAGCGGGCGAGAAATCCGGTGGTCTCTTGTGATGGTTCCAAGCATGGTCTCCTTCCCCATGACAAATCTTCCCAGCATTGGCATGCCAGCACAAGCTCTTTACGCAACTGGTATGGTTGAGATTGGAGTTTGCCCACCGAGGAGTTTTTATGACGCGCGTTTACGACTTTGAAGCCCAGACCATCCAGGGAAAGACGGTTTCACTGAAGGAATTCGAAGGCAAGGCCATGCTGATCGTCAATACGGCCAGCGCTTGTGGCTTCACCCCGCAGTTCGCCGGGTTGGAGGATCTGCACAAAGAATATGGCGACCGGGGATTGGTGGTGCTGGGCTTCCCCTGCAACCAGTTCGGCGCCCAGGACAGCGGCAGCAATGATGAAATCTCTTCGTTTTGCCAACTCAACTACGGCGTGAGTTTTCCCATGATGGCCAAGATTGAGGTCAACGGCAGTGATGCCCATCCGCTGTACCAGTGGCTGGTGAAAGAGGCGCCCGGTCTCCTGGGCATCAAGGCGATCAAATGGAATTTCACCAAGTTCCTGATCGGCAAGGACGGGCAGGTCCTCAAGCGCTATGCGCCGACGGACACACCCGCCAGCCTGGCCAAGGACATCGAAGCGGCTCTTCACCCTTGAACCCGCCCGTTTGTTGAAGCGGCGCAACACCCGCTTAACCGTTCAGCAGTTCAGCAGACACAAAGCGCCCCGAGACGGGGTTGATTCGCTACATTCCCGCTTTGATACACCTCAAAGTCGTAGGGAGATTCTGCGTTGTCAGAGCTATGCAGCAGTGTACTGAGCCATCGTTGGCGAGCGGCATTTATCAATATGTTGGGATTTGCCCTGCTGTTCTTTGTGATAGGCAGCAGCGGATCCATAGCGCACGCCCAGTCAGTAGCCGCGGCCCGCAGTTATTACCAGAGCGCCATCTCCGGCTGGGGCGCATGCTCGGGATGCCACATCTCGAACGCCGCCGTTGCGCCAAACTCCTCATCAAACCCCTACCCGAATCATTTAACCGGATCCAATAACCCATCCTTTATTTCCTCGGCGTTGTCCAGCCCTGCCGGAAAAATGTATCTGTCTTTCGGCGTGGCACACGCGATTCCAACTGCCAGCGATCTGTTTCTGCTTTCACTCTACATCGGTCAGTACAAGGCGCCCGCTTTTTCTGTTGCGAACGGTGCTCCAGCCTTGGCAATGAGCGTGCGGTCCGGTGCATTGGCAAGCAAAGATGTCTACCCGCTTTTGGCTACAAACGGTTCCAGCGGCACAGCCCAGGATTCCAACGGGGTTACCGGTTCCTCCGCGACCAATGGGAGTACCAGCTTTTCTCAATCCGGTGCCAGCACGTCAATGGTGTACCAGGCAGCGTATACCTCGACATCAGGCTTTACCGGTTCAGACAGCTTCAGTGTCAGCGTGGTGAATCCAGCCGGAAGTGACAGTCGCACCATTGCTGTAACCGTTCTGGGGATCACGAGTGCCGGTACTGCCTCAGGGTACAAGGGGCAGGCCTATTCGGCCGGAAGTCCCGTGTACCAAGTTACTTCCAACGACGGTACTGCGAGTAACTTTAGCGCCTCCGGCCTGCCTGCTGGCCTGAACATTGACAGTACTACCGGGAAGATCACCGGAACACCGACCGTGACCGGAGCCTTCTCGGTGAGCTTGGGTGCGACCATCAACGGAGCTGTCAATAACGGGACAGTCAATAAAACCTTAGCGCTGGATGTGGCGGGCATCACCAATGGGGCTACCGTCACTTATACACAGAACGTAGCCATTGCCCCATTTCAGATCACCACATACCCGGCCTCGCCCAGTGCATACAACTTGTCAGGAAGCTTGCCGAGCGGCTTGAACTTCAACAGTGCAACCGGCCAGATCTCTGGCACTCCCACCGTTGCAGGCAGCTTTCCGGTCACACTACAGGCGACCACCAGTGCCGGCATGGTGAGCCAGTTGTTTACGATCAATGTGTCATCTGCCGGTGTACCGGCTATTTCGACGTCCCCTGCTCTTTCCCCTTCACCAGCCATTTCCGTCGTCGGAACTGTCGGCTCTCCTATCAGCACTTACCAGATCAACGCCACGAATCCACCCATCACTGCGGGCAGCTACAGTGCCAGCGGCCTTCCTCCCGGCCTTGGCGTGAACACTTCCACCGGCGCCATCACTGGCACACCCACATCCAGCGGCGACTACTCTGTAGTCTTGGGAGCCACCAATTTGTCAGGAACCGGGACGCTCACAGTTGTAATGCGGGTGAACTCAACCAGTGCACCCATCATTTCCAGCAGCGTCACTGCTTCCGGCAGTGTGGGAGTGAACGCAACGGCATATTCGATCACGACCAATGGAGCCAATGGCCCCATTACCGGCTACAGCCTGGTTTCCGGAAGCCTCCCGCCCGGTCTGAGCCTGAACACCAACACCGGTGTGGTATCCGGAATACCCACGAGTAGCGGAGTATTTGTTGCAACTTTGGGGGCTACCAATTCCGGCAATGTCACCGGGTCGCAATCGGTAACCTTCACGATTTCACCAAACGCAGTACCCGTGATTTCGAGCCCGACTAACGGGACCACTGCGGCCTTGGCATTGGGTGTAGCAATGACACCTATAAACATCACTGCAAGTAATCCACCACTGACGGGCTTTGCACAAACGTCTGGGACGCTTCCCGCCGGTTTGAGCTTTAACGCTTCTACCGGGGTCATTTCCGGCACTCCCAACACGCCAAGCGGCAGCGTTGCTGTGACGTTTACTGCCTCCAACGCAGTCGGCGCTAGTGCAGCGGTGACCGTGAATTTTTCCGTGGGTGCACCAGCGCCTGCTCCTTGCTCTGTCAGCACACCACTCAACAATGCGAAACTGATTGACCTCAAGGCCTGCATGTTCCCGACCTTGTCCCCCTCAGGGTTCACCGTATCGGTTCAACCAGCCCATGGCACCCTTTCCATCAGCGGGACAAATGCAACTTACACACCAGTCAACAACTTTTTTGGAACAGATGTATTCACTGCTGTAGCCCAATTTTCGGGCGGCTCCAGTAGCAGCGCAGGGGCGGTCAACATCACTGTGACTGGAAGGCCTGATCCCACGCAAGACAAAGCGACGACGGCCATCATTGCCGCTCAAATAGACACCTCGCAACAAATCATGCAAAGCCAGATCTCAAATTTTGGCAGGCATATGGAGGCACTGGTTCAACAAGCCACGTCCCGCAACATTCGCCTCAACAATAGCCCGAGCGTCGCCTTGACAACGCTCTCCAGCCGGAATGACGGCGTAGTACTCAAATCTTCCAATACCCTGTCGCAACTGGGCTCAATTGGGAGTAGCGATCCCATTCAATTGCCCGCGACGAATACCCCCGCTTCGCTCCCCTTGAGCAACGCAGTAAATGTTGCAGCTGGCCAACTCGGTTTGTCACAGAACCCGCTATACAACCTTGCAAGTGACTTCGCGCAAAACCGCTCCGTGAACTTGGCGAGTCTGTCTCAGGGCTTTGCTGAGGTAGTGCCCTCGGGGATGTTGCCCGGCCCCAAAGTTTGGGCAGAGGGCGTTATCAGTTTTGGCGCGCGTGACGCAAATGGCTCTGTCAGCGCATCCGACTTCAACTCCAAAGGAATCAGCGTAGGAGTAGACCGCGTGTTGAGTGACAAACTCACTGTGGGTATGGGAATTGGCTATGCGCAGGACACCACCAACATCGGCACCGACGGCACCCGCAACCAAGCAAGGGGTTATTCGCTGGCCGTTTATGGCAATTACATGACTGGTGAACGCGGGTACGTTCAAGGCATGCTGGGTGTGGGAATGTTGGACTTCGATATGAACCGCTACGTTTCAGCTGCGAATGCCTATGCAGTCAGTAATCGCAAGGGCTACCAACTATTCGGATCGTTGGGGACGGGTTTGGAGTTCCGTGAAAAGGTCAACATGATTTCGCCTTATGTGCGACTGGATTTTTCCACTGACAAACTGGGAGAGAACACCGAGACGGGAGCTGGCAGTTATTCGCTGACCTATTACGACCAAACCAACTCGGCACTGCAAGGCACGCTTGGCCTGCGCGGCGAGTCTACTCATGCGACTTCCTTTGGCTGGGCGATACCTCGAGCCCGGGTGGAATGGCGGCAAGACTTGAGCAACAAGAGTGAAGCGGCCATGTCGTATGCGGACCAGATCAATGGCACCCGCTATGCCATCGCCTCCAGCGGCAGCCAGCGAGGTGCTTTAGTTTTCGGGGTTGGCAGTGAATTCCTTTTCCGCGATGGATGGGCCTTCGGATTGGACTACCAACTAACCCAGGTTGGAAGTTACGAGTCCAGCTATGCACTGAGGCTTAAGCTCATCAAAGAGCTTGGTGCAAAAGGGTTGCCGAATCTGCTTCAAGGCGTAGAGCAAAACTTTGACGACAGCAACGAGATCCAAGTGGATGCCGGGTACACCTGGGATGACAACATTACCCGCGCCAAACTCAATTCCGATATCCGTGCCGACAGCATTTACACCTTCAATGCCAGCCAAACCCGAATGTTTTTCCTGGGTGGAAACTCCCGCCTGTTGCTTACAGGATCAGCAGGCGGAGAACGGTTTCAGACCTACAACGGCTTGAGCAATCTCAACCTGACAGGGGAAACTGCACTCCAATACCGAGCTGACGCTGAATTCGACACCCCGACTTATGGCCTCTTTTTCAAGGCCACAGCGCTCAAACACCAATCTAGCCTGCGGGACGGCTACAAATTTGCTGCAGGCCTCACGGCTTCGCGGCCCCTGACAGACCGAATCACAATATTTGCTGCTCTTTCCAACAACCGGCGTTATGCAAATAGTTCCGTATTCCAAACCGTGGATACAGCCCTGCGCTTTAACTTGGACTACAGCCTGAGGAACAACGCCACTGTGTACCTCAGCGGTGAGTACCGCGAGGGCGATATCGTGTCCACGGGGCTCTCATCACTTGAGAACATTACGCTCGCCAAGGTTTTGGTCCAAGACGACGCCTATATGGGCGGCCAGTTCTTCAGCTACCGGTTTGGAGGCAGCACAGTATTGGCAACTCTTGGCTACAACATCGGACTGGGGGCCAGAGACTCCATGGATTTCTCTTGGCGCTACGTGGAATCTACCCCCACGCTCCGCCCCACATGGGCCAGCTCTCCGCGCAGCTACACCGCCAACCAGCTGTCTGCCAGCTATCTGATGCGCTTCTGATCATGCCGACACTCAACGCCCGTCTCCCCCTCGTCTGCGCAGCCTTCGTGCTGGGCACTTTGCTTTCAGCCTGCGGCGGAGGCGGCAGTGGCAGCAGCTCGGGCGGAGATGTTGATCCGACCTCCAAGGTCACCGCAGCCACCACTGGACCAGATAGCTTTCTCCTTTTTCCAAATCCCCAACGTCAGAGCAACAGTACGCTGCAGGTCGACTCGGTTGCCTATGCAAACGCCTACTACGCAGCCATTGACCCCAACAACGAACGCGACACCCTGGCGAAGTTCAAGGCCAAGAATGGTTTCGGCACTGCTGGCGCGGGCATCACGGAAGAGACCATCATCATCGGAGACCAGCGTGACCTCGGGTACGGCAGGAAGATGACAGCCCGCAGGGACAGCAACACCGGAAACATTGCCTTCGTGGTGGAAAACTACATGGTTGGCGGCTACGGGGGCTACTCCACCTTCAGTTTGCAAGCAGCCATTGTGGGCGAAAACAAGTGGCACCTTGGCACCAATGCCATTGAATTCAGTGTGGTGGAAAGTGGAGCGTCCAACCCTACACCCAATGCGATCAAGTTCGTCAAACTCTACACCTACGACCCCATTACCGGCGCACGACTCACTGCAGCCAACCTGGACGGACGTGGCAACAAAGCCCTGCCCACGATCTGCATTTCTTGCCACGGCGGACGAGGTGATCCACTGACACCCAGCGGGCTGTTTCCCCGTATTAGCAACTCCGCATCCGGTGCGCGGGGGGACGTTGGCGCACAGCTCCATGCGTTTGAGCCCGCGTCATTCGATTTTTCCACTCTGTCCGGCTACACACGGGCTGCATTGGAGGGAAAAATCAAAACCATCAACCAGATGGTGCTCTGCGGCCACAACCTACCTAACGGAACGGCAACACCTACTGGCTTTGCAGAGGACACCTGCAGGCGCGTAGCCAACCCCAACGAATACCAAGGTGCTGCGGCGGCCCACCTGAAAAACATTTACGGAGGCAATGGCCTGCCCAACGCGAGCAGCGAAACCACGGACAGCTATGTACCCACCAGTTGGACCGCCGCCGGCCAAGTGGATTTGTACAAAAAGACGGTGACACAGGCGTGCCGTGTATGCCACGGCATCCGGGGAACCGGCAACCAGTCCGACATCAATTTCGAAGATTTCACTGCGTTTGACGGCTATGCGGACCGCATCAGGGCCCACGTGGTGGACCGTGGCAACATGCCCTTGGCCAAGCTGGTGTACGACAAGCACTGGAGCACTCCGGACATGTACAACACCATGGCCAACTACCTCAGCACCAAAGGATTCTCCGGCGGGGCCATCAAACCGGGGCGCGCCGTCGCAGACCCCGGCCCCGACCGGGTCGTCAAGACCCTGACGCCAGCCCTGTCCGCAGGTATGAGCTTGTTTTCCACCAGCTACAGCTGGACCGTTACCTCCGTGCCGGGCGGTCAGACGGCCAGCTTGAGTAGCAGTACCGCAGCGAACCCGACGCTGACTGTCAGCGGCCCGGGCACCTACACCGTTCAGCTGGTCACCGCCAACGCCACCAGTACCAGCACCGCCAAAACACTAACCCTCGAGGTGAACCCCGCACTGGCATGGGACCCCGCAGCCTTGCGCTTCAACCCCGACATACGGACCGTCTTGCAGCAGGGAATCAATGGCAATTGCATCTCCTGCCATGTCAGCGGCCAGAACATCAGCACTACCTCCGGCGTTCCACCCATCTATTACGACGACTTCGACCGTGCGGGGACCGGAAATGGCGCAGACGCCACCAACCGCAGCTGGCTCTATACCGAGGTGCGCGGACGCATCAATTTCACAGACATCGTCGCCAGCCCCCTGCTGCGCAAGCCCTCCGGCAACCACCACAACGGCGGACTTCGCACTGGATTCAACACCTCAGCGGCAGTTGGCGACGCTGCACGCACAGACTACGACAAGTTTGTGGCCTGGATACTCAACGGAGCCCCGGAATAGGCATTGCCAAAAAGCAAAGGGAGCTTAGGCTTCCTTTGCTTTCGCTACTATTTTTATAGCTGCTTGTGCAATCAATACGAGCGCCGGGGGCCGCTATAGCTATCCTTCGAGAAAACGAAGGGACTGGTCCGGCCCACTAGTGTCTCTATCAGTGCCAACTCCTGATCGGTGTGATTCACAAACGGGGCGCTGCGGATGTTTTTGCCTTTGCCACCATCTTTGACGATGTACAGCGGGCGGTCATGGTGACGCGATACGACTTCCTCACGGCTTTCCGGATCGTCATTGGCTTGGACCACGGTTGACCCGTAGCAGGTGCAGAAATAGGTGAGGTCCGGATCGGACTCAATATAAAACCCGGTTCCCCGGATGCCGATGGTGGAGGCCGATGTCTTGACCGACATCGGGGAATTGCGCGACACAGAGAGCAGCTTGCCCGTCAACATCCGCAAGCCGCCAATCACATACCCCGTCACAGATGTATCCGGTACGGTGCTCGGAGACTCAATCTCCAGCTTGCTGTCACCTCGCAGAATCATGGCGTGAGTATTCACCACGAAAATCGCTTCGCTGCTCTTGCCCGTCTGCACCGTATCTCCGGGCTTGATGGTTGTGCTTAGAGTCGCGGGAATGTTATTCACCCGTACATCACCGGTGATTCCATAGATGGATTGACCGGGTGGCAATTTTGCCGGCTTGCTACCAAAAATGTTGAGGCCTTGCGCCATGGCTTGCGGCAACGCCGCACCGAACCATCCAGCCGCGAGAGCCCGCACCAGCCATTGACGGCGTGGATCGTCGATGTCGTCGTGTGAATTCATAAGCACCCTGAATTGGTTGAAAACCAGGCGCCTCTTGTCGGGGCGCTAGCGTGCATTATGAAAGCAAGGACTAGCCGATGGAAGTCAATGCTGCGTCCAATACCTCGATCCAGTGACGGACTGCGGCTTCAGTACCACTTTGCAAGTGGCTGATGCAGCCGATATTGGCGCTGATGATGACCTCGTGGGCCGCAGGTGCTAGGTGGCCCAGCTTGCGGTCACGAAGCTGGTAGGAAATTTCAGGGTTCAGCACCGAATACGTGCCGGCTGACCCACAACAGAGGTGCGCCTCGTTGGCCGCTACCCGCACGGCAAATCCCAATGCGTCCATGTGCGTCTCAACGCCACCCCTGAGCTTCTGGCCGTGCTGCAAGGTACAGGGCGGGTGGAACACCAAGGCAGGCGTGTCAGCGCCGAGCTGCAGGCGTGGTTTCAACACGGGCACGAGTTCCGGCAATAGCTCGCTCAAATCCTTGGTCAACGCGCTGATGCGGGCGGCCTTCTCTGCGTAGGCGGGGTCATCACGCAGGATGTGGCCATAGTCTTTCACCGTGGCACCGCATCCGGAAGCATTCATCACCAAAGTGTCCACGCCTTGCTCGACGTAGGGCCACCAGGCATCGATATTGGCGCGCATGTGGGCTTTGCCGCCGTCCTGGTCATTCAGGTGGAATTTCACCGCACCGCAGCAACCGGCGGCGGGGGCTACGACAGGCTGTATGCCTGCCGCATCCAGCACGCGTGCGGTGGCGCTGTTGATGTTGGGCGACATGGCGGGCTGCACGCAACCGGCCAGCATCAAGGCTTTGCGCGCATGGGGCCGCGCGGGCCAGGCGCCTGCATCCTGCGGCACCGGCACCTTGTTTTTCAGGGTCTGGGGCAAGAGCGGACGCACCAGCTGGCCCAGCTTCATCGCCGGCCCGAACAGGGGGGACGGCAGGCCTTCCTTGAGAGCCCAACGAAGGGCTTTTTCGCCAGCGGGGCGGGGCACTTTGGCATCCACCAGTTTGCGGCCAATGTCCACCAGATGCCCGTAGTCCACACCGCTGGGGCAGGTGCTTTCGCAGTTGCGGCAGGTCAGGCAGCGGTCCAGGTGCATCTGGGTTGCGCGGGTGGGTTCTTGCCCCTCCAACACCTGTTTCATCAGGTAAATGCGGCCGCGTGGCCCATCCAGCTCGTCGCCCAGCAATTGGTAGGTAGGGCAGGTCGCGGTGCAAAAGCCGCAGTGCACACATTTGCGAAGAATGGCTTCTGCGGCCTGGCCATCGGCGGTATTCTGGTATTCGGGGGCGAGGTGGGTTTGCATGTCAGAAGTCGGAGTAGAGGCGACCGGGGTTGAAAATGCCGGCCGGGTCGAATGCAGCCTTCAAGCGCTTGAGCAAAGCGCCCTGCCCCGCAGATTGCGAATGATTTTGGCACTTGGCGCCCGTAGTATCTGCGCCAGCAGCTACAAAAACAGTAGCATTTCCGCCCGCAGCTTTGGCGGCCGCCTGCAAGCGTGCGCCTGCCTGCAAGGGCGCCCAGAGCCAACGCAGGCCGCCATGCCATTCCACCAGCTGGGGCCAGGGCAGGTCCAGCACCGGCGCAGTCTGGGCGACCGACAGGCGCCACAGCACGTAGTCGGCTTGGCCTCCAGCGGTGAAGAAAGGGAGCTTCTGGTCGCGGCACAAGGCCCAATCTGCAGCCGCTTGCGCAGTGTCCATACGCTCCCCGGGCACCTCTTTCAGCATGCGAGCGCACGCCGCTTCCACAGCAGCTGCAGCACCCCGCAGCCGGACAAACAACAGATCCCGCCCCGCCTGCCCTGCTGATGCGTCATGCACCCAGCAACTGGCATTCAAGGGCAAGGGCTCGCCGCCCCAGCGGTGCAAGTGCTCGAGTGCGTCCGCCTGCGGCAGGGGGAACACCAAAGTCGCCTCACTGGGCGCAAGCGGCAGCACCTTGAGGGAGACCTCGGTGATCAAACCCAGCGTGCCCATGGCGCCTGCCATGAGTCGCGACACGTCGTAACCCGCCACATTCTTCATGACCTGGCCCCCGAAGGTGAGCAGCTCGCCTTGCCCGTTGATGAGCTTGAGACCCAGCACATAGTCACGCACACTGCCCACGCTGGCGCGGGCCGGGCCGGCCAGCCCGCTGGCCACCATACCCCCGACGGTGGCTTGGCTGGCACTGCCGGACCATCCGAAGTGCGGCGGCTCGAAGGGCAGGCACTGCCCTTGAGCGAGCAAAAGATTTTCGAGCTCTGACAAAGGCGTGCCTGCAGCTACGGTGACCACCAGCTCGCTGGGAGCGTAGTCCACCACACCGGTCAAACCGCGGGTGTCCAACAAAGCTGCGGGTTGCAAACAGCCAACAAAGTCTTTGCTGCCACCACCACGGATCTGCAGCGGCGTGCGCTGCGCAGCGGCTTGGCGGATCTGGTCAACGAAGGGCTGAAGGGCGTCGAGCGATTGGGACATGGCGGCAATGGTAAGCGGCCGCTCCTGCCCCTTGTGTGAATTTTTTGAATGCAAAAGCGCCGGAAATTTGCGCCCCGCGTTGGCAGAGCACGACTTGCCAGCCGCTCAATCCGCGAAAAAATGTACCGGCAGGCCGGCCACATCGACCCGCATGAAGTACACCGCTCCCGACAGGGGAAACTGCGCCAGCTCGGCCGCACTGCGGCCATGGCGCGCAGTGGTGATGTACAGCGTTTTTAGATCTTCGCCCCCGAAGCAAGGCATGGTCGGGCACTGCGCAGGTGTCTCCCAGCTATCTAGCAAGCTGCCATCAGCCGCGAATTTGCAAATGCGCCGCCCCTCGAACATTGCGGCGTAGTAATTGCCCTCCACATCCACGGCGGCACCGTCGGGGCGGCCGGCATAGGCCGTGTTTTCGAACGTCCATCCAGCGGGTTTGGGGTCATAAGTACGCCAAACCCGGTGTGCGCTCAGGAGGTTGGACGCGAGGTCATAGTCCCAGGCGTGGGTGAGGTGGTTGGGCGTATCCGACCAAAACACGGTGCGGTTGTCGGGGCTCCATGCCAGGCCGTTGGCGGTCAACGCATCACCGGCATGGCGCTGCACCGTGGCGCTGCCGGTGCGGCAGTCCACCGAAAAAAGCTCTGCAGCACGGCCCGCCTTGGGTTCGTCGATGGTGCCTACCCAGAAACGGCCCAGTGCATCGCACTTGCCATCGTTGGCACGAATCACTGCCGTGTCATAGGGCAAGGTGGCAATGCGCTCAAGCTCGCCGCCCCACTCCTGCGCGCGGAACACCCCATCGCGCAGGGCGATGACCAAACCACCCTTGGCAGCCGGTGCAATGCAACCGGGCTCGCTGGGCATGTCCCAACGCTGCACAAAGCCCATGTAAATATTGGCACGCAAAATTGCCTTGCCGGGAATATCCACCCAATACAGTTGCTGCTCCGTTGGATGCCAGAACGGGGATTCACCCAGTTCAAACACGTCGTCGCTCAGGGCCTGCCAGCTCATGCCTGCACCTCTTCAGTAGAACGCACTTCTACCCGCATGCTGCAACTGAAGCTTTCACCCGGCTGCAAGGTGACGACGCCCAGGCTCTCTGCGCTGGCGCCGGTGGCACCCATCAGGTTCAGCGCGTTGTTCACATGGCTTACCGGCTCCACGGCGATGTTGTCGCGCTCTGGCGTGGTGAACACCACCAGGCGGCTGAGCGCAGATCGCACGGTGACCTGCAGTTGGCTGTCCTTGAGCGTGAGCACACCATCCCAGCCGTCAAAACAATGGTCCACCGTCAATGCGGCAGTCGGCTGAATCAGCCCGGCATGAGGCTCACGATGGGTAGGTAGTTTGTCGGCCGCCATTTCCCAGCGGCCACTGGCGGCGAACCGCACTGTCGCGTCGGCACGCTTAACGAAGTAGGGGTGCCAGCCCAGCCCCACCGGCGCGGGGGTCCGGCTCTGGTTGGTCACGCTCAGGCTCATTTCCAGGGCGCCGTCTTCGAGTTTGAATACTTGCGAGCAGTCAAAGTCAAACGGCCAGGCGGCGTCTGCCTTATGTTCCATAGCCAGCAAAGCAAAGCTCTCCGTGCTCTCCAACACCGTCCAGGGCCGCTCCCAGCCGATGCCATGGATGGTATGGGGTTCGGGGTCAAAGTTTTTCACCAACGGGTGGCTGGTGCCGGACCATTGCAGCTGCCCATAGCCGATGCGGTTGGAAAATGGCACGAGCGGAAAGCTTGCTGACTGGCGCACGCTCGTGAGCTCTGTGCCCGGGGTAGACCGCATCACCGGAACCTCATACATCCACATGCCGGCAATGGAGCCGCCGAGTTCGGGGCAGATGTCGCAGCGCAAAGGTCCGTGGCGCAGGGTCAGGGGCGTACTCATAGAGGGATTCCGTTTTGAAGGGTGAATGCAACAGCGTGGCATTGTGCACCGCCCGGACACAAAAAAGCCCGGCAACCTCGCGGTTACCGGGCTCAAGTCTCAAGAAGAAACTGGTTCGAAACTGCAGCGCAGTGCGCTGCGTTCAGTGCTTAGCGGTTGTAAGCAGTTTCACCGTGACTGGAGATGTCCAGACCTTCGCGCTCTTCTTCTTCAGAGACGCGCAGACCGATCACCAAGTCCACCAACTTGAATGCGATGAATGCCACGACTGCAGACCACACGATGGTGACCAACACGCCTTGCAACTGGATCCACACTTGGCTGCCGATGGAATATTCAGCGCCGACTGCGTTAGCAACGTAGTCGTACACACCCGTACCGCCCAAAGAAGGTGCAGCGAACACACCGGTCAACAAAGCGCCGACGATACCGCCAACACCGTGCACACCGAACACGTCCAGAGAGTCATCAGCACCCAGCAGGCGCTTCAGACCGTTCACACCCCACAGGCAGGCAAAGCCGCCGATCAGGCCGATCGCGATGGAACCCATGGGGCCCACGAAACCGCAAGCAGGAGTGATAGCAACCAGGCCAGCCACTGCACCGGAGGCAGCGCCCAACATGGAGGCCTTGCCGCGGGACAAAGCTTCACCGGTAATCCAGGCCAAGGTGGCAGCAGCAGTTGCCAACAAGGTGTTGATGAAGGCCAGAGCAGTCAGGCCGTTGGCTTCGAGGTTGGAGCCGGCGTTGAAACCGAACCAGCCGAACCACAGCATGGCAGCGCCCACCATGGTCAATGTCAGGCTGTGAGGAGCCATGGGTTCCTTGCCGTAACCGATACGCTTGCCCACCACGTAGGCACCGACCAAGCCGGCAACCGCTGCGTTGATGTGCACCACAGTGCCGCCAGCGAAGTCCAGTGCGCCCTTGGCCCACAGGTAGCCCGCAGCCGCCACCACTTTTTCCAGGGAGGCAGCGTCAGTGATCGCATCAGGGCCGGCCCAGTACCAGACCATGTGAGCCATGGGCAGGTAGCTGAAAGTGAACCACAGCACGCAGAAAGCCAGCACGGCAGAGAACTTGATGCGCTCGGCGAATGCACCCACGATCAGTGCGCAAGTGATGGCGGCGAATGTGGCTTGGAAAGCGACGAATGTCAGCTCCGGAATCACCACACCTTTGCTGAAGGTAGCGGCCACCGAGTCCACGGTGATGCCCTTGAGGAACAGCTTGTCGAAAGTACCGAAGAAGGCACCGTCACCGCCGAAAGCCAAGGTGTATCCGTAGACAGCCCACAGCACATAGATAAGTGCGGTCACTACGAACACTTGCATCAGCACGGACAGCATGTTCTTGCTGCGGACCAGACCGCCGTAGAACAAAGCCAAGCCGGGAACTGTCATGAACAGAACCAGCGCAGTGGAGATAGTCATCCAGGCGGTGTCGCCCTTGTTGGGAACGGGGGCAGGTGCAGCAGCAGGTGCCGCTTCAGCAGCGGCAGGAGCAGCTGCGGGGGCTGCTGCAGGTGCAGCGGCTTCAGGAGCGGAGGCAGTGGCCGCGGGCGCATCAGCTGCGGGAGCGGCGGTTTGGGCCAGGGCGAATGTTCCTGCTGTCAGCAGGCTCATGCCGAGCGCCAGCGTGGCGAGAAGTTTTTTCATGTTCATGCTCTCTTTCTTTTTACAGCGCTTCTTTGCCGGTTTCACCGGTACGGATACGCACCACTTGTTCCAAGTCGTAGACAAAAATCTTGCCGTCACCGATCTTGCCGGTACGGGCTGCACCCTCAACAGCCTCGATCACGCGCTCCACCAGAGCGTCGTCAATCGCTGCTTCAATCTTGACCTTGGGAAGAAAGTCCACCACGTACTCTGCACCGCGGTACAGCTCTGTGTGTCCCTTTTGACGGCCGAAGCCTTTGACTTCGGTCACGGTAATGCCTTGCACGCCCATGCCGGACAAGGCTTCGCGCACCTCATCGAGCTTGAACGGTTTAATGATGGCCGTCACGAGTTTCATGTGTTCACCTCAGCTTGATAGTTGATTACAGAGTCCGGGCCTGGTCGCAAGTCTTGCCAGGTTTCAGGAGCTAGGGTCGATAAAGCAGAAGCCGTGCCAAGTTGCCTGAATGCTTGCATTAGCAAAAATCCCCACCTATTAGGCGGGCTTACGCTAAGATACCTGTATAAAACCACAGCATGCACTGCTTTAGTGCAGAGTCGCGCAATGCACCGAGTTATTGCGCACCTTTTTGGGAAATCAGGGTTATGAGCTTGTCTTTGGTGCAAAGTCGCGCCTTATTGGGGCTGGAAGCGGTGCAAGTGACGGTCGAGGTGCATCTGGCGAACGGTTTGCCGAGCTTCACCCTGGTCGGTCTGGCGGATGTGGAAGTCAAAGAGGCCCGCGAGCGGGTGCGCTGTGCCATCCAGAACAGTGGTCTGGAGTTCCCGAACAACAAGCGGATCACCGTGAACCTTGCTCCAGCCGACCTGCCCAAAGATTCCGGGCGACTGGATTTGCCGATTGCGCTGGGCATTCTGGCGGCGAGCGGGCAGATCGATGCCGGTGCACTGGCAGGTTTTGAATTTGCGGGGGAGTTGTCACTGTCCGGTGAATTGCGCGCTGTGCGGGGCGCCTTGGCCATGGCACTGGCTTTGCGCAAGACCACCGCCCGCCCGCAATTGGTGTTGCCGCCCGGCAATGCCGAAGAGGCCGCGCTGGTACCCGACTCCAGGGTCATCCGTGCGAGGCATTTGCTGGATGTGGTGCACCACTTTGCGCCGGGCGGCCAAGCCAAGGATGCCGATGGCACTCCCTTGGAGCAGGACCCCGAAGGCTGGGTACGGGTAGAAGCAGCTGCTCCTCAGCGCGCCAACATCGGCCCGGACCTCGCTGATGTCAAAGGGCAGGTAGCCGCCAAACGTGCCTTGGAGATTGCTGCTGCTGGAGGCCATAGCCTCCTTTTGGTTGGCCCACCAGGCTCCGGAAAATCCATGTTGGCGCAGCGGTTTGCTAATCTTTTGCCGGATCTGGATACCGATGAGGCCTTGGAGAGTGCCGCCATTGGTAGCTTGTGTGGACGGTTTGACATGCAACGCTGGGGGCAGCGACCCACCTGCAGCCCGCACCACTCCGCCAGCGCCGTGGCCCTGGTGGGCGGGGGCTCACCTCCACGACCCGGTGAAATCTCGTTGGCGCACCACGGTGTCCTGTTTCTGGATGAACTCCCGGAGTTTCCACGCCCTGCCTTGGAGGCGCTGCGGGAACCACTCGAAACTGGCACCATCACCATTGCTCGGGCGGCCCGGCGCGCCGAGTTTCCGGCGCGATTTCAATTGATCGCAGCTTTTGTGAGAAATCTCCTGTTGCGGGGAGAAAGCCGAAGAACCAATAGATCAGCATGGGCGAGGTTTGCGTTCTAAGCAAAAAACTGCATGAGAAGTTTTTACCTCCCCCGAATGGGGGATATGCATGGGCATAACTTCATGATCAAATTAAAAGTAGCTGGCTATTGCCGGTGATAAGCAAAAAATCAAGGGGAGGCAACATGCGCACAAAACTTCTTGTCAGCCTGTTCACAATCATTATTGGAGGATGGGTAGCTCCGACATATGCGGGAGGGCTTACTGCAGCGGTGGCAAGTTGTACGGCTCAGTCCAGAGTCTCAGCCACATCAATACCCGGCGACATTGCGACTGCTGTGGTGCGTTCCCTTTTGGGTACGGCAATCGATGTTGTAGTGACTTATCTTGACAACCCTAAAGTGTCAACTTTCGAGGTCATATTGCCCGTCGAATCAATCAATGATCTTGCATCTGTACCGAGCTCAGCCTATGGAAATGCAAGTTTGAACGGGAAGAAGTGTTTATATGTGAGTTCCATGCCACTCGGCAAAGAGATGGAACCAAACAAGGATGCCTTCTACGCAAAAATCTTTTTTGTGGCGGCGACGGCAACAGGTAGCGAAGGCCAAAAGACTATGCGGCCAGTTGTGCTTGAATGGAAATATCCAGCATTTCTTGAACCCTCATGTCCGGTATTTCGGACTTGTTCACGTCGTGATGTTGCCGTCTCACTTGCCTTCCTATCACCCGCCACAACCATAAAAGGACGAACAGTTGCGTCTGAGCCAATCGGCTTTGCTGTAGTTAATGCAACCGCAGAAGAGATTCAAGACGTATTGCGACCGACTGACAATGGAGCGGGGTATGCGCTACCTTGGTTTTCTCTGGGTGAAGCCAAAGGACCAATGAATATTCAGTTCACTCTCGTAGAAACATCACAGCCCAATGCCTTCACTACTGCACTGGCCAATGCCATTACTGCGCAGAAATCGGCCATTCAGGATACCGTTGATAACAGATTGAAGGGGGTTTCTGCGCAGGTGGAAGCTGAGGCAAAACAAAAAAATGTAACCACGGCCAAAACAGCTTTTGACACTTACAAGGCTGCATATGACACCGCAACGGCAACGGCCCAAGCATTTGCATCCGCTAGCAATGAGCAAAAAAATGTATTACGGGCTCAATATGCGATCCAACGAGAAGCGGCGCACTTGACAGAAATTCTTGCAGAAGCTGCTTTTAAACAAGCCAACTTGGATTGGCCCAATGGAGGGCTTGGAGCGCTTCCTCCCAAGTTGTAGTCTCCTGTTTGAAGTTTTGCGAGAACGATCATCCTCTTGGTCGCTCGGCGGACGAGGCGTCGAGTTGCAATGGGTTATTCACCCAAAGGGGGGGAAAGCCGGAGGCCGATAGTCCAGGGCTGAATGAGGTCTTCGGGCGTTGTAGTAGGCCAGGAGTGCAGGCAAGCTGGCCACCGCCTTGGCCACTGAGCTGGCAATGGTGCCGCGCACTAGACCCACCCGGGAAGAGCTGAAGGACTTCAAGTGAAGCAATCCATGGGTGCTCGGTATGCTACTCAAAAACTCACGGAGGTACTGAAATGAACAGCGTGTCCACTGCTCTTGGAATGGTGATGGCACTTTGCCTCGCCTTCACAGCGAAAACCATCTACGACTACTCCGGGTGGAAATGGAAAGTGAGGCCTTGGGTACCATTTGGTTTGGGGTTCTTGCTGTTGTGCATATTTGTCTTGCTATCCTGGCATCTAGACCAATCCAACTCCGTTGCTCAGAGGGCGTTGGAACGTTCCGTTGAACGCAATGACACCAATGCAATTACAACAATTGCTGCAGCAATTCAGGGGCAGCAATGGGAGTTGAAGTTAATTGAGCTGATTGGCATCCCCCTCGCCGTCTCATTGCTTACAACCGCTCTTTCAAACAAGGTTGATCACGAGTATGGGGCCAAGCTTCTCGAGTTTGAGAAATATCGCGATGAACTCGCGGCGTTGGCCGAGGAAATTAAAGGCCTTGAAACTGAGCTGATTGCCGCGCTAGAAAGTGGACTCCGCGGCAAAGAATTGATCAGTCGCTGGCAGCATGTATGTTTTCTCAATCGCAGACTAATTCTCAAGTTGGACAGAAAGAAGACATTTGAGCCATTGATTAACTCGAATTTGGTACGTGACTTGGATGACAGTTATCCAGTGTGACTAGACCTCGACCAGCCACCCCGACCTGAACCCCTCGTTCTCCTGCCCACCCCGCCGGTGCGCATACCCCCGCGGATTGCACACCACCCTGGTTCCATTCACCACGTAGTCCATGCTGGAGTGCACATGCCCGTGCACCCATAGCTTGGCCTTGCCCATCAGATGCCCCAAATCTGACACAAACGCCGGCGACAGCGGATCGCCCAGATACTGAGCTGGCACCGAGTTCGGGTGCGGCCCATGGTGCGTCACCACCACAGTGGATTCTGGACCGCCCCTGGCCAACTCCCGCTCCAGCCAAGCCAGGCTTTCCTGGTGCCGCACCTGCGTCAGCTCCGGCACCAGGGTTCCCGGGTTCACCCAGTCCATCCCCTGCGGGATGTCCTGTTGTTGAACATGGATCCACCGATAGTCATTCAGCCAGGACTGCGCTGCTTGCATCGCACTAGGTTGGCGCTGTTCGCCGTACAGCATGAAGTCCGTCCAAAGGCTGCAGCCCAGAAAGCGGAGACCGTTGTATTCGAGCACCTGGTTCTCCAAGAAGGCGATGTCCAACTTCGTGGCCTGCTCATGCAGCTCATCCAGAAGTCCGCCCCAGGAGTGCTCGTAGAACTCATGGTTGCCGGCGACGTAGATGATGGGCTTGTCCGGGAAGGACTCCCGTGCCCAGCGCAGGCCGCGGGTTCCTTCGTCGATGTCGCCGGCCAGCACAACCAGATCAGCATCCCGATCGATGCACTGGCCATCCTGCTCCAGGGCCATGGCCGCCACATCCAAGTGCAGATCGGACAAGATCAGGAGCTTCAGGGCGGTTGCCCGGGATTCGGCGGCCGACCGCTCGCTTTGATCGAGGCTGGTGTCGGACGAAAGATTCTGTTCGTTGCTCATTCTGGGCTCCTGGTTCTATTGAGGGGGAGGAGCCCGGGGACGCCGTCAGGGGATCAGGTTCGGCGGGGTGAAGGGAAATCCGGGCTCCAGGGGGAAGTGACTGTCGAGCGACAAATTCGTTCGGGCACGACCATGGTGGAGCAGCGGACTATTGAAGAAGCATGGGCGCGCGCAACCCGTGAGTTGAGAGGCAACTCATAGGGGGAAACGTAGGCAGCGTGGCTCATGAGATACGACAGATTTGAAGGGACAGGATAGCGGGAACGGCTGGCCCGCGCAACCGGATGAATAGGCGATATCGGTTATCGCATTCAACTCGGCTAATGATTACCGAAGACCAGCGTCTTCCAAATCGTGAGAACACAGGACAACTACCCCAAAGGGCAATTAAGCTTGAACCAAACTCCTCATTAAGGCTTCGAGCTCCTGTTCAACCTTCATCTTTCGATTGATGATGTTGTTGATTTTGTAGAGGAAGTAGGCAATCGGGATCAGGAAAGCCGCCCCAACCAGCCAGTCAGTGGCCGCCTTTGGCCAAGGCAGCGAACCCACCGCAAGGATGGCAAAGAAGAGTACCGGCGGAATTCCAATCACTCGGAAGAAATCCTTGAGATACGTTGCATCATTTGCTCCAAGGGACTTGCAGAGATCGGGTTTAGTGTCCCAGCTGCCGGTGGTGTCATTTTTGATCATGGCAATTCGCCAAGTTTCCGCAGTTGCCGGGCCTGCATAAAAGACTGTCACCTGGTGGCCGGTTCGAACCGGTACCCTCAACTCCCCGAAATCAATGGCTCGTTCCTTCCCGTCGGCATCCCGCAACCACACCTCGTGCTCAGTGTGCACTTCGGAGTACACCTGGCCAGGCACCACAACGTTGGCGCCGACGGCCGCTTTGCCTTGGTGGACCGTCGTGTGTCTGGTCTTGTTGCTGTCCAGCACCTCTCCTGTGAAGATCCCGACGTCCAGAGTTTCGCCATTGGACAGCTTGAAAGACTTCTTGTTCATGAATTGATTTTCCGTTTTAGGGGGTAATCTAGGTTTGCGTGCAAATTGTCGCGCTTTCTACCAAGGGTAAACCCTTGGTTTTCTTGCCCTCGATTTAGCATCCCCTCGCCAGTTATAGTGTTCGGCAATTGCAACCCCACAGGGAGATGCTTTGGCCGGATTTCATTTGCGATTCGTCGGCTCCAAGGAGCTTCCAAAATCCCTGTCGGACTTTGATGTCGAACAGTCTTTCAAGCTGAGCTCTGGGGACATCTCGGCAATCCGCGACCGCTTCCGGACGGACCGCAGGCTTGGGGCAGCCGTTCAGCTCGTGGTGCTCCGAGCAACCGGTCGAGTCCTCGACCGTGCGACCTACCTCCCACGCACCCTGCTCAAGTCGTTGTGTCACTCACTTGGTTTGAGTGAAACAGCTATAGGCTCACTGAAGACCATCTACAAGCGAGTCGCCACCCTTTACGACCATCAAAAATGGGCCCGCGAAGCAGCAGGAATCAGCGATGTTGATGACGCTGATTTGGCCGAATTGGCAATAGCGCTGGCCGAGCTGACGAAGACGGCAGCTTCTGTGGATGACTTGGTTCAGGCTGCAGAGCGATGGTTATTTGATCGCCGTTTTCTTCTTTCTTCAGACCGGGTTTTACGTGATCTTGCTCGCAATGCATTTGCCTCCACAGAGGCCTTGGCCATGGCGGGAATCAAGAAGGAAATTCCTACTCCCGTACGCAAGCACATGGTTTCCGCAGTGTTCTCACCACGCCGCGGGCGCACGGGCGGCACCATGCTGGAATGGCTCAAGACACCACCAGGTAAACATAGCCCAACCACCCTGACTGAAGTCTCAGAAAAGATCACCTATCTCAAGACGCTTGAAGTCGACAAGTGGCCGCTCAGTCACATATCCACCGCGCGTATGCGCGCTTATGCCCAGGCAGTTGCGAACCGTCCGCCTTTTGACACCAGACGCCTAAGCGATGACACCCAGATGCTGGAGGTCACATGCTTCTTGCGAGTCACCTTGCTGGATCTCACCGACACCCTGATGTATTTGACCGGACGCCGTGTGAACGATTTGGTACGGCATGCCTCTGGGCGGGTCCTCAGCAAGCAGGCGCGTACCGCAGTCGAATACCGGCAGCAGCGGGATGAAATGCGATTGATCATCCATGCGGAAGGAACCACTTCCGACGAGAAAATCGAAGCCCTCAAGAAGCTCATACCCAACGACGAGTCCGCTGCCGCAATTGGTCACGCCGCGCTGGTTCGCCAGTCTCTGATTGACGACACTACCAAGGTGACCTCCCTGCTGAATGTCTTCTCCGATTTGGAGATCAAGGGGGATTTGGCACAAAAGCCGCTCAAACAAGTAACGGCCCTCAAGGAACTCGAAGCCAAAGGCATCAAGGAGCTTCCTGCGGATTTTGATGTGAGCATTGTCGACCCGAGCTGGCACGATCTGCTCAATGACAAAGACCGAAGCAAGGCATTCGCCGCGTTGAAGGCGGCAACCATGCTGGCAGTTCGCCATGGTTTTCGCAGTTCCCGGCTTTGGGTCGACCACAGCTGGGACTACCGCAACCGAGAAGATTTGCTCATCCCTCCGGCGCAATGGAAGAAAGATCGACTGCGCTTGATCAGTGCGTTGAGCCTGAATGCTGATCCAGAAAAATTCCTCACCCGACTCTACGCCCACCTGGAGGTCGCCCTGCAAGCCCTGTCCGAAGCGGTGGAGGCTGGTGAAGTCAGTATTGACGACAGTGGCCTGGTGCATTTGCCCCAGATGGAGGCGTTGGCACAGGACCAGGCCATTGACGCGAGCCGGAATGCGATGTTTTCCAGCATCGGGGAGGTTCAGATCGGCGACATCATTGTAGAAATGGACGCCGCCACCGGATTTAGCGAAGTTCTGCTGGGCCGACGCGCAAAGTCCACCCAGGAACTGGTCTCTTGCTACGCGGCACTGCTGGCGCACGGTACGGAGAACGATGCCAAAGGTGTGGCAGCGATGATTCCAGGCGTCGAAGTCGCTCATATTTCTGCGGCGATGCGCTCCCTGGAGGCGCATGGGCGCCTGCGTCGGGCCAACGACCGTGTTGTGGAGTTCCAGCGCCAGCACGCCATCACGGCCAATTGGGGCTCGGGTACCAAGGCGTCTTCGGACATGATGGCGCTGGACGCTTCCCGGCACCTGTACAACTCCAGAACCGACCCCCGGCGTCGCACCAGGGCCATTGGTCTTTATACCCACGTCCTGGATGTCTACGGGGTTGCCCATGACGAACCTATCGTCCACAACGAACGGCAAGGGTCAGTGGCAGTCAGCGGAGTTGAGGAATACAACGCAATGCAGACCGATGAACGCATGCGGTTGTCTTTGTTGGCGGTTGACACCCATGGCTACACATTCGTCGCGATGACCTTTAGCAAGTTTCTGGGTTTTGATTTGTGTCCCCAGATGCGGGATCTCGCGGAACGTCGGCTTTACTTGCCACGGTCAATCAAGATACCCGAGAACTTGGAGCGTATCGCGCTCACGAATGTGTCTGAGCGTGCGATTCACAAGGGGTGGGATGAGTTGCTACGCCTCGTTGCCTCGATTCGCAGCGGTCTGGTGACCCCCAAAGAACTGCTCGAAAAGATGGGCTCGTCGGCCCAAGGCGATCCCACCCACAAGGCGGCTGACCAATTGGGCCGCCTGCTGCGCACGCTGTTTTTGTGTGACTACTTCAGCAACCCTGAGTTTCGGCGTGAAATACATACCTTGCTAAACCGTGGGGAGTCCGTGCACCAGTTGCAACGGGCTATCTATTTCGGCCGGCTGGCTGCGGAGCGCGGACGCCGGCGGGACGAAATCCGGGCGGTTTCTGGCTCACACGCGCTATTGACCAATTTGGTGATTGCCTGGAACACCATGAAGATGCAGCAAGTCGTCGATCGCTGGCGCAAGGAAAAGTACCCTATTGAAGATCTTTGGTTGCGCCGCATGGGACCAGTCCACTTCGGGCACATCAATTTTCGTGGGCTGATGGCGTTTGGCGTGGAACGCTATGCCGATGCTTTGTTGGATCAGCCACCCCAAAAACGCAGGGCCAGTGGTGGTGCTTAATTTTTAGGCGTTTCTGATTTACGTGCAAATTGTAGCGGTTTGAAAAACTAAACCTATATAAATCAATGACTTACAAGGCACTCAAATTTTAAGCGTTACTGATTTGCGTGCAAATTGTAGCGGTTAGCCCTTTTTAGCTGTTCGTCGCAGGGATCCCCAATTCGAGGGAAACTGGGCACTTCTGCCCCGCGTTTAGGCAGTTATTTTTGACCCACAACAACAGCATTTGTCTGTTTATTGAACACATGACCTTTGTACTCAACATCCTGCACAAGGACTATTCCTTGCTTGCCGCCGACCGTAGAGGGAAGTCAGATGGGCCAGTCAGCATGTCCGCCGGGGGCATTTCCATCACCACGACAGGGAACACCATCATCGACGGTGTTCAGAAAATCTACCTGAGCAAGAACGCAAACCAGGCCGTTGGGATTGCGGGCATCGTTGGTGACCATGGCTACCTGGGAGCATTTGCCGATGTGAGCGATGGCCAGACCGCGTTGGAGTGCGTGAGCGATTTTGTCCATTTGGCATTCGACTTTGATGCCCGAGACCGGATGCTCAATGGCGAGGCGTTGATGGAAAACCAGTCCATCGTGACATTCTTTGACCCGGACAAAGGCGCATTTTTCTCCAGCCTATACCTGTTCACCCCATTCACCCACGCTGTGCAGCTCTATGCCAGACGGGCCAACGCCAGTCCCATGCTGCTTCACGTCGGTAGCGGCAGCAATAACTTTGAAAAAGCCGTTGGACTGGAGGAAATCAACAGTTTCGTGAAGCGGCTGGCCGAAGGGCTGGACTTGGAGGAACGATTGACCTGGTTTGACCAGGCGTTTGCCAAGGTCAGCGCCATTGATACCGGCTGCAGCTCGTCCTATGAAGCTGTCATTGCCACCCGGGACGCGCCTCAATTCACCTCTTTGCGCAGCAGCAACCAAATTTCCATTGTGCCCGCTCCACCGCGCAACTGAGACATCACATTTTTTGCTGGATTCATGTGCGCGCGTTAAATTAAATGTGCGCATAAAGCCTTGTATGTCACCAACGGATCTTGCCAAGAACAATCTTGGCCAGGGCCGGCGCTATCGGGCGGGAAACTTCTTCAATGCATGGGACAGGATGTCTCGCACATGGGCCACCCCGCCACCGTGGAGCGAGTCATCATCCAAGATGGAACCCCGGCCGTCTCTGTACCTGATGGTCGTTTTTGGGTGATTCAGCTCCGGAATACTGTTCAGCTCATCCAATTTGTGAATGGTGTAGTTTCTTCGGCCAATTTTCTGAAGTGCATGGTGCTCTGACATTTTCAGGACCGGGCCGCAGTATTGGCGCTCAGCCAAGACTTCCTCCAGTTCACCCTGTGAGGCAGTTACCCAGGCCACCATGTCATCCAATGAAGGCTCAGTCATCACCAACATTGGCCTGGAATTTGGCGATAGCCTGCATCATGGCGCGACTCGTTTTGCCCAGGTTCAATAGCGTCTGTTTGTGGTCCGGGACCGGTTGCGTGTTGTCGTTCAAGTACTGTTGAAGTGCACCACAGTAGTCCGAAAACTCATCCTCCATGGCTTCCAGTAGCCCCGCAACCTCCTTGTGAAGATCTGCAGAAATCAACTCAAGGTTGAAGAAGGATGCACTGAACTCCCCAAAATTGGTGGTGCCTGCCGCCCAAAACTTCTTGGTGTCTTCGGCGGACGAAGTCGTTGATGGAAGCGTACTGGACAAAGAGATGACGAACTTCACAAAGGGCTCTATGGCCACCGGAGAGACGACTTTACGTAGCCAGAAATCGTCGCTAATGGACTGTTTTCTCGCTCGTTGATCTTTGGCTCGGTTGTACTTGTACGCCAACCCACTCAAGATCAATGCCGCAATGCTCGTAATAAGCGATGGGAGCGTCAGTAATCCCTTTTCCCACCAAGCCTCATCTGGTTTGCACATCAGCACGACAGCGGACGTTGGCCCAGTAGCCACTTCGCAAGGCATCCCCACCACTAACGTAGTGGACTTGGTTTGTTCAACGGATTGAGGAGCGGAACCGGCAGTCGATGGCGCCTGGGCCGTCGAAGAAGCGGCTTGCTTAGGAGCACCGGCCTGGGGCGATGTCACCAACCAAGCCTATGCAAACAGGTTTCTTGTCTGCAACGCACGTGCAACGTAGCCGTCCATCACCTCCTGGAGGAAGGCTGGTGCCTGGAAGTCGTAGCGCTTATAAAAAGCTTCCTTACTTCCTGCTTTGACAACGCTAGGGCCAAACAGCCCCAAGAAGAAGGAACTGCTGACAGTGTAGGTTTCCGTAGGTACCACGACGCTCACGGTAGTGCCTTCGGCATCCATGGCATCCAGATGCAGAGTCTCCCGTAGCAGTTCGCCACGTTGGCGGCCTGTATAGACGGGGCCGTTGTACTTTGCGAGATCAATCACAGTGCTGACTTTTTCATTCATTTGCCGTCCCCCTCGCTAGTGCTGAGTTTGGCAGTCGAAAGTGGAAATTTGATGCTCAGTATAGTCCCAGGGAAGTAAACCCCCTTCAACTCGTGGACAAACCTACTATCGGGTCTTTGGTGCAGATCATTAGCCTTATTGAAGGCGATGATCCTTACACCGTTCTGATTCGGCTCCATTTTGTAAGTTCCATCGAACTGGACGTGGGTTGATCCAGATACCAAGGCCATACGGGCTTTGGAATCAGGAAACTCTTTGGCACATTCCGCGTGCACCTTCTGAAAAAACTCAATCAGGTCCACACTGCCGTTGCCTCTGGTGTCTGTAGTGCTGTTGTTTTTGGTGCTGACATGTCCCTGCAACGCTATCAGTGTGTATAGGTCATCTGGGCGCCACCCGGCAGTAAACAAGCCCCCTTGTTGGTGTAAATCAATGTAATTCTGAACCTGATCGCGTGTGTAGTGGCCGGCAGGCAATGCCTCAAAAGTCTGGGCAATCGTTCGTCCAAAGCTAAAAATTACGATTTCACAGAGTGGAACTGCCAAATTCGTATCCAGATACCCTTGAATCGACCAATCAAGCATGCCTGCATGCTCTTCTGCGTTGTCAATGACCTCTCCGATGTACTGGCAGAGCCGGTGTCGAGCTGGCGGTGTCAGCGTCTTGGACACACGCTTGAGGCAGCCGTTGATGTGATCAGCGAATTTTTGGGTAACGCGTGATTTCAGGTCCGACTCATTGGGACGCACGGCGCGGATGTAATGCTTGCATCGCCAATCGAAGACTTCCAAGCCCGCGGCCTCTTCGGGAAGGGGGTACTCATGTTTGACCTCCAACTTCTTGATGACTCCCATGGCCCGCACAAATCGACGTAGCCCCGGGTCGGATGGATAACTTCCACTCCAATGCAGGCGGCGCCCGGTTCGACGGGCTTGCACCCGCAGCTCGTCCACCAGTACATCCAGAATGGCGTTAGCACCAAGGTCGTAGCTCTTTGCCTCGCTCAAATTGATCGCGATACGCCTGAAACGACGCACCAGGAGCTGGCGGGCCAACGGGATCAGCGCGTGCAAAGTCCCTTCGGGATTCTCAATCAAGGAAAAAACTGCGGGTGCCTGGAATGTCACCTTGCCTTTGAGAATTTCCTTGGCAACGGTATTGCCTGCAACCATCTCAATGATTCGAGAGCGCGTTCCAAAGTGCTTTCCGATGATTTCGTGGTGGGATTCCTTGCGGCGCTTGTCGCGCCAAATGCGGTTGGCGCGCCTACCGAGCTTGGCTTGGTTCTTATTGCGTAAGTACAGCGGTACGTCGATTTTCGCTAAATGCTTCATGGGCGTTTTTAGTGTTTTTCAGCCTGGACGCGCAAGCCTTTGCCACCACGTCCCCCCTAGGGAAGCATTCTGCATCCCAATTCATCCATTCAAACTTTTGCGGCGCTCAGCCCATGAATTTCCGATGATTGAAGGCGCGCGAGGGAAGACGAGACGAGTGCCGCAGCCGTTGCAAGAAGCATGTTCGCGTCGTCTCGGCTGTAGTATTCCGCGGCACCACGGTCATCCACGTGATGGGCAAGCTGCGTGTAATGCCGAACGGCTTCCATCAGAGAAAACTCTCGTTCGAGCTTCGTCATGTCGCGTTTGGCAGACTTCAATTTCTGTGCAGTGGCGTCAATCGCCGACTTTTCACCAGTCGCCAGTGCGGCGCTTTCGACGGCCAGGCGGCATTCTGAAACCACGGCGTCGAACCGCCCGTCTACCAAGTGGGCATGAGCCCGTCGAATTCGACCAACGGCTTCCGTCAGGACATGATCCTGTGCACACTTGGGCAGGGGAATGCCGATGACCATGTACTCCGGTCCCTGCAGCTCTTTCAAGACCTTTGACCATTCGCTGAGATTGAGCCTATGACTGATTTCGTCTTGCTGTGGCCAGGCTCCGTTGGGTCCATCTGCCAAGGCAGTGAATCGCAGCTTGAGATGGAGATCGTCTCCACCACGAAGTTTTTCCAGAGCAAACAACTGACCTTCCGCGAGTGGCAGCTCAAATATCAGGCGCCTTGGGTTTTGGCCGCTCCTGGTGGCCAGCTCCAGAGGAATTTCAGGCTCAGCAAAGCCCAGAAACGAAGGAACCTTGCCAGCATCACCTTCTACGTTGATCCGCAACTGGAAATTGCGAAGCCTGACCTCCGCCAACGCAGTTTCGGGGACATGAAAGGCGATACATAAACACAGCAGGGAAACGCCAACCCCTGCACGGCCAAAAACACCCGTAACTTCAATGTCTGCTACGGAGTAGCCGTTGTAGCTGAATGACACAGGATGGCGTTCCCTTTTTCAGCGCTTGCGGTTGGACTGCGAAACCACCGAGCCGGCCAGTTTCTGGGTTGTGGCACTGGCGGAGCTGCTGCGCAAGGCCTTTGACGCCGTAGCTTCAATCGCTGCGCCAGTTTGCTTCCCGGTACGTGCCTGAGCCAAGGCAGAGGCAGCAAGTTGCTTCTGCACCTGTGAAGCATTGCCGCTTTGCAGCGTCTTTCCCGCAAGGGAAGCCACAGAAGGTGATGTTTGTTTTGAATTGGTTGCCATATAAAGACCCCTTTTCTTTTTGGAAAGAAAGCGCAACACCACTGTATATGGTGTTTGGATACAAGGCAAGACACTACCTATGGTGTCCAAACGCCATCTCTGTAGTTGAAGTACCGACGCATCCATGTAAGCGCCTTCGATGGCAGAGAGGTTTATGGAACCGCACCTCCCAACACAGCAGGATGGTTCAATGACAGTGTCGTGTTCCCGCTTTCCGATCGTTGTGACAGCCGTCTTTGTCGGTCCCGCCGGAGTGCGCAAAAACGAGGCTGGATACCAGCAAGAGCGCGAACAAAACGATTTTCTTCATGGGGGTCTCACCAAAACATTCCCACGGTCTGCGTGGGCACAGTCCAGCGCTGATCCATCTATGTGGCTGCTCGATTCGCTGCTGGCGAGTCTGACGTGTACATGCGGGTCTGCAAATCCCCCAAACGGGTGAACGTGGTTGGTAAACCGCTGTCCACATCCGAATCATTTAAGGATTTTTCGCAAATTCACCCGTTTGGGGGATATCCAAGCACCAACTTCTCCCGTAAGAATGGCTTTCAACTGAGCGTGGTCACGCTCGGAGAAAATATCCAAGGAGATGCCATGGCTGACGATTTGAGCAAGCGCGGTCCGCAAGACCGTTCCCGTGTGAACGTAAACGAACCCTGGGAAGTCAAGCATTGGTGCACAGAGTTCAAATGCACGGAAACTCAGTTGCGCGCTGCAGTAAAGGCTGTGGGCGTCATGGTCGCAGACGTACGGCGCCATCTTTCCAAATAGTCCCACCCAGGCAAGAAAAAGCCGCCAAGGTTGCGCATTGTTAAGAGGCGTGGCGGCTATGTTGAGCAAATTATAGAGTGCCGGCTTCTGGTGCAGGTGTTGTCGCGCTGAGGCGCTGCAGCATGCTGGCCACAACGCCTTCTTGAGCTAATACGGCAGCCTTTGCTACAGCCAGATCCAACTCCAGGCCCTGATTTACCTCCTGTAGCGCTGTGAATTTGGCCTGTATTTCGCCGATGTTGGTCGTCAGAGTTTGATTGGCAGCAGCTTCCACCACCAACTTTTGGCCCAACCCTTCGGTTCGCCGCTGTTCGAACGCCAGCGCATCTTTCAGTGGTCGCAACTTTCTCAGCTCTTCTTGGGCCTGATGCAGCTCGGCTTGTACCCGCGTCAGATCTCCAATCAGTCGGACGCCTTCTTGCTGGGCCCGCATGAGTTCCTGCTGCTTGCCGGTCAGGGTATCGGTTACCTTGCGCAACTCGGACTGCAAGTACTGCACTTGCTGGTCATGTTGCCGCTGCTCCTGCTCCCGCTGTTCCTTGGCGGAGGTGCGGAAGTGCTCCAGTGCTTCGCGGGCATGCTGGTGCTTTTCCTCCAACGATTGCCGGTGCCGTTCTTCGGCCTCCAGCCGCTCCTGCAGGCCCAGGACCCTCTGGTTGAGCTCCGTGACCTCAAGTGTCTTGCTCGACAGTGCATTCTGGGTCTTGGTGTGATCGGCCTTTTCACCTGCAAGGCTGCGCTGTACCTGCTCCAATTGGTCGCGTACTGTCTGGCTCTCTACCTTTAGCGCAGTGTTTTCTTTCTGAGCCCAAGCAAGACTGGCTGCGCTGACGGCTAGGGCCTCGGTCGAACGGGCATCCGCTTCCTCATTCAGCCGAGCTGCCAGGCGGCCAACCAAGTCCTGGATAGCCTCACTGACGGCCACTTTGGTGCCGGTTGCACCGCCTTCTTCCTCTTCAATTTCCTTCAGATATCGGTGGATAGTGGTCTTGGAACCAGTGCCCAATTCGGTTCGAATTGCGTCAATGGACGGGTTGATTCCAGTGGCCAACAGCTTACTGCGTGCCCGTACGACCTCAGATTTGTAAATTCCTGACCTGGCCATGACTTACCTTTATTTGATACTAATTACATACCACGATAATACATACCAGTTTCATGGAGTGCAAGATTGAAATTTCAGAAATATTGAGATTTGATAATGGTGGATTATCAAATGCGATATGTCATTTTTCTGTTTTGGACGGGCCAATGACTTCGCGCCAAATCCCGACCCGCATAAATCTGGCCTTGGCTTTCAAATATTTGATCGATTCGGCCAAATCATGCACCCGCAAGCCACCAAGTTCTGGATCGGCCACACCGACGCTGCTTGGAAGCGCCTCATCCCATCCCTCGAACGTGGGCCAGGGCATCAGCAGGTGCTCACCGTTTCGATGTTGAACCCGCACCCAGGCGGTACCATCCCGCATCGGCAAATAGGCAATGGAAGACAAGGGTTTGGCCCAGGTCCAAGGAATACCAAAGCGTTGTGCATCTTCTCGCTGGGGTCTGGGGCTTGGCTCCACCAAGGGTTTACGGCTATGAAAGGCTGCATGCAGTGCTCGCAACTTGTCTTGCATGATCTGGGCGTGCATCTGCTGCTCTTTCTCCAGCAAGTCCAGAAGAGCCGCAGTGTTGCCCCGTAGAAGTTCGCGCTCTGCTGTAGTCAACAAACGTCCACTGCCACCGCCAAACTTGGCTTGACCAAGTGCATTGGCCCCACCAAACCGCTTGGCAAAGCAAGTCGAGCCCAGCACCGTCAACTTGCCGTTTTCATCGACAACATGAATGGCTCGGTATACCCCATGGGCACAGCCCGGTTCTTGGCACTGAACTCGGGCTTCTTTTTCGACCTGCAGTATGGCAACCAGCCTTGCATTGGGGTTTGGACTCTGTGTCATGCTTAAGGTGCCAAAGTAGCTACTAACCGCTAAGTAGCTACTTAATGAGTTTCAAATAGATCTGTGCTACCAATGATCACTGGTCAGTACCGACAGTTGATACACGGATTCATCGCGCCAAACCTGCGGAAACAGCGGCGATGATCCCGACGCCAACAACAGGGATGAGCATGTACGACATGGCCAGAATCCGCTCAGCCCCTTTCGTCAAAAGATACAGCAGGACCACAAACGCGGGATAAAGAATCCATACGGAAGACTCCTTCGTGGGAATCGATGAGGTTGCAGGGACGGTTGGTTTCGCCGTCAGATAAAGCATTCCTAGGTATGAGAACACCAAGTAACCCAAATCGGAGATTCGGGTCAAAGGTTTTCCGCGTCTTAGAAGCAATGCACGAATAAGCGCTCCGTGAAATAACCCCAAAAGCACAGCGCAATCAACGAAGTTCTCCGGGAATGTGTGCGCGAAAACCTTTGTGAGCAGCTCGGCAACCGGCTGAGAAAGATTGCTGCGGTAGAACACCAGTGCGTCGAGTACGAAGCCTTTCCACTTAAAAACGACCTCTGACAAGGACGCCAGCGAACTGGTCGCCAGAAACAACGCGACACTAAGGAACACCTTCACTCTCCATGGTGAACGATCCCAGTGCTGCGTAACCTCGTCAAAATCTGCTTTGAGTCCCATACTCAAGAATGACCGTGTCGATGGTGGATATCAGGGAAATGCCTGTGATGATGGTGCAAGATGTCATGCGTGTGGGGGTGCACATGGGCCTTGTCGCCACTCCACTCAAAGTCATGTGTGTGCTGGTGGTGCGCATCGTGTGAATGCGAGTGCGTATGCTGCATGGGCTCATGGGCATGCATGTGGTCATGGATTTCCGTCAAATGCAGCCATACACCTATCCCCATAAGCGCAGCTGCCGCCCAGAATGCAAGTCCGGTGGGCTCTCCCAACATCAGTAGTGCCACAGCGGCTCCAATAAATGGAGCGGTCGAAAAATATGCGCCTGTGCGCGCAGTACCCAGTCCACGCAGGGCTAAAACAAACATTGCCAAACTGAATCCGTAACCTAGTAGGCCCACGGTCATCGTCCCGCCAATGGTTGCAAAGCCAGGCATAGGAACATCCAACATCGCAGCCATCGCAGTGTTCACCAAGCCTGCGACCACTCCTTTGCTGCTGGCAATGAAGAGCGCGTCCGACGCAGAGACCTTCCGGGTCAGGTTGTTGTCGATAGCCCAGCACAAGCAGGCGACCCCAACCAACACCGGCCCGGCCCAGTCTAAGGAATTGGAAGTCTGGCCTGGCCACGACAGCACAACACCGCCAGCCACGATGGCCACCATGCCCCATACCAAACGTTTGTCAGCGCTCTCCTTGAAAACCAGCCAGGCTATGGTGGCAGTCAAAACAGCTTCGAGATTCAGCAAGAGGGATGCGCTTGATCCACTGGTGCTTGTGAGACCAAACATCAAGGCCAAGGGCCCGAATACACCGCCAAACAGGATGGCTCCGAGCAGCCAAGGCCACTCCCCTGGCGGCAGTTCAGATGCTCGCCACCCACGATCACGAATCAAGCGAATTAGACCTAACCCGATTCCACTGCCCAAGTACAGCAAACCTGCAAGAAGGATGGGCGACATGTCACCAACCAGCAATTTGGCAAACGGTGTACTGGCACCAAACAAGATGGCGGCCCCCAAAGCAAAAAGTGCAGCCCGATTTGAAAATATCATTTGAATATGCGCGATGGGTGTGTTCGGTGCGGCTGAAACGGCGAGTTCAACCCAGATGAGTGTGGCGTTCGATCTTGGCCTCCGTCTCCATGGACGCAAGGCCTTGCAAAATTCCACAGGAATCGACCGCCTGTTCTGACGCGCAGCGTTCGCGTAGCTCCCGAAGCTGCTTCTTGAGATGTGTGAGCTCCTGAATTCGCTCATTCACATGAGCAATGTGCTGGTCAAAGACATCGTTGATGGCGCCACAACCATCGGCAGGCTGATCCGCAAGATCCAACAAAGTGTGGATTTCCTCTTGGCTCATATCCAGCGCCCGGCAATTGCGGATAAACCGCAGGCGCTCAAGGTGTTCAGGACCGTAAATCCGGAAATTTCCCTGTGTCCGCGCCGGCTCAGGAAGCAGGCCCGCCTTTTCGTAGTACCGAACCGTCTCCACTGTGCACTGCGCCACTTGGGCCAATTCGCCGATTTTCATGAAGGCCTCCAGAAATGTCTTGACTCTATAGTAACTACAGGTTGTGTAATTTGGACATATTCAATGGAAAGTCCTTATGTCCGCCTCCCATAAACACGATTCGCACGATCACGATCACCAAGATCATGGCCATGGGCACGCCCATTCCCATGATGACGCTTGTTGCGCTGCCCCATCCATCAAACTGGAAGAACCGGGCAAGGCCAGCTCTTGTGCGACCGACTGCTGCAGCAGTGAGGCGTCGGCTACTCAGCCATTGGTGCCACTGGCAAAGCCCGCCCGCAGTGATGGGGGCGTTCAGACGCCGATCCGCATCATGCAGATGGACTGCCCCACCGAAGAGGGGCTCCTGCGCAAGAAGCTGGGCGGCATGGCCGGCGTAAGCGGACTGGAGTTCAACCTAATGCAGCGGGTCTTGACGGTCACCCACGCACCGAAAGACTTGGAACCCATTCTGGCCGCCGTGCGCTCCCTCGGCTTCACCCCAGAAGTCGCCACTGAAAACGCCGCTTTGGAAGAGCCGACACCGGAACCTGCCAAACCTTGGTGGCCCTTGGCGTTGGCCGGCGTGGCCGCGATAGCCTCGGAAGCGGTTGAATGGGCCGGGTTACCCACCTGGATGGCTGCTGTGCTGGCATTGGTTGCAGTCTTCGCATGCGGGATCACGACCTACAAAAAAGGCTGGATTGCCATCCGCAATGGAAATCTCAACATCAATGCACTGATGAGCATTGCCGTCACGGGGGCGCTCTTCCTGGGACAGTGGCCAGAGGCCGCCATGGTGATGGTGTTGTTCACCATTGCCGAGTTGATCGAGGCCAAGTCGCTTGACCGGGCTCGCAATGCCATTCGCGGCTTGATGCAACTGACGCCGGAAACTGCAACTGTGTTGCAAGCCGATGGCTCTTGGAAAGACATGGCCGCCAAATCGGTTGCGGTTAACGCTCGCGTCCGTATCAAGCCGGGCGAGCGCATCGCCCTGGACGGAAAAATCGTCAGCGGCCGTTCGACCATCAACCAAGCGCCCATCACCGGGGAAAGCCTCCCCGTAGAAAAAACCGAAGGCGACCAGGTGTTTGCCGGCACGATCAATGAGTCTGGTTCGTTTGAGTACCTGGTGACTGCCGCTGCCAACGACAGCACCCTGGCGCGCATCATCCACGCAGTGGAAGAAGCACAAGGCGCGCGTGCACCTACCCAGCGCTTTGTGGACCAATTTGCCCGCGTCTACACCCCCGTGGTGTTCGCCATTGCCCTGGCGGTGGCCATCGTGCCGCCACTTCTGCTGGGCGGGCTGTGGTTTGCGTGGATTTACAAGGCACTGGTGTTGCTGGTGATTGCCTGCCCATGCGCTTTGGTGATCTCTACCCCTGTCACCATCGTCAGCGGCCTGGCAGCCGCCGCTCGCCAGGGCATCCTGGTCAAAGGCGGCGTCTATCTGGAAGATGGCCGCAAGCTCAAGATCATTGCCCTCGACAAAACCGGCACCATTACCCACGGCAAACCTGCGCAAACTGACTTTGTGACGCTCAGCGCAATGAATGAGGCCGAACTGCGCAGTCTCGCTGCAAGCTTGGCCGGTCGCTCAGACCATCCCGTGTCCAAAGCCATCACCGAGGCGGCTAAGCGAGACAACGTTGTGCTGCGCAATGTGGACGGATTTGAGGCATTGCCGGGTCGAGGAACCAAAGGCGTCATTGACGGAAAGCTCTTCTATTTGGGCAATCACCGCCTCATCCACGAACAAGGCCGTTGCTCCAACGCATTGGAAGCCCGCCTGTCTGTACTGGAAGAGCAAGGCAAGACCGTCATTCTGCTGGCCGACGACCAGGAGGTACATGGCATGTTTGCCGTGGCTGATACCGTCAAGGACAGTAGCCGCCAGGCCATCGCTGAACTCCACGACTTGGGTATCAAGACGGTCATGCTGACCGGCGACAACGCCCACACCGCAAAAGCCATTGCCGATCAAGTTGGAATCGACGAAGCCAAGGGCGATCTGTTGCCTGAAGACAAGCTCAAGGTGATCGAAAGCATGCTCGGTCAAGGTGGAGCCGTCGGTATGGTGGGGGATGGCATTAACGATGCTCCTGCGCTGGCCCGGGCAGATATTGGCTTTGCCATGGGCGCTGCCGGCACCGGCACCGCCATTGAGACTGCCGACGTGGCCTTGATGGACGACGACCTGCGCAAATTGCCCCGTTTTGTTCGTCTCTCCCGCAGCACCCATGCGCTGTTGGTACAGAACATTGTTCTGGCACTCGGCATCAAGGCCGTGTTCCTGGTCCTGACCCTCACGGGCGCAGGCACGATGTGGATGGCCGTTTTTGCGGACGTGGGTGCGAGCTTGCTGGTGGTTGGCAACGGACTGCGCTTGCTTCGCAAGTGAAGTTTGCGTGGCCTGATTCAGACAATCCCTAGGTAAGAGAACGGAACCAATGCAATGAGCTTTTTCGACAGACTATTCGGCGGCCATGGCGGCGGTCACGGTGGCAACCACCATGGCCATCATCGAGAGGAGCACCACGCGCCACGTCACGGTGGCCATGGCGACAGCTACGGGAGTAGGCCTCCGAACCTTGGTGGAGTCGCTTGCGCAGCCTGCAACACCCTGAATGCAGCAGATGCCAAGTTCTGCCAATCCTGCGGGAAGTCCACGCAGCCTGCCCATTGCACCCAGTGTGCGGCCACGCTGATGGTGGGGACCAGGTTCTGCGGGCAATGTGGGAAACCAGCCGGCTGATAGTTCGGGGGATTGGGGAATTGAAGCTAGAATTTCTTCGATGTCTGGGAAATACCGCGCTCTTTTCCTATTGGCTGTCATTTTTTGGCAGTCACTGGCAGTCCTTAGCTCCTTGAGTTTGGTGCAGCACGCGCGGGAAGACTCCTATCAGACACCTGGTGAGCCACATGCGTTTTATCAGCACCACCTTGATCAAACGGCTCACAAAACAGGTGAGGCGGATACCGCTTCTCATGCCCATGTCGGCGCTGTTGCCGATATCGCCGCGGTCATCGGCGATGAACCCGCAAAACTGTCCGTGTTTCGCCCTCAACACGCAGTTGGTGCGCTTGCGGTCGCGAGGCAAACGCCGGTTTTGGCTGGGCTTCTCCGACCTCCACGAGCCCTCTCTTGACATCAAGCTCCATCGCCACCTGAGTGGCCTTGGACCTTGATTCATCCCCTTAGACACGGCGCAGATCGCCTGTTTCCGTGTCTCCCTACTGTCACAGATGAATTGCCCTGCAACGAGGGGCACTGTGCATTTCTGCATTGCCCATGCGGCGCGTTTCGCGCCTCTCTCCACGGACAGAGTCCGCACTCCGGCCCCGCTGCCACCACTTGCTCCAGACTAGGAATTTGAAATGTTTGTAATCGTCGGATGGCTTATCTGCATCGCCTGCGTGTTTGGCGTGTTCATTATTCACGGTGGCAACATCAGCGTTGTGCTCAAGGCATTGCCGTTTGAGCTGATAACGATTGGTGGTGCCACTGTGGGAGCCTTTGTCGCCAACAACCAGATGAAGGTCATCAAGGCCACCATCAAAGGTCTGGGGTCTTGCTTCAAAGGCAGCAAGTACACCAAGGACCGCTACATGGAGCTGATGGCACTTCTGTTCGACCTCCTTCAAAAGGCCCGCAAGGAAGGCCTGATGGCCATCGAAAAAGACGTTGAAGAACCCGAACAGTCAGAGATTTTCAAGAAACATCCCAATGTGGGCTCTGACCACCACGTCGTGGAGTTCGTCACCGACTACTTGCGCATGATGGTGTCGGGCAACCTGAATGCCCACGAGATCGAAAACATCATGGATGGCGCCATTGAAGCGCACCATGTGGAGGCACATGCAGCCGTCGCTGCCATCCAGCGTATTGCGGGCGGACTGCCTGCATTCGGGATTGTGGCTGCGGTGTTGGGGGTTGTGAACACCATGGGTTCAGTGGGTCAGCCGCCGGCAGTACTGGGGGGGATGATCGGCTCTGCCCTGGTGGGAACATTCCTGGGGATTTTGCTGGCATATGCCTTTGCCGAGCCTTTGGCAGGCCTGTTGGAGCAGAAGGTTGAGGAAGGCGGCAAAGAGTTGCAATGCATCAAGACCATTCTGCTGGCCAGCATGCAAGGCTACAACCCGTCCACAGCGGTTGAGTTCGGCCGCCAGATTCTGTTCTCCACCGAGCGCCCCACGTTTTCGGAGCTGGAGGCACATGTCAAGAAGAAGTAAAACGGTTGGGGACGACCTGCCATCAGGGGTGAAGCCCACGAGGCGGGATGCGGCCATGCAAATGGGCGGCCGTCTCCTGTTGGTCTTAATCGGCGTAGTGCAACTGGTTGCGATCGTTCAATCCGATTCGCCTGCAGACACGGTGCTTCATGGAGGCTTTCTGCTGGTTCTTATCGTCTTAGGGACACGAAAGACCAAGAGCCCCAAAAAACTACCAGGAAGACAGTGAAGCAGACAACACGTGTTTGCCACTCTGACGGGCAAGATTACTTCGGCTTGGTCAGTGACACAGGCGCATGCACGTAAACGACTTCGCGCGCACCATCCGCACTCTGAAAGATCAGCGTGATCTGCACCTCAAACCCTGCACGGATCGGTTTTTTAACGTCCACAAGCATCAAATGGTAGCCCTCCGGTTTGAACTCCAGAGTTTTGCCGGCGTGCAATTGAAGATCGACCACGGGGTGCATCGTCTTGCCGCCTTTGTCCTGAGCCGCCCCATGCACTTCTACAGCTTCTGCGGACGACGATCGGGCTGAGATGAGCTTCGTGTCTTTGGGTGACAAAAGCTGCATATAGACCGGCGCTGATCTTTCACCGGGATCACTGGGACGCGCCCAGGCTTCGGTGGCGACGACTTGGGCCCGAGCCGTCACAAAGCACAGTTCGACAAGAACCAATAGCGCAATTTTTCGAAGCAGTTTCATCGATCAATGCCCACCCTGAAATAGGTCATGCAGGCCCATCAGCGGGAAAAATTTGCAGCCCGTGCAGCAGCAATCACTTGGAGTACTTCGGTCGAAGGCGCCATCGCCCGGAATGCACTGATATCCGCGCGGCCAGAGTTGCCAATTGGCAGGCGCCTGAACAGATGCCCCAAGGGAACCAGTGCGATTCTAAAAAGCTGTCCCAGCACCTCCTTCGGCATGCGTCTTTCCAAGGCCAGCGAGAGCATTAAACAATGGACTTGCAAGTGCGGAAAGAAGCGTGTCTGCCCCACGATGTGGGCGGCTTCCAGCAACCGCCAACGCTGCCCATCCGGCTCATGGGCGGCACTTCGGTAGTGCTCAATCAGGCGCTGGTAAGTATCTGTACTGTAGAAGTTGCTATTGGCTGGTATTGGCATGGCTGGATAGTTCCGAGTCTTGATGAAATCATCGGCATAGATTGTTCAACCTGTAGTAGCTACAGAGTCAATTGGTTTTCCACTGGGGCTATCCGATCACGCCTTCATAGATGATCTTCCAGGCATTGCCTCGCCATTGCCAATACTGGCGCACGGTACGGCCGGTCTTTTCTCCAGCCGCCAGTTCGTCAAAGGTTGCGATCATGGTGTCGGCATCGTCCGTCCAGCGAATCAGTGAAACGTCTTTGAGTTCCACGGGGCGATCACCCCGTTGAGCAATCTCCGAGCGCAGCGAGGAACTGAAGCGGACCAAGTCCTTGCCCTCGGCATTGAAGTCATTGGCATAAAACCGCATCATGTCTGCCTCGCGGCCCGGTCTTTTGGACTGGGCCCAGGACTGGAGCGTCTCCGTAAAAGATTTCTTCTCTGCGCCCAGGTGGGAAGGTTGGACCCAGCGGAAGTTGCTGCCGATCAACACGGGGGTGGTGCGAATCTCCACGGTGTTGATGATCCGCAGAAGATCGGGATTGGCCACGGCCACACAACCATCCGTCGCCTGGGGCGCGCGGGTGAACTGGGTGGACGGGGTGCCATGCAGCCAAATACCACCCCCAGTCTTCCCACGGCGCAGATCCAGTACGTTGGGGTAGTTCACTGGAAGCGCTCCAGACCCATACAGATCCTTCAAGCTCGTAGGGTCCAGGTTGCTGGTGATGAAGTAGGCTCCTAAGGGCGTCCGCTGATCACCTTCCACGTTCTTCCCGACACCCGCCTTGCCCACGGATATGTAGTAGTTGGCCAGTAGCCGGGGGCCAGCTTCGGTGTTTTCGAACAGATAGAGACGCGCTTTTGCCGTGTCCACCGCGATGGCGTGCTTGTTGCGCTTTGCCAATGCAACGAACTGCGCCGGAATCCGATCGGCGGGAGGTGGCTCCTTGATGGCCGCAATGCGGAGTTGAGACTCCGCTCGGAGTGCCTGCAGATTCTTTGCGCCGGCTTGGGCAAGATCAGCAGGCACATCCCCTATGCCTTGGATTGGGCGTGACCGTGCAGAGAGCAGATCGCCCAGCACCAACTGGGCCAGCTGGAAATGGGGATAGTCGGCCACCAATGAGGAGGCCAGCTTCAACGCATCCTGCGTATTGGCATTCCCAATTTGGCGATACACCTCAATCAGCCGGGCTTCGGCCAGACCATCGCGGGGCTGCTCAGCTCGCGCGGCAGGTTTTGGCTTGGGTTTTACCTTCTTGTCAGTTGTTCCAAGCGCCTCGGTGCTGATGCCCATCACCAGACAAAAGGCTGCAGACACATGCAGTAGCCGGGTTCGGCGCAAGGGCCTAGCCCAAGGTCGTTCTTTCAAATCCATCCACGTCTCCGGCATTACTTGTAAGCAAGAAGCTTCTTGATATCACTGGCAATGACTTTGGCCTCTGTGCCGTAGCTGGAAAAGAGGCGCACCTTGCCCGTGGTGTCGAAGATGTACTTGCCGGCCGAGTGGTCCATCGTGTACGAGGTAGGCGTTTTGCCTGGGACCTTGCGGTAGTACACCTTGAAGGAGTCAGCCAGTCCTTGGAGTTGAGCTGGTTCAGGCCGCAGGGCCAGAAATGTCGGGTCAAAGTTCCGCATGTACTCGCTGAGCAAGCGCGGCGTGTCTCGCTCGGGGTCCACCGTGATGAACAGCACCTGCAGCCGATTGCCAAGATCTCCCAGAAGTTCTTTGACGCCAGGCATCGTGCTCATGGAGGTCGGACAGACGTCCGGGCATTGGGTGAAACCAAAGAAGATCACTACGATCTTGTCGCGGAAGTCAGCCAGGCTTCTCATGTTCCCGCCGTGATCCTTGAGCTGGAAGTCCTTGGCATAGTCCGCGCCAGTGATGTCGGTGCTATCAAACTTGGGGGGCCGGGGTGAGCATCCGTTCAAAGCGAATCCAGCTGCGATACCCAGGGCTGCGGTAGCGCAAAAGCTACGACGAATGGGGCTGAAGTGTGGAGTGTGGGTGTCCATGGCGCAGAGGTCCGCTTACTTCTTGATCTTGGCGACTTCTTCCGCCACCAAAGACTCCAACTGAGCAGCACCAAAGCTGGGCAAGCTTCTGCCGTTCACAAAAAACGTAGGGGTCTTGGTCACCTCCAGCGCGGTCAAGTCTTCAACATCCTGTTTGAGCGCTGCGGTCACCGCCGGGGATTGGGCATCAAACAAGGCCTTATTAAGGTCTACACCAACCCGAACCGCCGACTGGTATGCAACGTACAAGTTGGGTTCCCCATGGGATGCCCACAGAGGTTGGTCAGCCAGAACGGCATCCAGCACTTCCCAGTACTTACCCTGGACCTTGGATGCCTCCAGCATCTTGACCACGAGGTCTGAATTCCTATGAAACGGCGCATAGCGCACCACCAACCGTACGTCGTTGGGGTACTTTTTCAGCAGTTCTTTGACGATGGGATAGAACTCGCGGCAGGTCTCGCAAGCCGGGTCAAAGAATTCGACGATCGTGACCGGCGCATTGACCGGCCCCAGGACCGGGGAATGCATGCGGACCAAGCGCGCCTCTGCCTGGCTGACCTTGTCTTGCTGCGAATTCTTCACCCGCTGTTGATAGGAATACATGCCAAAGGCGAAAAAGCTCAGTACAACGGCCACCAAGACGGCGACGGTGATTTTTTTGGAGTTCATTTGGATGTTTTCTTGAGATAGTGAGTAAGCAAGACCAAGATGGTCAGAAAAGCTGCAACTGAGAGCCAGGGGATCTGCAGTCCCCCGAGGATTGCCAGTTCCTGGTCGGCGCACGAGACGCCCGCACTACAAGGAACCCAGATCTTGGGTATCAAGTCCGCAACGAGCAGGCAGTGGTATGCCGCAAAGCCGCTGCCGACGATGGCAAATGGCATTGCATAGACCGCACTACGGCGGTCATCGTTGAAACACCCTATGCCCAGGATGATGGCCATGGGAAACATGCAAATCCGCTGGTACCAGCACAGGGTGCACGGCGTCATCAACATGACCTCGCCAATGAACAGTGCACCTAGGGTTGCAAGGACGGACACGATCCAGGCCAGTAGCAGTACACGCCATGGCGCCTTCATGCCCCAGTCTCCGGCAACTGGCTCTTGGATGTGGATTGAAGCTGCAACTTGAGGCTCAGGATCAGCCAGGCCAATACAGCTGCGACGACAAAGATGTCGGCAAGGTTGAAGGCCGGCCAATGCAGCCCTCGCCAATGCAAATCCAGATAGTCCACCACTGCGCCCGACTGAATGCGATCGATGAGATTTCCACCCCCGCCGGCAACGACAAGCGCCCCTACCTTGCGCTCAAAGGGGTCTGTTCTGCGCATCAGCGAAGCAAATGTGACTCCGATGACTACAACGACCCCAATGGCGATGAAGAAGTACCGCTGCCAGCCACCGGCATCTGCCAGGATGGAGAAGGCAGCACCGGTGTTGAGGACGTGGACGAGGTTGAACCAGCTGGTGACTTCAATCCCAGATCCCAGTGCAATGGTGTTGGCAAAGTAGGTCTTGGCGAGTTGATCTGCCGCTACCAGTAGCGCGACAAACAAGAGCCAAACCAGGCGCGGGTATCGGAATAGCCCGATTGAAGGCATAGGAACAGTTCCAGGAATGTTGGTATTCCCAGCCTTGTGGGCTGGGCCAATGCATTCGGCGTGCCTGGATTGAAGTACGCCAACCAGCAGTGCGAGAACGCACCGTGGCGGGGTATTGAATGCGCTTTGCGAGGATGGCTAGCCAGTGCCAAAAAGCGACTGACCAACCACCCAAGCGAAAGCTAACCCCCGGTTAAGACCGGGAGAGCCACTGAGGGCGATCTGGAACCTTAAGCGGAAGTGAGGCCAAGACGCGATCGGCGCTTGGCTCAATGACGGCAATGCCAGGAAGGACTGAACTACCGACAGCGGTGGCCACTGCCAAGGAGCAACCCGCATGGCAACTGCCACAGTCCAAATCAAAACCTTTGGATGGGGACTTGTCCGACTGGGAGAGCTCCCCTGGCTGCACCTGATGCTGGTGGCCATGGTGTCCCAGGTGCTTGGTAGCTACGCCAATTTCGTGCTGGCAATAGCCAGCCGTTGCAGCCAAAGCGAACTGCATCGGAATTACCAGCAACAAGAAAACGGCAAGCCATTTGCGCATGGGCAACATTGTAGTAGCTTCAAGTTTTGAGTGAACCACAAGGAATAGCGATCAGCAGCGGCGAGTACCTGGTCTGAATAAAAAAAGAGCCCCGAGGGGCTCTGAACTTAATTGCCAAAAACTGCTGTCAACATTTCGGCAGCATTTATTTTAGACTCCTGACGCCAACTCACTTGACCGGACGACCATAGTGGTCGCGAATCACCGAAGACAGCAGTGCGACTTCGTCACTGTTCATCGTGATCGTTGTCCCGTCGGCCGCAGTCATGGTTTCACCCGCATTCATCCGGGTGGGACGACCGTACTTGTCTTCCATTGCCATCTTGCCATTCTTGAACTGATGAACGACCGAGCCGTCCTTCAACGGAATCGATTTGTCGATGGCGAGATCCATGGAGAAGGCGGAGGCAAAGGGAACGGCCAAGGCCAAGGCGAGGACAGATTTGCGAATGGACATAATTCAAACTCCTTCAATGTGAGTAAACCCCACGAGGTATTTCGTGGGTACGATGCAATCGCTGCACCGTTGACTCCAATGTAGAAATTTGCCCCCAACACAAGCATGACCTGCACGTTACAAGTACGTCATGTTTTGGTCAAGCACTGCCGTGGTCTTGTCGGTCCGAATCAGACCGGCGCGTTGGTATTTGCTGTCAGGCCACTGGCTTTGGGAAACCGCAGCGTGAAGCGCGTCATGCCGGCCTCGGACGAAACCGCAATCCCACCGCCATGCGTATCCATGATGGCGCGTGTGATGGCCAGGCCCAACCCCGCGCCATCACTCTCGGGATGGGTTCGAGATTTGTCCACCCGGAAAAAGCGATCAAAGAGACGCGGTTGCATATCCGGGCTGATGGTGTTCCCAGGATTGGTGACGCTCACCTCCGTCCAGTCATGCGTATATTCAATGTGGATGGAGACCGTGGAGTCCGGCGTAGCGTGACGTATCGCATTGGAAAGCAGGTTGCTCAGTGCGCGCCTCAGCATCAGACGATCACCACTGATCGCGCCACTGCCAGTCAACTCCAGGCGAATATCCTTGTCCGTTGCCAGTGCTTCGTAGAAGTCGAACAAGGCCTGCGCCTCGACCTCTACCTCAACAGTCTCTTGGCTTGGCAGTGCCAGACCGTGCTCCGTTTTAGCAAGGAAGAGCATGTCCGACACCATTCTGGCTAGACGTTGCAGCTCCTCTGAATTGGATGCCAGCACGTCCTGGTAGTCTTCGTTGCTTCTCTTTGTCGATAGCGTGACTTGGGTTTCCGTCAGCAGATTGCTGATCGGCGTTCTGAGCTCGTGTGCCAAGTCTGACGAAAACTCTGAAAGACGACGAAAGTCTTCCTGCAGGCGGTCCAGCATGTCGTTCAAGGTGCTGGCTAGGTCCGCCATTTCTACCGGGACGGCTTCGACCGGCATGCGCTCTTCGAACTTGTTCGAGGTCACGGCTTGGGCACGCGTTCGCATGATCCGCAGTGGCGCCAATCCGCGGTTTGCAGCAAGCCACCCCAGCAATCCGCTGAACAGCGTGGCGAGAGTCACATAAAACACCAACGTCGTCTGAAAATGCGCCTGGAAATGATCGTGCGACTTGGTGTCCAAGGCTACCCACACTGCCAAAGGCTCATCCCGTTGGAAATCTGTGGCGATCAGCGTGCCCAATGCGCGGTACTGATGCCCTGCGTCTTGCCAGTTCGATACGCTTTGCGAGCGCAAATCCCGCCCGATTTGGCTTGCGTACCTGTCCGGTATCTTGAGCGGTGCAGTCTCATACAGAATCTTGCCACTGGCCTGAACCGCAACGATGAGTCCTTCATGGCTATGCAGTACGTCGTTCAGGCGATCCTCAAAATCCTTGCGCGACGTGGCCTTCAATGCGACTTCCTGGACGAGGTGGATCTTGTCCTCCAGGAGGCTGCGATCAAGGTCCTCGAAGTGCTGATTCATCGCCAGCGAAGTCACCCCTCCCAGGCCCAGCAGAACGGTGGCTGATGCCAGTGTGTAAAACAGGGTAAGACGGGTGGTGAGTGAGAAGCGCTTCGTCATGGCATGGTTAGCGGATTTTCCAGAACATAGCCCATGCCGCGTACGGTTTGGAGCAGCTTGGGCTCGAACGCGTCGTCAATCTTGCTGCGTAAGCGCCGCACCGCCACTTCGATAACGTTGGTATCACTGTCAAAGTTCATATCCCAGACCTGCGAGGCGATGAGGGAGCGTGGCAAAACCTCACCTTGCCGACGCATCAGCAGCTCCAACAAACCAAATTCCTTGGAAGTCAAATCGATGCGTTTTCCCGCACGGGTCACGCGGCGGCGCAGTAAATCCAGCTCCAGATCAGCCACTTTCAGTGAGGTGGCTTCGACACCAGACTTGCCGCGCCGCAAGATGGTGCGAACACGGGCCAGCAGCTCTGCAAATGAAAACGGCTTGACCAGGTAGTCGTCAGCGCCCAACTCCAGACCTTTGATCCGGCCCTCCACCTGGTCTCTGGCTGTCAAAAATAACACCGGAACTTCATTGCCTTTGCGACGCAGATTGCGCATCACCTCCCAGCCATCCATGCCTGGGAGCATCACGTCCAGGATGATGAGGTCATGTTCGTCTTCCAGGGCAGCGTGCAAACCGTCGTTTCCGTTGTGGAGCAAGTCCACGATAAAGCTGGCCTCTTTGAGGCCTTGGCGCAAGTATTCGCCCGTTTCGGGCTCATCTTCAATGATCAGTATCTTCACAGTCGGCGTCCTTTTCCCGAGTGTGCACCGACAGGCCTAGTCACTGCAGAAGATTACAAATTTGTAATCTGAACGACAGGTTGGCGTTGGGACTGCCTCGATAGAGTTCAGCCAGTTTCACACAACCCCAAAGGACTCTCATGCACCGTGTTCCGAACCAGCGACGCAAACCGTTACGGTTGGCAACGCTCGCTTTGTGCGCACTGGCTGGTGTTGCATCCGCCCAGCCGACCTCCCTAGAGCCTGTGGAGCAAGGCTCCACGGATTGGCGTAAAGCCAACGAAGCGGTCTCCCAATTCAAGCGGGGGCATGCCGATGTCCTCAAGTGGGAGCAAGCCAACGACACCGCATCCAAGGAAGCTCCCGCAGTAGCGCCGGACTTTTGGCTCAAGACGGCCGATGCCGCTGTTCGACAAGCATGGCGTGCGCGCCCCGAACTCGGATCGTCCCTATCCCAGCTGGGCGCAGCCAACCAGGAGCATATTGCCCAAGGGCGCTGGTTGGAGGTCGATCCTGCCGTACGCCGCCACGTGGACGAATTTGACGCGATTCTCGACACCGCAGTAGACGCCCGCAAAGCCTGGTGGGGGGCCGTGGCCGCGCAAGCCAGCCTAAAGTCGCAGCGCGACATGCAAGAAGCGTCTGCCGCCGCTGCCGAACTGGCCCGTCGTATGGCGCGCGTCGGCAATTGGAGTCGCATGGAACAGGCCCAGTCCCAGTCGAGGCTGGGTGGCGTCAAGCTGCAAACCCTGAAGGCAGAGGCTGAAGCCAAACAGGCCCACATTGCCTTGCTCAAAGCGCTCCGACTGCAGGGAACGGCATCTAGCGTGGGCTTGCCGGATGGTTTGCCAGACGTCAGCGCGCCACTGATCACCGCAGACGCTGTTCAAAAAGGGCTGAAGGCCCTGCGTCCGGTGCTCCCGCGTGCCGAGGGCATGCGCGTTCAAGCAACCGCAAGGCAGGCTTTTGACATTTATGAAGCTAGTTACGCCGCTGCCCGTCTTTCGCAAGAAGAGCAGACATTGCGGCAGTTTGTCTACGACGAAACCGTGCTTCGGTACAACGGAATGTTGTTGAGCGTCTGGGATCTCCTGGCAGAGACCGGCGCCCAGCTGCAGGCCAATGTCTCCGCGATCAATTCCAAGCGCGACCTCCTGATTGCCGAAGCTGATTTGCAACTGGTTTTGCAAGGCGGCGCACCTGCCAGCTTTGTGGGCGTGGGCGCAGGCGCCACGGCTGAGAAATAACTAGGAAACACCATGGATCAAACCAATTCCCGTCGTCGATTTTTTGCAGGTGCTGCTACTGCTGTAGCGGGTATGGCGGTGGCTCGCTCCGCGCTGGCCACCTTGCCGGAACCGGTCATTCAGACTTCAGTGAACACAGCGCCACCGCTCATTCCCACGACCGGGCGTCCCTACAACCCCGTTGTGACCCTGAATGGCTGGACCCTGCCATGGCGCATGAACAATGGCGTCAAGGAGTTTCACCTGGTCGCCGAGCCCGTTGAACGCGAAGTATCGCCGGGCTTCAAAGTCAATATGTGGGGCTACAACGGTCAGAGCCCAGGCCCCACCATTGAGGTGGTGGAAGGAGATCGGGTACGCATTTTCGTCACCAACAAGCTTCCTGAGCACACGACCATCCATTGGCACGGCCAGCGACTGCCCAGCGGCATGGACGGCGTGGGTGGCCTCAACCAGAAGGCTATTCCGGTTGGCAAGACCTATATGTACGAGTTTGTCGCGCGTCGGCCGGGGACATTCATGTACCACCCGCATGCGGACGAAATGGTCCAGATGGCTATGGGCATGATGGGATTCTGGGTGACGCACCCCAAGGAAAAACACCCCCATATCAGTGATGTGGATCGGGACTTCTGCTTCCTGCTGAACGCCTTTGACGTGGAAGCTGGGACCAAGACGCCCAAGATCAACACGATGACCGACTTCAACATCTGGTCTTGGAACAGCCGCGTATTCCCGGGCATCGACACCCTCAATGTGCGCCACAACGACCGGGTCCGCATCCGCGTGGGCAACCTGACGATGACCAACCACCCCATCCACGTCCATGGGCATGAGTTCCTGGTGACCGGCACCGATGGCGGGCCCACTCCGCCGTCCTCTCGCTGGTACGAAGTCACTACCGACGTGGCTGTGGGGCAAATGCGCCAAATTGAGTTTGTCGCCGACGAAGAAGGTGACTGGGCCATGCATTGCCACAAGAGCCACCACACCATGAACGCCATGGGGCATACCGTGCCCACCATGGTGGGGGTGGACCACCGGGGATTGATCAAGAAGATCCAGAAAGTCACACCCGATTACATGCTCATGGGCGAGCGCGGCATGGCCGACATGGGTGAAATGGAAATGCCCATTCCCGAAAACACTGCCCCCATGATGACCGGTCAAGCCCAGTTTGGTCCCGTCGAAATGGGCGGTATGTTCACCGTGCTCAAGGTGCGCAAGGACCAAAAGCCGGGGGACTACAGCGATCCGGGCCCGTACCAATTCCCCGCTGGCACTGTGGCCCAGGAATTCACAGGTGTGCTCCCTGAACCTGCGCGGCTGCGCTCAGAGATCGCCTCGGGCAAGCCCGTAAGCGACAAACCAACCCCCACCACCGTTCTGAATGCGCGCAAACCGTCGTCGCACTCGGGGCACTGATCTCGTACACCACTGTTTTTTAACCCAAGGAACCCACCATGAAGTTTGCAAAATTTGTCTCTTCCATCATCGCTGTCGCCAGCATTGCGGCAATTTCCACTGGAGCCCTGGCCAGCGGCAATCACGCCGGCGGCCATGATGAAGAGTCCGCCATCGGAAAAGCTGGCGTCGCCGCCAAGGCCACTCGCACAGTGACCGTGGAGATGGCCGATAGCATGCGCTACACCCCCTCTGAGATCCAGGTCAAGAAGGGTGAGACGATCCGCTTTGTGGTGAAGAACGTGGGCAAGGTCCGGCACGAGCTGAGCCTGGGCACCGAGAAAGAGCTGCTGGAACACTTGGAACAAATGAAGAAGTTCCCCGGCATGGAACACGATGAGCCCAGCAAGATCACGCTGGACTCCGGCAAACAAGGTGAAATCGTCTGGCAATTCACCAAAGCAGGAACCGTCAACTTCGCCTGTTTGATGCCCGGTCACTATGAGGCCGGCATGAAAGGTCAAGTGAAGGTCGGTGCCAAGTAAGCCGTACAGCTACTTCTAAAAATTTCGTTCTCTTAAGTACAGGATTTTTCAATATGAAACCCATCAAACGCGCTCTTACAGCTATCGCCGTCGTCGCGGCGACCATGGTCGGCGTGCCTAGCATTGCCAACGCACAGATGGACCATTCCAAAATGGATGCAACGCAGATGGCATCCATGACGGACGGTGAAGTCCGCAAAGTTGACAAGGAAGCTGGCAAGGTCACCATCAAGCATGGAGACATCAAAAACCTGGACATGCCCGGTATGACCATGATTTTTACGGCAAAGGACAAAGCAATGTTGGACAAGGTGCAAGCCGGTGACAAGGTGAAGTTTGCCGTGATCAACGACGGCGGCAAGCTGGTGGTCACCGAGATCCAACCCGTCAAGTAAGACTACCTGTACGCAAGTGAGGCTTGCAGGCAGTTTCCGGAAATAACAAGGCGCCGTTATGGCGCCTTGTTATTTGTCAAAGCGGAAATGGTGTTTTGTCGTCAAACTACAAAGGAGCAAACCATGGGCACTCAATTCAAGACCAGACTACAACGCCGAATGCTGCTCGGATCTGTGCTGATACTGGCACTGCCTTGTGTACATGCCGCCAGCCATGGCGCCTCTATTGAGGTGTGGAAAGACCCCAACTGTGGATGCTGCAAGGACTGGGTGACGCACCTGGAGAAATCCGGCTTCACAGTGAAGGTCAACCAAAACGGCAACGATGTGGTCCGCGAGCGCTTGGGCATGCCACGGCAATTGGGATCCTGCCATACTGCTGTGGTCGGTGGATATGTCATTGAAGGACATGTGCCGGCGAATGACATCAAGCGGCTGCTTAAGGAGAAGCCCGCAGCCCTCGGTTTGTCGGTACCGGGTATGCCGGTGGGCTCGCCCGGTATGGACGGGGCGTTCTACGGCGGACGCAAAGATGCCTATGACGTCCTGCTGGTAGCCAAGGATGGCAGCTCGCGCATCTTTCAGGGTTATCGCTGACTTGGAAAGTTCGTCTATACGGTGCTCCTAAGTTTGGTCCCCCAATCGCCGCTTGGACAGTGTCCAAAATACCGACATAGGGATCAATAACCATTGCAATATGGGAGACAGTCCGACTCCCCAAAGCGTTGGCATCCATGACGAATAGGCCCAGGCACGGGTCACGACGGTGTTATTCCATTCGCTAAATACCGTATAGCAAACCCCGAAAAAGACAGCCAGTAGAGCAATCCGCCAGTAGCGCTCCAGGGGCCAAGTCTTTCCGTTGGACAAAGCCAACGCGGCAAAAAAAGATAGCGACGCGATAAGAATGTCCCCGAGCGTGCAATGCACCACCGCAAACGCAATTTCTGTGGGTGGACTTTCGTACCAGAGTGTGTACAGGGGGAGTTGAAGTATTTCCCATGCGAAATTCAACATTCCAACCCAGGCGATATAGCGAAAAAACAGTTTTCGCTTAAGGAGATGTGTTGGCGGTAGAGTTTGATTGCTCATGTTGATGTGGGTCAATATCCAAATCCTAGAGGGACCTACAGTACAGACATTGCAATAGCAATTTTGTAACTCGCATTAAGCCCATGAAGTCATTCTTCAGTCATCGGAACACACGATACACCGCTGTCGTGATGTTGATGGTGTGGCTGATGACTTTGGGTGTTGGAATTGCCAATGCATGCTTGGTAAGTGAAGCACACGGCCACTTAGGGTCTGTGGAGCACGCTCAGGCGGCACACCATTCTGAGGCAGACGAGCACACACCGGAGCCAGACAAAGCGCTTTGCCTTACTGTGTGCGCTGCAGAACAAACAGCCGCGATCAAAGTAAAGCACCTGGACAGCCAAGCCGAATTACTGTGGGCACCTGTTGCGTGGGCAGCAGCACTCACGATTGCAGTTGACGATCTCAATGATCGATCAGAATCTCTAGCCGTTGCGAACTGGCGCGAGCCGCCAGTGTCAATCCGCTTCCTGCGGCTGACCATTTAAAACATTTTCCACGGGTGAGGTGTTTCGACGCACAGACGTCGGGATTCTTGTCTGTTTCATTGGTTCTGACGCCTTGCTGGGCTCTTTCAGAACGTCTCCCCATCCAGCCTTGTTTTGTAATTTTGGAGTTCACTATGACCACGCTTCGCCACACTGTTTTAACCCTTGCCATCGCCACAGCATCCCTGGGCGCCATTGCCCAGACCGATGCCGAACACACGCAACACCACGCAGCCGAACCAGCCAAGAAGACCCTGAAGGCGCCTGCTTCCAAATCATCCTCCAAGCCCTCAGAAGCTTTGGTCGCCATGGACGTAAAGATCAAAGCCATGCGCGAGATGCACGAAAAAATGATGACTGCAAAGACGCCCGAAGAACGCAAGGCATTGATGGTCGATCACATGAAAACCATGCAAGACAGCATGTCCATGATGGAAAAAATGGATTCCATGGGCGGCATGTCGATGATGGGTGACATGAAAGGCATGAGCAGTAAAGGAGCAGATGGCAAGCAAGGTGGCATGTCGATGGACATGGTGACGCACCACGAGGCCATGCAAAAGCGCATGGAAATGATGACCACCATGATGCAAATGATGATGGATCGAATGCCAGCATCACCCGCTCAATAGTCCCAACTTCCACCTAACCCTGAACACCAAAGAACCACTTTTAAGAGCTTGATAGCAAGGAAAATGACTATGTTGAAGAGAAGAGAGTTGTTTCATTTTGTGGGTGCCGCAACCCTGATGGCATCAGGCGTGGGAAACGCCATAGCGGCCGCGACCAAAAGATTCCAGCACTATCCGTTTGATCCCATAGCTGCCGAGAATTTTCAGCAAAATTTGTTCATTCCAGTAGACAGTGGGCCGTTTGGCATCTTGGACGTTACAGGACCACTCACCATGCGTGCTACACCGGGCAGTTTGTCGCTTCTGCCTGGCAAACCATCTCCCTTTCTGCTGTACCAAACGGAACAGTCTGGCAAGAGCTACCAGAACCCCATATTGCGCATGAACAGTGGTGACAAGCTCAAGCTCACGCTTCGCAATGAGCTTACAGAACCAACCATCATCCATTGGCATGGCTTGCAGACACCATCCAAGATGGACGGACATCCTGCCAGCACGATCGATGCGGGAAAAACCTTTGACTATGAGTTCAAAGTGTTGAGCCGGGGTGGTACCTATTGGTATCACACCCACGCCCACAACCTGACCGCCAAGCAGGCCTACAACGGCTTGGCCAGCTTCTTCCTGGTCGATGACGAAGATCAGCGTAAGCTGAACCAAACGCTTGATCTCAAACTGGGCGAGACGGATCTCCCGCTGGTGATCCAGGATAAGCAATTCAATGCGCAAGGGCAGTTGCGCTACCAGCCCAATGGACAGGAAGCCATGATGGGCTGGCTGGGCGATGTGATCCTGGCCAACCTGACACCCAATGCAGCCCTCAAGGTGCTTCCTCGCACCTACCGACTGCGCATTCTCAACGGCTCAAACGCCCGGATCTACCGGCTGGCATTTGTAAAAGACAAGGAACGCTTGGGATTTACCGTCATCGGTACCGATGGCGGCTTGATAGAAAGTCCTCAGTCTGCAACCGAAGCTTTTGTTGCACCTGGTGAGCGCTTGGACATTCTGTTTGACGCAGGGCAAGCCCAAGCGGGCGAAGAGGTATTCCTCAAGAGCCTGTCCTTTGATCCCATGGAGAACGAGGGGGACGCAGGCAGCATGCCCGGCATGGGCAGCAGCACGTCCCGGCTGGAGATTGGTGCTGATTTCAACATCCTGAAACTGACGGTCGGTGCCGGTGAGCGTGTCATTAATAAGCTGCCAAGTGCGCTTTCACGCATCGCCACCATTCCTCTGAAGGGCGCCAACCAGCGCAGTATCAAGCTGTCTCTGAGAGGCATGGACTTCTTGATCAATGGGCGCAAGTTCAACATGGACGAAAACGCCTTTGATGTGAAGCGCGGCACCAGAGAGGTTTGGACCATCAGCAATCCCAAGGTGGGAATGCCACACCCCATCCATCTTCATGGTTTTTCGTTTCAAGTGCTGGAGCGCATGAACAGTCCCCGACAGATCAGAGCCTTGGCAAAGTTTGGAAAGGGACTCACCGTCAGCGATTTGGGCTGGAAAGACACCGTATTGATTTGGCCCGGCGAGTCTGTACGTATCGTGATTGACTTCAGCCATGACTTCCCAGGAGATCAGGTGTTCATGGTCCATTGTCACAACCTGGAGCATGAGGATGCCGGGATGATGATCAACTACCGAGTCACAGGCTGAGCGATTGGCCTTCACTTTCTACAAAGGAGTTTCAAATGAACGATACGCATGGGATTGAGCAGCGGCATGAGCACTCGCCATCCCCAAAGTCATTCTGGCGAACCCGCTACGGCATCGGATTCTTGGTGTTGGGTGCTATCGCCACGTACTTTTTGCTGACCGAACATCTGGCACATGTGGTGGGAGCGCTCCCGCTACTGCTGTTACTTGCCTGTCCGTTTATGCATATCTTCATGCATCACGGCCATGGACACCACCACCATGGAGATGATCCGTCTCGTTCTGATGCCAGCAAGTCAACGTCATCCCGAAATGGAGATACGCCATGAACCATGATCAACCTGCCTACGGGCTGTGGACGCTGGTGATATTCAATTCAGCGATTTTCATCATGTTTGCCTACAGCTTCTTCAAGCCAGCCACAGCCCGGGACTGGCGAACTTTCGGTGCATTTTCGGCTTTCATCGTCGCCTTATTTGTGGAGATGTATGGCTTTCCGCTCACCATCTATTTGCTGTCCGGATGGTTGCAATCGAAGTATCCGGGCTTGGACATCTTGACCCATGATGCAGGTCACCTGTGGAGTACGCTGTTGGGTGAGAAAGGCGATCCCCACTTCGGCGCCTTGCATATTGCAAGCTACATCTTCTTGGGTTTGGGTTTCTATCTGCTCTCCAATGCATGGAATGTGCTTTACCACGCACAACGCCGCCATACCTTGGCAACTGCCGGGCCGTATGCTCGAATCCGGCATCCACAGTACGTGGCGTTTGTCTTGATCCTTTTGGGCTTTCTATTTCAATGGCCCACCTTGCTGACTTTGTTGATGTTTCCAATTCTGTTGGTGATGTACGGGCGCCTGGCGGTGACGGAAGAGGCAGAAATGCGCTATCAATTCGGGGCGGAATTCGAGGAATATGCGAAACATACGCCGCGTTTCTTTCCACGTTTCGGTCAGCAACCTTTGTCTACTTGAGTGGCGTTCTGCATTAGCAGCTAACAAGGGTTTTGAATCTACATCAAGGAGCTTTCAATGGAAATCTTAGAACTTAACGTCCAAGGCATGCGCTGTGGCGCTTGCGTGAAACATGTCACCAAAGCCCTGATGTCCGTTCCCGGAGTAGCCCACGTGGATGTGGACTTGGAGAACGGGCGTGCCAAGGTTAGAGCTGATCTACAAGCGGGGTCTGAATCGTTGATTGCTGCGTTGGCCAGTGAAGACTATCCTGCAACAGTCGTATCTATTGATGACGCGGCCGCACCACCGAAAGCGGGAGGCTGCGACTCTGGATCTGGCTCCAACAGCGGCTGCTGCTGCCGTTAGTCGTATCTCACATGAAAAGTTGACCATGAATTCCAGCCCTCAGCCAAGCCATTCGCACACGCATGCCCATGGGAATGGGCATCCCCCCGCAGATTCAACTCGCCACCATGTAGCTGCAGATGTCGAGTTGAAGGATCCTGTTTGCGGTATGGCAGTCACCCCCCAGTCAGTTCACCACTCGGAACACATGGGGAAAGAGTTCTTTTTTTGTGGCCCCAAGTGCAAAACGAAGTTTGATGCCAGCCCGATGCAGTACATGGGGGCGCCAAATGACGGGCCTCCCGTAAAACCTGTGTTGGCGGGTACTGTGTACACATGCCCCATGCATCCGGAGATACGGCAAGATCACCCTGGCAACTGCCCCAAGTGCGGGATGACGCTGGAGCCTGTGATGCCGTCGTTGGAGGACGAGCAGAACCCGGAGCTGGCTGATTTTGAACGCCGTTTTTGGTGGACTTTGCCCCTCACCGGAGTTGTTTTTGTACTGGCGATGTTTGGCCATCGATTGCAGTGGATGGACATGGCGGTGCAGAGCTGGGTTGAGTTCGCATTGGCCACTCCCATCGTGGTCTGGGCTGGATGGCCGTTTTTTGTTCGCGGCGCACAATCCATCGCTCATCGCAGTCCCAATATGTGGACGCTGATAGGTCTAGGTACAGGCGCCGCCTACGTCTATAGCGTGGTGGCAACCGTTGCTCCGGGGGTGTTTCCCGACTCCTTTGTGTCCATGGGCCGGGTGGCGGTCTACTTTGAAGCGGCGGCCGTCATCATTTCATTGACCCTGTTGGGGCAGATGTTGGAACTCAAGGCGCGTTCCCAAACTTCGGCCGCCATCAAATCCTTGCTGGGTCTGGCCCCCAAGACCGCTCGACGCATCAGGCCCGACGGGACAGAAGAGGACATTGAACTTAGCCACGTTCATCTTGGCGATCTGCTGCGTGTACGTCCTGGCGAGAAGGTACCCGTGGATGGGGTGGTCACGGAAGGCAGTAGCGCGGTTGACGAGTCCATGCTGACCGGTGAGCCCCTGCCAGTCACCAAACGGGTGGGCGACAAGGTCATCGGTGCAACCCTCAACACCAGCGGTTCCCTGGTCATGCAGTCCGAAAAAGTCGGTTCCGACACAGTGCTGTCTCAAATCGTGCAAATGGTCGCCCAGGCGCAACGCTCCAGAGCCCCCATGCAACGCATGGCCGATGTGGTGGCGGGCTACTTCGTGGTTGCCGTGGTGGGCATTGCCGTTCTGACGCTTCTGGGTTGGGGGCTGTTCGGGCCCCAACCTAGCTGGGTGTATGGCCTGATCAATGCGGTCGCCGTGCTGATCATCGCCTGCCCGTGCGCGCTCGGCCTTGCGACGCCCATGTCCATCATGGTCGCTACGGGCAAAGGCGCAGTCAACGGGGTGTTGTTCCGTGACGCGGCCGCCATTGAGAACCTGCGCAAGGTGGACACCCTCATCATTGACAAAACCGGGACCTTGACGGAAGGACGCCCCACGTTTGAGAAAGCGATCCCCTGTGACGGGCTGGATGCCGACGAGGTTCTGCGCTTGGCGGCCAGCCTGGACCAAGGTAGTGAGCATCCGTTGGCTGCGGCCATTGTGGCGGCGGCGCGCGAACGGAAATTGGTATTGGAGAAACCCGAGAACTTCGAATCTGGGTCTGGTATTGGTGTGCAGGGCCATGTGGCCGGCCGCCACCTGGTGCTGGGCAATACAGCGCTAATGCAACAAATCAACGTCTCTGTGGACGCCCTGACAACCCAGGCCGAAACCTTGCGTGCTGAGGGTGCCAGCGTGATGCACCTTGCCATTGACGGAAAACTGGCCGGTCTGCTGGCCGTGTCAGACCCGATCAAGGCCAGCACGATGGAGGCCTTGGCTTCCCTCAAAGCCTCTGGCATGCGTATCGTGATGGCCACCGGTGATGGCGTCACCACCGCCAAAGCCGTGGGTGCCAAGCTTGGGATCGAGGACGTGCATGGCGAAGTCAAGCCTCAAGACAAACTGGCGCTGGTAGACCTGCTGCAAAAGCAAGGCCGCATCGTGGCCATGGCGGGTGATGGGATCAACGACGCGCCAGCCCTGGCCAAGGCCAACGTGGGGATTGCCATGGGAACAGGCACGGACGTGGCCATGAACAGCGCACAAGTTACTTTGGTCAAAGGTGACTTGCGTGGGATTTCCCTAGCACTGGCGTTGTCCAATGCCACAGTGGGCAATATGAAGCAAAACCTGATGTTTGCATTCCTGTACAACGCCCTGGGGATCCCTCTGGCTGCGGGGCTGCTCTTCCCCTTCACCGGTTGGTTATTGTCCCCTATGGTTGCGGCCCTGGCGATGAGCTTCAGTTCGGCATCCGTTATTGGGAATGCCTTGCGCTTGCGCGGCAAAGCGCTGTAGCCGACTGCGTGTTTGGCATAGGAGGTCCACTTCGGGTTTAATTACAGCGTGCGCACCGTCCGCTTTTTACTTCTGATGCTGCTGAGCCTGGCAATCCCTCTGGCGGGATATGCGGGCTTGGGCGTGCCCAAGATGCCTTGCCCCATGGAAATGGCCGCAATGGCAGAGCAGCAGCTCAGTGGCGAAATGAAAGAAGCATCAGCCCCCCCCAATGGGCGAGTGCTGCAATGACATGGAAACCTTGCTCAAAACGGGCAAGACCTGCAAAGTAGGCCAGGACTGCAAGATCGGCAGTTTGGGACTGTCTGTCCATCTCCCCAGCATCCCGGAAGTCTTCAGCAAAGACACTTTCCTGGCCCGTCTGAACGACCGGGCCATAGAGCCTCAACCCATCCCAATCTGGCGACCGCCAGCCTGACCCCAACCCCTTGAATCCGTGCCTTGCCGTCCTTAAACGGCCAGGTCGTCGCGCGCAAGCGCAGTTTTTCAGGAGTTGGGACATGCCTTGTTCCGTTCAACCCATTGGGCATCGCTTCAGCCGCAAGCTGATTGCTTTTGCCTTCCCGCTCGCAGTGGCTGTGCCGCTGGGAGCCACGCCTTTGTCTTTTGAGCAGGCACTGTCCCTATCCACCCAGGGTGCACCGACCCTGGCAAGTGCTCAGGCCAAAGTGGATGCTGCCCGCGCCGCCACCGCACCGGCTGGCGAACTCCCAGATCCCAAGCTGGCACTCGGTGTGGAGAACCTGCCCATAGGTGGACCGGATCGGTACAGCCTGACCGGTGACTTCATGACGATGCAACGCATCGCATACATGCAGGACGTCCCCAACCGCGGCAAGCGGGACGCCCGCGTTGCCGTGGCCCAGGCCAAGGTCAAGCAGGCCGAATCCGCGCAGCAGCTCTCCATGGTGTCCGTGCGCAGAGAAACTGCCATGGCCTGGATACGCCGCTACGCCTTGGAACAGCAAATCGCACTGTTTGACGGTCTTTTCAGGCAAAACAAGCTCCTGGAATCAGCCGTTCAGGCACAGTTGGCCAGCGGGCGCGGCTCCATCACAGACGTATTGATGCCCAGGCAGGAGGCCGCCATGCTGAGCGAGCGCCTGGATGAACTGCAGGCTCAACGTGCACAGGCCATTGCCACATTGCAGCGCTGGATTGGAACTGCCGCCGGTGAAGCACTGGACGGAGCGCCACCCAGTTGGTCTCTGGACCGCGAGGCTCTGACCCACCGTGTCCAAGGCCATCCCGATGTCAACCTGCTCAGTAGCATGGGCCTTGTGCTGGATGCCGAGCTGCGGGAGGCGCAGGCCGCTAAAAAGCCAGACTGGGGGGTGGAACTCGCTTACCAGCGCCGCGGAGAGCAGTTTGGCGACATGGTCTCGGTCAAAGTTACTTTTGATCTACCTACGGCACCCACGAAACGCCAGGATCCGCTTATCGCCGCCAAGCAGTTGGAGCGCTTGGGCCTGGATGCAGAGCTGGAACTTTTGCGACGCGAACACCTGCAGGAACTCAACACCCAATGGGCGGAGTTGGAACGCCTGAACCTGGCCGTAGAGCGCAACCAGACTGTTCTGCAGCCCCTCATGCGCGACAAAGTTGCCTTGACACTCTCCGCCTACCAGGCCGGCAAAGGCAGCTTGGTAGAGCACCTGGCAGCACGCCGGGAATTCCTGGAAACCCAGCTGCGATTCCTTTCCTTGCAGGGAGAACGCCAGGCCATCAGCGCAAGCCTGTTCTTCATCAACGATGCCCCACTGACCGGAGGTGCGCAATGAACTCTTCATCCATAAAAAAGAATGTCACTCTTACCGCGATCGGCCTGCTGATCCTGGCTCTGGGCGCTGCCGGTGGTGCTTGGTGGACCAAGCGCAACTCCGTCATGCCACCAGCCTCCGCTGAATCTTCCAAGTCTGAGCGCAAAGTGCTGTACTGGTACGACCCCATGAAACCCGATGCCAAGTTCGACAAACCTGGCCCATCGCCGTTCATGGACATGCAACTGGTGCCGCGCTATGCCGACGAAGGCGGAGCGGACACGGGGGCACTGGCCGTCTCCACACGCGCCAGCCAAAGTTTGGGAATGCGCCTGGCCACCGTGGTGCAACAGGCCCTGTCCAACACGGTCGAAGTCACCGGAACCCTGCAACTCAGCGAGCGGGATGTCAGCATCGTCCAGGCCCGCACGGGTGGGTTCGTGGAGCGGGTCTACTCCCGCGCGCCAGGCGATGTCATTGCCGCAGGCAGCCCTCTGGTCGATGTCACCAATCCGGAATGGGTGGGCGCCCAGCAGGAATTTCTGGCCGTCAAAGCCATGGGGGATGCCGCATTGACCCAGGCAGCCCGCCAGCGACTGGCACTGCTGGGCATGTCTTCCGCCTTGATCCAGCGCGTGGACAGCAGCAATCGCACCGCCTCGGTGACCACCATCACGGCGCTAGGTTCAGGTGTGATTTCGGAATTGGCAGTGCGCCAAGGCATGAGCCTGAGTCCGGGCATGACCCTGGCGCGCATCACCGGATTGGGTACGGTTTGGCTGGAGTTGGCCGTGCCACAGGCCCAGGCATCCACGCTGGAAGTCGGGCAAGCGGTGCAGGCCCGCCTCACTGCCGCACCAGAGACCGTCCTCAAGGGCAAAGTGACATCGGTGTTGGCAGAAACCAACCCGGACACGCGAACCGTGCGCGTCAGGGTCGAACTTCCTAATCCGGGCCAGAGACTGCGTGCCGGCATGCTGGCCACAGCGACCTTGCAAGGACCCACGGAATCTGTCCTGCTGGTCCCTTCCGATGCCGTGATCCGCACCGGCAAGCGCGCCTTGGTCTATCTGGCCGAGGACGGGGGCCAATACCGACCGGTTGATGTACAGCTTGGCGCGGAGCGCGATGGGCAGTTGGTCATCCGCCAAGGCCTCAACGTTGGCCAAAAAGTGGTGGCATCGGGTCAGTTCCTGTTGGACTCGGAAGCCAGCATGCGAGGGGTCGTTCCCTCATCGAGCCCGCCTTCCACCCCGATGAGTCCTGTTGCCCTCAGCATGGAGAAGGTTTCCGCCTTTGAAACGCAGGGGGTGATCGAGGAACTGGACGCCTCCAACATCAAGCTGCGCCACCAACCCGTGCCGGCCCTCAAATGGCCGGCCATGACCATGGGCTTCAAGCGCGCCAAGGAGTTGCAGTCGTCTGGCTTCAAAGTTGGGGACACCGTGCAGTTCCAGTTCAGGGCTGTCGGTGACGAATACGAAGTGGTGGCACTCAAAGGGGTGAAACCATGATCGCTCGCATCATCCGCTGGTCGGTGTCCAATCGCTTTCTGGTACTGTTGGCCACGGTGTTTCTGGCGGGTGCCGGCCTGTGGGCGGTGCGTTCCACTCCCATTGATGCGCTGCCGGACCTGTCCGATGTACAGGTCATCATCCGCACCAGCTACCCCGGCCAAGCGCCGCAGATTGTGGAAAACCAGGTGACCTATCCCTTGGCCACCACCATGCTGTCCGTGCCGGGTGCCAAGACGGTGCGGGGTTTCTCCTTCTTTGGGGACTCCTTCGTCTACATCCTGTTCGATGACGCCACCGACCTCTACTGGGCCCGCTCCCGTGTCCTGGAATACCTCAACCAGGTACAGGGGCGCTTGCCCGTCGGTGCCAAATCGGCACTGGGGCCCGATGCCACTGGTGTGGGCTGGATTTACCAGTACGCCCTGGTGGACCGCACGGGCGGGCATGACCTGTCGCAACTGCGTGCCTTGCAGGACTGGTTCCTGAAGTTCGAGCTCAAGACCCTGCCCAATGTCGCCGAGGTGGCCAGCGTGGGCGGCATGGTCAAGCAGTACCAGGTCGTGCTGGACCCGCTCAAGCTCAATGGCTATGGCATCACGTACGAGCAAGTGCGTCAGGCGTTGACCAATGGCAACCAGGAAACGGGTGGCTCGGTGCTGGAACTGGCCGAGGCCGAGTACATGGTGCGGGTCAATGGTTACCTGCGAACCCTGGAGGACTTCCGGGCCATTCCGCTCTCCAGCCGGGGCGGTACTGCCGTTCGACTGGGAGATGTGGCGACGGTGCAAGTCGGGCCAGAAATGCGCCGCGGCGTGGCCGAACTCGATGGTCAGGGCGAAGTAGCCGGTGGCGTCGTGTTGCTGCGCTCAGGCAAAAATGCCCAGGAAACCATACGTGCCGTCAAAACCAAGCTGGCCGAACTGCAAAAAAGCCTGCCACCGGGGGTGGAGGTGGTCACCACGTACGACCGCAGTGCACTGATTGCGCGGGCCATCGACAACCTGTCCGCCAAGCTGCTGGAAGAGTTCGTTGTGGTGGCGCTGGTGTGCGTGCTGTTTCTGGGGCACCTGCGCTCCGCACTGGTGGCCATCATCTCGTTGCCTTTGGGCATCGTGGCGGCCTTTGTGGTGATGCATGTCCAGGGGATCAATGCCAACATCATGTCCCTGGGCGGTATCGCCATTGCCATCGGTGCCATGGTGGATGCGGCCGTGGTGATGATCGAGAACGCCCACAAGAAGCTGGAGGCCTGGCAGCATGCCCATCCTGAACAGGTGTTGGAAGGCCAGGAACGGTGGAGCGTGATCACTGAAGCTGCCGTCGAGGTGGGGCCGGCACTGTTCTTCTCCTTGCTGATCATCACCTTGTCCTTCATCCCGGTGTTTACGCTGGAAGCCCAGGAAGGTCGCCTGTTTGGCCCTCTGGCCTTCACCAAGACCTACGCCATGGCCGCCGCTGCAGGGCTCTCGATCACCTTGATCCCCATCCTGATGGGGTACTGGATCCGGGGTCGCATCCCCGATGAGCAGCGCAACCCCATCACACGCGCCTTGATCGCGGTGTACCGCCCCGCGCTGGAATGGGTACTGCTGCGCCCCAAATCGACATTGGCCATCGCGGTCCTTGCCTTTGCCACCACGCTGTGGCCCGTGAGCCAGTTGGGTGGGGAGTTCCTGCCGCCCCTGGACGAAGGGGATTTGCTGTACATGCCGTCGGCCCTGCCAGGGCTGTCCGCGCAGAAAGCATCGGAGCTGCTGCAGATCACCAACCGGATGATCAGGACCGTGCCCGAGGTGGAGCGTGTCTTTGGCAAGGCGGGTCGTGCAGAGACCGCCACCGACCCAGCACCCATGGAAATGTTCGAGACCACGGTGCAGCTCAAACCACGGGAGCAGTGGCGCGTCGGCATGACGCCGGAGAAGCTGATCGAGACGCTGGACCAGGCCGTCAAGGTGCCGGGACTGTCCAACATCTGGATTCCACCCATCCGCAATCGCATCGACATGCTCGCCACCGGCGTCAAAAGCCTCATAGGCGTCAAAGTCAACGGCACCGACTTGGCCACCATCGACCGCATCGCCAGCCAAATCGAACAAGTGGCCAAAAGCGTTCCCGGTGTGTCCAGCGCCTTGGCAGAGCGCTTGACCGGGGGACGCTACGTCGATGTCCAGATTGATCGGGTGGCAGCCGGGCGCTATGGGCTGAACATCAATGACGTGCAGGCGCTGGTGTCAGGGGCCATTGGCGGCGAGAACGTGGCGGAGACGATCGAAGGCCTGGCGCGCTTCCCCATCAATCTGCGCTACCCCCGGGAATGGCGTGACACCCCAGAAAAGTTGGCCCAGCTTCCCATCCTGACACCCATGGGGCAACAGATCACCCTGGGAACGGTCGCCAAAGTTCGCATCACCGATGGCCCGCCCATGCTCAAAACCGAGAATGCACGCCCCTCCAACTGGGTCTATGTGGACGTACGTGGGCGTGATCTGGCCTCAGTCGCCAACGATTTGCGCCAGGCGGTAAGCCAGCAGGTCAAGCTCGAACCGGGGGTCAGCATCACCTATTCGGGCCAGTTCGAGTTCCTGGAACGGGCCAATGCCCGGCTCAAGGTGGTGGTACCGGCGACCTTGCTGATCATCTTCGTCTTGCTGTACCTGACATTCAGCCGTCTGGACGAAGCAGCCTTGATCATGGCCACGTTGCCATTTGCACTTACAGGCGGAGTCTGGTTTTTGTACCTGATGGGCTACCACCTGTCGGTGGCCACCGGCATCGGGTTTATCGCGCTGGCAGGAGTAGCGGCAGAGTTCGGAGTCGTGATGCTGCTCTACCTCAAGCAGGCCCTGGCGGATCGCGAGAGTCAAGGGGCTGCGCCGGGCGTGGCCATGGTTCTGGATGCCATCCGCGAGGGGGCCGTACTGCGGGTGCGCCCCAAGGCCATGACTGTAGCCGTGATCCTGGCCGGCTTGTTTCCCATTGTGTGGGGCAGTGGTACCGGCTCGGAAGTGATGAGCCGGATTGCAGCCCCCATGCTGGGAGGCATGATCACGGCGCCATTGCTGTCGCTCTTCATCATCCCGGCTGCCTATCGGATGATGCGTGTGCGAACCTCACGCAGACTCAACTAGTTCAGGGGAATCACCAGCGCCTTGTCAAAGAGAGGGTTTTCAAACTGAAAATCCTATCTTGAGAATGCGGAGGCTCGGTTTCTGACGTACCCCGCTGGGGTGGTCACCACGCGGCACCAGCCCATCTGGGTCTGCACATGGCCATGCAGGTATAGGTCCACGGAACCAGTCTGTATAGACTTACGGGGTCGCCAAACAGAACCACCGCCATGTTCTATTCAAGCCCGAGCCACAGGGCAACTTCAGTCGTACAAGTTCTTTTTCTGGATTTCGACGGTGTGATGCATCCTGAGTTTTGCCACGAGTCCAAGCACTTCATGCACCTGGAGACTTTTGAGACGGTGATGCGGGCAGTTCCCCATGTCGATCTGGTGATTTCCAGCACATGGCGCTACAAACGCTCCTTGGAACAACTCAAAGCCTTGTTTTCGGGCGATGTAGCGGCGCGCATAGTTGGCGTTACACGACCATACGGACAGCTAGAGGATGTTCCCGATGTACTTGTCGACTATGAACGCGAGGCCGAGTGCAGGAGTTGGTTGGGACAACATGGACGCACTACGCAAGAGTGGCTGGCCGTGGACGACCGGTCCTGGAACTTCCGTCCCTTCAATCCCCATGTTTTCCTGGTGAACGGAGAGGTGGGGTTGAATGCGAACGCTGCGACGAAACTTGCAGCCCGCATCCAAGGCGTATTGGCCTGATCATTGCTGTTATGGTCACTGTAATGTCTGCCACAAGCGCTACCAGCTGATGCCATGAGCAACGTTGACGACTATCTCAAAGCCGCCGAGCGCCAGAACACGCTGTCGAGCTACGCCTCAGCGATCCGACACTTTGAGGAGGAATGGAAAGGCTTGCTGCCAGCCAGCAGCGATGCCATTGCCCGCTACCTGGCGGACTATGCGTCCTCGCTGTCAGGCAACACACTGCGCCACAGACTGGCCGCGCTGTCACGGTGGCATCTGGACCAAGGCTTTGCCGATCCGACCAAAACCACCACCATCCGACAGCTGCTCAAGGGCATCCGCACCGTACACAACACCCCTGAAAACCGCGCAAAGCCCCTGGATCTGGATGTCTTGGAGCAGGTGGACCTCTGGCTGGCAGAGGGTATTGACCGGTCTCTGCGTCAGGGTGACGACGCATCGGCGCTGAGATTTACCCGTGACCGCAGTCTGATCCTGTTGGGATTCTGGCGCGGCTTTCGGTCAGAAGAACTGGCTCGTCTCTCAGTTGAGAACGTCCAAATCGTGTCCACTGAGGGAATGACCTGCTACCTGGACCGCAGCAAGGGAGACCGTCAGACACTGGGCAAAACCTACAAATGCCCATCCTTGTCCAGACTGTGCCCGGTAGCGGCATTTGCCCAATGGACCGCGCTGGCCAGGCTGCATGATGGTCCGGTGTACAGAGGCATAGATCGTTGGGGGAACGTATCGCGCAAAGCCATGCATCCCAACAGCATGATTCCATTGCTGCGCAATATGTTGTCCCTGGCGGGAGTACCAGACGTGAAGGAGTACAGCAGTCACTCTTTGCGGCGTGGCTTTGCCGGCTGGGCCCGTGCCAGTGGCTGGGATATCAAGGAGTTGATGGAGTACGTGGGTTGGCAGGACATCAAGTCAGCCATGCGCTATCTGGATACCCCAGACGCCGAACTGCAAAACAGGTTTGAGCAAAGCCTGCAGAAGGGACGCACCAGGAATGAATAAAAAAATTCCCTCCAAGCTGCTTCAGCAACTCTATCAAGCGCTCAATGGAAAAAATCGACACTTTGGCGGTTTCGCCCATTACACGCCCGTTGATGACACCATCATCGCACGCGGATGGATCTACAGCATTGAGTTGGAGGAACTGCTTCTTTCGACAGATTCACGGCTTGCGTATCTGGACTTGGACCGGTTGACGGAATACCTTGAGATCCCTTGGCGCGCGGTTTACAAACGCCCAAGGTACCTGTCCGCTGGCGCGATGGCTACCAACGCACTCACTCTGGCCGATGCAGCATGCCTGCTTGTTCGCATGGAGGAGATGGGTTTTGACAGCCATCCCGAACGCTTGGTAGAGCATGGGCTCCGTGCCCAAAAGGATCTGACTCATGTCACGGGTAGCGAATGGACCTTGCTGTCCTACCCAAAGCGGCGCCTGAAGGAAGAGTTTTCTGCCTATTCTGATGAGCAGAACGATGATGGGGAGTGGACACCCCACAACTGGAAAGACGCCCAGGGACGCCGCATCAAATTCACGCTGGTAGGGAAGCTGCCTCACATATTGACGGTCAGAGGGCCCAAGTACAGAAGGCCTGCAGCACAGGGAATGGTCACTTGTCCTGACTGTGGGTGGCGGTATACCAAGGGAGACCCGGAAAGTGCGATGTCCCATCGGTCAGAACACGCCCGGGTGATGCGGTTCATGAATCCGCGCCCGATTGCGGCGTTCAACGCCAGACTGGAAAAGCATGCCGATCCAGAGCTGGTAATTGGCGATTCACCCATATGGATGCACCGGGAAGTCCATCAACGTGCGCTCCAGTTCAAGTGTGAATTTCAGTACGACTTCCTTCAATGGGAAGGTTCGCTAAGGAAAAAGAACCTGCGCGCCGAAAGCCATGGCTACTTGTTTGCGGATCACACCGACACACATGGACCTGGCGCGGCTATCGGTGCCTGTGCCTTTTGGCAGGACGGTGAGAAATGGCGGTTGCGTTGGATATGGGTGTGTCTATCCATGCGTCGCTCTGGAGTCCTGGCCCGGCGGTGGGCGGAGTTTCTGCGGCGGTACGGGGATTTTGAAATTGACACACCGCTGTCAGAAGCCATGGTGGCATTTGTGAACAGGCGTGGGACTGCGAAGCAAAAGCAGTGTTTGCAGGCCCAGCCATCAGCCGAATCCCCAGATTTGTAGCCATTCCAATATGCAACTGCCACTCGCCCCCAGTCACGAGGAAATCGTCACCAAGTTCAATTTGGAGATTCTGAAAACTCCTGGTGATCTAGTGCTGAAAAACGGCGATATCGCGTTGACCAAGAGTGGCGATCTGATGCTGAACAACGAGCACTACAGCGCCATGCGTCGATTTGTCAGCGCGTGGCGTTTCAACGCGCCCATGCTCAAGTCACTTTTGGACCTGGCCATGGCCGTCAGTTCGCGGTCCGAGGACTTGAAAAGAAGCCTGGACCAGGTTGCTGACCATCACCTGGATTCAAACCCAAAACCGTTCCTACCCGGCCCGACAGCTTTCGAGCGCCGATTTGCATTGAACGAAGAAATCGCGGCAAATATGTTGGGTTCCGAGTCCTGTTCCGGCGCAATTCTGCTGAATTTGACGAGTCTCCTTCAGGCTTTGAGGGATGACATGAATGCAGCTCGCCTCGATTGGGAGGGCACAGCGCCGTTGATCCACGGACATTCAGTGGGAGTCATTTTGGTAGCGACCTCAAATTACTTTCGGCATTGGGACGAGTGGAGAAAAACCTCGCCGCCGACAACCAGACAGGCAACGTCGATGGATGTTCTGAACGCCGTTTTAGACAGTGCCGGGTTGAAGCAGCGCAACCATCGACTCATGGGGGTCGAGGGGATATGCACAAAGATACTGGATGTTCTGAGCGATGGTGATTTCGAAATACTCTCCGAGCGGGTCTTCGCATTCGCCAATGGGTTGAAGCCCGGCCCATAGGCGGTGGCTTAGAGCGATCTGCAGAATCAGGGTTTACCCTTGACTTAAACCGCTACAAATAGCACCTAAACCGAGATCACCCCTTTAGTCGCTCCGCAAACTGTTTTGTACCATATATGCGGGTGCGCAAATGGTGCTGAAAACTGACAGTGCCGCATGCGCACTGAACAGGATCAAGCTTTCATGAAGGCCTACGCGGCCGAGGTCAAGGCCCGAAGGGCAGAACTCAAGATTTCGCAGGACGAACTGGCGGCGCGGGCAGAGGTCAACCGGACCTACATCGGCAAGATCGAGCTGGCGCAGAACCAGCCAACCCTGGTGGTTGCACTGCGTATTGCGGGCGGACTGGAAACTGGTCTGCCGGAGATGATGGCCAGCGTCATGCAGCGGTATGGGAAGGAGTTGCGCGGCCTTCGTAGAAGTGCTCGGCAATAGGGTAGCCTGCAAAACAACACTATGACCTACCTCAAATCGCTCACATCAACAGTTCGGTCTATGCACTTGGAATACCAGGTGCATTTGCTTGCTTTCGGTGTCCTGCTATCGAGCGTGGTTCTAGCGTGGAAGTCGCCGGGTTCATATGGAGTACAGCAGACGCTGATGCTCATCTCATCCTTGGGTTTTGCTGCTGGCTTCTCGGTGTGGTGTTGGCCAACTGTCAAAAAGGTCTGGGCGCACCCAGTTGGAAAGACAGCAATTGCCACGTTTCATGTTTTCGTTCTATTTCTCTCGACGGCGTTCGCCCGCTCCGTCGTCGCGTCATCGCTTGGCCTTCCGCCACAGGATTTTGACATGACCGTCGCTGCCATTTCGTTGGCCTCGTACATTCCGGCCTGGTCTCTTGTCATATCGCTTGTTCTGGGCGTCACGGCAGTAACTCTTGAGATTGCGGGATTTTTTGCAATGCTCGCCAGACATTCTTTCGGAACCGTCGCAAAACTCTTTGCACGCATGTTTGGTGCTATTGCCATCTGCGCTATATCAGGTGACATCTGCGGGTTTGCAATGAAGAACGAAACGTTGCTACATCCTGCTGCCAGATGGATAGCGTACTTCTGTGATTTCCAGCCGGCTGCCAGATACCCTGGAATTGCAGAAGGGGAACGTATTCGTCTGCACGAAAATGGAGTGATTTCCGTGGCAGAAATACAAGGCGGGGAAATCCGAATCCAGGTTCGAAAATACGAACAATAGCCTGACAAGGAAATTCAATGGTCAGAATATCGAGCAGGCTTTACTCCATACATTACATGAGCCGCCAGAACCCGCACCAGCTCGAGTAGGGCAGGCGTCAAGTCAAATCCAGAAAAGATGATCGAATCCCGATACTGGCGCACTGAACTACGAGATGAGTTAGCCTGGCTGAGAAAGCATCGAAGCTATCGTCGGTGGTCTGAGAAGCAGTTGGTGCTTTTCGAGCGAAAGCTGATGCTCGTTGCCTTTCAAGTTCGCTCGCTCTTGGAGCGACCGAAAGTTAACGATCGTGCGCGCAGCACAGGCATGTCAGTTGTGCGATACAAGAAGGTCGGCAGCCGCCCGTTCACGGCCGCAGGGGTTGGGTGGCCGCATGAACGGTTCGATATGGAGAGTCCGGAGCCTGCCGTCTTGTCCGCTCTAGACGTTTGCAATCAGTTGATTCATTACTACTGGATGCAAACGTTGTCGGAAGGCAAGACTTTCGTGGCAATGTTGGTCTTCTCGGACTACATGCGTCACAAGTGGGCTTACGAGTTCAGCGTAGAAGACCTGTTGGGTTTATTCAGCGTGTTCGCACAAGATTCTTCCGCCGTTGTGGGCTTGGAGTTCGAGTGGGATGAGAAGAAGCAGGACTACGTGGTGAAGAGAGCCGGGGGGCCGGATGATGCGACGGTCAATCCCCCCATTAAACGGACGCTAGCTTTGCGTTAGATAGATCTTTGTCGCGGGAATATCTCCAATGAATCCATCAGAACGAATTGAACGATACAAAGCCTTCAAGGCATTCTCAAACAACTACGCACCAAAATACGAAGAGATTTCACGCGCCGACAAAAAGATCCAGGAGTTAAACGGCTACTACAGCCTCTGCGTCTGCCCCGGGGGAAGCGCAGGCGGCTCCAATGATCGCCTATTTGAGATATTTTACGGGCACCGCCCATTTGACTCACAACGATTTGATCCTTTCAACAGAGATCGAGTGAAGGTCCTCGTTGAGCACGGGGCGCGACTGCATTACAACCTCAAAGACAATGGCAGAGTGGTCGCCGCCCTCTACCCGGCCCAAACAGATCATCTATCTCCCATCGAAGACGCGATATTGATATCCGAAAACCTTGACCCCAAATATCTTCACAAGGTATTTAGAGCGCATTTTGAATCACTCAATGCATACATGCGCTGTACAAGCTTAGATGGTGAACCGTCAAAGGTAGATGTGCTGCGTGTTTTTTGGCTTCGACTCACACGCCCATTGATTATCGAAAAAAAGAAGCAACAGACTAGACTTTGGACGCATGCCGCAAGCATTTTCAGATTCACAATGAGCGTTGGACTCAGTGGATTCTTATTGGCGGTAGTAATGGCTGTCACGGCGTCACCACCGCGAGACTATTCAGCAGAAATCAATCAAGCAAGCAAGACGCTGATCTCCATTGATCAGAAAATTGAAGTGCTTTCCAATGGGCTGAAGGAAGTCCGCGAGGATCGATCCCAGACAGCCAGCCGGAATGGCGTTAAAAAGTGATGCTCACAAAGAAGCAGCATTACGTCCCACAATTCCTGTTGCGCCGATTCGCCGCTGAAGCACCGAGTGGGTGGAAAACTAATGTCTTTGACATTGAACGTCAGCAGCTCCGCAACAATCAAAACGTAAAGGATGTTTGCGCCGAGAACTACATGTACGACAAAGACAACTCCTTCGAGAGCTTCCTCGGAGAGCATGTGGAAAACCCGGCCTCGAAAGAAATTGACTCAATCATTGCGACTCCCGAAAAAATCAGTTGTACGCCGGAACGTGCAATGCTTTTGTTCTTAACAGTGCAAATTGCGCGGACACGGCAAGCGTATGGTGCGAACCTCGCGTTTCTGAACAAAATGATGGGGACAGTCTTCGAGAAATTTGCCGAGCTGAATGGCATGGATGTTGACGCCGCAAAACGCGTGCAGATGCGCCCCGAAGAACCTCGGGCGCTTCTTTCGTACATGGCTGCCTCAGCAGCAACGAATTACCGGCTGATCGCCGACCTCAAAGTTGCTCTGATCGCCAATCAGACCGGGCAAGAGTTTGTTCTCTCTGACAACCCTGTTTTCAAACACAACTGGTATCTCCGCGATTGCAATGAACCACTGTCGGCATCAATTACCGTTAGAGGGCTGCAACTCTTCCTCCCCCTCTCCCCAAAGTTGGTTTATTGCTTGTATGACAGTTCCGTCTATGCCTATAAAACCGATGGTCCAACCAAAAGTGTGGTGCATGCAACACACGATGACGTCAGTTTGCTCAATTCATTCCAAGCAATAAACGCGGAGAGTTTTTTGGTTGCAAATTCAACTCATATGGGAGCACATCTCCAGAGCATAGGGACCAAGTACCGTGCAGCGCAGGCCTTCACTGAACACGCCATGGCCACTCAACCCACCCCAGACGCGGATGGAAAGCTGAAAAGCATGCACTATGTTTGGAGAGAACAAATTCGGCTGGCGAAGATGCCATCCTTCATCAAGGTAAAGAACAAGGTGCGCCGCCGCTCAGTCATCTGTGAACATCGGCAACCAGACCTTGTTGCCGCGCACGAATTGGCTCAAGAGCGCATTAAGAACGAGAATGCGCCTTAGACTTGGGTTATCACTTGGCGATCAGTCGACTATTTTCATAAGGCTCTAGCATTTTCAGCGGAAGCCTGGTAGCCTGGCCGGATTACTGGGAGACTAAAACACATGAAGCATTTTGTAGATCTTTTCAGCGGCGGGGGACTAGGGGCTCGCGGCGCAGTGATGGCTGGCCTGACCCCCATCCTGGCAGTAGACATGTGGGACATGGCCTGTGACACCTACAGAGCCAACTTTCCATCCGCAATTGCACTCAATCAACGGGTGGATGACATCAACCCCTTGGAGCACATCAAGCGTGAAGCCGTGGACCTGCTTCTAGCTTCTCCGGAATGCACGAACCACTCGGTCGCCAAGGGGGCAGCACCTAGAAGCGAGGAGAGCAAGGAGACCGCGCTCCACACAGTGGACTGGATAGCTACGCTCATGCCGCAGTGGTTCGTCATAGAGAACGTCAAGGAGATGAAGGACTGGCACCGCTACGGAGAGTTGCTTGATCTGTTGAGGGCACTGGGCTATCAATTGCGGGAGCAGGTCATCAACGCGGCGGAGTTCGGAGCGCCTCAGTCAAGGGTACGGCTCTTTCTGATTGGTGGGCTGGGTCTCCCCCCGCCGGAAATCAGACCCGAGCCCTCGGTAAAGCGCATGACGGCCAGAGATATTCTGGACCCGGATGATCGATGGAAGTTCACCCCGGTCTTCACCAAGAAGCGGGCGAAGAATACGGTGGCCAGGGCACGTAACGCCATCGCCACACTGGGTGACGATGCTGAGTTCTTGATCGTGTATTACGGCTCCGGTGGAGATCGATCCTGGCAGACCCTGGATGAACCGCTGCGCACGGTGACCTGCGTCGACCGGTTCGCCCTTGTGCGCAAGCTGGATGGCGAGTGGAAAATGCGCATGCTCCAGGTTCCTGAGATCGCACGGGCTATGTCGCTGCCGCCCGAACACATCTTTACTGTTGGCTCCCGACGCGAGCGCATCAAGCTCTGCGGAAATGGCGTCTGTGCTGAAGTGATGAAGCGGATCGTGGAGCAACTCAAGGCTGCAACGCCCGTTACTCCTTCAGGGACGGGGCAGGCAAAACGGAAAATTCCTGTCTCAGCCTGAGCTCAAGTGCCTCAGCGTCACGGGTCTCACATTCCCAGACCTCCACAACCCGCCAGCCCTGCTCCTGAAGCAGGGCCTTGTTGCGCCGGTCCCTGTCCACATTGGCCTGGAACTTCGAGGCCCAGAACTCTGGCCTCGTCTTTGGAGTGGTTGCAAGTTTGCAATCGTGCCGGTGCCAGAAACAGCCGTGAACGAAGATCACCGTACGATGCTTCGCAAGTACGAGATCGGGCCTGCCTGGCAGGTTTCGACCATGCAGCCGGAACCGCAGACCGAGACGATGCGCCATCGAACGCACTAGGCGCTCAGGCATGGTGTTCTTTCCCCGGATGGCCTGCATGACCTCCCGGCGCTTTGAAGGTGAGAAAACGTCCATTTGCGGTTCGAGCTATAAGTGTCCCCTGGCATTAAAGTCGGCGCGGACATGGCGTCAACTGCGCGCCACAAATTTCACCACCAGTCCACCCAGACGTCCATCGATCCAAACGGCTATCCCTTAACATATGCCGATTCATTCAGGGAATCTCACGTGACCAAGAGCGTACCGTTCAAAGTCCAGTCGCATATCCTAAAGCTGCTCGGAGACCAGCTCATCGGCCATGACCGACTGGCAGTGTTCGAGCTCGTCAAGAATTCTTACGATGCTGACGCAAGGACGGTGACCGTCACTCTTGACTTGCTGGCCCCGGTGCCCAAGATCAGCGTCAGGGATGACGGCATTGGGATGTCCGCGGACACGATTGAGAACGCCTGGCTGCAAGTCGGAACTGACTCCAAGCGCAACGCTGACGCACGCAGACGCAGCCCGCTTGGAAGATTTCCACTTGGGGAAAAAGGCGTTGGGCGTCTCGCGGTACAGAAGCTTGGCGACACCATCAGGCTCGTAACACGCCAGCAGGGCCAACCTGAGCATTCGTTCAAGATCTCATGGGGCGCGCTGATCGATAGCGCACGTTATCTCGGCGATGGGCTTGAGGTCCAGGTAGCAGAGCACCCCTCACCAGAGGAGTTCACGTCCAAGTCCGGCACCCTTGTCGAGATTACTGATCTGCACCATACGGATTGGTCTCGACGTGAGATTCGTGATCTGTACAGGCTTGTCACTTCACTCTGTAATCCATTTGATGATGCATCTTCCTTCAAGGTCGATCTGGAATTGCCAGGGAACGAAACGGCCGTAGCAGATCTTCCAAGCCTTGATGACATGCTTGCGTCGGCTGTCTGGAAGTTTGATTACGCGATCGCCGAGAGCGGGTTGATCACCTGGAGCTACGAATTCCGCCCACCCCGGTTCAAGAATTTGGCCCCACAGACTAAGGGGCCTGTTACCGAGAAGCTTGCACTGATCGACCCAGATCCCGACGAAGTACGCCCCCGGCCAGCAACGCGTCCCGCAGGACGTGCAGAAGGCGAGGAGGACGTTGAAGACGATCACATCTTCGTTCGACCCGGGGATCTGGAAGGCATAGGCCCCATTAGCGGCTGCATCTATGCATTCCACCGTCGAGACGAAATTCTGAAAGCCTCGGGCGCACCGCAACAGCTCAAGAAGTGGCTTGAACAGCAAACGGGCGTCCGTGTCTACCGTGACAACATCCGAGTCTTCAACTACGGTGAAGCTGGAGAGGACTGGCTCGGGCTCGATGCGCGTCGAATCAACAGACCTGCTGGAAAGCTTGGTGCACAGAGCGTAATCGCACAGGTCTTACTAGACCTTGCAAAGAGTCCGGACCTCAAGGAGAAGACCAACCGGGAGGGATTCGACGAGAACGCAGCATTCCGCCGCCTGAAACGCATAGGCCTCAGCGTCTTCGACTTGTTCCAGCGACAACATGGTGAAGACCGGTCCGCGATCGATCGCGCACTGAAGGGGGACGAAGATCCTCCACCAGTACAGGCGGCACTGGAACGCTTGGAAGCACTCGGGAAGAAGCACCATATCGAAAAGGAGGTCAAGCCGGTCCTCCAGGCGATCAAGGCAGAGCTGAAAACCTTCCAGGACGTGATGGTTTCATCCGGACTCGCTGGTATGAACCTCGCGCTCATATTCCATGAGATCGTTCACAGCATCGACCGAATGCAGCGACGATTGCAGGCGGGTGCGGATCCCGAGGAAGTGCGCAGGGAAGTCGATCATTTGCGCAAGCTCCTGGAAACCTTCAAGCCATTGCTGCAGCGTGACCCTGCGCGAAACGTTTCCGTCCACGATCTCGTGAGACGGGCCATTGGCCTGCATGAGGACCGCTTCGCACGGCATGAGGTGGTCGTTTCCAACTGGACTGCCGATACCGAGAAGCGCCATGACTTTTCATTGAGCGTGCCGCGGGGCCTGATGGTTGCTGCGATCAGCAACGTGATAGACAACGCGATCTACTGGGCTAGGTTCCGGCGAGAACGTGATGGCGGCAGTGCCCCAGCAGCGATCCTGGTACTGGCTTCGTGGGATGAAGAAACGGGTGGAATGATCGCCGTGTGCGATAACGGGCCAGGCTTTCAGCTACCGCGCGACTATTTAGGAAAACCGTTCTCTACAACGCGTGCCGGCGGCATGGGATTGGGACTGTTTTATTGCAAGGCTGTTATGGAATCGATAGGGGGGAGCATGGACGTAGTGGATGCATCGGAGCTGAACGAACTGGTAGACCTGCCAGCCGCCTACGACGGCACGGCCGTTGTATTCAGGTTCCAGAAAAAATGATCCCTCCCTACTCGAGAGTCGCGGCGATCGACGACAACGATGAACATCTAAAAGCGATTGCATGGGGACTCAGCCAGGCTGGCTTCTGTCCGTTGCCCTTCCTCTTTGAAGACGGCGATCTTGCCTCCCCGCCACCGGAACCTGTCGCTGGCATACGGATCATCTTCACCGACATTCACATGATTGGCGGCAACCTCGACAACCACAAGGTACACGCCGGCATCATCATCAAGTGCTTGAAGAGGATTGCCGCGTCTGGACCCTATGCGCTGATCTTCTGGTCGATGTTCCCAGCCGATGTCGAGCAGATGAAAAAGCTGATCGAGAGCGATGGACCTGGCGCTGGCCTAACGACCCCGATCGGCTATGGGGCCATCGACAAAAACAAGGTATTGGGAGCGGGAAATCCAGCTGAATTCAACGCACAGGCTCTACGCGATCTCATACTAGAACAAATGGAGACGTTCCCCACCCTGGCTACAGCCACGCAGTGGGAAATGCGTGCATCCGAGGCCGCAGCCAAAACGACGGACACTGTCTTCTCGCTGACGCAGGTACGGCCTGCTGAGGAACGCGCCAAGGAGTGGGAGAGTCTGCTGGCATTTCTCGCTACGGAAGCAGTTGGCAAAGCCATCGCTGCGAAGAACGTCGATGCAGCGCTGGACTCAGCACTGCTTCCCATACTTGAAGACCAGCTCAGTTTCGTTGGTGGAGGCACGACGGCGCAAATTGCAGATACGCATCCACTGCAGGTTGCCTTGTCTGGAAGCCGCCCCAAGCGCCCCAAAAAGATATCCGTAGCTCGGCTCAACGCCTGCTATCTCGTTGATGAGGCTGGCGCCGCGTCACCGAAAGGTGAATTCGAACGAGGAATGGTCATTCAGCTGCCGGGGGGGTTCGTCAATTCCGGTGAGTTCATGCGACATTTTGGTCGCGAAAAATCTGAGCTGCTGCAAAAGGAGTTCCTATGCGGTGTGGCTACACCAGAGCAAATCAGCATGCTGCCGCTCCATGTAGTTGAACTCGGCCCGGAATGTGATCATGTGCAAAGCAAGGTTTCCACCCACCGGTATCTGCTGGCACTGTTAGTGCCAGTCGCATTGATGGAGCTTTGTCAAAGAGAATCCGGCGGGTATCACAACGACAGCGTGATCGATGCAGGCAGGATAGCCTTCAAGGGAGCGCCAGCAGACGAATTCCACTTGCTGATCTCGACACGCTGCTTCATGGCTCTCGCTCCCGGGGTCTCGGTGGGCGGCAAATGCAAGTTCAGATTGCGTCGGATGTCTATTGAAGAAGTGGTCCACCGCTACACGTCCCACACAAGACGGCCAGGGGTCATGCGATTCAATCCTTGAAACCGTCTTTTTTGATGGCAGCTGCCCTGGTGCCATTTTTGAGTAATTCGGCAATCCAGATGGTCCATGTGTGACTTCGATATCCAAGTGATCTCATCCTAGTCAGCGCAGCGATTCACAGCGCGCTGCGCTTTGTGCAGTTCTTTCTCTTCACATACCGCGACTGAGTCAATCCATGGAAAAGGTAAGCGCAATTGCGTTGATCGAGCGCCTGATGACCGACAACCAGGCAAGCGCATCCAGCAGTACTGCTGGCCATGAAAGGCAGGCAATCACAGAGATTTTTCGAACGCTGGATATGTGTGCGTTTGCATTTCGAATGGCACCAAACCGATTGGAACTCGTGCAGCACGACGGTGCCCGCCATCTGATGCTGATGGGTGCCGCTTCCGCGCTGACGCCATTGCTGGCCAAAGTCGGCACTTGCGGTGGGCCCATGCCGTGGAGTCCTTCGAATCCGCGGATCACACAGTACATGGATGGCTACCTCTGGCGGTGTGGTGCGCTGCACTCGCTGCATCGATTGGCAAGTCTCGAACGATACGGTCTAAGTCGGACGCACTACGACGGCCAGAATCGGCTGAGGATTGAAGTGGATACAGATGAAGGCGAGGCGGCCGACCGGCACGCCGAGACTTGGTTCATTGCGCAGCGTCTCGAAGCGGCAGGTGCACTGACAACTCTGAGCAATAGCCAACTGAAACAGGTCAGGCGCAGGCTGGATCAACGGTCCGGAATCGATCTCGGCGGCTGGTTTATACGATACTCCTTTGACGAGGAGTTGATGGCTCGAAGTCTTCGCCGGATCAAAGAGCTGGAAATCTGGTGGCCCGAAGCGGAGGCTCTACCGGATACATCGATGATAGGTGGGCAATCGTTCCGAGCATGGAAAGACGCTTGCTGCCAAGTAGCTGCCCAGGCGATGTGTCACCTAGAGTTCTGCACAAGACTTGTCGCAAGGCACAAGCAACTCGACCTGCGAAATCTGCTGACGTTGTTCCGGACCCGCAATGACGTCGCCAATGATTGGCGGGCAAACGGGTATGAACCTGTCTGGGCTGGCATGACGGTGCGATCTTTGCTGCTCGATAGTGTGTCGATCGAGGATTCGCTGTCACACTACGACACGCCCTTCCCGTTCTACGTAGATCTCGGACCGGATTACGTCCTGACCCCGTCAATGGCAGCACTCATGAACCCTTTCGTCGGCATGGTGAGGCACCTGCGCAGCCACTACGGCGAGGATTGGGACAAAGCTGTCAACTCACGTGAGAACTCTCTGCGAAACGAGCTTGCCGCGCTGTTACCCGCCCCCCGATTTAAGGTCAGCAATTCCGGCTTTAAGCTCAGGAGGCCAGATGGCAGCGTGCTCACGGATATTGATGCAGCGGTCGTGGACAACCACCACGGCACACTTGCATTCTTTCAAATCAAATGGCACGACGTCTTCTCTCGCTCTTTGCAGGAAAGGGCGAGCCGGCGAAGCAATATGCTGAAAGCTACCGAATGGATTGACAAGGTAAATGGGTGGATCGGGGGCCGAACCGCTCGTGAAGTCGCGTCCGTACTGGGGATGAAGTTTTCAGCCCCAGTGTCCTCCGAACCACCAATACTGTTCGTGATGACGCGCCATGCAGCGCGATTCTCGGGAGAAATGAATGTTGACCAGCGCAGCGCGTGGATATCCTGGCCTGAATTCACCCGCTGCGTGCGTGAGAACTCTTCCAACGATGACATGCTGCGAGCCATCTGCCTGAGCCATACACCAGAGAACAAACCTTCAGATCAGCCTGCCTCAACAAAGCCTGCCAAAACTATTTCCTACCGCTTCAACGACGTCGAAATCGAAGTGACAACTCCGGGGCGGGAGTAGATAGCTGACCTCACAATGTGTGGCCTTGGTTCGGCTCTACCATCGTACCTCTCGCCTGAGAGAATGTGAGGCCACAGTTTCAATGCCTATCGACCCTGACGGTGCATGTTCAACGTCAAGACGTTTTTGGAATTCCTCGACCTTCGAGCGCAGGCCTTCAAAATTCGAACGCTCCGGCAGCGCCGACAAAATCTCTGCCAGCAGACCGGCCAATGCCGAGACGTGCTGCGACTGATCGCCTGTCATTGAAAACGCAGGCGGTGCGACGCGCCCCTCGTCGAACGCCCAGTCTACATATGTCCATAGACTGTCTATGGATGCATGCCCCGTGATGCTGGCCAGCCTGCTCAGCAGGGTGGTCATCAGCTGAAGGCCGTGAGGATGGCTGCTCTGGAGAGCCTTGAGTCTCTGCACCATTTGGAGGGTGATCCACCGATGTCGGAACATGTGGGCGGTCGCCCGCTGTTCCAATCCTGCTCCTTCGCGAAGGTCGGAAATAATCTGCGTCACACTGGCTGCCGCCAGTTGCCCACCACTTCGAGTGCAAAAGGCCCAGCCCGCATCCTTGAACGCCCTATCGCGCTTCGCGATACGCCGAATTTGAAGTCTGCGGTGAACTTCCAGAAAGACTCGAATCGCCTTGAGGGTATCCACGGGAACAGGAACCTGCCGTATTGGATTGCCTCTGCGTTTCGCCGTTCTGACTTCCAATCGGCCACCCAAATCGATCGCCCGACCAATGTCCATGGCACGGAGCCAAACCAGCTCCTCACGCCGAATGCCAGAGTCCGCCAGCATCTTGAGAATGGCGATATTGCGGGCGATGACAAACTCAGATTTTGCAGTAGTGCGACATGCCCCCTGTAGGTCACGTATTACCTCGCTTGTGATTGGTCGAACTTGACGACGGATGTTTGGTGCCACCAGTGCAGGATGGTGAACCTGACTTGCACCTCGGCGATTCCGCACACGCCGAATCGTGAGTGAAATCTGTGCACACTCTCCGTCCGCTCCGACAAGATGCGCGGTTGGCACTCGAAGCTGCAACCACGACAGAAAATCGATGGCACGTAGAACAAGCCGGTTTGCATGGTTCGCCGAGGCCCCCCTGCCACACGACGGTCGCATCACATAGTCAGCATACGCAATCAGGTGCTCATCATGCATCTGCTCTATGCCAAGGTCTGCTTGATGCAAGAACCGGAGCAACTTGGACAAATCACTGCAGTAAGTGTTGACGGTCGTAGTCGCCAAACCTCGCTTGCGCAGCGCAACCAGATACATGTTGGCCTGCCAACAAATTCTCCCCGTTGGCCAGAACATAACGCGCATACCGGGTGCGCTCACTTTGCCTCCACCCGATTTTTCACCATGCACGGCGAGACAGAAACTGTCAGAAGCTTCGATCCAAAGTTTTCGTGCTTTTGACATTTCACTTGACCCTGGTTAGATGGGGATGTTCGTCTCCAAATATTCGCAGATGATGTTTCAATTGGACCATCGCTGAAGGGTTGTTCTCGGCCAGGTTACGCATGCGCTTCATCAAGTCCAGATAGCGATTCGTCATCTCGAGAATGGCAGCAGCTTCTCTCTCAAGCCCTTGGCGGATCGCCGCTTCAACGGAAGAGCGCGCTGTTGAGGTAGCGTTGTGATTCCGAAGGTACTCCACAGATAGGATGAACGCACGATACCCACCTCCATGCATGAGATCAATATGCTTGCGCATCGTCTTGGGGCTGACCGGATATATCCCTTGATCCACATCCTCCCAGGCAGCCAGGGCATCGACGCTTGCAAACCTCACCCATCGTTCATCGCTGCTCGCATTACCAGATCGTTGCAGTTCATCAAAAACTCTGAGGCGAGCAGCAACACTTTCTTTTGCGCGATTGCTTCTTGCTTCTATACCTGGCGCAATAGCACCCTTCGTGAGTCTCGCCATGCTCAATGCCTATGAATCGTGATCAAGACCGTGAACCTCATACCTGACATCCCACGCACCTGGACAGGCGTCGCCGTGAATGTCCCACTTTCATGAAGCATCTCCAGGTACTCCTGCACGACGGCCTCGGACAGGACTTTCAACTCTTCCACACCGAAATGCTTGAGCAGCATCCGCCGCAGTCGCTGTACGGAAGCGGCTTCGTCATCCGAATAGACCGCGGCAGCGGCCAGTGCAGCCTCAGCTTCGGAAAGCTCGGCGCCGGATAGTTCCTCTCGCACATACCTCCAGGTCATATGGATTTCACGATGACCCATGAACCATGACAACGCGGGCAGTGAGTTCTCTCTGCCACCATCGTGAAAGAAGCTGAGTGCGAAAAACCTTCTCAACTCGTGAGGTCTGATGTGCCAGAGTCTTTTATCGTCCGTGCGCAGGTTTGCCACTTCGCTGACGAGATCCAGATGGGCATAGATGGTCTGTGCGATTTCGGATAACCCGTTGCGATTGAATTTTCTAAATACCAAGCTAGCAACATGAGCATCTCGCGTTGGACGGTATCGGTTGAGCACGGCTGTGATAGCCGACAAGGATTCGAAGCATCGAGAGACAATCATTGGCACGGGCTTGAGTACGGACAGCCGCGCCTCGTCAGCCCCAGTCTTCCTTAGCAAGACTCGTATGTAGGCACGGCCTCCCCGGTACTGGATAGCGTCTTTAGACAATGTGAGTACCTCTGACCTACGGCAGCATGACAGCATTGCAACGAGAACGAAGCAGACTGCCACATGTACATTCAGCAGATCAGTAATCGCCAATTCCGTCTTCTGTTCTTCGCCCCGATCGACATTGCAACCGTGCCTGTCCTTCCAAAGTGATCGCCCCCAGAATCTCCTTGCCCCGAACCTCCGAAGCGCAGCAGGAACCGGAATGCCTTCAAGCAATCTCTGCAATTCACTTGGCCCAGCCTCGCTGTTGCGGGATAGTGATTCAAAGACCATTTCAACAAGGCCGCGCAGCTGCGGCTCGACATGTTGCATCCAATCGATACAGAAGGTCGTGAGCTGCAACGCGATCGGCGTAGGAATCGATTTGGTTCGACCCTCCCTGCGAGCATTGAAACGGGCTAGTCGCTCGCCAACTTCCGTGGGATCGGCGAAGGTATTGGACGCGAGCTCGGGTATCAGCGTAAGTGTTTGGCTGGCTTGGCGAACCCAGTTGAGCACTCCCCAGACTTTCAGCGGCTTCTCGGCTCGTTCTGCCAAACTGAGTCGCCCGAGCAGCGGCTCTGTCCGATACCCGCAACGAGGAATGGCCCGATAGCTATAGTCATGGCAGATTTCATATCGTTGCAGGTGCACGAGAAGAGCAGCGATGCGAGGGATGCGGGACGCTTCGACGCCGATCGCTTCCTCTATGAATTTACCTCTGACCACGCCCCGCAGGTCGTAAGCATGCATGCGATGCAGCAGCACGCGCGCCGAGACATAGTGCCCCTCGTCGAAACTATCTGACTTGGCATGCAACGATTCAGCAGAGGTATTCCGCACTGCTCCAAGGCCAATGCGGAGCCGCGCGCGCTCTTCTGAGGACATCACCTCAATCGCCGCGTCTATCTGCAGCGCCTCATCCTGGAGGCGTTCCACGACCCATTCATCCCATCTCTTGCAGGCTCGGCTTATCCCCGCGACGCCGTTCATCGCGTAAATGGCGACAAACGTCTCGACCGTATCGACGTCAAGACCAAGTAGCCCTTGTTGCTGGTGGAGACCCGGCCCGTGAGTAACCCAGTACTCCACCAACCACATCAGGTGTCGGTGATAGGTAGCCACTATCGCCAGCGTTTTTGAACTGCTCGTCGCGCCATCAAATGCCGCGACGAGCAGCAATTTGGCATGCTCTAGCAAGCGATTGTGAGAACGGTCAGTCAAGCGTCCATCCGGCAACCTCAGCGCCCACCGGATTCGAGCCGCACCTTTGACCACACCCTCGACTTTCCGGATGTTCTCTCCGAACTTGATGTGCCAAACGGGATCAGCGAGGTCATTGAGCAACCATGCTGGCCTGTACAGCCTGTCAAAACTTCTGCTCGAAGTATCAAAGAACTGCTCGAGTGTGTCTGGAAGCGCTCCGGTCATAGCTGAACCGGCGCTGGAAATGAGGCTCTCATGCGCCTCGAAGTCGCCTCTGCTTCCGCAACGAGTTCTTTGAGTTCGTGCATCGAGTCCGGTAGCGGTGAACGGAGCACATCGACCAAATCACACCAGAGTCGCGGAGCCACCTTGGTGCCGGGGTCAGGTCGGTCCAACGTGAAATTGGATGCGCCCCTGAGATGTTCGCGGTAGTTGAACGCCGTTGCCAGCGCAAACGAGTCTTGGCAAAGAATCAGCTGTCGGTCTTTGTTGGGTGATTCGCTTTTGGCTATTGAATCCCCTGCGATCCGCCCTCCGCATACAAACCAATTGATCCTGTCAGCGAGTCCGCCAGATTCCGCAACGCTGACGTCTGCTGCAAACAGTCCTCCAAGAAAACGGTGGATATCCTCTGTGGAGTTGAAATCGCAGGCGTGACGCGCACTTGACTCATCGGAAACAGCTGCGGCGAGCAGCAGATTCTGATGCCTGCGTATTTGGCGTTCGTATACCGCCAGGCGAAGAGCCTCAGGAACGTAGTGGCCAATCGTCGTACTCACGTTCCTGTGGCCAAACGCACGGGCGGTGGCAACAAGATCTCCTCCGGAGCGGAGGTATTCGAGCACACCACCACTCACCCTGAGTGCTTTGTAAGTCAGAGCTTGAGCCCACGGAATAAGCTCGGGGTGTCGCTCTATGAAAGGAGTGACCCTATTCTTGTTTGCTTTTTTTCCGGTTGACCGAAACTGAGGATTGGCTCGCAGACCATTCCAAAGCGTTTTCTCCGACATAACAATCAGACGGTAATCGATGGCGTGCATCCCGACCCAGAGTTTGCGTGCGTCATCGATGCGCCCGTCAGCAACCATCTGTTTTCGAACTGGGGAAGTCCACTCTAGGACTCGCTCAATAACTCGCTGAGCAAGCGGTGTCAGTAGGACTGACTTCTCAGAGCCGGCCCTTGGCTTGTCCACTGTTAACCTGATACGTACTTGACCATCGACTTCCGCATTTGACAGCAGAACACTCCGTCCATCCGCATCTTCAAGTTTGGCACGAAGTAGAGATGACACATTGAGCCTAGGGTGCTCTAGTATGAGTAGCACAATGCACAAAACTGCGGCAGTGCTGGTCATCACCCCCAGGAATGGCATGAGCCGATTTTTACCGTACCACTCCAAATATTTCCAGTGAAATCTGCCACCGTGCACTGTCTCCGTTCTCAGCTTCCCCCCAACTGAAACGGTTCTGTCATAGGGCTTTGGAAGCCCCCCCATCTCTACATCAGCGATGCACAGAAGATTGCCCAGAAGGTTCGGGTGATTTCCGCCTTCGGCGAAAAAGTGGCATCCATTCGAGGGATCGATGTACTTAGTAGGGCGTCGTGTCCCGCCGGCTCGAACAAATGATTCCGCCAATTCACTGTAGCTGGCTTCTGCAATGCGCCTTCTACCGTCCATACGGGACATCTCCAACCGTTCGAAATCCCGCATCGCGCATGTGCGAACTACATTCATCGCCCGCTCAAGGCGGGTTTGATATTCGTTGAGGTAATCAGCGTCGGCGTGAGTTATCGAGACAGGCTCCAGTAGATCGTCATGAAATGCGTCCGACTCTCGATTGAAGGACCTCGGCAAGAGTCGTTCATCCACGTGCCCATTGACACCCTCCTGACGAGACAAGCCAGTCCTCTTTCCCGGTGGTGCTCGAACGCTAGGCACGTCAATAGAGATAGGCGGCAGCGCCTTCAGCCGAACCGCCTCTTCAATTGCGCACAGAAAGCCTCGCCACTTGTTAAGAGACGTTTTGAGAGAGCGTCCCCGCGCCGCTTCTGCAACGAACAACGTCCGTCGCAAAGTATTGAACTGACGCAACAGGGCATCTGAACCGGCCGCTGGAGACGGTGAATCCCAACCTTCTTGTTCACCGGTTAATTTCCACAGTTGCAAAACGGAGCGCGCGTTGTAGACCGGCGTGGGTGTTGAGTATCTTCGAGCCATGCGGACCAGGCTTTCCGCCATCAAACCGGCTGCTTCAATCCCTTGCCAACCCAATAGGAAGGAAAGGTCGATGACGCTCTGGCCGTCCTTTTTCGCATCGTTGCGAACACGGATATGCAGACTCCTCCCGGCAAAGAGGACAGGGCTATTTCCCTGCCGGCTATCTCCATCTGTGATGCGCTTGTTCATTGCCTGTAATTCACTCCACGTCAATTTGTGAAGCGAGATTGTTGGGCAAAGTTCTATTTCCCCAAAGTGCAATTACTCACAAAAGTTCACCATGAACCCTTGCCCTTGCGGCTACCTGGGCTCCAGCATCCGGGCCTGTCGCTGCACGCCGGACCAGGTTTCACGCTATCAGGGCAAACTCAGCGGCCCCTTGATGGACCGCATCGACCTGCACGTCGAAGTACCAGCTTTGGCTGCGGAGGACCTCCTCAACAGCCCGCCCGGCGAGAGCAGCGCTGCCATCCGCGAACGCAGCCGAGTTGCACGGGCGCGCGCTGTCCAGCGCCAAGGCAGCAGCAACCAGGCGCTCGCAGGCCAAGCCATTGACCAATTTGTGGCGCTGGAGCCGGCAGCTTCCAAGTTTTTGCAAACTGCCGCAGCGCAATTGGGTTGGTCCGGCCGCAGCACACACCGGACCCTGAAAATTGCGCGCACTATTGCGGACCTCGCAGGTGCGGAATCCACCCAGCTGGCCCATGTGGCAGAAGCCATGCAATACCGGCGGGTGCTGAAAGCAGCAGGCTAAGGCCGTCGCTATGTTTTTTGTAGCTGCTCGCGCACAACCGGCGAGCGCCGAAGCCTGATTTGTCTCTGCCCCTAGGTGGGCAATTCACGATCAAGGTTTGTCGTTGAGAGCGACCCCCTGCTGCCGCAGGTAGGTGAGTACTTCTTTGCTGACCGGCGCAATGGCACGTGCTTTCTCCGCCAAGTCTGCCGCCGCAACCAACTGGCCCAAAGCTGCCTGGGACACTGCACTCCCCAGCAACCAGCGTTGCTCGGCAGGACGTGCCTGCAAGGCGGTGGCATAAAACTGCAGCGCATCCTGATGCCTACCCAAACGCTGCGCGGCATTGGCGCGCACCGCCCACAAGTCCGGTTGCGCGGCCATAAGCGGCTCCGACCGACCCAACAATTCCAGAACCGCTGCTGCCCTACCTTGCGCCAACTCCATACGCGCCAGCTCACGCACCAGTTGCAACTGGATGGCGGCAGGGGCGGGTGGAGTGGCACGCTCGGCCGTGTGCAAAGTGTCCTGCAGGAGCTGAATGGCAGCATCCGCCGAACCGCTGCTGTACAACGCTTGGGCCTGGGCCAGCACCTCACGGGTCGCGTTTTGTTGACGCTGCGCGGTGACGACGGGGTCCGGCGTGGCTGCTGCAACCGGCGCAGCGGTCGTAGCAGCAGCTACAGGTGGTGGTGGTGCTGGAGAAACCGTACTTGAAGGAGTTGAGGGCTTTAAATCGGCGGACTCTACGGTGGATGTGCCCGCTTTGGGAACCGCAGGGATTGACGTTGTCGCTTGGACAACCGGCTTGGATGAAACAGGTACATCTGGGCGTGGAACCACAGAGGACGCGGGCAGTGCCACCCCCGCAGTGATGGCAGGTGGCAGCACAACTGCGGGTTGCGAGGTGGGCTGAGTCACTACCTGCAAAGGTTCCTGAGGGGCAGAGACGGCCGACACCGCAACCGGTAAAGAAGAGGATGGACGGGACCACCACCAAGCAGCAAATCCCATCACCAGCAAGGCAGCACCGATGCCGCCCCACAGCGCGGCAATGTTGCCAAGGGTTTTCGCAGGTGCATTTGCCTGGGGCTTGGCGGCCATACGCGTTCCAGACCGCAAAGCCGGATCGAGGGTCGAGGCGCTACGCTGGTCCAAGTCCCGCAGCATTTTGTTGATCACGCTCATTCGTACACCTCACCGGCAGTCCGCACCGCAGTGCTTTTGCGGAAACGTCCGCCACGCAACCAGTGCCACCAACGGGCAGGCCCCCGCAGGGGCTTTAGCAGCCCGGGTGTATCCGCTGCCGCCAACTTCACATGCGCCATGCTCACCCGGTGCACGCCCTCCCCATATGCCAACATCAGGCATTTATGGGCCAGGATATTGACCAGTCGAGGCACTCCGGCGCTGGTCGCGGCAATGTGCCGCACAGCATCCGCCTCAAAAATATCCAGATCCGTATGTTCACTCAATGCCGCACGGGCCAAGCGATGACGCAAATAGTCGCCCACCGTACCTGAGGCCATGGGGCCCAAGTATTCGCTGAAGGTAATGCGTTGCAGCAACTGCCGGATCTCCGGCCGCGCCAGTTTGGTGTCCAAGTCCGGCTGCCCCAGCAGTACTAGCTGAATCAGTTTGCGTTTCTCGGTTTCAAGATTGGACAGGAGTCGAAGGCTCTCCACGGTCCGGACCGGAATGGCCTGTGCCTCGTCAATGCACACCACCACGCGCCGGCCATGCACAGCGTGCTCCAACAAGCAGCGCCCGATGGTGGTCATCACCTGATGCCGGTGTTGGCGGTGGCTCACTTTCAGGCCCAGTTCCGCTGCAAGTGCCAGAAGCAAATCGTCAGGGCCCATATCCGGGTTCGGTATGTAGGCCGTCACGCACTCGTCCTGCAGCGTTTTGAGCAATTGGCGGCAGAGTACGGTTTTGCCGCACCCCAGTTCGCCGACCACTTTCAGAAAACCTTCGCCGCTACGCAATGCCACCAGCAAAGTGTTCAGTGTGGCTTGCGCGCCTTCGTGGGCGAAATAGAAGTCTGTATCCGGCGTGATGGAAAACGGGGCCTCACGCAGCGAAAAGTGCCCCAGATACATTACTTGGCAGGGCCGTCAAGCTGGATGACGCGCGCGCGGGTAGCGTCCATGTCATCGATGGCCGCCCGGGCGCGGCGGCCCTGTGCCTCCCAGTCCGCGGCAGTCCGGATGATGGTGGGCTTGATCAACACGATCACTTCCTTTTTGCGGCCCTGGGTGGCACGGTTGCCGAACAGCGCGCCCAAGCCGGGCATGCTGGTCGTGCCGGGAATGCCGGACGCGTTGCGGCTGGATTCCAGCTGCATCAAGCCACCAATCGCCACGATAGACCCGTCCTGGATCCGGACCAAAGTATCCGTTTCATTCACGGCGCTGGACGCCAAGGGCAACTTGAAGTTGCCGGCGCTTCCCAAATCGATCTGCTTGGATTTTTCCGTCACCGTCGTCAGGGATGGGTGCACGTGCAAAGTGACGTTCACGCCATCGTCAATCTGTGGCGTCACATCCAGGGAAATGCCCGAGAAGAACGGTGTCAGTGTGACGGTGGGCAAGGTGCTGGTCGTGGTGCTGCTGGAGGTACCGCTGCTGGAGTTGGTGCCACCGGAAACATTGGTCACAAAGAATTCATCGGTGCCGACTTTCAAGACCGCTTTCTGGTTGTTCAGCGTCGCTACGCGCGGGCTGGAGAGGGTTTGCACATCGCCCTGAGTTTCCAGAAAGCCCAACACGGCACCGAATTGGCTGGTCGCCAAGGCGAGACCAAACAGGCCACCACCGGTTGCGACAGATGGGAAAGCCACTGCGCCATTGATGGTGGTGGTACCTTGCACGAAAGCATTGGTGCTGGTCACGCCACTGCCGATCACTCCGGCTGCCACTTGGGTGCTGCCATCGTTGTTGAACGCTCCCCAGTTCACACCGCTCTGGTAGCCGTCACGCAACTCGACCTCCACCACTTTGGCCTCCAGCATGACCTGACGCTCCACCGAGGCCTGTGTGGCTTTGAGGAACTTGTCCACCTGGCGCAATTCTTCCGGCATGGCGCGCACGGCCAGAATTCCGGCTTGCGGACTGGCCACTACGCTGCGCCCCTCCCCGTTGCCCACCAGGCTCTTGATGGCCCCGGTCAGCTCCCCCCAGAAATCAGATTTGGAGGTTGTCGACACCCGGCTGTTTTCGGGTTGTGAAGACGTCCCATTGGTCGAATTGGCGGAGTTGTTCGTCGTGCCACCTGACGTGGACTGCTGCAAGGCTGCGCCGGAAGAAACGCGGAGCTCACTGCTACCTTGCCGCTGCGAGGTGGGGTAATTCAGGCTGAAGACACGCGTCTGCAGGGTCGGGGCATAGACGGTGATGCGCCGCCCTTCCATTTTGAAGTCATAACCATACACATCCCGGATCGCCTCCAGCGCCTCAGCGACGGTAACGCCACGCAAGGTCACCGACAGCGTTCCGCTGACATCGGGATGCATGAGCATGCTGTAACGGGTATCAGCCACGATGGCGAGGAACACTTCCCTCGCCTGCGCGTTGTTCACCAGCAGGTCCAAGCGAGGTTCAGGCGCAGGGGCAACCACGGGTGGGGGAGGCTCCGCCAGTGCCTCGCTGACCTTGGCCGGCACTACCGCGCTGGGTTTGGGTGCCGCTGCCGGAGGCAAATCGGCCTTGATGGCCGCGCTGACATCGGGAGTACGCAAGGGGCGATCCAACGCGCCGCATCCACTGAGCAGCACGCCCCCCAGCAGGGAAACTACAAGAGGCGCGTAGCGCCCCAACAGGAATACAGACATGGAAGCAGAAGAGTTCATGGGTCGGGACTTCACGGTTGTGCACCTTCACAAGGAGCCACAGGGGTCACGGCTTGGGGGGAGTCTGAAGATTGCGTAGGGGACGCTTTGCGTTTGGCGCGTGCGGACGATGCGGCGGGTTTTACCGCACACGCGACAGCGGGCTTGGCAGCAGAGCGCTGGATACCGGTGAAGCGTTGCACCTTGGTGAGCTGCCCGCCTTCACGCAGCCAGATTTCTGTTTCGGTAATGCGCTCTAGCTTGGCATTGCCGACTTTCTGGCCCACGGCATAGAGCCGTGTTCCCACCACCAGATAGGGCTGTCCGTTTTGCATGATCACACTGCTGCCTTGGGGCGACGCACTGCCACCGCCTGCTGCTTGCGAGGGCATGACCAATCCAGCTTCCGCAGGCGGTGCGGTCGGATCACGGTCTGCGGCCGCCGCCCAGGCTGCTGCACTGAAACACAGGCACGAGAGAATGCGCTTCATGGCTGCACCTCCAGCACATACACGCGCAGTGTCAGTTCCGGGGTTTGCTTATCGACAGCCAGTTGCATACTTCCCCAGCGCAAGCGAGGCAGCGCCTGCTCCAGGCTCTGAACATAGCGTGTCAGGTCGGCATACGGACCGGCCACCTTGAGTTCCAGACCCCGGCGCTGGATGCCGGGGGTGCTCGTAGCGTCGTTGGCACCAGCCTCTGCAGGCACCGTACCCGACGACACCAGCCGCAGGCCCGGGCTTCGCTTGAGAAACTGCACCAGCACCTGTTCCAGAGCTTCGCTACCCGCAGAGGTGCCCGGAGCGATGGCTGCAATCTCGGCGCGCAAAGCTTCAATGCGCGCCTGCGACTGCGCTACTTCAGCACGCAAGTCCGCACTACCGTCCACAGGTTTGGAGACTGCCGCCAATTCGGCACGGAGGCGGTTGACTTCTGCACTCTGACTGAGAAACCGCTGTTGAGTTTGCTTGTAGGCCGTTTGTGCCGGTGTGAGCCAGAGCACATCCGCAACAGCCAATATGACGACCAGTAGCGACAGGAACAAAAACAGACGCTCGCGCAAACTTAGCGCATTGATGCGCCCGGCCTGAACAGCCCACCATGCTTTCATGGCTTGCCTCCCGCAGGGGGCGTATCGGCAGGCTGGGGTTGCGCACTCACCAGATTGAAGGACCACGCTTCACGGCCTGCTGCCGCAGGGACGCTGCCGGCCACCGGCGCATTGGCACTTGCTACTGCGGTGCTCTGGACCTTTACCGTTGCCAAGCGCAGGCCTTGCATCAAGGGGCTTCCAGACAGCCGACCGACCCAATCATTCAAAGCAGAAGGCTCCAGCGTGAAGCCACTGACCTCCATGCGCCCGCTGTCAGCTTTGACCTCGGTAATCCAGACCGGCGCCGGAATGCTGCGGGCAACCAAAGCCAATCGGTCGGAATGACGGTAGCCCGGTTTCCAATTGCCTTGTTGCAGCGCGCGCAAGATCAGCTCTTTGCTGTCGATCTCGGCACGCTTGTCCTGCGCCTCTTTCATGAGTTCCGGCGACGGTGGCTGTGCCATGGCTTTGCTGCGGTCTATGGCCAGTTGCAGACTTTGCATTTCCTGCGCTTGGGTTTGCATGGCTGTCACAAAGCCTTGGCTGGCGTTTTGAAGGTTCCAGACCCAAGCCGCGCACAGTCCCCCGCCCAATACGACAAATACACCGAGCGCCACGGCCACGGTATTGGCCGAAAACGGCAATCGCGGCTTTTGCAGGGTGGGTGAACAAAGATTGATTTGTTGGGGCATGGTCTCAGGTCCTCATGCCTTTCGCACTTCTGTGCGCAACAACACGCCTAACAAAGGCAGGCACAGGGGCAGGTCGGCCGCAGATATCTGACCTAAGGCTTTGAACGCAATGCCTGTGTTGAGTGCACTTACCGTCTGCCCCGTATCGCGGCTCAGCCATTGCGCCAACTCATCACTCCGCTCACCGGCAAAGACCTTGACCCCGGCCAGAGGAAGGTTTGTCCAGGTGCGTTCCCACAGATCGATGGAGCGCTGAACTTCCACCAACAAACGCTGAGCCCGGTCAATATCGGACTGCTCGGCACTGGCAGGTGCGGCGCCGGTAGTCGAGAAATCACTGCCGTATCCGCCTCCGGCGTATCCGGGTACGTATTCCTCTACCGGCGTGTAGGCATCCAGAGGGGCCTGCTGTTCCGTAATTGCTGCGGTCCAGGTCATGCCCATAAAGCCATCCGGCAAGTCGAGGCGACGGCTGTAGTACAACTCTCTGCCGGCGCTGATGGTGAGCAGTGTCTGCCGGCCTTCCGAAATCATGAGCGCGCAGGTGGCGCGCTCCGGCTCTTCGATGCTTTGGAGATTGCGCTGGGCCATGTCCTGCACGTCGATCACGCGAACGTCCCACTGCAATGCATTGGCCAAGGTCATGACATCGCGTACGACTGCATTGTTGGCAGCAACCACAAACAACTGGGACGCGGCCCGGCCTTGTCCGTCGCCCACTTTCAACACGTCGATGGTCAGGTCGTCCAAGTGAACGTCGACCATCTCCTTGATCTGATAGCGGGCGGCGGAGCGCAATTCTTCAGGCGCAACTGCCGGTGCTTCAATTTGAAGTAACTGGTATTGCTCGGGGCGGAGCATGACGTCGGTGACGTAACCTTTGAGGCCCAGTTGTACCAAACGGCGGGAAAACTCTTCGAGGCTATCGTTACCTTGTAATTCCACACCGGACCGAATGACAGTGAAATCGTTGCCAGCCCCTGTAGCCAACAGGTACACCAAGGTCTGACCCGACCAGGAAACCACCAAGCGCTCTCCACTGGAGGCACGACGCCACGGCCAGCGCATGGTTAGCCGCCTCCGGAGGGGTGAATGCTGAACAGTGTGTGCGTAGCTTCAATCATGAATCTGTTGAAAGTCGGAACCGCTTGCTCTCATTTTAATAGCTTGTCGCGCAATCATGACATCGATTTGGCCGGTTTTTCAAGTCAATTGATGAATTGCGGTTTTCAGTAGTTTTCACGGAGGTAGATCAAGGGGCTCTTGTACATCCCGAAAGTGGCCTTGGCGGTGGGGTTGCTACCGAACCACGGGCGATTGGCGGCGGTGGCCGTACTGGATGCACTGGATACGCAAGTACTACCGGATGCCGTACTTCCTACATTCATGGTCAGTTGCACACTGCCGCTGTTACCCTGGCCGGGTTTGCTGAGGACCAAACCGTTGCCGGACAACTTTCCGTTCGACAGGGTTTGCGCCGTCGTGGGTGAAATTTGCGTTTCACAGGCAGCGAGATTCCCGGTAAAGCCGGACATGGCGATGCTGGAGAGATTCAGTGTCGTGCAACTGTCCAGAGTGTTAGTTACATAAAACGTACCATTCCAATAGCGGGCTTCCAAGGGGACAGGCAGGCTCATCAACTCCGAGCCGTATACATTGGACATCCGCAACTGGCCATAACGAATGCGAGTGGTGCCGGTCTCGTTGGTCGCATTGATGAACGTACTTCCATCAGTGTCTGCAATGGCTGCTTTGAGCGGCGGATTCAACCGGTCGATGCAACACGTTCGCTGAACATCTCAGCGGGTGTATGGAAGCCGAGCGTTTTACGCGGCCTTTCGTTCAATTGTCTGGCAATTGCATTGAGTTGAACCTGAGAGAAACCCGAGAGGTTCATGCCCTTTGGCATGTACTGTCTTAGCAACCCATTTGTGTTCTCGTTGCTTCCACGTTGCCATGGACTTTGCGGATCGCAGAAGTAGACTTGGATGTCGGTTGCCATGGTGAACTTCTTGTGTCCATGCATTTCCGTACCTCTGTCCCAAGTCAATGACTTATAGAGCTCCTGCGGCAGTTTTTGCGCGTTCTTGATTAGCGCGTTGACGACTGTCTGCGAATCTTTTCCATCGAGCTTGACTAGCATCACGTACCGCGTCTGACGCTCGACCAGTGTTGCGATCTGGCTATTGCCACTGCCAAAGACTAGGTCCCCTTCCCAGTGACCAGGTACAGCTCGATCCTCAATGCCGGCTGGCCGCTCGCTTATCGAAACGGCATCGACGATCTGTCCGTGGATTGCCGTCTTCTGCGTGTAGTGACGAGACCGACGCATGCCACGAGTACGCCTCAGATGAGCCAGAAGCTCCTTCTTCAAGGCGCCACGTGCTTGGATGAACAGGCTGCGGTAGATGGTCTCGTGTGACACGTGATGGCTTTCGTCGCGCGGATAAGTATGCTTGAGCCAGCCTGCGATCTGTTCCGGTGACCAGAGCATCCGTAGCTTGTCAGCCACGATCCGGGCCAAGGCACGGTTCTCGCTCAGTTTGCAGCGCTTGGGGCGTCGCGCACGACCCCAAGTCGCTTCGTCTGCCTGGCTAGCACGGTAGTCCTCGCTGCCACCATTGCGCTTAATTTCTCGACTGATCGTTGATGGTGCTCGGTTGAGTCGGCAGGCAATCGATCGAATCGACTCACCCTTGACCAGGGCCCTTGAGATTTCTTCGCGCTCTGCCAATGTCAAAGCTGTCAATGCACGTGATCGCTCAGCTGGCCGGAACCCACCTGTCTCCGCAAGTATTCGGTGAATCGAAGTGTGGGGTCGATCGAAAAGCTTGCCGATCTCATGCAGTGTGGCGCCTTGCTTCCAGCGCTCCCACATCAACGCTTTCTGGCTATCTGAATAGTAGATCCGTGGTCGCCGTTTCATTTGCAACATTCCTTCCGCCTATGCGGTGGTTAGTGTGTTGCATCGACCGGTTGAATCCGCCGCTTGAAGCTGTCATAGGGTCCGTCCGGCGATACCAGCTTGCTGAAAGCATAGCTGTCATTAATCACCCACTGACCCGCACTCCAAAGTGCCGTGTTCGGCATTGGCGGAAATGCGGGGCTGCCAAGCCTGGAAGCTGCCACTGCGGCGCCACCGTTGTCACCACTGACGGTCACAGATGCAAGATTGGTGTACCCGGTGGTGTAGCGGCTGACCACAGGGTCGGTCGCCGATGCTGTGCCACCACTGGAGGCATGGGCCTTGATAGTGAGCAGCACGCCCAAAGCATCTTCATCCATATAGGTAAATCCGCCGGCCGCGCAACTGGGGGTGATGGTGCCGGTGAAAGAGTAATGGCTTGGGTACCAACGCCCCAGTTTGGCGGAGGCGGCACTGCCGATGTTGCAGCCATATTTGCCGCCGCTGAGCGTATTGGACGTGCTTCCGGCAATGCAGCCCGAATTGGACTGGTCAATGCTGGTAAAGGTGCTGTCGACCACGGCATTCGCCTGGAACTGAATATTTCCCACGTCCTGGTATGCAAAGGAACTGCCGGTGGCTTTGGCGCCGGTACCGGCAGCAAAGCTGCCGCTCAATGTGCCGTTGGCTATCACCGCAGCGTTGTGGTCCACCACCTTGGTCATATCGATCGCGGGCGTTCCGGTGTAGCCGGAGGAGACGCCGGCTGCTGCATCCAAAGTGAATGCGGTCCCTGCCTTGGCTGAGGGCGCGCCGCTCAGCGCTGTATTACTCATGGTGGGCGCCGTAATGGTGAGCTGCTGGGGACGGACGGAAAACTGGTCAGTGGAACACGCGGGCGACACACTGGTGAATGCCGTACACGCACTGGTTGTGCACTCTTTGACTCTGCACAACAACTTGCTGCGCGCCGTCGCAATGTTGAAGTTTCCCGTCTTCGCACGCCCGGCCGCTCCGGAAAAAGTACCGGATGCAAAAGTCACAACCTGCGACGCTAACGGACTCGCATAGGCACTGCAACTTGCCGCCGGCGTCGTGCTGTCAAACAGCTCTGCGAGAACGTATTTGGTATTTCCGCCAGCGGCGACGTAGTTGCTCTCCAGCGTGCCGTCCGTCTTTAATGCCGCCACGTCAAAGGTGAAGTTAGTGGATGTGAGCTTGGTGTAAAGAGGCTTGACTGAAGCGCTATTGGAGGAGACCCACGGTGAATTGGTGCCGGTCTCCAGGCAATCGAATGCAGCAGCTGCAGATGAATTGCCGGGTTCGTTGATATAGGTGGCGCAGATACTGAGATTGGCCATCTCATGAATATTGTTCTGGCCCCCTGTTCCGCCTGTCAAAGACAACAGCAAATTGGCAGGCACCGCAGACTGTCCACTGTTGGTGCCAAGAACATCAAATTTGGGAATAATCGTTGCAAAGCTATTGCCAGAGGCGGTGGTATCTCGCTCCACGGTGACAAAGGCATTCACGTTGTTGGAGTTGTCAACCGTGATCCGATAGCGATGTGCGGTGCTGGACGTATTGGAGTTGCTCCAGATAACAGGGCTCAATGTTCCCGTGTTCGCAAGTAATCGATACCCCGTGGTGCCTGACCCGCTCCCCCTAATGGCCACGCTGTTTGCACGAAAACCTGCAGCCACATTGGCACCTGCGGGCGCGGTCCACCCTGTGGGGTAGGTCTGCCGGCCCTCGTTAGTGTTGGGAAAATTTCCGTACTCATCAATGCCTATACCAAGCCAGCCTCCAGAAAAGCCAGCAATAGTGGACTGCGCATATCCGAGAGACCCCCCTGGCGCGCCCGGTGCTGGCGAAATGCTTGCATCCGAAAGCACCACCACCACTCCATCCGCACCAGTACCGCCATACACATAGTGATCAAACTGCACCACTACTTTGTTGCCCGCAGCAGGGAACCATTTCTTCAGCTGCACCATGGTGGCTTCACTGCCCCTGTTGTCGGTCAGCCTTAGCCGCTTCTGGCTGTTGACCGTGACAACTTGTGGAGTGAACGGCCCTGAAAGGGTCAGCGCATTCCACAAGGATGTATCCAGCGTCCCACTCGCAAAGGAATCCACCACACAAGTCTGGGGTACGGCACAAGCGGCTGGCATGGCAAATGTGCTGTTGTTCGTGACACAGCTATTGCCACAGGTAGAACCGCAGCAAACGCTGTTGACACTGGAGCGGTAATTCAAAGTAATTCCCGCAGAACCAGTAGACCGCACACACGCACCGGCTACAGTTTCGTTGTCCATCTGAATGGTTCCAGAGGTACTGGACACCGACCCCGTGACCCGCGCCTTGAATTGCACCTGGATAGCGCCGGTACCGCCGGTCACCGAGCCACCAATCTGTGATTCGTTTTCGATGGTGATAGGGCCACTCGTACTGACAGTTCCGGTCACTTGGGATTTGAACTTGACAGTGACTGCACCACCTCCGGTGCTGGTCAGATCCCCCGAAATCACCGCCTCAGTCCCCACAGTAATGGACCCTGTGGTGGATGACACGTTGCCGGCTGCCGTCGTCCGATATCCCAAAAGCACGTTTCCAGAAGAGGCCGCAATGGAGCCGCCGAAAGTGGCTTGTCCGCCACTGTCGTTGACGCTTCCGGCCTGGATATTGGCCTTGATATTGGCCTGATATCCCGTAGTCAAAGTACCAGTGACGACGAGGCTGAGATCTGCAGCATTGCCCGCCGAGTTGATCACTGCGTTGTCAGTGGACAGGTTGCCATTAACGGTGATGGTGGCAGGCTTGGGTGCGTTGATCGTGACGGTATCGCCGTTGCCGAAAGAGAAGCCGGTACAGGTGTAGTTGGACCCGCTTGCGGTACACGCGGCGGGGAGGTTACCGGGGAACACATAGTTCACCGCCATAGCGGGCAATGTTGCAAACGATAAGCCGACCCAGACCAGACTGGTGCGCAAGGCGGCCCGGAAACATACGAGCGCTCGGCAAAATTGAATCATCACATCTCCACCGCAGCACTGACGCTGCGTTCCACATATGTGCCGCTACCTGCGGAGCCCGCACTGGCCTTGGACTCAAACCGGTAGACCACGATGGTGTCTACACCATCGACGTAAGTCGAGCGACTGCAGGTCACTGTGAGGACAAAGCCTTCCACGCTGGCCGGCGCACCGGTCGGACAGTTGGCAGGACTGGCAGTGACTTGCGCCACCCCCCAACCCAAGCCGGCACGCGCAGCCCAGTACGCGCGGGAGCCCTGCAAGTCTTGTGCAGAGGTCAGCTGCTGGGTGTTGGAAAACGTGACCATGAATCCACCCAATGCAGCAAGTATCACCACCAAAAAAATGGCCGCAATGGCTGCAAAGCCATGTTGGTCGCGCGATGTCATTTTCATGGCGTGTTATTTACGTTGATCTGGTGGAACAAGTTGACCGTCTCGCCGTCGCGGGTGATCCCCAAGGAAACTTGTACGAGTCCATTGCGCTGTAAATCGCTGCCGTTGTAGGTGAATGCGCACGAGGACAGATTGTTGGCAATGACGGGGGCGCTGCTTAGCTGCGCAGAGTTACCGCAATAGCTGGTCGCGCTGTTGGTAAAAAGAGGCGCTGTTCCAGTAGTGAGCCCCGGGGTCGTCAAACGACGCAAGGTGTCACCTGTGCACACATAGGCCACCACATTCTCTTCAACAGGGATCACATGAAACCGCCGGGTGCCGGACTCCAACGGAAATTGCTTGGCGGCAGCCAACGTAATGGTGGTTTCCTCCGTGCCACTGCTGGTGTCAGCTGCCAGGTTGCTTACGCGGGCCACGTTGTCTCCGTTGTAGGTGGTGGCACCGGTAATGCCCAGGTTGTAAATCGCAATCAGGTCATTGGTTCTGATTTGCTGATCCGCGCTCCAATCGGCATTGCGGCCCAGCATGTTGAACGCACTGTCCGCTGCGACAAAGTTCAATCCCTTGCCATCACTAGCCACCCGGTCTTGCTCGCGGTACCGCGCACCCGTGCGCGTGGGAATGAACTCCAGGCAGGTGTCAGAACCATTGACGGTGGACGTCCTGATGCTATTCGGCAGGGCTTTGCGCAGGTCTCGCGACATACGACGTACCGCGGTGTCCGCCACGTCCGTCAACGCCGCGCGGCGCCCGCTGTCAAAGTAGGCTTCGATGGGCGCCCGCATGAATACCGCCACCATGCCGCCCACGATGCCGAGGATGACGATCACCATCACCAGCTCCACCAAAGTGAAACCGCGCTGCCGGGGGACAAAGGGCGTGCGTGCCATGGTCAGTAGTTTGTCCGGTAACCGGTCAAGGTGATGGACTCCGGGCCCCTGCTCACCGTGACCGTCACTTTTCTGGCTGCAATGCCGAGCGCGGCGCTGCCATCGGTCACTGCAATGCGCACCGAATAGGCCGATACCGCCGCTGGCAGCGCGAAGTCTGCTTCGGTCTTGCCGTTGTAGTCGTCGACGTTGTCCCAAAGCGTGCGATTGGCCTCCACCACCGCCGGCGTGTCGTCCGGATCGGCATAGGCTTTTTGAAGCACTTCTTCCAGTACAGATTCGGCAACTGCAATCGCCTGCTTGCGCACCATCGGGTCCGCGCTGGATTTCACCGTGGTGTTCATCACCGACAAAATGCCTGCCAACCCGGCACTCACCACCACGATGAAGATGATCAGTTCGATCAGCGTGAAGCCGGCATGACGGTGGGGGCTATTCATGCACATACCCTGTGACGGCCTCAATCGTGATGGATCTGGTGACGTTAGCAACCTGCAAAGTCTGGGTCGCAGCAGCAGCACCGGTGCTGCTATTCACCGGCTGGCCTAGTGCATCGAAATTGAAACTGGTCGGGGTAACGCTGAACGCCACTCCGCTGCGTGCGCTGAGACCGGCTTCACCGGCAGGGCCCGCCAAGGCAGAACTGCAGGTGTTGCTGCCCGCCGTGTTTGCAATACGCAAACTGATGGCGTTGCTACCCAAAGTCACACATACGGTACGGCGCTGCGCAATGGCCGTTTTTTGCGCATAGCGCAAGTAGGCCATCGACTGCTCGTGAAAACCCCGGGCATAGAAATCACCCGAATTCAATATGCGCGGCACGGCATAAACGGCCAGAATCCCCAGCAAGACAATGACCATCACCAGCTCCACCAGCGTGAAGCCGACTTGACCGCTCCGGCAAAGGGCGGCCAACCTCGATTCAGGACAGGCTGCGGTCAATTCTGGTGACATGAATGGGTTAGAGTCGCTATGTTTTTAGGAGCTTCTCGCGCAATGTTTACCGGCGCCAGAGGCAGATTTAACCATCAAATGCCGGTGATGCAATGCACAGGCAGCTCACGCGCAAAGCTTATTCGCACTATGCCCGAAACACCGGCCGTCCAGTCGCCCGAAAACAGCCGCTTTTCCGGTGATGAGAGACCGCAGACACCCGCAAGTTCCCGTTTGGCGACTTGGATTCTGGCCTTGACCCTGGCATTGGTACCCATAGCCGGCGTCCCGGGTGAGTGGGTGTTTCAGGACACACTTAAATCGACATTGCTGGCCTTGGGTGTGCTGTGTGCGGCCTTTGCATATGGGTGGACCTCGCTCCGTAGCGAAGAAACACCCCGACTCCGTATTCATGGCCTGCTGCTTTTTCCGGCCGTGCTCTGTGTTTACGCCTTGGTCAGCATGGCGTGGTCCCACACCTACTTGGCTGGCGTAGAAGCCTGCCGCTGGGCGATGCTGGGCTTACTGCTGTGGGTCGCCTTACAGGTGATGCACAAAGAGACCATCCCTGTGCTGCTGGCCGGCATCCACACAGGAGCGGTGGGTGCTTCGGCCTGGGCAGCTGCACAGTTCTGGGGTAATCTGGATTGGTTTCCTCAAGCTGCAGTTCCTGCCTCCACCTTCGCCAACCGCAATTTCTTCGCGGAGTACCTGGTTTGCACATTGCCGTTTTCTGCTTGTCTGCTGGTGCAACTTAAGACCCCGCGCTGGCGACAACTCATGGCGTTATCGCTAGCCTTCAATATGGTGGCGCTGATGATGAGCGGCACACGTTCGGCGCTGGTGGCCTGGTGTCTGGTAAGCCCCGTGCTCCTCTTTGCACTATGGCGCTACCGGAACGCGTTGGAGGTATCCGATTGGAGCCAGGGTTCCCGCTTGTCGTGCCTGCTGGTACTGGTAGTGGGCGTGCTCAGCCTGGGTGCAGTTCCCACGCCAAATCCTGTGTTGCTGGCCGAAGGCTTCGGTGCAACTCCGCTGGAGCGCAGTGTGCTGCGTGCGGGCTCCATGGCCAAGCCAAGCGAATACACAGCAGGTTCTTTTTCAATCCGCTCAAGTATGTGGCGGTCTACCGCCCGCATGATGATGGCAAACCCCTGGACAGGGGTGGGCGCCGGCGCATGGGAGGTGCACATTCCCCTGTACCAGGGATGGAACAACTCGCTGGAGACCGATTTTTATGCCCATAACGAGTTCCTGCAGCTGCTAGGTGAATACGGCCTGGTTGTGGGCGGTGGAACCCTGGCCGTGCTGTTAGCCTACCTGCTCCTGAGTGCACAGCGCACTTATCTCCTATCCGTGCCGGGCAAGTCCGGACAGCGGGGCGCCATTCAGGCGGTGGCCTTGTGCAGTTTGCTGGCCCTATTCATGGTGAGTAACGCGGGGTTCCCGTGGCGCCTGGCAAGTACCGGCGCCTTGTTCATGGTGGCCTTGGCCATCCTGGCAAACCCCACAGCTAGCCCGACCAAGCCCTTTTCAAGGGGTACATGGCGCGCCGGGATCGGCGGACTCGTTGTGGTGTTGCTCGGTTGCGTATGGATCAGTGCCCAAGCGATGCGCGCCGAAAGCTGCATTGTGCGCAGTGTGCAGACCCTGAACCTGCTGGTTGCAAAACCTGACATCCCGGCAGATCAACGTGCAGCTTTGCAACAAGAGGCCTTTACCCTTTTGCAAGAAGGCGTGGCCATCAACCCCCACTACCGCAAACTCACCGCTCTGGCTGCAGACCAATTTGCTGCCACCGGCAATTTGGAGGCCGCATTGTGGGCTCAGGATTCCGTCGCAGCATCGCGCCCTTACATCCCCGATGTGCACGCCAACCGCGTGCTGCTGTACTCGAACTTGCAAAAACAGACCGAAGCGCAAGCTGCGCTGGAAGATCTTCAAACGCTGCAACCCGATGCGCCGCGTACCCGTGCACTGGGCATTTTGCTGATGCGACGTTCCGGCCGAGACGACCAAGCCGCACAGCAACTCCGCACTTACTTTGCCGCGGGCAAGGTGGAATACGACCTCGTCCGTTTCGCGCTGGCCATAGGGTTGGAAATCAAAGACGAGTCGCTCACCACCCAGGCCTATCACTTGTGGGTCCAGGGCTGGCAGGGCGAAGCCAGTGCGCAGGCGGATGCTGTCAAGCTGGCACCACAGGCGTGGCGTGAACACATGCTGAACCGCTAAACCTCTGTCCAAAAGAAAAGCCAGTGAGGTTGCCCTCACTGGCTTTTTCATCGTTTTAAGTGGCTTTCGCTACCGGAAATCAACGTACTGTGATTGCAGTAAATGAGGCGGTTACCGCCGATCCACTGGTGGGAGTCAAAGTCAGCACACAAGCATTGGATGTGCCAGCAGTGTTATTGAAATTTGTCGTTGGGGTCGTCGAATAAGTTCCACCGCTTGATGGGAAATTCGAGCCTTGCAAAGTGGTTTTTGCGTCATCACATGAATTCACAGACACAACACCTGTCCCTGTCAGGCCCCTTGCGGAATATGACGCATAGTTGATGGCCGAGCCAGAAGACAAAGCTCCAGCAACGCCGGCCACAGAAGCGGCACGCGCGTCGGAAGACAAATCCACAAACTTCGGAATCGCAACTGCGGCCAGGATGCCCAGAATCACGATCACCATCACCAACTCAATCAATGTAAAGCCGCGTTGTACTTGTTTCATGGAGTCCACCTTTCAGGGAAATATGTGAGTCTGAGATCGGGTGCCCGTCAAAAGAACCGGTTCCGACTTCGCTTCGTGACTAATTCTAGGCCAATGATGTAATTCTGTGCATGAGGTTTATGCAATAAGTGCAAGTCTTTTCAAAGCTTTTCACAAATTTGTATTCCTCGCGTTAACACGCGCACCGGGTTATTCAAGGGGCATTCCCGCCCACATGTAAGACTGTATGGGCCGGAGTTGGGGTGCGGCGCCCGTGGTTTCTACCGTAAACCATACCGCTTGGCTGCCCGCCGGCGCATCCAAAGCACGGATGTCCTGCGGCTTGTACCCCACACATCCACAGCGCTTATCAAACACCCACCGACCGGGTGCCACCTCTTGCAACAGAGCGGCCGGTACTTCGCCTGCGTAATTGGCAGCCGGTTGTTGTAGCAAGTCAAAGGGGTTGGGCAGCGACGCAGAGGTAAGGGCTACGGCCTTGGCTTTGCTTGAAGCGGGAATCATGCTGTGCACGTAGTCCAGCACCAGCGCGGTTCTCAGGGCGCCGAGCGTACTCTGCACTGCGGCTCTCTCTGACTGGGCACGTACCTGCTGGCCATAACGCCATAGAACCCCCATGACCACGGCAATGCAGAGCGCCAGCAGCCCCCACTCCACCCAGCGCGTGCTCCAGACCGGACGCGGCCCCTCAGGGATGTAGGCCGTTGCCATTGGCTAGCCCCCGCCCTTGCCCATCGCGGCCTGCCCCATGTTCCACAAAGGCAGAAACACGCCCAAAGCCAGCAGCAACACCAACACGCCGATCACGGCCAGCAGCACCGGCTCGATGGCTGCCGACAGGCCCTTGATGCTGTAGTCCGTTTCCCGCTCGTACATGCCGGCAATCTCAAACAGCAGGTTGTCAAGCTCGCCGGTCTCTTCGCCTACATTGATCATTTGAAGTACGACTGGGGTGAATACGCCTGTGGCCGCCGCACAACGGGAAATGCTTTCGCCCCGCTCAATGCCGTCCCGCATCTGCTCAATACGGGCACCGATAAAGGCGTTGTCCACCGTTTGCGCCACCACGGTCAGGGCCTGCACCAGCGGCACACCGCTCTGGCTGGACAAGGCAAAGCTCCGGGCAAAACGGGCCAAGGTTGCCTTGAGAATGATGTCTCCCACAATGGGAAGCTTGAGCTTGCGGGCATCCCAGCGGTAGCGGCCGGCGGGCGTGCGCAGGTAAGCGCGTATGCCCACCACTGCTCCTGCCACAGCAGCCAGCAGCATGGGCCACCAGTTGATCATCCAGTTCGAGAAGCCGAGCAAACCGCGGGTAATCAGCGGCAGTTCGCTGTTGAAACCGGCGAACACTTTGGCGAACACCGGGATCACAAAGATATTGAGGATCACGATGGCCGCCGCCATCGCGATCATCACAAAGCTGGGGTAACGCATAGCCTGCTTGATGCGCTCGCGCACGTCACGCTCGAATTCCATGTGTTCATTCAGGCGCAAGAACACCTCGGTCAGGCGGCCCGTCATCTCACCCACGCGGATCATGGCGATGTAGAAGTTACCAAAGAGCGCGCTGTGGCGCGCCAGCGCAGCCGATAGCTCCCGCCCCTGATCCAGGCTGGAACGCACATCCTTGAGCAGTTCCACCATCGCCGGCTTGGTCGCCGAGGCCTCCAGCCCCGCAAAGGCTCGCAAAATGGGGACACCCGCCTTGTTGAGGGTGTACATCTGCCTCGAAAAAATCAACAGATCTTCCACGTCCACCGGCTTACGGGTCAGGAACGCGAGAGGGTCTTTTTTCTCCTTGCTTTCCACTGCCTTGGCCAAGGCAATGTGCACCGGTGCCACACCGATGGACAGCAGCTGATCGGCCACTCCGCCCTCCGTCATGGCGTCGAGCTGGCCGCTGACAGCCTCGCCCCGGTTATTGCGTCCGCGCCAGTCGTAAATGACCATCGTCAGCCCACCATGGCTTCGTCGTCATCGGCATCGAAGCCAATGCGCAAGGCCTCAGCCAATGAGGTCTTGCCTGCACGCACCATCTGTAAGGCATGGAAGGCCATGGTGTGGCCCTTCATGCGCTCCCGTGCAGTCCGCAAGAAGCCGGCAGGGTCGCTGTGCGATGCTGCGTGGGTGAGGGCGGCGTCCATCTCCAGCAATTCATACACCCCTTGCCGGCCGGAATAGCCCGTGCCGTTGCATGTGGAGCAACCCAAGCCGCGCTTGGGCGCTACGGTCTCACCCGGCTCCAGCATGGACTCCAGCCACGACTGCTCTTGCGGCGTGGGTGAATGGGGAGCCAGGCAATCCTGGCAATTGAGCCGGACCAGACGCTGCGCAATAACGGCCTGCAAGGAGGTAGCCACCATGAAAGGCGGCACACCCATATCCAGCAGACGGAAGGGGGTGCTGATCGCATCGCGCGTATGCAGCGTAGAGAGCACCAAATGGCCGGTAATGGCAGCACGCAGGCCAATTTCTGCCGTCTCCGCGTCGCGCATTTCACCGACCAGAATCACGTCCGGGTCCTGTCGCAAGCAAGCGCGCAACACACGCGCAAAGGTGAGCTCAATCTTGTCATTGACCTGCACCTGCGTGATGGCGGGCAGTCGGTATTCCACCGGATCTTCCACCGTGATGACCTTGAGTTCTGCCGCGTTGATTTCCGCCAACGCAGCGTACAAGGTAGTGGTTTTGCCGGAGCCTGTGGGACCGGTGACCAGCACCATGCCCGAGGAGCGGGTCAGCACTTCACGGAAGCGCTTGAGCATGTCCGCAGGCATGCCAATGGTGTCCAGGCGCCGCATGCCGGCGCCCTGGTTCAGCAGACGCATCACTGCCGACTCGCCATAGGTGGTGGGCAAGGTGGACAGACGCACGTCGATCGTGTTGTCCTTCAAACGCACCGAGAAGCGGCCGTCCTGCGGCAAGCGCTTTTCAGAGATATCCAGCCCCGCCATCAGCTTGAGGCGCTGGGCCAGCGCTCCGCCGATACGCTTGTCGGCTTGCGTTTGGGTTTGGAGAACACCGTCCACCCGCACGCGGATCTGCAAAAAGCCTTCTTGCGGCTCGATATGCACGTCGGATGCCCCGACTTGCATGGCGTCTTCAAACAAGGATTGCAGCAAGCGCACCACCGGCGCGCCTTCCAAGCCCACACTGGCGGTCAGCTCACCGAAGTCCACCGCATCGCCCAGGTCCTTTTCGAGGGCGCGGGCCAAGCCACTGATTTCCTCGGTGCGGCGGTAGAGGCGGTCGAAGGCGAGCGCCAGCTGGCTTTCCGGCACGGCGGCAATGCTGATATTGCGCTTGAGCAGACGAGTCAGCTCGTCGTAGGCGAACAAATCCAAGGGGTCGGCCAGGGCCACCAGCAAGGTATCGCCCTTGTCTTCCAAAGCCAGCGCCTTGAAGCGGCGCGCCGCGGCCTCGGGCAGCAGCTTGACCACGTCGGCGCGGAAGGGGAAGGTCTTGAGGTTGACGAAGGGAATGCGCAGCTGCCGTGCCAGGCCGTTGGCCAGCAGCTCTTCGGTGATGACGCCAGTTTCAATCAGCAGGCGCCCCACCTTCTTGCCGGTGGTGCGCTGCAGGTCCAGGGTCTGTTGCAGTTGCTCCTGCGAGATCAGCTTTTGCTGGACCAGCACATCGCCCAAACGCAGTTTCTCAGGGCGGCCCGAGGGGGGACGTGGACCGTCCGGCGCACCGGGCGCTGCCGTTGCCATGTTCATGCGCTATTCCTTTTGCGGTTTGCAAAAATAATAGCACGCGAACCTTTTATGTAGCGCTGTTAAAAGGGGCGGGATTCCGCTCAGCGGGGCTGCGCGCAGGGGTGATACTGTTGCCCTCCACCGTCACATGCTGGCCGACGCTGGCGCTGGCGGCCTGTTCGATGGTGCGAACGCTGCCGTCTTCCATGCGTACTTCGACCATATAGACCGTGTCTTTTTTCAGGCGCTTTTCCACAGTGTTCCCGGCCCAGCCACCGCCTAACACACCGGCAATGGTGGCCAGGGCTTTGCCGTCACCGCCGCCGAACTGGTTGCCGACCAGACCACCCAGCACCGCGCCTGCAACTGCGCCCGCGCCACTGGGGTTGGCACTTTCGCGCTGAACGGGCGTCACACTTTCGACCACGCCGCACGTGGCGCACACGACTTTGGCGGGAAGCTGCACAGGAGCCTGAACGGGCACGGGTGCCGCCGCAACTGGCGCACTATTGGCGACCGGCACACCCGCTACCGGCGTCACGCCCGGGGCAGACACCTTGGCCACCCCCTGATTTGCTACTGATTTGGGAGCTGTCTGCGCATATTTGGCGGGCGCCGATGGCACTTTTTTATCCGAAACGACAGGGGTGACTGCAGGCACTACAGCGGCCGTGGGCGCCTGCACGGACTCCATGGGTGCAGGCGTGGCGGGTGAGTGGATGGCCACGACCTCCAGGGGCGCTTCCGGCTGGGACGGGCCCATTTGCTGGCGCAGAACGACGGCTCCCAGCGCGAGGGTACTGACACCCAGCACGCCGATGGCACCCCACAAGACCTTGTTCCCGGCAGCAGACGCAACGGAATGAGACAAAACAGTCGACATACATCTCCTTCAAACAGCCATACGGACAACCGGATCGGTCCCACTAAAGAGCTAACGCCCCAATGTGCGTGAAGGTACACAGCCCATCCGGCTGGGAGGTATCTGTTTTGTAACGCTGGGTAAAGCTAGCCGCCGAAAGGATTGCCGTTCAAAGGGGAATCAGGTGGACTCCACCGCACTGTCTTTTTCCATGAGCACCAAAGTTCCACCTTGAACACGCACCTGTGAACCTACCGGCAGGAACGCATCCTGTTCAAACGTGCGCTGCGTGTTGTCCTGCATACGCACCACAATGCGGTAGCCGGGCTTTTGCTTGAGTTGCTTCTCGATGGCATTGCCAGCCCATACGCCGCCCAGGAGTCCGATGATGGTGGCGATGGTTTTACCTTCCTCGCCACCGATTTTGTTGGCGATAAGCCCCCCTACCGCTGCACCGATAGCCGCGCCCACACCACTATTGGGTGTGTCACGAGGGATTTCGGCTGTCGATTCAACGATTCCGCATTCGCTACAGACTGCGCTCCGCTCCACGGCCGCCAGAGGCTGCGATTGTGCAAGCGATACGGTTACCGTGAGGCAGGCAGCCAAGGCCCGGATGAAGCCTGTGACTAAGAAATTGCCAATAAATGGATGGAGGCGCATGGTGAACCTTGGAGTTACCCCGACTCAACGCACACCGCCCCTTAAAAGCACACAGCCGGATAAAACTTCCCGGCCGTATGCCTACTTTGTCACACCAAAGCGCCTTACAGGTTGGGCGCCAGCAGGCGTTCCAGCGCGGTACGGTCGAGCTTGCGGCGCTCAGCCAAGTCGTGCACCTGGTCGTCCCCGATCTTGCCGACGTTGAAGTAGGTGGCTTCGGGATGGCCGATGTAGAAGCCGCTCACGCTGGCCGCAGGCGTCATGGCCAGGCTCTCGGTCACTGTCATGCCGACCTCTTCGCATTGCAAAAGAGCGAACATGTCTTTCTTGACGCTGTGGTCTGGGCAGGCAGGGTAGCCGGGTGCGGGGCGGATGCCTTTGTATTTCTCACCGATCAGGTCCTCATTACTGAGCGACTCGCCTGCGGCGTAGCCCCAGAGATCGGTGCGCACACGATGGTGCAAGCACTCGGCAAAGGCCTCCGCCAGACGGTCAGCAATCGCCTTGAGCATGATGGCGGAGTAGTCGTCATGATCATCGAGGAAATACTTTTCCTTTTTGTCCACGCCGATACCGGCTGTGACGGCGAACATGCCGGCGTAGTCCGCCTTGACGCCCTTGGGAGCGACAAAGTCGGCCAGGCAACGGCTGGGGCGCATCACGCCGTCAATTTCCTGCTTCTCGGTTTGCTGGCGCAGGCCGTACCAGGTCATGGCGACCTCGCTGCGGCTCTCGTCCGTGTAGAACTCGATGTCATCGTCATTCACTGTGTTGGCAGGGTACAGGGCCACGACGGCGTTGGCAGTGAGCCAGCGCCCTTCGATCAGTCGCTTGAGCATGCGCTGGCCATCGGAGTACACCCGTACTGCCTCGGTGCCCACCACCTCGTCCTTGAGGATGGCAGGGAACGGACCCGCCAGGTCCCAAGTCTGGAAGAAAGGTGCCCAGTCGATGTACTTGGCCAGCTCGGTCAGGTCAAAGTTCTTGAACACACGACGGCCGATGAACTTCGGTACGGTGGGCTGGTGGGCAGACCAATCGATGGGCGCTTTGTTGGCGCGCGCTTTGGCCAAGGGCCACAAAGGCGTTTGCTTTTTGTTGGCATGCTGATGGCGCACCTTGTCGTAGTCGGCGTTGAGCTCGGCAATGTAAGCAGCGGCGCTTTCGCTGAGCAGACTCTGGGCCACGCTGACACTGCGGGAAGCGTCAGGCACATACACCACCGGGCCTTCGTAGTTGGGCGCAATCTTCACGGCGGTGTGGACGCGACTGCAGGTGGCGCCACCGATGAGCAGCGGAATGTTGCGGCTGCGGAAGTACTCGTCCTTCTGCATCTCGCCCGCCACATACTGCATCTCTTCCAGGCTGGGGGTGATCAAACCGGAGAGGCCGATGATGTCTGCGCCCTCTTCCTTGGCCTTGGCCAGGATCTCGTGGCAAGGCACCATCACGCCCATGTTCACCACGTCAAAGTTGTTGCACTGGAGCACCACGGTGACGATGTTTTTGCCAATGTCGTGCACATCGCCCTTGACGGTCGCAATCACGATCTTGCCCTTGGCTTTGGCTTCTCCCCCGGCTTCCACCATGGCGAGCTTTTCAGCCTCAATGTAAGGCAGCAAGTGCGCCACCGCGCTCTTCATCACGCGGGCACTCTTCACCACTTGCGGCAGGAACATCTTGCCCTGACCGAAAAGGTCACCCACTACGTTCATGCCGTCCATGAGCGGGCCTTCGATCACGTGCAGCGGGCGGCCTCCCTTGGCCAGAATCTCGCGGTAGGCTTCTTCGGTGTCTTCGGTGATGAAGTCGGTAATGCCGTGCACCAGAGCGTGGCTCAGGCGCTGGGCCACAGTTACCGGCGCCTCAGGGGTGCCGCGCCATTCAAGCTTTTTACTCTCATCCTTGGCGCCGCTCTTGGCGGTTTCGGCAATTTCCACCAGGCGTTCGCCCGCGTCTTCGCGGCGATTCAGCACCACGTCTTCCACGCGCTCGCGCAGAGTGGGCTCCAGGTCGTCGTACACGCCGACCATGCCGGCGTTCACAATGCCCATGTCCATGCCGGCCTTGATGGCGTGGTACAGGAACACGGTGTGAATCGCCTCGCGCACCGGGTCGTTGCCCCGGAAGCTGAATGACACGTTGGACACGCCACCGCTCACCTTGGCGCCGGGCAGGTTCTGCTTAATCCAGCGGGTGGCTTCAATGAAGTCCACCGCGTAGTTGTTGTGCTCTTCAATGCCGGTGGCAATGGCGAAGATATTGGGGTCGAAAATGATGTCTTCCGGCGGAAAGTCCACCTCATCCACCAGCACGCGGTAGGCGCGTTCGCAGATCTCCACTTTGCGTTGGTAGGTGTCAGCCTGGCCTTTTTCATCAAAGGCCATTACCACGGCAGCGGCGCCATAGCGGCGCAGCAGCTTGGCCTGGCGTTTGAACTCGTCCAAGCCCTCTTTCATGCTGATGGAGTTCACCACCGCCTTGCCCTGCACGCAGCGCAGACCCGCTTCGATCACGCTCCACTTGGAGCTGTCGATCATGATGGGCACGCGGGAAATATCGGGCTCAGAAGCGATCAGGTTCAAGAAGCGCACCATGGCAGCCTGGCTGTCCAGCATGGCCTCGTCCATGTTGATGTCGATGATCTGCGCCCCGTTCTCCACCTGCTGGCGGGCCACGGCCAGCGCTTCCTCAAACTGCCCGTTCAAGATCATGCGGGCGAATGCCTTGGAACCGGTCACGTTGGTACGCTCACCCACGTTCACAAACAGGCTGCTACTGTCGATGATGATGGGCTCCAGCCCCGAAAGCAGCATGGGCGCTACGGTTTTAGGAGCTGCTTGCGCAGATTCGACGGGTGCTAGAGACATAAATGACCTAAAAATCAATAATCAGCGGCTTATACCGCAACCCAGGCGCCCGTGCGCTGGGAGGCAAACAGGGCATCGATGATGCGCATGCTCTGGATGGCGTCTTCCACGCCGTATTGCAAGGGTTGCTCACCACGGATAGCGAGCGAGAAGGCATCTCCTTCCAGGCTGTACTGATCGCAAGCCGCAAAGGTTTCCACCAGCGCTTCGCGACCGCCGAGCACCTTGCCATCGTCCACAAAGATGCGGGTTTCCTGACCTTGGGGCGCATTGAACGGGATCTCAATCTCCACCCGTTTTTCAGTACCCACCACATGGGCCCTCTGGTAGGGCGTGGTTTGCATGGACACCGTGAAATCCAGACGCCTGCCATCGCCAAAGTCCAGCAAGGCGCTGAATGTGCGGTCAACGCCGAAGTCGGGGTCCATGTCTGCCAAGGCCATCACGCGCACCGGCTCTGTGCCAAACAAAAAGCGCCCGGCCACGATGGGGTAACAACCGATGTCCATCAACGCGCCGCCGCCCTTGGTGGCATCGTTGCGGATGTTGGTGGCACTGCGGTTGAAATACGAGAACCACACCTGCACCGTACGCAAATCGCCCAGCGCACCGCTTTGCACCAGCTCGCGCGTGCGCAGCCACTGTGGGTGAAAGCGCACCATGAAGGCTTCCATGATGTGCACCTTGTCCGCCACTTCACGCAACTGGGCTGCCTCATTGGCGTTCAAGGCAATCGGCTTTTCACACAACACATGCTTGCCCGCGCGGGCTGCTGCCAGCGTCAAAGGAACGTGTTGGTCGTTCGGCAGTGGGTTGTAAATGACCTCTATCGAAGGGTCCGCCAACAGCTCCTCGTAGGACCCGTAGGCTTTGGAAATACCCAACTTGCCCGCCGCCGCCTGCGCGCTCTCCAGGGAGCGCGAGGCAATGGCTTGGACGTCGCACCACTGACTGCGCTGAAGCGCAGGGGTGACCTTTTCCATCCCGATTTTGGCGGTGCTCAGCACGCCCCAGCGGACTTTGTTCATGGCAAGTGGGTCCTTTTTGTCAGGCTTAACGGTAGTAAATCAAGGAGACACCCAGATGATGGCCCTTGGCGGTGTAGTTGGTGGGTGCGTATTCAAAACTCTCATCCACCAATTTGAACGATATGCCAAAGCGCCCCAGCGGGTTAGCATTACGTTTAGTCAGATATTGAGCTTCCAAAACATAGCCAGGCTTGGGACTGAAGGTGTAATTGCCCACGCTCGACACTGAGCCTGTGGACTCCAAACGTGCCGAAGTCGCCAGGCGCAACCCGCCGCCGAGGCGCCAATGGTCACCGAGGTTGTAAAAACCGAGCAATTCGACGGGTACGCGGGTGAATGCAAACTCGCCATCCGAGCTAGCGGTGGTGGTGCGTTCGTGTCCTACCGAGAACTGCAAGTCGGTGTTTGCATTCAACGAATAGCTCACACCGGCAGCGACAGCCAAACCATTGCCAGCCTTGATGGCAAAAGGCGAGCCGTTGGTGTAGGTGCCCTTGACCAAGTCAGAGCTACCGTCACCGAAATTCCAGCCCATGGAACCGAAAAACTGCCAAGGCGAAGCCGTCTGCAATTCTGTGTTCCTGCTTTGCGCAGCAGCGCCGCTTGAAATAGCAATGGCAATCGCTGCGATGGCGATAGATCTCATGAATTTTCTCCCTGGTTAAGTGTGTCGGTCTGGCAAGGTCGCGGCGCCAGACCTGGCCGCTAAGAGGCTGCGTGACGACCTATGTGCCGTCACGCAGCATCCTTATAAAAGTAGCCGCGCTGCACGTTGCGGGTCGCAATCGGGTTCACCGCATGGGCGATTGCACCAATGTGGTCGGGGGTGGTACCGCAGCAGCCACCCACAATGTTCACCAAGCCCTCTTCCGCAAACTCCCGCACCAAACGGCTGGTCACATCCGGCGTTTCGTCAAAGCCGGTGTCGCTCATGGGGTTGGGCAGGCCCGCGTTGGGGTAGCAGCTGATAAAGGTGTCCGTCGCCACCTTGTTCAGCTCTTGGATGTAGGGGCGCATGAGTGCTGCACCGAGTGCGCAGTTCAGGCCGATGGCAAGCGGCTGCGCATGGCGCACGCTGTGCCAGAAGGCGGTGACCGTCTGGCCGCTCAAGATGCGGCCGGAGGCGTCGGTCACGGTGCCGCTGATGATGATGGGCAGGCGCTCCCCACTGGCTTCGAAGTATTCGTCCACTGCAAACAGGGCGGCTTTGGCGTTGAGCGTGTCAAAAATGGTCTCCACCAAGATTACGTCGGCCCCGCCTTCCACCAGCGCCTTGGTCTGGGCGTAGTAAGCGGCCCGCAGCTCTTCAAATGTCACATTTCGGGCGCCGGGGTCGTTCACGTCAGGGCTGATGCTGGCGGTTTTGGGCGTGGGCCCCAAAGCGCCGCACACAAAACGCGGCTTCTCAGGGGTGCTGAACTTGTCGCATGCTGCGCGAGCCAACTTGGCAGAGACAAAGTTCATCTCGATGGCCAAGTCGGCCATGTCGTAGTCGGCTTGGGCTACGGTGGTGGCGCCGAAGGTGTTGGTTTCGATCATGTCCGCACCGGCGGCCAAGTAGGCCTCGTGGATGTCGGTGATCACGTCCGGACGCGTCAGGCTCAACAACTCGTTGTTGCCTTTGACGTCTTTGGGGAAGTCTTTGAAACGGTCACCTTGGCTGCCCGGACCGGCGTAGCCTTCGCCACGGTACTGGGCCTCACCCAGCTTGAAGCGCTGGATCATGGTGCCCATGGCACCGTCCAGAATGGCGATGCGGCTGGCCAGAATGCCGGGGAGCTCTTGGGCGCGGGTATAGGTGATGGGCTTCATGGTGCGGCTCACTATGTGGATTGAAACAAGTGAGCGCAGTTGGAGTCCCCAAGCCTGACCGGTTCGGTGTGTTCACACGTTCCAGCTGCAGCGCCCCTTGGGTGGGTGGATTTTAAACGACAAGCGCGCGCCGCTTTGCCGCGTTGCAAATAAGCACCGGGCACCTGAAGCTGCTGTGCCAGTGATAGGCACCCGGCTTGCCCGACAATAGAAACCCTGCCCATGGCCGCCCTACGGCGGCCTAGCCAAGGGAAATTTATGCCTTTTTGCCACCTGGCGCCCGCGGAATATGCGCGAGCAGCTCCTGATTTGATAGCGTTTTAAGTGCCTCACCTGCAGATTCTTCACGATGTATTTGGCTACCAGGCCTTCCGCGGGCCCCAGCAAGCCATCGTGGAGCATGTGATCGCGGGCGGGGACGCGCTGGTGCTTATGCCTACGGGCGGTGGCAAAAGCCTCTGTTACCAAGTTCCTGCCATTGCCCGCCAACAAGCGGGCTTGGGCGCGACCCTCGTCATTTCCCCGCTGATTGCGCTGATGCACGACCAGGTGGGCGCCCTGCATGAAGCGGGGGTGAGCGCCGCCTTTCTGAACTCCACCCTCACCAGCGACGAGGCCTACCAAATCGAGCAGCAACTGCTGCGCGGCGAGATCACCCTGCTGTACGCAGCGCCGGAGCGGGTCAGCAACGCGCGCTTCTTGGCCTTGTTGGATTCGCTCTTCGAGCGCGGCAAGCTGAGCCTGTTTGCGATCGATGAAGCCCACTGCGTGAGCCAGTGGGGCCACGACTTCCGGCCCGACTACCGCAACCTGACGGTGCTGCATGAGCGCTACCCCGGCGTGCCACGTATCGCCCTGACGGCTACGGCAGACGACCTGACCCGCGCCGACATTCTGGAGCGTTTGCAACTCGAAGAGGCCCGTGCCTTCGTCAGCAGCTTCGACCGGCCCAATATCCGTTACACGATTGTCGAAAAGAAGGACTCCACCACGCAGTTGCTGCGCTTCATCGAGCGCGAGCATGAGGGAGAGGCCGGCATCGTCTACTGCCAGAGCCGCAAAAAAGTGGAAGACATGGCGCAAACGCTGGTGGATGCGGGTATCAAGGCACTGCCTTATCACGCAGGGCTGGATTCCAAGGTACGCCAACTGAACCAGGACCGGTTTTTGCGCGAGGAAGGCATCGTCATGGTGGCCACCATTGCCTTCGGCATGGGCATCGACAAGCCGGATGTACGTTTTGTGGCTCACCGCGACATGCCCAAAAACATCGAGGGCTACTACCAGGAGACCGGCCGCGCCGGGCGGGATGGCCTGCCGGCAGATGCGTGGATGGCGTATGGCCTGCAAGACGTGGTGAACCAGCGCCGCATGATTGACGAGAGCCCGGCCAGCGAAGAGTTCAAACAGGTCATGCGCGGAAAGTTGGACGCCTTGTTGGGCTTGGCGGAAGCCACCGATTGCCGCCGCGTCCGCTTGCTGGGCTATTTCGGCGAGAAGAGCCAGCCCTGCGGCAACTGCGACAACTGCCTGAATCCACCCGAGGTGTGGGACGGCACGGATGCGGCCCGCAAACTGCTCAGCACCATTTACCGCATCCAGCAGATGAGCGGGGTGAGCTTCGGCGCGGGCCACCTGATGGACATCGTGCGCGGCAAGACGACCGAGAAAGTCACCCAATACAGCCACGAGAGCCTGAGTACCTTCGGAATCGGCAAAGATTTCACCGAGTTGCAATTGCGCGGGGTACTGCGCCAGCTGATCGCCATGGGAGCCGTGGCGGTGGACGCGCAGGCATTCAATACCTTGCAGTTGACCGCCGAATCGCGTGCAGTGCTCAAGGGCGAAGTTGCAGTCATGTTGCGGGAGTCCGTGTCTGCGCCGGCAGATCGCAAGCCACGGCGCAATGCGCGGTTGGGCGCAGTGGTCAAGGCGCCTATCAATCTGGACAGTGAGGGTTTGCTACGTTATTCCGCCCTGAAGGCGTGGCGTGCAGAGGTGGCGCAGCAGCACAATCTGCCGGCCTATGTGATTTTTCACGATGCGACCTTGGCGGCCATTGCACAACGTGCCCCTCAATCTATCGACGATTTGCAGGGCATCAGCGGTATTGGAGCCAAGAAGCTGGAGGCTTATGCCGACGACGTTTTGAAGGTCGTCGCGCTCCAGTAAATGCCTTTCAGACGCTCAGTGGCGGTGAAAACCGCTTTCGTAGGCGACCGCTGCACCTGACATGGTGTTTTGCAAGCGCTCGATGGCGCGCATGTGGCGTGCACCGGTAGCGGCATCCGCGGCTTTGGCGCGGTGTTGCTGCACCAAGGCTTGAAATTTGGATTTGCAAGCGTCCAAGGCGCCAGCGAAATTCAGTGCGATGTATGCGTTGTGCCCGGCGTGGGTCTGGCGGAATTCGCCGGACCAATAATCAAACAGCTGCCACTTGTAAGTTCCCTTTTCTGGCACTTGAATCGTGTTTTTTTGCATATTTGCCGCACATTAGGTGATAGATCGGTGCTGTTCATGCTCCGGTTTGGTTCCAACGAACCGGAGTGAATGCACCCGCATAGGGATATCACGCACCAGTTGCGGGACTGGTTGACACGTTCTTGAAAAAAGTTTCAAAGAAGTTACTAAACCACCGGATGCGCCATTTTTGCCGGTGTTATTGCCTTGACTGATGGTTCAGGGTGTAAAGCCCATGGACCGCCTTTCACGCACCTCCGGCTTGATGCGGTGCTCTGCAAGCAATTGATCAAGAAACTCTGCGGGCGTCAATTCGGCGCCAAGTATCTCCAACTGCCGCTTAACCGCAGCAAAATCTCCCAAACAGAGCTGATCCAGCTGTTTGAGCGCATGTTGGGAGCGTGGATCCAGCTGTGAAGCGTCTCCCCCACATGCTTCTTGTACGAAAAGTTGCTCACGCTGTTCAGGCTGCAAGGGCAAGAACTGGATCTTGAACGTAAACCGGCGCAAAGCCGCTTCGTCGATACGTTCCATGAGATTGGTAGTGCAGATGAACACCCCCGGATGGCGCTCCATGCCCTGCAACATTTCATTGACTTCGCTGACCTCGTAGTTGCGCTGGGCACCTCGCCGGTCTTGCAGGAAGCTGTCCGCCTCGTCCAACAACAACACAGCATTCTCACCTTCGGCTTCGCGGAACATGGCGGCCATGTTTTGCTCCGTCTCCCCTACGTATTTGCTCATCAGGTCACTGGCACGCCGGATGATCAGGGGTCGTCCCAATTCCCGGGAGATGTGCTCTGCCAAAGCGGTTTTGCCGGTACCGGGCGGGCCATAAAAGCACAAGGTTCCGTGCCGCCTGGAGGTCAGTGAGTCCACGATGCGCTGCAAGGGATACCGGGTCTCGACATTCAGGTACGACAGGTCGTATCGGCTCAGCGCTTGGGGGCGACCCGTCTCGGCAGCAGGATTCCCCAAGGCCAGGTCCGCATTTTTCAACTGCCGGTCAATCAAGGTTTCCATGAGAGCGCTGTCGCTCACCCCATTTTCGGGTGTGCTCAGCCGTGCAAAGCGTGCTGCGGTTCTTATCTGCGCAGGGGTCAAACCCTTGCGGCCGCTGAGCCGAGCGACAAACGCTTCGCTGACAGAAATGCCCTCCAGGGTTTTGCGCACTACACCTTCACGGGCGCCCGGCGGTGGCGACTTGAGTTCCAAATGGTAGGCAAAGCGACGCCGGAACGCGGGATCAATCTGCTCGATGCGGTTGGTCACCCAAATTGTGGGCACTGCATTCGACTCCAGAATCTGGTTAACCCAGGCTTTGCCACTCACGCTCGCATTGGCCGGTGTTGCGTGTGCGTCGGCTCTGGCAATGAAGCTTGCCGTTTCGCTAGTCAAAGGCGGAAAGACATCTTCCACTTCATCAAACAGCAAGGCCGCTTGAGCGCTTCCCTTTAAAAACACCTGAGCAATCTGAAGGGAGCGGTAACGATCACGCCCGCTCAAGGAATTTCCATCCCGATCGGCATACTCCACCTCAAACAACTCAAGCCCCACATGCTGGGCGATCACCTTGGCAAGCTCTGTCTTTCCGGTGCCCGGAGGGCCATACAACAGGATGTTGACCCCGGCCTCTTTGCGGGCCACCGCGTGCTGCAACAGCCGGCATAGCATGTGTGCGTCTTCTGCCACGAATGCGAAGTCCTCCAGGTGCAAGCTGCTCTTGGAAGAGAGCCGGGTGAACACCGCCATCAGCTCAGCGTGGTCACGGTAATGGCGCATCAATACCGGAGGGAGCTTTTCACTCACCTTCATCAAGTCGGCAAGGTCAGTGATGTTGTGCTCGGAGATCAGGTTTTCTACGAGGCCGATGCGCTCAAGCCGTGAACCCGCGCGCAGCGCTTCACCCAAATCCTGGGCACTGACGTGGGCCACCTCCGCAATGGCGGCATAGGCTTCGGCTGCGTTGTTGACCTTGAACTCCACCAGAATGCTGCGCATGTCCCGCTGGTAGCGCGCCAGTGTTCCGTAGAGTAGCAACGCCCGTTCTGCTTTGTTCAGTTGCAAGAGCCCGGCGAGTGCATTGATGTTCTTCTCCACCAAGGTAGATTGCTTCTTCAGGGCCTGCTGCAGCCATTCACCGGTGACAGCCAGCACCGAGATCAGGTCTTTGGGCTGGTCTTTGGCGTATTCGTCCAGGAAGAAAAACAGCGTGGCCTCGTCGTAGGGCCCACACCATGTGCCATGCCGGGCGAGGAATTCCGTGGCATTCAACGATTCATGGCCTCGCCACAGCTCATTGCCAACACAGCGCCGCGCAAGAAATTCACGCAAACGGGTCAAGACAGAAACCGGCCAGACCAGATGCCGTCCTGCCAGCCCCACCACGCCATTGAAATCCCTGCGGACATTGAAACTGGCGCCTTGCCGGGCCGCCAGCGTAAGCACAAAGTGCGAGCACATCAAATCCAGGACAGGCGCGCGCTCCAGTCCCGGTGAGGGAACGAGATGCCCGCCTTGGGGCATGAACAGTGAACGCTTGGCCATCCAACGCCTCCGGCACTGTTGTGTGCTGGAACCACGATAGCGCAGTCTTTGAAAAGAGGGAAGTACCCTTCCCAAATCTCCTTGATGGTCTATCCGCTTGGCGCAGCGCTGGGCAAAAGGCTAAAATCCGTGCAATACCAACGAACACACTGAGGATCGACTATGTCCGCACCCGCTCACTCTGATGACAACCACGCCGTTGACCCCGTCGACGAGGTGGTACCACTGATGCCCGTGGTGTTACCCATTGTTGGCGCCGTCTTGATGTTCCTGTTGGCGTTCATCGCTGTATCGATGGCTTGATGGAGCAACGCATCATGGGCCGCACATCACGTGTGCTGCAAATGACTTTGCAAACGAGAGCGGCTTCGGCCGCTTTTTTGTTGCTCATTTCATCGTCAATGCTGGCTGCACAGCCGACTGAAAAGACTTCGGCTTGCCCGTCTTTGTGGCAAAAGACCTTTCCCCGCCTGCAAGATGACAAGCCCCAGGATCTGTGCCAGTACCGGGGAAAAGTGGCGTTGGTGGTTAACACCGCCAGTTACTGCGGCTTTACCTCGCAATATGAAGGCTTGGAAAAAGTCTACGCCCGGTACCAAGCGCAGGGCTTGGTGGTTCTAGGTTTCCCCTCCAATGATTTCGGGCAGCAAGAACCCGGCAACAGCAAGCAGATCGCCGATTTCTGCTTCAACACCTATGGCGTGAAGTTCCCGATGTTCGCCAAAACCAGCGTCACCGGCAATGCAGCCAACCCCTTGTTCAGGGAACTGGCGCAACAGACCGGCAGCACACCGCGATGGAACTTCCACAAGTACCTGGTAGATCGCCAAGGCAAAGTGGTCGGCGCCTTCCTTAGTGAAACCACTCCAGAAGACGCTCGACTGATCGCCGCCATTCAAAAGGCACTGAAAGCACCCTGACTGTGCATGGCGCACCATCTTTACGCCATGCATAAACCCATGCGTAGCTTGCATAAAGTTACGCTGTAATCGCTTGGTAACTTGAGTACCTGTTCTTAGAATCTGCTTCCACGCTTGCGATGCGGTATGGCCTGCAAGCGTGGAAAGCCGGTTTCTCAAAGTTCGTGGCGGTGTTCACCAGAGTTGCACCCGATTTTGAAAAGACGATTTTCAAACTTAGGAGCTTTTCATGAACGCACCCGTGATGCAGGGCCTGTCCCTCAACACCCCCAGCTTTGTCAAGAACCCCCGCCTGATTGCATGGGTGGCCGACATGGTGGCCCTGTGCAAACCCAAAGATGTGTACTGGTGCGACGGCTCCGAAGAGGAATACCAGCGCCTGTGCCAGCAACTGGTGGATGCAGGCACCTTCAAAAAGCTCAATCCCGCCAAGCGCCCCAACAGCTTCCTAGCCTGCTCTGACCCCAGCGACGTGGCCCGCGTGGAAGATCGTACCTACATTTGCGCAGAGCAAAAAGAAAACGCCGGCCCCACCAACAACTGGATGGCGCCCGCCGAGATGCGCAAGATTCTGGAGAGTGGCCAGGCGGACGGCACACCAGCGCTGTTTGATGGCTGCATGAAGGGCCGCACCATGTATGTGGTGCCCTTCTCCATGGGACCCTTGGGCTCCCACATCGCGCACATTGGCATCGAGTTGTCCGACAGCGCCTATGTGGCGGTGAACCAGCGCATCATGACCCGCATGGGCAAGCCCGTGTATGACGTGTTGGGCGTGGACGGCGCTTTTGTGCCCTGCGTTCACACCGTGGGCGCCCCCTTGGCAGAGGGCCAGTCGGACGTAAAGTGGCCTTGCAACAAAACCAAGTACATCGTGCACTACCCCGAGACCCGCGAGATCTGGTCCTACGGTTCCGGTTACGGCGGCAATGCTCTGCTGGGCAAGAAGTGCTTTGCATTGCGCATTGCCTCCAACATGGGCCGCGACCAAGGCTGGTTGGCAGAGCACATGCTCATCCTGGGCGTAACCAACCCCGAAGGCAAAAAGTACCATGTGGCAGCGGCCTTCCCGAGCGCCTGCGGCAAAACCAACTTTTCCATGCTGGTGCCACCCACCGGCTTTGAAGGCTGGAAAGTCACCACCATCGGCGACGACATTGCTTGGATCAAACCCAATGCCGATGGCAAGTTGTACGCCATCAACCCCGAAGCAGGGTACTTCGGCGTGGCCCCCGGCACCAACTTCCACACCAACCCCAACTGCATGGCCAGCCTGGACAAGAACGTGATCTTCACGAACGTGGCGCTGACCGATGACGGTGACGTCTGGTGGGAAGGCATGGAGAAGGACACCGGCGGCATGCCCGACCATCTGATTGATTGGCAAGGCAAGGACTGGACGCCCGCGATCGCCAAGGAAACCGGCGCCAAAGCGGCCCACCCCAACGCCCGCTTCACCGTGGCCGCCGGCAACAACCCCGCGCTGGACAGCCAGTGGGACGATGCCAATGGCGTGGCGATTGACGCCTTCATTTTCGGTGGCCGTCGCTCGACCACCGTGCCGCTGGTGACTGAAGCCCGCAACTGGACTGAAGGTGTTTACATGGCCGCGACCATGGGCTCTGAGACCACAGCCGCCGCTACCGGCCAAGCGGGTATCGTGCGCCGCGACCCATTTGCGATGCTGCCTTTCATGGGCTACAACATGAGCGACTACTTCCAGCACTGGCTCAACATGGGCGACAAGCTGGCGAAGTCCGGCGCTAAGCAGCCCAAGATTTTCACCACCAACTGGTTCCGCAAGGGCGACGATGGCAAATTCGTCTGGCCCGGCTACGGTGAAAACATGCGCGTTTTGAAGTGGATGATCGACCGCATCGAAGGCAAGGCCACCGGTACCGAGACCGGCTTCGGCGTGGCGCCCACGTACAACGAAATCAACTGGACCGGATTGGACTTCAGCCAAGCGCAATTCGACTCCGTCACCAGCCTGAACAAGGACGACTGGAAGGCCGAAATCGCCTTGCACACCGAACTGTTCACCCAGCTGGCCTACCACTTGCCAAAGGAACTCGAAGAGACCAAAACCCAACTGGCCCAGCGACTCGCCGCCTGAGGGTCATCAACAAAGTCCGGCACGGCGCACACCGCCCTAGCCGGACCTGGCAGATCGCAGCGCACAAGGCTGCGGCCGACCGAGCACAAAAAAAAGCCACCCAAAGGTGGCTTTTTGTTTTTCCGACCCGTTAGCGCAGGTCGTGATGCAACTGGAGATCGCTTAGATCTGGCTTTGGCTGCGCAACCATGCGTGTTGCAGCTCAGCCATGATACGAGGATCGTGGTGGGCGTATTCCCACATTTTTTCTTCCATGCGGCGCACTTTGTAAGACTGCACTGCGGAAGCGATCAGAGAAGCCAAACCGGAAGAGACTTTGCGCAGTGGGGGTGCCAACAAGGCCAAGGCTGCAAACGCCACAGTCCACAGCGCAACCCAGGCGGCCAGCATGTGGCCGTCAACCCAAGTGTCGATCACCTGGTCAGCCACCACCAACAAGGCGGACAAAACAGCAGCCAGCAACATGCCGGACAAGGTGCGGGAAGCTTCCACTGTCTCACGACGTGCACGAGGTGTACGGGGCTGAGCGGTGGAATACGAGAAATACGGGGTATTGATAACTTGTGTCATGGCAAACTCCTTGAAAAGGTTGATGCTCAATGGATAAAAATTTCTAAGATGGGCGAATCATAGGGTTTCCCCTAGTGTTGTTCAACTTTATGTTGGTGATGTTTGGTATTCACAAGATTTATAGTCAGACATGCCCAGCAGCCGCATCAACCTCCGGACTTTCGACCTGAACCTGCTCAAGGTGTTTGATGTGGTCATGTCTGAGCGTAGCCTCACGCGCGCTGCTGCCCAGCTCAACCTCACCCAGCCTGCCGTCAGCAACGCCTTGCGCCGCCTTCGCGAAGCACTGGACGACGAGCTGCTGGTACGCAACGGCCGCAACCTGGAACCCACTGCCCGCGGGCAGGAGCTTTGGCCCGCAGTGCGCGAGACCTTGCAGAAGCTGCAAGCCTCGCTGGCACCCAGCGTGTTTGAACCGGCCTTGGCCACCAACACCTTTGTGCTCACCATGGCAGACGCCACCGCCGCAGAGCTGATGCCCGGCTTGGTGAAAGTGCTGGCGCGGGATGCCCCCGGTGTATCCCTGCGGGTGGTACCCCTGACCACCCGCGACCCCCGCAAAGTGCTGGAAGAAGGTGCGGCAGACTTGGCTATCGGCCACTTTCCGGCGGTCTTGGCTGACCTGACGGCCCGCGCCCAGGCCGGCGCCGCGGAGACCTTTTTGCACCACCGCCTGTTTGTCGGCGACTACGTGTGCGTCATGCGCAAAGACCACCCGCTCACCGAGGGCGAGTTCACCTTGGACCGCTTTTGTAGCGCCTCCCACATGCTGGTGAGTTTTTCGGGTCGGGCCTTCGGCTTTATTGACGAATCGCTGGTCAGCCTTAAGCGCACCCGCCGCGTGGTGCTGACCGTGAACCAGTTTTTTACCGCCGGCAAGGTGGTCGTGCAGTCCGACCTCCTCACCGTGCTGCCCCGCCACTTTGTGAATGTGACCGGCTATGCCGACCAGCTGGTCATCCGCGAGTTGCCATTTACCGTACCGCCCATCCAGGTCGATGCCCTTTGGCATCAGCGGCTGGATGGTGCCAGCCCCCACGCCTGGCTGCGGGCCCAAGTCGCCTCCCTGGGCCAGACCATTTTTTCCGCATGAAGATTCAGATCTTGTCCGACCTCCATTTGGAGGCCCATCCCCATTGGCAAGCCACGCCCTTGGCCGAAGCGGATGTGCTGGTGCTGGCAGGTGACATCGGCTCCTACCAACCCGGCTCGCAGCTGGCCGGCGACGACTTCGGCTTGGAGCGCTTTTCCCCCGTGCACGGCTGGCCGGTGCCGGTGTTGTTTGTGCCCGGTAACCATGAGTACGACACCCTGGACTTTGACCTCGCCCACGCCCGCCTGCGTGCCACCTGTGCGCGACTGGGCATCCAGTGGCTGGAACGTGAATCCGTCGTGCTGGCTGGCGTGCGTTTCATCGGCACCACCTTGTGGACCGACTTTGACGCGCTCGCCGCCCAAGAGCCACCCGAGCGACAGCTCAAGGCCCGTGACAAGGCGTATCGCGCCGCCAACTACTACCTGAAGAAAACACTCACCACCCGTGCGGACGAGCCTTGGCTGGCAGATGGTTTGCGGGAACAGGCGCTGGTCTGCCAAGCCTGGCTGCGCGACGCCTTGGCCCAGCCACACGACGGCCCCACGGTCGTGGTGACCCACTTTGCCCCCAGCCTGCATAGTGCCGACCCGCGCTACGGTCTGGTACCCGGCACCGCCGGCTTTTGCAATGCACTGGATGAACTGCTGCCGCTGGCAGACCTCTGGCTGCATGGCCATCTCCACGCCCCCAGCGACTACCGCGTCGGCAAGTGCCGGGTGGTGGCCAATCCGCTGGGCTATGTGCGCAAGAACGAACAGCTGGGCTACCAGCCTGGCCTACTGATAGAAGTAGGCTCTGGCGCCCGTGGATAGTGCGCTAGCAGCTATCAAAATCAGAGCAATCTCGCGCAGCCATTAAAGAGTCGGCTCTCCCGCCGGTCGCAGGTAAGTGGCAAAGCGAGGTACGCCCTGCGCGGTCAACCCGCGGTAGCGGAAGGTCACCCAGCTACCGACCGCAGGCGGATCACCACGGTTCGCATCCGAGAAGCCGCTGCCGAGCTTGAAGCGCTGAGGCTGGCCACCCTCGCCACCTGGCCACTCTACCCACAGAGCACCGGTGCTGCCTTGCAAGCGGCCTTGTCCGGGCACATGCGCCAGCACCCGCGCTTCGGCATCCTGAAACGGCTTGAACTTCACCAGCTTTGCCGAGCGGCCCGGCACATATAGCGCGCTGGCCCGGTGCAACACCAGGCCCTCACCACCGGCTGCCACGGTGCGATCCAACAAAGCGCGCAGGCTGGCCGCATCCGGCGCCGGTGCTTGCTCTACCGCTTGCACCCAAGCCTGCCCGAGCTCACTCACGGCCGTTTGCAATGCGAGGTAGCGTTCCTGGAAGCGTCCGCCGTGGTTCGGCACGTCAAACACCATGAAACGCAGAGCACGCCAAGCGGCATCGTCCGGCGTCTGTTGGCGAACGGTAGACACCGCATCCGCAAAGCGGCCCCGGCCGGCCCAAAGTTCACCATCCAGGGAGTGTGGCGGCCAACCCGCGGTAAACCATGCGGGTGCGGCGATAGGGTTACCGCCCCGGGTGATCAGGCGCCGGCCGTCCCAGTAGCCGCGCACGCCGTCGTACTTTTCACTCACCCGCGCATCGGCCAGCACAAACTCTTTGCGGTACTCGCCTGCCAGCATCAATGAGGGGCGCTGCGGGCTGTCTGCAGCCCACGCAGATGAGGCAGGAAGCAAACCACTCAGTGCAACAGCGCCCAGACCTTGAAGGGATAAGCGGCGATCTTGTGCGGCAGGCTGGGTCATGCGAGGCTCCTCGGGGTGCGTGGACATTTCTTGACTTGGCTCAAGGCAGTGTAGCGGTGCAGGTTCATACTGAAGCCACACAACCGGAGACCCCCATGAAGATCTTGCTCGCCGTCGATGGAAGCAGCTACAGCAAAAAAATGTTGGCCTACTTGAGCACACACGACGCGTTGCTCGCGCCCGGCCACGAGTACACCGTGTTCCATGCGCAGCCTGCATTGCCCCCACGCGCCAAAGCCGCTCTGGGCAAGTCCACCGTGGACCAGTACCACGCTGAAGAGGCAGACAAGGTGTTGGCGCCGGTCGCCAAGTTCCTCAAGCGGCATGGCATTGAGGCCAAGCTGGATTGGAAGGTAGGTTCCGCCGGCACCCTGATCGGCAAGCTGGCCGACACCGGCAAGTTCGACTTGCTGGTCATGGGCTCCCACGGCCACAGCGCCCTGGGGAATCTGGTGATGGGCTCAGTCACCACCCAGGTGCTGGCCCACTGCAAGACGCCGGTGTTGCTGGTTCGCTAAGGCGAGTCCTTGGGCTTGGGGGCTGGCGTGAGATCCACGCCGCTGAGCCGCGCCACATTTTCGGGCAGCATGGGCACATAGGCCTCCGCTCCACCGGTAGCCAATGCCATTGCGAATGAGTTTTTCACCGCGTTGCCCAGGCTGTTCGAAATACCGGCGGCATCCGCCATGGACTCCAGATAGCGCATGTCCTTGAAGGCATTCTTCAAGGTGAACTTGTGCGCTTCGCGGTTTCCGTTCAGCGTGTAGTCCATAAAGGTCTGGTAAAAGCCGCAGTCCATGCGGCCATTGCGCAGCACCGCATCGACGCGCTGCGGACCAATGCCGACCGCCTGCGCCAGCGTGAGCGCCTCTGAGTAGAGGGCCGCGTATCCCATGGCGACAAAGTTATTGATCAACTTCAGCCGATGCCCGTCCCCGGGCCCTCCCACATGCACAATGCGCGCGGCCCAGGTGGACAAGATCGGGCGAATTCGCTCCAAGGTTTGGGCGTCCGCGCCCACCATGGTGTCCAGCGTACCCTCCCAAGCCTCTTTGGGCGTACGGCTCAAGGGCGCGTCAACCAGCGTCACGTCCATGGCGGCGAGTTCTGCGGCCAGCGCCACCGTCGACGTCGGGTCTGAAGTAGAGCAATCGACCACCACCGTGCCCGGCCGCAAGCCCTTTGCCAGCCCCATCGCTCCACGTACGATGGCCTCCACGTCCGGTGAACCCGTCACGCACAGAAACACGACACTGGCCTGTCTGGCAACTGCCATAGGCGTATCGACCTGTTCTGCGCCACGGCTCAACAAATCATCCAGCGCCGCCGATGGCTTGCGGGCACACACGGTGAGGGCATAGCCCTTTTCCACTATGTTTTTGGCCATGCCGTGGCCCATCAGGCCCAGGCCGATAAAGCCGATGGTGTCGCGTCCGTGTTGCATAGCCGTTCTACCAGCGTTGGTGCACAAGCGGCTTGGCGTAGCGTGCGTAAGTGTCGGCCAGCGCCTGCATGGTCGCATCGGGCAGCGGGGGCAGGTCGGCGGCGGCCACGTTGTCTTGTACCTGCGCGGGGTTCTTGCCACCGGGAATGGTGCAGGTGACTGCCGGATTCATCTGGATCCAGCGCAAGGCCATTTGCGCCATGCTCATGCCGGCGGGCACCAGAGGCCGCATGGCCTCCACGGCCTCCAGGCCCACCCCGAAATCCAGCCCCGAGAAGGTTTCGCCCTTGTCAAAAGCCGCCCCTTCGCGGTTGAAGCCACGATGGTCATCAGCACCGAAGGTGCTTTGCGCATTCATCTTGCCGCTGAGCAAACCGCTGGACAGCGGCAAACGGGCCAGAATGCCCACACCGCGCTTTTGCGTTTGCTCGAACAGCAGCTCGGCCGGGCGCTGGCGGAACAGGTTGTAGATGATCTGCACACTCTGCACCCCGGGGTACTCGATGGCCTTGAGCGCTTCTTCCACCTTCTCGACACTCACGCCGTAGTGGCGCAGCTTGCCGGCGGCCACCAGGTCGTCCAGCACGCCGAAGACTTCGGGCAAGTAAAACACGTCGGTCGGCGGGCAGTGAAGTTGCAGGAGGTCGATCGCCTCGGTCTCCAGGTTTTGCAGGCTGCGCTCCACAAAGGCAGTCAGGTTGGCGCGGGTGAAACCGGCTGCCACATGGGGCACCAGCCGGCGGCCGGCTTTGGTGGCTACATAAAACGGCTCGCTGCGCTCCTTGCGCAGGCGTGCCAGCAGGCGCTCGCTGCGGCCATCGCCATACACATCGGCGGTGTCGAAGAAGTTCACCCCCAGGTCCAGCGCACGGTGCAGGGCGGCCATGGAGTCCTTGTCATCGACCTCGCCCCAGGTACCCCCAATGGCCCAGGCGCCGAAGCTCACAGTGGAAACATTCCAGCCGGTACGGCCGAGAGGACGGTATTGCATAACGATTTCCGGTGTTGTTTGCTATGAATTCAGGAGCTGCTTGCGCACATTCAATGGGCGCAAGCAGCCTATTTGACTCTAAAGTTCAAACCCCTGGCTTGCGACCGGCTTCAAACACCCGCTGCAGCACACAGAACACAAACAGCAGGGCTCCGATGACGATGCGGGTCCACCACGAGCTCAAGGAGCCGTCGAACATGATCAAGGTCTGGATCACGCCCAGGGTCAGAACCCCGAACAGCGTGCCCACCATGTAGCCCACCCCGCCGCTGAGCAAGGTGCCGCCTATGACCACGGCAGCAATCGCGTCCAGCTCGAGCCCCACGGCGTGCAGGCCGTAGCCCGAGAGCATGTAGAAGGTAAACACCACGCCGCCCAGCGCCGCACAAAAGCCGCTCAGGGCATACACCAGCACATTGGTGCGCGCTACCGGCAGGCCCATGAGCACCGCCGAGTGTTCAGAGCCGCCAATGGCATACACCGTGCGGCCGAACTCGGTGCCGTGGGCCACAAACACCGCAGCGGCCAACACAGCCAGCGCCAGCACCGCGCTGATGGACACCATGGGCCCGTCCGTCCACAGGTGCAGCCGGGTTTGCGCCAGCACGGTGTAGGCCTCGTCGGTGATGCTGATGGAGTCGATGCTAATCAGATAGCACAGCCCGCGCGCCAGGAACATGCCCGCCAGCGTGACAATGAATGGCTGCAGCCGAAAACGCTGGATCAACCAGCCCATGAAAGCGCCAAACAACGTGCCCATGCACAGCACCAGCGGAATGGCTGCCATCAGGTCCCAGTGCAGGTGCTGCACCAGCTTGGCCAGCACGATGGTGCTCAAGGCCACCACCGAGCCCACCGACAGGTCGATGCCGCCGGAGAGGATGACGAAAGTCATGCCCACGGCCACGATGACGAGGAAGGCGTTGTCGATCAGCAGGTTCAGAAACACCTGGGGCGACAGAAAGCCGGTGTACGACACCGCCCCGAACACCGACATGGCGGCGAACAGCGAGATGGTGGCCGCCAGGGGAATGTATTTGCTCTGGAGTTTCATGCATGGCTCCCGGCAGCGGGGCGCACCACCCAGCCGCGCACGGCGCGGCGGAACTCTGCCGACTGCATCAGCATGACCACAAACACCACTGCTGCCTTGACCACGAGGTTGATCTCAGGCGGCACGCCGATGGAGTAAATGGTGGAGGTGAGCGTCTGAATGATCAGTGCGCCAATCATGCTGCCCGCCAGCGTGAAGCGCCCGCCAGTGAGCAAGGTGCCACCCAGCGTGACTGCCAGAATGGCGTCCAACTCCAGCAGGTTGCCGGCATTGTTGCCGTCCGCACTCTTGACGTTGGAGCTGATGATCAGGCCGGCAATGCCCGCCGTCAGCCCGCAAAAGGCGTACACACAAATGCTGATGAGCCGCTCCCGCACGCCGGCCACACGGGCCGCTGCGGGGTTGATGCCGATGGCCTGAATGAACAAGCCCAGCGCGGTGCGCGTGACCGCCAGATGCATCAGCAGATAGACAAAGCCCGCAATGAACAGTGCAAAGGGCAAGCCCCACAGATAGCCACTGCCGATATAGAAATACGGCGGGTAGTAGACCGTGACGATCTGTCCGTCCGTGAGCAACTGCGCCACACCCCGGCCCGCCACCATCAGGATCAGCGTGGCAATGATGGGCTGCAGGCCGATCTTGGCCACCAGCACCCCGTTCCACAGCCCGCAAGCCAGCGCGGTGATCAGGGCACACACAATGGCCAGCCACATGGGGAAGCGGCTCACATGCTGGGCTACACCGTCGGTGATGACCAGCTTGCCGCCCACCATCAGGGCCGCTACCGCCGCACTGATGGCCACGGTAGCGCCCACCGAGATATCAATGCCTCGGGTGGCAATGACCAGCGTCATGCCTAGAGAGACCAGCATCAGCGGCGCTGCGCGGTTCAGGATGTCGATGACGCTGCCGTAGAGATGGCCATCGCGCCACTGCAGCATCCAGAAGCCGGGGTTGAGGCTGGCGTTGACCATCAGGATCAGAACCAGCGTGACCACCGGCCACAGCAAAGGGTGCGCTTGCACCCGCTTCACGAAGGAAGGTGTGTTCGCCATGTTCATGCCTGCCCCGCAATCATGGCGTAGACCGCCTGGTCATTCGTGCCGGCAGGCAGCTCGCCCACCTTGGCGCGGTCGCGCAGCACCACGATGCGGTCGGAGACGCGCACCACCTCTTCCATCTCGGAGGAGATGAACAGCACCGCCATCCCCTGTTTGGCCAGTGCCAGTATCTCGTTCATGATTTCCTGCTTGGCTGCGATGTCGATGCCGCGGGTAGGTTCGTCCAATATCAACAGGCTGGGTTGGGTGGCCAGCCAGCGGGCCAAGACTGCTTTTTGCTGGTTGCCGCCGGAGAGCTGCCCGATGGGCGTGTCCACATCAGCGGTCTTGATGCCCAGGGCTTTGACATAGCCCTCGGCCAGCGTGGTTTGTTGCACCCGGCCGATCGCGGGCCACAGGCCTTGGCGGGCCTGCAAGGCCAAGACAATGTTTTCGCGCACCGAGAGCTCGGCGATGATGCCCTCGGCCTTGCGGTCTTCCGGGCACAGGCCCAGCCCCAGCTGGATGGCGGTGATAGGCGAGTCCATGCGCACGGTCTTGCCGTCCAGCGTGATCTCGCCCGCATCGCTGCGGTCCAGTCCGAAGAGCAGGCGAGCCAGCTCGGTGCGCCCCGAGCCCAGCAGCCCGCCCAGGCCCACCACCTCGCCCCGGCGGATGCCGAGGTTCATGGCTTTCACATGGCCACGGCGGTTCAGGGCCTTGGTTTGCAGCCATTCGGGTTCTGCCGCACGGGCTTCGCCGTCGGCCGACTGCGCGCCGTGCGCCGCTGCCAACTCACGGCCCACCATGGCCGCAATCAGGGCGTTGTGGCCCAGCTCCGCCGCCGGGTACTCGCCCACCAGTTCGCCATTGCGCAGCACGGTGATGCGGTCGCACAGTGCGTAGACCTGGTCCAAGAAGTGGGTCACAAACAAAATGGCCATGCCCTGGTCGCGCAACTGGCGCAGCACTACATAAAGGCGCTCCACCTCTTCATCATCAAGGCTGGAGGTGGGCTCATCCAGGATCAGCACCTGGGCCGAAATACTCAAGCCCCGGGCAATGGCCACCATTTGCTGCACTGCGACCGAGTAGCTGGCCAACGTCTGGGTGACGTCGATGTCGAGGTTCAGGCGTGCCAGCAGCGTGCGCGCATCGCGGTGCATGGCGGACCAGTCAATGGCCCATGCGCCGGCAAGCCCCTTGCGCGGGTAACGGCCCGCAAATATGTTTTCAGCCACCGACAGGTTGGCGCACAGGTTGACCTCTTGGTAAACCGTGCTGATGCCCAAGCGCTGGGCGTCTAGCGTGGAGGTGGCGCGTATGGAGCTGCCGTTGAGCCGCATGTCGCCCTCATCGGCCTGGTAGACGCCGGTGAGCACTTTGATCAGGGTGGATTTGCCCGCGCCGTTCTGGCCCATCAGCGCATGGACTTCACCGGCATACAGCCGCAGTCCCACGCCTGAGAGCGCCCGCACGGGTCCGAACTGCTTCGCAATGCCGGAAAGCTCCAGCACCGGTGCCACAGCCTGCGCCGTTGGTGGTGTGTGTGTCATGTTCTACGTGAAAAAAGGCCTGCAGCCGAAGCCGCAGGCCAAAACGAATGACCGAAGCGAACTAAGGGGAGATCAGTACTGGCGGCTGGGGAACTCTTTGGCCGCAGTTTCCATGGGGTACACACCGTCTTTGCCGATGATGCGGCGTGCCACAGTTTTGCCGGCCACGATGTCTTTGGCGGTGGACATGACCAGCGGGCCGAGCAGCGGGCTGCATTCCACGCTGACGTTCAACTTGCCGGCAATCATGGCCTCAAACGCACCCTTCACACCGTCCACCGAGATCACCAGGATGTCCTTGGCGGGCTTGAGGCCGGCTTCCTCAATGGCCTGGATGGCACCGATCGCCATGTCGTCGTTGTGTGCGTAGAGCACATTGATCTTCTTGCCCTCAGCCTTCAGGAAAGCTTCCATAACTTCCTTGCCCTTGGCGCGGGTGAAGTCACCGGTCTGGGAGCGAATAATCTTGATGTTGGGGTTGCCCTTGATGGCCGTTTCAAAACCTTTTTTGCGGTCAATGGCAGGAGCGGAACCCACGGTGCCTTGCAGCTCCACCACATTGATGTCGCCCTTCATGGTCTTGGCTTTGTCGGCCAGCCACTGGCCCGCCATCTCGCCTTGCTTCACAAAGTCAAAGCCGATGTGGGTTGCGTACAGGGAGGTGTCTTTGGAGTCCACCGAACGGTCCATCAGGATCAGGGGAATCTTGGCATCCTTGATCTCTTTGAGCACCGTGTCCCAGCCGGACTCGACCACGGGGGTCAGTGCAATCACATCCACCTTTTGGGCGATGAAGGAGCGCAAGGCCTTGATCTGGTTTTCCTGCTTCTGCTGCGCATCCGAGAACTTGAGTTCAATGCCCGCTGCGGCCGCGGCAGATTTCATGGAGTTGGTGTTGGCGGTGCGCCATTCACTTTCTGCACCGATCTGGCTGAAGCCCATAACGATCTTCTTTTGGGCAAATGCGGTCATGGGCGCAGCCACTGCAATGGATGCTGCCAGGGCGGAAGCCAGTACGGTCCGACGATTGTTGTTCATGATGTCTCCTCTTTCGTTGTAGATGCGGGAAATGGGTTTCAAAGCAGCCTCCCGCGTTCGACCACTTGGCCTCCCCTTTCAACCCGGCAACGTTTTCAAAGCGGCCTTTGTCGGGAGGAGTGAGTGTCATCATATGAGTCGAAAAGATATCGATCTAATAGTGTTTTAGATGATTCAGATATCAATCGAATAATTCAGGTTTACCCTAGATTATTGTTTTTATTAGGGTTTTTTATTTAGTTTGCCCAGCGGACTAAATGTGGGCAATTGTTTTATTCATTGCAATATTGCAATGTCACAGGCCTGAATTGTGATTTTCTTTTGCAGGGCCGCGGGACTAGCATGCGCCAGCCCTGCCGCATGGCCGGCCATTGACCACCACCCAACTGCACCCTGTCCATGAACTCCCTCTCTGCACCTTCCCATCCCATCCATTGGCTGCAACACGGGGGCCAACGCCTGGGCCTCCTACCCGGCCTGGGGGGCAGCGTGGCCGCCTGGCAGCGGGATGCGGGTCAAGGCTTGATGGATATCTGGCGCCCCTGGGCCGGCGCGCCGGACCTGTACACGACGGCGTCTTTCCCCCTCGTGCCATGGTCCAACCGCATCGGGCAAGGCGGGTTCAGCCATGACGGCACCCACTACCCCATGCACCCCAACCGCGTGGGCGAGCCCTATCCCATCCACGGGGACGGCTGGCTACAGCCCTGGGTGATCCGCCAGCCTCGCCACGACACGCTGGAGCTGCACCTCGAATCCAAGCACTTCGACGGCAACCCCTATCACTACCGCGCCTTGCAGCGCTTTGTCCTGCGGGATGACGGCATGGACCAACTCCTGGAGGTCACGCACCTCGGTGCAGATAGCCTGCCCTATGGTCTGGGACAGCACCCGGCCTTTTTGCGCACCCCCCACGCTCGTTTGCACGCACAGGTAGAAGGCGTATGGCTCAGTGGCGCAGACCCCATGCCTACCGGATTCACCACGCAGTTTCCCGCCGGGTGGGACCCTCGCGAGGGCATGGCGGTGAGTGGCAGCCTGATTGACAACGCCTATGCCGGCTGGAGCGGCAAGGCCCACATCGACTGGCCGGAACATGCCTTGCGCCTGCACATGCGCGATCCGGTCGTCGTGGCGCGGGGCCGGAGCGACGGCTTCTGCCTGCTCTACCGCCCGGCTGAAGGGGCACATTTTTGCTTCGAACCGGTCACCCACCCGATTGACGCTTTTCACATGGAAGGCCGGCCCGGGTTGCAGGTGCTGCAAACCGGCCAGACGTTGCGCCAGGCAGTGGAGTGGCGGTTTGAGTCACTCACCCGCTAGCGCTTTTTGCTATCAAAAAAGTAGCTGCCAGCACACAGCCTTCGGGCGCTAGCGGCTATTCAGGCCATCAAAGCAAGTGGACAGCACCAGATCGATGATTTGCGCATCGGTGTGCTGGCCACCCATGCGCAAAAACTCCAGCACCGGGTCACAGGCGCGGGCGTACAGGGTGTAGAGCACGGCAATGGCCGGCAGCTCGGGGTTGATCAGGCCTTGCGCCTGGGCTGCTTCGATCCATGCCCCTAGACGGTCGCTCACGTCCATGAGTCCGTCCATGTAGGCTTTGTGGCCCATCAGCGTGGCGCGCAAGGTGCTGTTCTGGCTGGGCAGGGAAGGCATCTCGCCGGCCAGCTTGAGCGCCATGGTCCAGCGCACCACCGCGCGCAGGCGCTGCAGGGGCGACATGTCGTCCGGCAAAGTGTCCAGAAAAGCCTGCGCCTGCCCCATCAGGTGGGCCATGGCCGCAGCAGCCAGGTCTTCCTTGCTGGGAAAGTGCTTGTACAAACTGGCCTTGGCGATACCTACGCTGGCGGCCACCTCGTCCACCGTCATGGCCTCAAAGCCTTTTTCCGCCAGTAGCAGGTTCACCGAGCGGATGATGGCGTCCTCCCGGGCTTGCAGCATCTGCTTTTTGAAAGAGACTTTGACGGGCGCCACGGGCGCGTCCTGGACAGCGGATGGTTCGTTCATACCGGTATTTTATTCCTCCGACGTCGCAATGTGTAGACCAAGGCCATTTTGTGACTACTTAGTTTTCGTGCCCAGCAAGCGGGTAGCCGCGCCCGAGAGGGCATGGGTCAGCCGGTCTATCACCTCCGAGTCCAGATTCCAGCAGTGCCAGTACAGGCTCACGGGCAAGCGCATGTCGGGCGCCAGATTGACCAGCTGCCCTGTTTCCAACAGCCCCTGCACCAGCAGCTCGGGCACGATGCTCGCACCCCAACCGGCCAGCACCGCACGCACCTGCCCCTCAGAGCTGGGCACGAAGCGTTGGCTCAGGGACACCCGTCGCAGGTTGAGTGCCCGGCTCACAAATTCAGTGGGCAGATCGTCTTTGCGGTTGAAGGCGACAAACGGAATACTGCGGAAATTGTGCGGAGTCAGACCCTGGGGGCAATGCGCCTGGGCGTACTCGGCACTGGCCACCGCCACATATTGCATGGCACCCAAAGACTGCACTTTGCAACCACGAAGCGCTTGCTTCAGGGTGGTCACACAGCCCAGCACTTGGCCTTCACGCAGCCATTCGTGGGTGAAGTCCTGGTCATCGGTGATGATTTCCAGCGGCAATCCCGCGTGCACCAGCGGGTCCAGCGCCGGCAGGGCCCAGGTGGCGATGCTGTCGGCATTCACCGCAATCGAGATGCGCTCATCCTCGCGCACAGCACCGGTGCTGGGCGCCAGGTCTTTGAGGTCGGTTTCCAGATCGGCTCGCAAGAGGCGCATTTGCACCGCGTGCTTGATGAGCAAGCGCCCGGCCGAGGTCGCTTTCACCGGGCGGCTGCGCACCAGCAGCACCGTTCCCACCTGCGCCTCCAGTGCGCGCAGGCGCTGCGAGACGGCGGATTGGGTGATGGACAGGCGCACCGCAGCGCGTTCAAAGCCGCCTTCTTCCACGATGGCGGCAAGGCATTCCAGGGCGTCCGAGTCGAAAGTACGCATGGTGTGATCTTATTAATGCTGCTAATGTTTTCGCAATCCAGTTAATTTTACTTTTACTCGGCTTCCGCTTGCCTGACACTGCGCGGATGAAAATTATTGTTCTCGGCGCAGGCACGATCGGCATTTGCACAGCGTGGCATTTGCTGGAACTCGGCCACGAAGTCACGGTGGTCGAGCGTCAGGCCGATGCCGCCCTGGAAACCAGTTTTGCCAATGGCGCGCAAATCTCAGTGAGTTATTGCGAACCTTGGGCCAACAAAGAGGCGCCGCTCAAGGCCCTCAAGTGGATGCTCAGCAAAGAGGCGCCGCTCCTGTTCCGCCCCCAGAACCCCTTCGGCCCCGGCCTGCACCAGTACACCTGGGGCTTGTCTTTCCTGGCCAACTGCAACGACGCGGCTTTTGAGCGCAATGTGCAGCAGCTCGTCGCTTTGGGTGCTTACAGCCACGCCGCCTTGAAGGATGTGGTTGCCAGCACCGGCATTCAATACAACCGCCTGGAGCGCGGCATTGCGCACTATTACTGCGACCAGAAGTCGTTTGACACCGCCGGGGACGCCGCTGCGCTGATGCGCAAGTACGGCGTGAACCGCCAGGTCATCAGCAAAGAAGAGTTCCTGAAGATCGAGCCGGCCTACCGCCAGTTCGCGCACCAGATCGTGGGCGGCACCATCACCCCCAGCGACGAATCCGGCGACTGCAAGGTATTCACCCAGGAGCTGGCCAAGCTGTGCGCCGCCCGTGGCGCCGAGTTCTTGTATGAGTACAGCGTAGAGCAGCTCAATACCGACGGTGGCGCTATCAAATCAGTAGCTGTTCGCGCACTTTCCTCGGGCGCCAAGGGCCAAACCGTGCCCGGGTCCTTCAAGGTGCTGAAGGCAGATCATGTGGTGGTCGCCACCGGCTCCTACACCGCACCGCTCTTGCGCACCGTGGGCGTGAACCTGCCGATTTACCCCGGTAAGGGCTACAGCGCTACCTTCAAGATCTTGAAGCCTGAGCTGGCGCCGCTGGTCTCCACGATTGACGACGCCAAGAAGGTGGCCATCAGCCGCCTGGGCGACGAGCTGCGCGTGGCCGGCACCATCGAGGTGGGCGGCTTTGACCTGACATTGGATTCACCCGTGGCCAAGGCGCGCTGCCACATGCTGTCCCGCCGGATTGAAGAAGTGTTGCCCGGCGTGTGCGACACCCGCACCGAAGAGCAAGGCGGCCAGCCCAACTACTGGACCGGCCTGCGCCCTGCCACCCCCACCAACATTCCTTACATAGGGCAGTCGCCGGTCAAGGGCGTGTGGGTCAATGCCGGTCACGGTACCCTTGGGTGGACGCATGGTGCAGGCTCGGGCAAGGCGATTGCGGAGCTGATCCACGGCAAGAAGCCCGAAATGAACTTCAAGTTTTACGGCGAGCAGGCCTGACTTGACTTGATACCGGGCACGGCTCATCGCTGTGTCTGGCGGGAGCTAGCGGGGTAGGCGTTCCGCTCCGTGTCCCCCGGCCGCTTTGCGGCCTCCTCCTTGACCTGCGCAGAGCGCCTACCCCGCCAGCTCCTGAGCGGATTTGTGGGCGGGCCTACTGCCGCGAATGCAAACCCTCTAGCGTGGGGCGGGGGTGTACGCTGAAGCGAGGTCAAGGAGGAGGCCGCGCAGCGGCCGGGGGACACGAGCGTAAGCGCATACCCCCGCCTCACGCGGGCGCACTCAATCGCCTCTTTCACCCCCCATGCGCTGCCATCAGACACCGCTGAAACGCGAGCGTCGCCCGGCTCGGCTGAGGTGACTTGCGCGTGATGGCAAAGAACTGGCAGGCATAGCTCAGCAGATCAGGTCGCACGGCTTGCATCAGCCCACGGCGTACAAAGCTCTCGGCGTAGTGATCGGGCAAAAACCCCAGAAACTGGCCTGAGAGGATCAGCGTCGCGATCGACTCCTGGTCAAACCCCGTGGCGCGGCGCGGCAGGCGCATGCGCTGGCTCAGCTCCATGTTGGGCGAGTGGTAGCCCAGCCCCGCAAACTCGTGGCCGGGCAAAGTCTCCCAGTTCAGGGCGCTCTGATCCGCGTTCCACAGCGCATGGCGAGTGCCGCAGTACAGCAGCATGTGCTCGTCAAACAGCGCCGTGTAGTCCAACACATCCGACGCGCGATGACCGGGGATGATGCCCACATGGAACTGCCCGTCCAACACCCCGCGCTCGATGGCAGTGAGGGTGGCCACATGCAGGTTCAGCCCCACGTCGGGGGCTTCTGCATGAAAGTGAGCGATGGCTTCGGCAATGTGGCTCGCCGGGTTGCTGGCGGTTTTGTCGAACACCGCCACCTGCAGTTGCCCGCCCATGCGTTGGTGGATTTCGTCCACGCTGCTGCGGAACGCGTCAGTCGCAGCCAGCAACTGTGTGGTCTGGGCATAGATTTTTTCGCCCTCGGCGGTGAGCGCAAAACCGGCCCTGCCACGCCGGCACAGCGTCAGGCCGAGGCGGGTTTCCAGATCTTTGATGTGGCGGCTCACCGTGGACGTGCCGATGTTGAGCTCCAGCTCGGCCGCGGCCATGCCACCGCAATCGACCACCGCCTTGAAGACGCGCAGCAAGCGCAAATCCATATCGCTGATCTGGCCGAGAACGGCTTTGGCTTTTGTTGGTGCATTTACTTTCATAGTTTGCGAAGTAAATAGTGCTATTTGTGACTTTATAAGAGTAACAGAGCCACCCACAATGCACCATCGCCCCATAAGGCCTACCAACCCCACCCACTGGAGTTCCCATGAAGCTCAATGACACCAGCAGCACCGCCACTGGCGAGGCAGTAACCAGCACATCCACCTTCCCCATGTCCCGCGAATGGATGGAATCGCACTGGATGGCCTTTACCGGCAACCGCGATTTCAAAGCCAACCCGCGCATGATGGTGAGTGCCCAAGGCGCCTACTTCACCGACTCCAACGGCAAAAAGATTTTTGACGGCCTCTCCGGCCTCTGGTGCGCGGGCCTGGGCCACGGCCGCCGCGAGATTACCGAGGCGGTGAGCAAACAAATCGGCACCCTGGACTTTTCGCCCGCGTTCCAGTTCGGCCACCCGCTGTCGTTTGAGTTATCCAACAAGATTGTCGAGCTCATGCCCCAAGGCCTGGATCACGTGTTCTACACCGGCTCCGGCTCCGAGTCGGCCGATACGGCACTCAAAATGGCCCGCGCTTACTGGCGCGCCAAGGGCATGGGCACCAAAACCCGCCTGATCGGCCGCGAGAAGGGTTACCACGGCGTGAACTTCGGCGGCATTTCGGTCGGCGGCCTGCCTGCCAACCGCAAGACCTTCGGCCAAGGCATTGAGGCCGATCATCTGGCACACACCCAGCTGGCCTCCAACGCGTTCAGCAAAGGTCTGCCTGAGAAAGGCGGCGATATGGCCGACGAGCTGCTGCGCCTGATTGCACTGCACGACGCGTCCAACATTGCCGCGGTGATCGTGGAGCCCATGTCCGGCTCGGCCGGTGTGGTGGTGCCGCCCGTGGGCTACCTGCAGCGCCTGCGCGAGATCTGCACCCAGAACAACATCCTGCTGATTTTTGATGAAGTGATCACCGGTTTCGGCCGCCTGGGCGCTTACACCGGCGCAGGCTATTTCGGCGTGGTACCGGACATCCTGAACGCCGCCAAGCAAATCACCAATGGCGCCCAGCCTCTGGGCGTGGTGGTGGCCAAGAAGGAGATTTACGACACCTTCATGGCAGCCGGCGGCCCCGACTACATGCTGGAATTCCCCCACGGCTACACCTACTCCGCCCACCCCGTGGCCTGCGCCGCCGGCATTGCGGCGCTGGACATTCTGGTCAAGGAAAACATGGTGGAGCGCGTTGCGGCTCTAGCGCCTTACTTCGAGAAAGCGGTGCACAGCCTGCGCGGAGCCAAGCACATCACCGACATCCGCAACCTCGGTCTGTCGGCCGGCTTCACCCTGGCTGCCGTGCCGGGCGAGCCCGCCAAGCGCCCTTACGAGGTGGCCATGCGCTGCCTGGACAAGGGCTTCTATGTGCGCTACGCCGGTGACTGCATTGCGCTAGCTCCCCCCTTCATCACCACCGAGGCCGAAATCGACAGCTTGGTCAACGCCTTGGGCGAAGCCATCAACGCAACCGCCTGAAGCGAAACACCCACTCGCTATTCTTTTTATAGCTGCTCGCGCACATTTGTCGTGCGCCAGCAGCCCTTTTGACTCTTAAATCCTTCCATGTCCCAACTCCCCACAGTCGGCCACCTCATCGGCGGCAAGATCATCACCACTGGCGATCGCGCGCAAGACGTCTTCAACCCCGCCACCGGCAAAGCCGAGAAGCGGGTGCTGCTGGCCCCCAAAGCCACGGTAGAAGAAGCCATTGCCAACGCGCAAGCCGCATTCCCCGGCTGGCGCAACACGCCCCCGCTCAAGCGCGCCCGCGTGATGAGCAACCTGAAAGTCTTGCTGGAAAAGCACGCTGAAGAACTCTGCGCCCTCATCACCGCCGAACATGGCAAGGTGCTTTCCGACGCCTTGGGCGAACTGCAGCGCGGCATTGAAAACGTGGAATACGCGTCTTACGCGCCCGAGCTGCTCAAAGGCGAGCACAGCAAAAACGTGGGGCCCGCTATCGACAGCTGGTCCGAGTTCCAGGCGCTGGGCGTCACTGCTGGCATCACGCCCTTTAACTTTCCGGCCATGGTGCCTTTGTGGATGTGGCCTATGGCGGTCGCCTGCGGCAACACCTTTGTGCTCAAGCCCTCCGAGCGCGACCCCAGCTCCACCCTGCGTGTGGCCGAGCTGGCGCTGGAAGCCGGCCTGCCACCCGGCGTGCTTAACGTGGTCAACGGCGACAAAGAAGCCGTGGACACGCTCTTGCGCGACCCGCGCGTGAAGGCGGTGAGCTTTGTGGGCTCCACCCCGATTGCCGAATACATCTACGCCGAAGGCTGCAAGCACGGCAAGCGCGTGCAGGCCCTAGGCGGCGCGAAGAACCACGCAGTGGTCATGCCCGATGCCGACGTCGCCAACGCCGTGAGTGCGCTCATGGGTGCGGCCTATGGCTCCTGCGGCGAGCGCTGCATGGCCATCCCGCTGGTGGTGGCGGTGGGTGACGCAACCGCCGACGCGGTGATTGCAGGACTGAAAGCAGAGATCGCCAAGATGAAGGTCGGCCCCGGCACAGCCCCCGGCATGGACATGGGCCCGCTGGTGACCAAGCCGCACTTTGAAAAGGTGAAGGGCTATGTGGAACAAGGTGTGAAGGAAGGCGCCACCCTGGTGGTGGACGGCCGCGGGCTGAAGGTCGCCGGCCATGAAGACGGCTACTACCTCGGCCCTTGCCTGTTTGACAACGTCAAACCCGGCATGGTGATTTACCAGGAAGAAATCTTCGGCCCCGTGCTGGGTGTGGTGCGCGTCAAAACCTTGCAAGAGGCCATGGACATGATCGATGCCCACGAGTACGGCAACGGCACCTGCATCTTCACCCGCGATGGCGAAGCGGCCCGTTACTTCACCGACAACATCTTGGTCGGCATGGTGGGTGTGAACGTACCGCTGCCCGTGCCCGTGGCCTACCACTCCTTCGGCGGTTGGAAGCGCAGCCTGTTCGGCGACCTGCACGCCTACGGACCGGACGCGGTGCGCTTCTATACCAAGCGCAAGACCATCACCCAACGCTGGCCGAGTGCCGGCGTGCGTGAGGGGGCAGTGTTCAGCTTCCCGAGCAGCCGCTAAGACTTCAACGGGTGGCGGCTTGGTCTGTCACCCAGTCTCTCCGACTGCTGCATCAACGAAAAAGGGCTTGTCACCAGACAAGCCCTTTTTGTTGGAAGGCTCCTCAAGGAGCCGTGTGGCGCTTTACTTGAAGCGACGGCGGGCAATGGTGGCCATCAAGCCCAAGCCGACCAAGAGCAAGGCGGCAGAGCTGCCGTCGGTTTCTGTGGCAGCCAGCAATTCAGGCCCGGCAGCATGCACCGCCCATGTCGGAACGGCGGTGATTGCGACGAGGATCAGTGATTTGAGCTTCATAAAACCCCCTAATTGAATGTGTGACAGACCTAGTATTAACCCTATGCTGCATTGCACCAATAGTCCATATGGACTAAATCTAATGCCTTTTGGTAACAAAGTTCTGTGCCAGCACCCGCAATCGAACTACCCCCGACAGGGGTAAACCGCATTCGCGACAATCTCCCCATGCCCACACACCACCTCCCCCGCCTCTCCATGCTTGATCTGGTTGCCGTCCGCGAAGGCGGCACGGTGGGGCAGGCCTTGCAAATCGCTTTGCGCACAGCGCAGCATGCGGAGGCGCTGGGTTTCGAGCGCTACTGGCTGGCGGAGCACCACAACATGCCGGGGATCGCCAGTTCTGCCACCGCTGTACTGGTGGGCCATATTGCAGGCGGCACCGATCGCATCCGGGTCGGGTCAGGCGGCATCATGCTGCCCAACCATGCGCCGCTGGTCGTGGCTGAAGCGTTTGGCACCTTGGCGGAGCTGTACCCGGGTCGCATCGACCTCGGCCTGGGCCGGGCCCCCGGTACAGACCAAGCCACCATGCGCGCCCTGCGCCGCAACAAAGTCGAACACGAAGACGATTTCCCGCGCGACGTGGCCGAGCTGCAAGCGCTTCTGGCGCCCCTGCAACCGGGGCAAAGGTTGGTCGCCATGCCCGGTGCGGGCACGCAGGTACCCATCTGGCTGCTGGGCTCCAGCCTGTATTCGGCCCAACTGGCCGGCCACTTGGGGCTGCCTTATGCGTTCGCATCCCACTTCGCACCACGCTATCTGCACCAGGCGATTGCGATGTACCGCAGCCTGTTCAAACCGTCAGCCTCACTGGCCAAACCACATGTGATGGTGGGGGTGCCGCTGGTCGCGGCGGAAACGGACGAAGAGGCCGAGCTGCTCGCCAGCAGCATTTACCAGCGAGTGTTGGGCATCCTGACCGGGCAACGCGGGGCCCTGCCTCCGCCCATGCCGCAATTCCTGCAACAGTGCCCGCCCGATGCGCGGGCCGCCATCCAGGACTTTCTCGGTGAATCCGTGATCGGCGGACCGGACACCGTTGAGCAAGGCCTGCTGGCGATGGCAGACGCCACTCATGCCGACGAGCTGATGCTGGTCTGCGACATCTATGACCCCGCCTTGCGCCTGCGCTCACTCGACATTGCCGCGCACGCCATGCGCCGTGCTGCCGAAGACAGTGCGAAAGTCAGGGACGCCGCACCGGCAATGGGATGAACTCCGTCTCGCCCGGCACAGTAGGGAAGCGCTGCGCCTCCCAATCGTCCTGGGCCTGCAAAATGCGTTCTTTGCGGCTGGACACGAAGTTCCAGACCATGAAGCGGTGCCCCAGTGGCGCACCGCCCAGCACCATCAGGCGTGTGGCTTGCGCAGCATAGATGACCGGCTCCGAGCCTTCCTCCAACACCAGCATCTGCCCGCTAGGCAGCAATGCGCCGTCTACTGACACGTCCACGTCCACGCTGTAAATACCCCGCTCCACGGCGGCGGCAGGCACCGTGACCGAAGCACCGGCCTCCAACTCGATCGCCAGATACAAAGTAGGCGAAAGAGTCGCAACCGGTGAACTCACCCCGAACGCGCTGCCCACCAGCACGCGAACGGTGGCGCCCGGCAGGGTCACGACCGGAATGGCGCTTGCAGGGGTGTGGGAAAAGGCGGGCGCATCTTCTTCGTGCTCCGCCGGGAGCGCGGCCCAGAGCTGAAAGCCGTGGCTATTGCGGCTCACGTCCCGCAGGTCATCGGGGGTGCGCTCGGAGTGCACGATGCCACGGCCCGCGGTCATCCAGTTGATGGCGCCGGGCTCTATGCGTTGCACCACCCCGGTCGAGTCGCGGTGCATCATGGCGCCTTCAAACAGATAGGTCACCGTCGCCAGCCCGATATGGGGGTGCGGGCGCACGTCATGGTTGTCTCTCGGGTGGGCAGTCACCGGGCCGAAGTGGTCAAAAAACACAAAAGGTCCAATGGCCTGGCGCTGTACCGAAGGCAAGACACGCCGAACGGTGAAGCCGCCACCCAAATCGTGGGCACGGGGGATGATGGGAGTCGACATAAGCATCCTTGAGCTGAGGCACTAAAGCCGCATGGGTTTGCAGGCATTCTGCCCCAGCATGCAATGGTTTGCTGCAATAAGCGCTTGCTCTGCTACAGTGCTTCGCCTGAGCATGAACACCTATACCGTCCGCGAATTGCGCCACACGATGGAGCGCTGGAACTCCGAGTACGCACTGGTACTCGATGAGGCACACGCCAGCAATTTGCAGCGCACCCGATTGCTCAGCCCGTTGGCAGCGGCACTGAATGGTTTTTTTGCGGTGCTGTTTCTCTGGATGGCCCTGAGCGCCCCGGACGACGACCCTGCCTACCGATGGAAACTCTGGCAGCTTTTGACCCACACCGGCATGGGGGCGGCCTTTGCCTTGTGCGCCTGGGCCTGTCGCCCGCTGGAGCACCGTCACCGGTCCTGGTCGGGACGCTGGTTGCCGGTTCTGGCCATGGCGGTGTGCATAGTCTTTGCCATGCTGATCACTGCCATCGACCAATGGGTTACCCCGGCCATTACCCCGTTTTTCATCGCCTGTATCGTGACCAGCCTCACGATCTACCTGCGCCCCCATGTGGCAGCCGCCTTGTTTGGTGTGGCCTTTGTGCTGTTCAGTACCCTGATCGGCATGACGCAGCACAACCCGGAGATGCTGCTGTCCAACCGCATCAATGGCTTGGCTGTGTGCGTGATCGGGTTCTGCCTGTCGGTGCTGATGTGGCGCAAATTCACCACTATTGCGGTACAAAAGCATCAGTTAGAGAAGGCCCACACCGAATTGCAGCTCAAACAGCGCGAGCTGGAGCGGCTCACCCGCCAGGACGGCCTGACCGGGCTGTTCAACCGCAACACGTTTGTGGAGCTCAGCACCAACGAGCTTAAACGCGCCAAACGGCAAGGCAGCGCCACCACCATCCTTCTGCTGGACCTGGACCATTTCAAGCGCATCAATGACACCTGGGGCCATCCTGCAGGTGACGTTGTACTGCGGCATGTGGCGCAGACCATGGTGAACTCGGTGCGCAGCACCGACCTGGTGGGCCGCCTGGGTGGCGAAGAATTTATCGTCCTGCTGCCCCACACCACCGCGGAGGCCAGCCGCAAAATCGCTGAAAAAATCCGACAGCGGCTGGAAGTCAGCGACATTCGCTGGGAAGGCAAGCGCATCGCAGTGACCGCCAGCATCGGCCTCTCGGGCACCACCGCCGAAGAAAGTCGGGAGTTCGACAGCCTCTACACCGAGGCCGACAAGGCGCTCTACCTCGCCAAGCAGCGGGGTCGCAACCGGGTGATTTGACCCCGGCGCGCCAGCGCCATCGGAGTCCTCAAGGCGCTTGTCACATCCATGCTGGGATAATCGGGCCCACATGGCACTTATTACTCTTCTTGACGCCCAGCTGGCATTCGGGCACGTCCCTCTCCTCGACCACGCTGATTTCTCCCTCGAAACGCAGGAGCGCGTCGGCCTCATCGGCCGCAACGGCGCCGGCAAGTCTTCCATGCTCAAAATTCTGGGCGGTATGGAGAAACCTGACGACGGTACCCTGCAAGTACAGACCGGCACCCGCATTTCCTATGTGGCACAAGAGCCGCAACTCGATGCAGACGCTACGATTTTCGTAGCTGTTCGCGCAGGTCTGGAGCGCGTTATCGGCCTGATTGAGCAATATTGCGCGGGCGAAGGCGATCTGGACGCCATGCAAAGCGAGATCGAAACGCTGGACGGCTGGAACTGGGAGCAGCGGGTCAACGAGACCCTGCAACGCCTGCACCTGAACCCCGAGGCTATCGTCAACTCACTCTCCGGCGGTACCAAAAAGCGCGTGGCCCTGGCCCAGGCGCTGGTCGCCCAGCCTGATGTGCTGTTGCTGGACGAACCTACCAACCACCTGGACCTGGACTCGATTGAATGGCTGGAAGGCCTGCTCAAGGAATTCAAGGGCTCCATCATCACCATCACCCACGACCGCTCTTTCCTGGACAACGTGGCCACCCGCATCGTCGAGCTGGACCGCGGCAAGCTGATGAGCTACCCCGGCAACTTCGCCGCCTACCTGACCCAAAAGGAAGAGCAACTCGCGCAAGAGGCGGTCATCAACGCCAAGGCCGACAAGCTGCTGGCCCAGGAAGAGGTTTGGATCCGCAAGGGCGTGGAAGCGCGCCGCACCCGTGCCACCGCCCGCATCAACCGCCTGCAAGAGCTGCGCGCCACCCGTGAAGCCCGCCGCGAAGTAGTGGGCAGCGTGAACATGGACGTCAACAGCGGCGACAAAAGCGGCAAGCTGGTGTCCGAGATGGTGCATGTGAGCAAGACCTTCGGCGACCGCATGATCGTGAAGGACTTCACCGCCACCATTCTGCGCGGCGACAAGATCGGCCTGCTGGGTCCGAACGGCGCGGGCAAGACCACCTTGCTGAAGCTCATATTGGGCGAGCACCAACCCGACCCGGCACCGGCCAATGCGCCCAAGCCTGAACCCGGCCACAGCCCGTGGGGCACGGTGCGCCTGGGTGCCAACGTCACGGTGGCCTACTTCGACCAGATGCGCAATGCACTGGACCTGGATGCGACGCTGGAAGACTTCATCAGCCCCGGCTCGGAGTGGATCGAGATCGGTAACCAGCGCAAGCACGTCAAGAGCTACCTGGGCGACTTTTTGTTCTCACCGGCCCGCGCCACCTCACCGGTGCGGTCCTTGTCGGGTGGCGAGCGCAACCGCTTGCTGCTGGCGCGCCTGTTTGCCCGCCCGGCCAACGTGCTGGTGCTGGACGAACCCACCAACGACCTGGACATCGACACCCTGGAGCTGCTGGAAGACCTGCTGCAAAGCTACGACGGCACCGTGTTCCTCGTCAGCCATGACCGGACCTTTCTGGACAACGTGGTCACGAGCACTATTGCCTACGAAGGTGATGCCAAGTGGCGCGAGTACGAAGGCGGCGTGAGCGATTGGCTGATACAGACCAAGCGCGCCAACGACATTGCTGCCGCGCAAGGGAAAACCACGGCCAAGCCCTTCAACTACGAGCGCGAGCAGCTACAAAAACAGGAGCAGGCCACTGCCAAGGTCAGCGCCACTGCGCCTGCAGCCCCGGCACCTGCCAAGGCCCGCAAGCTGAGCTTCAAGGAGCAGCGCGAGCTCGATGGACTGCCTGCCGCTATCGCGGCCCTGGAAGCCGAGCAAAAAGACATTGCCGATGCGCTGGCCGACGGCAGCCTATTCGCCAAAGACAACGCCCGCGCACTCGCCTTGAGCGCGCGCAATGCAGAGATCGACGAAGCGTTGATGGCGGCGCTGGAGCGCTGGGAAGAACTGGGCAAGCCGGCTTAAAGCGCGGGCCGCCCGGTGAAGTGCAGCAGGGTGCGCACCAGGTGGTCAATCTCGAAGGGTTTGCCCACGTGGTCGTTCATGCCGGCGGCCAGGCAGGCCTCTCGGTCTGAGGCCATGGCATTGGCCGTCATGGCGATCACGGGCAGGTTAGCAAACACGGGCATGGTGCGCAGGGCACGGGTAGCTTCGTAGCCATCCATCACCGGCATTTGCACATCCATCAACACGGCCTCAAAGGCGTCGGGTTGGGCGGTGAGCAGTTCCACAGCGAGCTGCCCGTTGTCGGCCAGAGTGACCTCGGCGCCTTCCTGCTTGAGCAGGCCCTTGGCCACCAGCTGGTTGATCTTGTTGTCTTCCACCACCAACAAGCGCATGCCGTCCAGACGCTTGGGTTTGTTGACCGCTTGCGGGGCGGCAGGGTTGACGCCGGTGGCGGCCTTGGCGCTCGCCGCCTGCGCATCCATGACCGCGTCCAGCAGCATGGAGGCCGTCACCGGCTTGACCAGAAAGCCATTCAGCAAAGCCTGCTCGTCCGCAGTGCGCTCTGCCATCATGGCGCGGCCGTTGGCGCTCACCATCAGGATCAGCGTGTCGCCCCCCGGCATCGCGGCACGGATGCGACGGGTGGTCTCCCAACCGTCCCAATCGGGCATGCGCCAGTCCATGAAAATCACCTGGTAAGGCTTGCCGCCGCTCTGTGCAGCCTGCACACGCTCCAGCGCTTGCGGGCCGCCCTCTGCCACATCCACGTCCCAGCCCAGCGAGCGGGTCATGGTGGCCAAAAGCGCGCGGGCGACCGGGTTGTCGTCCACCACCAGCGCCTTCTGGGCTGCCAAGGGGTGGCGCTGCACCATCGCTGCCGGCCCTACAGCTGCAGACGGAGCGATCTGCAGGGGAACGGTAAAGTGAAAGTTGCTGCCCTCGCCCGGCACGCTGTCCACTTCGAGGGTGCCGCCCATCAAGCCCACCAGGCGCTGGCAGATCGCCAGCCCCAGGCCGGTGCCACCGAAGCGGCGGGTCGTGGATGCTTCAGCCTGGGAGAAGCCGCTGAAGATGTGGGCCTGGTTTTCGCTCGCGATGCCGATGCCCGTGTCAGATACGGCGAACTCCACAAACGCTTTGGCACCATTGGTAGCTTTGAGGCGCAGGCGGATCACCACCTCACCCCGTTCAGTGAACTTGACGGCATTACCACCGAGGTTGATCAGCACTTGCTGCAAGCGCATGTCGTCGCCCACCAGGGCATTGGGCACGTCAGTACCCACATCAAACAAGACCTCAATGGTCTTGGCGCCCACATTCGCAGAAAGAATGACGGACAGGTCGCGTAGCAGCTGGTCAGTGCGGAAGGGGCGCGGGTCCAGTGTCATCTTGCCGGCCTCGACCTTGGAGAAATCCAGAATGTCGTTGAGCAGGCTCAGCAGGGATCGGGCGGCGCTGGCGGTGTTGTGGGTGTAGCTACGCTGTTTGTCGGTGAGCTCGGTGCCTTCCAGCAACTGCAGCATGCCCAGAATAGCGTTCATGGGCGTGCGCAATTCGTGGCTCATGTTGGCCAGAAACTGGCTCTTGGCCAGGCTCGCCTGCTCCGCCGTGTGGCGGGCTTTTTCAGCAGCCAGTTTGGCTTGCTCCAGCGCTGCGCGGCTGCCCTCACGCTCGCGCACCAGCACGGCGGTCTGGTTGAACATGGCCACCAGACTCTGGATTTCGGCAGGGGCCCCCTCGATCACGAGCTTCTCGGTTTCACCACTTCCGGTGCCCAAAGTCTGTACGACTTCACGCAGTTTCTGGAGCCCTCCCAGCCAATGGTTCAATGCCCAGCGGATCAGTAGCAGGCCTACGACCAGGCTGGCCAGCCCCACACCCAGCACCAGCACGCTGATAGACCACAAATCTTCAGCCACGAGATCGGCGTCGAACTCTAGGCGGAGCAAGCCGTAGTCTTTACCGCCGACGGAGACAGGCCGGTTCACATCGTCCAGGCGCAACTTCACCCAGTTGGAGATGAATTTCGGGGGGTGTCCGTCGGCTGGGGCCTTGCTTTTGGCCAAAACAATAGCGCCGCTGGTGTCCTTGAACATGGCGCTGGCAAAGGCGGAACCCTGCACGCCTTTTTCGAGAATGCGTTTGACGGTGTCGTAATCGCCGATCACCACACTGTCTTGCACAGACTGCGCCACTACTTCGATCAGCATGACGGAAGAAGCTTGCGTTTCCTCGATCTGCTTGCGGAACTCGTAGCTGATAAAAGCCGCCAATCCGCCCGCCACGAACAGCAGAAGGGTGGCGGTGTAAATCGCGAAGACGCGATTGGTCAGGGTGGCGGGGGTGATGCGGTCCAGAAGTCGTGCAGGCATGGGTGAGAAGCAGTTTTCTGGAGGCCCTGAAGGGGACGATCAGCGCAGGTTGGGAGGAGCCGTTTTGTAGAAGTTGCGATAACTGACGTATTCGCTGCCATTAGACGCCACAAAGCTGGCATCGGGCAACAGACCGACCAGATTGCCCGAGGCCGCAAGGATCTTCACACCCTGCACGTCTTTGCCCATGTCGGCAAAGGCCTTGGCCACCGCCTTCAGGTCTTTCTCGGGCACATTCTTGGAGGCCATGAGGGCCAGGTCATACAAGGGATCAGACTGCCAGAGCACACGTATCTTCTTGCCCTCCCGCTTGACCCAACCTTCGGTCAGCTGGGAGTTGGCGCCTACCGCTTTGACACGGCCACTGGCCAACTGCGCAAAGGCCCCGTCCATGTTGCCGCCGAACACCACCTCGACCGGAATGTTGCGGTTCAGCAGTTGGGCGTAACTGAACTTGTAGGCTACCAAGGCCTCCGGGCCGGGGAAGGCCACCGATTGGTTGGCGAGTTGCTCCAGCTTCTGATAAGGCGAATCCGCCAGAACCACGATCTGGCTGTGGATGGGCGGCGTTTGCCGGCGGCCGAAAACCTTCCAGCCAAGGTGGTCGCGGTCGGGGCTGAACAGGTGGTTGGAAAACACAAACTCCACTTCATTGGCAAGCACATAGGCCGTGGTGTCCGCCGAAGTGCGGCCGATTTTGAGCTGCAGTTTCACGCCGCTCTTGGCAGTGATGTATTCAATGATGGGGTTCCAGTAGCGGGCGGTGAGCTCCAGGCCGTACTGGTTCACCGGGGAAAAGCGGTAGACCGGAGCTTCCTGCGCGAGTGAGGGGGTTGCGGCTGCTAGAGCCAGGGTGGCGGCTGCGAAAGACAGCCATTGGCGACGATGTTGCATTGTTACTCCACGACGTGTTGTTATCGGCAGTTTCACCGCGCCACTGTAACCGGCGCGCAGGCTACACGATGCCACGGGCCTGCAGGTCTTGTATTTGACCTGCATCAAGCCCCAGCTCTGTCAGCACCACCTGCGTGTGTTCGCCCAAAGCGGGCGGCGGGTAGCGCAACTGCACGGGGGCCGCCGACAGGCGGATCGGACTGGCAACGGTACGGATGCTTTCGTAACTTGCATTTGCTATGGTTTCAGGAGCTGCTCGCGCATATTCCACGCGCGCCACGGGTTGATTTTGCACCAAACTCCGGGCTTGTACTTGGGGGTCCGCAAAGGCGCGTGCGAGCGTGTTGATGGGCCCGCAAGGTACGGCCTTGTCTTCCAGCAAGGCAATCCACGCATCGGTGCTGCGGGTGCGGGTGACCTCCATCATCAGCGGGATCAGCGTGGAGCGGTTTTCAACCCGGCGGGTGTTGGTGGTGAAACGCGGATCCTGCGCCCACTCGGGGCGGCCAGCGGCCTGGCAGAAGCGGGCAAACTGGCCATCGTTGCCAATGGCCAGCAGCATGGCTCCGTCCAGCGTGGGGAAGTCCTGATAAGGCACCAGGCTGGGGTGGGCGTTGCCCATGCGCTGGGGCTCGGCACCGGTGTTGATGAAACCGGCTGCCTGGTTGGCGAGAATAGCCATGCCCACATCCAGCAGCGCCATGTCGATGTGCTGGCCTTCGCCGGTGCGGTGGCGCATTTCCACTGCCGCGAGGATGGCGCTGGTGGCATAGATGCCGGTAAACACATCGGTAATGGCCACGCCCGCACGCTGTGGGCCGCCACCGGGCTCACCATCGGCCCTGCCGGTGATGCTCATCATGCCGCTCATGGCCTGGATCATCAGGTCGTAACCCGCCCGTTCGGCGTAGGGCCCGGTCTGACCGAAACCGGTGATGGAGCAGTAAATCAAGCGGGGGTTCAGAGCCTTGAGGCTGGCGTAATCCAAGCCGTAGTGGGCGAGGCCACCCACCTTGAAGTTTTCCACCAGGATGTCGCTCCGGACTGCCATCTGACGGATTAACGCCTGTCCCTCTTCCTTCGCCATGTCGATGGTGATGGAGCGCTTGTTCCGGTTGCAGGCGGTGAAGTAGGTTGCATCTTGCGTGGGCCTGCCATCCGCCCCCGGCATGAAGGGCGGGCCCCAATGGCGGGTGTCGTCGCCGGCGACAGGTCGCTCCACCTTGACGACATCCGCCCCCATATCGGCCAGCATCTGGGTGCACCAAGGGCCCGCCAGCACCCGGGAGAGGTCCAGAACTTTGAGGTGGGAAAGTGCGCCTTGGGGAGTGTTGGGAAGGGTCATACCGGCTTCAGTGCATGGAATGGCCCATGGTAGCCTGTGCGGCCGGTTTGACAGGGTCGATTTCACCCGTAAAATTCGCACCTGAAAACGATTTCAAATGAGAATAATGCAAGGACACCCCGTGACCGCTCCCGAGACATTCCCCCTGCCCCCTTTTCCTTCCGATTTCCGCTGGGGCGTCGCCACCAGCTCTTACCAGATTGAGGGCGCTGCCGCCCAGGACGGGCGCGCACCCTCCATCTGGGACACCTTTTCCAAAACACCCGGCAAGGTGGTGAACGGTGATACCGGTGATGTGGCCTGCGACCACTACAACCGCCTCGAGTCCGACCTCGACATGATCCAAAGCCTGGGCGTGGACAGCTACCGCTTCTCGATCGCCTGGTCCCGCGTGCAGCCTCTGGGCTATGGCGCCTGGAACGAAAAAGGACTGGACTTCTATGAGCGCCTGGTAGACGGCTTGTTGAAGCGCGGCATCGCCCCGTTTGCCACCCTCTACCACTGGGACCTGCCCCAAGGCTTGCAGGACTTGCAACAGGGCTGGGAAGCCCGCGACACCGCCTACCGTTTTGCCGACTACGCCCAGCGCATGGGCAAACTCCTGGGCGACCGCGTAGCCAGCATTGCCACCCACAACGAACCCTGGTGCACCGCCACCCTGGGTTACGACCAAGGCGTGTTTGCCCCTGGTAAGAAAGATGTGCCGGCCATGCTGCGCGTCTCGCACAACCTGCTGCTCTCGCACGGGCTTGCTCTGCAGGCCATGCGCGCTGTAGGCGTGAAAGCGCCGTTGGGGATTGTGCTGAACCAGTCGCCCACCACGGCGGCCACCGACAGCCCGGCAGACCAGGCCCGCGCCCAGCGCGAGTACGACCGCTTTGTGCGGTGGTACATGGACCCCATCTTCAACAAGGCTTACCCCCAAGGCCCTGAGCTGGCGCAACCCGACAACATCGAGGACGGTGACTTCGACATCATTGCCCAGCCCTTGGATTTTCTGGGTATCAATTACTACACCCGCATCTGGGCCAGCACCAGCACACCACCGGTGCCCGCGCCAAACAAGGATGGCGTGTCCGACATGGGCTGGGAAAACTACGCGCAGGGCCTCTCGGACCTGCTGCAAGGCATTCACCGCGACTACACCCTGCCTCCCATTTACATCACGGAAAACGGATTTGCGGAGGCCGACAAGGTGGTCGATGGCCGCGTGAACGACCCGGGCCGCCAAGCCTATATGCAGACCCACTTGAAGGCGCTGCTCGAGGCCATGGACGCGGGTGTGGATGTGCGTGGCTTCTTTTACTGGAGCCTGATGGACAACTTTGAGTGGGCCTGCGGATACGACAAACGTTTCGGACTGGTGCATGTGGACTATGCCACCCAGCAGCGAACCCTGAAGGACAGTGCCCTGCGCTACCGGGCGTTCATCGCCAGGCAGCGCAAGCGCTAAACAAAAAAAGGCCCTCGGGCCTTTTTTTCCGTCTGCCGTTGGGGACCTACTGACTCAGGCCTGCCTCAAGCCTGCCACTTCCGGGTGGTCTCGCGCACCATGAGCTCCAGCGGGGGCAACTGCACCGCTTCTGCGGGGTAGCCCATCATGTCCAGCAGCATGCGGGCCGCATAGAGGCCCACCTCGTACACCGGCTGGCGCACGCTGGTGAGCGGCGGGGTCATGAAGCTGGAGGTGGGCATGTCGTCAAAGCCGACGAGTGACACGTCTTCCGGCACCCGCAGGCCCCGCTGGTAGAGAGCAAGCCGCGCGCCCAGTGCGGTGTCGTCATTGGCGCAAAAGATGGCGGTGAATGAAACCCCGCTCTCGATCAAACGCTGCACTGCGGCATGGCCGCCTTTGTCCGTAAAGTTGCCGCGCACCAGCAGGCGCGGGTCCGGCTCCACGCCGGCCTCCGCATGGGCCTCCAGATAACCCAGGTAGCGGCCTTGCGCATCGGCGCGATTCTCGACACCGGCAATGTGGGCAATGCGGGTGTGCCCCAAGGCCAGCAAATGGCGGGTGGCCAGATAGCCACCGAACTTCTGGTCCACATGGATGGAGCGCAGGTTGGGCCCTTCCAGATCGCGCTCAGTAATCACCACCGGCTGTTGCTTGGCCACGTCCAGCACGTCCTCGTCGGCAATGTCACTGGTCAGGATGATGACGCCATCGACGCGGCGCGAGGTCAGCAGCTTCAGGCTGGCCACGTCGGTCTGGGCATTCCAGTGACCGCTCACGATGATGGGAGAGTGGCCGCTGGCCTCCAGCCCCACCTCGATGCCCTTGAGCGCACGCGAATAGAACTGGCTTTCAATGGACTGGGTGAGCACCCCCACCGTCATGGTGATGCCGGTCTTCAGGCTGCGGGCAAAGATGTTGGGGCGGAACTTGAGCTGGGCGATCGCCGCTTCTACCGCTTCGCGTTTGGCCGGGGCTACACGGGCTGTGCCGTTCAGGATGCGGGAGACAGTGCTTGGGGAAACCCCCGCCACGCGGGCCACGTCCAGCAGCGTTACAGGTTCGCTGTTGGAGGGGGAGGCGAAGGTGGTGGTCATGCGGGTTCAGGCAGGTGGTTCAGACCCGCCGGAGTTTATGCGATGCCCACCGCGGCCGCACTGACACGGGCCGCTAGCGGATATCAGTTGGCGAACGCGGCAATGCCCGTTTGGGCCCGGCCCAAGATCAGGGCGTGGATATCGTGCGTACCTTCATAGGTGTTGACCACCTCGAGGTTCACCAAATGGCGCGCCACCCCGAACTCGTCGCTGATGCCGTTGCCACCCATCATGTCGCGGGCCATGCGCGCAATGTCCAAGGCTTTGCCGCAGGAGTTGCGCTTGAGGATGGAGGTGATTTCCACCGCCGCCGTGCCTTCGTCCTTCATGCGACCCAAGCGCAGACAGCCTTGCAGGCCGAGCGCGATTTCGGTTTGCATGTCGGCCAGTTTTTTCTGAATGAGCTGATTGGCGGCCAAGGGGCGACCGAATTGTTTGCGGTCCAAGGTGTATTGGCGGGAGCGGGTCCAGCAATCTTCAGCCGCACCCAGTGCACCCCAGGCAATGCCATAGCGCGCACTGTTCAAGCAGGTGAACGGGCCCTTGAGTCCACGGATCTCGGGGAAGGCGTTTTCTTCGGGCACAAACACACCGTCCATCACGATCTCGCCGGTGATGCTGGCGCGCAAGCCCACCTTGCCGTGAATGGCCGGAGCCGACAGGCCCGCCATGCCTTTTTCCAGTACAAAGCCACGGATGGGGCCGACCGCTCCGGCCTCGCTGACCTCTTTGGCCCAAACCACGAACACGTCGGCGATCGGGCTGTTGCTGATCCACATCTTGCTGCCAGAGAGCTTGTACCCGCCTGCCACTTTTTGGGCACGGGTGGCCATGCTCTGGGGGTCGGAGCCATGGTCGGGTTCGGTCAGCCCGAAGCAACCTATCCATTCGCCGGTGGCCAGTTTGGGCAGGTACTTCTGGCGCTGGGCTTCGGTGCCGAACTCAAAAATGGGCACCATCACCAACGAGGACTGCACGCTCATCATGCTGCGGTAGCCACTATCAACCCGCTCAACTTCGCGGGCGATCAGGCCATAGGCCACGTAGTTCAGGCCGGGGCCGCCGTATTGCTCGGGAATCGTGGGGCCCAAAAGACCCAACTCACCCATTTCCCGGAATATGGCGGGGTCGGTGCTGCCGTCCCGGAAGGCTTGGGTCACGCGGGGGAGCAACTTGTCCTGGCAATACGCAGCGGCGGCATCGCGCACCATGCGCTCGTCATCAGAGAGTTGGCTGTCCAGTAAAAAGGGGTCTTGCCAATTGAAGGCGGCGTGGCTCATGAAGTGCTCCGGCAGAAGTGAGGAATGCGGGATCGTAGCCCCTGCTTAGTGCCTGTGCAAGCAAGCGTTTTGCACACAGGCATGCATTTAACTCATTTTTAAATCCAAAAAAACGCGATTTTTGACGCTTTGACGCCGATGTATTGCGTGCGATGCATACCTATGACATAGTCCGCGCCAATTTGGAGAGCAATTCCATGGGCAACAGCAGCACCACGACAACAGCACCTGAAGTGCGCAAACCAGTCACCATCTTCGGCCCGGATTTCCCGTTCGCGTTTGACGACTGGATCGCCCACCCCGACGGGCTGGGCCAGCTACCCGAACATCGGCTCGGTGAAGAGGTGGCCATCGTCGGCGCAGGCATGGCCGGCATGGTCGCCGCCTACGAGCTGATGAAGATGGGCCTCAAGCCGGTAATTTATGAGGCGTCCAAGATGGGCGGGCGGCTGCGCTCGCAAGTCTTTGAAGGTACGCAGGATGTGGTGGCGGAACTGGGCGGCATGCGCTTTCCGGTCTCGGGCACCGCGTTCTACCACTACGTCCACCTGCTGGGCCTGGAGACCCGGGACTTCCCCAACCCCCTGACGCCCGCTTCGGGCAGCACCGTCATCGACCTGGAGGGCAACACCCACTACGCGCGCAGCCTGCAAGACCTGCCGCCGATCTTCAAAGAGGTGGCGGACGCCTGGGCCGAGGCACTCGAAGACGATGCCCGCTTCAGCGACATGCAAAACGCCATCCGCAACCGGGATGTGCCGGCACTCAAGCGCATGTGGAATGCGCTGGTGCCGCTTTGGGATGACCGCACGTTTTACGATTTCATCGCAAACTCCAAGGCGTTTGCCAAGCTGTCCTTCCATCACCGGGAAATCTTCGGTCAGGTGGGTTTTGGCACCGGCGGTTGGGACTCGGATTTCCCCAATTCCATGTTGGAAATACTGCGGGTAGTCCTGACCAACTGCGATGACAACCAGCGGCTCATCGTCGGCGGGGCCGACCAGGTGCCTCACGGCCTCTGGCGCCACGCCCCGACCCAGCTGGCGCACTGGCCGGCAGGCACTACCTTGCAAAGCCTGCACAGCGGCGGCACCCGTGCGGGGGTAGCCGCTATTGCCCGCGCCGCTGATGGCCGACTCGCCGTCACCGACACCTGGGGCGACACGCACAACTACAACGCGGTGCTGACCACCTGCCAGAGCTGGCTACTCACCACCCAGATTGCGGTCGAAGAATCGTTGTTCTCGCACAAGATGTGGATGGCGCTGGACCGCACACGCTACATGCAATCCAGCAAGACCTTTGTCATGGTGGACCGGCCATTTTGGAAAGACAAAGACCCGGAAACCGGCCGCGATGTGATGAGCATGACGCTCACCGACCGGCTGACCCGCGGCACCTACCTGTTTGATAACGGGCCGGACAAACCGGCCGTGATCTGCCTTTCGTATGCCTGGATGGGGGACGCACTCAAGATGCTGCCGCAGACCCCGGAGAAACGCGTCAAGCTGGCCCTGCAGGCCCTCAAGAAGATCTACCCCAAGGTGGACATTGCCAGCCACATCATCGGCGACCCAATTTGCGTATCCTGGGAGGCGGACCCCTACTTTCTGGGAGCCTTCAAGGGCGCATTGCCCGGGCACTACCGCTACAACCAGCGCATGTACGCCCACTTCAAGCAGGACGGACTTCCGCCCGAACAGCGCGGCATCTTCATCGCCGGGGATGACGTCTCGTGGACACCCGCTTGGGTGGAGGGGGCTGTGCAAACGTCCCTGAACGCGGTGTGGGGCATCGTGCAACATCTGGGCGGTCACACCCATGCCGCCAACCCCGGCCCCGGTGATGTGTTCGACACCCTGGGCCCGATTGCGCTCCCCGATTGACTACCATGCGCGCACCTCTGAAATTGGCACTGTGGCAATGTGCCCCCGCTCCGCTGGATGTGCCGGGCAATCTGGCCCGACTGGAAGCTGCAGCCCGCGAGGCCGCCGGTGCAGGAGCACAACTCTTGGTGTCCCCCGAAATGTTCATCACGGGTTACGCCATTGGCGCGCCGGCCGTGCAGACCCTGGCCCAAGCGGCAGACGGCGCTTGGGCCGACGCCATGGCCGGCATTGCGCAACGCCACAAACTGGCGTTGGTGTACGGCTACCCCGAGCGCGGCGCACACGGCCGCGTGTACAACGCAGCCCAATGGATCGATGCGTCAGGCCTGCGCTGCCTGAACTACCGCAAGGCCTATTTGTTCGGCGAGCTCGACCGCAGACAATTTTCAGCTGAAGCGCAGAGCGCCCGAACCTTCGACTTCCATGGCTGGAAGGTTGGCATGCTGATTTGCTACGACGTGGAGTTTCCCGAAGCCACCCGCGCACTCGCGCTTGCAGGCGCAGACCTGATTGTGGTGCCGACGGCCAACATGGCGGAGTACGACTTTGTGGCCCGCTCGCTGGTGCCGGTGCGCGCTTATGAGAATCAGCTGTTTGTAGCCTACGCCAACTTCACCGGCCCCGAGGGCGCACTGCAATACGGTGGTTTGAGTGTGGTTGCCGGGCCTGATGGCGAGACCCTGACACAAGCCGGTCGTGAACAGGCGCTGGTGTTTGCCACTCTGGACGATGAGCGGCTCACTGCCGCCCGCAATGCCGTGCAGCACGTTCGAGACCTGACGGCCCTCCACAACCCACCGACTTAGCCCGCCCCATGCGACGAAAAATACCTGCCACCCAAGCCTTGCTATGTTTCGAGGCTGCGGCGCGCCACGAAAGTTTCACCCGCGCGGCCCAGGAGCTGTCGCTCACCCAAAGCGCCATTTCGCGGCAGATCACCACGCTCGAAGAGTTGGTGGGCATGGCACTGTTCCGCCGCACGCGGCATGGCGTGGCGCTGACCTCTGCGGGCACGCGCTACGCCACCCAAGTCGCGTCCTGGCTGCGCGGGCTGGAGCAGGACACCCTGGACCTCATGTCCACCCGTGGCCATGGTGGCGCGGTGCAGTTGGCCAGCGTTCCCACCTTTGCAGCGCGTTGGCTCCTGCCGCGCTTGCCCGACTTTCATGCCAAGCACGCCAATACGGTCGTGCACATTGAAACCCGTACCCGCCCGTTTCTGTTCAACGACACCTCGTTCGACGCAGCCATCTTCGCCTGCACCGAATTACAAATCCGCCATTGGGCAGGCACGCGCTGCTATCCGCTTTTGCAAGAACAGGTGGTTGCAGTGTGCAGCCCGGCCTTGTTGCGCGGGCGCAAGGCATTGAGTGCGGCAGAAGTGGCTTTGCTGCCCCTGCTACAACAAAGCACCCGGCCCGACAGCTGGCAAAGCTGGTTCTCGGCGCAAGGTATTGAGGCGCCCAACGCGTTTGCCGGGCCGCGTTATGAGCAGTTTTCCATGGCTTCGTCCGCTGCCGCATGCGGAATGGGCGTGGCCTTGGTGCCACGCCTGTTGATAGAGGCAGAGCTGGCCCGGGGAGAGCTGGTGCTCGCGCACCCTGCGCCGCTGCCCGGTGAGCGGCACTACTACCTGGTGCTCCCGGAAAACACCGAGGCCGGCCCCGCCGTGGAGCTGTTCAGCGAATGGCTCCAGTCAGTGTGCTCTCCCGCAGCGCTCTAACGCACAAGAAAAAGCCGCGGGCAACGCTGCGCCGCGGCTCCCGAAGAGAGTCTTCAGGTTAGCGTGCCGCTCAGGGCTGGCGCACGATCACTGGCTGGATGTTGAACAGGTGTGCACTGCCGGGCTCCACACCGACCTTGACCCAGTGCAGGCTGGGGCTGCCGAATGTTTGCAAACGGGTCAGGTTGGGCAACAACTTGCTGGGGCTGTACAGGGGTTTGTCCACTTTGAAGAAATGGGTGTCGCCATGCACAAACAGCACCTGGCCTTTGTAACTTTCGGTTTGCTTCACGACCGCAGCCATAAAGTTGCGGTAGCCGCTGAACTGGGGCAACTCGCTTTCGTCGGTCTCTTCGGTCTCAGGCCAGTCAAAGCCGGGGTCGGCCTGGATGACCAGCACAACGCCTTCGGCCTTGTCTGCCTTGGCCTTGGCGAAGGTGGACTCCAGCCACTGAATATTGGCGGCATCGCGCTCCAGATATTCCGCATTCGAGGCATCACACTGTGCGGCATTGCGTGCACTTTTCGCAGTGCATTCCTTGGCGCTCATGATCACGTTGTTGTTGCTGCCAGGCACGTTGATGCCGGCGAACACCACCGGGCCGTAGCTGAAGCGGGTGTTTTCTACATATTTCTCACCAAGCTTGCCCTGGTGCTCCAAGGGCAGCGTAGCCTGACCCAAGCTCGCAGCTGAAGGGAACATCACCTTGCGCAGGTGAGCCAGGCGCTCGAGTGCATCAAATCCGCCGTTATTGGTGCGGTGGCAATCGGTCCATTCGTTGTCGCCAGGCACATAGACCACGGGCTTCTTCATGCTGCCGAACATCTTGAGCGCATCGACGTAGATGTCGTCAGTGCATTTGGAGCTGCCGTCCTTGATGTCGCCGTCATACACGGAAAACGCAATGTCCGAGGCGTTGATGCTGTTCAGCACTGCGGGCAGCTTGCTGTCGTCTCCGGCTTTTTTGTAGGGCATGTCACCCCACAAACCGAAGCTGTAGCTGTTGTTGGGAGTACCGGGCGCAGTGGCGCAGGCAGTCAGGCTGGCAGCAATCGCCAGAGCGCTTAAAAGACGGATAGACATGGAGAACTCCGGAAAAGAGGGACTAGGCAAGGCGCTGCGGCACGCGACCGCACGGCACTTGCTCAATGTCCGCGCTTTGCGTGACAACGGTGTGACAGGCGCAAGACAAGTTGCGCCCCAAAACCGTGACAGCACGCACCATCGCTGCACCCCAAGCCGGTGCAAGGCGGCCGACAAACGGGCGGTTTTATGGTGCAAACCCCTAGTTACAGCGTGGCACGTGGATTGCTAGCATGCATACCATGACTTGACCAAACGGTCAGTTTTTTAAGGAGTTGCCAGCGTGTCCACCCCCTCTTCTTCTCCCGCCGACGTTCGTGCAGGCCGCCTAGCCACCGAGGAATACGCCAAACGCTTTGCCGACGCCACCCCGCGCTTCACGGCGTCGCAAGCCCTGCTGGAAGCCGAACGCTGCCTGTATTGCTATGACGCCCCCTGCGCTACCGCCTGCCCCACCAGCATTGATGTGCCGTCTTTCATCAAGCGCATTGCCGATGGCAACCTGCGTGGCTCGGCCCAGACCATTTTGGACAGCAATCCCTTGGGCGGCATGTGCGCCCGCGTCTGCCCCACCGAGAACCTGTGCGAAGCCGTCTGCGTGCGCAACACCCAGGAAGACCGGCCCGTGGCCATCGGCCGCCTGCAGCGCCACGCCGTCGACGCGTTGATGGAAAGCGCCAAGCCCCAGGTCTTTACACGCGCTCCCGCCACCGGCAAAAAGGTGGCTGTGGTGGGCGCAGGGCCTGCAGGCTTGGCCTGTGCCTACACCCTGGCCCGCCAAGGCCATGACGTCGTGGTGTTTGACGCCAAGCCCAAAGCAGGCGGCCTGAACGAGTACGGTTTGGCCAGCTACAAAACACCGGATGACTTTGCCCAACGCGAAGTCCAGTGGCTGCTGAGCATCGGCGGCATCACCATCCAGAACAACTGGAAGCTGGACACCGTGGCGCAACTCGAAGCCCTGCGCAAAGACTATGCGGCCGTATTCCTCGGCATGGGTCTGTCTACCACCCAGCAACTGGGCGTGCCCGGCGACAACTTGAACGGCGTGCAGGACGCGGTGGACTTTATCGCCACCTTGCGCCAGACAGAAGACCTCTCCACCTTGCCGGTAGGCCGCCGTGTGGTGGTCATCGGTGGCGGCATGACTGCGGTGGACGCCGCGGTGCAAAGCAAGCTGCTGGGCGCTGAAGAGGTGCACATCGTTTACCGCCGCGGACAGGAGAGCATGTCCGCATCCACCGCCGAGCAGGAATGGGCGCAGACCAACGGCGTGACCATCCACCACTGGTTGGCTCCGGTCGAGGTGATCGGCGAAGCCGGTCACGCCACCGGCGTGACCTTCGCGCGCCAAGCCTTGGTCAACGGAAAGCTGAGCGCTACCGGAGGCACCACCACCTTGGCGGCTGACATGGTGCTCAAGGCCATCGGCCAGAAGCTGGGCAACCCGGTGTTGGCCGAGAGCGGCCTGACCCTGAAGGACGGCCGCATCGCCACCGATGAAGCCGGCACCACCAACTTGAAAGGCGTGTGGGCCGGCGGCGACTGCCGTGCCGGCGGACTGGACCTGACGGTCGAAGCCGTGGAGCACGGCAAGCAATCCGCCCACGCTATTCACGCCTTCATCACCGCCTAACGGGCGCTACGCATTCCGGAGAAACACCATGGCCAATTTAGAAACCACATTTGCCGGCGTCAAAAGCCCCAACCCCTTCTGGCTCGCCTCTGCACCGCCTACCGACAAGGCCTACAACGTCAACCGCGCCTTCGAGGCGGGCTGGGGCGGCGTAGTCTGGAAGACACTGGGCGAAGCCGGCCCACCAGTTGTCAACGTGAACGGCCCACGTTACGGCGCGTTGCTGTCCGCTGACCGCCGGCTGAACGGCTTTAACAACATTGAACTGATCACCGACCGCGACCTGGAGCTGAACCTGCGCGAAATCACCGAAGTGAAGCGCAACTGGCAGGACCGCGCCATGATCGTCTCACTCATGGTGCCCTGCCAGGAAGAGAGCTGGAAGGCCATCCTGCCCCGCGTGGAAGACACCGGCGCCGACGCCATCGAACTCAACTTCGGCTGCCCGCATGGCATGAGCGAGCGTGGCATGGGCGCTGCCGTAGGCCAAGTGCCCGAGTACATCCAGATGGTGACCGAGTGGTGCAAGCACTACAGCAAGCTGCCCGTCATCGTGAAGCTGACGCCCAACATCACCGACATCCGCAAACCCGCCCAAGCCGCCAAGCGCGGCGGCGCAGACGCGGTGAGTTTGATCAACACCATCAACTCCATCATGGGCGTGGACCCCTACACCCTGACCATGTCGCCCAGCACCGGTGGCAAGGGCAGCCACGGGGGCTATTGCGGCCCGGCCGTGAAGCCGATTGCGCTGAACATGGTGGCCGAGATCGCCCGAGACCCCGAAACCGCCGGCCTGCCCATCAGCGGCATCGGCGGCATCGGAACCTGGCGGGACGCGCTGGACTTTATTGCCCTGGGCTCCGGTACGGTGCAGGTGTGTACTGCGGCCATGGTGTACGGCTTCAAGATCGTGCAAGAGATGGAAAGCGGTCTGTCGAACTACATGGACGAGATGGGCTTCAAGAGCGTGGGCGAGATCGTGGGCAAAGCCGTGCCCACCGTGTCGGACTGGCGCTACCTGAACCTGAACCACGTGAGCAAGGCCGTCATCAACCAGGACAACTGTATTCAGTGCGGCCGCTGCCACATTGCCTGCGAAGACACCAGCCACCAGGCCATTACCTTCGAGAAGGACGGCAAGCGCCACTTCGAGGTGAAGGAAGACGAATGCGTGGGCTGCAACCTGTGCGTGACGGTGTGCCCCGTGCCGGACACCATCAGCCTGCGCGATCTGGCAGTCGGTGAGATGGACCTGCGCACCGGCAAGCCGGTGAGTGGCGTGCACGCCGACTGGACCACCCATCCCAACAACCCCATGCGGGTCAATGCCTGAACGGACTTGTAAGGGCGGCACTTAGGCATGAAAATCGCTTCTGCCGCCCTGTTTCATTGCGCAAAAAGCTATTAATTTAGGAGCAACCATGAGCACTCTGTTTATCCGTGGCGGCACTGTCGTCAACGCCGACCGCGAGTTCAAAGCGGACGTCATCACCCAGGACGGCAAGATCATCGCCGTGGGTGAGAACCTCACCGCTCCTGCGGGCGCCACGGTGGTGGACGCGGGCGGCCAGTACGTCATGCCCGGCGGCATCGACCCGCATACCCACATGCAGCTGCCGTTCATGGGTACGGTGACCATGGACGACTTCTTCACCGGCACCGCGGCCGGTCTGGCAGGCGGCAACACCACCATCATCGACTTCGTGATTCCCGACCCCCAGGAAAACATTCTGGGCGCCTACAAGAAGTGGCGCGGTTGGGCCGAAAAGTCAGCGTCGGATTACTCTTTCCACGTCGCCATCACCTGGTGGAGCGAACAGGTGCGCAAAGACATGGGCACGCTGGTCAATGAGGAAGGCGTCAACAGCTTCAAGCACTTCATGGCCTACAAAAACGCCATCATGTGCGACGACGAAACACTGGTGAACAGCTTCAAGCGCTCCCTGGAACTGGGCGCCATGCCCACCGTGCACGCCGAGAACGGCGAGCTGGTCTACTTGCTGCAAAAGACCGTCTCCGAGATGGGCATCAAAGGGCCTGAAGGCCACCCGCTCTCCCGCCCACCCATGGTGGAGGCCGAAGCCGCCAACCGGGCCATCGCCATTGCCGATGTGCTGAATGTGCCCATCTACGTGGTGCACGTGAGTTGCGTGGAAGCGGCAGAAGCGATTGCCCGTGCCCGTGCCCGCGGCCAGCGCGTGTATGGCGAGGTATTAGCCGGCCACCTGGTGCTGGACGACAGCGTTTACCGCCACCCTGACTTTGCCACCGCCGCGGCCCACGTGATGAGCCCGCCCTTCCGCCCCAAGGGCAACAGCGAGTTCTTGTGGCGCGGCCTGCAAAGCGGAAATTTGCACACCACCGCCACTGACCACTGCACCTTCTGCGCTGCGCAAAAAGTCGCAGGCAAAGACGACTTCACCAAAATCCCGAACGGCTGCGGCGGCGTCGAAGAGCGCTTGGCCGTGATCTGGGACGAAGGTGTGAACACCGGGCGCCTGACGCCTTCCGAGTTTGTGGCGGTCACCTCTGCCAACACGGCCAAGCTGTTCAACATCTACCCGCAAAAAGGTAGCGTGAGCGTGGGAGCCGATGCCGACCTGGTGGTGTGGGACCCGGCAGGCACCAAGACCTTGTCGGTGAAAACGCAGTTCAGCAAGGGCGACTTCAACATTTTCGAAGGTCGAACCGTCAAAGGCATTCCAAGCCACACCGTGAGCCAGGGAGAGCTGGTCTATGTGCAAGGCGACTTGCGCGCCGTGCAGGGCAAGGGCCGCTACATCAAGCGGGCACCGTTCAGCTCCAACTTTGCGGCCAGCAAACTGCGCGCAGACACCTTGGCCCCCACCGCCGTCAAGCGCTAAAGGAAGCACCATGACTACCGACACCCACATCGACACCGTGCTCGACATCTCCAACATCCGCATCAACGGAGAACGCCTCTGGGCCTCGCTGATGGAGCTGGCGCAGATCGGCGCAACACCCAAAGGCGGTGTGTGCCGCTTGACGCTGACCGATCTGGACAAACAAGGCCGCGACTTGGTAACCCGCTGGGCGCGCGAGGCGGGCATGACGGTCACCATCGACAAAATCGGCAACGGCTTCATGCGCCGGGCAGGCCGCAACAACAGCCTGCCGCCTATCATGACCGGCAGCCACATCGATACCCAACCCACTGGCGGCAAGTTCGATGGCAACTACGGCGTATTGGCGGGCATTGAGGTGGTGCGCACCCTGAACGACTTGGGCATTGAAACCGAGGCCCCCATCGAAGTGGCCTTCTGGACCAACGAAGAAGGCTCGCGCTTTGTCCCGGTGATGATGGGCTCGGGTGTGTTCGCCAAAGCCTTCACGCTGGAGCATGCCTATGCCGCCACCGACACCGAAGGTAAGAGCGTCAAGGGGGAACTGGAGCGCATCGGCTACATCGGCGACCAGGAACCCGGTGACCACCCCATCGGCGCCTACTTCGAGACGCACATCGAACAAGGCCCGGTGTTGGAAGACAACGACGTGACGATTGGCGTGGTCAGCGGCGTGCTGGGCATCCGCTGGTTTAACTGCACCGTGACCGGCATGGAAGCCCACGCCGGCCCCACACCCATGGCGCTGCGTAAAGACGCGATGCTGGCCGCCACGCGCATCATGCAAGACGTGGTGGCCGCTGCCCACCGCCACCCGCCCCATGGCCGTGGCACCGTGGGCATGGTGCAGGTGTTCCCCAACAGCCGCAACGTCATCCCCGGCCGCGTGAAGTTCAGCATCGACCTGCGCAACAGCACCGACGCGCTGGTGGACCAGATGGCCGACGAGGTAAAAGCCTTTGCCGCCAAAGTGGCACAAGAACACGGCGTGGACGTGAAGATTGAAATGGTGTCCAGCTACAACGCGATTGCATTCCATGACGACTGCGTGGAAGCCGTGGGCCGCGCCGCCAAAAAGCTGGGCTACAGCAACATGCCCGCCGTCTCAGGCGCCGGCCACGACGCGGTCTACATGGCCAAGCTGGCCCCCAGCGGCATGATTTTCATCCCCTGCAAGGACGGTATCAGCCACAACGAGATTGAAGATGCCAAGCCGGAACACATCACCGCAGGGTGCAATGTGTTGCTGCATGCGATGTTGGAGAGGGCGAAGGTGGTTTGATCGCCAAACGGATCTAATGCCGAACTGACGGGCGCTAAGGGCAAATCCGCCTTAGCGCCCGCATTCATTGCGCGAGTAGCTCCTAAAACAGGAGCACTTTAATTCTGTATATGTCTCAAGGCGCCGGCGCCTTGAACGCAAACGCAAAGAAGGCCGCACCGCCCAGGCACACGAAGGCGGCGATGTAGTTCCACGCGAACTTCTCTTTCAGCACCAACACTGCAAAGCCGACAAAGACGCTGAGCGTCACCACCTCTTGCATGATCTTGAGCTGGAAGCCGGAGAACACGCCGTAACCCAATCGGTTGGCGGGCACCGCAAGGCAGTACTCAAAAAACGCGATGCCCCAAGACACCAAAATCACGCGCCACAGCGGCCAGTCGTGGCCGAACTTGAGGTGCCCGTACCAGGCATACGTCATGAAGATGTTGGACGCAACAAGAAGTAGAAAAGTGCTCATGCGGCATTGTCTCCGAGGCTGGGCAAACAACCCTTCGTAGGCAAATTTGGGTGATCACGAATATCATGGGACCGACTTCATGAACCCCCATCCATCAGACCCCACATGACCGACTCCTCCCCTTACGTGCCACCCAAGGTTTGGACCTGGGACAAAGAAAATGGCGGCGCGTTCGCCAGCATCAATCGCCCGATTGCCGGCCCCACGCATGACAAAGAATTGCCCGTGGGCAAGCACCCGCTGCAGCTGTATTCGCTGGGCACACCCAATGGCGTGAAAGTGACCATCCTGCTTGAAGAGCTGCTGGCCCTCGGCCACACGGGTGCCGAGTACGACGCCTGGCTGATCAACATCCGCGACGGCGACCAGTTCGGCTCCGGCTTTGTGGACGTGAACCCCAACTCCAAGATCCCCGCCTTGCTGGACCGCAGCGGGCCCGAGCCCTTGCGCGTGTTTGAGTCGGGCTCCATCCTGCTGTACCTGGCTGAAAAGTTCGGCGCCTTTGTGCCCAAAGACATTGCAGGCCGCACCGAGACGCTGAACTGGCTCTTCTGGCAGATGGGCAGTGCGCCCTACCTGGGTGGCGGTTTCGGGCACTTTTATGCCTACGCGCCCACCAAGATTGAATACGCCATAGACCGTTTTGCCATGGAAGTGAAGCGCGAACTCGACGTGCTGGACCGGCGCTTGGCCGACCACGAATACCTGGCGGGCAGTGAGTACACCATTGCCGATATGGCGGTCTTCCCCTGGTACGGCGGGCTGGTCAAGGGCTGGGCTTACGGCGCTGCCGAGTTCTTGAGCGTGCACGAGTACCAACACGTGATGCGCTGGGCAGACCAGCTCTACGCCCGCCCGGCCGTGAAGCGCGGCCGCATGGTGAACAAGGTGACCGGCGAACCTTCAGAGCAAGTGCGCGAGCGCCACGACGCCAGCGACTTCGACGGCAAGACCTTGGCCTAGAGCCCTGCGTCCCCGGCTTGCCAGCCGTTCAACTGGCTGAGCAAGCTGGCTTTCAGGTCGGCATTGGCAAAGCTGGCCGCGATAGACGTGCGCGCCACTGTGGCGGTGACTGCATCGGTCCAGCCAAAGGTGTGCCGGCACAGCGCGTACTCGCCCACCAAGCTGGCACCCAGCAGCGCAGGGTCATCGGTATTGAGTGACACCGGCACGCCCGCTTGGCGCAGGCGCTCAATGGGGTGAACGTCTATCGACGGGTACACACCCAGCACCAGGTTGGAGGTGGGGCACACCCCCAGTGGGATCTGCTTTTCTGCGAGCAGCTGCACCAATGCAGGGTCTTCAATGGCGCGCACACCGTGGTCTATGCGGTCCGCGCCCAGCAGCTCCACCGCATCCCGCACGCCCTCAGGCCCGCTGGACTCACCGGCATGCACGGTGCGGCGCAAGCCTGCGGCACCCGCCTTGCGGAAGGCCTCGGCAAACCGGGGGCCGGTGCGGCCGGCAGCGGCTTCGTTGCCATCGACCGAGAGCGCCACCACGCGCGGGTGGCGCAAGGCCACCAGGGTGTCCACCAGCTCGATGGCTTGGTCTGCTGTTTGCGTGCGCAGCAGGCTGACGCACAGGCCCACACCCGGCAGGCCATCCTGCTCGGCGGCGGTGAAGCCCGCGTCGATCGCGTCCAGCATGGGGCCCAGGCGGCCATGCCATGCGTGCCAGTGGGTGGGGTTGAAGATTACATCGGCATAACCGGTGCCGTTGGCCGCCAGCCGCTGACTCAGGCCGTAGCTCAGCTCCACCAGGCGGTCTTGCGTGCGGGCGAGTCCACAGGCCAGATCCAAGAAACCCAGAAAGTCCGCCAGCCCCGAGAACTTGAACAAATCCTCTTGCGGCCGGGGCAGCGTCACGCCCTCTGCGCGGGCCCATTGGGCGATCAAGCTGGCCTCAAAACAACCTTCCAGGTGCAGATGGATTTCGGCCTTGGGCAAGGCCTTGAGGCGGGCATTTTCAGGGGCGTGGAGCGATGTCATCGTGCGATCTGGCGCTGCCGCCGATCAGGCTTTGCCGGCCGCCAGACAATGCGCCACGATGGCATTGGCATGGCCGTGCCCCAGTCCGTGCTCGGCTTTGAGCCACGCCACAATTTCCATGTGCTTTTTGCCTTGCTGCTGTTGCACCAGCTCAAACCAGTGCGCCATGGGCTGGCCGTAGGTTTTCTCGATAGACGGGAAGTAAGACGCTGGGCCTTTGACTTTGTCGGGAGCAGGCATATCGGATTCCTCGAAGCGGGGTGCGTGGCCTTAACGATAGGGCAAACCGGCCACATCCGCATAGTTTGCCTTGAGTTGAAGGTCGTCCGCGCTATCGCTGTAAATGTTGGCGATGGCAAGGAATTGATCTTGAATGGCCAGGAAGGCATCCACCATGTCGGGATCGAAATGGCTCGCGCGTCCGCGGGCGATGATGTCTACGGCCTGCGGGTGCGGCATGGGCTCTTTGTACACACGGCGGCTGATGAGTGCGTCATACACATCGGCAACCGCCATCAGTCGGGCCGACACGGGAATGGCATCGCCCGCCAGGCCTTGCGGATAACCGCTACCGTCCCACTTCTCCTGGTGGCCGTACGCAATTTCCTTGGCCATGGTGAGGAAAGCCACTTCGGTACCCAGCTCCCGTTCGGCATGGGCAATGGCATCGCGGCCCAGGGTGGTGTGGGTTTTCATGACTTCAAACTCTTCAGGGGTGAGCTTGCCGGGCTTGAGCAGAATGCGGTCCGGAATACCCACCTTGCCGATGTCATGCAGGGGCGCAGATTTGTAGAGCATGGCAATCGTGGCCGGCGTGAGGTAGGTGCTGAATTTGGGATGCTCTGCCAACTTGCGCGCGAGGGATTGCACGTAATGCTGGGTGCGGCGGATGTGGTTGCCAGTGTCCGAGTCACGCGTTTCCGCCAGAGAAGCCATGGCCAGAATGGTTACATCCTGAATGGCAGATACCTCATGCGTGCGTTTGCTGACCTCAGACTCCAGAAACTCGTTCTGGTCACGCAGAAAATCTGCCGACGCTTTGACCGCCAACTGGTTGCGCACCCGGGCCAGCACAATGGGTGGGCTGATAGGTTTGGTGATGTAGTCCGCAGCGCCCAGTGACAAACCGAAGGCTTCATCCTCCGTCTGGGATTTGGCGGTCAGAAAGATCACCGGAATATGTCGCGCCTTGGGGTCTGCCTTGATGCGGCGGCACACCTCGTAGCCGTCCATGCCGGGCATCATGATGTCGAGCAGAATCAAATCCGGTGGGGCTTCGCCCGCCACGATCTTGAGCGCGCGCTCACCGTTGTTGGCGCCTTTGACTTTGTAATCATCCCGCAGCAGGGACTGCATGAGCAGCAGGTTCTCGGGGGTGTCATCCACCACCAGCACAGTGGGGCGGTATGGCAGCGCAGCGGGTTTATCTGACATGGGCGTTTCCTTCCATCGCGTCCCGCACGATAGCTGCAGCAGCCTCAAAGTCAAATTGGTGGATGCGGGCCTGAAGCTCATCGAACCGGGTGGCACAAGCCGCACGCAGCAAGACCTCGTTGTCTCTGACCAGCTCAATCACTTCCATATCGTCATCTTCGAGCAGGCTGCGCAGGCGTGTGCAAACATGGTGGAGTCTGACAGGATCCACCGCCTCATCCACCGGTTCGACGGGCCGTTCAAGCGCCAACGCGGCTTGCAAGGCCTTCCACTGCGGTACCAGTATCGATGCCAAGGCTTCCAGCGCGGCTTTCTGCGTTCCGGGGTTCTGACCTGATGCAGCCAGTTCCAGATCCGCCGCACGCTGCTGCACGCCGCCAAGCCCGATATTGCCTGCCACCGACTTGAGCGTATGGGCCAGTCGCTGTAGCTGCGCCGCGTCACCCCGGTCCAGCGCTTGTTGAAGCCGTGGAATGGCATCGCCCTGGCCCTGTACAAACTTGTGCAGCAAGGACAGGTACACCGCCCGTTTGCCCATGACGCGGCGCAGGCCGGCCCGTGTGTCCAGCCCCTCCACCACGGGCAGTTGCAGCGTGCTCTCTTCGTGGGTGGCGGCTGCAGGTGCTTGCCCGGCCAACGGTGCGGGCGTGCGCCCCGCCAGCCAATGCAACAAGCTGGCAAACAAGTGCTCCGGTTCAATGGGCTTGGCCAGATGGTCGTTCATGCCAGCCGCCAGGCACGCCTCGCGGTCCGACGCCATGGCGTTGGCCGTCATCGCGATGATGGGCAAGCCGGATAACGCCTCATCGCGCCGGATGGTGCGTGTGGCGGTCAAGCCGTCCATCACCGGCATTTGCATGTCCATCAGCACCAGATCGAACCGGCCCGCTTGCACCTGCTCCACCGCCTCTTGTCCGTTGTGGGCCACAGCAACCTCCACACCGACACCCTGTAACAACTCGGTCGCGACTTCCTGATTCAGTTCGTTGTCTTCCACCAGCAACACGCGGGCACCGCGCAAACGGGCAAGCCCCTCACCAGGGGGCATAGTACCAAAGGCCTGGACCGGTGCGGGTGCACCACTGAGCTCGCGGGCCACACTGTCAAACAGCATGGATGCACTGACCGGCTTGACCAGCACGGTTTGGATCCCGGCAGCCTCCGCGCTGCTCAACACCTCTTCACGCCCGTAACCAGTGACCAGTACCAGGCGTGGCGTCACCTCCAGCGGCAGAGCCTGCAGGCGCTGTGCCAACTCGACCCCGCTCATGCCGGGCATCTGCCAGTCCAGAAACACAATTTCAAAGGGCTGGCCCGCTTGCGCGGACTTGTAAACCGCATCCAATGCCGCGGGCCCTGCATCCACAGCCTCTGCGACCAGATTCAGGTCCTGCAACATGGTCTGCAAAAGCGTGCGGGCACTGTCGTTGTCGTCCACCACCAGCACCCGCTTTCCGTAGAGCTCGCTGCGCAGCACCCGGGCCCTGCCGGTACTGATGCCCTTTTGCAGCCGTGCCGTGAACCAGAAGGTACTGCCCTGGCCGAAGGTGCTGTCCACACCGACCTCGCCCTCCATCATCTGGGCCAACTGCCGCGAGATCGCCAACCCCAGACCGGTGCCACCGAACTTGCGGGTGGTAGAGGCATCAGCTTGCTGGAAACTCTGGAACAACACCGACTTCTGCTCTTCACTGATGCCGATGCCGGTGTCACGCACCGCAAAGTGCAGCACCACATGCGAGGTACTTTCCTCCTGCACCCGCACTCGTATGTCGATCTCGCCCCGCTCCGTGAACTTCACGGCGTTGTTGGCGTAGTTCACCAGAATCTGCCCCAGGCGCAAGGGGTCACCCACCAACTGCAGGGGTACTTGCTTGTCCACATCAAATACCAGCTCCAGCCCCTTGGAAGCGGCCTTGTCGCCGACCAACCCGGCCAGGTTGTCCAGCACTTTGTCCAGCTCGAATTCGATGTGCTCGATGCCCAGTTTGCCAGCCTCAATCTTCGAGTAATCGAGGATGTCGTTGATGATGCCCAGCAGGTGCTGACTGGATGACTGGATCTTGTTCAGGTAGCCGCGCTGCCGCTCGTTGAGCTCAGTTTTCTGAACCAGATACGACATGCCCATGATGGCGTTCATGGGCGTGCGGATTTCATGGCTCATATTGGCCAGGAAGCTGCTCTTGGCGCGGTTGGCTTCTTCCGCCTGCTGGTGGGCGTGTTCAATGGCCTGGCGCGCCTCGTACGACGGTGTGATGTCCTCCAGCACGCCCAGCACGGCGTTCCGGTGGTCCGGCGTAGCAAACACCCGGGCCGACACCCGCGCCCAAAACATCGTGCCGTCTTTGCGCACCATCTGCATCTCGGTGTTCTGAAGGCGACCGCCATCCTTCAATGCCTGCACATCCCGCCCCATGGCCTCATAGCTTTCCTCGCTCGGATACCAGCAACGGGTGGGCTGTCCCAGCAGCTCGCCGGGTGCATAGCCGAACAGCTCTTCCAAGTTGCGGTTGCACTGCACCACTACCCGGTTCACCATGAGCACAATGCCCACAGTGGCCATCTCAAAAATGGCGCGTTGCTCGGCGTGAGCGAGAGAGAGCTTTTGCTTTTCGTCGGATAGCGCCAGCATCGTGCTTTCCAGACGGGCGGTGCGCTGCGCCACCTGGTCTTCCAGGTTGGTGTTGAGGGTGCGGATTTCCTGTTCTGCGCGCAGGCGGTCTGTCACATCCCGCATGATGACGGTCAGCAGGTCCTGCCCGTCAAGCACCAAGTGGGAAATAGATGCCTCTGCCGGGAATTCCGTACTGTCTTTGCGCAAGCCGCGAACGACCGACTGCCCGCTCATGCGACGACGGGTCACGCCCGTCATGGCAAACGCCTCCATGTCACCGCCATGGTGGTGCCTGGTGTCATGGGGAATCAACATCTCGACGGACTTGCCGAGCACCTCTTCCAACTCGTACCCGAACAAATCCAGTGCCGCCCGGTTCATCACCACGATGCGGTGCAGACGGTCCACGGTAATGATGGCGTCCATGGCGGCATCGACGATGCCTTCCATACGCGCCTGGCTGGAAGCCACCTTCTGCTGGGCAGAGACCACACGCTGGAGCATGGCGTTAAAGCTGTGCGACAGGCGTTGAACCTCCCGCGGACCTTTTTCAAGTAGCGCCTCCCGGGGGCTTCCACCCAAGGTGAACTGCGCAGCAGCCTCTTCCAATTGGCGTATGGGCCGGATGACAAATCGTTTCAGGACGCTGGACAAGGCCACGATCAGCACGAGCGCAATGGCGAGCTGCGGCCACAGGCGGTTCTGCGCATGCCAGAGCACCAGATCAAAGTCCGGCTGAATGTCGTACTCCAGATAGATGGCGCCATGGCGGGAGCTGCGTAGCTCGGCATCGCCCACAGGCAGGTTGTACTGGGTGAGTACCGTGATCCGCGCGAGGGACTCCGAGACCTCGACATCCGGCAGGTTTCCCCAGGAAACGCGCTTGAAGCGGGCCATGTCAAAACCGGGGATGACCTTGCTCACGTGCTGGCCTGTCCAGCCCAGGCGATGCGCCAGCTCTACCTTGCCGTCTGCGTCAATCACCACCATGGCCACCACCGCACGGTCTGTGGACGCAACCGCGAGGTCGGCCGCCACCTGCTCACGCTGATTCGTCAGGCCCCGCTCTGCCGTACGGGCCATGTGCTCTGCGATCAGAATCGCGTCGTCCGTCTGATGCTCCATGACAGCGGCACGGTCATTCAAGATGCCGATGGAAAAGGACACCAGCAACATCGCTACCACCGCCAAGGCCAAGCCCAGGGGCAAGGCAAAGCGAAGGGAAAAGCGGTGGCCGGTCATGGGGCTCAGGCCGGGAGGTAACGGGTGTCCACCAGCTCATCCGGCCCGGACTGCTTGCGCAGCAGCCCGGCCTCAAACATCACGCGCTGGAGCTCCAGGGCCGTACGGTGAAAGTTGCCACCCTCTTCCAGGAGGCGCCGGTTTTCCGCTGCATCCGGAAGCTGCAGCCCCCTCAATGAGGCGGGCACTTCTTCAACAGGCGTTTGTAGTCGGGCCGCCATGTGGATAGAGGCCTGCGCCGGTTGGGCGAGAAAGAACTGCCGGGCTTCAAAATGGGCGGCAACAAGCGCCCGAATGGCATCTGCCTGGGTGTCAAGAACATCGGCACGCACCGCCAGCACATCGGTGATGCGTCCGGGAATGCGGGAGCTGTCAAAAATGCGTTGCGCGCCTTGGGCCTCGAGCTTGGTCGCCCAAGGCTCGGCCGTGACAATCGCGTCGACCTTGCCCGAGCTGAAAACCTTCAGGCTGCTGTCCAGGGTCATTGCCACCTTCTTGACTTCTTCCACACGCAGTTGCGCAGCGTGCAGCAGTGAGCTGAGCATGACGGCGCCCATGGCGCCCTCCTCGACCGCAATGCGCTTGCCGCCCAAGTTGTCCAGGGTGACACCACGGCGGGCCATGACCACATCGGCGCCTTGGGAAATGTCGATCACCATCACCACGCGCAAGTCCACGCCATCGGCGCGGGCACTCATCATCTCGTCAAGGGTCAGGGCTGCGCCCTCAAGTTGGCCGGCAGCCAGGGCGCGCAGGGTGTCCGTGTTGGCCAGCATCTCGATCAGGCGGACCTTTCGGCTGTCGATGAGGCCACGCTCCCGGGCCATGAACATCAATTCGTATCCAGGGAACACGATGGAGCCCACCCGCATCACCGGCACAGGCTTGCTACACGCCGGCAGCAAAGGTGCCAGCCCCAAAGCCATGCCACCGGCCAACCAGCGGCGGCGGCCGGGGCTGTGCAACATGGCGGAGTGCGACTCCAAGGTCTGGGGCAGCATCGCTTGGCATTCGTAAAGTAGATTCGAACTAGTGTACGTGAGGGTTTGTCGCGACTACAAGTGACCTGGATCAATTTCTGTACGATCCGCCAGCACCCCTATGAACGCACCCCTTGTACGCCGCCCAGTTTGCGCGCTTTGCCTGCGCCCGCAAGCCACCTGCCTGTGCCATTTGGTGGTGCCCACAGCGAGCGCTTGCGAGCTGCTGATCCTCCAGCACCCTCTGGAGGTGCACCATGCCAAAAACAGCGCACGCCTCCTGCATCTGAGCGTACCGGGCAGCCGCATCGTGGTGGGCGAGGTATTTGATGATGCTGCATTGCAGGCCTTGCTGCCCGGACCGCGCACCACCGTGCTGCTCTACCCCCCCACCGCGTATGAGGGGCATGCAGCACCCGCCTTGCTGGAACCCACGCAGCTGGTGCACTCCGGGACACTGCGATTGGTGGTGCTGGACGCCACCTGGCGCAAGAGCCGCAAGATGCTGCACTTGAGCCCGGGCCTGCAGCGCTTACCGCGTTTGGCCCTGGACGAGGTGCCGACCGGCCGCTACGTGATCCGCAAGGCCCATGCACCGGGCCAGCTTTCGACCCTGGAGGCCACCTGTGCGGCCTTGACGCAACTGGAGCGCAACACAGAACGCTGGCGACCGCTGCTGGCTGCTTTTGATGCGTTCGTGGCCAGGCAGATGAATTACATACAAAAATAGCTTCTGGCGCTCATGGAATGTGCGCGAGAAGCTATTAAATTTGTAGCATTCAGCCCTTGCGCACGAACTTGAAAATCAAAATCCAGAAAACCAGAATGAGCGACGCCACCGGAAACTGGAGTTCGGTCGGCATGAAGTAAATCACCATCACCCCGGGTATCCAGACGCACCACATGGCAATCAGCACCGGCAGGTACTGGTGCGCCAGAAAGTCGGCAGAGAACAGATGCCGCAGCGTCTTGAGGCTGAAACCGCCTTCGCGCCAGGCAAACAACGCGACGATGAGGTAGTTGGACACCGGCGAATACACAAATTGGTCAAACAGCATCTTTTTGACCAAGGTGATGGCATCGCTCTGCTCGCCGAACAGATGCACCTGCACGCCATACAGAATATCCACCGTCAGACCGATAGTTCCGAACACCAGCGCGGCATAGAGCACGTCCATGGTGGTCTTGCGCGTCCATTTCTGGCGACCGAGTGCCACGCTCAGCCCCTCGGGCACCAGCACGGCAAACACCACATACGACACGAACGCGAAGGTGAGGCCCCAGGCCTGTTTGACGTCGCCCCAACGGGCCAGACCCTGCTGAAACGAGGGTACGGTGGCATAAGCCAACAAGAGCACCGCCAAGCCGCACCAGAGCAGCACGCCCGGCAGCGCGTTGGCGCGGATGGCCGCGCGGACTTGTTGCAGAGCGGAAGGTGTAGACCGCGCCGTCATGCGGCGGCTGCGTCCGCCAGGGCCAGTTCGGCCATCTTCAGCGCGCCTTCAAAACTGCGTGCTCCGCCGATGAACAGGTTGAGGTGGCAGAACACGCTATCAAGCACGCCATTCACCGCAGCCAACTCGCCATCGCGCAATCCGGCCCAGCTCTTTGGCAAGTCCATGCGGGCAGTGAATGAGCCGGCTTCGACCGGCACGGTTTTGATCTGGTATTGATCGCCATCGGAGTCGGGATAGATAACGAACATCACTTCAGGCATCTCGTTCAGCACCACGTGCGTCCAGGGCATGCCACCTTCTTGCAGGTGCAGCACCCGGCCACCCAACAGGCGCGGCGCCTGGCGCACAGTGTCCATGGCGCGCAGCTGTGCCACCTTTTTGCTGATGGCATGGTCCAGGAACTTGCGGGTGATCGCGATCGCTTCGCGGAAGCGGGTTTCCAGAAGCTGGGCCTTGGCTGCGTGGTCCAGTCCCTTTTCTTCGAGCCAGTGGGTGTTGAGTTGCGCAATCAGGCTGGAGAGGCCGAAGATGCCGGGCGACACATCGCCCTGCCCGGTGTCCACGATGTCGAGGTACTGCACCAGCGAATGGTCGATGGAGCGCACCACTTCCGCCACGGCGGCTTCGTCCAAAGCATGGCCCTGGCCCTTGCACCAGGCTTGCACGTAGGCCGTGCCAAACGCAGACCACACCAGGCCCGCACTTGCATAGCCCACACCGGGCTCGATGGCACCGTCGACCTCGGTGGCTGGGCGGGCACCGTCAAAGCCACGCTGGTGGTGGTCAAAGCGGCCTTTCGCTGCATCCCACACGCCGCCCACATCGACCACGAAATCGGCCGTGTCTATCAACTCTTGTTTGCGGGTGCGGATCAGGCGGTGCGAGGGAAACACCCCCATCAAAATGCCCACGCCGAATACGTCGTCAGCATGGAAGGTGCCACTGTGGGTAGCGATCAGGGTAGTGGTGGTTTCAGTCATCCACCGATTTTAGGGACTTACCCTGATCGGCGTTGTAGCCAGCCCAAGCCCTCGTGCGTAGCGCCGGGCTCCACACCGCGCCGGGGGCGGTACTCGCAGCCCACCCAGCCATCCCACCTGCAGGCAGCAGACACTTCGTCAATCACATCCAGCAGATAAGGGTAGTTCAGCTCGCCTACATCCGGCTCATGGCGGCCCGGTACACCGGCGATCTGAAAGTGGCCGACGTTGCCGGTGGGCAGGTAGTGGCGGATTTTGGTGGCCACATCGCCTTCCATGATCTGGCAGTGGTAGAGGTCAAACTGCACTTTCAGGTTGGGCGCACCCACAGCCCGCACGATGGCATGGGCCTGGTCCTGACGCTGCAAGAAGTAGCCCGGAAAGTCGCGCGTGTTGATGGGCTCAATCAGCACCTGCTTGCCCGCTGCAGCCGCTTGGCCGGCAGCCCAAAGCAAGTTGCTGGTGTAGACAGCCTCCAGCTCCACCGGGTCTGCGCCCGGTGGCACCAGGCCGGCCAGCACATGGATGCGTGGGCAATCCAGAACCCGCGCGTACTCCAGTGCGCTGGCAAACCCCGTGCGGAACTCGGCCTCACGGCCCGGCAGGCAGGCTATGCCGCGTTCGCCTGCATCCCAGTCACCCGGCGGGGCGTTCATCAACACTTGTTGCAGGCCATGGGCTTGGAGCTGTGCCGCAATGTCCGCCGCCCCAAACGCATAAGGAAACAAAAACTCGACGCCCTTGAATCCGTCTTGCGCAGCGGCGCCAAAACGGTCCAGAAAGGGGTGCTCGTTGTAAAGCAGGGAAAGATTGGCGGCAAATCGGGGCATGGCGATGAAAGTGTACTGGTCCGCCCGCTGGCGCAAGGTCACATCAAGCGGCTAGGATGGCAGCCAGAACAACCTTTCCATTTACAAGGACAAAACCATGGAATTTTTGAGCGACCCGAATGTCTGGATTGCCTTTGCCATGCTGACCGCACTAGAAATCGTGCTGGGCATTGACAACATCATCTTCATCTCGATTCTGGTGGGACGCTTGCCGCCTGAGCTGCGCGACAAAGCACGTCGACTGGGTCTGGGCTTTGCGATGGTCTCGCGCCTGCTGCTCCTGTTTTCGCTCAGCTGGGTCATGGGCCTCACTGAAGACCTGTTCAGCGTGGCGGGCAAAGGCTTCAGCGGGCGCGATCTGGTGCTGCTGGCCGGGGGCCTGTTCCTGCTCTACAAGGCGTCACACGAGATTTTTGTGGAAGTGGAGGCGCGGGACGAGCATGCCCCGGCCGCCACGGAAGACGCCGTCATGAAGGCTGCGGGGGCCAAGCTGTTCTGGTCCATCATCGGGCAGATTGCCATCATCGACATCGTATTTTCGCTGGACTCGGTGATCACGGCAGTGGGCATGGTTGACCAGATCAGCGTGATGGTGGCGGCCGTAGTGGTGTCCGTCGGTGTGATGCTGGTGGCAGCCAAGCCTATCGGGGAATTTGTGGACCGCCATCCATCTGTGAAAGTGCTGGCGCTGGCATTTCTGGTGATGGTGGGCATGGCGCTCACCGCAGAGGCGTTTGACCAGGAAATCCCCAAGGGATACATCTACGCGGCCATGGCGTTCTCGCTGGCGGTGGAAGCCTTGAACATCCGGGCCCGCGCCAAGCGCAAGGCCCAGAAGAGTTCTTAAACCTCGACCTGCGCGTTCTCCGGCGTCACTATGGGGCCGGTGCCGCTGAAGCGCTCCAGCATCAGGTAGAGCACCGGCGTGATGAAGAGGGTGATGGCCTGCGAGAAGATCAGGCCACCCACCACCGCCAGGCCCAGCGGCTGACGCAGCTCGGCGCCCGCACCCAGGCCCAAGGCAATCGGCAGGGCACCCATCAAGGCCGCCAGCGTGGTCATCATGATGGGACGGAAACGCAAGATACAAGCCTCGCGAATGGCCTCTGCCGGCGTCATGCCTTGGTGGCGCTGGGCATCGAGTGCGAAGTCGATCATCATGATCGCGTTCTTCTTCACGATACCGATCAGCAACACCAGGCCGATGGTGGCAATCAGCGTCAAATCCTGATCGAAAATCATCAGGGTCGCCAAGGCACCCGTAGCCGCAGAAGGCAGGCCCACCAGAATCGTGATGGGGTGGATATAGCTCTCGTACAGCACGCCCAGCAACACATAAATCACCAGCAAGGCCGCAATAACCAGAATCGCCTGGCTGCCCTGTGAGTTTTTGAACACCGCGGCGTCACCGCCGTACGTGCTGATGATGGACACCGGCATCTGGATGGCTTCACGCGCCGCATCGATCTTGGCCGTGGCATCGCCCAACGCCGCACCGGGAGCGAGGTTGAAGGAGACCGTCACTGCCTGCAGCTGACCCACATGGTTGATGGAGGTCGGCCCCACGGCGCGCTCCACTGTGGTGAAGCTGCTCATGGGCACCAAGCTGCCATTGCTGGAGCGCACATAAATGCTGTTGAGGGCCGCTTCGTCCTGCTTGGCCTCGGGCGCCACTTCCATGATGACCTGGTAGCTGTCAGTCGGCAGGTAAATGGTGGAGACCTGGCGTTCGCCGAAGGCGCTGAACAGGGCGGTGCGGATGCTGTCCACAGACACGCCCAGGGAGTTGGCACGGTCGCGGTCGATCTTGAGCTGGGCCTGCAGGCCGCGCAATTGCGAATCGCTGGTTACGTCACGGAACATCGGGTCGGCACGCAACTTTTCCTGCAGCTTCTGGGCCCAGGTGCTGAGCTCGTCGGCCTTGATGCTTTGCAGGATGTACTGGTACTGCGCCTTGCTCTGACGTCCGCCGAGCTGCAAGTTCTGGGTGGGCCGCATGAACACGTTGATACCGGCCACGCCGCGCAACTTCTTGCGCAGGCCTTCCACCACCTTCTTCATGGGTTCACGCTCGCCTTGAGGCTTCAAGGTCACAAACATGCGTCCACTGTTTTGGGCCCCATTGCCCCCGTTGAAGGAGCTGACCACCGCGACGTTCGGGTCCTTGCGGATGATCTCGGCGGCACGCTCCTGCAAAGCCACCATGGCAGGGAAGGACGTGTCTTCAGCCGCTTCCGTGGTCACTTGAATCTGGCCGATGTCTTCTTCCGGGAAGAAGCCTTTGGGGATCACTTGCAACAGCCACGCAGTAGCCACAAAAGTGGAGATCGCCACGCCCAGAATCACATAGCGGTGCGCCAGCGCCAGGTCCAGCATGCGGGTGTAACCCGCCAGAGTGGCGTTGAAGGCACGCTCAAAACTACGAACCACCACACCCGGTGGCTTCATGTGGGCTTCGTCTTTCAGGAAGCGGCTGGCCAGCATGGGCACCAAGGTCAAAGACACAAAGGCCGATACCACGATGGACAAGGCCACCACCACCGCAAACTCGTGGAACAAGAGGCCGATCACGCCGGGCATGAAGAAAATGGGGATAAACACCGCAATCAACGACACCGAAATCGAGATGATGGTGAAACCCACTTCGCGTGCACCTCGCAAAGCGGCCTGGAAGGAGTTCTCCCCGTTTTCGACGTGGCGGATGATGTTTTCCAGCACCACGATGGCATCGTCCACCACCAATCCCACGGCCAGCGTCAGGCCCAAGAGAGAAATGTTGTCCAGGCTGTAGTTCAGGCCCCAGAGCAAGGCCACTGCACCGATCAGCGAGACGGGCAGCGACAAGGTCGGGATCACGGTCGCCACAAAGCGGCGCAGGAACAGGAAGATCACCAACACCACCAAGGCGATGGTGCCGATGAGCGTGAGGGTCACATCGTGCAGTGCCTCGCGCACCGACAGAGAACGGTCGTTGACCGGCGTCATCTTCACGGACGCTGGCATCTGGCTTTGCAGGCCAGGCAGGGCGGCGCGGATGGAGTCCACCACGCGCACGGTGTTCGCACCGGGCTGGCGCTGTACCGCCAGAGTGATGGACGGCTCGCCATTCAGGGTGGCCCAGCTCTTGAGCGTTTCCAGGCTGTCTTCCACATTGGCGACATCCCGCAAGCGCACCGGGTTGCCGCCTTTGGTGCTCACGATGAGGTCCGCGAACTCCGCCGCGCTGCGCAACTGCTTGTTGGCTTGCAGCACCAGGGTCTGCTTGGGGCCTTCGAGCGTACCCACAGGGGTGTTGACGTTGGCCGCCTTTAGTGCGGCGCTGATTTCATCAAGGCCGATGTTGCGCACAGCCAGGGCATCGGGCTTGACGCGCACGCGCACCGCATAACGCTTGGCACCGAACACGTTGACCTGGGCCACACCATCCACGGTGGACAGGGTGGGCACGATCAAGTGCTCTGCATAGTCCTGCAACTCGGCGGGCGAGAGCGAGGGGGATTGCAGAGCCACCAGCAGCACCGGCGCATCCGCAGGGTTCACCTTGCGGTACGAAGGCGGGTTGGTCATGTCGCTGGGCAGGGAACGCTGAGCGCGCAACAAGGCGGCCTGCACGTCCACCGCAGCGGCGTCAATGTTTCGGGACTCTTCAAACTCCAAGGTCAGCGATGTGCTGCCCAGCGTGCTGGTGGAGCTGATGGTCTTCAGTCCGGGCACGGTCTGGAATTGCTTCTCCAGCGGCAAGGCTACCGACGTGGCCATGGTTTCCGGGCTGGCACCCGGCAAGGCGGCCGACACGTTGATCACCGGCGTGTCGTAGCTGGGCAGGGCCGATACGGGAATGCTGCGGAAACCGATCACCCCGGCCATCACAATGGCCAGGTTCAGCAGCACCGTCATCACCGGACGGCGGATAAAGTGTTCGGAAATACTCATGGCTTCACGGGCGCTGCTGCATCACTGGAAGCGGGCTTGGGCTCCCCGGCCTTTGCCTCGCCGTCTTTGGGCTTGTCTTTGCCGCCATCAGCGCCACCCTTGGCATCCTTGCCGTCTTTGCTTTCCTTGGCACGCTCCACCACAGGCACGTTGGGGCGCAGGTTCTGCTTGCCTTCCTGCACCACCGAGTCGCCGGGCTTGATGCCGGTGACCGCGGCTTCACCCGCTTCGGAGTACACCAGCTTGATAGGCTTGAGCACGGCCTTGCCGTCTTCCACGACGTAGACGATGGTACCGCGTGCGCCTTGGACGATGGCAGCCAGCGGAATGACCACCGCATCGGAAATGGTGGTGACGGTCTGCTGCACTTCTGCAAAGGCACCGGGCCAGAGCTTGTTGTCCTTGTTGGGGAACACGGCCTTGGCCTTCACAGCACCCGAACTGGCATCCACCGCGCTGTCTACAAACTGCAGCTTGCCTTTGAAAGTTCCGCCGCCATCGGCCAGCGTGGCCTTCACGGATGCACCGTCTTTCAAGGCCACCAAGGCATCACTGAGGTTGCGCTGTGGAATGCTGAACTGGATACCCACCGGGTCCAACTGGGTGATGGTGACCAGGCTGGTCACGTTGGCTTGCACGGCACTGCCCACGAACACATTGACGGCACCGGCACGCCCGGAGGCAGGCGCCACGATGCGGGAGTAGGACAAAGCCACCTTGGCGGCATCCAGCGCGGCTTGGTCGGCGTTGACCGTGGCGTTCACGCTGTCCACCAGCGCTTGCGCCGTATCTACCGAGCCTTGGGAAATGAAATTCTGGGCAAACAACTGCTTGGCACGCTCAAACTGGCGCTTGGCATCCGCCAGCGACACGTTGTCTTTGGCCAGCTGCGCGGCGGCCTTGGCCACATTGGCTTCGTCAGTCCGTGCATCCAGCGTGAACAGCAACTGGCCGGCCTTGATGAACTGGCCTTCCTTGAAATGCACCGCCTTGATGGTGCTGCTGACTTGGGTGCGCACATCCACCACATTCAGGGGCACCACGGTGCCGGTGGCTTTGAGTGTGACGTTCAGGTCTTTCTTTTGCGCCTTCACAGTGGACACCGAGGCAGGTCCGCCGGCCGGAGCACTGGCAGCGCCGCTGGCCGGTGTAGCCGCGGGAGTGGCGGCACCCGAAGCGGCAGCAGCCGGCGCGGTATCCGTTTTGCCGGAGCAACCCAGCATGAATAAGGGCAAGGCTGAACAAGCCAGCACGACTTTGGCGCGGTAAAGGTTCATGGGCGGAGCAACGACAGGTGGCAATAATGGGAAGAAAGCAGCACAAACGCGTGCGTTTGGCCCTCATTTTTAATGATAGGCCGCACAGGCGTGAATTGACTGCGTCAATCCCGACTGCCGTGCAAAGCGTCTGTAAAGTTATCTGACTTAAGAGGTCAGACAAGTCTACCGGCTCTCCATGGCAGAACCAAGACAGGTTTTCCCTCGCCCCTAAGCACGATCAACCTGCCCTTGATTGCAGGTACGCGCGCCAGCCTCCAAAGTGGCTGATGTCCTGCGCCCCCTCCAGCCCGGCTGGCTCGCAGATAAAGCCCGGCACCTGGCTGCCATCGGCCAGCACGGTGCGGCCTATTCCCAAGGGCGCCGGAATACCGGCCACAAAGCTGCCGAACTCCTGCAACGCCATCTCCCACACCTCCACCTCAATGGCCACCCCGCCCTCAGACACACGTGCCAGGCCCGGGCGCTTGCCATCCGGCAAGGCCACCAGTCGATAGTCCGGACTGGTGCTGGTGCGCTGCACCAGACGGGCGCCCCGGCTGGTTAGCTGGCTGTTCAGGGGCTGCCCTTCCAGGTGCGCGCCGCACACCGCTACCTGCACTTGGCCGCTGGACACGGCCTGCAAAGGCGCCATGGGTAATGCGGTGTGCCCGGTGGCCCCCAGGGTTGCCGCCTTGCCCTGCAAGGCGTGTTGCCAGCGTTGCGCGAGGTGCAGCAGCGGCTGATCCTGAAATGCCGGGGCCACAAAGGTTACGCCACAGGGCATGCCGTCGGGCCGGAAGCCCATGGGCACGGCAATGGCAGCGTAGTCGAGCAAATTGACAAAGTTGGTGTAGTAACCGAAGTCGCTGTTGCGGGCGATGGGCTCTGCGAGCATGGTTTCCAGCGTGTGGATGGTGGGCGACGTGGGCAGCAGCATGCAGTCGATTCCGCTCCACACTGCGTTGCAGCGCCGGGCCAAAGCACGCAAGCGGTACTGTGCGGCGAACGCGTCCGCCGCCAGCGGCTTGGCACCGCCCAAGGTAATTTCACGGGTGACCGGAAACACGGACTCGGGCTTTGCATCAATAAACGCGCGGATAGCCTGGTAACGCTCCGCCACCCAGGGGCCTTCGTACAGCAGGCGCGCTGTTTCCTGAAAGGGTGCAAAGTCGATTTCCACCAACTCGGCGCCCAGCGACTGGGCGTGCGCCCGGGCCTCTTCAAACACCTGTGCGTAGCCTGTGTCGCCGAAGAACTGCAGCTGATCGGCCTTGGGAACGCCCACGCGCCATCGGGCCGCACGACCGAAGTCAAAGCCATGTGCGGGCGTGGCACGCGAGTAGGCGTCATGCGGGTCCGGCGCATGGGCCACGGCAAACACCTGCTGCGCATCGTCCGCCGTCAGTGCAAAGATGGACACCACGTCCAAGGTGCGGCAAGCGGGCACCACGCCGTGGGTAGACAGCAACCCCAAACTGGGCTTGAGCCCCACCAGATGGTTGAAGCCCGCCGGTACCCGGCCGGAGCCTGCCGTGTCCGTACCCAGCGAAAAGCTCACCTGTCCCAAAGCTACCGAAACGGCGGAGCCGGCGCTGGACCCTCCGGACACGAAGCCCGGGTTGTGCGAGTTCAAACACGCACCGTAGGGTGAGCGGCTGCCGTTCAGTCCGGTGGCAAATTGGTCCAGATTGGTTTTGCCGATGGCAATGGCCCCGGCATCCAACAAACGCTGCACCACCGTGGCGCTCTGCTCCGGGATGTAGGCGTAGTCAGGGCACCCCGCAGTGGTGGGCACGCCGGCAAGGTCGATGTTGTCCTTGATGGCAAAGGGAATGCCCCACAGCGGCAGGCCCTCCGGGCCGCGCGCCATCAGCGAACTGGCGCGCGCACGCAGCGTGTCCAGGCCCATCCGGTGGATCCAGGCGTGGTGGCTGTCGTTAGCAATGGCGGCTACCACCTGCTCCACCACTTGCAAGGGTGTGAGCGTGCCGTTGCGGTAGGCCTGCTGGAGGCTGGCAATACTCAGGGACAGGGGGGTGGCTTTCATGCGGTTTCTCCTTGAATCACAACAACGTTTTGTCCGGCGCCCACCGCCTGTCCTTCGCGGCACAGCAGCTGCAGCACCCGCCCGGCACAAGGGGCAGACACGGTAAATTCCATCTTCATCGACTCGACGATCAGCAAGGGCTCCCCCTCACTCACCGTAGCGCCTTCGGCGACCAGCAGCTTCCAGACGCTCCCGGGTACGGCGGTGGTGGCAGCACGGGCGCCATCGGGAAATTCGGCGGTGGTGCCGCCGGCATCTGCCACCTCAGGTTCACCCACGTATTCGGCCTGGCCCGCTTCGCGCCAGCGTTCGCGCTCTTCTTCAAAAGCCTGACCTTGTACCCCGCGGAAGTTGGCAATCTCTGTGGCATAGGTTTCCAGAAAACGCTGGTAGTCGCGCAGGCTGAAAGTCCCCTCCTCCACCCGCAGGGGGTAACGCCCGGCCGGGAAGTCGCGACGGATCTGAAGCAGCTCTTCCTCGCCCACGGGGTAAAAGCGAATCTGGTCGAAAAAGCGCAGCAGCCAGGGCTTGCCCGCTTCAAACGCGGGGGCGCCACTGCTGGCGTCGCGCCAGCGGTTCCACATTTGCAGGGTGCGGCCCACAAACTGATAGCCACCGGGCCCTTCCATGCCGTAAACGCACATGTAGGCCCCACCTATGCCCACCGCGTTTTCCGGCGTCCAGGTGCGGGCGGGGTTGTATTTGGTGGTGACCAGCCGGTGCCTCGGGTCCAGCGGGGTGGCTACCGGCGCGCCCAGATACACATCGCCCAGCCCCATGACCAGGTAGCGTGCCTCGAACACGATGCGTTGCACCTCCTCGATGCTTTGCAGCCCGTTGATACGCCGGATGAACTCAATGTTGCTGGGGCACCAGGGCGCGTCCGGGCGCACGGACTGCATGTACTTGTCGATGGCCAGACGCGTGGCACTGTCATCCCATGACAGCGGAAGGTACACCGTGCGCGAAGGTACCGTGATGTCGGCGGTATCGCCCAGTGCGTCGTCTGCTACAAAAATTGCAGCTAGCAACGTTGGCAAATCCAGCGCCAGCGGCTCAAAATGTATTTGAAGCGAGCGAATGCCGGGCGTCATGTCCACGATGCCCGGCAGGTGCTGGCCTTGCAGGGCTTGCATCAGCGCGTGCACCCGCATGCGCAAGGCAATGTCGAGCACCGCCTCGCCCAGCTCTACCAGCACGTAGCGGTCGCCGGCCTGGCGCAGCACGAGCGCGGGGCGGTCACCCTGAGCGGCACGCTGCGCCAACACGGGTGAGCCTACCGCTGCAGTGCGCACAGGCAATGCCGGCGAGGTGTAGGCCAGCTGTTGCACCCGCGCGACCTGGGCAGCATGCAGGGCCGCCGCCTCTTCGGCGGTCACGCAACGAAAGCGCACCGTATCACCGGGGCGCAGCTGGCCCATCTTCCAGCGCTCGCTGGCCAGCACTACGGCCGGGCACACAAAGCCCCCGAGACTGGGGCCATCCGGCCCGAGGATGACGGGCATGTCACCGGTGAAGTCGATGGCACCTATGGCGTAGGCGTTGTCGTGGATGTTGGAGGGGTGCAAGCCCGCCTCGCCGCCATCGCGGCGCGCCCATTCGGGCTTGGGGCCTATCAGGCGCACGCCAGTGCGGCTGGAGTTGTAGTGCACCTCCCAGTCGGTGGCGAAGAACATCTGCACATCCCCATCGGTAAAGAAATCGGGGGCGCCGTGCGGGCCGTACAGCACCGCAATGTCCCACTGCGCACCGTAGGCAGGCACCACCTCGGGTGGCAAGCTGGCCAGTGCGTCTGTGACAACGTCTGCGCCCACATGCAGCATGTCGCCCGCGCGCAGGGTGCGGCCGGCATGTCCGCCGAACTGGCCTAGTGTGAAAGTAGAGCGGCTGCCCAGATAAAGCGGCACATCCAGCCCGCCGCGTACCGCCAGGTAGCTGCGGGCGCCCGCGCCCTGCACTGCGCCCAGGCTAAGCACACTGCCCGCGCGGATGGTGTGGCTCTGCCACAGCGGTAAAGGCACGCCATCCACCGCCAAGGCCATGGGGGCACCGCAGACGGCCACGACGGTATCGGCATGGAAGCGCAGACGCGGGCCACTGAGCGTGCACTCCAGAGCCGCTGTGCCGGGCGCGTTGCCCACCAAACGGTTGGCCAGGCCCATGGCCAAGTCGTCCATGGGGCCACTAGGCGGCACGCCCACCGCCCAGTAGCCGGTGCGGCCGGGGTGGTCCTGCACGGTGGTTTGCACACCGGGCTCCAGCACTTCCAGCGCCTGCGGCTGGTAGTGCAACTCACCCAGGCTGCGCGTGACCATGCGGCCTTCCACAAACACAGGGTCGGCAGCTACTGCGCGCAGGTAGCGCAGATTGGTTTCTATGCCACCCAAGCGTGTGGCTGTCAGCGCGGCTTGCAGCTTGGCCACAGCATCCGCCCGGTCGGTGCCGGTGACGATGAGTTTGGCGATCATCGGGTCGTAGTTCGGCGGCACTTCGCTGCCGGTGGCCACCCAAGTTTCAATACGTGCATCGGAGGGGAACACCACTTCCGTCAACCCGCCCGCGCAGGGTTGGAAGTTGCGGGCCGGATCTTCGGCATAGAGGCGGACCTGGATAGACGCTCCGTGGGGCACAGGCACCGCCAGGGGGAACTGACCTCCCCGCGCCAGCTTCAGCATCCAGGCCACCAAGTCCACGCCAAAAACTTGCTCGGTCACCCCATGCTCCACCTGCAGGCGGGTGTTGACCTCCAGAAAGTAGAAGGCGCCGGTGTCCGCGTCCAGCACGTACTCCACAGTGCCGGCAGAGCGGTAGTTCACCGCGCGGGCCAGGCGCACCGCGGTGTCTTGCAGGGCTTGGCGGGTTGCCTCGCTCAGGCCGGGGGCCGGGGTTTCTTCCACTACTTTCTGGTTGCGCCGCTGGGCCGAACAATCGCGCTCACCGAGGGCCACCACAGTGCCTTGGCCGTCGCCGAAGAGCTGCACCTCGATGTGGCGGGCACGCTCGACAAACTTCTCAAGGAACAAGCCGGCATCCTTGAAGTTAGCCCGGGCCAGGCGCTGCACCGCCTCAAACGCGGGGCCCATTTCGGCCTCGCTGCGGATCAAGCGCATGCCAATACCGCCGCCGCCCGCGGTGCTTTTGAGCATGACGGGGTAGCCGATGCGTACCGCTTCGGCCAGCGCCTGCTGGACGTCTGCCAGCAAGCCACTTCCTGGCAAGAGCGGCACGCCTTGGGCTTCAGCCAAGGCGCGGGCGGTGTGCTTAAGGCCGAAGGCCCGCATCTGCGCCGGGGTGGGGCCAATGAAGGCGATGCCTGCGTCCTCGCAGGCCTGGGCGAAATCGGGGTTTTCGGACAAAAAGCCATAGCCGGGGTGGATGGCTCCTGCCCCGGTGGCGCGGGCCACCTCCAGGATGCGCTGCACGTTCAGGTAGCTCTGGGCGGCCGCTGCCGGCCCGATGCAGACGCTCTCGTCCGCCATGGCCACGTGCAGGGAATCTGCATCGGCTTCGGAATACACCGCCACCGAGCGCAAGCCCAGCGCCTTGAGGCTGCGGATCACACGGCAGGCGATGGCACCACGGTTGGCAATCAAAACGGTATCAAACATGAGGAAATTCCCCGGTGGCGGGCCGTCCCGCCGGTTGCTAAACGTGCCACGAGTCGTCCCGTGGCAGGCGGCCTTGAGGCATCAAATCACCTTCTGGCGCCCATTGAATATGCGTGAGCGGCTACTATTTTTATAGCAATCAATCCCACACCAGCAGCCGGATGGGCGTGGGGTTGTAGCCGTTGCAGGGGTTGTTGAGCTGCGGGCAGTTGGAGATCAGCACCACCACATCCATCTCGGCCTTCATCTCCACATACTTGCCCGCGCCCGAGATGCCATCGGCAAAGCTCAGGTGGCCTTCGGGGGTGACGGGCACGTTCATGAAGAAGTTGATGTTGGGAACGATGTCGCGCTTGCCCAGGCCCAGCAGGCCGGCCTCGCGGTGGTGACACAGGGCGACCATGAAGCTGTCGCGGCAGCTGTGCATGGGCCGCTTGTCCAAGGCGTAGCGCACGGTGTTGCTTTCACTGGAACACGCCCCGCCCAAGGTGTCATGGCGCCCGCAGGTGTCTGCGGTGATGGTGAGCATCACCCGGCCTTCGTTGGAGTACAGCCTGGAACCCAGACCGAGGTAGAGCTGGCCGTTGCGGGCCATGGTGTCTGCGGCGCTGTAGCGTTCCTGGCCGTCGGCCGCGCTGTAAAACAGCGTGTCCACGGCCTGGTTACCTTCGAGGTCCAGGATGCGGAAGGTCTGGCCGGCACGCACGGTGCCCATCCAGGGGTCGCCGGCCAGGCAGGTCTGGTCCAGCACGGCCAGCGCCGGGTCCAGGGTGCTTTCAAGCAAGGCGCTCATGCTGCGACTCCGCAATATCGTTCGGTGTTGGAGAAGGCCCGGCCGTTCTGCGCGCAGCGGGTGCGGCAGGCATCGTCTGCGGCCACGGGTGCAGCGCGGTAGGCGCTAAGCAGCACATCCGCAGGGGCATAGACCGGGTTGGCATCCAGCGGGTGCGGCGCGCTGCTCAGGACGACCAGGGTGTCCATTTCAAAGCGCAGGTCCACATAGCTGCCCGCCGCGCTGTGGCCGGGCACATGGTGCAAAGCGCCCGCGTCATCTGTCACGACTTTGCTGAAGAAGTTGACGCAGGGCACCAGGTCCTGCGTGCCCAAACCCCATTTGGCCAGCTCAATGAGCAGGTTGTCCCGCCCATTGCGGTGCATGGCGTTGCGGTGCTGCTGGTAGTTTTTCTCGCCAAATCGGGCGCGCACCATGGCGGCATCGCTCACGCCGCACCAGGTGTCGTGCCAGCCCAGGCTGTCGGCGGTGATGGAGCACAGCACGCGGCCCATGTCGGACTGGCAGACATAGCCTGCAGCCAGGTAAGAGGTGTGCTGCGACTTCAGGGTGTCGGGCATGTTGTAGCGCTCCAGCGGCTGCTCGGCATTGAAGAACAGGGCCGACACATTGACGCCGCCTTCGAGGTCGGTCAGGCGCAGGGCGGTGCCACGGCGCAGGCGGCCGGACCAATGGTTACCGCCGGGGAGGTGTTCTTCCCACAACAGGGGTTCAGAGCGAGGGGCAGTCATGTGGGGGTTCCTTCTTCGGCAGCACCACTCAGGCGCTGCAATTGGTCGAGGTCGGTCTTCATGCCGGAGGTCTCGCGGATGCGGTCCAGCAACTGGCGCTTGAGTTGGGTGAACTCGGTCGCCAGCTTCATGTCCTGCGTCCGCTGCGCCGGCAGGGGTACGTCGTAAATGGAGTCAATGCGGCCGGGGCGCGGCGCCATGAGCACCACCCGGTGGCCTAGGTAAATGGCCTCTTCCACGTCATGGGTCACAAACACGATCGTGGTGCGCTCCAAGCGGTGCACATACAAGATCAGGTCGTGCATCACTTCGCGCGTCTGGGCGTCCAGCGCACCAAATGGCTCGTCCATCAACAACATGTCAGGCCGGCCCATCAAGGCACGGGCAATCGCTACACGCTGCTGCATGCCACCGGAAAGCTGATTCGGGTAGGCCTTGGCCGAGGCGGTCAGCCCCATGAGGCGCAAAAGTGCGTCTGCACGGCCGGATGCAGCCTCCACATCCGCACTGCTGCGACCGTCGGTGTGGGCACTGAGCTGCCGGCAGAAACGGATGTTTTCTTCCACCCGCAGCCAGGGGTAGAGGCTGTAATGCTGGAAGACCATGGCGCGATCCTGGCCGGGGCCAGTGACCGGTTTGCCGTTGACCAGTACATCACCCGCGCTATGGGTTTCCAGCCCTGCGAGCGTGCGCAGCAGGGTGGATTTCCCGCAGCCCGAGGCACCCACCAAGGTCACGAATTCATTGTCCGCAATGCCCAGGTTCACATCCTGCAGGGCGGTCGTGGCGCCAAAAGTCTTGAAGACGTTCTTGCATTCAATTTTCATCATGGCGTTCACCGTGTGTGCATCCAGGGAAATGCCTTGCGATGCAGCAGGCGGAACAGCTGGTCAATCGCCAACCCGATCAAGCCGATCAGCAAAATGCCGGCAAAGATCTTGTCGGTCTGCAAAAAGCGCTGTGCTTTCAGGATGGCAAAGCCCAAGCCCGAATTGGCGGCCACCAACTCCGCCACCACCAGGTAGGTCCAGGCCCAGCCCATGGTGACCCGCAAGGTGTCCAGCAGCGCGGGCTTGGCCGAGGGCAGGATGACCTTCTCGACCACCTCGCGACGCGTCGCCCCCATGGTCTGGGCGGCCTCGATCTGCGCCATGGGCACGCGGCGCACGTCTTCGGCCACCATGAGCACCATCTGGAAAAAAGTGCCGATAAAAATGATGGCCACCTTGGCTCCCTCGTCGATACCCACCCACAACATCACCAGCGGGATAAACGCCACTGCAGGCATATAGCGGATGAAGTCGGTCAAAGGCTCCAGCAGGGCTTGCACCGCACGCCAACTGCCGATGAACAGGCCCAGCGGCACCGCGATCAGCGCGGACAAGGCCCAACCGGCGACGACCCGCATGGTGCTGATGAGCGCATCGCCCAGCAGGTCATCCTCCGTAGCCCAGGAGACGATGCGCAACAGCACCTTCTCCGGGCCGGGCAAAAAGACCGGGCTCACGCCACCGAACATGCTCAGCAGCCCCCAAGCGAGCAGGGGCAACACCAGTCCGGCCAAGGCCAGCAAACCATAGGTGCGACGAGGGATCGCCAACCGGATGGACCACATGGGCAGTTCCTTTATTTGAGCGCTTCTTGGAGCAGGCTGCCGTCCAGGCCCTTGGCTGCGTCAGGCTTGCCTTCGATGAGCTTGTGCTCGGTCAGGAATGCGGCAATGGTGGGAGCGGTGGCTGCCAGGGACTGGGGTTGCTTGGGGTCAAACGCAGCGGTGTTGGCAGCCGCGTCAAAGAATTTGGTTCCCGGCATGAACACGGCGTACTCCTCAGGCGACATGCTCACCACCTTGGCCATGATCTTGGCGGCCTCGGCGGGTTGCTCGCGGATGAACTTTTCCGTGTCGAACCAGGCCTTGATCATGCCGACCAGGTCTTTGCGCTTGGTCTTGATGGACTTTTCCTGGGCGACCAGCAGATCTGGCACTAGGCCGGGCATGTCTTTGGAGGTGAACATGGCCTTCCCCTTGCCGCTCTTCTCGATCTGGTTCACCCAGGGGTTCCAGAGCACTGCCGCATCCACCTTGCCGCTGATGAAGGCCGCAGCCGCATCTCCGGCAGACAGGTTGACGATCTTCACGTCACTGAGTTTCATGTTGTTTTTAGCCAGGGCCGTGGCCAGCACAAAGTGGGAAATGCTGAATTGCTCCAAGGCCACTTTTTTGCCCTTGAGTTGGGCGAACGAGGTGATCTTGGGGCCGACCATGAGCGCGTCGTTGCCCGCCGAGTTGTCATTCACCAAAATGGTTTTCAAGGGCAGGCCCTTGGCCAAGGGGCCCAAGGTGTCAGACCAGGTCTGGGAGTTGGCATCCAGCTGGCCGGAAGACAAGGCGGAGATGGAATCGGTGTAGTTAGCGAACCAGACCAGCTTGACGTCGGCACCGTTCTTTTTGAAGAAGCCTTTTTGTTCGGCCACATACCAGGCCACCCAGCCCGGCCAGTCAGAGACACCGACCTTGACTTCAGCCATGGCGGGGGCAGAAAAGCTCAGTGCTGCGGCACCGGCCAGGGCCACACAGGTGCCGGCCACGCTGCGTTGGAACGCACGGGAGATCGAAAGGAGAGAAAAAGACATCGCGAGACTCCAGGTTGTTGAACAAATGCGGGAGACCACTTCAATCCTGAAGTGAACCTCCCGGGCTTTTGTCCCGCCGTGGAGCCCGCAGTGGTGAAACGCCACTACCGGCCGGCTGCTCTCGGACCAGACATTGCCCTGTGAGAGGCAACCGGAACCCTAGCGTCCATTTTGAAGAAGCAAACCGAAGTGGCTGCCCCGCGTGTGATGCCACGCAAGTGTTATGCCAACCAGAATCGCACCATGGCAGTGCAAATCAGGCCGGCACCGGTTCAAACACCGTTTCCGGCAGTCTGCTTTTTGAACATCTGCCCCAACCAGGGGCCTGCGCTCACCAGCACGATGCCCGCCAACACCGGAATGGCACCGATGAGAAAACCGGCTTCAATGGGCTCGCCCAACAACCAGGCACCGAACAGCATGCCGAACAAGGGCGTCATGAACGAGAACACGCCCAGGCGGGATGCCAGGTAGGTGCGCAACATCCAGAACCAGGCCAGAAAGCTGGCAAAGGACACGATGATCCCGTGAAAGGCCAAGCTCGCCCAGACCGTGGGTGTCCAGTTCACATGGCTCTGGCCGGTCACCAAGGCGCCGGCGAGTAGGAGCACACAGGCCATTACCAGCTGGTACTGCAAGGTTTTGGCAGGCGCAGCCGTGGACAACACGGAACAACGCACCACCACGGTCGTCGCCGCCCATGAGATGGCAGCCAACACGCCCAGAAAGTCGCCCCACAGAATGGACGTGGCATCCGACGCGCCAGCCTGACCGCGCCCCAAAAAAGTCATGGCGATACCGGAGAACGCCAAGGCAATTCCAGACCATTGCAAGGCGCCCAGGCGTTCTGCAGGCAGGCGCCAGTGCAGGCCCAGTGCCGCAAAGATGGGCGCGGTATACAAAAACACCACCATGTGTGAGGCACTGGTGTGGCGCAGGCCCTCTGCCACCAACAAAAACTCCAGAGCAAACAGCACGCCCACAGCCAGTCCGGGCAAGAGCGTGCCGTCGCGCAAGGACATGCGCTCGCCGCGCAAGTGCATGACCAATGCCACCAGACACGCGGCAATGCCGGAGCGCAGGCCGATCTGCATGGCCGGAGCCATGTCTGCCGCCGTGGCTTTCAGGGCCACCTGTTGCATGCCCCAGGTGGCGCACAGCACCACCATCACCACGATGGCCTGCCCATCGATTGCCTTGCGCGTATCCATAACACCCCGATTTGATTGAATGGGACGATTATTGGGCTGACGGCTTTCCTTGATATAGTGAAAAACAGACAAGCCATACGCGATAGCCGACAAGCATGCCCATCCTGCGTCCCAAACTGGAAGTCCCCCTCTCCTGCCCCACCCTGCCGGCGCCCGTGATGTTCCGCAGCGCTTATGTGCCGGACCACGGGCTCTACCCCGAGCACCAACACGCCTGGGGCGAATTTGTGTATTCCTTCAGCGGTGTCATGGAGGTCAAGGTACTGGGGCACCACTACTTGGCGCCTCCTCAGTACGGCATCTGGCTGCCGCCGCACCTGGAGCACGTGGGTCTGAACCGCAAAGCCGCTCACCATTGCTCACTGTATGTGTCCACGCCCCTGTGCCACCAATTGCCGGCCGAGCCCTGTGCGCTCACGGTAAGCCCGCTGGTGCGGGCCATGCTGGAACATCTTCGCTTGCAGCCCGCCGGCATTCCTGCGGCAGGCGCAGAAACCCGACTGCTCAAGGTCCTGCTGGACCAGCTGGTGGTGGCACCCCGCGCCGGCAGCTACCTGCCCGGCTCTGAAGACCCTGCGCTGGGTGCGGTGCTGCGCATGCTGGAGGCACAGCCGGGCGACAACCGCTCCCTACCCGAACTTGCCCGGGCGGTGCACACCACGGAGCGCACCCTGATGCGCCGCTGCCAGCGGGATCTGGGAATGACATTCGCCGAATGGCGACAGCGCCTGCGGGTGGTGCGAGCCATGCCCCTGCTGGAAGCGGGCCAAACGGTGGAGACGATTGCGCTGGACCTGGGTTACGGCAGTGCGTCCGCCTTCATCACCATGTTCAAGAAGCTCACCGGCAGCACGCCGGACGAGCTCCGCAAAGCCGCTCTTGGCTAAGACCCGTATCGCTTGGCTCAGGCGCTCACAGGGGCACCGCCAAAGCGGCTCTCCGCTTGCTTGCGGAACTCAGAAGGCGTCATGCCCTTGAGTTCCAGAAAGCGCCGGTTGAAATTGGCCACGTTGTTAAAGCCCACGTCGTAGCAGATGTTGGTGACGTAGCGGTCCGAGGTCATCAACAACTGGCAAGCGCGGTTGATGCGCACCCGGTTCACAAAGTCGGTATAGGTATTGCCGGTAGCCCTGCGGAAGAAACGCGAAAACCGGCTCTCGCTCATGGCCAATTCGGCTGCCACCTCGGCCGCCGACTGGGAATGCGACGGGTTCTCGGTGATGCGGTTGACAATGGTGTTGATCTGGTCCAACTCGGTGTCGTTTTCCACGCCCCGCATTTGCACGTTGGACAGCAGGCGGTAGTCGCCCCAACGTGCCAGGTCCGTCATGAAATGGCAGAAAGCGGCCAGGCGTTTCAGCCCGCGCGCACTCTTGACGGCCTGCCAATGCGGCTCCGCCTTGTCTGCCCAACCAAAGAATTCGATGCCGTGGCGTGCACGCTCCAACAAAGGCATGATTTCCTGAAACTCAGGAATCGCCTTGCAGGCCAGCTCAAGCGGCTCGTGGCGGAACTGGATCACCAAGTCCCGCCGCGCGACGCCCTCTTCCGGCACATCCAGCGAAATCCAGTTATGGGGCAGTCGTGGGCCGCACAGCACCAACTGGCCGGCCGCAAACGGGCCTATCCAATCGCCCACAAAGGCCTTGCCGGTGGTGGCGGTGATCAAGTGGAGTTCGTACTCGTCATGGCAATGCCAGCGCGCCAGCGGCGTGGGGTAGCCGTGGTCCAGACAACGGATGAAGCCGACCTCGTCGGTAGGCTCGTAGCCCAGCGACGGGTTGCGGTTGTAGTCGGCCTCCAGCTCCGGCGCCTTCCGGCGGCCGGCGGCCTGTGCACTCATGGGCGAGATCGATGCTTGGGTAGCGACCATGGCAACTTCCCTTAGAAAAACGTCAGCACATCACATTACCAGCATTCGCTCCGGGCGTTCAGCCCAGGTGGTTCTTCACAAACAGGCCCACCCGCTCGTGCGCCACCCGCAAGGCGCCTACCAGCTGCGGGTGCGAAGCCAGCGCCCCCCAGAGCACATTGTCTGCCGCAAAGGCAGCGACCGGGTCAGCAGATTCACACATGGCGTGCGCTGCAGCCGGATCCATGGCCTGGTCCTGGTAGGTGTAGGCAATCTCACCCCGGTGCCAGCGCTGCAGGTAAGCCAGAAACAGCGCAGGCAACATGGCCACGCTCGAGATGGATTCACCCCGGGCCAGACGCTCGCGAATGGTGGGCGCAATGAACCCTGGAATCTTGGAATAGCCGTCCATGGCCACGCGCTGGTTGGTGTCGCAAATGGCAGGGTTACCAAAACGGTCCAGCACCACGTCGCGGTAGGCGCGCAGGTCCAGCGGACTGGGCTTTTCGGGCGTATCCAGCACGGGAATGGTGTCGTCCGTCACGTAGTCATAGGCAAAGCGGCGGATGACGGAGTCATGCGTGCCTTCGTGGATGTACTGGTAGCCCACCAGGGTGCCGGCCCAGGCGATGCAGCTGTGGGTGGCATTGAGCAGCCGAATCTTGGCTTCCTCAAAGGCGTCAACCGACTGCACCATTTCCACGCCCACCTGCTCCCAGGCAGGGCGGCCGGCAATGAAGTTGTCTTCAATCACCCACTGGATAAAGCTCTCACCCATGATGGCGGCTTGATCATCCCAGCCAGTGGCGGCTTTCACGCGCTCGGCCACATCCGGCGTGGGGCGCGGGGTGATGCGGTCCACCATGGCATTGGGGCTGCTGGTGTTCTGCTCTACCCATGCCTTGAGCGCGGCGTCGCCGAGTGCGTCAATGAACTGCAGCAAGCCAGCGCGCGAACGCTCGCCGTTGTGGCGGAGGTTGTCACAGTTCATCAGGGTCACCGCACCGGCGCCGCTGCGCATGCGGGCCCGCAAGATGCTGACCAAGCCACCGTAAATGGTGTGGCCGGCGCGGCCTGCCTTTACCGCCTCCAGGTCAGCCCGCAGGTCCGCAAAGGTGGCCCAGTCCAGCTGGTTTTTCGCGTCGAGGTAGTAGCCGGCTTCGGTCACCGTGAACGAGATGATGCGGGTGGCGGCCTCAGCGCCTGCTGCAATCAGCGGGGCCAGGTCATCCTGATAGGGAATGACTTTCCGGATCGACTCAATGCGTGTGTAGCTGCGCTCGCCTTGGGGTGTCACGGTTTCCAGCGTGTACGCGCCGCCTTGGGCCTGCAGGGCCTCCATGGTGGCCAGCATGTCCGGGCGCAAATTGCCGCCGGTGATGGACCATTCGGTATCGCCGCGCTGTCGCAGTTCGTGGATGTAAAGCGCCTGGTGTGCGCGGTGGAACGAGCCCAGTCCGAGGTGAAGAATCGTGGTCATGGTCAGGCGTGAAGAAAGTGGATCAGGGTTCGCTGGGAAATCGCTTAAAGATCAAACTGGGTGGGCATCATCACCACGTCGCGGATGGTCATGCCGCGCGGGCGGGTCAGCATGAAGATCACGACGTCAGCGACTTCCGAGGCTTCCAGCAGGCTGCCTTTGGCCTTGGCCTCTGCGAGCTTGTCAGCAGGCCAATCGGCCAGCAAAGAGGTAATGACCGGCCCCGGGGAAATCGAGCCGACGCGCAGGCCGTGCTTGAACACCTGGCGGCGCACCGTCTGCACAAAGCAGTCGATAGCCCACTTGGACGACGCATACACAGGCTCCCAGGGGGTAGGAAAGTGCGCTGCCAATGAGCTGGTCACGATGATGTCGCCTGAGCCCCGCGCGATCATGTGCGGCAGCACGTTGTGCACGTTCTTCATCACCACATTGATGTTCAGGTTGAGCATGCGGTCGATGGCATCCTCATCGCTGTCGACCAAGTCGCCCCCTACATACAGGCCGGCGTTGGCGTGGAACACATCCAGGCGCCCCTCCAAGGCCAGCACTTGGGTGAGCAGGCTGGCGCACTGGTCGCGGTCCAGCAGGTCCAGCACCAGGGGCACAGCTTGCGAACCGAGGGTGGCGCAGGCTTTGTCCAGCGCGGTGCGATCACGGTCAATCAGCACCACGCGGGCACCGGCTTGAACCATGGCGCTCGCACTGGCGAAACCGATCCCTGATGCGGCACCGGTGACCGCGGCCACCTTGCCGTGAAGGGGTTGCTGTGGTTGAGAGGTCATGAGGGCGGACATCAAAGTGCGCCCGCGGCTACGACACGGCCGTTGGCATCAAACAGGTGGGCCGCGTCGGAATCGATGTGCACGCCTACGTCAGCGCCTACATGCAGCTCGGTGCGGGTGTTCAGGCGGGCCACCAGTTGGGCGCCACTCTGGGTGGTCACGTAAATCAGGGTCTCGGCGCCAAGAGCCTCGATCAGCTCTACTTTGGCTTGCACAGCCCCCTGGCCGGCTTGCACTAGGGTGATGCTCTCAGGCCGCAAGCCGATAGAACCGAGCGCAGGCACTTGCACACCGGCCACGGTAGTTACCGAGGGCAGCTTGGCGGCTTCGACCACGTTCATTTGCGGAGTGCCGATGAACTGGGCCACAAACTGGTTGGCCGGGCGGTCGTACAGCTCCAGCGGCGTGCCCACTTGCTCTATGTTGCCGTCGCGCAGCACCACCACGCGGTCGGCCAAGGTCATGGCTTCCACCTGGTCGTGCGTCACGTAGATGGTGGTGGCGCCCAGGTCGCGGTGCAACTTGGCAATCTCGATACGCGTCTGGCCGCGCAGGGCTGCATCCAGATTGGAGAGCGGCTCGTCAAACAAAAATACTTTGGGGGCCCGCACGATGGCGCGGCCGATCGCCACACGCTGGCGCTGCCCGCCGGACAACTCTTTGGGTGTGCGTTGCAGGTAGTTGGTGAGGTTCAGGATCTTGGCGGCGCGGTCCACCTTGTCTTTGATGATGGCGGGGTCCACATTCGCCAGCTTCAGGGCAAAGCTCATGTTCTCGAACACGCTCATGTGCGGGTAGAGCGCGTAGCTCTGGAACACCATGGCGAGGTCGCGCTTGCTGGAAGGCTGGTGGGTGATGTCGCGGCCGTCGAGCTGCAAGCTGCCGCCGTCGATGGTTTCCAGACCGGCAATCAGGCGCAAGAGCGTGGACTTGCCGCAGCCGGACGGGCCCACAAACACCACAAATTCGCCCTGCTTGATGGCCAGGTCAATGCCCTTGATAACACGGTGTTCACCGAACAGCTTTTCAACGCCGCTGAGTTGGAGGTAAGACATGAAAGAAGTCTCCTGATCATTATTTGTTACTTGACGGCGCCGAAGGTCAGGCCTTGGACCAATTGCTTCTGGCTGAACCAGCCGAAGACCACGATGGGGCCAATCGCCATGAAGGACGCGGCGGACAACTTGGCCCAGAACAGACCCTCCGGGCTGGAGTAGCTGGCAATCAGCGTGGCCAGCGTGCCGGCTTTGGCGGCACTCAGGTTCAGGGACCAGAAGGCCTCGTTCCAGCTCAGGACCAGGGTCAGCAAACCGGTAGAGGCCAGCCCGCCCATGGTGAGAGGCAGCAGCACGTAGCGGAACTCGCTCCACAACGTGGCGCCGTCCATGCGGGAGGCTTCCAGAATCTCGTTCGGGATCTCCTTCAGGTAGGAGTACAGCATCCACACCATGATGGGCAGGTTGGACAAGGTGAACACGATCACCAGTCCGGTGCGGGTGTCCAGCAAGCCACTGGTTTGTGCCATCACATACACCGGCACCAGGGCGCCCACTGCGGGCATCATCTTGGTGGAGAGCATCCACATCAGGATGTCCTTGGTGTACTTGCCCTTGAAGAAGGCCATGGCGTACGCGGCGGGGAATGCCAGCATCAAGCCCAGAATGGTGGACGCCACACTGGTGATGAGCGAGTTCTTGGCGTAGAGCATGTAGTCGCTACGCTCCTGCACGATCTGGAAGTTCTCCAACGTGGGCGTGAAGAACATCAGGGGCGGCACCGAGATGGCTTGCAGCTCGGTCTTGAAGGCGGTGAGCACCAGCCAGCCCAGCGGGAAGAACAGCACCAGAGTCACCAGCCACGCAACCAGCGTGCGCAACCAATGCAGCCAGGGGAAAGATTTGGGTTGTGTCATGTGCAGCTCACTTGTCCAGGTTCTTGCCGACCATGCGGATCAGGAAGACGGCGGCGATATTGGCCAGCACCACGGCGAACAGCGCGCCCGCGGAAGCCACACCGGCATCGAAATTCAGTAGCGCCTGCTTGAAGATCAGGAAGGCCACGTTGGTGCTCGCATCGCCCGGGCCACCACCGGTGGTGGTGTAGATCTCGGCAAACACGCTGAGCAGGAAGATCATTTCGATCATCACCACCACCGCCACCGAGCGGGCCATGTGGGGCAGGTAGAGGTAGCGCAGTTGCTGCAGGTAATTGGCGCCGTCCATGCGGGAGGCTTCCAACTGCTCGCGGTTCATGCTCTGCAAGGAGGTAATGAAAATCAGCGTCGCAAATGGCAGCCACTGCCAGGACACGATGACGATCACGCTGAACAGCGGGAAGTCGGTCAGCCAGTCCACCGGGGTGCCGCCGAAGAAGATCCATACCTGCGCCAGCACGCCGTAGATGGGGTTCATCATCATGTGCTTCCACAACAAGGCATTCACGGTGGGCATGACGAAGAACGGTGAAATCAGCAGGATACGCACCAGACCACGGCCGGGAAAAGGCTCGTCGATCAGCAACGCAATCAGGGTACCCAACACCACCGTTATCAGGATCACACTGCCCAGCAGCAGCAGGGTGTTCATCACTGCCGTGCCGAACGAAGGGTCGGTCACGAAGTATTCAAAGTTTTCCAGTCCGATAAAGCCGCTCTGGTCGGGCTGCATCAGGTTGTAGCGGATGACCGAGAAGTAAATGGTCATCACCAAGGGCACGATCATCCACAAGAAGAGGGTGATCACTGCCGGCGCCATCAGGGCGCGGGGAATAAATCGGTTCATGAAGATGTCTCTCACTGAGCGTCGCCGGCCAGCCGGGGCATGGAGTGCGGCGGAAAACGTGACATAAAAGGGCGCGCAGGTTCCCCCGCGCGCCTGAAGTCAACCTACCGGGAGAGATGCTTACTTGTAGTAGCCGGCCTTCTTCATTTCGCGCTCTGCCGCGACTTGAGAGGCCTTCAAGGCTGCGTCTACCGACTTCTTGCCGGCCAGTGCTGCACTCATTTCCTGACCCACGGTGGCGCCGATGGCCTGGAACTCAGGAATCGCTGCAAACTGCACGCCGACATACGGGCTCTTGGGCAAGGTGCTGTCGTTCGGGTTGGCGGAGTCGATGGCTGCTTTTTCAGCAGCTGCAAACTTGGCAGCCTTCTGGAACTCAGGATTGGCGTAGGTGCTCTTGCGGGTACCGGTAGGCACATGGGCCCAGCCGTTGGTCTTGGCCACCAGCTCGATGTATTCCTTGGAGGTTGCCCAGGTCACAAACTTGCTCGCTGCGTCCACTTTCTTGGAGCCCGATGGAATAGCCAGTGCCCATGCCCACAACCAGTTGGCACCCTTGGGGGTCACAGCGGTTGGTGCCTGCGCAAATGCCACCTTGTCAGCCACCTTGGACTGCTTGGGATCGGTAATGAAAGACGCTGCAATGGTCGCGTCAATCCACATGCCGCACTTGCCTTCGTTGTACAGCGCCAGGATTTCGTTGAAGCTGTTGGCAGAAGAGCCGGGAGGGCCGTAGTTCTTCAGCAGGTCCACATAGAAGTTGATGGAATCCTTCCAGGGCTTGCTTTCCAGCTGGGGCTTCCACTGCATGTCAAACCACTGGCCGCCGTTGGTGTTCACCAAAGTGCTCAGGAAGGCCATGTTGTCACCCCAGCCCGGCTTGCCGCGCAGGCAGATGCCGTACACGCCGTTCTTGGGATCATGGATCTTGGCAGCCAGGGCCTTGATGTCGGTCCATGTGGGCTTGTCGGCCACTTTGATGCCGGCCTTGTCAGCCAGGTCCTTGCGGTACATCAGCATGGAGGATTCACCGTAGAAAGGCACCGCAAACATCTTGCCGTCCACTGACAAACCATTGCGCATGGCGGGCAGGATGTCGTCGGCGTCGTACTTGGCATCCGTCTTCAGTTCCTGCAGCCAGCCTTTTTTGCCCCAGATCGGGGTTTCGTACATGCCGATGGTCATCACGTCAAACTGGCCGCCCTTGGTGGCGATGTCGGTAGTCACGCGCTGGCGCAGCACGCCTTCTTCCAGGGTCACCCACTTGAGCTTGATGTCGGGGTTGGCCTGCTCGAAGTTCTTGCTGAGCTTCTGCATTTCGATCATGTGGCCGTTGTTCACGGTGGCGATAACCAGCTCGGTGTCAGCGGCGAAAGACGCGCCTGCCATCAAACCGAAGGCCAAAGCCAGAGATGCTTTGAGTTTCATGAAACTGTCTCCTGTTGTTAATTTCGTGGTGTTCAGCCAATGCCAACCGTGCATCGACAGGGCTGAATAGTAGAAGTCGCCCCCTAGCGGGGTTGATACTTTCGGGACGATTGCGTGTATTTTGATGCGCCATGGGACTAGGGTTTTCCCACAAAGATGCGATAACGTATTGATCTTCGGAAATTTTTGCAAAGTTTGGCCAGAGAAGTCCGGTGAGCCCCTCTGAGCGCGCAAGCGGTTCGCTGACCGGCAAACACGACCGATCTTGGGCCTCTACGGATGATTTGGTTATTTAGAACTGAAAATTCCGTTGTTCCAGTTTTAACGAAGGGCTTTCAGAATCACCTTTATCGCATTAACGCGTTGATTTCTGGAGTTGATATGCCCTTTGCATCTATTGCCACCGCGTCTCACAACGCCTCCCTCTCCCGCCGCGGCTTCGGTACGCTGGTACTCGCTGGCGCCCTTGCAGCCTCTACCGGCCAGGCCCTTGCGCAACAAAGCATCACCCTGCTCAACGTGTCCTACGACCCGACCCGCGAGCTGTACGTGGAATTCAACGCCGCGTTTGCCAAGTACTGGAAGGCCAAAACCGGCCAGGACGTGACCATCAAACAAAGCCACGGCGGCTCGGGCAAGCAGGCCCGCTCTGTGATCGACGGGCTGGACGCTGACGTGGTGACCCTCGCCCTGGCCGGCGACACCGACGCCATCGCCAAGAACGGCGGCTGGATCAACAAAGACTGGCAAAAACGCCTGCCCCACAACTCCACACCGTATGCCTCCACCATCGTGCTGGCCGTCCGTGAGGGCAACCCCAAGAAGATCAAGGATTGGGATGACCTGATCCGTCCCGACATCAAAGTCATTACCCCCAACCCCAAAACCAGTGGCGGTGCCCGCTGGAACTACCTGGCCGCCTGGGAATTTGCCAAGCGCAAATACGGTAGCGACGCCAAGGCCAAAGAATTCGTCGCCAAGTTGTACGGCAATGTGCCTATCCTGGACACCGGCGCACGCGGCTCCACCATCACCTTCGCCCAACGCAACCAGGGCGATGTGCTGATCGCCTGGGAAAACGAGGCGTATCTGCTGGAAAAAGAATTCGGCGCCAAGTTCGACGTGGTAGCCCCTCCTCTGTCCATCCTGGCTGAGCCTGCCGTCGCCGTGGTCGACAAAAACGTGGACAAGAAGGGCACCCGTGCCGTGGCCGAGGAGTACCTGAAGTACCTCTACAGCGAAGAAGGTCAGGACATCGCTGGCAAGAACTTCTACCGCCCCGTGATCTCCGAGAAGGCCAAAGCCAAATACGCCAAGCAGTTCCAAGCGCTCAAGACCTTCACCATCGAAGAAGCCTTCGGTGGCTGGGAAAAAGCCGACAAGGAGCACTTTGCCGACGGCGCCAGCTTCGACCAGATCTACACCAAAAAGTAAGCAAATCGCCTGCTGGCGCTCATGGAATCTGCGCCAGCAGCTATCAAAAATATAGCGACTCACATCAAGGGAAAACTGCCATGTCCATTCAAGCCATCAACGTACGCAACCAGTTCAAAGGCAAGGTACGTGAAATCATCCGCGGCGACGTGGTCTCGGAAATCGACGTCGAAACCCCTTGGGGCATCGTCACTTCTGTCATCACCACGCGCTCTGTGGACGACCTGCAACTCGCCATCGGTTCAGACGTGGTCGCGCTGGTGAAGTCCACCGAAGTGTCCATCGCCAAGCTCTGATCGCCCGCATTCCAGCCCGCACAGCCCGCGGCCTCAAGGCCCCGGGCTTTTTTTATTTGCGCGCCAGCCAGACGCCGAACACAGTCAGCCCCATGCCGGCGAGTGCCAAGCCGGTCAGCATCTCGCCAAACATAGCCCAAGCCACCAGCGCCGTGCAGGGCGGCACCAAATAGAACAGACTGGCCACGTTGACGGCAGTGCCACTGCGGATCAGCACATTGAGCAGCGTGACCGCCCCCAAGGACAACACCAGCACCAACCACGCAAGCGCAAACACGAAGGAGCCGGTCCATTCGATGTGCATGGTCTCGGTGGCAGCTGCCGCCAAGCCCGTCAACACCAGGCTGGGAATGAACTGAATGAGCGAGCCCGTGCGCAAATCAAACGAAGGGCAAAAGCGCTTCTGGTACAGCGTGCCGGCCGTGATGGCCAGCAATGCCACAGCCACCGGGAACAACAAGGTCCACAAGGTGGTCAGCCCCGCACCGGCGGCCACCTTGTGCGCCACCACCAGCGCCACGCCCGCAAAGCCTGCCGCCAAGCCGGCCCATTGCGTAGCCCGCACTTTTTCTCGCAACAACCAGCCGGCGCCCAACGCGGTGAGCAAGGGCTGCAGCCCCACGACAATGGCCGCCACACCTGCCGGCAGCCCATGGCCGATGGCGATGAACACACCACCCAGATACACCGCATGCACCAGCACACCGGTCACGGCAATGTGCCCGCACTCGCGCAACGTGGCCGGCCAGGACGCCCGCGTGTGCCACACCACCAGCCCCATCAGCACCAGCACCGCGGCGTAGCGCACGGCCAGAAAGGTGAGTGGCTCCACATAGGGCAAACCAAACTTGGCTCCGATAAAACCGGTGCTCCACAGGGCCACAAACAAGAGCGGATACAGGGCGGCCAGTGGCGAGGCGGAGGATGTGGAGCGCGAAATCATCTACCGATCTTAAAGACCCGCGCTTCACGCTCTGATGGCCATGCTTGTCTCGCATAAGCAAACAACAAAGTATTCGTTGGGTTTCACACATCGCTTGCGCAGAATGGCCCCTCGCTAGTTTTGAAGGTGAGTCCATGTCTACTGTGTTGATTGTTCCCGGATGGCGTGATTCCGGCCCCGGCCATTGGCAAACCCTGTGGGCCGAACAACTGCCGGGCGCAGTGCGCGTGCATCAGGACGACTGGATCACCCCTACGCGCACCGCTTGGGTCGCATCAATCACGCGCCACATTCTGGAGATTGGTGGTCCGGTCGTCATTGCTGCGCACAGCCTGGGCTGCATTGCCACCAGCCACTTGCCGCCGGAAGCGGTAGAGCGGATTGTGGGCGCCCTGCTGGTGGCTCCGGCCGACCCCGAACGGCGCGGCATTCTGGCGGACTTTGCCCCCGTGCCCTACCAGCCCCTGCCCTACCGCAGCATTGTGGTGGCCAGCACCAACGACCCGTTTTGCCCGGTGCGCACCGCAGGTGCCTATGCACGGGCGTGGAAGAGTGAATTCGTGCGCCTGCCCGACGCCGGCCACATCAACGTAGAGGCCGGCTTCGGCCCCTGGCCGCTGGGCAGTGCATTGCTGCAGAGCTTGCTTCCGGTCGCAAGCCCTGCAGTCGTTTGAAGCAAGCGCTTCCTCAAGCCGCCTTTTGCTTCTGCACCGTGAACTGGTTGGCCGGGCGCTCCAGCCCCAGGTTCTCGCGCAAGGTTGTGCCTTCGTACTCAGTGCGGAACAGGCCCCGGCGCTGCAGCTCCGGAATCACCAGCTCCACAAAATCGTCCAGTGATTCAGGCAATACCGGTGGCATCACATTGAAGCCGTCGGCTGCGCCGTTCTCGAACCAGTTCTGAATCTCGTCGGCAATCTTCTCGGGCGTGCCCACCACCACCCAGTGCCCGCGCGCACCGGCCAGGTACTCGTACAACTGGCGCACGGTGAGCTTGTCTCGGCGGGCCAATTCGAGCACCACATGCGCACGGCTGTTGCGGCCTAAGGGCGGCTGGGGAATGTAGGGCGGTGGTGCGTCCAAGTCCCACTTCGTCAAATCTTCGCCCGGCCAGAACGGTGCAATCGTGCTCAGGCCCACGGAGGGGTGAATGAGTTTTTGCAACTCGGCCCATTTGGCATCTGCTTCTTCTTGCGTGCGGCCCACCACCGGGGAAATGCCGGGCAGCACCAGTAGCTGTTCAGGGCGGCGGCCGTACTTGGCCAGACGGCCTTTCACATCCGCATAGAAGGCCTGCGCCTCGGCAAGGCTGGTCCAGGCGGTGAAGATCGCCTCGGCGGTAGCGGCAGCCAGCTCCTTGCCCGGCTCGGACGAGCCTGCTTGCACGATCACCGGGTAGCCCTGGGGTGAACGCTCGATGTTGAGCGGGCCCTTCACCTTGAGGTGCTTGCCGACGTGGTTCAGGGTGTGGAGCTTGGCGGGGTCAAAGTACACGCCACTCGCCGGGTCGCGGCTGAAGGCGTCGTCTTCAAAGCTGTCCCACAAGCCTTTGACCACATCCACAAACTCGTGTGAGCGTTCGTAACGGGTTTCGGGGTCGGGGTGTTTTTCCAGGCCAAAGTTGCCGTACACATTTTCGGCACTGGTGGTCACCACGTTCCACGCTGCCCGGCCTTTGCTGATGTGGTCCAAGGACGCGAACTTGCGCGCCAACAGATACGGGTCTTCATAGGTGGTGGAGGCCGTAGCCACGAAGCCGATGTGCTTGGTGGCCGTGGCCAATGCCGCCCACAGCGTCACCGGCTCGAAGTGCGAGACACGGCCCTGACGGCTGAAGGCTTCGTCGCTGCCTTCAAACCACAGACCGGGACTGTCGGCCACAAACACCTGGTCGAACAGGCCGCGCTCGGCGGTCTTGGCGACTTCGATGTAGTGATCGATATTGGTGCCGGAGTCGATCTGCGCGCCGGGGTGGCGCCAGGCGGCAATGTGGTGGCCGGTGGCCATGATGAATGCGCCCAGGCGCAGTTTGCGTTTTGACATGACAGTTCCTTTTTGCGAATGAAAATTTGAGTGAAAAATCAGGTGTTGCCTGCGCCCGGTTTCCAGGCGGTCAGGCGGCGCTCTGCCACTTGCAGCAAGGCGTTGAAGACCACGCCAATGACGGTGATGGCAATGATTCCGAAGTACATGTCGGCAATCAGAAAGCTGTATTGCGCGTAAATGATCAGGTAGCCCAAGCCGGACTTGGCACCCACCATTTCGGCGGCTACCAACACCAGAATGGAGGTGGCACTAGCCAAGCGTATACCCACAAAGATGGTGGGCACCGAGGCGGGCAAGATGACCTTGATGAACAACTGCCGCGCGCTGGCCCCCATGGTGCGGGCCGACTTGATCAGCAGCGGGTCCACCTGCTTCACCGCCGCGATGGTGTTGAGCAGCAAGGGCCAGGAGCAGGCGTAGACCACCATGGCCACCTTGGACACCTCGCCAATGCCCAGCAACAAAATGAACACCGGCAACAAGGCCAGTGCCGCGGTGTTGCGCAGCAGCTCAATCAACGGGTTCAGAAAATCCCCCAAGCTGCGGTACCAGCCGATGGCCAGCCCCAGGGGCACGGCATACAACACGGCAATGCCAAAGCCCCCCAGCGCCCGGCCTACGCTGGCCGACGTGTGCTGCCAGAGCTGGCCATTCAAAGCCAAGGCCCAGCCGGCAGCCAGCACCTCGCTCAGTGGCGGGAAGAAGGCGGGATCCGTCAACTCCAGACGCGGAGCCAACTCCCACCACGCAGCCAGCGCGACTACCAAGGCAGAACGCCAGCCCCAATGCAGCACCCGCCGCAACACCCGCAACCAAACGGAGGGCGTACTCAACACCAGCGGAACAGCACCCGCAGTCAACGAAACATCAGACATGGAAACTCTCCTTGCGAGCAGGCAGGGTGGCAATACGGGCACGGCGCTGCTGGCGCGCTTCGGCCACCTCGTCGTGCAACAGGGACCAGATCTGGTGGCGCAATTCGCCGAACAGGGGCAGCGAGCGCACATCGGGCGTGTCGGCGCGCAAGGTGTCAGGGATGTCCACGATCTCTTTGATGCGCCCCGGGCGCGAGGTCATCACCGCAACGCGCTGGCCCAGCACCACGGCTTCGTCAATACCGTGGGTGATGAAAACAATCGTCTTGCCGGTTCGGTGCCAGATGTCCACCAGCTCCTCCTGCAAGGTCTCGCGGGTTTGGGCGTCCAGCGCGGCAAAGGGCTCGTCCATCAGCAGCACCTCGGGCTCATAGGCGAGGCTGCGTGCAATGGCCACGCGTTGCTTCATGCCGCCCGACATTTCATGGGGGTAGTGCTTGGCAAAAGCGCTCAAGCCCACCAGGTCCAGATACGCGGCCGCCTTGGCACGGCGCTCACTGCGGCCCAACCCGGCGATCTCCAGCCCAAAGGCCACGTTGTCCAAAGCGGTGAGCCACGGGAACAGCGCGTATTGCTGGAAGACCACCCCGCGGTCCCGCGCAGGGCCGGTGATGGGCTTGCCGTCTATCAGCACCCGGCCACTGCTGGGTAGCGCGAGGCCTGCCAACAAGTCCAGCAGCGTGGACTTGCCGCAACCGCTTGGACCCACCAGAACCAGAAACTCACCAGCGCGCACGTCAAGGCTCACGTTGTCCAGCGCCACAAAGCGCTGGGCGGGCGTGCCGTCTTCAGACCGCACGGCGAACGTCTTGCTGACGTTTTCAAACCGGATTTTGGGCGTACTCATTTCGTTGCCACCTTTGCGCCATTCGCGTACGGGTTGAGGGCGTTCGTGTAGAGGTCCGAAGGCTTGACTTGCCCAGGCTTGACGATCTGTTCCTTCACCAGCCAATCGATCCAGACCTGCAAATCCTTGTCCAGCACCACACCGCCCACCGAAGGAATGCCGGTGCTTTTCCAAAACTGGATGGCGTCAGCGCTCTCGGCACGACCCCGGGCCTTGATGATTCCTTCGAAGGTGCTGCGCACTTGGGCGGCTGGTGTCACACGCGCCCACTCAATTGCCTTGGCTATCGCACCCACCAGGTGCTTGGAGGCCTTGGGGTTTTGCTCGATGAACTTGTTGCGCAACACATAGGAGCCCGCAGTGAAGTTGCCGAACAAATCACGGTCCGTGAACAGCGGGCGGATGCCGCCACGTTCCAGCGCCTTGTCACGCAGAATGCCGCCCAGCGTGCTCACCTCCACTTGGCCTTGGCGCAGCGCCTGCTCACCGGTGACGGGCGGGGTGATGACAAAAGTGACCTGCTTGGCCTCTTCATCCGTCACCTTGTTGCGCTCCAAGTACTCACGCACGATGAAGTCGTGGTGGGCACCCAGAGTGTTCATGGCCACCTTTTTGCCCAGCAAGTCACGGGCGGTTTTGATGGGGCTGTCGTTCTTGACGTAGTAGCCCGTCCAGGTGTTGTCGTCCACACCGTAGTAGCCGATCACCGCCTTCACTGGCGCGCGCTTCACGATGAGCTTGACCAGTGCGCCATTGAAGGCACCCCCGATATCGATGTCATTCGTCACCACCGCTTGTACATCCTGCGGGCCACTGATGGTGTTGCCCACCCATTTGGCCTTGAGGGGTGCCAGATAGCCCAAGTGTTCGGCCAGTTCGATCCAGACCACGGTACCCACACTGCCTTGGTAACGGATGTCGGTGACCTCCAGTGCTTCTTGGGCTGCAGCGGGGCTGATGGCGCTCCACGCCAGCCAGGTAGCTGCGAAAAGCTTGATGATTTTTTGCATGGGTTTCCCTCGTTGGTTGTTCATGGGGTGTCAGCGTAGAGACGCAACACGCCGTCGACAACGAAGAAAAACGAACTAGCAAGCACCGCAACAAAAAGCAGATGTGCTCATGCGAAATGCGCGCTTCGCAGAAGGGCTCCGGCTTCCTAGCATGCAAGCCTCTTCTCTGTTTTCACGCTGTCACACCAAGGAGTTTTTATGTCTGCTGTTTTGCAAAACCCTCTTGCCCCAGCACCGTTATCGCCAAGGTTTTCATCACCGCGGTTCAACGCGGCGGCCGCCTGATGCGCGGGTTCTTCACCCGCCACGCCTTTCTGTTGCGCTTTGCCCTGCTGTCCTCTTTCATGGGGACCAGCGTGGGCCTGGCCAAGTTCACCACCACCCTCTACGCGCTGGAGCTGGGCGCCCAGGGCTGGTTGCTGGCGGCCATGGCGGGCGCCCAATCAGTGGGCATTCTGTTCATGAGTTTGCCGGTGGGATTCTGGGTGGAGCGCTTCGGGCCGGCGCGGCTGTTCATCGCGGGCAGCTGGCTCATGGGGGCGCTGTACGCCCTGATTCCTGCCGTGCCCCATGCCTTTTTCTTGCTGGGCGTGACTGCGTGTATCAGCTTTCTGATGCCACTGCGCTTTGTGTCGCTCAACACCGTGTTCATGACGGCGCTGGACCGCATCGGCCACGCGCAGGCGGGCTGGCAGCGCGGCGCGCACATGTCGGGCATGTTTTTGCTCGGGCCGGTGGCCGCTGCCAGTGTGATCCATTGGGGCGGCCATGCGGGTAGCTACTGGCTGATTGCCGGCATGTTTGTACTCACCGCCTTGCTGGCCGGGCCGGTATTGCGAGAACAGCCGCATACCCCACCTGCAGCCGGTACCTGTGTAGGCATCTTCCGTTCGGTGCGCGCACTGTGGGCCGAGCCTGCGGTGCGCACCTTGGCCAGCCTCGAATTTGTAGTGCAGGCGGCGCACATGTATTACGCCTTCTATATCGTGGTGATTGCGGTGCAGCAGCTGGGTCTGCCCGCGCTGGGAGCCGGGTCGCTGGTGGCGGTGCAGGGAAGCGCTTTCATCTTCTCGTTGATATTCCTGGGCCGGTGGACGGCACGCTTGGGGCCCTTGCGCACGGTGGTGGGTGGCGCGGTGGCTGCAGCACTTGCCATGGTTCTTCTGGCCAGTGCCCGCAATATTGGCGGGCTGTGGGCGGGCGGTGCGCTCTTGGGTCTGGGCCTGGGTTTGCTGCAAATTCATACGCTGAGCCAATTTGCCGTGTGGGGCGCCAAGCTGGGGCGCGGCCGGGTGTCGGGACTGAGCGCGCTGGCCGGGCCCACAGGCGGCTTTCTGGGCGGCCTGCTCGGCGGCACCACCGGTGCGGCGATAGGTCTGCAAGCCATGTTCTTGGTTTTTGTCCCGCTGTTTGCGTGGCTGGCGTGGAACAGTGTGCGCGCCCACCGTTCGCTTCAGATGATTTCGACTTAAAGAATCAACTTTTTATTCGTTTGAGTTTTGATGGCGGCTGATTACAGTCGTTTTTCATCAGCGCTGCCGACTGCCCCATGCTTGGTATTCATATGCCAAACAGGCCTCTAGCGCGCATGGAATATGCGCGAGCAGCTATTTATTTCATAGCAAATTTGTCACACACTAAGGAGAAGCACCATGTCCGAGAACTGGAAGTTTGAAACCAAGTCTGTCCACGCCGGTTACAGCCCCGACCCGACCACCAAGGCGGTGGCCGTGCCGATCTACCAGACCGCGGCTTACGCTTTTGACAGCGCCCAGCATGGCGCCGACCTGTTCGACCTGAAGGTGCCGGGCAACATTTACACCCGGATCATGAACCCCACCCAGGACGTGCTGGAAAAGCGCGTCGCGGCCCTCGAAGGCGGCATTGCCGCGCTGGCGTTGGCGTCGGGCCAAGCGGCGGTGACCTATGCCATCCAGACCATTGGCGAGGCGGGCGACAACATCGTCTCCAGCACGGCGCTGTACGGCGGCACCTACAACCTGTTTGCCCATACGCTGCCGCAGTTCGGCATCACCACCCGCTTTGCGGACCACAAGAACCCCGACAGTTTTGCCCCGCTGATTGACGAGCGCACCAAGGCCATTTTTGTCGAGTCCTTGGGCAACCCGCAAGGCAATGTGACCGACATCCGCCGCATTGCCGACATCGCGCACGCGCACGGCATTCCACTCATCGTGGACAACACCGTGGCCACGCCCTATTTGTTGCGCCCCATCGAGCACGGCGCCGACATCGTAGTGCACTCGCTCACCAAGTACCTGGGCGGCCACGGCACCACCATTGGCGGCGCGATTGTGGACAGCGGCAAGTTCCCTTGGGCTGAGCACAAGGCCCGCTTCAAGCGCTTGAACGAGCCCGACCCCAGCTACCACGGCGTGGTCTACACCGAGGCCCTGGGACCTGCCGCCTACATCGGCCGTGCCCGCGTGGTGCCTTTGCGCAATACCGGTGCCGCCATTTCGCCCTTCAATGCCTTCCTGATCTTGCAAGGCATAGAAACTTTGGCCCTGCGCATGGAGCGCATCACCGACAACGCGCTCAAGGTGGCGCAGCACCTGCAGAAGCACCCCAAGGTTTCTTGGGTGAACTTTGCCGCCCTCCCCGGCCACCCTGACCATGCACTGGCGCAAAAGTACCTGGGTGGCAAAGCCTCCGGCTTACTGACATTTGGTGTGAAGTCGGCCGAAGGCCAAGGCCGCGAAGCCGGCGCCCGCTTCCTGGACGCACTGCAGGTGTTCACCCGCCTAGTGAACATCGGCGACGCCAAATCCCTTGCGACCCACCCGGCCTCCACCACCCACCGCCAGCTGTCGCCGGAAGAACTGGCCAAAGCGGGTGTGCCTGTGGATGCGGTGCGGTTGTCAGTGGGTATTGAGCATATTGACGACTTGCTGGCCGACCTGGACAGCGCATTGGCAGCGGTGTGACGGACGCATGAATTTTCAACAACTGAGATCCGTGCGGGAGGCCGTGCGCTGCGGCTACAACCTGACCGAGGTGGCTGGCATGTTGCACACCTCGCAGCCCGGCGTAAGCCGGCAGATCCGCGAGCTGGAAGAAGAGCTGGGCGTGGAGATTTTCAACCGCGCCGGCAAGCGCCTCACAGGGCTCACGCCCCCGGGCAAAGACCTGCTGCCCATCGTGGAGCGCTTGCTGCTGGATGCCGAAAACCTCAAGCGGGCCGGCCAGGACTACAGCTCGCAGCTGGAGGGCCAATTGTCCGTAGCTGCCACGCACTCGCAAGCCCGCTACGCCCTGCCCCATGTGGTGAAAGACTTCCGCGACAAGTTCCCCAAAGTCACGCTGCACTTGCACCAGGGTTCACCCAAGCAAGTAGCCGCCATGCTGCTCTCCGGCGAGGCCGACATTGGTGTGGCCACCGAAGCGCTTGCGGACTACGCGCAATTGGTCACCCTGCCCTGCTACCGCTGGACGCACAGCATCGTGGTGCCTCCGGGCCATCCACTGCTGGAGCAGACGGAGCCCGTCACGCTGCGCCAGTTGGCGCATTACCCCATCATCACCTACGAGCTGGGCTACACCGGCCGGGCTCATATTGACAACGCGTTTGCCGCTGAAAGCTTGCGCCCGGATGTGGTGCTGACGGCGATGGATGCAGACGTGATCAAAACCTATGTCGAACTCGGCATGGGGGTGGGCATCGTCGCGTCGGTCGCGCTCGATGCGGAGCGGGACCGCAACCTGCGTATCCTGGATGCAGGCCACCTCTTTCAGGTGAACGTGACCCGCTTGGGGCTACGCAAAGGCGTGTGGTTGCGCGGCTATGCCTACAGCTTCATCGAAACCTTTGTGCCGACTTTGAACAAGGCTGTGGTGGCCCGCACGTTGGTGGAAGCGAACCACCAGGAAGCTTGAAGACACAGGGCGGGCTGCAAGGGCCCGCCCTTATGCGGTTTGCGCAGTTGAAGCTGACGTTTCATTCCTTCTCTTGTGCGCAAGGTCTTCGCAGAATGAACTCCCTATGCAAGCGGCATGTGCCGCGGGAGAAAAACAATGCAAGACAAGTATTCCACGTACGACATCGACAGCCCATTCACCCTCCGTGAGTTGGCGCTGTCACTTGGCTATGCACTCGCAGGTGTGGGGGCGGTTGCCCTGATCGTGAACCTCTGGCTGCTGCCTGTGAAGATGATTTGAAGGCTTACACCATGCGCACTTTCAATCCCCATTCGTGTGACGACTTCATCCTCATCAATCTGGTGCGGGTGCTGAGCGTCACCACACGTTCCTGGCAGATCCAAAAAGGTAATAAGGACATGAAAAAACATCGCTTCCTGCAGTGGGGGGTAGCTCCCACAATGGACGCATTCATTTCACCACGTAGAGCTCAACATGTCTGTATTACTCATTGCCGGTAGCCCCTCAGAGCGTTCACGCACTGCGGCCCTTTTGGAGGCCGCAGGCCAGCGTCTGGAGGCGCGCGGCGTGCTGGTCGACCGCTTGCGCGTGCGGGACCTGTCCCCACAGGCCTTGCTGCTGGCCGACTTCGGTCACCCATCCGTCAGCCAGGCAACCGGTCAAGTCGCAGAGGCTGAGGTCATCATCGTGGCGACACCGGTGTACAAGGCTGCCTACAGCGGTGTGCTCAAGGTCTTTCTGGACTTGCTGCCGCAGGACGGCTTCAAAGGCAAGGTCGTGCTGCCACTGGCCACCGGCGGCAGCCCGCACCACATGCTGGCGCTGGACTATTCCTTGCGCCCGGTGCTGCAGTCGCTCGGTGCCAAACACATCCTGCCGGGCATCTATGCCACCGACTCGCAAGTCACTGTGAACGAGAGTGGCAGCTACCAAGTCAGCCCCGATATCGGCCAGCGTATCGATGATGCAGTGAACACGCTCATCACTGAAACGCTGCAAACCGGCTTGTCGATTGCAGGCCGATTCCCGTCGGTCGCTTTTTCAGAGGTGCGTTGCAGCGTATAGGCACCAGGCTGTGCTGAGCGTCAAGGGTGCTCAGCGGTGGCATGCACCTGCTCGTGGCGCAGCACATACAAGCCGCTGGCCACAATGATGGCGCCACCGAGCAGGGTAAATGCATCTGGCCATTGCCGCCACACCATCCAATCAATGGCCAGACTCCATGCAAGAGCGGTGTATTCAAAGGGGGCCACAGCACTGGCCTGCCCATGCCGGAAAGCTTCGGTAATCGCAAGTTGCCCCAGAAAACCTGAAATCGCCAAACCTAGCCATAGCCAAAGGTCCGCGCTCTGCACGGGCAGCCAATGCGGGGCGGCGAGCACGCCCGCGCCCAACGTCAAAATCACCATCACCCACAAGACCAGGCTGTCTTTGGAGTCGGTGCGACTGCAAAGACGCGTCACCACCGCAGACACGGCGTAGCACACTGCGGCACCCAACACTGCCAACCCGGACCAGCTGACAAAACCCTCCGCGCTCGGCCGCAAGGCCACCAGTACCCCGGCAAGTCCACCCACTACCGCCCACCAGTGCGCGCGAGGCGCCTGCTCACCGAGCACCGGCCAGGCGAGCACCGTGATCAACAGCGGCGCAAAGAACATCAGGGTATAGGCATGGGTGAGCGGCAAGCCGCGCACACCGACGGTAAACAGCACCAGCATGGCGATCACCAGCGCCCCACGCAGCAGGTGCAAGGGCCAGCGTGCACGCATCACCTCCGGCCACGCACCCCGCCAATGAATCCACAACACGATCAACGGCAGCGAAAGTCCGCCACGCAATGCAGCGATCTGGATGGGGGGATAGCGCTCAGACAGCACTTTGATCAGGGTGTCCATCACAGAGAACAACATCACCGCCAGCAACATGGCAGTGATGCTTCGGGGGTTGCCCTCCTTCAAGCGGGAAATGAAGTTCGGCATGGTTCCAATCGTAGCGGCACAGGCAGGACGCGCTACAGTCCTGCCAACCCGCAGGACATGCATGAACTGGCTTACCGCTCTCTCGACCCTCTTTCGCCCCCAACCCCGCACTGCCGAGCAACGCGCGCGTGAGCTGCTGCGCGCGGTGGACGCCGGTGGCCTGCCGCTGAACGTGGCGGTGGTGAACCATATTGCGCGCGAGCTGGGCCTGGATGTGTCGCGCAAGGCGCGCATGCCCGAGACGATTGAGCGCATCCGCAAAGTGATGGCGGCGCGCTAAAACCATGCTCAAACTCGGATTCAACTTTCTGGTCGTGGTGTTGCTGGTGCTGGTGGTGGTGTTCACCTGGCGCACCAAGCGGCGTGAAAAGTGGGAGCGTGCCGGCCTGTGCTACAGCTGCGGCGCCATTCCCCATACTACCGACAAACATGGCCGCATCTGCAACGACTGTGTACTGACCCGCAAGATCCAGCGCGGCCTGGCCGCCTTTATGGCGCTGGTGGCGGCAACCATTGCCGCCTGGATTTACTGGCCATTCTGACCGGTGCTGGCGTGCACGACCTGTGCACCGCCGGCGCTGCGCCCCTGTTTGGGTGATTTCACTTCCGCCTTGTGCGAGTTGCCGGCCATCCAGCCGATGCACGCCGCAATCACCAGCCAGCGCCAGTAGTGCACAGGTCGGGGGCGGGAAGTGGCAGAGCGGTTCATGTCAACGGGGCGCAGGAGCGCAAAAAGCGGGAATGGGCGGATTGTTGATGCCTTCGCCACCGCCGTCCAACCCGACTGTCCACGCGTAAACAGTTCGCGCGCAACGTTTCCGGCTACTATGAATTTCATAGCTGCTCGCGCATATTCCACGTGCGCTACCGGTCTATTTGGCATCCATAGTACGGGCGTAAGGAACTTCAGGGGGCTGCGGCGTATCATCCATTTATGCGTGTTGTCCTCCTCATCCTGCTGATCGCCCTGGCGCCCCTGCGCGGCATGGCCAATGAGCTGATGGCTACCCGCATGGCCACCGCCCTGGCGATGAGCGTGAGCGCGCCGGCAGCTGCTGGCGACACCCATGCAGGCGGCCACCACTGCGAGGAGATGGCGCAAGCGCCACACCACGCTGAGCAGCCTGCCACTACCGTCGCCACGCACGACGGTTGCGAGAACTGCTCGCTCTGCCAGATGTGCGCCTCGGCGGCCTTGCCTGCCGAACTGCGCGTAGCCTTGCCGGTGTTCGGCCCGCAGATGCAAGTGCCGACCCGCACCGACCACTTTGCCAGCGCCCCTGCGGCTTTGGCCGAAAAACCACCCATTTCCTGATTCCAAGGCCCGTAGAGGGTCTGTAGTCCGCCCTTCACTGCCTTGCGCAGCGTTGGGGCGGGGTGTTTACACCTTGAATCAGGAAACCATCCATGTACTTTTCGCCTCCGCTTTTGCGATCCGCCGGCGCCTTTGGCACGGGGCTCGCTTCGGTGCTTTTATTCGCACTCTGGTTGGCCGCCCCCGCGCACGCCCAGCCCAGCGCACCAGCGCTCACCGAGCCAGCGCGCACCCTGCAGGCCGGTGATGCCGCCAGCCCCGTGCCCGCGCTGCCCTACCGCTCTGTGTTTGCCGACCTGCCCAAGGGCGTTGAAGAAGGCAGCACCGACTGGAAAGCCGCCAACAAGGCGGTGGCCCAGTTCCCGCGCGGTCACATCGACCTGCTGCAGTGGGAAAAAGCCCAAGCTGCGAAGCCGGAGGAGCAGCCATGAAGCGCGTCTTCTTGCCCTTGCGCGCGGTGCCCTTGGCACTCTCTGTTTCTCTCGCACTGCTGCTCTCCCCTGCCCATGCCGCCCAGCCCGATGGCGGTGTGCAAAGCCTGCAAGTGGAAGTGCAGACCCGGCTGAGCGGGCTGCTGGGCCCGTCGGCCGCGCCATTGCGCATCGCCAGCCCGAGCTATGCAGGCGACTATGAGCTGACCAAGCTGCTTCAAGCCCCGGTGGATGGACCTGCTGCCATGCGCATCGCCCTGCTCCACAACCCTGAGTTGCAGATGGCGCTGGGGGCGGAGGGCAGCAACATCACCGACATGCAAAGCACTGGGTTTCCGGCCCGGCTGCGCGCCCGCGACGAAGCCACCCGCCTGGCCCTGCGCGCCTACAAGGCGTGGGTAAACGCGGTGGCCGCAGAACGCGGTGCCCAACTGCTGCGCGAGGCCAAAACCACGGCCGAGACGGCTGACGAGCTCACACGCCGCATGGTGCGCGCCGGCAATGTGAGCCGCCTCACCCAAGCCCAAAGCCAGGCCACGCTGTCTGAGGCGGCGGTAGCGCTGGCGCGGGGCGAGCAGGCGGCATTTGCCGCGCGCGAGCAGCTCATCCGCGTGCTGGGCCTGTGGGGTGCGCAAACCCAGTTCACCCTGGCCACCGTCCTTCCAGCACTGCCCGCCAGCCCCACAGACACCACCGATCTGGAGGCTCGCGCCCTTGCCGCCCGCAGCGGCCTGCAGGCCGAGCGCCTGAGTTGGCAACGCAAGCAAGCCAGCACCGTGCCGTCCAGCATTGACGAGCGTTGGGACGCCTTGGGCGACGCGGCCAAAGTTCGCGCGCAAGCGGTGCAAGTGCGCAGCGAAGCGCGCGAAGCCGCCTTCAACCTGCGCACCCAGTGGGACATTGCCCACCACCTGCAAACCGAAGTGGTGCCGCTGCGCCAGTTCATCCACGATGAGCTGACCCTGCGCTACAACGGCATGTTGACCAGCGTGTTTGAGGTCATGGCCGACAGCCGCACCCGCACGCTCAGCGGTCTGGCTGCCGCAGAAGCGCTGCGCGACTACTGGCTGGCGTTTGCCGATGTGCAGGCGGTGCTGGCCGGCGTGTCGCCCGAAGGCAGTGCCCCCGCGCGCACCGGTGCCGTAGCCGGCGCCGATGCCAAACCCGCGCATTGATCGCGCCCCCATTCAAGGATCTGTATGAACCGACGTAACTTTTTCAACGGCGCAGCCGCCACCGCCATGGGTGCGGTGGCCGCCGCCTCGGTGAGCCGCGTGGCCATGGCCGCCCTGCCCGAGCCGGTGCTGCAAACATCACCCGCCACCATGCCGCCCCTGGTGCCCGGCACCGGCCGACCCTACAACCCGGTGGTCACCCTCAACGGTTGGACCCTGCCCTGGCGCATGAACCAGGGCGTGAAGGAATTCCATCTCGTGGCCGAGCCGGTAGTGCGCGAAATGGCGCCTGGCTTCAAAGCCAATATGTGGGGTTACAACGGCCAAAGCCCCGGCCCCACCATCGAGGTGGTGGAGGACGACCGGGTGCGCGTGTTTGTGACCAACAAGCTGCCCGAGCACACCAGCGTGCACTGGCACGGCCAGCGCCTGCCCAACGGCATGGACGGTGTTTCGGGCCTGAACCAGGCGCCCATTCCGGTGGGCAAGACCTTTGTGTACGAGTTTGTGGCCCGCCGCCCCGGCACCTTTATGTACCACCCACATGCGGACGAAATGACGCAAATGGCCATGGGCATGATGGGCTTCTGGGTCACGCACCCCAAGACAGAAAAAGGTGCCAAGAACCCGCTCATCAGCGAGGTAGACCGCGACTTTTGCTTTCTGCTCAATGCCTACGACATCGACCCCGGCAGCATGACGCCCAAGACCATGACCATGCTGGACTTCAACCTCTGGAGCTGGAACAGCCGCATATTCCCCGGCATCGACACGCTGAACGTGCGCAAGATGGACAAGGTGCGCATCCGCGTGGGCAACCTCACCATGACCAACCATCCCATCCATCTGCACGGCCATGAATTCATGGTGACCGGCAGCGACGGCGGGCCCTGGCCATTGGCCGCGCGGGTGCCCGAAATCACCACCGACATCGCGGTGGGGCAAATGCGGCAGTTTGAGTTTTTGGCCGACGAAGAAGGCGACTGGGCCTTCCACTGCCACAAGAGCCACCACACCATGAACGCCATGGGCCACAACGTGCCCACCATGATCGGCGTGGACCACCGCGGGCTGGTGGGCAAGCTGCAAAAGGCCATGCCCGACTACATGGTGATGGGCGAGCGCGGCATGGCCGACATGGGCGAAATGGAAATGGCCCTGCCCGACAACACCGCCCCGATGATGACGGGCAGCGGCCCCTATGGCGGGGTGGAGATGGGCGGCATGTTCAGCATTCTCAAAGTGCGCAAAGACCAGAAGCCGGGGGATTACAAAGACCCGGGCTGGTACCAGCAGCCACCCGGCACCCGCGCCTTTGAATGGACCGGCGCAATGCCCGAGCCCGCACGCTTTCAGGCCGAAGGCAAGGGCAGCATGCCGCTGGCCCAGCCGCCCCACCACGACACCCAGGTCCAGGTGCGCAAGCCCATGGGCACCATGAACCACTGAGTCTTTTTCACTTCAAACAACGAGTAAACATCATGAAAAATACTATTAAATTCATAGCTGCTTGCGCACTATTGGCGGGCTCTACCGGCACTTTTGCCTCAGGAAGCCATTCAGGGGGCCACGGTACCGAGGCCATTGGCAAGCCTGGTGTCGCCGCCAAGGTGAGCCGCACGGTGCAAATCGACATGACTGACAACATGCGCTTCACGCCCTCCACCGTGACGGTGCGCAAAGGCGAGACCGTGCGCTTTGTCGTCAAAAACTCCGGGCAGCTGAAACACGAGTTCAACCTCGGCACAGAGAAGGACCTGAAAGCGCATTACGAAATGATGAAGAAGTTTCCCGAGATGGAACACGACGAACCCAACATCGCCAGCGTGGCGCCCGGCAAAACAGGCGAGGTCATCTGGCAGTTCACCAAAGCGGGCACTGTGAACTTTGCCTGCCTGCACCCCGGCCACTATGAGGCCGGCATGAAGGGCGCTGTGAAAGTGGGGGCTATCAAATGATGACGACACGCCGCACTCTAGTGACGTCCCTGGGCGCCCTGTTGGCTGCACCTGTGTGGGCTGCCAAGCCAACGGCAACCCCCATGGAGGTCTGGAAAGACCCGAACTGCGGCTGCTGCAAAGACTGGGTGAAACACCTGGAGCAAGCGGGCTTTGCCGTGCGGGTGTACGACACCGGCAACGAAGCCAAGCGCGCCGCCCTCGGCATGCCGCAGGCCTTGGGCTCCTGCCACACAGGCGTGGTCGGCGGCTATGCCATTGAAGGCCATGTGCCGGCCAAAGACATCCAACGCCTGCTGCGCGAGAAGCCCAAGGCGCTGGGCCTGTCAGTGCCGGGCATGCCCATAGGCTCTCCGGGCATGGACGGTGCGATTTACAAGGGCCGCAAAGACCCGTTCGATGTGCTGCTGGTGGCCGCGAATGGCAGCAGCACCGTGTTTCAGAGTTACCGCTGAAAGGACTGCACCATGACTTTCTCTCTACTTGCACACCGGGTCGGCATCAGCCTTGCCACGCTGGTCTGCGCAGCGTCCGTGTTTGCCCAGGCAAGCGCCGGACTGGCCCAGGGCGAGATCCGCAAGGTCGACAAGGCGGCGGCCAAAATCACCATCAAACATGGAGACATACCCTCCATAGCGATGCCGCCCATGACCATGGTGTTTGGCGTCAAGGACGCAGCCTGGCTGGAGAACGCCAAGGCCGGTGACAAAATCCGCTTCGATGCCGTTCTGGAGGGCGGCAAGTACATCGTCACTCGCCTCGAAGCCGACCGATAAGTCCCATGAAGCATCTGCTGCTCCGCCTCACCCCCCGTGGCATCAGCGCCGCCTTGCTGGCGGCTCTGCTCTTCGGGGCCGGCACGCCGCTGGCCAAATGGCTGATGGGTGATGTGCAGCCCTGGATGCTGGCGGGCTTGCTCTACCTGGGCTCCGGGCTGGGCTTGGGCCTGTTCCGCAGGCTCCGTGGTGCGGCACCGGTGCAGCTCGCTCCCAGCGAGTGGCGCTGGCTGCTGGGTGCGATTGCCAGCGGGGGCGTGGTGGGCCCGGTGTTGCTGATGGTGGGCTTGAGCGGCATGCCGGCGTCAGGCGCCTCTTTGCTGCTCAATGCTGAAGGTGTGTTCACCGCCGTGCTGGCATGGGTGGCTTTCCGCGAGAACGTGGACAGGCGCATTGCACTCGGTATGGCCGCCATTGCCGCCGGTGCGCTGGTGCTGAGCTGGCCCTCGCAGCCCGGGTTTGCTGGTGCATGGCCTGCGCTGTGCATTCTGGGTGCCTGCCTGGCCTGGGCACTGGACAACAACCTCACGCGCAAAGTGTCGCTGCACGATGCGAGCTGGATTGCCTGCGTCAAAGGCTTGGTGGCCGGCAGTGTGAATTTGCTGCTCGCGCTCTTGCTGGGCAACGCGTTGCCCGCATTGCCGGCACTCGGTGGCGCCATGCTGGTGGGCCTGCTGGCCTACGGCGTGAGCCTGGTGCTGTTTGTGGTGGGCCTGCGGGAGCTGGGCACAGCGCGCACCGGTGCGTATTTTTCACTGGCGCCCTTCTTCGGCGCGGCGCTGGGCCTGGCCTATGGCGAGCCGCTGACCTGGCAGCTCGCAGTGGCGGCTGCGCTCATGGGCTTGGGGCTATGGCTGCACCTGACCGAGCACCATGCGCACTCCCATGTGCATGAAGCCATGGACCACAACCATCCGCACAGCCACGACCTGCACCACCAGCACGATCACCCCGACCAACCCGGATTGCTGCTCGCCCCCGGCGAGGTGCATACCCATGCGCACCACCACGCGCCGCTGCATCACAGCCACCCGCATTACCCGGACGCGCACCACCAGCATGCGCACCCTTAGCGGGAGACTTGCCTTAGTGGCTGCGGTCCGTCATGAGCAGTGCCGCAGCAACCAGCGCGGCCACTGCCACACCTGCAAGGGGTAGCACCAAGCCCGCCAGAAAGGGTGTCACCCACACCAGGCTGCGTAAGCCCACGCTGTAGAGCAGGCCGGCGCTGCGCAGGTGGCGGCGCCCGATGTCCATCCACTTCGTGCGGGCGGCGGAGCCCACCGGCATGGCGCACACAAAGCCGGTGTGGTGGTAGTAGCGGATGGACAAGGTGGTGCTCACCAAGGTCAGCACCAACAAGAGCATGACCGTGATTTCCCCCGCCAATGCCGGCGTCAACACGGGACTGCCACCGCTTTCTGACAAGGTGCGCAAAGCCGGTGCAGCCAGCCCCAGTGCGCCCATGAGCCCGAGTGCAGCAGTGGACGCTGTCATGGTGGCGGTCATGACGGAGTTGCGCAGGGTTTGAACGGCCAGCACTTCGGAGCCGGGCTGGGCGGACATGGCGTCCAGCCAGTCCTGCCGCAACTGGCCGTGGGTGCGCCATGCAACGGTACGTGCGAGGAGCGCGAGGTAGAGCGTGTAGGCCACCATGATGGCGGCCGTGGCGCCCCACGCCCACCAAGCGGGGTGCAAGGTGGCCATGGCTTAGAGCGCGTTGAGGGGAATGCGCAAGTAGGACACCCCGTTGCTGTCGGCGGGAGGCAGGTCACCCGCGCGGATGTTGATTTGCACCGAGGGCAGGATCAGGTTGGGCATGGCCAGGCCAGCATCGCGGGTGGCGCGCATGGTCACGAAGTCCTGCTCGCTCACACCGTCGCGGATATGGATGTTGCCCGCACGTTGCTCGCCCACTGTGCTTTCCCACGCCGCTTCTCGGCCGGCGGGCGGGTAGTCGTGGCACATATAGAGGCGTGTGTCGACCGGCATGGAGAGCAGATTGCGCACGCTGCGGTACAGGGTGTTGGCATTGCCCCCGGGGAAGTCGCAGCGGGCGGTACCCACGTCAGGCATGAACAGGGTGTCGCCTACAAACACGGCGTCGGGCTCGCTGCCGCCATCCACCTTGAAGGCCATGCAGGCGGGCGTGTGGCCAGGCACAGCCAAGGCCTGTGCCTGGAGCTCGCCGATGGCAAATGTTTCGTCAGGTGCAAACAGGTAGTCGAACTGGCTGCCATCGGGGTGGAATTCGGGCTCCAGGTTGAAGATGCCTTTGAACACGTTTTGCACGTGGGTGATGGCGGCACCTATCGCAATGCGGCCGCCCAGGTGCTTGCGCAGGTAGTGCGCTGCCGAGAGGTGGTCGGCATGGGCATGGGTTTCCAGAATCCACTGCACGCTCAAACCCTGCTCTTTGACAAATGCCATCAGCGCATCTGCCGACATGGTGCTGGTGCGGCCGGCCTTGGGGTCGTAGTCGAGCACCGAGTCGACGATGGCACATTGGCCGCCGGCATGGTCATAGACCACATAGCTCACGGTCCAGGTGGCGGGGTCAAAGAAGGCTTTGACTTGGGGGGTAGCAGTGGAAGCGGTCATCGAGAACTCCTTGTAAAGGTCGTTATTTCAATTGCGATGCCGATAGTTTATTGACTTATATATTGTTTGTCAATAAACTATCGGCATCGAATGTGAAAGGAGCCTCCTCATGATGGCTGACACCGCAAACCCCGCCGCCGCTTTGGATCTGGAGCAACTGCGCCGCTCTGCAGACGCCGCCTGCCGGCTGATGAAAGTGATGTCCAACCCCGACCGCCTGCTGCTGCTGTGCCAGCTCAGCCAAGGCGAAAAGCGGGTGGGCGAACTCGAAGAACTGGTGGGTATTGCCCAGCCCACCCTGTCGCAACAGCTGAGCGTGTTGCGGGAAGAAGGCCTGGTCACCACCCGACGCGAAGGCAAATCCATTTACTACGGCATTGACAGCCCGCAGGCGATGGCCGTCATGGGCGTTCTCTACAACCAGTACTGCGGCGCCCCTCAAGGCGAGTAAGCACTCACAATTTTGAAGGAAATCACATTATGCAAATCGATTGGAACCATTTCACCCCCTGGGCTTCGCTGATCGGGGGCATCCTGCTCGGACTTGCCGCCAGCCTTTTCATTCTGGTGAACGGGCGCATTCTGGGCATCAGTGGCATTGTGGGCGGCCTGCTCATGCCACGCGGCGGAGATGCCGCCTGGCGCCTGGCGTTTGTGCTGGGTCTGGTCGTCGCACCCGCTGTCTATGCGCTGGTCGGCGGCCCGGTGCCTGCGACCGTGGACGCCGGATGGCTGACCCTGATCGTGGCCGGCTTGCTGGTAGGCGTAGGCACCCGATACGGCGCTGGCTGCACGAGCGGCCACGGTGTGTGCGGTTTGTCCCGCCTTTCGCCACGTTCCTTGGTCGCCACCCTGTCCTTCATGGGCGCGGGCTTCGCGGTTGTGTTTGTCATTCGCCACTTGCTGGCTTGAGTTGAATCCATTGACGTTGAACTTTTGAATCTGGAGCTGCTGATATGAAAAACGCTTTTCATCACCACCGCCTGGCCGAATTCGGCGTGGGCTTGCTGTTCGGCTTGGGCCTGATCCTGGCCGGCATGACCGACCCGTCCAAGGTTCTTGGCTTTCTGGACCTGGCCGGTTTGTGGGACCCATCGCTGGCCTTCGTCATGGGCGGCGCCATTTTGGTGAGCCTGGGCGCATTCACCCTGGCCAAGAAACGTACGACCAGTTTTCTGGGCGGTGCCATGCAAATGCCCACCAGCCGCGACATCGACAAACGCCTGGTGACCGGTAGCCTGTTTTTCGGCGCGGGCTGGGGCCTGGCCGGCTTCTGCCCCGGACCTGCACTCGTTTCTGTGGGCACCGGCAACCCCAAGGCCGTCGTGTTTGTGCTGGCCATGCTGGCCGGCATGGCGCTGTTTGAAGTGCTGGAACGTCGCCCCGCTAAACTCGCGCTGAAAGGATAAATCTGCCATGAGCCTGCCCGTACGTTCCGTCACCCCCGAGTTTTATGTCGCCGCACAGTTGGCGCCGGCTGACATGGCGGCAGCCGCCGCCATGGGCTTCAAAACGGTGATCAACAACCGCCCCGATATGGAAGGCGGTGCCGAGCAACCCGCCAGCACCAGCATGCAAGCCGCGGCAGTTGCTGCCGGTTTGAACTACGTGTACCTGCCCGTGGTGGCCGGCTCCATCACCCCCGAGCAAGCCGTCGCCATGAAGCAGGCATTGGACGCAGCCGAAGAACCGGTGCTGGCTTTTTGCCGCTCGGGCGCACGTTCGACCCAGCTGTTCATGCTGGCGCAGCAAAGCGCCGCCTGATCCGCGCCCATCTGTAGAGCACAAACAAAAAGGGCTGCCGGCAATGCCGGCAGCCCTTTTGCTATGTTTTTGCTAGCTGCCAGCGCACATCCGCTGGGCGCTGGCAGTCTTTTTGGCTTAGCGCCCGCCGTTGAACGACAGCGCTTGGCCCAAGGCGAATACCGAGTTCGGGGCGGTGGTGCGCACAGGGGCCAAAGGCTTGAGCTTTTGCAATACGCCCTTCTTGGCCACTTTGCGTTCCTTGACCGCAAAGCCCTTAGCACGCTGCTCCTCAGCCAGGCTGCGCAGGGTGATGGTGCGCATGTGCGCCACCACGGTGCTTTGCAGCGCAGCCCACAGGTCGCGGGTCATGTCCTGCGCGCTCTGGGAGGTTTCACGGCTGGACTCTTCCTTCTCTTCGATGGCGCCAATGATGTCGGCCACGGTGATGCTGTCGCCCCGGAAGCCCAGGGAGTAACCGCCGCCGGGGCCGCGGGTGCTCTCTACCAGGCCGTTCTGGCGCAGCTTTGCAAACACCTGCTCCAGGTAAGACAGAGAAATGCGGTGCCGGAGCGCGATGTCCTGCAGAGGCACCGGCTGGCCGCTTTCGCGCAAAGCCAGGTCGATCATGGCGGTAATGGCAAAACGTCCGCGGGTACTGAGTCGCATACAAGGTCTCCTTTAGTGAACGACTGATAGACCTGAACTGTAGGCATGGTTATGCTTCGCGTAAATTCGAATTTTGTAAATTTTTAATTCGATTTTTTCGTAGTATTTCAGTTTGTATCAGCCGGAGTCCCCATGAACTTCAAGCACCTCCACTACTTTTGGGTCACCGCCAAGGCCGGCGGCATCATGCGCGCGGGTGAACAGTTGCACACCACGCCCCAGACACTGTCGGGCCAGATCAAGCTGCTGGAAGACTGGCTGGGCCGCAAACTCTTCCAGAAAAGCGGCCGCAATCTGGAGCTCACCGAAGACGGCCGGCTGGCACTGGGCTATGCCGACCAGATCTTTACCTTGGGCGCCGAGCTGGAAAACGCGGTGCGCCTGCCGCGCGGCACCAACCGGGTGCTGGACTTCAAGGTGGGGGTGGCCGATTCGGTGACCAAGTCCCTCGCGTACCGCTTGCTGGAGCCCGCCCTGACGCTGGACGAACCGGTACGCATGATCTGTAGCGAAGGCAAATTCCCCGACTTGCTGGCCAAGCTGGCGCTCAACCAACTGGACCTGGTGATTGCGGATGAGCCCATGTCCAAGCGCATGAGCGTCAAGGCCTTTAACCACGAGCTGGGCAGCACGCCCATGAGCTTCTTTTGCGCACCGGCGCTGCGCAAGAACCTCAAAGGTGATTTCCCCGAGTGTCTGAACGATGCACCAGTCCTCATCCAGGGCGCTCAGGCTTCGGTGCGCCAGCAGTGGGAGGGTTGGCTCAGCCGCCACCAGCTGCACCCGCGCACCATCGGCGAGTTTGACGATGGCGCGCTCATGACCGCTTTCGGCCGCAAAGGGCGCGGCGTATTCATGGCGCCCTCGGTGATGGAGGCGGACATCGTGGAGCAGTTCGGTGTGGAGGTGATTGGCCGCAGCGACGAGCTGGTGGAGGAGTTTTTTGCCGTTTCGGTGGAGCGGCGCATCACCCACCCCTGCGTGGTGGCGATTACCAAAACCGCGCGGGGCCAATTGTTCAGCTGATACTGTTCTGTCACAGCCGCGTGGACAATGCGGCCTCACTCCTCCACTGAAAGACCGCATGTACGACCTGCTCAAACTCCTGCACCTGATTGCCGCCATCGTCTGGATGGGGGGCATGACCTTCATGCTGATCGCCCTGCGCCCCGCCACCCTGGCGGTCATGGAGGCCCAGCCCCGTGCGGTGCTGATGGCAGCCGTGTGGCAGCGCTTTTTTGTGGCAGTACTCATCGCGATCGTGGTGCTGCTGGCGACCGGTGGCTACATGTTCGGTGGCACCATGAAAGCCGCCCGCGAAGCCACCGGCCACGGAGTGGTGCCCTTGGGCTGGACCGTGATGACCGCACTAGGCGGGCTGATGTTTTTGATTTTCGGGCATATCTACTTTGCAGGTTTTGCCAAGTTCCGCCGCGCGGTAGCCGCCGCCCAATGGCCGGTCGCTGCCAAGGCAGCCGGCCAGATTCACATGCTGCTGGTCACCAACTTTGTGCTCGGCTGGGCTGCGATTGCCGCAGTCAAGCTTCTGGCGTAACTCACTTTTTCAACTAGCGATGCCAGCCCGACTTCACCCCCTCACCGGCCCAACTTTTAAGCACTGCATCCCTGATCTGCGTGGTTTAGCCATTGCACTACTGGCCTGCACTGCAGCACTGGGCGCCCACGCGCAGTCTGAAGGCGAGGGAAAAAGCCTGCCGCTGTGGGAGATGGGCGTGCTTGCCGGCGGAGTCACCACACCCGCCTACCCCGCATCCGTGGAGCGCAACAACCGCGGACTGGTGCTTCCGGTACTGGTGTACCGCGGCGAGATCTTCCGGGCCGAGCGCGGCAATGTGGGTGCGCGGCTGGTGCACACCGAGGACACCGAGTTCGATATCGGATTTGCGGCCTCGCTGCCGGCCAGCTCCAACGACATTGCCGCCCGTCAAGGCATGCCGGACCTAGGCACGCTGGTGGAATTCGGCCCCCGGCTGAAGACGGTGCTTGCCCGGCCCAACGCCTACAGCCTGGTGCGCTTTGAGCTGCCGGTGCGCAGCGTGATTGAGGTGCAAGGCGGCCTGCGCAGCCAGGGCCTGGCCGTAGAACCCGAGTTCACATGGGCCACCCGGGTGCCGGGAACTGCGTGGGGCTTGTCTACCAGCGCCAGCCTGATCTTCGGGGATGACCGGCTCAACCGCTACTTTTACGGCGTGCCGGCCGACTTGGCCACCGCCGATCGCCCGGCTTATGAAGCCAAGGCCGGCTTGATAGCGTCGCGCCTCACTCTGATGGCTTCCCGCAGCTTGGGGCCCGATGTGCGGGTCTTCGGCTTTATGCGGGCGGAAAGCTATGCCGGCAGTGCCAACGCGGGCAGCCCCCTGTACTTGCGCAGCACCGGTACCTCGGCAGGCTTGGGCTTGAACTGGACACTAGGCCGCTCGGAAGCCTGGGCACGCTAATAACCAATTTAGGTGGCATGCGCGCCACCTATAGATGGTTTAGCGCATAAACAAACAACGAAGTATTCGTTGTGGTTTGCACCCCGCATCCCCAAAATCGGGTTTCACCGACTCAACGGCCGCTTTGACGCGGCCTATTCAACACCAGGAGCCGACATGAATTTCAAACAAAAAACCACGCTAGCGCTCGCCGCACTTGCACTGACAGCTAGCAATTTAGTAGCAGCCCAGACCACATTGCTCAATGTGTCTTACGACGTGTCGCGCGAGTTTTACAAAGACATCAACGCTGCCTTCGTCGCCAACTACAAGAAAACCACCGGCAAAGACATCAAGATCGACCAGAGCCACGCCGGCTCCAGCGCCCAAGCCCGCGCCGTGAACGACGGTCTGGACGCGGATGTGGTCACCATGAACACCACCACCGACGTGGACTTCCTGGCCGGCAACGGAGTGGTGGCCAAGGACTGGGCCAAGAAGTTCCCCAGCAACGCAGCGCCCACCAGTTCCACCATGTTGTTCCTGGTGCGCAATGGCAACCCCAAGGGCATCAAGGACTGGGACGACCTGATCAAGCCCGGCGTACAGGTGGTTGTGGTCAACCCCAAGACAGGCGGTAACGGCCGCATGGCGTACTTGGCAGCGTGGGGGCAGGTGCGCAAAAAGGGTGGCACTGATGCACAAGCACTGGACTATGTGACCAAGCTTTATAAAAACGTGCCCGTACTGGCCAAAGGCGGCCGCGATGCAACCACCATCTTCCTGCAACGCAATATTGGCGACGTGCTGATTACGTTCGAATCCGAAGTGGTGTCGGTGGATCGCGAGTTCGGCGCCAACAAGGTTGATGCGATTCACCCCGGAATTTCTATCGTCGCGGAAAATCCCGTGGCGGTGGTAGAGCGCACTGTGGCCAAGAAAGGCACTGCCGAGCAGGCCAAGGCGTATCTGAACTTCCTGTACACCGATGAAGGCCAAGAGATTGCCGCCCAACATGCCCTGCGTCCGGTCAACCCCGCACTGCTCAAAAAGTACGCCAGCACCTTCAAGCCGATCACCTTGTTCCGTGCAGAAGAGTTTTTCGGTTCATTCTCTGAAGCGCAAAAAGTGCACTTCAATGACGGCGGCCAGTTCGACAAGCTTTACACGGTCAAGTAAATGACATCTGCTGCTACTGTGGGGGGGCTGCAAGGCGCCCCCGCGCTTTCTACCGCCAAGCGCACCCCCAGGCGGGTGCTGCCGGGCTTCAATCTGACACTGGGCTTCACTCTGTTTTATCTGAGTGTGATCGTGCTGATCCCGCTCTCAGCCCTGCTGTTCAAAACCTTCAATTTGACTTGGGAGCAGTTTGTCACTGCGGTCAGCAGCCCCCGCGTGCTGGCGTCTTATCGACTGACCTTCGGCGCATCGTTTCTTGCCGCACTCGTCAACTCGGTCGCCGGCCTGTTGGTGGCGTGGGTGCTGGTGCGCTATCAGTTTCCAGGCAAGAAAATCATCGATGCCCTGGTGGATCTGCCATTTGCATTGCCGACTGCTGTTGCGGGCATCTCCCTGACGGCGCTGCTCGCCAGCAATGGCTGGGTGGGCAGCTTGCTGGAGCCCTACGGCATCCAATTGGCGTTCAACCGCAATGGTGTGGTGATCGCTCTCATCTTCATCGGTTTGCCCTTTGTAGTACGGACGGTGCAACCTGTATTGGAAGACGCAGAAAAAGAACTGGAAGAAGCCGCCACCTGCCTGGGTGCCACGCGCTGGCAGACCTTCCGCTACGTGATCTTCCCGACCATTGCGCCCGCACTGCTCACCGGATTCGCCATGGCTTTTGCACGAGCCATCGGAGAGTACGGATCGGTTATTTTCATTGCCGGCAACATGCCCATGATTTCTGAAATCACACCACTGATCATCATCGGCAAACTGGAGCAATACGACTACGCAGGCGCCACGGCGGTTGCTGTAGTGATGCTCGCCATTTCTTTCGTCATGCTGCTTGTCATCAACGGCCTACAAGCTTGGCAACGCCAACGCGGAGGTGCCAAGTCATGAGCGGCGCAAACGCACGAACCATACGCCGTGCCAAGGCCGGCACCACCGAGCCCACCTGGGTGAAGTGGACCCTGATCAGCCTCGCGCTGGCATTTATTTTTCTGTTTTTGATCCTGCCTTTGGCTGCGGTTTTCACGGAAGCGATGCGCAAAGGTCTGGATGCTTTCCTCGAAGCATTCAAAGAGCCCGATGCCTGGAGCGCGATCCGCCTGACTTTGCTCACCGCGGCTATTGCTGTGCCTTGCAACCTGATATTCGGCATCGCGGCTTCCTGGTGCATCGCCAAGTACGAGTTCCGTGGAAAAGCATTCCTTACGACACTGGTCGACCTGCCGTTTTCCGTCTCGCCGGTGGTGGCGGGTTTGATTTATGTGTTGATGTTCGGCGCGCATGGCTGGTTCGGCCCTTGGCTGCAGGAACACAACGTGAAGGTCATCTTCGCCGTGCCGGGCATTGTGCTTGCCACCATCTTTGTCACCTTTCCCTTCATCGCCCGAGAGCTGATCCCGCTGATGCAGGCGCAAGGCACGGAAGAAGAACAAGCCGCCATCGTGCTCGGCGCAACCGGCTGGCAAACTTTCTGGCATGTGACGCTACCCAACATCAAGTGGGGCCTGATTTATGGCGTCATCTTGTGTAACGCGCGCGCCATGGGCGAGTTCGGCGCGGTATCTGTGGTGTCAGGCCATATCCGTGGCCAGACCAACACCATGCCCCTCCACGTCGAAATTTTGTACAACGAATACCAGTCGGTGGCCGCCTTTGCCATTGCCTCACTCTTGGCCCTGCTGGCGCTGGTCACCCTGGTCATCAAGTCTTTTGTGGAATGGCAGTTTGAACGCGACCAGAAAGCCGCAGCAGAGCTGCCCCCCGAGCGCCCCACGGCCTGAATCCCAGAATTGAGAAAACCATCATGAGCATTGCAATCCGCAACGTCAGTAAAGACTTCGGCAGCTTCAAGGCGCTGCAAGACGTGAACCTGGACATCGAATCCGGCGAACTCGTCGCCCTGCTGGGACCATCCGGCTGCGGCAAAACCACGCTGTTGCGCATCATCGCCGGACTGGAAACCGCAGACCAAGGCAACATCCTTTTCAGCGGCGAAGACACCACCGACGTGCACGTGCGTGAGCGCAACGTGGGCTTTGTGTTCCAGCACTACGCCCTGTTCCGCCACATGACGGTGTTTGACAACGTGGCTTTCGGCCTGCGCATGAAGCCGCGCGCTCTGCGCCCCTCAGAAGCCGTCATCAAGCAAAAGGTACATGAACTGCTGGGATTGGTACAGCTGGACTGGCTGTCGGACCGTTACCCGGCGCAGCTCTCCGGCGGGCAGCGCCAGCGCATTGCACTGGCCCGCGCCTTGGCAGTGGAGCCCAAAGTGCTGCTGCTGGACGAGCCCTTTGGCGCGCTGGATGCCAAGGTGCGTAAAGAGCTGCGCCGCTGGTTGCGCCGCCTCCACGACGACTTGCATGTGACCAGCATCTTCGTGACGCACGACCAGGAAGAAGCACTGGAAGTGGCCGACCGTGTGGTGCTGATGAACAGCGGCAAGGTGGAGCAGATCGGCTCCCCCCAGCAGGTGTGGGACCACCCCGCCAGCCCGTTTGTCTACGGTTTCCTGGGTGATGTGAACCTGTTCCACGGCCGTGCCCACGAAGGCGAAATGCTGATCGGCGAAGACCACCACGGCGTGCGCCTGGCCAGCCCTGAGCACAGTGAAGCGCAGAACGCCAAAGCCTTTGCCTATGTGCACCCCCACGACCTGGATGTGCAGCCCTACAAGGCGGGCCAGCCCGCAGGCGGAATTGTCGCCAAGCTGGTGCGCGCCATCGTGGTCGGCCCGATTGCCCGCCTCGAACTGCTGCCCGAAGACCGCAGCGCGGCAGGCAGCGGCGACATCATCGAAGCCCAGATTGGCGCACAGGAATACAAGGCGCTCGAGCTGAAGGATGGCGACACCGTTGTGCTGACACCGCGCAAGGCACGGGTGTTTACGGCTTGAGGTGAGATGAGCAGCGCAAAAGCGCTATAAAAACAGGAGCTGCTGGCGCAAATTCCATGAGCGCCAGCAGCTCTTTTTATTGGAACCTACAGCCCGCAGCCCCGCAAGATGAATGACACCGCGTGCTCGGTGGCACGCTCGTAGTCTTTCTCAGTAAGCGCATCCTGATCCATCACCGCGCAGATCTGCACGTCGAAGTCGGCATAGGTTTGGGTGGCTGCCCAGATGGTGAAGAAGAGGTGCATGCCGTCCACCGGTGCGATACGCCCGGCGTCTGCCCAGGCATTTACGACGGCCGCTTTTTCGAGAGTGAGTTGACGCAAGTCGGTCGCCAGCAGTTCCTTCACCACCGGCGCACCATGCAGCAGTTCGTTGGCCCACACTTTGGAGCCGTCAGGCCGCTGGGCAGAGAGCTCCATCTTGGCACGTATGTATTGCTCCAACGCGGTGCGCGGGTCGGCATCGACGGTGATGCCATGGGTGGGCACCAGCCAGTCGCTCAGAATTTGGGCCAGTACGGCGCGGTACAGAACTTCCTTGCTGCCGAAGTAGTAGTGCAGGTTGGCCTTGGGCAGTCCGCTGGCCTCGGCGATGGCGGCCATGGTGGCGCCTCCGAAACCGGCACGCGCAAACACTTTCTCGGCGGCAGACAAAATAAGGGCCTCATTCGCCCTGCGAATGAGGCCCTTGGGAGCTTCGGCAACGTGGGTCATGTCGCCGAACTATAAACGCCCCCACGCTCCGCCGCTGCGCGGGTCGCTGCCCCACTAGGGGCCGCGTTACGCCTTGAGGCGGCTCGGCGGCGAAACGTCATCACTTCTGGGCAGCGTCATAAATGGCGTGCGAATACGCAGCCTTACCCGGGTCTTTCTTGATCACTGGATCGCTGCCGCCGGCCAGCAACACCTTCACGGTGCGCTCGTAAGCAGCGGGCTCCAAGTAACCAATCTTCTTGGTACCGGCATTGGTGATCAGCTTGGCCACGTTTTCCATCTGGCGCTTCTGGACCTTCAGGCTGGCGCTACCGGAGGTGTCAGCGGCAACCACGGCTTTCGCGGCACCTTCAGGGTCTTTGACAGCAGCGTCCCAACCCTTGAGCGTGGCTTTGAGGAACTTGCCCATCTTGGCTACGAAGGCGGGGTCTTTCAGGTTGTCTTCCAACACATACAAGCCGTCTTCCAGGGTGGCAACGCCTTCTTTTTCATAGAAGAAAGTGACAAGGTCTTTTTCCTTGACGCCTGCGTCCACCACTTGCCAGTACTCGTTGTAAATCATGGTGGAGATACAGGCAGCCTGGTTTTGCAACAGCGGGTCGACGTTGAAACCTTGCTTCAGGATCTTGATGTCGGAGTCGGTCTTCAGGCCGAGCTTGCCCATCCAGTTGAGGAAGGGGTACTCGTTGCCACCGTACCAGACACCCAGGGTCTTGCCCTTGAAGTCTTTGGGGCTTGCCACGCCGCTGGACTTCTTGCAGGTCAGCATCAAGCCGGATTGGTTGAACACCTGTGCCACGTTCACCAATGGCACACCGGCTTCGCGGGCGGCCAAGGCAGAGGGCATCCAGTCAACCACGATGTCGGCTTGCTTGCCGGCAATCACCTGGGTAGGCGCAATGTCAGGGCCGCCGGGTTTGATGGTCACGTCCAGACCGGCGTCTTTGTAGAAGCCCTTGGCCGCAGCCATGTAGTAGCCGGCAAACTGGGCCTGAGGCACCCACTTGAGCTGCACAGTCACCTTGTCGGCGGCCTGGGCACCGAGGCAGGCGGCTGCCACGCCCAAGGCCAGCAGGCCCTTGGTGAATTGGGAAGAACGAATCATGGAAAGCTCCTTCTACGGGTTAATGAAAAATCGCAATACAGACCAAGCGCGGGCTCACCCTTCGCGCACTGAGGGATGCCAGAACGCCGCCCGGCGCTCCAATGCAACTAGCAAGGCGTAGGCCACCGACCCGGTTACCGCCGCCACCACAATCGCGCCCCAAACCAGCGGCATGTTCATGCGCGCAGCCTCGGTGCTGATGCGAAAACCCAGACCCGACGTGGGTGAACCAAAGAACTCCGCCACGATGGCTCCGATGAGCGCCAGAGTGGCATTGACTTTGAGCGCGCCGAAGATGAACGGCAGCGCGGCAGGCAAGCGCAGCGCCAACAAGGTGCGCGGGTAGCTGGCGGCGTAGCTGTACATCAACTCACGCTCCAGTTTGCCGGCTGCCTGCAGGCCCGCCAGGGTAGACACCAGCATGGGGAAGAAGGTCATCAGCACCACCACCGCCGCTTTGGAGGGCCACTCAAACCCGAACCACATCACCGCAATGGGCGCCACGCCGACCAAGGGGATCGCGCTGGTGAGGGACGCCACGGGAAGGAGGCCGCGCTGCAAAAACGGCATGCGGTCAATGGCCACTGCCACGAGAAAGCCCGCGCCACATCCCATGGCCCAACCGATGAGCACTGCTTTTCCTACGGTCTGCACAAAGTCGCCCCAGAGCTTGGGCGCATGGTCCCCGAGGGAGCCGATGATCAGGCTGGGGGCGGGCAGGAGCACACGCGGTACATCGAGCGCGCGCACCAGTATTTCCCAGAACAACACCACCCAAGCACCAAACAAAGCAGCAGTCGCCATACCCACCCAGCGGCTGCCTTGCACGGACGCCATGCGGTAGACGCTGTAACCCGCTACCAGAGCCAGCAACACCATGCCGGGCCAGAACCACACCGGAGTCACACCGCCTGTCATACGCCCCCCCGGCTGCGCAGCACCAAGCGCTCCACGCCGGCGACGATGCCGGTCAGCGCGAGACCCAAGAGCGCGGACATCACTAGTGCCGACCAGATTTGGGTGGTCTGTCCGTAATACGAGCCGGTGAGCAAGCGTGCGCCCAAGCCGGCTTGAGCCCCGGTGGGCAGCTCGGCGACCATGGCACCCACCAGACCTGCCGCCACGCCTACCCGCAGTGCGGGGAACAGGAAAGGCAAGGCCGCAGGCAAACGCAACAACCACAGGGATTGCCAGCGTGACGCAGCATAGGTGTGCATCATTTCGGTTTCAATTTTTTGCGGTGAACGCAAGCCCTGCACCATGGCCACGGTGACCGGGAAAAAACACAGATACATGGCAATAAAGGCTTTGGGCGCGGTACCCGAAAAACCCAAGCTGCCCAACACCACCAGCACGATGGGCGCAATGGCCAACACAGGCACCGTTTGCGAAGCAACGATCCAAGGGAGCAAAGCTTTATCGAGCGTACGGCTGTGCACGATGAGCACCGACAGCAATAGCCCCAGCGCCGTACCCATGACGAACCCCAGCAGCGTGGACTGGCCGGTCACGATCACGTGGTAGATCAGGTTGCGGGGGGAGTCCACCGGCCATTCGGTGAGGCTCTCGTAAAAGTCAGCGGCCACCTGATGCGGCGCAGGCATCAACGGGCGCTCCATACTCATGGTGGCCTCGAACAGCTCCATCTGGGTGTAGCCGGCCTCTTCATCCAGCACACGCTCAATAGCGCCTTGTGCATTCAAACCCCAAGCTGCGCCGTACCAGGCCAGCACTACGGCCAAGAGCACCACCACGACAGGAAAGTAGTCGTGGACTATGCGTTGTGAAAACGTCTTAGTGGTGGCCATCGGCTAAGGCCTCGCGCACTTCGTGGGCCAGCTCCATAAATGCCGGCGTATCCCGCAAGCCCAGATGGCGCTCATCGGGCAAGGGCGAATCAATCACCTTGACGATGCGCCCGGGGCGCGGCGACATCACCACAATCTTGGTGGACAGGTACACCGCCTCGGCAATGCTGTGGGTCACAAAAACCACCGTGCGACGCTCGCGCTGCCAGAGTTGCTGCAGCTGCTCGTTCAGGCGGTCACGGGTGATTTCGTCCAGAGCGCCAAAGGGCTCATCCATCATCAATATCTTGGGTTCGAACGAGAGCGCACGCGCAATCGACACTCGCTGCTGCATGCCGCCCGAGAGCTGCCAAGGGTACTTCCCCTCAAAGCCCTTGAGGCCTACGCGCTCCAGATGCTCGAGCGCAATGGCCTTCGCCTCTGCCTTGCCTTTACCCTGGATCTGAAGCGGCAGGGTCACATTGGCCAGCACATTGCGCCACGGAAAAAGAGCAGGTGCCTGAAAGACATACCCATATGAGCGGGCCAGGCGCGCGTCATGTGGGCTGACACCGTTCACCAGCACTTCGCCGGAACTGATGTGCTCCAGGTCAGCGATGACCCGCATAAGCGTGGTTTTGCCGCAGCCGCTGGGGCCGATGAGCGAAACAAACTCGCCTTCACGGATGTCCAGATCGATGTTGGAAAGGGCGTGGACCGGGGTATCCGCGGTCTGGTAGATCACGCTGGCATTGCGCACCGCGACCGCGGTGCGGCCAGCATGGGGGGCGGCCGTGGGGCCTGATGCTTCGGAATGGTTCATTGACACACAGTAGCAGGAGTCATGGTTGCACCAACTGAGGGCGCAACCGCCGATTCGACCTTTACAAGTTAACCAAATGGTCAACTTATGGACTCATACTAGCCAGTTCCGTGCCAGTCCCACCACTGGGGTTTGTACGGGGCCTCGGCTTCAGGACTTGTCGGGCAGGGTGCCAATGGGCTGCAGACGGCCCAATTTATGGGCAAGCTCGATGGCAGAACTCACACCCATTTTTTCGAAGATATTGGCCCGGTGAAACTCCACCGTGCGCTGGGTGATGCCGAGGTGATCAGCAATATTCTTGTTGTAGTGGCCCAGAATGAGCTGGTCCAGCACCTCCCGCTCGCGGGGGCTGAGCGAGGCCAGGGCGTAACGCAGGCGATGGGCCTCCTGGTTGGCATCGCCATAGGCGGCAGCGGCAGCCAGCGCTTGCTCCACCCGGTCTACCAAGACATTGTCCTGAAATGGCTTTTCCAGAAAGTCCCACGCGCCGTTTTTGACGGCCGCCACGGCTGTTCCCACATCGCCATTACCGGTCAAAAACAACACCGGCCAGGGGCAGGCCAAGGCCTTGAGCTGCTCAAACACCTGCAAACCGGTCATGGGCGTCATGCGGATGTCCAGTAGCACCACCGCCTGCTCCCAGATGCCGGCACGGGCTTTGACGGACTCCAGAAATGGCGGGCCACTGTCCCAGGTAGTGGCCTTATGGCCGCGGGAGTCAAACAGCCATGCCAAGCCCTCGCGCATGTCGGCGTCGTCATCAACGATGTAAATGGCTGCAGTACTCACAGAGCGTCTCTCATGGGGTGTCTATTGTGCCGTCCGGGGTGGTTGGCTCGCCACGGGCAATCCCTGCCAGTGGCAGGCTCACGGTGAAACGGGCACCGCCCAACTCGGGCGAGCGGTCGACCTGAATGCTGCCATGGTGCGCCTCGACGATGGATCGGCAAATCGCCAAGCCCATTCCCATACCGCCTTCCTTGCTGCTGAAGAAGGCATCAAAAATGTGCGATTGAGTTTCGTCCGGTACGCCCGGGCCATTGTCTGAAATGCTGATCTGGGCCCAACCTTGCTCCATTCGCACCCCCATATGCACCTGTGGCGTGCCCGAATGCGCCTGCGCGGCCTCTTGGGCATTGGTGAGCAGGTTATTCAGCAAATGTTCGATCAACAGTTCGTCTGCGTTCACCCAGACCGGCTCAGCGTCCGGCACGGCGTGAGGCGCCATGCGCTGCACCACCGGCATCAGATCCAGGCGCTGCAAAGAAATTTCACGACGCCGGGCGATCGCATTCACCCGCTGGATAATGCGGCCCGCCCGCTCGGCCAGTCCTGCGATACGTTGCACCACCGGCGCGGTCTCTTCGGTACTGATGCGGCCGGCATTCAATTTGTTGAGCAAACCGGTGGCAAAACTGCTGAGCGCGCCCAGGGGCTGATTGAGCTCATGGGCCAGGGTAGAGGCCACCTCACCCACCGCAACCAACCTGCCGGTGGCTTCCAGCCGCTCCTGCTGTTGCGCAGCCACCGCCTGCGCGCGCTTGCGCTCGCTGATGTCGAGCACGGAGCTCATCCAGCCTATGTGTTCACCGGCGGCCGTGTGCAGCGGCGCTTCGTGAATCAGCACATCCAGCAAATGGCCGTCACGATGTTGGAACTGCACTTCCACGCCGTCCATGCTGGTGCCATGCGCCAGCACATCGCGATGAACTTGCTCGATATGGCTGTCGTTGCCCTGCGGCCAATAGGGCATGGGCGCAGAGACGCCGACGAGCCGCTCCGCCGGGTAACCCACCATGCTGCAAAACGCGTCGTTCACATACAGCACTCGTCCAGCCAGGTCCCAGGCCCGCAACCCTATGGTGACCGAGTTCTCCATCGCGGTGCGCAAGGCCACTTCGGCCTGCAGGCGGGCTTGCACTTGCTGGCGTTTTTGAATGTCCCGGCGCAGAGCCCACAGGCTGACCAACATTCCCCCCAAGAACACCATGGCCACCAGCAGAAACATGCGGGGTACGGTTGCCGCTTGCTCCCGGATGGGTGTCACTTCGAGGTACACATCGGTTCCTGCCAGATTCATGGCGGCGCGGAATGGCTTGCGTTTAGCCGGATCGAAAGTGGTGCTGCCCTCGTCCAGCACAAGACGTACCTCATGGGAGCGGATGAACCACTCCGGAACCAGGGACCGCACCGCGATATCGAGGGAGAGCCCGGCCACATAGTTGCCTACAAAATAGCCGCGCTCGAAATAGGGCACCCCGAGCCAGACCAAAGGCATGAGCTTGCCGTCTGCATCCCGCATGGGGCCGGCATATGCAGAACGCCGCAGACCGCGAGCCGTATCATGCATGGTGGCCAGCGACTGGGCATTCAAGGGGTGGCGGTTTTCATCCATCTGCCACAGTGCGGGCGGAGCGCTCAAGGGGGCGCCCACCCAACCTTGCGCCAACAACACACCCAGCTCCCGCCACAACAGGCCTCCCTGCACATCGGCCGATTGGCGCGCGGCAACCCGCAGGTCCTCCTCCAGGCGCCGGAAATGAAACTGAACACTCTGCTCCAGCCACTGGGCATCGGCAGCTTGGCGACGGGTGTCCTCCTCAGCCTCAAAGTGCTGCAAATACAGCACCAGTGCAATCACGGAGCCCACAACGAGCGCCAGGAAACCCAGCAACCAGATACCCGGCCAGAAACTGCGCACACCCGTACCCGCAGCGCTTTCGCGTGCAGAGACAAAGTCAAAAACGGGAACGGACGGACGCTCGGGCATGGGCGGTTGTGGGGAAGGTGCACTCGCATAATAGCGACCATGTCCCTGTTCTCCGCCCCTGCCCTGCCCCGCCGCCGCTGGCTGCAAGCTGCGGCAGTAGCCGGGGCAGGCCTATTGACAGAACACGCCTCTGCTGCTGCGGAGAGAACCATCCGGCTGTCGCACGTTGTGGCGCGGGATACCCCGAAGGGCATGGCACTGGAACGCTTTCGCGCTCTGGTGGAAGAACGCAGCCAGGGTCGCATTCGGGTGCAGATTTACCCGCAAGGCCAGCTCTATGGGGACCACGACGAAATGCAGGCCCTGCAACTCGGGGCCGTGGATATGGTGGCGCCTTCCCTCTCCAAGTTCGGGCCCATAGGTTTTCCCGAATTCGAGCTTTTTGACCTCCCCTTTTTATTTGACAGCGTTGAGGCCGTGCGACGCCTCACACGCGGCAAGGTGGGACACACCCTACTGCAAGGTCTGAGCCGACAACGCCTGATGGGATTGGGCTTTTTTGACAACGGCTTCAAACACATGAGTGCCAACAAGCCCCTTTTGGAACCGCGCGACTTTGTAGGACTGCGCATGCGGATACAGGGCTCCCGCGTGATTGCCCAGCAAATGCGGGCTTGGGGGGCGGTGCCGGTCACACTGCCCTTTAGTGAAACACGACGCGCACTGGAAACCAGAGTGGTGGATGGCACAGAAAACCCAGTGTCCAACTTCTGGACCCAAGGCATGCAAGCGGTGCAGAGCGACCTGAGCCTGACCGCGCATGGATACCTCGGTTATGCGGTGGTGGCCCACCAACGCTTCTGGGACAACCTGCCCAATGCAGACAGGCGCGTTGTCCAAGGGGCTTTGGACGACGCCTTGGTTTTCGGCAACGAAATTGCAGATGCACAAAACGACAAAGCGCTGGCAGCCCTGCACCTTACGGGTGCTGCCAATATCCACAACCCGTCATCGGCGCAAACGCGCCTGCTGAAACAAGCCAGCCTTCCCGTTCATGCAGAACTGGCAGCCCGTATAGGCCAGGACTGGCTCACCACGGTGCAGAGCGCACTTACAAAAGCAGCCTAGGGTTTCTACTGCAGGGTTTTCCCGAGCTGTTGAACGCCACAGTTACCAGCCGGAGAGCCTGTCGATAACCTTCGCCCCGCGGAGTCCGGATGCGGCTTTTTCTATGCCCCTGCGGACACCAAAACGTCGTAACAAAAACGAGGGGCATTCACTTGAAAATCCAAAGTCAAAAAGATTTCTTTGCCGGACTGATGTTCACGGTGGTGGGAGGCAGCTTTGCTGCCGGCGCCAGCCAGTACACGCTGGGCAGCGGAGCAAAAATGGGACCGGGCTACTTCCCGCTCATTCTGGGCATCCTGCTCGCCGTGCTGGGCTGTGCCATAGCCGTTAAAAGCATGATCACCCCCACGCCGGACGGCGACAAGGTCGGCAAGTTCGCCTGGAAGCCCCTGTTCTTCATCATTGCCGCCAACCTGGTGTTCGGTGCATCCATTGGCGGTCTGCCCTTGATTGGTCTGAAGCCCCTGGGCCTGATCGTGGGCATCTATCTGCTCACCTACATCGCCAGCCACGCAGGTGAAGAACACAACTTCAAGGAAGTCGCCGTACTGGCCACCATCCTGGCGCTCTTGAGCTACGTGGCCTTCATCGTTCTCCTCAAGCTGCAGTTCCCCGTTTGGCCTGCTTACTTCACTGCTTAATCACCGCCTACTGAGACTGCAACATGGAACTCTTTGAACACCTCTCCTTAGGTTTCGGTGTGGCCTTCACCGGCCAGAACCTGATTTATGCCTTCATCGGCTGTCTGCTGGGTACGTTGATCGGGGTACTCCCCGGCATCGGCCCCTTGGCCACCATTGCCATGCTGCTGCCAGCGACCTATGCGCTCCCGCCGGTAGCTGCCTTGATCATGCTGGCCGGTATTTACTACGGTGCCCAGTACGGTGGATCGACTACTGCCATTCTGGTGAACCTGCCCGGCGAGTCTTCGTCGGTGGTGACCGTCATTGACGGTTACCAGATGGCCCGTAACGGACGCGCAGGTCCTGCACTGGCTGCAGCAGGCTTGGGTTCTTTCTTTGCCGGTTGCGTGGGTACCTTGATCCTGGCGGCCTTTGCAGGCCCCTTGACCGAGCTGGCCTTCAAGTTCGGCCCTGCCGAATACTTCAGCCTGATGATTCTGGGCTTGATCGGTGCGGTGGTGCTGGCCTCAGGCTCCCTGCTCAAGGCCATTGCCATGATCGTGTTGGGTCTCTTGCTGGGCATGGTGGGCACGGATGTGAACTCCGGTGTGGCCCGTTTCAGCTTTGATATCCCTGAGCTCACCGACGGTATCGGCTTCATCGTGATCGCCATGGGCGTGTTCGGCTACGGCGAGATCATCAGCAACCTGGCCAAGAGCGAGAGTGAACGTGAAGTCTTCTCGGCTTCTGTGTCCGGTCTCTTGCCTACCAAACAGGACTTCAAGGACATGTTCCCCGCCGTGTTGCGTGGTACCGCTCTGGGTTCGGTGCTGGGTATCTTGCCCGGTGGTGGTGCGGTGATGGCGGCCTTTGCGGCCTACACCCTGGAGAAGAAGACCAAGCTGCGTCCCGGTGAAGTTCCTTTCGGCAAGGGCAACATCCGTGGTGTGGCCGCTCCCGAGTCGGCGAACAATGCAGGTTCGCAAACGTCTTTCATTCCCTTGCTGACCCTGGGTATCCCACCGAATGCGGTGATGGCTTTGATGGTGGGTGCGATGACCATCCACAACATCCAGCCCGGACCGCAGGTGATGACAAGTAACCCCGAGCTCTTCTGGGGTCTGATTGCTTCCATGTGGATCGGCAACCTGATGCTGGTGATCCTGAACCTGCCTTTGATCGGTATCTGGATCAAGCTCTTGACCGTGCCTTACCGCTGGTTGTTCCCTTCTATCGTGCTGTTCTGTGCGATCGGGGTGTATTCGACCAACAACAACACCTTCGATATCTGGATGGTGGGTCTGTTCGGGGTGATCGGTTATCTGTTCATCAAGCTGGGGACGGAGCCTGCACCGCTGCTTCTGGGTTTCATTCTGGGGCCGATGATGGAGGAGTATCTGCGCCGGGCGCTTCTGCTCTCCCGTGGGGACTGGAGTGTGTTCGTCACACGACCGCTCTCAGCCAGCCTGTTGGTGGCGGCTCTGGCTCTCTTGGTGGTGGTGATGCTGCCTTCCATCAAGGCCAAGCGGGAAGAGGCGTTTGTGGAGGATTGAAACTATAGTTTCAAATTCAGATGATCCAATTCACGTTTTTGGAGTAACCCATGACGCCCCTACGCTCTGCCCTGATCGGGCTCTGGTTTGCAAGTGCCTGCCTGTCAGCCAGTGCCCAACTCAAGATCGGGCAGACCACTGGGGTGACGGGGGCTGTCGCTGCAACGGTCAAGGAGTCCATGTTTGGCGCGCAGCTCTACATCGACTCGGTGAACGCCAAAGGCGGAGTGGGTGGCGAGAAGATCGAAGTGATCACGCTGGATGACAAGTTCGACACACAACTGGCCTTGGCCAATGCCAAAGACTTGATTGAGAACAAGGGGGTGCTCGCCCTGTTCATGACACGCGGCACACCCCATACCGAAGGCATCATTCCACTCTTGGATCAACATGGGGTGCCCCTGATAGGGCCGTCTACCGGCGCGATGGTGCTGCACCAGCCGCTGAAGAAACATGTCTTCAATGTGCGGGCCACTTACCAGCGGGAGGCCGAGCGCGCAGTGGCGCACCTTGCCGCAACCGGTGTGACACGCATGGCCATCATTCATGTGGATGACAGCTTCGGCGCTGACGGCCTCGAAGGTACGCAAAAGGGTCTGGCAGCGGCCAAGCTCAACGCCGTGGCGATCGCCAAGTTCGACCGGAGCAAACCCGACTTTTCACAGATTGCACCCTCCATCGCCAAGCTCTCGCCCCAGGCGGTCATGATCATTGGCTCAGGTACTGCGGTGGTGGATGCGATCAAGTCACTGCGTGAAGCCGGAAGCGGCGCGCAGTTGGTGACCTTGTCCAACAACGCATCCGGTGGATTCATCAAACTGCTGGGCGACAACGCACGCGGTGTGATCGTGAGCCAGGTGTTGCCCCAGTCCCCCAACTATGCGCTGGTGCAAGAGGCTGCCGGTTTGGCCAAAGCCAAAGAAGTGCTTGATGTGAGCCCGGCCATGCTGGAGGGCTTTGTCTCGGCCAAAGTGTTGGTCGAGGCCTTACGCCGTGCGGGCCCCAAACCCACGCGCGACAAACTTCAGTCCGCACTCGAAAGCATTAGCCGCTTTGACCTGGGGGGGTTGAGTCTGAGTTTCAGTGCCACCGATCACACCGGCCTGGACTTCGCTGACCTTTCGATCATCACGGCCTCCGGCAAATTCCGGCGCTGAACCACAGGACTTATTTGTCCGCCTCAGAAATCGGGCGGGCTTGCATTTGGGTTTCCACTTGCTGCTTCACCTGCTCTTGAACAGAGCGGCTTTGCCCACCCGCCGTGCCGGAGATTGATGCCGGCACACCCTCTGACGCGGACACGGGCAATGGAGGGTTGACCGTTGTTGACAGCTGCTTTCTGGCAAGAACAGCAACGATGACCATAGCGACAACCAGTCCAACCAAACCCCATCCTGCGCGCATACAAAACCTCCGGTGTGGGTGGCAGTGTAGACAACTTGGAGGTGTCAGACCTTGGTACGGTCCATGCTGCTTTACATAGGTTTACGCAGCGACGGTAAACGGCGCGAGGCCCGCGGGGGTTAAGTACCCATGGCAAGTTCGCCATGCACTGAAACTGAATATGTTGAAACAATCTCTGATCGCTACTGCTTTGGTTATCTCCACGTTTGGCGCTTTTGCCCAAGCACCTGCTGCAACACCCGCAGCACCTGCCGCCGCGACAGCACCCGCTCCCGCAAAGGCACCTGAAGCCGCGAAAGAGAAGCACGCCGAACACAAGGCAGATGCCGAAACCAAAAAGGCCAAGCATGAAGAAATGAAGGCCAAGCGCGAAGCGCGCAAAGCCGAACGCGCAGCCAAGAAGGCCAAGCACCAGGAAGCCAAAGCTGCTGCACCAGCTACACCTGCAGCACCTGCAACGCCCGCTGCCAAGTAAAGAGGTGAGGTAAGGCGTATTGCGCCACTGCATGAAGGCCACCTCCTGGTGGCCTTTTTGCGTCCGGTCTGCAGCAGGCCCTGTCAGCCCACCACCAACGTGACAGCAAGTCCCTCGGCCAATCGTTATATTGGAGACAACATTCATTTACCCGAACATCTTTCCATGCGTATCTGGCAGAAACCGGTCTCTGTAGAGATCCTCACGCACATCAGCAAAAACACGGCTGTCGAGCAACTCGGCATCGAGTTCACCGAAGTCGGCGACGACTATCTGGTGGGCCGCGTGCCGGTGGACCACCGCACCCACCAACCTTTCGGACTTTTGCACGGCGGTGTCTCCGTGGTGTTAGCCGAGACCCTGGGTTCGTGCGGTGCGGGGTTTGCTATTCCAGAGGGCTACAACGCTGTCGGTCTGGACATCAATGCCAACCACCTGAAGGGCGTGAAAACGGGCTGGGTCACCGCCATGGCGCGTCCGGTACACATGGGCCGCACCACCCATGTGTGGCAGATTGACATGCGCAACGACGCCGGCGAGATGACCTGTGTTTCACGCATCACGATGGCGATTCTGGCGCCGCGCTGACTGCAGCAGTCAGCTCTGCTCCACCCGGTTGCGACCGGCCTGCTTGGCGCGGTAGAGCGCCTGATCTGCCGCGCTGATAACGGTGTCCAGCTCCTCTGTTGCAGAGTCGCACGTGTGCACACCGATGCTTAAAGTCAGCGGGATACTGCGCCCATCCTGTGCACTCCATCGGGCGTCTTCCACTTCTGCGCGCAAGTTGCCGGCCAGGATGGTGGCACCTGCGGCATCGGTATCAGGCAACACCACCAGAAACTCCTCGCCGCCCCAACGGCCTGCCATGTCCTGGGCGCGCAACCGGCTACGCAAGCTCGTGGCCAGGTTGCGCAGTACGCGGTCTCCGCTCAGGTGTCCATAGGTGTCGTTGATTGATTTGAAGTAGTCCACATCGATCATCAAGACCGAGACCGGCTTGCCGTTGCGGCGGGCCTGCGCCAGCTGCAAAGCCAGTGCCTCCATGATGAAGCGCCGGTTGCTTAAGCCGGTGAGTTCGTCCTGCATGGCCAACAAGCGGTTGCGTTCATCGGCCCGCTCATTGGTCATGAGCACCACGCCCTGGCACACCATCATCAGCGCCACTGACACGAACAAAAACGTCGCACTTTGCAGCGGGTTGGACGTGGTAATCGACCCGATGCCCACCTCGCCGTACAAGGCGCCCACCGTGCGCAGCAGGAAGGCCGCACTGATCGCCAGAAAGCTGCCAATCACAAAGTACGCTCCCCGGCCCACCACCTTGTCGCGTTCGGACCCCAGTTGCCACGCGATCAACGCACACTGCCAAGCGATGATCAGTCCTGAGAGGATGATGCGGGTCTGGGCATGTCCCAGCAATGCAAAGAACAGGACGGCCACCAGAGGCACCGGTGCCCAGACCAGCCACCGCGACCAGCGGACCTGCAGGAACTGTTGGACTCCTTCGGAAATCAGGGCGAAGCTGACCGCAAGCAAGGTGTTTGCCAGCACGACTGACACCAGATCGCTGACATGCCCGCGCAGCACAAACAACACATAAGTCAACGTGTGCAGTGCAAAGCCCCAGGCCCAATACAACATACCGTCGCGCTTGAAGCGGCGGGCGACGGAAGCCAAAGTGGCACTCAAGGTAAAACTCACCACCAGAATGACCAGTAGCAACGTAGGCGTGTGAAGGTCAATCATGTGTACACGCTAACGCACAAGCGGCGCCCGCGCGCTAGGGGAACTACCAAGCTGAACGCGATCTTGTGCAACACTTCAACGCACGCCATACTGCCTTCCACACCACGAGACATCTTTGTGATTCCGGCACACCGCATCACCCGCCGAACCGTGCTTGCCACCGCCGGTGCACTGGTTTGTGCGGAACGGGCACGTTCAGACACCACTTCGCTCAGAATTGCGGCGCCTGCTGACGTGCTGCTGGACTACGGACTTTTCCTGGCAGGGCGGGACGTTGTTGAGCTGCGGAGCTTTGACGGGCCCCATGCCCGGCGGGATGTGATGGAGTTGGCCTTGCTAATGCGCGAGATACGCCGCCAGCTGCCGGGTAGCGTCACCGAACTGGTACCCATCGACAGCTACCAACGCGCTCTGGTGGAATTGCGAGCGGGCCGCATCAGTGCGCTAGGCACCACCGTCTGGCGGCTCGATCTGGACGCCTTGGGGCAGGACATCACCCCATCGCCGGCGCTCTTGCAGAAGGGTGACTTTGTCGTCGGGCTCTTCGCAGCGCCTGCCAACAGCAAGGCTTTGCAAGCCCGTAATGTCGCGGCAATGCGCGCACTGTCCGCGGTATCCAACAGTGACTGGAGTGTGGACTGGCAAACACTCCAAACCATCGGCTTCCGCCAAGTCAGCGATGTAAAGACCTGGCGACAGATGGTGCTGTCCGTCGCAAGAGGGCGAACCGATGTGATGATGGCGCCCTTTCCCAATCAGGAAGACCTGGTGCTGGAAGCCGAAGGCGTGCGACTGCATCCCGTCAAGGACGTAGCCATTGCGCTGCAGGGATCACGGCATCTGGCGGCGGCACGCACCATAGGCGGTCAGGCCATTGCAGACAAGGTGTTTCCAACATTGGCCGCCTTGGCAAGCAACGGCAGCCTCAAACGTGCCTACCGGGAATGCGGCTTTATTCATCCACGTACGGCCGGCTGGCCTGTGCTGAACAAATAGACAACAAGTGCGAACAAAGCCCTCCAGGGGCCTCCGGCCAAAAGCTCTTCCATTCGCACTGGCGTGGGCGCTCGTCGCGGCAAGTTGTGCCGCGATGGCCCAGGCAAGCGACGATGACCCCGCCAACCACTACGACCGCTACACCAATGCCCAACTGGAAGCCGTGTGCGAAGCCATGTCTCCCACCCGCTATATCAGCGGCTTGACAGATGGTGGCTGGGGCACGCTCGGCATAGGCGGCAAAACCTACTATTACCGCTCGGCCTGCTACATGGAACTGGTCCGTCGCACCGGCCGCGCTGAACTGTGTGCCAAGGTGGTGGAGCGGCGCTCGCTGTGGGGTGATGGCTCCAACCACTCACCGAAAGCCTGTGCGGAAGTGGCTGCGGCCTACCAGGCGCGCGAAAAGCAGAGTGCGCAGGAGCTTGCTGTTTTCAAAGCCTCGGTGGAGGGCGCTTTCAGGATCAGTGAGCTGCAGGTGCAAGTTCTGCCAGGGGGCCATTGGCAGGTCGAGGTGCACACCGAAGGCCAGCGCTCCGGGACCTACCAACTGCAACTCGTGAAGGTGCGTGATGGCACCGTCTTGCGGCAGGAGACCCTCTCCATCCACCGGCCGGAGTCTTTCTCATGGAAGTTGAGTCGTGCCGAGGTGGTCGCTGGCAGCCGGCTTCCGGACATCTTCCCGATGGCGGTGCGCATGAGCTATCTCGTGCCGGCCAGCGCGAGCCGGCCTGCGGCAGAGCACAGCACCGGCATATGCAACTTCACACTCTCTGCAGAGTGAGTGACGCTCAGGCGGACTCGCTGCCGCTCTTGGCCATGCGCTCGCTCTTCCAGTACACATCGTCCCCCACCGTGCCATCAGTACAGTAACGGTTGAGCACGCGCGCGAGCACAAACATCAGATCCGAGAGGCGGTTGAGGTATTGGCGGGGCGTGTCTTTCAAGGCTTCTTCGTTACCCAGCGCCACCACCGCGCGCTCGGCCCGGCGAGCCACGGTGCGGCAGACATGGGCCAGCGAAGCAGCTCGGGTACCGGCCGGAAGAATGAACTCCTCCAGACGTGGCAGCGCGGCGTTGTGCTCTGCCAAAGCCTCGTCCAACGCGAGCACCGCTTCGTGCTTAAGCAACTCAAACCCGGGGATCGACAACTCGCCGCCCAGATTGAAAAGCTGGTGCTGGATTTCGACCAACAGGCTGCGCACCGCGGGCGGCATGTCTTCGCACAACAGCACACCGAGGTGGCTGTTGAGCTCGTCCACATCGCCCATGGCGTGCACCCGCAGGCTGTTTTTAGAAACACGGGTGTTGTCGCCCAGCCCCGTGGTGCCGTTGTCCCCTGTGCGGGTGGCGATTTGAGTAAGTCGGTTTGCCATGCGCACATTGTGGCAGGCACGACTGCCGCTTGCCCGCCAGCAAAGTGACAGCCCCTCGCGCCGCGCAGATTCCTACAATGGCGAAAACAAGGAGACACGCCATGAACGCCCCCGCCGCCCTGAACCACCTGTTGCCTCAAGTGAACCTGCGCGAAGTGCCCACCGCTTTGCTGGACGCTCTCAAGGCCCGCTTTGGCGATCAGCTCTCCACCGCGCTGGTGGTGCGCGAGCAGCACGGGCGCGATGAGTCGGCCTTTGACGTGCCGCCACCCTCCGCGGTGGTGTTTGCGCAAAACACACAAGACGTGAGCGATGCGGTTCGACTGGCGGCTCAGTACCTGGTGCCGGTGATTCCCTTCGGCGTGGGCTCCTCACTGGAAGGTCATTTGCTGGCGGTGCAAGGTGGCATCAGCCTGGATGTGAGCCGCATGAACAAGGTGCTGTCCATCAACGCCGAGGACCTGACCGTCACCGTGCAGCCCGGCGTGACACGCAAGCAGCTCAATGACGAGATCAAATCCACCGGCCTCTTCTTCCCCATCGACCCCGGCGCGGACGCCACCATTGGCGGCATGAGCGCCACCCGTGCCAGCGGAACCAACGCGGTGCGCTACGGCACCATGCGCGAAAACGTGCTGGCCCTGGAAGTGGTGACCGCCAGCGGCGAAGTGATCCGCACCGGCACCCGCGCCAAGAAGAGCAGTGCCGGCTACGACCTGACCCGCCTGATGGTGGGCAGTGAAGGCACGCTGGGCGTGATCACCGAAGTCACCGTCAAGCTCTACCCGCTGCCCGAGGCAGTGATGGCCGCCACCTGCTCATTCAACAGTCTGGCAGACGCGGTGAACACCACCATCCAGCTCATTCAGCTCGGCGTGCCGATTGCACGCTGCGAGCTGCTGGACGAGAACACCATCCGCATGGTCAATGCGCACTCCAAGCTCACCCTGCGCGAAGGCGCCATGCTGCTGATGGAGTTCCACGGCTCGCCCGAAGGTGTGAAAGAACAAGTGCAGACCGTGCAGGACATTGCCGCCGAGTTCGGTGGTGCAGCGTTCGAGTGGGCCGAAACGCCTGAAGAGCGTACCCGCCTGTGGACGGCGCGGCACAACGCTTACTTTGCCGGCATCCAGTCGCGTCCGGGCTGCAAGGCCATCACCACCGACACTTGCGTGCCCATCTCCAGCCTGGCCGACGCGCTCTTGGACAGCGTGACCGAGGCCCAAGAGGCCGGCCTGCCCTTCTTCCTGGTCGGCCACGTAGGCGACGGCAACTTCCACATGGGCTACCTGATTGACCCCGCCATTCCGGCCGAGCGTGAGCTGGCCGAGCAGCTCAACCACCAACTGGTGGCACGCGCGCTCAAGCTGGGCGGCACCTGCACCGGCGAGCACGGCGTGGGCCTTCACAAGCAGGGCTTTCTGGTCGAAGAAACCGGCAATGGCGCGGTGGAGATGATGCGCACCATCAAGCGCGCCCTGGATCCGCATAACATCCTGAATCCTGGAAAGATCTTTTCGCTATAACTTTAGTAGCTGTCTGCGCATATTCCATGGGCGCTACAAGCACTTTTCTCCTTTAAACTTGCTGATTTGGAGCTTTCCTTGACACCTTCTCGCCGCCTTACCCTTGCCGTCAGCCTGCTTGCCGCCCTGGGCGCCTGGTCCACCTCTGCCAGCGCCCAATCCCTGCCCGACCTGAAGGGCCGCACCATCGTGGCAGTGACCGAAAACGCCTACCCGCCCCTGAACTTCAAAGACCCCAAGACCGGCCAAAGCGTGGGCTGGGAGTACGACGTGTTCAACGAAATCGCCAAGCGCCTCAACGCCAAAGTGGACTGGAAGCTCACCAGCTGGGACACCATGATCGAGGCCGTGCGCAAAGGCCAGTTTGATGTCGGCATGGACGGCATCACCATCAAGGACGACCGCAAGAAGCAGGTCGACTTCTCAGACGCCTATATGGTCTCCGAGCAATTCATGATGGTGCGCGCCAACGAAAAACGTTTCACCGACGCCAAGGGCTTCAAGGCCAACCCCAAGCTGCTGGTCGGTGCACAGAACGGCACCACCAACTTTTACACCGCGGTGTATGAAGTGCTGGACGGCAATGAGAAAAACCCGCGCATCAAACTGTACGAAACCTTTGGCCTGTCCATGCAAGCGCTCAAAGCTGGCGATGTGGACACCGTGCTGACCGACGGCGTGTCGTCCCAGGGCTATGTGAAAGCCTTCCCCGACACCTACAAGGTGGTGGGCAAGCCCATGGGCCGCGAGGAGTTCGGCTTCATCTACAAAAAAGGCTCAGACCTGGTCAAGCCCATCAATGCAGCACTCAAACAGATGAAGGCCGACGGCACACTCAAGAAGTTCGACCAGAAATGGTTTGTGGACTACAAGCTGAACCAGTAATCAAGGTAGCTGCCCCGTGCAGATTCTTGTGGATTCGGAGTCGTCCGAACGCCCGTACTGGCTGATGGCCCTGGCCTTGATCAGCGCCGCATTTGTGGCGCTGGCCATTGCCGACGGGCGATATGCCTTCATCTTCCAGACCCTGGCCGAAGGCTTGTGGACCACCGTCTATGTAGCCGTCATCAGTTTCACGCTGGCCGCCAGCATCGGACTGCTGTTGGCGCTGGCCAGTCGCTCCAAGCACGTCTGGCTGCGCCAGGGTGCCCGCTTCTACATTGAAGTGATACGCGGCCTGCCTGCGCTGGTGATCCTGCTGTACGTGACTTTTGTGGGAGCGCCCGCCCTGGTCAATCTGTACCAGTGGGCCTGCGAGGGCTGGATCGCCAAGGAGTGGTTGCCCGATGTACAGGTGCGCGATGTGTCCAACACCGTGCGTGGCATCGTGGCGCTGGCGCTGGCCTACAGTGCCTTTCTGGCCGAAGTGTTCCGCGCCGGCTTGCAAAGTGTGGAGCGTGCGCAGATTGAAGCTGCGCAGGCCATCGGCCTGAACCGCTGGCTCACCTTCCGGCTGGTGGTGTGGCCACAGGCCGTGCGCCGTGTGTTGCCGGTGCTGGGCAATGACTTCATTGCTATGGTGAAAGATTCGTCGCTGGTCTCGGTGCTGGGCGTGAATGACATCACCCAACTGGGCAAGCTGTATGCGTCCAGCTCCTTCCTCACGGTCGAAACCTACAACGTGGTGGCCGTGCTGTACCTGATGCTGACCGTCACGCTTTCACTGCTACTGCGCCGCCTGGAGCGGCACATGAAGCAGCGCGGCAACGCGTCCTGAAGTCTTTCGCCGCGTGGTTTACAGTGCGGCTCTTACTTCTTCTTACCTGATGCGAGGAAACCATGGGAATCATGTTCTGGATCGTGGTGGCAGTGGCGGTGTTCTATCTGATAAGCGTCTACAACGGGCTGGTGGAGGTCAAGAATGCGGTCTCCAAGGCTTGGGCCAATATCGATGTGCTGCTCAAACAGCGCCATGACGAGCTGCCCAAGCTGATCGACACCTGCAAGCAGTACATGCAGTACGAGCAGGCAACCTTGGAGAAAGTGATTGCAGCCCGCGCCCAGGTATCCAGCGCCCGCGAGTCCCAGGACGTGGCGGCCGTGGGTCGCGCCGAGACCGGCTTGCGCAACGGGCTGGGCCAGTTGTTCGCGCTCGCCGAGAGCTACCCCGACCTGAAGGCCAATGAGCAGTTTGTGCAGCTGCAGTCGCGCATCAGCAGCCTGGAGAACAGCATTGCCGACCGCCGCGAGTTTTACAACGAATCCGTCAACATCAACAACGTGCGCATCGAGCAGTTTCCCGGCGTACTGGTGGCGCGGTTCTTCAACTTCAAGAGTGCGGAGCTGCTGAAGTTCAGTTCTGAAGAGCTGCAGGACGTGGACATTTCCGCTCGCTTCAAGGCCTGACGGGCGGTGGGTCTGCAACTGATGGGCTTGCGCTGGCTGCGCAGCCAGAGCATGAACGGGCTGCTGGCAGCCGTTTACTTCGGAATCGCCGGCGGGGCCTTTCATGCGGGTTCCGGCCCGCATTGGCCCTGGGCCGCGGGTGCCATCAGTGCCATCGGCCTGCTGGCCTGGGGTGCTGCGCTGCGGCGGGCACGGACCATTTCCAACATCGCCACCTCACGCATTGCATCGGCCGCACAGGGCTACGTGGAGCTGCAGGGGCGCACCAACACCACCGACCTGATTTACAGCCCCTTAAGCAACTCGCCCTGCATCTGGTACCGCTACGCCATCTATGAACGGGACAGCGACAACGACTGGAAGGAAGTGGAAGGCGGCACGAGCAGCGCCACCTTTGACCTGCACGACGGCAGTGGCGTGTGCACCATAGACCCCGACCATGCCGAAGTGATGGGCGTACCAGAGACATCCCGCGTATCCGGCGACACCAAGCACGTGGAGCACTTGCTGCACGGTGGACGCAACCTGTACGCGCTGGGTGAGTTTGTGACCGTGGGTGGTGCGAACTCGGTCTTGAGCCTGCGCGAAGACGTGAATGCCCTGCTCACCAGCTGGAAGCAGAACCCCGCCGAGCTGCAACGCCGCTTCGACCTGAACCGGGACGGCGAGATCGACCTGAAAGAATGGGAGCTGGCCCGCCGACTGGCCACCCGCACGGTGGAGAAAGAACACCGCAACATCCGCGCGCAACCCGGCGTGCACATGCTGCGTGCACCGCAAGACGGGCGCTTGTTTTTGCTCTCGCCGCTCTCACCCCAATCCCTGCGCCGGCGTTACCTGCTATGGAGCGGCTTCCACCTGGCAGTGTGCCTGGGTGCTGCTTTCATCACACTGAAAACGCTCCTGATTCGATAGCTGTCCGCGCACATTCGACGGGCGCTAGCGCCCTGAAACACACATAAATCAGAAGGGCCAGGCCGGGCTGGCGACGGACATGTCCACCTTGCGCACCGTGCTGTGGTCGTTGGTCCTTGTGTTGGCGTAGAAAAGAGCCGGCTCTACTGCAAACGTGAACGCTGCCACTTGAGCAGCCGCAGCCGCCGAGTAGCGCACACCCCACAGGTCAAAAGTCGGACGCTGGTCACGTTGGGTGATCCACGAGAGAGTGATGAGCAGGTTGTCGTTGCCGGTCGGGCTGGGCTTGGTGGCATAGGTGCTGTAGCCCAGCTTGTTGCGGTTGGCGGCCCAGTCGGCATCGGCCACGGCGTCAAACTGGCGCTGGTGCAGGTACAACAAGGTGATGATGTCCCAGCCGGTGGCAATGCTCACCTGGCGCTGGGCCCAGTAGTGCACCCACTGCATGTAAAAAGCCATGCGCTCGCCGTTCTGCACTGCGTAAGCGGCGTTACCCCAGATGCTTTGGTAAGCCGCCTCCACAGGATCGGCCTGCAATTTGGCGGCCTTGATCATGTTGAAGGCGGACAAGTAGCTCACGCGGGTATCACCCGTGTTGTAGCCCATCTCACTGAGCATGCGCCAGCCTTTGTGCAAGGGGAACAGGTTGTTGGAGACCTCGGTGCTGCGGTCGTCATAGACCTTGTGCATGCCCTTTTGCTGGTTGTGACCCACCTCGTGGCTTTCGCCCCAGCCGCGGGGGCTGAGGCCCCAGTCCTGGTCATACGGGTTGCCTGAGCAGCCGCTGCCGCACTGCGAATAGTTGTCCACGTTGATGTGCTGCGTCCCGGGCACGCGGTGCAGCGTGGCATCGGTGCAGTTCCAGCCCAGGCTGGTGCACATGGCCTGCACATGGGCGGTCAAGCTTTTGCCCGGCAACGCGTAGCCGGCCAGCATGTAGAGGTCTTCGAAGAAGAGGGTTTTCACTTCGTTCAAAAACTTGTCGATGTCGCCCGCGTAATCGGTGCCGTTGATGACGGCACGCATCTTGTCGGCACGGGAGTGGATCTCAATACCTGCGAGCTTGATCTCGGCCCACTCGTGCTGGGCGGCGTTCAGGGCAGTCACAAATGCCGCCTTGTCGCCAGCGCCATTGGACTGGTCCAGAAAGGGATGTTTGGCCACCCCGCGCAAACGCAGTTGCACGTTTTGCTGCGGCGTGGCGTTGCTGAACACCAGCTGCAAGGTGCCGCCATAGGGGCTCACCAACTGCATCGCCTGGCCGGTGCTGAGCACCATGTCCGGGCTGGCCAAAAAGCGTGGACGGTTGTACCGGTTGGGGTCCCACAAGCGGGTGGAGCCGGTGCGCTGGGTGTTGAGGCGCAAGGACACGGTGGCGCTGCCCGCGCTGAGCAGCTCGACCGTAACCGGCTTGCCTGGAGCCGCGAGGCGGCCGATGGCTGTAAAGCCGCTGGTGGACGGCACGGTCACGTCCACCGTCTCATCCGTAGTGCTCACGGCCATGCCGGCAGTCATCGCGCTGGCAAAGCTCCCCAGGTCCGCCTGCGCCGTGGCAACCGGGCGCACATAGGCCACCAGGGCATCGGCAATCAACGCTTTCTGGAACGCCGCCGGGGTGCTGGCCTTGTCCATGGGGTAACGGAGCTGGCGCCGCACTACGTCGGCCCACAGCACCAGGTAGCGCAACACGTCGGTATCGGCTGTGGCAAAGATGTTCTGACCTGCTTTGTTGAATACATCGATCTGGCTGCGCAAGGCATCGACGGGCGACAGCAAGTTGGCCTGCAGGCTGGCCACCCCCGAACAGTCGGTCTTGCCGGCAGAGACGGTACAAGGCGACCAGTCGTAGGGCATGCTGAAGCTGTCGGAGGCCAGCAGGTTCAGCATGGCCGTGGTTTTGGCGAACTGGTCGGCAAGGGCACGGTTGCTCGCTTCGCTGCGGCCGGCTGCCACCTTGTCGCTGGCCCAGTAGTTGCCGCCATAAGGGCCGAACTGCAGGCCCATGCCCGCCAGCACCTGGATGGCCGAGTCGCTGGTCCAGTTGCTTTTGGTGTGCACATAGAGCACCGGCCGCCCGGCTGCCACCAGCGCCCGGATGCTGGTCTCCAGACTGGCACTGGCTGCCAAGTCTCCGCCCACCACCAACAGGTGCGCATTCGTGGCGCAGGCGGAGGTGGCAATGAAGTCACAGGCGATGGTGGTAACCGGCACTCCGGCCTTCACCATACCGGCCGCACTGCTGCTCGCGTTGATGCCCGCAAAGGCCACGTTCAGCGTGGCGGGCAAGGTGCCGGCAGCATCACCACGCACCAGCCAGGCCAGTAGGCGCTTGAAGGCGGGCCGGTAGGCGACCAACTCATTGGCGTTGAACTTGGAAAGCACCTGCACACCAAAGCCTGCGCTGCGGCCGCCACCCGCCACACTGATACTGGCCAAAGCGTTGCCCTGGTCACCCACGATCAACGGTTGTGCCGTGGCGGTGTTGCGGGGCTGCACCCAATAGCTCCACTGGGTGGGGTCGTATTCGGTACTCACCCCTTGGTACAGGCTGCTGATGCGCGCTGCCTGCGTCAGGCTGATTTGCTGCTGTGCGTACTGGGCGTGTTGGGCCACCAGCTTGGCATCGGTGAGCGCGCTCGCGTCGCCGCTTTGAAGGGCTTGCGAAATCTGGCTGCTGGCCTGAGGAGCCGCCACCAGCGATACGGTGCCACTGCTTGCACTGCTGCTGGAACTGTCGCCCGAACCACCACCGCCACAGGCCGTGAGCAGCGCAGCCACGGCCAAGGTGGACCATCCAACACGATGGCGATTGATTGTTGTTGTGTTTGCTGTGTGCGGGCGCATGCCGGGTCTCCGCCCTGCCTCTACCGCGTGCAGGGACGGCGGATTGTCGGTGCGCGCATCGCCAAAACGACGCCCTGCTGACAGCCTGCAACGCAGCTTACAAATGCTTACCCGGCGTCCGGCACGGGCGATACAGAAAGCCGGGACTCACGACCCGGCCATGAGCTCAGCGGCAGTAAGACTGGCTCTTATAGAACCGCGACCTCGGCGATGGCGTTGGCCATGTATTCGATCTTCTGCTGCATGTCCGCGTCCGTATCGGCATGGCGCACAGCAATGCCGCGGAAGGTGTCTTGCACGGCAACAAAAGCGTCTACCAGCGCAGGATCGAAGTGCGCACCACGGGATTCCGTGATGATTTCCACGGCGCGGTCCACAGACACACCGTCTTTGTAAACCTTGTTGCTGATCAGTGCGTCAAACACGTCGGCCAGCGCCACGATGCGGGCAGACAGCGGAATCTGCTCCCCCCACAAGCCCTTGGGGTAGCCGGTACCATCCCATTTTTCCTGGTGGCACAGGGTGAGTTCTTTGGCGACCGTGAGCAGTGGGGACACACGGCCCAGGGTCTTTTCCGCGCGCACCAGTGCGTCGTGACCCAGCGTGGTGTGGGTGCGCATGATGGCAATCTCATCCGGGGTCAGGCGGCCGGGTTTGAGCAGGATGCGGTCCGGAATGCCGATGGTGCCCATGTCGTACATGGGTACGCTGCCTACCAATGTCTCGACGTAGGCTGGAGTCAACGCAGCGGCATAAGCGGGGTTCTTTTGCAACTCGCCACACAATGCGCGCACATAGTTCTGAACCCGCAGGAGGTGGCTCTCGGTGTCCGAGTCGCGCAGCTCGGCCAGCGTGGCCAAAGCAAACACCACGACCTGTGCCGCGTGCAGGGTTTCGTCGGCATCAGAGTGAGGGGCAGAGCTAGTGTTGGTCATGCAGATTCTCCTGGGGGCACCGGCAGAGGCGCCTGGTACAGCCACACCATTTTGCCACCGGCTGCACGCCAGCTGGCGTGCGGTGTGGAAGTTGTTGCTTCAAAGTCCAAACTCACCAGCCAAGCTCCCGGCCGCAGCTCGGCGCGGGCCTTGTCCACGGCGCGCGCCATGCTTTCAGGGCGCTGGAACAGGTACACCATGTCATAGCTGGCCCAGCTCGCTTTCCAGATATCTGCCCGGGTGACGCGGGCCCAGGGGCAGCGCAACCCGCAGAGCAGACGCAGAGGCCAACTCCACTCCATGCCGTGCAGCTCAGCCTGCGGGTAAGCCAAACGCAGCGCCTGTAGACCATGGCCCAGGCCGCAACCGGCATCGAGCACATGGGCGCCTTGGGGCAAAGGAGCGTGCGCCGGCAAATCAACCAGCGCATTGGGCGGGGTAGGAAACAGCGGTGCATCACGCCAGGCGTTCACCGGATAGACCAGGAGCAACAGCCCCAAAGGCAGCAACCAGGCCCACGCCGGCAACGAGTCCGCCCCCAAGGCTGACAGGCTGGCCGCCAGCGACAGGGGAAAGCCACCCGCAATCAACAAACGCCGCCACCAGGTGGCGCCCCACAAGCTGCAGGCTACGCCCAATGCACTGCTCAGACCCAGCGCCCACTGCAAGGCCATGCCCTGCCCCAGCAGCTCGCGGAACACCGCCCAACACAGGGCCCACGCCAGCACCGCAGGCAGCGGCCATTGCCAATGGGCAGGGTTGATGCGGCGCATGATCTATATAGAATAAGTGCCGCTAGCGCTCATGAAATATGCGCGAGCAGCTCCTGTTTTCATAGCAAATAGTTTGGCGACGTCGTAGTTAACGGTTGCCGCCCGGAGCCAATCGGTCGATCAGACCGTTCAGCTCATCGAGCGAGCCGAACTGGATCACCACTTCTCCCATTTCCTCGAAACGGCCGTGGCGCTTGACGCGCTTTTTGATGTGCACATCCACCTGGGCCATGAGCAGATCCGAGAGTTCTTCTTCCACACGCTTGATGTCACGCGACTTTTCCTTGGCCGGCTTTTGGGGCTTGAGGGAGAACTCAGCACTGAGCTTTTTGACCAAACTCTCGGCTTCGCGCACCGACATTTTTTTGGTGGCAATCTGATTAGCCGCAGTGATCTGCGTGCCACGGTCCAGCGCCAGCAAGGCACGAGCGTGGCCCATGTCGATGTCGCCGGCCATCAGCATGGTCTGCACCGGATCGGCGAGGTTCAAGAGGCGCAGCAGGTTGCTCGCCGCGCTGCGGGAGCGACCCACAGCCTGGGCCGCAGTTTCGTGGGTGAGGCCGAACTCCCGGATCAAACGCTGCAGACCCTGCGCTTCTTCCAGAGGGTTCAGATCTTCACGCTGGATGTTCTCGATCAGCGCCATGGCGGCAGCGGCCTCGTTGGGCACGTCGCGCACCAGCACCGGCACCTCCGTCAGGCCGGCCAGCTTGGCGGCGCGGAAGCGGCGTTCACCGGCGATGATTTCATAGATGGCTCGCTTGCGGCCATCGCCAATGTGCTTGGCGGCATCTGCCTCATCGAGCTTGCGCACAAGGATGGGCTGCATGATGCCCTGTGCCTTGATGCTCTCCGCCAGCTCGTACAGGGCACCCTCGTCCATGCGGGTGCGCGGCTGGTAGACGCCCGCCACCATGTCGGCCAACAGCAAGGTGCTGGGTGTGGTCTGCGGTGCAGCGTTGGCGTCCGCAGCCGGAGCATCCACCACTTTGGGTCCCAGCAGGGCTTCCAGGCCCATGCCCAAGCCTTTGGGTTTTTTCGTAACCATATCTTTTTTCCTATGAAAGTCTTGTGTATGGATGCGGCTCAGTGGGCGCGTGCAACCAGTCCCTGCAAACGGGACAGCCCTTCGGGCCAGTCACCCAAGCCGGACTCGGCATTCAAGTGACCTGCATTGCCGCAGTCCACGAAGTCGGCTCCCCAGGCGGCAGCGAACTGCTGTGCCCGCTCAAAGCTGCAATAAGGGTCATTGCGGCTGCCCAGCAACTCGGCAGCGAAGGGTAACTTATCCATGACGACCGGCCACCAGCTCTTGAGCGGGGCCAGCAACTCTTCACGCTCCGGGTCACCGGGGCCAACCAAAAAAGCAGCCTTCACGTGGTGGGTGTTCTGCGAATGTTGGGCCCAGGCGGCGGTGAGTATGCAGCCCAGGCTGTGTGCCACCAGCACCACTGGCGTGGGAGCGGCCAGCACGGTTTCTTCGAGCTGCATCATCCAGTCGCCGCGCAGGGGTTGCATCCAGTCGTGCTGCTGCACCCGGGTAAAGCCATGCAAGGCTTCCCAGCGACTTTGCCAGTGGGCCGGGCCGGAGTTCTGCCAGCCGGGCAACAGGAGGGTGGTGTAGCTTGCGGTGTCCATGGGATTACATGGCGTGGATGCGGTCCACCATCTCTTGCGCGAATGTCACGAAGGACTGTGCACCCTTGGAGTTGGGGTCGAACACCACACCGGGGACTCCATAGCTCGGCGCCTCGGCCAGACGCACGTTGCGGGGAATGACGGTGTCGAACACCTTGTCGCCAAAGTGGGCCTTGAGCTGGTCGCTCACCTGGTTTTGCAGGGTAATGCGAGGGTCGAACATCACACGCAGCAGGCCAATGATCTGCAGGTCGTCGTTGAGGTTGGCCTTCACCTGCTTGATGGTGTTGACCAGATCCGTCAGGCCTTCGAGGGCGAAGTACTCGCACTGCATGGGCACGATCACACCATGGGCGCAGCACAGGCCGTTGAGGGTGAGCATGCTCAAGGAGGGCGGGCAATCGATGAGCACGAAGTCGTATTCATGGTCCACCGCTGCCAGCGCCTGCTTGAGGCGGCGCTCACGCCGCTCCAGCTCCACCATTTCTACCTCGGCACCCGCCAGTTCGCGGTTGGCGCCCAGGATGTCGTAGCTGCAGCCGCCCTCGATCAGCTTTTCGCTTTTGGCACGGGCTTCGGCCACCGTGGCGGACTCCAGCAGCACGTCGTACACCGTGAGTTCGAGTTTGCGCTTGTCTACACCCGAACCCATGGTGGCATTGCCCTGCGGGTCCAGGTCGATCATCAACACCCGCTGCCCGACCTTGGCCAGACCTGCAGCCAGGTTGACGGTGGTGGTGGTTTTGCCGACGCCACCTTTTTGGTTGGCAACGCAGAAGATTTTGGCCATAGGACGCTCAGGGTGTGAAAACGAAAAACAGAAACAGCGGTGGAATTACTTGGCGGACTGCAGGGCCAGCTTGATGCCAAAGCCCACCAGAAACAGGCCCGCCACTTTCTCCAACACCCGGCCGATGCGCGGGTTGGCCCGCATACGCTCGGCCAAAAAGTGGGTCAGCAGCGTGGCACCGAGGCCGTAGAGAAACGTCAAAAAGGCAATCGTCGCGGCCATGAATCCATAGGTCACCAGTCCTTGCTGGTGGGCGCGATCCACAAACAAGGGAAAGAAGGCCATGTAAAACAGGATGGCCTTGGGGTTGAGCAGCGTGATGAGCAAAGCCTGGCGCAGGTAGTGGCCTGCCCTGATGTTGAGTACCGGTGCGGCGCCGGGTTTGGCGGTCAACATTTTGTAGCCCAGCCAAGCAAGATAAGCAGCGCCGGCCCACTGCACGGCGTGGAAGGCTTCGGGGTACGCGGCCAGCAATGCCGCCACGCCAGCGACGGCAGACCACATCAGCACTTGGTCGCCGAGGATCACGCCAAGGGTTGCGGCCAGACCACCGGCAATGCCACCCTTGCTGGTAGACGTCACCAAGGCCAAATTGCCCGGACCGGGAATGGCCAGGAATACGATGATGGTGATGACAAAGGTACCGTAATCGGTGACGCCGAGCATGGGGTTGCTTTCTTGGAGGTGGGTGTCGAGTTTACGTTGGAAAGTTTGCGGCGAGGGTTGGGATTTGGGTTGCTGGCGTGCTCAGGTCGCCGGAGTGTTGTTTCACGTGAAACCTTACCGAGCGCAGATTGCACGGTGACTATGGTGCTGGGCTCGCTGCGCGCCAGGGGTACACCCCGCCATTCGTGTCCCCCGCCTGCTGCGCAGTCTCCTCCTTGACCTCACTTTGGGGCGCACCCCTGCCACGCCGCTGCGAAGAATGCGCCTGTATTCAAAGCCCGGGGAACACTCATCGCATTGGCAGGTTGGGTGGGGTTGTGCGCTTTGCACAGGTCAAGGAGGAGCCCGCGCAGCGGGCGGGGGACACGGAGCAAAACGCGCAACCCCACTCAACCCTCACGCAATCTCAATCGACCAAGGGCTTAAGCAACAACCTTCTTCCGCATCCACACAATGCACCGCTCCGCATCCAACCCAGGCACCACCAGTTGTTCCACGTGAAACACCTCCACAGACGTGGGCAGCGCAGCCATCTCGTCCGCGGGGTGCTTGCCCTTCATTCCCATCCACACCCCCTGCTCCGCCAAGGCTTTTTCGGACCAAGTGGTGAAGTCCACCAAAGAAGCAAAGGCACGCGAGCTCACTACGTCGTAGGGCTCGGTCAAGCTTTCCACCCGCGCATGGATGCCACGCAGGTTAGGCAACTTCAAAGTCACGGCCACCTGCTGGATGAACGCAGCCTTCTTGGCTACCGTATCGACACAGTGCACCGTGATGTGCGGGCAGCAAATGGCAATGACGATACCGGGCAGACCAGCACCCGAACCCACATCCAGCAAGCGCGGCTTGTCACCAAAAACGCCCTGCTCTTTCAAAGCGGCAAGCTGCTTCTGCAAAGGAGCGATCACCGCCAAGCTGTCGAGCAGGTGGTGCGTGAGCATCTCATCCGGATTGCGCACCGCCGTCAGGTTGTAGACCTTGGTCCATTTCTGGATCAGGGCAAGGTACTCCAACAATGCGGCTTGCTGGGCCGCGTCCAGATTCAAACCCAATGCTGTGGCCGCTTTGCCCAGTTGCTCTAAGTGACTGGCGCTCATACAGCCTCGGCCTTTTCAGCGAAGCCGCGGAAGTTGCCCTTTTTCAGGTGGATCATCAACAGCGAAATCGTGGCGGGCGTGATGCCGGACAAGCGCGATGCCTGCCCCAGCGTTTCGGGCCTGTACTTGCTCAGGCGCTGGCGGGCTTCGATGCTCAGGGCCGTGACTTGCATGTAGTCGAGGTCATCCGGCAAACGCAGGTTTTCGTAATGGGCGGCGCGCTCCACTTCGTCCTTCTGACGGTTGATGTAACCGGAATACTTGGCAGCGATTTCCACCTGCTCCACCACCGCAGCCACAAAGGCCACCTCTGCTGCATCCACGGTTGGCAGGCCAGCTGTTTCACGTGAAACAACATCCAGCAAATCACGGTTGGCGTACTTGCCATGATCCAGCGACATCAGCCCACCGTAGCTCACATTGGGGCGGCGCAGCAGGTCAGCGAGGTTGTACTCATGCTCGATGGACTTGCCCAGCACCCGCTCGGATTCGTCGGCTGCCAGGTTGCGCGGGTTCACCCAGGTGCTGCGCAGACGTTCTGTTTCACGTGAAACAGCATCGCGCTTGCGGCAGAAGGCATCCCATCGCGCATTGTCCACCAAGCCCAGTTCGCGACCCACTTCTGTCAAGCGGGCATCGGCATTGTCTTCACGCAGCTGCAAGCGGAACTCCGCCCGACTGGTGAACATGCGGTAAGGCTCGGTCACGCCCTTGGTGATCAGGTCATCCACCAGCACGCCGAGGTAAGCTTGGTCACGACCGGGCAACCAGGTGTCGTCGCTGTAGCTGGCGCTGCCCGCCGCACTCAGGGCCACATCGCCACCACCCATGGCACGCACTTGCAATGCGGCATTGATGCCGGCAAACATCCCTTGCGCCGCCGCCTCTTCATAGCCGGTGGTGCCGTTGATCTGGCCGGCAAAGAACAGTCCGCCAATCTGGCGTGTCTCAAAACTACCCTTCAGGCTGCGCGGGTCAAAGTAGTCGTACTCAATGGCATAACCGGGGCGCAGAATGTGCGCGTTTTCCAAGCCGGCCATGCTGCGCACCAATTCGTACTGAATGTCAAAGGGCAGACTGGTGCTGATGCCGTTGGGATAGTACTCGTGGGTAGTCAAGCCTTCTGGCTCCAAAAAGATCTGGTGGCTGTCCTTATCAGCAAAGCGGTTGATCTTGTCTTCCACGCTCGGGCAGTAGCGCGGGCCCACGCCCTCGATCTTTCCGGTGAACATGGGGCTGCGATCGAACCCGCTGCGGATGATGTCGTGCGTACGCTCGTTGGTGTGGGTAATCCAGCAGGGCACTTGTTGCGGATGCATGGCCACATTGCCCATGAAGCTCACCACCGGCATCACATCGCTCATGCCACCGGGCACGCCATCTCCAGGCTGCTCAATGCACTTGCTGAAGTCGATGCTGCGGCCATCAATGCGCGGCGGGGTGCCGGTCTTGAGGCGCCCCTGGGGCAGCTTCAGTTCTTTGAGTCGAGCAGACAGCGACACAGCGGGCGGGTCGCCTGCCCGGCCGGCGGCATAGTTGTTCAGGCCCACGTGGATCTTGCCATCCAGGAAGGTGCCGGCCGTCAGCACCACCGTCTTGCCCCTGAAGCGGATACCCACCTGCGTGACCGCACCCACCACACGGTCGCCCTCCACCATCAGGTCATCGACGGCTTGCTGGAACAGCGAGAGGTTGGGTTGGTTCTCCAGCATGCGCCGGATAGCGGCTTTGTAGAGCACGCGGTCTGCCTGCGCGCGGGTGGCCCGCACGGCCGGCCCCTTACTGGAATTGAGAATGCGAAACTGGATGCCTGCCTCGTCGGTCGCCAGCGCCATCGCGCCGCCCATGGCATCCACCTCTTTGACCAAGTGGCCCTTGCCGATGCCCCCGATGGAAGGGTTGCAGCTCATCTGCCCCAGGGTCTCGATGTTGTGAGAGAGCAGCAGAGTCTTGCAGCCCATGCGGGCGGCTGCGAGTGCAGCTTCGGTTCCGGCATGGCCGCCGCCGACAACGATGACGTCGAATTCTTGTGGGTACAACATGGCATGGGGGCGCGGGGGCGGACCACAGTGCGTGTCCGGCCGGCGCAATCAGAGAAGGGAGGGCGCGATTTTACCGGCCTGCCCCGGTTTCAGCCAGTCTCCACCTTCAAGCCCTTGGTTGTGCGTTATCGCCCGACCCGCCGGACGCATTCAGTCCAGGGCCGCCTCGTGATGCAACAGCGCCGTATCCAGGAAATCAATATGACCATACCCGAGTGCCAAGGCGCCTTCGCGTACAAAATATTTGAGTTCTTTGGCCAGCGTCTGGCGGGTCACGCCCAGCATCATGGCCAGCTCTTCATGGGAGACCTGTACGCCCTGCCGGGTCTGCGCCGCCATAGTCATGTCGCCTTTGGCCAAAGTAATCAGCCGCCGCGCCACACGCATGCGGGTAGAGCGCAGCATGGTGTCCTCGATCAGCCCGTACAAGCCCCGCACCCGGGCACAGAGCAAGGTCGTCATGCCATGGGCAAAACCCAGGCGACGCATCAGGCGCTTGAAGTCCGCGGCAGTGATCACGAGGACCTCACCTTCCTGCATCGCAGTCACATCATGGGGACGGGTCTGCCCGTCCAGCAAGGTCGTCTCGCCAAACCAGTTGCCCGGCTCCAGCACGGAGAGAATGCCCTCCCGGCCATCCTCGCCTGTGGCCGACACGCGCAACAGGCCGGACAGCACGCCATAAAAGCCGCCAGACACATCGCCCTTCCGGTAGACCGACTCCCCCACCGCCAGCGGCTGGACGACCGCCACCGCCAACATGGCCTTGCGCTCTGCCAGAGGCAGGGTGGCAAACCAGGGGTTCACAGACATTTTTTTCAGCAGTTCGGTTTTGGAGTGCGCCATCCATTCCCCCACGGTGAATACCCTAGATTGTCAAATTTTTAACAGTGTAACGCCGACTGCCCCCGCTAACCTCGAACGCAAACCCCTCATGGAGTCATCAATGACCACACCGTCAGTGCAATCCCAGGTCAGCGAGCAGGAATGGCAACTCCGCCAGGACCTCGCCGCCTGCTACCGGCTGGTCGCCCTGTATGGCTGGAGCGATCTGGTCTTCACCCATATCAGCGCCCGCATTCCCGGGCCGGAGCACCACTTCCTCATCAACCCCTATGGGTTGATGTTCGACGAGATCACTGCCAGCAGTCTCGTCAAAGTCGATCAACACTGCAATAAGCTGATCGACTCACCTTACCCCGTCAACCCGGCAGGTTTCGTGATCCACAGCGCCGTGCACGAGGCCCGCGAAGACGCCGGCTGCGTGCTGCACACCCACACCCGTGCAGGCGTCGCAGTGAGTGCCCAGAAGGACGGCGTGCTCCCTTTGAGCCAACAGTCCACCTTCGTGCTGGCGTCCCTCGCGTACCACGACTACGAAGGCGTGGCCTTCCGCCCCGAAGAAAAACCGCGCCTGCAAGCCGACCTGGGCCACGCCAACTTTCTGGTGCTGCGCAACCACGGCTTGCTGGTGGTGGGCAAAACCATTGCCGACGCATTCCTGAGCATGTACACCTTCGAGGCCACCTGCCAGATCCAGATCGGCGCGCAGTCCGGTGGCGGCGCACTCACCCATGTGAACCCGCAGATCGTCAGCGGCGTAGCCGAAGCCATGCGCGTGCAAACCGGTGGCATGGGCGGCGCCTTTGTCTGGCCGGCCCTGATCCGCAAACTCCAACGCATAGACCCCAGTTACCAGGACTGACCCTTTTCATGACCCCCACAGAATTTGACTACATCGTGGTCGGCGGCGGCTCCGCCGGCTGCGTGCTTGCCGGCCGCCTGAGCGAAGACCCGACCATCACCGTGTGCCTGCTCGAAGCCGGCGGCCCGGACACCAGCGCCTTTATCCACGCGCCCCTGGGCTTCGCCGCCACCGCGCCCTTGGGCATCTTCAACTGGAACTACGAGAGCGTGCCCCAGCCCGGCCTGGGCGGGCGCCGGGGCTTCGCGCCACGCGGCAAGGTCATGGGTGGCAGCAGCTCTCTCAATGCCATGGTCTACACCCGCGGCAACCCCCACGACTACGACCGCTGGGCCGCTTTAGGCAACCCCGGCTGGAGCTACCAGGAAGTATTGCCGCTCTTCAAGCAGTCCGAGAACAACCAGTGCTTCGGCAACAACGAATACCGTAGCACCGGCGGCCCGCTCAACGTGAGCTACCTGCGCAGCCCCAGCCCGCTGAACCAGGCGTTTCTGGATGCTTGCGAAAGTCAAGGTCTGCCACGCACCCCCGACTACAACGGTGCACAGCAATGGGGCTGCGCGCCCGCGCAAGTTACCCAGAAGGACGGCGAGCGCTGGAGTGCGGCCAAGGCCTATGTCACGCCCCACCGCAACCGGCCCAACCTCACCGTGATCACGCACGCCCACACCAGCAAAGTACTGCTCGACGGCGCCCATGGCGACCAACGCGCCACCGGGGTGAGCTACCTGCACCAGGGCCAGACCCACGAGCTGCGTGCCCGGCGCGAGGTGCTGCTCAGCGGCGGCGCCTTCGGCTCGCCCCAGCTGCTCATGCTCTCGGGTGTGGGCCCTGCCGAGCACCTGCGCGAACACGGTATTCCGGTGCGCCACGTGCTGCCCGGCGTAGGCCAGAACCTGCAGGACCACGTCACCACGGTCCTGATTTACCGCACCCAACACCAGCAGGAGACCCTGGGCTTTTCGTTCAAAGGCGCGCTCAACATGGTGAAGTCGGTGTTCGAGTGGAGAGCCAAGCGCACCGGCTGGATCACCACCAACGTGGCCGAATCCCAGGCCTTCATGAAAACCCGGCCCGACGTGGAGGCGCCTGACATCCAGCTCGCATTTTGCACCGGCATCGTGGACGACCACACCCGCAAAGCCCACCTCGGCCACGGCTACACCCTGCACGTCACCCTGATGCGGCCCAAGAGCCGCGGCAGCGTCACCCTGCAGAGCGCCAAGCCCACCGATGCTCCCCGCATCGACCCCGCTTACCTGCAAGACCCTGATGACCTGGAAACCCTGGTGCGCGGCACGCAGATGGGCTTTGACATCATGCAGGCGCAGGCCTTGCAGCCCTACCGCGGCAAGATGCTTTACCCGATTGAACGGGACAACCGGGCGCAGATCGAACAGTTCTTGCGCGACCACTCCGACACCGAATACCACCCCATAGGCACCTGCAAAATGGGCCCGGCCAACGACCCCATGGCGGTGGTGGACGCAGAGCTGCGGGTGCACGGCATCCAAGGCTTGCGCGTGGTGGACGCGTCCATCATGCCGGACCTGGTGACTGGCAACACCAACGCGCCCACCATCATGATTGCGGAAAAAGCCGTGCAGCACATCCGGGCCGCCAAAGCCGCTAGCATGCAAGCCTGACCCAACCCGAGGACGTTTATGAAGCTGTATTACTCCCAGGGCGCCTGCTCGCTCTCCCCGCACATCGTGATGCATGAAGCCGGCCTGGCGTTTGAAGCCATCCCTGCGCCTACAAAAACCCACCAGCTGCCCGACGGCACCGACTTCTACACCATCAACCCGCTGGGCTACGTGCCCTACCTCACGCTGGACGACGGCCGCAGCCTGCACGAGGGCCCCGCCATCGTGCAGTACCTGGCGGACCTGGTGCCCGAGAAAAAGCTGGCCCCGGCCAACGGCACCTTCGAGCGCTACAAGCTGCAGGAGTGGCTTACCTTCATCGGCACCGAACTGCACAAGAGCTTCAGCCCCTTGTTCAACCCTGCCGCACCCGATGCAACCAAAGAGCAGGCCAAACAAACCCTGGCCAAGCGCCTTGCGTGGGTAGACAGCGAACTCGCCGGCAAGGACTACCTGCTGGGCGAACAGTTCACCGTGGCCGACGCCTACCTGTTCACCGTGACCAACTGGGCCCGCATCGTGAAGGTGGACCTCAGCACCTTTGCCAATTTGCTGGCCTACCGGACCCGCGTGAGCGAACGCCCCGGTGTGCAAGCCGCCATGCGCGCTGAAGGCCTGCTGAAATAAGGCCAAGCGCTACCAAAAAGAAGGGCCCTCACGGGCCCTTTTCTCTTGAATTGCTACTACTTTGATAGCTGCTTGCGCAGGATTCACGGGCGCCGGAGTGCCTTTTGACGTAGGCCGAGGGCGGACCCTACCCACAATGCACATGCCGAAAACACCAGGCCACGTGCCAAGCCGCCGGGGCCATCGGCAATCCAGCCCACGACCGTGGGCCCGACGATCTGGCCGGCGGCAAACACGGTGGTGAAGGCGCTGATACCTGCTGCCCAGGCCGCAGGCGGCAGGTTGTGCCGCACCAACGCCGTGGTCGATGCCACCACCGACAAAAACACCGCCCCGAAAAGCAAACCAGACACCAGCACCACCGGCCACCACTGGGTGAGCGCCGGGAGAATGGTCGCCACGCCTAACAAGGCATTCAGCGTGGCGAGCGGCCGACCGTCGTGGTGCTTGTCCAGCAAGCGTGCCCAGATGCGGCTGGACGCCATCACCGCCACACCCAGCAAGGAATAAAACACCGTAACAGCGGCGGCGGATGTGCCCTGCGAGCGCAAAAGCGCCACCACAAAGGTCATATAGCCGATGTAGCCCACCCCGAACAGCGTGTACCCCGCCAAGCCGTAGCGGAAATCTGCCCAGTGAAACTGCTGCGGCCCGCCGGCTGCCGCCTGCGCTTGCGGCAGGGCCCAGCCCGACATCACCCGTGCCGGCCACAGCATCACCGCGGTTCCGGCTGCACAAATCAGCGCCAAAGCCCACCAGGACCACCGCCAGCCATGGGCCTGACCCGCAAAACGCTCCAAAAGCCATGGCACCAACAAGGCACTGGCTACTATCCCCAAGCCGGTGCCACCGTAATAGATACCCAACAGCAGGCCGCCATGGCGCGGGTAACGCGCGCCCATCCGTGCGGCCAGCAATCCGCCGGCCACGAACACCAGGGCACTGGCAATACCGGCCAGCAGGCGCTGCACCAGCAAGGCATTCGCATCGGTAAAGAATCCGCTCAGGGCCATGAACACGGTGGCCAGCAATGCCCCGCCCCACAACAACTCGCCCGGACCCCGGCTGCGCAACAGGCGAGGGGTGAGCAGCGCACCGATGAAGTAGCCCAGCGCGTTCGCGGTGTTCATGGCGCCGGCCAGGGTGTAGGTCCAGCCCAGGTCGGTGCGCATCGCGGGCAGCAGCAGCCCATAGGCAAAACGGGTAATACCTAGCGACACCGCCGCCCCCACCGACAGCGCGAGAGCCAAGCACCAGCCGCGCGCGTCCACGGAAGGCAGCGCGGGCTGCGAAGGGGTCTCCACCGGCGGCGTCAGGCGGCGCTGCCCTTGAGACGGAACTGGCGTACCACCTGTGCCAGCGCGTCTGCCTGCTCACGCAAGCCTTGGGCAGCTGCAGCGCTTTGCTCCACCAAGGCCGCGTTCTGCTGGGTGGCTTGATCGATCATGCCCACCGACTGGTTCACCTGTGCAATGCCGCTGGACTGCTCGGTGGCAGACGAAGAGATTTCCCCGATGATCTGGCCCACGCGCTGCACGCCATCCACCATTTCTTTCATGGCGGCGCCGGCCTCTTCCACCAGCTTCACACCACCATCGACGGCGTGCACGCTGGTGCTCACCAGCGCCTTGATTTCTTGCGCCGCCGCAGCCGAGCGTTTGGCCAGCATGCGCACTTCAGATGCCACCACTGCAAAGCCCCGGCCCTGCTCGCCGGCACGGGCCGCTTCTACCGCCGCGTTCAACGCCAGGATGTTGGTCTGGAAAGCAATGGAATCGATCAGGCCGATGATGTCGTTGATCTTGCTGCTGCTGGCGGCGATCTCATGCATGCTGCCTACCGCCTGCGTGACCACCTGGCCACCACGGGCCGCGAGCGTAAAGGCGGAATCGGACAACTGGCGGGCCGTTTGGGCAGCGTGGGCCGTTTGCTGCACGTTCTCAGTCAGCTCGGCCAGGGAGCCCACGGTGTCCTGCACGCTGCTGGCGGATTTTTCGGTGCGCTCCGACAAGTCTTGGTTACCCGAGGCGATTTCCTGGCTGGCCGTGGCCACGCTCTCGCTGGCATAGCGCACCTGCGAGACCAAGGCGCCCAAGCCCTCTTGCATGGCCTTCTGGGCATGCTGCAAATCGGCCACTTCATCTTTGCCGTGCACCTCAATCGCTTGCGACAAGTCACCACCGGCAATCGCCTGCGCCAACAAGCGCGCGCGCTCCAAGGGCTGGCAGATGGAGTTCATGTTGAGAATAGTGAGCGGCACCACTACCAGAGAGGCCACACCCAGTGCGGCGATGAACAGCCACTTGATCACACCGCTGACCTTGTGCTGGTCGTTGACCGCGTCATTGGCCTCGTCCTGCAACACGCCTTCCAGCGACTTCATGTGCTTCATGACCTTGTCGATCTGGCCCAAGGCCTTCTGGCTCATGCGGTTGGCAATGGTGGCGGACTCGTAACCGCTGGATTTGAGTTGGTTGGCCACCGGTTCAAACAATTTGACGTATTCCTTGAGGTCGGCCTGCATCTCGCGGACCACCGGGTTGTCGGTGTCTTCCACCCCTTCGAGGAAGTGGCCTGCAATCGCGTCCACTTCGGCCAGGTGGGACTTCCAGCGGGTGTAAGCCTTTTCGACCTCCGCGGGACGCTCGTATTCGATGATCATGTCCTTTTCGGCCTCGCGCACCGTGCTCATGGCAGCCTGCAAGCGGCCCAGGTGCTGCATCTCGGCGAAGGAGTTGTCCAGAAAAGCATCGCTCTGGTCCTGGATCTTGCCCATGCCCCACAGGCCACCACCGCCCAGCATGAACAGCAGGGCCAGCACCATCGCAATGGCCCCCAACATACGCAGCCGGATGGTGAATTGGCGCATCATGGTCATCATGTTCATTGTTGTGTTCCTCGGGTGAGCCGGTCCAAGCGTTGGGCCATTCTTTCAGAGTCTAGGGGTGTATACAAGCGGCAATACGAGGCAAAGCCGTCAGGACGCCCGCCATTTCCAACGACTCGGGCAGCCAGAGAATCCCACAGACCGCTCCAGCACACCTTGACTTACGTCATGCCCCGGTGCGCGGCGCCAGCACAATCACCGCCATGCCCGCCAAGGCCAAAGCCGCACCAGCGCAGTCCCATGCCGAAGGGCGAATGCCGTCCACCACCCACAACCACACCAGCGCGGTGGCGATGTACACACCGCCATAGGCCGCATACACCCGGCCGCTGGCTGCAGGGTGCAAGGTGAGCAGCCACACGAACAGGGCCAGTGACGCTGCCGCCGGCAACAGCACCCACACCGGTGCGCGCTGCTGCAACCAGAGCCAAGGCAGGTAGCACCCCACGATCTCAGCGATCGCGGTGAGCACATAGAGGCCGGTTGTGAGCAGCAAATGGTTCATGGGCGCCTTGGGGTTTGCTCCCATTTTAGGAGCTGCTCGCGCATATTCCATGAGCGCCAGCGCCCATTTTTATCCCGAAATCGACTTACTTTCCACCCTGCTCCGGTGTCCACCGCTTGAGCAGCAAGGCGTTGGTCATCACGCTCACCGAGCTCAGTGCCATGGCGGCACCTGCCACCACCGGGCTGAGGTAGCCCAACGCCGCCAAGGGAATGCCGGCCGCGTTGTAGGCAAAGGCCCAGAACAGGTTTTGCCGGATTTTGGACACCGTGCGACGGCTGATGTCAAGCGCAGCCGCCACCAAGAGCGGGTCGCCCCGCATGAGGGTGATGCCGGCGGCATGCATGGCCACGTCGGTGCCACCACCGTTGGGGTTGGCCATGGCCATGCCCACATCGGCCGCCGCCAGCGCAGGCGCGTCATTCACGCCGTCGCCCACCATGGCAACGACTTTGCCACCGGCTTTGAGCGCGGCGACTTTCGCAGCCTTGTCGCCGGGCAATACCTCGGCCAACACATCTTTGGAATCCAAGCCGAGGCGCTTGGCCATGGCTTCTGCCGCTCCACGGTTGTCGCCGGAGATCATGACGGTCTGGATACCGCGAGCCTTCAGGGCGGCCAACGCTTCTTTGGCACCGGGCTTGGGTTCGTCGGCAAACGCGAGCAGGGCCAGCAGCTTTACGCCGCCGGATTGTTGCTCTGCCATGGCAGACACCGTGGCGCCGCTCATCTGCAAATCGGCCGCCTGCGCCGCGACCGGCGCCATGTCCACCCCCAGCTCAGCCATCCAGCGCAAGCTACCCAGCAATAAAGTGCGCTCCCCTACTTTGCCTTGGGTGCCGCGGCCGGCCACGGCTTGCACGTCAGTGGGTACGGTCATGGTGAGTGCTTTGTCTTTGGCCGCCTGCAGCACAGCGCGGGCCAGCGGGTGCTCGCTGCCGCTTTGCAAACCGGCGGCCAAGGCCAGTGCTTCGTCATTGGTCAGGCCCACGGGCACCAATGCGGTCAGGCGGGGTTGGCCCACGGTAAGCGTGCCGGTTTTGTCGAAGGCCACCACGTTCACGGTATGCGCTACCTCCAGCGCCTGCGCGTCCTTGATCAAAATGCCGAACTTGGCCGCCACCCCGGTGCCCGCCATGATGGCAGCCGGCGTGGCCAAACCCAGCGCGCAAGGGCAGGCAATCACCAGCACTGCCACGGCGTGGATCAGTGCCACCTCAAAGCTATGGCCGGTGAAGTACCAGCCCAGCAGCGTGACCAGCGCAATGACAAGCACCACCGGCACAAACACCGCGCTCACCTGGTCCACCAACCGCTGAATGGGCGCTTTAGCAGCCTGTGCGTCTTCCACCAGGCGGATGATGCTGGAGAGCACCGTGTCCACCCCCACCGCGCGCACCAGTAGCACCACGCGGCCTTCGCCATTGATGCTGCCGCCCGTGAGCTTGGCGCCCACGTCTTTAGCCACCGGCAGAGGCTCGCCCGTCAGCATCGATTCATCCACCTGCGTGCGGCCCTCCAGCAGCGTCCCGTCTACCGGAAAGCGCTCGCCGGGTTTGACCACAATTTTGTCGCCGACAAGTACTTCGGCCACGGGCACGTCTACTTCTCCATCACGGCCCATCAGGTGCGCCGTGTCCGGGCGCAGGCTGTGCAGGGCGCGAATGGCGGCCGTCGTCTGCCGCTTGGCCCGGGCTTCCAGCCATTTGCCCAAAAGCACCAGCGTCACCACCACGGCGCTGCCTTCAAAGTACAGGTGCGGCTCCATGGCGGGCATGCCATGCGCGCTGTGGTCAGGGGCGCCAAACCACTGAGGACTCAGCCACAACCACATGGACAAGGCCCAGCCCGCAGTGGTGCCCAGCGCCACCAGCAAATCCATATTGCCGGTGCGAGCCAGCAGCGCATGCCAACCGGCCTTGTAGAAACGTGCCCCCAAAATGAACTGCACCGGCGTGGCCAGCAAGAATTGCCACAGCGCAGGCAGCATCCAGTCTTTGTCGAACAGGTCCCCGACCATGGGCAGTACCAGCGGCGCACACAGCGCCAGGCCTATGCCCACCGGCCCGAAGCCCGCCCATGGCGAGGCATCCACCGCATCAATTGCCGCACTGGGCGCCAGCGGCTCGTAGCCCGCGTCCCGTACCGCGCGGCGCAAGCGGGCCTCCATGCCAGCATCGTGCACCGCGATGCGGGCAGACTCGGTGGCCAGGTTCACCGTGGCGCTGTCCACGCCGGGCACCTTTTTCAGGGCTTTTTCCACACGCATCACACACGATGCGCAAGTCATGCCGCCAATGCCGATATCGATGGTCGTGGGGGAGGGGGTTTCAGTACTCATGGTGCAAGCTTAGGCCTTGCCATGGTGGGAAGGTCAAGCGGCTACCCAACGCATGGGCACAAATGCAATGCCTTTTGTCTCCACCCGGGGTCCGGTGGCCACAAACCCGAAACGCTCGTACACCGGCTGGGCATAGGGCGTGGAGTTGACGGTGAAGTAGCCGGGGTTCGCCTCACCCACCGCTGCACGGGCATGGTCCCATAGCTGGCGGCTCAGGCCCCGGCGCTGGAATGACGCGTCCACAAACAGGTGGTACAGGTGGCTGGCGTCGCGCACGGCCACCACACCCGCCAGCGCGTCGTTGTTGACCGCCTTGAAGTAAGTGAAACGCGGATCCGCCAGGTAACCGGCTACAGCGTCGGGCGAAATCGTCTTGAGAAAGTCTTCCGCACCCGCTCCATCCGGCTGCAAAGTAAAGAAGCGGGCCACGCTACCGATCAGGCGGCTGATGGCCGGAGCGTCTTCGACCGTGGCTTTGATGATGTCCAAGTGAACCTCCCCTCTTCAACACATGGGAAAACAAGCTTACGTGCATTTTTGTTTGCCCAAAGAGCGGCAGGCCACTGACACAGGCGCTTGACCCTCCCACCATGGCAAGGTTCACAATGCTTTTATCTGCCTTTCAGGAGTCCCCATGAACCAAACCTTTACCGTTACCGGCATGACCTGCGGCCATTGCGAGAAGGCTGTCACCCGCGCCATCCAGGACGCAGACCCCCAAGCCCAAGTAAAAATCGACCGCAGCGCCAACTTGGTGGAAGTCGAATCCACCCAAGCCCGCGACATCCTTGCCAAGGCGATTGCCGAAGAGGGCTATGCCGTCAAAGACTAAGTCAGCAACGCTCTCCGGCCAGCCCGTCAACATCGGCGAGGCCGCCCGGCTGAGCGGTGTGTCTGCCAAGATGCTGCGGCATTACGAGTCGCTGGGTCTGCTGGGCACCGTCACGCGCACGGACAGCGGCTACAGACTCTACAACCAGACCGATGTGCACACCCTGCGCTTCATCAAGCGCTGCCGCGACCTGGGCTTCTCCATGGCCGAGATCGGCGAGCTGGTGGGCCTGTGGCAAAACAAGCGTCGCGCCAGTGCCAACGTCAAGAAAATCGCCCAAAAGCACATGGACGAACTGAGTGAGCGCATCGCCGCCATGCAGGCCATGCAGCGCACCCTCTCCACCCTGCTGCACTGCTGCCACGGCGACGACCGGCCGGACTGCCCCATCCTCGATGACTTGGCGGGCGACAAGCGCACTGCTACGCAATTGATAGCTGCTCGCGCACATTCGACGGGCGCTAGAGCACTAAAGCACCAAAATCTATGTCCACCTCCATCCTCAACCTCTACCCCGCGCTAACCCATGTGTTCCCCACGCTAGCAGCGCTCGGGCCAGAGGCACAGAGCATGACGGTGCCAAATCACACCGAGCTGTTCTCCGAGGGACAGCCCTGCCAGGGTTTCCCGCTGGTCCTGCGCGGGGAAGTGCGGGTCGCGCGCCGTGCCGCAGACGGGCGGCATCTGGAGCTATACCGCGTGGTGCCGGGCGAGTTGTGTCTGATCAGCAGTGCAGCTCTGTTTCGCAGCCAGGCTCTTAGCGCTCACGGGGTCAGCACGCAAGAGAGTGAACTGATCATAGTCAGCCCCGCCACCTTCGCCCTATGGCTGGACACACCCGCCTTCCGCAATCTGGTGCTGGGCCTGTTTGCCGAACGCATGGCCGACTTGACCAGCCTGATAGATGCGGTCGCCTTCCAGAAGCTGGACCAGCGGCTGGCCAACGCCCTGCTGGGGCGCGGGCAGGACTTGCACCTCTCGCACCAGACATTGGCCGACGAGCTCGGCACGGTGCGCGAGATGGTGACACGCCTGCTGCGCCGCTTTGAGAGGGAGGGCTGGCTCACGTTAGGGCGGGAGCACATTCACATCCTCAACAGTCAGGCTTTGCGTGCACTGGCCGTCGGGGGCTGAGCGCGCAGTTGAACAAAGGCTGCGTGACCTAAGTCACATACTTCCTTGGCACCGGAGCGTCCAATCACTTCAACACAACCAAGGAGTGATTCCATGAAAGCAAACGTAGGCGGTATCGACCGCATCATCCGTATAGGCGCTGGCGCCGTGCTCGTAGCCCTGGCCGCTACCGGCACCGTGGGCTGGTGGGGTTGGCTGGGCGCTGTGCCCTTGGCCACCGGCCTGATGGGCTGGTGCCCACCCTATGCCATGTTTGGCTTCAGCACCTGCGCTGTCAAAAACTAAGCCGCCTCTGTGTGGGCCGCAGCACCGACGGCTGTAGCGCCCACCGCTCCAATCAAGCTCTATACAGCTTCAGGAGCACAGCATGCGCACCAACATCGGCAACTGGGAACGACTAATCCGCATCTGGCTGGGTGCCGTGCTGATCGGGCTGGCGGCCACCGACATCATAGGCATGTGGGGGTGGGTTGGCATTGCCCCGGTGATCACCGGGCTCATCGGCTGGTGCCCGTCGTATGCAATCTTCGGATTCAGCACCTGCCCTGCCAAAACCTGAAACGCTATGAAATCAGGAGCTGCTCGCGCATATTCCACGTGCGCTAGAGGCTGATTTGATTCACTAAAAACGGGGAAGTGCTCTCCGGTTTGCACCAAAGCCGCGCGCACCGGTTTTGCGCTTTGGCGTGTTGCACCGCACAATGCCGGTGCATTTTGTACACAATCCTTGAAAAACATTGTGTACAAAGCTGGCATGCGGTTTGCGTACAGCCCCGGCATGAACGCCACTGCACCTGCCGCCATCGAAGTCATCGGGCTCACCAAGCGCTATGCGCAGGGCAAGCCCGCTGTGGACAGCATCCACCTGCGCATTGCCAACGGCAGCTACTGCTGCCTGCTCGGCCCTTCGGGCTGCGGCAAGAGCACCACGCTGCGCATGATTGCAGGGCACGAGTCGGCGTCTGACGGCGACATCCTGCTGGAAAACCGCAACATCACCGACCTGCCCGCCGCCGAACGCGGCACGGCCATGATGTTCCAGAGCTTTGCGCTCTTCCCGCATCTGAGCGCCCTGGACAACGTGGCCTTCAGCCTCAAGATGAAGGGCGTGGGCAAAGCCGAGCGTCACGCCAAGGCCAAAGACTTGTTGGAGCGCGTGGCCATGGGCCATTTGGCCGACCGCAAACCGACTGAGCTCTCGGGTGGCCAACAACAGCGCGTCGCATTGGCACGGGCATTGATTACCCAACCTCGTGTGCTGTTGCTGGATGAGCCGCTCTCTGCGCTCGACCCCTTCTTGCGCATCCAGATGCGCGCCGAGCTGCGCCGCTGGCAAAAAGAACTGGGGCTGACCTTCATCCACGTCACCCACAGCCAGGAAGAGGCCATGGCCCTGGCCGACACCATGGTGGTAATGAACCACGGCGTAATCGAACAGGTAGGCAGCCCGCACGAGGTGTACAACCGGCCCGCCAGCGAGTTTGTGGCCCGCTTCATGGGCGGGCACAACGTGATCGAGACGCCCGAGGGCAAGGTCGGTGTGCGAACCGACCACCTGCAAGTGCTGCCGGCCGACCAGGCGGTGCCTGATGCCCCCCACACCAAGATGGCACTGATCACCGACGTGGAATACCAAGGCACCTACGTGCTGCTGGGCCTGCAGAACCCCGGCACCTCGGTGACTGCATCCACCACCGCCGAAATCTCGGTGATGTTGTCTGAATCCACATTTGCCGCGCGGCCCTATGCCGTGGGCGAGACCGTGCAGCTGCGTTGGGCTCCTGAGGCCGCGCATCCGCTCCCGCACTGAGCGGGGCCATTTTCCCCAACGTCTTCGCAAGAAGTTTTCATCCTCCCCTCCGCAACCCTCAAGGAGTTTTCCCATGGCTGACGATCTGAAAGACACCCTCACCAACGCCGCCCCCGTGCAGCGCCGCAGCTTGCTCAAAGGCACCGCCGGCATCTTGGCCGCCGGCATGTTCCCCGCAGTGCACTCTGCAGAACCCATCGTGCTGCGTTACTTGGGCACCGCCGTGAACCAGGACAAGGCCATCGGCGAAAAGTTCGAAAAAGACACCGGCATCAAGATCCAGTACGTGGCCGTCACCACCGATGACGTGACCAAGCGCGCCGTGACTGCGCCCAACAGCTTCGACCTGATTGACACCGAGTACTTCTCCCTGAAGAACATCGTGCCCACCGGCAACCTGAAGGGCATCGACACCAAGCGCATCAAAAACGCAGACAAGATCACCACCCTGTTCACCACCGGCATGGTGGCAGGCAAGGCCGTGGGCGACCAGGGCACCGCCCCCAAGAAGACCATCTTCCTGGAAGGCGAAAAAAGCAAAGTGTTCGCCAAGAGCCCGACACAGTTCATGTCCATCATTCCCACCGTGTACAACGCCGACACGCTGGGTATCCGCCCTGACCTGATCAAGCGCCCCATCTCTTCCTGGGCTGAGCTACTCAACCCAGAATTCAAGGGCAAAGCCGCCATCCTGAACATCCCTTCCATCGGCATCATGGACGCCGCCATGGTCGTGGAAGCCATGGGCATCTACAAGTACCCCGACAAGGGCAACATGACCAAGAAGGAAATTGATCTGACGATCAAGACCCTGATTGAAGCCAAGAAGCAAGGCCAGTTCCGCAGCCTGTGGAAAGACTTCAACGAGTCCGTCAACCTGATGGCTTCCGGCGAGGTGGTGATCCAGTCCATGTGGAGCCCTGCGGTCACCGCAGTGCGCACCAAGGGCATCGCTTGCACCTTCCAGCCACTCAAAGAGGGCTATCGCGCCTGGGCTTCCGGCTTCGGTATTCCATCCACCTTGTCCGGCCGCAAACTTGATGGCGCCTACGAGTTCATCAACTGGTTCCTGGATGGCTGGGCAGGTGCGTACCTCAACCGCCAGGGCTACTACAGCGCCGTGCTGGAAACCGCCAAGGCCAAGATGGAAGCCTATGAGTGGGCGTACTGGATGGAAGGCAAGCCTGCCACCCAGGACATCAAGAGCCCCAACGGCGATGTCCTGGCCAAGAAGGGCGAAGTGCGCGACGGCGGCAGCTACGAACAACGCATGGGCGGCATCGCCTGCTGGAACGCCGTGATGGACGAGAACGCCTACATGGTCCAGAAGTGGAACGAGTTCGTCGCAGCGTAACTTGTGAACCACCCCCGTCCGGGCGCACTGCGTGTCGCCCGTTCCCCCCTCAAGGGGGCAACACCAGCGGTCTGGCACAGCCAGTCCCGCGGTGTTTCTGGAACGGGCAGCGCTGCGCACGCCCTGGACGGGCCCTCACTAACTTGGTTAACGGATAAGCACTTATGAGCGCACCTTCAACACCCTCACTTCCGGCGGCATCTGCCCCGGGCCGCACGCTTGCGGCCTGGTGGCAGGCCCTGCCGCTGACCACGGTGTTTGTGCTCTTCTTTTTGATTCCATTGGCCCTGGTGCTGATGGTGAGTTTCTGGGACTACAACCAGTACGAGATGCTGCCGGGTTTCACCTTCAAGAACTACATCTCGGTGTTCGAAGGCTGCTTGTCGCGCAATGAGTCGGGCGACCTGTGCGTCACGCTCAAGACCTACCTGTCCACGTTCAAGTTCTGCCTGCTGGTATGGGCCCTGACATTGGTGATCGGCTTTACCGTGTCGTACTTTCTGGCTTTCCATGTGAAGTCCAGCGGCATGCAGGTGGTGCTCTTCGTCATCTGCACCATTCCTTTCTGGACCTCCAATGTGATCCGCATGATTGCCTGGGTGCCACTGCTGGGTCGCAACGGGCTGGTGAATGACTTTCTGGTCGGCTACGGCATGGTCGACCAGCCGATTGAGTGGCTGTTGTTCTCCAACTTCTCGGTGGTACTGGCGTTTGTGCACCTGTTTACCACCTTCATGATCGTGCCCATCTTCAACAGCATGATGCGCATAGACCGCAGCCTAGTTGAAGCTGCCAATGACAGCGGCGCCAGCGGTTGGCAAACGCTGTGGAATGTGATCGTGCCGCTGTGCCGCACCGGCATCATCATCGGCTCCATCTTTGTCATCACCATTGTGATGGGCGACTTCGTGACCATCGGCGTCATGGGCGGTCAACAAATTGCATCTGTGGGCAAGATCATCCAGGTGCAAACGTCTTACCTGCAGTTCCCGCTCGCGGCGGCCAATGCCGTGGTGCTGCTGGCCATTGTCTTGATGATCATCTGGGCCCTGACCCGCATGGTCGACATCCGGAAAGAGCTATGAATTCCGACCGTCGTTCACCCGCCTTCTGGCTGTTGGCTGCATTTTTTGCCGCCTATGTGCTGTTTCTTTACGGGCCTATGTTGGTCATCGTGGTGCTGAGTTTTCAGGGCCCGGATGGCGGCCTGACTTTTCCGATGCGCAGCATGTCGCTGCACTGGTTCCACAAGCTCGCAGAAGGGCTGGGCACGGTCGACATCAGTTCCGCACTGAAACGCTCACTGGGCCTGGGGTTGACCGTGATGGCGTTCACCGTCGTGTTCTCGGTACTGGCGGGTCTGGCGTTCCGCAAAAAACTGCGCTTTGCCAATTTGCTGTTCTTTACGGTGGTGGCCAGTCTGATCATGCCGTCCATCATTGTGTCGCTGGGTATCGGCCTGGAGTTCCGCCTGCTGGATGGTGCCATCAAGAAGATGCTGGAGACCTTCGGCATGGAAAGCGCGTTGGAAAACTACGGTACCGCTTTGGGCATCTATACCTCGGCACTGGGGGCTCACCTGACCTGGACGCTGCCCTTCGGCCTGCTCATCATGTTTGCCATCTTCAACCGCTTCAACCCTGCCTATGAAGAAGCGGCGCGCGACTTGGGTGCCACCCCATGGCAGACCTTCCGCCACGTCGTGCTGCCGCTGATTGCACCCTCGGTGGTCGGCATCGGCATGTTCGGCTTCACGCTGAGCTGGGATGAGATTGCCCGCACCACGCAGGCCATTGGTGATGTCAACACCCTGCCCCTGGAATTGCAAGGCCTCACCACCACCGTGACCACCCCATCCATCTACGCGCTGGGCACGGTAACCATGGTGGTATCGTTTCTCGTGATGGGACTGGCCGTGGGGCTGTCCACCCTGCTGGCCAAGCGTCAGCAAGCAAAGCGGGACACATGAGCGAATTTGTTGCACTGACGGAAAACGAGATCTACGAGCGCATGGTGGCCACCATCCTGGACCACCGCCTGCCGCCCGGTACCAAACTCATTGAAGAAAAGCTGGCCAGTGCGTTCGGCGTATCGCGCACCCGCATTCGCCCGGTACTGGTGCGCCTGGCCAACGAACAGATTGTGACGCTGACGCCCAACCGCGGTGCCATGGTGGCCCAACCCACCGAGAAAGAAGCGCGTGAGGTGTTTGAGGTGCGCCGCATGATCGAGCCCACCCTGATCGAATGCTTTATTGCCAGCGCTACAGCGGACGACATTGCCACCCTCACCCAGTGCATCAATGAAGAAGAGGCGGCGCGCGCCAGTGGAGACATGCGCCGTGCCATTCGGCTGTCCGGGGACTTTCACTTGCACATCGCAAATGCGTCCGACCACCAAACGCTGGGACGCATCTTGCGTGAATTGGTATCGCGCACCTCGTTGATCTTGATGACCTACAGCGACAACCATGTACAGGCCAAATCTGAAGCCACGTCGTGCGGTTGCCAGGAGCACCGCGCGTTGCTGGACGCCATCCGCCTGCGCGACCCGCGCGAAGCCGCCCGCTTAATGCACGAACACCTGGCACAACTGGAACAACAACTGCACTTTACGGAGGCCGTGGACGATGCACCGGACTTGTTGTCCTTGTTCGGCGCGCCCGCCACAGATTGACATCCATGCGCCGTTTGCTGGTGATCAACCCCAACACCTCGACCACGGTGAGCGCCCTGGTGCAACACCATGTGCAATTGGCCGCCGGACCTGACGTGCACGTGGACACCGTCACCGCACGCTTCGGCGCACCCTATATCGCTTGCGAGGCCAGCTATGCAGTGGCCGGCCACGCCTTGCTGGATGCGTGGGCGGCAGACCAATGCAATGCATCCGTGCGGAAACCGGATGCCGTACTCATCGCCTGTTTTGGCGACCCCGGCCTGTGGGCCTTGCGCGAAGGCAGTGCGGCACCGGTAACAGGTTTGGCAGAAGCCTCATTCCTGCAGGCCAGCCGCCATGGGGGTTTTGCCGTGGTTACGGGTGGTGCCAAGTGGAAACCCATGCTGCAGCGCCTGGCACTGGGCCTGGACTTGCACCGAGCGCTGATCGATATTCATACCGTTGCACCCAGCGGTGTAGAGCTGTCCAATGATCCGCAAGCTGCCTTGGAGCTTTTGACTCAAGCCTGCCTGCAAGCGGCAGCCCATCCGGAAGTCCGCAGCATTGTTCTGGGAGGCGCCGGCCTGGCGGGTATGGCTGCGTTTGTACAAGCCCGGGTACCGGTACCCGTGATTGACAGTGTTATTGCCGGGACCGTGCATGCTTTGTCGCTGGACGCACCCTCGCATGCCCACAATGGCTTTCCGGTGCAATGGGCGCAGGTATCGCCCGAGTTAAGCGCTCTGGGCAGCAAGTAAGCAAATTGCTGCAGGTGTAAAGGCTTGTAATCCGCGTCATCCCGGTGAACAACGCCCCGTTGTAGGTGCATAAACCGTCACTTCTGGCGGTGCGGGCCTCGCCCCTTGATGCATGTTGAACTTATCCACATTCCGTTCCGCTATTCAGAACCCTCGTTGGATTGCAGGCGCTTGTGTTGCCAGTGCACTCCTGATGTCTCCCTTGGCACACGCTGATGACTGGACACCCCTGCTCGGGGGTGGCGCAGGTGCAGCGGCAGGTGCGGTTCTGGGACAAAGCGTGGGTGGCAAGAGCGGTGCGGTGATTGGTGGCGCATTGGGTGGCGCTGCTGGCGCCGCTGTAACAAGTCACGGCCGCAACCAGAATGGCGCGGTGATTGGTGGCGCCGTAGGGGGTGCCGCAGGTGCTGCGGTGGGCCAGTCAGTCGGCGGTCGCTCGGGTGCGATTGTCGGTGCGGGCATAGGCGGTGCTGCTGGTACCGGTATCGCACGCAACATGGGAAATCGACAAGTGCCGGATCGCCGTTTTGAAAGCCGGGGGCGCGAGGGCTACGGCTACCACACCGGCTACCGCCGGGGTGATGATCGGTACGGCCGGGAGTTTGACCACCACCACCGCCATGGTCACCATGGTCGCGGCCGGGGCCACGACCGGTATGACGACTAAGGCTTAGACCTTCAAAGTCTGGCTAAAGAACGCCAAGGTGCGTTCCCACGCTAGCTTGGCAGCTGCAGCATCAAAGCGGGGCGTGGTGTCGTTGTTGAAACCATGCTGGGTGCCAGCGTATTGGTGCGCGGTGTAACGTACCCCTGCTGCTTTCAGGGCCGCTTCATAAACAGGCCAGGCCCCATTGATGCGTTCGTCTACCCCGGCGAAATGGATCAACAAAGGCGCTTTGACTTTGGCAGCGTCTTCTGCTGCCGGGTGGTTGCCATAGAACGGTACTGCAGCCGACAAGTTGGGCAACCGCACAGCCAGTGCATGTGCGACACCCCCACCGTAGCAGAAACCGACAACCCCCAATTTGCCTGTCGCGTCCGGGTGGGATTGCAACCACTGGGCAGAAGCCACAAAGTCTTCTGCTGTCTTCTTCTGGTCCAAAGTCGCAAACAAGGTTCTGGCTTTGTCTTCATCGCCGGGATAGCCTCCCAAGGGCGCCAAGGCATCCGGCGCAAAGACCAGATAGCCCTCCAGGGCAAGGCGACGAGCGATGTCTTCAATGTGTGGATTCAAGCCCCGGTTTTCATGCACCACCAGAATGGTCGGCAACTTGCCTTGCGCGCCTGCGGGACGTACCAAGTACCCTTTGGCAGTTCCATAGCCTGCGGGTGATGGAAGTTCCACCGAAGAGGTAACGATACGTTTGTCATCTTTGGCAACCTGCTGGGCAGAAGCAAAGTCCGGGCTCAACGCAGCCAGCAAACCTACTGCTGTCATGCCTCCAACGGCGAACTTCTGGGCTTTTTCCAGGAACCCCCGCCGGTCTACGACACCATGCACATAGGCATCAAAAAGAATGAGCAGTTCCTGATCAAAGTCTTGGGCTGTCTTGCGCGGCATGGTGTCTCCCCAAAAAAGTAGCAGAGTAGCCAAGTCGTGTGACGAACCGGCAGAAGTTTTGCCAAACCCCTACCGCCATCGCGTCTTTACGCAGATGCTCCCGGCATGGACCCCAAGGGAACTTCGCCACCCAAAGCCTCCATCAAGTCCGGAATCAATTGGGACAGTTCACCGGTGGAAATGATGACATCGGCATCAAAGTTGTCGTCCTTGCCATCCCCTGCCGCCTTGGAGGCTTCTTCAAACACAGTGTCGAGAAACGTGACTTTTTTGAGTTGCAAGGCTTCAGTCAACACAAAGGAAACCCGGTCGTTCCAGGTCATGGCCAAGCGGGTCGGCATTTTTCCCAAGGCGATGTGTTGGCTCACCTCTTCAGTATCGAGAGGATGTCGGGTGTAGCGCACCACTGCTTTGGATTCGTCGGAGGCTTTCAGCTCACATTCCCGGTCAACGGAAAAATCTGTAGGTGATTCCCGTGTGGACAACCACACAGCCATGGCTGCTGCGGGAGATATCTGGGTATTGACCAACTGAACTGCAAAATCGGGGATGGCTTTGATCAATGCAGTCATCACCTCATCCGCCTTGCCTTGGCTGCCTGCATCCAACACGAGCCAGCCGCTTTTGGGATCTATCCACACCCCCACGCTACCTTGCTTGGTAAATGCCATGGGCAATAAAGCAAGGCGTGCGTCATCCCGCAACTCTCGGACTTCTTTTTTGCCGGGTTTGCGGCCGGTGCTGACTTCGATCTGGGCAACCTGTTCTTCGACCTTGCGTTTGACGACCGAGCCGGGAACAGATTTCACTTCCATCATGAGCTTCAACACCCACTGGCCACCCACTACTTCTACCAAAGGTCCATGTGCTTGACCCCGGGGCTCTGTCCAGCCTACTGATTTTTCCTGACTGGCACCGCATTCCACAAAACGGTCCGCCTGCAATGCATCTTCAAGTTGGGCCTGCGTCACAGACCAAGGGGACACCAAGCGGTACACGATCACGTTTTTAAACACACAACACCTATCAATTTGTTAATCAGACATTTTCATGCATCTTTACAAATCGATATCGCTTCTGCATGCCAGCGTTACATGCTGAAGCAACACTCGGTTTCAACCTGAAGGCAATGTCTGCTGCAGGTATCCACTTTAAGGACACTCCTATGAAACCCGCATTCAAAACTCTGGTGGTCGCCGGCCTGTTGGCCAGTGCCGGTTTTTCCGTATTGGCGCAGAAGCACGGTGCTGATGAAGGCCAGTACGACCAACGGCCCGGGATGCACCGCATGGACCCCGCCAAAATGGAAGAAATGCATGCCAAGCGCAGCGCGGAACTGAAAGCAAAACTCAAAATTACAGCGGCACAGGAAGCCAACTGGACTGCTTTCTCCAACAGCATGAAGCCGCCAGCACCGCAAACCAAACCCGCCACGGATCGCGCTGAGCTCGCCAAGCTGCCCACGCCGGAACGCCTGGACAAAATCAAAGCACTGCGTACTGAGCATATGGCTGCCCGCACCGCACAAATGGAACAGCGCGATCAGGCCGTTAAAACCTTTTATGGCACGCTGACTGCGGAACAAAAAAAGGTATTTGACACCGAATTTGCCAACATGAAGGGGCACCATGGCGGCGGCATGTCCAAGCATTAAGCATTGCTAAACGCTCTGTGAGCGCTTCTCCTTGATCATGGTCAAGAACTCTGCGGGGTGACTCCCGTAGACTGTTCTTGACCATGAACCCATTGCCAACACCAGTTATCTCCGTCCGCACTGTCGGCTTCATGCGGCCTTTGGTGTGGCTAGGCATGGGTTGGCGAGATATCCAACATTCCGGTATCGCAAGTCTGTCCCATGGACTGATATTGACCTTTATCGGCGCTGCCATTGTCGCGTTCGCAAGAGACAAATTTTGGCTTTTGGCAGGAGCACTAACGGGATTCTTGGTCGTTGCTCCAGTGCTGGCGACGAGCTTGTATGCACTGAGTCGTGCAATTGAACGGGATGAGCCTGCCGACTGGGAAGTCATTGCACAAACTTGGCTGAATTGGCAGAACCAGCGCCTCAATCGATGGAGCGAGGACTATTGGTGCATGTTGCGTTTTGGCATTCTGTTAGCAGGTGCCGCTACGACATGGGTACTCACATCCGCAGCACTCATTACCTTGCTGGCACCGGCCCCTGTGAACTCTCCTGCAGATTTCATTCAGTTGGTAGTTCTCTCACCGCATGGCTGTCTCTTTGAGCTCTGGCTGGCTATGGGTGCCATATTGGCAGCGCCCATGTTCGCATCCAGTGTTGTCGCCATGCCTTTGCTGCTGGACCGCAAAGTCAATATCAAAACCGCTGTACTGACTAGCTGGCAAGTGGTTCTTAGCAACCCTGGCGTTATGGCCTGGTGGGCTGCTTTGATCATGGGGTTCACATTTCTGGGACTAGCTTCCCTTTTGATAGGTCTGATTTTTGTGATTCCGATGCTGGGGCATGCCAGTTGGCACGCCTATCGGGATCTGGTTGCACCTGACATTGATACCAACCTTCAGGACAAGGGTTCGACTCCCGGTACGGGAGCGAAGTGATGTTCGGCTTTTCAGAAGAACAGATCGCCGCTTTTGGGCTTACTTTCGGCGTGGGAGCTTTTATGCTCTACATGCTCTTCATCATCGGACAACTGGCATGGGAATCCAAAGCAGGTAAGTTTGGCACCTTTGTGCTTTTCTTGGGCTTGGCTTTTGGCATGGTGGGCTTTGCCGCTAAGTTCCTGATTCAGTGGTTCCTGACTTCCGCGCTGTAGCCAGCTGCTTCAGGCACCCAAAACACGGTTTTTGCCAGCCCGCTTTGCCAGATACATTGCCTGATCCGCTCGCCGTATGGCATCAGCTGGTTCTTCTTCAGCAAGGACTTGAGCAACACCTGCACTGAAGGTAATCAGTACTTTCTCTGTTCCGGCCAAAAAGAAACGTTTGGTCAATTCCCGCTGCAAACGGGTCATGGCTTCAATGCCTTTGTCCAATGGTGTGTCGGGCAAAAGAATGACAAATTCTTCGCCGCCATAGCGGGCAAGTGTGTCCTGGGGGCGCATACATTCCTTGGCGACCGCAGCCAAATGCGTCAAAGCCACGTCGCCGGTTGCGTGACCCAAGGTATCGTTCAGCTTCTTGAAGTTGTCAATATCCAGCAGAGCCACGCTGAGCACGCTTTCATTGCGACGCATGGTGGATATTTCCCGGTTCAACGCCTCATCCAAACCCTTGCGATTCAAGGCACCTGTGAGCGCATCATGTCGGGCCTGCAAGCTGACCCTGTCGAGTTCCTTATGCAGTTTGGCCAGCTCAGCCTCTGTCTGTTTGGCACGTTCCTGCATTGCACCCAACTGTTCTCGTGACAGCTGGCTTTCTTGCGCCATATTGCGTGTTGTGCCCACAACTTCCTTCAACACGGGCGCAATGTCTGCGATGCTCTTGGCTTGCTCAATCAGGCGGGCACTTTCTTCCAGTTTGCTTTGAAACGTGCCGGTGGACTGGGTCATCTGGGCAAGCCGTTCGATAAATGCAGCCAGCATGCGTCGCATTTCATCTTGAGCTTCCAACGCTTTGTATTTGGCGTCTTTTTGCTTGAAGATAACATCACCCAGAAGCCGTTCCAGTTCATCCAACCGTCGCAGACTCAATGGCGGTGTTGACACACTCATCAACGCATCCATCTGACCTTTGAGCCACTGTTCATCCAGACTCAGCTCACCAATGTTCGTGAAAATCAAATGCAGTAGCTTGAGAAGGCCCTTGCGAATTTCGGCCTGGTCTTCCGCTGCAAAGGAAAGCCGGTGGCTGTAATTCACCAACATGGTCTTCAATGTGAAGGCATCCGCATCCGGTTTGCGCATTGCCTGAAGCAAAAGGCCGGTTTGCTCCACAAAACGCTCGTCGTCTGAACCCAACGCCGGTTGTGCGTATTCAATCAACCTGGCGATTTGCGCAAAAAACTCCGCCGTCAAGGCTGGTGGATTCGATGACGGTTGCTCTGCGTTAACCGGCAAAGATGACGCCAAAGGCGATGTACCTGCATCTGACCCGACGACAGGTGCAAACGCTCCATAACCCACCAGCGCCGCTTTCACACCGTCCCAACTCAAACGGTCGATCGCGTAATCCAATAAGCCTTTTTGTTTCTGCTGGCCTGGTGTCTTGAGTGGCAACGACTGGGACAGATCACGCAGAAAGTCTGCCGGAAACGGTTGCACAGAAGGAATACCGGCTATCTCGTTATAGACAGACTGGTAGTTGGCCGGCGTAGGGACCAGTTTTCGTGCCGTGAGCTGCTTCAAAGTCTCTCGGGCAATCTCGAATGAACGTTTCTCAACCATGCTTGCTTCTCTTTCTGGCGCACACCCTGTTTCAAGCGCAAAGGCATTGTCAGCTGAAATGGTGAAACCGGAACAAAAGTGCGTTGTAAATGGCACGTGTCAACAACACAAGCAAATGAGCATAACCCTGTGTATAAACTCGATGACAACTTCTACTTATCCACAGTTCATAGGTTTTTTTCAAACTTATCCCTGTTCCGGGTACAAAACCAAAGCACAGTCACGCACAAGAGTAGATGAGCTTTAAGCTATTGATTTATATAGATTTTTATGGCTTATCAACAGAAAAATGCTTTCCTTATCTACTACTACTATTTTGAATTTAAAGAATTAAGACAATAGCAAGGAAAACTTTTTCCCCACTTTTGCAACAATGAATTTATTTTGAGAAATCTTGTGTACATCTGCAATTTCCATCGATAAATAAAGGGAAGACACCTTCGCATCAAGTAAGATTTGCCACCTTCTGATGAATCTGTCTTAACCCTTTCATGCCAGCACCCTCTGCCATGCAACCGTCATCCTCAAAACGCAGCACGTTTGAAATCAAAAGCGCCCAATTGCCGTTGGTTGCTTTGCTGGTGAAGACCAGCGACTTTCAAACCCTTGCGGAAGAGTTGAACGCTGCATTCGGACCGCAGGGCGAAACACCGGATTTCTTTGAGAAGGATGGCCTGGTCCTGGATTTCTCATCCTTGGATGTCGATGTACCAGCGCAAGGACTAGAACCTCTGCTACGGGTCTTGAAAACCTGCAATCTAATTCCTGTTGCCTACCGTTGTAACCACCCTGCTTGGGCTGAAGCTGCGGAGAAGCTAGGTCTGTTCAAAGCGGAGCCGGAAGTTCAGCGTTCAAAAGCTGCCACGGTAATTCCCGAACCAAGGCAGACACTGGTTCAGGAAGTCATCCGTGAAGTTCCCGGGCCAGCGACCATGGTGATAGACAAACCATTGAGATCTGGACAAAAAGTCTATGCCAAGGGCTGTGATCTAGTGGTTTTGGCTATGGTCAACCAAGGCGCTGAAGTAGTGGCTGACGGTAACATTCATGTGTACGCAGCTTTACGCGGCAAAGCCATGGCAGGTGCCAGAGGAAATGCCAAAGCGAGAATTTTTGCGCTATCACTGGAACCGGAGTTGGTTTCCATTGCTGGCGTGTATCGCACCAGTGAGAATCCGTTTCCCAAGGAGGTCCATGGGAAGACGGCTCAAGTCCGGCTCAGTGATGACGGACAAGAAAAATTATTGATAGAAGCCCTCAAGGCTTGAAACATTTCACTTCTTTTTGAAGGACCTGCTTCACATGGCCAAGATCATTGTTGTTACATCGGGCAAAGGCGGGGTTGGCAAAACGACAACCAGCGCTAGTTTTGCAACAGGGTTGGCATTGCGTGGACACAAAACCGCTGTCATTGACTTTGATGTGGGTTTGCGCAATCTGGACCTGATCATGGGCTGTGAGCGTCGTGTCGTCTATGACCTGATCAATGTGATTCAGGGCGAAGCCAACCTGAATCAGGCACTGATCAAGGATAAGCAATGCGATAACTTGTACATCCTTGCTGCTTCACAAACACGCGACAAAGATGCGCTCACGCAGGAAGGCGTGGAGCGGGTGCTGAATGACCTGTCGTCCATGGACTTCGAGTACATCGTGTGCGACTCGCCTGCTGGTATTGAGACCGGCGCACTGATGGCAATGCATTTCGCTGACGAAGCCCTGGTGGTCACCAATCCGGAGGTCTCATCCGAGCGCGATTCAGACCGCATTCTCGGAATGCTGTCGAGCAAGACCAAGCGTGCGATGGAAGGTACAACGCCGATCAAGGAGCATTTGCTCATCACACGTTACAACCCGGCACGCGTAGACCAAGGGCAGATGCTGTCCCTAGAAGATATTCAGGATATCTTGCGCATACCGTTGATTGGTGTGATACCTGAAAGTGAATCTGTTTTGCAAGCATCGAACCAGGGCGTTCCTGCTGTACACATGCAAGGCAGCGATGTATCTGAAGCCTATAAAGACGTGATCGATCGCTTTTTGGGTGCTGAAAAGCCCATGCGATTTACCGAGGCTCCCAAACAAGGTTTGCTGAAGCGCCTGTTCGGAGGGAAATGAGGCTATGTCATTCCTTTCATTTCTGATCGGCGAGAAAAAGAAGACAGCAAGTGTTGCAAAGGAACGGTTGCAAATCATCCTGGCCCATGAACGCAGTGGCCGGAATGCAGCGGAACCTGACTATCTGCCCGATCTGCAACGGGATCTGGTTGCTGTCATCAGCAAGTACATCAAGATCAATCCTGACGATATCAAAGTCAACCTGGAACGTCAGGACAACCTGGAAGTGCTGGAAGTCAAAATTGAGCTACCTGACGCGCGTTAAGCGCTGATAGGAAACTGCAAATTTGTTTGACCCTGCAATCCTCGTTCATTGAACGTACGTTCTTGGAATGAGATAGCAGCAGGGTCAATCTGCACAAGACTGCTAGCCCGTGTTCCATATCCGGGCATTTTGATAAAGACAGCAGACAGCTGGTGTTCGATGTGTTGCGGGACACCGGTTGAGGGGCAGGTGTTCAAACTTGCAAGGCGACTATCGCTCAGTAAAGCAAAGTAATCTTCTTCAGAAACGCTTTTCGTTTCTCGAAGATGTGAAAGTTTGCTCTTAGTAGCCACCAACTTGGGCCAGGGTGTGTCAAATCCAGCATTCGACACGCCCGAAATGCCCGGCAACATGGTCAGAATCTGACCCGTATGGCTTTCAAAGCCAGCCAAAGTTTCACCGTCGAATACCAACAAGTTGAACGCGTTGTAAGCATCAGCTTGTGTCGAAAGTTCGTTGATATATTCTTCGGCATCAAGCGCAGCAGACAAGAATTGAGTAACCAATTCACCCCGGCTTCTTGCCTGTGAATTGGGTGCTTTGCCGCTCCTGAAATTGGTGACCGCTGCCATTTTGCCTTTGCGACTGCAGCCCAACCAAGTACCGAGTGCTTCCTGGTCTTTTCCTGCGTAGATGTTGGAATCAGGCCATGCATGCAAGGGAAGAGTAGGCCGTTGGTACGCTTCATCACGATTACTCAAAAGAAGCAACTTTTTGGATTCCGGATCCCAGTCCCAGACGATGAGGCACATTGAAACACCTTAGACCAAGGGAAGTGCGGTTCTATCGATCACACGACGCAGCACAAAGCTGGAGTGAACACCTGTGACCCCTTCAATCCGGGTGAGCTTGTTCAATAACAAGGTCTGGTAATGATCCATGTCTTTAACTGCAACTTTGATTTGATAGTCCGCATCCTGGCCAGTGATGAGCAGGCATTCAAGCACTTCAGGCAATACGCCAACGCTGGCTTCAAAGTTGGCAAATCGTTCCGGCGTATGTCTGTCCATGGAGATGTGGACCAAAGCGATCAAAGACAGACCCAGCTTTTTGGCATCCAACATGGCGCGATAACCCGTAATCAAGCCGGATTCTTCAAGCGCCCGGACCCTACGCAGGCAGGGCGAGGGAGACAAACCAATGCGATCTGCCAAATCCTGGTTGGCAATCCGGCCGTCTACTTGAAGGATTTCCAGAATTTGCTGATCTATGCGATCTATTTCCATAATCTATCTATAAAACATAAATTTATAAAATATTATGCCAAATATATAGAGAAATAGAGCAACTTCGCAATCTAATGCTTGCTCAACCGCCATACACTTCTTCTCAGGGTTGAATCACAGCCTCACTTATTGCGGGACTCACAAGGAACCGGTTCACTGCAGGTTTTACCAAAGCCTCTACCTTTAACGCCCTTGCTATTCAACCGATAGCGGGGCGTTTTTGATGGCGGGTACGATCACTGCATGAGCGAGACCACAAATTTTCATTCAGTGATTTCAAAACTGCTGGGTGAACAACGCATCGCCACTTTGGCAACTGTTGACGATGACGGACTTCCCCACGCGTCCTTGGTTCCCTTTGCGCTGTTACGTGAGCAGGCATCCCTGTTGATTCATGTGAGCGCACTGGCGCCACACTTTGGCTATCTGAAGCGCCAATTACAGGCAGCAGTTTTGATTTCAAAGCCAGAAACAGCAGGTGAACAAGTTCACGCGCTGCCAAGAGTGTCAATTCAAGCCGATATTGAATTCATTGACAGACAAAGTCCTGACTACGCTCCAGCACGCGATGCATATGTTCAACGTTTCCCTGAAGCGGGATTCATGACCGATTTGCAGGACTTTGCTTTTGTCAAAATCAAGCCACTTTCAGGCCGGGTTGTTGCCGGATTTGGTGCCGCCAGAAAGCTTGACCAAGCAAGCCTGCAGGCAGCTATTGAGACCAGTTAGTTGCTTTCGACGAAAGCGACCATGACTTTGGCAAAGTCTGCGCCCTCGTGTCCGTATTGCAGACTTTCCATGCTGGACGCGTAGTGCTCGTCACCCAGAAGCGCGCGACGTTTGTTCAAAAGATAGGCGCTGTAATCTTCTACAAACTCGGGATGCGGTTGAATGCACAGGACTTCTTTGCCCTTGGAGTAGGCAGCGATAGGGCATCGGTCACTGCTCGCAAGCAGTCGTGCGCCTTCGGGTAACTCCAAGACCTGGTCCTGGTGGCTGGCCAACAAAGCGAAACCATCACGGTTGTTGTCTACGAGATCTTCTGCGTGCCACTGGTACGTGTTGCGACCTGTCACCCAGCCTTGAGGTGCACGCCCCACTTTGGCGCCCATGCACAGAGCGATCAACTGATGGCCGAAACACACACCCAACAACTTGATGTCGGTGGACAACAGCTCGGTGACCCTACGCCGGAGCTCTACCACCCAAGGCTCATCTGAGAAGGAGTCTGCTTTGCTGCCCGTAAGAAGCACAGCGTCGTAATCTGCAAAGTTCGCCGGATATTCACCGTGCGGTGTGCTGAAACGATTCATTGTCCAATCGGCAGCCCCGGCATCACGAAGGACTTTCTCCAGCATGGCACCGTAATTGCCGTACACCGGGATCAAGGCTTCGTCAATGGTGTCGTTGTCCAGAATGCAGAGTTTCATGCTTTGAATATTCCCGAGTTTCACTAAGAAAACCACACCCTGTAGAGGCAAAACAGGGCGTGAAGTTCCGGTTTCAGTGCTCCATGCTACATTAGCGAGTCGCCAAAAAGCGATTGGCAGTGTCTGAGCCTCGTGCAAAAACACAATTCTCCCGACTGTGGAGGTTCCAATCCAGCGCCTATTCGGCTTCTAGAGCGACTCCCAATACCTACCGGTAGCTGCAGACGGATAACAAGTCCACTTCCTTTGCAGTTGGCGCGTTTGTATATTTATAAATTCAGAACCAAAATTAGTTTGACGATTTACACACAGTTCAACTTGGCAAATAGCGCATTGCCGGCTGCACTGGTGGGACGCGCACAAATATTGAATTTTGGTGGCGATTTTTCAACGCTTGTTGCGCTGGCGGAATCTGCAAACGCACAAGTTTTTTACCGGACACAAGCTCGAACCGGCTCCTGGTAATTCATAGGTTCAGAGGAAGTTTTATGGCAAAAGAAGATCTGATTGAAATGATGGGCGTGGTTAACGAAGTGTTGCCTGACACCCGTTTCCGCGTCACCTTGGACAATGGTCACCAGCTGATCGCCTATTCGGCAGGCAAGATGCGCAAGAACCACATCCGCATTCTGGCGGGTGACCGTGTTTCCCTGGAGTTGTCTCCCTATGACCTGAGCAAGGGTCGTATCAACTTCCGTCACATCGAAGGCCGCGGCCCGATGACCCCACGTCGCTGATCAGCAACTTGGACACAGGCCGGTGGTCGTCTGATGGCGGGCACCTGCCACGAATAGCTTTACTCCGCTGATCATTCTTGGCGGAAAAATACATGGGTTTGGGTTCGTGTTGGAATTACCAACACCTGCGGGGTGCAACGCTACCGTGGATAAATCCTAGCCCTATGAGGTAAAAGCAAGCAGTCTAAATTGCTATAAATTTAATAGCTGCTCGCGCATACTGCACGGGCGCCAGACCCCGATTAGAGCTGATTCTGCTCACAGCTTGAAGGTTGCCACCACCTGCACCAGATCATTGGCCTGACTCTTCAGGCTGCTGGCAGCTGCTGCCATCTCTTCCACCAAGGCGGCGTTCTGTTGCGTAGCCTGATCCATCTGGGTGACTGCTTCTCCAACCTGAGAGACACCGGCACTCTGTTCTGAGCTGGCGGCGCTGATTTCTCCCATGATGTCCGTCACCCGGCGGATGCTGCTGACCACTTCGGTCATGGTTTCACCGGCTTTGTCTACCAGACTACTGCCTTGCTCTACCCGCTCTACGCTGGCGTTGATCAGGGTTTTGATTTCTTTGGCAGCTTCGGCAGAGCGTCCTGCCAGCGACCGGACTTCAGAGGCTACGACTGCAAAGCCTCGGCCTTGCTCTCCGGCCCGGGCGGCCTCAACGGCGGCGTTCAGGGCCAGGATGTTGGTCTGGAAGGCAATTCCGTCAATGACGCTGATGATGTCTGCGATCTTGCGGCTGGATTCGTTGATGCCTTTCATGGTCTCCACGACTTGGCCGACAACTTCTCCACCTTGAATAGCCACGGTAGAGGCATTCATGGCCAGTTGATTGGCTTGACGGGCGGAGTCGGCGTTTTGTTTGACGGTGGAGCCGAGTTCTTCCATGGACGCTGCGGTTTCTTCCAGAGCGCTGGCTTGTTGTTCGGTGCGGGCGGAGAGGTCGTTGTTGCCTTGGGCGATTTCGGCGCTGGCGGTGGCTACGGATTCGGAGCCCGAGCGCACCTGGGAGACCACGCTGGCCAGCTTGTTTTGCATCCGCTGCAAAGCCGCCAACAGTTGGCCGGTTTCGTTGGCCGAGTCCACTTTGATGGTCTTGGACAAGTCACCATCAGCGATGTTGTCTGCCAGATCGATCACCGTCGATATCGGCCCGGTAACTGACTTGGTCACCCACAGGGTGGCAAAAACCGCAGCGATTGCACCAAGCAACAGTGCCGTGAGCATGGAGGCACGCGCTGTATTGAAGCTCTTTTCCGTTTTGCTACTGGCGAACGTGGCACCAGACTGGTTGTACTCAGAGATTTTTTTGGTAGTGACAATGATTTTGTCAAACAAGACCTTTGCATCGCCTTCCAATAGCTTGCGAGCAGGAAACTTTTCACGTTTGGTCGACATGTCGATCAGTTGCACGTGCAATGCCTGATACGCTTTCCAGTCGGTTTCCAGCGCATCAAACAAGGTTTTCTCGTCGGGCTCGTTAACCAATTTGCCGTATTCCTGCCGTGGGGCCTCGACGGTGGCTACTGCTTGCGAAGCCAGCTTTTCTATGCGTTCCATGGCGCCTTCGTCGGTGTTGAGTACATGCTGACTTTCCCATGCCCGCAAATCCGCCAGGCCCGCTTTCAGGTCGCCTACGAGGCCCACACTGGGTAACCAATTGGTGGTGATAGCGGTGGTGTCATTGCGCATGGCTTGCATCTGCGAGATTGCAAGCACCACAACGGCGACCAGCAATGCGGTCAGGCCGCCCATCACCGCCATCAGACGCGTGGAAATCTTCATGTCTTTGATATTCATGGCCTGTCTCCTTATGGTTGTATCGGGGCCAAATCCAGCTGCTACCGACGCTTATGGGGCGGAAAATAGCATGCTTCGCAACGACGAAAAAGGCCCATAACAACGGTATTTCCGTCGCTATGGGCCTTAAAGGCTTCAAACAGTACGCAACTTAGTGGGAGTCGCGTGGAACGGCTGCGCCGCTTCCACCCACCAAAAAGTCGAGATCGGCACCCAAGTGCGCTTGTTGAACCGTCTCGACGTATAGCTTGTACCAACCGCGTTTTGGTTTCTCAGGCGCTTGCCATGCAGCAAGACGACGAGCCAACTCTTCGTCGGAAATCTCCAAGTGCAACTTGCGTTCCGGCACGTTCAATTCAATGATGTCGCCGTTTTGTACGACCGCCAAAGGGCCGCCCGCCGCCGCTTCAGGAGAGGTATGCAGTACTGTGGTGCCGTAGGCAGTTCCGCTCATACGCGCATCCGAGATGCGGACCATGTCGGTAATGCCTTTTTTGAGCACCTTGGGGGGCAGCGGCATATTGCCAACTTCCGCCATGCCGGGGTAGCCGCGGGGACCACAGTTTTTGAGCACCATGACGCTGTTCTCGTCGATGTCCAGATCCGGATCGTCAATGCGGGCGTGGAAATCCTCAATGGATTCGAACACCACTGCCGGGCCGCGGTGTTGCAGCAAATGCTTGGAAGCGGCAGAAGGCTTGATCACAGCGCCATTGGGAGCCAAATTGCCACGCACAACGGCAATGCCTGCGGCTGGCATGAACGGCTCTTCCACGGTCTTGATGACTTCGCGGTTGTAGCAAGGCGCGTTCTCGACGTTCTGGCGGATGGTTTTGCCGTTCACGGTCAAGGCGTCGCCATGCAGCATCGGCAGGATTTCACGCATGACGGCAGGCAAGCCACCGGCGTAGCAGAAGTCCTCCATCAGGTATTTGCCGGAAGGCTGCAGGTTCAGGATGTTGTTCACTTCTGAGCCGAGCTTGTCGAAATCTTCCAGTTTCAATTCCACACCAATACGGCCGGCTATCGCCAGCAGGTGGATCACGGCGTTGGTGGATCCACCGATCGCCGCATTGGTACGGATCGCATTTTCAAACGCCTGGCGGGTGAGGATCTGGGACATCTTGATGTCCTGTTTCACCATTTCGACAATACGGCGGCCGGTGAGCTGGGCCAAACGCTTGCGGCGGGTGTCGGCTGCCGGAATAGCGGCGTTTTCGGGCAGTGCCATACCCAAGGCTTCGACCATGCTGGCCATGGTGGAGGCGGTGCCCATCGTCATACAGGTACCGCTGGAGCGGTGCATATCGCTCTCGCAGGAAGAGAACTCTTCCATGGTCATTTCGCCGGCACGCACCATTTCTGACATTTGCCACACGCCGGTGCCTGAGCCCACATCTTTGCCACGGAACTTGCCGTTCAACATGGGGCCACCGGACAAGCCGATGGTGGGCAGATCGCAACTCGCCGCGCCCATCATCAGAGAAGGGGTGGTCTTGTCGCAGCCCATCAACAGCACAACGCCGTCGATGGGGTTGCCACGGATGCTTTCTTCGACATCCATCGATGCCAGGTTGCGAAACAGCATGGCGGTGGGACGCAGTTGGGTCTCACCGAGCGACATGACGGGAAATTCCAGCGGGAATCCGCCAGCCTCGTACACACCACGCTTTACAAACTCTGCCAATTCACGGAAGTGGCCGTTGCAAGGTGTCAGCTCACTCCAGGTGTTGCAAATGCCGATGATGGGACGACCATCCAACAGGTCGTGGGGATAGCCCTGATTTTTGAGCCAACTGCGATGCACAAAACCATCACGGTCTTGGCGGCCGAACCAGGCGTGGCTGCGGCGGAATGGGGGCTTTTCGGAATCCATGGGTTTGCCTCTTTATTCGTGGAGGCAGATGCCTCCGGTTCTTGACAGCAGGCATGGTACCAATGCACAGTGATAATAGAAAATGAATTTAGAGACAATTCATATATCTATATTGCAATCAAAACAGAGAAAAATACATGTCAGACAAAGCAAAACTCGCGCGCTATCCCAGCCTCGAAGGCAAAAACGTATTCATTACCGGTGGCGGAACTGGGATTGGTGCCTCCATCGTGACGGCATTTGCTGAGCAGGGTGCTCATGTGGCCTTCGTGGATGTTGCGGAAAACGAAAGCCGCCAGTTGGCAGAAGAACTGGTGGCCACCATCGGTGCAAAGGTTTGGTGGCGCACCTGTGATGTGCGCGATATCGCTGCCCTTCAGGCCGCGACTGCGGATGCTGCGCAAGCGCTCGGCGATTTCTCTGTGCTGGTGAACAACGTCGCCCGCGATGACCGGCACACCTTGGAATCTGTCACCCCTGAGTACTGGGATGAGCGCATGGCCGTCAACCAACGCCCAGCCTTCTTCGCCATCCAGGCGCTGGTGCCCGGCATGAAACGTTTGGGCGAGGGATCCATCGTCAATCTCGGCTCCACCGGGTGGCAAACCAAGGGCAGTGGCTACCCATGTTATGCCGTGGCGAAGTCTTCTGTGAACGGGCTCACGCGGGGCCTTGCGGACACACTGGGTGCAGACCGCATCCGCATCAATACGGTGTCGCCCGGCTGGGTGATGACTGAGCGCCAGATCAAGATGTGGCTGAACGCCGAAGGCGAGGCCGACATCCAACGCAACCAATGCCTGCCGGACAAGCTGAAGCCCTCCGACGTCGCCCGCATGGTCTTGTTCCTGGCTTCTGATGACGGAGCGATGTGTACCGCCCAGGAATTCAAGGTCGACGCGGGCTGGAACTAAGTCAATAGTCGTCGGTTTTCAGGCAGGAAGCGGATCTACGCTGAATGCCTTGCCATACACCGTCATGGCAGATGACTTCAACGCACGCAGCACCACTTCGGCCGCTGGCGACAGCAGCCTGTCCCGGCGGGTGATGAAGCCGAATGGCTCCATTTCGCAAGGCATGGCCACGGGCAGGATCGACATCAGGCCGTGGTTGGCGTAATAGCGCGCCACGTCCACTGCCATCACACTCACCATATCGCTCTGTTGCATCATTTTGCTGATGAACAGCAGCGCACTGGTTTCCACGCTGTTGGACGGCTGCTCCAAGCCCAGCTCCTGGATCATCAAGTCAAAGCGGTGCCGCAACATGCTGCCAGCCGGCGGCACGATCCATCCGTACTTGAAAACATCTTCCAGCGTCGGCTTGATTGCGGTCAGCAGCGGGTGGCCCGGACGCGCCACCGCACAGATCGGCTCTTCAGCGACCATTTCGTAGCGCAGTGCCGCCTTGTCGTGCTCAGGCGACAAGCGACCCACCAGGATGTCCAGACTGCCGCGGTTGAGCTTCTCAATCAATACGTTGCTCGGCTCGATCTGGATGGTGATTTGGAGATTCGGGTGCGCTTGCTTCACAGCAGCCACGGTGGGTGGGAGAAGTGCCAAGCCGGGTGCAGTGATGGAGCCGAGATTCACTTGCCCGAATTGCCCGTTCTTGGCCGCTTGCAATTCTTCATGGGCCTGGTTCAAGCTTGCCAGTGCAGCGCGGGCATGCCGGATCATGGTGTCGCCGTACCAGGTGGGACGCATACCGCGCGGCAAACGCTCGAACAAAGACACGCCCAACACGTCTTCCAGGTCCTTCAGCAGCTTGGAGGCGGCCGGTTGCGTCATGTTCAGCACCTGGGCGGCGCGGTGGATATTGCCTTCTTCAGCTAAGGCGACCAATAGCAAAAGTTGCCTGGTTTTGAGCCTTGCACGTAAGAACCAATGGGTGTAATTCGTCATTTAGGGTTAGCACCAATCTGCATTTGCATATCAAATAAGCCTCAAACTATATTGGAAATAAATCAATGTGGTAAGTAAGATTTGCCGCCTGAGCCGAAAAGGCGAGGACGTATCTGACAGAAGCAACTAAACACAGGAGACATTCCATGACAGCACGTAGAACCACCCTCAAGGTACTTGCAGTAAGCCTTGCAATGGGTCTGGCCTTCGGCACCACCGTAGCGCAAGCACAAGACAAAGGCCTGGTCGGCGTAGCCATGCCTACCAAGAGCTCTACCCGCTGGATCAGCGACGGCAACAGCATGGTTGCCGCTTTGGCAGCCAAAGGCTACAAAGCCGACCTGCAATACGCAGAAGACGACATCCCCAACCAGTTGGCCCAGATCGAAAACATGATCACCAAGGGTGCCAAGGTGCTGGTGATTGCCGCGATCGACGGTACCACCCTGACCAACGTGCTGCAGAAAGCCGCTGACAAGGGCATCAAGATCATTTCTTATGACCGCCTGATCGTCGGTTCCAAAAACGTGGACTACTACGCCACATTCGACAACTTCCAAGTTGGCGTGTTGCAAGCCCAGTCTCTGGAAAAGGCATTGGGTCTGAAAGAAGGCAAAGGCCCGTTCAACATCGAATTGTTCGGTGGCTCTGCCGATGACAACAACGCGTTCTTCTTCTATGACGGCGCCATGTCCGTGCTGGACCCGTACATCAAGTCCGGCAAGCTGGTGGTTCGCTCCAAGCAAACCGGCATGCAAAAAGTGGCAACCCTGCGTTGGGACGGCCAAGTGGCCCAAGCCCGTATGGAAAACTTGTTGAGCGCCTACTACGGCAAAGACAAGGTCCATGCCGTGTTGTCTCCGTATGACGGTCTTTCCATCGGCATCTTGTCTGCGCTCAAGGGCGTGGGCTACGGTGGCGCCGGTCAACCCATGCCTTTCGTGAGCGGCCAGGATGCGGAAGTGCCTTCCGTGAAGTCCATCATCCGCAAGGAACAGTACTCCACCATCTTCAAGGACACCCGCGAATTGGCCAAGGTTACTGCCAACATGGTGGACGCAGTCATGTCCGGCAAGCAGCCTGAAATCAACGACACCAAGACCTACAACAACAAGGTCAAGGTTGTTCCTTCCTACCTGCTCAAGCCTGTGGCTGTGGACTTGTCCAACTACAAGCAAGTGTTGGTTGGCAGCGGTTACATCAAAGAAGAGCAGCTGAAGTAATCTTTAGCGGCGATAAAGAGGCCCTGTGCCCCAAAGCACAGGGCTTTTTACATTCTTCTGGTTCAAGAGAACGATCGTTGAGGCACCATGGCTGAACCCATTTTAGAAATGCGTGGAATGCGCAAGACATTCCACGGCGTGACCGCCCTAAGCAATGTGAACCTCACAGTGCAAGAAGGCCAGATCCACGCCATCGTCGGCGAGAACGGCGCCGGCAAATCCACTCTGATGAAAGTGCTGAGCGGTGTCTACCCCTACGGCGACTACGAAGGCACCATCCGCTACCAGGGTGAAGAATGCCGGTTCCGCGGCATTCACGACAGTGAAGAAAAAGGCATCATCATCATCCACCAGGAGTTGGCTCTCGTGCCGCTGCTGTCAATCACCGAGAACATTTTTCTCGGTAACGAACAGGCCAAGGGTGGCGTGATTGACTGGAATACGTCTTACGTCAAAACGCAGGCCTTGCTGAAAAAAGTCGGCCTGAAAGAATCCCCCAACACCCTGATTACCAACTTGGGTGTCGGTAAACAACAGCTGATCGAGATTGCCAAAGCGCTGTCCAAAGAAGTCAAACTTCTGATCCTGGATGAGCCCACCGCCAGTCTGAACGAGACAGACAGCGATGCCTTGTTGGAGTTGCTGCTCGAGCTCAAGCGCCAGGGCATCTCCTGCATCCTGATTTCGCACAAACTCAACGAAATCTCCAAGGTGGCAGATGCCATCACAGTGCTGCGAGACGGCGCGACCGTGGCCTCACTGGATTGCCGTGCGGAACCGGTCAGTGAAGACCTGATCATCCGCCATATGGTCGGGCGTGAAATGGCAGATCGCTACCCCAAGCGCACGCCCAATGTGGGCGATACCGTGTTCGAAGTGCGGGACTGGGTGGTGCACCACGCCATTCACCCTGAGCGCAAAGTGATCAAGGGCGTCAACCTGCACGTCAAGCGTGGAGAGATTGTCGGCATTGCCGGCCTCATGGGCGCAGGACGTACCGAATTGGCCATGAGTATCTTCGGCCGTACCTATGGCCAGAACATCAGCGGCAAAGTGCTGCTCAACGGCAAAGAAGTCGATACCAGTACGGTACAAAAAGCCATCGACCAGGGTATTGCGTATGTCACCGAAGACCGCAAAGGTTACGGACTGGTACTGGATGAAACCATTGCCTGGAACACCACGCTGGCAAACCTGTCTGCTGTGTCTACCAAGACGGTGGTCGACGAAGGCAAAGAGTTCAGCGTCGCCCAGGACTTCCGCAAAAAGCTCAACATCCGCAGTCCCAATGTGTTTGCCCGCACCGTCAATTTGTCGGGTGGCAACCAGCAAAAAGTGGTGCTGAGCAAATGGCTGTTTTCCGAGCCTGAAGTGCTCATTCTGGATGAGCCCACCCGCGGCATCGACGTGGGAGCCAAGTATGAGATCTACACCATCATTGCGCAGCTCGCCGCTGAGGGGAAATGCGTGTTGATGATCTCCAGCGAGATGCCCGAGCTCTTGGGCATGTGCGACCGGATCTGTGTATTGAATGAAGGTGCTTTTGTGGCGGAATTTCCAGCCGCAGAAGCGACACAAGAAAAAATTATGCGTTCTATCGTGACGTCAGGAGTGAACTGAAATGGCAAGCACAACCCCGGAAACAAACGCCCCCACCTCGGGTGGCGGCATGGCTTTCTTGAAAAGCAACCTGCGCGAATACGGCCTGCTGATTTCACTGGTCATCATCATGGTGTTCTTCCAGGTCAAGACAGACGGCACCCTGTTTCAGCCGCTGAACCTGACCAACCTCATCCTGCAAAACAGCTACATCATCGTGATGGCGCTGGGCATGCTGCTCGTCATCGTGGCCGGCCACATTGATCTGTCGGTAGGCTCAGTGTGCGGCTTCGTTGGTGCGGTAGCGGCTGTGCTGATGGTCAACTACAACTGGCACTATGTGCCAGCCGCCATCGTGTGCCTGATTCTGGGTGGCGTCATCGGCGCGGCCCAAGGCTATTGGGTGGCGTTCTACAAGATCCCGTCCTTCATCGTGACGCTTGCCGGCATGCTGGTCTTCAAAGGCCTGGCGCTGGCGGTGCTGGAAGGCGCATCCGTGGGCCCTTTCCCGCCCGAGTTCCAGTTGCTGAGCACCGGCTTTATCCCTGATCCGTTTGCCGGCGAAACCTTGCGAGTTGCGACTCTGGTGATCGGCTTGCTGATTGCCTTGGTGATGCTCATCACCAAAGTGCGTGGCCGTGCAGACCGCGCCGCGCATGGCATGGAGAACGAGCCTGTTCTTTTCTTCGCGATTGCCAATCTCATTTTCATCGGCATGATCGTGGCCTTCAGCTACCAGCTGGCTTCGTACAAGGGCCTGCCCAATGTGTTGGTCGTCATGCTGCTGTTGATGCTGGCTTACGACTTCGTGGCTTCCCGCACAACCATCGGCCGCCGAATTTACGCACTGGGCGGTAACGAGAAAGCCGCAAAACTGTCAGGTATCCGCACAGAGCGCCTTACCTTCTACACCTTCATCAATATGGGTGTGTTGGCTGCGCTGGCCGGTCTGATTTTCGCTGCCCGCTTGAACACAGCCACTCCCAAAGCGGGTCTGGGTTTTGAGCTGGACGTGATTGCTGCCTGCTTTATCGGTGGCGCATCCGCCTCTGGTGGTGTGGGCAAGGTGCTGGGCGCAGTCATCGGCGCTTTCATCATGGGCGTCATGAACAACGGCATGTCCATCATGGGCATTGGTATCGATTACCAGCAGGTCATCAAGGGCCTGGTCTTGTTGGCAGCCGTCTGCTTCGACGTCTACAACAAAAACAAATAAGGACTCACCATGTATTCCGCATCCAACGCCCGCTACAAGGGTGTGTTTCCTGTCGTCCCTACGACCTTCAATGACGCCGGCGAACTGGACCTGGAAAGCCAGAAGCGCTGTGTCGACTTCATGATCGACGCCGGCTCTACCGGTCTGTGCATCCTGGCCAACTTCTCCGAGCAGTTTGTGTTGGCCGATGCTGAGCGCGAAGTGCTCACCAAAACCATACTCGCGCATGTGAATGGCCGGGTGCCGGTCATCGTGACCACCACCCATTTCAGCACCCAGGTCACCATTGCGCGCAGCGTGCAGGCCCAGCAGCTGGGTGCCTCCATGGTCATGGTCATGCCTCCGTATCACGGTGCCACTATCCGTGTACCGGAAGGCCAGATTTATGAATACTTCGCCCGCCTGTCGGATGCGATTGATATTCCCATCATGATCCAGGACGCGCCGGTCAGCGGCACGCCTCTGTCGGTGCCTTTCTTGGCCCGCATGGCGCAGGAAATCAAGCAGGTGTCGTACTTCAAGATCGAGACAGCGGGCGCGGCGTCCAAGCTGCGCGAGCTCATCCGCGTGGGTGGAGCCGCCATTGAAGGCCCGTGGGATGGTGAAGAAGCCATCACCCTCATGCCCGATCTGGACGCAGGTGCCACCGGTGCCATGACCGGCGGTGCCTACCCCGACGGAATCCGCAAGATTGTGGATGCCTATGCTGCCGGCCGTCGTGAAGAGGCGGCTGCCCACTACCAGCAGTGGCTGCCGCTCATTAACTATGAGAACCGCCAGGGCGGCATACTGACTGCCAAAGCCCTGATGAAGGAAGGTGGCGTCATCGCTTGCGAAGCCGGCCGTCACCCCTTCCCCGCCATGCATCCCGACACACGCGCCGGTCTGATTGACACGGCCAAGCGTCTGGACCCCATGGTGTTGCGTTGGGGCCGGTAAGCCCGTTCATCACCCGATAAGGATTCGCCACCATGTCAGAAAACACCGTCTTCCAACTCCTGGGTCGCCGCTTGCGACTGGCCGTGATCGGTGGTGGCCCCGGCTCCTTTATCGGCGCCATGCATCGCCAGGCCGCGCGCTTGGATGACCGGTACGAATTGGTGGCAGCAGCCCTTTCGTCCGATCCTGAACGATCCAAGTCCAGTGGCCAAAGCATCGGGGTACCCGCAGATCGTTGTTACGCAGATGGCACCACGTTGATCGAGGCGGAGGCCCGCCGCGCCGATGGCGCCGAAGTCGTGGCCATCATGACGCCCAATGACAGTCACTTCCGCTTTTCCATGCAGGCGCTGGAACATGGCATGGACGTCATTTGCGACAAGCCCATGACCAATACGCTGCAAGAAGCCGAGGCACTGCATGCGAAGGTGCAGAGCAGCGGTCGTGTGTTCTGCCTGACCCACAACTACACCGGCTACCCCATGGTGCGCCAAGCCAAGGCCATGGTGATGGAAGGTTTGTTGGGTGACATCCGTCTGGTGCAGGTGGAATACGTGCAAGGCGGCCGCGCCAAAGGCGGCCCCGGTCGCAAGGCCTGGAAAGAAGACCCTGCCCGTGGCGGTCCCTCGCTCGTGATGGGCGATATCGGCACCCACGCCCACAACCTGCTGCGCTTTATCACCGGGCTCGAAGTAGCAGAAGTGGCTGCCGATGTAGGCACCATAGTCCCCGACCGCATCACCCACGACTATGCCGGCGCCATGCTGCGCATGAGCAACGGTGCGCGTGGCAGCTTCTGGGTGACGCAGGCTGCAGCGGGTGTGGAAAACGGCCTGCGCATCCGCGTGAGTGGTTCGTTGGGCAGTGTGGAGTGGCATCAGGAACATCCGCAGGTGCTGCAATTCAAACCGCTGGACGCTCCCGCCCAAGTGCGCACCCCGAATGGCCAAGGCACCCTGCCATTGGCAGCCCGTGCTTCGCGCATTGTGGCGGGCCACCCGGAAGGTTTTCACGAGGCGTTTGCCAATCTGTATACCAATGCGGCAGACACCATCGCCGCGCAGCGCAGCGGTCACACGCCTGACCCGCTGAACCAATTTTTCCCGAATGCGACCGACGGCTTGCAAGGCATCCGCTTTGTTGCCGCCGCTATTCGTTCCAGCCGCCACAACGGCGCCTGGACCGCCGTTTAACCCACTACATCACACCATGACCACCCAACACAACAACCTGATCAATGGCGAATGGCTCGCCGGCACCGGTTACGCGCCTAACCTGAATCCCTCCAACCTGGCTGAGGTGGTGGGCGAATACGCCCAAGCCGATGTGAGCCAACTCAACGCTGCGGTAGCCGCTGCCCAAAAGGCCTTCCCGGCTTGGTCTACAGGTGGCATCCAGGCCCGCGCCGACGCGCTCGACAAAATCGGTAATGAGATCCTGGCTCGCAGAGAAGAGCTGGGCACCCTGCTCTCCCGCGAAGAGGGAAAGACACGCGCCGAAGGCATTGGCGAAGCGGCCCGTGCCGGCAACATCTTCAAGTTCTTTGCCGGTGAATGCCTGCGCCTGGCCGGTGAAACATTGCCCTCCGTGCGTCCCGGCATCGGGGTGGAAGTCACCCGTGAACCTTTGGGTGTGATCGGCCTCATCACCCCCTGGAACTTCCCCATCGCCATCCCTGCCTGGAAGATTGCACCTGCACTGGCCTATGGCAACTGCGTGGTGTTGAAGCCCGCAGACCTGGTGCCAGGCTGTGCCTGGGCGCTGGCCGACATCATCCACCGCAGCGGCATTCCTGCAGGTGTGTTCAACCTCGTCATGGGTTCGGGCCGAGTCATTGGCGACGCCTTGGTCAATCACCCCGGCATCACTGCGGTGAGCTTCACCGGCTCCGTGGGTGTGGGCCAGCGCATTGCCGCCGCCTGTGCCGGACACATGAAGAAAGTCCAGCTGGAAATGGGTGGCAAGAACCCCCAAGTCGTGCTGGACGATGCCGACCTGAATGTGGCGGTCGAGCTCAGCGTTCAAAGCGCCTTCTACTCCACCGGCCAGCGCTGCACCGCGTCCAGCCGCCTGATCGTGACCGACAAAATCTACCCCGCCTTCATCGAAGCCATGCAAAAGCGCATGGCCGCCATCAAGGTGGGTGACGCCTTGGCCGCTGGCATCGACATCGGCCCGGTGTCGTCCCAAGCGCAGCTGGAGCAGGACTTGTCGTATGTGGAAATCGGCAAGCTTGAGGGCGCCACGCTGCTCACCGGTGGCGAACGCCTCACGCGCGACACCGAGGGCTTTTACATGGCCCCGGCCCTGCTGGTGGACAGCACCCCGTCCATGCGTATCAACCGCGAAGAAATTTTCGGCCCGGTGGCCAGCGTGATCCGTGTGAAGGACTACGACGAAGCCTTGGCCGTCGCCAATGACACGCCCTTCGGCTTGTCTGCCGGCATTGCCACCACCAGCCTGAAGTACGCCACCCATTTCAAGCGCCACAGCCAGGCCGGCATGGTGATGGTGAACCTGCCCACCGCAGGGGTGGACTACCACGTGCCCTTCGGCGGACGCAAGGGCAGCAGCTACGGCTCCCGCGAGCAGGGCAAGTACGCTGCCGAGTTCTTCACCACGGTGAAGACGGCTTACACATTGGCATAAGTAGCAAGGCCTCACACATGCGCACCCTCCGACGGATCTTTTTGAGCAGTTTGTTGTTGGTGTCCATGCCGTGGGCCTATGCACAGAACAGCAAGGGCGGTGTGGGCATCCTGATGCCCACAGTCACTTCCCAGCGCTGGGTAGTAGATGGCCTGGCCATGGTGCGTGCCATGGACAAGTTGGGCTACCGCCCCGACCTCAAGTACGCCAACGACGACGTGGCTACCCAAGTGGCCCAGACGGAGGAAATGCTCAAGGCTGCTGACATGAAAGTGCTGGTCATCGGCGCCATTGACGGCACCAAGCTGGCCCCGGTGCTCAAGAAGGCCGCCGAGCGCAACATCAAGGTCGTCGCTTATGACCGCCTGATCCGCGACACGCCGCATGTGGACTACTACGCCACCTTTGACAACTTCCAGGTCGGCGTGCTGCAGGGTACCGACATCATCGAGCGGCTGGGTCTGGACAAGGGCAAAGGCCCGTTCACCATCGAGCTGTTCGCCGGTTCTCCGGACGACAACAACGCATATTTTTTCTACGACGGTGCCATGTCGGTGCTCAAGCCCTACATCGACAAAGGCAAGCTCGTCGTTGGCTCAGGCCAGATGGGTATGGAGAAGGTGTCCACCCTGCGTTGGAGCGGCTCGGTAGCCCGCGCCCGCCTGGTGCAGATCATGGACAAGCACTACACCAAGCAGCGCCTGGATGCCTTGCTCTCGCCTTATGACGGCATCAGCATGGAGCTGATTACTGCCATGAAAAAGGCCAACTACGGCCAGGGGGGCCAGCCCTTGCCGGTGGTCACCGGCCAGGACGCCGAGATGCCTACGGTGCGCTCCATCATCCGGGGCGAGCAAACCTCCACGGTGTTCAAGGACAACCGCGAGTTGGCCCAGGTCGTCACCACCATGGTGGACGCCATCCTCTCCGGCAAAAAGCCCGCCATCAACGACGAGAAGACCTACAACAACGGCCAGAAAGTCGTACCTGCCTTTTTGCTCAAACCCGCGGTGGTCGATATCAACAACTGGCGTGCCACGCTGGTGAACTCCGGCTACTACAAGGCCGACCAGTTCAAGTAATCACGCTCGGCCCCCTGCGCCCATAGCCCCCTCCTGCAGGGGGCTTTTTTATGCCTGTGCCATGCAGGCCTGATAAGGTTCGCAGTCCGGCCCGGAATGAGGGCCTTGCACACAGGAGAGCACACATGGCAATGGATGTAGTCGACTACGAAATTTTTGGTTCCGAGATGCAATACGTCGAAGTGGAACTCGACCCCGGTGAAGCCGCCATCGGCGAAGCCGGCGTGATGATGTACATGCAAGAAGGCATCACCATGGACACCATCTTTGGTGATGGTTCCCAGCAAGGCGGCTTCTTCGGCAAGCTCATGGGTGCAGGCAAGCGTCTGCTGACCGGCGAAGGCCTGTTCACGACGGTTTTCGAAAACAGCGGCTCCGGCAAGCAACGCGTGGCCTTTGCAGCACCCTACCCCGGCAAGATCGTGCCCATGGACCTGAGCAAGCTTGGTGGCACCATCATCTGCCAGAAAGATTCCTTCTTGTGCGCCGCCAAAGGCGTGGCGCTTGGCATTGCCTTCCAGAAAAAGCTGGGCGTGGGCCTGTTCGGCGGCGAAGGCTTCATCATGCAAAAGCTCGATGGCGACGGCATGGCTTTTGTGCACGCCGGCGGCACCCTGATGGAGCGCACTCTGGCGCCCGGTGAGACCCTGCGGGTCGACACCGGCTGTGTGGTGGCTTTTCAGCCCACCGTGGACTTTGACATCCAGTTCGTGGGCAAAGTGAAGTCCGCCATCTTCGGCGGTGAAGGTTTGTTCTTTGCCACCCTGCGCGGTCCGGGCAAGGTGTGGCTGCAAAGCCTGCCGCTGTCGCGCCTGGCCAACCGCATCATCCTTTCTGCACCCGCTGCAGGTGGCCGGTCTGCGGATCAAGGTTCCTTGTTGGGCGCGGGCGTGCTCGGCGGCCTGATTGGTGGCGGCAGCAACGACGACTGAGCGCATGCCGAGCAGCAGTAGCGAAGCCGCCGCCGCCCACGGCACATTCACAGGCCGATTCTTTGCCCCCGGTCTGGACGGCGTTGGCGCAGGCGCCAGTGCGTTCTGGCAACACGGTCGCTTGCAGGTGCAAGCTGCGGATCAAGCTTGGGAATCCGTGTCGGATGCACGTGTGCAGTCCGGCGGTTTCAATGCCACGCAGCTCGCGCTGGTATGGGCCGATGCAAAAGGCGAATGCCGCTTTTATGTGGATGCCGGTGCCTCGCGCACGGCCTTTGCTGCCGGTTTGCCCGCTCACCTGACACCGCAGCACCAGGCCGCCGGCAACGCAAGCGCCAAGGTGGAGCGGCGCTTCAGGTTGTGGTGTGCCGCTTTGGCGCTTCTTGCACTGGTTCCATTGCTGGCCCTGGTCTTGTTAATCACCCGCGTGGACGACGCCGTGGGCTGGCTAGTGAAGCATATTCCTCACGAGCAGGAAGCCAAGCTGGGCGATCTGGTGCTGGCCCAGACCCGCGCGCAAATGCGCGTGATGGAGTCCGGCCCGGCAGTGGACGCAGTGCGCCTCATGGGCCAGCGTCTGACCACGGGCTCGGCCTACACCTACCGTTGGCTGGTGGTCGACAAAGCCGAGCTCAATGCCTTTGCAGCGCCCGGCGGCGTGGTGGTGGTGTACAGCGGTTTGCTGCAGGCCGCCAAAACGCCGGAAGAAGCAGCTGGCGTCATCGCCCACGAGGTGGCACATGCCGAGTTGCGCCATGGCCTGCAAGGAATGGTCAAAGCGCTAGGGGTGCGCGCGGGTGCCGCAGTGCTGCTGGGCGACTGGAGCGGTGCCGCGCTGGATCAGGCGATGACCGGCTTGTTGGAAATGAAGTTTTCCCGCGAGGCTGAGGAAGCCGCCGATGCCGAAGGTTTGCGCCGTTTGGTGGCTGCCCGCATCAATCCGTCTGGTATGGCCGACTTTATGGACACGCTGGCCAAGCAAAGCTCAGGAGCTGCGCTGCCCGAGTTGCTTTCCACCCACCCGGCCTCTGAGGGCCGGGCTACGCGTCTGCGCGAGGCAGCCAAGGCCCATGCCGGGCCTTGGGATGTGCTGCCCTTGGACTGGGCTGCAGTCCAAGGGTCTTTAAAAACCTCGAGTCCTTAAGGGTTGCCAGCCAGCGTCTTGTAAGACGGAATGTTGTCGAACACATCCTGTGGCTTGGAGAAGTCACTGGCCTTGTTGGCGGCATCCTGCAGGCTCTCTGCCCAAGTGCGCATGCGGGCAATCAAAGCTTTGCGTTCCGCGGATGCTTCGAGGCCGGCGGGTGTCCAATCTGCGGGTGTTGTATCGCCGAAATTCAGCGCATTGGCGAGGATGTGGAAGGTGACCACATAAGCGCGGCCCGCACTTTTGAAATTGACGATGCGGACATCAAATACCAGCAGATCACGTGGTCGGCTTTGCACGCTGCGTACATTGATGGTCATGCAATTGTCATCCCGTCCACGCGCTTTGTTGACGGCAACGATATGGGTTCCGCTGCAGGGGCTGCCGGTTACGAACTGATCCATGCTGGCGGAGGACAGGTTAGTGGTGAGTACCTGTACTGCTTGATCCTGGAAATTCGAATCCACGTTCACCAGAACTACGGTACCCCGGTTGATCTCATCGGCATTGTTGATGGCCCCCGCGACTTGTGTTGTGACATCTACGATGCGCCAGAGGTCACCACCTGTGTAAATGCTGTAGCCACCTGCGGTACTCCAGCGCTCCACCAATGCACCTTTTTCAAAAGGGGCTGGCTTTCCATCCTTAAAAAACTCGACGGCAGACGCCTGCAGGGAACCGAAAACGAAAAAAGCGGTAAGAAAAATGCGTTTCATAAACAAAGAATAAAAATGAGGGCCTGATGCTATCCGTCAATATCTTTCTGGCCCATCCCCCGTTAGAGTGAAAGCTCTGAGTTTTATAAATTTTCATGACTGGTTCGCCCGACTCGCTGAACGATGACACCCGCAAGCTGGTGGAAGACCACCAGCCGGTGGTGCGCTCCGTGGCGAACCACGTGGGGCGGCGCCTGCCGCCGAACGTGGACAGGGCGGATCTGGTTCAAGACGGCATGCTGGGGCTGATGGAGGCGCTGCTGCGCTGGACCAAAGAGTCCTCGGGCACGCATTTCGAGAACTACATCGCCCTGCGGGCCCAGGGCGCCATGATTGACGGCCTGCGCGCTGCCGATCCGGTGAGCCGCCAGGTGCGCAAAGACATGCGGCGGGTCGAAGTGGCGCTGCAGCAGCTCAGCCACCGGCTGGGCCGCCCGCCGACTGAAGGCGAGCTGGCCAAGCAGCTTGACATGCCCTTGGCCGACTACCAGCGCCTGCTGCAGGACGCCCAAGGCTACGTGCCGATCTCGTTGCAAGATCTCACCGGCGACAGCGTAGACCAGTACCTCAAGCGCTGCCTGGAAGACAATGCCGACCCCCTGGCCCTGCTGGAGCGCGCCGCCCTGCGCCAGGCGCTGGCTGAATCCATCCAGCTATTGCCACGCAAAAGCCAGATCCTGCTCACGCTGTATTACGAGCACGAAATGCGCATGCACGAGATCGCCAAACACCTCGGCCTCTCGGAGGCGCGCATCTCGCAAATGCACACCCAGTCGATCGCCCAGCTACGGGCCTCGCTGGCGGACCGTGACATTAAGCGCCTGCTCACCCCGCGCATGCGGCCGCGCGACGAGCCTGACGAGTCGAAGTACAGCACCCTGGGCGCCTGAACCTGCAGCCCGGGGCTTGTCAGGCACGATGCTTGCTGCCTGCAATGCATGCACCCTCAAGCCCAAGTTGCCAACGTATCCGGTCCCACACAGCCCCTGTGGCGTGACCGGCTTTCGCTGCTGCTGGAGTCCACCGGCGAAGGCATCTTCGGCATCGACATGAACGGCCGCTGCACCTTCATCAACCGCGCCGGGGCCGCCATGCTGGGCTACGAGTCCCATGAAGTGCTGGGCGCCAACATGCACGAGCTGGCACACCACAGCCACCCGGGTGGCGAACACTACCCGGAACACACCTGCCCCATCTTCAACGCCTTCCGCAAAGCACTGCCCTGCCGGATCGACACAGAGCTGTTCTGGCGACGCGACGGTTCGGCTTTTGCGGTCGAATACTCGTCGCACCCCATCGTCGATAGCGGCTTGGTGCAGGGCGCTGTGGTTACGTTTGTGGACATATCCGCCCGCCGCAACGCCGAAGAGGCCTTGCGCCGCGCCCACACCGAGCTGGAGCAACGGGTGGAGGAGCGCACCCAGGCGCTCTCCGAAGCCCTGCAGCAACTGCGTGAGCTCACGGCCTACAGTCACTCAGTGCGCGAAGAAGAGCGCACCCGCATTGCCCGCGAAGTGCATGACGAGCTGGGTAGCCTGCTGGTCGCCCTGAAGATGGATGTCGGTTGGCTCGAAAAACGCCTGGGCGAGCAACCCGGCCGCGCGCCGGATGCAGCCCAAGCCATGCGCGACCAGATGCAGCACAAATGCCGCAACATGAGCCAGCTGATTGAGGCGGCGGTGGATAACGTCGGCCGCATCATCACCGACTTGCGCCCCAGCATCCTCGATCACCAGGGCCTGTGGGTCGCGCTGGACTGGCAGGCGCACGAGTTTGTGCAGTCTGCAGAGATGGGCTTGGACTGGCACATGGACGTGAGCGCCGCGCAGCCCGTGCCTGACACCCACACCATCGCCATCTTCCGCATCTTTCAAGAAATGCTCAGCAATGTGGGGCGCCACGCGCAGGCGACGCATTTGGACATCTCGATCCGCGCGGATGCGAGTGACATCACCATTTCCGTCAAAGACAATGGCCGGGGCGCTCCCATGCAGGCCTTTGATGCGCCCGACGCCTACGGCATCATGGGCATGCGGGAGCGGGCAAGGCACTTGGGCGGAAGCCTGGAGATTGCAAGCCAAATCGGCCTCGGGTCCTCATTCAATCTGCGCGTGCAGCTACCAAAACCATAGCAATGCCAAGCTCCACCACCCTCACCCCCTACCGCATACTGATTGGTGACGACCACCGCATCGTGCGTGAAGGGCTCAAGCAAGTGCTGGCCGACGCGGCTGACCTGCACGTGGTGGCAGAGGCGGCCAGTGGCCCCGAGGTGTTGGAGGCGGTGCAGGCCCTGGGCGGCAACGCAGGCCTGTCGGCTGTGCTGCTGGACATTGCCATGCCTGGGCGAGACGGGCTGGATGTGCTTCAGGTCCTCAAGGCCACGTGGCCCAAGCTGCCTGTGCTCATGCTCAGCACCTACCCCGAGAAGCAATACGCCGTGCGCTGCATCAAGCTGGGCGCGGCCGGCTATCTGAACAAGGGTGCCGACCCCGACGACATGATCGCCGCCGTGCGCAAGGTCGCCAGTGGTGGCGTGTATGTGTCTGCACAAGCGGCGGAGGCATTGGCCAGTGCTGTGGCGAATGCGGCCCACCAAGGTGCAGAGGCGCTCTCTCACCGCGAGCACCAGGTGTTCAGGCTGCTCACCGCCGGCAAAACCGTGGGCGAAATTGGTGCACAGCTGGGGCTGGCATCCAACACAGTCAGCACCTACCGGCAGCGCATCCTTGAAAAAACCGGCACCAAAAACGACGTGGAGCTCGCGCTGTACGCCCAACAACAGGCCCATAACGGGAATTTGTAGGGCAGCCCCTACAAGGCGTTGCCGAAGTTCCCGCCATTTTTTGTAAGGGCTGCATTCCGGCACTTTCTGGCCCGCTCGTTGCAAAGGGGCACACATCTTTTAACCGGAAAGGTGTTTGCCATGTCGTTTGATTTTTCTCCCTACGATGCCGATCGCCCCTTGCTGATGCGCTGCACCTGCGGCAAAGACCACACGGTGGCAGAACACCAGAAAGAACAAGCCGCCCAAAGCGCCACCACCGAGCTCATCCGCCGCAGCCAGACTGAAGAATTCGAGGCCTATTCCAACGCGTTTGTAGAGGCCTCTCTTATCAAGGCCATCTTTCCGCAGGAGCGTGAGCGCCGCAACTTCTTGCGTGCGGTGGGCAAGGGCACCGCCATGGCAGCTATTGCCAGTGTGTTGCCCATTGCCAGCATGCAAGCCATGGCACAAGAGGCCGGCAAGAAGCCCGGCACGCTGGAGAAGACCAACCTCAAGATTGGCTTCATCCCGATCACCTGCGCCACGCCGCTCATCATGGCCCACCCCTTGGGCTTTTATAGCAAGCAAGGTCTGAACGTAGAGGTCACCAAGACCGCAGGCTGGGCGCTGATCCGCGACAAGATGATCAACAAGGAATACGACGCCACACACTTCTTGTCCCCCATGCCGCTGGCTATTTCCATGGGCGTGGGTTCCACCCAGGTGCCCATGAACGTCGCCACTATCCAAAACACCAACGGCCAAGCCATCACCCTGGCCAACAAGCACAAAGACAAGCGCGACCCCAAGCTCTGGAAGGGCCTCAAATTTGCTGTGCCCTTTGAGTTCAGCATGCACAACTTCTTGCTGCGCTACTACGTGGCAGAAGCCGGCCTGAACCCCGACACCGACATCCAGATCCGCGTGGTACCCCCACCCGAAATGGTGGCCAACCTGCGTGCCGGCAACATCGATGGCTACCTCGGCCCCGATCCGTTCAACCAGCGCGCGGTGTTTGAAGAAATCGGCTTCATCCATATCCTGACCGAAGAGCTGTGGGACGGCCACCCCTGCTGTGCGTTTGGCAGCAGCACCGAGTTCATCCAGAGCAACCCCAACACCTTTGCCGCGTTGTACCGCGCGGTGCTCAACGCGGCCGCCATGGCGCGCGGCCCCGAGAATCGCGAGCTCATTGCCAAGGTGATTGCGCCCCAGGCCTACCTGAACCAACCCGAAACTGTGCTGGCACAGGTGCTCACCGGCCGCTTTGCCGACGGCTTGGGCAACATCAAAACCGTGCCTGACCGGGCGGACTTCAACCCCATCCCATGGCAGTCCATGGCGGTGTGGATGCTCACCCAGATGAAGCGCTGGGGCTACATCAAGGGCGATGTGAACTACAAGCAGATTGCCGAAAAAGTCTTCCTGCTCACTGACGCCAAAAAGCGCATGACCGAACTCGGCATGAAGGCCCCCGATGGCGCCTACCCCAAGTTCACCATCATGGGCAAAGTGTTTGACGCGGCCAAGCCTGACGAGTACGTCAACAGCTTCGCCATCAACAAGATGGGCTGAGCATGGCAAGCAACCTGAACGGCCGCGCGCTGCTCATCTCGCTGGTCTTGTTGTTGGCGCTTTTGGGCATATGGCAGGTGGCTACCCACAGCAGTGGCGCTGCCAGTGCCAGCAACCTGAGCGCCGAGCAAATTGAATACCTCAAGATGCTCGGCAAAGACCCCGGCACCCAAAAGCAGGGCGGCTTCCCTACGCCCGTGCAAATGGGCTCCACCATCTGGAAGCACTTGGCAGACCCTTTTTATGACAAGGGCCCCAACGACAAAGGCATTGCCATCCAGCTGGGCCATTCGTTGGCGCGGGTGGGCCTGGGCTTCTTGCTCGCGTGCGTGGTGGCCATACCGCTGGGGTTTGTCATTGGCATGTCGCCCCTGCTGCACAAGGCGCTGGACCCGTTTATCCAGATTCTCAAGCCCATCTCGCCCTTGGCATGGATGCCGCTGGCGCTCTACACCATCAAGGACTCGTCGGCCTCCGGCATCTTTGTGATCTTTATCTGCTCGGTGTGGCCCATGCTTATCAACACCGCGTTCGGCGTGGCCAGCGTCAAGCGCGAGTGGTTGAACGTGGCCCGCACCCTGGGGGTCAAGCCCCTGCGCAAAGCCTTTCAGGTGATATTGCCTGCTGCCGCGCCCACCATCCTGACCGGCATGCGCATCTCCATGGGCATTGCCTGGCTGGTGATTGTGGCGGCCGAGATGCTGGTGGGTGGCACCGGCATCGGCTACTTCGTGTGGAACGAGTGGAACAACCTGTCGCTCACCAACGTGCTGTTTGCCATTGGCGTGATCGGCGTCATGGGCATGCTGCTGGACCTGGTGTTTGCCCGCCTGCAGAAATGGGTGACCTATGCAGACTGAGCCCACCACTACAACCACAACGCCCCGCCCCTTCCTGCAAATTGAAGGTCTGGCCAAAACCTACCCCGGTGCTAACGAGCCCGTGTTTGACCAGGTGAACTTCAACGTGGCCAAAGGCGAGTTTGTCTGCATCATCGGCCACTCCGGCTGCGGCAAAACCACCATCCTCAACGTGCTGGCAGGCCTGGAGCAAGCCAGCGCGGGCCAGGTGTTCATGGACGGGCGTGAAGTCAACGCGCCGGGCCTGGAGCGCGGCGTTGTATTTCAGGGCCATGCGCTCATGCCCTGGCTCTCGGTGCGCAACAACATTGCGTTTGCCGTGCGCTCCAAGTGGCCCGACTGGTCTGCCGAGCAAGTGCGTGCGCATGTCGAAAAGTACGTGGCGCTGGTCGGCCTGACTGCCGCGCTGGACAAGAAGCCCGCTGCGCTCTCGGGTGGCATGAAACAGCGCGTGGGCATTGCCCGCGCCTTTGCCATCGAACCCAAAATGCTGCTGCTCGACGAGCCTTTTGGTGCGCTGGATGCGCTCACCCGCGGCACCATCCAGGACGAGCTGCTCACCATCGTGCGTGACACCGGGCAAACCGTTTTCATGATCACACACGATGTGGACGAAGCCGTGCTGCTGGCCGACAAGGTGCTGCTCATGAGCAACGGCCCCACCGCGCGCGTGGCCGAGATCGTGCACAACACCATGCCCCGCGACCGGCAACGCGCCACCGTACACCACGACCCGCAGTACTACCCGCTGCGCAACCATCTGGTGGACTTTCTGGTCAGCCGGTCCAAAGACCTGTCCAACGGCCGCGCGCCCGCGCACCCACCCGTGGTGCAACCCGGCCTGGCCGCTGTATCCGCTACCCCCGCTTAAACCTGTCAACACCAAAGGAGTCAACCATGAACCGCAACGACATCACCGAAAAGATCATCACCGTCAAAGTCAGCAAAGGCATCACCTGGGAATCGGTGGCCAAGAAAGTGGGCCTGAGCAAAGAGTGGACTACCGCCGCCTGCCTGGGCCAGATGACGCTGGATGACAAGCAAGCCAAGATCGTCGGCAAAATCTTCGGCCTGACGGTAGAAGAGCAAAAGTGGCTGCAAGTGGTGCCCTACAAAGGCTCCTTGCCCACTGCGGTGCCCACCGACCCGCTGATCTACCGCTGGTATGAAATCGTCAACGTGTACGGCACCACCATCAAAGAACTCATCCACGAGGAGTTTGGCGACGGCATCATGAGCGCCATCGACTTTTCCATGGACATCGTGCGCCAGCCCGACCCCAAGGGCGACCGGGTGAATGTGGTGCTGTCGGGCAAATTCCTGCCCTACAAGACTTACTGACCGGGCTCAGGCCTTCTGGCGGCGCTCGCGCACAGCGGCCGCCAATGTTTCGAGCACCGGTACGGTTTGCGCCCAGCTGATGCAGGCGTCCGTCACGCTCACGCCGTGCTGCAGCGGCTTGCCGTCCACGATGTCCTGGCGGCCCTCGTTGAGGTGGCTCTCGATCATCAGGCCGGTAATGCGCGCATCGCCTGCTGCAATCTGGGCCGCCACGTCCTGGGCCACCACGATCTGGCGGGCGTGTTGCTTGCTGCTGTTGGCGTGGCTCACGTCAATCATCACCTGCTCGCGCAGGCCGGCGGCCTTGAGCAGCGCGCAGGCTGCGTCTACATCGGCGGCCGAGTAGTTGGGCGCCTTGCCGCCGCGCAGGATCACGTGGCAATCGTGGTTGCCGCGTGTTTCAAAGATGGCGGCTTGGCCCATCTTGGTCATGCCCATGAATGCGTGAGCACCTTGCGCGGCCTGAATGGCGTCGGTCGCTACCTTGATGCCGCCGTCCGTCCCGTTCTTGAAGCCCACGGGGCAGCTCAGGCCGCTGGCCAGCTGGCGGTGACTCTGGCTCTCGGTGGTGCGCGCACCAATGGCGCCCCAGCTCACCAGCTCGCTGATGAACTGGGGTGAGAGCAAATCCAGAAACTCGGTGGCCGCAGGCAGGCCGGTGTCCAGGATGTCGAGCAGCAATCGGCGCGCCATCTCCAGCCCTTGGTTAATGGCAAAGCTGCCGTCCAGGTGCGGGTCGTTGATGTAGCCCTTCCAGCCCACGGTGGTGCGCGGCTTCTCAAAGTACACGCGCATCACCACCAGCAGGTCGGCACTCAGCGCATCGGCCTGCGCCTTGAGCAGGCGGGCGTATTCCATGGCCTGGCTGTGGTCGTGGATGGAGCAGGGCCCCACCACCACTACCAGCCGGTCATCCTGCCCCTGCAGGATGCGCGAGATGGCCGCACGGCTGCTCTCCACCAGCGCTTCGGCAGCGGCCGGCACGGGCAGCTTTTCTTCCAGCAGCGCGGGGGTGATGAGCGGGCGCACCGCGCCGATGCGCACATCGTCAATACGGGTGGTGTCGTGGGTGGTCAGGGCGGCGATGGTGGAGGTGGTCATACTATGAATTTGATAGCTGCTCGCGCAGATTAGGCGGGCGCTGGAGGGTGATTTTGCTTGTATTCTAGAGGCACAATCGACGGCGTGGTGCTTGTCGGACCTGCTGCTACCTGGTAACCTGGCTGAGCAATACCTTGACGTATGGGTGCCTGTCCATATTTTGGGTGGCCAAATGCGGCGTCCCACGTACATCACAAACACAATAGCGAGTTCCTGAGCACTTGTTCAGTTGAGTCAAATTAGCATGAGTTACAAAGTCATTGATCTGTTTGCTGGCCCCGGCGGCCTTGGCGAAGGTTTCGCCTCTCTGAAAGAGGGAAAAGCTTTCGAAATCGTAATCTCGGCGGAGATGGAAGAGAGTGCACATAAGACATTAACTTTACGGAGCTACTTTCGACACGCGAAGTGTGGACAAGACCGCAAAGCACTCAATGCTTATTACGATTTTTGTAATTCATCTTCCGCCCCTCATCCCAAAGACGTTGCCCCGAGCCTGTGGGCCAAAGCAACTTCCGAAGCTCGGCAACTCACTCTAGGAAGCAAAGCGGGCAATGAAGAACTAGACCAACTTATTGCGGCAGCCAAACTTTCCTCAGACAAGACCGTGGTAATTGGCGGCCCACCATGCCAAGCCTATTCGCTGGTAGGTAGAGCTCGGAATCTCGGTAAGGCGAACTACAAAGCCGAGGACGATCACCGACATTTTTTGTACAAAGAGTACTTGCGGATCTTGCAAAAAGTATCGCCCGCAGTCTTTGTTATGGAAAACGTAAAAGGCATCTTGTCTTCAAAGGTGAACAACAAGTTGGTCTTTCATGACATCTTGCGTGACTTGTCCAATCCAAGCATTGCGACTCAATCAGGTCACGGCCCAGAGTACGCAATTCATTCATTGGTTACGGACACTACTTTCAGCTATGGAATGGACCCCGGAAGCATTGATCCACGCGACTTCATCATCCATTCCGAGCGATATGGAATTCCACAAGCCCGCCACCGAGTCATTCTTTTGGGCATACGCAAAGACGTTTTGAAGGGCAAAATTTTTCCCAAGCTCGCACGAGCCGACCACCCAGTTACTGTGGAGCAGGCACTTTTCAATTTGCCTATGTTGCGTAGCAAGTTGGGGCGTTCAGATTCAGCGAGCGCATGGACGAAAGTAGTGGCAGAGCTATCAGGCCAGTTGGCACTTGAAGCACGAACTGCTGGAGCATTGGATATGGCAAAGGCACTGTCTAACCTGAAATCCGGTTTTTCAGATGAATTGGGAACGGGCGAGCTTCGCATGCCACGAATGGACTCAATCGAAAACCCACATGACAGATATTCGGAGTGGGTGACGGATAAGCAGCTTGATGTTTGGCTGAATCATGAAACCCGGTCACATATGACTAGTGACTTAGGGCGCTACCTGTTTGCATCGACATTTGCTGAAACTTTTGACCGTTCGCCGAAAGGCCATACAGACTTTGCACTTCCTAGCCTTGTGCCTGCTCATGCAAACTGGGAGTCCGGCAAGTTTGCTGATCGATTCAAAGTCCAGATGTACACACGCCCAAGCACGACAGTGACCAGCCACATTGCGAAAGACGGTCACTACTTTATTCACCCGGATCCATTGCAATGCCGAAGCCTCACGGTGAGAGAGGCCGCACGGTTACAGACCTTTCCAGATAACTACTTTTTCCAAGGGAACCGTACTCAGCAATTCCATCAAGTTGGAAATGCAGTCCCTTCTTTGCTTGCAAGTCAGATTGCGAAAACCTGTTTGGAAATTCTTGCAAAAGGATAATCAAAACATATTGGCGAATCGATCGTACTGGGTTAATTGAGACAAGTAGCAGCTTTGCTATGAACATACTAGGCGGTGTGTTGTTAGCCGCTCCCGTGGGCTAGCTTTCACTTAGCGGCATCCTCTCGCACCTAAGCTTCTTTATCTGCAAACACGCTTAAGTGGAAAGGCGCCGGCTCAACTGCTGAGCTCACTGACAAAGTGTTGCTTCTATTCAACCTTTGAAGCCCTCAACGAGAGCCTTTTTCTCAGCAGCGACTACTTTTTGACTCTGAGGACCTGAAGGAATCCTACGGCTGGTCATGGTGGCAGCGACAGTTAGGAAGTCAATCTCGCTTGGTGCCATGATGACTCCGTCGCTTGCCCACTTGAGAAGGTTTGACCAGTAGCCCGCGCCTTTGCTGACTACATACGTCTGCGCTTCGATGTCGTTCAGTACCCGCTGTTCACGTTTTGCAGATCGCTTTGCCCCGGCCTTTTCTTCAGCATCGATAAGGTCACTTGCTAGTTCGTTGCCAATCGAGGCGTCCACCGACTGAAGCAGATCATCCCAACACTTTTCACGTTTGCACCACTCAGTAACGTTAACAACCCTGTTCGCCTCAGCAGAAGAAATAATGCGTGATTGAACTTGCTTGGCTACATGCAGAAGTGCGTGATTGAGTGAGGCGCTGGTCGCTTGTCGATTCCAGACCTTTACGAAGTCAATGTCCATTTTCTTACTCTTCAACTCATAGAGGATCAGAGCAATCGCGTACGTCACTGTGTTAGCTCTATAGCCTTGCGCGTACCAGTCTGCTTGGCCCACAAGTCGCTCCATTGTTCTGAACATAATGGTCGCGCCAATGATGCTCTTGAACCAGTCCTCACCGAAGGCTACACCTTCTTCGCCCCATTGACCTGTGACGTTCTCAGCAAAAAACTTGAAGTTCTTCTGCGCACCTTGGCTCACCACATGAGGCATGCACATCGTGGTGACAAGGACCTTAGCAATATCTGTCTTTTGGATTAGCTGCTTCCTTGGATTTTGGACTTCGAATTCCTTTTTCTTCGCCGGGGTTAGATACGCCGAGGCGTTTGCATACTGTCCACGCGCTCGCTCATAGAACCAGTGAGTCATTTGGTGGGTACCCTCTGCAGCGGGGGCCCACACATTTCGGGAGAAGTTCTCTATACGACGATGGAACGGGTGATTAGAGAAAAAGTCTGCGTCATTGACCTTGTTTTGACTGTTGGCATAAAGCGATATCTTCGGAACTACGGCGTCAACCAGATCGGATCTGACTACAGACAGCTTCATTTGAACGCGGACTTTGCTTAGGTTTTCGCCTTTGTCTCGCTTCATGACGTTGAATATCGATGCCGTGGTCTGGCCGCCGTTGACGATTTGTAAGTGTTCTAGGCGGTTGAGTAAGACCTGATCCCCTACAGTTTGAAAATCAGCTTTTGCAGCGGTTGCCGATATGCCATTGTTGTAGGCAAAGAACATTTGTGGCTCTTCAAGAATCGTCTTTCGGATTCCTTTGTTGACACCCCTTGTGGCTTGAAGGAATGTTCGAACGTTTTGCTCAAGAAGCCGCCCACCATACAAATCGTATATCTCTGCAAGCCAGTCGCCCGGGATCACAGCAAGATATGAGTCGAGCTCGGCACCACCTGTGTTCGCGGGAAGGCAGGCAAGTCCCTTGCCAAACATTTCCACAAAATCGATAACGATTGGATCTGGTTCTCCGGTTGAAAGAAGTCGGCTGATTGCCACAAGGTCCCATACCCTGACAGCCCATTCCCTTTGACCTTTGGTTTTCTTGGGCCAAGACTTTACTGAGCTGGACTGTCTTGCGTTCGAAAGAATGTTCAATCGGATCCGCACAATGGAGTGGCCCATCTGCGCCAGTTGCCTTGCAAGACTCCAGATGCTGCTGCCTACATCCACTTCGAAGGCAAGATCGCTTTCGACTGCTCGTTCAAAGAACGTCTCGGCACGTTTTAGGTAGCCTTCAATGTCAGGTTTAGTCAGCGAATGTACGTCTGTGTCTGCGTGAAAGTCGACCTGGAAAAGATCTAGCGTGGCCTCGTCTTCTGTGTAGGTGTATCCATCTACCCGCATGCCTTTGTGCACGAAATAGGCTGGCTCAAAGCCCGGCACAGCGCCAGAGTCGATAAGGGCCTCCGCTACCACAGAAGCGAATGCGCTTTCAGAAAAGTCGGACGTAGCAGACGAGCGTGCGGCCACTTGCTGCAGAAGTTCTCCAAGGAATTCACTGTCGCTCATAGCTTAGACATTGCTCCACAAGATAGTTGCGCTAAATGGTGAAAGTGCGGCCAGTTGGATACCATATGTCAGATCTTGAATTCCAGGCCTAATTGCGGGCAGGGCGATTCTGGGAAACTCATCGCCAACTTGGAAAACATCAAACTTCGCTATTGCGAACTCCTGCATGCGGTATTCCGGAAGGTCGATATAGCCGAGGCTGATGAGCTTTTCTTCAAACTCTTCCGTTGCGGTCGCTGATGGTCTCAATGTGAAAATAATCTCGTCGATCAGGGCACATAAGCTTTTGCCTCCGGCAGATACTTCTGTGAGGTGGTAGATGCAGAGGTATAGGTTTAAGGTATCAACCCACAATTGCGTAGGCGATGAGATTCGAACCACTTGTTGGGCGCCCACAAGGTGTGACTTGATCTCGAACACCTTGTTATCGGCAGCAAAATCTTGTGGGAAGCCGGACGGTCCCTTCCACGACTGCACAGCATCGTGTCCGAACTTGGGTATCAATTCGTTTTGAAGGAACGTTAGTTCGGCAAATAGACCACGAATCTCATGCGCATCAAGAAGACGGGGACCGCCTCTGGAAAGCAGACGTTGCCACTTCACCAGTCGGGCACAAATCAAGTCGAGGCCCTCTGCGCCAGAACTTGCGTGGGATGTGCAGGAAATTAGATCTCTGCATAGTAAGGTGAATAGTTCGACATCTTGCTTGTGGACTAGTGCCAGTTGCAGCGAATGTGACGCCTCGACCCATTGAAGACGCAGCCCCTTGAGTCGAGGTAGCTCTTGCACCCCCGCAATCTCTTGGCCCAACTGGAGTAGCAACATCAGTTGGTTGTCTGAGTTCACGGCATAGAAAAAGTCGAGGGGGTGTTCCGGAAGTGCACGTCGGGCGCTTAAGTTTCCGGCGAGTGGCGGGGTCAGCCCGTGCCAGGGGGTGTCAGTCTTCATCTGTGTCGTCCTCTTGCTTGCCGTAGTTCTCTGCCCACCAGGTTGTGTTCACAACGTATGTAACCTCATGCGCCTTGACGCCGGAGTTCGGGAATGCGATACCCCAAGCTACGACGCTGGGCTCTTTTGGAGGGTTTTCCTTTTCTTTGTCCTTTTCTTTGTCCCAGATGTCTAGGACATGCAGCATGAGAAGCGGCCTAGTGCGGTGCAAGTTCAGGTGATAGTCTGGAATATCCGACTCTTTAGTCCATGTGTTTTTTGCGCGCTCTTTATCGTCATTCCCCATTCCCGCCATAGCCTGTCCACGACCACCAACTCGCAGGGCCTTACCGCTCACCGCGATGTATTCGAGCCCACTTTGGCTGCGCTTCCATAAAGAAGACCGGGACTGCGTGTTGGGAGTGAACTGGCCGAAGCTGATTGTTGAAGGGTTTTCACTCCGAGGGCTATACAGGCAGATATCCCATAAGGCCAGTTCATCCGATTCACGCGCTTGGATGTAGGCGTTTACCGGCTCAGCTTGGGTGATAAGCGCTACGTCGTCGTGATTTCGAAAGTTCGATATGAAGTTTCGAATCATTGGCGCAACCGGCATTTCGGTCCACAAGTAACCAAACTCTTTAGGTTGGACGGGTTCGCGAATCTGTCTCAAGGATTCGAGCAAATGGGCCATCACGCCTCTGTTATGTTCGATGGCATCGGTGCGGAGTCGGGTGGTTTCGATGAGCTTTCCTGCAAGAGAAACAGAATGACTCACCTTGACGCCTGACTTCATCTTGTTGCGTGCAGTGACGATCAGTGATTCTGGATGTGCCCGCACCTTCAAACCGAAATCAATGGGACGCGCACCCGCGCGCTCCATGCGGTTGAACTCGTCGCGAAGCTCGTCAATCGCTTCGGAAATGTGGGCATACCAATCGGTAGCTTCCTCAGTCATATAGATGCGGCAAACATCTGTGTAGCCATCGCGGTACCCAAACCAGCGACCCATCTGCAGAAGGGTGTCGTACATCATGGAGTTACGCAGGAAGTAACTGACAGTCAGTCCCTCCAGCGTGAAACCGCGCGAAAGCGCAAAGCCGCCCACCGCGATGACGTGCAGGCCGTCGTTTTTGTAGCGGCGGTAGTCCAGTTTGTCGGGTGACTTGCTGTTGACCTTGCGAACCTCGATCGGCCCGGTTGCGCTAACGAGTGCCGCTTGAACCTGGGTCCATGTTTCCGAAACCCGACCTCCATACTCTCGAATCCACGTTTCGCGCAGTTTGCTGACTTCAGGGTCTTTAACGGCGTCCTTTTCTGGCAGGCCAGCGTGCCCTGTGCAGGCTGACCTGATGGTGTTCATAAGATCAGACACAAGACCGGTAAGCTTGGTCTGCACTTCGTTGAACCGCGAAGCATTGATGAGCATTGAGGAGTGGCTTCGTCCCTGCCCACGAACGATACGGATCGCCCTTGCCAGGATGAATGTCCTGACGGCTTCCTTTAGCGAATCAGGAATTCGGGGAAGAGGGTGCGAGATTTTGTGCCTTTCTGGAAGCAAGTCATCGTGGTCATCGACTGTGATCAGAGTGTTGTGAAGGTCTCCGGCTTCAGGAAAAATCCTTGAAGCGCCGACGTAGTTGGTCGGCGCGTCGAGAGAGACGATAAAGTCCCGGGGGAACAGGTCCTCGCGTTCCATCGCATCCTTGCTGTCGGGGTCGATGAAGATGTTCGCGAAAGGGGTTGCCGTGTATCCAAGGTACACATTCCTGTCAAAGGAGTCGAGCAGCTTACGAATGCGGTCGTTGATAGCGGACGGAGAGTCGTCATTCTTTGCCACATTGACGGATGCATTGTCAGCTTCATCATCAATAAGCAGCATGGGGACACTGCTGATTCGCGCGCCCGCCTGGCGGTTTCGGATTTCGAGCCAGTCAATTAGATTTCCCAGAATGCGAGAGTTCTTCTTCATGACCAATACGAGTGGCTCACTGAGTGACTGAAGCGAGACTCCGAGATCGCGTGCATTCGATCTGAAATCGTCCGCCCTTGTGGTGAGACAGACTGGACGCTTTTCGAGACCGAAGAGACCGACCCCTACCGCAGAGTCCTTGCCAGAAGTCGCCTCGGAACTTATCCCCGTGAACCCTTCCTCGATTCGTTCCTGAGTCTGTATACGGAGGTCCTCCTGGATACCGGTGAGGATGACAATGAATTTGTACCCGTAGTCGGCGGCCTTACAGATCACGCCGCTGTAGTTGGCGGTCTTGCCTGACTGGACATGTCCAACCACAAGACCGCGTCTGGCCCAGCTGCCTGGTAGCTCCGGGTTCTGCATCAGGCCAACTATCTTGTCGGTATCCTTGTCGAGCACCCCAAGTACGGAGTTATTGAAGCCTCGAGTAGAGAGATATCGCCTATAGCGGCTGTAGTAGTAGGGTTGGACCTCGGACCGCCTTCCTGGCAACCAGGGTTCGAACTCAACTTGAATTGCTGACGCATCTTGGACACTGATCGATAGCTTTGACTCGATTTGCCGCGCGACATCCTCGAACACTGAATCGGGTATGGTCTTGGCTAAGCCGGGGAACAAAGAAATTGCTGTTTTGAGAACGGTTCGTACCGTCTCCGAGGTACGCTCAGGCATGTTAGCTAGCATCCCGATTGCCATGTTTTGAGCGTTTTCAATAGTCATCGTGAATCCTCTCCTAATCTAGTTCTTGAGCGCTTTGCTGAGGATGAGTCCGATTTGGTTAGGGTGGCGGCTGAAGGGCTCAATGCCCCCAAGCACGTTTGATATTCCAGCCTGATCAAGGTCGGGGTTGGCCTGTATCAACATTCTTGCGAGTGATGCCAAAACATCGAGGTCTGGTTGCTCTACCTCCACCTGTTTGGGAGTATTTGAGTAGTCACTGAAGAATGCTGCTGCGGGGAATGACTGTCCTATCATTTTTAGTAGCTGACCAAGTCCTTTGCGCTGGGGCTCTGGAAGGTCATGAATCAGTTCAGTAAGCAGCGGGTGTGTATCGTTGATCACGTATTCGATGCGCTCGTTGTGGATCTTTCGTACCCACACAGGAGATGCGTTGGTTTCGATAACGACCCTTCCGCGTTGCGTGAACGGTCGCTTTGCGCCTGATCGAATCTGCTCGATAACTTGTTTCAGCCGGTTTCTGACTACGAGGGGCGGGTGCGCACGAGCCTTTCGTACGTCAATGCCCCAATGCTGATCCATATTGTTAGGAATATCAATTCGGACTCTGGCCAGCTTTGTTAGTTCTTCTTGGCGGGCAAGTCGGAACCAGCTTCCCCAGATGATCAGGCGTCTGTTTCGATAGACATAGAACCCCTGATTTCTCAGATACCCCTCTCGTCCCGCGAGCTTTTCGTATTCCCTAACAGTTACTTTTGAGTGGTGGGGTAGAACGAACGCTTGTATCTTGACCTCGTTGCCCCTAAAACTAACCACTTCTTGCGGGAACTGTTGCGTAGCGATGTTGTTCTCAGCAAACGGGTCATATGGATCGATGTCAGTGCCGTTAATTGACATCTTGATTTTTTTCAGGCCCGCCTCTCCCTTGAGGAAGCGGTGAAAAATCAGCGCCAAATGCTGTCTCACCGAGGCCATCAATTCGTTGAAGGCGTCGTGACCCATGTCGCCAAGACCTGCAAGTTCTAGCCGGTCGATCTTGCGCCAGAGTACGGTAGTGCCGCTTTCCGCGACGGGGGGGCCACATGGCAATTCTTTCATCTCAGTGGGCTGAACTTCAGTGATTTCCCACCGGTCGCTGAGCGCTACCTGGTCAAGATCCCAGCGCATCCCGGACTGCACCGAGGCTCTTCTGGAAAGAACTGTTAGCTCTCGACACTGACTGAAGGAAGCGGTCTTTAGTCCAAGGCCAAAGCGTCCCAAATCGTGTGTAGCACGTTCTGCCCTCGGATCTTTAGACCCGGGCCTCATTGCTTCAGTTAACTCGTCCCTAAGCATGCCGCGGCCATCGTCGATGACGGCAATCCAAGGAAGATCGGCTTCCCAGCCATATCGCAGCAGAATGTTTTCTGCGCCGGCAGCGATGCTGTTATCAATGATGTCAGCAACCGCTGAATCGAAGGAGTACCCAATGTCCCGCATCGCCTCGATCATTACCGAGGCGCGCGGCATAAGTTCAATGGCCGCGTTGTTTGTTGTTGTCCCCATAAGCCCTACCCGTGTGACGCTTCAATATACTGCCAGATTTTTGAGGCAATGCGATGAGGAGATCTCAAGCGTCTTGGCCTACAGCAAACTTTTTGATACACCAAGAGTTGTAGCCTGCTTGGCTTATCCCACGCCGCATGATCAGTGGCAGACGCTTGCTGATCAAAAGCGCATCATGTCGCGGGCAACTGTTCGGCAAGGCTTGCGGCAGGTTGAAGTGGCTTTGATCGCAGTCCCTATGTCAAGTGAAACTGATGGAGTTTCAGACTTGCTAGGTGAGTTGCTACTTACCAACGGTAACTAGGTCTCAGCTGAATTTGCTTCGCTTTCGATAGCTGTTTGCGCAATATCCACGAGCGCTAGAGCCTGATTTCGCTCTTAAACCAACCCATGCCGCTCCATCACCTCCCGCCACGCCGCCAGCTTGCGCTCAAAGCTCCATGACGCATTCGCCGGGCTGGTGCTGGGGAGCTGGTAGACGGGCACGCCTAGGGTGCGGGTGTGGCGGGCGTGTTTGAAGCTTTCGCCGCCGTTGTGGCCGATGGCCTGTAGCTGCGGCAGGTGCAGCGCGGCGATATCGTTGGGCACCGCGTTGCGGATGGCACTGTCCAGGCTGCCTTCGCGCTCGCAGCTGGCGTACACGTCCCACACGCCCAGGCCGCGTTCCAGCAGCCATTTGCTACGATTTTCATAGCTGTTCGCGCATATTCCATGAGCGCTAGCCGGCCAAATGGCTTGCAATATCTTCCAGAACTGGTTTTGCGGGTGGCCGTAATACTCTTGCGCCTGCAGCGAGCGCACACCGGGAAAGCTGCCCAATATCAGCACCTTGGTCGCGGGTGACACCAGCGGTGCCAGGCCGGTCAGGGTGACTTCCGCCATGCGCGCGCCCTGCTTTACTTTTTGGCCAGGGTTTTGCGGGCCTGCTCGATGCCGCCCACGTTTTCGGCTTTGCTAAAGCCCAATCCCTTGAGCGTGTCCAGCGCGATGCCGCTGCGCCGGCCACTCTGGCAGTACAGCAGCACGGTGTCGTCCTTGCCCACGCCCGCCTTGGCAATCTCCTGGGCGATGGCGGTGTGCTCGATGTTGATGGCGCCTTCCACATGCCCGGCGGCAAACTCTTGCGGACTGCGCACGTCGATGATGACGTCTTTGGCCTGGGCCGAGAAAGCCATCAAGGCGAGGGTGATACTGGCGAATAGTGTTTTCATGGAGTTGCTCTCAAGGAATAGGCGGTTTGCGTGCCCCGCCATTGTGGACAATTACAGCACCCCCCGCACCAAGGAGCATCCGGATGAACAAAAACCGCCTCGAAGCCTTTAGCGATGGCGTCATCGCCATCATCATCACCATCATGGTGCTGGAGTTCAAAGTGCCGCACGGAGAGACGCTGGCAGACCTGCTGCCGCTGTGGCCCGTGTTCCTGAGCTACGTGCTGAGCTTTGTGAACGTGGGCATTTACTGGAACAACCACCACCACCTGATGCACGCGGTCAAAAAGGTGAATGGCAGCATCCTCTGGGCCAACCTGAACCTGCTGTTCTGGTTGTCCCTCATGCCCTTTGCCACTGCCTGGATGGGCGAGAACCACTTTGCCGCCACCCCTGTGGTGCTGTACTGCGTGGACCTCTGCCTGTGCGCTGCGGCCTACACCTGGCTGCAGAGCTGCATCATCCGCCACGAGGGCCGCGAGTCGACACTCAGCCACGCGGTGGGCACCGACCGCAAAGGCAAGATTTCGCTGGCCAGCTACGTCGTTTCGATTGGCTTGGCGCTGGCGGGCTACCCGGCATTGGCCGGCATCTTTGTCGGGTTGGTGGCCTGCATCTGGCTGATCCCCGACCGCCGCATCGAAAAGACGCTTACTGGGGAATAAACCGCAACCGGTAGATCAGCGCGTTCTCGGCAACCATGCGCGGTAGCGGTAGACCGACTGCGGCCAGCCACGCGCCGTGGGCGGTGGGCGGCAGGGCCGCTTGGGCACCAGCGGCAAGTGCTGCATCGTTGAGCGGGCTGCTGGTCCACTCGGGTGGGGTTGGGTCCAGCCGCTCGATGGTGTAGTGCGCCGCCGGGCGCAGCATGGGCAGGCGCAAGGGCGGCGTGTTGCGGTGGGTGGTGGGCGTAGTGCGGTACACCAGCAGCAGAATTTCGCTTGCACCGGCATCGCCATGGGCTTGCCAGACCACGCCGTCGCCGGCCTCGCCGAGCCACACCTGGCCGGTGTGCAGGCGGTTGCGCAGCTGTTTGTACATGCCCACCCAGCGGCCCAGGGCCATGCGGTCCTCATCGCTCATGTGGCGCACGTCGGCCTCTATGCCGAGGTGCCCGCTCAAAGCGACGCCGGCACGGAAATTCAGGCTCTGGTTGCGGCCGGTGGTGTGCGCGGGCGCGGGGCCGATGTGAGCGCCCAGAATCTCGGGCGGCAAAAACTGCAGCGCGCCGCGTTGGATGGCTACGCGCGAGAGTGCGTCGTTGCAGTCGCTGGTCCAGACGCGGTGGGTGTGGGCGAGCACACCCATGTCCAGCCGCGCGCCGCCGGAGGCACAGCTTTCAATCTCCAGCTGCGGGTGGGCTGCGCGCACCCGGTCCACTAGCGCATACAGCGCGTGCACAAAGCGGCGGTAGGCCGGGCGGCCCAGCGCGTCGCCGGCGGTGGTGAGGTCGCGGTTCATGTCCCACTTGAGGTAGGCAATCGGCACGTTGCTCAGGAGCGCGTGTAGCTTGGCAAACAGGTAGTCGGCCACCTCGGGGCGGGCTACGTCCAGCACCAGCTGGTTGCGCATGGTGAGCAGGGGGCGGCCTTCCAGCTGCAGCGCCCAGTCGGGCTGGGTGCGGAAGAGCTGGCTGTCGGGGTTGACCATTTCGGGCTCCACCCACAGGCCGAACTCCATGCCCAGCTGGTTCACATGGCGGGCCAGGGGTTGCAAGCCATCGGGGTATTTGGCGGGGTCGGGCCACCAGTCGCCCAGGGCGGCGCGGTCGCTGTGGCGGCCCTGGAACCAGCCGTCGTCCAGCACAAAGCGCTCCACGCCCACGCTGGCGGCGGCTTCGGCCAGTGCGCGGATGTCGTCGGTGCGATGGTCGAAGTACACCGCTTCCCAGGTGTTGAGGTGCACCGGGCGCGGGCGCATGCGGCCACCGGGCCAGGGCAGGCGGCTGCGCACCGTGGCGTGGAAGTTCGCAGCCAGGCCGTTCAGGCCTTGCACCGAGCAGCTGGCAAACAGGGTGGGTGTTTGCAGGTGTTCGCCTGCGCCCAAGCGCACTTCGCCGGGGGCCAGCCATTCGCCCATTTGCCATTGGTATTGCCCGTCGTGCAGCCACTCGATGGATTGGCGGTGGTTGCCTGACCAAGCCAAGTGCGCGCCATACACCGTGCCCTCGTGTTCGGTGCTGCCGGGGGTGGTGACTACGGCACCGGGAAAACTGTCGTGCGAGGTGCGACCGCGCCGGTTCTCGCGCTGCCAGATGCTGCGCGAGAGGGCGTCCACCTGCAACTGAAATTCGTTGGCCCACTGGCCGGTGTAAAAGCGCACGGCCTGGGCGTTGCCGGGCAGCGGCACCGTGCCTGCGGCCAGCCACTGCACGTCCAGCACATCGGGCCCGTCGTTCGCCAGGGTGCTGCTGAGCTGCAGCACATCGTGCGCATCCAGCGCCATGTGCAGCGTGAGGCGCAGTTGCGCCACGCTATCAGTGAGGTGGATGGCAATGCGCTTGCCGGTGAGCAGGGTTTCCACCTCGCAGTGGGTGAACTGTTGCGCAAACTGCTGGCCGCTGCGGTGGGCCAGCAAGGCGCTTTGCATGTACCAGCCCACGCCGAAAGTGGGGGCCACGGTCAGCGGCTGGTCGAACTCCATGCTGCTGGGCGGGATGGCCCGGCCGTCGCGCAGCGGAGCCAGGGGCACGCAGTTGTCTGGCAGGCGTGGGCCCCAGTAGCGCCACAGCGGCGCCTCACCCGGACGCACCTCCAGCACCACGCTGGTGTGGGTGCCATGCAGGGTGGTGAAGGAGGCAGAAGCCTCGGGTGCGTGGGTGCTCATGAGCCGTAAATGCGGGCGCCGCTCTTGTCGAACAACAAGGCCTTTGTAGCATCAAAGCGGGCTTCCAGGGCCTGGCCGGAGCGCAGCTCGCGGCCGTTTTTGCTCTCGATAACCACCATCACGCCGCCGCTGGAGCGGGCGTAGGTAAAGGTCTCGCCGCCCAGGTGTTCCAGCATGTCGATGGTGACGGGCAGGACGGTGTCGCCCTGTTCCTGGAAGTGCTCGGGCCGCACGCCTACCGACACCTCGCTGCCCACGGCCGGCAAGGAGCCGCCAAGGGGCAGTTGGATGGTGGTGTTGTCAAAACCGTTGAGGCTGATCTGGCAGCCATTGCTGCCGTTCACGGAGGCGTGGCCGGTGACCTTGCCTTCAAAGAAGTTCATGCGCGGCGAGCCGATGAAGCCGGCCACAAAGGTGTTGGCCGGGTTGTCATACAGCTCCAGCGGCGCACCCACTTGTTCGACCACACCGGCGCGCAGCACGACGATTTTGTCGGCCAGGGTCATGGCCTCCACCTGGTCGTGCGTCACATAGATGATGGTGCTGCCCAACTCGCGGTGCAGGCGCGCAATTTCGATGCGCATGTGTACGCGCAGCTCGGCGTCGAGGTTGGAGAGAGGCTCGTCAAACAAGAACACCTGCGGGTCGCGCACGATGGCACGGCCGATGGCCACGCGCTGGCGCTGCCCGCCCGACAGGGCCTTGGGCTTGCGGTCCATCAGCGGCTCGAGGCCCAGAATCTTGGCGGCGGCGTCTACCTTGCTCTTGACCACGTCTTTGGCCACACCGGCGTGCTTGAGGGCAAAGCCCATGTTTTCGCGCACTGTCATGTGGGGGTAGAGCGCGTAGCTCTGGAACACCATGGCAATGCCGCGCTTGGACGGGTCCACATGGTTCATCACCTGGTCGCCGATGCGCAGCTCGCCGCTGGTGATGTCTTCGAGGCCCGAGATGGCGCGCAACAGCGTGGATTTGCCGCAGCCAGAGGGGCCCACGAACACCACGAATTCGCCGTGTTTGATGTCGAGGTCCACGCCCCGGATGATGTCGATCTCGCCGAATGATTTGCGGACCTGGGTGAGTTTGACGTCTGCCATGTTCTATTCCTCGTCGACTCGGTTTTTTACGCGGCGCGCAGCGTGACGCGCTGCTCGCCCATGCGGCGGGTGGATACGCTTAAGGTAATGTCACCCACAGCGCCGGTGGTTTCCAGCCAGAAGCCGGTGGTGCCGCCCTTGAGTGTGAGCAAATCGGGGCCCAGCAGCTTGGCTGCGCCGGTTACTTGCACATGCACCACGTCGTCCATAAACGGCAGCAGGCGGCCGGCCTGATCCAGCGCGCGCACGATGACGCGTGTAGCGTCTTTCTCATGGGCTTGCAATTGCGTGTCGTCCACATGCACTTGTAAAGTGGTGGGCACCGGGTTGCCCGAGAGCTTGACGGTGGAAACCGCTTTGCCGTTGATATAGCCAGTCACCGTGGCATCCCGCCACAGCATGCCCCAGGCACCCAGGTCGTTCATGTTGACGTGGCGGCTGTCAAAAATGACTGGCGCGTGCGGCAGGTGGGGGTACAGCGCGCGGTCAGGCTCGGCGCGCTTGGGTGCAAAGTCGCCCACTTGCAGTTCCACATAGTCGCAGTTGGTGAGCACGATCAGGGGCAGCACTTCACAGCGGTCTTTCTCGCCACGGGCCCAGTAGGTCACGGGTTGCAGCACCACTTGCTCTGCAGGGCTGCACTGGCTGGTGTAACCCCACGCGGCGAACTTGGGCTCGCGGAAGATGTCCATCACGCCGTGGTGGCAGATGCGGTCGCCCGCGCCGAAGTCCTTGTGGGTGTTGTAGTCAAACATGCACCAGCCGATGGCGCCGCTGATGACGGGGTTTTCATACGCCTTGTTCAGCACGTCCAGATGCCGGCGCACATGCTCGGCCTGGCGGTCTTCGGGGTCGATGCGCTTGGTAGGGTACATGTGGCCGTTGAACTCGGTCACCAGATACGGCACCTCGTGGGCCAGGCCGGTCACCTGACGGGGCTGGCGCAGCGGGGTGGGGGCAATGCCCTTCATCCACTCCGGGGGGGCCACGTGGCAGAAGTCGTTCACGGTGTACACGTCTTCCAGCAGCTCGCTGTTTTCGATGTAGCGCACGCCACCGGTCTGGCGGGTGGTGTCCAGGCTGCGGGCCATGGCGTTGGTGCGGGTGTAGAAGTCGTGGTTGTCCTGCGACTCGTTGATGCGCACGCCCCAGATGATGATGGAGGGGTGGTTCCAGTCACGCTCGACCATGCGGCGCACGTTCTCCACCGACTCGTCTTGCCAAGCCTGGCCGCCGATGTGCTGCCAGCCCGGGATTTCTTCAAACACCAGCAGGCCGATCTCGTCGCAGCGGTCCAGAAAGTAGGTGGACTGCGGGTAGTGCGAGGTGCGCACCAGGTTGCACTTGAGCACGTCCTTCATGACGTCGGCGTCTTTGGCCTGGGCGCGTTGGCCCATGGCGTAGCCTACATAGGGGTAGCTCTGGTGGCGGTTCAGGCCGCGGATCTTGAGTGGCTTGCCGTTGAGGAAAAAGCCCTCGGTGGTGAAGCGCGCGGTGCGGAAGCCGAAGCGGGTGCTGTGCTGGTCGCTGCCGGCGCTGGTGTTCAGCGTGACGCGGGCCACGTACAGCACAGGGCTGTCCAGTTCCCACAGCGCGAGGCCGGCCAGTGACTCAAACGATGCGCTGAACTCCGCGCCCGCCACGTCCACGGTTTGCTGGTGCAGCACGTTGCCATCGACGGCGCACAGTTCCACCAGTGCGGAGCCTGTGAAGGCCGCTTGCGTGGGGTTGGCCAGAAAGCCTTTGACGGTGACGCCCTTGGCTTCACTCAGTTCGTTGGACGTTTCGACCTTGAGGTTCGCAATGGACACCGCGTCGTTCAATTGCAGCCACACATCGCGGTAGATGCCGGCGTAGGTCAGGTAATCGATCTGGCCACCGAAGGGGGGAATCTCGGGGTTCTCGCTGCCGTCCACCTTCACGGTGATGAGGTTGTCGCCCTCTTGGAGCAAGCCGGTGAGGCGGGCAGTGAACGGGGTGTAGCCGTCTTTGTGGGCGGCGACTTGCTGGCCGTTGACCCAGACCACGCTGTTGGCCATGGCGCCGTCAAAGCGCAGGGCCACTTCGCGGCCGGCAAATGCGGGCTGCCAGGCCAGGGTGTACTGGTAGGTAAATTCCTTCTGGAATGCGCGTTCGTCGAAGTAGGTCATGTCCAGGTCGACGGCGTTGTGCGGGAGGCGCACGGCCTCGCCGGCAGCGGACTTGGCGATGAACTCAGACGAAAAAGAGGTGTGAAAGGTCCAGCCCGAGACGAGCTTGGTAACGGTACGCATGTGAAAAGCCTTATTTGACGGAGCCCAGCATGCCCTGTACGAACTGCCGTTGCATTGCGAAGAAGACGACCAGGGTGGGCAGGGTGGCGAGCATGGCCGCCAGCATGATCACGCCGAAGTCAGGAAAGTAGGCTGAGCCCAGTGAGGACAACACCAGGGTGATGGTTTTGAGCTCGGGGGACTGCAGCACGATGAGGGGCCAGAGGAAGTTGTTCCACGCGGCCATGAACACGATGATGAAGGCCGCCGCATAGGTGGAGCGCATGACCGGCACATACACAAACAGGAAAATTTGCCATTCCTTGAGGCCGTCAAGGCGCGCGGCTTCGCGCAGCTCGGGCGGGAAGGCTTTGGTGCTCTGGCGGAAGTAAAACACGATGTAGGCAGATGCCACCACCGGCAGGATTACGGCGAGGTGGGTGTCCAGCAGATCGAACTGCGCCATCAGGATGAACAGCGGAATCATCAGCGCCGCAAAGGGCACCATCAGCGTGAGCAGCAGGCCGTTGTACAGGCGTTCGCGGGTCTTGGAGCTGAATACTTCAAAGCCGTAGCCTGCCATGGACGAGACCAGCAGCGTGAAGAAGCCGCCGATGATGGCGATCTTTCCGGAGTTCCAGAAGACCTGGGCCACGTCGAAGCTCTTGTTGAGTTTCTCGAAATTCTCCAGCAACGCGCTGCCGAAGGTGAACTTGCCCTTGGTCACGTCCACCGACGCGTTGGTGGCGCTGATCACCATCCAGGCAAAGGGAAAGATGGAGACAAAGGCCATGACCCCCAGAAAGAGGTAGACGCCGGCCATGCGGAATTTTTCTGCCCAGTTGGTCATGTCAGTTGCGCTCCCGGGCGGCATAGAACTGGATGGCGGCCAGCGCGGCCACCAGCAGCACGATGACGTAAGACACCGTGGCGGCGTAGCCGAAGTTGGGCACAAACTTGAACGACAGGTTGTAGATGTACATGGACAGCGTGAGCGTGTTGTCAGAGAACACGGTGCCCACGGTGGTGATGTTCATGGGTTCATCAAACAACTGGAGGGTGCCGATGGTGGAGGTCACCGTGGTGAACAGGATCACCGGCTTGAGATTGGGGATAGTGATGGAGACAAAGCGGCGGTAGGCCGAGATGCCATCGATACGGGCAGCCTCATAGATCGACTTGTCGATGTTCTGCATGGCCGCGAGATAGAAGATCATGTTGTAGCCGGTCCAGCGCCAGGTGATGGCGATGATGATGACCACCTTGGACCAGAACGGGTCGTTGAGCCAGGGGATGGGCTCAGCAATAAGGCCCAGCCACGCCAGCGCGTGGTTGACCAGGCCGTCATACGAAAACATGCTTTTGAACACCACCGAGTACGCCACCAGCGAGGTCACGCAGGGCAGGAACACTGCCGTGCGCAACAGCCCGCGAAAGCGCAGGTTCGGCATGTTGAGGCAGCTGGCCATGACCAGCGCCAGCAACAGCATGATGGGCACCTGAATCACCAGGAAGATGCAGGTGTTTTGCAGCGCTTTCAGAAAGACAGGATCACTGGCCAGACGCACGATGTTGCCGGTGCCTACGAACTCAACCACCGTTCCCTGCCCGGCATGCAGGGACATCCACAGCGACTTGACGATCGGGTAGGCCATGAAGACCCCGATCAGCCCGAGTGCGATGGAAACAAATAGCCAACCGTTGACGTCGTAAAAACGCCGGTAGCTGGTCGTAGGCTTGGGCGCCATGGTGCTCCTTGGGTGCAGTGTTGCCGTGTCTTACTTGATTTGCGAGGCGAGCTGGTTGTGGATGTTTTCCAGCGCCTTCTCGACCGGCATGCCTTGGGCCAAGCCCGGCAGTTGGGCGGCTACAGCAGCGTCACCTTCAGCGGTGTAAATGCCGTAGTTCACGCTAGGCACCTTGCCCATCCAGTCGCTGTATTGCTGCCACACCTTGGCGCCACCGAAGAAGGGGTCGGCTTCAGAGTAAGCCTTGCCGTTACGCGAAGCCAACAAAGAGCCCACCGCACCACGGGACTGCAGAATGGTTTGGTAGAAGTCCACATCCTTGGCGTAGATTTCGTTCAGGAAGTCGGCTGCAGCAGCCTTCTCTTTGGCGCTGGAGAGCACGTACCAGCTGGAACCGCCCAGGTTGGATGCGTTGGTTGCGCCAGGCACATTCAGGCGGGGAGTGGCGGCCACAGCCCATTTGCCGGACTGGCTGGCTTCTGCCTTCACGGAGCCGGTGATCCACACGCCGGTGATCACGGAGGCAACGTCACCCTTGTTCAGCGCGCCGACCCACTCGCCCCAGCCGGAGGTGGGCTTGTAAACGCCGGTCTTCATGAACTTGACCTGGGTTTCCAGCGCGGCCTTCAGGGCGGGGTTGTTCTTGATGTCGAGCTTGCCGTCTTTGTCAAAGTACCAGCGGCCTGCGGACTGCATCATGATGCGGATGCTGGCGATGTCCTGGGGGTCCATGGCGAACATCTTCTTGCCGGTTTTGGTTTCGACTTGCTTGCCGATTTCCAGGTAACGGTCCCAGGTGATGTTCTGCATGTCCTTGTCGGTGAAGCCGGCCTGCTTGATCAGGTCGCTGCGGTAGTACATGCCGGTAGTGCCGGTGTCAAAAGGCAGGCCGTAGACTTTGCCGCCCAAGGTCATCAGGTTGACCTTGTAGTTGGCAAACGCCTTGTGGTCCACCTTGCCGGACAGGGGTTCAAACGCGCCGGGGAAAGAGCGCAGGTACTTGGGGGCGTTGTAGTCTTCCACCAGCACGATGTCAGGCAGGTTCTTGGTCACGCCGGAGGCCAGGGTGGTTTGCAGCTTTTGCTCCACATCGGCTTTGGCCATGTCCACGATCTTGAAGGTCACGCCAGGGTTCTTGGCGGTGTAACGCTTGGCCGCCTCTTGCATGATGGCGATGTTGAAGTTCGGGTCCCATGCCCAGATGGTGACTTCGCCGGCATTGGCGGCGTGGCTGGCCATCAGGCCGGTGGTGCCCAGAGCCAGGCCGATCATGGCGGTGGCGGTGCTGCGGAGAGTGAAGCGTTTGGCGAAATTCATAGTCTGTCTTCCTGTTGATATGGGGTCAGGCACGTCATGCGGGGCGAACCGTAGCATGCGTATCTGTTGTCTCCAGAGTCCGGGCCTGCCAAAAAAAGTGGGGCGGGTCAGGCTCTGCCTTTGTGAATGAAACCAGAGTGTGTTGGGGTTGAATCCTGGTACCGGCTGGCGTCCTTTCGTAAATTTAAGCGGTTAAATTTCTGACTGAAACACATGTCGACATTCGTACCGCCACCGGTCCGGAAGGCTTGCAGACCCGCCGGGGAGACATCCGTAAATTTAAAATTTAAGCGGTTAAATTCGACAATTTTTCGAGTATACCTATGGGTATCCGCAAAAAAACCGGCTCCTAGGGTAAGTCCTAGGGATCAAAAAAAGTATCACTCGATGCCAATTCACACCAAGTTGCAGTGCCCATGGCTACCCTGAGTGAAGTCGCCCGCCTGGCAGGAGTCACCACTGCCACGGTGTCCAATGTGCTGCGCAATACCCAGAAGGTGAAGCCAGCCACGGTGCAAAAGGTGCAAGAGGCGATTGCCGCGACCGGCTACCGCCCCAACCTGATGGCACGCGCACTGGCCGAAGGCAAGTCGTCCATGGTGGCGCTGGTACTGCCCGACATCAACAACCCCTTCTACCCCGAGTTCGTGCGGGTGGCCGAGCGGGTGGCGCGGCATCGCAACTACTTTCTGATGGTGTGCAACACCGACGAGCGCCCTGACATCGGCCGCGCGTATCTGCACCAGATTGCCGGCACGCTGGCCGACGGCGTGCTGGTGCTGCACACCGGTATCAGCGCGGACGATATCAACGAACTCAAAACCCGGCGCTCCCCCATCGTGCTGGCGTCCGAAGAGCAGGTGGACCTGGCCAACCGCATTCCCCATGTGGTGGTGAACTTCCACCGCGCGGGCGAAATTGCAGGGCAGCATTTGCTGGACTTGGGCCACCAGCGCATCGGTGTCATCGTGGGTTGCGGCCTGGAAGGCATGCAGCTTGGGCGTCTGGACGGGTTCAAAAGCGCCTTGTCTGCCGCTGGCATTACGCTGGCTGAGCCAATGGTCCGCAATGTGAGCGACACCGTGGCCGGTGGCCATGAGGCCACCGATTCATTGCTGGAGCAGCACACCGACATCACCGCCATTTTTTGCACTAATGATTTGATGGCCTATGGCGCCAGCCAGGCGCTGGCCGACCGGGGCATCCGCATCCCGCAAGACATTTCGCTCATCGGCATCACTGACATCCAGCTAGCACGCGACATGCGCCCGGCACTCACCACCGTGGCCTTGGGCATTGAGCAGGTGGCCACCATCTCCATCAACCTGCTGTTGGATTTGATTGAAAACCCCCAGCACGAACCCACCATCGTGCACGTGCCCGATCCGGTGCTGGTGGTGCGGGCCTCCACCGGCCCGGTGCGCAGCGGCGCCTGAGCTTGGGGCCGCCGTGGCGGCCTACAGTGTGTCGATGGGGTTGTGAGCCGTGTCGTCGCCGATGGCGAAGCGGTTCCGGCAGCGGGTGTAGAAGCTAGCGCCGAAGCGACCCACCGGGTGGTAGTCCTGCAGGTGCACGCGCCACTTTTCGGTGTCTATCAAGCCATCGCGTGCGCTCATCCACAGCACCCGGCCAATGAACACATAGCGGCTGGGCGTTTCCAGCGTTTCGTGCAATACGCATTCAAAGGCCACCGGCGCCTCCGCAATACGTGGCGGACGCACCGTGTGGGACGGGGCGGCATGCAGGCCCACCGCGTCCAGCTCACTCACCGATGCCGGGAAGGCCTGGCCGCAGGCGTGCATCTGGGCGGCCAGAGGCTCGTCCGTCATGTGCACGACGAACTCGCGCTGTGAAAGTATGTTGGCCGCCGTGTCCTTGAGCTGCCCGTCCTGCAAGCGGTTGATGCTGAGCATCACCACCGGCGGGTCTTCCCCCAGCATGTTGAACATCGAAAACGGTGCGGCGTTCACCACGCCCGCTGCGTTCAGGCTGGTGACCAGCGCAATCGGCCGCGGCACGATGAGGCTGGCCATGAGCTTGTAGCGCTGGTAGGCGGTGATCTGGGAAAAGTCGACTTCGGTCATGCGCAACGTGCACGCAAGGGACGTGCCGCTAAACCGGAGCGGAGAAGCCTGCTATCAAAACAGAAGCTACCCGCGCATATTCCATGGGCGCTACGGGCGCTTTTTACCTAAAAATGCCTGCGACGCCGTTCAGGCGGTCGCTGCGGTAAATGCAATCTCCAGCAGATAGTCCGGGCTGGCCATCTCGGCGCTCACGCACACCCGGGCCGGTGCGCAACCCTCTGGGAGCCAGGCTTGCCACGCGGCGTTGAAGACAGCACGGTCGCTCATGTACTTGAGGTAGATGGTGGCAATCAATAAACGGCTTTTGTCGCTACCGGCCAGCGCCAGCGTGCGCTCGGCCTGGGCGAACACCGCCAGTGATTGGCTGGTGATGTCGGTGCCGCTTTCGGGCACTTCCACAAAATAAGCTGTGCCGTTGTGCACCACCGCGTCTGACCATTGGGCGGCGGGGTTGATGCGTTGGATGGGGGAGACTGTCATAGGGAATCCTGTTAGAGCTTGACGCTTTCGCGCATCCTACTTGAGGCGGCGTTTTCCGCCTTTTGCCGGCTTGGCCGCCTGCGGCAGCGTCATGGTGTCCAGCTGCAGCAGGGTGTCCAGGTGGCTCATGAAGTGGTGCAGGTAGGCGGGAGACAGGTCTTGCATCAGACCCAAAGTGCGCAGCACCAGCCGGTGGGAATTGAGCGGGCCGGCGTTGGCGGGGCCATGTTGCAGCGCGTGCTCCACCTGGTCTTGCACCTTCATGCGTTGCCACGACTGGCGGAACTGCTGCACGCTTTTCATTTCCACCGTGCGCGGTGGGTTAGATGCAGTTGCCGTGTTTTCAGAGACTGTCGCGGGGCTCTGCAAGCTGCGGTTCAGGGCCTTCAGGGCGTTGAGGCCTTTGCGGGGAATCGCAGTGCGTGGCTGCGCTGGGAGCTGGCGCATGCGCTCTAGTAGTGCGGACATGGCGTGCGAAGCGTCAGTCATGGGCAGCTTGCGTACCTTTGGGTACCGGGGCCATTTCCACGCGGCGGTTCAGGGCCCGGCCGCTCTCGTTTTGGTTCGATGCCACGGGCTGCTGTGCGCCAAAAGCTGCAGCAAACACGCGCGAGGCAGGCATGCCCTCTTCAATGAGAGCGCGCGTCACGGTGAGAGATCGCTGCGCGGAAAGCTCCAGATTGTCGGCAAAGTGCCGGTTGGCCCCCGAGACGGCTACGTTGTCCGTAAAGCCGCTGACCATGAGCATCTCGTCCCTTTCACCCAGGTACACCTGCAGCGGCGGAACCAGGCTTTTGAGCAACTGCCGCCCGTCGGCGCGTAGCTGGTCGGAGTTGACGGCAAACAGCACGCTGCCACTGATGCCGATGCGCCCGTTGTTCAAGGTCACGCGGCCCGATTGCAAGGGGATGGCCAAGGCCTTCTCCAGCGCCATGCGGCGCTGTTCTTCCTGCTGGCGTTTTTTGACTTCGGACTCCAGGTTGGCGACCAGGTCCATCTGCACCACCAACACACCGACCAGAATCAGCACAAATGCACCCAGCAGGCCGGCCATCAGGTCGCCAAACGTGGCCCAGACCGGGGCGCTATCGACTCCGCTGTCGTCCATGGTGTCGATGTCCGTCATCACGCAGTCCCTGCGGTAGCGACGGCCTGATTGCGAAGCTTGCGCAGGTCTTCCACAACGGCTTTTTGCGAGCTCAGACTGAGGTCGATCACCTCACGCGCCTGGGCCACGTAGTAGGCCAGCTGCTCGTCACTGCGCTCCATGGATTGGTTGACTGCGGCTTCCACCCCCTGCAGGCTCTGGACCAGCTGCTCGCTGGTGCCCACAAACAGTTCCACCGCTTGCTGGAAGCTGCTGCCCAAGTGGGAGAGTTCGGTGGCACTGCCTCCCACTTGCGCGGCGAGGTGGTCTGCCTTGTCGGCTTGCAGCGCCAGTGTTTGGGAAAACTGCTCCTGCACTTGCAGCAGCGTGTGGCCCGTGTTGGCCACCAAGGTGTCTATGGCGGCGCGCTGGCCCTGCGTGGTGATCTCGGCCGATTGCAGCACGCCGTGCAGGCGCTCCATGAGCTGTTGGCGCTCTTGCAGTGCAAGCGTGTCACGTTCGTCCAGCTGGCCCATGCCGGTGCGCAGTTGCAGGGTGAGTTCGCTGATGCGGGTAGCAGTCGCTTCGCTTCGGGCTGCCTCTTCCGCCCGCAAGTCGTTCAGTCCAGTGCGCCACAGGGCGGTGAGCTGGTCCATGCGGGCCTGCTGCTGTTCTGCCCATGTGGCCTCGGCCTGCTGTTGGGCAGCCACCAATGCTTCAGACTGCGTCAGCACACGGGCCATGCCGGCTATGGCCGCGCTCGCTTGGCTTGCGGTGTGCTCGGTGATGGTGGCCACGTTGGCTTCCAGCGTGCGGGCCAAAGCCTGCTGCTGCGCCTGCGCGTGTTCGCCCGCGCGCTGCCATTCGGTCTGCAGGCTGGCGGTGCTCTCATTCAGGGCGCGTGCCCAGTCGGCCGTCAGGGTGTGGGTGCCTTCGTGGAAGGCGGCTTGTACGCCCTGGAGTTGCGCTTGCAAGGCTTCACGCATCTGCGTGTGTTGCTGGCGCGTCTCGGCCACCAGCTGCTGCAGCGCAGACTCCATCACCGGCACGATGGCCTCGCTGGTTTGCTTCGCGCCCGCCAACAGGCTGTCTTGCAGGCTTTGCCCCACGGCTGTGGCCAGGCCGGTGTAAGCGCGGCCGACGTCGGCGTGGAAGGCTTGCTGCTGGGCTTCCAGCCGTGTGTTCAGGGCCAGGTTGCGTTGCTCGATCTGTTCCATCAACCTGCTGAGCTGTTCTGCCACCGCAGGCAGTGCCTGCACTTGCTGCTGCTGGGCCAGCAGCCCGGCTTCCCGTTGGTGGGCCAGGGTGAAGGGCCGCAGCACCGTGGCAATGCGAGTGTCCAGCAGGCGGGTGACTTGCAGGCGCTCGCGGCGGCAGAGTGCGGACACCAGACCCAGCAAAGCCGATGTCGCCACCCCCGCCACCGAGGTACCGAAGGACAGGCCCAGTCCTTTGATAGGTGCCGCAAGCGCCGCGCGAATGGCTTGCAGGTCGGCAGAGCCCTCCAGCGCAAAGACGGCGCCTTTGAAGGTCATGACCATGCCCAGAAAGGTGCCCAGCATGCCCAGCATGACCAACAGTCCAACGAGGTACGGGGTGAGCGATGGGCCCGGCAGGCCCACCCGCTCACCCTCAATGCGCGCACGCACGCTGGGTTGCAAGGCGGCGGGTACGCGGGCCAACCATGCGCTGAGCGACTCCAGCGGTTCGCCCATGTCAGTGAGCGCCTGCCGCAAGGTGTGGGTGGTGGAGCGGTAGCTGGACATTTCCCGCAGGCCCATGGCATACACCGCGCCAATGAGCAACGTCATGCACAAAGCCAGATAACTGGTGCCTACAAAGCCCAGAGCGATCCAGCCCACAAAAACAGCCCCTGCGCCAATAGCGGCGGGGATGACGAAACGGTTCATATCTTGAGTCATGTGGTGTCAGGCCCCGGTCTGCCAGGCCTCTACCAGGCCGGTGACGGGTTCCAATCTAAAGTGCAGTTCCGCCACCAGGGCGTCTTGAAAATCTTGCTCGAATGCGGCCATGGAGAGCGCAGCATCCTGGCGATAACGGTGAAAACGCCGCTCCAGTAGTGCGGAGAGCTTTGCCAGCAGTGCCTGGGCGCGTTCACCCAGCATGTCTTCCAGGGTGGCATCCATCTGGGCCAATTGGCTAAGGCGGGGGCTGGTGCGGGCAAGTACCTCGCGGCAATGATGGCGGAACGGGCCTACACGCAGCTCCATGCGCCGCTGGATGTCCAGGTAGCGCTGGCGGTAGCTGCCGTAGTCCTCATCTTCTGCCGGTTCGGGCGCCGCTTGGGCAATGCCCGCCACTCGCACCTGCGCAGGCACCGGCCGCACGGGTGGTTGCCGGATGAATCCGGTCAAGTCATCACGCAGCTGTTGCAATGCCTGGCTCAGGTCGGGCTCATGCGCGGTCCGGGGTGCAACCACCTTGGTGGCTTTGGTGATGGCGGGCAAGGCGCCACGCAATGCAATGGCATCCAGTGGCCCCAGCCACGCGCTCCAATGGAGTGCCCAGTCCGGCCGGGTGGGTCGGACTTCTATCGCACTCCAGGTTTCCAGCAGACCGATGAGCCCCGTCGTTCCGGAACTCAGCGTCATCAAACGTCGATGTTGCCGGCGCGCAAGGCGTTGGTTTCAATGAAGTCGCGGCGGGGTTCGACTTCGTCGCCCATCAGCATGGTGAACACGCGGTCGGCTTCGATGGCGTCGTCGATCTGTACGCGCAGCAGGCGGCGCACGGTCGGGTCCATGGTGGTTTCCCACAGCTGGGCGGGGTTCATTTCACCCAAGCCTTTGTAGCGCTGGCGGCTGGAGGTGCGCTCGGCTTCGCCGATCAGCCAGGCCATGGCTTCACGGAAGTCGGAGACCTTCTCTTCCTTCTGCTTCTCGCCTTCGCCGCGCATGACGCGGGCGCCTTCGCTCAGCAGACCACGGAAAGTGTTGGCAGCTTCGGCCAGGGCGGCGTAGTCGGCACCGTGCACAAAGTCCTGGGTGAGCACGCTGCTCTTCACGTTGCCGTGATGGCGGCGGCTGATGCGCAAAATGGGCTTGTCGGTGCGGGCATCGAACTCGCCGGCCACTTCGGCGTCAGGCAACTTGGCTTGCAGGGCTGCAGCTGAGACTTCGGCATCTGCCACGGTGTCGAGGTTGAGCACCACGCCATCAGCCACGGAACGCAGGGCTTCCGCATCCATGAAGTTCTTGAGGCGGGCGATCACGGCCTGGGCCAATTGATGTTTACGGGCCAGTTCCGCCAGCGTGTCGCCGCTCAACGTGGTGCCATTGGGACCGCCGGTGTACACCGAAGCGTTGACCAATGCGATGCGGAGCAAGTAGCCGTCCAGCTCTGCCGGGCCCTGCAGGTAGAGCTCTTCTTTGCCGGATTTCACTTTGTAAAGCGGGGGCTGGGCAATGTAAATGTGGCCGCGCTCCACCAGCTCGGGCATTTGGCGGTAGAAGAAGGTCAAGAGCAGCGTACGGATGTGGGCACCGTCCACGTCCGCGTCGGTCATGATGATGATGCGGTGGTAGCGCAGCTTGGCGACGTTGAAGTCGTCCCCACCGGTGCTGCCGCCAGCCTTGCCGATGCCGGTACCCAGTGCGGTGATCAGTGTCAGGATTTCGTTGCTGGTGAGCAGCTTTTCGTAACGGGCTTTTTCCACGTTCAGGATCTTGCCGCGCAAGGGCAAGATGGCCTGGAACTTCCGGTCGCGACCCTGCTTGGCGGAGCCGCCGGCGGAGTCACCCTCGACGATGTAGATCTCGCACATGGCCGGGTCTTTTTCCTGGCAGTCAGCCAGTTTGCCGGGCAGGCCCATGCCATCGAGCACACCTTTGCGGCGGGTCATGTCACGGGCTTTGCGGGCGGCTTCGCGGGCGCGCGCGGCTTCGATGATCTTGCCGACGATGATCTTGGCATCGTTCGGGCGCTCTTCCAGGTAGTCGGCGAGCAGCTTGCCTACGATGTCCTCTACCGGACCGCGCACTTCGCTGGACACCAACTTGTCTTTGGTCTGGCTGGAGAACTTGGGCTCGGGCACCTTCACCGACAGCACGCAGCACAGGCCTTCGCGCATGTCGTCACCGGTAACTTCGACCTTGGCCTTCTTGGCCATTTCGTTTTGTTCGATGTATTTGCTGATGACGCGGGTCATCGCAGCGCGCAGGCCGGTCAAGTGGGTACCGCCGTCACGCTGGGGGATGTTGTTGGTGAAGCACAGCACTTGCTCGTTGAAGCCGCTGTTCCATTGCATGGCCACTTCGACGCCGATGTTGGTGCCCTGGTCGCTCTGGCGGTCGCCCATGGCGTGGAACACATTGGGGTGCAGAACCGTCTTGCCCTTGTTGACGTAGTTCACAAAGCCCTGAACGCCACCGGCGCCGGCAAAGTCGTCTTCCTTGCCGCTGCGCTCGTCCTTGAGGCGGATGCGTACGCCGTTGTTCAGGAAGCTGAGTTCGCGCAGACGCTTGCTCAAGATTTCATAGTGGAAATCGTTGTTTTCCTTGAAGATTTCGGTGTCTGGCAGGAAGTGCACTTCGGTGCCACGCTTTTCGGTGTCGCCGATGATCTTCATGGGCGAGACTTCGATGCCGTTCTGCGTCTCGACGATGCGGTTCTGCACAAAGCCTTTGCTGAATTCCAGCGTGTGGACTTTGCCGTCACGGCGGATGGTCAGGCGCAGCATTTTGGACAGCGCGTTCACGCAGGACACACCCACGCCGTGCAGCCCGCCGGACACCTTGTAGCTGTTCTGGTTGAACTTGCCGCCGGCGTGCAATTCGGTCAGTGCGATTTCAGCGGCCGAACGCTTGGGTTCGTGCTTGTCGTCGAGCTTGATGCCGGTGGGGATGCCACGGCCGTTGTCGACGACGCTGATGGAGTTGTCGGAGTGGATGGTGACCAGAATGTCGTCGCAATGGCCTGCCAGAGACTCGTCGATGGAGTTATCCACCACTTCAAACACCAGATGGTGCAAGCCGGTGCCATCGGACGTGTCGCCGATGTACATGCCGGGGCGCTTGCGCACGGCTTCCAGGCCTTCAAGAATCTGGATCGAGCCTTCGCCATAGGCCTCGGTCGCACCGGCTTGGTTGGTGTCGATGGTGGGCTGGAAGTTGGAACTGTCGGCTCCGCCCTCGCCCGTGTGCACAGCGCCATCGGCGTTTTCAGGGGTGGAAACCGACTTGTTTTCTTCAGTCATGGCTAACTTCTCTTCGAAAAATCTCAAACTCTTGAATGACCAAACCCCCGGTGAGCGGGGGTTTGATTACGCGGGCAGCTACTATTTTTGTAGCATCAGATTCTCATGGGCATCACGACGTATTTGAAGGTCGTGTTATCGGGGATGGTGATCAGGGCAGAACTATTTCCGTCGGACAGCTCCACTTTCACCATATCCTGGCTCATATTGCTCAGGGCATCGATTAGGTAGGTCACGTTGAAGCCGATCTCAATGCTGTCGCCGCCGTAGTCGATGTCCAACTCGTCCACAGCTTCTTCCTGCTCGGCGTTGTTGGAAGCTACGCGCAGGCTGCCGGGATCAATGTTCAGGCGAACGCCCTTGAACTTGTCGCTCGTCAGAATGGCGGTGCGTTGCAACGTCTTGAGCAACGCTTCGCGGCCCAAGGTGATGCTGTTCTTGTGGTTCTTGGGGATGACGCGGTTGTAGTCCGGGAATTTGCCTTCTACCAACTTGGTCACGAACTCCATGCCGTCGAAAGTGAACTTGGCTTGGTTGTTGGCGAATTGCATCTCAATGGCGCCTTCGGCGTCAGACAACAAGCGTTGCAATTCGATGACCGTTTTGCGGGGCAGGATGACTTCCTGCTTGGGCACTTCTACGTCCAAGGTAGCGGAGGCGAATGCCAGGCGGTGGCCATCGGTGGCGACCAGGCTGAGCTGCTTGCCTTCGGCTACAAACAGAATGCCGTTGAGGTAGTAGCGGATGTCGTGGACTGCCATGGCGAAGGACACCTGGCTCAGGAGGTCCTTCAGGGTTTTTTGCGGCACGCTGAACACGGGGCCGAAGCTGGCGCTTTCCTGCACCAGCGGGAAGTCCTCTGCCTGCATGGTCTGGAGCGTGAACTTGCTCTTGCCGCCTTTGAGGATGATTTTGCTTTGGCTGGATTCCAGAGACACCGTCTGGTCACCGGGCATGGTGCGCAGGATGTCGATCAGCTTGCGCGCTCCGATGGTGGTGGTGAAGCTGCCGGTGTCACCACCCAGTTCCGCCGTGGTACGGATTTGAATTTCGAGGTCGCTGGTGGTGAGTTGAAGGGAGGTTCCGGTCTTGCGCAACAGCACGTTGGCAAGAATGGGCAAGGTGTGGCGGCGTTCGACAATACCGGCCACCGATTGCAGAACCGATAAGACCTTGTCTTGCGTTGCCTTCAATACGATCATGTCAACCTCTTTGTGAAACTCTGCCAAACATTCAATCCTGCCATTTTCCCTGTTTTTTCAGTGAGTTACGGGGGTAGGCGCTTGTTTTTGCTGTTAACCCTTCAGGGTTTGCTCCAGAACGTGTAACTGTTGGTTCAGTTCAGTGAGCTGCTGGCGTTCACCGCCGATTTTGCGCACTGCATGCAGCACCGTGGTGTGGTCGCGCCCCCCGAACAACTCGCCGATTTCGGGCAGGCTCTTCTGGGTCAGCTCCTTGGCCAGATACATGGCGATCTGGCGCGGCCGGGCAATGCTGGCGGGACGTTTTTTGGAATACATGTCCGCGACCTTGATCTTGTAGTAGTCGGCCACCGTTTTTTGGATGTTTTCCACCGAAATCTGCCGGTTCTGGATGGACAGCAGGTCGCGCAAAGCTTCCCGGGCCAGCTGGATGGAGATTTCCTTTTGGTTGAAGCGCGAATACGCCAGTATTTTGCGCAGTGCGCCTTCCAATTCGCGGACGTTGGAGCGCACGTTCTTGGCCACGAAAAAGGCCACTTCTTCGGGCATTTCAGAGCCCTCGGCATGCGCCTTGTTGATCAGAATCGCCACCCGCATTTCCAGTTCCGGTGGCTCGATGGCCACGGTCAGGCCGGAGTCGAAACGCGACACCAGGCGCTCGTGAATGTCGGCCAGGCCCTTGGGATAGGTGTCGCTGGTCATCACGATGTGGGACTTCTTGGCCAGCAAGGCCTCAAAAGCATTGAAGAACTCTTCCTGGGTGCGGTCTTTGTTGGCAAAGAACTGCACATCGTCAATCAAGAGCAGGTCCAGGGAGTGGTAACGCTCCTTGAATTCGTCAAAAGTTTTGCGTTGGTAGGCCTTCACCACGTCCGACACAAATTGTTCTGCATGGATGTAAAGCACCTTGGATCCAGGCTTATCCACAAGCAGCCTGTTTCCTACCGCATGCATCAAGTGGGTCTTGCCCAAGCCCACGCCGCCGTAGATAAACAAGGGGTTGTACAGGTGGCCGGGCATGGTGGCCACGTGCATGGCGGCGGCGCGCGCCATGCGGTTCGCGGTTCCTTCGACCAGACTCTCAAAAGTCAACATGCTGTTGAGCCGGCTCTTGGGCCCGCCGGCCACGCGGTCCTCGCCGACTTCCACTTCCTCAATGGCTGCGGGCACTTCTGCGGCACGGGGTGCCATGGCCGGACGCACGGGTGCTTCGCGCGGAGTGATCACTAACTCTACGGAAACAGCTTGTCCGTAAAGCTTCTCCAACATTCCCGCAATGCGCTGGCTGTATTGTGCGCGCACCCAATCAAGTTTGAAGCGGTTAGCCACAAACACGGTAATTTTGGACATGTCCTCGTGAACGAGGGCTGTCAGCGGCTTGATCCACGTGTTGAATTGCTGCTCGGGAAGTTCTTGTGCGAGTTGGTCTACGCAGCTTTGCCAAAGGCTTTGCCCGAGTTCAAAATTGGAGCCGTCGTGGGAGTTGGGATGGGAGCCCTGGGTCATTGTGCGGGTCAGCTTCTGTGGATAGTTGTTGTTTGCTGCGAAGCGGATTCTAATTTATCAATACTTTATCCACATTCTGCCGGCCGCGTTGCACAGTTCGTGCAAAAGAATCTGATTCGTCCCTAAGGTGTTGCCCTGATTGATAAAGTTTGCGATAATCCGCGGTTCCCCTGATTGTGTTCGGGGCGATAAGACCGAAATCTGCGCTGTTAGGCCGTTGGTGGAATGCATCGATGGGTCGCGCAGATACCCACAGAGCCTGTTAGGAAAATTTCATGAAACGCACATACCAACCCTCCAAAATCCGTCGCGCACGTACCCACGGTTTCCTGGTCCGCATGAAGACACGCGGCGGCCGCGCTGTGATCAACGCACGCCGCGCCAAGGGCCGCAAGCGTCTGGCTGTCTAAGACGGCTTCGCTAACCAAAGCTTCCGGCTTTTGGTGAACGCGGAACCGCAAACCGGCAGACCGCCTGCCGTCAAGCGCCTTCAAACGCGCGCCCAGTTCCAAGCGGCTCTGGGTGGCACTACGGTTTCAAAAACAGCGCACTTTGCTTTGCATTGCTGCGCTGTTGGTGTTTCTGTGCCTGAAGAAGCTGTGCCGGTGTTTCCCGCTTCCGGGATCTGGCTGGGTGCCATGGTGCCCAAGCGTTGGGCCAAACGTGCTGTAACGCGCAATACCATCAAGCGGCAGGTGTACCACTTGGGCGTCGAGTTTGCTCCGGTGCTCAAGGAAAAAGCGCACCTCATCCGCTTGCGCCGGGACTTTGACCGCAAGCAATTCGTGAGTGCCACCTCTGATGCGCTCAAGGCTGCGGTCCGGCAGGAATTGCTGGATCTGTTCGGTCAAGTTGTTGGTGCCCCTCCCTCACGCAGGCCAGCTCCTCTCCCGGAGTCCCAGGCATGATTCGGGGGCTGCTGATAGGTCTGATCAAAGGCTATCGTTTGTTGTTGAGCCCCTGGTTGGGCTCTGCGTGCCGTTTTAACCCCACATGTTCTGTGTACGCCTTGCAAGCTCTTGAGCGGCACGGTGCGACAATAGGCAGCTATTTGATGGTTGCGCGTCTCGCGCGCTGTCACCCGTGGTGCGCGGGTGGGCACGATCCCGTGCCTGAGAATGCGCCGCGACTGTTCAGTCGCTTGATTCAATCCCCCTCTGAGAAGAAGTCTTCATGAACGATATTCGCCGCACCATTTTGTGGGTGATCTTTGGGTTCTCCATGGTTCTCTTGTGGGACCAGTGGCAGATCCACAATGGAAAGCAAGCCACTTTCTTCCCTAACCCTGCACAAAAAGCGGCCTCAGCTCCGGCTCCCGCGGTGAGTGCTTCGGCCGGCGTACCTGTTGCACCAGTAGCGGCAGGGCAGGCACCGGTCTCCACATCGGCTCCAGCCCTGGCGTCTGAGCGCTTTGAGGTCAGCACCGATGTGCTCAAACTGACGTTTGACACTCTGGGTGGTTCGCTGGTTCGTTCTGAATTCCTGCAGTACCTTGATTCCAACGACAAGTCCCGCAATTTCGTGTTGCTGGACGACACCAAAGACCGTTACTACCAAGCCCAAACTGGACTGATCGGTGGCGCTGCGCCTGACAGCTTTCCGACCCATAAGTCGGTCATGGCAGTAAGTGGTGACAAGTCGCTCAAAGATGGGCAGGACGAGCTCAAGATTGTTTTCACCTCACAAGACACTGGTGGCATCAAGCTGGTGAAGACTTACACCTTGCGCCGTGGTGCATATGACATTGCGGTCAAGCACGAAGTCGTCAATACCGGTGCAACTGCACTGAACCCTCAGTTGTATTTGCAGCTGGTACGTGACGGCAACAAGCCTGCCGGCGAGTCCTCGTTCTATTCCACCTTCACAGGCCCTGCGGTCTATACCGACCTTAAAAAGTACCAGAAGGTGGAGTTCAGCGCTATTAAAAAAGGGAACGCTGACTTTGAGAAAGAAAGCTCCAATGGCTATATCGCCATGGTGCAGCACTACTTTGCCAGTGCCTGGATCTTGCCAGCGGACGAGAAGCGGACCTTCTCTCTGGATGCCAAAGATGTGGGTGCGACCGTCGCTGATTGCTGCTACCGCGCCACCATGATCACGCCGCTGGAAGCCGTGGCCCCCGGTCAAACCAAGGCCGTAGAGGCCAAACTGTTTGTCGGTCCCCAAGAGGAGAAAAAACTCGAGGCTTTGGCACCCGGCATGGAGCTGGTGAAAGACTACGGCTGGTTGACCATTCTGGCCAAGCCCTTGTACTGGTTGCTCGACAAGCTGCACAGCTTCATCCAGAACTGGGGATGGTCCATCGTGGCCCTGGTGCTGCTGTTGAAAATCGCGTTCTACTGGCTCAATGCCAAGGCGTACGCCAGCATGGCCAAGATGAAGGCGGTGAACCCGCGCATCATGGAAATGCGTGAGCGCCTCAAGGACAATCCGCAGCAGATGCAGCAGGAAATGATGAAGATCTACCGCGAGGAAAAGGTCAATCCCATGGGTGGCTGCTTCCCCATCATGATCCAGATTCCTGTGTTCATCGCCTTGTACTGGGTGCTCCTGTCCAGTGTGGAAATGCGCAATGCGCCATGGGTCATGTGGATTCATGACTTGTCATCGCCGGATCCTTATTTCATCCTGCCGGTTGTCATGACTTTGACGACCCTGCTGCAGACGGCGCTCAACCCTGCGCCACCGGACCCCCTGCAAGCCAAGATGATGTGGATCATGCCGTTGGCCTTCAGCGTCATGTTCTTCTTCTTCCCGTCCGGTTTGGTGCTGTACTGGATTACCAACAACATTCTGTCGATTGCGCAGCAGTGGATCATCAACACCCGCATGGGTGTGCCACCCCAGTTCAACCTGCCCAAGTTCAAGTAAAAGGGCCGGTCGCGCGTGCTGTCACGTCACTCTGACCCCATTGCCGCCATCGCCACGGCCTCCGGCCGCGGTGCTGTCGGTATCGTGAGGTTGAGTGGAAAGAGTCTTGGCGCTTTCACGCAGGCGCTGCTGGGCAAAGCCTTGCGGCCGCGAGAAGCGACCTATCTCCCTTTCCCTGACGAAAAAGGCCAGCCTATTGACCATGGGCTGGCCTTGTTTTTTCCGGGCCCCCATTCCTTCACAGGTGAAGACGTACTGGAACTCCAGGCTCATGGCGGGCCTGTGGTGTTGCAGTTGCTGGTCGCCCGCTGTCTTGCACTGGCAAACAGTGTGCAAACAGAGGGCGTCTCAAGCGTTCTGTTGCCTGGTTTGCGCATTGCCGAGGCGGGCGAGTTCACCCAACGTGCCTTCCTGAACAACAAGCTCGATCTGGCCCAGGCAGAGGCCATCGCCGATCTCATCGACGCAAGCACGGAAGCGGCAGCACGCAGTGCCAGCCAGTCTTTGTCCGGCGCCTTCTCCAAGGAAATCGGCATCTTGCGGGATGCGCTCATTCACTTGCGCATGCTGGTAGAGGCGACGCTCGATTTCCCCGAAGAGGAAATTGACTTTCTGCAGAAAGCGGACGCGGTTGGGCAGTTGCAACGCTTGCAACAAGCTCTCCAACAGGTGCTGGCCAAAGCGACCCAAGGAGCTTTGCTCCGCGAAGGTTTGAAGGTGGTCATTGCCGGGCAACCGAACGCCGGCAAGTCATCTCTCTTGAATGCCTTGGCGGGTGCTGAATTGGCCATCGTGACCCCCATCGCAGGTACTACGCGCGACAAGGTGCAGGAGACGATCCAAATCGAAGGCGTGCCTCTTCACATCATCGACACGGCCGGTTTGCGTGCCAGTGATGACGCCGTGGAAAAAATCGGAATCGAACGGGCCTGGCAGGCTATTGAAGCCGCAGACGCCGTCCTGTTCCTGCATGATTTGACACGTAGTTCTGCTATTGAATACATAGCAGCTGACGCAGATATAGCGGGCGCTATCGCAGAAAAACTGCCTGCATCCATACCGGTGATCCATGTCTGGAACAAGTCTGACGCAGCGACTCCGGAAACTGGTTTGGAGGGCATCTTTCTCTCTGCCAAGACCGGCGTTGGCCTCGATGCGTTGAGGCAAAACTTGCTCACAGCGGCAGGGTGGCAACCCGCACAGAGTGGCGCTTTCATGGCCCGCCAACGCCATGTACAGGCCTTGCATCTGGTGGGTCAGCATTTGGACATGGCGTCGGAATTGCTGGCCTCCGGTAGTGCTGCCTTGGACCTGTTGGCAGAAGAACTCCGGCTTGGTCAGAATGCCCTGAACAGCATTACCGGCGAATTCGGCGCGGATGACCTGCTGGGTGTCATCTTTTCAAAATTTTGTATCGGCAAATAGCCTGCACTACACTCTGGCGTCGCACAGGAGTCACTCACCTATGTCACTATTCAGCTGGTTTACTCGGACGAGTTCCAATAACACGCTCGGCACCCGTCACTCAGGTCTCGACCAGATGGATGGAGATCGAGTCTCTGCGCGCCATGGCCGGAGCAAATCTGCTTCAGGCGCGTCATCGGGAATGACGTCTGCCCGCCGCAGTGAGCGGCTTGAGCGGCGAGAGTTGTTGTACGCCGTGGTGCGCGAATCGATGACGGGCGCCGGCATGCTGTCGAGCAGCTACAAGTTCAAGGTGCTGTCATTGGACTCTCGCGGGCGCCAGTACCTGATCATGATGGATATGGCGGCCCGCAATGTGAGCGACCCCGCCCGCTTGGCTGGCATCGAGACACACATCGCCAAAATTGCCAAAACCCGCCATGACCTGTTGGTGACGGCTGTCTACTGGCGCGTGAATGAGCATGTGAGCTCCAGCCTGTCGCATACGCAGGACGATCATGTCCGTACGCTACCGACACCCCGTCGATTTGAACCTCTGCAACCCTCGGAGGTTGCCGCGTTCAAGCAGGCGCTGGCGTCGGTGCCGGCCCCGGCCAAGTTGTCGGCGCCTGGCGAGATCATGAAGTCATCCCGTCGCAATCCACAGCCATCCCGATTTGCGGATACCGAGATTGACGAACGCCAATCTCCCCTCAGTGGCACCCAGTACGGCGAGTTGAACTGAGGGCGACGCCGATTTCGCAGCTCAGTGACCTGCGAAATCCACCAAGGTGAACAAAGGCAGACCGGCTTCCCGCAGCTTGTCGGATCCGCCTAATTCCGGCAAGTCCACAATGGCGGCGCCTTCCATGACGTGCGCACCCAAACGCTCCAGCAACTTCTTGCCTGCCATCATGGTCCCTCCGGTGGCGATCAAGTCGTCAATCAGCAGCACGCGGTCGCCCTTTTTCACTGCGTCGGTATGGAGCTCCACAGTGGCGCTGCCGTACTCCAGCTCGTAGGTTTCTTCAACCGTGGTGAAAGGCAACTTACCTTTCTTGCGGATGGGGACGAAACCGATATTCAATTCGTAGGCCACCACGGCCCCGAGGATGAAACCGCGCGCGTCAAGTCCGGCCACTACGTCCGGTCGCATGGTGGGGTCCATGTAGCGGTGCACAAAGGCGTCAATCAACACCCGGAAAACCTTGGCATCCTGCAGAAGCGGCGTGATGTCACGGAACTGCACGCCTGGCGTAGGCCAGTCGGGGACAGTGCGGATATGGTCACGGAGGTACTGATTGATGCTGAGGTGTTGCATAGGAATTCAAAGAAAAGGCGCCAGAGTGGCGCCGCGCTATTGTGCGCCGAAGCGTCGATAAGATTAAGCACCTTTGAGCAGTTTTTGCTCAGCACTTGCCAACTCGACGGCCTTGCCGCTCAGGACCAGGGTATCACCCGCCATAAGGCGAGTCTGCGCATCGGGTGAGACAGTTTTGCCATCCGCACGTCGCAAACTTACCAAACGTACACCCAAGCGTTCCAGACCGAAATCACCTATCAACTTCCCGGCAGATTTCGTCCCCATGGGCAGACTCACGGTGGCCAGCCGTTCGTTCTGCAGCTCGTCGACAGAGTTGTCATCCGCACCGTGGAAGAAACCGCGCAAGAGGTTGTACCGAGCATCACGCTGATCCTGCACGATGCGGATCACCCGTCGCATAGGCACACCCACCAGTGCAAGCGCATGGCTGGCGAGCATGAGTGAGCCCTCGATGGCCTCGGGAACCACTTCAGTGGCGCCAGCTTCCTGCAGCTTTTCCAGATTCTGGTCATCCTGGGTGCGAACAATGACAGGTACCTGTGGCGCGTGTGAACGGGTATTGGCAAGTACCTTGAGGGCGCCATTGGTATCCAGATAAGTGATGACCACGGCGCTGGCTCGCGCAAGACCGGCCGCCATCAGGGCTTGCAAGCGGGCTGCGTCTCCGAACACTACGGAATCCCCTGCTGCTGCAGCCTGGCGTACCCGATCCGGGTCAAGGTCCAGCGCCATATAAGGTATCCCTTCGCCCTCCAGCATGCGTGCCAGATTCTGGCCGCAGCGCCCGTAGCCGCAAATGATGACGTGCTGGTTGGCGTTGATGGACTTGCGCGCAATCGTCGTCATTTGCAGGGATTGCTGCAGCCACTCGCTGCTGACCAGTTTCATGACGATACGGTTGGCATTCATGATGATGAAGGGGGTCGCCAACATCGATAGCACCATGCCTGCCAGGATGGGATTCAACAGCTCGGGGGGGACCAAGGCATTTTTCTGGGCCAGTGTCAGCAGCACAAAGCCAAACTCACCGGCTTGTGCAAGATAGAGGCCCGTACGCAAAGACACGCCCGCTGTCGCGCCAAGGCCTCTTGCAATCAGCGCTACCAGGGCGGCCTTGAAGAGGGTAGGTACCACCAGCAGCAGCAAAACCAGTGGCCAGCGCTCCAGGACCAAGCGCCAATCCAGCAGCATCCCGATACTGATAAAGAAAAGCCCCAGCAGTACGTCGTGGAACGGCCGGATGTCGGTTTCCACCTGGTGCTTGTATTCCGTCTCGGAAATCAGCATGCCCGCAATGAAGGCGCCTAAGGCCAGGCTCAAGCCAGCCAACTCCGTCAGCCAGGAGAGGCCCAGCGTGATCAGCAGTAGATTGAGTACAAACAGCTCATCGCTCTTGCGGCGCACCACGACCGTCAGCCAGCGGCGCATGACATGCTGCCCGCCCACCAGCAAAACGGTGACTAGCACTGTAGCTTTGAAGGCTGCGAGCGCCAACGCTTCCATCAAGCGCTCCCCCGATGCGCTGAGGGCGGGAATCAGCACCAGCAGTGGTACCACGGCCAAATCCTGAAACAGCAAAACGCCCATCACGCGTTTTCCGTGTTCAGATTCCATTTCCAGCCGCTCCACCATCAGCTTCACCACAATCGCAGTGCTGCTCATGGCCAGCGCACTGGACAGGGCCAGCGCCGCTTGCCAACCCAGATGCCAAGCGCCTGACAGCCAGATAGACAGGCCGAGCATGAGCCCCGTGGCCAGTAACATGGTTAGCGCCACCTGCAAAAGCCCCAAGCCAAACACGTGCTGGCGCATCGCCCGTAGACGCGGCAAATTGAACTCCAGCCCGATCACAAACATCAGAAATACGACGCCGAATTCCCCCAAGTGCCGCACGGCCTCGGAGTTTTGGGACAACGCGAGGGCATTGGGACCAATCACCACGCCGACAGCCAGATAGCCCAGCATGGGCGGCAATTTCAATGTGCGGCAAATCACCACTCCCAGCACGGCGGCGAGGAGGTAAAGCAGGGTGATTTCTAAACCGGTCATAGGCGGATACTAGCAAGAGACATGCGCTCTATAAAATGCTCGGATGACAGTACCTTCCCTCATTGCATCCAGCTTTGATGCGCAGCGCGCCATTGCCCTCGCCAACGAAACCTTCGACATCGAAGCTGCAGCCGTTCAGGGGCTGAAAAGCCGTCTTGGTGAAGGCTTTGTGAGGACGGTGGAACGGGTGTTGACGATCTCGGGGCGCGTGGTGGTCATGGGGATGGGCAAAAGCGGTCATGTGGGTCGCAAGATTGCAGCTACTCTTGCATCCACCGGTACCCCCGCCATGTTTGTGCACCCTGCTGAGGCCAGTCACGGTGATCTGGGCATGGTGACGGATGCAGATCTGGTGCTCATGATTTCCAACAGCGGAGAGTCCCAGGAAGTTGCGGCAATTCTTCCGGTACTCAAACGCTTGGGAGTACCGTTGGTCGCCATGACAGGCAATGCACGTAGCACCATGGCCCAGCATGCCGATTTCTGGATCGACACCGCGGTGAGTAAAGAGGCCTGCCCCCTGAATCTCGCGCCTACAGCGAGCACGACAGCACAACTGGCCATGGGCGATGCCCTGGCCGTGGCTCTGCTGGACGCTAGGGGCTTCCGCGCAGAGGACTTTGCCCGCTCTCATCCTGGTGGTGCATTAGGGCGCAAACTGCTGACCCATGTGTCGGACGTCATGCGGAGTGGGGATGCCATTCCGCGCGTATGGCCCACTGCGACATTCAGCGAACTGATGCGCGAAATGAGCGCGAAGGGCTTGGGCGCTACCGCGGTAGTGACCGAAGACGAGACTTTGATGGGCATCTTTACCGACGGAGACTTACGCAGGTTGGTGGAGCAAGGGACTGATTTACGCGCTAAGACAGCGATGGATGTTATGCACGCCAATCCTTGCACCATCCCGGCCCATGCTTTGGCGGTTGACGCGGCTGACCTGATGGAAGCCCGCCGCATTACCAGCGTGTTGGTGGTAGACGATGCCGGGCGCTTATGCGGTGCCATCAATAGCAATGATTTGATGCGGGCCAAGGTGATTTGATGAAACCACTGCTGAATTTCCCGCCGGATCTGCTGCTGAAAGCGCAGAACATCCGCGTTCTTTTTCTTGATGTGGATGGTGTTCTCACAGATGGCGGATTGCACTTTACAGCGGAGGGAGAGACCAGCAAACGTTTCAACACCTTGGACGGCCATGGCCTCAAGTTGCTGCAAAAGGCTGGAATTACGCCCGCGGTGGTGACCGGCCGGGATTCGCCCGCCCTGCGGCTGCGCCTCCAAGCCCTGGGCATCGAACAGGCCCGTTTCGGCACTGAAGACAAGCATCCAGCAGCGCAAGAAATCCTGAACGCATTGGGCTTGGGCTGGGAGCAGGCTGCCGCCATGGGCGACGATTGGCCGGACTTGCCCATGATGTTGCGTTGTGCATTTGCAGCGGCGCCACTGAATGCGCATGTGGAGGTCAGCGGTCGCGCTCACTACATCACTCGTACTGCCGGCGGAAACGGGGCAGTCCGGGAGGTCTGTGATCTGTTGATGGTGGCCAGTGGTCGCTATGTGGATCTTTTAGAGCCGTATCTTTCGTGAAAAATTTTTTCTACGGTGCTTGGGAACGGCTGATGCTGTACCTCCCCGTTCTGGTGATGGGGGTGTTGGCGCTGGGAACCTATTGGTTGGTTCGTAGTACACCGGTAGTTGAACCCAATGCACCTGAAAGGGTACGTGGCCATGAACCGGATTACTTTATGCATGGCTTCAGCGTGAAGTCCTTCGATCCTGCGGGCAAGCTCCGATCAGAGGTGATGGGCGACGTGGCTCGCCATTATCCCGACACCCAATGGCTGGAGATAGACGCCATTCGAATCCGATCTTTTGATGCCAAGGGTCGGCTCACTACCGCAACTGCCAACCGCGGCCTGACCAATGAGGACGGCTCTGAGGTGCAGCTCATTGGAAATGCGGTCGTGGTGCGCGAAGCGGTACCGGCAAGCAAGAACAATCCGGAACAGGTACGAACAGAATACCGGGGTGAGTTCTTGCATGCCTTCATGGACACTGAGCAAGTGAAGTCGAACAAGCCGGTTGAATTGCGGCGCGGCAAAGATGTCTTCACCGCAGATGCCATGGACTATGACAATGTCCAACAGGTAATTCGGCTTCAAGGTCGCGTTCGTGGCACCTTGATTCCGGCTACACGCTAGGTCAGTTTTCAAGGAAATTTATGCCACCGCTTATTTTCATTACCGGCGCTTCCAGCGGAATCGGCCAGGCTTTGGCCAAACGCTTTTATGACGCAGGCTATTCGCTGGCATTGGTGGCGAGGCGAACCGCCGAGATTGAACGCTGGGCGACCGCAGAACGGTTGGATTTACAGCGCTTCAAGGTCTATAGCGCAGATGTAGCGGATACCGACAGCATTGTGGCTGCGGGTCGTGCCTGTTTGAGTGCCCAAGGCGTACCGGACGTAGTCGTGGCCAATGCGGGCATCAGCATCGGTATGGATACGGGCATTCGTGGTGATATTGATGTCATGCAACGGACCTTTGCCACTAACAACATCGGTCTGGCGGCGACCTTCCATCCCTTCATAGCTGCCATGGAACAGCGCGGTTCGGGCCGGCTGGTCGGAATAGGCAGTGTGGCCGGCATCCGTGGCTTGCCCGGGCACGGAGCCTACTGTGCAAGCAAGGCGGCCGTGATTGCCTATTGCGAATCACTGCGCGGAGAACTGAGTGCCAGCGGAGTCAAGGTTGTCACCATTTGCCCCGGTTACATCGACACGCCTTTGACCCGCCAGAACCGGTACTCCATGCCCTTTTTGATGACTGCCGATGCTTTCGCGCAGCGGGCATTTGCCACTATCACGCAGGGTGTGCGTTATCGTGTGATTCCATGGCAGATGGGTTGGGTGGCCAGGCTATTGCGAGCTTTGCCGGATGCCTTGTTTGACAAAGCTTTGGCGGGGCGCCCCCGCAAGCGTCGCATCGATGAGGCGTAACCGACGCGTGAGACAAGCAAAACAAAAGGGACCCGAAGGTCCCTTTTTTGATCTGCAGAAGCAGTTCTTGGCTTAGTAGCTGGAACGGCCACCGCCGTAGCCGCCGCCACCGGAGCGGTCACCGCCGCCACCGTAGCCGCCGCCACCGGAACGGCCACCGCCGCCGAAGCCGCCACCACCGGAACGGCCGCCGCCGCCGTAGCCACCGCCACCACCAGCGCCGCCGCCGAAGCCGCCGGAACGGGGAGGACGTGGCTCCATGGGACGTGCTTCGTTCACGACCAAACCGCGGCCGCCGAACTGTTGACCGTTCATGGCGCTGATAGCAGTTTGTGCTTCAGCATCGCTGCCCATTTCCACAAAGCCGAAGCCCTTGGAGCGACCGGTGTCGCGTTCCATCATGACTTTGGCGCTGGAAACGGAACCGTGCTGGGAAAACGCTTGTTGCAGGTCTTCGTCACGGAAAGAATAAGGCAGGTTGCCTACGTAAAGTTTGTTGCCCATGGATGGACTCCTCAAAATAACTCAAAACGCGATGGAGTCCTTAACCGCAATCAACAAACCATTGAAGACTTAAAGCAGACGCGAAACTGACTAATCACCGCAAACTTGCACACCGATATTTCGGCAATGCCAAACCATTATGCGTTACTTTGTTGAGGAATCCTAGTTTTTCTTGTTTTTTCAGGTTAGCCGGCAGAATCGGCATCGTTTTCGCTGTAATGGCGCCACTGGCGCATGCTGTTGCGCAGGGTCAGCATCTGCTTTTCAAAGCGGGGGCAGGCTTTGCAGGCTGCGAGATGGAAATACAAAGCCACACGATCCACCATCGGCAAGGCGCGATCTTCCCTCGCCACCATCAAGGCGGTCGCTTCTTTGCATGTACGGCGCAGCAGCTTCACAAGGCACCTGCTTTCTGGAACCAATTCATTTCAAGACATTCCCTGAGCCTCAAGCGGGCACGGTGGAGTTGGACGTAGAGATTCGTCGGTGTCAGATCGAGTTCCTTACAAATTTCTTCGCTAGACAACTCCAGCCATTCGCGCATCAGGAACAGCCGCCCTTGCACGGCGGGTAGCTTTTCCGTGCAGGCTTCCAGAATTTCAAAGAACTGCCGGCTGCTGGTTTGCTGTTCCGGGTTGCCCCAATCCGCAGGTGTTTCCACAAAGTGCCCATCCGCCTTGAAGTTCAGCAGCTCCAGCGGATCTGTATCTTCATCCTCCGAACTGCCCACCCCCGTGACTTCGCGGCCGTGGTGGCGCAATGCGTCCACGACCTTGTGTTTGAGGATGCCAACCAGCCAGGTTTTGAGCTGCGACCGGTTGTCGAATGCTTGCGGTTTGGCCAGCGCTGCCAGCAGGGTTTCTGAGACAGCATCTTCGGCCCACGCTTCATTGCGCAGTTGCAAGCGGGCGAATTTGTACAGATAGTCGCGATGTTCTGCGACCTGGTCTTCGTAGCGGGTCATGGCGTGCTCGCGGAGTGTGATGCGCAGTGTACTGGGCGAGTTTTGTATTTTTTTTGCGAGGAGTGTAAGAAAGCACCTGGCAGCAGGACTAAACGTCAACCACAGCGCTGGAGCGCACCGCACCGGACGCTGAATGGTTGTTTTCATTGATGCAATTACTCAAGGAGTTTCGACATGAACCAACGTGCCCTGCTTGCCGCTACCGCTGCCACCCTGATGTCCCTCACCCTGGCGTCTGCCCCCGTTGCCGCCCAGGAAAAAGAGAAATGCTTCGGCATCGCCAAGGCCGGTCAAAACGACTGCGCAAACGCTTCCGGTACCCACTCGTGTGCCGGCCAGTCCAAAGTGGACATGGACAAAGGCGAATGGAAATATGTGGCCAAAGGCACCTGCGAAAAAATGAAGGGCAGCCTGATGGCGCCCAAGATGTAATTCCGCATCGATTGCATTTCCAAGTCCGCCCCCACGCATACCCGCTCATGCAAGCACCACATGCCCCGGCGTTGTCCGGCGACATTCAGGCCGGTATCGGGTGGCGGCACCCTCATTACGCGCAGCTGCTGCAACAGCAAGCTTCGCTGGACTTTCTGGAAGTCCACTCCGAGAATTTTTTTGCCCGCGGTGGCGCCAGCCTGGCTGTGTTGGAACAGGGGCGTGCCATGTATCCGGTCAGTCTGCACGGCGTGGGCCTCTCATTAGGATCGGGCGCGGGGCTGGACTCTTGGCATCTGGACCAATTGGAGGCACTGGTACGCCGCATCGACCCGGTCAGGGTCAGCGACCATGCCAGCTTTGCCCGCGCGCCATGGGGTTCGGTCGCCATGGTGCATGCTGCCGACCTTCTGCCATTGCCGTTCAGTGACGAAGCGCTGGACACGCTCTGTTCCAACGTGCAGCGTGTGCAAGACCGCTTGCAGCGTCGCTTCATGGTGGAAAACCTGTCGGCCTATCTTCAGTGGCGTCCGGTGCCGGGCGAGCAGGAATGGTCTGAGCCGGATTTCCTCAATGCCTTGGCCCGACGTACCGGCTGCGAGTTACTGGTCGATGTGAACAACATCTACGTCAATGCCCTGAACGCACAACTGCAAGGCGATGCCCGCGATCCGGTGGCCGCTTGCTGTGCGTGGCTGGATGCCATCGACCCCGCTTCGGTGGGCGAGCTGCATGTGGCCGGCCATTGCGAGGTGAATGACGCGCACGGCCACATCGTGATCGACGACCACGGAAGCCGAGTCTCCGACGCGGTGTGGGCGGTCTACCGCCATGCCATCCGGCGCTTTGGCGCGGTGCCTACACTGATGGAGTGGGACACCGACGTGCCAGCCTTGGAAGTGCTGCTGGGTGAAGCCGACTTGGCGCGCCAGAGGGCTCAAGCCGCCTTGCAGCCAGCCGAGGCGTGCGACACATGAGCACCCTGGCACAGCAACAACAAGCGTTGGTGGCAGCGCTTTTCGATTGGCCTGCGGAAAATGCTATGAAAAACATAGCTGCCTGCGCAATGGACCCGGGCGCCAGAGGCCTGAAAGCCTATCAATCCAATGCGCATGCGCTGGCAGAACGCGCGCTGCAGGCCGCTTATCCAGTATTAACCCAACTATTAGGCGTGGAAAGCATGGGGGATCTGGCCCGTGCCTACTGGCATGCCCACCCCCCTGTGCGCGGCGATGTGGCGCAATGGGGCGAAAGCCTGGCTGCCTTTATGGCGAGCAGCAGCCAGCTGCAGGACACGCCTTTTCTCCCCGATGTGGCGCGTTTGGAATGGGCCCTGCACAGCATGGCCACGCTGGAAGACGCGACCCCGGACCTAAATACCTTGACGCTATTGAGCACCCAGGACCCCGGCATGTTGTGCTTACGCTTGGCGCCCGGTACCGCTGTGCAGTGCAGTGATTGGCCGGTTGCCACCCTCCATGCGGCGCATGGTGAGAACGGCCCCAGCTTTGAAGAGGTCGGTCGTTTGTTGCAAGCCCGTGCGGGCGAGGATGCAGTGGTCTGGCGGCAGGGGTTCAAGCCCTGTGTGCGTGTGGCCTTGGAGGGGGAGGCTGCGCTCCTTCACGCCCTGCTAGAAGGCCGCAGCCTGGGTCAGGCCTTGAACGACGTGCCCCATCTGGATGTTTCGCAGTGGCTGACCGTGGCTGTTCAAAGCGGCTTGTTGTTGGCGGTGTATTCCGGCGAGTGATCGCCCTGTTCTGTGTTTGAAAAGAGTCTGTATGAAATCTCTATTGGCAACCTCATCCCGCGCCTGTGGCGGGCATTGGCTCACGCGCTTTGCCACGCTTGTGGCAAGCGGTCACCGTGTACTGGATGCATTGCAAGCGCCTGCTGCGTTGCTGGCGCGGCTGTATGTCGCGAACGCATTTTTCTCTTCCGGCTTGACCAAGCTGCGTGACTGGGACATCACACTGTCATTGTTCATGGACGAATACCACGTGCCCCTGCTGCCTCCGGAGCTGGCAGCCTGGATGGGCACTGCGGGTGAGCTCGTATTGCCGGTCTTGTTGGTCTTGGGCTTGGGGGGCCGGTTTGCGGCCTTGGGCCTGAGTGTGGTCAACGTGATGGCGGTGCTGTCCCTGAGCGAGATTGCGCCCGCTGCGCTGCAGCAGCACATCACCTGGGGTGTGTTGTTGCTGACTCTGGCTTTGTATGGCCCGGGTGCATGGGCGGCAGATCGGATTATTAATAAAAATGGGCGCTAGCGCCCATTGAATATGCGCGGGTAGCTATGAAAAGCATAGCTATCCGCTTTTGCGGTACGACTACCAGTTGGCTTCCCGCTCCGGCGATGCGCTGATTTTGTGAATGGAGAGGTCCGCGCCGTCGTACTCCTCTTCCTGGCTCATGCGCAGGCCGACGGTAGCCTTGAGCAGTCCGTAAACGACAAAGCCCGCCGCGGCTGCCCATGCCACGCCCATGGCAGTGCCGATGAGCTGGGCCATGAAGTTGACGCCACCCAAGCCGCCGAGGGCAGTGCTACCGAAAATGCCTGCTGCAATGCCACCCCAAGTGCCGCATAGGCCGTGCAGCGGCCACACGCCCAGCACGTCGTCAATCTTCCATTTGTTCTGGGTCAGGGTGAACATCACTACAAAAATGGCGCCTGCCACACCGCCCACCACCAGTGCGCCCAGCGGGTGCATGAGGTCGGAACCGGCGCACACGGCTACCAGACCGGCCAGCGGGCCGTTGTGCACAAAGCCGGGGTCGTTTTTGCCCATGAGCAGGGCTACCAGCGTGCCGCCCACCATGGCCATCAACGAGTTCACCGCCACCAGGCCGGACATTTTGTCTAGCAGCTGTGCGCTCATCACGTTGAAGCCGAACCAGCCCACGATCAAAATCCACGCGCCCAAGGCGAGGAAAGGAGTGCTGCTGGGCGGGTGGGCCGACATGGCGCCATCTTTGCGATAGCGGTTACTCCGTGCACCCAGCAAGAGCACGGCACCCAAAGCGATCCAACCGCCCACGGCGTGCACCACCACGCTACCGGCAAAGTCGTGAAACTCATCGCCGGTAAGCGCCTTGATCCAGGCTTGCACGCCGAAATGCTGGTTCCAGACAATGCCTTCAAAGAAGGGGTAGACCACACCGACGATGACGGCCGTGGCAATGAGCTGCGGCCAGAACTTGGCCCGCTCGGCAATGCCGCCCGAAATGATGGCGGGAATGGCAGCGGCAAAGGTCAGCAGGAAGAAGAACTTCACCAACTCGTAGCCGTTCTTGGCGGCCAGTTGCTCGGCACCGACAAAGAAGGTGGTGCCGTAGGCCACCGCGTACCCGACCACGAAATACACCACCGTAGACACCGAGAAGTCCACCAGGATCTTGACCAACGCGTTCACCTGGTTCTTGCGGCGTACGGTGCCGAGTTCCAGAAAGGCAAAACCGGCGTGCATGGCCAGCACCATGATTGCGCCCAACAAAATGAACAAGGCATCCGCGCCCTGTTTTAGTGCTTCCATACGAGTCCTTTGGTCGTTAAATGCTTTTGATTGGTGCAAAACCATCGAAAAATGGCTTTGCGCACCAAAATAAAGCAAAAAACACGCCAGGCATTCCAAGCTGGTGCACGGTTATGCGATGGACCCCGAAAAAGGCGTCCCTTGCTATACTCGCCACCCACAGCGCCAATTTGCTCCAGCTTGCGGGCGCTTAATAAATTCAGCTAAACACGGACCCGCCTTAAGGCACAGCAACCCGGCCCGCGTTTAGCGCTGCCGGGTTTTGTTTTTATGCTGATTGCCACGCCCCAAACCATGCGCTTTGATACCCCTTTGCTGCTGCAAAGCGGGGAGTCCATCCACGGCTATTCCTTGAGTTACGAGACCTACGGCACGCTCAACGCCGACAAGTCCAATGCGGTGCTGGTCTGCCATGCCCTGAACGCTTCGCACCATGTCGCGGGCGTTTACGAGGGGCAGGACAAGTCCGAAGGCTGGTGGGACAACATGATCGGCCCGGGCAAGTCGGTGGATACGGACAAGTTTTTCGTCATCGGCGTCAACAACCTCGGCTCCTGTTTCGGCTCCACCGGCCCCATGCACACCCACCCCGACACGGGCAAGGTCTATGGCGCGGACTTTCCCGTGGTCACCGTCGAAGATTGGGTGAACGCCCAAGCGAAATTGTTGGACGCGATGGGTATCGAGACCTTGGCCGCGGTTTTGGGTGGCAGCTTGGGCGGGATGCAAGCCCTGAGCTGGACGCTGCAATACCCCGAGCGCATGCGGCATGCGGTGGTGGTGGCCAGTGCGCCCAACCTCACGGCTGAGAATATTGCGTTCAATGAAGTTGCGCGCCGCGCCATCGTGACCGATCCCGACTTTCATGGCGGTCATTTTTACGAGCATGGCGTCATCCCCAAGCGAGGCCTGCGCATCGCCCGCATGATCGGCCACATCACGTACTTGAGCGACGACGTGATGAACGAGAAGTTTGGCCGCGAGCTCAAAGACGCCGTGCTGGCCAGCGCCAACGGCTACAAGTACAGCACGCAGGACGTGGAGTTCCAGATCGAGAGCTATCTGCGCTACCAGGGTGACAAGTTTGCGGAGTACTTTGATGCCAACACGTATCTGCTGATCACCCGCGCTCTGGACTACTTTGACCCGGCCAAAGCCTTTGGCGGGGACTTGAGCCGGGCCCTGGCCCGAACCCGCGCCAAGTTTTTGCTGGTGAGCTTTACGACCGATTGGCGCTTCAGCCCCAAACGCAGCCGCGAGGTGGTGAAGGCCTTGTTGGATAACAAGCGCGAGGTCAGTTACGCTGAAATCGATGCACCCCACGGTCATGACGCCTTTTTGCTCGATGACGCCCGTTACATGAGCGTGATGCGCTCTTATTTTGATAGCATTTCCACGGGTTTGGAGGTGGCGGCATGACCGACTTGAATACCTTGCACGCGATTGCCAGTTTGGTGCCTCAAGGTTCGCGGGTGCTCGACCTGGGTTGCGGCGACGGCGCGATGCTGGACTACCTGCAGCGCGAGCGGGGCTGCAGCGGCTACGGCGTGGAGCTGGACGATGCCAATGTGCTGGCTTGTGTCAAACGCGGCGTGAATGTGCTGCAGCTCAACCTCGACCAGGGGCTTACAGTGTTTGAGGACGCCAGCTTCGATGTGGTGTTGCAGATCGACACCCTGCAGCACTTGCGCAATGCCGAAACCATGTTGATTGAGACGGCACGTGTCGGACGGGTGGGCATTGTGGCCTTCCCCAACTTTGCCCATTGGCCCAACCGCCTGAGCATTTTGCAAGGGCGCATGCCCGTGACCAAGCGATTGCCCTACCAGTGGTACGACACGCCCAACATCCGCGTCGGCACCCATGCGGACCTGGCTGTTCTGGCGCAGCGCAATGGTTTGCGCGTGTTGGACAGCTTTGGTTTGCAGGATGGTCAGACGGTCCGCTTTCTTCCCAACCTGCGGGCCGGCACTTCTGTGTACAAATTGGCACGTTAAAGCAGTCGACTGCGGGTAAGCCTCCAGCAAGATTCAGGCTGCGCATGGCATGATGGATGCCCCGCGCCGAATCTGTATCAGGAGCCCCATGAACGCCCGCGTTCCATCCTCTGTATTCAATACCGCCCAGGCCCTTGAGCACGTCAGTGCTGCCTGGGACACGGACATCGTCCATCGTTTGGAGGAGTACATCCGTATTCCGGCCAAGTCGCCGATGTTTGACGCGCAATGGTCGGAGGCCGGTTTGCTGGACACCGTGGTGCGCAATACCGCCCAGTGGATCGAGGCCCAGAAAGTTCCCGGCTTGCAGCTGGAGGTCATCCGGCTCGAGGGTCGTACTCCGGTTATCTTTTTTGAAATACCCGCCAGTGGTGGTGAGGCGGGCGAGGTACCCGCATCCGGCGAAACCGTGCTCATGTATGGCCACTTGGACAAGCAGCCGGAGTTCTCAGGTTGGCGCAACGACCTTGGGCCCTGGACCCCCAAATACGAGGACGGCAAGCTGTATGGCCGTGGCGGCGCGGACGACGGCTACGCTGCCTATGCGGCGATTGCCGCACTGCAGGCGCTCAAAGACCAGAAGCTGCGTCACCCGCGAGTGGTCGGCCTGATCGAGACCTGCGAGGAAAGTGGCTCTTACGACCTGCTCCACTATGTCGACGCACTCAAGCCCCGCTTGGGTGATGTGGGGCTGGTGGTGTGCCTGGACTCCGGAGCCGGCAATTACGACCAGTTGTGGTTGACCAACAGCCTGCGTGGCATGGCCAGCGGCGTCTTGAAGGTCGAAATCCTGACCGAGGGCATTCACTCGGGAGATGCTAGTGGCCTCGTGCCTTCGAGCTTCCGCATCCTGCGCCAGGTGTTGGACCGCCTGGAGGACAGCAAAACCGGCCATTTGTTGCCTGCCAACTTCCACTGCGAAGTCCCTGCCGAGCGCATGCAGCAAGCGCGCGCGACTGCCGGAATACTGGGTGATGAATTATTCAAGCGCTTTCCCTGGGCGCACTATGACTGCGGTGGCGCCACTACCTTCGCGTTGCCCACCACCTCGGACCCGCTGGAGGCCTTGCTCAAGCGCACTTGGCAGCCCACGCTGAGTGTCACCGGGGCAGATGGCTTTCCCGACATCAAAAATGCCGGAAACGTGCTGCGGCCTTACACCGCGTTCAAGTTGAGCTTGCGTCTGCCACCTTTGGTGGAGGCGGCTTCTGCCGTCCAGGAGTTGAAGACGCTCTTGGAAGACAACGCGCCATATCAAGCCAAAGTCACGTTTGAAGGGCTGTCCAGCGCCACCGGCTGGAATGCTCCGGATACCGCGCCCTGGTTCGATGCGGCATTGAATGACGCTTCGAATGCGCACTTCGGAGCGCCCTGTGGCCACATTGGTCAGGGCGGTACGATCCCGCTCATGAACATGCTGTCCAAGGGCTTCCCGAAAGCACAGATGATGGTGTGTGGTGTGCTGGGCCCCAAGAGCAATGCCCATGGACCGAATGAGTTTTTGCATGTGCCGTATGCCAAAAAACTCACTGCCGCAGTGGCACAGGTGATTTCCCGTTTTCCTTGAACCGGTAGCAAAGCATGGCTTCTGAATCCACTCTGAGTACCTTCACCGCCAGCGACGGCGAAAACCTCGCCGTCCAGGATTGGCCGTTGGAGCCGGGCATGACGCCCCGCGGCGTTGTGCTCATCGTCCACGGGCTGGGCGAGCATGCCGGACGCTATGACCATGTCGCGCAACAACTCAATGCCTGGGGCTTTGCAGTGCGCGGCTACGACCAGTGCGGCCACGGCGAAAGCAGCGGCTTGCCTGGTAGTCTGCCCTCCGACACCCGCATGCTGGATGACCTGGCCGACATCATCGACAGTACACGTGCCCGCTTGGAACCCGCCACTCCGCTGATTCTGTTGGGACACAGCATGGGCGGTCTGGTGACCGGGCGCTTTGTGTCCTTAGGTCTACGCAAGGTAGAGGCGCTCATCATGTCCTCCCCTGCCCTGAATCCGGGCATGAATGCCTTCCAGAAATTCCTGGTTGCGGTGTTGCCGAAAATCGCCCCCAACCTGCGCGTAGGCAATGGCCTGAACCCCGCCTTCATTTCGCATGACCCCGCCGTGGTGAAGGCCTACACCACGGACCCACTGGTGCATGACCGCATCTCCGCCCGACTGGCCCGCTTTTTCTCTACCGAGGGGCCGGCTACCGTTGCTGCCGCCCCGCAATGGAAGGTTCCCACCTTGCTGATGTATGCAGGGGATGATCGTCTGGTGAACCCGCAGGGCAGCCGTGACTTTGTGGCTGCGGCCCCCAAAGACCAGGTGACCTCGGTGTGCTTTGATGCGCTGTACCACGAGATCCTCAACGAGAAAGATGCCACACCGGTGTTTGCCGCCATGCGCAGCTGGCTGGACCAGCGGTTTTGAGTGCAGCCCAGCATTGAACCCGGGGTAACTCCGTTGGCATCCATTCCGTTGAGCTGGAAGAAGTTGCGCTTGCGAATCCGCGAGGGCTTGCCCCTGCGCTACACCATGATGTTGGTGGTGGTGATCGGCGTGACCCTGCCTGCGATTCTGTTGCTCACGCTCGAGCAACAACTGGCGGAAAAGTCCCAGAAAGCCTTGCTGGCACAGAGTGAAACTGCCCTGATGAAGATCGGCAGTGTGTCTATTGCCGAGCCGATGTGGGTGGTGGATCGCGTGGCTCTGGATGCCGCAGCCGCCCGCTTGCTGGAGAGCCCGCAGGTCGTAGCGGTACGTATCGAGGACGGGCTGGCCAATACCCCGGAGATGGAGCGCATCCGGCCGGACTTTGCCGGCTCGTTGGACAAAGATACGTCCGCCGGCCGGTTGACCCGCCGCACGCAAAGTGTGATCCGATCAGGGGAGCCCCTGGGCACACTGGTGGTCTGGTTTGACGCCTCTTACGGCCAGGGCCTGTTGCAGGCGCGGCGCGACCAGATGCTGGTGCTGGTGGCCTTGCAGGTGCTGGCCATTCTGGCGGTGCTGATGCCGGTGCTGGTGTCCCGCGTGCTGCGTCCTATCGAGCGACTGAAAGAACACGCCAGCGCTTTGCTGGACCACAGTCGGGACGACGGCCCGGGCCAGGTGTTTGTATGGCGCAGGCAGGACGAGCTCGGTCTGTTGGGCCGCCATTTGGGCCGTGTGCAAGAGGAGTTGCGCGGCCTGTTCACCCAGCTCGGTAACAAGAATGCGCAGCTGCAGCAAATGGCGTTTTACGACCAGCTGACCGGCTTGCCGAACCGCTCGCTGTTTATCGATCTGGTGCAGCGTGAAATGCTGTCTGCACAGCGCAACCAACAGCAATTTGGCATCTTCTTCATCGATCTGGACCGCTTCAAGGCCGTCAATGACTCTATGGGTCACGCGGCCGGCGATGCCTTGCTGATTGAAGTGGCGCGTCGATTGCGCGAGGTGTTGCGTGAGGTGGATGTGGTCTGCCGCCAGAGCGGCGATGAGTTTTTGGTGCTGGTGCGTGACATTGAGCACTGGGAGTCTCTGGGCGAAATGGCGCAGCGGGTCTTGCGCTCCATTGAGGCACCGGTGGTGTTGGCCAATGCCCCCGTCAAGGTGTCAGCCAGTATCGGTATTTCTCTCTACCCCGAAGATGGGCAGGACTTTGAGACCCTGGTCAAGCATGCCGATATCGCGGTGTACCAAGCCAAGACGCTGGGGCGCGCCAGGTACAGCTACTTCCACTCCGAGCTGAATTCCCGCCTGCAGGCCAACCTGGAGTTGGAGCAGGAGCTGGCTTACGCGATCGGCCATGACCAGCTGGTGCTGCACTACCAGCCGCAGGTCTGCGCCAAAACCGGCGAGATGGTAGCGGTAGAGGCACTGGTGCGCTGGCAGCACCCGACCCGTGGCCTGCTGTATCCCGCCCAGTTCATCGGGCTGGCAGAAGAGTCGGGGCGTATTGCCGAGATGGGTGTCTGGACTCTCCGGGAGGCCTGCCGCCAGTTGGCGGACTGGTCCGCGCGTGGCATCCATATCGGCAACATGGCGGTCAATGTGTCAGCGCTGGAGTTCCGTGACCACCGTTTGCTCGACAGTCTGCAGGCAGCGCTGGACGCCAGCGGCATTCCTCCGCAGCGCCTTGAAATTGAGATCACCGAGAGTGTGCTGATGGCGGAAACCGAAACCAGCCAGCGCATCATCGAACGCTTGCGCCAGATCGGGGTTGGCATTGCGATTGATGACTTCGGTACCGGCTATTCCTCGCTGGCCTATCTCAAGCGCCTGCGACCCAACCAGCTCAAGATCGACCGCTCTTTCGTTAACGATACAGCCACCGACAGCGACTCTCGCGCCATTGTCAAAGGCGTGGTGGGACTGGCCGAGGCCTTGAGCCTGAATGTGGTCGCTGAAGGGGTGGAGACCGAAGAGCAGCGTGCCTTCCTGCAGGACATCGGCTGTCACACCCTGCAGGGTTATTGGATCGCAAAACCACTGACGGTGGAGGCCTTGGAGCAGTGGCTCCTGAACCGACGAACATAATTTTTACAAGAGAAAAGGGAGAGAAAAAGATGACAACACCAACGCACCATCACCTTCGCGCCAGTGTCCTGACACTGGCTCTTTGGAGTGCCATCGGGACGGTGGCAGTGCAAGCCCATGCGGCGACGGTGAGCAGCAACTTCGAAGCGAAGGCCGCGGTGCACGGCGTGCCTTTGCAGCTCAATGGCGCGGGTACCCGTTACAAGGCGATTTTCCGTGTGTACGACATGGCGCTGTATACCTCTGCCAAGGGCAACACCCCTGAGGCCATCATTGCGATGCCGGGCCCCAAGCGCCTCAGTTTCGTGGCGCTGCGCGATCTGCCGGGCACGGACCTCGGTATCGCTTTCATCAAAGGCCTGTCCAGCAACTCGCCGGCGGACCAAGTGCAAAAGCACGCTGCATCCAGCACCCGCTTGATCGAGATTTTTTCGGGCAAGCCCAAGCTCACAGCAGGCGATACCTTCGCCATGGAATTTGTGCCCGGCAAAGGCACCACCTTTTACATTCAGGGCCAAGCCCAGGGCGCGCCCATCGGAGACGCCGAGTTTTTTGACATGGTGTTCAAGATCTGGATCGGCCCGGTCCCGGCCGACTTCAAGCTCAAGGACGCGCTGCTCGGCCTTTGACCTGCAGCCACAACAGGCCAGCTGCGGTGAGGACCAGTGGAGGGATGGAGCCGATGTTCAACCATGTCCAGCCCTGCGTCACCACCAGTGCGCCTGAGGCCAATGAGCTCAGGGCCATCACGGCAAACACGCAGAAGTTGACGGCTGCCTGGGCACGGTCTTTTTCCTCGGGGCGATAAGCCGTCAGCGCCAATGTGGTGCTGCCGGTGAACAAGAAATTCCAGCCCACACCCAGCAGGAACAAAGAAAGCACAAACTGCTGCAGTTCCACACCACTCAACGCGATGGCCACACACAAGAGATTGAGCGCCACGCCGACGGCCATGATGTGCAAGGTGCCGAAGCGCTTGATCAGGTGACCGGTGAAAAACCCCGGTGCGAACATGCCGATGACATGCCATTCCAGCACGAAGGCTGCGTCGTCAAAACCCAGACCACATTGCTGCATGGCCAACGGCGTGGCTGCCATCAGCAGGTTCATGACTCCGTAGCCCATGGCGGCGCTCAGGCAGGCCACGACGAATGCGGGCTGCTGCGCGATCTCGCTCAGGGGGCGACCGGTAGAGGTTGCCGCATTCGGCGCCTGGTGTGCCGGAAAACGGACGAACGCCATCAGCACCATGGCCAGCAGCCCCACGCCGGCCAGCACCAGGTAGGCACCCGTGAACGGCACCTCCATGAGCGTGCGTGTGCGGGCCGCGAGGTTGGGCCCGGCAATCGCGCCGATGAGGCCGCCCGCCAGCACCAGAGAAACAGCTTTTTCCCGGAATGCAGGCAATGCCAGTTCCGCCGCTGCAAAACGGTAGAGCTGGCCGTTGGCGCTGTAGTAGCCGGCTACGACGGTTGCGGCGACCAGGCCCCAGAACTGATGGGCAGCCACGGCCCACGCGCCGGCCAGCGCGGATGCCACTGCCACCACCAGCCCGATCTGGAAAGAGGTCCGCCGCCCGAAGCGCGCCTGCGTAGCAGCCACCAGAGGCGTCGCCAAAGCACCGCCCACCACATAGCCCATGACAGGCAAAGTCGCCATCCACCCGTAAGGGGCCATGCTCAAACCCACCAGGCCGTTGATGGCAATAAAGGTGACGTTGTTGGTGAGGAATAGCCCTTGGCACAGAGCGAGTAGCCAAAGGCTGCGGTTCATGGTTGAGTCAGTAAAGTGAGTGCTGCCAGTGCAGCGGTTTCGGCCCGCAGAACGCGGGGGCCCAGGGAAGCCGGGGAGAAGCCGGCGGCAATAGCGGCCTCTTCTTCATGGCTGCTCAAGCCCCCTTCGGGACCGGATAGAAACCAGACCGGTGCCGGGCCGGAGGGCAAGGAGGCCACTGGGGTGCTACCGGCACGCAAAGAGAGCAGCAAACGTTGCGGGATATCTGATTGCGCGCTAGGGCTTTTGAGCCACTGAGCCAGCGTCTGCATGGGGTGCACCACGGGCACCATGTTGCCACCGCACTGTTCGCAGGCCGCCACCGCTACGCTTTGCCAGTGAGCCACTTTCTTTTCGGCCCGCTCACCGCTGAGCTTGAGCACACTGCGTTCCGTCATCAGGGGCTGGATGCTGGCCACACCGAGTTCGGTGGCCTTCTCCACCAGCCAGTCCATGCGGTCGTTGGCGGGCATGCCCACGGCGAGGTGAATCTGACGCGCCGGCTCGCGGGCCACGGTGCGCCGCTGCCCGACCTGAACCGCCACATCGCTGCGGCCCATGCGGGTGACGGTGGCGTCGAATTCGTCAGCGCTTTGTCCATCAAACAGGGTAATGCTGTCGCCGGGTTGCAGGCGCAGCACCTGCACATGGCGCGCGGCTCCCGCTGGCAGTTCCAGAGCGGTGTCGCTGACCAGCGCCGCAGCGCAGAAAAAACGGGGCATAAAAGGGTAAGCCGGAGCTTGCTATAAATTCAGGAGCTGCTTGCGCATATTCCACGGGCGCTAGAGCATGATTTGACTATGAGCGACCGAAGGCGAACACATTCGGCACCTCAATGCCCTCCACCTTTTCCACCAAACGCAGCAAGGGCTTGAGCTGGATGTAGCGGCTGCAGGTGCTGCGGATGTAGTCGATAAAGCGGGGCGTGTCGGCCAGGTATTTGGGCTTGCCATCGCGCAGGGTCAGGCGGGCAAAAATGCCGGCAATCTTGAGGTGGCGTTGCAGGCCCATCCATTCCACGCCACGGTAAAACTCACCAAAGTCGTCGCCTACCGGCAAGCCGGCTTTGCGGGCTTTTTCCCAGTAGCGGATGGTCACGTCAAGGCAGAAGTCCTCGTCCCAGGTCAAAAACGCATCGCGCATCAGGCTGGCAATGTCGTAGGTGATGGGGCCGTAGACGGCATCCTGGAAGTCCAGCACACCAAGGTAGCGCGGATCGGCTTTGGAAGGTATTTCCGCAAGATCGGGCACCATCAGGTTGCGCGGCATGAAGTCCCGGTGCACATAGACACTCGGCCAGGACAGGTTGTTCTGTATCAGCAAGGCAAATGTGTCGTCCAGCGTCTTGCGCATGGGTGCATCAAGGGTGAAGTTCCGGTGGCGGACTATGTACCACTCAGGAAAAAGCTCCAGCTCGCGGCGCAGCAAAGCCTCGTCATACGGAGGCAGCACACCCGGGGCCGAGGCCAGCTGCCATTGCACCAGGGTGTCGACGGCATGCAGGTACAGGTCCAGCGGAGGCTTTGCCGGGTCTATCGTTTGCATCATCGTGAGCGTGCCCAGGTCGGTGAGCAGCATGAAGCCGTCGGCTTCGTCCCAAGCCAGTATTTTCGGGGCACGCAGGCCCGCGTGGTTCAGCAGGGCGGCAATGTCTACAAAGGGTTTGCAGTTCTCTTTGTCCGGTGGCGCATCCATGATGACCAGACTGCCCCGACCGCTTTGCACCCGGAAATAGCGGCGAAAGCTTGCATCGGCGGAGGCCAAACCCAGCGTCGCCGGCTCCAGCGAAAAACCGGATTGCAGGCTGTTGAACCACGCATGGAAGCGTTGTTCGCGCGCGATATCAGCCCAGACAATCGGTTGCGGGGCGGGAGCGGCGGGGGCGGTAGGGGAAGGGGGCGTGGCTGAGGACACGGTGTGAGGGCTTGGGGTCATGGATAATCCATTCTACAAACCCACGCTCTGCCGCCTTGTGCGGCCCGGTGTGGATTCCTGATCCAACTCCTGGTTTCTGCCCTTCGCCCCATGCGTTTTCCTTTGCGCGCCCTGCCCCCCCGGGCGCCTGTCTGCCGGCCACCGCTGACCCGCCTTGTGGCTCTGGTGGCCTTGGCATGCGCGCAGATGTCCGTTCAGGCGCAGGAAACCTCGGACGAAGCGCCACTCACGCTCAACAGTTCTCCGCGCTTGCAGGAGGGCATAGGCCAAGCCCAGCTGGATGCCGCGCCGGTTTTCTTGATGGGTGAGCAGATCACCGGTCGTCCTGACCTCGAAACCATCGTCCAGGGCCAGGCGGAAATGCGTAAGCCCGGCACCGTGATCAAGGCCGATCGGTTGGAGTACTTCGCACCGGATGACCGGGCCCGGGCTATGGGTAACGTGCGCATCAACCGCAATGGCAATGTGTTTGAGGGTCCGTCGCTGGACCTCAAGGTGGAAGCCTTCGAGGGGACCTTCGAGTCACCGACCTATCGCTTTCTGCAGAACGATGCACATGGTGATGCTTCCAAGGCCGAGTTCATTGATCCGGACCGCACCGTTGTGCGCAATGCCACGTATACCACCTGCAGGCGGAAACCTGGCCCGGATTGGGTGCCAGACTGGGTCTTGCGGGCAGCAGATATCGAGTTCGATACCGGCGAAGATGTGGGCATTGCCCATGGCGCCTACCTGCACTTCATGGATGTGCCCATTCTGCCGGTGCCGGCAATCAGCTTTCCTTTGAGTGACGCCCGCAAATCCGGTGTCATGCCGCCCACCATCGGATTGGGCGACGTGAATGGCACAGAACTGAGCGTGCCTTACTACTGGAATATTGCGCCCAACCGGGACGCTACCGTTACCCCTACTGTGATGACGGCGCGGGGCGTGACCGTGGCCGGTGAGTTCCGTTACCTGGAGCCCACCTATTCCGGTGTGCTGCGGGCGAATTACATGCCATCGGACAAACTGCGCAGCGCCGACCGTTGGGGTGCGACGGTGAACCAGACCGGCAATCTCGGAACGGATCTCGGTAATGTGGCCTACACCTTGAACCTGAACCGGGTGAGCGATGACAACTACTGGAGTGATTTCAGCAGCATAGGGTCCCTGACGTCGCGTACCCTGGCCAACGACATGCAAGCAACGTGGGCCCGCTCAGGCTACACCGTGACGGGACGTTCCCTGAAGTGGCAAACTTTGCAGTCCAGCAGTTCGGTGATCACGCCGCCCTATGACCAGACCCAGTTGAATGTGCAGTACAGCCAGCTCAATGACCGCGGCTTTGACTGGTCTGTACAAGGCGATATGTCGCAGTTTGAGTCGGACAAAAGTCTGACGAAACAACCAAATACTCAGCGTCTGTATGGCTTGGCTCAAGTAAGCCGGCCGTTCATTGCACCGGAGGGCTACATCACGCCCAAGTTGCAGTTGCACACATCGGCATACCAATTTGACTCAACGCTCAGCAATGGCAATCGCTCCGCTGACAGCACGGTACCGACGTTCAGCCTGGATGCGGGGCTGGTATTCGAGCGTGAGACGGCCTGGCGCGACCGCGACCTCGTCCAGACGCTGGAGCCGCGCCTGTTCTATGTGCGCACGCCCTACCGCAATCAAAGCTACCTGCCCAACTACGACACGGCCGCCAGCGATTTCAACTTCGCCAGCATCTTTACCGAGAATGCTTACGTCGGCCACGACAAGATTTCCGACAACAACCTGCTCACCTTCGGCCTGACCACCCGCTTCCTGGACGCACAGACGGGTGAGCAACTGGCCCGCTTCGGGGTCGCCCAGCGCTACCGCTTTGAAGACCAGCTAGTTACCCTCAACTCCACGACCTCGCCGGCTTTGGCGGGTTGGAGCGATGTGATGCTGGGTGCTGGAGTGAATTTCTCCCGCCAGTGGGGTGTTGACTCCACGGTGCAATACAACCCGTTGACGGCCCAGTCCAGCCGCGCCACGGTGGGCGCGCGCTACACGCCGTCACCGTACCGGGTACTCAATGCAGCCTATCGCTTTCAGCGCGACGTCAGCGAGCAGATCGATTTCAGCTGGCAATGGCCTTTGAATGATTTGTGGGGCGATGCGGACCAGTTCTCCGGTACCGGCAAGGGCCTTGGCGAAGGTCGCTACTATGCCGTGGGCCGACTCAACTACAGCTTGAATGAAAGTCGCATGGTCGATACCCTGCTGGGCGTCGAGTACGATGCGGGCTGCTGGCTGGCCCGGGTCGTGGTGGGGCGTGTGCAAACCAGCAGTACGTCCTCGACCAGCAGTATCAAATTCGAGCTGGAGTTCGTCGGCTTTACCCGCTTGGGAGTCAGCCCCTTGCAGACCCTGAAATCCAATATTTCGCGTTACCAGAACTTGCGTGAAACAGGTGGCTCCAACAGCCGCTTCAGTAACTACGATTGAAAACCATGAAATCCAGCGTACGCGCATGGGCCTTGGCGTGCCTCCTGACAGCGGCAACCCCTGCCCTGATGGCCCAGCAGGCCCTTCCGGGTGACTACATCGTTGCCGTGGTGAACTCCGAGCCCATCACCTTTCAGGAGCTGAGCATCGAAGTGCGGCGGGTGTCGCAGCAATTAACCCAGCAGGGACAGGCAGCGCCAGCTCCTGAAGAGCTTCGCCGCTTGGTGTTGGAGCGGATGATCAATGACAAGGCCCAGTTGCAGTTGGCCCGGGAGCAGGGGATCCGGATGGATGCCACAGCTATCGATCGTGCAGAGCAGAACGTGGCCAGCCAGAACGGCGTGGATGTGCTTGCCCTGCGGCAGAAGCTCGCCAAAGACGGTGTGACCGTGCAGTCTTTCCGCGATGGCCTGCGCGATCAGCTGACCCTTAGCCGCCTGCATGAGCGCGAGGTGGAGTCTTCCATCAAGGTGTCGGATGTGGATGTGGATCGTGCGATTCAGGAGCAACAGGCCAACAACACGGATCCATTCGCCCAGGAACTCAATATTGCGCAAATCCTGATCGTGGTGCCCGAGAAGGCCAATGGCGAAGAAGCTGCAGCCTTGTACGTCAAAGCCCAAAGAGTGTTGCAGCGCGCCCGCGATGGCGAGGACTTTACCAACCTCGTCAAAGAATTTTCCGCCGCGGACCGCAACAATGGAGGTCAGATCGGCCTGCGCCGTGGTGACCGGTTGCCGCCTTCGTTTGTGAACGCCACCCAAGGCTTGAAAGTGGGCGAGATTGCGGACGTGGTGCGTACCGGTGCGGGTTTCCACATCCTCAAGTTGGTGGAGCGCAAGGCGCCGACCCGCCTGGTCCAGACCATGGTTCAAACGCGTGCACGCCACATTTTGTTGCGCAATTCGCCCCAGCTTCCCCAAGCCCAGGCGATTGCCCGATTGGCCGATGCCCGTCAACAGATCGTGAGTGGAAAGACCGATTTCGCGTCCATGGCCCGCAAGATGTCGCAAGACTCGTCAGCCGAACAGGGTGGGGATTTGGGTTGGGCTTCACCCGGCATGTTTGTCCCTGAGTTTGAAGAGGCCATGAACCGCTTGCAAGACGAAGGTGCTATCAGTCCGCCGGTGGTGTCTCGCTTCGGTGTACACCTGATTCAGTTGGTGGATAAGCGCCGCGTGGAGTTGAGCCCCCAGCAGATCCGCGAGTCCGTTCGCGCCCAGTTGCGCCAGAGCCGCTATGAAGAGGCTTACACCGCTTGGGCGCGCGATGTGCGCGCCCGCGCCTTTGTGGAAATGCGTGAGGCCCCGCAATGAAGCATCTGGCGCGCAAGCGGTTCGGCCAGCACTTTTTGTCGGACTCCGGCATCATCGATGCGATTGTCCAAGCCATCAACCCCCAGCCTGGCGATCCGATGGTCGAGATTGGTCCCGGTCTGGCGGCCCTGACACAGCCTTTGGTAGAACGCCTGGGTCGCCTGACCGTGATTGAGCTGGACCGTGATCTGGCAAAGCGTTTGCGCAGCCATCCTCAGCTCCATGTGATTGAGTCAGATGTACTGAATGTGGATTTCAGCAGCGCCGACATTGCGCCAGCAGCTCCTGAAAATGCAGCAACCTTCGCAACCGTAGCCCGCAAACTTCGGGTGGTGGGTAACCTGCCCTACAACATCTCAACACCCATCCTTTTCCATTTGCTGGACTACGTGGAGTGCATTGAAGACCAGCATTTCATGCTGCAAAAGGAAGTGATTGATCGCATGGTGGCCCCGCCTGACAGCTCCGACTTCAGTCGCCTGAGTGTGATGCTGCAATGGCGCTATGCGATGGAGGACGTGCTGTTTGTTCCTCCGGAATGCTTCGATCCCCCGCCCCGGGTCAATAGTGCCGTGGTGCGCATGGTGCCCCTGGCCCAACCGCCAGTGTTGGATGTGGGGCTGTTTTCGGAAATGGTGCAGGTGGCGTTTAGCCAGCGCCGCAAGTTGCTGCGCCACACACTGGGGGCCTGGCTGGAGCAGAAGGGTTTTTCAGGCCAGTTTGACGTGCAACGTCGCGCCCAGGAGGTTCCGGTCGAAGAGTACGTGGCTTTGGTGCAATCGCTGAAGGCTTAAGTACCCGCTAGAGTGCGCCTGCTTTTGGAGCCCCTATGAAAAAAGGCCTGTCACAGACAGGCCTTTTTGCTTCCTTACCGTACTGATCAGGCGGCTGCCAACCAGTATCCCGCGTTAAAGGGGCTGCTCATGCGCAACGCCAGGGGCGACACATCCAACAACTTGTCGGTCGGCATTTTTTCGCCGGTGTCGGTAATCGGCTCGGCAATGGCAATTTCTGCCACGGCTTCGCTGCTTGCCTCGTTCGCCCGTTCTGCTTGGCTGGTTTGTGCAGAACGGGCTACAGAAAAGAATAGAAGCATCGGAAAGGAATTTTCCGGTCTCCCCAGTAGTCCGCGGTGTCACGGAAGATGTCCAAGAGCTGCTCGCGCGCTTCCTTGTCGAATTTGACGTTCGCGGGAATGTGTTCCAGCACCGCCACAAAACCAGGCTGAGGGCCCGACTTGTGCACAGGGTCGGTCAGATTGTCGTACAGCGCGTCAAAATTCTTGCTGACGGTGGTCGGCAGCATGAATTGCTGGCCGATCATGTCCAGCACGTCCTGTTTGGTCTGGGCGTTAGCCAGGTTGGCGTACAGAAAGTGGTGACCCAGGCCTTGTGCGGCTTCCTGCAGGTCCGACACGCGAAAAGCGCGGATCGATTGAACGATATTCGTTCTGACAGTTCGAAGTGGCGTATCCATCCCCGATTCTCTTTCTCAAAGTACAAAATTCGGCTCAGGGCACGATCTTGCGAAAACTCGCATAGTGATCGGCCGTGTAATAACAGGCTTGAGGTGCAGTGACTTGCTTGCCGCCGCACACAATTCTTCGGGCTCCCCGGTTGGACGCTCCGGGCGTCTTCACGGTGTATTCGCGGTAAAAACCTCGGGGCTGCAAGGGCAGAATCCGCTCCCGGTTACCGAAGACGTCGCCGTCTTTGTCGTAGGGGAAAGGACCACCTTGCAGGACCAGGTTGTAGGTCGTACGGGCTTGGGGGGGGCAGGCTGGCAAGTGCAACAGTCGACTCTGCGACAAAAGCCGGAGCTTCTTTGGCAGAGGAGACACCGGCAGACCATGCCACCGTCACAAACAAGCCAGTAAGTACTAACTTGATAACTCCCTTGTGCACCCAGAATCCTTTACGACTACCGCGGGTTAACCCGAAAAAGTAAGCCGCTAGTGTCGCGTATTCGGCACAAAAAAGCAAGGGCTTGCTCAATAAATAAGCAAGCCCTTACACAAATTTTACACGCAGAGTGGGCACTAACTGCCCCGAAAACTCAGCGTGTAGCGTTAGCGTCTGCGACCGTCAGAGCAGTCATGTTGACGATGCGGCGCACGGTCGTGCTCGCCGTCAAAACGTGCACCGGTTTGGCTGCACCCAAGAGCACCGGCCCGATGGCGATGTTGCCACCAGCTGCAGTTTTGAGCAGGTTGTAGGCGATGTTGGCAGCATCGATATTCGGCAGCACCAACAGGTTGGCATCGCCGTGCAGGGTGCTATTGGGCATCAGCGCCTTACGGGCTGCGCCATCCAGTGCGACGTCGCCGTGCATCTCGCCGTCCACTTCCAGCCAAGGGGCTTGCTCGCGCAGCAGTTCCAGGGTGCGGCGCATTTTGATGGCGCTGGGTTCGTTGCTGCTGCCGAAGTTGGAGTGGCTCAGAAGCGCGGCCTTGGGCTTGAAGCCGAAGCGCATCATTTCTTCGGCGGCCATGACCGTGATTTCGCACAGCTGTTCGGCGGTCGGGTCGTAGTTGACGTGGGTGTCCACCAGAAAGACCTGGCGGTTGGGCAGCATCAGGCCGTTCATGCAGGCATAAATCTGCACATCCTGCGGGGTGCTGGGGCTTCCGCCGTGGCGTTTGCCGATCACCTGGTCGATGTAATGCAAATGCGTGGCGGTGGTGCCCCAAGTGCCGCAGATCAGGCCGTCCACATCGCCCTTGTTCAGCAACATGGCGCCAATCAGCGTTAGACGGCGGCGCATTTCAATCTTCGCCATCTGGACCGTGACACCTTTGCGCTCAGTCATGCAGTGGTAGGACTGCCAGAAGTCGCGATAGCGGTGGTCCTGCTCGACGTTGACGACGTTGTAGTCCACGTTTTCTTTCAGGCGCAGACCAAATTTTTCGATGCGCTCGGCAATTACCGCAGGACGTCCGATCAAGGTAGGCAGTGCGAGGCGCTCGTCCACCACGATCTGGGCAGCACGCAGCACCCGCTCGTCTTCACCCTCGGCGTAAGCCACGCGCTTCTTCAAGGCCTTCTTGGCAGCATTGAAGATGGGCTTCATGGTGGTGCCGGAGGCATACACAAAGCTTTGCAGCTTCTCGCGGTAGGCGTCCATGTCCTGGATGGGGCGCAATGCCACGCCGCTGTCTGCAGCTGCCTGCGCCACCGCAGGTGCAATCTTCATCATCAAGCGCGGATCGAAAGGCTTGGGAATCAGGTACTCCGGGCCGAAAGCGAGCTGCTCGCCGACATAGGCTGCTGCAACCACTTCACTTTGCTCTGCTTGTGCCAGTTCGGCGATCGCATGGACAGCTGCAATTTCCATTTCCAGGGTGATGGTGGATGCGCCGGCATCCAAAGCACCCCGGAAGATATAGGGGAAGCACAGGACGTTATTGACCTGGTTGGGGTAGTCGGTGCGGCCGGTTGCCATGATGGCGTCGTCGCGCACGGCCTTGACTTCTTCCGGCAGGATTTCGGGCGTGGGGTTGGCCAGCGCAAAGATCAGGGGTTTGTCCGCCATGGACTTGACCATGTCCTGCTTGAGCACGCCGCCAGCGGACAGGCCCAGGAAGATGTCTGCACCCGCAATGACTTCACGCAAAGTGCGGGCATCGGTCTTCTGGGCGAACTGGATCTTGTCCTCGTCCATCAGCTCTGTACGGCCTTCATAGACCACGCCGGCCAAGTCGGTCACAAAGATGTTTTCGCGAGGAATACCCAACTTGACCAGCAAGCCCAGGCAAGCCAGCGCAGCAGCACCCGCACCCGAGGTCACGAGCTTGACCTTTTTGGGGTCTTTGCCGGCAATTTTCAGGCCGTTCAGGATGGCAGCGCCCACGCAAATGGCGGTACCGTGCTGGTCGTCGTGGAACACCGGGATCTTCATGCGCTCGCGCAGCTTGCGCTCCACATAGAAGCAGTCGGGCGCCTTGATGTCTTCGAGGTTGATGCCGCCGAAGGTAGGCTCCAGCGAAGCAATGATGTCGACCAGCTTGTCGAGGTCGTTTTTCTCATCAATCTCGATGTCGAACACATCAATGCCGGCGAACTTCTTGAACAGCACGCCCTTGCCTTCCATCACCGGCTTGGACGCCAACGGACCGATGTCGCCCAGACCCAGCACGGCAGTGCCGTTGGTGATCACGGCCACCAGGTTGCCGCGGCTGGTGTATTTGAAGGCGTTGTTCGGGTCTTTGACGATCTCTTCGCACGGAGCTGCCACACCGGGGGAGTACGCCAGCGCCAGATCATGCTGGTTGATGAGCTGCTTCGTCGCACTGATCGCTACTTTGCCCGGGGTGGGAAACTCGTGGTACTCCAGCGCCGCTTGCCGCAACTGGGCTTTCTTCTCTGCGGAATTGGAAACAGGGGGGCGTGGCGTGAGCGGCGTGGTCTGGTCTGTCATTCGGCTTCCTCTGTGGCCGGGGCTCTCGCAACACGAGGCGTGCCCCAGCACGGTAATGGGCTTTGCATTGTAGGCTTGGCTCTCTAACTCCCCGCTACAGAGGAGGCCAACTTTATGCGAATGGCGTATGGGGTTATGACCAGTCCTTTGGCGCCCTCACGCCGTAGTGAGCTTGGCCATTTCCATGCGGCGTGCAGTGCTCTTGCCCGCCAGCACAAAGCCCCGTTGCTGACCGGCCGAATCCACAAAACGCCAAGCACCCTCACTGCCTTCAGCCTCCCACTGGCCCGCCGTGGCGGGATGCGCTGCAGCCACCACAATGGGCAAAGCCGGTGTTTTGATGCTGACTGGCATCAAGGGAAACACCACCTCGGTGGGCGTGCCTGCCAGGGTCGCGGCCAGTGCGCGCGCTGCAGTCATTACGGGCATGACGTAAGGGAGGGTGCGTTGACCGGCGCTCTCGTACTGGGCACAGTCGCCCAGGGCGTAGACATCCGCGGCGGAGGTTTCCAAGCGAGTGTTTACAAGGACACCCCGTTCACAGGCCAGCCCTGCGGCCAGTGCCAGAGCGGTATCGGCGCGCAAGCCAATGGCGCTGAGTACCAGATCGGCTAGTACGGTGCTGCCATCCGCCAGGGTGGCCAGCAGCTTTCCGTTGGCATCCGCATTCACAGACGCGACCGAGGTGCCGAAGTGCCATTGCACGCCCAGGCCCGACAAAGCGGCCTGCAATTGTTCGCCAGCTTCGGCGGGCAACAAAGCAGCCAGGGGCCGTGCAGCGGGGTCCGCCACATGGACCTGGACACCGGCTAGCGCGAGGTCGTTGGCAAACTCGCAGCCGATCAGGCCGGCACCCATCACTACTACGGTTTTACCGTCGCCACTGCCGGGCACGGTGGCGTCAACCCCCAGTGCGGCGTGGAAACCCGCGAAATCATCGAGTGTGTTGATGGAGCGCACGCGGTCGGCAGCGTCGCCCTGCAAGGGAATGCGAATCGGGTGAGCACCGGTCGCGAGTACGAGCTTGCGGTAGCTCAAAGCCTGCACAGTGTCACCCTGACGCACCGTGAGGGTCTTGGCGCTTGTGTCCAAGCTCTCCGCACGTGAACGGTCCATCAGCGTGACTTGCAGGGTCTCTGCCATTTTGGCGGCGGGGGTCGTCACCAGTTGCGCGGGACCCCGCTTTTGGGCGTAAGCGTTCGAAAGCGTGGGCTTGGCATAGAAGTCCCCGCTGTCTGCGGTCACCAGTACCACCGGAGTGTTGGCGTCGAGCTTGCGGAACTCACGCACCGTGGTCCAACCGGCCACGCCGCTACCGATCACGATGACAGGAGAGCTGCTCATGCGCGGGCTCCTGTGCGGTGGCTGTGGGCAGTGGGGCGGGGTGGGGTCGGTGGGACGTTGCGATTCATCGTGATTTCCTGTGGGTGGGCTTGAGGCCGGATGGCCTAGATCGTAACGACCTCGAAGTCCGCTTTGGCTACGCCACAGTCCGGGCACTCCCAGCTCTCGGGCACATCGGCCCACAAGGTGCCGGGCGCAATGCCGTCTTCGGGGCGGCCGGCAGTTTCGTCATACACAAAGCCGCAAACGATGCAGATATAAGTTTTCATGGTATTCAAAGGTAAAGAGTCAAAAGTGTTGCTAGCGCACGTGTGATATGCGCGAGAAGCTATGAAATTAGTAGCGTAAAGCAGCCTGCTGAAGACAGGCTTAAGCGGTCAGAGTTGCCAGTTGCGCCTTGTAGTGGTTGGCGTGGCGCTCCTCGACGCGGGCCAGGGCGGCGAAGCGTTTCTGGGCTTTCTCCAGAGTCGCTTTGAACTGGGCTGCGTGCACCTTGCTTTCTTCAATCTGCTCGTCCATCTCGGCAACGGCTGCGGCATTGCCTTCAGCTTCTGCCGTGGCACGGAAGCCCGGGTACATCTCGCTGTACTCGTAGGTCTCGCCGTCGATGGCGATTTGCAAGGCCTTGGCCGGCGTCATGGTGGCCTTGGGGTACAGCAAGTCCAGGTGACCGAATGCGTGCATGACTTCCTGGTCGGCGGTTTCTTCAAAGGCGCGGGCCGTCGCTTCATCGCCCATCTCGCGGGAGAGCTTGGCGAAATAGCGGTACTTGATGTGGGCCATGGACTCGCCGGCGAAGGCGGCTTCCAGATTGGCAAATGTCTTGATCTCGGGGCGTTGTGCGGTGCTCATGGTCATCTCCTGGGGCGGTGGCTACAGAAACCATTTCTGCGGCATGGAGTGAATGGTAGGCACTGCGCTTCAATAAAGCCAATCGCATTTGACTAATCTATAGATAGAAACTATCTTTTGTAGTCCCAAAGGGGCGGCGTGCCACGCTCCGGTGAGGAACTCAGGAAGCCCGCAGGGCGCCTGCCTGGTTCAATGCCTGGCGCAAGGTGTCGAGTTGCACAGGTTTGCTCAAAAACAAATCCATGCCGGCTTCCATGCAGGCGATACGGTCTTCCGCGTAGGCATTGGCCGTCATGGCAATAACCAACGGTTGCCGGGTCAAGGGCATGGCGCGCAGGGCCTTGGCGGCCGTGATGCCGTCCATCTCCGGCATTTGCATGTCCATCAGCACCACATCGAATTCGGCCTCCCGGAGTCGCTCCAAGGCGAGCAGGCCGTTCTCGGCCTCCTTGTGCGGCGGGCAGCCCAGCTGTTTGAGCTGGTTACGCGCCAGCAGGCGGTTGAGAGGCTGGTCATCCACCAGCAGGATGCGCAGCCCCGACAAATCCATGTGTGCCGCAGGTGCCGCTTCGACGGCAACTTCTGCGGGTCGCGTCCAGGCCTCGGGAGCAGACAGGCCCAAGGCAGCGGGCGACAAGGTAAAGCTGAATTCAGTCCCGACTCCGGGCGTGCTTTGCACCTGCAAATCGGCGCCCATTTGGTCAATCAGCGCTTTGCAAATCACCAGACCCAGACCGGTGCCGCCGAACTTGCGGGAAATGGAACTGTCCCCCTGCTTGAAGGGCTCGAACAACTGCGACATCACCTCCGCGCTCATGCCTATACCGGTGTCTTTCACACTGCAACGCAGGCCTTCGGGCGTGCAGAGCAGCGCAATGCGAACCTCACCTTCCGAGGTGAACTTGAGCGCATTGCCCACCAGGTTCATCCAAACCTGCCGCAAGCGGTTCGGGTCGCCGGTCGCATGGTCGGGTACATGGTCATCCATGTCGAGGTGCAAGACCAATCCCTTGGCCTGTGCCTGTGTGCGGAACAGCGCCAGAGTGTCCTGCACCACCTGCCGGGGATTGAAAGGAATGCGCTCCAACTCCATCTGGTGCGCTTCAATCTTGGAGAAGTCCAGGATGTCGTTGATCAGGCTGAGCAGGGCATTTCCCGCCATGAGGATGTTGTCCACATAGCCGGCCTGCTCGTTATTCAGGGGCGTGGATTTAAGGAGCTCCGTCAGGCCGAGTGCGCCGTTCATGGGCGTGCGGATTTCGTGGCTCATCATCGCCAGAAAGCGGCTTTTGGCCACGTTGGCCGACTCGGCCTGCACCAGTGCGGCTTGCAGCTCCGCCGTTCGCTCGCTGACCCGCTGTTCCAGCACTTGGTTGGCTTGGAACAAGGCCAGGCTCTTTTCTTCCAGCAAATGCTCCGCTTGCTTGCGCGCCGATTTCTCGCGGTCCAACCGCCCCTGCATACGCCTCAGGGCTTCGGCATGAGGATCCAGCGGGGGCGGGGCAGCGGAATCTGTCACGCAGTCAGGCTTTGTTGCGGAGTTCGAAGCGGATAGCCCCATCCGGCAAGTTGACGCGAGTGACGTTGACCGGGTCTCCGAAGTGGGTGACCGCACCGGCAATCAGGCCCTCGGCCAGGTCGCCGAAGTGCCGGGGGGAGGCGTAGAGCATGTTCAAGCCGTCCGGCAAACGCTCGCAATCAAAGCTGGGCAGCTGGGCGTCCGGGTAGAGCTTGCGCACTTCGGTATGGATCACCGACTCGATGCCATACAAGAAATCGACCGCCGAAGTAATGCCGCCGAAAAACGCGGGGTACAGCGCATGAAAGCGTCCGAACAGGTGCACACCAAAAGCATGCACCAGCGCCGGCACCGGCAGGCCTGAGCGCTGCGAGAGCGCGACCACCATGCCTACGAGCTCATTGTGGTCGTAAGTGCCGACTGCGGTGTACGCACCGCCGCTGGGAGGCGCACTGTCGTCAATGATGTCGTCCACCATGTCGGCAGAGAACTTGTCCTCCACCATTTCCAGAAACTCGGTAAAGACCATGCCTTTCATGCGCAATCTCCTTTAGGGGGTTTCCGCTTTATAGCCGAGCCCGAGCCAAAACGTGCAGGAAAAAGAGCCCGCATTCACCTTCAATCACACACCGGCCCCCCGTGTAACGCGGCGGGGGTATGCTCGCGCCCCTATGAAAACTTCCTTCCTCGGCACCGCTCTGGTGCTCGGCCTGCTGTCGGCCATCGGCCCGTTTGCCATTGACATGTACCTCCCCGCCCTGCCCTCCATCGGCCAAAGCCTGGGGGCTTCCATGGGTGCGGTGCAGGCCAGCCTGATGGCCTTTTTTATCTCGCTGGGTGTGGGCCAGATCATTTACGGCCCCGTGTCCGACATGGTGGGCCGCAAGGCGCCCCTGTACTTTGGTCTCGTGTTGTTTGCCTTGGGCAGCGTGGGCTGCGCGCTGGCGCCGGACATTGAAACCCTGGTGGTGTTGCGCTTCATCCAGGGGCTGGGCGCCTGCGCCGGGATGGTGATTCCGCGTGCGGTGGTGCGCGATCTGCATACCGGGCATGACGCCGCGCGGCTCATGTCGCTGCTGATGCTGGTGTTCAGCGTGTCGCCCATCCTCGCGCCTCTGGCCGGTAGCGTGCTGATTGAAGTGTTTGGCTGGCGAGCCGTGTTCTGGGCTGTGACCGTGGCCGCCATGTTGGGCCTGGTGTTGTTGGCCACCAGCCTGCCGGAAACCCGCCCTCCGGAAGACCGCGTCAACAGCAGCTTTGCCAGTGCCTTGGCCGCTTACGGCGTGCTGTTGAAGGACCGGCATTTTCTGGGCCTGGTGTTCATCGGTGCCTTCGGTATCTCCAGCTTCTTTGCCTACTTGGCCAATTCATCGTTTGTGCTGATCGACCACTACGGTCTCACGCCGCGCCAGTACAGCATCGCGTTTGCGGCTAATGCGGCGTCTTTCATCGGCATTTCGCAGTTCACAGGCAAGCTCAGCGCGCGCTTCGGCCTGGTCAAGCTGGTGAAGTTTGCGGTGGTGGGGTACGCGTTGATGATGAGCCTGCTGTTGGCAGTCAACCTTAGCGGCATCGAGCGGCTGGATGTGATGCTGGGCATGCTGTTTGTGGGCTACGGTTTCTTGGGTCTGGTGGTGCCGACCACAGCGGTGCTGGCGCTGGATGAACATGGCGAGATTGCCGGCACCGCCTCGGCCCTGATGGGTACCCTGCAGTTCGTGACCGGTGCGGTGGTCATGGCAGTGACGGGCGCCATGGCGGATGGCACCGCCCGCCCCATGGTGGCCGGCATTGCGGGTTCGGCTATCGTTGCGTTGGTGCTGGCCCGCATCACATTGCGCCATTCAGGCCGCGCGGCCGCACAAGATAAGGAGTGAGCCCATGACAGACATCGTCGTTCAACAGCCGGCAGGCACCCCCCAACAACTTTTCATGTTGCACCACGGTGTGGGCGCCACGCCCGAAGGTCTGGTGCCGTTTGGCCGGCGCCTGGCGCAAGAGTTTCCGGAAGCGCTGGTGGTCAGCTTGCAAGGTCCACAGGCCTCTGACCTCGGCCAGGGCTACCAGTGGTTTTCAGTGGTCGGGATAACCGAAGAAAACCGCCCTGAGCGCGTGGCAGCCGCCATGCCCGCATTTGTGAAGGCTGTGCAGGACTGGCAAGCCCGCGTCGGCGTCAGCCCCGAGGCCACAGCGCTTGTGGGCTTTTCGCAGGGCGCCATCATGGCCTTGGAATCCACCCAGCAAGATGTCTTTCTGGCCGGCCGCGTGCTCGCCTTGTCGGGCCGCTTCGCCCAACTGCCCAAGGCACCGCACGCCCACACCACCCTGCACTTTGTGCACGGCAAGGCCGACAAGGTGATGCACTACGGCTACACCGTGACGGCGGCAGAGCACCTGGTGAGCCTAGGTTCGGATGTTACGGCCGACGTCATTCCCTTCGTGGGCCATGAGGTGAATCAGGATGTGGTGGACACGGCCGTCGAGCGCCTGCTCGGCCACCTGCCCAAGCGCCACTGGGAGGCCGTCCACCAGGCGGCCGAACAGGACGACACCGCCGAGGACTGATCGGCCCGTTATCGAACCTTAGCGCATCAAGGCTTCAATAGCATCTGCCTCCACCGGCACACCGCGGCTGATGAGCTCACAGCCGGTGTCGGTGACGATGGCGTCGTCTTCAATGCGGATGCCGATGTGGTGGAACTGCTCCGGCACCCCTGGTGCCGGACGCACATAAATACCGGGCTCTATGGTCAGCACCATGCCGCTGCGCAGAATGCGCGCAGGGCGGTTCACGATCTCATTGCCGGTGAGTGCGTCTTTGCGCACATGCTTGGTGCCCAGCTCAGACGGCTCGGTGTACGAGCCGCAGTCATGCACATCCATGCCCAGCCAGTGGCCGGTGCGGTGCATGTAGAACTGGAAGTAGGCGCGCTTTTCGATCACATCGTCCAGGCGGCCCACGGTGTTTTTGTTCAAGAGCCCCAAGTCCAACATGCCTTGCGCCAGCACCTTGACGGTGGCGTCATGCGGGTCGGTAAAGCGCGCGCCGGCCTTGGTGGCTTCCACAGCGGCCACTTGCGAGGCCAGCACCAGGTCATACAGCGCGCGCTGCGGGCCGGTGAATGTGCCGTTGGCAGGGAAGGTGCGGGTGATGTCGCTGGCGTAGCCGTCCAGCTCGCAGCCCGCGTCAATCAGCACCAGCTCACCATGGCGCACCGGGGCCGCGTCGGCACGGTAATGCAGCACGCAGGCGTTGGCACCGGCGGCCACGATGGAGCTGTAGGCCGGATACTGCGAGCCCTGCAGGCGGAACTCATGCAGCAGCTCAGCGTCCAGGTGGTATTCGCGCACGTCTTTGCCTTCGCGCAGCATGCGGGCCGAGAGCTGCATGGCGCGGATGTGGGCTTGCGCGCTGATCTGCGCGGCGCGGCGCATCACGTCCTGTTCATAGGCATCCTTGATCAGACGCATCTCGTCCAGCGGGCCGCACAGGTCGCGCACCTGCTCGGGCACCAACGTGCCAAAGCGCACGCGGGCGCGCAGGCTGCTGAGCCAGCCGTCGATGCGGGTCTCCAGGCCCTTGTGGGTGGCAAAGGGGTACCAGACGGCATCGGCGCCATCGAGCAAGCCGGGCAGGCGCTGGTCCAGCTCGTCTACCGAATAGGCGGCGTTCACGCCCAGGGCGCCCGGCGCTGCATCCGGCCCGAGGCGAAAGCCGTCCCAGATTTCGCGCTCCAGGTCTTTGGGTTCGCAAAACAGGGTGGTGGTGCCGTCACCCTGGATCACGAGCCAAGCCCGCGGCTCGGCAAAGCCGCTCAGGTAATGGAAGTAGCTGTCATGGCGGAACAAAAAGTCCGCATCCCGGTTGCGCTGCTGCTCCGGGGCCGTGGGCAGCACCGCCACGCCATGCGGGCCGATGTGGGCGGCCAGGCGCGCGCGGCGGCCGGCGTAGTCTGCGGTGAGTGCGGAGGTGGAGGACTGGGTCATGGTGTCTGTGCGTTGAGTTCTGCCAAGCGCTCGGGGGTGCCGACGTCGGTCCAGCGGCCAGTGTAAATCTCGGCGCTCACCCGTGCACCCTGCATGGCCTTGCGCAGGAGCGGAGCCAGCGGCGCTTTGATGCCGTGCGGGTTGCCGGCGGGAATGTCGCACCAGGGCTGGGCAAACAGGTCGCGGTGAAACAGGGCAAAGGTGCTGTAGGTGTAGCGGGGCGCAGTGCTGCCCGGAGCGGGGTCCACGCAGCGGCCAATGCCACCCGCGCCCACCGCCTCAAGCCCGAAGTCCCCTTTCGTGTTGTGCGCCGGGTTGGGCACCAGCCACAGGTGGGCCAACATGCCGCTGCCCGCAAAGCGCTTCAAGGCGCTACGGGTGAACACCATGTCGGGCGCAAATACGTCACCCGCCATGGACCAGAACACCGTGTCCAACTGTGGCAGGGCGCGGGCAATGCCGCCAGCCGTCTCCAGCGCGCCGCCAAAATCGCGGCCTTCATGAGAGTAATGCAGATGGATGCTGGTGGTTGGTTGCTCTGAATTTGATAGCTGCTTGCGCACATCCATCGGGCGCTGGAGGGCTAAAGCATCATGAAACGCAGCCTCGATCTGTTCGCCCAACCAGGCCGTGTTCACCATGGCAGACGCAAAGCCCCCTGCGGCCAGCGCCTCCAAGTGGTACTGCATGAGCGGCTTGCCGTGCACCTGCAGAAGGGGCTTAGGGCGGGTGTCGGTCAGCGGGCGCATGCGCTCGCCGCGGCCGGCAGCCAGCACGATGGCGGGGCTGGTGCGTGCGGGCGAGGCGGTGTCAGAAGAGGAGTCAGAGGGCAATAGGTCAGGCATGGTGAGGAAGCATAGCCCACGCACTGGCGCAGTTTTTGCCTGCATGGCGTGTGCGCAGGGGTGTTCAGCGCCGTGTCATGCGGCCCCGCTAGACTGCCTGCATCCCCGTGGACCGCTTTGATCAAAGGAAATCGTTATGCAGCACGTTGTTTTCAACCAGAAAGGTGGCGTTGGCAAGTCCACCATCACCTGCAACCTGGCGGCCATCAGCGCATCCCAGGGTTTGCGCACCCTGGTGATTGACTTGGACTCCCAGGGCAACTCCAGCCGCTATCTGCTGGGCGCCGACATGGCCGACGAGCTGCCCAACGTGGCCGAGTTTTTTGAGCAGAGTCTCAAGTTCACCGTGCGCGACAAGCCTGCGAGCGACTACATCAGCGAAACCCAGTGGCCCAATCTTGACCTGCTGCCATCCAGCCCGCTGCTCGACGAGCTGCACAGCAAGCTGGAGAGCCGCCACAAGATCTACAAGCTGCGTGACGCCCTGGAGCAGTTGGCCGCCGACTACGACCAGATTTACATCGACACCCCGCCGGCACTCAATTTCTACACCCGCAGCGCGCTGATTGCCGCGCAGGGCTGCCTGATCCCGTTTGATTGCGACGATTTTTCCCGCCGCGCGCTCTATACCCTGCTGGAGAACGTGCAGGAGATCAAGGCTGACCACAACAAGAATCTGGAAGTGGAAGGCATCGTGGTCAACCAGTTCCAGCCGCGCGCCAACCTGCCGCAGCGCCTAGTGCAGGAGCTGATTGACGAAGGCCTGCCGGTCTTGCAGCCCTACCTCGGTGCCTCGGTGAAGATCCGCGAGTCGCACGAGCAGTCCAAACCCATGATTTATCTGGAGCCCGGCCACAAGCTGACCCAGGAGTTTGTGGCTTTGCACGACGCCTTGTTGCCCAAGAAAAAATCAGGCAAAAAGAGCAAGTAGCGCCCGCCCATATTGCGCGAGTAGCTCCTTTTTTCATAGCGTTTACAAACGGGTCGCCCGCGCGCGACCGGCACTGTCGATAATGCGCGCTCCATCTTCGAGCCGCTATGCAAACCACTTCCTGGGGCCCCTGGCCCATGCGCATCCTCAAAACCGGCCTGGTGTTGGCAGTGCTGGGTGCCCTGTTTCTGGCCGCTGCGGTCGCGTTTTTCTCGACCCAGCTGCCGGATACATCTTCCCTCTCCAATTACCAACCCAAGCAACCGCTGCGTGTGCTCACGGCCGATGGTGTTGAAGTAGCCGGTTTCGGGACCGAACGCCGGGTCTACAAACCCATTGACCAGATTCCCAAGCTGATGAAAGACAGCCTGCTGGCTGTGGAAGATTCGCGCTTCTATGGCCATGGCGGGTTGGACCCCATAGGCGTCGCCCGCGCGATCGTGGCCAACCTGACCGGCGGCCGCACCCAAGGGGCGTCCACGATCACCCAACAGGTGGCGCGCACATTCTTCCTGAGCCGCTCGCGCACCTTGGAGCGCAAGATCAAGGAAGCGCTGCTGGCCTACAAGATCGAGTCCCAGCTCAACAAAGACCAGATTCTGGAGCTCTACATGAACCAGATCTACCTGGGCGCACGGGCATACGGCTTCGAAGCGGCAGCACAGGCCTACTTCGGCAAAACGCTCTCTGCGCTCAGTGCGGCCGAGTGCGCAATGCTGGCCGGCCTGCCGCAGAACCCTTACTTTGCCAACCCCATCCAGAATTTCGAGCGCGCACGTACCCGCCAGCTGGTGGCCTTGAGCCGCATGCGATCGGAAGGTGTGATCGACGAAGCGCAGTACCAGGCAGCCAAGGCTGAAAAGCTCGCTGTGCGAAAACGCAATGAAGTGGATGTGCACGCGGAGTACGTGGCCGAGATGGTGCGCCAGCAGGTCTATGCCCAGTTCGGTGAGCTGAGCTACACCACCGGCCTCAACGTCACCACCACTTTGCGTGCTGCGGACCAGCAGGTAGCCTACAAGGCGCTGCGTCACACGCTGGTGGAACACTCGCTGCGCCAGGTCTGGCGCGGTCCGGAGGGGCAGGAGAGCCTCGCTGCCGACTTGAAGGACGAAGATCCGGCCGTGGCCCAGGCGCTCGCCGACTACGACGATGACGAAGACCTGCGCATCTCCATCGTCACCCGTGCCAGTGCCAAGGCTGTCAGCGTGGTGCTGGGCTCGGGTGAGGCGATCACCATCGACGGTACCGGCCTGCGCCCCGCGCAGTCCGGCTTGGGTGACTCTGCAGCCGCCAAGCTCAAACTGCGCCGCGGCTCAGTGGTGCGGGTGCTGCAACAGGGCAAGGCCTGGAGCCTGGTGCAGTGGCCCGAGGCCGAGGGGGCTTTCGTGTCCATGGACCCGGCCAATGGCGAGATTCGCGCGCTGGTGGGCGGGTTCGACTTTCACCGCAATCAGTTCAACCACGTGACCCAAGGCTGGCGGCAACCGGGTTCCAGCTACAAGCCCTTCATTTACTCCGGAGCCATCGAGAGCGGCATGCAGCCCGAGTCGCTTGTCAATGACGCGCCCATGGAAAACGTGGGTGATTGGGCACCCGAAAACGATGACGGCAGTACCGACGGCCCCATTACCCTGCGCCGCGCGCTGGCCCGCTCCAAGAACCTGGTGTCCATCCGCCTGATGCAGCTGCTTTCACCGGTGGGCGCCCGCGAGTGGACCAGCCGGTTCGGCTTCGACCCCGAGCGCCAGCCCGACAACCTGACTCAGGCTTTGGGCACCGGCTCCACCAATCCCTTGCAAATGGCGGGCGCGTATTCGGTGCTGGCCAATGGCGGTTACCGTGTGAACCCGGTGCTGATCCAGAAGATTGCCCGCACGAATGGCGAGGTGGTGTTCGAAGCCAAGCCTCAGGTGCTGGACGAGACCGTGCGCGCCGTGCCGCAACGCAATACCTTCATGGTGTCCAGTCTTTTGCAAGAGGTCACCCGCACCGGCACGGCGGCCAAAGCCCAAGCCACCCTCAAGCGCCCGGACCTGTATGGCAAAACCGGTACCACCAATGACGTGGTGGACGCCTGGTTCGCGGGCTACCAGCCCGGCCTGGTGGCGGTGGTGTGGGTGGGCCATGACACGCCGCGCAGCCTGGGATCGCGCGCCTCCGGTTCTGCACTCGCGTTGCCGGCGTGGATCGACTACATGGCCACCGCCCTCAAGAATGTGCCTGTTCAGGAGGTGCAGCCTCCTGCCGGCGTGGTCCGCGTTGGCGGAGACTGGCGCTACGAGGAATGGGCCAATGGCGGCTTTTTGGAGAGCATAGGCGTAGACGGGCAAGCTATCTCTCCTGCACTCGCCGTGAAGCCGAACCCTCCGTCACCTGATAGCGCCGCAGTGGTGCCGGCCGCAATCAACTAGCGCGTGCCCACTGCCACCTTGCCGAACACGCTCTGAGCCTCGCGCGGCAGGCAGCGCCAGTAGACGGGGTTGCCTTCCACTTGGCCACCCAATGCGGCGGCGGCGTGCCATCCCCAGCGCGGGTTGTAGAGGAAAGCACGGGCCAGGGCGATCAGGTCGGCATCGCCGGCTTGCAGAATGTCTTCCGCTTGCTGCGGCTCGGTGATCAGTCCTACCGCCGTGGTGACCATGCCGGATGCCTCGCGGATGCGCTTCGCAAACGGCACCTGGTAGTTGGCACCCAGCGCAATTTTTTGCTGGGGCGAGACCCCGCCGCTCGACACGTGGATGAAGTCGCAGCCCAGCGCCTTGAGCTGCTGCGCAAACACCGCGCTTTGCTCCACATCCCACGCACCCTCCACCCAGTCGCTGGCAGAGATGCGTACACCCAGCACACCGCGGAAGGCGCTTCGCAGTGCGGCAAACACTTCCAGCGGAAAGCGCATGCGGTTTTCCAGGCTGCCCCCGTAGGCATCGGTGCGCTGGTTGGCGATGGGCGACAAAAACTCATGCATCAGGTAACCATGGGCCGCATGGAGTTCGATCGCCTCCACACCCAACCGGGCGCTACGAATCGCAGCCTCTACGAACGCGGCTTTGACGCGCTCCATGCCTTCCAGTGTCAGCTCGGCGGGCGGTGGTTCCTGGGGCAACTGGGGAAGTGCTGAAGGACCTACCGGCTCCCACCCGCCTTCTTCACGCGCCAGCAGCTGCCCGCCCTGCCATGGCAGTTTGCTCGACGCTTTGCGACCCGCGTGCGCGAGTTGGATGCATACCGCGGTGCGCGGCGCCAACTTGCGCGCGCGGTGCAGTTTATCGGCCAAGGCGGCCTCGGTGCGGTCGTCCCACAGCCCTAGACAGGCCGGTGTAATGCGGCCTTCGGGCAACACGCCCGTGGCTTCGATGGTGAACATGGCGGCACCGCTATTGAGCAGGTTGCCCCAATGCATCAAATGCCAGTCTGTAGCCTCCCCGTTCACGGCTTGGTATTGGCACATGGGGGCCACCACAATCCGGTTAGGCAAAACGAGGCCGCCATCGGGCGAGGGGAGGGTGGTGGGGGTGAAGAGGAGGCTCATGTCAAAAGCATAGCCCAAGGGCGCCAAGCGCGTGCGCTGCAGGGGTGTAAGGTCCGCCAAAACCCGCACCGGTAAAATCGCGACAGTTTTACGCTTCCACTCTTTCTTAACCTACCTCCCGGAGTTGCCCTCAATGGCCCCCACCCCCAATACCAAAGACATGGCAAATGCCATCCGCGCACTGTCCATGGACGCTGTGCAACAAGCCAACTCCGGTCACCCCGGCGCCCCCATGGGCATGGCCGACATGGCAGTGGCATTGTGGGGTGAGCACCTGCGCCACAACCCCACCAACCCCCACTGGGCCAACCGCGACCGCTTCATCCTGTCCAACGGCCACGGCTCCATGCTGATCTATGCGTTGCTGCACCTGACCGGCTACAAGCTGCCTATCACCGAGCTGAAGAACTTTCGCCAGCTGCACAGCAAAACCGCGGGTCACCCCGAGTTCGGCATTACCCCCGGCGTGGAAACCACCACCGGCCCCTTGGGCCAGGGCATCACCAACGCCGTGGGCTTTGCCTTGGCTGAAAAGCTGCTGGCCAAAGAATTCAACCGCGAAGGCCATGCCATCGTGGACCACCACACCTATGTGTTCATGGGTGACGGTTGCCTGATGGAAGGCATCAGCCACGAAGCCGCCGCACTGGCCGGCGCCTGGAAGCTGGGCAAGCTGATCGCCCTGTATGACGACAACGGCATCTCCATCGACGGTCAAGTCGCCCCTTGGTTCATCGACAACACTGCCCAACGTTTTGTGGCCTACGGTTGGAACGTGATCGGCCCCGTGGATGGGCACGATGCTGGTGCTGTCTCTGCTGCGATTGCACAAGCCAAGGCCGGCACCGACAACCGCCCCACCCTGATCATCAGCAAGACCCACATCGGCAAGGGCAGCCCCAACCGCGCCAACACCTCCAAGGCCCACGGCGAGCCTTTGGGCGCTGAAGAAATCAAGCTCACCCGCGAAACTATCGGCTGGAGCCACGCCCCCTTCGTGATCCCCAAGGAGGTTTATGCAGACTGGGACGCCAAGGAAAAAGGCAAGGCTGCAGAAGCGGCGTGGAACGACAAGTTCGCCGCCTACAAAGCCGCTTTCCCTGAGCTGGCCAAAGAGTTCGTGCGCCGCATGAAGGGCGACCTGCCCAAAAACTTCGTGCAGACCGCGGTGGACACCGTAATCGCTGCCCACCAGAAGGGCGAAACCGTGGCCAGCCGCAAAGCCAGCCAGTTGGCGCTGGAGTCTTTCACCGCAGCCTTGCCCGAAATGCTGGGGGGCTCTGCCGACTTGACCGGCTCCAACCTGACCAACACCAAGAGCACGCCCAATCTGCGTTTTGACGCATTGACCGGCGACGTGGTGACCAACGAAGCCGGCCAGGGCGGTCGCCACATCAACTACGGTGTGCGCGAGTTCGGCATGGCCGCCATCATGAACGGCGTGGCCTTGCACGGTGGTTACATCCCTTACGGCGGCACTTTCCTGACCTTCAGCGACTACAGCCGTAATGCCATCCGCATGGCGGCATTGATGAAGCTGCGTGTGGTGCACGTGTTCACCCACGACTCCATCGGTCTGGGCGAAGACGGCCCCACCCACCAGTCCATCGAGCACGCTGCTAGCCTGCGCCTGATCCCCAACCTGGATGTCTGGCGTCCCGCTGACACGGCCGAAACCGCCGTGGCATGGACCGTCGCTTTGCAAAACAGGGCCAAGCCCACTGCGCTGCTCTTGAGCCGCCAGAACATTGCGTACGCTGCCAAGTGCGACTCCGCTGCCGCCCCAGATGCCTCCGGCATCGACTCCATCAGCAAGGGCGCCTATGTGCTGTCCGAGCCATCGGATGTGGGTATCAAGAAGAAGACCCAGGCCGTGATCATTGCCACCGGTTCCGAAGTGCAACTGGCGATTGCTGCGCAAAAGGTGCTGGCCGAGCGCAAGATCGCGGTGCGCGTGGTCTCCATGCCCTCCACCACCACCTTTGACCTGCAAAGCACCGAGTACAAGTCCAGCGTGTTGCCGGCCGGCGTGCCCCGCATTGCGGTGGAAATGGGCTCCACCGGTGGCTGGTGGAAGTACGGCACTGCGGCCGTTGTCGGTCTGGATACGTACGGTGAATCGGCTCCCGCTCCGGTACTGTTCAAGCACTTCGGCTTCACGCCTGAGAACGTGGCAGACACCGTGCAGGCCGCATTGACCCGCAAAGTTTGAGTTGGCTCAAGCGGCGCGTATTTCTTGATGAAAAGCGCCGCTTACCAAGTGGTTACACCCGCTTATAGTTTCTAGTTGATTTTTATTGAGGTATCCCATGGCAATCAAAGTAGGTATCAATGGTTTCGGTCGCATCGGCCGTATGGTGTTCCGCGCAGCGGTGCAAAACTTCAACGACATCGAAATCGTCGGCATCAACGACCTGTTGGAGCCTGACTACCTGGCCTACATGCTGCAGTACGACAGCGTGCACGGCCGCTTCAAGGGCGAAGTGTCTGTCGACAATGGCGTCCTGATCGTCAACGGCAAGAAGATCCGCCTGACCCAGGAGCGCGATCCTGCGAACCTGAAGTGGTCTGAAGTCGGCGCCGATATCGTGGTCGAGTCCACCGGCTTGTTCCTGACCAAGGAAACCGCCCAGAAGCACATCGACGCTGGTGCCAAGAAGGTCATCCTGTCCGCTCCTTCCAAAGACGACACCCCCATGTTTGTGTACGGCGTGAATGACAAGACCTATGCCGGCCAAGCCATCATCTCCAACGCGTCCTGCACCACCAACTGCCTGGCTCCCCTGGCCAAGGTGATCAATGACAAGTTCGGCATCAAGCGCGGCCTGATGACCACCGTGCACGCTGCCACTGCCACCCAGAAGACCGTGGACGGCCCGTCCAACAAAGACTGGCGCGGCGGCCGCGGCATTCTCGAAAACATCATTCCTTCCAGCACCGGCGCAGCCAAGGCCGTGGGCGTGGTGATTCCTGAGCTGAACAAGAAGCTCACCGGCATGGCTTTCCGCGTGCCTACTAGCGATGTATCCGTGGTCGACTTGACTGTCGAACTGAACACCTCTGCCACCATTGCCGAAATCAACGCAGAGTTGAAGGCGCAATCCGAAGGCGCTTTGAAGGGCGTGTTGGGTTACACCGAAGACAAAGTGGTTGCTACCGACTTCCGTGGTGACAGCCGCACTTCCATCTACGACGCAGAAGCCTCCATCGCTTTGGACGGCACTTTCGTCAAGCTGGTGAGCTGGTACGACAACGAATGGGGCTACTCCAACAAAGTGTTGGAAATGGCTCGTGTCGTTTCGAAGTAAAGTTCACCCCCCTGGCGGCTTTGCCGCCTCCCCCTTGCAGGGGGCGCTACCTGCAGCCCGGCGGAGCCGGTTCTGCGGTAGCCTTGGAGGAACTCCCCCTCATGCAAGTAAAACGCGCCTTCGGGCGCGTTTTTTTATGGGCGGTGGCGGAGCTTTTTTGGCGGAAGCAGATGCGTTATTCGCACTCCGCGCGCAGCGCCTGCAGATCCAACAGCTCAATACAGCCGCGCTGCACGTGCAACACGCCACGGGCTTTGAAATCGCGCAGGATCTGGTTGGTGGTCTGGCGTGATACGCCGATCATCAAGGCCAGTTGTTCCTGGGTGACGACCAGTACGCGCAAGGTACGGTCGCTTTCTGTGGCCTGACCGTAACTCAGGGCCATGGTCAGCAGGCGCCGTGCGAGGCGCTGGGGCGCAGGCAACACAGTTTGTTCCTCCATGCTCACGAAGGCCAGGCGCAGTTTGTCGGCCATCAGCACGGCCAGGTCACGCCAATGCGCTGGATGCTGGGTGAGCCATGCCAGCAGCTCCTCGTGGGGAATATGGAGCAGCGTACACGGCTCAGCCGCATGGGCGTCGTGGGTGCGGGCAGAGCCGTCAAACACCGAAATCTCGCCAAACCATTGGGGCGGCGAGAGCAGCACCAACACAGCCTCACGCGCCCCGTCTCCCTCGCCACTGTGCCCCGAGATGCGGATGGTGCCGCGCACCACGGCATAGAGACCGCAGGGCGCGGCGTCCCGCAGGAACAACTTTTCGCCGGCCTGAAGGTGGCGTACACGGGCCATGTCCAGCAAGCCTTGGGCAAAGTCCGGCGGCAGCTGGGCAAACCAGCGACCGCTGCGTAGCATGGGCAAATGGCTGGAAACGTCGGGCATCAGGGCTTTCACTAGGTGGAGTGTGATGTGTCGGCTACTTGACAGACGGCAAGCATACCTGCACCCATGATCCGCCCAGAGCCAAGGAGACAAACATGAAAACTCTCACCGACCACCTGACCCAGTACGCCGCCTATCACCAGGACGGGCGCAACGTTGCCACCCACTTTGTAGGAATCCCCATGATCGTGCTGGCGGTCACCATCCTGCTGTCGCGCCCCCAGTGGGCCGCTGCGGGATTGCACCTCAGCCCGGCCGTTCTGGTGGCGCTGGCTTCTACCTGGTTCTATACACGGCTGGATGCGCGCTTCGGTGTCGTCATGGCGGTCTTGTTGGCCGCTGCGCTGGCGGCCAGCCAGTGGTTTGCCGCGCAGAGCACCAGCGTCTGGCTGGGTTGGGGTATCGGCTTGTTTGTGGTGGGGTGGGCCTTCCAGTTTGTGGGCCACTACTTCGAGGGCAAAAAGCCCGCCTTTGTGGATGATCTGATCGGCCTGTTGGTGGGACCCCTGTTTCTGGTGGCCGAAGTGGCCTTCCATCTGAACATGCGCACGGATGTGCGTGATGAAATCCGCCGCCGTCTGGGCACTGCATCCGCACCCGGCGGCCTGGCCGCATGAGCTTTACTGCCGCCCTGCCCAGCCTGTTGCTGGTCGCTCTGGCATTGGTCATGTTCGGCCTCGGGCTGTCATTGACCGTGCAAGACTTCGCGCGCCTGCGCCAGCATCCGCGTTCGGTCTTGCTGGCTTTGGTACTCCAGATGTTGGTATTGCCGGCCTGTGCTGTGGCGCTGATTGTGCTGTTGGGTGTTCAGCCCATTTACGCCGTGGGCCTGATGCTGCTGGCGGCCTCTCCCGGTGGAGTGTCTGCCAACTTGTTCAGCCATCTCTTCGGCGGCAATGTGGCCATGAACATCTCGCTCACGGCCATTAACACTGTGCTCTCTATCGTCAGCCTGCCGCTCATTGCCAACTGGGCCATCGCGACCTACCTGCAAAGCGGGCAGGTGGTGCCCCTGCAATTCGGCAAGGTGCTGGAAGTGGTGGCCGTGGTCATGGTGCCGGTGGTCATCGGCATGGTGGTGCGCCGCCATCGTCCCGGGTTTAGCGAGCGCATGGGGCCACCCATGAAAGTGTTCAGCGCGCTGGTCTTGGCCGCCTTTTCGTTGATTGCCATTGTCAAGGAATGGGCAGCGCTCTCGGAGTCGTTCAGCAGTCTGGGACCTGTGGTGCTGTTGTTCAATCTGGTGAGTCTGTTGGCGGGTTATTACCTGTCGCGGGGCGCGGGGCTGGACAAACCCATTGCCACAGCAGTGAGCTTCGAGATCGGAATTCACAACTCGACCCTCGCCATTTTTGTCGCGATGGCTGTCTTGGGCAATTTGCAATTGGCGCTGCCTGCTGCCATTTATTCGGTCAGCATGTATCTCACTGCAACTGTGTTTGGATTTTTGGTGCTGCGAAGATAAAAAAGGAAGGCCCATGCTACCCCCCGGTCACATGGGCCTCCTCAAAAACTACCCTCTCTCAGGTAGCCGCAGTTGCTGTTTTTGGTGTTGTTGTCTCGGGTTGACGCGCGGGCCACTTCACAGCAAATTTGCCGCCGCCTGCCAACGCCACAGCGATGGCAACCAGTGTCAGGAACAAGGGGTATTCCCAGCCGCCATTCGCGGAAGAAAACACCCATCCATTGGGTGCATGCACAAACACCGTGACAGCCAGCAGCACCGCCGAAAGGGTGGCCACGGCCCGCACCCACAGACCCGCGATCAAAAGAAGGCCCCCGCCCACTCCCAGTGCCACTACCGGATACACCAACCAAGCGGCGAAACCGATGCTGTTGAAGAATTCTCCAGTTCCCTGCAAACCGAAGATCAGCACTTTGAGCAATCCATGGGCCAGTAGAACGACTCCCAGGCTCACGCGCAAGAGGCTGGCTGCGTAAGCAGACTGGGTAGCGTCCGTAGACGGTGACAGAAATGACTTGACGATACTCATGGCAACTCCGGTGAAAATAGGGTGATAAGGCAGATGCATCGTGATGCCCCTGATCAACTCACCGCGACCTTTGTCAGGCGCTGCGGAATGTCGATGTCGCCTATTTTTCGCAAAGTCCACTGATCTGAGAACGACGAAGTTTGCAGATCCAAATGAGAAATTTAGAAACGACTTTGCAACAACGCAAAGCAACTTCATGCAACTTGGTGTCCTGTATTCCACCCTGGCCTATCTGGCTTGGGGCCTCTTCCCCATCTATTTCAAACAACTCTCAGTCATCCCCGCCCTGGAGGTGGTGATGCACCGCACCGTCTGGTGCATGGTCTTGCTGCTGGCGGTGTTGGCCGTGCGCCGGCAGTGGGCTTGGCTGGGTGCGGTGTGGCGCACGCCCAAGGTCATGGGCGCATTTGCCCTCTCGGCGGTGCTCCTGGGGATCAATTGGCTGGTGTACGTGTGGGCTGTACAAAACGGCCATGTGTTGGACGCCAGCCTCGGCTATTTCATTCTCCCGCTGGTCAACGTGGGGCTGGGTTTTGTGTTCCTGCACGAACGCCCTCGCCCCGGGCAATGGCTGGCCGTCGCGGTAGCCGCTGCCGGTGTGCTTTGGTTGGCCTTGCTCTCGGGCCATGTGCCATGGGTGGCATTGGTGCTGGCCGTCACCTTCGGGTTCTACGGCCTGCTACGCAAAGTGGGCGCACTGGGCGCGCTGGAAGGGTTGACGCTGGAGACCCTGGTTCTCGCGCCATTTGCTGGGGGCTTGTTGCTGTGGTGGGGTCTGCACGGGCAGGGTGCATTGGTGCAGGGTAGCGCGGCAGACATCGGCTGGCTGCTGTTGGCCGGGCCCTTTACGGCGGTGCCATTGCTGCTGTTTGCAGCCGGCGCGCGCCGCGTGTCCATGGCGACCATGGGCATCCTGCAATACATCTCGCCCAGCTTGCAACTGTTGATCGGTGTGTGGTTGTATGGCGAGCCGTTCGCCTCGGCACGGGCCATCGGTTTTTGCCTGATATGGGCAGCGCTGGTGGTTTACAGCTTGGAGGGCTGGTGGTTCAGTCGCCGGAGCGCGGCGCTTTGAGCACTCAGTAGCCTTCGCGGTACGCTGCCCGCCATTGCCGGCGTATGTGCTCGGTGAGCGGGCTTTCCATACTCAAGAGAGCGGCACTTTCCAGTAGCACCGCAATGACCTTGGGCTCTGGCGAAAAGTGCAGGGTTTGCAGGGACGCTTTGTATAGCGCCTCTGCCGTCTCTGACGTGACCGGCGTAGTGGTCACATAAGCAAATTGCACCTCCCCACGGAAGATGACCGAGTCGCGCACTTTGTTCAGCGTGTCTTCACGCCACATGTCGGCGCGGAGTGCGGGCGGCATATAGAGTTGGCTGACGCGCCAGTAGTCCCAGCTTGCGTAGGCGGTCGTGGTGATCAGCAAGCCGGCTACACCGCTCGCCAGTACCGGCAGCCCGGGCCAGTGCAAAAGTCGGCGTCCGCAAAGCATGCCCACTGCCAGTGCGGCAGCAACCTGAAACGGGGCATACCACAGCGGATACTCCAGCAGGCTGTGCACGGCCAACACCATCAGTACGCCCCAGGCCAGCTGGCGGGTGGCAGACACTTCACGCCAGGGTCGCGCCCGCAATGTCAGTACCAAAGCGGCACCACACAGCGCCACCGACGCTGGCACGCCGAGCGTGACGGCAAGATGCAGGGGCAGGTTGTGTGCGTTGTCCAGAATGTCGTTGAAGCGTTCGCCGGCATAAGGGTGCATGAAGTGGGCAAACTTCAGCTCACCCCACCCCCATCCGACCCAGGGCCGCTCGCGGATCAGCTCCAGCACATTGGCCCAGAGTACGGTGCGAGCTTCGCCGCGCCTGGTTTCATTGAAACGGTCCAGCGTACTACTGGGCTCCAAGCCACTAACCGCTTGCAGAAGTAAAGGCAGCACGATATTGGCCGCCAGATACAGGCCCAGTGCCAGCACGCTCCATCGCAGCAGGGGGCGCTGGCCGTGCGTCTCCCATACCAGCGCCAGTCCGGCAATCAGCAGCCATTGCACGGCCCCAGTGCGCGAGCTGCTGGCCGCATTGCCTGCCGCCAAGAGAAGCACCGCGGCAGCAATCAGCCACTGCCGCAGTCTGTGTGCTGGGTACAGGTCGCGTTTTGCTGGCCACTGCGCTATGAACAACAGGCTCAGCAGCCCGATGGAGGTGAGTGACGCAAACTGGTTGCGTTGCCGCAGGTTGGCGAACGCATTGCCAGCGGTGGTGCGGGTGATCCACTCGCTTAGCCAGCCCTCTACGGCCCCAAAGTACTGCAGCAGAGCCATGATAGAGCTCAGTAGCGCTGCCACCAGCCATGCCACGGCCACTGTGCGCACCAGTTGGTGCAGCGAGAGCCAACGTCCACCCATCGCCCAGATGAACAGAAAGCCCGCGTTGGCAGCTGCTGTGACGAGGCGTTGCATCATGTCGGGGTTGGGGCCCCAGCTGAAGGCATGCACCCACGGAAAGGCCACGCACAGCGCCAGCAGAGCCGCCATGCGCCATGGCGGATAGGCCTTGTCCGAAGCTTGCATTTCAGGCTTTGTTGAACAGCGGGTGCAGCGTGCTGTGTTTGCCGTCGAACACTTCGTGCCCTTCGTCGATCTGCACCGTAATGCCCAGCGGCTTACTTGCGAGTACGTCGGCCAGGTAGCTGCCGACCGTGGCTTTGAGGGCCTCCCCCATCTGCTGGTGCACCACCGGGCTGCGGCCCTTGGCCATGCGCAGGTTCATATACAAAAAGCCGTAGTCACCCTTGCCGTCTGCCACGGCGCTGTGTGCGGCCGGGTAGGCGAGCACGCGCGTGCCGCCGGTGGGGAAGACCTGTTTGCCGCTCTCATCCCGTTGGGCGAGCATGGTGTCGCACAGGCTGCGACACAGGCCGGAGATATCGGCTTCACGGTCCAGGTTGGCGGTGTACAGAATGACCAAGTGTGGCATGGTGTCTCCCCTTGTTATGAGCTAAATCGGGCTCTGGCGCATATGGAATGTGCGCAAGCAGCTATCAAAATCATAGTGTATGGAGCGGCCGGGCGTCGCTATGTGCGGCCAGCGTCTGAAGTACCAAATGGGCGGGCGTATCCAGGTGCGGGGGCAACTGGTGCTTGGCCTGCAGGTAATGGTGGGTGTAAACGTCCAGCCAGGCTTCAAGCGCCTGCGCAGCGCGGGTCTCGCCGGCCAGTTCCAGGCAGAGTGCGCCCACTTCGCTGGTGCAGAAGTGGTCTTCGCGGCGCGAGCGGCGCAGGCGGTAGCGCGAAATTTGCTCAGGCTGCAGGCTGAGTACCGGAAAGCGGTCCAGGTACGGGCTCTTGCGGAACATCTTGCGGGCTTCGGGCCAGGTGGCGTCCAGCAGGATGAAAAGCGGGCGTTTGCCGGTAGGCAAATCCTGCGCAGCAGGCAGTGAGTTCACCACCCGGCCCGGTGCCACAAACTCGCCGGGGAACACCACATACGGCTGCCATTGCGGGTCGGCCAGCAGGGCCAGCAGCGCGGGGTCTACGTCCGTGCGGGCCCAGCCGAAGGCCCAGGTGTCGGGCACCACATCGGCAATCAGCCAGCCGGTGTTGCTGGGCTTGAGGGCTTCAATGTCCGCCATGATCAGACACACCCCGGCGTTTACCGGCAGTTGCGGGCGCATGCTGCAAATGCAGTGGGCGGGGTTGATGCGGCAGCCCGGACAGCGCTCGCCTTTCATGCCACCACGGGCCAGAAAGGGCTTGCTGCTACGGGCCAACCGCTCGGCCCGCAGGCGCGACACGGCGTGCGGCGCAGCAAAGTCTCGCGTCACAGGCCCACTTTCACAGCGTGATCTTTGGCAAACTTCGCCGCCTGCTGACTCAATGAGCCCAGGCAAACATACAGCACATGGTCAGCACCCATGGCCTCTTTCTGCGCCACCAACGCTTCCAGCGCCTCCACGCCATGGGTTGCTGCCTTGTAGCGTTTGGCAGCCACCAGCGTGACCTGCCCGGCTTTTTCCAAACGGAAGTCGGCCGCACTCACCGCACCGGATGCCGACGCGCCTTTTTCAGGCAAACGCGTCACCACATAGCCCTGCTCGATAAGCCGGACCTCTAACTCCTTGGAGAAATCTCGCCAGGACAAGCCTGCCATCCTCGCCATTTCCGCTTCCACAGCCGCGGCTGAGGGCATGTTCCATTGCCTTTTGAGTGCCACGCCACCCGTCACCACAAACGGAAACGCCCCTATCACGCCAAACACCACCAAATCCTTGGGCAACAGCGCTGCAGAAATGGCACAGATCACCGCCACCAGCACAAAGCTGTACCACCACGGGTTGCGCAACAGGATTGCAAACAGCGAATTGGGGGCCATCTTGAATTTCATCGGCGTGTCTCTTTACGGTTTGAATGGGGTGGTAGCCCCCGCCATGCGCAGGCGCCGTGCGGCATCTTCGGCCCGCGCGTCGTCAATCTCGCGCAGCACGGCTTGCATGTCCACATCGGCATGGGCGCGCTCGTAGTGGCCGGTGAGCGGGGTGTCGTTGCTCAGCAAGCCGCCTTGGTACAGGCTCCAGATTTCCGGGCCGAAGTCGGTCTGTAGCAGTGCAGGTGCAAACTGGCCAAAAAAGTCCCGCAGGTTGCCCACGTCGCGCATCAGCATGCGCTGGGCATGGTTGTTGCCGGCAGCGTCCACGGCCTGCGGCAGGTCGATGATGACCGGTTCGTCCGCTCCTGCCTCGCCATCTGTCCCCGGAATGTGTGCCAGCAAGATGTTGAATTCCGACAAATCCCCGTGCACCACGCCCGCACACAGCATACGTACCACCTCGCCGATCAGCGTGGCGTGGTGTTGCAGCGCTTGCGCTTCGGTAAACGCCACGTCGTTCAGCCGGGGGGCGGCGTCGCCATGGGCGTCAGTCACCAGCTCCATCAGGAGCACGCCATCATGAAAGTTGTACGGCTGTGGCACGCGCACGCCGGCAGCGGCCAAGCGGTACAGCGCATCCACCTCAGCGCTTTGCCACGCGGCTTCCTGCTCTTGCCGACCGAACTTGCTGCCCTTGGCCATGGCCCGAGCGGAGCGCGAATTTTTGACCTTGCGGTTCTCGGTGTAGTCCACGGCCTGGCGGAAGCTGCGGTTGTTCGCCTCTTTGTAAATCTTGGCGCACAAGGTGTGCTCGCCCGAGCGCACCACAAATACCATGGCTTCCTTGCCGCTCATGAGCTGGCGCACCACGGTGTCGATCAGACCCTCTTCAAGCAGCGACTCCAGCCTGGGTGGCGCTTTCATCGGCGGGGCAGCGACCAGCCCGCCCGTTGGTTGGACTTGTTGTTTTCGTAATCCCAGATGGATGCACAGCGGGCGCAGCGGTAGCGGGTGACGGTGACCGAATGGCCGTCACGGTCTTCTTTACGGTTCTCGCCTTGCACGAGTTCAGCATGGCCAGGGGCGCGGCGCCAATCGCGCTGGATACCGCGGCAGGATTCGCACAATGCGGCTTCGCGGGCTTCTGCGGCGATTTTGTAGTTATCAGACATGAAAGGGTTTCTTGGGCGTCGCCGTCGTTGAGGGAAGGGGGGATTGTCGCAGCCCGCCGCGAGTCACAGTGGCGCCGCAAATCCGCAGTGCTTCACAGGCTCATAAAGGCAGAGACCGGTGTGTGCTCGTCACGCACCGGTGCGTGCAGCGGAAAGGTCAGTGTGAAGCGCGACCCGCTGCCCGGTTGCGAGCTGACGGTGATGGTGCCGCCCAGCACCGCCACCATGATGTTTTGCGATACCGCCAAGCCCAGACCCGAGCCGCCCTGGCCGAGGCGCGTCGTAAAAAACGGGTCAAAGATGCGCGGCAGCGTTTGCGCATCCATTCCCACGCCGTTGTCAGCCACCACTATGCGCACCCGGTCAAATTCCCTGGTGGCAGAGATGCGGACCTCGCGCTCTTCTCTCTCGCCAAAGGCATGCATCAGCGCGTTTTGCAGCAGGTTGGCGATGACTTGCCCCAGCGGCCCCGGGTAGCTGTCGCACTCAATGTGGGGCGGCACATCCACCTCTAGCAGTACATTCGACGTCTTGAAGCTGGGCATGAGCGTGTTGACGTTGTCCTCGATCAGCGCCCGTACATCGAATGGGCGCCGCTGCTCCGAGGTCTGGTCCACCGCAACCCGCTTGAAGCTGGAAATCAGGGTGGCAGCGCGCTCGCACGAGCGGGTGATCAGCGCATGCATGGCAATGCTGTTGCTCACATAGTCCAGCAGGTAGGATTTGCGCAAGTCACCCCGCTCCACATGGCGCTGGAGTTCTTCTGCGGCGTCTTGCAGGGTGGTGGCAGTGGTCAGGGCGTTGCCGATCGGGGTGTTCAGCTCATGCGCCACACCGGCCACCAACGAACCCAGCGAGGCCAGCTTTTCTTGCTGCACCAGTTGGTTGCGGATTTCGTTGAGCCGCTTGATCGCTTCCTTGAGCTCGCGGTTGCGCGCATCCGATTCCGTGAGCGCGTGGTTTTTGACCGATTCAAAAATCTGCGTCAAAAAGAACAAGAGCAGCATGTTCCCCAGCAGCGAGACGAAGGCGAAAAAAGCATTGAAGCGTGCGTCGTACAGCACCGGTGCGCCCCAGCCGGTGTAAGACGTCCAGCCCACGCCCACCAGGCAGGCCATGGCAATGCACAGCCAGACAAAGGTGGCCCGGTTAAAGCCCAACAGCAGCGTGGCGGCCATGGGGGCAAGTCCGAACCACGACACCACGGGCGAAAACAAGCCGCCTGAAAACCAGGTGCTGCCCAGCACCGCTACCAGGCAATTGGTCAGCAAGAACGTGTGTGTCGCCAACTGGAAGCGGCCGCTGTGCTTGAGGTAAGCCAGGTTCAGCAGCAACAGCACCGCATTGGCCGCCATGATGATCATGCCGGGGTGGAAGTTGATCCACCAACTCACCAGGCTGTAGAACAGCGAAAACACCGTCACGATCCAATGGAACACGATCAGCAGGTTGAGCTTGTCACCATCGCGGCCCTCGCCGCTGCTGCGCAATGTGCCCCGCAGGCTGACCCAGAAAGCTTTCATGAGGTCGCGCCCTTGGTTCCGGTGATGCTGCGCCACACATTGCCGGCCATCAGAGCACAGAAATCCGCCGCCCGGAACACCTTCAGCAACCAGGGCGTACGCAGCTCCCACACGTCGCACGGTGGTGCTTTGCTGCGGGTGGCTTTCAGAATGCCGTTCACCGCGCGCCGGGCCGCCTCGTTGGCACCCTCCATGGTGGCCAAGTCGGTGTAGGTCTTGACGTAGTCACTGGCCAGAAACAGGTTGGGCACCTTGGTGGTCGCGTTGGGGCGGATCTTCCAGGTGTTGCACTGGTTTACCAGCAGGGGTTCCAGGTTGATGACCTTTTGCAGCTTGTCCTGCTCCTCCATGGTCAGGCCTTCGAGCATCGCGTCCGTCATCGCGCCGTCCAGCGGCACGATGCTGCTGTCCAGGTACCAGGCAGACACCATGTCGTCGCGCAGCACGGTGGTTCCGTGGCTGTTGAGTTCCGCCTTGAGCTGGGCCCACACCTCATCTTTGATTTCATCGGGTGTGCAGTCCTGCGCGGCCTTCTGGTTGAAGTCGCCCGGGCTCTCCCAGTCCGAAATATCCACCGACAACACCGACAGCACATCGCCCTTGCCGCGGCCCTTGAGCTCGTAGTTGGACCAGAACTGCTTCTGCGAAATGCTGGTCAGCGCCCAGTTGCTGTCCGCGTAAATCGTGTGGCCCAGGTGCATCTTGAGCTCGGTGTTCAAGAAGAACTGGATGCCGTTCATCCACTCCACATTGGGCGCGAGTTTGATGATGTTGGCCAGCGTCGGGTCCAGCGCCAGCAAGTCCTTGTTAACCAGCGTGGCAGCACGCTCCACCGGCACGGCCAGCACATAGTGGTCAGCGCGCGCCACCTCGGTCTGGGCACTGCCGTCCCGCCGGAACTCGATGCCTGCCACCTTGCCCGCATCCACCTTGAGTGCGGTCACGGTGGTGCCGCGCTGGTATTTCACGCCGCTACTCAACAGGTGCTGGTGCCAAGGGGTGAGCCAGGCCTCGTTGGTGGGGCCGTTCAGCACACGGTCGGTGCGCTGGGCCCCAGCTTCCAGCATCAGGTAAATCAGTTGCAAAAAGATGGCGCCCCCCGTGCGGGTGCTAGCGGTGTGGGCCTTGCATGCCACCAGGCTGCGCGTCAGGCCACCGGCCAGCAGCTTCTGGTAGGCCGGGCTGCGGTTGGCCGCGCCAGTGAAGTCCCACCAGCTGATGTTGTCGTACTCCTGGTCAAAGCGCGCCTGGCAACTGGTCATCAGGCGCCACACGCGGCCCGAAAAGTAGGCGATGTCGTCTTCACTCAGCTCTTCGCTCATGGCCTGAAAGCCGCTGAAGAGCTGCTTCACGTCCTTGAGCGATCGCGGAAAGTTCACCGGCACCAGAATGGGCTTGTTCTCGGCCTGCGAGATCAGCACCGTCAGGGTGCTCACCAGGTTGTCCATCACCGACACGCCGGCACCCATCGGAATGCGCTTCATGGTGTCGGTGACGTGGGCATAAAAGCCGGGGAAGAACCGGAACCCGTGTTCCCCGGGCAGGAAGCGGCCGGGCACCGTCTGGTCGGACCCCGGCACATCCACGCTGCGCGCTTTGCCACCCACGTAGTCCGGGTTGCGTTCGAAGACTTCGACTTCAAAGCCCCGCTCAATCAGTTCATGTGCCGCGCTCATGCCCGCGACACCACCGCCGATGATGATTACCTTTGCCATGTCACCCAGTCCTGACGTTGTTTGGCTTGCAAGGCGAAGCGCCTACCTGAAATGGTGCCGCGCAGTGCGCACTGGGGCTCCAACGACGTTCATCATGCATGGACCGTGCCGTTTTGCCTAGTTTGGCTTGTAGTTTTTACGAGTTCTTCCGCTCAAGGCAATTTTCAAAGTGCTCCGCGCGGAGCAAATTGAATGTGCTATGCTGCGCCCATGTTGCGCCACTTCTGCCCCTCTTCTCCCCGCGCCCGGGCGAGCAAGGCAGACCTGCGCAACCCCATTACCACCATTAGCACCACGGCCACCTGAGTCGTGCAGGTGGCCGTTCCGGCTGCCACCTGGTGTTTCCTCCGCAGAAGACCCCGGCCCCGGCAGCAGGGTCTGCAACTGTTCCGGAGACACCCATGTACCAAGATCACTTCACCCTTTCCGCTGGCAGCCCTGCCGGTCGCGCCGCCCCGGCAGCGCCTGCGCCCTTGCGCGTCGGCCTCTTGGGGCTGGGCACAGTAGGCGGCGGCACTCTGGCCGTCTTGCTGCGTAATGCGGAGTTGATTGCCGCGCGCGCCGGCCGCCGCATCGAGGTGCGCATGGTTGCCGTGCGCAACCTCCCCCGCGCCGCCGCCACGCTGGCGCAGCTGTTGGGCGAATCGAGCAGCGTGCGCGTGCAGCTCACCGACGACGCCCAGGCCCTGATCCACAACCCCGAGGTGGATGTCGTGGTTGAGGTCATGGGCGGCACCACGCTGGCCCGCACCCTGGTGCTGCAGGCCATTGCCAATGGCAAGCACGTGGTCACCGCCAACAAAGCGTTGCTGGCCGAGCATGGTAGCGAGATCTTTGCCGCAGCGCAGGCGCGTGGCGTGGTGGTGGCTTATGAAGGTGCGGTGGCGGTGAGCATCCCCATCATCAAGGCGCTGCGCGAAGGGCTCACCGCCAACCGCATCGAGTGGGTGGCGGGCATCATCAACGGCACCACCAACTTCATCCTCTCCGCCATGCGCGAGCGCGGCCTGAGCTTTGCCACGGCACTGGCCGAGGCCCAAGCCCTGGGCTACGCAGAGGCCGATCCCGCCTTCGACGTGCAAGGCACCGATGCCGCCCACAAGCTCACCCTGCTGGCTGCTAACGCCTTTGGTGTGCCGCCGCAATTTGCCGATGTGCAGGTGCACGGCATTACCGATCTGGACGCGGCAGACGTGGCCTTTGCCGAGCGCTGGGGCTACCGCGTGAAGCTGCTGGGCATTGCCAAGCGGCGTGGTAACGCGCTGGAGCTGCGCGTGCACCCCACGCTCTTATCCGCAGACCACCTGCTGGCCCAAGTACACGGCAGCATGAATGCGGTCATGGTCAAGAGCGATGCGGCGGGCATCACCCTGTACTACGGCGCTGGTGCGGGGGCTGAGCAAACCGGCTCAGCCGTCATTGCCGATCTGGTGGACCTGGCCCGTAGCGCCAGCCTGCCACCGGCGCAACGTGTGCCCGCGCTCGGTTTTCAGAGCGGTGCATTGTCTGCCATGCCGGTGGTGGCGGGTGACGATGTGCAAAGCACCTTCTATGTACGGTTGGACCTGAGTCGCCCGGATGCCACCGTGCCGCGCGTGCTGCAAGCGCTGGCCCTGGCAGGTGTGCAGGTGCAGCGCATGGAGGTACTGCCCCACCCGGCTGATGCGGTGCAACCCTGCCTGGTGCTGTTCACCCAGCCAAAGGCTTTACGTGATTTGCGCCCGGCGCTTCAAGCGGTTGAGGCCTGGCCTGAAGTGCTGGGTTATGCGAATGTGCTGCGGGTGGAAATACTGAATTAGTGGAAGACCACGTTGTCGTCCACGCTGTACAACACGCAGACTTGTTTGGCGCGGTCTTCACAGCGCTTCAGGGCGGCAGCGTTTACGTCATCGGTACCGCCTGACACCCATCCCCAGTGTTGGCGTGTGGGTGCTACGGCAAACGCTCTGGGCGGCTTTGCCTGCAGATACCGTTGGTATTGTTCGGTGCCAGCCGCTGACTCCAGTGGGAGCTTGGCAAGGTCCGCCAATGCTGCATAGCCGCTGGGCGGAAACTGCAGCGCCCGCTGACGCCCGGGCAGCGTGCTTTGGTCCGGGCTGGAAACGCGCCGCACATCGGTGATGACCCCGCGCTCCAGCGCATTCGTCGCAATAGGCTCGCAGCTGGTGGGGTTCTGTGCAGTCTGGCCATCACAGAAAAACAGGCTATTGCCCAAGGTGGTGCTTACATCGGGATGAAAGAAATTGGCAGCGCCTTTGTTCTTTTCGATCGCTATCCAGCGCTTGACCAAATCCGGGTCGGCCTTACCGTCTGAGTATTTCAGTATCCAGGTGTAGAGACCGCCCTTTTGCACGGAAGTCCGGTCCAGATTGCCATCTGCACTGTAGTGGCCATGAAAACCGACATAAGTGCGGTCCGCCGGGTAGTCGTCGGTGAACAGCCGCTGCTTGCCTCCCAGAAACATGCGCGAGCACGACGATATGCAGTAGCCCGACACCGCAGTGGTCACTCCGGCATCGCGCAAGAACTCGCCGACCCGGTACCCCGTCCATGCCTCACCACCATGCGAGTTGCGCAAGACCACGAGATCGATCTTCGGATTGGCGGCGAAGGCGTCTTTCACCATGACCAGCTCGGTACCGACCACAGGCCCCGAGAGAATGATTGTGTTGCCGTGTGCCGCCAGCTCCATGGAATGCACAGTGCTTCCCCAGAGTGCAAAGAGGCAGCACGCCGCCCGTGTCAGAAATCGGTACATCTTGTTTTCTCCCTTGGTGAGTCAGAGGCTGTTGTTCAGCTCGTCCAGCTTAGCCTGCACCGACTGCAGCACCCGACCGACCACCTCGCTGTCTTCCGGGCTCAGGTGCCCCATCAGGTCTTGGGCCACTTGCGCTTCCAACGCGCTGAACCAGGCGCTGCGCTTTGCGCCCTCTGGTGTCAGGTACAGGCGCCAGACCCGGCGGTCGCGCTCGTCGGTGTTGCGGGTGAGCAGGCCGTGGTCTTCCAGGTCGCGGATCAGGCGGGCCATCTGGCCCTTGTCGCGGCCCAGCGCCTGCACCAGGGCTTGCTGTGGTGCACCGGGCTGCTGTTGACACAGGCACAGCGCGTGCATGTGCAAGGGCCCCAAGCCCGCCAGGGTGGTGTCCTGCATGCGCGCCTTGAGCAACTGCTGCGCCTGCCCTGAGATGGTCATCAGCGCCACGAAGCCGGAAACGGCGGGATCGTCCACCGGGCTGGAAGAGGAGTTGGGAGCGGCCATGGGATTGGATGGTTGACAAGTTCAACCAATATTTTCTATAATGTTGATATTGTCAACTATCAACGAATCCATGCCAACACCCGCATTTAAAAAACTCTTCCCCGGCATCCTCATCCTGCCCACCGTGGCCCTGTTGCTCAGCGTCTTCATGACCTGGGCCAACGCACAAGCCGGTACGCCATTTCTGCCCACCTGGGCACGCAACTTCGCCACCAGCATCATCTTTCTGCCCGTGATCCTGATGGGCATGGTTCAGATCGAAAAGTTGCTGGCCCGCATAGCTCCCCAGCTGCGGGGCAACATGCTCAAGCTGGTGGTGTCCCTGTTGGGCGCTTTGTTCATTGAGAGCTTGTTGGCTGCAGTCATCGCCGTCATCAGCAACCCGCTGGACGCCAGCTGGTTCGGCTTCTGGTGGCGCGCCTTCAGCCGCTCGCTGCCCGTCGGCTTGCTGGTGGGCCTGTTCATGGGCTTCTACATGAAGCCCAAAATCGAAGAGATGAAAGCCCGCGCTGCCGCAGCAGCCTGACCGGCCGGGCTGCCGGCGCCAATACCCCCACGCTGCTCTCAGTCGTGTGAACTGCCCACAATACCGCGCAACACACTCGAAGGAGCAAGCATGGGAACCATGGTCACATTCACCCGCCCCGATGGAAAAACCGTACAGGGCTACCTGGCCGAACCAACAGCGCCACAGTCAACCAGCAACGCACCGGCCGTCGTTGTCATTCAGGAGTGGTGGGGCCTGAACGACCAGATCAAAGGCGTGGCTGACCGCCTGGCCACAGCCGGCTACCAGGCCCTGGTGCCTGACCTCTACCGCGGCAAAGCCACCGTCGAGGCAGAAGAAGCCCACCACCTCATGACCGGCCTGGACTTTGGCGACGCTGCCAGCCAGGACATACGCGGTGCGGTGCAGTTCCTCAAAGCCCGCGCATCCAAGGTCGGCCTCACCGGCTTTTGCATGGGCGGCGCGCTCACCCTGCTGGGTGCTACGCAAGCCCCTGAGCTGGATGCCGCCGCCGTCTGGTACGGTTGCCCGCCACTGGACTACATCGACGCCAGCAAAATCAAAGCGCCCCTGCTCGGCCACTGGGCCACGCAAGACGAGTTCTTCAAGATCGATGTGGTCGATGGCCTGGAAACCAAGCTCACCGCCGCTGGCGTGGGCTACGAGTTCCATCGATACCTGGCCCATCACGCCTTCGCCAACGAAACAGCCGTCGGCCCGCACCGCACTCCTGCCACGCAGTACGACCCCGTGTGGGCCCAACAAGCGTGGGATCGCACCCTGCGCTTTTTCGGCAAGCACTTGGGCTGAATTTCGCACAGCCCACTGACAAGGCCTGTGCGAGGCTTGCACTTAGTGGGCTTTGCTCTTCACCACCTTCGCCAGATGCCCAACGAGCTTGGGCATCTGCTCCACCGGCACCTGCGCGTAGCCCAGCAAAAAACCGCGCCATGGCTGCACGCGCTGGCCCACGGCTTGGGGGCTCAGGGCGGGGGCGACCACGCCCAGTGAGAGGAGTTGCTTGCTCATGGCGGCGTCGTCCGCTTGGGGGTTGCGTAATCTCAGCGCCAGGTGCATGCCGGCCGAGCCGCCGTACACATCGGCCACATCGCCCAGTTGCTGCTCCAGCGCGGCCACCAGCGCGTCGCGCCGCTGACGGTAGAGGCGGCGCATGCGCCGCAGGTGCAGGCTGAACTGCCCGCTCTGCATGAACTCGGCCAGCGCCAGTTGTTCTGCCGCGCGCCCGCGTGGCGCGGTGCGGGCCAGCAGGGCACTCAGCGGCTCCACCAGCGCAGCCGGCACCACCACAAAGCCCAGCCGCAGTGCCGGAAACATGGTTTTGCTGAAGGTACCCAGGTAGAGCACCGGCGCATCCACCTCCAGGCCCTGCATGCACGAGAGCGGTGGCCCGTCATGGCGGAACTCGCTGTCGTAGTCGTCTTCAATGATCAAGGCCTGCGCCGCACGCGCGTTGGCAATCAAGTCCAGGCGCCGCTGCAAGCTCAGCACACTGCCGGTGGGGTACTGGTGCGAGGGTGTCACGTAAATCAGTTTGGGCGGGTGGCGCTGCCAGTCGGCGGCAGTGGGCGCCATGCCCTCGCCATCCACCACGATACCCATGGGCTTGAGCTGCGCGGCCTTGAAGGCGGCCAGCGCGCCCAGGTAACCGGGGCTCTCGATCCACACCTTGTCGCCCGCATCGGCAAAGGCCTGGGCACACAGGTCCAGGCTGTTTTGCGTGCCATCGGTAATGAACACTTGGTTTGCATCCAGCCGGGCACCACGGGCCACGCGCAGGTGGTTGGCAATGGCCTCGCGCAGTGCGGGCTCGCCGGTGTGGGGCGCGTAGTTCAGCTGCTCGGTGCGCAGGCTCTTCCAGGCGCGGTCCATCAGGCGCCGCCACAGCGTGGCCGGAAATTCCTTGAGCGCGGGCACACCGGGTGCAAAGGCAGCCGGCGTCTCCGGTGCATCGCGCGTGGGCACAGCCAGAGCGCGGCGCGACAGGCCCACGCGCAGCGGCGTGGCCGCAGGCGCCGGCAGGGCCGTGCGTGCTGCGGCGCCTGCTACCACCGTGCCACGCCGGTCGGGCAACACAAAGCCCTCGGTGGCCAGCTGGTCGTAGGCGTAGAGCACCGTGTTGCGCGACAGGCCCAGTTCGTTTGCCAGCGTGCGCGTAGCCGGCAGACGCGCACCACCGCGCAGCGTGCCGCTGCGGATGGCACTGCGCAAACACTCGTGCAACTGCCGCTGGCGCGACCAGCGCGCATGCGCCGGCATCGCGGTGTAGGTGGTGAATAGCAGTTGGTAGTCCACAGCGGGCCCTTTAATGTGTGGCACCAAAAAATAGTGCATTGATGGATCTTAATTTGGAACCACAAAAAACCTACATTGCGGCATTGCTTCATCCATTTCCTTCATTGCCACCCTTGTCTCCATGACCGCATCCAACACCAAAGCCACCCCACCCAGCGACCGCACCCGCATCCGCCGCATCGCCGAAAACGCTGATTACCACCGCAGCACCCTGCACGCCGTGCTGGACGCGGCCTATGTGTGCCACGTCGCGTTTGTGGACGACAAAGGCACCCACTGCATCCCCACCGCCTGCTGGCGCGAGGGCGAGTACCTCTACATCCATGGCTCCAACGGCGGGCGGCTCATCAAGCTGTTGGCCAAGGGCACCCAAGCCTGCGTGACGGTGACGCACATCGACGGCCTGGTGCTCGCGCGCTCGGCGTTCAACCATTCGATGAACTACCGCTCGGCCATGGTCTACGGTCAGTTTGAAAAGGTGGACGACAAGGCCGCCGCACTGGACACCTTGATGCGCCACCTGGCCCCCGGCCGCGAGCAGCAAGCCCGCCCCGGCAACGCCAAAGAGCTGGCCGCCACCACGGTGATGCGCATCAGCCTGGAGGAGGCCGCATGCAAAGTGCGCAGCGGTGGCCCGAATGACGATGCGGAAGATTTGCACCTGCCCGTATGGGCCGGCGTGCTGCCCATGCGTAGCCAGCGCATGGCGCCGGTGCCCGACGCGCTGGGCAGCAAGCCGGCGCCGGACTACGTGCAACACTGGGCTAACTAGACTTTAGAAGCCAAATAGGCTGCTAGCGCTCGCGGAATGTGCGCAAGCAGCTACAAAAACAGTAGCGTTTACACCTTGGGCGGACGGTGCAAGGCGCAGAGCTTGTTGCCGTCCGGGTCGCGCAAGTAGGCCAGGTAGAGCTTGCCGACCGAGCCCTCGCGCCAGCCGGGCGGGTCTTCGCAGGTGGTGCCGCCGTTGGCTATGCCGGTGGCATGAAACGCAGCCGCCTGCTCGGGCGAATCCATGGTGAAGCCGATCGTGCCGCCGTTCGCTGCGCAAGCAGGCTGGCCATTCAGTGGCTGGGTAATGCCAAAGCTGCCGGTGGGCGTGCGGTAGAAGTAGCGGTCCACTACGCCGTTGTTATTGTGGATGCCGGGCTTGATGCCCAAGGTGCCCAACAGGGCGTCATAAAACCGCTTGGACGCTTCGATGTCGTTAACACCAACAATGACGTGGCTGAACATGGGGACTCCTCGTTGTTAGAGCCGCCATGGTAGAGCGTCAGGGCAGGCTAGCTTGTCAATTCAGCGACGGATCGCTGCGCAGCCGCTCAATGGCCAGGTCGATGAAGGCCCGCACCCGCTGCGCAGCCTGCCGGCCCTCGCGGTGCACCACATGGATGGGGACCGGCTCAGGCTCATAGTCGGCCAGCACGGTTTTGAGCCTGCGCGCACGCAAGTCCTCCGCGACTTGGTAAGACAGCCTGCGCGTCAGCCCGAATCCACCCACCACCGCAGCAATGGCTGAGTCGTTGGTGGTAGTGCTCATGCGCGGCTGAAGGCGAATGGAGAGCGGAGCTCCGTTATTCCGAAAACGCCACTCCAGATGGGGCGCCAGGCTGCTGGTGGAGACGATGGCGTGCCGGTGCAAATCGTCCGGCGTGAGCGGAATACCGTGTTCCTTGAGGTACGCCGGTGACGCACACACCACCCGGCGCACCTGGCCCACGCGAATGGCTTGCATGCTGGAGTCTGGCAACTCGCCGATGCGGATGGCCACGTCCACCCCTTCGTCTACCATGTTCACCACACGGTCCAGGAACATGCAGGACGCGTTCACCTCCGGATAGCGCTCCAGGTATTCACGCACGATGGGCGTCACAAACTTGCATCCGAACAACACCGGCGCTGTGATGGTCAGGCGCCCCCGCGGCGCGCGGTGCTGGCCGGTGACGGATTCGTCTGCCTCCGCCATTTCAGCCAGGATGCGCCGGCAGTCCTGCACATAGCGTTCGCCCGCATCCGTCACCCGCACTGTTCGGGTAGTGCGCGTCAGCAGGCGCAAGCCCAGGTGGGCTTCCAGCTCGTTCACCGCCCGCGTGACGGCAGGCGGCGAGATGGCCAGCTTCCGCGCGGCTCCGGCGAATCCCTGGGCGTCCACAACGGCCACCAGCACATTCATCAGGTGAAAGCGGTCCATATTGTTCCAGTTAGTGGAAGAGTGAATTCAACATCAAGCTGATTCTATTTCTCTGGCTATCTAAATACAGTTCATCCATTCGCTGACCACTGCGTGTTCGCAGTGCAGCGAAGCCGGGCGATCTGCCCTTAACCCTTGAAGGAAAACACCATGTCCCGTATCAGCATCCCTACCCTAGAACAATCTGTCGAAGCTTCCAAGCCCCTGCTGGCTGCTGTGCAAAAGTCCCTCGGTGTCACGCCCAACCTGATGAAGCTCGTAGGCCACAGCCCCGCCGCGCTGGAGGGCTACTTGTCTCTCAATGGCGCGGTAGGCAAAGGCAAGCTGACCGCACAGCTGCGCGAGCGCATTGCGCTCGCCGTGGCCGAATTCAACGGCTGTGACTACTGCCTCTCGGCGCACGACTACCTGGGCGCCAACGTCGCCAAGCTCAGCCGCGCCGAGCTCAATGCCGCCCGCGACGGCCACTCCGAAGACGCCCAGGTGGAAGCCGCCCTGCGCTTCGCACTGCAAGTGGCCCAAGCCCGAGGCCGCGTGTCTGACGCCCAGTTGGCTGCCGTGCGTTTGGCTGGCTTTGACGAAGCCGCCATCATCGAGATCGTGGTCAACGTGTCACTCAACGTGCTGACCAACTACGTCAACAACGTGGCCGAGACCGACATCGACTTCCCGCAAGTCCATGCCAAGCTGGCTGCCTGATAGCGCAAAGATCGGAGGTACCCATGTCCACTCCCGAAACACCCCGGCCACCGCTGCCTCCGTTCGATGCCGAGTCCGCGGCTCTCAAAGTCCGGCTCGCTGAAGACGGCTGGAACAGCCAGGACCCCGTGCGCGTGGCGCTGGCCTACACGCCTGACAGCGTGTGGCGCAACCGCAGCGAATTTCTACAAGGCCGCGAACAGATCACCACTTTTCTGACCCTCAAATGGAGCCGCGAGTTGGACTACCGCCTGGTCAAAGAGTTGTGGGCCTTTGCGGGCAACCGCATCGCTGTGCGTTTTGCTTACGAATGGCGCGACGCCCAAGGTCAGTGGTTCCGCAGCTACGGCAACGAGAACTGGGAATTCAACCCGCAAGGCCTGATGCAACGCCGCATTGCCAGCATCAATGACCTGCCCATTGCCGAGCCCGACCGCAAGCTCCTCTGGAGCGGCGTGCGCCGGCCGGATGACTACCCCTCGCTCAGCGAGCTTGGCCTGTAAGGAGCCCCCATGTCCGCCACCCGCACCTACACCAGCGACGTTGCCTTTACCCCCGCGGTCAAAGCCATCCAGGCCCGCAAAGGCTCCCGCCACGGCTATGCCCGCATGGAGCAAGCGGGTGGCTGGCAAGCCACCATCAGCGATGAACTGGCAGACTTTATTGCTGCGCAAACCAGCATCTTTCTGGCAACCGTGAACGCCCAAGGCCAGCCCTACATCCAGCACCGGGGCGGCCCGGCGGGTTTTCTCAAAGTGCTGGACGTGCACACCATCGCGTTTGTAGACTTTGCCGGCAACAAGCAATACATCAGCAGCGGCAATCTGTCAGAGAACCCCAAGGCTCATCTGTTTTTGATGGACTACGCCCACCGCCAGCGCGTCAAGATCTGGGGCGAGGCGCGGGTGGTGGTGGGTGACGACGCACTCATAGCCCGCCTCATGCCCGAAGGCTACGCCGCACGGCCCGAGCAAGTCATCCTCTTTACCGTAACCGCGTGGGATTCCAACTGCCCGCAGCACATTCCGGTGCGCTTTGAGGCCGCTGACGTTGCCGCCGCGCTGGACGCCCGCGATGCGCGCATCAAAGCGCTGGAGCAAGAGCTGCAAACGCTGCGTGCCGGGCAATCGGCCTGAACGTGCGGTGCTCTTGCATCTGCCGGGATAGCTCACTCCACCACCCGCTTCTTGGCGGTGATGAAATACAGCAGTGGCCCGAACGAACCCACCGCCAGGCTGAACACTGCCCAAGGCACAAACGGCCGGCCGTTGGCTTGCGCATCGCGACGCATGAACACCAGCAGCAGGCACATGGTGATCACCAGGTCGGCAAATATCTGCCAGCTGGCCGGGTCGCGGGTGTAAAACGCCAGCCATGCCAACAGCCCGCCGTAGTGCAGCAGCGTGTAGCCGGTCAGGGCACCAAAAACAACGAGTACGAAGATCAACAAAGCCTTGTTCATGAGATTTCCTTGTGAGTTGTGGCGCCAGCAAACAGCGCTGACGGGGCCAAGTTTGCGCAGTGCCCTGCATGCGCGCAATTACGTCGCAGGTAATTGCGAAAGCGCAGCGCTGTGATTCAATGCCCGCATGGAAACCAGCACCATCCACCCGCATAACGCCCAGCCCGACAGCCTGCAAGCCACCTTGCAAACCGCGCGCAAGTCCAAGCGCCTGAGCCAGCTGGAACTGGCCTTGCGCATGGGCGTGAGCCAGCGGCATGTGAGCTTTGTGGAAAGCGGCCGCGCCCAGCCCAGCCGCGAGCTGCTGCTGAACTGGCTGCACGAGTTACAAGCCCCGCTTGCGCTACGCAACGTGGCCCTGCAACAGGCCGGCTTTGCCCCGGTCTACCGCGGTAGCGAGCTGGCTGACGCCGTGCTCGCCCCGGTGCGCGACGCACTGGCCCAGCTGCTGCAAGCGCACGACCCCATGCCCGCCATGGTGATGGACGCTGCCTGGAACGTGCTGCACATGAACCGCGGCGCCCAATGGCTGGCCACCACCCTCATGCCCTGGGTGGCCGACCTGCCCCCCGGCGCGCCGGTAAACATGATCGACGCCATGCTGCACCCCGAAGGCATGACCAGGCACATCACTAACCTCGAAGAAGTGGCCCCCGCCCTGCTGGCCCACATGCGCGACGACGCCAGCGTGGTGCCTGAGATATTGCCCCGCGTCGAGCAGCTGGCGCAGCAAATGCAGCAGCGCCTGGGCAAGCGGGTGCTGGCAGCCTGGCCGCGCCAAATGGCGCCGGTGCTCACCACCCGCTTTGCCACGCGGCACGGCGAGCTGGCTTTCTTCAGCATGTTTTCCACCTTCGGCACCCCGCAAGACATCACGCTGGCATCTCTGCGGGTGGAGCATGTGTTCCCGGCGGACGAGGCTACCCGGGCGGTGTTGACCGCGCAACTAAGCCAAATGGGCAGCTAGCGCCCGTGGAATTTGCGCAGGCAGCTACTAAATACGTAGCAAAACCCGTGGCGAACTTGTGCCGTACTCAGGCCATGGGCGTGCACAGCTCCACCAAAAAGCCGTTGATGTCGGCCAAATAGGCAATCGTCTGGCCCCAGGGCATCACCTCCAGCGGGCGCATGGGCGTGGCCCCGGCGGCTATGGCGCGCTCCAGCGCAGCGGCCACATCGGGCGTGCACAGCGCAATCTCAAAGCAGGGCGCCGTGGGGCTGGCCGCCTGCGGGTTCTTGCCCAGCTGCTGCATCAGGCTGTGGGCTGAAAACGCCAGCGTCGTGCTGCCCGTCTCCAGCTCGCCATAGTCGCCACTCTCATGCAGAAAGCGCGTGGTCAGCCCGAAGGCCGCCTCGTAGAACTTGAGCGTGGCGGGTACGTCGGGGACGTAGAGGATGGTGTAGCCGAGTTGCATGGGGGCTCCGGGAAAGGGTGTCTTAACTATCTTTCAACTCCGCAAACTTGGCTGCCATGGTGGGGTTGCCGCGTGTGAGCTTTTTGATCGTCAGGTCGTCGGCCTTGTCGTTGGCCAGGCGCAGGTTGTTGGCGGACTTGTGCAGCGCTTCCTTGGTTTTCTCCAGGTCCTTGATGGCTTCGTCAATGCGTTTGACGGCTTCTTCAAAGCCCTCCGAGGCCAGGCGCCAGTTGCGGCCAAACGCCGTCTTGAACTCGTCCAGCTGAGTCTCGAACTTGGTGATGTCGACATTCTGTGAGCGCACTAGTGCCAGCTCGGACTTGTATTTCATCGAGTTCAAAGCCGCATTGCGCAGTAGCGTGATCAGGGGCACAAAAAACTGCGGCCGCACCACATACATCTTGGGGTAACGGTGCGACACATCCACGATGCCGCTGTTGTACAGCTCGCTCTCCGGCTCCAGCAGGGACACCAGCACCGCGTATTCGCACGCCTTCTCGGTGCGGTCTTTGTCCAGCTCTTTCAGAAAGTCTTCGTTCCGCTTTTTGGTGGCGGTTTCGTCGCTCTCGTTCTTCATCTCGAACATGATGGAAACGATCTCGTTGCCCGACTCGTCCATGTCGCGAAAAATGTAGTCGCCCTTGCTGCCGGTGCGGGCGTCGTTGTCTTTTTCAAAATGCGCCCGCTGAAACGCCGCCGCACGAATGCGGTTGAACTCAATTTCGCAGTGCTGCTCCAGGGTCTCGCCCACCATCTTGGTGGATAGCCGCGCCTTCATGTTCCGCAGGCGCTCAATCTCGCCTTCACGGTCGCGCAGCTGCAAGGCAAATTGCTCTTTGATGGCTTTCTCTTCGAGCTGGTTTTTGACGGTGATGAGGCTCAGGTCATTTTTGAGCCCATCACGTTCTCTAGCGACCACCCCCACGGCTTCATTCACAGCCAACTGGCGCGCCGTGTCGCTGGCCGCCAGCTTGGCTTGCAGCGCCTGAATCTCGGCGTCCTTTTTGGCGGCAACTGCTTGCAGCTCTTGCGCCAGCTTGGCCTCGGCCAACTGGGCTGCGGCTTGCTGCGCGTTGCGGGCCTTTTCCAATTCGTTCTTCAACTCGCTGGCCAGCGCATCGCGTTCTTTGCTTACTGTGCCCAAGGCCTCTGTGACGGCCAGCTTGCGCGCCACCTCGCCCGCGTCCAGCTGGGCTTTGAGCGCCTGAATCTCCGTGTCTTTGGTCGCCGCAGCCTTTTGCAGCGCATTGGTCACTTCCGCCTTGGCCAGGGCAATCGCGCTCTGCTTTTCCCGCTCGGCCAGTTCCAGGCGCTCGTGCAAAGCTTGCTCAAACTCGCCATCGCGCACCTGCTTGAGGATGTCGGCATACCCCGCCTCGTCGATCTTGAAGGCTTTGCTGCAGTGGGGGCAGATGATTTCGTGCATGAGGAAGGGGGCCATTTATTTTTGGTTGTGAGGCGGCGACGAGCACTCAAAAGAGCTCATCTCGATTCGCGATCGATGGTATGCATTCGTATGCCGTGTAAATTGCACACCAATCCTCTTCGCAGACCGCCGGTATGGATATCTCTCTCTTTGTCACGCCATTGATAAATACTTCAAATTGCGGAGGTGCACGAAAGAATGACTCTGCACTTTCTGCAGCTTCAGCAATGTTGGCGTAGAGAACACGCTTTCTGACGGAATGAAAGGACCCATTTGCAAGGCGTTCAGCAATATCAATAATTTCACCAGTGAAAAACACACTAAGAATGTGTTCGTCAATAACAGGGACGTCCGCCACGGCCATGCCAGAATGAATTGCATCGTTCATTATCACGACCGGGAGAATCCTGAAGTCATTTGGTAGTTCGATGCCCAATTCTTTCAGCCGCAATTGAAACGCCGTGCGGTGGGTTGAGATTGCAAGGGATTTACGTTGTATTTGCGCAGTTGCATTGATAACAATCTCTCGATGTCTGGCGTATTGTTTTGCTTCAGTCGGGGTGACTGAGCACTTAGCCTCGCCAAGAATAACGAGATCACCCACTATTACGACTAAGTCGATCTCCTCCTCCCGGAAATCAGGTGGCCGAAACTTAAGACCAGTGTTCAAAACCTTTGCTTCTTTTAGCAACGGTGACCGAATGATTTCTCGTTGAATTCGCGCCCGCAGTTCACGTTCAAACGCAAGGCCGCGCGAACCTAAATCGAGGTTGAGTTGCCGGAGCCAAACATCAACAACCCGTCTCAAATTTGGATGAGATGTCACAGCGAAGATCGGCGCTAGCACATTGTCACCAACAGGTACGAGCGGCTGTGCCCAAAGCTCTTGACCCTCGGTTCCCTTAAAGGTCAAAAATTCCAAGAATGCACTTGCTCGTGGATAGGTAGTGCTAAGACTATCGACGATAGCGCGTGTTAAAGCATCTCTTTGTAAAACGGGGGCATGTCTTGGAAGCCAAGAGTTTGGGTTGTCACTGTCTGCGCTGAATGATGCATTCTCAAGTTGAGTTCTCAAAGTATTGGCACACAGAACGACCACAGCCCATGCACGAAGTAGCTCGTTAATTGTTCCGTTTGCAAGTGTAAGAATGGGTTCATTTAGGAGATCTTTATAGAACGGTTCACATGCATAGGCGAACATTGAAGCAAGGTGTGCACCTTCTGCCGTAGGTTCGTTTAGTGGGGTTAATCTGATTACCTGTTTACGCCCGATTTTTTCAATTTTTTGAATGTCGCGAAAACCTAAGCGACCGGCCATCCCAATCTGAGACTCCATTTTTTCTGAGATTGCGAAAAATTGGAGATTGAGATTGTCTTGCCTTGCACGACTGGCTGCGCGCAACCTTAACCAAAAATGATCAGCGGGTGAGTAGGTCGTCTGACCTTTGTCTTCTGTGGGACAAAACTCATTCCAAATGCAGTCGTCCCATAGCTCTTCCATTGAGAAGTAGGCCTGTCCCAAATTGAAGTCCACATTAAAACTATCCCAATCCAGCGCTGAGAACTTTGGACTTCCCGAAAGTGATGGAGCCTTCCCCAAAATCACTTTGATAGGAATTTGAACCGCGTCAACTGTAGATTGAATGATCTCATCCGGGCTGAAGCTATCGCCAGACATTAGCGGAAGTCTGACTGCACTCAGATCGCATGTTAGAACCCGAGTGTTGGATTGCGCAGCAACCTGAAGTGCAGCGCGGGTTCGCCGAGCTACGGCTAAAAAATTGTGATTGACGATTGCAACGAAAGCACGAAGTTTTGTAGGAGCGTTTATGTCTTCACGAACTGTGGCGGTAAGTGATGCGCGAATGCTTTTGGACTTAGCCAGTACCTTTAGTCCAGTCTTGTATAAATCAGTATCAGCTTCATCACTTCCCAACTTATCGAAAGCCTTGTTCCAATTATTGACGTTGAAATTTCGGCGCAGCGGGCTAATCACTTCATCCTTTTGCACGGCTTCAATAAATTGCCCCAAGATAGTTCCTTCAGAATGTTTAACGAATGCAGGCGATTCAGGTTTGCGAGTGCAACATGCATCCGTCATCCATCAAACGCTCTGCCATTTGCTGACGCTCACCGCCAAAAGATGTTGCGTTAGCTCCAGGATTGGCTGTGCACGGTATCGCCGTTGGATCGCGGAGTATCTTCAAGCGCGCCGCACGCTGGATCTAGGCTTAACTGAACGGTTCCTGTGATTCCACCTATTTTTTGTTTAGCGACTATGATCTCTAGGGCATCAAGATCTGTGGCGGAAGTGCTTTCGGAGCGGCGATGGGTAAAAAGCACTAAGTCTGAAAAACGATCCAAGCGATCAAGGTCCTGCAGTATTGGTCGCTTATCTGCTCTTGATTTCACCAATTCCGAAACGTCAGATACCAGCATTACTGGCGATCCAATTTCTCGTGCTAGTACCTTCATTCGCCGGGAAATACTTAGGTAATCAGTTGGGCCGTCAGTCGACTCCTCTATGCATTCAATTGAATCGACTATCACTAAACCCAAGGCGCCATGCATAGTGAGACGCTTTCTGCATTCCATTTCGATGTCGTCATACGTGATCACACTCAAGTCGTTGATAACTATTGGAGAGTTAGCCAGTCGTTCAACAGCCTCAGCGTAACGAGGCCACTCTTCATCTGTGAGCCTAGCAGTCCGGAGGCCGTGAGCAGAGATCTTGCTGATTACGCCCAGAATTCGATTTGTAGTGTGGACCGCAGAATCATTTGGGGTAAATATCAGTACTGGCAAGCCCTCATCGCAAGCAACGTACCTAGCGATGTTCAAAGCAAACGCAGTTTTGCCGCTGTTGGTCGAACCCGCAACGACCACTAAAGACCCAACCTGAAGGCCGGATGTAATTAAATCAAGATCAGTGAAGCCGGTGGGGATGCCAGTGATCGGGCTGGCCCCAGCATCTGAAAGTGACTGCACGTTATCCAATACTTTTACGATCAGGCTATTGATGTCGTGGCTTCGGCTTTTTTCTTGCGGCGGAATTGAGATCGGAGCAGTATTGCTTTGATCACCAAAGACTCTCTGGATCACCCTAACAACCTCAGGTAAGCCCTTTGAGGTAGGCACTGCGAGTTTGTCTGCTAGCGGAGGTGAAAAGTTTGTTACTTGTTCGCGCGTTACGTTATGCCACACGGGCAATATGACTTTTTCGCGGCCATCCTCTCTCGCAACTAGTCCGTCAAGTTCCTTTTGTGGCCATTCTTTTCGTAGAAAGTCTGGACTTAGTATTACCAGGCCGTATTTGGATTTGGTCAGGCCATGGTCAATTGATCTGCGCAAGCTATCCCCAAGCTTGATTTCGGTTTCGTCTAACCAAACACGCAAACCGCTATCACGCAGGAGTTGCGCCAGCGGACGCACAACTGAATCCTTATCTTCGCTCGCGTGACTGATGAATAGATCGAATTCCATTGGTGACATTTTTAGATGTTGGGTTTGGCAATCAATTTTCGGACCACGCGACGACTGTCCGCGAGGTGATTTTAGGAACTGGTCATCTCAACAGATACGTTGCCCTAAACCCCCGCCCATGCCTACAGCCATCACCAACCTCTGCGTAGCCCTAGTTGCCGCCACATAAAACACCCGCGCCGCTTCCTTTTCGTCCTCCCCGGGCGCAGGCATATGCCCCACGCCGGGTAACGCCACCACGGGGAATTCCAAGCCTTTGCTGACCTTCATGGTCATGACCTTGATCTTGTTGCTGGTGGGGTCAAAGTGGCCGGGGCTGATGCGGTTCTCTACCGGCAGCTTGCGCTGCGCCAATGTGCGGGCGCACAGGTCGCGCGTTTTGGTGTCTGCGCACAGCACGGCCATGTCGCCCCACGCAAAGCCTTCTTGGTGGGCTTGGGCAAGGTGTTCGGCAATGGCTTCTGCTTCTGCCTGCAGGGTGGGCAGTTTGATGATTAGGGGCTCCTGCCCCTCGCGCCCGCAGCTCACGGGTTTGAGCAGGGGGATGCCGTCGTCGTCTTTGTCGTCCGCGGTCAGCAGGTCGGCCGCCACCAGGCTGGCGGTCTGCAATATCTGGCGGGTGTTGCGGTAGTTGATCTTCAGGATGGTGGTGCGCCCCTGCGCCTGGATGCCCACGCTCTTGAAGCTGAACTGTTTGCTGCGCGCGCGCTCGTAAATGCTTTGCGCGTCGTCGTACAGCACCAGCAGGCTGTTGGTGGTGGGGTCCACCATTTGGGTCACGAGCTTGAGCCACTCGGGCGCAAAGTCGTGGCCCTCGTCGATCATCACCGCTTGGTATTGGCCGCTGGGGATTTGATTGCGGTCCACGGCGCGGATCACGCTCTCCACCATCTCGTCAAACATGCGTGGGCCTTGCGCGGGCAGCGTTTGCCCGTAGGCCACCAACTGCTCGCGGCACCATTTATGAAAATGACGCACATGCACTTTGCCGCCCAAGCCTTTGGCCTGCATGACGCTGTGCAGCTTCACGCCCAGCGGTTCGTTAAAGCAGAGAATCAAGATGGGTTTGCTATTGGCGGTGCTTGCCTGGGCCAAATACTCGGCGCGGTAGCCCAGGATCATGGTTTTGCCCGAGCCCGCCACGCCGTGAATCACGCGGTGACCTTCGCCCAGGCTGCGGGCCAGCTGCTCTTGCTGCAGGTCCATCACCCGCATGATGTCGGGCAGCTCGGCCTCGGCATCGTTGTCATCAAACAAGTCGCCGCTGGTTTGCACCCGCACCTGCGGGAACATGATCCAGCGCACGCGGTCGATCTGGGGCAGGCTGAGCGTGCCGCGCATGCCGTAGGGGAACATGTCCCACAAGCGGCTTTGCAGGTCTTCGGCGTCCACACTCTCCAACATTTCGTCTTTGCAGAGCACGCGGTGCGGTTCTATGGCGTGATGCAGCTCTGCGGCTTCAAACTGCTTGCGGGTGATTTCGGTCAACACGACGCCATAGCTCCACGGGAAAGCCACTTTGCCCGCGTGCGCGCCTTCGGTTTGAATGAGCTGCTTGTCCCGTTGCAGGGCGGTCACCACCGTTTGGGCGTATTGGCGGGCTTGCTCCAGCGGGTTGGCCACGGTTTTGGGGATGCCGTCGGGGATGATTTCCCAGGTCTGCTTGTCGGCCTGTTGGATGGTGCTGAGCTTCCAGTCTTTCACTTCCAGCACCAAGATGCCGCGCCGCGGGTGCAGCACACAAAAGTCGGGGTGGGTATTGCGCGGGCCCATGGGCACGTCGTACCAGAGCAGGTAGTCGTCATCCAGCTTTTGCTCCAGCCGCTCGGCCACCCTGCGTTCACCACTGGTCATGCGCGAAACGCACGCGCTAATTGCCGGAATCAATGTCGCCATGAAAGACCTGCCACCCTGAATGCTTTTTTGTTGGCCGCCATCATGCCCGCTTAAAAGCACAAATTCCAGTATCTGAATTTGCGAATTTCACTATTCTGCTGCGGTTCCGGCCTCGGCGAGCCTAGGGTTTAAGACCGCACCCGCCTTAAGTCGAATCCGCTACCATGCAATAAACGCCACCAAAATACGAGCCAAAAATGCCTCTGGCGCCCATCAGACATGCGCAAGCAGCTATCAAAATCATAGTGAATATGGTTTTGCTCCTGCCGCTGTGGGTGTCCGCGCAGGCGGTGCCGGTGCAGGCGGTGGGTGCGGGTGCCCTGGACGTGAGCCCCGCGCTGGCTGTTCTGGAGGATGTCGATGGCAGCCTCACCCTGCCGGAGGTGCTGGCCGCAGACCGCGCGGGCCGCATGGTGCCGCGGGCCGGTGCGTCCCAAGGCTTGTCGCTGGGTTTTACCCGCTCGGCTTTCTGGCTGCGGCTGGAGGTGCGCAACCCCGGCGCCGCCGTGGCGCACCAGCTTCTGGAGGTGAGCAACGCGCGCATTTCCCATGTTTCTTTCTTTGTGCCTGATGACGCGGGCCGCTACACCGAGACGCGCACCGGCGGCGACCTGCCATTTGCCACCCGCGCGGTGGCACACCGGCATCTGGTGTTCCCGCTGCAGGTGGCGCCGCAGGCTACGCAGGTGGTGTACCTGCGGGTGCAGTCCACCATCGGGCTGATCGTGCCGGTGCAGCTGTGGGCCCGGCCGGACCTTGATGAGCACACCCACACCGACTACATGCTCCACGCCTGGTACTACGGCATGGCCACAGCCATGCTGGTGTTCAACCTGATGTTGTGGGTGGCTCTGCGTGACCGCATTTATGGCTACTACGTGGTGTTTGTGGGCGCTACTGCGTTGATGCTGGCCTCCAAGGCCGGGCTGGCTTCGCAGTACTTTTGGCCCGGGGCGCTGGTGTGGAGCAACTTTTCGTATTACACGGCCGCGTCTGTAGGCGCGGCGGCGTTTTGCCTGTTTACCCGCCGCATGCTGGACACCGCCACCGTGCTGCCCCGTGTGCACCGCGCATTGCAGGCGCTGGCGGCGGTGCACCTGCTGGCACCGCTGGTGTATTGGTTTGCCATAACGCCGGTAGCGCGCTACGCCACGCTGCTGTTTTTGTTGACTGTGCTGGCCGTGACTGCAGTGGGCGCGTGGTGTGCCTTTTTGCGCATGCGCAGCGGGTACTACTTTTTGGGGGCCTTTGGCATGTTGGCGGTGGGTAGCCTGGTGACTACCGCGCGCAGCTTCGGCTGGCTGCCGACCAACGCCTTCACCGTGAACGGCTTTCAGCTGGGCTCCAACCTCGAGATGCTGCTGCTGGCCTTTGCGCTGGCCGACCGCTTTAACCAGATGCGCCGCGAAAAGCACATGGCGCAGCGCGAGTTGGTGTCCACCCAGCAGCAACTGGTGGAGACGCTGCGTGCCTCTGAGCAGGAGCTGGCCCAGCGGGTCGAAGAGCGCACTCGCCAGCTGCAAGTGGCCAACGAGCGGCTGGAGGCGCTGAGCATGGTGGACGGCCTGACCGGCATTGCCAACCGCCGCCACTTTGACCAGGTGCTGCACAAAGAGTGGACGCGGCTGGAGCGCGCCGGCCAGCCCTTGGCGCTGGTGATGCTGGATGTGGACTGGTTCAAGCGCTACAACGATCACTTCGGTCACCAGGCCGGCGACGAGTGCCTGCGCGCCGTGGCTCAAGCCATCAGCGGCGTGAGCCGCGCCAGCGACCTGGTGGCGCGCTACGGCGGCGAGGAGTTTGTGATCATCGCCCCCGGCACCGACGGCCCGCAGGCCCTGCAAATGGCCCAGCGCGCATGCGATGCGGTGCGCGCCTTGGGCATGCCCCACCCGTTGGCGTATGAAGCGGTTGTTACCGTGAGCTGCGGTGTGGCAGTCACCGTGCCCGGCCCTGACGACAGCCTCGAAAACCTGCTGGGCCAAGCGGACGACGCGCTTTACGAAGCCAAGGCCCAGGGCCGCAACCGCGTGGTGCTGGCCGAGCCCTTGGGTGGGTAACTGGTATTAAAGTGGTTATACAATCAAGACCACTTCATTCCAGCCTCTCCCCGCCACGTGCCTGCCGCCTCCACCAGTCCTGAAGACACCTCTCCGCTGTACCTGCAGCTAGGGCGCCAGCTGGCGGCGGACATTCGCGCGGGTACCTTCCGGGTAGACCAGGCGCTGCCCTCGGAGCGGGTGCTGTGCGAGTCGCTGGGTGTGTCGCGCATCACGGCGCGCAAGGCGATCGACGTGCTGGTGGAGCAGGGCCTGGTGGTGCGCCGTCATGGCTCGGGCAACTTCATTGCGCCGCGCATTGAGCAGCCCACCAGCAAGCTCGCCAGTTTTTCTGAGGAGCTCCGCCAGCGCGGCTATGTGCCGGCCAGCCAGTGGATCACCCGCGAAACCGGCGTGGCCACCGTGCCCGAGCGCGAGGCGCTGGGCCTGCCGCGCGGTGCCAAGGTCGCGCGCCTGCTGCGCTTGCGCCTGGCCGATGGCGTGCCCATGGCCTACGAGCACAGCGCGCTACCCCTGAGCGTGCTGCCCCGCCCGCAGGAGCTGGACGGCTCGCTGTACCTGCACCTCGCCCGCAGTGGCGCCGCGCCCGTGCGCGCGGTGCAGCACCTGCGCGCTATCAATGCCACGGCCGACATGGCCAGCCATTTGCAGGTCCCCGAAGGCGCCGCGCTCTTGTGGGTGAGCCGCGTGGCCCACAGTGCAGATGGCACGGCCATCGAATTCACCCAAACTTATTGCCGCAGCGACTACTACGCCTTTGTGGCCGAACTCCGGAGCACGCCATGACGGCACTCACTTCTCTGCAAGGCCACATCCTCACCCCCACCGGCTTTGTGCACGGCAGCCTGCACATGGGCACCGATGGCCGCATTGCCGGCATCACCGGCGAGCCGGTGAGCGAGGCCCAAGTGCGTGAGCGCAGTGCGCCCATCGTGCTGCCCGGCTTCATCGATTTGCATGTGCATGGCGGTGCGGGGCACGACATCATGGAAGGCGGCGACGCAGCCTGGCACGTGGCGCGCCTGCACGCGCAGCACGGCACCACATCGCTGCTTGCCACCACCATGACCGCGCCACAAGCGGACCTGGATGCCGCCTTTGCCGCACTCGCACCCTTGTGCACCGCGCCTGCGCCAAATGCTGCCCGCGTTCTGGGTGTGCACCTGGAGGGGCCGTACATCAGCGAGGCGCGCTTGGGCGCGCAGCCGCCGTTTGCGCGGCCCGCGAGTTTTGACGAAATCCACCGCCTGCATGCGCTCGCGCCCATCCGCCTGATTACGCTGGCGCCCGAGGTGGGCGGCAACGAGGCGCTGATTGCCCAGCTGGTGGCCGAGGGCTTCAAGGTGCAGCTGGGCCACACCACCGGCAGTTACGAGCAGGGCGTGGCCGCGCTGCGCTGCGGGGCCACGGGCTTTACCCATTTGTTCAACGCCATGTCGGCCCTGCACCACCGCGAGCCCGGCATGGTGGGGGCGGCGCTGGCCCATGCCGAATTTGCAGAAGTCATTCCCGACCTGCTGCATGTGCACCCCGGCGCCATCCACGCGGCGCTGCGCGCCATCCCCAAGCTGTATTGCGTGACCGACTCCACCTCGGCCGCCGGCATGCCCGATGGCGACTACAAGCTCGGCCGCCACACAGTCACCAAGTGCATGGGCGGTGTGCGCCTGGCCGATGGCACGCTGGCCGGCTCGGTGCTCAGCATGGACCAGGCGTTGCGCAACCTCGTCAACACACTGGGCCTGAGCCTGGCGGACGCCAGCAGCCGGGTGTCCACCTTCGCGGCCGACCACATGGGCTTATCCGACCGCGGGCGTTTGCAGACTGGCGCCTGGGCTGATGCGGTGGTGCTCGACCGCGACTTGCAGGTGCAAGCCGTTTGGATCGAGGGGCGCAGCGTGCTACAAAAGTAGGAGCTGCTCGCGCAGCTGCTACGAGCGCTTGAGGGCTTTGGACACACTTTCCTTGGCATCGCCCACCGAGGCGCGCACCGCGCCCATGTTTTTCTGCACATTGCCTTTGACTTCCATGGACTTGTTGCCCAGGGCTTTGCCGACGACCTCTTTGACCTTGCCTTTGGCTTCCTGTGTGCGTCCCTTGATCTGGTCTTTGTTGATACCCATGAGTAGCTCCTGAAAAGGTGAGCCGGCTCGTCACCGGCATGCAACGGGGGCTGCATGTTTGCCACAGTAGGCCGGTGCCAACAGTGCGTCGGTGCGCAGGCGCACCCGGGTTAAAAACAGTCTTTTATATTCAGGGGTAATAAAGGTGTTGACTTTTATTTGCGTATGGATATAATTCAACGCAGGAACACGGTGCTACCCCGACACACCCCGTTCCACGGAGCCGCCAAGAGAAGTCTTTTGCCGTCGGCATCCGGCCTATTCGACACCTGTCGACCGCGTTGATCTGCAGAGCAGCAGCCAACCGAATCTCTTTTTGCTCAAGCCGGCCTGATAACGTGGCCCGCACCTCTCCCTTTTCATGAATCAGAATTTCGAATCCGCTATCCCCATGGGCAACTACATTGTTTCGCCCGCAACGCAAGAAACCAGCAACGGTCTGTACCGTGCCTCCATCGCCGTTCAGCGCAGCCAGAGCAAGGGCGCTTACTGCCGGGTCTTCAACTTCGACTGCGAGTTTGTCTCCCGCGAAGCTGCCCGCGTGTACGCCATTACCCAAGGCTGGTTAGAAACCGGCAGCGCCAATGCGCAAACCTGCTGAAGCAGGCCGGACGCACCAAGCAACCGACATCACCCCATTCCGCCGCCCGCAAAGGCTGCAAACCCGCGCACCCCAGCCACCCGGGCTGACAGCGCACTCACTGAAAGGCTCACCATGAGCAGCAAAATTTACGTGGGCAACCTGCCCTACTCCGTCACTGACGACAGCCTGCAGAGCAACTTCTCCGAATTCGGCGAAGTCACCTCCGCCAAGGTCATGATGGACCGCGACACCGGCCGTTCCAAGGGCTTCGCCTTTGTGGAAATGAGCACTCCCGCATTTGCCCAAGCCGCCATTGACGGTTTGAACGGCCAATCCGTGGATGGCCGCTCCATCGTGGTCAACCTGGCCCGTCCGCGTGAAGACCGCGGCGGCTCGGATGGCTACCGTGGTGGCCGTAGCAGCTACTAAGCGCTAATCGCCCACAAAAAAGCCGGCTCTGGTAGCCGGCTTTTTTGCGTCTGGCGACGAGTTACATCTTGCCGAACTTGGCCTTGGCCGCTGCCATGCAGGTGTCCTTCGCGGTGGAGGCCAGTGCATCGCACTTCTCTTCTGCCACCTTGAGTTCAGCGGCGCGCTTGTCGGCGGCCGCGTCGGTGCGGACTTCCTTGTTGTCGGTTTTGGCGTCCGAGTTGGTTTGGCCGGTCTTCATTTGCACGGTGGCATCAGCCTTGGCGGTAGTGCGCGCGGCCTTGGCCTCTTTCACACAAACATCCTTGGGGTTGCCCGACAGGTCATCGCACTTTTGCTTGGCCACGTCATAGGTGGCCTCTGCCTGTTCGTTGCGCACTTTGTATTGCGTTTTGAGCGTGGGCTTGTAGGTGTTGTCCAGCTCGGCCAGGGCTACCGACTCTTTGCCTTTGGCTTCGGCAACACAGATGTCACGCGCATTGCCGGACTGGGAGTTGCAGGCCTTTTTGGCGGTGCTGTATTCGTTCTTGATGCGCGTCTTGCTCGCGTTGAATTCGGTGGGGGCCATCTGCGCCATCGCAGTGCCGGCAAACAGCAAGCAGCTTGTCATGGCGACGCGGGTCAACAGGGTGTGGGTGGTTTTCATGGGGAGTCCTTAAAGTGAAAACAGTGGCAGGCCATGCAGGCCTGAGAGTCGTCACAGTAAGGGGGAAGGGGCGGCCGGTCTGTTCGTTGGTGGACATACCGGCGCGAGGCTAGTCGGCCGGCAGTGCCGCCAGCAGCACCGTCACCACCAGCCCGCCCTCGGCATGGTTGTGCAAGCGGATCTCGCCACCGTGGGCCTGGATGATGTTGCGCGCAATGCCCAGGCCCAAACCGGTGCCGGTGCGGTTTTGTTGCTGGCCGTGGCTCAGGCGCACATGCGGCTCAAACGCGGCTGACATGCTGGCCTGCGCTATGCCGGGCCCGAAGTCGCGCACCTCCACCAGCGCGCGGCTGCCTTGCAGGCTCAGGCGCACTTGCACCCGCTCGCCATAGAGCACCGCGTTGTCCAGCAGGTTGCTCAGGGCGCGCTCCAGCGCCAGAGGTTTGCCAAGCACGCTCACCGGCTCTGCCGTGCATTCGATGGTGGCGTCGGGGTGAATGGGGCGTTGCGCCAGGCGGGCGAGCAGGGTGTCCAGCCGCACAGGGGTGAGGTTCTCGTGAATGTCGGTGTCTTTCACGCTTTGCAGCGCGGCTTTGACCATGACATCGAGGTCGTCCAGGTCTTCATGGAACTCGGCGCGCAGGGTGTCGTCGTCCAGCAGTTCGGTGCGCAATTTGAGCCGCATGATGGGCGTTTTGAGTCCGTGCGAAATGCCGAGGAACAAGCGCTCCCGGTCCACCAGGTAGCCCTGAATACGGGCCTGCATTTCGTTGAAGGCGCGGGCGGTGCGGCGCAGTTCGGCGGTGCCGGTTTCCGGCACGCTCTCAGGCGCGGTGTCGCTACCAAACGCATTGGCGGCCGAGGCAATTTTGTTCAGCGGGCGTATCAGCCCGCGCACCAGCAGCACGCTGATCACCAGTGCGGTCAGCAGTGTCACCAGCTGCAAGGCCACGCGGTCCCATGTGAGAGGGTTGGCGTTCTCCAGAAAGTAGGGGTCGGGCATGGTGGTGGCCAGGTACAACCAGCGCCCGGGCTCGAACTCGGCCTGGATGACCAGCACCGGTGCGGGGCGCGGGCGCAGCAGCAGGGTGGCTTCCACCCACGAGTCCGGCAGGTCGCGCACCATGCGCCCGTCGTCAGACACCTGCAGCGACTCGGGCCAGGCAAAGGCCACGCTGGGGGCTTGGGTGTTGCCCGCCAGGTTGCGGGTGAGGTCGCCCTGCATGGCTTCCACCACGGCGTCCACCAGGCCGTTGCCCTCCACCGGTTGCACCGGCACACGCGCTTTGTTCACGTTGATGAAAAAGCGGGTGCCGCCCATGGTGCGCAGCTGCTCAATCAGGATGGGGCGGAACTGCGGCGGCAGGTCGCGGAAAAAGCGGATGGAGCCTGCCGCATTCAGTGCAATCGCGTGGCCGGCACTCAGGGCCTCGGCCCGCGCGCTCTCGCGCAACTGCCGTGCCCACAGCAAGGTACCCACCAGCTGCGCGCTGATGACGCCCAGCGCCATGACCACCACGATGCGGCCCAGCAGGCTGTCGGGCAGGTAGCGCCGCGTCCAGCGGCGGCGCTCAGGGTTCGGCATGGGCGCTCACGTCCGCCGAGAACACATAGCCGCTGCCGCGCACGGTTTTGATCAACACCGGCTGCTTGCCATCGTCATGTAGGCGTTGGCGCAGGCGGCTCACCTGCACATCGAGTGAGCGGTCCAAAGGCCCGAGGTCGCGGCCGCGGGTTTGCTCCATCAGGCGGGCGCGGTCCAGAGTCTCGCCCGCATGTTCGGCAAAAAAGCGCAGCAGGTTGAAGTCCATGCTGGTGAGCACCACCGGCTGGCCTTGCGGGTCGGTAAGCACACGCTCCACCATGTCCATGCTGAAGCCGGCGAACTTCAAAAACCGCACCGGCGCACCGGGTGCACCCAGTTGCATGCGGCGGTGGATGGCCTTGATGCGGGCCAGCAGCTCGCGCGGGTTGTAGGGCTTGGCGATGTAGTCGTCCGCCCCCAGCTCCAGCCCGACGATGCGGTCCGTGTCGTCCGCGCTGGCAGTCAACATGATGATGGGCACCGGCGACTGACTGCGCACGCTGCGGCACAGGGTGAATCCATCGGTGTCGGGCAGCATCACATCCAGGATGACCAGGCTGAGCTCGTCCTTGAAGCGCTCGAACTCGGCATTGAAACTGGCGCCGTCGTGGGCCACGCGCACTTCGTACTGGTGCTTCTCCAGGTACGTCTTGAGCAGGTTGCGGGTCTTTTGGTCGTCGTCAACGACAAGCAGGGTGCGGGTCATGGGCTGGTCGTGCGGGTTAGCGTTCAGCGCTCGGTGCGCGGATCACGGAGGCCAGGCGGCGCTGGGCCTCCTGGGTTTCCATGCGGGGGTCGGTCAGGTAGCGCCACAGGGTCTGGGCCACGGCGTCTTTGATGGCTTCATCGGCCGCCATGCGGTGGGCCAGGCTGGGCACGCGCGCATTGCGCGGGCTGGCAAAGGTTTCCCAGGAGTCGCGGGCGCAGCCGTCGAGTGCCGCGGGGTCCATATCGCGGCGCACCGGCACCGCGCCTTTGAAGCGGTTGTAGGCCAGCTGCGCAGGAATGCCGGTGACCACCTCAGCCATCTTTTCCTGGGCGGCTTCGCGCGGGCGGGCACTGACCAGCATCGCCAGCGTATCGATGCTGTAGAGGTGCATGTTCTCGGTGCCGGGCACTACGGCACAGCCAAAGTCGCGCACCGGGCTGGCACCCCAGGCCATGAGCTCGCCCTTGGCCCAGTCGCCCATGATCATCATGCCGGCGTTGTCAGCCATGAGCTCGCGGGTGCTCTCGGTCCAGGGGCGTTCCACAGGGGCGTCGGTGGCCAAGGCGCGCAGCCAGCGCAGTCGTTGCAGAGCGCGCTCAACGCGGACGTCCATCCATGCGCTGCTCTTGCGCTGCACGATGAGCTCGCGGTAGAGCGCAGGGCCTGCGTCGCCGAGCAGCACCGTCTCAAACACCGTGGCAATCTGCCAGGGCTCGTCGCTCCAGGCCAGCGGCCGTATGCCTTTGGCTTGCAGCTTGCGGGCCGTCATTTCAAACTCGGCCCAAGTGCGGGGTGGTGTGAGGCCCAGCCTGCCGAACACCTTGCGGTTGTAGAGCAAGGTGTTGATGCGGTGTATGCCCAGCGGTGCGGCAATCACATCGCCTTTGTAGGTGACGAGTTCAAGCACGGTAGGGAACAACACCTGCGACCAGCGCTGGCGCTGCGCCACCGCATTGAGCGGCATGACCAGGCCGATGTCGGCCCAGTCGGTGAGGGTGGTGCCAATCAGCTGCGCCACATCCGGCGGGTCGCCCATGAGCACCCGGCTCTTGAGCACCTTGACTGCGGCCATGCCCCCGCCGCCGGGGATGGCAGCGTCTTTCCACTGCACGCCGGCCTGCGCCAGTTGAAGGGCGAGCTGGTCAGCGGCTTTGCGTTCGCTGGCCGAGGTCCACCAGTGCAGCACGTCCATGGGCACGCCCATTTGTTGGGCCTGCGCGGTGTGCAGACATACACAACAGAGCAGCAGGGCAGCGAGGCGGGCGAAACCTTTCATTTCCTGTCGATTTGTAATGTTGTGTATGACTGCCTGTCCGCACCCCCTCCAGCGGCCTCTGCAGAGGCCGCGCGGTAGGTAATAAAGCGTAATGCGCAGGTGCGGTACATGGCGGAAAAACTGAATGAAATCAACGACTTATCTTTGTAATCGGGCCCGCCTGATGCGGTTTGATATTACAGGGGTCAAAGCATAACCTCCGCCCCACTGAACGGCTACCGCGATGCACGGAGCTGGCAGTTTCATTCAACCGATGATCAGGAGATTCCATGTCCCATTCCCTTCGCATGGCCGCCGCTGCGGCAGCGCTGGTTTGCAGTAGCTTTGCAGGTGCCGGTACGCTCACCATTGAGAGCTGGCGTGTTGACGACAAAGGTTTGTGGGAAGACGTGCTGCTGCCCGCCTTCTACAAAGCCCACCCCGGCATTACCGTCAAGTTCGCGCCCACTGCACCCCCTGAGTACAACTCTGCCCTGAACGCCCGCCTGACCGCCGGCACCGCAGGTGACCTGGTGACCTGCCGCCCGTTTGACGTGTCCTTGGACCTGTACAAGAAGGGCCATCTGGACAAGCTCAATGGCAACCCAGCCCTGAAAAACTTCCCCGAGTCTGCCCAGGTGGCGTGGCAGACCGATGACGGCAAGGACACCTATTGCGTGCCCATGGCGTCTGTGATCCACGGTTTCTTCTATAACAAAAAGGTGTTTGCCGAGCTGGGCCTGAACCCGCCCGTGACCGAAGCCGACTTCTTCAATGTGCTGGACAAGGTCAAGGCTGCCGGCAAGGTGGCTCCGATTGCCATGGGCACCGCCGACCAGTGGGAAACCCACCAGATCGTGTACACCGGCATCGGCCCGAACTACTGGAAGGGTGAAGAAGGTCGCAAGGCACTGATCGCCGGCAAGAAGAAGTTCACCGACCCCGAATTCGTGAAAACCTGGGACGTGATGGGAAAGTGGTCCAACTACCTGCCCAAGGGCTACCAGGCCCAGACCTATGGCGACTCGCAAAACCTGTTCGGCAGCGGCCGTGCAGCCATCTACCCCGCGGGTTCCTGGGACATCTCCTACTTTGAAGGCAACAGCAAAGTGGAATTCGGCGCCTTCAAGCCGCCCGTGGCCAAGGCCGGTGACCCTTGCTACATCTCGGACCACACCGACATCGCCATGGGCGTGAACAGCAAGAGCAAAAACAAGGCAGACGCCCAGGTGTTCCTGAACTGGCTGGCGAGCAAAGAGTTTGCCGACCTGTACACCAACAAGGTGACCGGCTTCTTCTCGCTCTCCAACCACGCGATTGATGTGAAGAACCCTGTGGCCAAGGAAATGATCGGCTGGCGCAACCAGTGCAAGAGCACCATCCGCCTGAACGCCCAGATCATGAGCCGCGGCACCCCGAGCATGGAAAACGAGTTCTGGAACGTGAACTCCCAGGTCATGAACGGAAAGATGGCGCCCAAGGACGCTGCTGCGCAGATCCAGAACGGCTTTGCCAAGTGGTACGCACCTGCCAAGTAAACCGCAGCTTGTGAGTCAGGAGTGCGAGCCGGTGGCTTGCACTCCTTGCGGCACCCCTCCAGCCGCCGCTCCCCCCGTTCTCCTTTGTCTCTTTGACCAACAAGGTCTCTCATGAAACTCGGCTTTTCCTGGCGGGTGCTGGTGTTTATCGCCCCGGCATTGCTGATCTACGCCACCTTCAGTGCCCTGCCACTGCTGGACACCCTGCGCTTGGGGCTCTACAGCGCGGACGACACCGGCCTGCGCACTTTCACCGGTCTGGCGAACTACAACACCATCCTGAACGACCCGCAGTGGTCGGCCAGCTTCTGGAATGCGATGGGCAACAACCTGAAGTTCTTTGCCATTCACATGCTGGTGCAAAACCCTGTGGGCCTGCTGTTGGCGGCCCTGCTGTCGCTGCGCAATGTGCGCTTTGCCGCCACCTACCGCACCATCTTTTTCCTGCCCACTTTGCTGTCGGTGGTGATCATCGGTTTTGTGTGGCAGCTCATCCTGTCGCCGTTGTGGGGCGTGTCCGAGCGGCTCTTGACGCTGGTGGGATTGGGTGACTGGTTCGCGCCCTGGCTGGGGCTGGAGAGCGCGGCGCTGATCACCGTGTCGCTGATGTCGGTGTGGCAGTACATCGGCGTGCCCATGATGCTGATCTACGCCGCGCTGATTGCGATTCCGGAGGACATCATCGAGGCCGCGGTCGTCGAGGGCGCATCCCCCTGGCGCATCTTCTGGCAGATCCGGCTGCCGCTGATCCTGCCCACGCTGGGGCTGGTGACCATCCTGACCTTCGTGGCCAACTTCAACGCGTTTGACCTGATCTACACGGTCAAGGGCGCGGTGGCGGGCCCCAACTACAGCACCGACATTTTGGGCACGCTGTTCTACCGCACCTTCTTCGGCTACCAGTCGCAAGTGGCCAGTCCGACCATGGGCGCGGCCGTGGCCACCATCATGTTCCTGGTGATTCTGGTGGGCGTGGCGGTGTACTTCCTCGCGGTGCAGCGCAAGCTGCAACGCTTTGCAATGTGAGGCCGCACATGGCAAACGCATCCAATTCCAAATCTCTTCCTTTCGCGCCCAGCCGCGTGTTTGTGCATTTGACCCTCATCAGCTATCTGCTGCTGGCGCTGCTGCCCATCCTGCTGGTGTTCATGAACTCGTTCAAGAGCCGGGACGCCATCTTCAACGACCCGCTGGCCTGGCCCACACCCGAGACGTTTTCGCTCATCGGTTACACCAAAGTGCTGGGCCGCTCCGACGTGCTCATGTACTTCGGCAACAGCTTTATCGTCACGATTGCATCGCTGTTTTTCATCCTGCTGTTCGGGGCCATGGCGGCCTGGGGCTTGTCGGAATACCGCTTCAAGGGCAACCGCTGGCTGAAGTTCTTTTTTGCCTTTGGCATCATGGTGCCTATCCGCCTGGGTACGGTGTCCATCCTCCAGCTGATGGTGGAGCTGAACCTGGTGAACACCCTCACCGCGCTGGTGCTGGTGTACGTGGCGCAGGGCTTGCCGCTGGCCATCATGATCCTGTCGGAGTTCATGGGGCAGGTGCCCGGTGAGCTCAAAGATGCGGCGCGCTGCGACGGCATCGATGAGTTCCGCATCTTCTTTCTGGTGGTGGTGCCGCTGATCCGTCCGGCGATTGCCACGGTGGCGGTGTTCACCATGGTGCCGATCTGGAACGACCTGTGGTTTCCGCTCATTCTTGCGCCGTCTGACAAGACGCAGACCATCACCCTGGGCATCCAGCAGTTCGTGGGGCAGTACGCCACCGACTGGAACGCCGTGCTGGCTTCTCTCTCGCTGGCCATCGTGCCGGTGGTCACCCTCTACGCCCTCTTCTCCCGTCAACTGATCCGCGGCATCACCGCGGGCGCCGTCAAGTAAAGCAGAACCACCATGGCAAGCGTTTCCCTCCAAAACATCAGCAAGCGCTACGGCAACAACGAGCCGGTGCTGCACAACATCAACCTCGAGATCGAGCACGGCGAATTGGTGGTGCTGGTCGGCCCCAGCGGCTGCGGCAAGTCCACCTTGTTGCGCGTGCTCTGCGGGCTGGAAGACATCAGCAGCGGCGAGTTGCGCATCGGTGACGACCTGGTCAACGACCTGCCGCCCGCCGAGCGCGGTATCGCCATGGTGTTCCAGAGCTATGCGCTCTACCCGCACATGACGGTCTACCGCAACATGTCGTTCGGGCTCAAGATCCACGGTGCCAACAAGGCCGACATTGACAAACGGGTACGTGATGCCGCCAAGGTGCTGCACATCGACCACCTGCTGGAACGCCTGCCCCGCGAGCTCTCGGGCGGGCAGCGCCAGCGTGTGGCCATCGGCCGCGCCATCGTGCGCGAGCCGCGCCTGTTTCTGTTTGACGAGCCGCTCTCCAACCTTGACGCTGCGCTGCGCGCCAAGACCCGCATCGAGCTGGCCCGCCTGCACCGCGACCTGGGCGCCACCATGGTCTATGTGACCCACGACCAGGTGGAAGCCATGACCATGGGCGACAAAATTGTGGTGCTCAGCGAAGGCCATGTGCAGCAGGCTGGCACCCCGCTCACGCTGTACCAGCAGCCTGCCAACCGTTTTGTGGCGACCTTCATCGGCTCGCCCACCATCAACCTGTTGCCGGCCCGTGTCGTGGAAGTGCTAGACGGTGGCGCCCGCCTGCTGTTGGGCAACGGCAGCAAGGTGCTGGCCACGGTGGACAGCAGCCAGCTGCAAGTGGGTGAGAGTGTGGAAGTGGGCCTGCGCCCCGAGCACTGCGAAGTGCTGCCCGTCGGCGTGGCGCCAGCGGCGGATGACACGGCGCTGGATGCCGAGATCACGCTGGTGGAGCACCTGGGCGAATCCAACTTGCTGTACCTCAAGATGGACGACGGGCAAGAGCTGATCGTGCGTGGTGACGGCAATGCCGAAGTGCGTCTGGGCGACTCGGTCATCGTGCGTGCGGCACCGTCTGCCCTGTACCTTTTCAAGGCTGATGGCACGGCGTGCACCCGCTTGAACCCCGGCAACATGCGCTCGGCCCATGCACGCTGAGCTGCTGCCGGCACACATTCACTACGCCATTGGCATTGATGGTGGCGGCACCAGCACCCGCGCGCGGGTGGTGCACCGCAGTGGTGTGGTGGTGGGCGAAGGCAAGGCCGGCGCCTCGGGCCTGACCCAGGGCATTGGCCAGGCGTGGCGCCACATCAAAGAAGCCATTTCGCAAGCTACCGGGGGCAGGTTGCAAGCCGGCTGGCCCGAGCCGGTGCCGGCCAACTGTGCCTTGGGCTTGGGCTTGGCCGGTGCCAACAATGCGGCGTGGCACGCCGAATGTCTGGCCGCCGATCCGGGCTATGCCACCTTGAAGCTGGAGTCTGATGCGGTCACGGCGCTGCTGGGTGCGCACGGCGGACACCCGGGTGCGCTGGTCATCGTAGGCACCGGTGCGGTGGGCCTGGCCTTGCTGCCGGACGGGCAGCGCCGCACCAGCGGTGGTTGGGGCTTCCCGAGTGGTGATGAGGGCAGTGGCGCGGACTTGGGTCTGCAGGCCGTCAACCTCACCCAGCGTGCGTTGGACGGCCGCGCGTTGCCAGGGCCGTTAACCCTGGCAGTGCTGCAAGCCACAGGTGGCACACCCGAGGCCTTGCTGGCCTGGTGTGGTGCCGCAGGGCAAGGGGAGTACGCCAGCCTCACGCCCCTGATTTTTTCGCACGAGGCTTCCGACCCTGACGCTGCAAGGCTGCTGGAGCGGGCCCTGCACCAGCTTGAAGCCTTGGCCCGTGCCGTAGACCCTACTCACACGCTGCCCTTGGTAGTAGCCGGCAGCGTAGGCCAACGACTGGCGCCCCGGCTCTGTGCTTTGGTGGGCGCGTGTGTGGTGCCACCGCAGGGTGACGCCATGGACGGTGCCCTGACCCTGTGTTTGCAATGACATGAAAAGAGATTCCCTAATGACAACATTGATGTTGCAAGAGGCCCTGACCTCCGCGCGCCAGGTGGCGCAACAACTGGCGGGCGATGAAGGTCGCTACGCCGCCCTTGGCCTGGCGTTGCGGGCTTTGCCGCCCCAGGGTGCCGTCACCATTGCCCGTGGCAGCTCGGACCACGCGGCTGCCTACTTCGCCTATCTGGTGATGTCGCGCACCGGGCAGCTGGTGACCTCGCTGCCCATGTCGTTGCTGACCCTTTACAAGGCGCCCATGGCGCGCCAGCGGGTGCTGGCCGTGTCCATTTCGCAGTCGGGCCGCAGCCCGGACTTGTTTGAACCCATGCAGGTGTTTGAGAAAGCCGGGGCGACCACGGTGGCCCTGGTGAATGACATCAGCTCGCCCCTGGCGCAAGCGGTGGACTGGGCCATGCCTTTGCACGCAGGCCCCGAGAAGAGTGTGGCTGCCACCAAGAGCTTTATTTGCGGCCTGGTAGCCGGTGCACGGCTGGCCGCGCACTGGGGTGCCCATGCGGACTTGCTGGAAGCCTTGAAGACGCTGCCTGCTGCGCTGGAAGAGGCCTGCCAGCAGGACTGGAGCGCTGCGGTGGAGCCCTTGCGCACCGCCAGCCAGCTCATGGTGATAGGCCGGGGCCCGGGCCTGGCGATTGCGCAGGAGGCAGCCCTCAAGTTCAAGGAGACTTGCGGCATTCAGGCCGAGGCCTTCAGCGGGGCCGAGGTCAAACACGGCCCCATGGCGCTGGTGAACGACAACTACCCTATGCTGATCTTTGCCCTGCGCGGCCCGGCCCAGCAAAGCCTGATTGCGTTGGCCGCTGAGATGCGAGGTCGTGGCGCACGGGTGCTCTTGGCTGCACCGGCTGATGTACCTGAGCGGGACCTCACACTGAGTACGGCGCCGCAGGAGGACCTGGACCCGATCACTGCCATCCAGAGTTTCTATCTGCTGGTGGAGGCGGTTGCCCGTGCGCGCGGGCTGGACCCCGACCAGCCACCCCATCTCTCGAAAGTCACAAGCACCCGATAAACTGGGTACATGCATGTTCAAACTTTGATGATGGAAGGGGCACCCGCAGTTCAGCTGCAGGGCCCCGCCGGCGATACGGTCACCGTGCTCTTGCGCGGTGCGCAGGTGATTTCGTGGGTGGATGCTACGGGTGTGGAGCGCTTGTACCGCAGCCCGCTCTCGCCGCTGGACGGGCCGCAGCCTGTGCGGGGCGGCGTGCCGGTGATTTTTCCGCAGTTCTCCGGACGTGGCCCCATGGTGCGCCACGGATTTGCACGCACCAGCCTGTGGGAGTGGCTGCCGGCGGATGCGGCTGGGGCCGAGCCTCAGCTGGTCTTTCGCATGCAGCACACCGCGCACGAGACGCCGCTGTGGCCGCATGACTGTGCATGTACCTTGACTGTGGCCTTGGTGCCGGCCGGTCTGCGCATGACGCTGGCCGTGCACAACACCGGCAATAGCCCCTTGAGCTTTCATGCCGCACTGCACACCTACCTGGAGGTGGGCGACGTTGCCCGGAGCACGCTGACCGGTGTCTTGCCGCAGGGCGAGGTCTTGTCGCTGGCCGAGCCGATTGACCACTTGTTTGAATCCGTGCCTGGCCCGTTTGCCCTGCGCAGCCCTGCCAGTGCGCTGGACCTGGTCCACGAAGGCTTTACCGATGCGGTGGTCTGGAACCCCGGGCCGCAGGCCGTGATTGCTGACCTGCCTGCCGGGGGCTATGCCCGTTTCCTGTGTGTGGAGGCTGCCTCCGTGGGCGTGCCGGTGCAGTTGGCGCCGGGCGCACATTGGCAAGGTAGCCAGTGCCTGGTCACCGCCGCGTAGGGGTAAGCCCCGCTTTTTTACAATGCCGGCGCACACGGTGCCCGGCACCATCCAACGGAAAACTCCATGACATCCCCTGAATCCACTCCCAAGAGCCCCAAATTGCGCCCTATTCCCAACTTCATTTTTGCCAGCCGCTGGTTGCAGCTGCCCCTGTACCTGGGCTTGATTGCCGCGCAGGGCGTGTACGTGTTTCACTTCTGGGTGGAGCTGGTGCACCTGCTGGAAGCCGCCTTCGGCAGCCAGACCGCGCTGCAGGCGCTCGTAAGCAGCATCGGCTACAAGTCGGATGTGCCCGTGCCCGCGTTGAACGAGACCATCATCATGCTGGTGGTGCTGGCGCTGATTGACGTGGTGATGATCTCCAACCTGCTGATCATGGTGATCGTGGGTGGCTACGAGACCTTTGTGAGCCGCATGGACCTGGACGGCCACCCCGACCAACCGGAATGGCTCAGCCATGTGAACGCCTCGGTGCTCAAGGTGAAGCTGGCCACCGCCATCATCGGCATCAGCTCCATCCACCTGCTCAAGACCTTTATCAACGCTGCAAACTACGACGAGAAAGTGCTGATTGCCCAGACGGCCATCCACATCACCTTCCTGTTGTCAGCCATTGCCATTGCCTACACCGACAAGCTGCTCAATAGCAGCCACCAGAATACCGGGCATTGATGAAATGGGCTGCTAGCGCCAGTGGATAATGCGCGAGCAGCTACTAAAAATATAGCAATCATCCACTGCTGAAGGGACGGCTTTCCATGATTCACGTGAGTGGTTTGGTCTTTGACTACCTGGGGCACCGCGCCCTGCACGGGGTCTCGGTGGATATCCCGCAGGGCACGGTCACCGCCCTGGTGGGCCCAAACGGCGCCGGCAAGTCCACGCTGATGCGCTGCATTGCCGGGCTGGACACGCCGCTGGCCGGCACCATCACGGTGGGTGGTGTGGATGTGCAGGAACATCCGCGCGAGGTGCACACCAAGCTGGGCTATCTCTCCGACTTCTTCGGCCTCTACCAGGACCTCACGGTAGAGCAGTGCCTGCACTATGCCGCCGCGTCGCAGGGCATTGCTGAAAGCCGCGTGCCCAAGCGCGTCAAAGAAGTGGCCCGCTTCCTGAATCTGGAAAACAAGCTGCAAAGCCTGGCCAGCAACCTCTCGCGCGGGCAGCGCCAGCGGGTGGCGATCGGACAGGCCATCGTGCACATGCCGCAGGTGCTGCTGCTCGATGAGCCCGCCAGTGGTCTGGACCCGGAAGCGCGCGCCGACCTGTCGGCCTTGTTCCGCAACCTGCAGTCCCATGGCATGACGCTGGTCGTGTCCAGCCACATCCTGAGCGAGTTGGATGAGTACTGCACCCACATCCTCTCCATCCGCGACGGGCGGGTCAGCCGCTTTGCCAGCCTGGCGACGACTGCTACCGGCAGCGAAGGCGTGGTCAAGGCGCTGATGCAGGTGCAGCTGGCTGCGCCCGCGCCGCAACTGGCCCAAGCGCTGGCCGTTTATGAAGTGGCGCACCTGGATGCGAGTGGCGCTACGCCCACGACGGTGTACCTGCCTGCCGGCGACCTGGCCGCACGCGCGGCCCTGCTGGCCAAGCTCACTGCAGAGGGTGTGCCCGTATGTGCCTTTCAGGAAGTACGCACCAGCCTGCAGATGAGCTATGGCCAAGCCGATTCCCACCACTCCTCGGGAGCTGCACCATGAACCCGGAATTCAAGCGCAACCTCTGGTTGGAAATTTCGCCCGCCCGCCTCGCCCTGATGCCCGGGGTGCTGACCCTGATCGCCCTGCTGGCCGTCGCCATCAGCGAGCACAACCCGCGCGACAACCTGTTCATCGCCTGCACGGTGTTGTTCACCGGCCTCACCGTGGGTTGGGGCAGCCTGTTGGTGATGTCCAGTATCAACAACGAAGTGACCGAGCGCACCTGGGACCAGCAGCGCCTGAGCGCACTCACCCCCTGGCAGATGGCCTGGGGCAAGCTGTTCGGCAGCACTGCCTACGCATGGTACGGCGCTCTGCTGTGTGCTGTGGTGGCGGTGCTCGCAGCCTCGACCCTGCCGGGTTTCTTGAGCCGCTGCGTCTGGATGCTGGCAGGTGCCATTGGCGCAGTCGCCCTGCATGCCTGGCTGATGGCCAGCCGCTTGCATACCCTGGACCTGCGCACCGAAAAGTCCAGCAGCACGGCAGGCCGACTGTTCGGCTTGTTCATGGCCTTGCAGACGCTGCCCATGGTGTTCATGGTGCTGCGCAGCCCGACTGACGAGCCTCAAGCTTCCGGCGGCTGGTGGAGTCTGGGGCTGCCGCTGCCTGTGCAGTCGCTGGTGCTGGCCGCCTTGATGCTGGCGCTGGGATTGCTGGCCTTGTGGCGCAGCATGGGCAAGCAGCTGATGGTGCGGTCAACCCCTTGGGCCTGGGCACTGGGCGTGTTGGCTGTGGGCTGGATGCTGGCCGGCTTCATGCCGGAAGACGCCCGCGACGCCAACCTGATGGTGCCACTGGCCGGTGTGGCGCTTTTGGCCACGTATGCGGCCTTGTTTACCGAGAGCAACAACCGCCTGGTCTGGCAGGCTGTGCTGTTTCACCATGCCCACAGCCCCCGCCGCCGCATGCTGCAGGCCCTACCTTTGTGGCCGGTGAGCTGGGCCATGGCGGCGCTGTTTGTGCTGCTCTATGGCGTGTTGGGCATCAACCCCGACCAGCACCTGGCGTCCTTGGGTAGCGTGATGTGGCTGGCCTTGTTGCATTGCCTGCGGGACTGCGGCATCTACCACTTCTTTGCGCTGCGAAACACCACGCGCAAGCCGGCCGGCATGACGCTGCTAACGCTCTTTGTGTTGGGGGTGGTGCTGCCCGGCTTGGTGGCGGGTACCGCGCCGGAGTTGGCGACCTGGTTTGAACCCTTGTTCGGCCTGCAGCAACTGGTCAAGGGTGGCGGATCGTTGGGTCTGGCGCCTTGGTTGGCCATGGCGGTCCAGCTGGCGGTGGTGGCTGCGTTGGTGGCCTGGCGTTGGGCTGCTGGCGCCAAGCCCGCCCAAACCAGCTAAAGGGGTTTTTGCAGCTTGCTCAGACCACCGGCTGGTGGTCGGCGTCCGGCCGGTGGGCCGGGTCCACATGGGTCATCAGGTTGAGGACCCGGTGGCGCTTGAGCACGGCGTTGCGCGCGGCCACGGCGATGTTGTGCCCCTCTTCGACGGTGAGTTTGGCGTCCACTTCAATGTGGGCGTCGGCCACCACCATGTCGCCCATCTTGCGGGTTCGCACATCGTGCACACCGGCTACACCGGGGGTGGCCATCAAGGTGCTGCGAATGGCTTGCACTTCTTCTTCATCCACCGCGCGGTCCATCAGGTCGTGCAGCGCGTCCCAGCCGAAGCTCCAGCCCATCTTGCCCACCATGAAGCCCACAATCAGCGCCGCAATCGGGTCCAGCAGCGGATAGCCGGCCATGCTGCCCAGAATGCCCAGGCTGACCACCAACGAAGACGCAGCGTCCGAGCGCGCGTGCCACGCGTTGGCTACCAGCAGGCTGGACTTCACGGCTTTAGCCGTGCGCAGCATGTAGCGGAACAACAGCTCCTTGGTGGCAATGCCGGCCAGTGCCACCCACAGGGAGGTGAAGTGCGCAGGGGCAATGGTGTCGGGGGCTTCCAGCTTCTGCAGGGCCGACCAGATCATGCCGCCACCTACCGCCAGCAGGATGGCGCCCAGGGCCAGAGAAGCCGCCGTCTCGAAGCGTTGGTGACCGTAGGGGTGGTCTACGTCGGCGTCCTTCTTGGCATGGTGCCCTGCGAACAGCACCACAAAGTCCGACACTAGGTCGGACAGCGAATGGATGCCGTCCGCAATTAACGCCTGCGACTTGGTTAGCGTGCCCACGATGACCTGGGCACTCGCCAACACCACGTTCACCACCACGCTCACCCAAGTGCTGCGGGAGGCCGCGGCAGCGCGCTCTGCGGCGCTGTGGGTTGCGTGTTCGGAGTCGTCGTCTTGTTCAGTGAATTGCATGGTGTGCAGTGTGCCCTTGGAAGCTGAAGGCGCCCTTAACTGAGGTGTTTGCCGGCAATGCCGGCCAGCTCAAACATGGTGACCTGGGGCTTGCCGAACACCGCGAGCAGCTTGGCATCGGCGTTGATGCTGCGCTTGTCTTTGGCGTCTTGCAGGCCGTTGGCCTTGATGTAGTCCCACAGCTTCTTCATGACCTGCGGGCGCGCAATCGGCTCGGCACCGATCACCGCGGCCAACTCTGCGCTCGGTTGTTTGCCGCTGGCTGCGGTGGTCTTGCGGGGGGCTTTGGGCTTGGCCTCTTTGACGGCAGCAGCTTTCTTTGCAGGGGCTTTTTTGGCTGCAGCGCCCGCAGAACCAGCGCGAGCAGCTCCTGTTTTTGTAGCGGCTGTGGTTTTTGCAGCTGCTTTGTAGGCCGTTTTGCGGGGAGGGAACTTGGAGGGGGCGAACTCGAAGTTCACTTTGCCTTCGGTCGCATCCCAAGCCAGCATGGCCTTGAAGTTGCGGCGGGTGCGCATGGAGACAAATTTCTCCAGCATGTCGGTCTTGCCGGTGGCCAGCAGCTTTTGCATCTGCTCGCGCTCAATGGGTTGCTGCAGGATGATCTGGCCGCTCTTGAAGTCGCAGCTCGGGGTGGCCTGTGCATCGGTGGGCACCGATTTCTCGCACACGTAGTTCTTGCCGTGCTCGAAGACATTGCCGCCGCACTTGGGGCACGCGCCCAGGGCGGTTTGTGCGCTGAAATCGATGATCTCGCCGTCTTCCTCGCCGGCCTTGTCGTCGCCGAAGTCGAACTCCAGTTTGTAGTTCTTGGCTTCTTCATCAAACTTGATGACCATCTCGGCCACAAAAGGCCAGCCGGCTTTGGAGCGGAAACCGTCCAGCGGGCCGATGTGCTTATCGCGCAGGAACTGCTCCACTTCGGCCAGCTCAAAAGTGCGGCCTGCGGGAGACTTGCCGAACGAGAAGCCACAGCCTTCGCTGTGACCGTCTGCACCGGTGCAGGTGTAGCGGCGGTAGTTTTCCTTCACGATGCCACTACAGTTGGGGCACGGGGCTGCTAGCGTGGCGTAGTCACCGGGGATGGTGTCGCGGTCGTATTCCTTGGCTTTCCGGACCATGTGCTCAGTCATGGCGGCAATCTCGGCCATGAACTTTTCGCGGCTGAGTTTGCCCTGCTCCATTTGGGCGAGCTTGTATTCCCACTCACCGGTAAGTTCGGCCTTGGTCAGTTCCTGCACATCCAGGCCGCGCAGAAGCGTCATGAGCTGGAAGGATTTTGCGGTTGGGATCAGCTCGCGGCCTTCGCGCAGCATGTACTTTTCGGCGATCAGACCTTCGATGATGCTGGAGCGGGTGGCTGGTGTGCCCAAGCCTTTCTCTTGCATGGCTTCGCGCAGCTCGTCGTCTTCCACGGTTTTGCCGGCACCTTCCATGGCGCCAAGCAGCGTCGCTTCGGAGTAGCGTGCAGGCGGTTTGGTCTTGAGGCCCTTGGGGTCTACCGGGTCGCCCTTGACCTTTTCACCGGGCGCTACGGGCACTAGGTTCTGGCCCTTGTCGCCTTCTTTGGCGTCTTCCACTTCAGCGGCGGCTTCTTTGCCGTAGATGGCCAGCCAGCCCGGCTTGACCAGTACCTTGCCTTCGGTTTTGAAGGCGTGCTGGGCAGCGGTGGTGATGCGGGTGGTAACTTGGTACTCCGCGCTGGGGAAGAACACCGCCATGAAGCGGCGCACGACCAGGTCGTACAGCTTTTGCTCCGCCTCGCTCAGGCCGCTGGGCGCTTGCAGAGTGGGGATGATGGCAAAGTGATCCGAGACCTTGGCGTTGTCGAACACGCGTTTGGTGGGCTTGATGTAGTTTCCATTCAGTGCGACCAGGGCGTGGGGCGCCAAGTGACGCATATCGCTGTCGGCCAGCATCTCGAAGGTCTTCTTCACCACGGGCACATAGTCTTCCGGCAGGGCGCGGGAATCGGTACGCGGGTAGGTCAGGGCCTTGTGGCGCTCGTAGAGGCTCTGGGCAATCTGCAAAGTGGTCTTGGCGGAGAAGCCGAACTTGCCGTTGGCTTCACGTTGCAGGCTGGTCAGGTCAAACAGCAGGGGGGAAGCTTGCGTGGTGGGCTTGCTCTCTTCTGTGACCGTGGCTTGTTGGCCGCGTACGGCGTCGGCTATTGTCCTGGCTTCGGCCAGGGACCAGACGCGGTCGGCCTTCTTTTCAGCGTCGTCCGCATCCTTCTTGTGCGCAGGGTTGAACCACTTGGCGGGGTACTCACCCGCCTGGGCGGCAAAGGTGGCGTGTACTTCCCAATAGTCGCGGCTCACAAACTTGCGGATCAGCTCTTCGCGCTCGACCACCACGGACAAGGTGGGCGTTTGCACCCGGCCCACGGTGGTCAGGAAGAAGCCGCCATCGCGGCTGTTGAAAGCCGTCATGGCGCGGGTGCCGTTGATGCCGACCAGCCAGTCGGCCTCCGAGCGGCAGCGGGCAGCATCGGCCAGGGGCTGCATCTGGGCATTGGTGCGCAGGTGGTCAAAGCCATCGCGGATGGCCTGGGGCGTCATGGACTGCAGCCACAAGCGGCTCACCGGCTTGCCCAGCGGCTTGGCGCCACCGGCGTACTGTTCGATCAGGCGGAAGATCAGCTCTCCTTCGCGGCCCGCGTCACAGGCGTTTACCAGCTTGTCCACGTCTTTGCGTTTGGCCAGCTTGACCACGGCGTTCAGGCGCGTCTTGGTCTTGTCCACAGGCTTGAGGTCGAAGTGCGGCGGGATCACCGGCAGGTGCGCAAAGCTCCACTTGCCACGCTTGACGTCATATTGTTCAGGGGCCTGGATCTCGACCAGGTGGCCTACGGCGCTGGAGACGACATAGGTGTCGCTCTCGAAGTACTCATCATGTTTCTCAAACTTGCCGGCCACCGGTGTGAGTGCACGCACGATGTCTTGGGCGACCGACGGCTTTTCCGCAATAACTAATGTTTTCATCTGACTACAATCCAGTTCTCGCGTGCGCGCAGGCGCGCACTTGCACACGCAGGCACGCACACATGCGCGCCCATACGATTCACCATACCAAATTTTCCATCCGTGGCAAAAACCCCAGTGAAATCCTCCCCCAGCGCATCGACTTCGAACCAGCGCCGCATCCAGACCCGGCGCTCCGGGGTACATGGCAAAGGGGTGTTCGCACTGCAGGACATTGCTGAGGGTGAAACCATCATCGAGTATGTGGGCGAAGTGATCAGCTGGCAGGAGGCTCAAGACCGCCACCCCCACGATCCGAAAGACCCGAACCACACCTTTTACTTCTCGCTGGAAAACGGCAATGTGATTGATGCCCTGTACGGCGGCAATTCCTCCCGCTGGATCAACCATTCCTGTGACGGCAATTGCATCGCCGATGAGGAAGAGGGGCGCGTGTTCATCAAGGCCTTGCGCAATATCAGCGCGGGTGAAGAGCTGAACTATGACTACGGCCTGATTCTGGAAGAGCGCTACACCGCCAAACTCAAGGCCGAGTACCCCTGCTGGTGCGGCAGTGCCAATTGCCGCGGCACCCTTCTTGCCCCCAAAAGATGAGCATGCGCTGGCCCGCTGAAGCGATCTGGGAGGAGGTATTTGCCGTTCTCCCGGGCTTCAGTGTGGAGATCCTGCCGGAGGTGGATTCCACCAACACCGAACTGATGCGCCGTGCCCGTGCCGGACTCACCGATCCCGTCCTGCTGGTGGGCGAGCGTCAGACCGCAGGCCGTGGTCGCTTGGGCCGCGACTGGAAGAGTGACACGCAGGGCGATGGCGGCACGCTGACTTTTTCACTGGGACTGCCCTTGCAGCCGCAAGACTGGTCGGGCTTGTCCTTGGCGGTAGGTTTGTCGGTGGTGCAAAGCCTGCACCCGGACCTGCAACTGAAGTGGCCCAACGATGTGTGGTGGCAAGGCCGAAAGCTGGCCGGCATCCTGATAGAGACCGCCAGTGCCGGGGACCAGCGCTATGCGGTGATCGGTATCGGCATCAACATCACTCCCCGCGAGGGCGACGGTTTGCGTACGCCACCTGCCGCCTTGCAGGAGTTGATGCCCGGGCTCGATGCACCCGCGGTATTGCAGAAGGTGGCGGCGCCCTTGGTGCACGCCGTGCAAGTGTTTGCCTCTCAGGGCTTTGCGCCATTGCGTCAGGCTTTCCTTGGACGCGACTTGTTGTACGGCCAGCCGGTCGTCTGCACGGACGGCACGCAGGGCATCGCCAAAGGCGTGGATGCGGGTGGCGTGCTGCTGGTGCATACTGACAACGGCCTTGTCAAAATCAATAGCGCGGAGGTGAGTGTGCGCCCCGCGTCCCCTTCCTCTCTGTCCTGATCCGTATGTTGCGACTGATTGTTCTGGTGCTGTTACTGGCCAATGGCGTGTACTTTGCGTGGAGCCACGACTACCTGAAGATGTACGGCTTCGGACCGGTAGCTCCGAATGAGCCGCACCGTTTGGAGCAGCAGATCAAGCCCGAGATGATTCAGCTGCTGAGCGCCGGCGATCTGAAGAAAGCCGAAGCCCAGGTCCAAGCCGATCTGGCACCCAAGGAATGCCTGCAAGCCGGTCCGTTCGATGATGAACAAGCCGCAAGCCTGCGGAAAGCGCTGGACGCGGCCCTGCCCAGCGGAAGCTGGCAGATCGAGACCGTGAAGGAGTCGGCGCGCTGGATTGTGTACATGGGTAAATACGCCTCCGCCGACCTGCAGGCCAAGAAGCGCGCCGAGCTGGCCGGCATGGGCATCAAGGCGGAGGCGGTTGGCACTTCTGAACTTCAACCGGGGCTGGTGCTGGCGGCATTTGAATCAGAAGCTGCGGCCAAGGCCGAACTGGCCAGTCTGGCACCCAAAGGCATTCGCACTGCCAAAGTGGTGCAGGAGCGAGAAGCAGGCACTGCCAATCAGCTCAAGCTGCCCGCCGTGTCTGAGGCCTTGAAAGCCAAGTTGCAAGACATCAAGCCCTCGATGGCAGGCCACAGCTTCAAGGCCTGCAGCTAAGCCTCAAGCGCTTTCTACTTCAATCAGGCGCGAAAAGCGCAGGGTGAAGGTGGTGCCCGGCGGCGTGTGGCCGGGGCGGCTGTCGTCTACCGCGATTTCTGCGTGGTGCTGACGAGCGATTTCCTGCACGATGGGAAGGCCCAGACCGGAGCCGTCTGCTTCATTGCCCAATGCGCGGTAAAACGGCTGGAACACCAGCTCCCGCTCGGCCAGCGGGATACCCGGACCGTTGTCCTCTACCTGCAGCACCAGTGCCCCGCTGAACGGGTCGAGCAACACGCGCGCGGTGATGACGCCTGCGCGCTCTTGGGTGGACGGTGTGTAGTTGATGGCGTTGTCCACCAGGTTTCGCACCATTTCCTTGAGCAAGGTGATGTTGCCCTGGATGGAGACGCCCGGCGTGCCGGCCTCCACCCCTTCATAGCCCAGGTCGATGGACTTTTCCAACGCGCGGGGTACGCAGTCGCGCACCACGTCCATGGTGAGCTTGGCCAGGTCGCAGGGCTGGTGGGCCAGCACGGTGCCACTGCTTTCGGCACGGGCGAGCGCCAGCAGTTGGTTCACCGTGTGGGTGGCGCGGATGCTGGAACGGCCGATCTGCCGCAGGGACTGCTTGAGATCGTCTGCGCTCGCGCCCTGGCGCTGCGCCAGGTCGGCTTGCATGCGAAGGCCGGCCAGTGGAGTCTTGAGTTGGTGCGCCGCATCGGCCAGAAAGCGCTTCTGCGTGGCGATCGAGTCTTTGAGTCGCATCAGCAGGTCGTTCACCGACGACACCAGCGGCACTACTTCGAGGGGAACGGCCTCTACGTCCAGCGGGCTCAGGTCGTCGGGGCTGCGGGCGCGAATGCGCTCTTCCAGCCTGTTGAGTGGCTTGATGGCTTGCACCAGCGCCAGCCAGACGAGCAGCACGGCCAGCGGCAGGATCACGAATTGCGGCAGCATCACGCCTTTGACAATTTCGGTGGCCAGCACCGAACGCTTGTCCATGGTTTCGGCCACTTGCACCAAAGCGGGCCGGCCGTCGGGCACGTCCACACGCACCCACATATACGCCACGCGCAGGTCGGTGCCCTTGAAATCCACCTCGCGCATGCGGACCTCGCCGGGCGGCAGGCGTTCGTCTTCCGGAGGCAGAGGCAGGTCTTTCTCGCCGCTGAGGTATTCGCCCTTGGTGCCCAGCACCTGGTAATACACGGTGTCGGAGTCGTCGGTGCGCAGCAGCTCGCGCGCCGGCAGTGGCAGCACGAACTGGGCCTTGTTCTTGTTGACGGTGATGAGCTGCGCCAGTGCGCCCGCGTTGTATTCGAGCGCGCGGTCAAATGGCTTGCCGGCAATGCCCTGTGCGACCAGCCAGGTGAGCACCAGGCTGACAGGCCACAGCAGCAGCAGCGGGGTCAGCATCCAGTCGAGGATTTCCCCGAACAGGCTGCGTTGCTCCCGCTGAAAAATCTTCACGAGGGAATCTTCTCCAGGCAGTAGCCCAGTCCACGCACGGTAGCGATGCGGATGGGGCCTTTCTCGATCTTCTTGCGCAGACGGTGGATGTAGACCTCAATGGCGTTGTTGCTGACCTCTTCACCCCATTCGCAGAGACGCTCCACCAGCTGGTCTTTGCTGACCAGGCGCCCAGCGCGCTGCAGCAGCACTTCCAGGAGGCCGAGTTCGCGGGCGGAGAGTTCGACCATCTTGCCGTCGATGGTGGCCACACGACCGGCCTGGTCGTAGGTCAACGGGCCGTGTTTGATACTGCTGCTGGTGGCTCCCATGCCGCGGCGGATCAGGGCGCGCACGCGGGCTTCGAGCTCTTGCAGGCTGAAGGGTTTGGCCATGTAGTCGTCGGCACCGTAGTCCAGGCCTTTGACACGCTCATCCACGCTGTCTGCCGCCGTCAGGATCAGCACCGGCAGCGAAGAACCCCGTGCACGCAGCTTCTTGAGGACTTCCAGTCCGTGCATTTTGGGCAGGCCCAAGTCCAGGATCAGCAGGTCGAACTCTGTGTTGGTCATGAGTGCGGCATCGGCTTCGGTGCCACTGGCCACATGGTCTACCGCAGCACCTGCGCTGCGCAGTGCGCGCAGCAGGCCATCGGCCAGAACTTGATCGTCTTCAGCAATGAGAATGCGCATGTGTGTCTCCGTGCGGGGTGCGGCGCTGCGGCCGCTTGAGTGCCATTCTAGGCGCCTCGTGCGGGCGCCCTTTTGCGGTGACGCAGCATCCGGTCAATGGCTGGCGTAGGCTTCCAGTCCCAGCGTGATGACCGTGGCCACCTCGGGGCCGACCGATTGTTCCAGCTCCGCCTGTGCCTGCTGCACGGCGTCCTGGTAAGCCTGCACCCATGCCAATCCGGCGGCAGTGAAGCAGATGCGTTTGGCGCGGGCGTCGGTTGCATCGCTCTCCCGCTGCACCATGCCCCAGGCTTCGCACTGGGTGACCAGCATGGCCATGGCTTGTTTGGTCATGCCGGCGCGTGCAGCCAGATCGGTCAGGCGCGTGCCTTGCAGCTCGAGGTGCCGCGTGATGTGGACGTGTGCTGCACCGACCTGCCCGCGCGCGGCCAGGTTGGCCAGACCCAGTGGAACCGTCGGGTGACTGCCCATGAGCTGGAGCACCCGCACATCGAACCGCTCCAGCGCCAGGCGCAGCCAATGGCCGACATGATTGCTTCGCCAGGTGTCTGCATGGGGAGAAGATTGCATGGTCTAAATGGTAATGCAAACTGACTAAAAAATAGCTTGTAGCTGTTTGACCGTCCCCATAAACTACTGTTCAAGCATCCAGCCTGTTGTTAAAACCAGATGCAAGAAGTTAGCCCACCAATTGATTTTTCAGGAGATTTCCATGGACGCACCCGTCAAGAACCCCGCCGCCAACGCTGAGAAGGCCAAGGCCCTGCAAGTCGCTCTGGCCCAGATCGAAAAGCAATTCGGCAAGGGCACCATCATGCGTCTGGGCGAGGGGGAAGTGATCGAAGACATCCAGGTCGTGTCCACCGGTTCTCTGGGCCTGGACATTGCGCTGGGTGTAGGTGGCCTGCCCCGCGGCCGTGTGGTGGAAATCTATGGCCCGGAGTCATCCGGCAAAACCACCCTGACCCTGCAAGTGGTGGCCGAGATGCAAAAACAAGGAGGCCAATGCGCTTTCGTGGATGCCGAGCACGCGCTGGACATCCAGTATGCCCAGAAGCTGGGCGTGAACCTGCAAGACCTGCTGATCAGCCAGCCCGATACGGGCGAACAGGCCCTGGAAATCGTGGACAGCCTGGTGCGCTCCGGCGCGGTGGATCTGATCATTGTGGACTCGGTAGCTGCGTTGACCCCCAAGGCCGAGTTAGAGGGCGAAATGGGCGACAGCCTGCCCGGCTTGCAAGCCCGCCTGATGAGCCAGGCTCTGCGTAAGCTCACTGCTCATATCAAGAAGACCAACTGCATGGTCATCTTCATCAATCAGATCCGCATGAAGATCGGCGTGATGTTCGGCTCGCCTGAAACCACCACCGGCGGTAACGCGCTGAAGTTCTACGCCTCTGTCCGTCTGGATATCCGCCGCACCGGCACCATCAAGAAGGGCGAGGACTCGATCGGCAACGAGACCAAAGTCAAGGTGGTCAAAAACAAGGTCAGCCCTCCGTTCAAGACGGCGGAGTTTGACATCCTGTTCGGTGAAGGTATCAGCCGCCACGGCGAGATCATCGACATGGGCGTGAACGCAGGCATCCTGGAAAAATCCGGCGCCTGGTACGCCTACCAAGGCGAGAAGATCGGTCAAGGCCGCGACAACGCCCGTGAATTTCTGCGTGAGAACCCTGAGTTGTCGGTCGAAATCGAGAACAAAGTGCGCGCCAACCTTGGCATCCCTTTGTTGCCGGTGGCAGAGCCTGAAGCGAAGGCCAAGGGCAAGAAAGCCGATAAGGCTGACAAAGCAGAGTAATGGTCAAAGTAGCTGCTAGCGCTCATGAAATGTGCGCCAGCAGCTACTGAATTCATAGCAAATATTTGACTGCCGGATCTGCAATGGCAACCCAATCGCTATCGCTTACTGCCCGGGCACTGCGCTTACTCAGCACCCGCGAGCACTCGCGCGTGGAGCTGGAGCGAAAGCTGCAGCGCTTTGAAGAGGAGCCCGGAACCTTGGCCAAGGCATTGGACACGCTGGCCGCCAAAGACTTCATCAACGAAGAGCGGGTGGTCGGTTCCGTGCTCTACCGGCGTGCCGGAAAACTGGGCACTGCGCGTATCAAGCAGGAGCTGCAAGCCAAGGGGCTGGCTCCGGAAGCTGTGTCCGAGGCGGTGGCCACATTGCGTGAGACCGAGCTGGAAAGGGCCCGCGAGGTGTGGCGCAAAAAGTTCGGAACCCAGCCGCAGGACGCAACAGAGCGCGCCAAGCAGATGCGCTTCCTGGCCGGGCGCGGCTTCGGCGGAGACACCATCCACCGGGTAGTCTCCGGCGGAGGTGATGAAGGCGAATACTGAGGCTTAAAGGCCCAGCATCAACTGCAGGTTCTGGACCGCAGCGCCGCTGGCGCCTTTGCCCAGGTTATCCAAGCGGGCAACCAACACAGCGTGCGCAAAGCCATCCGCCTTCGCATCGTTGGCGAACACGCGCAACTCCAGTTTGTTGGTATCAGCCAAGGCAACGGCGTCGAGCTTGAGGTCGACTGTCACGGGTTCCACCGTCACCCATTCGCTCCCCGCGTAGTGCTTGGCCAAGGCGTTGTGCAAGTCTTGCGCACTCGGTTGGCCGGGCAGTGTGTCCAGGTGCAGAGGCAGTTGAACCAGCATCCCCTGAATGAAATTGCCCACGGAGGGCACAAACAAGGGCCGGCGGGTCAGGCCGGTGTACTTCATGATTTCAGGAATGTGTTTGTGCTTCAGTCCCAGGGCATACAGTTCAAACGGAGGCGCAGATCCTTGTTCATAGGCTTCGATCATGGCGCGACCGCCGCCGGAATAGCCGCTCACCGAGGGCAGACACACCGCAAAGTCAGCAGGTAGCAAGCCGGCATCGATCAGGGGGCGTATCAACGCGATGGCGCCTGTTGCGTAGCAGCCGGGGTTGCTCACTCTTTGCGCATTGGCGACCGCATCGCGCTGGGCCGCAGCCAGCTCTGGGAAGCCGTACACCCAGGTCGGATTCACTCGATGCGCGGTCGACGCGTCAATGATGCGGGGGCCGGGCTTGCCGGTTTCCTGTTCCAGCGCGTCAATCATCGCGACTGTGTCTTTGGCGGCATCGTCGTGCAGGCAAAGAATCACCATGTCGGCCTGTGCAATCAGGGCGCGCTTTGCTAGCGGGTCTTTGCGCAATGCAGGCTCAATGCTGATCAGTTCGATCTGGGGCATCGTCTGCAGACGCTCCCGGATTTGCAAGCCGGTGGTACCGGCTTCGCCGTCGATAAAGATTTTTTTCATGGTGTAAGCAAGGGGCAAATATTGCGCATCAAACTGGTGGATGCGTGGGGCATGAACGACCCGGAATGCACCAGCTGTAAGCGTCGCACAAGTATTGTGCGTCGCAGCATGATACATTCGCGGGTTGATGTGTCCAGTGCCGCGCGGTGATTACATCCTCGTTACCACGCGGTGAACATAGTCCTGTCCCAGAGAGAGACGTCATGAAGATTCACGAGTACCAAGGCAAGGAAATCTTGCGCCAATTCGGTGTGCCGGTGCCCCGCGGCATTCCGGCCTTTACAGTGCAAGAAGCGGTGGAAGCCGCTCAGAAACTCGGCGGCCCGGTGTGGGTTGTCAAGGCACAAATCCACGCAGGTGGTCGCGGCAAAGGCGGCGGCGTGAAGGTTGCCAAATCGATTGACGACGTCAAGCGCCTGGCTTCGGAAATCCTGGGCATGCAGCTCAAGACTCACCAGACCGGCCCCGAAGGCCAGAAGGTCCGTCGCCTGTACATCGAAGACGGCGCGGACATCAAAAACGAACTCTACGTTTCGCTGGTAACAGACCGCGCGACGCAAAAGGTTGCTCTGATCGCGTCCAGCGAAGGCGGCATGGACATCGAGGAAGTGGCGCACTCCACCCCCGAGAAGATCATCACCGAGATGATTGACCCGCTGACCGGCATCACCACCGAGCAAAGCAAGAAGGTGGCTGCGGCTATCGGATTGACTGGTGCCTCCGTGGATCAGGCAGTGGATATCTTCGCCAAGTTGTACAAATGCTACATGGACACCGATGCGTCCCTGGTGGAAATCAACCCCCTGAACTGCGACAGCAAGGGCAATGTGATGGCCCTGGACGCGAAGTTCAACTTCGATTCCAACGCCTTGTTCCGTCACCCTGAAATCGTGGCATACCGCGACTTGGACGAAGAAGATGCAGCCGAAGTGGAAGCCTCCAAATTCGACCTCGCTTACATCAGCCTGGACGGCAACATTGGCTGCCTGGTGAACGGTGCCGGCTTGGCCATGGCCACCATGGACGCCATCAAGTTGTTCGGCGCTGAGCCTGCCAACTTCTTGGACGTGGGTGGCGGAGCTACCCCCGAGAAGGTCACCGAAGCCTTCAAGATCATGTTGAAGAACGACAAGGTCAAGGCCATCCTGGTCAACATCTTTGGCGGCATCATGAAGTGCGACACCATTGCCACTGGCGTGATTACCGCCTGTAAGGCCGTGAACCTGTCCGTGCCCCTCGTGGTTCGCATGAAGGGTACGAACGAAGAGCTGGGCAAGAAAATGCTGGCCGAGTCTGGCCTGCCCATCATCAGCGCCGACAGCATGGCTGAAGCGGCTCAAAAAGTTGTCGCAGCAGTGAAAGGCTAAGGAAACATCATGTCGATCTTTATCAATAAAGACACCAAGGTCATCACCCAAGGCATTACCGGCAAGACAGGCCAGTTCCACACTGAAAAGTGCCAGGAATACGCAAACGGCAAAAACTGCTTTGTGGCTGGCGTGAACCCCAAGAAGGCTGGCGAGTCCATCTTCAATATCCCAATCTACGCATCCGTCAAAGACGCCGCTGCAGAAACCGGCGCTACCGTGTCCGTGATCTATGTGCCACCGGCCGGTGCTGCGGCAGCCATCTGGGAGGCTGTAGAGGCTGACCTAGATCTGGCGATCTGCATTACCGAAGGCATTCCCGTCAAGGACATGCTGGAAGTGCGCAACAGGATGAAGGCCAAGGAAGCGGCTGGCGGCAAGAAAACCCTGTTGTTGGGACCCAACTGCCCTGGCCTGATCACTCCCGATGAAATCAAGATCGGCATCATGCCCGGTCACATTCACCGTAAAGGTCGTATTGGCGTTGTATCCCGTTCCGGTACGCTGACTTACGAAGCAGTGGCTCAGTTGACCGAAATCGGTCTGGGCCAGTCTTCTGCAGTCGGTATCGGCGGCGACCCGATCAACGGTTTGAAGCACATCGACGTGATGAAAGCATTCAATGACGATCCGGATACCGATGCGGTCATCATGATCGGCGAAATCGGCGGACCCGATGAAGCTGAAGCTGCGCGCTGGTGCAAGCTGAACATGAAGAAGCCTGTGGTTGGCTTCATTGCAGGGGTGACCGCTCCTCCCGGAAAGCGCATGGGCCATGCTGGCGCTTTGATTTCTGGCGGTGCTGACACTGCGGATGCCAAGTTGGCTGTGATGGAAGAGTGTGGTTTCAAAGTGACCCGTAACCCATCTGAAATGGCGAAGTTGTTGAAGGCTTTGCTCTAACTGCCGGTAAGATGGCCCCTCTGTGCGAGGGGTGACTTGTTAAGGCAAGGATGCCCAGTTCGCAAGACTGGGCATTTTTTTTGAATTTGACGGAAGCGCCATGGAAATACTGCAACACGCTGACTTTTGGATCGGTCTGATCAAGATCGTTTGGATCAACATTATTTTGTCCGGGGACAACGCTGTTGTGATTGCTTTGGCAGCGAGGTCTCTGCCTGCGGAACAACAAAAGAAAGCGGTGCTTTTTGGCTCCGGCGCAGCCGTCGTGTTGCGGATCGCATTGACGGTGGTGGCTGCAAAGTTGATGCAGATCTCTTTCCTGCAGATCGTTGGAGGCCTTTTGCTGCTGTGGATTGGCGTTCAGCTTTTGACTGAGGGCGACGATGAAGACCACGCTGACGGTGCAAAAGGCGGCTTGATGGCAGCAGTACGGACCATTTTGATTGCCGATCTCGTGATGAGTCTGGATAACGTGATCGCGGTCGCCGCTGCAGCGCAAGGCAGCATGGTCTTGCTGATCTTGGGCTTGGCCATCAGTATCCCCTTGGTAATTTTCGGCAGCACATTGATGATCAAGTTGATGGAGCGCTTCCCGGTCATCGTCACCTTCGGTGCTGCATTGATCGGCTGGGTCGCCGGCGAGACCATCGTGAGCGACACGGCCCTGAAGGGTGCGCTGGAGTCTTATTCATGGTTGCATTGGGGTGCTGCAATAGCTGGAGCCCTATTTGTGCTGGGTGCGGGTAAGGTTTTGAATCGTCCCAAGCTTGAAGTGACGCACTAAACTGCTCATCGAGCGCTAACAAACAGGCCACTTGTCGTGCTTTGTCTCCTTTTGTCAAAAAGGCTCCAATAGTGCGTACGAGTGCCTTGTTCAGCTCTCGAGCCTCTGCTAACGTGCTACACAAATGGCCGTTAGCACCTTCTTGCTGGGCTGAGATGGAATAACTGGGGGCAAAGTGGCTGGGAAAAAGGCAAAGAAATCGGAATTCTGGCGAACGGACTGGTTTGCAGGGCTTTTTCTCATTCTGATTGCCACTGTCGTTTACGCGGCCACGGACTTTGCCGGTGGCTTGGAGCGCCGGTTCTACGACTTCGCCAGTACGGCCAGCAATCGACAGCCCTCGGACCGTATTGCCATCATCGCCATCGATGACCAGAGCGTGTCCAATTTGGGTCGGTGGCCGTGGCCCCGCACCTACCAGGCAAATTTGATCGATTTGTTGGCACAAGCCAAAGCCAAGACGGTAGTTCAAACCATTTTTTTCTTTGAGCCTCAAAAAGACCCGGGCTTGGTTTATATCCAGAAACTCAAAGACTTGGTCGGTAATCCGGATCCCGCATTAGGCAACAATGAAGCCATCGCACGAACCTTTGCGGAAGCTGAGGCAGCGCTGGATACTGACACGGCGCTGGCTAAAAGTCTGCACAACGCAGGCAATGTTGTATTGCCCTCCGTGTTCACACTTGGGGAACCTCAAGGGAAAGCAGACAGTCCCTTGCCTCCTTTTGTGTTGTCTCAATCCTTGGATGAGGTTTCTGGTTTTTCTCTGCCGGCAGTGCGCGGCCAGTATCCCATCGACTCACTAGGCAACGAAGCCGCTGCGGTGGGGCATTTGAACCAATTCAATGATCAGGACGGAGCTGTACGCACAGAGCCTTTGCTGGTGAACTACTTCGGTAAAGCGGTTCCATCCATTGCGCTGCTCGCAGCGATGAAGAGCTTGAATTTGACGCCGGCCGACATCCGCCTGAACGAAGGTGAGTCTGTGCAGCTTGGACGTTTGAAGATCAAGACAGACAGCTCGGCCATGATGTCTCCTCAGTTCTACAGGGACCGTGACGGTCGTCCGGCATTTCAGGTGGACTCTTTCTACGATGTAGTAAGCGGGAAGATTCCGCTTGGCAAGTACACCGACAAAATTGTGATCATTGGAGCGACTGCAGCAGGAGTCGGTGTTCAGTTTCCTGTTCCCGGGCATGCTGCCTTGTCGCCTGCGGAAACTATTGCGCACATCACATCGAGCATCCTGAGCGAGCACTTTATTGTCCAGCCGGTTTGGGGTGTTTGGGTGATTCTCATTTCGATGTTAGTGGTGGCTGTGTATGTGGTTTGGGGCCTGCCGAAGCTTTCTGCTGGAGCAGCAGCGCTGATGACGGTTGGCATTTTCTTGGTTTTGGTTCTTGCAGAGTACGGCTTGCTGGCTGGGGCATCCATCTCGCTCCAGTTACTGTTGCCGGCACTCGTGCTGATAACAGGGCACGTGGGACTAACCACCAAGCGCTTTCTGATGACAGAGGCGGGCAAGGCGAAATCAGACGAAGAGTCTGCAGAGACTAACCGCATGATGGGCCTTGCACTCCAAGGACAAGGTCAATTGGACATGGCCTTTGATCGTTTCCGGCGCGTGCCTGCCAGTGAGGCGGTTTTGGGCAATCTCTACAGCCTTGCGCTGGACTTCGAGCGAAAACGTCAATTCAACAAAGCGCACTCGGTGTACGAACATATCGCTGCAACAGATGTGAATTTCAAAGACGTGCAGCAAAAGTTGAATCGCGCAAAACACCTCTCGGAAACGGTCATTCTGGGCGGTGGTAGTCACCCCGGGGGTACCATGCTCTTGGATGGTACGTCCATGGAAAAGCCCATGCTGGGCCGCTATCAGGTGGAGAAAGAGTTGGGCAAAGGCGCCATGGGCGTTGTTTATCAAGGGAAAGATCCCAAGATCGGTCGGGTAGTTGCTATCAAGACGATGGCTTTGAGCGAGGAGTTTTCCGGAGATGATCTGGTGGATGCTCGCGAACGGTTTTTCCGTGAGGCAGAAACGGCTGGCCGCTTACAGCATCAGAACATTGTCACGATATTCGATGCAGGTGAAGAGCATGACCTCGCGTATATCGCAATGGAGTTCCTCAAAGGCAGCGATTTGGCTGAACACACCAAACCGGGCACTTTGATGCCCGTATCCACGGTAGTCAGCGTGGTGAGTCGAGTCGCTCAGGCGCTTGACTACGCGCACCGACAACAAGTCGTGCATCGTGACATCAAGCCCGCGAACATCATGTATGAGCGCGATACTGATACGGTCAAAGTAACGGACTTTGGTATCGCAAGAATCACAGACAGCAGTAAAACGAAGACTGGACTGGTCCTTGGAACTCCCAGCTTTATGTCGCCAGAGCAATTGGCGGGAAAAAAGGTGGATGGTCGGTCTGACCTTTATTCATTGGGGGTCATGCTGTATCAATTGCTGACAGGTGTGTTGCCATTTCGTGGTGAATCCATGGCGGAGTTGATGTACAAAATTGCCAGCGAAGAAGCTGCGGATGTCCGCATTCATCGTTCTGACTTGGCAGAGGCACTCGCTATTGTTGTGAAGAAAGCTATGGCCAAGCAGCCGGAGAGCCGATACCAAACTGGTGGAGCTTTTTCCGATGATCTCCTGCGTTGCATGCCAGAATTTGAGTCTGTAACTTCCACCACAACGAGCAAACAGGATTCGTCTGCGGCATTTGAGAAGACGGATGCATTTCTGAGTTCGGATACACAAAGCGCAACTTCATTCGAGGCCACGCAAATTTCCCGCGGTCCTGACATAGAAATATAAGAACAATGAATTATCAATTTCATGCGGTAACTGACCCAGGTCGTGCCCGCGATAACAATGAAGATTCCGTTGCGTTTGACGAGGAGGCACTGGTGGCAGTGCTGGCCGATGGAATGGGTGGTTACAACGCCGGAGAGATCGCCAGTGGCATGGCCACCGCATTTATCAAGTCGGAGTTGAGCCGCTGGTTGATTGAAGCGGGCGCGTTAGCTCAACCCAAGGAAATCCGCCGAGCCATGGAGATATGCGTTGATAACGCAAATTTGGCGATTTACAACTCGGCAAACGCCAACCCAGCTTTTGCAGGCATGGGGACCACTCTTGTTTTAGGTGTATTCAAAGAGGGGCGACTGCTGGTAGGGCATATCGGGGATTCCCGATGCTACAGACTACGTTCCAATTCTTTAGAGCAAATCACCAAGGATCATTCGCTCTTGCAAGAGCAAATTGACGCTGGCTTGATCACTCAGGATCAAGCTGCTGTGTCGCCGATCAAGAACCTAGTCACGAGGGCTTTAGGGGTTGAACAGGCGGTCATGCTGGAAGTCAATGAGTTCAGTGTGGAGCCGGGTGATTTGTATCTAATGTGCTCAGACGGCTTGTCAGATATGGTGACTGACGAAGTAATCGCTAGAATTGCTTGCGAGGCGTCAGGGCTGGATCAAATTGCGGGACACCTTGTTACTGCTGCCAATGACAACGGTGGCAAAGACAATATTTCTGTTTTGATGATTGCCGTGAATGAAGCAGCCGAGAAAAAAGGCTTTATCGCCAGGTTGCTAGGGAAGTAAATTCAAGTGTTTTCCAGAAACAATTACAGGAAAAGGAGTCGATCATGCCGAAAATGATCGTGTCGATCGATGAGGTCGTGATCAAAGAAGTGCAAATCACCAAAGACCGTACAACTTTGGGACGCAGGCCTTATAACGATATCGTGATTGATAACTTGGCTGTCAGTGGCGAGCATGCCGTCATCCTGATGGCTGGGGCAGACATTTTTCTGGAAGATCTCAACAGTACCAACGGTACCTACGTAAATGGGAAGGCTGTTAAAAAACAGCAACTGCGCCATGGCGACGGGATCGAGATTGGCAAGTACAAGATCAAGTTCATGGCCGATGGCGTGGCGGACAATTTTGATAAAACCATGGTGGTTCAGGCAAGACCTGCTGTCACTGCTGCGCAGCCATTGAATTCCGGTTTCTCTACAGTTGCAGGCGATTCCCAGGGTCTTGGTGCATTCCATGCTGCGATCAAAGTGCTTTCTGGTGCTGCCTCAGGCCGTGAAGTACCCTTGACCAAGGTAGTTACTACGATTGGCAAACCAGGTGTTGCTGTCGCTGCGATTACACGCAGACAGCAGGGCTTCGTTGTCCATCATGTGGAGGGTGCGGGTAATCCTACTTTGAATGGCGCTCCCATCGGGGCGGACCCAGTGCCGCTCAAAAATGGAGATTTGGTGGAGTTGGCGGGCACGCAAATGCAGTTTGTTCAGCACTGACGTGTAGCTTCGGGCCTCTGGTAGTGATTCTCTAGGTGCTCGTTGACTGTGAACGGAATAAAAAGACATTGGCCGCGAATCGCGGTCACACTCATTCCGCTGATCTTTGCATTACTTCATGCCGTTGGAGTGCTGCAGCTTAGCGTGTTGCAACGACTCGATGACATCATTTACGACACCCGTCTTCGAGCGACGATGCCAAAGTCGATGGACGAGCGCATCGTCATCGTTGATATTGATGAAAAAAGTCTTGCATCAGTAGGTCGCTGGCCTTGGGGCAGAAATAAGCTGGCCGACCTGGTCAATAAGCTGTTCACCGAACACAAAATTGCCATCTTGGGCGTCGATGTGGTCTTTGCAGAACCAGACGACAGTTCCGGTCTTCAACAGTTGAAAGAGCTAGCCAAAAGCGAACTCAGTGATCAACCTGTCTTTCTGGCAAAGTTACAGGATTTAAGCCCACGCCTTGATTACGATGGCGTATTTGCCAGTGTTCTAGCGGGAAAACCCATTGTCTTAGGATATTTCTTCACCAATGATCCGCAAGGGCGTTCGAGTGGGGTTTTACCTTCCCCAGTTTTTCTCGAGGAAGCCCTTGCGGGGCGTACTTTGGAAGCACCAGAATGGACTGCTTACGGCTCCAATATATCGAGCTTGGCAGCTGCAGCCCCAATGGCTGGCCATTTCAATTCATTCACAGATCCGGATGGAGTGGTGCGGTCTGTACCTTTAGTGGCCCATTACAAGAACGCCTATTTCGAGTCTCTGTCCCTGGCTATGTTTCGGGCGATCGTAGGCATGCCGAGGATTACCCCTTCGTACTCCAAAGAGACTTTTCTTCCAAAGGCATTTCAGGGTGTGGACAAAATGTTGCTGGTACAAGGGGACAAAACCCTTGGAATACCGGTTGACAGACGTGGCGGTGCACTTATTCCATTTCGTGGAGCCGGAAATGCCCAAGGGGGATCCTTTCAATATGTGTCTGCTGCTGACGTCCTACAAAACCGAATTGCGACGGGGAAGTTAAAAGACAAAATTGTTTTGCTGGGGACTACGGCATTGGGATTGTTTGACATGCGAGTCACACCTGTGGGGGAGGCCTATCCCGGGGTTGAAACGCACGCAAATATGCTCTCTGCACTTCTGGATGGACACGTACTAGTAAAACCTGACTATGCCATGGGATACGAACTGGTTGTTTTGGTTATTTCTGGTCTCGTTTTGGCGATTGGTCTCCCTTTACTTTCGGCACTGAGAGCCGTCATTTTGAGCACAGGCGTACTCGTTTGCTTATTGCTCATGAATATATGGCTCTATCTCGGATACGGACTTGTATTGCCATTGGCGGGCGCATTAGCTATGACAGTAACCGCTTTTGCATTGAATATGAGTTACGGTTACTTTGTGGAAAGTCGATCCAAGCGGGACCTCGCTAATCTGTTCGGAACGTATGTTCCGCCTGAACTGGTGGACGAGATGGTTCAGGACCCGGACAGCTATAGCATGAAGGCCATGAATCGTGAAATGACCGTAATGTTTTGTGACATGCGTGGTTTCACGAACATGTCTGAAGCCATGGAGCCATTGCAGTTGCAGCAGATGCTGACGGGAGTATTTAGCCGACTAACGTCTGTGATCCGGGCCAATCGGGGCACTATTGATAAATACATGGGTGATTGTGTGATGGCTTTTTGGGGCGCCCCGGTCGAATCTGAGGATCATGCTCAGCTAGCCGTAAAGGCATCTATTGAAATACTACAGGTCGTACGGGAAATTAACCAAGAGCATCATCTGGCGGGGCTTCCTCAGATCGGCATTGGAATTGGAATAAATACGGGCTCCATGTGTGTTGGAGACATGGGATCCGACATACGACGAAGCTACACCGTAATCGGAGATGCTGTGAATCTAGGTTCGCGCCTCGAATCACTTTCAAAAGTATATGGAGTCGACATAGTTGCGAGTGAGATTACCAAAAAAAATACTACCGGAATAATTTGGCAGGAACTAGACAAAGTCAGAGTTAAGGGGAAGGAGCAAGCGGTAAAGATTTGGAGCCCGTTAAGTAATGATGTTCAGATATCTTCATCCTTATCAGATGAAGTGAAGCTTTGGACACAATTCTTAAAGATGTATCGAAGTCAGCTCTGGGATCAGGCGGATGTGGCATTGTTGAATGTAAGCCGTCTCAGTCCAAATAAGTTTCTATATCGACTCTACGCGGAACGAGTGGCTTCAATGAGGTATCTGCCGTATGACTCCGAGTGGGATGGGGCAACAAATTTTGAAACTAAGTGACTAAAGGCGAATAAGGTGAAAATACGTGTGCTGGGATGCTCGGGCGCTATTGCTAAGCACTGTAGAACCACTTCTTTTCTACTAGGTGCCAAAGTGTTAATTGATGCTGGCACAGGAGTCGGAGATCTGACACTTGATGAGATGCAAAAGATTGATCATGTGTTTTTAACGCACTCTCATTTAGATCACATCGCAGCTTTGCCGTTAATGCTGGATGCTGTGGGTGCAAGACGAGACAAGCCGATATCTTTATATGGGCTGCAATCGACTTTAGATGCACTTAAGACCCACATTTTTAATGATGTGATCTGGCCTGACTTCTTGAAAATACCCAGTGCCGAGTCACCCTTTTTGAGGCTGTTCCCCATCGAAGTTGGACAACAGACGCTAGTGGATGGTTTGTTGGTCGAAGCATTACCTGCTCAACATTCAGTACCTGCACTCGGGTACGCCGTTTCAAAAAACGGGCCATGCTGGGTATTTACTGGGGATACAGGCAACTGCACTGATTTGTGGTCGAGAGTCAACCAGCTCAAGGTCGGAATGCTGGTCATTGAGACGGCGTTCAGTAACAAAGAAATGGAACTTGCTGTGTTGAGTGGTCATCTCGCACCTGACTCTATGGTTGTGCAGCTCGATTATTTGCGGTCCGATAGAAATTTTCCTATCTTCATCACACACACTAAACCAGCAGAGACAGAGCTCATCATGAGAGAAATAGAGCAGCTAAATGATTCGAGTTCTGCACGGCGGTGCTATGAAATCCACTGGCTTAATGCCGGACAGGAATTTTCACTGTGAGCGAATCAGGTAAGGAATTAATTATGAACTCCTCCAGTGAGCAAGCATTTTTTGAATCTCAAAAACTGCAGACAAAGAAAAGAGGAATGACCTTTGAGGCATTGTTTTATCGGCAACTTCACCAGGTGACAGCTCGGATCCATGATACCGAAAATATTGAGCAAATCATGTTGGAGACGAGTCAGGATATTTGTAAATTATTAAATGCAGATCGCCTTACTCTGTATGCACTTGGTGCTGACGGTATCTCAATCATCTCAAAAGTAAAGACTGGATTGAATACGAGCAGAGAGCTAAAACTCCCAATCTCACCGCAAAGTATCGCTGGCTATGCCGCATATAGCAAATCAGCGGTCAATATCAATGATGTCTATGACGAAGAGGCTCTGCGGAGAATACATCCCGCGTTAAACTTTCTAAAGGAGGTAGACAAGCGATCTGGTTACCGCACCAAGCAAATGATGGCTGCTCCGATTTTGGAAGGTAGCACTTTGCACGGCGTTCTTCAGGTCATAAATAGCAAGAGTGATGAGCCGTTCGGAGAGCTTGAGGTCGATGGTGTCTCTGAGTTATGCAAAACTTTGGCAACCGCGATCAGACAGCGTTTGAAGCGTTCAGAATCACAGCCAAGGCGCAAACTTACAAAGTACGACAATTTGGTTGAATGCGGCCTTTTGTCTGAAAGCGATTTGCAGCAACTTGTGCAGGAGTCCCGAGACGACGGCAATTCACTGGAACACCTCATCATTACTCGTACAGGATTACAGCCGGGACAAATTGGACCAAGTTTGGCGCAATTCTTCGGAGTGCCTTATGAATCTTTCAATGCGGGTCGAATAAGGTCTGAAGCCTTGCATGGAGCAATGAAACGGGAGTTTCTCGAAGAGCAGGGCTGGATTCCTTTGGAGGAGTCGCCTGAGGGCCTGGTAATTATGTGCGTTGATCCGGAGGCTGTAAAAGGCTCCCGCGTTGTACCTCAAGTATTTCCTCGTATCCACAAGTTCGCGTATCGGGTCACTACAAAAACCGAGTTCACGGAAACGCTTTCCCAGATTTTTGGTGCTGAAACTGATAGCAGTACGATCGATCAGCTGCTTGCCGACATGGATGGAGGGCCCATTGATGACGGCAGTAATGATGAGTCACTGGAGTCTGCTGCTGCCGATAATGAATTGGTAAAGTTTGTCAATAAGGTGATTATTGATGCCTATCACCAAAAAGTATCGGATATCCATATCGAGCCAATGCCCGGTAAGTTTAAGACCGGAATTCGTTTTCGAATTGATGGCAGTTTGGTTCCTTATGTCGAGGTGCCAGCGCATTTCCGGCAAGCAATGGTTACGCGGTTGAAGATAATGTGTGACTTGGATATATCGGAGAGACGAAAGCCGCAGGATGGAAAGATCAAATTCAAGAAATACGGACCGCTGGATATTGAATTGCGGGTGGCAACGATTCCTTCCGCAGGGGGCGTCGAAGATGTAGTGATGCGGATACTGGCAGCAGGCGAGCCCATCCCACTTGAGAAACTAGGACTCACTGCCCACAACAAGACGCGGCTTGAGTCAACTGTCAGCAAGCCTTACGGATTGTTTTATGTTTGTGGTCCCACAGGATCGGGAAAGACTACTACTCTCCATTCCATATTGAAATTTCTGAATACGCCAGACACCAAGATCTGGACAGCCGAAGATCCAGTGGAAATTACTCAAAAAGGTCTGCGCCAAGTACAGATTAACAAAAAAGCGGGAATCGACTTCGCGTTGGTTATGCGCGCCTTCTTGCGTGCAGACCCTGACATCATCATGGTGGGTGAGTCCCGTGACAAAGAGACTGTGTCAATGGGTGTGGAGGCTTCATTGACAGGTCACATGGTGTTTTCGACCCTGCATACGAACTCTGCGCCAGAATCGATCACCCGCCTGTTGGATATGGGAATGGACCCATTCAACTTTGCCGATGCCCTGTTGGGAATCCTCGCCCAACGACTTGCAAAGAAACTCTGCGATTGCAAGGAGGCCTATGTCCCCACTGCGGACGAGCTCCGCCTTTTTTGTAAGGAATATGCAGAAGAGCTGCGGAATACTAAGTCCTGGCAAGCTAACTACGAACTTGAATTAAAGAAGTTGCTAGACCAGTGGACTAACGCCTACGGTGAAGGCGGACAGCTCAAGCTCTATCGTGCTGTGGGATGCGATAAGTGCAACAAGTCGGGATACAAAGGTCGTATCGGCTTGCACGAACTGATGGTTGCAGAAGCTGATTTGAAAAAGCTCATCCAAGAACGTGCAAGAGTAGCGGAGTTGTTCTCATGTGCAGTAGAGACTGGAATGAGAACACTCAAAATGGATGGAATGGAGAAAGTGCTGATGGGCTTGACCGACCTGAAGATGGTGAGGCAGGTGTGCATAAAGTAACAAAAATGCTCTCGCGATGTCATCCCACGGATTGATAGAGAAATGACGCTCAAAAAAGGTGACAATTATGTCAAAAAACTCTAGATTTTGATTTATTTGGACTTGGCACAGAATGTGCTTGCTTTGGGGACCTATTTTCTTAAAAGGAGTCCTTCATGAAGCGTTCTATCCAAAAAGGTTTTACCCTTATCGAATTGATGATCGTTGTGGCGATTATCGGTATCTTGGCTGCTGTTGCTTTGCCTGCTTATCAAGACTACACAACTCGCGCTAAGGTGTCTGAAGTAATTTTGGCTGCTTCCTCTGCAAAAGTCGGTGTCTCTGAATATGCACAAACCTACAACACAATGCTCGCGGCAAGCGTGAACGCTGCCAACGTGGTTGCCACACAATCTTCTAAGTACGTTTCCAGCGTGGCGTATTCAGACGGTGCAACTGCCGGTTCCATCGGACGTATTATTGCAGTTGCTGCGAATATTCCAGGTGCAACTGGTGGCGGTGTGATGTTAACTGGCACCATTGCCAATAACGGTCAAGTTGATTGGGTGTGTTCAGCAGCACCAGCTAATGCAAGCGGCGTGAGTTTGGCACTACCTACGAAATACTTGCCTGCTAGTTGCAAGTAATAAGTTTGTACAAAAAAAGGCTCCTTCGGGAGCCTTTTTTGTTTTAAGGACAAAAGAGAATCATTATGGTTATCAGTGATAGAAAGCTAAAGGTGAATAGTGCGCTCCTTTTTGGCATATGGACCTGCTTTCTCTCAGTAAGTTGGCTTGTTCCAAACCACAATTATCCGTGGGCCTCGTTCCATATGGATGCATGGATATCGCTGGTATATCTTATACTGGCGGCAGCAACATTTGGTTTTTTCTCGAAAGAGAAGATAATGAAGGCCGGTGGAATTCCAGTAATCGTTGCGGGGATTCTGGTATTGATTACAGTTCAATACTACCTTGGTCAAATACTTCAAGCTGGAAATTATGTGATCAGCTCGATGTATTTATTTGGATTCCTTCTAGCGTGGATTGTTGGTGCTCACAACACAGGTAGACAAAGATACCAAGTGCTAGATGCTACGGCGGCTGCACTTATCATTGCATCCATAGTTTCAGTTGCATTGCAGCTTAATCAATGGCTTCAGATTTATGATTTTGAAATATGGTCAATGGGTGGGGGGGAAAGCCGTCCGTATGCCAATTTAGGTCAGCCAAATCAACTTGGCACAATTTTACTGTGGGGGGTTTTTTCAACTTTGTGGCTCGCAGACAGTAAAAAACTAAGTACTAAAGTTGTATCACTCGCAATAGTCTTCATGCTGTTTGGCGCGGCTATGACAATGTCGCGCACAGTTTGGTTGAATATACTCCTATTCGGGATCATTGGGTTGACGAGAAAAGCAACACTAGTGACGAAAGAAAATAAGTGGCGTATTGCTCTATCACTCGCCTACTTTTGCTCACTAATTTTCTTTGTCCGCTGGTTCACTAATTTCTACTGGCAAGCAACTCCTCAAATGAACTGGATAGACCTGACTACAGTGGGTAGCGCAAGTCGACCCGCTATTTGGGCTTTCTTTGTTGATGCCGCAAAACAGCAATGGCTTTGGGGGTATGGATGGAATCAAACAGGTTACGTCCATATGACGCTTGCTTTGGCACATGAGCCTCTTCACGAATATTTTACCAGTGCACATAACCTATTGCTGGACCTAATGCTGTGGTGTGGAATGCCAATTGCGTTAATTGTTGTGGGGTACTTGATATATTGGATGTATAGCAGAATCTCTTTCGTGACAGATAAGAAAGAACTAATTTTGTGGTTCATGGTTATGGTCGCTTTGGTCCACTCTATGCTGGAACTGCCACTTCATTACGCTTACGTGCTATTGCCTTTGGGGACAATTATGGGCTCATTGGATGGGATGCGAGGAATTAGAGGTTTTTTTTCGGTGAGTAAAGCGACAATCAACTCTATGGTGGTGATTATTTTTGTTTTGCTTATAATTTTGATTGCTGAATACCGGCAGGTGGAGCATCAATATTTATTATTGCGCTTCAAGTGGGCAAATGTAGTAGCTGAACAGCCGACTACACCAGATCTCGTATTGTTAACTCAATTAAGGGATGTAATTGATCTCGCGCTTGTCGATACGGAAGTTGCTATTCCGGACGATCAATTCAAGGTAATGCAGAATGCACTCTATCTTTTTCCTAATGTCGGTTTCTTCCAATTGCTAGCATTGACCGAGATAAAGCGAGGGAACTACGGGCAGGCCCGGAATTACCTCGAAACGATGTGCTCTGTAAACTCGCCCGGCGTGTGTTCATCAGTAGGCAGGCGCTGGCAATTAAATGCGAAAAATAATCAAGAAATCGCCAGAATAGAATGGCCTAGGTAAATTGCGTAAGCTGATCGGAAGATATATGGTGATTCATGTGCGCAGACTAGTTTATTTTTTCCTAGTACTGTCGGTTCAACAGAATGTCTCAGCAGCCACACTAGAGCAAACACAGCTTTTGGCACCTGACGTGAGTGTGTTGTCCCAGCGCACAGAGCGCCGTCTCGGCGACCGCATAGTCCGTGACCTGTATCGCGATCCTGACTACCTCGACGACCCGGTCATTTCTGACTACCTTCAAGCAATCTGGCAACCTCTGATGGCGTCTGCCCGCAGTCGTTCCGAGATCACTTCTGAGCTCGATGCTGCGTTCGCATGGCAGCTGCTTCAGGGGCGCGACCGAACAGTAAATGCCTTCGCGTTGCCGGGCGGCTACTTCGGAGTGCATTTGGGTTTGATAGGTATCGTGTCTTCCCGGGACGAATTAGCCTCAGTTCTTGCGCACGAGCTCAGTCACGTCACCCAGCGGCACATCGCACGTTTAATGAGCAAGCAGTCAGAACAAGCACCCTGGTTGGTGGGAGCAATGATCTTGGGGGCATTGGCGGCAAGCAAAAATCCCGGAGGTGCGAACGCGGTCATCGTGGGGGGGCAAGCCGCAGCAGCGCAATCCCAGCTCAATTTTTCTCGCGATATGGAGCGTGAGGCAGATCGCACCGGGTTCGGTGTTGCTTCGGATGCGGGCTTCTCTCCTCAAGGCTTTGTGAGCATGTTCGAAAAGCTACAACAGAGCAACCGTAACAACGACTCCGGTAACTTTCCTTATTTGCGTAGTCACCCTCTGACCACAGAACGAATCGCGGACATGAAGTCGCGTATTCCAGAGGGTGCTTCAACTGCTCCTACAGGCACGCTGGAGCACGCCATGGTGTCTGCACGGGCGCGGCTACTTTCGAACTCCTCAGTAGAAGCCTTGCGGAATTGGTATTCGGAAACCGAGCCTGGCTTGCTTGCAAAGTCGACGAGCTCGCAAAAAGTCGCTTCTCTTTACGGAGCCACGTTGGCCGCGATCAAATTGCGGGACTTTTCGAGGGCGCTCGCGTACTCCAATAGCTTGCAGACGCTTGTGGCGACCGACGCGCCAGCAAAACGTCAATCGCGGTACCTCCGGGCGGAGCTTTTCATGGCAGAGGGTAAGCCAGATGCGGCACTGAGCACCTTGGAATTCAATGCTGCCCCCAAAACACGAGCTGACTTGCTGCTCTGGATGCCGTTAAAAGTCGCAACAGGACAAGCTGATGTTGCCGCCGACGCCGCACAGCTCTGGTTGATTGACAACCCAACAGACGCAAGTATGTGGCAACAGCTCGCCAGTGCCCGGGCGTCTCAGGGCCGTATGGTCGCAGCCGTGCGTGCCGAAGCGGAAGTCAATATCGCGTATTTCGACTACGCAGCGGCAGTGAGCCGGTTGAAGGCCGCGCAATTGCTCTACAGATCAAGCCCCCAAAATGCTGACCACATCGAAGCCTCCATCGTCGATGTACGTCTGCGCCAGGTGGAGCAATTACTTCGGGAACAGGCTGTCGAGCGCTGAGTTGATGATCATTCCGGCCACGGTGTACAGGAGTGAGCCAATCAGTGCGGCACTGAAATCGCGCACCTGAAATCCATCCAACAAGCCTGCCGCCCACCAGAACATCAGCGCGTTGATCACGAAAAGAAACAAGCCCAAGGTGATCAGGGTGACAGGCAGCGTCAGAATGACCAACACCGGTCGCAGCAAGGTGTTGAACAGCCCTATCACCACCGCGGCGATCAAGGCAGAGCCAAAGCTCTGAACTTCCACCCCGGAATACAAATGCGCCACAGCCAGCAGGGCCATGGCGCTTAACAACCATTTGCTAAGTAACTTCATGGCCTCAGCATAGCACCGAGGCCCTAGGCGGCAAGGTTAGTGCGCTGAGCGCTCAGCAGTTGCAGATCGCTTCTGGCTCCACCAGCCGGCACCCAACACCGCTGCAATCGCCAGCGCATAGAGCGCCCAGCGTGTCATGCTTTGTGCATCGGTTGCGCCGCTATCTGTGCCGAATACATTCACCAGCCATGGCTCATGAACCACCATTTTTGCGGCAGTGAATGCAAGCACAGCGGCACCCAGTTGGATGATGACCGGGAAACGCTCCACCAGTTTAAGCACCACATTGCTGCCGAACACCACAATCGGCACACTAATCAGCAAGCCGATGATGACCAAGTCCATGGCACCGTGTGCCGCACCGGCTACACCCAGCACATTGTCTACGCCCATCAAAGCATCAGCCACGATGATGGTCTTCATGGCACCCCAGAACGTGGTGGCGGACGGGCCGTCATGCTCGTCACCGCCTTGATCTGCCAGAAGTTTGTAGGCAATCCACAGCAGTCCCAAGCCGCCTACCAGCATCAAACCAGGAATCTTGAGCAGCCAGACCACACCAAGCGTCATCGCAGAGCGAACCACGATGGCGCCCACGGTGCCCCAGACGATGGCTTTTTGTTTCAAAGCCGGGGGAAGGTTGCGCGCAGCCAGCGCGATCACAATGGCGTTGTCACCGGCCAGCACCAGATCAATCAACACAATGGCCAACAAAGCGGACCACCAGGGGGCGGACATGAATTCCATGAGAGTACCTCGCAACGAACGAAAAAGCCGCTGCAGGTGGAGGAGTGGCAACCACGACCCCGCCTGCAAAAAGGCGTGAATCGAAGGTCTTGCTCGAATGTTCCGACCGAACACCCCGACAGACCGGAAGCTTGTCGCTTCGTATTGACGATCTGCCAAAACGGCTAAATGCCGCTTGGAGCTACTCCCCTCCGGAGAAGTGGGGAATATAACAACGTAACTTTTAGGCCTATAAAAAAGAGGGCTTTCCGGTCCGACGGCAAATGCAGGTCATCGCAAGGAGCCGGGCCACGTTTCGGAGTCCCCGGTATATGATGCGCCTCCCCCGAAACCAGAGACATATCCATTGGCAGGCATACACATCACCGATATCGAGTCGGCCATCAACTTCTGGCGAGCGCGTGAACCCTCTCCGGATGGGGTGTCCCTGCCAGCGCCCACTCGCGCCTTGGCCGAGGTGTATGCCTTGCTGATCTACTACCACGAGACGGAGGCGGACGAATTCAGCATGCCGCCCAAAGCACTGGCAGCGTGGCAAGCCTGGTATGACTCGACACCTGATACGCCTTGCATCGCGATTTGTTCCACCAGCCAAGGCGATGAGACCTGCAAAGGTTGCGGACGCACCTTTGAAGAAGTGCAACTATGGCCGGAGATGCGCCCTGCCGAAAAGCGCGCTACCTGGCGCCGCATCACCCTGGATGCCAGCTCATGGCGCTTTAACCGTTACGCCGAGCGGGCAGCAGAATCCAAGTCATTAGCGTGATTTGCTGCTGATTTGATAGCGCCTCGCGCATATTGGATGGGCGCTAGGTGCCTATTTGGCTTGAAAGCTGGGGGCCTTATTTCCAGCGGATAGGTTCAATATCCACGGTGTTGCTACCGTTTCCCAGCATTAAAACGCCCTCCTGAACGGTCGCTTGCAATTGCATGCTGCGGGCAGCCAGTTTGGCCAATGCCTGGGATGTCACAGAGGGGATGCGCCACACCTGCAATTTGTCCAAGCGAGTGAGCTTGGTCTCAATCCCCTTCCACCAGATGTCCGCCGAATGCGCGAAAGGATAGAGCAACACGGAGTCGGCTTTGTTGCAGGCCTTGGAAATCGGCTTGTCTTCCGGCTGGCCCACTTCAATCCACAGACGTTTCTGCCCGGTGAAGTCCGTCAGCGACACATCGGGATCTTCCGGATCCGACAACCCCGCCCCGAAGGCTAGCGTGCCGTCTCCATTGCAGACGCTTTGCAGCTTATGGGCGTTGAACGCCAGGGCCACCAGACGAACCATCATGCGCTCGTCCGTCTCGCTGGGGTGGCGAGCCAGTGTGAGCGCGTGGTCTGCGTAGTAGCTGTTTTCAATGTCTGCAATCTGCAGATTGGCTTTGTAGATGGTGGATTTGAGTGCCATGGCGTGCCAGTAAGGGGGAGTGGGCGTGGAACACCGCGGAACCGGCTAAGCCGGGCCGCTGGTGCTGTCCCCCTACCAGGGGGAAGCGGCGAATGCCGCTCAGGGGGTCACACGCGCTTTGCGAGTTCAGAGGCCTTGCCGGTATAGCTACTGGGCGTCATGGCCAGCAAGCGCTCTTTCTCGGCCTCGGGAATGTCCAGACCCGCAATAAAGCCTTGCATCAGCTCGCGCGTCATGGCAGCACCCCGGGTGAACTTCTTGAGTTGCTCGTACGGCTGGGGCAATCCGAAGCGGCGCATCACGGTCTGGATGGGCTCGGCCAACACTTCCCATGAGGAATCCAGGTCTTCGGCGATGGCGGATTCGTTGATCTCGAGCTTGTTCAAGCCGGTCATCAGCGAGCTGTAGGCCAGCACGGCATAGCCCAAGGCTACGCCCATGTTACGCAGCACGGTCGAATCGGTCAGGTCGCGCTGCCAACGGGAAATCGGCAGCTTTTCGCTCAGATGGCGCAACAAGGCATTGGCTAAGCCCAGATTGCCCTCGGCGTTTTCAAAGTCAATCGGATTGACCTTGTGCGGCATGGTGGACGAGCCCACTTCGCCGTCCTTGAGCTTTTGTTTGAAGTAACCCAGCGACACATAGCCCCAGATGTCGCGGCTCAAGTCCACCAGGATGGTGTTGGTGCGTGCGACAGCGTCAAACAGTTCCGCCATGTAGTCATGCGGCTCGATCTGGATGCTGTAGGGTTGAAAGGTCAGGCCCAAGCCCAGCGGTTCGGGGGTCTCCACCACTTTCTTGCTGAAAGCTTCCCAATCAAAGTCAGGCCAGGCACTCAGGTGGGCGTTGTAGTTGCCAACGGCGCCGTTCATCTTCGCCAGAATCTTCACGTTGGCAATGCGGTCGCAGGCGGCTTGCAGGCGGACGACCACGTTGGCCATTTCCTTGCCCACGGTGGTGGGGCTGGCGGTCTGGCCATGGGTGCGGCTCAGCATGGGCACATCGGCGTAGGCGTGGGCCATGTCCCGCAGCTTGAGCACAATTTTGTCCAGAGCGGGCAGGACGACAACATCCCGCGAAGCGCGCAACTGCAAGGCATGGCTGGTGTTGTTGATGTCTTCGCTGGTGCAGGCAAAGTGCACGAACTCACCGGCTTTTTCCAGTTCGGGACGGGCTTCGAACTTGGACTTGATCCAGTATTCAACCGCTTTTACATCGTGATTGGTCGTCTTTTCAATAGCCTTAATGGCTTCACCGTCGGCTTCCGAGAAGTTTTTCACCAAGCCCAGCAGGTAGGTGCGGGCGCCGGGAGTCAGGGGTTTGAACTCTTCAAAGCCAGCGTCGCTCAAGGCGATAAACCAGGCCACTTCCACTTGCACGCGACGGTGCATATAGCCCAGCTCACTGGTCAGGGGGCGCAGGGTAGCGAGTTTGGCGGCGTAACGGCCGTCCAGCGGAGAGAGGGCGGAAATGGCGGAGAAGGTCATCCCCCGATTGTAGGTTGTGCGCCACGGACAACCCCGCACACCTCAGCGGCAACCCCCGCTGGATAGAATCACCCTTCAAGCAACTGCAAAGTCCTCATGAAACTTATCGGATCCACTTCCAGCCCCTTCGTTCGCAAAGTTCGCGTCGTGATGGCCGAGAAGAAGCTCGATTACGCCCTGATTCAGGAAGACGTCTGGTCGGCTGAAACCCGCATCGCGGACTCCAACCCGCTGGGCAAAGTGCCTTGCCTGATCATGGAAGGCGCGGAAGCCCTGTTTGACTCCCGCGTGATCGTGGAGTACCTCGACACCCTGTCCCCCGTGGGCAAGTTGATTCCTGCGGTAGGCCGTGAGCGCGCCGAAATCAAAACCTGGGAGGCACTGGCGGATGGCCTGATGGAGGCTGCGGTGCTGGCCCGTCTGGAAGCCACATGGACAGGCCGGACCAAGGCTCAACGCAGCCAAGTCTGGATAGACCGCCAAATGCTCAAGGTGAACGATGCCCTTAAAGCGATGGCCCGTGGCTTGGGCGACAAGCCTTTTTGTGCAGGTATCCACCTGAGCCTGGCCGACATCGCGGTGGGCTGCGCTTTGGGCTATCTGGACTTCCGTTTCCCTGATATTCAATGGCGTGAAGATCACCCCGGCCTGGCCAAGCTCTTTGAGAAGCTGGCGCAGCGCCCCAGCTTCGCGGATACCGTCCCGGCCTAAGCCCTGTGCGGCTTTGCAGCCTGAATAGCGCTGCGGGCCGCGTGTTTACAAGGCATTACACAAATACGCTCGCCAAAAGGCGGGGGCTTCACTACAGTCTCTCCACTATGCCGACGTATAAAACTGTCTACAAATGCCGCGAATGCGGGGCCACCAGCTACCAACAGGTGATTGAACGGGCCGCCAGCGGAGCCCTCAAGCCGACCGGTCAGTACAAATGCACGGGTTGCCGCAATGTGTTCGCAAGCCTGCGTGCCTGGTGGGAGCCTCGCCGGCAAGTGGACTTTCAATCCAGCAAACTGACGCCCCTGGAAATTTCCTCCCAGTGAGGCGGTTCAGGCCCAACGGGGAGGCTAGGCCTTAGCTGTTCGCCCGCTTTTTCAGCCAGCGCATCACACCGCCGACCACCGGCAATTTCTCGTAGAGCTCTTCAGCAGCATCCCAGTAGTCGCGGTGCAAGGTCACCAGACCCGCCTCATTGAACACCACATGGGTGGCGCCCAGAATCACCTGCTCGGTGTCTGGTGAAAATCGTTTGAACCGGAAGCGGAACTCCCAGGTCAAAAAACACTGCGGGCCCTGGACCACCCGCTCCAGCACCACAAACCGCGGTTGATCGAGCGCCACAAACATGTGGCTGAAGATGCGCTGAATGTCCGCCAACCCAATCACGTCGTTGAATGGATCTTTGAAGCGCGCATCGGCGGCATAAATCCTGGACAGCCCCGCTACGGTGTCCGGCGTGATGTGCTCAAAGAAATCCACCATCCGCTGCACGGCAGATTGGTGTGATTCAGCGTTTGATTGCTGGGTGCTCATAAGGTGGCGCGCCGTACCAGCGCAAAAAACAAGCGGTCCGGCAGCTGGCGCAGCAGCTGCATCCACAAGGTAAACCGCCTCGGAAAGTGAATCTCAAACCGGCCCTTGGCCCAGCCCTTCACCATGGCGTCTGCGGCTTGAGCGGGCGTGATCAGTGCGGGCATGTCAAAGGCGTTGTTGGCAGTCAGAGGCGTCTGCACAAAGCCGGGACTGATGAGTGACACCCCCAGTCCCTTGTCCCTCAAGTCGAGGTACAAGGTCTCTGCCAAATTGATCAGTGCCGCCTTGGTGGGACCATAGGCCAGGCTGTTGGGCAGGCCGCGGTAGCCGGCCACACTGCCCACCAGGCTGATGTGCCCGTGCCCTTGCGCCAGCATTGCCGGGGTAACGGCTTGCAGCACATAGAGCGCACCTAGGTAGTTCACTCGCATGTGGCGCTCCATGTCCGACACGTCCATCTCATATGCCCGCATGGCGTTGTAATGGCCGGCGCAATAGATCACGCAGTCCAAAGGCCCAGCGGCCAGCAACGTGTCGACCGCCGCTTGCACTGCGGCCTGGTCTGAGGCATCCAGCACCAGCGCCCGGCTGCCGGGATGGCGAGTGGCGAAATCTTGCAGTGCAGCTTCCTTTCGGGCCGACACCGTGACCTTGGCGCCCAAGGCGTGCAGTGCTGAGGCGGTGGCCTCCCCGATGCCGCTCGACGCACCAACGATCCACACAGACTTTCCCTGCCAATCCACCATGGGAGGGTTCAGGGGTTGGAAGAAACCTCTGGAGGAACTATTTGCTATATTTTTTGTAGCTGCTCGCGCTGAATCGGCGGGCGCAAAGGTGTTTTTTTGCATACATCAGCGTTTGGTAAACGACAGCGTGACTTCGCCCAGCTTCACCCCGAATTTGCTCATGGTGGCCTTGTTGAGCATGACCTTGTCGGTCATCAGGTACATCCAGTCGTCAAAACGCACCTCGTACACGTTGCCGTCCACCGGCAGGCTCAGGGTGTAAGTCCAGTAAAACGCGTTGCCCCGGGCTTGGCCTTGCGCGGTACCGATCACATCGCCTGCGGTTCCCGTGTACTTGCCGTCGGGCAGCTTGGTGAGGCGCCACACCCGTTTTTGGGTGGTTCCGTCGGAGTAGGTGAAGTCCTCGTCCAGCACGCCCTCGTTGCCCTGCCAGCTGCAGTTCATGACCACGGTAAAGCGCTTCACCACAGCCCCGGAGCGATCGGTGAAAACGCCGTAGGCATCCAGCGTGCCGTTGAAGTATTGCTTGAGGTCCAGCTCCGGCTTTTCGGTGCGGTACTGGTCGATGTTTTGGGAGGCGCAGCCCCCCAGCATCAGGGCGCTACCGGTGGCGGCAGCAAGGAGCAGGCGTCGTTTCATGGGGACCTCCGCAGAACAAGGGTGGTGAGCAATGCTGCTGCGATGGCTTTCAGGGCACAGGGCAGCAGGCAGTAGGCGAATGTGAGGGTGTTCAGAGCCTGGGCATCCCGGGCGCCGGGCGTGTAGCCCAGCCATGCCAATGCCGGCAGTGCCACACCGGCAGCCAGTGCCAGGTTGAGTTTGGTCGCAAAGTTCCACCAGCCGAAGTAGGCGCCCTCGGCCCGGCCTCGGTCCCCCTCACCGGCGATGACTCCCGCCAATAGGGCGCCGGGGATAGTGAGGTCGGTGCCGAGTGCCACCCCGGAGAGCGCGCACACCAGAATAAACGGCAGCGTGTCGCCAGCGCCCAGCAGGGAGGCAAACACAAACACGGCGATAGATAACACCATGCCCGCCAGCCAGGTGCGGGCCAACCCTATGCGCGCCACCAGCTTGAGCCACAGCGGGATTGCCAGTGCTGCGCACACAAAGTAGCTGCCCAGGAATAGCGGCTCGCTGTGGGGCGAGGCTTGCAGCCGGTCTTGCACGAAAAACAGGATCAAGGTCGCCGGTACAGCGCTTGCAATGCCGTTTACGACAAACACAGCCAGCAGGGCGCGGAAGGCAGGGCGGGTGAACGGCAGCCAGATGGAGGCTGCTTCTGTGGGTACCGTCGAATCGGCTTCCACGGGCGCTGCGAGTGGTCGTGGTGCGCGTGTCCAGGCCCACCAACCTGTAATAAGTGCTATGAAAAACAGAGCTGCTGTCGCAGGCAGGCCGAGCGCTACAGGCGCAATAGATGCCAAAACCACTCCAGCCAGCCCCAAGCCCTCGCGCCAGGCCACGACCCGGCTGCGGTAGTGCTCGTCTCCGCCCAGCATGGCGCCCCAACTTTGGTGGCTGATGCTCAGGAAGCTGTAGGCGGCATAGGTAAACAACAGGCACACGGTGGCCCAGACCAACAGCGCCTGGGTGCCTTGCACCGGCGGGAAGAACAGCAGATAGAAGCCGGCGCCCAAAAGTGCACAAGCCAACGCTGCGCGTTGGAGCAAGGTGGTAGCACCCCGCAGGTAGAGCTTGTCGCTCCATCGACCCAGCAGCGGGTCTATCAAGGCGTCCAACAAACGCGCAACCAGCAGCACCAAGCCCAAGGCAGCCAGTGGCACACCGAAGGCTTTGGCGTAGTGGTTGGGCAGGATCACATACAAGGGCAAGGCCACAAACGCCAAGGGCAGCCCCATCAGTCCGTATCGCCAACCCTGGCCGGCTGGCAAATGCGACAAGGTGGCGCTCATGGCGCGACGCCGGCCAGCAGCTCCGCGCGCAAACGAGGCTCACTGGTGTGATCGGCCAACCAGATACCAAAGAACAAGCGACTGAACTCCGGGTCCTTGATGCCAGGGCGGGGCTGACCATTCAGCCAGAACTTCGCGCCTTGACTGGGCACATGCATGCCGGTGATGCGGTCAGCCGCTTTCACGTCCGCAAAGGCCGCGTTCATGGCGGCCAGCCAGCGGTCCGCAGTGTCCTGGCTGATTGGGCCCCCGCGGCGCATTTCGTCGAGCGAGCGTTGGGCGATGGCATTGCCGCTCAGACTTCGCAGATAGTTCAGCTCCAGGGCAAGCGGGCTCTGCCAGAAAGCCGCAGGCTTGAACCCCGCCGTCACCCAAAGGCGTGCGTCATAGATGTTGAGCCCGAAAAAGCGCATGCGCGTGCTGCCCGCCAGACTGGCGCCCGGCAGCTCGCTGCCGACTTCCGCCGGTGGAGCGCTGCTGCCTTGAGCCGCTGCCTGCAGAGTCAGCACGGGCATGAAGCAGGCGGCACTCAATGCAAGGTAGGTACGGCGCAGGAGCGGACGTGACATGCGTGGGCTTTTCATCAAGCGTTAGGGCCTCCTCAGTCGGGCCTGCGCAAGGTGTATTGCACGACGTCAATGTTGTCTTCCAGGAAGGCTGCCTCGCAGTAGCAGAGGTAGAACTCCCAGATGCGCATAAAGCGCTCATCGAAGCCTTTGCTGAGTACCTCGGCGCGCTTTTCCAGGAAGGCATCGCGCCAACGCTTGAGGGTCTCCGCATAGTCGTGGCCGAATGAGAGTTCATTCACCACGTCCAGACCTGCAGCCCGCGCCTGGGCACGGAATTCCTTGGGGCATGGCAGGCAGCCACCGGGGAAGATGTACTGCTGGATGAAGTCGGTGGATGCTATGTAGCGCTCAAACAGCGCGTCGTCGATCACGATGCTCTGGATGCAGGCGCGCCCGCCCGCCTTGAGTTTGTTGGCGATGGTGGCGAAGTAGGTCGGCCAGTATTCACGGCCCACCGCTTCCACCATCTCTATGGAGCAAATGGCGTCAAACGGCGCGTCCTGGATGTCGCGGTAGTCCTGCAGCCTCAAGTCGGCTTTGTCCTGTACGCCCAGCTTGCGCATGCGGTCTTCGGCAAACGCCAGTTGTTCGATGCTCAAGGTCACGCCGGTAATTCCGGCTTGGAACTCCGTGGTGGCCATTTCGGCCAGGGCTCCCCAGCCGCAGCCGATTTCCAGCACACGGTCGCCGGCTTGGACGCCCGCTTCCTGCAAGGCCCGGCGCACTTTTGCTTTCTGGGCGATGGCCATGGGTTGGTTCAGGTTGGAGCTGAACAAGGCAGACGAATAGTTCATCGTGTCGTCCAGCCACAGGCTGTAAAACGCGTTGCCCAGGTCGTAGTGTGCGTGGATGTTTTTCTGGCTGTTGGCTTTGGTGTTCCGGTTCAGCAGGTGCTTGATACGGTAGAGCAGGCGCCCGGCCCAGCTGCCGTAAATCACGCCTTCGACTTCAGCCCGGTTCTTCACCAGCACCCGAAGCAGTTCGGTGAGGTTGGGGGTAGACCAGTCACCAGCGATAAAGCTCTCGGCAAAACCGATATCACCGGACTTGAGGGCTGCGCCGCACACCTTCCAGTTATGCAGCACCAGGCTGGCGTGCGGGGTAGCCTCGCCACCGAAGCGGTGGGCGCTGCCGTCAGGCAGTTGCACGGTCAGGCTACCGTGGCGGAGCTTTTGCAGCAGCTTGAATACGGTGCGGGCAGCAGCCGGGGTGCCAGCAGGCAGAGTGGTTGCAGCCGGTGTCGTGGAAGGCATGCCGGGGTTCATGGTGTTGGAGTTCATGGCAGTCTCGGGCGTCAAGGTTCAGGGTGTGTCTTCGTGAGGTTGGGGCGTGCCGGCACGGGTGGTCAACAAAGCCGGGGGCATGGGCTTGCGGAAGAACGGTACTTTTTTGATCCACAGCTTGAGGGCTTGCCAGTGGATACGCGCCACGACGCCCAGCGTCATGGCCGGGTAGTGCCAGAGTGCATGGCGTTGGCTTGCGGCAGTCAACGCTTCGAGTTTGCCGCTCACACTGGTTTCTATCAGTGGTCCGCTTGCATCGTCGTAGTCAATCCGGGCGACAGTGTGGCGGAGGTCGGCGGTGAGCATGAAGCGGAAGCGGTAGCCGCCCTCCACAGGGCAAAACGGCGAGACGTGAAACACTTTGTCTGCCCGCAGTTCCTGCCCGAAGCGGGGGTGGTCCAGCAGGTAGCAATGCCGCTCGCCGAAAGTGTTGTTCACCTCCACCAGGATGGCGCGCAGGCTGCCATCCGGACGGTGGCAGTACCAGAAACTGACTGGCTTGAAAGTAAAACCCAACACGCGGGGGTAGCAGTGCAACCAGACCTCGCCGGTGGCATCAGTAATGCCTTCCGCGGCGAGCAATTGGTCCAACCAGGCCAATGCGCCGCCTTGGGCCAAGGAACGCCCATCGCCGTGGTCGGCGTCATAAAAGCTCAGTGCTGCAAAGCGGTTACGTGCAAGGTGTCCGCCGGGTCTTTGGGCCATGCTGCGCATGGGCAGCATCAAAAAATAGGTGCCGTAGGCAAAGGCATTGCGCACCGGTTTGAGCCGGGTATGGCGCACCTCGCCAAAGCCGATCAGCGGCATGGCTAAGGGCGAGGTGGCGGGCGCAAGACCGGGTTGCATGGCGATGTCCGTCAAACTGCTTCCAGGCCCAGTCGCGCCTTCAGACGACGCGCGACGTCCAGCCCGGATTTGAGACCGTCCTCATGGAAGCCGTAACCGGTCCATGCGCCGCAGAAGTAGGTCTGTTGCTGACCTTGCAGTGCGGGCACTTTGTGTTGTGCCTGAATGGCAGCAAGATCGAACACCGGATGGGCATAGTCAAAACTGCCGTGGATCAGCGCAGGGTCGATCTCGCTCACCGGGTTCAGCGAAACGACCACGCTTTGCGCAAAAGGCAGCGGCTGCAGCATGTTGAGCAAATAGTGCAGGCAGACCCGTGCGCTGTCCTGGCCTGCGTCGGCACTGCGTTCGTAGTTCCATGCGGCCCAGGCACGGCGGGCTTGTGGCAACACACGGGTATCCGTGTGCAGCACCGCGCGGTTGGGCTGGTAGCGAATGGCGCCCAGCGTTTCCCGCTCCGCAGGGCTGGCGTCGCCAAGCAGGGCCAGACTTACGTCAGAGTGGCAGGCCAGAACGACCTCGTCAAAGCGCTCGGTTTGCCCGTTGATGGTCAGCGAGACGCCCTGCGCGTCACGGACAATATGTTGCACCGGGGTGTTCAGTCGCTTGTCGGCAATCTTGGATATGATTTTCTCGACATAGTGCCGGGCGCCCCCGGTCACCGTCCACCATTGGGGCCGGTTACTCACCTGGATCAAGCCATGGTTGTGACAGAAGCGGATCATGGTGGCCACCGGGAACTGGAGCATCTGGTCGGTCGGGCAGCTCCAGATACAACCCAGCATGGGCAGGAAATACCAGTCGCGGAACTCAGCCGAGAGTTTGTGCTGCACCAGAAAATCAGAGAGGGGCTGCATCAGCTCTTTCTCGGCATTGCGCACGGCAATGTCGGTGGCCAATGCGTTGAACCGGAGCACGTCCCGCAGCATGCGAAGAAAGCGCGGATTCACCAGGTTGCTGCGCTGGGCGAACACGGTGTCCAGTGAGGAGCCGCTCCATTCCAGCGCACCAGACCCTTTGGCCCCTGGTACTTGGACGGAGAAGGACATGTCTGACTTGGCGGTATCCACACCCAGTTCGGCAAATAGCGCGATCAGGTTGGGATAAGTGCGTTCATTGAAGACCAGAAAGCCTGTGTCCACACCATGGGTCACCGGGCCGGCGGAGCCGGGTAAAGTGACATCCACCGTGTGCGTGTGCCCACCGAAATAGTCGCCCGCTTCCAGTAAGGTGATGTCTGCGAGACCGTGCAAGCGGTGAGCAACGGCAAGGCCCGAGATGCCGGAGCCGACGATGGCAATCTTCATGCGGCGCTCCCGCAAGCAGTGGAGACGGTGACTAGATGGATGCTCATACGGTGCAGATTAAACGTCTTGGTAATTTTGTGACTGGTTGGTAATATATCGCAATGCTTGGTTTTTGTGTGGCTTTTTCAAATACTTTGCCCGCCATGCAAAAAGCCCTTATGACTGAAATGTGTCAAGTAATTGACACACGTCAGGACTAAAATTTGCCCAGTTTTGAAAGGTTGTCATGCTCTACCCCGAACTCTTTAAACAGTTGGAATCTGTGCGCTGGGACATGGATAAAGACATCCCTTGGGATAGCTTTGACCCTGCCATGCTCTCTGATGAGCAGGCTGCCACGATCAAGATGAACGCGATCACCGAGTGGGCAGCGTTGCCGGCTACCGAAATGTTCCTGCGGGATAACCGGGGCGACAGCGATTTTTCGGCCTTCATGTCGATCTGGTTCTTCGAAGAGCAAAAGCATTCTTTGGTATTGATGGAGTACCTGCGCCGTTTCCGGCCCGATATGGTTCCCACCGAAGAGGAGCTGCATGCCATCCGTTTTGAGTTTGATCCTGCCCCCGCGCTGGAAACGCTGATGCTGCACTTCTGCGGCGAGATTCGCCTCAACCATTGGTATCGTCGTGCCAGTGACTGGCACACCGAGCCGGTCATCAAGGCCATCTATACCAAGCTCAGCCAGGATGAGGCGCGCCACGGCGGCGCCTATTTGAAGTACATGAAGCGTGCCATCGGCAAGTTCGGCGTCGAAGCCAAGTCAGCGTTCGCCAAAGTGGGTGTGTTGATGGCCAGTGCGCGCCGCACGGCACAGGCGCTTCACCCCACCAATTTGCACGTTAACAAATCCTTGTTTCCGCGGGACACCATCCAAAGCCGACTACCCAACCCGGAGTGGCTGGAGCACTGGCTGGACAAGCAAATCAATTTCGACGCCGTCTGGGAAACCAAGGTGGTGGAGCGCATCCTGCACAACATGAGTCTGCTCATGGAGCGCAGCTTCACCACCGTGCAGGAGCTGAACAAGTTCCGCAAAGAGTTGTCCAAGGACCTGACGGGCGCGCCCGTTGCGTCACCAGGGGCGGTCTGACTTCGGCAGCGCGGTAAGCGGCAATAGCCGCTCCAAATTCAGCTGCACCTTCACATCGCGGTGTGGCACGCTGACCACAATGCGGTGTTCCCGCATGCTGGTGTCGCGGATGGCGGGTTCAACGGTAGGCACGCCGCTCTTGTTGAGAAGCACTGCTACCCGGGGCGTCGTGGTGTTTTGTCCGCGTTGAATGACAACACCGACCTCATTGGTCGCCAAGCGCACAAATGAGCCCGGCTGATAGATACCCACCGCCTTGATGAGGGCAGCTCCTGCCTCGTCAATGGCCTGGTTCTCATCGAAATAGCAGGCTTGCATGGCTGCGGCCGGAGCGATCGGCAGGCGCGACGCACGGGGCGCCAGTCGCGCAGCAAACATGTCCGCCCGCCGGATCAGACGTGCCAAGCGGTCGCCGGGCGTGCGCGGGGCCAAGGGGCCAGGCGCTGCAGTGTGATGTTGGTGGACTGCCGTCAGCCACACCGGCTCCTGAATACCCATCTGCTTGAGCAACAGTGCGGATCGCGCGGCATGTTGTTCGATTTGCAGTTGCTGTGCCTGGTTAGGCGGTTCCAGTTGCTGAGCAAGCTTGTCCTGCATGTCCGTCATGCTGTAGTTCATGGTCAGCGCAGCCATGCCGACCAAGGACTGCTCCGGTTCCGGCCAGTTCAGCACATCCTTGGCGGCCAACATACACATCACGCTGACCAACATGGCGTGGGTAGCGCTGTACATGCGCAGTTCTGTGGAGGACAGGTAAATCAAGGCGAACAGCGTGCCGTCCGGGTTGCGCTGGGTGTGCCTTACCAGCTGCCGTTGCAGGCGCTCCAAGCGGTCCCGGAAACTGGCTTCGTGCGTGTCGCGCAGCAGTGCATTGCAAATGGCTTGCAGATCCAGCCAGTCCATGCGATCGTCCTGCGCGGCCTGGCGTTCGGTCAATGTGTCACTGGAAATCTGGGTTTCTGCAATCTCGCCCAAGGGCTTGTCGTCTCGCACCAGACCATACAAGTGGTCTACATAAGCGCGGTGATGGGCCTCGGAATCTGCGACGTCGATGAACAGTCCGCCCCCTCTATGTGAGATCTCATCCAGGTCGCGCCGTGATGGAATGACATAGCCTTTGCGGGCCAAAAGAACTCCATCCTTGTCCATGAGCGGGAAAGGGAGTGGGGATCCGATACGTATCGATTCGAGATTGACGGCGACGAGGTGCATAAGGCTGCGCGATTATGCAGCTTCCATCGGCGGTTGGTGTCCACTCTTGAATTGGGTGGTGAAACAGGTGGAACTGATAGGATCGCCGCATGAAAGATGCAGTTCCGCTCCCCGCTTTCCTCGACAAAATCACGCGTTTCGAAGACCTGTCAGAGGCGATCGCCAAGCTACCCAAGCCCTGGGTGTTTACGAATGGGGTGTTTGATGTTCTGCACCGGGGTCACGTCCTGTATCTCGCCCAAGCACGTGCTTTGGGGGGCAGCCTGATCGTTGCGCTCAATACCGATGCCTCGGTACGTCGACTCGGCAAGGGGGATGACCGTCCGCTCAATGCGGAAGCTGACCGCGCGGTGGTGATGGCCAGCCTTGCTGCTGTGGATCTGGTGACGTGGTTCCCTGAAGACACCCCGGAATCCCTGATCGCGCACATCCGCCCCGACATCCTGGTCAAAGGTGGCGACTACGATATGTCCAGACTGCCGGAAACCAAGTTGGTAGAGAGCTGGGGTGGATTCGCCCGCGCACTGCCTTTTGTATCCGGCTACTCGACAACCGGTCTGGTTAAAAAAATCCGGGCTACAACCGCGGGTTAGCAAAACGCATCTCAGGCGCCGAAAACCTGATGCCAAAGCACCATACCCGCATTGTGTTGCTCAGTGGCTTCTTCGGCTGGCACCTGTGTAGGGGCTTCATCCAATCGGGCTTGGTGCTGTAGTTGACGCAGCTGGCGATAGGTTTGTGCGGCCTCCTCTCCCACCGGGGCTGGTAACAAGCCTACCGCCTGAGCACGTTGTAGCAAGGCGATGTTTCCAACGTTGTCCAGCAATGTTGGGTGCAGGCGCCCCGCACTGAGCACCAGGTACTGCACAGTAAATTCGATATCGACCATGCCACCCGGGCTGTGCTTGACGTCAAACCATTCCGGGCCCGTGTTGTGGCTGCTGCGCACCTTGTCGCGCATGCTGTGAATTTCGTCGCGCAAGGCGATCGGGTCGCGCTGACTGCACAGCACTGCGTGGCGCACTTCTTCAAAACGTAGGGCCAGTACTGGTGAGCCAAACACACAGCGTGCGCGGGTAATGGCTTGATGTTCCCAAGTCCAGGCCGTATTGCTACCGCGCTGTTGCTGGTAGTTGGCGTAAGCCTCGAAGCTGGTGACCAGCAGGCCTGAATTGCCGTTGGGGCGAAGGGCAGTATCGATCTCATAGAGATCACCCTCGCCCGTCTTTACCGTCAGCCAATTGATCAGCTTGCGCACCAGGGTGGAATAAACCTCCGATGCACGTTCATCTGTGTCGTCATAGACAAAAACAATGTCGAGGTCACTGCCGTATCCCAGTTCCTTGCCGCCCAGCTTGCCATAGGCAATGATGCCGAAGTGCGGAACCTCGGTGTGGCGCGTCTTGAGGCGGCTCCAGCACCAGCGTGTGGTGATGCTCAGCACGGATTGGGCCAATGCACTCAGGTCATCGGCTACCTGCTCAACGGTGATGCGTCCCTCCACATCGCGTGCAAGCGTTCTGAACACCTCTGCATGGTGAGCGCGACGCAACAGGTTCAACAGGCTTTCGTCATCATCTTCTCCGCTACCTTGGAGTGCCTGCAGGCGGCGTTCCAAATCGGCTTCAAAGACAGCCGGATCGAAGCGCTCGTCCAGAATGCGACTGTCTGCCAGCTCGTCGATGACGCCCGGGTGTTTGAGCAGGTACCGCGCAGGCCACCGCGCTGCGCCCAGCATCCGCAATAGGCGCTCATGGACTTGCGGTCGCTCCAACAACATAGCGAGGTAGCTTTCCCGCCGAAGCAAGGGCTCCATCCAATCGGCCAGCCTCACGGCAGCGTCTTCCGTCGTTCTGCCGTCTTGCACCCACTGCGCCGTACGATGCACCAAGCGCGCAAGACGCTGACGCGACTCCTCTTTCAGTGCAAGCACTCTGGGGTGCGCGCGCCAAGCAGCAATACGCTCTTTGAAGCTGCCGCTCAAAGCGTCCAAGGTCGCATCGAAGTCGTATACCTCGGCTTTATTTTTTCCGGTGCAACCTTTGCATTGAGGCTCGCCACCACCCAGTAGCGCATCGAATTCCTGCGCCACCATCTCGCGATGCCGGTCCAGCTCTCGCAGCAAGGCACTGCTGTCCGGGAGCTCCATGGATCGGGCTATCCAGAGCAGGTCGGATTCTTCTGTCGGCAAAACATGGGTTTGCTGGTCATCCAGGTACTGGATACGGTGCTCCACTTGGCGCAGAAAGAGGTAGGCCTCTGCCAGCCCGGTGGCGGTGGCTTGTGGCATCAGGCCGGCTTGCACCAGGCGCTGCAGAGTGCTGACAGTGGGCCGGGTACGCAGGTCCGGGTACTGACCGCCGCGTACCACCTGAAGCAACTGGACGGTAAATTCGATTTCCCGGATACCCCCGCGGGACAGCTTGACGTCATTGCTGCGCTCCGGCCGGCCGGCACTGCGCTTGGCAGCATGCTCCCGGATCTGGCGGTGCAAGATCCGCAATGAATCAAAAACGTTGTAGTCGAGGTAGCGCCGGAACACAAAGGGCACTACCACTCCCCGCAACTGCAACGCAGTAGCTGAGCCTACCGCCGCTGCCGGCGCAACGACCCGGCTTTTTAACCAGGCAAAACGTTCCCATTCCCGGCCTTGCACGTGGAAATACTCTTCGAGTGCGCCGAGCGATACCGCCGAGGGGCCGGAGTTGCCATTGGGACGCAACGCAAGGTCAACACGGAAGATGAAACCATGGTCGTTGCTGTCTCCCACCAGGGCATACATGGCCCGCACCATCTTCCCAAAGAATTCCTGGTTTGAGATGCGCCCTCTCCCTTGCGGGTCACCGCTGGTTTCCCCGTCCTGGTCATAGACGTAGATCAGGTCGATATCACTGGAGACATTGAGTTCGCGAGCGCCTAGCTTGCCCATGCCAATGACCATCAATTGTGCGGGGCTACCGTTCGCGGCATGGGGTGTGCCGTACTGGCTGGCCAGCTGCGAGAAGCTGGCCGCATACGCCTGATCCAGTGCCCATTCGGCCAGACTCGTCATGACGCCGGTGACTTGGGAAACATCCGCGGTGCCGCCGCAATCCAGACAGACCAAGCGTTCCAATGTGAGCTGCCGGGTAATGCGCAGTGATGTGCCCAAGTCATGCCCTGCACTTTGCAGGGTTTCTGTGAGGCGGGAAAGGTCCGCCTTGGTGGGCAGGCCTGCGGGCAGCATGGCCAGCTCGGTGGCGTAACGCCGCCGTATGCGCTGGGCAAAACGGGAACCGTCCGACACAGCGGAATTCTCAAGGCGGGTCATAATTCCTGACTAAGTCCCCATAGCACGATGAACGATTTGATTTCCGCCCCCTCACTCCGTCTCCGGGTGTTTGCAATCCTTGCAAAATGGGCGTTGCGTGTGCTGGCTATGGCGTGGCTGGCCGTTGGCTTGCTGTGGTGCGGACTTCATTTTGTCATTGTGCCGCGAATCGCAGATTTCCGCCCATGGGTGGAAACGCAGGCCACGCAAGCTTTGGGGTTGCAGGTCCGTATCGGGGAATTACAAGCCCGGTCCAATGGTGTCATCCCTTCCATCGAATTGCTGCGCGTCACGGTCTTCGATCGCGAGGGGCGTGAAGCTTTGCTGTTGCCCAGCGTGTCTGCCGCTTTGTCGCCGCGCTCCATCTTGGGGTTGGGCTTCGAACAGTTGCATGTCGATAGTCCGCAACTCGATATCCGTCGGACCTTGGACGGCAAATGGTGGATTGCGGGATTGGAGATGGCGACTGCCCCGACCCAGGACGGTGCGGGAGCCGACTGGTTGTTCTCTCAAGCCGAAGTCGCCTTGGTGAATGGCAGCGTGACCTGGACGGATGAAACGCGCTCGGTAGAGCCGGTCACCTTTCAGCGCGTCAATCTGGTCGTGCGTAACCGCTTGCGTACCCACTCCATGCGATTGGATGCAGACCCTCCGGAACACTGGGGTGCACGGCTGAGTGTGCAGGGCGTTTTCCGCCAACCGCTGTTGTCCCGGCATGCCGGCCAGTGGACGGACTGGGACGGGCAGGCGTATGCGGATTTCTCGCGGGTGGACCTGGCCGAACTGGGGCGCTATGTGGACCTGGGTGTCCAACTGGCACGGGGCAGTGGCGTGTTCCGTGCTTGGGTCGATGTTGTGCGCGGCACGCCCACTGGTGCCGTAGCCGATGTGAGCTTGAGCCAAGTGAATTTGACAACAGGGCCCTCGCTGGAGCCGCTGGCACTGGCTTCGGTGTCCGGCAGATTAGGCGCCAAGGCCCTGGATGGCGGTAGTGAGTTCAGCACGGAGTCATTGCAATTTGTCACGCAAGACGGGCTGCATTGGCCGGGGGGCAATGTGCGCCTGCAACTGTTCGCCCCAAGCAATAAAGCGCCTGAACACGGCACATTGACGGCAGACCGGCTGGACCTGGCGGCCTTGGCCCAGATTGCAGGCAGGTTGCCGCTTGAACCCCAGGCCCATGCACTACTGCAAAGGCTGGATCCCAAAGGCGTCGTGGATGGCTTGGAGGCCAGCTGGCAAGGACCCATCGCAACGCCTCAAACCTACAAGGCCAAGGGCAAGGTCAGTCAGTTGAGTTTGCCCTCCTGCCACTGTGAGGCAGACAGTCGCCCCGGGGTGCAAGGCCTGGATGCCGAATTTGACATGGACCAAACGGGCGGCAAGGCAACGCTCGCCTTGCGCCGTGGCATGGTGGATGCGTATGGAGTGTTTGAAGACCCCGTCGTATTTTTTGACCAGTTCACCGGCGATCTCCAGTGGAAGGTGGACGGGCCGCGTCTTGCCGTGAATGGCAGCAATCTACGGTTTTCAAATGCAGATGGGCAGGGAGAGCTGAAGTTCAGCTGGCAAAGCGCGGTGTCCGGCAATGCCATGGCGGGCCCCGGTACCTTGGATTTGCAAGGCACCTTGGCCAGGGCGGATGGCGCCCGTGTGCACCGTTACCTGCCGCTGGCCATGGAAAAAGACTCTCACGAATACTTGCGTGCCGCCTTGCTGGGCGGTGTGGCGAGCAACGTGCAGTTCAAGGTCAAAGGGGACCTCGCGAAGTTCCCGTATCGCACGGGGCAATCCGGTGAGTTCCGTATTGCCGCATCCATGCAGAATGGCAGTTTTGCCTTTGCCCCTGCCTTTGTACTGCCCAAGGACAGCCTCCCATGGCCGGTGCTGAACCAATTGCAAGGCGAGATGGTGCTGGACCGGGACGTACTGCAAGTCAAAATCAACCGCGGTTTGGTCGGGGGTACAGGCTTGCAGATCGGCAAGGCGGAGGCCCAGGTCACTCGCCTGTACGACGCCTCTCAGGTGAATGTGACGGCCGAGGCCAAGGGCCCCTTGCCGGATCTGCTGACGGTGGTCAACACCTCCCCTCTGGGCCCCCTGATGGATAAAGCCTTGGCGCAGACCACCGCTACGGGCGTGGCGGACTACAAGTTGAAGCTAGGTTTTCCTGTGTCGGACGTCAACAAGGCGACCGTACAAGGCAGCATCGTGCTGAGTGGCAACGACCTGCAAATCATTCCGGATACCCCCAAGTTCAGTCGCGCACGCGGGACGATTAACTTCACCGAGTCCGGCTTCAGTCTGGCCGGTGCCCAGGCCAGAGCCTTGGGGGGTGACATTAAGGTGGAGGGCGGCTTGTCCTTTGTGGCAACCCCTGCCACTGCGCCTGCTGCACGTACAGCGCCCAACCAATTGAGGTTTTCCGGGACGGCGACGGCTGAAGGCTTGCGGCAATCCCGGGAGCTGGGTGCTGCAGGTCGTTTGGCGCAATTTGCCACGGGCAGCGCTCCTTACACCGCCAGTTTGGGGTTCCGCTCCGGCGTCGCGGAGTTGCAAGTCAATTCCACCCTGGCAGGCATGGGCTTGAGTTTGCCCGCGCCTTTGGGGAAAACAGCGGACACGCCCCTGCCGGTGCGTTTCGAGTCCGCGCTGATACGCCCTCTGGCCGGTGTGCAGCCGAATGCCCGTCTGCGCGACCGTTTGCAGCTTGATGTGGGCAAGTTGGCCTCGTTGACGTTTGTGCGCGACCTATCGGGCGTCGAGCCCAAGGTGCAGAGCGGTGCGATCGGGGTGGGGTTGGCGGCCGACGAATCCGCTCCCTTGCCGGATGAAGGCGTGGTGGCCAACATGAATATTCCACGCCTCGATGCGGATGCGTGGTCTACCGTGCTCGATAAATTGAGCATGGATGTGCCCGCCAACCCGGGCGCCAAGCCTGCAGGCAATGGCGGGCTGGCTACAAGCGGCTATATGCCCACTGTGCTGGTGCTGCGTGCGAAGGAATTGTTGGTTTCCGGGCGGCAGATCAACAATGTGGTGGTGGGCGGTGGTCGCGAGGGTCCTCTATGGCGTGCCAACCTGGATGCCACGGAGCTCAGCGGCTACATGGAATACAGGCAACCTTCCGGCGCCAGTGCGGGCCGCTTGTATGCGCGCTTGGCCCGCCTCTCCATTGGCCAGAGCAGTGCGCAGGATGTGGAATCCCTGCTGGATGAACAGCCGTCTGCCATTCCTGCACTCGACATCGAGGTGGATGACTTTGTGCTCCGGGGCAAAAAGCTGGGTCGCATCGATATTGAAGCGGTCAATTTGGGGAGCGCCAACACCCGGGAGTGGCGCCTGAACCGATTCAACATCCAGACGCCGGAGGCTCAGCTTACGGCTAGCGGCAATTGGGCCAGCATCAATGCGTCTGCCGCGCCGGTGGGCAAGAGCGTACGTGAGCGCCGCCGCACCGTGCTGAACTTCAAGCTTGACATCAATGACTCGGGCGAGCTGCTCAGCCGGCTGGGGATGCCGGGCGTGGTCCGCAAAGGCAATGGCAAGGTGGAAGGACAGGTGGCATGGGCGGGCTCCCCAATCACGGTCGACTACCCGAGCATGAGTGGAAAGTTTAATGTGAATGTGGAAACCGGCCAGTTTTTGAAAGCAGACCCGGGCATTGCCAAGTTGCTGGGCGTGTTGAGTCTGCAAAGCCTGCCGCGCCGTTTGACCCTGGATTTCCGGGATGTATTCAGCGAGGGCTTTGCGTTTGATTACTTCCGGGGTGATATTGCGATTGAGCAGGGCATTGCCAAAACCAGCAACTTGCAGATGAAGGGCGTGAACGCTGCGGTGTTGATGGACGGCCAAGCCGACATTGCCAAGGAAACCCAGAATCTGCGGGTGGTGGTGGTGCCTGAAATCAATGCCGGCAGTGCCTCCCTGATTGCCTCAGCGATCAACCCGGTGGTGGGCTTGAGCACCTTTTTGGCCCAGCTGCTGTTGCGGGGGCCCTTGGTCAATGCCGCCACCCAGGAGTTCATTGTCGATGGCACTTGGCTGGACCCCAAGGTGACCCAGGTGCCCCGCAAGCCTTAAGAGCGCAAAGCTGCTTTGTTAATCGGAGAAATGTATGAAAGTTGCCGCCATTCAGATGGTGTCCACCGGTGATCTGCAAGACAACCTCCATGTCGCGCGCTCCCTGCTTGCGCAGGCAGCAGAAGCGGGGGCTGAGTTGGCAGTTTTGCCCGAGTACTTCTGCCTGATCGGCCTGAAGGACTCCGACAAACTGGGCATCCAGGAGCCCTATGGCTCAGGCCCCATTCAAGAGTTTGTTGCCAACGCCGCACGGGATCTGGGGCTGTGGATTGTGGCCGGTACCCTGCCCCTGACGGCGAGCCAGCCCGACCATGTGTTCAACAGTTCGCTGGCCTACAACCCGCAAGGTGAGTGCGTGGCCCGTTACGACAAGATCCACCTGTTCCGCTTCAGCAATGGCACGGAGAGTTACGACGAATCCCGTGTGCTCGAGCGCGGGAGTACACCCACCGTGTTCACCTTGCCTTCCAAAGACGGACACAGCTGGTCGGTTGGTATGAGTGTCTGCTACGACATGCGCTTTGCCGAGTTGTACCGCGAGTACGCCAAGCGGGGTGTGGACCTGTTGCTGGCTCCCAGCGCCTTTACCCACACGACGGGCGAAGCCCATTGGGAAGTGCTCTTGCGGGCCCGCGCGATTGAAAACCTGTCTTTTGTGGCTGCTGCCGCCCAAGGCGGGGTGCACCCCAGCGGGCGGCGTACCTGGGGCCAGAGCCTGTTGATCGACCCTTGGGGCAAGGTGCTGGCCCAACAGGCGCAAGGCCCGGGGGTGGTGCTGGCGGATCTGGACTACCGCCAACTCCAACACTGCAGGGCACAGCTGCCCGCTCTGCAGCACCGGGTTCTGTCGTGAATGCTATGAATTCAGGAGCTGCCTGCGCATATCCCATGAGCGCTAGTGGCTGTTTTTGTCCTTATCTTCGTCTTGCGGCAGTTCGCCGTTCTTCCGGCCTGAAAACATGGTCCACCAAATGATGCCTACAAATATCAGGCCCGCGCCCAAGGCTTCCAGCAATAGCAAGGTCATGAGTCGTGTCCTGATGTGGGGGTGTTGGCTGGCGATTGTAGGGACGCTGGCCGCCTGCGGCAGTGTCCCCATGGGCACCAGGGCTCCTGTGGAGTCGCCCCGCTCGCCAGCAGTCAGTGCACCGACTGTGGCGAATACCCCCGCAGTGGTGCAAGCGCGCAGCCGCTGGGTGCCGGTGCCCTGGGAGGCATTGCCCGGATGGGGCAGTGACAGCTTGTTTGAGGCCTGGAACGCCTGGTTGAAAAGCTGCGAGAAGCCACAGCCTCCGTTGGCTGCCCTGTGCGGCGAAGTGCGCCGCTTGAGCATCGGCAGCGCGCAGGAGCAAATGGAATGGATGCAGTCACGCCTGCAGCCGCACCGGGTGGAAACACCCCAAGGCGAGGCTACCGGTTTGCTTACCAGCTATTACGAACCCATCATTGAAGCCAGCCGCAATCCGGCGCCCGGATTCACCGTGCCCCTCTACCAGTTGCCTGCAGGGTTGGCCACCCGCAAGCCGTGGTTTACACGTCAGGAAATGGATACCTTGCCCGAAGCACAGGCAGCCTTGCGCGGCAAAGCCATTGCTTACATGGCAGACCCGGTGGATGCGCTGGTGCTGCAGATTCAAGGCTCCGGCCGGGTGCGCATCACGCAGCCCGACGGGAGTCAACGCTGGGTCCGGCTGGCGTACGCCGGCACCAACGACCAGCCCTACCGGAGTGTGGGTCGCTGGTTGTTGGACCAGGGCCTGATCAAGGACGCCTCCTGGCCAGGCATCAAGGCCTGGTTGGCCCAGAACCCGCAGCGCCAGCAAGAGCTGCTCTGGGCAAATCCGCGGGTGGTGTTTTTCAAGGAAGAAGTGCTGGGTGATCTGGATGCAGCCTTCGGACCCCGTGGTGCACAGGGCGTGGCGCTGACGCCCGGTCGCTCGATTGCGGTGGACCCGGGCAGCATTCCTTACGGGGCACCTGTGTGGCTGGCGTCCAACGGGAATCAAACAAATTTGCAAAAACTGGTTTTGGCGCAAGATACCGGCAGTGCCATTACAGGGGCCGTGCGGGCAGATTACTTTGCAGGCTGGGGGGCTGAGGCTGCAGAGCTTGCGGGGCGCATGCGTCAACCCTTGCAAATGTGGATTTTGTGGCCCAAATAAGCCAGAAACCGTTAGTATGGATACATTGAATCTGTGAGATTCGGAAATCAAGGACGGGCCCCATGAGCAAAGAGATGCGTGACATTGATGAGCGTACCAATCTGGCCGCCAACAGCATGTTTGAGTTGCTGTTGTTCCGTTTGGGTGAGGCCCCCGGTACGCAGCGCCGTGAGCTGTTCGGCATCAATGTGTTCAAGGTGCGCGAAATTCTGGTGATGCCCGAGATCACTGCCATGGTCAATTCGCCACCGTCCGTCATGGGCGTGGCCAACATCCGGGGTCAGATGATTACCGTCATCAACCTGCCTCAAGTGGTCGGTTGCAAGCCTACCAAGGGCTTGGGCATTCTGTTGGTGACCGAGTTTGCGCGGACGACGCAGGCTTTCGCGGTTGAAGAAGTCAACGAAATCGTCCGTTTGGAATGGAAGCAAGTACTTTCCGCCGAAAACACCGGTGGCGGACTGGTCACCAGCATCGCGCGACTGGACGGCAACGCAGAAAACACCCGATTGGCCCAAGTGCTGGACGTGGAGCAGATCCTGCGAGATGTGATGCCGCAGGAAGTCAAGGAAGAGGCCCCGAGCACCGCGCCCAAGTTGCGCCTGGAGCCCGGCCAGATCATTCTGGCGGCCGACGATTCGGCGGTGGCCCGCATGATGATTGAAAAGGGTCTCAAGGGCATGGATGTGCCCTACGTCATGACCAAGACCGGCAAGGAAGCCTGGGAGAAGTTGCAATCCCTGAATGCGCAAGCGACTGGCGAAGGCAAGTCCATCAAAGACAAGGTGGCTTTGGTGCTGACGGACCTGGAAATGCCGGAGATGGATGGGTTCACTCTGACCCGGAACATCAAGCAGGACGGGCGCTTCAGCACTATCCCTGTGATCATTCACTCTTCATTGACGGGTGCGACCAACGAGGGCCACGTCAAGAGCGTGGGGGCAGATGCTTACATCGCCAAGTTCGTGGAAGAAGAACTGGCCGCCACCATCCGCGAAGTGCTGCACCGCTGAAGCGGGTAAAGCGTCCTTACATCCTGCACTGCACGAGTGCAGCGCCTTCTGTGAGCACAAACTCGCGGAAGGCCTGATTGACACCGCTCAGGCTGGAGTCGCGCCGGTGCAGCAGGCACCAGTCCAGCATTTTGGGCATGTCCTCCATCTGCAGGACGGCGAGTTTCCCTGCTTCAAACTCCACTTGAAAAGTGTGCGCAGACAGAAAGCTGATACCCATGCCGGCAATCACCGCCTGCTTGATGGTCTCGTTACCGGACAGCTCCATGGACAGGCGTACCTGCAGGGACTGTGCCTGAATCAGGTGTTCGAAAAAGTGACGCGTTGCAGAACCAGGCTCCCGGAAGATGAACGGCTCATTGCGCAAGGCATCCCAGTGCACACGCCGTTTTCTGGCCAAGGGGTGATTTGCCGACGCGACGATGCAGTGAGGGTTTTGTGCGAACGTTTCGGCTTCCACGTCAGCCTCTGAGGGCGGGTAGCCCGCAATCGCAACATCGAGTTGATGGCCTTGCAGCATGGCGAGAATCGTCTCCCGGCGATCCACTGTGAGTTTGAATTTCACTCCGGGCCAGCGCTCTGCGAATGCCATCAAAAGCGCCGGGGCAAAGTAATGCGCGGAGGACACCACGCCCAGATGCAGCAAGCCGCCATGCCCACCCTCTGCAGGGTGGAATGCACCCATCGACTCTTCAGCCAGCAAGACCTGATTCAGTATCCGCCGGCACTGGCGCAGCATTTCCTCGCCCGCTTGGCTGAGGCTCACTTTGCGGCCTGTTTTGACCAGCAGCTGCAGCCCCACTTCCGTTTCCAGTTGCTGGATTTGCATGGAAACGGCAGGTTGCGTGACGTTCATGACTTCAGCGGCCCGTGAATAACTCAAATGCGTTGCAACCGCTTCAAACAAACGGAGCTGACGCAATGTCAAATTCCGGAGCCGGTGTTGCGTGTATTCGGGCTGGGTTTCCTTGCCAGTGAGGCGCTGGTTACGGGATATCCCTAGGGAACGCTTCTTGGTAGCGGTGACTTTGACAGGCGCTTTCATCGGTACTTTCCCTAGGAAAAAGTCAGTTTGGGTGCTTCTTGTCACTGAAGGCGTCTTGCCATGGCGACAAACACGGGGCACATCCATAGATACATAAGAATAACTGATCGAATTTATAAATATGTCTGCGTTGTGCCTATGGCTCGCACTGTCTACAGTCACGCCAATTCTTCGTAACTGCACTGCCCATGACAACACGCATTTCTCCCGTTCCGTTTCCCGTGTGGAGTGAGGACCACGCTGCCAGGCTGGATCAGCCCAACCTTCTGCTGTACCGCTCCAACCTGCTGGGCTCCGACCTGCGCATCACCAACTACGGTGGTGGCAACACGTCGGCCAAGATCAGCCAGAAGGATCCGCTCACCGGTCAGGATGTGCAGGTGCTGTGGGTCAAGGGCTCGGGCGGTGATGTGGGTTCCATGAAGCTCGATGGCTTCTCCACCCTGTATATGGACAAGCTCAATGCCTTGCAAGGCATCTACCGCGGACCCGAGCATGAAGACGAGATGGTGGGCTACCTGCCGCATTGCACTTTCAATCTGAATCCGCGCGCTGCCAGCATCGACACTCCCTTGCATGCGTACCTGCCATTTGCCCATGTGGATCACATGCATCCTGATTCGGTCATCGCCATTGCGGCCATGGCGAACAGCGAAGCAATTACCCAGCAAGCTTTCGGTGGAACCATTGGTTGGTTGCCCTGGCGCCGTCCCGGCTATGAGCTGGGCTTGCAGCTGCAACGCTATGTGGCGGCGCATCCCGGCCTGAAGGGTCTGGTACTTGGCGGTCACGGGCTATTCACTTGGGGCGATGACTCCCGCAGCTGCTACGAAAACACCGTGGCGGTGATTGCGCAGGCGCAGACTTGGTTGGCCGAACAAGCGCAGGCCCGCAATGCGGTGCCATTCGGTGGTGCCAAGGTCACCGGTTTGGATACAACGACGCAGGATGCAGTGCTGGCCAAACTGCTGCCGGTTCTGCGGGGTCAGGCTTCGCAAAGCGGGCACAAGCTTCTGCATGTAGACCGCCAGCCGGTTGTGATGGAATTTGTGAATAGCCAGCAGTTGGATGCACTGGCTGCCTTGGGCACCTCCTGCCCCGACCACTTTTTGCGCACCAAGATCAAGCCTTTGATTCTTGAAGAATCGGTTTACACGCTCAATGGCGCGGAGTTGTCCGCAGCGATTGCCGGCAAACTCGCCGACTACCGCGCGGATTACACCGCTTACTACGAGCGCTGCAAGCGTGCCAACAGCCCGGCCCTGCGTGATCCCAATCCGGTCATCATCCTGCTGCCGCGCATCGGCATGGTGTCCATCGCCAAAGACAAGGCCACGGCCCGCATTGCCGGCGAGTTTTACGTGAACGCCATCAACGTGATGCGCGATGCCAATGCCATCGACACCTATGTCGGTCTCCCTGAACAGGAGGCATTTGACATCGAGTACTGGCTGCTTGAAGAGGCGAAGCTGCAACGCATGCCCAAGGCCAAACCTTTGGTCGGCAAGGTGGCGCTGGTTACCGGCGGCGCCGGAGGTATTGGCCGCGCGATTGTGGAGCGACAGTTGCAAGAAGGCGTGTGCGCCGTATTGCTGGACATTGATGCTGTGGCGCTCGAGTCCACGGTGGCGGAACTCTCCAAGAAGTTCGGCAAGGATGTGGTACGTGGGGTTGTCTGCGATGTCACCAGCGAAGAGTCGGTGATTGCAGCCTATGCACGCACCGCGATTGAATATGGCGGAGTCGACATACTGGTCTCCAACGCAGGGATCGCCTCGGCATCACCGTTGGAAGACACCACCTTGGCGCTATGGAACCGCAACCAGAGTATCTTGGCGACTGGCTATTTCCTGGTGGGGCGCGAAGCCTTCCGTTTGATGAAGGCGCAAGCGGTGGGTGGCTCTATGGTCTTCATCGCCAGCAAAAACGGCATGGTGGCGAGTAACCAGGCGGTGGCCTACTGTGCAGCCAAGGCCGCTGAAATTCAGCTGTCGCGCAGCTTTGCCCTCGAAGGTGCGCCCTTGGGCATCCGCTGCAATGTGGTCAACCCTGACGCAGTGATCCGCGGCAGCAAAATCTGGACGGGTACCTGGAGCCAGGAACGCGCTGCGGCCAACAAGGTGAGCGAAGAAGAGCTCGAAGCCTTCTACCGCGACCGGTCCATGCTCAAACGCAGCGTCTTCCCCGAAGATATTGCCGAGGCCACCTACTTTCTGGCTAGCGAATTGGCAGCCAAATCTACCGGCAACATTCTCAATGTGGATGCAGGCAACCTGGCCGCCTTCCCACGCTGAATCTGCACGCAAACGAAAAGAACACCATGACACAACAGATCAATGCCCAGTTGCTGGCTGAGCACAACGCGCAGGCCGCGGCCCGAGTGAATCTCGACTTTGAGACTCTTGGTGAGCAACTGGCTCGCCGCAATGTGGACATCGAAGTTCTCAAGGATCAGGTTGCCAGATTCGCCGTGGCCGTCCCCTCTTGGGGTGTGGGGACAGGCGGCACCCGGTTTGCCCGCTTTCCCGGCTTGGGCGAGCCGCGCCATGTGTTCGACAAGATCCAGGACTGTGGAGTTATTCAGCAACTGGTACGGTGCACACCCACGGTCTCTCCTCATTTCCCATGGGACAAGGTGAGCGATTACCAAGAGCTGCGCCAGCATGCTAAGGCGCATGGGGTGGGCTTTGACGCCGTCAACTCCAACACCTTCTCGGACCAGAAAGACCAGCCGCTTTCCTACAAGTTCGGCAGCCTGACCCACGCCGATGCAGGTGTGCGCGCACAAGCTGTGGCTCACAACCTCGAGTGCATCGATATCGGCAAGCAGTTGGGCAGCAAAGCCCTCACCGTGTGGATCGGTGACGGCTCCAACTTCCCCGGCCAGAGTCACTTCCGCCGCCAGTTTGAGCGCTATCTGGACAGCAATCGCCAGATTTACGACGCCCTGCCCGGCGACTGGCGCATGTTCCTTGAGCACAAAATGTTCGAGCCTGCCTTCTATTCCACCGTGATTCAGGATTGGGGCTCCAGCCTCCTTGCTGCTCAAACTTTGGGCCCCAAGGCGCGTTGTCTGGTGGACCTGGGCCATCACGCTCCCAATACCAACATCGAGATGATCGTGGCCCGCTTGGTGCATGCCCAAAAGCTCGCCGGTTTCCACTTCAATGACAGCAAGTACGGCGACGACGACCTGGACAGCGGCAGCATCAACCCCTTCCAGCTCTTCTTGGTGTTCAACGAATTGGTAGATGCCGCACAAACCGGAGCGGCAGAGTTCGACCCTGCCTACATGCTGGACCAATCGCACAACGTGACTGACCCGATCGAGAGCCTGATGACCAGCGCCGTCACCGTGCAGCGCTGCTATGCACAGGCCCTGTTGGTCGATCGCACCGCGTTGACGGCCTACCAGGACAGCAACGATGTGCTGATGGCCGCCCAGACCCTGAAGCAGGCCTTCCACACCGACGTCACCCCTCTGTTGCAAAAGATCCGCATGGAAGTTGGCGGCGCTGCCGACCCTATCCTGGCCTACCGCGCCAGCGGATACCGCAAGCAGATGGCGGCCATCCGACCCGCCAGCGGCCCGAGCAGCGGCATTGTTTGAGCGAGATTGCATGGGCAATGTCGCACTCCCCATCGAATCCGGTTCACACCCCCCAAGGGGGGTCTGTGCATCCGGTATCGAGACCGGCCTTAGTGCCAAATTTTTCTACTAACAATTCCAGGAGACAAGCATGAAGAAACAACTCAAGACACTGCTGACCATCGCACTGAGTGCGGCCCTGGTCAGCCCGGCATTCGCAGCGGACAAGATCGCCCTCGTGGTGAAGAGTTTGGGCAACGGCTTCTTTGACGCCGCCAACCAAGGCGCTCAGGAAGCCGCCAAGGAACTCAAGAACGTCGAGATCATTTACACCGGTCCTGCCAAAGCTACCGCTGAAGGCCAGATCGAAATCGTGAATTCACTGATCGCCCAAAAAGTATCTGCCATCGTGATCTCTGCGAACGATCCCGACGCACTGGCCCCTGTGCTCAAGCGCGCCATGGACCGCGGTATCAAGGTTTTGTCCTTTGACTCCGGCGTCCGCAAGGATGGTCGCATGATGCACCTGAACCCCTCCAGCAACCCCTTGATCGGCGAGAAGCTGGTGAAGATGACCGCTGACGCGATAGGCTCGACTGGCGAGGTTGCGGTGCTCTCCGCCACCGCCCAAGCAACCAACCAGAATATCTGGATTGAAGAAGCAAAGAAAGTGCTCGCACAGCCTGCCTACAAGGGCCTGAAGCTGGTCAGCGTGGTCTATGGCGATGACCAGACCGACAAGAGCTATCGTGAAGCCCAAGGCCTGTTCAAAAGCTATCCCAACCTGAAGGCCATCATTGCCCCTACCACCGTGGGTGTGGCCGCTGCTGCGAAGGCTGTGCAGGACGAGAAGAAGGTCGGCTCCATTTACGTAACCGGCTTGGGCCTGCCTTCTGAAATGGCCGGTCACGTGAAGAGCGGTGCCGTGAAGTCCTTTGCCATCTGGAACCCGATTGATCTGGGCTACTCCTCCATCATGGCGGCCAGCCAGTTCATCTCCGGCAAAGTGACCGGCAAGGCCGGCGACAAGGTGTCCTTGGGCCGCGTAGGCACCGTGACCTTGGATGCGAATGGCGAAGCCGCGATGTCGGAGCCCTTCACGTACGATGCCTCCAACGTGGAGAAGTTCGCGAAGTTCTTTTAAACACCCCCGGGCTGCAGTGCTGCGCACTTTCGCCACCCCCCTTGCAGGGGGCAACACTAGCAGCCCGGCTTAGCCGGTTCTGCGGTGTTCTTGGTGGTGAGTGTTCAACGGTCTGCCATGTTGGTGAAATAGTTCGTGGGGCATCGCTCTCGGGTAGATGCCCTTTTTTATGAAAAGTTGGATTTCGCACAATGTCTGATGTATTGCTGAGTCTGCAAGGCATCCACAAGCGCTATGGGGCAACCCATGCCTTGCGCGGGGTGGATCTGGAGTTGCAGGCCGGAGAAGTGCTGGCCCTTGTGGGCGAAAACGGTGCCGGCAAGTCCACGCTGGTCAAAATGTTGACGGGAGTGGTGCCGGTGGACGAAGGGGTGATCCGACTACGGGGCGTCCCGCAGACATTCGCCAACGCCCAGGCATCGCAGGCCGCGGGCATTCTGGCGGTGCACCAGGAAACGGTGATGTTCGAAGAACTCAGCGTGGCCGAAAACATTTACGTGGGGCGCCACCTGATGCGTGGCCCTTTTATCGACTGGTCGGCAATGAACATCCAGGCACAGTTGGTGTTGGACCAGATTGGCGCACGTTTCAGGGCGACTACCCTGGTCAAAGACCTGAGCTTGGCCGAGCGGCATCTGGTCGAAATTGCGCGGGCCTTGTCCCAAAAGGCATCGGTGGTGATTTTGGACGAACCGACCGCAGCACTCTCGCAGGCGGAGATCCGGGACTTCTACGGCATCGTGCGCCAGCTGCGTGACCAAGGTGTGGGTGTGATTTTCATTACCCACAAGTTCGATGAGATTTTTGCGGTGGCGGACCGCTACGTGGTGCTGCGCGACGGCGCGGCCGTGGGTTCCGGCGCCATCTCTGGCGTGACGGAGCAGGAACTGGTCAAGCTCATGGCAGGGCGCGCCATCGACCAGATTTACCCGCAGATCGTGTCAACCCCCGGTGATGTGGTGATGACGGTCAAGAACTTGTCGCACCCCACAGAATTCAGCAACATTGCCTTTGAGTTGCGGCGTGGAGAAATTCTGGGGTTTTATGGTCTGGTGGGTTCCGGTCGCAGCGAGGCGATGCTGGCCATCATGGGCTTGAACCCCGCCGCTAGCGGTGAATTCACAGTGCAGGGCCAGAAGCTCGATGCGCGGCGCCCCGGTGACGCGATTGCAGCCGGCATCGCCTATGTCCCTGAAGAGCGCCAACGCCAGGGGGGCATTCTCGGGTTTTCGGTGGAGCACAACATCAGCCTTGCCGGCCTGAGCCGTTTCGCCCGTGGTATTTGGTTGTCGAAAATTCGCGAGTCGGCTTTGTGCCAGCGGATGATTGAGCGGCTACGGATCAAGACCCATTCGCCGGACACTTTGTTGTCCGGCCTCTCCGGTGGAAACCAACAGAAGGTGGTGATCGCCAAGTGGCTGGGGCTGGACCCGCGCATCGTCATTCTGGATGAGCCCACCAAGGGCATCGACGTGGGGGCCAAGCAGGCCGTCTATCGCCTCATTGCCGAAATGGTGGAGCAGGGGCTGGCCGTCATTCTGGTGTCCAGCGAGTTGCCGGAGGTCATGAACCTGGCCCACCGGACGATCGTGATGCGCCGCGGTGAACAGGTGGCCGAGTTTTCCAAGGCGCACGCCCAGGCGGAGGCCATCGTGGCAGCGGCCTCGGGCCTGAATCAACAGGCAATGCAGCCGGTTGCGGCGCCTCAATGTGAAGAGGTGGTGGCATGAGTGCCCTGAAATCCATACGGCGTGAATGGCTGCTGCTGGCCATCATTGCTGCCATTGCGCTGGCTGTGGGTGTGCGTGCGCCGGTTTTCCTGACCTGGCGCAATGGCATGGACATTGCCAACGATTCCGCCATCCTTGCCATCCTGGTGATGGGTCAGATGCTGGTGTTGCTGACCCGTGGCATCGACCTCTCAGTCGCCTCCAATCTGGCGCTCACCGGCATGGTGTGTGCCTTGGTCGGCAAGGCATGGCCGGGCGCTTCGGCACCTGTCCTGATCATGCTGGCATTGGCTATAGGGGCATTTCTCGGATCCGTGAACGGCTGGTTGATTACCCGATTCGGCTTGCCGCCCATTGTGGTGACCTTGGGGACTTTGTCTGCCTATCGAGGCGCCATCTTCGTGGCGAGCAAGGGCGCTTGGGTCTCTGACCAGGATATCCACCAAGTCATCAAAGGTCTGCCGCGTGAGGTCTGGCTCGGGCTGCCTGCACTCGTGTGGTTTGCCGTGGTGGTGTTGGTGCTGGCCACGGTGTTCTTGAAGCTGCGCCGGGAGGGGCGCGAGATCTATGCCCTGGGGGGCAATCCACTGGCTGCGGCCTATGTGGGCATTTCTCCGCGCAAATGCCTGATGCGGGTCTATACCTTGTCGGGCATGTTGGCGGGCCTGGCCGGCTTGTTGTGGGTGGGGCGCTACTCCATCGCCTACACCGAATTGGCGGCCGGCTATGAGTTGACAGTGGTGGCGGCCTGCGTCATCGGTGGCGTCAGCATCGGTGGTGGCGTCGGCACAGTGGCAGGTGCTGCATTGGGGGTCCTGTTCATCGGCGTGGTCAACGGGGCTTTGCCGGTGATCCAGGTGTCACCATTCTGGCAACAGGCGATTGCGGGTGCAGTCATTCTGATCTCGGTCACTGTCAATGCGCGTGCAGAGCGGCGTAGTGGCCGGCAGATTCTGGAGCGCAAAAGCAGCACAACACCTTCTCAAGGAGCAGCGGCATGAAGGCCTGGAATACATGGGAGCGCGTGTTACTCGCGTTGCTGGTCGTACTGCTGGTGGGTTTCGGCTTGGCGCAACCGGGCTTCATGACTCCGGATGCCTTGGCCGACAGCACCTTTAATTTCAGTGAGAAAGGCATTCTGGCGCTGGCCTTGGCGCTGCTCATCATCGCAGGCGAGATTGACCTGTCGATTGCCGCCATTCTGGCCCTGTGTTCCCTGGCCATGGGTTACGCCATGAAGGCAGGGGCCGGGCCCGTGGGCATGACGTTGGCTGCACTGTTGACCGGGGCAGTGGCCGGCGCAGTGAACGGGGTGCTGGTCACCCGCTACAAGCTGCCTTCGATTGTGGTCACCATCGGCACGCTGTCGCTGTACCGGGGTCTGGCACTCGTGGCTTTGGGGGATCAGGCCATTTCCGGCTATCCCGAGGTGTTCTCCACCCTGGGCAATAGCTACGTGGGTGAAATCATCGGTGTACGCTGGCTCATCATCCCGATTGAATTCGCCATTCTTGTGGTCTTTGCGCTGGCTGTGGGCGTGACCCTGCATCGTACGGTCGCGGGACGCAGGCTCTACGCCATTGGCGCCAATCCTGTCGCCGCACGTTTCTCGGGTATCGAGGTGGACCGCTACCGCTTGGCCTTGTTTGTGTTTTCCGGTCTGATGGCAGCCCTGGCAGCCATCATGCTGACCGGTCGCATCGGCAGTACCCGCCCCAACATCGCCATGGGATGGGAGCTTGATGCCATCACCATGGTGATCCTAGGCGGGGTCGCCATTGAGGGCGGGCGCGGCAGCATCGTGGGCACCATGCTGGCTGTGTTGCTCTTGGGCTTGTTCACCTTTGCCATGGGCATGGCCAACGTCACGGGCATTGTGATGTCCATGGTGATCGGAGTCCTGTTGATCGTCTCCATGGTGCTGCCGCGCCTGCTGCAAGGCCGGAGGGTAGCGGCATGAGTCTGGCACAACCCACCGAGAAGTACGCGTTCCGCATGTTCCTGAATCCGGGTTGTGTCGCGGAGTACAAAAAGCGCCATGACGAGATTTGGCCGGAGCTGGTTACGCTGCTTCAAGCCACCGGCATCTCGGACTACAGCATCTATCTGGACGAGCAGCACCTGGTGCTTTTTGCCGTACTGCGCCGCACCGCGGGGCACACCATGGCGGATTTGCCTCGTCACCCGGTGATGCAGCGCTGGTGGGCCCATATGGCAGACATCATGCGCGCCAACCCGGATGGTTCACCGGTTGCCGAGCCCTTGCCCTGCCTGTTTCATTTGGACTGAAAGGCACAGCGTGAAAGACGAACTGACGCTGGTCATCGACATCGGTAAAAGCCATGCCAAGCTGCTGATGTTCAACGATGCCGGTGAGGTGGTGGAACGCCACGGGCGCGACAACCGCAGCGTCCTCTCGGCCTTGGGCTATCCGGCTCTGGATGTGCAGGGGCTGGAGGACTGGATGTCGCACACCCTGAGCGCTTCGGCCAACACCGTGCGTTGTAGCCGTGTGATGACGTCAACCCATGGCGCGGCGCTGGTGGGGCTGGATGAGACCGGCTTGGCATGGGCGCCGCTGGATTACGAGTTTGATGCGCTGGCACAGCACCCTGTATGGGCGCGCGAATTTGAGGACGCTGCAGATGCCTTCGCGCAGACGCTGTCGCCCGATCTGCCCGCAGGCTTGAACGCGGCCAGTCAGTTGTTCTATGTGCAGCGCGCGCACCCGCAAGCCTGGCAGCGCACCCGCCATCTCTTGCCGTACCCGCAGTACTGGGCGTGGCGCTTGTGTGGTGAGCGGGCGAGCGAAGTGTCTTCGCTGGGGTGCCACACGCATCTGTGGCTGCCGCAGGCGGGTGAATTTTCTCAACTGGCAAGTCGCCAAGGGTGGACCGCATTGTTTGCGCCGGTGCGTTCGGCTTGGGAAGTACTGGGCACAGTGAGGCCACAGGTGTCTCAGACATGGGGCTTGCCGCCGCACTGTGTGGTGCATATAGGCGTGCACGACAGCAATGCCTGCCTCGCCCGCTATCTGGAGTCACTGAACCGTGATGCCACTACCAGCAGGGCATTGACCGTGGTCTCCTCCGGAACCTGGACGGTGCTGATGGCCCCCGGAGCGCCCACCCAGGGTTTGCAGGCCGAGCGCGACATGCTGGCGAATGTGGACGTACTGGGCCGCGCCACGCCGACCGCACGCTTCATGGGCGGGCGGGAGTTTGAATGTCTGTTGGCCGGCGCAGACCGGGATGCGGGCAGCCTCGGAGATCTGCAATTCCTCATCTCCGGGGCGATCATGGCTTTGCCTTCATTTGCGGCACATGGCGGGCCGTTCCGTGGGCGTGAAGGCAGTATCCGGTGTGGCTCGAAAGCCTTTGCGGATGCAGGCAGTGCCGGACTTGCTGCGGGCCAACGCGCAGCCCTGGCGGCCCTGTACTGTGCACAGACGACTGCTTGGCTGGTGGAGCGCCTGTGGAGCGGGAGTGCGCTGCCACGCACCGTGTTGGTAGAAGGGCCGCTGGCCCGAAATGCTTTGTACCTCGGGGCGTTGCAGGGGCTCATGCCCGCAGCCCGATGCCTGGTCAGCCTCGACCCGGTGGAGGGAACGGCGCGGGGCGCGTGGATGCTCTCACGGTGGGGGAAGTCGACTGCGGCCGATGTGATGCCCGTTGAAGCGCTGTCTGTCGCAGGCTTGGGCGAGTACCACGCAGCATGGCAGCGCGCGTTGGACTGAGGTGGCTAGTTCGGACTGTCAGCGCACGCTCACCCTGAGCTGAACTTCCGTCCGCGTCACGCCACTCTGCAACTGCGCGCCACGCAGGCTCTGCTGATTGTTCTGCAGGTTCTGCTCGGACTCTGCCACCGTCATCCACTCGCCCAAGGGCAGCAGCATGCTGCTGCCGGTGCTGGACTGTGCTGGTGGCGCATTCACTGCTCCGGCTTGGGGAAACAGGGGCCGCAGTGCTTGCTGGGTGTTGAGTTCCACCTCGACCATATCTCCACCATCCCAGCGCGGTAGCGCACTAAAGCCCGTGCCAGCTTCTATCAGCACGGTCCCTTGGGTCGTCACGATTTGCCCGTTGCGCACAAAGCTTTGCAATAAGCGCAATGGCGTTTGCGTTTGCACTGCGATGCGTGCTGGCCGGCCATTCAGGATAAGGATTTGTTGCACCGCCGTGCCGCTGCTCCGGCCTTGCGCCAGGCCGCCTGTGACCCTGCCGCCTTGTAGGTCTACGCCCGCCTGCTGGCCATCTTCGGTTTGCACCTGCCTCACTTCGATGAGCAGATTGCGCAGGGGCAAGGGAGTTGCATTTGCTCCTGAATTGATAGCTGCTTGCGCATGCACTGCGGGCGCCAGGTGCCAAAACAGTGCCAAAGCCAGCCAATCTCTGCGGTTCATGGGCGTCCTTTCATGATGGCGCCTGTGGGTGGCGCTTGTAACTGGCTCAAGGGCAGCGCACTGCTGGCCTTGACCTCGCCCAGCGAAAAACTGGTGTGCAGGTCTTTGACGTTGGGCAGGTTGATCAGCACCTCGCGTGCAAACTGGCTGAAGCTGTTCAGGTCGCGGCTGACCACCTGTAGCTCAAAAGTACCGGTGCCGCTAATGTAGTGGCAGCTGATGACCTCCGGGATCCGCCGTATCGCCTCTTCGAGTTCGTGCAGCACATCACCGCTGTTGCGGTTGGCGTCCAGGCGCACAAAGGCCAGCACCCCCAGCCCGATTTTTTGGCGGTTGATTTCCGCCCGGTATCCGGTGATGAAGCCGCTGTCCTCCAGCGCCTTCACCCGCCGCCAGCAAGGCGCCGCACTCAGGCCCACGCGGGTCGCGAGTTCGGCGTTGCTGAGGCGCCCATCGTTTTGCAGCTCGCTCAGGATGGCCAAGTCATAACGGTCAAGTGTTTCCATAAAACGCATTATGGAGAAAGAATCGTTCTTTGAGAGGTGGTTTTCAGGCAAAGAAAGCAAACACCTATCTGAGTTGCGGGCATACACTTTGCCGAACAAAAACACGGAGACAAGCACCATGAATGCACCCCTCAACCGGGACCTGCCCGCGCACATCCGCACGGCGTTGGATTCCGTCACCCTCGACGACAAATACGCCCTCGACCACGGCCGCGCTTTCATGAGTGGCGTGCAGGCACTGGTCAAGCTGCCCATGCTGCAGCGCGTGCGCGACCAGCGCGCCGGCAAGAATACGGCCGGCTTTATCAGCGGCTACCGTGGCTCGCCCTTGGGCACCTATGACCAGTCGCTGGTCAAGGCAGAAAAATACCTGGAGGCCCACCACATCAAGTTCCAGCCGGGCGTGAATGAGGAGCTGGCTGCCACCGCCTTGTGGGGTACTCAGCAACTGGGCTTTGCACCCCCGGGCAGTAACAAGTACGACGGCGTGTTCGGCATCTGGTACGGCAAGGGCCCCGGCGTGGACCGCTGCTCAGACGTGTTCAAGCACGCCAACATGGCCGGTACCACGCCCTGGGGCGGTGTGATCGCCGTGGCGGGGGATGACCACATCTCCAAAAGCTCTACCGCCGCCCACCAGAGCGACCATATCTTCAAGGCTTGCGGGTTCCCGGTGTTCTTCCCGGCTAATGTGCAGGAGATTCTGGACCTCGGTTTGCATGCCTTTGCCATGAGCCGTTTTTCCGGCGTGTGGGCCGGCATGAAGACGATCCAGGAAATTGTGGAGTCCAGCGCCACCGTCACCATCGACCCCGAGCGCGTCCTCACCCGCATGCCGGCCGACTTTGAGTTGCCACCCGGCGGCCTGCATATCCGCTGGCCCGACCATGCGCTGGACCAGGAAGCCCGCCTGTTTGACTACAAGTGGTATGCCGCGCTGGCCTACATCCGCGCCAACCGACTGAACCACAACGTGATTGAAGGGCCGCATGACCGCTTCGGCATCATTTCCAGTGGCAAGGCGTACAACGACACCCGCCAGGCGTTGTTGGACCTGGGGTTGGACGATGACACCTGCCGCCGCATCGGCATCCGCCTGCACAAGGTGGGCGTGGTGTGGCCGCTGGAGGCGCAACTGACCCGCGAATTCGCCACCGGCTTGCAGGAGATTCTGGTGGTGGAAGAAAAGCGCCAGGTCATCGAATATCAGCTCAAAGAAGAGCTGTACAACTGGCGCGCGGACGTACGCCCCACAGTGTTGGGCAAGTTCAACGAGGTGGAAACGCCCGACCACTACGGCGCCGGTGGCGAGTGGTCCATGCCCAACCCGAGCGCCAATACCTTGTTGCGTGCGAATGCGGATTTGTCGCCGGCCATCATCGCCCGTGCGATTGCCCAGCGCATCAAAAAGCTGGGGCTGGATGCCGACACCAGCGCCCGCATCGATGCCCAGATGGCGATTCTGGAAGCCAAAGAGCGGGCCATGCACGTCATTGACTTGGGTAACTCCGGTGCAGCGGCTGCGGTTCGCCAGCCCTGGTTCTGCTCAGGCTGCCCGCACAACACCAGCACGAAAGTGCCGGAAGGTTCACGTGCGATGGCCGGTATCGGCTGCCATTTCATGACCATCTGGATGGACCGCAGCACCGATGGCTTTACCCAAATGGGCGGCGAGGGCGTGCCATGGGTCGGGCAGCAGCCCTTCACCAACGACAAACACATCTTCGCCAACCTGGGCGATGGCACCTACTTCCACAGCGGCTTGCTGGCCATCCGCCAGAGCATTGCGGCCGGCGTCAACATCACCTACAAAATCCTCTACAACGATGCGGTGGCCATGACCGGTGGCCAGCAGGTGGGTGAGCGGCCGGAAGGGCACTCGGTGGTACAGATAGCGCAGAGCATGCGTGCGGAAGGCGCTATCAAAATCATAGTGGTGACAGACGAGCCTGAAAAATACGATGCAGTCGAGGGGCTGCCCGAGGGTATTGCCATCGAACACCGCGATGAGCTGGACCGCATCCAGCGTGAGTTCCGCGACACCAAAGGCACCACCGTCATCATTTATGACCAGACTTGTGCCACCGAAAAGCGCCGCCGCCGCAAGCGCGGCACCATGGTGGACCCCGCTAAGCGCGTAGTCATCAACGAACTGGTGTGCGAAGGCTGTGGCGACTGCGGCGTACAGAGTAATTGCATGAGCGTGGAGCCGCTGGAGACCCCCTTCGGGCGCAAACGCCAGATCAACCAGAGCACCTGCAACAAAGATATATCTTGCGTCAAAGGCTTTTGCCCCAGCTTTGTGACGGTGGAAGGCGGTAGCCTGAAGAAGCCGGTCAAGCTGCAAACCGATGCCAGTGGCTGGCCGGCGGCGCTGCCGGACCCGCAGCTTCCCGACCTTGCAACGGTGCAGGGCGGTGTGTGGGGCACCATCGTGGCAGGCGTGGGCGGCACGGGCGTGATCACCATCGGACAACTGCTAGGCGTGGCTGCGCATTTGGAGGGCAAAGGCATCGTCACCCAGGACGCCGGTGGCTTGGCGCAAAAGGGCGGCGCGACTTGGAGTCATGTGTTGATTGGCGCGTCGCAGGACGCGATCCGCACCACGCGGGTCGGTACGGCTTCCGCAGATTTGGTGCTTGGCTGTGATCCGGTCGTAGTGGCTGGCAAAGAAACGCTGATTCGCATGCGGCCCGGTCGCACTCATGTGGCGTTGAACGCCAACACGGTGCCTACCGCCGGCTTTGTGAAGAATGCAGACTGGACCAACCCGGGCGACCAGTGCGTGAGCGACATCACCCGCACCGTGGGCGAAAGCCATGTCGGGCTGTTTGATGCCGATGCGGTGGCCACCAAGGTCATGGGCGACAGCATTTACACCAACCCCATGATGTTGGGCTACGCGTGGCAAAAGGGCTGGATTCCCTTGGGGCTGGCATCCTTGATGCGCGCTATCGAGCTGAATGCAGTTGCAGTGGGGAACAACAAGGCCGCTTTTGAGTGGGGCCGCCGCGCCGCAGTAGATTGGCCCGCCGTCCAACGCGCCATCAACCCAGGGCAAGTGATTGCCTTCACACCGCGCAGCAAAGAAACGCTGGACGCCATGGTGCAGCAGCGTGTGGAGTTTCTGACCGGCTATCAAAACGCGGCCTACGCCCGCACCTATGCGGACTTCGTGTTGCACGTGCGTGCCAAGGAGGCTGTGCTGGGCGGTGACAAGCTGCCTTTGACTGAAGGGGTCGCACGCTACCTCTTCAAACTCATGGCCTACAAAGATGAGTACGAAGTCGCGCGATTGCATACCGACACCACGTTCAAAACCCGCGTTGGCGCCATGTTCGAAGGCGACTTCAAGCTGGCCTACCACCTCGCACCGCCCTTGTGGGCACGCAAGAACGCCCAGGGCGAGCTGCAGAAGGCGCGTTTTGGCAGCTGGATGGGCCTTGCATTCCGGGCCTTGACCCCGTTGAAGGTTCTTCGGGGCACCGCTTTGGATGTGTTCGGTTACACGGAAGAGCGCCGCGAAGAGCGGGCCCTGATCGTTGAATACCGCGAGGCTATCAAGAGCATGTTGCCCTCATTGAACCTCGGCAACCTGAGCGCCGCCGTCGCGTTTGCCAAAGTCCCCGAGCACATCCGCGGCTATGGCCATGTCAAGGCCCGGCACCTGAGGTCGGCCAAAGTCCAGTGGGCTGAGCTGTTGGCGCGCTACCGCACTCTGGATCAAGCCCAACAAGCCCGGGCTGCTTAGGGCCATGCCCGCCCTTCACGGGCGGGCCTTTTCCCCCGCTTACAATGACCGGTTGTCTGGCCACAGGCCGGTCCGCGTGCGCGCGGGCATGCCCGCAGCCGCAAACGTTTTTGTTTTGTTCCCTTTTGTGGAGTTTGCCTGTGTTCATTTCTTCTGCTTTTGCCCAAACTGCTCCCGCCGCTGCCGGAGGTGATATGCAATCCTCCTTGATGAGCATGTTGCCCCTGGTGCTGATGTTTGTGGTGCTGTACTTTGTGATGATCCGCCCCCAAATGAAAAAGCAAAAAGAGCATCGCGCCATGATTGATGCGCTGGCCAAGGGCGATGAAGTCGTGACCGCTGGTGGCGTGCTCGGCAAAGTCAGCAAGTTGGGTGACAGCTATGTGGGTCTGGAAGTGGCCAGCGGCGTGGAAGTTCAGGTGCAGCGCAGCGCGGTAGTGCAAGTACTGCCCAAGGGCTCCATCAAGTAAGTCGTCAACCCGAAGCAAAGCGCGATCATGAACCGTTATCCGGTGTGGAAGTACGCGATCATTCTGGTCGCGCTGGTGGTCAGTGGCTTGTATGCCCTGCCCAATTTGTTCGGCGAGTCACCCGCGGTTCAAGTCTCTGCGGCCAAATCGTCCGTGAAGGTCGACACCGCAGTTCTGGCCAGGGTTGAACAAACCTTGAAGGACGCCGGCTTGACCGCAGACGCGGTGGCTTTGGAAGGCACTTCCGTCAAGGCCCGCTTTGCTGATACCGATACCCAGCTCAAAGCCAAAGACGCCATCCAGAAGGCGATTAACCCGGATGCGACCGATCCGGCTTATATCGTGGCCTTGAACCTGTTGTCCCGTTCCCCCGCATGGCTGACAGCATTGCATGCATCTCCCATGTATCTGGGGCTGGATTTGCGCGGCGGCGTGCATTTCATGCTCCAGGTGGACATGCAGGCAGCGCTGACCAAGCGTGCTGAATCACTCGCCGGGGATATCCGCACCGTATTGCGTGAGAAAAATGTGCGTCACAGCGGTATTTCCCGCAATGCACAAACGGTGGAAGTGCGTTTCCGTGACGCTGCCACGGCGGATGCCGCCAAGCGCATCATCCAAGACCAATTCGCCGATCTCGAAACTGTGTCCTCCACGGACGGCGCCGATGTGAAGCTGGTAGCCAGCATCAAGCCGGTGTCTGCCAAGACGATTCAAGAACAGGCGCTCAAGCAGAACATCACCACGCTGCACAACCGTATCAATGAGCTGGGCGTGGCCGAGCCGGTGATTCAGCAGCAAGGCCTGGACCGCATCGTGGTGCAGTTGCCCGGTGTGCAAGACACGGCCAAGGCCAAAGACATTCTGGGCCGGACAGCAACGCTGGAAGTCCGGCTCGTAGACGAGGGTACCGAGGCGCGCTCTGCCGAAACCGGAACCGGCCCGGTGCCTTTTGGCTCGGAACGCTATCTGGATCGCGAAGGGCGCCCTGTGATCGTCAAGAAACAGGTGATCCTCACCGGTGAGAACCTTACGGATGCTCAACCTGGCTTCGATAGCCAGACCCAGGAACCCACAGTCAACCTGTCCTTGGATGCCAAGGGTGCGCGCATTTTCCGTGACGTCACCCGCGAGAACATCAACAAGCGCATGGCCATCCTTTTGTTCGAAAAGGGCAAGGGCGAGGTGGTAACCGCTCCAGTCATCCGCTCTGAAATCAGCGGCGGGCGTGTACAGATTTCCGGTCGCATGACGACCGTAGAGGCGGCTGACACTGCCCTGTTGCTTCGCGCCGGCTCATTGGCGGCGCCCATGGAAATCATTGAAGAGCGCACCATTGGTCCGAGCTTAGGTGCTGAAAACATTGCCAAGGGCTTCCAGAGCGTTTCTTGGGGCTTTACCGCCGTGGCCATTTTCATGTGCGTCTATTACATGCTGTTCGGCATGATCTCCAGTATTGCGCTTGCGTTCAACTTGCTGCTGTTGGTGGCGGTCTTGTCCATGTTGCAAGCCACCCTGACCCTGCCGGGTATGGCCGCGATGGCGTTAGTGCTGGGTATGGCGATTGACGCGAACGTGCTGATTAACGAGCGGGTGCGCGAAGAGTTGCGCAATGGCGCGTCGCCACAAGCTGCCATCCACGCCGGTTACGACCGCGCATGGGCCACCATCATCGACTCCAACGTCACTACGCTGATTGCCGGCTTGGCCTTGCTGGCATTCGGTTCCGGTCCGGTACGTGGTTTTGCAGTGGTTCACTGTTTGGGCATTTTGACGAGCATGTTCTCCGGCGTCTTCTTCTCGCGTGGCGTGGTGAATTTGTGGTACGGTCGCCAAAAGAAGTTGAAAACGGTTTCCATCGGTACCGTTTGGCGTCCTGATGCTGGGCAGCAGGTCACCACCAACTAAAGGGAAAAGTCATGGAATTCTTCAAAATCCGCCGTGACATTCCGTTTATGCGGAATGCTTTGATTTTCAATCTGATCTCGTTCGTCACCTTTGTGGCGGCCGTGTTTTTCCTGTTTTCGCGCGGGTTGCATTTGTCGGTGGAGTTCACTGGCGGCACCTTGATGGAAGTCAGTTATTCCCAGCCGGCTAATCTGGACAACATTCGGAGCACGGTAGCGAGCTTGGGCATCAATGACGTCCAGGTTCAGAACTTCGGTACTGCACAGGATGTGTTGATCCGCATGCCGGTGCAAAAGGGCAGCACTTCTGGCCAGCAAAGTGACAAGGTGTTGTCTGCCCTTAAAGCTTCAGATGCCAGCGCGACCTTGCGCCGCACGGAATTTGTGGGCCCCCAAGTAGGTGATGAACTCGCGGCTGACGGCTTGAAAGCTCTGGCCTTTGTGGTGGTGGGCATCATGATCTACCTTGCCATCCGGTTCGAGTGGAAGTTTGCGGTGGCAGCCATCATCGCCAACTTGCATGATGTGATCATCATTCTTGGCTTCTTTGCGTTCTTTCAGTGGGAATTTTCCTTGCCCGTATTGGCGGCCGTATTGGCGGTCCTGGGTTATTCCGTGAACGAATCGGTGGTGATCTTTGACCGTATCCGCGAGAACTTCCGTCGCTACCGGAAGATGAACACTGAACAGATCATCGATAACGCCATCACTTCAACCATCAGCCGCACGATCATTACCCACGGCTCCACGCAATTGATGGTGCTTTCCATGCTGGTATTCGGCGGTGCCACCTTGCATTACTTCGCCTTGGCATTGACTATCGGGATTTTGTTCGGCATTTATTCCTCAGTCTTCGTTGCGGCAGCTATTGCGATGTGGCTGGGCATTCAACGCGAAGACTTGGTAAAGGGAGGCGTTAAAAAAGATGCTGACCCCAACGATCCGAATGCGGGTGCTACTGTCTAAAGACAACTGAACACGACGATGGCTACCGGTCCCACGCTCTCCCCCCGTTTGCAGCTTACGCGCGCACTGCGTGAGCGATTTCTTGCTGAGGCCGGCAAGGCACTGCTGGAGATCAGTGGGGCAGTCCAGGAGCGTTTGACCACGCTGATGGATGAGCTGACCAACGCTCGTGAGTCTCAGTTGCGCCGGGATATCTGGATGGCCTACAAGCAAAGTCGGCCGGTATGGATAGACGGAACCACCAAGGTCTGGCGTGATTGCCTGGAGCCGCCCAAGCAGAAGAAGGCATCGGGCTTGGAGTCTGCAGGTTTGGAGCTGGTAGGCACCGAGGTGGTGGAGAACAAGATTCTCGCCTCACGCATGGTGTTGGCGGTGAACGAAAAAGTATTGCCCCAGTTGGATGACTTGCGCATCCGCATCAAGTACCTTGAGGGGACGGAGGATCTGGAAGGGCACGATCTATTGAGGCCCGAAGTTCTGGTCCTCCTGCTCGTCGAACAGTGGGCGAAATCCGGGATGCCCGGAGAGTCATGGCCAATGGTCACCGAGGTGGTGCAGCGCCTTCTGATTGAGCGCTTGGTCGTGGCCTACAAAAATGCCAACGATTTGCTGATCAGCAAAGGTGTGATGCCGACCATTGAGTTGAAAGACCGCGTCAAGTCACCCACCAAGTCAGCTTCTCCGCGACCGCGTGCCCAGGTACCCGGTGTCGACACCCCCCCTCAGGAACATGGCTCCAGTGGCTATGGGGACATGGGCTATGGCGATGCGGGATATTCGCAAGGCCAGTTCGCCCAAGGCCAATACCCCCAGCAGGGTGGTGGCTACGGAGCGACCGGGTTCTCGTCTCCAACTGGGCGCGCAGGTTTGCAGCAGGGTTATGCGGCGCCTCAAAGGGGCGGTGCAGCTTCAGGGCATGGTGGTGTAGAGCAAGTGAGTTCGGCTCCACGCTCTGGCGGAGGCTTTTTCAGTGGTCGCTTGGGTTGGGGCGGAGCTTCGTCAGGTGGTGCAACAGCAGGCGGCATGGCGAGTGGACCTGCATCCGGACCACAAGGAGTCAGTACTTCGACCCCCACGCCCTTCTGGCGCCAGTCGTCTGGTGCGAGTAGCACCCCCGGGCAGGCCTATGGAGCCGCTGAAGAGACCCGTATGCTGACTGCTACAACGCCTTTGGCACGTGCAAGGAGTCGAGCGCAAGGTGTCATCGGACAAATCCGTAAATTGTTTGTAGCACATGGCGGTGGCGACTTTGTGGGCACAGAACATCACGCGCCGTCTCCAGCCTTGGCGGCTGCCATGGCTTATCAGCCGGCTGGTGGGGTAGGGTACGCTGCTGGTGGCACGATGTACGAAGATTACAGTCCCGCGGGCGTTGCGAAAGTTGCGGGCGACTTGCGTGAGAAGTCTGCCGAACTGAAGAAAAAAGCAGAAACCAAAGGTGAGAAAGCGACCATTGAGATCGTGGCGCTCATGTTTCAGGCCATCCTCGCGGAGGAGCGCATTCCGCCCGGAATCCGCGTCTGGTTTGCCCGTTTGCAGATGCCGGTTCTGCGCGTGGCCTTGGAGGACCCTGACTTTTTTGGTACAGCAACTCACCCGGCCCGTATGCTGATTGATCGCATGGGTTCCTGCGTTATGGGTTTTGATGCTGCAGGCGTTCATGGAAGTGCCATGGAAGCCGAGATCAAGCGTATTGTTCAGGTGATCGAACAATATCCGGAGACGGGCAAAAAGGTCTACCAGATTGTTTTTGACGAGTTTCAGAAATTTTTGTCCAAGTTCCTGACAGAAAAGGGTCCCGCACAAAAGGTGGTCGGAGTTGCTCAGCAAGTCGAACAGAAGGAAACGCTGGCAATCCAATACACGATCGAGATGCGGAACATGCTCAAGGACATGCCTGTCCGTGACGAGATCCGTGACTTCCTATTCAAGGTGTGGGCCGAGGTCCTGGCTGTGGCCGCAGTCCGCAAAGGTCCGCAACATGCGGACACGTTGGTGTTAAAGAAGTCAGCGACGGATCTTGTATGGGCGGCCAGTGCCAAGCCCAACCGTGCAGACCGGGCCAAAGTGATTCAGGATTTACCAAATCTGTTGCTCCGTTTACGTTCCGGAATGACCTTGCTGGCCATGGCTCCGTCTGAGCAAGAAGCTCATGTGAAGCGTATCAGCGATACCTTGGCGGATGCTTTCATGTCGAAGACACAGGCTATTCCGCAAGCGAAAATTGACGCCATGGCCCAGCGTCTTGGCAACCTGGAAGACTTCGTGTCTGAGGACGGCATGGGAGACTTGCCGTTGGATGCCGAAAGTATCGAAATGATGTTGGGTATCGATGCCTCGGCGATCGAGGTAGTGGCCAATGGTGGCTCCAAACCAACCGCAGCCATGATGGCGTGGGCCCAAGAACTCCAGCTCGGAACCTGGTACACACTGGACCACAACAACCAGATTACTCAGGTGCAATTTGCCTGGCGCAGCGATCGCAAACACCTCAACCTGTTTGCCTCGACCTCGGGAAAAAGTTTCCTGATTCAGGGTGGGCGTTTGGCGGCGTACTTGCAAGCCGGTCTACTTTTGCCCCAAGAAGAAGAGGCACTCACCGTGCGCGCTACGCGCGATGCGTTGGCCAAACTCGAGGCCAATCCCGAACGTTTGCTTGCCTGAGGATCTCTTTCTGTTCTGCGTTTAGTGCACGATTCGGATTTCGTGGTTCTCGCGGAGCTCATCCAGTACCAAGGCGTCGGGTTCCTGCCCGAAAGTCCAGAACACCATGAGGATGATGATCTTCAAGTCATCCAAGCTGATCGGGGCGCTGGTAATAGCCATGCTGCGGTCCATAACTACTTCCCGGATGTGCGCCGGCAAGACACCAGCACTCTCCATAAAGCTCAAATATCCCAAACACACGGGACCCAGCTGGTTCTGCTCTTGCACTGAATACACCCGCGCACTGCGGCTGGATGGAAGGTGCAACCAGGTGCTGTGCAGCACGGTAGGCGAATCGGTCGCAGCTGGTCGGGCAAATCTTGCCGCACTGCCCAGACCCGACAACCAGTCAAGGGCTTCAGAGATTTCACCCTCGTCAAAGCCTACCGCATTGAGTTTTCGTTGCAGGTGAGCCGACTCCGGGCAACCATCTTCTGCGTAATAGTTTTCGTAAACAAAGGCGAGGACTTCGAACATGGAAGCCAATATATCCCAGAAAAACCGCGGTGGATGAGCAGGTCTGAACTGCCCGTCTTTTCTCCGGATCAGTGAGTGCTGGGCCCGATTCAGGCTGTTCCGAGACGCTGGAACTTGCTACCGGGCAACCGCGCAACAAAACCGGATAGCTCGAGGCCCATCAAGAGAGCTTGCAGCGTAGCGGTATCCATTCCGCTGCGGTTTTGAAGTACCTCAAGGCTGGTAGGTTCAAACCCCAAAGCGTCCAGCAAGCCGCTCTCTAACCAAGAGAGGGAAGTCGCGGCAGATGGGCTGACTTCGCCGGTACCATTGGTTGACGTCGACGGGGCCCGCGCATCTGTCATCAAATTCAGTTCATCCAGGATGTCTTGCGCAGATTCCACCAATTTTGCGCCTTGCTTGATCAGCGCATGGCAACCCCGTGCTTGGGTGGAATGGATGGACCCCGGAATGGCGAATACTTCTTTACCCTGTTCGACGGCCATGCGAGCCGTGATCAATGAACCGGATTTCAGGGCTGCCTCGACGACCAAAGTACCCTTGCAGAGGCCAGAAATAATGCGGTTGCGTTTGGGGAAGTTGGCCGATAAGGGTGGGGTTCCCAGCGGATACTCGCTCAGAAGAACTCCGCCTGCGGCAATCCGATGGGCCAAGTCCAAATGGGCTTTGGGGTAGACCCGGTCCAATCCTGTGCCCACCACTGCAATGGTGGCGAGCTCATCCTTGAAGCTGCCCTCTAATGCGCCTCCGTGGGCAGCACCATCGATACCTAATGCCAAGCCTGACACCACAGTCAACCCGGCTTGTGCAAGGGCTGCGCTGAACTGTCTGGCGTTCTGAATGCCCTGTGGCGTGGGGTTTCGGCTGCCCACGACCGCAACGCCTCGCTGTGCACACCGTGCGAAACCGGAAGCCAGGTCCTGTACCTGCCCCATTGCATACAGCATCAGGGGCGGATCTTCGGTGTCAAGCAGCGCGAGTGGGTAGTCGTCATCGCCCAAAGTCAACACGCGCCGCTGATCGGGAGCTGCCTGCAGCCAATGCTGGGTAAGGTCAACCAGCTCTTCTAGGCCCTGCGGTACTTGTAGAAGGGCCTCAGCCTGCCGCTCAGTGACACAAACCCGGAGTTCAGACTCCGTGGCCTCAAAGATGGAGTTCGGGAGTCCGAAATGCTGAAGCAGACTGCGGGCGGTTACGTTACCGACGCCGCTGGTCAACTCAAGGCGCAGCCAGCTGCGCAGCTCCTCCGCATCCATGCCGGGGCGCATCCTGCTGGAAGTTCAGCGGGGATTGATCAGGCGGTCACCCACGCGCACGCCATCGATGATTTCGAGGATCAGTGCATAAGACACGCGCTCATAGGTACTGAAAACCATGAGCAGTCCGTTGCGCTCGTCAGGCAACTTCATCAGCGGTTTGGTCGGGTCTGACTTGTCCACGATACGGGCACCATCTTTCTGGATTGCAAGGACATGCCCGCTTTCAATGCCATCCCGCTTACCCAGATTGATCGCAACGACCTGATTTTGGGATGCATTGACGATGGACGTGCTGCCATACACAGACACGATGCGACCTGCGATCCGGCCCTCGGGCGCGCGGGGCGTGTAGCTTGCAAACTGCTTGGGTGGCTCAGGCAATAGCCGGTCACCCACACGCATCTCTTCCTTGGCAGAAATGATGTCGATGGTGGCGGGAACGACCGCACTGAGGGTGCTGCCCTCCGGCCCGTTCACATCAGTAGTGCTTTCGCCTCGGGCCAAAGTCGCCTTGCCCACGTACTGGGCTTCATAGGCCAGGATTTCGCCGGTACCGGGGTCTTTCAAAGGCGTCGCATTGCGGAATACGCGGAACAGTTGCTCCTTGTTCTGGTTGTCCAGCAAAGGAGTCTCGGTGCCACGCGCATATGCGCGATCGCCTCGAGCCAGAAGTACGCGCTCTTCCTGCGTCGCCACAATGCGGGCGGCGGCGCTCAGGCCCGCAGCGTCCACGATCATGGGCTCTGCGAGGAATGCCTCAATGACGCTTGTTCGCAGGGTGGGCAACGCGAAGTCTGGCAGGGTCTCAAAGCGGGTCCGTGGGCTGACGCGCACGGTCTCCGGGGCCGCGGCGCTCTCTCCAACCGGATTGGCCAGTTTCAGAGTGGCGACGCCATTGGCGCGCTCCAAAATCAAAATCTGGCCGGGGTAAATGCGGTGGGGGTTCTTGATTTCATCCAGATTCATGCCCCACAGCTCAGGCCAGCGCCACGGGCTCTTGAGGAACAAGGAGGAGATGCCCCACAGTGTGTCGCCACTTTTGACGGTGTAGCGGTCCGGGGCATTGGCGGCCAGCTCACTCAGTGGCACCCCTTTTTGGGCGACTGCAGTGGCCGTTTGGCGCTGCCCGCTCGTGATCGGGAAATTCTGCGCCCACGTGGCGGAAGTCGCCAGCGCGCCCGCCAGTGCAGCCAAGGCGGCAATTGCCAAGCGGGATTTCGCCATCAGGTGTGTCGTCATAGAGTACGAATCAGAGTGTGAACTTGATAATTTACGCGCGATTTTGCGCTCAAGCCCTTGATTCAGCAACGTTTTTGGGCTCGCTGTAATGCAAGCAAGCGTAAAAGTGGCGAAAATACCCACATCTCCAAGGCTGCATTCATGGCGCTACTTCCCATTCTCTGTTACCCCGACACCCGTCTTCACACCGTGGCTAAGCCGGTCAGCCAGGTGGATGACCGTATCCGCACCCTGACAGCGGACATGCTTGAAACCATGTACGACGCTAAAGGCATTGGCCTCGCGGCTACCCAGATCGATGTGCATGAGCGCGTGATCGTGATTGACGTGTCCGAGGATCGTGACCAACCCATGGTCCTGATCAACCCGGAACTCGTTTGGACCAGCCCGACCACCCACCTTAACGAAGAGGGCTGTCTGTCAGTCCCCGGCATTTATGACGGAGTGACGCGCTTTGACGCCGTGCATTGCAAGGCGCTGGACGCAAATGGCCAAAGTCGTGTCATTGAAGCGGATGGCCTGTTGGCGGTTTGCATTCAGCACGAAATGGACCATTTGATGGGAAAAGTGTTCGTGGAGTACCTCTCGCCACTGAAGCGCAACCGCATCAAAACCAAAATGATCAAAGCCAAGCGTGAGGAAGCGCGCTAAGTGCCGGCGTTGCAGCGCCCTTTGCGCATCATTTTTGCCGGGACTCCCGAGTTCGCCCGTCTTGCACTGGCCGAATTGCATGCTGCCGGGCACACCATTGCCCTCGTGATGAGTCAGCCCGACCGGCCGGCCGGTCGGGGCATGAAACTCCAGGCTTCCGCAGTCAAGCAGTTTGCGCTTGAGCATTCCATACCGGTGGCGCAGCCGCGCAGTCTGCGGCTGGATGGCAAATTTCCTGAAGATGCTGTGGCGGCACGACAGGCCATCGCTGATGCGCAAGCCGACGTCATGGTGGTGGCCGCTTACGGCTTGATCCTTCCCCAATGGGTGCTGGATGACATGGCCGCGCCACAGGCGGATGGACGAGTACGCTTTGGGTGCCTGAATATCCATGGCTCATTGCTTCCCCGCTGGCGCGGCGCGGCCCCCATCCACCGGGCGATCGAGCTGGGTGATCCGGAGACCGGCGTCACCATCATGCAGATGGACGCGGGTCTCGACACCGGTGACATGCTGCTCAAGGAGTCACTACCGATTGCGGCAGATGACACCACCGCCACACTGCACGATAAAGTGGCAGGGATGGGGGCCCGCATGATTGTGCAAACCCTGGGTCTGGCCTCCCAAGGCGCGCTGCAGCCCCGGCGCCAGCCGGACGAGGGAGTGACCTATGCCCACAAAATCGAAAAAGAAGAAGCACCCATCCGTTGGTCGGATGACGCAAGCAGCATCGTGCGCCGCATCCGGGCATTCAATCCTTTTCCCGGCGCCACGGCCGTGATGCAAGGCGAAACACTCAAGGTGTGGGGTGCCAAAGTCGGGAACGGTGTTGCCTCTGAAGAGTATGGACGCATTGTGGCCGTTGCGCCCGGAGGTATTGCGGTGGCTGCTATGAATTCCATAGTGATCATCACGGAGCTGCAGCGTCCGGGCGGCAAGCGCATGGCGGTGTCAGACTTCTTGCGCGGCATGCCGTTGGAGGTGGGTGCGCAGTTTGAGTTGCAGGCTTCTGCAGCGCCGGCCACCTGATGTTTTTTCTCGCCGAGAACCGCCGGCACCCGGAATTTCACCGGGGCTTTGCCGATATGGCGGGTTTAGCCCCCGGCATTGCGGCCTGGGGTTTGATGACCGGTGTGGCCATGGTCAAGTCCGGGCTGAGCACCGTGGAAGCGCTGCTCATGGCCACTACGGTCTTTGCTGGTAGTTCACAGTTGGCGGCCATGCCGCTGATTCAGGCGGGCGCTCCCATGTGGGTGATTCTGGCGACCGGGTTTTGTGTGAATCTTCGGTTTGTGGTGTTCAGTGCGCATTTGCGGCCCTACCTGATGCACTTGCCGCGCTGGCAACGTCTGGTAACGGGTTACCTGTCTGCTGATTTGACCTACGTGTTGTTCACCAAGCACTATCCCCAACCCGGCGCCAACACGGACGAGCGCGCAGCGCAGATGGCTTATCTGGCAGGCAACGGAGGCATCAACTGGGCGAGCTGGGTCACGAGCAGTGTGGTGGGCGTGATTCTGGCCAACTTTGTTCCCACTTCGTGGGGCTTGGGTTTTGCCGGCATTCTGGCTTTGGTAGGCATGTTGGCATCGTTGGCCAACACCCGCATGCGTTGGGTATCTGCCGGGGTGGCAGGGTCGGCGGCGGTGGCCGCCTTTGCCTTGCCGCTCAAGCTCAATATTCTGGTCGCCATTGCTGCCGCTGTGACGGTGTGTTTGCTCCTGGAAGCGCGCATTTCTGCAGCTACCGAAGAACGGCGGGTGGCCTGATGGCCAACTGGTTGGCGAACACCGATGTATGGACGGTGCTCACCATCCTGGGGCTGGCCTGTGTGACCGTGGTCGCGCGCTCGTTTTTCTTCATTTTTGACAAAGACTGGGTTATGCCGACGTGGGCGCAACGGGGGCTTCAATACGCACCGATTGCAGCCTTGTCTGCGGTCATCGTGCCGGAGATCGTGATGTTGCAAGGCCAGATGATTCACACCCTGAAAGATGCCCGCCTCTATGCGGTCGCAGGCGGTCTGGCTTATTTCTTCTGGCGGCGCGGTCAAGGGCAGGCGGTATTGGGCACCATTCTGTCGGGGATGGCGGTGTACCTGCCGCTGCACGTAGGGCTGGGCTGGTAGGGCGCAGGGCTGACCGGCCCCACACAGACAAGCGCGGTACGTTGCCGTTACGTTGTCGATACGCAGGGTCCGGTACAGAGCGCACTCCTACAATGCGGGCTGTTGCCGCTCCATGCGGACTCTGAGCCTGTTTTTCCATTCCCATTCTTCCGAGGTTGACCCCATGCAAGTGATCCGTTTCTCCGATCTGGTGGCCCAAGGCCAAGTGGCCGGCAAGCGCGTGTTTATCCGCGCGGACCTGAACGTTCCCCAGGACGACGCAGGCGACATCACCGAGGACACCCGCATCCGCGCCAGCATTCCCTGCATCGAAATGGCCCTGAAAGCCGGTGCCGCCGTGATGGTGACCAGCCACTTGGGCCGCCCCACCGAGGGCGAGTTCAAGCCCGAAGACTCTTTGGCACCCGTCGCCCAGCGCATGGGCGAGCTGATGGGCCGTGAGATTCCGGTGCTGGCGAACTGGACCGACGATGTAACGGTTGCTCCCGGCCAGCTGGTGATGCTGGAAAACTGCCGCGTCAACAAGGGTGAGAAAAAGAACAATGAAGAACTCGCCAAGAAAATGGCAGCGCTGTGCGACATCTTTGTGCACGATGCCTTCGGCACCGCCCACCGGGCAGAAGCCTCGACCTACGGCATCGCCCAGTTCGCGCCCATTGCCTGCGCCGGCCCCCTGCTGGCTGCTGAAATGGATGCCATCTCCAAAGCCCTGCTGGCGCCCAAGCGCCCTCTGGTGGCCATCGTGGCCGGCTCCAAAGTGTCCACCAAGCTCACCATTCTCAAGAGCCTGGCCGCCAATGTGGACCAGCTCATCGTGGGCGGCGGCATTGCCAACACCTTCATGCTGGCGGCAGGTCTGAAAATCGGCAAGAGCCTGGCTGAGCCTGATTTGCTGGCCGAAGCCACCGCTGTGATCGAAGCCATGAAGGCGCGTGGCGCTGCGGTGCCCATCCCGACCGACGTGGTGACTGCCAAAACCTTTGCGGCCGATGCGCCCGCCACCATCAAGGCCGCGACCGAGGTGGCAGACGACGACCTGATTCTGGACATCGGCCCCCAAACCGCCCAAGCCTTGGCCGAGCAACTCAAGAAGGCCGGCACCATTGTGTGGAACGGCCCGGTCGGCGTGTTTGAGTTCGCGGCCTTTGAGAACGGTACCAAAGTGATCGCGCACGCTATTGCCGAGAGCAGCGCCTTCAGCATTGCCGGTGGTGGTGACACACTGGCCGCGATTGCCAAATACGGCATCGAAAAGCAGGTGGGTTACATCTCCACCGGCGGCGGTGCTTTCCTTGAAGTTCTGGAAGGCAAAACCCTGCCGGCCTTTGAAATTCTGGGCAAGCGTGCAGCGGGCTGATTGCTCCTAAATATGTAGCTGCCCGCGCATACAAATCGGGCGCAAAAGGCACTTTTGGTATGTAATCAAAAGTGCCTTTTTCTTTAGGGCTCTCCATGCCATTCAGACCGCAGTGGCGGCTGGCGTGCCCTGCATCACCGTGCTGCGTATCTGGCCGGGCCCGCTGGCTTTGGCCAGCGCGAGTTGGGCGCTGACTTCTTGCAAAAAGCCGTCAACCTGTCCCGCCGCGGCATGGGTGCGTGTCACCAGCCCGATGCTCACGGTGATGTGTTGCATGGCGGTATGGCCCGGCTGCAGCTGGCCCAGATCGCGCACGCGCTCGGCCATGTCATTGGCCAGCTTGCGGACGTCGGCAGGCGAGGTGTCCGGCAGCAGGCATGCAAATTCCTCCCCGGCAAACCGGGCCACCAGGTCAGCCGGTCGTCGCAGCACACCCTTGAGTGCCACGGCGATTAGACGCAGGCAATCATCACCAGCCTGATGCCCATAGCGCGTGTTGTAGGCGCTGAAATGGTCTACGTCCACCAGAATCAAGGAGAGCGGTAAGCCGCTGCGGGTGGAGCGCCCCCACTCTGATGCCAGCTGCTGGTCGAAATAGCGCCGGTTGAACACGCCTGACAGGCCGTCCAGAAGCACCAGCTTTTTGAGCATGTCGGCCTGGAACTTGAGTGTGAGGTGGGTATGCACCCTGGCGCGCACTACGGCAGGGTTGATGGGCTTGGCAATAAAGTCCACCGCCCCCAGGCTCAGGCCATGGGTTTCCTGTCCGGGGTCGGCGCGGGCTGTCACAAAAATCACCGGTATGGCGGCAGTCGCCGGGTTGGCCTTGAGCGCCTTGCACACTGAGAAGCCGTCCATCCCCGGCATCAGCACATCCAGCAGCACCAGGTCCGGCGGATCACTGCGACAAAGTGCCAAAGCCTGCTCGCCACTGGTGGCCATGTAGAGCTGGTAGTCGTCGCACAGGGTCTGCACCAGCAATTCCATGGGCAGGGGTTGGTCGTCTACTACCAGAACCTTGGGCTTGCCGTGGGTGCTGTCCAGCAGGGCAGCAGTGTGGGTGGCAGCGGCGTTCATGGTTTGGGCAGGTGGGTGAATGAAGACGAAAAGGGCACCATTCCATCATGGGTTGTCAGACAAGCCGCTTGGTACTTACCCGCCACCGCAAAAACATCTTGTGCCCTGCATGTAACCGGGATACATACAAGCATGTGAAAATAGGTAACTACCTCTAGGAGACAGACATATGCCGCGCCGCGCCACCAAAATTGTTGCCACCCTCGGACCCGCCTCCAGCGATGCCGCCATTCTGGAGCAGATGATCCGCGCCGGCGTGAACGTGGTTCGTCTGAATTTCAGCCACGGCAAAGCCCAGGACCACATCGACCGCGCCCGTTTGGTCCGTGAAGCAGCACAGCGTGCCGGCCGCGAAGTTGCCATCATGGCCGACCTGCAAGGCCCCAAGATCCGCGTCGGCAAGTTTGCTGAAGGCAAGGTGTTTCTGGAGCAGGGTCAGAAGTTTGTTCTGGATGCCGGCCGTACCGAACTGGGTGATATTGATGCCGTCGGCTTGGACTACAAGTCCCTCCCCCAGGAAGTGAAGGCCGGCGATGTTTTGTTACTCAATGACGGCTTGATCGTCATCACTGTGGACGCTGTGATCGGCGACCAGGTGCACACCACCGTCAAGCTCGGTGGCGAGTTGTCTAACAACAAGGGCATCAACAAGCAGGGTGGCGGATTGACCGCTCCCGCCCTGACCGGCAAAGACATGGAGGACATCCGCACTGCGATGAGTTTCCAGGCGGATTACGTGGCGGTGAGCTTTCCCAAAAACGCCACTGATATGGAAATGGCTCGCCAGTTGTGCAATGTGGCAGCGGCTGAATACAACCATAAGCCCGGCCTGATCGCGAAGATTGAACGCGCCGAGGCGATTCCAAAGCTGGAAGAAATTCTCCTCGCCTCCGACGGCATCATGGTCGCCCGAGGTGACCTCGCGGTGGAAGTTGGCAACGCCGCCGTGCCTGCGCTGCAAAAGCGCATGATCAAGCTGGCCCGCGAGCACGACAAAGTGGTGATTACCGCCACCCAGATGATGGAGTCCATGATCACCAATCCGGTGCCTACCCGCGCCGAGGTGAGCGACGTGGCTAACGCGGTGCTGGATGGCACGGACGCCGTCATGTTGTCCGCTGAAACTGCGGCCGGCAAATATCCGCTGGAAACCGTGATCGAGATGGCCAAGATCTGTCTGGCTGCCGAAAGCAGTGAGATGGTCAAGCTGGATGCGGACTTCACCGGAAAGACTTTTACCCGCATTGACCAGTCGATTGCCATGGGCGCTTTGTTCACTGCTCACCACCTGGGTGCCAAAGCCATTGTGGCGATGACAGACAGCGGAAGCACCGCTTTGTGGATGAGCCGTCACCTGATCCATGTGCCGATTTACGCGCTGACCCCCAAGGTCAGCACCCAGCGCAAGATGACGCTGTATCGCAATGTGCGTCCCTTGTTGATGGGCACCAGCGCCGACCGCGACACCGCATTGATGGATGCCGAAAAGCACCTCAAGACCCGCAGCATTGTGCAAAAGGGCGACATTTACGCCATTACTTGTGGCGAACCCATGGGTGCTCCGGGTGGTACCAACATGCTCAAGATCTGCGCAGTCAGCTGATTGCAGCTTGGCGATCACAAAAAAGGGAGCTGTGGCTCCCTTTTTTGTGCCCGCGTGAGGCCTGATTAGGCGGGTTAACCCTCGGCGGTTAGAATCCGGCAACGGTACAAGTTACCAAGCGGTTACATGAATTGGCCGCTGCAGGTTATTAACTTCCTGGGGATAGAAAAATGGCACTCGTTTCCATGCGCGAGCTTTTGGACCACGCTGCAACGCATAACTATGCGATTCCAGCGTTCAACGTCAACAACCTGGAGCAGGTTCAGGCCATCATGGAGGCGGCCAAAGAAACCGGCGCTCCTGTGATCATGCAAGCCAGCGCCGGCGCCCGCAAATATGCCGGTGAGCACTTTCTCAAGCACCTGATTCAGGCCGCTGTGGAAAGCTACCCCACCATCCCCGTGGTGATGCACCAGGACCATGGCCAAAGCCCTGCCGTGTGCCAAGGCGCCATCGACCTGGGCTTCAGCTCCGTGATGATGGACGGCTCCTTGGAGGCTGACGGCAAAACGATCGCCAGTTTTGAGTACAACGTCGAAGTCACCCGCAAGGTGGTCGACATGGCCCACAAGCTGGGCGTGACGGTGGAAGGTGAGCTGGGCTGCCTCGGCTCCCTGGAGACCATGAAGGGCGACAAGGAAGACGGCCACGGGACCGATGCTGTCATGACCCGCGAACAACTTCTGACAGACCCTGAAGAAGCCGCTGAATTCGTCAAGCGAACCCAGCTGGACGCCTTGGCCATTGCTATTGGCACCAGCCACGGCGCTTACAAGTTCACCCGCCAGCCTACAGGCGATATTCTGGCCATCGAGCGCATCAAGGAAATCCACGCCCGTATCCCCAATACCCATTTGGTGATGCACGGCTCCAGCGCCGTACCCCAAGACCTGTTGGCAGCCATCAACCAGTATGGAGGCAAGATGGCTCAGACATGGGGCGTGCCGGTGGAAGAGGTGCAGCGCGCTATTCCTTTCGGAGTGCGTAAAGTCAACATCGACACGGACATCCGCATGGCTATGACCGCTGCTGTGCGCAAGTTCATGTTCGAGAACCCTGAAAAGTTCGATGCCCGCGAGTGGCTCAAGCCCGCCCGTGAGGCAGCCAAGCAGCTTTGCAAGCAGCGTTACATCGAGTTCGGTTGCGAAGGTCGAGCTGCCAGCATCAAGGGCCATAGCCTGCAAGTCGTCGCAGGGCAATACGCCCGCGGTGAGTTGGCGCAAGTGGTGCAGGACATGGCTGTGGCTTGAAGTCCTCAAGTTCGATCTAGCAATGGCCGCTTGTGCGGCCATTTTTTATGAGGTCGAGGGAGTTAGACTCCCCGCACTTTTCTATAAATGCGGGGAGACAATATGCGACGTGGGTTCGTAGGGTTCATGCTCGGGACGTTGATTTTTTTGGTTGGATGCGAGACCGCTAAACCACGATACTTTTCGCCTCCGAACGACTATGTTCCCCTTGCAAAGATAAGTGTAGAAAGTCGTTTTAAAGCCGTTGAGATTACAAGCCAAAGCATTGGCGAAGAAGTAAATAGATGTGTTCCCCCACTCAATGCGTCCAGTAAAAATGTCCAGCAATTGGCTGGAAAGCTGCCCTTACCAACGGGCACGATGACTGCTCTCGGGCATGCCAGCTCAGCCCATCAGTTCTTGGTTCGTGGAACTTCGTCAATATGTTTACGTCAGAGCGACGCTCGGCATTTCATCCTTGCATCAGATTCATTGCTGGATACTGTGAATCCAGTCGGAGTACCGCCAGATGTGCAGGAAGAGTGGTACCGGAATATCGCGCTGAAGCTGGCACAGAATGGCTCGGTCAAGGTGATTTATGTCTTCGGTAGTGGTGGCAATGCAAGCGCTGTGTCATATTGGTTTGGTACCGGTCAATCTGACAACAGTACGCTCTACTACAGCCAGGAGTTCAAGAAGGCAGGATCATGGGACGCCAATGCTTATGGCCTTGTTTTTAGACACATCAATCTCGCCTCCATCTCAGAAACAAAACGCAACGGCGTAGGGAGAAAGAGCGATTTCGTCCCTGTGAGTCGATAGCCCAGCATTTGCGCAACCCTCGAACTTGCGATAATCCAAGGCCTCGCCTTCCATTCCGGGGCGAAGCCTTTTTACTTTTGTGGACGCCATGACTTCAGCTTTGCACACCTCCGCCTTGTCCCTTCCCTTGCTCGCTCGTGGCAAGGTACGCGATAACTATGCTGTGGGTGAAGACCGCATCCTGATGGTGGCCAGCGACCGTTTGTCTGCGTTTGACGTGATCATGGGCGAGCCCATTCCCGGTAAGGGCGCGCTTCTGACCCAGATGGCCTTGTTCTGGTTTGAGAAGCTGGGCAAGAACGGGGCGGACGTCTGTCCTAACCATCTGACTGGCGATGCGCCTGAAAGCGCTGTAACACCTGCCGAAGCGGCGCAGGTCGCGGGTCGCTCCATGCTGGTCAAGCGCCTCAAGCCCCTGCCTGTCGAAGCCGTGGTGAGGGGCTATCTGGCAGGCAGCGGCTGGAAGGAATACCAGCACAACGGCGCGGTTTGCGGTGTGCCATTGCCCGCCGGCCTGCAAAACGCCAGCAAGTTGCCTGAGCCGATTTACACCCCGGCCGCCAAGGCTGCAGTCGGTGACCACGACGAGAACATCACTTTCGAGAAAACCGTGGAGATGATCGGATTGGATTTGGCTACCCGCATCCGCGATCTCAGCATCCAGATTTACAAGGTGGCCGCTGAGTTCGCCTTGACCAAGGGCATCATCATTGCCGACACCAAGTTCGAATTTGGTTTGGACAAAGACGGTACCCTGACCCTGATGGATGAAGTGCTGACACCGGACTCCAGCCGCTACTGGCCGGTGGAAAGTTACCAAGTCGGTACCAACCCGCCCAGCTACGACAAGCAGTTCGTGCGCGACTGGCTGGAGCAAGCGCTGGTGGATGGCAAGCCCTGGGACAAAACCCCCCCGGCACCCCGCGTGCCCCGCGAGGTGATTGAGAAGACGGCCGACAAGTACCGCGAAGCCCTGCAGCGCTTGACGACCTGATCGCTGCTCAAGCTGCTACGACGGAAACGCCCCTTTGAGCGATGTTCAAGGTGACATCGTCTTGGGGGGACCAGTGGCCTTGGGCATCCGAGGCCACGACGAAGATGGGCCCTAAAACGGTCTCTACCGTCAACTCCTGAAAGCTCCCCAAGTAGGCCGCTTTGCTTACGGTGCCTTGCAGGCCCGAGCTGTGTCCGGGATGGACGGACCATGCTTCGGGGCGAATCGCCACTTTTACCGGGCCTGCGTTCAAGCGACGCGGTGTTGAGAGCGTCAAGGGGCCCAATTCCACAGAGCCGTTTTCCAGGCATTGGCCATTGAGCAACACTGCTTCGCCCATGAAGCCTGCAACAAATTCAGTTTGCGGGTTCTCGTAAAGTTCGCGTGGGCTTCCGGCCTGTGCAATCTGCCCTCCGTTCATCACAATGATCTGGTCGCTGACGGCCAAGGCTTCGCTCTGGTCATGGGTCACGTAAGCCACCGTCAGTTTCAGCCGCTGTTGCAGTGCCCTGATTTCTTCGCGCATGGACCGGCGCAAGCGTGCGTCCAGGTTGGACAGCGGCTCATCAAACAAAAGCACAGAGGGCTCCAGCACCAGCGCACGTGCCAATGCCACGCGTTGCTGTTGCCCCCCAGACAGTTCTGCGGGGTAGCGGCTCTCGTACCCCCCCAGGCCTACGATGGCCATGGCTGAGCGGGCACGTTCGCTCACCTCCTGTTTGGGTACGCCGCTCACGTTAAGTCCGTAGGACACGTTCTCCAGCACCGACATGTGGGGGAACAAGGCATAGCTCTGAAAGACCATGCTTACGTTGCGCTCCGCCGGCCCCAGGTGGGTGACATCGCGGCCGTCAATGAAAATTTGGCCGCTGGAGGGCGACTCCAGCCCGGCGATCATGCGCAGGGTGGTGGTCTTGCCACAGCCGGACGGGCCGAGGATGGTGGTCAGCGTCCCTTTGGGAACATGAAAGTCGATCGCGTTGACCACCAGAGGGCTTTGGGCGCCGCCGTAGCGCTTGGAGACTTGACGGAAAGAAATGCCTGTGTTGTTCATGGAAGTCGTCATCCGTAATTATTTCAATGAGCAGTCGCAGCGTTGCGGCGGCCGAGTTTGCGTTCACCCACTAGGGCTTGGACCAAGAGGGTGCTGCAGGACATGAGCAGGATCAGCACCGTGCAATACGCCAACGCCACACCGTAGTCACCATTGCCTACGCGGCCGATGATGTAAGTGGTGGACAGCTCGTACTGCGCCGTAACCAGGAAGATCACGGCAGACACGGTGGTGATGGAGCGTACAAACGAATACACCAGTGCTGCTACCAGCGCCGATTTGATGAGGGGCAATACCACCAGGCGTAAGGTAGTGAGGGTGTTAGCGCGCAGCATCAGAGACGCTTCGTCCAGTGAGCGATCCAATTGCTTGAAGGCGGCAGTCCCTGCACGTACCCCTACAGGCAGGTTGCGGAACACAAAGCACAAGACGATGATCAGCCCGGTACCCGTCAGCTCCACAGGCGGTACGTTGAACGCCAAGATGTAGCTGACACCAAGCACCGTGCCCGGAACTGCAAAAGTCAAAAGTGCAGAGAATTCGAAACTGGCCTTGCCCCGGAACTCCGCGCGCGCCAGCAACCAGGCAATCAGCAGGCCGAGGCCCGCGCACAAAGGTGCCGCCATGGCTGCCAGCGACACGGTGGTGAACAGCGAGTTCCAGGCAGTACCTGCCCAGACCACACCGTAGTCTCCCCATTGCACATCAAAGGCAGTGCGGAAGTGATTCAGTGTGAGCGTGTAGTCACGCCCCCAGGTCTGGACGAAACCACCGGCGAAGGCAAAGAGGTACACCACCAGTGTGAACACCAGCCAGGGACCTGCCACACCCAGGCATAGCTTGCGGATACCTGCGGGGAGGGGCATGGGCAAACCTGCATCGCCCTTGCCGGCAACCGTGGTGAAACTGCCTTTGCCAAGAACCCTGCGCTGGATGAAGAAGACTGCAAGGGCAAACACCGTCAGGATCAGCGACAAGGCCGCGGCCATTCCCGGGTCCAGGGACGCTCCCACAATGGCAAAGAAGATTTCTGTCGACAGTACGGCGAACTGCCCGCCGACTACGATCGGGTTCCCGAAGTCCGCCATGCTCTCGATGAATCCCACCAAAAATGCATTGGCCAAGCCCGGCTTGAGCAAAGGCAGGGTGACGGTCCAAAAAGTCTGCATGCGACTGGCGCGCAGGGTCTGGGAGGCTTCCTCCATGGAAGGGCTCACGCCTTGCACCACACCGCGCATGATCATGAAGGCAATAGGGGTGAAGGCGAACAACTGCGCCAGCCAGACACCGAAGAAACCATAAAACCAGCGCGTGGGCTCAATGCCAAAAGCCCATTCCAGATATTGATTGAAGAGCCCGGCACGCCCAAACAACAAAATCAGCCCCAAGCCCACAACAAACGGCGGTGTGATGATGGGCAACATGGCCAGAATGTTGAGCGGCTTGGCTAATGCTTTTGCTTCCCGCTCTGCCCAGAGTGCGATCAAGGTACCCAGGAATGTGGTCCCGGCGGCTGTGAGCAGTGCGAGACCCAGAGTGTTCCAAGCTACACCGCAACGGCCTTGGCCACTGATACATCCGAGGCCCCAGATGCGGGCAGTGCCGATCCGGTCCCACAGGGCGCTGATGGAGAATAGTCCCTCGTCATTGAGCACGCTGCCAATCAAGGACTTGAGAACCGGGTACACCACAAACAGCGCCAGCAAGGCGGTACAACACAACACGGCACCGGCTACGAAGGCGTCACCCTTGAATCCTCCTAGACGTGCTACGCCGATGGAGAGCAGTGCCAGCAGGCTCACTATCAACACCATGGCGCCCCACCCCATGCCCGGCTGGGTGTAGTCCGTGGCGCCTGCCAATGCAGTGAGCCAATCCCAAGTCCACCCCACCATACCGATGGCAAATCCGCTGAAGACCAGCCCTGCCAGACCCAGGCCAGCGCCACTGCACAACAACAGACCCTGGCGGCGCGGTGTATGAGTGAATACAGCGGAGGCTGCCAGTAGTAGTCCTGCCATGCCCACCCCCAGCCAGGGGCGGGCATGGCTGCTCATTTGAGTCCAGCCGTTGGCACTGGCAGCGGCGCCCCACAGGCCGGGCAGGGCCTCCAAGAGGCTCCCTCGTTGAAGAAAATACCAGGGCAGCAGCACAAAGGCCGCAGCGCCAAGGGCGGCCCAAAGGGCAATGACGCGGCGGGTTCGCCACGGGTGAAAAGTGTTCATGTCATCCAGCGTGAGGCAGGGCCCGGCCTGCTGCAGAACGCAGCGGCGGGCGGGTTAGCAGGGAATGCGGGATTAGCGGGACTGGCCGTTCACATCGCGTTCCCAGCGCTGAATCAGGCGCTTGCGCTCTGCGGACTGGCCGTACTTGGCATAGTCGTAGTCGATCATCTTGATTTTGCGGAAGTCCGGTACGCGGGGGTCCACCTTGGTTTCCCGGTTGGAGGGCAGCTGGAACTGCAGCGTGGCAGCGCCCAGAGCCTGTGCGCCCGGCGTCAAAGCCCAGTCATAAAACTTCTTCGCCGCTTCCAGGTTGCGCGCACCGCGCACGATGGACATCGAGCCGATCTCCGCTCCTGTGCCATCGGACGGTGTGATGGTCTCCAGGGGGAAGCCTTGGGCCTTTTCACCGGGGCCGTCGTGCACAAAGCTGATGGAAATTGCGGCTTCGCCACGTGCCACGGCCTTGATGGGGCCTACGCCGGAGCGTTGATAGGTGGCAATGTTTTTGTGCAGCTTGGCAAGATAGTCAAATGCCTTGTCTTCTCCCATCAGCTGCACCAGCGTGGCAATCATGGTGTATGCCGTACCACTGGAGGACGGGTTGGCGGATTGGATTTCGCCTTTGTACTCAGGCTTGATCAGATCAGCCCACGTCTTCGGGATGGGCAGCTTCTTCTTGGCAATCAGCTCGGTGTTGTATCCAAAACCCAAAGGTCCGGAATAAATGCCGACCGTCTTGTAGCCGGACTGTGCGGCCTGCTTTTGCGCCCAGTCGTACAACTTCGGCAGCAGCGGCGACTTGTATTCCTGAGTCAAGTTTTGTTCGGCAGCCACCAGGTGAGGGTCCCCAGTGCCCCCGAAAAAGATGTCTGTCTTGGGGTTTGCTTTTTCGGCCATGAGTTGGGCGACGGCTTCGCCTGAGCCCTTGAGTGTCATGTTGACCTTGATGCCCTGGCTCTTCTCGAAGGTGACGGCAATCATGCTGCACCATGGCGCTTGGCCCGAGCAAATGATGTTGACCTCGCTGCCGGATTGGGCATAAACGCTGGCTTGAGAGAGCGCGATACATGCAGCGGCGATCAGGTGGGTTTTCTTCATGAAAGTCTCCTTTAGTGTTGAAACAAGGGTTCTGGTGAGTTTGGAAAAATGGAGGGCAACAGCACGCTGACCCCCTGCGCTGACAAAAACAAGCTGACCGGGGCGCCGCAGGCATAGGCCGCGCTCGGTGACGGAATAAGCACCAATATCTCGCCCAAGGTGGTGTGCACCCAGACCTCCGTAGAGGGGCCTAGAAAGGCGCTCCGTAAAACCTTGCCCGGTAATCCGGCCGAGCTGGCCGGTGCGATTCGCCAGGCGTGCGGTCGCACAACGATACGCACCGCGCCACGACGCAGCCCGGGGTCAGGACCTATCTGCAAGGGGCCCAGATGTACAACGCCCCGGGCGTCCACCTCGGCGTCAAATGTGGCAGCGTCACCCATGAAGGCAGCAACGAACTCTGACAGGGGACGTTCATAAAGATCCCGCGGTGAGCCGATTTGCGCAATCCTGCCCTCTTGCATGACGACGACGCGGTCACTGACCGACATGGCTTCTGCATGGTCGTGGGTGACATACAGCACTGTCAGATCCAGCCTCTGTTGCAGGGAGCGGATGTCTTCACGGATATGGCGTCGCAAGTTGCTGTCGAGGTTGGAGAGAGGCTCATCCAGCAACAAGATACGGGGCTGCAATGCGAGTGCGCGAGCCAATGCGGTGCGTTGTTGCTGACCGCCGGACAACTCATGCGGCATGCGATCTTCCAAGCCTTGCAGACCGACCAGCGTCAGGGCCTGGGTACAACGCTCGCGCTGGCTCGCCGCAGACAGGCCTTGCATGCGCAAGCCATAGCAGACGTTTTCTTCCACGCTCTGGTAGGGAAACAGGGCGTAGCTCTGAAACACCAGACTGAGGTCCCGTTGTTCGGCGCTTTTGGAAGTGACGTCCTCCCCGTGAAAAATCAGCTGCCCCTCGTCGGGTGTTTCCAGTCCGGCCACAAGGCGTAGCAGCGTAGTTTTGCCGCATCCGGAGGGGCCAAGTAGAGTCGTCAACCGGCGATCCGGGATATGCACATCCACCCCGTGCAGGGCCCTATAGCCATTGGCATAGGTCTTGGTCACCCCGCGGATTTCCAGACCGGGCCTCATGCTGGCATCCTCAAAGTGGCTTTCGACAAGGCCGCATGCGGCATCGTTCGGTCTGGTACTGCTGTGTCTTGTGCCATGGCATGCGCAGGCCGGGGCCAGCGGACGACGGCGTCAACCCCCACCACTGCGCCTTGTTGGATACGGTTGTAGAGGTCCAGCGTCGCGTGCATGGATACAGCGATTTGCTTGCAGATCGACAGGCCCAAGCCCACTCCGGTGCCTCCGCTGGCGGATTCGAAGGGCTGGAACAGGCGCTCCCGGACTGCCTCGTCCAACCCTCCAGCGTTGTCCCAGACGAGAAGCTCCATCTCGTCCGGCAGATGGCGTATGACTACGCCCAGACTGGCGCCCGCCGTGGACTGGCGAATCGCATTGGCTAACAGATTGCGCAGCAATTCACCGATAAGCCAGCTGTCGCTCATGAGCCGCACGGGTTCGGCGTCCAAAGATACTTCCAACTGCTTGCGGGCGATCAAGGGGGCAAACTCGACCAGAATTTCGCTGGCAAGGTGATGCATATCCACCAAGCTCCACTGGGCGTGCCGGACCTTTTGCTCCACCTTCGCCTGCGACAGCAATTGATTCGCCAGATGGCTTGCGCGATTCAGCGTACGCAGCATTTTGGGCAGGGTGTCAGAGGCCGGAAGCTCCCCGGACGTGACACCTTGCACTTGGGTTTTCAGCACCGCCAACGGTGTGCGCAACTGGTGAGAGGCTTCCGCAATGAAGCGCTGCTGTTGCTCCAAGGCATCCCGTTGTTGTTGCCATTGCACATTCAGGGCGCGCACGATGGGTTCCAACTCTACGGCCGGCGTATGTCCCAAGGGCGTTGTTTCCTGGGGTTGACGGCTAGCTACGGTGGTTGTTAGTTCTTGTAGTGGCCGCAGACAATGCCCCGCCAGCCACCACAGAGTTGGTGCACCCGCCAGCGCAATGCACACAGAAATCCACGGTGTAGTGGATCCGATGGCGCCGAGCGCTCCCCCCAGTCCGGTGCAGATCACGAACATCAGCAATAGCTGCTTCCGCATGGATTGGGCGGCCTTGCCGTTGGTCTGGGTCATGCCGGATCCTTGCTGTCGTGGCCCAGTTCGTCCACCAGAAGGTAGCCGATACCGCGCATCGTCAATAAGGCGGCACCACTGCCTGCTAAGCGTTTGCGCAAACGGTGCGCAAGCAGGTCGATGGCATCGCTTTGATGGCTGGCATCGTCACCGAAGATGGCCTGATACAAGTCATCTTTGGATACCGGGCGGCCCGGCTTGGTGATCAAGGCGCGCAACATCGCGCTTTCCCGAGGGGCAATGTCCAAAGGGCGCCCTGATCGCAAGAACAGTCCCTGGTTCATGTCGAGCTGCAAGTGCCCGCAACGGAAGTCTTCGATGCCCTGGCTACGTCGCATCAGGGCACGCAGGCGAGCCACCAGTTCCTCGGTGTCGAAAGGTTTGGTCAGGTAGTCATCGGCGCCGAGGGTCAGTCCGGTGACCCGCTCGCCGATGGAGGCGCGGGCCGTGACTACCAGCACCGGCAGGCGCAATCCAAGGTCGCGCATGCGTTGCAATACGTCCAGACCGTCCAGCCCTGGCAGGCTCAGGTCCAAGATGACCGCGTCGAAGTTCCGTTTGCGCATCCATGCCAGCGCTTCATGCCCGTCGGCACAGCACACCGGCTTGAACCCGCGCGATGCGAGTACACGCCCCAAGGCATCCACCAGATCCAGATCGTCTTCAACCAACAACACATCCATGCCGGTATCGTGCTGTCAGGGGGCTAGCCCCGCAATGGGGTTAGCGCGCAGGTTGAATGAAAGAAACTTGAAATGTGACAGGCTTCCACTGAAGCGGCCATCGGCCCTGAAACAAAAAAACCGCCATCTGGCGGTTTGTGTGGGGCAAGCGCGGTGTCAGTTCAGTGCCATGCTCAGCTTGCGGCGGTAACTGGCCACCAGCTGCGCCTGCGGGTCTTGCTCGGCCACCACTTTGCCTAGCACCTCGATGCCCCCTGCTGTTTTACCGGCAGCAGCCGGGTCCGCTTTGGGCTTGGGCGGGGTAAGCAACTCGAGAATCGCCACAAAGGTTTTGCGGGGCACTTCGTTGTTCCATGCCTTGTCACGCATGATGATTTCCAGCAGCTCATCCATGGAGCCGGTCCAGTCGCCGCCCACCATGAGCACGCGGGCCTTGGCCAGGCGGGTGTCGAAGTCCCGCTTGTTGGATGCAATCACTTCGTCAAACTGGGCAGGGGTCCACAGGCCTTTGTCGTCGGTCAGTACGAACTTGATGGCATCCAGAAACTGCGCCAAGGCTTCAAAGCGCTGCTGTTTGGGGATGTAGGCCAGCGTCGGGGCCAAAGCGGCCTCGGCGTCTTCGATCATGTCGTTCTCGATCAGCAGCTTGACGTAGTCATAGCGGGCGTCATCGTTGCCGGGGTTCAGGGTCAGCGCTTCATGCAGCTTTTGCAGGGCCGCGCGTGGGTCACCTGCTTGGGCCAAAGATTGGGCATCTTCCACATCGGCTTCTGCTTCCAGCACTTCTTCTGTCGGCACGTGCTTGTCCAGAAACTCCTTGAGTTTGCTCTCGGGCACTGCGCCCATGAAACCATCGGCGGGCTTGCCGTTGATCATCAACACGCAAGTAGGAATGCTCCGGATGCCGAAAGCCTGGGCGAGCTGTTGCTCCTGGTCAGAGTCGATTTTCACCAGCTTGAAGCGGCCGCCGTAGTCGGCTTCCACCTTTTCCAGCAGCGGTCCGAGTGTTTTGCAAGGCCCACACCAAGGCGCCCAGAAATCGACCAGAACGGGCACCTGGTGGGAGGCGGCGATGACTTCGGTTTCGAAGTTTTCTAGGGTGACGTCGATCATGGGAAGGTAGCTCGGGGTGAAAAAGTAAAATTCAACAATGAAATCAATTCAAATCGGCGTCGTCATGGGTTCCAACTCGGATTGGGACACCATGCAACACGCAGTCCAGATTCTCCAACAGTTTGGTATCGGCTTTGAGGCGCGCGTCATTTCCGCCCACCGCATGCCCGACGACATGTTCCGCTACGCTGAGGCCGCCGCAGGCCGGGGCCTCAAAGCCATCATCGCCGGTGCTGGCGGCGCGGCCCACCTACCTGGCATGCTGGCAGCCAAAACCACGGTGCCCGTACTGGGTGTGCCGGTGCAGAGCAAGGCGCTCTCGGGGGTCGACTCCTTGCACAGCATCGTGCAAATGCCCAAGGGCATTCCGGTCGCCACGTTTGCCATCGGCAACGCCGGTGCGGCGAACGCGGCCTTGTTTGCGGTGGCGCTCCTGGCCAACGAAAACCCCGACCTGCGCATGGAGCTGGACGCATTCCGCGTCGACCAGACCCAGACCGCCCGCAACATGACCCTGCCGGTGACCGGCAGCGACGCGTAATGGCCGCACAGTCAACGCCTGCACAAGGGCTGGGCGGTTCACAGGAAATGACGCTGGGCGTCATGGGCGGCGGCCAACTCGGCCGCATGTTTGCCCATGCTGCGCAACAAATGGGGTTTTTCACTGCAGTGCTGGACCCGGATGCCACCAGCCCGGCAGGCCGTATCAGCCATCACCATGTGCAGACGGCCTACAGCGATGCAGAGGGGCTGGCCCGATTGGCCGCCGTGTCTGCCGCCATCACCACTGAGTTTGAAAATGTTCCGGCCGAGGCCCTGAACCAGCTGGCACAAAGCCGGCCCGTGGCGCCCAGCGGGGCCGCCGTGGCGATTGCCCAGGACCGTGCGGCGGAAAAAGCGCACTTTGTGGAATGTGGCGTGCCTTGTGCGCCCTACGCGGTGATTGAAACAGCGGAGCAATTGGCCGCCATTGACGCCAACTTGCTCCCTGGGATTCTGAAAACCGCCCGCATGGGCTACGACGGCAAAGGCCAGGTCCGTGTGAAGACGCCTGCCGAGCTGGCCGCCGCGTGGGCCGACCTGAAACAGGTGCCCTGCGTGCTGGAAAAGATGCTGCCCCTGCATTGGGAGTGCAGCGTCATCGTGGCGCGCGGTGCCGATGGCGCCTGCGTGAACCTGCCGGTGCAGCGCAATCTGCATCGCGACGGCATTCTGGCAGTCACCGAGGTTTATGAAGGAAATATGCCTCCAGCGCTCGCCGAACGTGCGGTGGCTGCTGCGAAATCGATAGCAAGCGGCGTGAACTACGTTGGTGTGCTGTGCGTGGAATTCTTCGTGCTGGACGAATCCCACCCCGCCGCCGCAGGCTTGGGTGGCTTGGTGGTCAACGAGATGGCGCCGCGCCCCCACAACAGCGGCCACTACAGCATGGACGCCTGTGATGTGTCGCAGTTCCATCTGCAGGTGCGCACGCTGGCGGGCTTGCCCTTGGTGCAACCGCGTCAGCACAGCCCGTCCATCATGTTGAACCTTTTGGGCGATGTGTGGCCGGAGGGCGGTGTGCCCGATTGGGCGTCCGTGCTGGCTTTGCCCGGCACCCATTTGCATCTGTACGGCAAGCTGGACGCAAAGAAGGGTCGCAAGATGGGCCACCTCAACGTCACCGGCGCCACCATGGAGCAGGTGCGAGCTACCGCTCTGGAAGCGGCGCGCATCCTAGGCATTGCCGCGTTCTGAATGCCCGCACCTCTGTCCCCCTGCGCATGATTGTTTCTGCCTACCGATTCGCTGACGGGGTGGAGCTTGCTCCTGATTCCATAGCTGCTGCCGCAGACGCGGTGCGCGCTGGAGGTCTGTTGGGCTTGCCAACCGAGACGGTGTATGGCCTGGGGGCGGATGCGTCTGACCCGGTGGCCGTGGGCAAGATATTCAATGCCAAAGGCCGGCCGTCAGACCACCCCTTGATCGTTCACGTCGCTGCGTTTGACGGCGGCATGGGCGGCGTGGCGCACTACTGCGCCCGCGTGCCGGCGTTTGCGCAGCAGCTCATGTCGGCCTTCTGGCCCGGCCCGCTCACCCTCATCCTGCCGCGCAAAGAGGGCGTGGGCGAGGCCGCAGCCGGTGGTCAGAACAGCATAGGCCTGCGCTGCCCGGCACACCCGGTGGCGCAAGCCGTGCTGGCCACTTTGCGCAAGCCCTCGGACGGCGGGCGCGAGGTCTGGGGCATTGCCGCGCCCAGCGCCAACAAGTTCGGCCGGGTGAGCCCCACGACGGCGGCCCATGTGCACAGTGAATTCGGGGACGACTTGCTGATCCTGGACGGCGGGCCGTGTGAGGTGGGCATTGAGTCCACCATCATCGACTGCACCCGGGGGGCGCCGGTGCTCTTGCGCCCGGGCTCCATCACCGCCCAGCAGGTGGAAGATGCCTGCGGACGCAAGCTGCTATCAAAAGAAGAGCTGCTCGCGCAGAGTCAACAGGCGCCAAGGGCCTCCGGGACCCTGGACTCGCACTACGCGCCTAGCGCGACTGTGCGCCTGATGGACGCCAAAGCCTTGCAGTCAGCCCTGGACTTGCTGAGCGGCACCACTCCGCCGGACAAGCGGCCCACCATTGCGCTCTACCACCGCAGCCCGCTGCATGTGCGATCGCCCTTGGTGACCGCCCACCGCATGCCGTCGCATGCCCAGCCGGCAGCGCATGAGCTGTTTTCCAAGCTGCGGGAGATGGACGCGCAGGGCGTCAAGCTCATTTGGGTCGAAGCCCCACCCGATAGCCCCGAGTGGGACGGCGTGCGCGACCGCCTGACCCGCGCAGCTGCCTGACCCGCGCAGCTCCCGGCCATTTGCCGGTTGCCCGCCGGTGGGTTTACTGATCCCGCCCTGTCCAGTCCACCAGTGCATCCAGCGCTGGCCGGGCTTCGTTGGCATTGGCGTGGTTGATGAAGGCGACCAGCACATAGCGTTTGCCACTGACGGCGTGCACATAGCCGGCCAGCGTCACCACACCGGTCAGGGTTCCGGTTTTGAGGTGGGCGGTGCCGCTGGTGCGGGTTTTGATGCGCTTGAGGGTGCCATCCACCCCGGTAATCGGCAGGGACGACATCAGCTCCGGCATGAAGGGCGCTGCATAGGTGGCCAGCAGCAGGCGGCCCATGGCCTGCGCGGTGATGCGCTCCTGGCGCGAAAGGCCGGAACCGTTGTCCATGACCGGTGCGTCGTCCGTGCCGATACGGTCCTTCCACCAACGTTGCACCAGTGCGCGGCTGGCGGCAAAGGTGCCCGGGGGCAGGTTGGCGTCAGCCAGCACATCGGCAGGCAGGCCTTGGGCGGTGCCTGCCACCCGGCCCAGGGTCAGAAACACCTGCTGCGCCATGACGTTGTTGCTGAACTTGTTGATGTCGCGGATCACCTCTGCCAGCGTGGCCGAGTTCGCCAGCAATGCGGGTTTGCCGGCCAATAACGGTGCGGGTACAACGCCGTTGCGCACGGTACCGAGCACCTTGCCACCCATGCTCTCCCACAGGCCTTGTGCGGCACGTCCGGGATAGGACTTGGGGTCTGCGTAGGCGATGGGCCATACCTTCTCGCCACAGCTTGCGGGGTAGCTGCCGCCGAAGCGGAAGCGCAGCGGGTCGGCAAAGTCGCCCTTCAGCGCTCCACGGTAGTCGCCGCAGTCGGTCGCTGTGCTGTTGAGTGGCACAGTGGGCGGCAGGCTCACGCCGGCCAGGGGCGGGTCGTATTGCACTTGGGCCACTTTGGCGCTGAGGTCCGGGGTGAATGTCATCACCACCGATTTGAAGTTGATCAGCAGGGCGTCCGGTGCCACGTTGTAGGGGCGCAGGGGTTCGCCGTCGAATTTGGCGGGGTCGGGCTCCGGCGGGTCGAAGGCGCTGCGGTCCAACACGATGTCGCCCGCAATGGTTTTGATGCCCATGCCCTGTACCCTGCGCAGCAGCAGCCACAGGCGCTCCATCACCAGCCTAGGGTCGCCCAAGCCTTTGACGTAGAGGTTGCCGTTGAGCACGCCGTTTTGCACATTGCCGTCTATATATACCGGGGTGGTCCAAGTGTAGGCCGGGCCCAGCAGGTCGAGGGCGGCAATGGTGGTCACCAGTTTCATGGTGGACGCCGGGTTCATGGGGCTGGTGCTGCGGTGGGCCAGACGAGGGGCCACGCCGCCTTGGGCATCCACCACCAGAAACGACACGGCGTCGCGCGGCACCTTGGCGCGTGTCAGCGCGGCGTCGACTTCGGGGGGCAGGGTTTGGGCGCTGGCGGAGGTACTCAAAAGCACGGCCCACAGGCTGAGAGCAGCCCAGGCTGCGCGACGGGAATCAGGGGAAAGGAAGCGGCGAAGATGCATGCGGGCATTATCCGGCCGGCCCCAGCAGGGATAATTCGGGCATGAACCTGTTGGCCCTGGATACCGGAACCGAATTTCTCTCGATCGCGCTGCGTACCGATGGAGCGGAAGGCACGCGTGTGGTGGAGCACCACAGCGCCGGTGGCGCCAAGGCCTCTACGGATTTGATTGCGGCGATCCTCCAGATGCTGGCCGACGCGGGTGTGGGCTTGGGCCAACTGGATGCCATTTGCTTCGGCAGCGGGCCCGGGTCGTTCACCGGTTTGCGCACCGCCTGCTCCGTGGTGCAGGGCCTGGCCTTTGGCGCCGGTGTGCCCGTGCTGGCGGTGGACTCCCTCCTGGCCGTGGCGGAAGACGCCCGTTTCCGGGCAGCGCTGGATGCGTCCGCTCTGCAGGTCACAGCTTTGCTGGATGCGCGTATGGATGAGATGTACACGGCGCATTACAGCTACACACTGGGGCAATGGCAGACCCTGCAGGCCAGCACCTTGCTTCGGCCGCAGGATTTGGCCGTCCCGGGCGTTGAGGCCGGTGTGCCTCACCTGCTGGTCGGCAATGTGTTCACCGTCTACGCGGACCGGTTGCCGGCGCAAGCCCTGCAATCGGCGCAGGTGGTGCAGGCTTTACCCATGGCCGCTGCCATGTTGCGGCTGGCCCCTGCGATGTTGTCAGCAGGGCTGGCGGTGGATGCGGCGCTGGCCATGCCCAGCTACATCCGTGACAAGGTGGCCAAAACCACCGCGGAGCGCGAAGCCGAGAAGGTGGCCGCCCAGGCGGTGGTTGCAAGATGAGTTCTTATGCCAGTCTTCCGATGGCTGATGTGACCCACGAAGCCGCGTTCGAGCCTTTGCTGGCGGACAGTCTGGATCGGGTGCTCCATGTGGAGCAGCGGGCCTACTCGCACCCTTGGAGCCGAGCCAACTTCATCGACGCACTGCACAGCGGCTACCAAGCCCAGATGCTGACCGCCAATGGCCAGCTATTGGGTTATTTTGTGGCGATGAAGGGCGTGGATGAGGTGCATTTGCTCAACATCACCGTGGCGCCCGAATTTCAGCGCCAGGGTTGGGCCCGCGTGTTATTGGACGCACTGGCCATCTGGTCGCGGGGCCAGGGTGCGCAATGGCTGTGGCTGGAAGTGCGGGTGAGTAATCAGCGGGCGCTGCAGATTTATGAAACCCATGGCTACCGCCGCGTCGGTCAGCGCAAGGGCTATTACCCCGCCCACAACGGCCAGCGCGAAGATGCGGTGGTCATGAGCCTGGCACTGGAGCACTGAACACCATGGCACTGCAACTCGACGAGCGCCAACGCGCCATGCTGCTGGAAATGGGCGTGCGTGTGTGGCTGCCGGGCACTGATTTCGCTACGGTGGCAGACAACGAGCCGACTGAGCATGCTCCTGCGCAGCCTTCGCGCACCATGGCTCCTGCAGTAGTGCGTCCCGCGCCGCTCACGGAGCAGCGCCCCTCAGCCCCGGTGCCCATGGCGAGCCGCCCAGTCCCCGTTCAGGTTGCTGCGGTAGAGTCAGCGGCACCCGCCCAACCTTCCGCCTTGGCCGCCCTAGACTGGAATGGCCTGGCCGACACTGCCGCAGCCTGCGAGTCCTGTGGCCTGTGTGCCGGCCGCAAGCACGCGACCTTGCAACCCGCACAGCAAGCGCAGGCCGACTGGATGGTGGTGGGCGACCCGCCCGAAGAAGACGAAGACAGTGCCGCCCAAGCCTTTGTGGAAGCGCCGGGCCTGTTGCTGGACAACATGCTCAAAGCCGTAGGCGCCGGCCGCTCCGGCAGTGGTCCGCAAGGTGCCTATGCCACCAATGTCGTGAAGTGCCGCCCGCCCCACGGGCGCAACCCTCAGCCTGCTGATCTGGCCCAATGTGCGGCCTACCTGCAGCGGGAGATTGAGCTGGTGCAGCCCAAGGTGATTTTTGCCGTGGGGCGCTTCGCCATTCAGACGCTGCTGTCGGAACATGGCGCACTAGCAACCCAGCCGCTGGGCAAGCTGCGCGGTTCTGTCTACCGGTACCGGGGCATCCCGGTGGTAGTGAGTTACCCCCCCAAGCTGCTGCTGCGCAACAGCGCCGACAAGGCCAAGGCCTGGGCTGACTTGTGCTTGGCCATGGACGCCTTGTCCGCTCCCTAACTCCCCCTTCTTAAAATAGTCCCATGACCTTTCTTGACCAGTTGCGCACCGCCGAGCGCCAAAACGGCTCCCTGTTGTGCGTGGGCCTGGACCCGGAACCTGCGAAGTTCCCTGAGCATTTGCGCGGCGACGCCAGCAAGATTTTCGATTTTTGCGCTGCCATCGTGGACGCTACCGCCGACCTGGTGAATTCCTTCAAACCCCAGATTGCCTACTTCGCCGCCCATGGTGCCGAGGCGCAGCTGGAAAAGCTGATGGAGCACATGCGCCGCACCGCGCCCCAGGTGCCCATCATTCTGGACGCCAAGCGCGGCGACATCGGCAGTACCGCCGAGCAATACGCCAAAGAGGCCTTCGAGCGCTATGGTGCGGATGCCGTCACGCTCTCGCCTTTCATGGGCTTTGACTCGGTGGCGCCCTACCTCAAGTACCACGGCAAGGGTGCCTTCCTGCTGTGCCGCACGTCCAATCCCGGTGGGGACGACTTCCAGCCGCAGCATCTGCGTGATGTACCCGGCCAGCCGCGCTTGTATGAGCACATTGCCGCCCTGGCCCAAGGGCCCTGGAACCTCAATGGCCAGCTGGGTCTGGTGGTGGGGGCGACCTACCCAGCAGAAATCGAGCGAGTCCGTGCCTTGGCGCCTACCGTGCCTTTGCTGATCCCCGGCGTGGGTGCTCAGGGCGGCGACGCGGTAGCAACCGTTAAAGCAGGCTGGAAGTCCGTAAATGGCGCAACTACTGCGCCCATTGCGGTGAATTCATCCCGCGCCATTCTTTACGCCTCTGCAGGCCCGGATTTTGCCTCTGCTGCCCGCCAAGAGGCCTCGCGGACCCGCGAATTGTTACAAAACGCAGCTGCTGCCTGAATCCTGTCTGTTCGGTAAGCGTTTGTAAGACCCTTAGGCGTTGGCGGATTTCGTCCGTAACCTTCGGTCCTTGGTAGTCGTTCGCTTGTCGTTGAGCACGATCGTGCCAAAGAGGTCTGTATGGAAACCCACGTTTTGCCGAGCTTGCCCCAGGAAAAGGCGAGCGAATTTTCGTCATCCGGAACTGGTGCGCTGGTAGGTGCATTGGCGGCCAGTGCTGCACTCAGCGCATGCGGTGGTGGCGGAGGGGATAGCAGCGCGTCGCAAACCAATTACGTCCCCGTGGCGGCTGGACGGACCGTCAGTCTGCAGACTTCATCGTACACAGCACTGTCTAGCGTGACTGATGCACAAGCTGCGCGGTTTTTGCTGCAGGCCGGTTTTTCTGCCACAGACTCCGACATGGCCTCTGTGCGCAATCTCGGGTATGCCGGTTGGATTCGGGCTGAGATTGCCAAGTCGTCCGGCATCAGTGGCTGGGATTGGCTCAATAGCCAGGGCTACGGCAACGTGTACAGCACGGCCAATTACTATGACGACACCAGACCCGGCGACTACATGATCTGGAGCCAGCTGATGGCGGCCCCGGACCCTATGCGCAAACGCGCTGCTTTGGCTTTGTCCGAATTGTTTGTAGTGTCGCTATCCAGCTTGGATTTCAGTTGGCGCAGCCACGGCATTGCGCACTACTGGGACACCCTGGTCACTCACGCGTTCGGCAATTTCCGGGATTTGTTGGAGGCGATCACGCTCAACGTGGCGATGGGCTACTACCTGAACACCAAGGGCAACCTCAAAGAGAACACCACTACCGGTCGCCAGCCCGATGAGAACTATGCCCGGGAGGTGATGCAGCTGTTCACCATCGGTCTCAATCTCTTGAACCCGGATGGAACTTTGAAGCTGGATGCCAACGGGAAAGCACAGGAAACCTATGGGGCCAGCGACGTCAGCAATCTGGCGCGGGTGTTCACCGGTTATGACGTGGACATGAGCCAGAACGTCAACACCGTGATTGCGCAAACCGGCGGAGGCACGCGGACGATTCCAAGTACGACCTATGTGCGTTTGCCGATGAAGTTCAATGCGAACAACCATTCGAACTTGGAAGTGAACTTCTTGGGGGTAACGATTCCGGCCAATACCTCCGGTGCGGCAGCCTTGAAAACGGCACTGGACACGTTATTCAATCATGCCAACACTGCGCCCTTTGTCTGCAAGCAACTGATTCAGCGACTCGTGACCAGCAACCCCAGCCCTGCCTATGTGGGGCGTGTAGCTGCTGTTTTTGCCAACAACGGCCAAGGAGTAAGGGGTGACTTGGCCTACGTGTTTGCGGCCATCCTGTTGGATAACGAAGCGCGGGATGCCAGCGGCTTGACGGGTAACGAGTACGGCAAGCTGCGCGAACCCATGCTCCGTCTGGTGCAGTGGGTACGGACCTTTGGTGCTGGCTCAAAGAGCGGTGCCTGGAAGATTGATGATCGCAGTTCTCCGGGTGGTGCCTTGGCCCAAAGTCCCTTGCGTTCACCCTCTGTCTTTAACTTCTTCCGGCCGGGTTATGTTCCTCCGTCCACCGTCGCACCTCCCGCAACAGGATTAAGCAGCGGCAAGGTGGCACCCGAATTCCAGATCGTCAATGAAACCAGCGTTGGCGGTTACCTCAATTACATGATGCAGGTGATCGACTCCGGCATCAATTCGGGCGATATCAAGGCAGCTTATACAAGTGAATTGGCCCTGGTGTTGAACCCCGCATCATTGGTCGACCGTTTGAGCTTGTTGCTGGCCGGCGGGCAATTGTCGGGTAGCACCAAAACCATCATTGTTAACGCGCTGCTGGCCGTCAATGTGACAGCCAGCAGCAGTGATTCAGTCAAGCGCAACCGGGTTTGCGCTGCTGTGCTGATGGTGATGGCGTGCGCTGAATATCTGGTGCAAAAGTAAGGCGAATGGCGATGACGAATCACGATTTGCAAAGTCCCCAGCGTCGCGCCTTTTTGCGCCGCTCAGGTCAATTGGCTTTGACGGGCACCGCATTGCCTTTCGCACTCAACCTGGCGGCCATGGGCGAAGCAGCAGCTTTCAATGCCCCGGCGGGTGACTACAAGGCCTTGGTATGCGTGTTTCTATTTGGTGGTAACGACTATGCCAACACCCTGATTCCTTACGACGACACAAACTACAACTTGTACAGCACCATTCGTGGTGGCGGTGCCGGGCAAACGGCGGGTGGCATCGCCTTGGCGAAATCAGCCTTGACTGCGACCTTGTTGAGTCCCTCGGTGGGGCCTACGGATAGTCAAGGCCAGCTCAATCGCCAGTTTGCACTCAACCCTGCAATGACCGGCTTGGCCGGCCTGTTCAACAGCGGCAAGATGGCCGTACAGCTCAACGTAGGGCCTTTGGTCAAACCGCTGACTCGTACCCAGTACAACAGCAGCGACCGCACAACCTATCCGCGTCCACCGCAGCTGTTTTCGCACAACGACCAGCAAAGTATCTGGCAATCGTCATCACCCGAGGGCTCCACAGTGGGTTGGGGTGGGAATATGGGCGATCTGGTGTTGAGCAATAGTCTTAATACCTCGTCGGTATTCACCTGCATGTCAGTGTCGGGGAATGCGGTGTTCTTGTCGGGTGACACGGCGTTGCAATACCAGGTGAGCACCAGCGGTGCCATCAAAATTCAGCCGGCCACCAACTCGTCGTTGTACGGAAATTCGGCGGTGCCCGGTGCCATCTACAACCTGCTGCACAACCAGACCAGCGCACACAAGATGGAGAATGAGTATCTGGCCGTCACCAAGCGTGCTCTCGATGCAGAGTCTTCTGTGAGTACTGCATTGGCTTTGACTCCGCCTACTACGACGTTTCCCACGGATTCTTTGGGACAGCAACTCAAGATGGTGGCGCGCCTCATCAACGGCCGCAGCACGCTTGGGGTGCGCCGCCAGGTCTTCTTCGTGTCCATGGGTGGTTTCGATTTGCATGACAACCTGATCCGGGACCACGGGGGACTCCTCGGCAAGGTCAGTGAGGCGATGACGGCGTTCTACAACGCTACTGTCGAGATGGGTGTGGATAGCAAGGTGACCACATTCACCGCGTCCGACTTCGGGCGTACCCTGGCATCCAATGGCGATGGATCCGACCATGGGTGGGGTAGCCACCACTTCGTGGTGGGTGGTGCGGTGAATGGAAAACGTTTCTATGGCGAGGCGCCTCCCATCAACGTAACGGATGGCAGCGGCTCACCTAGGGTGTATTCGGCAGCGGAGCAGTGGCATGTAGGTCAAGGGCGCTTGTTGCCTCGCACTTCGGTCGACCAGTACGCAGCCACGATGGCCAAATGGTTCGGGGTGACTGACACGGAGATGCCACAGGTGCTGGCCAACATCAATAACTTCGGCACACCGGCCGGCCGTGCAGACTACCCATGGGATATGGGTTTCATGGCCTGATGCTATGAAATCAGGAGCTGCTCGCGCATATTTGATGTGCGCTACAGGCCAATTTGTTGCTGATTTCAGGCGGTGGGCTTCTCGATGCCCAACTCTGCCAACTCCGCATCCGTGAACACCCGTGAGCGGGTGTGAAATGCTTTTCCTTCCGGTCCTTCCAGTGAGAACGTGCCGCCATGGCCCTCGATCACGTCGATGATGAGCTGAGTGTGTTTCCAGTATTCGTACTGTGCCCGGCCTATGTAGAAGGGGCTGCCGCCTACGTCGCCCAAGTACACATCGCCCGCACCCATGGTGATTTCTCCGGGTAGGTAACAGTTGGCGGCGCTGTTGTCGCAACAGCCACCGCTTTGGTGGAACATCAAATCGGGGCCGTGTTTGGTTTTGAGGACGGCCACCAGTTCCAGCGCGGCGGGGGTGGCTACTACTTTGTCGACCATGGTTTGTCTCCTTGTTGGCACGAATGCTGACGTCGCCGTTTTGGCGCTCGCTGCATCGTGGACTGAATGGGCGGCCACCTCATGCTGGAGTACCAGAAATCGGCGTCCGCCCACACAGTCCACGACGCCGGGTCTTTGGAGCGCAACCCTTGTAATTCATTTAGCGCTTGCCTCGGCCCGGCCTGACTGCCGTGCCAAGTACCAAAAGCCAAGCAGCTACCCCAAGGGTGACCACCGATTTGAGTGCCTCGAAACTTCGTTTTCTGGTACTCCAGTATCAGGTGGGCGCCCTTGGGGTAGCCGCTTGGCGACCCCTCCGGCGAGAAGGGGCTTACGTCACCGCTTTAAAAGAAGCCCAGCTTGTTCTCGGAGTACGACACCAACAAGTTCTTGGTCTGCTGGTAGTGGTCCAGCATCATCTTGTGGGTTTCGCGGCCGATGCCGGATTCCTTGTAGCCGCCGAAAGCTGCGTGGGCAGGGTAGGCGTGGTAGCAGTTGGTCCACACGCGGCCCGCCTTGATGGCACGGCCCATGCGGTAAGCCACATTGCCATTGCGGCTCCACACGCCGGCGCCCAAACCGTAGAGGGTGTCGTTGGCAATGGCCAATGCTTCGGCTTCGTCCTTGAAGGTGGTCACGGCCAGCACGGGGCCGAAAATTTCTTCCTGGAAGATGCGCATCTTGTTGTGGCCCTTGAACAAGGTGGGCTGCACGTAGTAGCCGCCTTCCAAGTCGCCACCCAAATGGGCTTGGCCGCCGCCTGCCAGCAGCTCTGCGCCTTCTTGCTTGCCCAGATCCAGGTAGCTCAGGATCTTGGTCAACTGCTCTTTGGAGGCCTGCGCGCCCATCATGCTGTCGGTGTCCAGCGGGTTCATGTGCTTGATGGCGGCCACGCGCTTCAACACGCGTTCCATGAACTTGTCGTAGATCGATTCCTGAATCAGCGCGCGGGATGGGCAGGTGCAGACTTCACCTTGGTTGAATGCGAACAGCACCAAGCCCTCGATGGCTTTGTCCAGGAAGGCGTCGTCCTTGTCCATCACGTCCGCAAAGAACACGTTGGGGCTCTTGCCGCCCAGTTCCAGCGTAGCGGGAATCAGGTTATTGGCAGCGGCTTGTGCAATCACGCGGCCGGTGGTGGTGGAGCCGGTGAAGGCGATCTTGGCGATGCGCTTGCTGGTGGCCAAAGGCATACCGGCTTCGCGGCCGTAACCGTTGACGATGTTCAGCACGCCGGCAGGCAGCAGGTCGGCAATCAGCTCAGCCAAGATCAAGATGGAGATGGGAGTGGATTCGGCGGGCTTAAGCACCACGCAGTTGCCAGCTCCGAGGGCGGGCGCCAGTTTCCAGGCCGCCATCAGGATGGGGAAGTTCCAGGGAATGATCTGACCGACCACGCCCAGGGGTTCCTGGATGTGATACGCCACGGTGTTCTCGTCGATGTTGGACAAGGCGCCTTCTTGCGCACGCACGCAGCCTGCGAAGTAACGGAAGTGGTCTACGGTGAGAGGGATGTCGGCGTTCAGGGTCTCGCGGATGGCTTTGCCATTGTCCACGGTTTCTGCGTAGGCCAGCAGTTCCAGGTTTTGCTCGATGCGGTCGGCAATCTTGAGCAGGATGTTGGCGCGGGTGGCTGCGTCGGTTTTGCCCCATGCATCAGAAGCAGCGTGCGCGGCGTCCAGCGCGAGCTCAATGTCTTCAGCGGTGGAGCGGGCGGCTTGGGTGTAGACCTTGCCGCTCACCGGCGTGATGACGTCGAAGTACTGCCCCTTGACCGGCGCTACCCATTTGCCGCCGATGAAGTTGTTGTACTGGGATTTGTAGGTGATCTTCGCGCCAGCGGCGCCGGGTGCTGCGTAAATAGCCATGGTTGTCGTCCTCTTGTGATTGGTTTGGTTTCCCGCAGAGTCACTCCGCCGGGTGGCCTGTACTCTCAAGAGGCGTGCCATGCGCTTCGGTCTGTTCAATGTATTGATTTCATTGAACTTTTTGCAAATGTTGATCTGCCGCAAGCTGTCCGCAAGCCAAGCCTGTCAAGCTTTGCCACAGTGACAGGTGTCACAAAATGGAACAGTCGGACAGGTGCGGGGCGGCGCGGCATTGCCCGTCGCGCGGCCAACCCCCATACTGGGCCCAAAGCGGGGCGATATGACCCCGCGCAGGAGACAACGTGCGATCACCATCCCCCTTGCTGGCCTTGCGACAGGCCCGGCAGCAACTATTGGAAACCGGGCAATGCCCTGAGGGCGTTGTCGATGCGCGGCTGGCCCGTTCCTGGCACCGCAGTGTGGCTGCAGGCTTGGCGCCCACCGCCCGCGTGGCCCCTGAACATGCCAGCAGCCACCATTTGCGTCATGTGCTGGCCAGCAACCACGCATTGTTGGCGCATTCCCGGCCGGTCATGGAGTACGTGTTCGATCAGGTCCGCCAAAGCCAGAGCGTGGTGGTGCTCGCCGACTCCGCCGGCATGTTGATGCATACCTTGGGTGACCCGTACTTTGTGGACAAAGCCGAGCGCGTGGCGCTCACCAGCGGCGCTTCGTGGGCCGAGGCCCACCGGGGCACCAACGCGATTGGTACGGCGTTGGCAGAACGCAGTGCGGTGGAAATCCATGGCTCTGAGCATTTTCTGGAGCGCAATGGTTTCTTGACCTGCGCGGCCTCGCCTATTTTGTCGGCCACTGGCGAGCTGACCGGCATTCTGGATATCTCCGGCGACCACCGCAACGGCCATGCCCACACCTTGGGGCTGGTGAGCACCGCAGCCCGCATGATTGAAAACCGCCTGATGGTGGCCACCTGCAAACGCAACATCCGTCTGCACCTGCATGTGCAGCCTGAGGGGATCGGCAGCGTGGCTGAGGGCATCATCGCGCTCTCAGACGACGGATGGATCGTTGGTGCCAACCGCGTGGGGCTGGCCCTGCTGCGCTTGAACGCGGGGGATATTGGCGCGACCACCATGGAGCGCGTGCTCGATGTGCGGCTCGACGATTTGCTGTCGCGCCACAAGCGCCGTCCCCAGCAGCCTCAGCAATTGCGTTTGCACAACGGCGCCGTGCTGTTTGCCCAGGTACAGGTGGATGTAACCGTTCTGCCCGGCATCAGCCAGTCCAATGCCGTGCGCGTCGCCAATGCCTTCGCAGGCTCACCTGCAGCCGGTGCCGATGCGCTGGCCGCACTGGATACCGGCGACGCCCGCTGGCGCAGTGCGGCCGACAAAGCCCGCCGCGTCGTCGGCAAGCCCATCCCCTTGCTGATTCAGGGCGAATCCGGGGTGGGCAAAGAAATGTTTGCTCGCGCCTTGCACGCCAGTGGCCCCCGCCGTGATGGCCCTTTTGTGGCCATCAACTGCGGTGCCATCCCCGAGAGCCTGATTGAGTCGGAGCTGTTCGGCTACGTGGCCGGCGCCTTCACGGGTGCGCGCAAAGAGGGTAGCCCCGGCCGCTTGCGCGAGGCCCATGGCGGCTCGCTTTTCCTGGATGAAATTGGCGACATGCCACTGCCCATGCAAACCCGCTTGCTGCGGGTGCTGCAAGAGCGCACGGTGACACCTGTGGGCGCCGGGAAATCCGTGGCAGTGGATTTCGCGCTCATCAGCGCCACCCACTGCAAGCTGGCGGAAGCCTCTGAGAAAGGCGCCTTCCGCCAGGACCTGTACTACCGCATCAACGGCCTCACGGTTACCCTGCCTTCCCTGCGCGAACGCAGCGACATGGCGGCCTTGACCGAGCGCTTGCTGGCTGACCTGAGCCCGGACGTGCCAGTGCAGGTGGCACCGGACTTGATGCAGCGCTTGACCAGCTACCCTTGGCCCGGCAACCTGCGCCAATACGCCAGCGTATTGCGCACCGCCTGCGCCATGTTGCAAGACGGGGAAGATACGCTGGACTGGACGCACATGCCGGACGATTTGTTGGATGCCTTGCAGGCGCCTTCGCTGGCGGAGCGGATTGTGGACACCCAATCAGCGCAGACACCAGCACCCTACGCTCCGGATGCACAGCCCGCTGCGGTGCAGGCCCCGCAAAGCTTGCAAGCCTTGTCCCAAGCCGCTATCCAGCAAGCCTTGGAGGCCACCCGTGGCAACGTGTCCCTTGCCGCCCGCCAACTGGGAATCAGCAGGCAGACGCTGTATCGCAAGTTGAGTGCCGCCAGCGTTTGATCTGCTATTAAATTGGTCGCTGCTCGCGCACATTCCATGTGCGCCAGAGCCTGATTTGACCCAATATCAGTCTTCCAGCAGCGGCTTCAAATATTTGCCCGTGTGGCTGGCCGGGTTGGCAGCTATATCCTCAGGCGTACCCACGCCGACCACGGTGCCGCCACCTGCGCCGCCTTCGGGGCCGATGTCGATCAGCCAGTCGGCGGTTTTGATGACGTCCAGGTTGTGCTCGATGATGACGATGGTGTTGCCCGCGTCGCGCAGCTGGTGCAGTACTTTGAGCAGCAGTGCGATGTCGGCAAAGTGCAGGCCGGTGGTGGGCTCGTCCAGGATGTAGAGCGTGCGGCCGGTGTCTTTTTTGGACAGCTCCAGCGCCAGCTTCACACGCTGCGCCTCGCCGCCGGACAACGTGGTTGCGGCTTGCCCAAGGCGGATGTAAGACAGGCCCACGTCCAGCAAGGTTTGCAGCTTGCGCGCAATGGTGGGTACGGCCTGCAGGAACTCGTAGGCGGCTTCCACCGTCATGTCCAGGATCTGCGCGATGTTCTTGCCCTTGTAGAGCACTTCCAGTGTTTCGCGGTTGTAGCGCTGGCCGGCGCACACGTCGCAGGGAACGTACACATCGGGCAGAAAGTGCATCTCCACCTTCACCATGCCGTCGCCCTGGCAGGCCTCGCAGCGGCCACCGGCGACGTTGAAGCTGAAGCGCCCCGGGCCGTAGCCGCGTTCGCGCGCCGTGGGCACCTCGGCCATCAGCTCGCGGATGGGGGTGAACAGGCCGGTGTAGGTGGCCGGGTTGGAACGCGGTGTGCGGCCAATGGGCGACTGGTCGACGTTGATGACCTTGTCGAAATACTGGATGCCTTCAATGCTCTCGTGGGCTGCGGGCTCGTCGTGTGCGCGGTAGAGCTGGCGTGCCACGGCGGCGTAGAGCGTGTCGTTCACCAGTGTAGATTTACCTGAGCCGGACACGCCGGTTACGCAGGTGAGCAGGCCCACGGGGAAGTCCACATTCACACCCTTGAGGTTGTGCCCCGTGGCACCGGTAATGCGGATGGCCTGCAGCGTGCCCTGGGTGGCGATGTGCTGCGCCTGCCGCTCGGCCCAGGCCAAAGCTGCCTTGCTGGGTGCGCCTTTGCCGGCACCTTTGGCGACCGGCTTGGCTTCTTCCACCACCGGCAGCCAAGGCGTGCGGCGCTTGGGCACTTCGATACGCAGTGTTTTGGCGAGGTATTGACCGGTCAGTGAGTCAGGGTTGGCTTTAACTTCGTCAAACGTGCCCTGGGCAATCACCCGCCCGCCATGCACGCCGGCGCCCAGGCCCATGTCGATCACATGGTCGGCGGCGCGCATCATGTCTTCGTCGTGCTCCACCACCAGCACGCTGTTGCCAATGTCGCGCAGGTGTTGCAGCGTGCCGATCAGTCGGTCGTTGTCACGCTGGTGCAGGCCGATGCTGGGCTCATCAAGCACGTACATCACACCGGTCAGGCCGGAGCCGATCTGGCTGGCCAGGCGGATGCGCTGGCTCTCGCCGCCACTCAGCGTCTCTGCACTGCGGTTGAGGCTCAAGTAGTTCAGGCCCACGTCGTTCAGAAACTTCAGCCGCAAGCCGATCTCGCGGATGACCTTGGCGGCAATTTCCCCACGCGCTCCTGGCATCTGCAATGTGTTGAAGTAGGCAAAGCTTTCGCGTAGGGTGACGTGGCTGATCTCATAAATGGCGCGGGCTTGGTCGCCTTCGCCGATCTTGACGTGACGCGCTTCCTTGCGCAGGCGCGATCCGAAGCAGTCGGGGCAGGGCTGGGTGCTGCGCAGGCGGCCTAGGTCTTCGCGCACTACGGCAGAGTCGGTCTCGCGGTAGCGCCGCTGCATGTTGGGGATGATGCCTTCGAAGGGGTGCTTCTTGGTGACCTTTTTGCCCTGCGAGGCGCCCGAGTCCATGATGTAGCTGAACTTGATCTCTTCTTCGCCTGAGCCGTGCAGGATGGCGTGCTGCACGTTCTCCGGCAAGCTCTCAAACGCCGCTTCAATGTCAAACGCGTAGTGTTTGGCCAGGCTCTCCAGCATGTTGAAGTAGTAGCCGTTACGCCGGTCCCAGCCCTTGATGGCGCCACTCGCCAGGCTTAGGGTGGGGAAGGCGACCACGCGTGTGGGATCAAAAAACTCGTGGTTACCCAGGCCATCGCAGGTAGGGCAAGCGCCCACTGGAGAGTTGAAGGAGAACAGGCGGGGCTCCAACTCGGCAATCGAGTAATTGCACACCGGGCAGGCGAACTTGGCGTTAAACAGGTGTTCGGCGCCGCTGTCCATCTCCAGCGCAATCGCACGACCACCCGCCAGACGCAACGCGGCTTCAAAGCTCTCAGCCAGACGTTGTTTCAGGTCTGCACGCACCTTGATGCGGTCGACCACCACATCGATGTCGTGCTTCTCGGTTTTCTTGAGTTTGGGCAGGTTCTCGGCTTCCACCGCTTCGCCGTTAATGCGAAAGCGCACGTAGCCCTGGGCCTGCATGTCAGCAAACACCTCCAGAAACTCGCCTTTCTTCTCGCGTGCTACCGGGGCGAGGATCATGAGTTTGGTTTCTTCCGGCAAGGCCAACACCGCATCCACCATCTGGCTCACGGTCTGGCTTTGCAGTGGCAGGTCGTGGTCCGGGCAGAACGGTGTACCCGCGCGAGCAAACAGCAGACGCAGATAGTCATGGATTTCGGTGACTGTGCCGACCGTGGAGCGGGGGTTGTGACTGGTGGCTTTTTGCTCGATGCTGATGGCCGGTGACAGGCCCTCAATCATGTCCACATCGGGCTTGTCCATCAGTTGCAAAAACTGGCGCGCGTAGGTGGACAGGCTTTCTACGTAGCGGCGCTGACCCTCGGCATACAGCGTGTCAAATGCCAGACTCGATTTGCCAGAACCCGACAGGCCGGTAATCACCACCAACTGGTTGCGCGGGATGTCGAGGTCGATGTTCTTCAGGTTGTGGGTACGCGCACCCCGCACGCTGATGGTTTGCTGCTGCAGCGCCCGGGCGAGGTACTTGCCATCCTCGTGATGCACAAGGTCCTTGCTGTCGTGAGTGGAAGAGTTCAAGTTCGTGGCCGCCGGAAGAGTAACCCGCCATGATAGACAATGTCGGGTTGCGGTGTCACCTCCCCGGTTTTCACCGTCCTTTATGCCTGAGAGTGACTGCCGTGTCTGCCCCCTCCGCCCCATTTGCCCCTGATACCGTGATGACGCCCCAAGAGAGGCGCTCCAGCGCTTCGCTGGCCCTGATTTTTGCACTGCGCATGTTGGGGCTTTTTCTGGTGTTGCCGGTGTTTGCACTCGAAGCCCGCAAATACCCCGGTGGGGACGATGCAGCACTGGTGGGTATGGCCATGGGCATATACGGCCTGACGCAAGGCATTTTGCAGATCCCTTTTGGCGTGGCATCCGACAAGTTTGGCCGTAAACCGGTGATGGTGGTCGGGCTGTTGATTTTTGCGGCCGGCAGTGCCATTGCTGCTTGGGCGCCTAGCCTGCATTGGCTGGTGGCAGGGCGTGCGCTGCAAGGGGCGGGCGCTATTTCCGCCGCAGTCACCGCTTTGTTGGCCGACCAGACTCGCGACGTCGTGCGCACCAAAGCCATGGCCTTGGTGGGGGCGAGCATCGGGCTGATGTTTGCCCTGTCGCTGGTGCTGTCGCCTTTGCTGGCATCTTTCATCGGGCTGCATGGCTTGTTTGCGATGACGTCTGCACTGGCTGTGGGTGGCATCGCGGTGGTGATCTGGTGGGTACCGCCTGAACCGGAAAAACAGGTGGATCAGGCCCGGGGTGGCGTGCTATCGGTATTGCGACATCCGGCCCTGTTGCGGCTGGACTTCGGGGTGTTTGTGCTTCATGCGGTGCAGCTGTCCATGTGGGTGGCATTGCCTGCCATGTTGGTGCAAGCCGGGTTGGCGCGGGACCAGCACTGGCAGGTGTATTTGCCGGCGGTGCTGGCTTCATTTTTCGTCATGGGTGCCACACTCTTCCCGCTGGAGAAAAAAGGCTATCTGCGCGCTGTGTTTTTGTCCGCCATTGCCCTGATTGCCTTGGTGCAGCTGGCGCTCTGGGCGCTTGCCCACACCGTGGCAGGTGTTTGGCCGATGGCGCTGGTGTTGTTTGTGTTCTTTTGTGGTTTCAATGTGCTGGAGGCTAGTCAGCCCAGCTTGGCTTCCCGCGTAGCACCTGCGGCTTCACGTGGCGCCGCACTGGGGGTTTACAACACCTTGCAGTCTTTGGGCTTCTTTGCGGGCGGTGCTTTCGGGGGCTGGCTGGTCAAGTCCATCGGTGCGCAAGCCTTGTTTCTTGTAAGCACCTTAGCCATGTTGGCCTGGTTGGGGGTTGCTTGGGGGATGGACGCTCCGGCGCCAAAGACTGGTCTAAAGGCAGGATAATCAGCGACTAATCTGGAGAAAACCATGGCATCCGTCAACAAAGTCATTCTGGTCGGTAATTGCGGCCGCGATCCTGAAATCCGCTATCTGCCGTCCGGTCAGGCGGTGGCGAACGTCAGCGTAGCTACCAGTAGCCGCCGTAAAGATCGCAATACCGGCGAGACCGTGGAAGACACCCAGTGGCACCGCGTCACCTTTTATGACCGCCTGGCCGAGATTGCCGGCGAGTACGTCAAGAAAGGCCGCCCCATTTACGTGGAAGGTCGCTTGAAATACGGCAAGTACACCGACCAGTCCGGTGTGGAAAAGAGCACGGTGGACATTGTGGCGACCGAGTTGCAATTGTTGGGTGGCCGCGAAGGCATGGGCGGCCCCTCTGATGGTGGCGATGAAGGCGGTGCACCACCACCCCGCCGGATGGCGCCTCCTCCCCGTGCTGCCGCACCGGCACCTGCGCCCCGTCAGGCCCCTGCACCGCGCCCGGCCAGCGGCTTTGATGACATGGACGACGATATTCCGTTCTGACAGTTTTTTTGCACCTGCCGGTCTCTCAAGACCTGTTTGGTTCAGGCATAAAAAAAGCGACCCGAGGGTCGCTTTTTTGCGGGCTGGTGACTTTAGAAAGTGCGACCCTTTGTTACGGTTTCCTTCAGGATCTTCCAGGCGCCGCCCACGTATTCCATGGAGAGTGTTTTTTCCACGGTGTCACGGTAGTCTTCAGAGCCATATTCTTGAGTGAAGGAGACTTCGGTGGTCTTGCCGTCGCACTGGGCAGGGGTAATGTTCTTCAATACCGTCGAAATTCCACCTTGCTTACCGACGCGCTTCTTGCGCAGGCTTTCCCATTGACTGCGGCTCAAGCCCTGGGCTGGTACAAAACCGTCCGCGTAGGCAGAGAAGTAGCCATTGATGTCTTTGCCATTCCAAGCGGCGATCCATTTTTCGACAGAAGGAGCTACCGCGTCACACAGCGCCTTGCTTGATGGCACTGCAGGTGCGGGTGCCGGGGCAGGTACTGGAGCTGGTGCAATCGGTGCAGCGGCCAAAGTCGGCTTCGGCAAACTGGATTTGTCCAGTACCACTTGCGGTGCAAGGTCGGACACACATTGCATGGCATCGTCGTTGGCATCGGTGCCGGCTGGTTGGTCCGGTGCCTGGGTTTCCATGGGGCGCAGTTTGAGAGCAGACAGCAGGGTGCCGTTCGCCGCCAAAACGCGGGCCTTCGCCAGGGAAAGGTCATATTCCGCGTTGACCAAAGCACGACGTGCTTGGAAATACTCGTTCTCGGTATCCAACAAATCCAGCAAGGAGCGCTGGCCAATGTCGAACTGCTGACGATAGGCTTCACGTGCTTTCGAGGTGGACAACTCATGCTGGCTCAAAAAGCCGATCTGGCTTTCCAGTTTGCTCACGTCGTTGTAGGCAATCAGGGCGGTTTGACGAACGTCGCGGCACACCTTGTCTCGCAAGTCGTAGGTTGCGTTGAGTTTGTCGACGTACTGACGTATGCGTGCCTGATCAGAGCCGCCTTTGTACAAGTTGTAGTTCAGCACCAGTTGCAGGGCTGAGTCGCGATAATCGCCCGTTACCGCCGAGCGGTTGGTTTCGAAGCTCTGAGAAGCCCTGAATTCCAGAGTCGGATAGTTCGCGGCCTTGCGAAGCTCTGCATCAGCGCGATAGGCGCGGATATTGGACACGGCACCTAGAAACTCCGGGTTACCTCGGACTGTGTTCGCAACGTAGTTTTCCCGGCCTGGCAGGAAGGCAGAGAGATTCGGAGCTGTAGTGAGTTCCTTGCTGGGCATCTCGCCTACCAGGCGTTGGTAGCGAGCAGTGACATCATGCAGGTTGCTGGCTTCTGTCAGCCAATTGGACTCAGCCAAAGCCAGACGTCCTGCGGCCTGTTCCAGATCAACCCGCCGGCCGACGCCAGCTTTGACGCGGGCTTCCAAGCGTGAGTACACGTCGGCATGGTTAGCGTAGTTCTCTTTTGCCAGCTCGACCAGTTCACGGTAACGCTGAACGTCAAGATAAGCGCGAGCTGCTTCCAGCCCGATGTTGTCGCTAGTTGCCAGCAGGTCGTAGTAGGCAGCCATCCGTGAATGGCCCAAGCGACGAACGTCACTCATCGTTGCAAACCCATCGAACAAGGTCTGGCGGAGTTGCAAGGTCGCGGTCGAGTTGGAGTATCCCTTGTCTGACTTCATCCCTGGGGAAAAGGTCGATTTCTCGCCGGCTGTGGCTTCCAAGTCGATTCGGGGGCGCCATCCTCCTTCGGCAACTGCTTGTTCGTTGGCAGAAGCCAATAGGTTTTTGTGCTTTACTTTGACTTCAGGGTTTTCAAGAATGGCCTTCTCGACAGCTGCTTGCAGCTGGTTGACTGGCTGGGCGTGGCTGATGCCGGCGATAAAGAGCGCGGCAGTGGCTATAGCGAGTGGAGTGCGAGTGATCATTCTTGTATGCTGTGATGAGACTGGTTTCCTTGAGCGGTGGCTCGGTAAACCACCCTGAGCCCGTATGTTTTGCGGTTCAAAGTGCCCGAATTTTAGGCGTTCTCGTGATTTTTTCGCTATCAGTGCTGTGACAAATTGCCGCTTTTCCACTATTTCCGTGTGAAAAACATCACCTTTGCCAAATTAATGCGTTTCGAGCCTAGGGCTGGTTGTAAAGCCGGTCGGACTTGTTTCTCGCTGCTCTTGGCAATGGCCTGTTGGGTATTTGCAGCGACGAACTTCGATACGTTGCAGTCTTCATTTGTGCAGCGCTGGGGCGCAGCAGCGCAACCCAAGTTTGAAGCTTGGCGCAAATTAATGAACGGTCTGACGGATGTTTCAGATCAAGAACGGATTAAGCGCGTCAATTCGTTCATCAATCAACAGGTGTTGTTCGGTGAAGACAGTGCAATTTGGGGGCAAGTGGACTATTGGGCGACTCCCCTCGAAACGCTTGGCCGTTCAGCTGGTGATTGTGAAGACTTTGCGATTGCCAAGTACTTTACGTTGCTTCAGGTTGGAGTGCAGCCGGACAAATTGCGACTGATTTATGTACGCGCCAAAACAGGGACCTCTGATGCGACTCAAGCCCACATGGTGCTGGCCTATTACGTGGCGCCGGATGCTGAGCCTTTGGTGATGGATAACCTGATCAGTGATATTCGTCCTGCTTCCAGAAGACCAGACCTGGTCCCCATCTTTAGCTTTAACGGATCTGGTGTTTTTGCCGGTGTCAGCGGCAGCGGGATAGCAGCAGGAGGCACCGGGCGATTGTCCCGTTGGGAAGACTTGCTGAGGCGAGCCAAAGCCGAAGGCTTTGAATAATTTGAGGTAAGGAAATCGTATGTCCATGTATAGACAACTTTGGTTGGCCATTATTGCCAGCATGCTGCTGGCCCTTGGGGGAGGGCTACTTGCCTCTTTGCTCTCTGCCCGTGGCTATCTGGAGTCGCAACTGGCCATCAAAAATACTGACAACGCAGTTGCCCTAGCCCTGTCATTGAGTCAAAGTAATCCGGATCCGGTGACGGTTGATCTGGTGACGGCGTCTTTGTTTGATAGTGGTCATTACCAACTGGTGCGCATCGTCGATCCCCGCGGCAATGTGATTTCCCAGCGAGAAGCTCCTGAGGGCGGACTGGATGCTCCCGCCTGGTTCGTAAAGTTGATGCCGATCCACTCGGAGCCTGGCCAGGCTCAAATCAGCGATGGGTGGAAACAGTTCGGAACCGTAACGCTGATCAGCCATAGTCGATTTGCATATGGAGCTCTTTGGAAGAGTGCCTATGAAATGACGCTGGCACTTTCCCTCGCTGGGCTAGTTGGTGGATATCTTGGTAGTCTGGTGCTGAGTCGATTGCGCAAACCTTTGAAATCGGTCATTGATCAAGCAGTGGCGATTACTCAGCGCCGGTTTGTCACGATTGACGTGCCGCGTGTACCGGAGCTGCGGCAACTCGCTGTTGCCATGAACGAAACAGTAGGTCGCCTGAAGGCAATGTTTGAGGATGAGGCTGGGCGCTTGGAGCATTTGCGACAGGAGGCCAATTTCGATCAAATGACAGGGTTGACTAATCGTGCACACTTCATGGCCCGACTGAGGCATGCTTTGGAAGCAGAGGATTCGGTGGGTGGAACTCTGTTCATGCTGCGGTTGAATGATTTAGCAAGCATCAACAGGCGCCTTGGAAGGGAGTCCGCAGACTCGCTATTGAAGCTAACCGCCAAAATTCTCATCAGTAGTTTTCCCGATACCGGTAGGTCAGTCGTTGCACGGCTCAATGGCGCCGATTTTGCAGTCTTCACTCGTGAAAGCGTGGATGGTTCAGTGATTGCCGTTCGGCTTCTGGAGGCTCTGGGCCAAGAGGCGGCGCCATATATGGATGGCAATCGCAGCGGTTTCATAGGCTTTGGGAGATTTAATCGTAATGATGATTTAGGCAGCCTCTTGGCGAGGGTGGATGCTGCACTAGCCGCGGCTGAAACTCAGTCACATAGCGCTGTGCACGAAGCCGTTTATTCGGATTCCGATGAACTGCCACGATCCTCTGAGCAATGGGCTAAATTGATTGGTAGGGCTTTGGAGAACCGCTGGGTGCGACTGATTGCGTTTCCGGTGATGACTCTTTCCGGTGGCCTTTCCCATAAAGAGTGCCCATTGCGGTTGATGTTTGACGAGTCAGGAGAGTGGTTGCCCGCAGGTAGATTTTTGCCGATCGCAGAGCGACTTAAGCTGACCCCAGCTTTGGATTTGATGGCGGTTTCTCTCGGGCTCGATGAACTTGAGAAAGAACCTGATTTGCCAGGATTGGCGATCAATTTGTCCGCGAGTTCTTTAGAGAGTGCGGACTTTCTCAACAAACTACTTGAGATCTTGAAGCAGCGCAGCACACTTGCTAACCGTTTGTGGCTGGAAGTTCCTGAGGAGGGTGCGTTGAAGCACCTCGAAAGCTTCAGGCAACTTTGCTTTGCGCTGAAAAAGCGTGGTTGCCGCATTGGGCTTGAGCATTTCGGCCATCGCTTTAGCCAAATCGGACAACTTCATGATTTGGGCTTGGATTACTTGAAGGTCGATTCAAGTTTTGTGCGTGGAGTTGATGCGAATGCCGGTAACGAAGCATTCCTAAAGGGTTTGTGCAGCATTGCGCACAATATAGGCCTGCAGGTGATCGCAGAAGGTGTGAGCACATCGGCAGAATGCAATGCTCTCAAAGCTATCGGTTTTGATGCGGCTACTGGACCTGGTATTCAATCTTAAGAAGGCCCGCTCTTCACATTTTTGAAGTGAAGAGCGGATCCCCCTTTAGTAGTGTTTAGTCCAACAAGAGGGTACCGTTTCGGATCAGCGTTTGTAAAAGAAGCGACTCGTTGCCGCTTGTGGTGCCTACCGCGGTGTACAAGTTGACGTTGTCTAAAACAATTCGTTGATCTTCAGCTGCCGCCGAGTAAGTTCCGCCAGCAAAGCCGCCGGTGCTACTGATGCGAATTTCAGTGTTAGCTCCATTAATGTTGATATCAATGTAGTTCAGCAAGTTAGAAATCGCTACATCCGTAGCTGCACTACCGCTATTGCCAGATGACGTGTGCTCGCCAACAAGAAGCTCTCTTAAGTCGAGAACATCTCCACCGCTAAGAGACACATTGCTATAGCCCCCGCCATAGTTGAAGTCTGTGACATGGTCTACAGCTGGTGAGCCTGCTGTCCCTCCGTCATTGAGTCTCCATGCGAAAGTGTCAGAGCCTGTACCACCGGTCAATATGTCATTTCCTTTGCCGCCGACGATGAAGTCATTCCCGTCAAGCCCGCTAATGGTGTTTGCCGCGCTATTGCCTTCAAGCCGGTTAGCGGATGCATTACCTGTGAGGTTAATTGCCCCGCCGTCATAGGCAACCAGATTTTCGAGGTTAGTTGCGAGGACGTAAGTTGTGCTGAGGTTTGTTGAGACGTAAGTGGAATCAAGTTGGACAGTGTCAGTGCCAGAGCCTGCCGCTTCGACGATAGTGTCCAATGTGTCACTCAGTCGGTAGAAGTCATCCCCAACCCCACCGGTTAGCGTGTCTGTACCTGCCCCGCCGATCAACAGATCGTTGCCGGTGCCCCCGTTCAATACATCGTTTCCGGCGCCGCCTTCCAATGTGTCAGCTGCATCGCCGCCGTTCAGCGTGTCATTGCCATTGCCGCCCATCAAATAGTCACGTCCAGCGCCGCCAGTCAACGTATCGTTCCCTGTTCCCCCATCCAAAATGGAGCCGGTCCGCAGCTGCCAAGTCGACGTGGTGCCATCGTAGACAAGGTCTTGAATTCTTGTGTCAGCGATTGTGGGCGCTGACTCATTGGTAAACATGGCTGTGTTTGTCAGCGACATTACCTGCCAAGTACCGGAGCTGCTCGATTTGTATTCAATCCGCAGCCGCGAGTTTCCGCCTTGTTCCCAATAAAGGAGCTCTAAGGATTGAAGTCCGCCGGCCAAGTCACCCAATTGCACATTGTTAAAAATGCGTGTCGTTGGGCCTTGGTTACCGTCGTACTCAAGCAACGTGTGGCCGTCTACGTTCAACCGGAAACCATCGTCCGCAGTAACGCGGAAATCATACGAGCCTGGTTGTGTGTAGAACTTGCCGGAAATTCGAATCGCTGCGTCGGTTGTCGTTCCAAGCCCCGAGGTGCCGTTGGTATTCCCCACACCAGTTTGAACCAACCCAGTAGATAGGTCTTGATCCAAGAAGTTACTTAGCGCGCGAGTTGTAGAGTTTGCGTTTCCATCATTGGCAAGTAAGGCACTGCCTGCTGCTCTGTTTTGGTTTGAGCCCAGTGACGAATTGACTGTGGGGTTGAAGCCGTAGTCAATATTCCGCGCTTTGAAGCTCACATCGGCAACATTCGCATTTGCAGTGGTGGACGTGCCAACAATGCTTGCTCCGCCAGCCAATGCATTTCGACCATCAATAATGGTGTACATGTCCTCAACGGAGTTCAAATTACCTGCAGCAAGGTGAACACCAAAAGTGGCGGTTCCGTCGTCACTGTGGGTTCGACCCGTAGTGGTCGCCGTTTCGTTATATCCGTAGTACTCGCCGTTGAAGCCGGTTGCAGATCCTGTGAGTGGTACAACGGTAGGCGGAGGTGCCACGGTATCTTGAGCTCCGTTTACGTTGATGGTGAGCGTAGCGCTATCTGACTGCCCCGTTCCATCACTGACGGTGTAAGTGAAAACATCCTGTGCAATCTGTCCGGCGATTAAATTTTGAACAGCAGAGCTGGAGTTGTTCAGGACGTAGTCATATCGCCCATCTGAGTAAAGCGTCAACGTTCCATAGGTGCCTACAAGTGCAGTTCCAATAGTGCCTGAAGTACCTGTTCCAATTTCGAGTCCTGTACGGACAGCGGTCACGGAAAGGGTGTTTCCATCCAAGTCCGTGTCTTTGCCCGCAGCGTTCCCGGCGCTCTGTATTACACCGTTGGCTGCGGTGACATTTAACGTCGTTACTGCGGCATCCTCAGTCACCGAATTGGAGTCATTCCCTGCGACGGGCGGATGATCATTGTCCAAAATAGTGGCGTTACCTGTGGCGCTGCCATTTGTAGTGGTGCCTGAGGTGCGGGTTGCAGTGAGTGTGAAGGTTTCGTCTGCTTCTGAAGGCCGTCATTTGTGATGGGGGTGCGCACCAGCACAGAGGTCGTGCCTGCAGCGATGGTTGCAGTCGTGGCGTTGGACCAAGTGGTACCACCATCGGTCGACACCTGCAGGTTGGTGGCGGTGGCGCTGCCGTAGTCGGTACCGGTTCCGGTGGCGGAGCCGTTGGTCAAGGCCAAGTTGACCGAGGTTGCAGTCGTTGAGGCGTTGTTCAGGCTGACCGTGAACTGTGCAAAACCGGCGTTCTCTGCCACGGTTGGGCTCGAGACCGACAGAGTTGGCGTGTCGTTGTCGGTGCCTCCTGTTCCGGTGCCATCGTCACGGATGGTGCCCACACCCAGGTTGTCGGTGATCGTGGCATTGGTGGGCGTCACCAAGTTCACATTGAAGGTTTCTGCGCCTTCAAAGATTGCAGGGGCATCGTTGGCGATATTGACCGTAATGGTTTGAGTCGTCACGCCGGGGGCGAAGGTCAACGTACCAGTGGTCGATGTGTAGTCCGAGCCAGCGGTGGCGGTGCCATCGCTTGTGTTGTATCCCACGGTGACGGTCTGGCCGGAAGCGGCCGAGAGGGTCACGGTGAAAGTGGCAGTGCCTGCAGCTTCGTTGACGGTGATGTCATTGACCGACAAGCTCGGCGTTGCATCATCGTCGGTGATGGTGGCAGTGCCGTTAGCAGATGCATTGGTCGTGGTACCTGCAGTACGCGTTGCTGTCAGTGTGAAATTCTCATTGACCTCATCGAGCGCATCGTTGGTGATGGGGGTGCGCACCAGCACAGAGGTCGTGCCTGCAGCGATGGTTGCAGTCGTGGCGTTGGACCAAGTGGTACCACCATCGGTCGACACCTGCAGGTTGGTGGCGGTGGCGCTGCCGTAGTCGGTACCGGTTCCGGTGGCGGAGCCGTTGGTCAAGGCCAAGTTGACCGAGGTTGCAGTCGTTGAGGCGTTGTTCAGGCTGACCGTGAACTGTGCAAAACCGGCGTTCTCTGCCACGGTTGGGCTCGAGACCGACAGAGTTGGCGTGTCGTTGTCGGTGCCTCCTGTTCCGGTGCCATCGTCACGGATGGTGCCCACGCCTTGGCTGTCGGTGATGACAGCGCCGACGGCGTTGGAGAGGTTGATATTGAAAGACTCAGCGCCTTCAAAGACCGTGTCGTTGTTGATGGAGACGGTGATGGTCTGGGTGGCGACGTTGGCGGCGAAGTTCAATGTGCCTGCGACGGCGGTGTAGTCGTTGCCTGCGCCGGAGGTGGCGGAGTCATTGGCGCTGGCGTACTGGACGGAGGCGGCCTGGGTGAGGTCGCCTGCGCGGGTGACGGTGAAGGTGACGGTGCCGGCGGCCTCATTGATGATCACATCGTTGATGGAGAAGCCTGGTCGGTCATCGTTGGCAGTGCCGCCACCGGGCAGGGTGCGGCCATCGTCGACGATGGTGCCGGTAGCACTGGAAGTGCCCAAGGTAGCGCCGGAGACATTGGAGAGGGAGACGGTGAAGTCTTCGCTGATCTCGTAGGTCGTATCGTTGGTGATGTTGACCGTAATGGTCTTGGTCGTCTCATTGGCCGCAAAGGTCAGAGAGCCGTTGATTGCGGTGTAGTCGGAGCCGGCAGTGGCAGAGCCATTGGCGGTTGCGAAATCGACGGTGACAGGCAGGTTGGTCGAGCCGGTCTTGGTGACGGTGAAGGTGACGGTGCCGGCGGCCTCATCGATGACCACATTGGAGCCGATGGAGACAGAAGGACGGTCATCGTTGGAGGTGCCGCCGCCGGGGAGGGTGCGGCCATCGTCGACGATGGTGGCGACTTGAGAGTTGTCACCGATGGTGGCGTTGGTGGGCGTGCTGATTTGCAGGCTGAAAGTCTCGGCACCTTCGAAGACCGTGTCATTGGTGATGGGCACGGTGATGGTCTTGGAGGTCTCGTTGGCTGCAAAAGTCAGAGTACCTGCGGTCGCGGTGTAGTCGCTGCCGGCGGCGGCGGAGCCGTCCACGGTAGTGAATGCCACGGAGGAAGCCAGATTGGTGGAGCCGGTCTTGGTGACCGTGAAAGTGATGGTGCCTGCGGCCTCATCGACGATGAAGTCTGATCCCACGTTGAAGACCGGGCGGTCGTCGTTGGCGGTACCACCGCCGGGCAGGGTGCGCCCGTCATCGACGATGGTGCCCACGCCTTGGCTGTCGGTGATGACAGCGCCGACGGCGTTGGAGAGGTTGATATTGAAAGACTCAGCGCCTTCAAAGACCGTGTCGTTGTTGATGGAGACGGTGATGGTCTGGGTGGCGACGTTGGCGGCGAAGTTCAATGTGCCTGCGACGGCGGTGTAGTCGTTGCCTGCGCCGGAGGTGGCGGAGTCATTGGCGCTGGCGTACTGGACGGAGGCGGCCTGGGTGAGGTCGCCTGCGCGGGTGACGGTGAAGGTGACGGTGCCGGCGGCCTCATTGATGATCACATCGTTGATGGAGAGTGTTGGCGTGTCGTTGTCAACAATGGTTCCAATGCCTGTCACTCCCCCCATCGTCAATGGAACAGTTTCATTCTGCTCATACAAAAGATCGTCGATCGCCGCAATTGAGACGGTAAAGTTACTGACACCACTCGGAACCGTCACAGTGCCTGTCGCAGAGTCATAACTTACACCGTTACTGAATATGGGAGTGCCATAGTCCGACGAGGTTGCAGTGCCGCTTCCAAGTGAAAAGGAATAAGTGGTCGAAGTGATCGTGCTTGCAGATAGCGAAACACTGTAGACCAAGGTATTGCCCTCAGTTTGGGTCGGGCTCGATACGCTGCTGACAGTGGGTGCCGGCGCCGCTGTTAGTTGGGTGCCGAATGGGGGGAATTCCTCCGAACTACTGTCTGCAGCTCTGTCAATGGATAAGGGCGTTACTGTTTCATTGATACGTATTACTCGCACAAAACTGTGCGAGTCACTCGCATCTCCCCCACTTAAACCGGCAGCTGTCGGATCCAGTTCAGCAGAAAGATCACCTCCAGAAGCAATGACTCTGGCGATGGCTGCAGGACTGCTGTTGAGGTCTTTGAGTGCTGCGTTGGTTGCATCTTCTGGAGCGAAGCCCAATAAATTGGCATCAATTAGCAGTTCGCGACCCGACTCAAGGCTGATTTCCCGACCGTTCGGGAGTGCAAGCTCCAGGCGCGTCCCGTCTTCGGTAAGAACAATTTGGCCTTCCTGTATCTCATCACCCAATTTGATGGCGCGTTTGCTACCGTCAGGTGAAACCACCCATGCATTACCTTGCAGGATGACAACAACGCCGCGGGCTTGGGCAGAAATTTGGGAAGTAGCCATGTAAAAACTCCAGAGACAGCAAAACTAGCTGATCAATGTAGTGCTTTACCGGCTCCTCGCCTATTGGACTCAAGTACAGGGTGTGTGACGGATTACTGAATTCCGTGCACTTTCAAGGCAAGCTGCAATCGGTCTGTGACCCCTAGCTTTTCGAACACGGCACTTAAATGCGCCTTGACGGTGCGTTCAGTAATGTCGCATTGCTCTGCTATTGCCAAGTTCGATGCGCCATGGGCTGCCATTTTGGCGACTTCGCGTTCCCGGGCGGTGAGTTCATCATCCCAAGCCCCCGGCGTGGAACGTCTTGAAGGTTTTGCGCGGTTTGCCGTTTGGATCAATTGCTGCATCAAATGCTGGCCTATCCAGACGTGGCCGGCCATGGTGACCTGGTGGACCTGCAGGAGCGTCTCCGGATCCGAAAATGCATGGCAATAACCTGCGCATCCAAGGTCCAAGGCTGCTATCGCTTCTTCATCTCTCGGGTATGAGCTTGCGGCCACAATGCGCATTTGCTTGTCATGCAAAAGATCGTTCCATTCAGTCGAGGCCCATGGGGGTACATCACCCACCTTCAGATCCAACCAAATGACGTCGCCATTCCTCCGGGCTAGCTGCTTGAGAGCTGCAAAACTTTCCAGCTCAACAGCGGACTTGATCTTTAGCGCGTCCCGCCAGTGTTTCAATAGCCCTTTGTCTTTGCTAACCAGCAAAGGCGCCGTATTCCTTCTCATCGCTCTGACATCGCCTTTGACTTTGCGCGCAGGATGGGCTTCATCAGATATGCCAGTACGGATTTTTTTCCGGTCAGGATGTCGACTTCCGCCACCATGCCAGGAATGATGGGCAGCTTTTGTTGACCGATCGTGGTGGAAAGGGTTCTTACGCGGACCACAAAGAACGCATTCCCCTTCTCATCGACAACACTGTCAGCGCCAATTTGCTCCAACGTGGCTTCCAAACCGCCATACACCGCGAAGTCATAGGCAGTAAACTTGACAAGCGCTTTTTGGCCGGGGCGCAAAAATGCAATATCTCGTGGCAAGACGCGTGCCTCCAATAGCAAAGCATCGTCAGATGGCACTAATTCGATGAGATCTTTGCCGGGTTGAACTACACCGCCCACAGTGTTCACACGCAGCTGTTTGACCGTTCCGTTGACCGGTGACCTGATCTCGGTCTGTTTAACCCGGTCCTCGAGCGCGGTGCTGCCTTCAGAGAGGGCATTCAGCTTGGCATTGGTTTCGCTCAACTCGGAGCGCGCTATATTTCTGAAAGTCAGTTCTACTTCTTGGATTTTTCGGTTCGATTCGGCAACCGCCGACTCCAACCTGGGGATATCGGAGTTGGCACTGTCTCGCTCACCACGGTAGCGGGCAACATCACGTTCCAATCTCAAAAGCTCTACGTCCGAGATGGCTCCTGTTTTTACTAGGGGGCGGGTCAGCTCCAGCTCTTTTGCCGTCAGGGTGTAGCTCTGCGAAGCCTGCTCGCGTCGGGCTTTCACCGAGATCAACTCCTGGGAGCGCTGTGAAGACTGCTGTCGTGCAACCCCGACCGTCGCATCCAATTCGGCCCGGCGTGACTCATACAGTGCACGTTCTTGCTCCACAATTTCTGGCGCCTGTTTCAACACTTCTTCGGGCGGCACGAAGCGGGACCCTTCGGCCAGTGCACGGAGGCGGGCGGCTTTGGCCAGCAGAGAAAGGTACTGGGATTGGTTTTCCCGCAGCGAGGAAACCATCCGCGTCGGATCCACTTTCAGAAGCAAATCACCGGTCTTTACCACTTGCCCTTCGCGCGCAAGGATTTCAGAGACGATGCCGCCATCCAAGCTCTGCAAAATCTGAATCTGACGCGATGGGATAACCTTGCCTTCTCCGCGAGTGACCTCGTCCAATTCAGCAAAAGCAGACCAAATCAACAGTACCAGCACCGTCAGGGCGCTCAACCACACCAAAATGCGGGCGCCTTGGGGTGTTTGCTCTGCGATGGCCCAGTCGGCATTGGCGTCGAAGTCGCTGTCCAATTCTCTCTGTTTGCCTGTAACCGCAAGCATCAACTTGTCCAGGACGCGTGAGCTTGCTCCGTAAAACTTGTCCCAAAGAGTAGGTGTTGTCGGGGCGGCTTGTGGATCGGGGTTCATCATGATGCCCTCCCGATACGTCCGCTTTGAAGCGCTTCCACAACTTGTGCCTTGGGCCCGTCTGCGACGATCTGACCGTTATCGATCACGATCAGGCGGTCAATCAGTTCCAGTAAGGAAGTCCGATGGGTGACCAGAATCATGGTTTTGCCGGTGGTGAAACGCCGCAATCGGCTTTTGAGTGCATCTTCACTCTGGTGGTCCATGGCACTGCTGGGCTCATCGAGAAGCAACATGGGTGAGTCATTCAACACTGCGCGGGCGATGCCGACCGCTTGACGCTGGCCTCCTGACAAGGATTCTCCCCGTTCACCGATGGCCATGTCGAATCCTTTGGGATGGCGATTGGCAAATTCCGTCACACCCGCAATCTCTGCCGCAGCCAGAATGTCCTGGTCATCGGCAAAGGGCGCTCCCAGTGCAATGTTCTCTTTCAACGTGCCGTAAAAAAGGCTGACGTCCTGGGACACAAAGCCTGCAGCACGGCGCAGTTCTGCGGGGTCGATCTGCCGCGAATCGATACCGTCAATCAGGATGGCTCCCTCTGTCGGTTGGTGCAGGCCCAGTATCAGGCGCTGAATCGTGGATTTTCCTGAACCCACCCGTCCGATAAAGGCTACTTTTTCACCCGCATGGATCTTGAAGGACACCTTGCTCAGTACAGCTTGTTGCTGGCCCGGGTAGGTAAAGCTGACGTTCTTGAACTCAATCGTTCCCTGAAAACCAGCCCGATGCAGGTATGAGGTTTCTTCTGAACGCTCCGGTTCTTGCTTCATGTGAGTGTCGACGGAAGCCAACCCACTCTTGGCACTGTGATATTGGAGAAGCAGACCTGCGACTTGTCCGAACGGTGCCATGGCACGACCGGCCAGCATCGATGCAGCAATGATGGCGCCCATGCTGATCTGGTTGTTCATGAGCAGGTACACGCCGACGATGACGCTGGTGACCGACACCAGCTGCTGCATGGCTTGTGCAAAGTTCATCGTGCCGTTGGAAAGCAGCTTCAGTTTTGTGCCCGTTTGAGCGAGGAATATGGTGCTCTGCTCCCATTTGCGTTGGAAGCTACTTTCCGCCACCATGAATTTGATGGTTTCAATGCCCACCAGGCTCTCCACCAGTGTGGCGTTGCGCTGGGAGGTCGCCCGGGACGAGACTTCCACCAGCTCTTGCATCTTTCGCTGTGTGGCCAGTGACACGATCAAAAGCAGGACGATGCAAACCAAAGGCGGCAGCGTTAACCAAGGCGAAATCCAGATCAGTGCCAGAAAGAACACCAGCACAAAGGGCAGGTCCACTAGCGTGGTGATGCTCGCAGATGCGACAAAGTCCCTGACGGATTCAAACGCCCGCAGATTCGCTGCAAAAGATCCTACGGAGGCAGGCCGGTCCGACATTTTGAGGCCCAGTACGCGTTCCATGATGCGTGCAGACAATGTCACATCAATCCGCTTGCCCGCTGTGTCCAGGATGTAGGCCCGCATGGTGCGTAGCACCGTATCAAACACCATCATCAGCATCACGCCGATGGCCAGAACCCACAACGTCTCCTCGGCCCTGTTCGGCACCACGCGGTCGTAGACCGTCATCGAGAACATGGGCATGGCCAGCGCAAACATATTGATCAGCAGTGCGGCGATCAAGCTGTCTCGGTAGAGGCGCCAGTTCTGGAAAACAACCCCCCAGAACCAGTGTTTGGATTTCAGTTCACCGGTGGCTGGTGTCCGAGGGTCGAACTTGAAAACCGGACGCACGAAAAACACCACGCCGGCAAACAGGGACTCCAAAGCCTCTTTGCTGATCACATCACCGGATTCGCCGCTTTCCGGAAAACGCACTCGCGCTTGGCCGTCCTCCGTCCATTCCAATAGCAGGCAAGCTTGTTTGTCTTGCAGCAACAAGATGACGGGCAGTAAGCCAGGGCGCAAATCGCTGAGCTTGCGTCTGGCAAGGCGCGCCGTCAGTCCTGCCCGTGCCGCAGCGCGTGGCAAGAGGGCTGGCGTGACCAGGTTGTTTTCCAGCGGAAGTCCGGCGGACAGGGCTTCTTGCGTGGTGGATATGCCGTAAATGCGGGAAATCGAGACCAAGCTGTCCAGCAAGGGGTCGAAATGGGTCCCGTGTTCACCGATCCGCCAATGAGCGGGTTTTGGAGTTGCAGGGCCGGAGGAAGGCAGGCTGTCTGTCATTTAAATAATACGTTGATCGCCACCAAGCAGATTCAGTGCACCCTGCATCCGGTTGCGCAGACCTTTGCGTTTGCTGATCTTTTGTTGAGCCGCCGCAGGCAAGTCTGTATGCCGGATGATGTTTTTGATGATCAAGGTATCGATCAAGTCTTCCAGTACCCGCACAAATTCAGCATCTGCCTCTCCGAAGCCGCTTCCACTGGAGGTGTGTCCTAGAAACGCTTGAATATCGGGGTGCTCATCGCTCAGCAGCTCGCCGCCGGGCCTTTCCGCGCGGGAGAGGGAGGCAATCGATCCATCCTCGTTACGCAACACATGGAACATGGCAAGCCGCTTTCAATTGGGACATAGGGTTGGGTATGCCAACCCGGATGGCATTGAATGCTAGCACCGCATGGTGAAAACAAGGTGCCAAAAATGCCATGTTTTCCATGAATATTTGTTGTAATTGCGCAGTTCAGGTCGCCGGCAAGGCTGATGCGTTGTGGATGATGCCTCCACCAAGGCAAACATCCCCGTCATACAACACCGCGGATTGACCGGGCGTCACTGCCCATTGCGCTTGGGGAAATTGCAGGGCAAATGCATCAGCGCCTAGGGGTTCGAGTCCGCATGGTGCATCAGCTTGGCGATACCGCGTTTTGGCGGCCGCGGTCATGGGGATGGGTGCTTCGCTACTAACCCAAGAGGCGTTCAGGGCTTCCAGGCGTTCCGATTGCAACCAAGGGTGATCGTGCCCCTGTACGACCCATAGCGTGTTGTTCGGCAAATCTTTGCGCGCCACAAACCACGGCGTGTGTTCGCCGCCACCTCGCTGAGCACCTTTGGCTTTGATGCCGCCTATGCCCAGGCCTTGTCGTTGACCCAATGTGTAGAACGACAGGCCCACGTGTTCCCCGATGGTGTGGCCTTTGGGGTTCTTGATGGGCCCCGGCTCCTTGGAGATATAGCGGTTCAAAAACTCGCGGAACGGCCGCTCCCCGATGAAGCAGATGCCGGTGGAGTCTTTCTTCTTGGCATTGGGCAGACCAATGTCGTCGGCGATGCGGCGTACCTCGGTTTTATGGAGCTCCCCCACAGGGAAAAGCGTTTTGGACAGCTGAGCCTGGTTCAACCGGTGCAAAAAATAGCTCTGGTCCTTGGCCGGGTCCAAGCCTTTCAGTAACTCGTGCTTGGCGCTGGAAGCATTGAGGCGAACTCTTGCGTAGTGTCCAGTAGCAATCTTTTCGGCACCCAAACGCATGGCATGGTCTAAAAATGCCTTGAACTTGATTTCGGCATTGCAAAGGATGTCGGGGTTCGGGGTGCGGCCTGCCTGGTATTCGTGCAGGAACTCCGCAAACACGCGGTCACGGTATTCGGCCGCAAAGTTGACGTGCTCGATTTCAATGCCCAGCACATCGGCGACGGCAGCGGCATCGACGAAGTCGATGTTGGAGGAGCAGTATTCGCTATCGTCGTCATCTTCCCAGTTCTTCATGAAGATGCCGACCACCTCATGCCCTTGCTGTTTCAAAAGATGGGCGGTAACAGCCGAATCCACGCCACCGCTCAGGCCCACGACAATACGTTGCTTACTCATGCCCTGATTTTAGTCCCCGTTGTAGGTGTCGGAATGTAGTGTCAAATTTGCCCCTCGCGCCCGCGGAATATGCGCAAGTAGCTATTGTTTTTGTAGCGTTTGCAAAGATGCCCAAACGCTGGGATCGGTGTGAATCACATCCAGCGGGTAGCGTTGACCGCGCAAATAGTCTTCCATGCACTGGAGCAACAAGGGACTGCGATGCCGGTCCTTGCTAGTGCGGATTTCATCCGGCGTCAGCCACAGGGCCCGCACGATGCCATGGTCCAGCTCCATGCCTTCGAAGCGTTCGCCCACGGTGCCGCAAAAAGCAAAGCGCAGGTAGGTAATGTCTTGCGGGCCGTCCGGCAGCTCGCGCACGAACCGCGACAGGTAGATCCCTACCAGTGCGCCGGGTACAAAGGGGTAAGCCGTTTCTTCCAGTACCTCGCGTGCGCAGCCTTGGACAGGAGACTCACCCGGGTCCAAGTGACCGGCGGGGTTGTTGAGCCGCAGGCCTTCGGGGGTGTGCTCCTCCACCAGAAGAAAGCGGCCGTTCTGCTCAATCACTGCCGCCACCGTGGCACTGGGTTTCCATCGCTCGGTCATGGATGATTATGTGTATTTAGCGCAAAAGTCTTTGCCGAAAGCCGCAACTTTAGCCCTATGGAATGCAGGGAAACTCATGTAAGCTAACAGACAGCTTGAATCCAACTCTATAGGAGTGCCCCATGCACATAGGCGTACCCGCTGAAACACTGGCGGGAGAGACCCGAGTTGCCGTGACCCCGGAGACAGTGAAGAAACTGAAATCCCAGGGGCACACGGTGCGTGTTCAATCCGGAGCCGGTCTTGCCGCGAGCGTGACTGACGAGGCCTATGTCGCCGCGGGTGCAGAGATTACCGACGCAGCGGGAGCCTTGGGAAGCGAGCTGGTACTCAAGGTACGCACCCCCGTGGACGCGGAGGCTGCAATGATGACCCCTGGTGCCACGCTGGTGGGCATGCTCAATCCGTTCGATGCAGAGGGCCTGCAGCGTCTGGCTGCTGCCAAGCTCAATGCCTATGCGTTAGAAGCGGCACCCCGCACCACCCGTGCGCAAAGCATGGACGTCCTCTCCAGCCAGGCCAACATCGCCGGCTACAAAGCCGTGATGATGGCGGCTGACAAGTACCAACGCTTTTTCCCCATGTTGATGACGGCTGCCGGCACTGTCAAAGCGGCGCGCGTTGTCATCCTCGGCGTTGGTGTGGCCGGTTTGCAGGCCATCGCCACTGCCAAGCGCTTGGGCGCAGTGATTGAAGCCTCGGATGTGCGCCCCAGCGTCAAAGAACAGGTCGAATCCCTCGGGGCCAAGTTCATCGACGTGCCTTATGAGACGGATGAAGAAAAAGAAGCCGCTGTCGGCGTAGGCGGATACGCCAAGCCCATGCCTCAGAGCTGGCTGGACCGCCAGAAGGCGGAGGTTGCCAAACGCGTGGCGCAGGCTGATGTGGTCATCAGCACCGCGCTGATTCCCGGTCGCGCAGCCCCCACGCTGATTACCGAGGACATGGTCAAGTCCATGAAGCCCGGTTCGGTGATTGTGGATATTGCTGCGGGCAAGGGCTTGAATGGCGGCGGTAACTGCCCACTGTCTGAGGCCGACAAAACCGTGGTTAAACATGGCGTCACCCTGATCGGCGAAACCAATCTGCCTGCGCTGGTAGCGGCGGATGCGTCTTCGCTCTATGCGCGCAACGTGCTGGACTTCCTGAAGTTGATCATCAACAAGGAAGGTGCCTTGCACGTGGACCTGGAAGACGACATCGTGGCAGCCTGCCTGGTGACCCAAGGCGGCGAAGTGCGTCGCATGTAAACCGCGCACGCAACCTCACGCCCCACTTTATTCACTTAGCCCAATCAAGGAGCGACACCATGGAAATGGTTTCCCCCACCATACTGAACCTGATCATCTTTGTGCTGGCCATCTACGTGGGTTACCACGTGGTCTGGACCGTGACCCCCGCACTGCACACGCCGCTAATGGCCGTGACCAACGCCATTTCTGCCATTGTCATCGTCGGCGCCATGTTGGCCGCTGCGCTGACGGAAACCACGTTGGGCAAATCCATGGGCGTGCTGGCCGTGGCCTTGGCAGCGGTCAATGTGTTCGGCGGTTTCATGGTGACCCGCCGCATGCTGGAAATGTTCAAGAAAAAGGACAAGAAAGCCCCCACCGCAGGAGCCAAATAATGAGCCTCAACCTCGTCACCCTGTTGTATCTCTTTGCCAGCGTCTGCTTTATCCAGGCGCTCAAGGGTCTGTCCCATCCCACTACCTCGATCCGGGGGAATGTCTTCGGTATGGTGGGTATGGCAGTGGCCGTGTTCACCACCGGCGCCCTGATCTTCAAGCTCGCTGGCCAACTCGGTCAGGACGGCATGACAGGCATGGCCTGGGTGTTGGGCGCCTTGCTGGTAGGCGGTACTGCCGGTACCGTGATGGCCAAGCGCGTGGAGATGACCAAGATGCCGGAGCTGGTGGCCTTCATGCACAGCATGATCGGCTTGGCAGCAGTATTCATTGCGGTGGCTGCAGTGGCAGAACCTTGGGCCTTCAGCATTGCGGAAAAAGGGGGCGCCATTCCCGGTGGCAACCGGATTGAATTGGCCTTGGGCGCGTTCATCGGCGCCGTGACCTTCAGCGGCTCCGTGATTGCCTTCGGCAAGTTGTCCGGCAAGTACAAGTTCCGCCTGTTCCAGGGCGCCCCGGTCACATTCCCCGGCCAGCACAAGCTCAATCTGGTGCTGGGCCTGGCGTCGGTCTTCTTTGTGTTCGGCTTCTGGCACTCCCAAAGCCCCATGGACTTCGCCCTGATTCTGGCGCTGGGCTTTGTGATGGGTGTGCTCATCATCATTCCCATCGGCGGCGCGGATATGCCCGTGGTGGTGTCCATGCTCAACAGCTATTCCGGCTGGGCGGCTGCAGGCATCGGTTTCAGTTTGAACAACAGCATGCTCATCATTGCCGGCTCACTGGTCGGGTCCAGCGGCGCCATCCTGAGTTACATCATGTGCAAGGCGATGAACCGCTCGTTCTTCAATGTGATTCTGGGCGGCTTCGGTGGCGACGCGTCTTCGGGCCCGGCGGGTGCTGCGGTGCAACGCACCGTCAAAAGCGGCAGCGCGGATGACGCAGCCTTTGTGTTGGGCAATGCCGAGACGGTGGTGATCGTGCCCGGCTACGGCCTGGCTGTGGCCCGCGCTCAGCACGCCGTCAAAGAACTGGCTGCCAAGCTCACCGAGAAGGGCATTACCGTCAAGTACGCCATTCACCCGGTTGCAGGGCGTATGCCCGGCCACATGAACGTACTGTTGGCCGAAGCCGAAGTGCCTTACGACCAGGTGTTTGAGATGGAAGACATCAACGGCGAGTTCGGCCAGGCGGATGTGGCCATCATCCTGGGAGCCAACGACGTGGTGAACCCTGCAGCCCACACCAAGGGCAGCCCGATTTACGGCATGCCTATCCTGGAGGCCTACAAGGCCAAGACCATCATCGTGAACAAGCGCTCCATGGCCGCGGGCTATGCCGGCCTGGACAATGAGCTGTTCTATATGGACAAGACCATGATGGTGTTCGGCGACGCCAAGAAGGTCGTTGAAGACATGAGCAAAGCCATCGAATAGAGGCGTACGCCTAAGGACAGCCCGCCTAAGGTAAACACCGTGGGCGGGCTGGTTGGCCTGCATGAAAATGGCAGGCTGCATAAAAATAGACCGGAGACACAAGACATGACTGATCGCGTTTGGCTTGGCAGCTACCCACAAGGTGTGCCTGCTGACATCGACCCTGCCAAATACTCCTCCTTGGTGGCCTTGTTGGAAGAAAGCTTTCGCAAGTACGAAAGCCGCGTGGCCTACAACTTCATGGGCAAGGACCTTACCTTCGGCCAAACCGACAGCCTGAGCCTGGCGGTTGCGGCGTATCTGCAGGGTCTGGGTCTGGTCAAGGGTGACCGCGTCGCCATCATGATGCCCAACGTGCCTCAGTACCCGATTGCTGTGGCTGCCATCCTTCGTGCCGGGTTTGTGGTGGTGAATGTGAACCCCTTGTACACCGCCCGGGAGTTGGAACATCAACTCAAGGACTCCGGCTCCAAGGCCATCATCATCATTGAGAACTTCGCTCACACCCTGGAGAAGTGCATTGCCGCCACGCCAGTCAAGCATGTGGTGCTGTGCTCCATGGGCGACCGGCTGGGTCTGCTCAAAGGCACCCTTGTGAATTACGTGGTGCGCAACGTCAAGAAGATGGTGCCTGCCTACAACCTGCCTCATGCAGTACGGTTTAACGAGGTGGTGGCCCGCGGCACCAAGGCTCCTTTCAAGAAGCCCGACATCAAGGCGGATGACGTAGCGGTATTGCAGTACACCGGCGGCACCACTGGTGTGTCCAAGGGAGCAGTGCTCTTGCACCGCAATGTGATCGCCAATACGTTGCAGTCCGAGGCTTGGTACGCACCTGCCATGGCCAAGGTGCCGGCGGAGCAGCAACCCACCACGGTGTGTGCGCTGCCGCTGTACCACGTGTTTGCCTTTACGGTCGGCATGATGCTGTCCATGCGTACGGGCGGCAAACTGATCCTGATCCCCAACCCGCGTGATATTCCCGGCGTGCTGAAAGAGCTGTCCAAGCACACCATCCACAGCTTTCCCGCTGTCAACACCTTGTTCAATGGTTTGGCGAATCACCCCGACTTCAATACCGTGGACTGGAGCCACCTGAAGGTGGCGGTGGGTGGTGGCACCGCGGTGCAGAGCGGTGTGGCCAAGTTGTGGTTTGAGAAGACCGGTTGCCCCATCTGTGAGGGCTATGGCCTGAGCGAAACTTCGCCTACGGTGAGCTGCAACCCCATCACTTCCAACGAATACACCGGCACCATCGGCGTGCCCTTGCCCAGCACCTACATGAAGCTGCTGGATGACGACGGTGTGGAAGTGGCGGAAGGCCAGAGCGGCGAGATTGCGATCAAGGGCCCTCAGGTCATGGCGGGTTACTGGCAACGCCCGGATGAGACCGCCAAGGTCATGACGCCGGATGGCTACTTCAAGACCGGCGACATCGGCGTGGTAGATGCCCGTGGCTTCTTCAAAATTGTGGATCGCAAGAAGGACATGATTCTGGTCAGCGGCTTCAACGTGTTCCCTACCGAACTCGAAGACGTGGTCACCCAGATGCCTGGCGTCCTGGAGTGCGCATGCGTGGGCGTGGTCGATGCCAAGTCCGGCGAGGCCGTCAAGCTGGTAATCGTCAAGAAAGACCCCAACCTCAGCGAAGAAGATGTGCGCAACTTCTGCAAAGAGAACCTGACCGGCTACAAACAGCCCAAGGTGGTGGAGTTCCGCGCCGATTTGCCCAAAACCCCGGTCGGCAAGATCCTGCGGCGCGAATTGCGCGAGAAATAAGCTTGGTTTCCTCCTCCCGGAGGATAACCTCGGCAACAACGGCGGCCTTCGGGCCGCTTTTGCTTTGTGGCTTGCTAAGCTCCGTGTTTTGCATCTGATTCCATTGCCATGAGCGCTGAAACTCCCATTGCCATCCTGAGCGCCCTCGCTGAAGAACAAGAGGGCCTGCTCGAGCACTTGCAGGATGCCCGGCGAGTGGATCATGGGGGGCGTGTTTTCTGGACCGGCCGCTTGCAGGGCTTGCCTGTGGTGTTGGCTCTGTCCCGCATCGGCAAAGTGGCCGCTGCGACGACGGCTACCGGTTTGATCACCCACTTCGGCGCTTCCCGGGTTCTGTTTACCGGCGTCGCCGGCGGGGTAGGGCCTGGAGTCCGGGTGGGCGATGTGGTGGTGGGAAGCCACTATGTGCAGCATGACATGGACGCCTCGCCGCTGTTCCCCCGCTTTGAAATCCCGCTGTGCGGGCAGGCACTTTTTGCAGCGGATCCTCCGCTTTTGGCGACTGCCTGTGAGGCCTTCAATCGCGTGCAGCCGGCGTTGCGTACAGCGCGCTACCCGGCAAAGCTGCACACCGGTTTGATTGCCAGTGGCGACCGGTTTGTAAGCAGCACTACCGAAGTCAGCGCATTGCTGAGCGCACTGGCCTCCTCAGGCTATTGCCCATTGGCGGTAGAGATGGAGGGCGCCGCCGTAGCCCAAGTGTGCGCAGACTACGGCGTGCCTTTCGTGGCGATCCGCACCATTTCAGACCGGGCGGATGACACCGCACATGTGGATTTCCCGCAGTTCGTGCGGGAAACGGCGAGCCTTTACGCCCGTGCCTTTGTGCTGGAGATGCTTGGGTTGCTATCGAAAAGATAGCTGTCCGCGCATACGTGTCCGGCGCCAGGGCCTCAAAAGAGTGCTAACGCAGCCAACCGCGTTTGTAGAAGTACCACATGGGCACCAAGGCACTGGAGATCATCAGGGCTACCGTGTACGGGTAGCTCCACCCTCCCAGGAACTCCAGTTCCGGGAACTTGAGGTTCATGCCATACACGCTGGCAACGAGGGTCGGAGGCAGCAAGGCTACGCTGGCCACCGAGAAGATCTTGATGATCTTGTTCTGATTGATGTTGATGAAACCTACCGTCGCATCCATCAAAAAGTTGATCTTGTCGAACAGGAATGCGGTGTGCGAGTCCAGCGAGTCAATGTCTCGCAAAATCTGCCGAGCCTGTTCGAACTGCTCGGCGTTGAGCATCTTGCTGCGCATCATGAAGCTGACCGCACGGCGCGTATCCATCACGTTGCGGCGGATGCGGCCACTCAAATCCTCGTGGCGGGCAATCGCGCCCAGCGCTTCGCCGGCGATGGCATCGGTCACGTTGCCTGAAAGAACCTTCTTGCTGACTTTTTCCAGCTCGTCGTAGATGCCTTCCAGCGTGTCGGCGGAGTACTCGGCGTCCGCATCGAACAGCTTGAGCAGCACTTCCTTGGCGTCTTCGATCAGCCCGGGTGCACGGCGGGCGCGCATGCGCAGGAGCCGGAATACGGGAACGTCTTCATCGTGAATGGAGAAGAGCACGCCTTTACTTTTGAGATTGTCATTGACGAGGTTCAAGATGAACGCAGCCCGGACGGTGCGGGGTTCGTCGTCGTCCGCAATCAAAAAATCGCTGCGGATGTGTACGTCACCATTGTCTTCAGCGTAGAAGCGCGCAGATTCTTCGATGTCCTCGTCCATCGCGTCATCCGGGATGGAGAGGCCGTAGTACTGCTTGACCCAGCGCTTTTCTTCGAGCGCGGGGGATTCCAGGTCGACCCAGATGGGCTGGAATTTGGAAAGCTCTTCGAGCGACTCGATTTCTTCTTGAAAGAGTCGGCCATTGGCGAGCGTAAAGATGTTGAGCATGGCTCACTCCCAAAATGGTTGGCTGCAGGCGGGTGTTGGGTGCTTTCAACCCCGGCGCAGTGGTGGGAGTTGAAAGCTACCGACTAGGGTAGGTTTCCAAGGAGCGTTCTCCGGTAATTCAGAAGCGGAAATTATCGCACCGCCCCGGGTGATAGAGTGGGTGCCCGCCATCCCGGTTCCCCCTTTTTTTATTCCCCATGCCCATTCCATTGAGTTCCACGCGCGAACGCTGGCTGCTGATCACGCTTGCCGGCATCCAGTTCACCAACATCCTGGACTTTATGATCATGATGCCCCTGGGGCCGGCTTTGACCGCGCTCTTCCACATCAGCGATGCCCAGTTCGGCATGCTGGTCTCCGCCTATACCTTGGCGGGCGGAGCTTCTGGACTGCTTGCATCCACTTACATCGATCGCTTTGACCGCAAGCGCTTGCTATTGGTGTTGTATGGGTTGTTCGCCTTGTCTACTTTTGCTTGCGGTGTAGCGCCGACCTATGAGACTTTGTTGTTGGCCCGGGTCAGCGCCGGCATCTTTGGGGGCGTCTTGTCGGCATTGAGCCAGACCATTGTGGGCGACGTGATTCCCTTCGAGCGAAGAGGTCATGCCATGGGCATCGTCATGACCTCGTTTTCTGTTTCTACCGTCGCAGGTGTTCCGCTGGGCTTGTTCTTGGCTGCGCATTTCGGGTGGCACATCCCGTTCCTGCTGATTGCGGGGGTGTGCGTTCTGTTTGCTGTGTTTGCTTTCCTGACTCTTCCCGCGCTGAATGCGCACTTGCAGGCCCATGCGCCGGTTTCGGCATGGTCTCGGATCTCCGAGGTCTTGAAAGACCGCAATCACTTGCGCGCCTTTGTTTTCTCCGCCTTGCTTATGTTCTCCGGCTTTACCGTGATTCCTTACATCACCATCTTCATGCAGTCCAATGTCGGATTGCGTGCGGATCAGGTGCCTTATGTGTACCTGTGCGGTGGTGTGGCGACGCTGATCACTGCGCGCTGGTTTGGAAACCTCGCGGATAGCTGGGGCAAGTTCCAGACTTTCAGGGCTATCGCTCTGGTGTTTTTGCTGCCCCTGATCGGCCTCACCCTGTTGGGTCCGGTCGGCATGTGGGGCGCATTGGCGGTATCGACCCTATTTTTCGTGTGTGGAAGCGGACGCATGATTCCTGGTATGGCCATGCTCACCTCTGCGGCCAACCCGGCCCTGCGAGGTACCTTCATGACCCTGAATGCCTCGGTGCAGTCAGCCGCGATGGGGCTTGCGGCCCTGGTGGGTGGCGCCATCATCAGCCGCGACGCGGCTGGCCTGGTTCAAAACTATTGGGGCTCTGCCTTGATCGGCGCTGTTGCCAGCGTTTTGGCGGTGGTTGTTGCCGGAAGGCTGAACCTGCATCAAGCAGCTGGGAAATCGTGAAATTCGAAGTCATTTCATTGCTGCAGTGCATTACAAAAAAGACTTTGCAATTGGCCTGATTCGGGCGCATAGTGGATTCATAAACAGCGCAAATCGTTTAACAAGTTTGAGCGCCGACTGCTACTTTTGCAGAAGGCATTTTCAACCCTGAGAGCAACTGGAGGCTATTTATGAATTTGACGATCAGCGGTCATCACCTGGAAGTTACCCCGGCCCTGCGTAGTTATGTCACGACCAAGCTCGATCGCATCATGCGCCACTTCGATCAAGTGGTAGATGTCAAGGTGCTACTCACCGTTGAAAAGCAGAAAGAGAAGGAACGACGGCAGCGCGCCGAGTGCAACATTCATGTCAAAGGCAGTGACATGTTTGCCGAAAGCGCCCATGCCGACTTGTATGCCGCCGTGGATGATCTGGTCGACAAGCTTGATCGCCAAGTGGTTCGTCACAAGGACCGTTTGCAAAATCATCACCATGAGGCCCCCAAGCGCCTGATGTAGTGTTGCAATAGAGACGACAACACTAAAACCGCCCTGACACGGGCGGTTTTTTTATGTGCATAATCCGCTCCTTACCATGAACCGCCTAGCGTCTATCCTTCCTCCTTCGCAAGTACTTGCGCAAGTTGATGTCACCAGCAAAAAGCGTGCATTTGAAGAGGCAGGCCTGCTGTTCGAGAATCTGCACGGTCTGAGCCGCGCGCTCGTTACCGACAGTCTTTTTTCCCGTGAACGGTTGGGCTCCACAGGTTTGGGGCATGGCGTAGCGATCCCCCATGGCCGTATCAAGGGCCTGAAGTCACCGATGGCCGCAGTGTTCCAGTTGGCACACCCCATCGGCTTTGACTCACCGGATGATGTTCCTGTGAGTCTGCTGATATTCCTGCTGGTGCCCGAAGCGGCAACCCAGAAACACCTGGAAATCCTTTCTGAAATCGCTGAGCTCTTGAGTGATTCCGCTCTCCGTGAGCAAATCACTACTTGCGCAGACGCCACCCTTTTGCACTCCCTGATTGCCGGCTGGCAGTCCGCCAGAGCGGCTTAAGTCCTTTCCCACCTTCAGGTGCCGCATTGAAACCCACCGCAGTCAGTGCAGACGCACTCTTTGAGGAATTCAGGGGGCATTTGCGTTGGGAGTGGGTTGCCGGTCTGGGGGCCTCTGAACGTCGGTTCGATGAGGTTGCCATCAAGGCAGCCCGGTCCGGTGCGGATCTGGTGGGTTACCTGAACTACATCCACCCGTACCGCGTCCAGATCCTCGGTGAGCGTGAGATCACGTACATCACCAACGCCACTCCCGAAGACTGCGCCCGCCGCATTTCCCGTATCGTGACATTGGAGCCGCCAGTGCTTGTACTGGCAGATGGGCAAGTCGCTCCGCAGGCCCTGTTGGCCATGTGCGAGCGAGCACAAATCCCGATGTTTGCGACCAAGGAGTCGTCCGCCTTCGTTATTGACGTACTTCGGGCCTATCTGTCCAAACACTTTGCTGACCGCATGTCCATGCACGGGGTGTTCATGGACATCCTAGGGCTGGGGGTGTTGATTACCGGCGAATCCGGTCTTGGCAAGAGTGAGCTCGGTCTGGAGCTGATTTCACGCGGCAACGGCTTGGTGGCCGACGATGCCGTAGACCTCTATCGCATCAATCAGACCACGATCGAGGGGCGCTGCCCGGAGTTGCTTCAGAACCTGCTGGAAGTGCGCGGCATCGGTTTGCTCGATATCCGCGGGATATTTGGTGAAACGGCGGTGCGCCGCAAAATGCGCTTGAAATTGATCGTGCATCTCGTGCGCAGAGAAACCCTGGAGCGGGATTACGAACGCATTCCCTATGAACCTTTGACGCAGGATGTGCTGGGCATACCGGTGCGCAAGGTGGTGATTCAGGTGGTGGCTGGCCGCAACATTGCGGTACTGGTGGAGGCCGCTGTCCGCAACACGATCCTGCAGTTGCGCGGGATTGACACTTACCAAGAATTCGTCGAGCGCCACCGCAAGGCGATGGCCCAAGGCGGCTAATTGCTACTGTTGCGGTGAGGGCACGCGCCCTTGGTGCAGTTGGCGTACAAACTCAGGGCGTGGTCGGAAATCGCAAATCCCTTGGCTTTGGCTACGGCATGTTGGCGTTTTTCGATTTCTGCGTCGTAAAACTCTTCCACCCGTCCGCAGTCCAGGCACACCAGATGGTCGTGGTGCTGGCCTTCGTTCAGTTCGTACACCGCTTTGCCGCTCTCAAAGTGGCTGCGGCTCAAAATGCTCGCCTGCTCGAATTGGGTCAAGACCCGGTAGACGGTGGCCAAGCCCACATCTGAGCGTTCCTGCAACAAAACACGGAACACATCTTCCGCCGTCATGTGGCGTTGGGTGCCGCGTTGAAAGACTTCCAGAATTTTCAGGCGGGGGACCGTGGCCTTGAGGCCCGTGTTTTTCAATTCTTCGATATTGCTCATCAGCACATTCCTGGCATGGTCATCAAACAGGCCGACAGGGGCCAACCGCTACAATGACACGATCATATCGCCCTTCAATTTTCATGCTCCTTACCTCTTGCCGTAGTCTCCGTTCAGCCGCATTGGCTCTGGTTGTGGCAACCCTTGCCGCGTGCGGGTCCGTCAGCACCACAGGAGAAAAAGTCGCGGGGGTGATGACGCCATACAAAATCGACATCGTTCAAGGCAACGTGGTCACCCGCGAGCAGTTGGCTGTCTTGCGAGTGGGCATGCCCCGTGCCATCGCGCAGGATGTACTCGGCACTCCCTTGCTCACCAGCGTGTTCCATGCAGACCGTTGGGACTATGTGTTCACCCTCAAACGGCAGGGCAGTGAGCCTCAGGCACGCAAGGTGACCGTGTTTTTCACCAATGAAGTGATCAGCAAGATTGAAGCGGACGAGCTGCCCAGCGAAACGGAGTTTGTGTCAACCTTGCGTTCGAAAACGGTGCTGGGCCCGGTGCCTTCGTTGACAGCTTCTGAAGAAGCGCTCAAAAAATTCCCGGCGCCGAAAAAGGCGGAGGCACCCGTATCCGGCAACACCGCACCAGCGGCTGCTACCTCCTACCCACCGCTGGAACCCGGCGGCCTCTGATCTTTCTTTTCTCTTTTGACCATGACCCACACCATTGCCATTGCTGGCGCTTCAGGCCGCATGGGCCAGATGCTGATTGATGCTGTCCGTGCTGCGGACGATTGCTCGCTGGCCGGCGCGCTGGATATTGCCGGCAGTCCTTCCCTGGGTCTGGACGCAGGCGCCTTCTCTGGACAAGCTACTGGTGTGTTGATCACTGCAGATGTGCGCGAAGGTCTGAAGAACAGCCAAGCGCTCATTGACTTCACCCGCCCGGAAGGCACGCTGGCCCACTTGCAGGTGTGCCGCGAATTGGGTGTTGCGGCCGTGATCGGAACCACCGGATTTACCGACGAGCAAAAAGCCGAAATCGCCGAGATTGCCAAGTCCATCCCCATCATGATGGCGCCCAACATGAGCGTCGGGGTGAACGTGACCTTGAAGCTGCTGGAGATGGCGGCCAAGGCGCTTGCCACCGGCTATGACATTGAAATCGTGGAAGCCCACCACCGTCACAAAGTGGATGCGCCTTCCGGCACCGCACTCAAGATGGGTGAAGTGATTGCCGACGCCTTGGGCCGCGACTTGAAGGAATGTGCTGTCTACGAGCGCTACGGCGTGACCGGCGAACGCGACCCTTCCAGCATCGGCTTCGCCACCATTCGCGGAGGCGATATCGTGGGTGACCACACCGTCTTATTTGCAGGCACCGGCGAGCGGATTGAGATCAGCCACAAGTCGTCGAGTCGCGCCACGTATGCCCAGGGCAGCTTGCGCGCTGTGCGTTTCCTGGCCGGTCGTGCGCCGGGGCTGTATGACATGTTTGACGTCCTGAATCTGAAATGAACCTCCTGCAGTTGCTCTTCCGTGGAGATGCGGTCCACACCGCCGTGGCGCTGACATTGCTGTGCATGTCGATCGCCGCCTGGTTTGTGATCTTCTGGAAAAGCTGGCTGCTGCAGCGTGCGCTGACCGACGTGTCCCGCAGCACAGCGGCCTTTTGGCAGGCGGCGGATGTGACTGCCGCATTGGCGGCGCTGCCCGCATTTGACCGGGAGGGCCTGGTCTTGCCCCTGGTCCAAGCCACGCAGACCCAGGGTACTGGGACTCTGGCAGCTGCCGGTGACAGGGGCCAACAACTCACCCGCGTCCTGCGTGACGGTTTGCACGGCGTGTTGCAACGTCTGCAGTCCGGTCAGGTATTGCTGGCTACGGTGGGATCGACTGCCCCCTTCGTGGGACTGTTGGGAACGGTGTGGGGCATCTACCATGCGCTGATCAGTATTACCGGTGGCGGGCAGGTCAGCATCGACAAAATCTCCGGTCCGGTGGGTGAGGCGCTGATCATGACAGCGGCTGGCTTGGCCGTGGCGATTCCCGCTGTGTTGGCCTACAACGTGTTCGGCCGTCTGGTCGCCCGTCTGGAGGCTGATCTCGAGGGCTTTGCCCTGGACCTGCGCGAACTGCTGCTGAGCAGCCCCAAGGCGGACTGAATGGCATTCGGCCGCTTGGAACGCCCGTCCGGCGCGCAGCCGATGAGCGACATCAACATGACGCCGCTGATTGACGTGATGCTGGTGTTGCTGGTGATCTTCATCATCACTGCTCCCCTGATGGTGAGCGCTGTGAAGGTGGATTTGCCTCAGGCGCAGGGCACGCAAGCGACGGATGCTCCCAAATTTATAGCGGTCACCATTGATCCTGCAGGGCAGACCTATGTGAACGATGCGCCCATGGACAAGCCCGCTTTGGCCAATGCTTTGGCCGACGCTGCCAAGCGCAACCAGAATACCGAAGTCCGTCTGCGCGCTGACTCCACCGTGCCTTATGGCCGCGTGGTGGAGGTCATGGGTTTGGCCCAAAAAGCGGGCTTGAGCCAGATTGGATTTGTGGCCGAACCCGAGGCGTCCGCCTCTCCCTGAACCCCGCGCGCAGTGCAGCGCCTAAAATCGCACCAAGCCTCTCTTCACGGCAGCGTGACCGCTGCCCATTCCCCATGCAAGACAAGTATCAGCACCTCGACGTAGAACAAGCCGCGCAAGCCCATTGGGCACAGCCTTTGTGGAATGGCGATACCGCCTACCGTGTCACCGAAAACGCCGTGGGCGTGGACGGCAAGCCCAAGAAGAAGTTCTACGCCTGCTCCATGCTGCCGTACCCCAGCGGCAAGTTGCACATGGGCCATGTGCGCAACTACACCATCAACGACATGCTGGCGCGCTACCTGCGCATGAACGGCCACAACGTCCTCATGCCTATGGGCTGGGATGCCTTCGGCCTGCCTGCCGAAAACGCAGCACTCAAGAACAAGGTGCCCCCTGCCAAGTGGACCTACGAGAACATCGCCTACATGAAGGGCCAGATGCAGGCCATGGGCCTGGCCATCGACTGGAGCCGTGAAGTCGCCACCTGTGACCCGAGCTATTACAAGTGGAACCAGTGGTTGTTCCTGAAGATGCTGGAAAAAGGCATTGCCTACCGCAAGACGCAGGTCGTGAACTGGGACCCGGTGGACCAGACCGTGCTGGCCAACGAGCAGGTGATTGACGGCAAGGGCTGGCGCACCGGTGCGGTGGTCGAGAAGCGCGAGATCCCCGGCTACTACCTGAAGATCACTGACTACGCGCAAGAGCTGCTGGACCACGTGCAGATGGGCAACGACAATGCCACGCTCACCGGATGGCCCGATCGCGTACGCCTGATGCAGGAAAACTGGATCGGTAAATCCGAAGGTGTGCGCTTTGCGTTCACCCACGACATCAAGGATTCGACGGGTGTGCTGATTGGTGACGGCCGCATGTACGTGTTCACCACCCGTGCCGATACCGTGATGGGCGTGACCTTCTGCGCTGTGGCGCCTGAACATCCGCTGGCCGCGCACGCTGCATCCACCAACCCCGCTCTGGCGGCCTTCATTGAAGAGTGCAAGACCGGTGGCACCACCGAAGCCGAGCTGGCCACGCAAGAGAAGAAGGGTCTGAACACCGGCTTGTTTGTGACCCATCCGCTGACCGGAGCGGCCGTGCCTTTGTGGGTCGGCAACTATGTGTTGATGGGCTATGGCGACGGCGCCGTGATGGGCGTACCTGCGCACGACGAGCGTGACTTTGCGTTTGCCAAGAAGTACGGCATCGAGATTAAGCCGGTCGTCTCCGCCGAGGGCGAAACTTTCTCGCTGGAGTCTTGGGCTGATTGGTATGGCGACAAGCAGCGCGCCGTGACGGTGAACTCCGGCAAATACGACGGCCTGGCCTACAAGGCAGCGGTCGATACCGTGGCTGCAGACCTGGCTGCCCAAGGCTTGGGAGAGAAGAAAACCACCTGGCGCCTGCGCGACTGGGGCGTGAGCCGCCAGCGCTACTGGGGTACGCCCATCCCCATCATCCATTGTGATGAACATGGCGCTGTGCCGGTGCCCGAGAAAGACCTGCCTGTGGTGCTGCCGCAGGACTGCGTGCCCGATGGCTCTGGCAACCCGCTGCACAAGCACGAAGGTTTCCATGCTGGCGTGGTCTGCCCGGTCTGCGGCAAGCCCGCCCGCCGCGAGACCGACACGATGGACACCTTTGTGGACTCGTCTTGGTACTTCATGCGCTATTGCGATCCGAAGAACCCGGACGCCATGGTGGCCGCCGGCACGGACTACTGGATGCGGGACCAAAATGCCGCTACCGGCGGCAGCGGCATGGATCAATACATCGGAGGTATCGAACACGCCATCCTGCACTTGCTGTACGCCCGTTTCTGGACCAAGGTCATGCGCGACCTGGGACTGGTCAAGGTGGACGAGCCTTTCACCAAGCTGCTGACCCAAGGCATGGTGCTCAACCACATCTACAGCCGCCGCACTGCCAAGGGCGGCAAGGAATACTTCTGGCCCAAGGATGTGGAGCACGTGCACGACGCCGCGGGCAAGGTAGTGGGTGCCAAGCTCATCGTCGAAGTCGAGAGTGCCGATGGCATGCTGCCGGTGGGCACTGCCATCGACTACGAGGGCGTGGGCACCATGTCCAAGTCCAAGAACAACGGTGTGGACCCGCAGGAGCTGATCGCCAAGTACGGCGCCGACACCGCCCGTATCTACACCATGTTCACCTCGCCGCCCGAGGCTACGCTGGAGTGGAACGACTCGGCGGTGGAGGGTAGCTACCGCTTCCTGCGCCGCGTCTGGAACTTCGGCTACAAGCTGTCTGCTATGGATTCTGTAGCTGCTCGCGCAAGCGTGGCGGGCGCCAAGAGCCTGAATGATGTGGAATTCGGCAAGGAAGCCAAGGCGCTCCGGCTGGAAATGCACACCGTGCTCAAGCAGGTGGACTTTGATTACCAGCGCATGCAATACAACACGGTGGTGTCGGGTGCGATGAAGATGATCAACGCGCTGGAAGGCTTCAAGGCTATGGACAGCGCCGGTGCACAAGTGGCTCTGATCGAAGGTTTCGGCATCCTGCTGCGTTGCCTGTACCCCGCTACGCCACACCTCTCGCACGCCTTGTGGTCCGAGCTGGGCTATGCCTCCGCCCTCGGCGATCTGCTGGATGCGCCTTGGCCCCAGGTGGACGCGGCGGCCCTGGTGCAAGACGAGATCGAACTGGTGCTGCAAATCAACGGCAAGCTGCGCGGTGCCGTGCGCGTGCCCGCAGGCGCTGACAAGGCCGCCATCGAAGCCGCTGCGCTGGCCAGTGAGGTGTTTGTGAGCCATGCCGCAGGCGCGCCTGCCAAGAAGGTCATCGTGGTGCCGGGCCGCTTGGTCAACATCGTCGTCTGATCACCATGCTGACCCGCCGCCATCTTGTAGCCCTGCCTGCTGCCGCCTTGCTGGGGGGCTGCGGCTTCAAGCTGCGCGGCAAGCAGAACTTTGCGTTTGAAACGATTGCGGTGACTCCCGAAAAGGGGGCCGCGGTCGCGTCCGAGCTGAGCCGCTACCTGGGCAGCATGGTGCGCCCGGTGGCGCCTGCGGCGGGAGGCGCTTTGCCGGATGTGATTGTTGACATCCTGGGCGAGACCCGTGAAAAGGTGATGGTGGCGCTGAACGCCTCGGGCCAGGTGCGGGAGTACCAGCTGCGCATCAAGGTGCGCTTTCGCATGCGGAGCTCCAAGGGGCGCGACCTGATCGAGCCCACAGACATCCTGCAGGAGCGGGATATCAGCTTCAACGAGTCTGCCGTGCTGGCCAAAGAGGCGGAAGAGGCGCTGCTCTACCGCGACATGCAGTCCGACATCGTGCAGCAGTTGCTGCGCCGGATTGCGGCGGTCAAGACGCTGGAGCCCTGAGCCATGGCCTTGGATCGGGTGGACCAGACCTTGCTGGAGCTGCTGCAGCGCGACGGGCGCATGAGCGCGCAGGCATTGTCGGAAGTGGTCAACCTCTCGGCCCGAGCCACCCTGAACCGCATTCACAAGCTGGAGGACGATGGGCATATCGAAGGCTACCGTGCCTTGTTGGCGCGCCAGTCCATCGGCGAGCATGTGTCGGTGTTTGCAGAGATCGCGCTCAAGGACCAGCGTCAGGCCACGGTACAGCGCTTCGAACAGGCCATGGTGGCCTGTCCGGAAGTCATTGCCTGTTACTTGGTGAGTGGTCGCTACGACTACCTGGTGCGCCTGGCCTGCCGCGATCTGGCGCACTACCGGGACCTGACCAACACCTGGATTGACGACGTGGGGCTGGGAATCGACAAGGTGGTTACCAGCACCGAGTTGCAAACCGTCAAAGAGTTCGCCGGTTTTCCATTGATGGTCCGTACCACCCGATAACCGTTTGCACGTAGGTAAACGGGTTGCTTCCGATTCGGAAGTAATTCTGCGGGTGTGCAGCGCTTTGCGCGCTTTGCTGTGTGGAGTTCGTCGTTTCATGCCTCTGTGCCTCTCCTAGACTAGAAGCACCAGCCGGCTGTGCAGTAGATGCGGATTCCGCATCCTGTGGCGCTCGGCCTCGAGGAGAACCCCATGACCCGCTATATCGACGTTCACGACATGCAAGCCCTGGTGCACCTGCACGGACTGGCTCCCATGATGTCGGAGATGGCCCAGACCATCCGTGAAGACTTTTTGCGCTGGGACGATTTTGACAAATCCCCCCGCACCGCCAACCACAGCACAAACGGCGTGATTGAGCTGATGCCGGTCTCTGACAACGCGCTCTACGCGTTCAAGTACGTGAACGGCCACCCCAAGAACCCTTTGCAAGGACTGTCTACCGTGATGGCCTTTGGCGTGCTGGCAGATGTGGCTACCGGTTACCCCGAACTGCTGAGCGAGCTCACCATCGCCACCGCGCTGCGCACCGCCGCTACTTCCGCCATGGCGGCCAAGGTCTTGGCCCGTCCGGACAGCCAAACCATGGCTCTGATCGGCAATGGCTCTCAAAGCGAATTCCAGGCTATTGCCTTTATGACGCAGCTGGGCATTACGACGTTGCGCGTGTTTGATGTGGATGCCAAAGCCACCGACAAGCTGGTCGCCAACCTGCGCCCTTACATCGATGCGGGCAAGCTGCACATCGTGCGTTGCGCTTCCACCCGGGAGGCCGTGCGCGGCGCCGACATCGTCACCACCGTCACGGCGGACAAGACCAATGCCACCATCCTGAGCGCCGACATGATCGAACCGGGCATGCACCTCAACGCCGTCGGAGGAGATTGCCCCGGCAAGACCGAATTGGAAGCAGCCATCCTGAACCGCGCCAAAGTGTTTGTAGAGTTTGAACCCCAGACCCGTGTGGAAGGCGAGCTGCAGCAGATGCCTGCTGAGTTTGAGACCCATCCACTCTGGATGGTGCTGGCCGGCACAGCGGTAGGGCGCGACAACGCCGCGCAAGTGACCTTGTTTGATTCGGTGGGTTTTGCGCTGGAAGACCTGTCGGCCCTGCGCTATGTGCATGCCTTGTCCCAGAAGCTGGGCGTGGGCAGCACGGTGCAGCTAGTGCCGGAGATGGCGGACCCCAAGGACCTGTTTGCCTGCGCCACGGCGGCCCGTCCTGTTTTGCGCAAAGCAGCATGAACGATCAAGTCCTGCACATCATCGGCGCGGCCGTCGGTGAAGGGGCCAGTGATGGCGGTTGCAAATGGGGCGCTGCTGCGCTCAAAGAGCACGGCATGGCGAGGGCGCTTGCGGCCACCGGGCGTACGGTGACCTGGGGCGACACCATTAGCGCGCAGCCTATGCGGGCCACCAGCCGGTTGCATGCGATTGAGGTATTTTCGGACCACCTGTCCATGGCCGTGCAGCAAGTTCTGCGACAGGGCCAACAGCCGCTGGTCGTGGGTGGCGACCACTCATGCGCCGTCGGCACCTGGAGTGCGGTGGCAGACCATTTGCGCCCGCAAGGCGCTTTGGGGCTGATCTGGATCGATGCCCACTTGGATGCTCACACGCCGGATACCTCAGACACCCAGGCCCCGCATGGCATGCCCTTGGCAGCACTGTTGGGTCATGGTGCGCCGGGCATGACCGGGCTTTTCGGTTGGAGTGGAAAACTGCGTCCGGAGCATGTGGCCATCATTGGTGCCCGCAGTTATGAGCCCGCCGAGCAGGCACTGCTGGCGCGCTTGGGCGTGCGGGTGATGTACATGCCGGAAGTACTGGAGCGCGGATTCGCCGCTTGCTTTGCCGAGGCGCAGGCCATTGCGCAAAGCGGCACCGCGGGCTGGGGCATCAGTTTTGATCTCGATGGCCTAGACCCGCGGGACGCCCCGGGCACCGGCACACCGGTGGAGCAGGGCATTCGCTTGGCGGATGCTTTGGCTGTGCTCGTGGGTTGCCAGCAGCAAGCCGGCTTTGTGGCCATGGAACTCACGGAGTACAACCCTTTGCGCGACTTTGGTGGCCGCACCGCCCAGGCTGCTACCGATCTGGTGTGCGCCGTCTTGGCGCCCGAGCGGGCGACTATGGAACTGGCAGCTTGAACCGCCGGTGAAGCGTGGGGGCCTTAAACTCGTGCCCCTATGCAACTCGCGGCGAATCAACTCAGCAACCACCTGCAGCGCGGGTTTAAGAGCCTGTACACGGTGCATGGCGATGAGCCTTTGCTGCAGCAGGAAGCGCTGGACGCCATTCGTGCCCACGCCCGCACGTTGGGCTATACCGAGCGGACCTCGCACACGGTCGCTGGGGCCCACTTTGACTGGAGCGAGGTGCTGGCCGCGGGTGGCTCCCTGAGTTTGTTTGCAGATAAACAGATTGTCGAAATCCGCATTCCCAGTGGCAAACCCGGCAAGGATGGCAGCGTCGCTTTGCAGCAGCTGGCCGAGGGTTCGCAGGGCAATGATTCCACCTTGACCATCGTGCTCCTGCCCCGGCTGGACAAGATGACAAAATCCGGCGCCTGGTTTTCTGCGCTGGAGAGCTATGGCATCACCATCCAGGTGGACCCGGTGGAGCGCAACGCCTTGCCGCAATGGATTGCACAGCGTCTGGGTGCGCAGGGCCAACGGGTGGCGGCCGGAGAAGAGGGGCAGCGCACTTTGCAGTTTTTTGCGGATCGGGTGGAAGGCAACCTGTTGGCCGCGCACCAGGAAATCCAGAAGTTGGGTTTGCTGTTCCCCGCCGATGCCCATGACGGCGTGCTGAGCCTGGAGCAGGTGGAAAGTGCCGTGCTCAATGTGGCGCGTTACGACGTGTTCAAGTTGTCAGAAGCGGTGCTCGCCGGCCAGGCCGGGCGCGTGCAACGCATGCTCGATGGTTTGCAGGCCGAGGGAGAAGCCGAAGTGCTGGTGCACTACACCCTGGCCGAAGACATCCGCGCCCTCAAGCGTGTCAAAGACGCCATGGGCCAAGGCCGCCCTCTGCCGATGGCGTTGCGCGAAAACCGTATCTGGGGCGCCAAAGAGCGACTGTTTGAACGGGTGTTGCCCAAGTTGTCCGAGCGCACCTTGGCGGAGCTGTTGCAGTCCGCCCATGTGGTGGACGGCATTGTCAAAGGCCTGAAGCAGCCGGACTGGCCCAGCTCAGGCTGGCAGGCGCTGCACCGGCTTGCCTTGCAGGTGTGTGCACTATGCGCCGGGCAAACCAAGGCGGCACCCGCAGGCGGTCCACGCCGCTAAGGGACCGATCGGAGACGCATGTGACTGATGCCACCCCTGCCCAGCGGCACGTGCAGCGCCATAACCAGATCTCCATTCGCCTGCACTACCGGCTTGATGCCGATTGGCACCGCTTGGAGGCCCAGCAGTGGAATGAGCGTGGATTCTGTTTTTTCCATACCCATGCGCTGCAGGCCGGCCCGGTCGCCTTCAAACGCAGCCTGCAGCACTTCGAGGGCGAGATCGTCTGGACACGCACTTGTCAGGACAAAGCGCAAGTGACGGAGATGCTCCTCAACGAGGCCATCCATCGCCAGGCAGACCGCTTGTCTTCCCAGCCCGACATGCAGCAACGCTTGCTACGGCTGATGCGCGTGCAGGGCATGGTGGACGCCAAGCAGCGGGTGTTGGCCTCCCTCGGGGGAATGCCGGAAGACTCCAAGTGGCAGCAACAAATTCAGCAGCGCATGCAAGAAGCGCTGTTTCAATCCGGAGTGCGTGTGGCCTCCCCCGTGTGGTCCTCAGTGGTGACCGATGCTCTGGCCTTAGGCGGTGTGGTGCAGGATCTGGAGCGATGGTCTGGCACCTTGGGTGGCAGTTGAGTTGCTTTCAACCAGCGTCATCGTTCAATGACGGCGCCGCGTGCGTTCTATCGCTGATGGCGGCCGATGAAGGAAAGTGGACGGTTCGCTCAATCCACAGTTTGAACCGGATGGATTCACTCGACTGAGCCTTGGATAGCCATTGGAGCAAGGCATCTGCACGAATATGCATGCTCTTTCCATCGGAGCCTGAACTGGTGCGTTCCGGCTCAATGCGTCCCAAGGTGGCGTCTTTGGGCAGGTGTGGCAATACTCGGCGAATGTCTTTGACCTTGAGCCACCGGTGTCCTTCTTCGTCCTCTTCGATGGAGATCGGGATGCTTTTGTACGCGTAGTGCCGCCCTTGAACACTCGCATAGGCATGCGCCCGCATGGCCCTGTAGCCCCCGGTAAACCCGTCGATCAACACACGCGAGAGGAGCGCGCCCGACAGGGGAGCGGCAAGCACAATGCCAAGAAGCCCGGCCAGGTACCCACCCACGACAAGGCTACCTATCGCGAGGGCTATGCAGAGGGCCGCTGATTTCATCGTGTTGGCATGGAGCGTTGATGAATTCTAGAGAAAGCGATTGGAAATGCCCCGCGCCCGGACATCTGCGAAAATCACGGCATGAACGCGACCAACACCACCGAATACACCCTGGCCCTCGGTTCTCAAGCAAAAGTGGCATCCGCGCTGATGGCACGTGCGCCGGCAGCTATGAAAAACAGAGCGCTTCGACGCTTGGCCGAGCTGCTGCGCGAGAACACCCAAGCCCTGCAGGTGGACAACGCCAAGGATATTGAGCGGGCCGTGGCCAATGGCCTGTCTGCCCCGATGGTGGATCGCCTCAAGCTCACGCCCAAAGTGCTGGAAACCTGCGCAGAAGGCTGCGAGCAACTCGCCGCCATGGCGGATGTGATCGGCGAAATCATCGGCATGAAGCAGCAGCCCAGCGGCATTCGCGTGGGCCAGATGCGCGTGCCGATCGGCGTGTACGGCATGATTTTCGAGAGCCGCCCGAATGTGACCATTGAGGCTGCCAGCCTGTCCATCAAAAGTGGCAATGCCTGCATCTTGCGAGGTGGTTCGGAAGCCATTGACTCCAACAAGGCGCTGGCCAAGCTGGTGCAGCAGGCGCTGCTAGAGAGCGGTTTGCCCTCTGACGCCGTGCAGCTCGTGCAAACCACTGACCGCGAGGTGGTGGGGCAGTTGATTGCCATGCCGCAGTTTGTGGATGTGATCATCCCCCGCGGTGGCAAAGGCCTGATCGAACGCATCAGCCGCGATGCCAAGGTGCCAGTCATCAAGCACCTGGACGGCAACTGCCACACCTATGTGGACGACCCTTGCGATATCGCCATGGCCGTCAAGGTGGCGGACAACGCCAAGACCAACAAATACAGCCCCTGCAATGCGACTGAGGGTCTGCTGGTGGCACGAGGTGTGGCCGCTGAGTTCCTGCCCTTGATCGGCAAGGTCTACGCGGACAAGGGCGTGGAGATGCGCTGCGACGCGGAAGGACGCACCATCCTCGCAACTGTGGCGGGCGCCAAGGTGAATGATGCAACCGAGCAGGACTGGTACGAGGAGTACCTCGCCCCCATCGTTAGCGTGAAAGTGGTGGCTGGTGTGGATGAGGCCATTGCCCACATCAACCGCTACGGCAGCCACCATACCGACGCCATCCTCACTACCAACCACGTACACGCCCAGCGCTTCTTGCGCGAGGTGGATTCCGCCAGCGTCATGGTGAATGCCAGCACCCGTTTTGCTGATGGCTTTGAATACGGGCTGGGCGCGGAGATCGGCATCAGCACCGACAAATTTCATGCACGTGGTCCGGTGGGTATTGAGGGGCTCACCTCTCTGAAGTACGTGGTTCTGGGTGAGGGTGAAGTGCGGAAGTGAAGTGGGAGCTAGCCTTCTACTTCCTCTACTGACAAACCCTAAACGTGGATTTTTTCCTTGTTTTAACGATTTTCCGGGTGTAACTTAGGCGACGAGCAAGACGCTTTAATAAAACATGCGCCTGACGAGCGCTGTTGGAACCGGAAAGTTAAAAACGTGAGCATCTCGCTTCTCTCCAAACTGGAGAAAATTACCGCTACCCGTGACTTCGTCGCTATCGAACACAGCTTGCTGAGGGCCATAGGCTCCACCGTTCATGTCGAGGATCTGTCCTTGTGGACGCTGGATGCGAACCATGAGGTCACCAAAGCGCTTCACTACTACCGGCAGATTGAAGTCCTCGCGGGCAGTATGGGGCGGGACACCGAGCAGGTGGATACCGTTTACGCCAACATAGAGGTCCCTGCCGACGTGCGCAGCTTGGCACAGACGGTAGTACTCAGCCTCAAGCCTGCTGCCCGAAAAACGGAGACCGGCGGTCTGCAGATGTTCCCCCTCATTGGCTCACACGGCCTGAGTGGCTTGATCAGCATGCGCCTGAGTCAGCCTATGGGTGAGCATGACCAGGAGCTGATCAACGGCATATTGCGGGTTTATTCCAACTACCACGCCCTTTTGGACGAAAGCCAGCGGGACCGGCTGACCGGCCTCTACAACCGCCATGCCATGGACCTGAACATCGACCGGATGTGGTCGGTGCTGGGCCGGGAGTCCACGCAATCGGATGCCCGGCGCAACAGCGTGGTGCAGATGTATGCCTTGGCGGTGATTGATATTGATCACTTCAAAAAGGTCAACGACCAGTACGGACACATCCTTGGGGATGAGATTCTGCTATTGGTGTCCCGACTGATTTCCAGCTGCTTTCGCAAAAGCGATCCGGTCTACCGGTATGGCGGCGAAGAGTTTCTGGTGGTGGCCGGTGCGGAGTCGCCGCAGGCCATGCACACCCTGTTTGAGCGGGTGCGCAGCAAGGTGGAGGGACATTACTTCCCGCAAGTTGAAAGCGTGACGGTGAGCGTGGGCTACGCCATCATTGATCCCGCCCTGTCCCCTTCGGAAAACATCGGCCGGGCTGACCGGGCTTTGTACTGCGCCAAAGAAATGGGGCGCAATCAGGTGCAATCGTTCAGCGATTTGTTACAACGGGGACTGATCAAAGACATGCGCTACGGATCCACAGAGCTTTTTTAGGGTTGACGGGCGCTTGCAAAAACCTTGGGCAACCCCAAGTAACAAGGCGCTTCTAGAATGAAGCCCGACCTCCCACAAAGAAAGCCCACAGCGCATGGTTCCGCATCTCATCACTGCCCTGACAGGCCCCATCAATGAATTGGAGCAGCGGGTGCTGGACTCCATGCCGGCCATTGAGCGCTGGTTCCGCCTCGAATGGATGGAACACACCCCCCCGTTTTATACGGCCGTGGATGTGCGCAATGCCGGTTTCAAGCTGGCGCCGGTAGACACCAACTTTTTCCCCGGCGGCTGGAACAACCTCACTCCTGCCATGCTGCCACTGGCCGTGCAAGCGGCCCAAGCAGCGATTGAAAAAATCTGCCCCGAAGCCCGCAACCTGCTGATCGTTCCCGAGAACAACAGCCGTAGCACCTTTTATTTGATGAATCTGGCGCAGTTGCGCCGGATATTCAATATGGCCGGTCTGAATGTGCGCATAGGCTCCATCAGCCCCGACATCAAGAAAAGCACCACCATCGAGCTGCCCGACGGGGAGTCCATCACCCTGGAGCCGGTGGTGCGGACCAAAGGCCGCTTGGGTCTCAAAGATTTCGATCCCTGCACCATTCTGCTGAACAACGACCTGCGTGCCGGTGTGCCCGGCATTCTGGAAGACCTGCACGAACAGTATTTGTTGCCGCCCCTGCATGCCAGCTGGACTACGCGCCGCAAGAGCACTCACTTCCGTTGCTATGAGGAAGTGGCCAAGCGCTTCGGCAAACTGATCGGCGTAGACCATTGGCTGATTACGCCCATGTTTGAGAAGTACGGCGTGGCGGACTTGCGAACCCCTGAGGGGCTGGCTGCATTGGCCAGCCGCATCGACGGCATGCTGACCAAGGTCAAGAAGAAGTACAAGGAATACGGCATCAAGGAAAAGCCCTTTCTCGTCATCAAAGCGGACAACCGCACCAGCGGAAACACCATTTTGTCGGTGCGGGACACCAAGGACCTGGAAGCCAAGCTGCGCAAAATGGGTGCGGGCGTGGAAGATGCGCCCGATCCTTTGGAGCTGATTCTTCAGGAAGGTGTGCTCACCAACGAGCGGGTTAACGACGCGGTGGCTGAGCCGGTGGTGTATTTGATGGACCGGTATGTGGTGGGCGGTTTTTACCGCATGCATGCCGAGCGCGGGGTGGATGAGAACCTCAGTGCACCGGGCTCTAGCTATGTGCCATTGGCTTTCGCGGAGAGTACGCACTTACCTCAGCCGGGTGTGCGCCCCGGTGCAAGTGCCCCTAACCGGTTTTATATGTACGGCGTGATCGGCCGCTTGGCCATGTTGGCAGCCAGTTATGAACTGGAAGCCACCGACCCGGACGCAGAACGCTACGACTGAGTGCCGTCAAGCCCTGTGACAGGCAGGGCATGGGTCCAGTTGTTGCGCTGCAACAAGAGCGCGAAAACCCTGCGATTAGAGAATTAGCCCCTTGCAGCCATCTTTGCGGGGAGCAAAATAGCGGTCCCTCAAGGAACGGAACCCGGCGTCCATCGCAGGCCGGGTGTTTTTGTGTCTGCATCCAAATCGTCTCTCACGGCACTTACGCTCGGTGCCATCGGCGTTGTATACGGCGACATCGGCACCAGCGTGCTGTACGCACTGAAAGAGGTCTTCGGCTCCGGTCATGTGCCTTTTACGGAAGCCAATGTTTACGGCATCCTCTCGATCTTCTTCTGGACCCTGACGGTCATCGTCTCTATCAAATACGTGGTGCTGGTGCTGCGCGCCGACAACCATGGTGAGGGCGGACTGGTGGCCATGCTGGCTTTGGCGTCGCAATCTGTCAAAGACAAGCCCCGCTTGCGCCGGGGATTGCTCCTCATCGGCATCTTCGGGACCTGCCTGTTTTATGGGGATGGAGTCATTACCCCAGCTATCTCGGTGTTGTCCGCGGTCGAAGGTCTGGAAGTGATTTCTCCGGGCTTCAAGCGCTTCGTGATTCCCCTCACCTTGGTCATTTTGTTCTGCCTGTTTGCGGTGCAAAAGCGCGGCACCGCAGGGATCGGCAAGTTTTTCGGGCCGATCACGGTGGTTTGGTTTGTTGCGATCGCCGTGTTGGGTGTGAGCCATATCGTCGATCAACCACGCATTCTGTGGGCCATCAGTCCCTTTTATGCCCTGGACTTCATTTGGAACAACCCGGGAACCACTTTCATCATTCTGGGCGCCGTGGTGTTGTGTGTGACGGGCGGCGAAGCGCTGTATGCCGACATGGGCCACTTCGGCAAGAAGCCCATCCGCATTGCCTGGTTCAGTGTGGTCATGCCCGCCTTGACCCTGAACTACTTTGGCCAAGGTGCGCTTCTGTTGGACCACCCTGAGGCCGTCAAGAACCCTTTCTATCTGATGGCTCCTGACTGGGCATTGTTGCCTTTGGTCGGACTGGCCACCATGGCCACCGTCATCGCATCCCAAGCCCTGATTTCCGGTGCCTTCTCGGTCACCAAACAGGTCATTCAGTTGGGCTATCTGCCGCGTTTGCAGGTCACCCACACCAGCGTCAAAGACACCGGCCAGATTTATTTGCCCTTCGTGAACTGGGGGCTGTTCGTGGCGATTGTGTTGGCGGTGGTGATGTTCAAGTCTTCCAGCAACCTGGCAGCGGCTTACGGCATCGCGGTCTGCACCGACATGCTGATCACCACCATCCTGACGTTCTACGTCATTCGATATGGCTGGAAGTACCCCCTGTGGCTGTGCATTGCCGCCACTGGCTTCTTTTTCGTGGTGGACTTTGCGTTCTGGGCATCCAACATGTTCAAGCTGTTTGACGGTGGCTGGTTCCCATTGGCCATCGGTGGCGCGATCTTCACGTTGATGATGACCTGGAAGGACGGCCGCCGTTTGCTGAATGAAAAGCTGCGTGCCGACTCTCTGGATCTGGAAAGCTTTTTGGAAGCGGTGTTTGTCAGCCCGCCGGCCCGGGTCGAGGGAACGGCGGTGTTCCTGACGGCGGACAAGGGCAGCGTGCCCAATGCACTGCTGCACAACCTCAAGCACAACAAGGTGCTGCACACCAACAACTTGTTTGTGACGGTGCGCAACCATGAGGTGCCTTGGATCGGGCTCGACAAGCGTTTGCAGATCGAGTCTTTGGGTCACGACTGCTGGCAGGTCACTATCAACTACGGCTTCAAGAACGACCCGGATGTGCCCAAGGCGCTGGAGCAGATGCGCGGCCGGGGTTGCGCACTGGATGCCATGTCGACCAGCTACTTCCTGTCGCGTGACACCGTGGTGCCCACCCTGGGTGAAGGTATGGCTCCGTGGCGCGAAAAGCTGTTTGCGCAGATGCACCACAACGCCAGCGCAGCGGCCGACTTCCTCAACCTGCCCAATAACTCGGTAGTGGAGCTGGGCTCCAAGATCGAGATTTAGAAAGTAGTGCCCCCACGCTCCGCCACTGCGCGGGGCGCTGCCCGCATCGCTGACAATGCGGGCATGCGATTTTTCAAAGACCTGAGTCTCTCGGCTTTCACCGCCGGATTTGTGGCAGTGCTGGTGGGCTTTACCAGCTCAGTGGCGATCGTCTTCCAAGCGGCGCTGGCCTTGGGCGCAACGCCTGAGATGGTCGCTTCCTGGATGTGGGCGTTGGGCATCGGCATGGGGCTGTGCTCTTTGCTCCCGTCTTTGTGGTGGAAGAAGCCGGTCATGGTTGCCTGGAGTACGCCGGGCGCAGCCGTACTGGCCACCGCCGCCACCGCAGGCGGTTTCAACATGGCCGATGGTGTGGGTGCTTTCATGTTGTGTGCCGTACTCATCACGGTGGCCGGTGCTACTGGCTGGTTTGAACGGGTGATGAACCGCATCCCCCTGGCGCTGGCCTCCGCCTTGCTCGCCGGTGTGCTGGCCCGCTTCGGCCTGCAAGGCTTTGCCGCAGCGCAAACGGCCTTGCCCTTGGTGGCTCTGATGTTCGCGACCTACTTGCTGGGCAAGCGTTTTTTGCCCCGCTATGCAGTTCCGCTCACTTTGTTGCTTGCTATTATTTATGTAGCTGCTCGCGCACAGTTCACGGGCGCTACCATTCATTTTGGCTTGACGATGCCAGTGTTCGTGGCCCCGGCCTTTTCACTGGCAGCGTTTATCAGCATGTCCTTGCCGCTGTTTGTGGTGACCATGGCCTCCCAGAACTTGCCCGGCGTGGCTGCCATCCAGGCTGCCGGTTTTGCCGACCGCCATGCACAGGGTGGTGACGCAGGCATTCCCATCTCCAAAGTCATCACCTTGACTGGCTTAATGACGCTGGTGCTGGCACCGTTCGGAGCCTTCGCTTTGAATCTGAGTGCCATTACGGCGGCCATCTGCATGGGGCCGGAAGCCCACGCGAATCCTGCGCGCCGCTATACGGCAGCAGCTTCATGCGGAGCCATTTATGTGGTGATTGGTCTTTTTGGCGCCGCAATCACCGGCATATTGACTGCCTTCCCCAAAGAACTGGTGGCTGCGATTGCCGGTTTGGCCCTGCTGGGCACCATTGGCGGCGCCATGCACGCCGCCCTGCAGGACGAGCGCAATCGCGAAGCCGCCCTCATTACTTTTCTGGTCACGCTCAGCGGAGTGGTAATAGCCGGCGTCGGCTCAGCCTTTTGGGGCGTGGTGGCAGGGGTGTTGGCGCTTTTGGTGCAACATGTAGCCCGCGCTCCGCAAGCCAAGAACTGATTGACTGATCGAGCGACAGCAGGGCTTTGCCCGACACCCCATTTTGCAGAAAGACACCATGCACATTCTTTTCGTCGCCGACCCGCTGGAGTCGTTCAAGATCTACAAGGACACCACCTTCTCCATGATGCGTGAGGCTCAGAAGCGAGGCCACCGCATCAGCGCCTGCGAACCCAAGGACATCATGTGGCAGCGCGGCGGTGTAGTGACCGCCTATGTGCGCGACATCACGCTCACCGGTGCCCCGGATGTGTGGTTTACCTCCGCCCAGAGCAAACCCGATGAGCGGCCCCAGGCGCTGAAGGACTTCGACTGCGTGGTCATGCGCAAGGACCCGCCTTTTGACAGCGAGTTTTTTTACGCAACTCACCTGCTGGAGCAGGCAGAGCGCGAAGGGGCCAAGGTTTTCAACAAACCCCGTGCGCTGCGCGACCATCCTGAAAAATTGGCGATTTTGGAGTTTCCCCAGTTCATCGGCCCCACCCTGGTGACCCGGGATGCGGATGATGTGCGACGCTTTCACGCGGAACACCGCGACATCATCTTGAAGCCCTTGGATGGCATGGGCGGCATGGGCATCTTCCGGGTGAAGGAAGATGGTCTGAACTTGGGCGGCATCATCGAGACACTCAACGAGGATGGGGCTCAGACCTTGATGGTGCAAAAGTTCTTGCCGGCCATCAGTGAAGGCGACAAGCGGGTGCTGGTGATTGGCGGTAAGCCCGTTCCGTTCTGTCTGGCGCGCATTCCGCAGGGTGGCGAGGTGCGTGGCAACCTGGCTGCGGGCGGCAAGGGTGTGGCGCAGCCGATCACCGACAGTGACCGTGCGATTGCAGAAGCCTTGGGGCCCATTCTCGCTGCACGCGGCTTGCTGCTGGTGGGCCTGGACATCATCGGCGACAGCCTCACTGAGATCAACGTCACCAGCCCGACCTGCTTCCAGGAAATCACGGACCAGACCGGTTTTGATGTCCCTTCCATGTTCCTAGACGCCTTGGAAGCGGCACAGGCAGCGGCCTGAGCCTGCAGAACCCGCAGGAGCGAACCGGGGCATCGGGCACTTCTTCACAGTTCGTGACTTTTTAGTGCTCCGGATTGATCTTGCCCCGTTGCATTCACCGGTGCAGCACGCAGAATCACTTCTACATGGTCCGCAGCCACGATTGGCACTGCGGCATGACAACTGGAGATGTATTCCTATGAAGTATCAAACAACCCTTCTTGCGGCTGGTCTGTTGTTGGCCGGTGTCGCCAACGCTCAGGTACTGGGCACCATCACTGCGTCCAGCACGAACGTCAAGGTGGGCGAGCCTGTCACCATCACGGCCAACATCGATGTCATCAAATCGAATTACTGCGGATTCGTCGTGGACTTCGGTGATGGCACGTTCAAGGATGCCGTGAGTGATATGAACACCCCCGTACCATTGGTCATCACCCGCACCTTTGACAAGCCCGGTTCTTACCATGTGACTTTGGGCGGGAAGAATGTGCAGAACCACCCCAATTGCGGCGGCCCGGAGCGTGCAGTTGATATTTCGGTGACGGGTACGGCTAAAGCCGCAGCCCCCGCCAAACCGGGCGATGTTTGTGAGAAGCCCTGGAAGCTGTCCGGCAAACCCAATGCCAAAACCGGTGCATTCACTTGTGCGGCCAAGCCCGGCACCGCACTGCCTGCAGCCAAGCCTGTCTGCAGTGGCGATCTGAGCTACTTCGAAAACACCAAGAAGGGCCAATACGGCTGCAAGCCCTGAAGCCCGTTAACCATTAACCTGCAGCGGAGGCTGCCAGGGCTGCGGCTTTGGCAGCCTCCGCTGCTTCCCGTTGTGCCGCAGCTGCCGCGGCAGCTGCAATCAGAGTGGCTTTGCATACGGTGCGTGTGAGCGGTATGCCATCTACGAAGGCCTGCAATTCGCCGGACTCCATGGCGACCCAAGCTTCGTTGGTGGTCAGGGGTTCTGTCACCACAATCACCTGCCGGTCCTCGGGACCATTCAGGTCTGAGAGATCGACGGTCATGTCTTCGTCCTTGAGCTGCACTTCCGGGAAAGGATGCTGGCGGAGCACATAGCAGAGCTTGGTGCTGGCGTGCGCCCACAGGGCCTGGCCATTGCTCAACAGAAAGTTGAACGTGCCGTGCTTTGCAATCTGGGGAACCAGTTCCGCCAGCGTGCGCGTGAGTTCTTCGACCGTCGGTACCCTCACGTGGGATTTGTTCAACTCCTGCAGCAGCCAGCAAAACGCCAGTTCGCTATCGGTGTTGCCCACCGGCTTGAAGCTGCCATGCAATCTGGGGTTGAATTCTTTCAGGTCGCCGTTGTGGGCGAAGACCCAGTAGCGCCCCCAAAGTTCACGGGTAAACGGGTGGCAGTTTTCGAGGGTGACGGCGCCCACGGTAGCCTTGCGCACATGGGCTACGACGTTATGACTTTTGATCGGGTAAGACTTGAGCATCTTCGCAATCGGCGAGGTCGATGCACTTTCCTTGTCCACAAAATGCCGTGCCGCCTTGCCGGGCTGGTCGCCCTCGCTCTCAAAGAAGGCGATGCCCCAACCATCTGAATGGTGGTCGGTGCAGCCGCCCCGCTGCGAAAAGCCGGTGAAGCTCAGCGTCAGGCTGGCCGGCAAATGGCTGTTCATTCCAAGCAGTTGGCACATGGAAACAGTTTACTCCGCAGGGTGCGTGAATGGGCCGGACAGGTCGGATGGAATGTTCATTTGCTTAAGTGCGCGGCTCTGACCAGAGCTTCCCGCCGGTGGACCAGTTTTCGCGCTTGACCTCGGTGATGATGATGTCCACCGCCTCGGGTGAGCAGCCTAGGGTTTCGGCCGTGACCCGGGTCACTTCTTCCACCAGCTTTTTCTTTTGCTCGGGGGAGCGGCCTTCAAACATTTCGACGTGGTAAGTGGGCATGGTCTTCCTTGTGACGGGGGAATAGGGCGTGCAGATTAGACTGCGGGGGTTTCCATTTTCCTCCGACTCTTCCTTTGCAATTTTTGTTCCCTCCCGACCCGTCAGCACGCGCACGTGGTGTATTGCTGCTGGTGTTTGTGTTGCATGCCTTGCTGGGGGGGCTGCTGGGTCTGTCCGTGGACGAGGCGCATTACCTGCTGTACGCCGCCCACCCGGCCTTGAGTTATTTTGACCATCCGCCTCTGGTAGGTTGGATGCAGATACCGTTGGTTGCCCTGGACGCGCCGGTCGCCGTGCTCCGCGTGGTGCCCGGCGTTTGCTGGTTACTCACGGTGTGGGGCGTGCACCGACTGACGCTGGGGTTTTTTGCGGGCCAGGCGATGGCCCCACAAGCTGCATTGGCTGCGGTGTCGGCACTCGCGCTGGCGCCTTTGCTGCATGTGCTGGGCATAGGCCTGCTGCCCGATACCTTGTTGATGGCGCTCACCGTGGCCTTGATGCAGCAGACGTGGACCTTGATGCAGCCCGCAGCTACCACCCGCGTTGCGCCCTGGGTGGTGATGGGCGTGTTGCTGGGCTTGTCGGGCTTGGCCAAATACACCGCCGTCTTCACTGCGGTTGCAATTGCCGTAAGCGTCGTCGGTGCCCAAGGGTTGCGGGTGCTGCGTCTGCCTGCGTTGTGGCTAGGCTTGGTCATTGCCGCGCTGCTGATTGCACCCGTGCTTGTTTGGAACGCCCAGAACCAGTGGATTTCATTCAGCTACCAGCTCGCGCACGGCAAGGGCAGTGCGTGGCAGTTATCGCACGTGTTGCGGTTTCTGCTGACGCAACTGATGGTCTTTGGCCCGCTGTTGCTGTTCGCGGCGCCGGGTTGGCGCAGTGCCCCGACACCTTTGCGGCCCTTGCTATGGCTGTTTGTCATCCCCTTTGTGATCTTCGCCTACATGTCCGGTGGCGGGACTGCGTTACCGCACTGGACGGCACCCTCTTGGGTGGCGCTGGCACCTTTTGCGGGTTGGGGGCTGGCTTTTGCGTGGCGCAGAGGCATGCGAAGGGTGATAGCGGTTTTGGTCTCTTTGCAGTTCTTGGCAAGTGCTTGCTTGCTGGGGCTGATGAGCAGCGCGGGCTGGCCGGTCATTGCCGGTAGCGATGCTGCTGTGGCGCCGCAGCCCAATCCCTTTGCGGATTTGCATGGCTGGGAACTTGCGGGTGCCCGCGCCCAAACGCTGGCGGAGCAACAGGGCTTGCCGCGAGTCGCCGTGCAGAACTGGACGCTGGGCAGCCGCCTGGGTTGGTATGCGCGGCCCTTGCCGGTGTTCGTTCTGGAGGAGGGGGATTCCCAGTTCAAACTGTGGGCAGGGGACTTGTCCGCAGGCGAGGGGGCTTTGCTGGTTGATTGGTCCCATATGGCTTACGAGGCTCCCGTGGGAGCACATGGTTTTGCGTCCTGTACCCTGCTGGAGAGTCTGCCGGTGCAGCACTGGGGTCAGCCCCTGGCGAGCTTCCGCTTCTATGACTGCCGCGGTTGGTCCGGTGCCGCACCGCAGCCTCGGCTTACACTCCCGCCCAATTCCTGAAACCCCATGTTGATGCCTCGTCCCGTTACGCCCCACGCCCTCGCCAGCCCGGTATCCGCCAGCAGCTGGTGGTGGCCTTTGGTGATCTTCGTTTTGGGCACACCACTATGGCTGCAGCTGTGGGAGCCCACGCTTTTCATCACCATCAACCAGTGGTGCGCGCCCTTGGCCGCCGAGTTCTGGACCGGCTTGTCCCTTCTGGGCAATGGCTGGGGTTTGCTGGCGGTAACGGCCCCGCTGCTGGTATTCGCTCCCCGCTTGATGGTGGCCTGGCTGTGTGCGGCACCTTTTGCCGTGCTGTTCGCGCGCACCGGCAAGTTCTTTATTGAAAGCCCGCGCCCGGCAGCGGTAGTCGACAACGCGCAGATGCGCGTGGTCGGTGAGCTGCTGCACAACGTGTCCATGCCCTCCGGCCATACCTTGACGGCTTTTGCTGTCGCCTCGGGCATCTACTACGCCCTCACGGTGGCCCAACGCAGGCGCCACTGGTGGTTGCTGGTGTTGGCTGCCGGCACCGGTCTGTCCCGCATTGCAGTGGGTGCCCATTGGCCGGGTGATGTGGCGGTGGGCGCCAGTCTGGGCCTGCTCGCAGGTTTGCTGGGGCACCAAATTTGGATCCGCTTGCCTTCAACGCAGTTTGCGCCTACGGCATGGGGTGTGCGCATCGCAGCGGTGTTGGTGGCCTTGTCCATCTTTCATTTGGTCACCGAGGATCTTGATTTTGCGGAAAACCATAGGACTCAGATGGTGCTCACCGTGGTGGCAGTCACCAGTTTGCTGGTTTACCTCTGGCGATTGCTCGCATCGACGTTTCAAAAGAAATAGGCTGCTAGCGCAGGCTGAATAAGCGCGAGTAGCTATCGATTTCATAGCTAATGCCCCTTTGGAAAATGGGACTACTGATGAAAGTCCGTTTTTTTCTGTCATGATCCGCCCACCTTTAGGGGAGTAGCATTCCCGGCGCGCAGGTGCCGGGGTTGCATGTTTCGTCAGTACGTCGCGGGTGGTTTCATTGCCCCGGCCGGAACATGCAGAGGCGCCACATGGCGCTCTCCCGCAAGACCTACAGGGAATGTTTCAACCATTTCGAGGTCTTGCATATGCAAACAATCGCACCGCTGTGGCTATGGGCCACCTTCATCGGCATCGTACTGGTGTCACTCTTCGTCGACTTCGTCGTCCTCAAAAAGCAGGGCGCCCATGACATCGGCGTCAAAGAGGCGCTTAACTGGTCCCTGATCTGGATTGCCTTGAGCTTCTTGTTCAACGGCTTGTTCTGGTGGGCTGTCAAAGACACGACTGGTTCGACTGAGATCGCCAACACCAAGTCGCTGGAGTTCCTGACCGGCTACCTCATCGAGAAGTCACTGGCGGTGGACAACATCTTTGTGTTCCTGCTGATCTTCACCTACTTCGCGGTGCCCACGCACTACCAGAAGCGGGTGCTGATGATCGGCATCATCGGTGCCATCGTGTTGCGCACCATCATGATTCTGGTGGGCGGCTGGTTGTTGGCTGAGTTCCACTGGATTTTGTATGTGTTCGGCGCTTTCCTGATCCTCACCGGCGTGAAGATGTGGTGGGCTGCAGGCCAGGAACCCAGTCTGGATGACAACCCAGCCTTGAAGCTGCTGCGCAAGATCCTGCCCGTGAGCAAGAACTACGACGGTGAAAATTTCTGGACCGTGGAAAACGGCAAGAAGATCGCAACCCCCTTGTTCATGGTGATCTGCCTGGTGGCCCTGACGGACGTGATCTTTGCGGTGGACTCCATTCCCGCGATTTTCGCGATCACCAGTGACCCCTTCATTGTGCTGACCAGCAACGTGTTTGCGATTCTGGGTCTGCGTGCCATGTACTTCCTGCTGGCTGCGGTGGCGAACAAGTTCCACTTGTTGAATTACGGTCTGGCCGTCATTCTGGTGTTCATTGGTACCAAGATGTGCCTGATCGATATCTACAAGATCCCCGTGGGTGCATCCCTGGGTGTGGTGGTGGGCATTCTGGCCGTCACCATGTGGTTGAGCGTTCGCACCAGCAAGGTGGAAGAGCGCGCATGAGTGATCACCACACGCAGGCCGACCGCCTGCGGGCCGCAGCGGCAGCGCTGCAGGATCAACCCCTGAGCCTGCAGCAACTGTTCCGCCTGCATGGGCGGGCGGGGCCGGGGGCCTTGCTGGTGGTGCTGTCCGTGCCTTGCCTGCTGCCGGTACCGGGTGCCGGCGTTTTCATGTCCATGGGCATGGCGATGGTGGCGTGGATGATCTGGCGCTACTACCCGCGCTTGGTCATGCCGCGCAAGGTGGGGCGCTTTCAGCTCTCGCCACCCATGGCGCGCCGGGCACTGAACACCCTTGCTTGGTTGTACGAAAAAGCCTCCCGTGTCATGCGAACCCGCCAACGTTGGTGGATGCAGCCCGGCCACCGCGTCTGGCTTGCGCCCTTTGTGGCCGCCATGGCGCTGATCATTTTTCTGCCGATTCCGTTCGGTAATGTGGTGCCGGCAGCGGCCTTGCTGCTCATCGGACTGGGGCTCGTGTTTGAGGACGGACTGGCGATGTTGACCGGTGTCCTCGTGGGTTTGGCGCTGGTTACGGTATTGGCCGGTCTGGCAGGCGGTGCTGCTCACTGGGCGCCAGAGCTGTGGGCCGCCTGGCCTCTGCGCCCACAGTAAGACGCTGCAGAATTTCAGTGCCCAGCCAACCTCAGTGCCAAGGTGCTGAGGGCCCGGTAGGCATCGCCACTGGGCGCATCCCATGTCTGCACCACGGCGGCTTGCCGCTCAATCGCGGCCACATCGCCCCGCGCGGCCGGTCCTGTCAAGGCACCGGCTGGCCCCAGGCGCGTGATGTTGTCGACCGCGTTTCGCAGCAGGTTGGCGCGCAGTTGAGGCAGCAAGCGCGTGGGCACACCGGTGCGGGTCCACGCAGCTTCCGCGACGGACTGCAACACCGGCAGAAAGTTGGTCGCAAATACCGCTGCTGCGTGGTACAGCACCTTGTCTTCACCGGCCACCCGGAAGCACTGGCCGCCAATGGTTTGGAAGGCAGGCTCCAACACAGCGCAGGCAGTCGCCTCGCCCTCGAGTGCGCATGCTGTGCCAGCAAACTGCTGCACCGCCGCCGCTACGTTGGCAAAACTCAGGATGCAGTGCGCGCTGGCCGTACGCCAACCCAGGTCGGCCAAGGGCTGCAAGCTGCCGGCGTTCTGGGCGCCGCTGCAGTGAAAGACGATTGGGCGGGAAGCTCCGGATACTCGTGTGGCAGCCAGTACATGGGCGACATCTGCGATCCGTGCGTCCTGCACCGCCAACATCCACACATCGGCGGGGCGCATGGCTTGCATGCGGGCCACTGCAGTGCCTGAACCTATCGCGGTGCAGGCTTCTTGCGCACTCTCCAGGCTGCTGGTCAGCACGTCCTGAATCTCGAACACGCCATGCCGTGCCCACAAGGTGGCCAATGTGCGGCCTACCCGGCCGGCACCAATCAGGTTCAGGGTTGTCACGCGCGCTTCACTCCGGGAACGGTGGGCGCCGCTACCATGGCGCCATGAAAAAAATTCTGGTTACAGGCGGCACCGGTGCCGTCGGCAAATACATTGTGGACGATCTGGTGCAGCACGGATACACCGTGGGCGTGCTCGATCTGGCAGCCCCCGCCCGCAGCGACGTGACGCACCATGCTGTGGACGTGCTGCAGCTGGATGCGGTGCTGCAGGCCATGGCCGGTTATGACGCCGTCATGCATGTGGCCGGCATTCCGCACCCGCTCAACGATCCCGCCAAGCGGGTGTTTGACGTGAACGTGAACGGCTCCTTCAACGTGCTGGAAGCCGCCGCCCAGCATGGCATTGCCAAAGTGGTGTTCACTTCCAGCGAATCGACCATGGGCTTTGCCTTTGCCGCGCACCGGCTGGCGCCCCTGTACATCCCGGTGGACGAGGCCCACCCGGCCCGCCCGCAGGACCCCTACGGCCTGAGCAAAGTGGTGAGCGAACAAATCTGCAAGACCTACACCGAGCGCTATGGCATGCGTACCGTGTGTTTGCGCATGCCCTGGGTATGGCTGCCGGACGAAGCGCAGCGCCCCTTCTATCGCTCGCTGGTTGCCGAATATCCCAACTGGTACAAAAACATCTGGACCTTTGTGGATGCGCGCGATGTGGCCACGGCGCACCGCCTTGCGCTGGAAGTTGATCTGGAACACAAACACGAAGCCTTTTTCATCACCGGACCGCACAACTGGACGGGCCGCGATGGTCGCGAATTGATGGCAGAGTTCTGGCCGGAGGTCACGCAGTTCGCCCCGGACTTTGCTGGCACGGCGCCACTGATTTCGCACGCGAAGGCGGCACGCCTGTTGGGCTACAAGCCGCTTTATGGCGTGCAGGAAGTATTGGGCAGTTAGTCGATCTAGGGCGCACCGCCCACCGCAGGCGGCGTTGGTGCTGCGGCCGGGTGACGGGCATGCAGGTGGTGCCGCACGAATGGTTTGCCTTGCCCCGAAACCCAGAGTGCCAGTCGCACCTCGATCTCATGCGTGGGCAGCAAGGTCGCGCTATTGCCATGCAAGGCCAGCAGCAGGATCAGGGGCGCGAACTTGCTGGCCCAGTGGGTTAGCGGTCGTGAACCCAATTCACGCAAAGTCGGCCAACTCACAGCTGCCCCCAGTACCCAACCGGCAAGCACTTCGCTCACGCTGTGTGCGTTTACCATCACCCGTGAAATGCCCACCGCCAAAGCCAGCGCCCAGCCCATGGCCGCGCCTGCGCCACTCGCTTGCATGGCCGGCCAAGGAACCCCCCGTAGCAACAACGGCAAGATGCTGGTGGCCAACAGGGTGTGCCCGCTGATGCCGGTGAAGTCCAGCGCCGCAATGCCTATGCCCCAGCCGAAGAACAGGCACTTGCTGATGACTGTGATCGTTACGGCCAGCACGATGCGCATCAGGTAGGCGCGTGCCACTGCTTGGGCACCGCTTTCCCATAACCCCCCCAATACCAACACCAAGGCGGGCAGCAGCAGGCTCGATGCCCCCATGTGGGTGATGACCCACCAGGCTTGGGTGCTCAGGGGCAAGGCGTCGGACATGGATAAATGCTGCGGTGCAATAGTAGGCGCCAGTGTAGCCCGCGGCGAAGCGCTGTCAGACGATCAACGGGTCCTGGTCCATGGCTTCGATCTGGTCTTCCAACATCTGGATCTGGCCCTTCCAGTAGTCGCTGCTACCGAACCACGGGAAGTTGGCTGGAAAGGTCGGGTCGCTCCAGCGCCGGGCCAACCACGCGCTGTAGTGGATCAGGCGCAATGTGCGCAGCGGCTCGATCAACGCCAGCTCGGCCCGGTCGAACTCTCGGAATTGCTCGTAGCCGTCCACCAGCATGCCGAGCTGGCGGGTTTGTTGCTGCCGGTCGCCGCTGAGCAACATCCAGAGGTCTTGCACCGCAGGGCCGGTGCGGGCGTCGTCCAGGTCCACAAAATGCGGGCCGGGGCCCGCGCTGACGGCCACGTCGGTCGGCGTCCATAGGATGTTGCCGGGGTGGCAGTCACCGTGCAGGCGCAGCTGGCGTATACCGCTGGTATTGGAGTTATTTTGGCCTGTAGCGCCCGCCATATCTGCGCGAGCAGCTATTAAATCTATAGCTTGCTGGCAGCGCTCACTCCACAGGGTTTGCACATCCAGCGGCACCATCTGGTTCGCCAGAAGCCACTTCATGGGCTCGATGGCGAAGGTCTGCACATCCAAGGCCGGGCGGTGCACAAACGGGCGCTTGGCACCCACGGCATGGATGCGCGCCAGAAAGCGGCCAATCCATTCCAGCACCTCGCCATCGTCCAGCTCGGGCGGGCGGCCACCACGGCGGGGGCTCACCGAGAAGGCAAAGCCGCCGAAGTGGTGAAGAGAACGTGGCCCCCACGCTCCACCGCTGCGCGGGTCGCTGCCCCCCGAGGGGGCGAATTCGCCTTGGGGCGGCCCGGCGGCGAATTGGCCGTTGAGCATCAGCGGCCCGACCACAGGAATTTCGGCTGCCATCAGTTCCGCCGCAAAGTCGTGCTCTTCCTGGATCTGGGTATCGCTCCAGCGCTCAGGGCGGTAGAACTTGGCGACCACCGGGGCACCGTCTTCCAGCTGCATTTGGTAGACGCGGTTCTCGTAGGACGAGAGAGCGGTCAGGCGCCCGTCGCCTCGCAGGCCCACGCTGTCCAGCGCGTCAAGCACCAGGTCGGGAGTGAGGGATTCAAAGGGGTGGAGGGCGGAGCCCGCGGTGCTGTGCATGGGGCTATTGTCGTCCTCCTGCCCATCGGGCGCGGCGACACGGCCAGCGGTGTGACAATGCCGCCATGCAATCTCTGCCACCCCATGCGCCCAAGCGGGTCGACGTCTTGGTCTACCCCGGATTCAAAGGCATCGAGGCCATAGGCGCCATGAGCGTCTTCGAGTACGCCAACATCCACCTGGTGCAACAAGGGCGCCCGGCCGGGTATGTGCTGCGCATCGTGTCCAGCGCATCAGGCCCCGTGGCCTCCGACATGCACATGCAGCTGGACGCGCAGGCGCTGCGTGAGGACGATCTGCCCCACACCGCCCTGATCGTCGGGGCGCGCGGCATCGAACAGGCGCTGGAAGCCAATCCCGCACTCGTGGCGTGGACCGCCGCGGTGGCGCCGCGCCTGGAGCGTCTTGTGGCCTTGTGTTCCGGGTGCTTCTTCCTTGCCAAAGCCGGCGTGCTGGACGGCCTGTTGGCCACCACCCACTGGAGTGTGGCGTCCCTGTTGCAAGAGCGCTTTCCGGCGGTGGATGTACAGGCCGATGCCATCTACCTGCGTCAAGGCCGTATCTGGACCTCCGCCGGTGTGACCGCCGGCATTGATCTGGCGCTGGCTTTGGTGGAGGAAGACCATGGCCGCAGTCTGGCGCTGCAAGTTGCGCGCGATCTGGTGGTTTACCTCAAGCGCCCCGGTGGCCAGTCGCAGTTCAGCGTGCACCTCACCAGCCAGAGTACCGGTCATGCCGGCATCCGCGATGCGCAGGACTGGGTGCTCTCGCATCTTTCCCAACCCTTGGATGTCGCGGCGCTGGCAGCCCGCGCCGCCATGAGCGAGCGCAACTTCAGAAGGGTGTTTGCCAAAGAAGTGGGCAGCAGCCCTGTGCAATTCATTGAGGCAGCCCGATTGGAGGCCGCCAGACGCATGCTGGAAGAGGGCGACTTGCCGCTCAAGACGATTGCCGCGCGCGTTGGCTTCGCTTCGGAACAGCCTTTGCGCAAGTTGTTCCTCAAGCACTTGGGGGTGAGCCCCCAAGCCTACCGGGAGCGCTTTGCCAGCGCACTCCCGGCATCTGCATGAGCGGGCATTAGTAAATCACCACGCCGCGGATCGATTCGCCGCGCTTCATCAGGTCGAAGCCCTTGTTGATGTCTTCCAGGGGCATGGTGTGGGTGATCAGGCTGTCGATGTTGATCTTGCCTTCCATGTACCAGTCCACGATGTTGGGCACATCTGTGCGGCCGCGTGCGCCACCAAAGGCAGAGCCCTTCCATTCCCGGCCGGTGACCAACTGGAAGGGGCGGGTAGAGATTTCGGCTTCGGCTTCGGCCACGCCGATGATGATGCTCTGACCCCGGCCCTTGTGGGTGCACTCCAGCGCCTGGCGCATGACCTTGGTGTTGCCGATGCACTCGAAGCTGTAATCGGCGCCGCCGTCGGTGAGCTGCACAATCGCGTCCACGATGTTGCCGCCAGCGGCCTCAATGTCCTTGGGGTTCAGGAAGTGGGTCATGCCAAAGCTGCGGGCCATGGCCTCGCGGGCAGGGTTCAGGTCCACACCGATGATCTTGTCCGCGCCCACCATCTTCAAGCCCTGGATCACGTTCAGGCCGATGCCGCCCAGGCCGAACACGACCGCGTTGGCACCGGCTTCCACCTTGGCGGTAAAGATCACTGCACCGATACCGGTGGTCACGCCGCAGCCGATGTAGCAAACCTTGTCAAAGGGAGCGTCGTCACGGATTTTGGCCAAGCTGATTTCAGGCGCTACGGTGTAGTTGCTGAAGGTGCTGGTACCCATGTAGTGAAAGATGGGCTCGCCATTCAGGCTGAAGCGGCTGGTGGCATCGGGCATCAGACCCTTGCCCTGGGTACCGCGAATCAGCTGGCATAGGTTGGTCTTGCGGCTCAAGCAGAACTTGCACTGGCGGCATTCGGGGGTGTAGAGCGGGATGACATGGTCACCCTTTTTGAGGCTGGTTACACCGGGGCCTACGTCCACCACAATGCCGGCGCCTTCGTGGCCCAGGATGGCGGGGAAGATGCCTTCAGGGTCGGCACCGCTCAGGGTGTAGTAGTCGGTGTGGCAGATGCCGGTGGCCTTGATTTCGACGAGCACTTCGCCGAACTTGGGGCCTTGCAGGTCTACGGTTTCAATGGTCAGGGGTTGGCCTGCTTTCCAGGCGACGGCGGCACGTGTTTGCATGAGTGTCTCGGAGTGGGTAGGGAATGCACATGCGCGCGTGAGCGCGCGGCGGGCTGTCCCGATGGTAGGGGCATTCAGGCAGTTGCACAGAATGCGGGCGCTTTGACCGTGCTGCTTGTCCGGCCCGGACAGCAATTTGGCCGCCCTGACGTCTTCAGCCCAGCGGGCCGAGGTCGTCCCCGTAGCCCGAAGGGCTGTCACCGTGGGCGTCGGAGTCGGAGTCCGAATAGCCGCCCCCTCATGTGCTCCACCTTTTCCACCCAGGTGTTCGAAGGGCAGCGCTTGCTTCACCAGGATGATGGTGCAAGGGGCTTCCATGGCCACCTTGATGGGAACGGTGGCGACAAAGCGCTGTGTCATCAAGCCGTGGGTAGCAGCGCCCATGACGATGACGCTAACGTTGTTTCCGCGGGCATAGTCGAGCAGCGCTTGGGCGACGTCACTGCTCTCCAGCACGTGGCAAGAAATCTGGTGGCCCGGGTAATCCAGCGGCTGCGCCCACTGGCGCAAGGTGTTCAGGTAGCGGCGGTGCACCTGTGTTTCGCTGCGGTCTTCGTCAGAGGCGCTGGTTTGACTGCCGGAGATGACCGTAACACAGGCAAGCCGCGCACCGGGCCGTGTGCCCAGTGATCGGGCTACGGCCTGCCGCAGGCTGTAGAGGGTGGCGTCAGTCGCGTCTTTGTGGGGGACTGCCACCATGACGATGGGTACTTCATCCACCTGCTGAGCCGGCAACGGGCTGGGCTGGTAGTGCATGCCCGCTGCCTTGATCCAGCGTTTGAAGTGGGTGCTGAAGGACGTTCCTTCCACGTTGGTGCCCCGGCGCGTGACATGCACTTGCGTAGGGTGCGAAAGATCAAAGGCCAGGTGGGCGGCCGAAGGGTAGCGCTTGGCGGCTTCGGGTTCCAGGCAGCGCAGCACCACCTCTTGCAGCCATGCGGGCACGTCCGAGCGGCGTTTGCGTGGCGGTACCGGGTCCATCCACAGGCGCTGGCGCAAGCCGGCGCTGGTTTGTGGCTCGCCGAAGGGCAACTCTTCGGTGCATAGTTGGTAGAGCATGACCCCGATGGCGAATACATCGCTGCGCGGGTCGCCCCGAACGCCCACCACCTGCTCCGGGGCGATCCATGCCGGTGAGCCCACCGCCTTGCGCAATTGCTCGGCCAGCAGATCCGGAAAGTGTGCGTGGCAGGACAGGCCGAAGTCCAGCAGGACGGCACTGCCATCCTCGCGGATGAGTACATTGGCGGGTTTGAGATCCAGGTGCACGGTGTTCTGCTGGTGCAGTGCATGGGCCGCCCGCGCCACTGCTGCTCCGAGACGGGTGACCTCAGCAATGTCCAAAGGTTGGGGCGCGTCCAGCCAGTGCTGCAGCGTGCGCCCTTGCACATATTCCATCACCAGGTAGGGCACATGCAGAAGGTCGCCGGCCGCCACAAATCGCGGTGTGTGCGGCCCGCTCAGAGCCTGCATGATCTGACACTCCACTTCGAAACTGACGATGTTCTCAGCCCCATCCCCCGCGGTCATGCGGGGCACTTTCATCGCCATCTCGAAACCAGGGCCCGGCCGGCCATCGGCATACACCACCTGGTAAATGTGGGCCATGCCGCCGGAGTGGATGCAGGCCTTGACGAGAAAGCCATCCAGTACTTCGCCGGGCTCCAGCAGTTTCATCGCCCTTCCTCCAAACGCTGGGCGAAGAACTCGGGCAGTCCTGCGCGGCGGATCGCGGTGGCTGCTGCGAAATGGTCGTAGGGCACCCGGTGGTAGGTGAGTTGTTGGCGTTCGGTGTCGAGCAATGCGTACATGGCCTGCGTTTTGCCATCGCGCGGCTGGCCGACTGAGCCGACGGTACTCAACCACTGCCGGTGTTTGGGTACGGGTACGGCGACTCCGGACTGCGGTGTGAATTTCATCAGTCCGTCCGTGCCCCGGTAATACAGGGTTTGCAAATGCACATGCCCGCCGAACACGTAGCGCACATCCGGAAAGGCACTGGCGGCATTCAGGCTCTCAGAAGCACTGCGTTCGTCGTACACATAGCGCCAGAGCTCGGGCGCATCCACGCTGGCATGCACCAACAATACGGTGTCCATGTGGTAGGTGAGGGGCAGGGTGGCTATCCATTTCCGTTGGCTGTCGTTGAGTTGCCGGTGTGTCCAGCCGGCGGTACTGTCGCCTATGGTCTTGGGCACTGCAGGTGGATCTACGGCCATGTCGTCATGGTTGCCTTTGAGCACAACGGCACCTTCTTCGGTGAGCAGCATGATGCGCTCCAACACCTCTGCCGGTTGCGCACCGTAGCCCACCATGTCCCCCAGAAAAGCGAAGCGCTGCGTCTTTTGCGCGCGTGCGTGAGCCAGGCAGGCATCCAGAGCCTGCAGGTTGCCGTGAATATCGGACAACAAAGCCAATCTCATCCCGTCTCCATCTCTGTTCTTGTCGTCATCGTTGCATCATGCCTTGCCGGGCTGACGGCAAGTTTGCAGAATGGAGGTGCTTGGCCAATTGATGCAGGTCAATGTCTGCCCTGCATGTCGGCCGTAAAGTGATTCCATGCGCAAAGTCAAACTGCACAAACTCGTGATCGGTCGCCGTGGGCTCATCTATTCATTGGGCCTGTGCATGCTGATTCTGGGGATAGGCGGATTGGGCTTCTGGGCTTTGGAGCCCCGGGCTGAGACTTACAGCGATGGCCTGTGGCTCGCTTTCACGACCGCCGCCACGGTGGGTTACGGGGATATCGTGCCCAGTACACATGCTTCACGGTTTTTTGCTGTCGTGGTGGTACTGATGGGACTGGCGGTACTGTCGCTGGTAACCGCCTCGGTGGCGGCCATGCTGGTGGAGGTGGAAGAGCGTGCGGTGGACAGTGAGTTGCTACGCGAGATCCACGCCTTGCGGCTTGAAGTGCGTCATTTGCGCGATGAAGTTCACACCCTGCGGGCAGATGGCCCAAATGAAAAAGTCGGCACACCTTAGGGCATGCCGGATTCTTTGACTGACGGTGTTTTGGCACCGCACAGTAATTCGCGATTAGACGATCGTGATGGTCACTTCGATGTTGCCGCGTGTTGCGTTGGAGTACGGGCACACCTCGTGAGCCTTAGCGACCAGGGCTTCTGCAGCAGCTTTGTCCATACCGGGGATGCTGACTTCCAGAGCCACCTCAATGCCGAAGCCCTGTGGAATCTGGCCGATGCCCACCGACGCGTTGATGCTGGTGTCTGCAGGCAATGCGATCTTCTGGGTGCCGGCCACAAATTTCATTGCGCCGATGAAGCAGGCGCTGTAGCCGGAGGCAAACAACTGCTCAGGGTTCACGCCGGCACCGGGGCCGCCCATTTCCTTGGGAACGGCCAACTTCAGGTCCAGCAGGCCATCGGAGGTACGGGTCGTACCGTCACGGCCGCCGGTGGAGGTGGCGTGTGCTGTGTAGAGAACTTTTTCGATCTTGTTGACCATGGTGCTTCCTTCAAAAAATGCTGCGTCTGCAGCGGGTGGGTAATTGAAAAACTAGTTGTGCCCGGAGCTAATCCGGTCACGCAGGGTTTGGATCTGGCCGGTCAGTGACATCAACTCCGGGACCGGGCAGGCGCTGGCCGCAACGACGCAGGCCGGAATGCTGATGGCGCGCGCTTTCAGGGCACGGCCTTCGATGCTGAGAAAGACTTCCACTTTCCGTTCATCCTGCGCGCTGCGTTGGCGACTCAACAAGCCGCTCGCTTCCATGCGTTTGAGCAGGGGGGTGAGCGTGCCTGAATCGAGGAACAAGCGCTCCCCCAACGCAGAGACGCTCATCCCATCGGTTTCCCACAGCACCAGCATGACCAGGTATTGGGGGTAGGTGAGTTGCAGGGCTTCCAGCAAGGGCTTGTACAGCTTGGTCATCGCTAGCGATGCCGAATACAGCGCAAAGCACAGCTGGTTGTCCAGCCGCAATGCGGCGTCGTTGGCAGGGAGTGTGCGTTTGCTTGACATGGAGTGAATTATAGCGAGCAATTAAATTGCGCACAATTTAATTTAAGAAACCATGGTCGCCTCGGGGACAAGGGTAAATCGGGTCTTGGCAGCGTGCGGCGCAATGGCTAACGTCAAGCCTCACACGGGTACAAGGGGCAAAGCACATGTGGGACTACATCATCATCGGCGGCGGATCGGCAGGCTGCGTGTTGGCGGGGCGCCTGAGCGAAGACCCTGACATACAGGTTGCCTTGCTGGAGGCCGGGCCGGCCGACAAGAGCGTGCTTATCCACTGTCCGGCCGGAATAGCGGCGCTGGCCCGTAACGGACAGGCCAACTGGGCCTTGAATACCACCGTACAAGCCGGTCTGAATGGGCGCAGGGGCTACCAACCTCGAGGCAAAGTCCTGGGGGGGTCCAGCTCTGTGAATGCCATGATCTACATCCGTGGCCAGAAAGAGGACTATGACCATTGGGCCTCCGAAGGCAACCCCGGCTGGAGTTATGACGAGGTATTGCCCTATTTCAAGAAGGCGGAAGACAACACCCGTGGCGCGGATGCTTTCCATGGAGAAGGTGGTCCGCTGCATGTGCAGGACCTGACCAGCCCGACGGATCTGGGCCCTGCTTTTATTCGCGCCGGGGTGGAGGCCGGTTACCAGCACAACCCGGACTTTAACGGAGCGGTTCAAGAAGGTGTGGGCATGTACCAGGTGACCCACAAGCACGGTGAGCGCTTCAGTGCCGCCAAGGCCTATCTCACTCCCCACCTTGGTCGTCCGAACTTGCATGTGTTTACCGGTGCACATACCACCCGCATCCTGACGGAGCGTAAGCGGGCGGTCGGCGTGGAATTCGTGCACGAAGGTGAAACCAAACAACTACGTGCCAGCCGCGAAGTATTGCTGTGCGCCGGTGCATTCCAATCTCCCCAGATCTTGCTGCTGTCAGGCATAGGACCGCATCAGCAATTGCTGGAGCATCGCATTCCGACGGTGCACGACCTGCCCGGCGTGGGGCAGCACCTGCATGACCACATCGACATTGTGCAAATGGTGCATGCGCCCAAGCTCACCCAAAGCGTAGGCGTGACTCCGGGCGGAATTGCGCGTCTCATCGGTGCCACCCTGGAGTGGCGCAAGCAGCGTACGGGGCTGTTGACCACCAATTTCGCGGAGGCCGGTGGTTTTGTGAAGAGCCAAAGCTGCGAGCTCACGCCTGATTTGCAGTTCCACTTTGTGATCGCCAAACTGGTGGACCACGGTCGTGGCACGGTGTTCGGCCACGGATATTCCTGCCATGTGTGCCTATTGCGTCCGCTGAGCCGAGGCAGTGTGACGCTGGAAAGCAAGGACCCGTTTGCCGCTCCCGTCATAGACCCGAACTTCTTGGGCGTGCGGGACGATGTGGAGCGACTGATGCGGGGATTTCGCATCATGCGCAATGTCTTGCAGCAGCCCGCCATGGCGCAGCTGGGAGGACGGGAAGTGCCCGCCTCGGCCAACGCGACCAGCGACCTGGCCATCGAGCAATTCATCCGTGACTATGCTGACACGGTCTATCACCCGGTGGGCAGTTGCCGCATGGGGCCTGGTGAGCTGGATGTTGTGGACCACGAATTGCGGGTACACGGCATGGAGGGCCTGCGGGTGGTGGATGCGTCCATCATGCCCCGCATCGTCAGTGGCAACACAAATGCTCCGACCATCATGATTGCGGAAAAGGCGGCGGACATGATCAAGTCAGCCCGCAGCGGTACTCATTGAGAGGGTGCCGCATGCACAGTCAAATCAACGAGTCTCGGCGCGCAGATAGTCCTGAGCAAGCTTGCGTATGTTGATCCGCTTGAGCCCCTCATTCAGGGACAAGCGCATGGAATCGGAATAAGCAGTACGGTTAAAGCACACAAAAAGCGGGAGCTTGGGCATGGTGCTGCGGCTGGACATTTCCAAGCCCTTTAGCTTGTGTTTCGCGGCAAGGTGCTCGAACACCTGCTGGTCGATCGACACATAGTCCACCCGCTTTGCCTCCAGTTTCTTGAGGCTGAACAGGTCGCTGGGCGCGACGTCAGCGGTGACCAGTCCGCGCTCTATCAAACTGTTGATCTCCGGACCATTGTCATATCCATCCACCACGCCGATGCGCTTGCCGTGCAAGTCAGTCCCGTCACGCCAAGGAGCCTGGCTCCCTTTGCGTTGCGCCAAACCGAACTGAAAGCTACCGATGGCATCAGAAACCACCCCGTTCGCCTCAGCACACTCGGATTGGGACGCCGAATAAAAGCCCAAGGGACCATAAGCGCGACCCTCCATCGCCAGTTTGATAGCGCGTCGCCACGGGTACACCTTGACGCTTACCGTGTGCCCTTGCGTGGCATAGGCTTGTCTGATCACGACAGACAAAAAACCCTGCTGTGAAATGTGCCCCGAATAGGGTGGCCAATCCAGCGTCACCAGAGGCAGGTCTGCAGACCATACTGCTCCAGCACCCAGAGCAAACACCCCCGGCAGCATGGCCCGGCACAGGCGACGCAAACGTGTCATCGCTATTTTGCAAAGCGCTTGCGAGTAAGCGCCAAAGCAACCCAGAAAGAGACGACCGCAAAGGCTACCAATACACTGATATGGCGTAGTGCATCCGTAGGCCACTGGTCCATGAACAAGGGGCGCACCAAGGCAACCGCGTTGGACAGGGGCAGCCAGTCAGCCACCATGCGCACAACCAAGGGCAGTTGCTCAAGCGGGAAAAATACCCCGCTCAAAAACATCATGGGTGTGAGGAACAGTGTGAAGTAATAGGTGAAAAAGTCATAGCCTTTGGCCAGCGCGTTGAAGATCAGCGCGATGCAACTGAAGGTAATGCCCACACCCAACAAAATGGGCCAGGCCACCAACAACTTGGGGCTATGGCTTATGCCCAGCACCAACATCACGCCCAAGATGGCCGTGACGGTGAACAGCGACTTGAAAGCCGCCCACAGCATTTCGGCCAGCACCACGTTGTCCAGGCTCACGGGGGCATTCATGATGCCGTCCCAGGTTTTTTGTACATGCATGCGGCTGAACGCGGAGTACAAGGCCTCAAACGAGGCCGACTGCATGGCGCTCATACAAATGGAGCCGCTGGCCAGAAACAGGATGTAGGGCACCTGCTGCCCGTTCACCGTGATCTGCCCGACCAGCGCGCCCATGCCGTAGCCGAAGGCGACCAGCCACATCAAGGGCTCGGCAATATTGCCCACCAGGCTGGGAATGGCCAGCTTTCGCCAGACCAGCAGGTTGCGCAAAAACACTGGCCAAAAGCGCATGGACAGCTCGGGCGCGCGCCAGATGCTCTGGGGCTTGAGAAGTGGGGCGGTTGTGGGGGTGCTCATATCAGGCGTCCTCCCGGATCTGGCGTCCGGTCAATTTCAAAAACAGGTCTTCCAGATTGGCCGGGCGGTGCAGGGTGCGTAACTGGGGGTACCCCCCAAGCGCCTGCAGTAGAGGCGCGGAATCCTGGGTGTAGAAGAAGACGGTCTCGCCGCTGACCTCCACGCGAGCCGCCAAGTTGCGCAAGGCGCTGTTCACCAGCGCCTGAGCGCCTACGCCGAACACCTCGACCACATCGGGCTCGAGGTGGGCAGCAATCAGGTCGCGTGGGGTGCCTTCGGCAATCTTCTTGCCATGGTCCAACACCAGCAGGCGGTTGCACAAGCGCTCGGCCTCGTCCATGAAGTGGGTGGTCAGCAGGATCGACTTGCCTTGTTGTAATAAGACCTGTAGCCGCTCCCACATGAGGTGGCGGGCTTGCGGGTCCAGCCCGGTGGTGGGCTCGTCGAGCAGCAGCAGCTTGGGGTCATTCACCAGTGCGCGGGCCAGGCTCAAGCGCCGCCGCATGCCGCCGGACAATTCACCGGGCTTTGCATTGGCTTTGTGGGTCAGCGCCGCAAACTCCAACAGCTGCGGAATGCGGGCCTTGATCGCGGCGTCCTTCATACCGAAGTAACGGCCATAGACCAGCAGGTTCTCCGCGCAGGTGAAGTCCGGGTCCAGGGTGTCGAACTGGGTGACGACGCCAAGTTGCGCCTTGATGGCCATGGCCTCATGGGGCATTTGCAAGCCCATGGCCGTGATGGTGCCGCCGTCGGGCAGCGTGTGGCCCAGGCACATGCGGATGGTGGTAGTTTTGCCTGCACCGTTGGGGCCGATGACGCCCAGGCATTCGCCCGGGGCTATGTGAAAAGACAGGTCTTTGACGACTTCGGCATCGCCGTAGCGCTTGCGCAGGTGCTCGACCTGGAAAAAGGTGGGGTTGGAGCTTGTCATTATTGAAATGCCACTTCCGCAAAACTGCGCAGCTTGCGGCTGTGCAACTGGTCTATACCCTGAGAACGCAACAGCTCCAAGGCGCGGATGCCGATGCGCAAATGCTGGTCCACCCGCTCACGGTAGAAGTGGTTGGCCATGCCGGGCAGTTTGATCTCGCCGTGCAGTGGTTTGTCGCTCACGCATAACAAAGTGCCATAAGGTACCCGGAAGCGAAAGCCATTGGCTGCAATGGTGGCGCTTTCCATATCCAGCGCCACTGCGCGGCTCTGGCTGAAGCGGCGCTGGGGCTGGTTGTCTGGCAGCAGCTCCCAGTTGCGGTTATCGGTGCTGGCCACGGTGCCGGTGCGCATGATGCTTTTGAGTGCGTTGCCGCTGACCTGCGTCACATCGGCCACGGCTTGCTCCAGTGCGACCTGAATTTCTGCGAGGGCTGGAATCGGTACCCACAGCGGCAGCTCTTCGTCCAGCACATGGTCTTCGCGCACATAGCCATGGGCCAGCACATAGTCGCCCAGTTGCTGGCTGTTGCGCAGGCCGGCGCAGTGGCCCAGCATGATCCAGGCATGCGGGCGCAGCACGGCAATGTGGTCGGTGATGTTTTTGGCGTTGGCGGGGCCCACGCCGATGTTCACCATGGTGATGCCGGCGTTGTCGGCGCGCACCAGGTGGTAGCCGGGCATCTGGGGCAGGCGGGGCGGCTCTTTCCCGAGGGCGTCTGCCGCCTCGGCAGGCAGGCCCACCCGGCGGGTGACCATGTTGCCCGGCTCCACAAAGGCGATGTATTCGCTGTCCGGGTCCTGCATGGCTTTGCGGCCCAGCGCGATGAACTCGTCAATATAGAACTGGTAGTTGGTGAAGAGCACAAAGTTCTGAAAATGCTCCGGCCCGGTGCCGGTGTAGTGGCGCAGGCGGTGCAGCGAATAGTCCATGCGCGGCGCGGTGAAAAGCGACAACGGCAGGGGCTCGCCCGGGCGGGGCTGGTAGGTGCCGTTGGCAATGCCATCATCCATTGCGGCCAGGTCGGGCAGGTCGAATACATCGCGCATCAGGGTGCGGCGCTCGGGGCTCATATGGCCCTCCACATGGTCGTGCTCAGCGAACGAAAAGTGCACCGGAATCGGCTGGTTGCTGGTGGCCACCTCAATCTCGCCGCCGTGGTTTTGCAGCAGCAGGCGGAACTGCTCCAGGTAGTAGCGGTGGTACAGGTCGGGCCGCGTGAGCGTGGTCTCGAAACGGCCGGGGCCGGCCACAAAGCCGTAGCTCAGGCAGGCAATGTCGGCCGCAGCCTTGCGCGACACGGTGTCGGTGTGAATGCGAACCAGCGGGTAGCAGGCGCGTACATGGCCGCCCAATTCTTCACCGGCCACAAAGCGCTGCATGGCCTGGCGCAAATGGCTGATGCTCTGGTCGTAAATGGCATGCACCTGGGCCAGGGCGGCGGCCGGGTCGGTAAAGCGGGCGGGGGCGATGAAGGGGGGCAGGCTGGTCATGCCCCCATTGTGCCGCTGGAATACGTCAGTGAACCGAAGGACTGCGTGGAGTAAAGTGTGGGCAACAGAACACAAGCGCGCCCCGGTGACCGACCCCAAAGACTCCCGTTTCTCAGAAACCGGCTTCCCCTCCTTGCAGTGGGAGGACGAGGATTTGGACACGCGCCCCCTGCCGCTCAATGAGCGCCCCTTGCAGGCGCAGATTGACCACGAAATGGCCATCATTGCGGAGCATCACATCCGTATTGCCCTCGCGATTGAGAAATTCTGGGGCCACCGGGATTGCGTGGAATACATCCGCACCCTCATCCTGAATGGCGGCTATTCGGACGGCGCAACCAAGCGGGTTGGCTTCAAGTCGGAAGTGATTTCGGCCCTGATCAATCTGACGGCGCTGCACCGGATCGAGTAGCGCAGCCCTCGCAGATGCATGCTTTGCCCCGCGCCTGCGCGGGGATGCGGCTCAGCAGTTCCGCACTGAAATCCACTTGGGTGCACCAGCACGGGCCCTGAGGCTGGCCGGTCAACTTTTCAATTTCCATGGCGCAGCGGTTTCCCTGGCCGCACACAGGGCACACTTCGGGGTTGACGTTGGCAGCGGATGTTTCAGTCATGAAGCTTGCAGTGTAGCCAGACCCCAACCGCACATCAGAGGAGAACGCCTTGGCAGTGGAAATCGAGCGCAAATTTCTGGTGACGGGCGATGCTTGGCGCAACGGCAGTGGCGTGCTGTACCGGCAGGGCTACCTCAATCGGGACAAGGTGCGCACCGTGCGCATCCGCATTGCGGGTGGTGCGGCCTTTCTCACCATCAAGGGCAAAAGCACCGGGGCGACCCGGGCTGAGTTTGAGTATCCGGTGCCCATGGACGATGCGCAGGCTCTGCTGGCTTTGTGTGACGGTCCGCTTATTGAGAAAACCCGCTATATCGTGCTGCATGCAGGTCACCGTTGGGAAGTGGACGAGTTTGCCGGCGACAACGCCGGTTTGGTTGTGGCGGAGCTGGAGTTGTCAGCGGAAGACGAGGCCTTCGACGCCCCCGCGTGGCTGGGCCCAGAGGTGACGCACGACGCACGCTACTTCAACTCCAATCTGGCTACCCAACCGTTCTGCACATGGGGCGCGTAAAAGTCCGGTAAAGCAGGGCTGGCCTCCATGCTTTCTCCACACTTGCATTGCACATTCTTAGCACCGGTCAGCGTGCCGGCTTGTAGGACACTGAAACCAAGGAAAACCATGCGCCCACAACTGCTCTCCCTTGCTTGCCTCGCTGCCCTTGCTTGGGGCGGACTGGCCTTCGCCCAGCAAAACTCCACCCAACAGCCCCCGCCCAAACCGCCGGAGGGCCAAAGCGGCCCGCAGGAGCACCGCGGCCCGCCGCCCGAAGCGCTGGCCGCCTGCAAATCTCTGGCAGCGGGAGCCGCGTGCAACTTCACATCACCCCGCGGCGCAGAAATCGGTACCTGTTTTGCGCCTGAGGGCAAGCCCTTGGCGTGCCGGCCCAAGCACGGCCCGGGTGGCCCGGGCGGACAGCAAGGCCCCGCCAACGGAAATGCCAGCAAGCCCAAGCCGATGAACTGAGTAAGAGTGAAAAAGGCTGCTGGCGCTCATTGAATATGCGCGAGCAGCTCCTGTTTTTGTAGCAATTTACACTGGCAGGTATGCAAGTCAGTTCTGCTGCACAGCGTTCCCGCACCGAATACACCCAGCGCATGAACCGGGTGATGGACTACATTGACAGTCACTTGGATGGCGACATCGATCTAGCGGCCTTGGCCGACGTGGCGCACTTCTCACCGTTCCATTTCCACAGGCTGTTTGCGGCTTGGATGGGGGCTACCTTGGGTGACTACGTGCGCCGCAGACGCTTGGAAGTAGCCGCTTTGCAATTGGCCGGCAACACGCGCATCTCCGTGCTGGAGGTGGCTTTGGGCGTGGGATTTGGTTCAGGCGAGGCCTTTGCCCGAGCATTCAAGCTGCGTTTCGGTCAGTCGCCCTCTGCATGGCGAGCCGCCACGCCGCAGCGCTGGGCGGCAGAATTGAGAGGGGTGCGCAAGCCGCATCAGGCCGAGAGCAATTTGGATCAGGCAGGGCACAGCGCCAACGGGCACCATGACGCCATGTCTGACTCTCAGTCCTTTTCCTCCATGCAAGTCACACTCACCACCCTGCCCGCCGTGCGCGTCGCCTATATGCGCCATGTCGGGCCATATGGTGTGTCGGTCAACCAGTTCTGGACCGGCACCTTCCTGCCTTGGTGTTTTGCGCAGGGGCTGTTGCCCGGCGCCTCAAGTTTTGGACGCGGCCTGGACGACCCGCACATCACCGCCCCCGAGCATTGCCGTTACGACGCCATGGTGCAGGTGCCGGATGATTTTGTGGCGCGTAGCCCGGCGTCCATGGCTACCTTGCCGGGCGGTCGCTATGCGATTGCCCCTTTCGAGGGCACGGTGCCGCAACTGACTGTGGCATGGACGGAGCTACTTCGGGACTGGCTGCCAGCCAGCGGCATGAAGTTGGATGGCCGCCCCTTGTTCGAACACATGCCGCCGGATGCCCGCTATGACGCTGCGACGGGTGTCATGCAGTGCGAGCTGTGCATTCCGGTGCAGCCTTTGTAGGCGGGAAGGGGAGGCCTATTCGTCCACCGGCACGTACAGGTCGGACTTCATCGCATCAATCACCACATTGGTGGTCATGCGAATGACCTGCGGCACCTCGGCCATCAGCCGGGCGGAGAGGGCGTCGTACTCTTTCACGCTTTTGCTCAGGATGACCATTACCAAGTCGACCGCGCCGGTCACGTAAAAGAGCTGCTGCACCTCAGGTTCTTTTTGCACCCAGGCGCGGATGCGGGGCAGGGCCTCGTAGTTGTCCTTGAGCTCGATGCCGGCGATGAACTGCATGCGCTGGCCAACGACCTGCGGGTCCACGATGGCAACCTCCGCCGTAATCACCTTCTCGGCCCGCAGCCGGCGCAGGCGGCGTTGCACCGCGGATGCGGACAGGCCGACCGCCTCGGCAATCACTTCTGCATTGACCTGGCAATCGCGTTGCACGAACTCCAGAATTTTCCGGTCAAAGGGGTCCAAAGGCGTTTCCATCGCTTGATTGTAGGTAAAAGGGGGTGTTGAGCTCACGCGGCGCGAAAGCGCTTGCTTATGCGGTTTTTCCGCGTTCAATGTGGCGAATACGCCGCCTGGCGCCATTTCTTTTGAGGAAACTTGAGCTTCCTTTGCGCCTCAAAAACGCTTTTTTGCGTGTCTAACGCGAGGCGCAGGGGCATGGATGGTGATAGGCGGCATGCTGTTGTTCATAGCCGCCCAAAGTGCTGGCTCTGGTGCGGGACTTCGTTCCTGCGGTGGGGTTTGGTTTGCCGGGCGACCGGGTTTTGTCTGGAGTAATAAAGAATGAAGCGTCAGTTTGTGAAAGCACTGTTGAGTGGTCTGTTCTTGGCGGCTGGTTTGGCCCAAGCCCAAGACGTGGTGCGTATCGGCACCTTGTCGGACTACCCTCCGTTTGAGTACAAGGATGCGTCCGGCCAACTCAAGGGCATGGAAATCGAGTTGGGCAACGCGATGTGCAAGCACATGCAAGCCAAATGCGAGTACGTGACCATGGACTTTGATGCCCTGATTCCTGCCCTCAAGGCCAAAAAGATCGATGCAGTGCTGGCCCAGATGTCCATCACTGCTGAGCGCAGCAAAGTGGTGGACTTCACCGACCTGTTCACCCTGGCTCCCGTGCAATACGTGGCCAAAGTGGGCTCCGGCATCAACGAAGACCCGGCCACCCTGCGCGGCAAGACGGTGGGCGTTTACAGCGGCTCCAATAGCGAGACTTACTTCAAGAAGCGCCTGCCCAAATCTAAGTCCGGCATTGTGACCAAGGCTTACCCCAACCAGGACGCGATCTGGTTGGACCTGGAAGCCGGCCGCCTGAACACCACCTTGACCGACACCACCGTCGCTTACGAGTGGCTGCAAAAAACCGGCAAGGCCAAGGGCTTCGACTTCGCCGGCAAGCCGGTGAACGATGTGGAAATTTTCGGCGAAGGCACCGGCATTGCAGTGCGCAAGGGCGACGCCCTGAAGGCCCGCTTCAACGCCGCCATCAAAAAGGTGCTGGCCGACGGTACCTTTGCGGCCGAGAACAAAAAGGTGTTTCCGTTTAGCATTGCTCCCACTAGCAAGTAACTGACAGGCCGCCACCGCCCCGTGCGGGCGGTGGCGGCGCTTTCCCGGAGCCGAGATGGATGTTTTGCAGGCCTACACGGGCCAGCTGCTGCAAGGTGCGCTGATGACCGTGCAACTGGCCTGCGCCGCCCTGGTGTGCGGGCTGGTGTTTGGCTTGGTGCTGGCGGCTTGCCAGCTTAGCCGCCACGCCTGGCTGCGTCGTCCGGTGGCGGTGCTCACCGGCGTGCTGCGCGGGGTGCCCGAGTTTCTGGTGGTGCTGGTTTGCTACTTCGGGCTGTCCAACCTCATCAACAATCACTTCGACAGCGCGTTTGACATCAGCCCGTTTTTTGCGGGCGTGGTGTCTTTGGCGCTGGTGTTGGGGGCCTACGCCTCTGAAGTATTTCGCGGCAGCTTTGTGGCGCTGGAGCGCGGGCAGCTGGAAGCCGCCCGCTCGCTGGGCCTGAGCCCGGTGCAAACCTTCTTTTTGGTTCGCCTGCCGCAGGCTTGGCGCATCGCCATTCTCAGTCTGGGCAACCTCTGGCAATCCCTGCTCAAAGACACCTCGCTGGTGTCGGTGGTGGGTCTGGAAGACTTGCTGAAAAAATCCAACATGGCGGCGCAGGCGTCGCATCAGCCGTTCCTGTTTTTGATGGCGGCTGCCGTCATGTATTTCTGCCTGCTGGCGATTTCTGACCCGCTGGTCTCCGCACTCGAGCGGCGGGCGCAGCGCCCCTACCAGGACCACCGTGGTTAGCCATGGACGCCTGGTTTACCGACATCCTCGCCCTGCTGCAGGACAACCGCGCCGAACTGTGCGAAGGCTTGGTCGTTACCCTGCAACTGTGGGCTGCCTCGGGCGTGGCCGGTTTGGTGCTTGCGCTCGGCTTGGCACTGGGTGCCACGCACGGCGGGCCTGTGGTGCGGCGACTGGTGCGCTTTTATGGCGCCGCTTTTCGGGGCACGCCGCTGCTGGTGCAAATGTTCCTGCTGTATTACGGGCTCAGCCAGTTTGAGTGGGTGCGCGCATCCGTTGCGTGGGTGGTGCTGGAAGACGCGTTTTACTGCGGGTTCATCGCCTTGACGCTCAACATTGCCGCCTACATGGCGGAAGACATTCGCGCAGGCATTCTGGCCATTCCCGTTGGCCAAACTGAGGCGGCTCGCGCTTTTGGCATGCCGTCCGGCACTTTGCTGCGCCGTATCGTGCTGCCGCAGGCTTTGCGCATTGCGACTCCTGCTTTGGGTAACGAAGTGGTGTCCTTGCTCAAAGCCACGGCGCTGGTGAGCACCATCACCGTGTTTGATCTGACGGGTGTGGCCCGCCGCCTCTCTAATGAGTCGTACACCACGGATGCGCTGGTGTTGGCTGGCGTGGTCTATGGCGTGCTGACCCTGCTGATATCGGCGGGTGTGCATTTTCTGGAGCGCTACCGCAAAAGCCACGTGGCCTGAGCTGCTTATCTGCACAGAGGCCAGGCAAATTGCCGCCGCAGCGCAGGCGCTTTGTCTAAGCTCTTCCTCGAATTTTTGAATGATCCCCATGATGCTGAATCCCCTGAATAGTTTTCTCGCCCACGACCGCCTGATGGTGCTGGACGGCGCCCTGGCCACTGAGCTGGAGCGCCGCGGTGCTTACCTGAATGACGGGCTGTGGTCCGCCAAGCTGCTGATCGAACAACCCGAGCTCATTCGCGCGGTGCATGCGGACTACTTCGCCGCCGGGGCCGATGTGGCCACCACCGCCAGCTACCAGGCCACCTTTGAAGCCTTTACCCGCCGTGGCATGAGCCGGACGGAGGCCGCAGATTTGATGCGCCTGTCGGTGACTCTGGCCTGCGAGGCACGCGATGCCTTCTGGGCCGAGCCTGCCAACCGCGTGGGCCGCCTGCGCCCGTTGGTGGCCGCGTCGGTAGGCCCTTACGGCGCCATGCTGGCCGATGGCTCGGAGTACCGCGGCAACTACGGCCTGAGCCGTGCCGCACTGGCCGACTTCCACCGCGAGCGCATGCAAGTGCTGTCTACCTCGGGCGCCGACCTGCTGGCTTGCGAGACGATTCCCGGCCTGGACGAAGCCTTGGCGATTGCCGATGTGCTCGCAGAGCAAAACAACATCACTGCTTGGATAAGCTTTTCCTGCAAAGACGGCGAGCACAACGTGCAGGGCGAGCGCTTGGCTGACTGCGTGGCTGCGCTGGAGGCTTACCCGCACATTGTGGCGATCGGCGTGAACTGCACGGCCCCTGAGCACGTGGCCAGCCTCGTTGAGCAGGCCAAGGCCCGCACCACCAAACCGGTGCTGGTCTACCCCAACTCGGGTGAGCACTACGACGCCGAAGGCAAGGTCTGGACCGGTGCTTGCGACCCGGCGGATGCTTACGCAGAGATGGCTGCGCGCTGGCAAGCCAAAGGGGCCCGCATGATTGGTGGCTGTTGCCGCACCGGCCCGGACGATATCCGCGCAGTGCGCCACATGGCAGCCACCTGAGGCGTTTAAGTATGAAATGGGCCTCTGGCGCACATGGAGTAAGCGCGAGCAGCTATTAAAATCGTAGCGTCTTGAGGTTTTGCTTCAGTTCACTGCGCTGCCGGCGGTAGCGACATCACCCACTGCGCCATCTGCCGCGCTTGCTCCTCGCTGAGCTGCGGGTGGCGAGGCATCAGGGCCCGGCCCCACTCCCCGGCGCCCCCGTTGCGTATCTTGCCCGCCAGGTAGTCCACCGCATCAGGTCGGCCTTGGTAGCGCGCAGCCACTTGGTTGAATGCGGGGCCGACATAGCGCCTGTCTACCCCGTGGCAGCGAATGCAGTCGGACGCGTTGACGGCGGCCAATCCGGCTGCCAGCGTGGCTGGGGTAGCCGGAGAAGCTGTCGCTACGACAGTGCTGGTGTTAGTTGTTATGGCAGCAGAATTTTGAATCGCTTTGCCTTCGCTGCTGCCCGCCTGCAACGTACGCCACCCCACCATCAGCATGCCTGCAACGACCACCACTACTGCCACGACAAGTGCCGCTGCAAGCCAACGCGGCCGTTGAGGTGGGGTGTCGTCTTCCGGGTGCATGTTAGAGCTCTCTGGAGATGGGGTGCCAGAGTGTGGCGCGAAAGCCATGGCATGGTGAGGTGCGGGCCTTTATTGCGGCCTCTTCCATCAACAAAAACGGCACCCGAAGGTGCCGTTTTTCTGGAGGGCTGGCTTACGCCGCCTTCACCTTCAAGCGCCAAGCATGCAGCAACGGCTCGGTGTAGCCACTAGGTTGCGCCAGGCCCTTGAACACCAAGTCGGTCGCTGCTTGGTAGGCCGCGCCCTTGAAGTTGCCCACCATGGGGGTGTAGAGCTTGTCGCCGGCGTTTTGCTTGTCCACTTTGGCGGCCATGCGTTGGAAGGTTTCTTCGACCTGCGCCTTGGTGACCACGCCGTGGTGCAACCAGTTGGCCATGTGCTGGCTGCTGATGCGCAGGGTGGCGCGGTCTTCCATGAGGCCGATGTCGTTGATGTCGGGCACCTTGGAGCAGCCCACGCCTTGGTCCACCCAGCGCACCACGTAACCCAGAATGCCCTGGGCATTGTTGTCCAGCTCGGCTTGCTTCTCGACGTCCGTCCAGTTGGGCGTGGCCGTTACCGGGATTTGCAGCAGGTTGTCCAGGATGCCGGCACGGGCCTTCTCGTAGTTGGTCTTTTCCAGTTCCTTCTGCACATCACTCACCAGCAGTTGGTGGTAGTGCAGGGCGTGCAGGGTGGCGCCGGTGGGGCTGGGCACCCAGGCGGTGTTGGCACCGGCTTTGGGGTGTCCGATCTTCTGTTCCATCATGGCCTTCATCAGGTCAGGCATGGCCCACATGCCCTTGCCGATTTGCGCCTTGCCGCGCAGGCCGCTGGACAGGCCCACCAGCACGTTGTTCTTCTCATACGCAGCAATCCAGGCGCTGCTCTTCATGTCCGCCTTGCGGATCATGGGGCCGGCTTGCATGGCGGTGTGCATCTCGTCGCCGGTGCGGTCCAGGAAACCGGTGTTGATGAAGGCTACGCGGCTTTGGGCGGCGGCAATGCAGGCCTTCAGGTTCACGCTGGTGCGGCGCTCTTCGTCCATGATGCCCAGCTTCACGGTGCTGTCCGGCAGACCCAGCATCTGCTCCACGCGGTTGAACAGCTCAGCGGCAAAGGCCACTTCTGCGGGGCCGTGCATCTTGGGTTTGACGATGTAGACCGAGCCCTTGCGCGAGTTGCGGATGGCGTCCTTCTTGGTCTTCTTCAGGTCATGCAGGGCGATGGTGGTGGTGACCACGGCGTCCATGATGCCTTCGGGGATTTCTTTGGTTGTGCCATCGGCTGCCGTGTAGGTGATGGCCGGGTTGGTCATCAGGTGGCCCACGTTGCGCACAAACATGAGGCTGCGGCCGTGCAGCTTGACTTGCCTTTTGCCGTCAGGTGCGGTGTACACGCGGTCGCCGTTCAGACCACGGGTCAGTGTTTTGCCGCCCTTGTCAAAGCTCTCGACCAAAGTGCCTTGCAGAATACCCAGCCAGTTGCCATAGGCCAGCACTTTGTCTTCGGCGTCCACCACGGCCACGGAGTCTTCCAGGTCCAGGATGGTGGACAGTGCCGCTTCGACTACGAGGTCGCTCACACCGGCTGCATCGGTTTTGCCGATGGGCGTGGCGCGGTTGATGATGATGTCCAGGTGCAGGCCGTTGTGGATCACCAGCACGCTGCTGGGGCTCTTGGCTGCGCCTTGGAAGCCGACAAACTGGGTCTTGTCGGCCAGCTTGCTGGTAGAGCCGTCTTTGAGCGTGACCACCAGCTCACCGCCCTTGATGGCGTAGCCGGTGGAGCCCACATGCGAGCCTTTTTTGAGCGGTGCGCAGCGGTCCAGCACGTGGCGTGCGTATTCGATGACCTTCTTGCCGCGCTTGGGGTTGTAACCCTTGGGGCCCACTTTTTCGCAGCCCTTGTCTTCGCTGATCACATCCGTGCCATACAGCGCGTCGTACAAAGAGCCCCAGCGCGCGTTGGCAGCGTTCAAGGCGTAGCGGGCGTTGAGCACGGGCACCACTAGCTGCGGGCCGGCTTGGGTCGCCAGCTCGGCATCCACGTTCTTGGTGGTGATCTTTACCTTCTTGGGGCTCTCGACCAAGTAGCCGATTTTTTCCAGAAAGGCCTTGTACGCAGGCATATCGGTGATTGGGCCGGGGTTGGCCTTGTGCCAAGTGTCCAGCTCGGTTTGCAGGCGGTCGCGCTCGGCCAGCAGGGCGATGTTCTTGGGGGCCAGGTCGGCCACGATGGCGTCGAACCCTTTCCAGAATGCTTCGGGCGTGATGCCGGTGTCAGGCAGTACTTTGGACTCGATGAACTGGTGCAGGCTCGTGGCCACTTGCAAGCGGTGTTCAGTGGTGCGGGGTGTCGATGTCGTCATGGTGGGCCTTTCAAAGGAAGGGGCGGTCAACAAAGTGAAAACAGGTCGCGCGAGGGGGAATGCCCTCAGGCTATGGATGTACTGTATTCCATCCTTTGCAGATTACTATATGGAAGAATATCAATCGATTTGTGACTTTTCAGGATGTAGTTCATGCCCATACGCCATCTGGTTCTGCTGAAATTCAAAGCCGACACGGCGCCCGCACAGGTGCAGGCCATAGAAGCCGCGTTCGCAGCATTGGCAAGCAAGATCAGCGCCGTGCAGAGCCTGGAGTGGGGCACCAATAAAAGCCCCGAAGGCCTGGCCAAAGGCTTTACCCACTGCTTCAACCTCACCTTCGCGGATGAGGCCGGCCGCGCAGGCTACCTGCCACACCCCGATCACTTGGCGTTTGTGGAGATTTTGAAACCCACGTTGGACGACGTGCTGGTGTTGGATTACGCCGTGTAATTTGTGAAGATACCCGCCATGACAAGCGCTAACCCGAGCTACCCCTCCGAGCAAAGCGGGCCCGAAGCCCGAACCCTTCCCCTCGCGGGCATCCGCGTCGTTGAATTCACCCACATGGTCATGGGGCCCACTTGCGGCATGACGCTGGGGGACTTGGGGGCTGAGGTCATCAAGGTCGAGCCGCTGGCCGGTGACAGCACACGCAAGTTGCTGGGCAGCGGTGCGGGCTTTTACCCGCTGTTCAATCGCAACAAGAAGAGCATTGCGGTGGACCTCAAAAGTCCGCAGGGCCGCGAGATCGTGCTCAAGCTCATCGCAACCGCCGACATCGTCAGCGAGAACTTCAAAACCGAGACCATGCAGAAGCTGGGCTTGGACTACGCCTCTCTGAGCAAGCTGGACCCGCGCCTGATCTACGTAAGTCACAAGGGCTTTCTGCCCGGCCCCTACGACCACAGAACCGCGCTGGACGAGGTGGTGCAAATGATGGGCGGCCTGGCCTACATGACCGGCCGCCCCGGCGACCCGCTGCGCGCGGGCAGCAGCGTGAACGACATCATGGGTGGCATCTTCGGCGCGGTGGGTGCCATGGCCGCACTCATGCAGCGCCAGCAAACCGGCAAGGGCCAGGAGGTGCAAAGCGCGCTGTTTGAAAACAACATTTTCTTGGTGGCCCAGCACATGATGCAGTTCGCCGTGACCGGCAAAGCCGCCGCGCCCATGCCCGAGCGCATCTCGCCTTGGGGCATTTACGACGTGTTCAGCGTCAAAGACCATGAGCAGATTTTCCTGGCCGTGGTGGGCGACGGACAGTGGAGGACTTTTTGTGAAGCCTTTGGCTACGCCGACCTGTTTGCCGACCCGCGCGTCACCACCAACAACGACCGTGTGTTGGCCCGCAGCTGGCTCATCCCCGAACTGCGCACACGCCTGGCGCAGTTCAGCCGTGCAGAGCTGTCACAGCGCTTTGAGCACGTGGGCCTGCCCTTTGCTCCCATCACCGATCCGCAGCATTTGTTTGACGACCCGCACCTGCAAGCCACCGGCGGGCTGGCCCCCATGGAGCTGCCAGATGGCCGCCAGACGCAAGTGCCCTTGTTGCCACTGACGCTGGGTGGTGAGCGCCTGGGCCTTCGCTTGGACCCGCCCAAGTTGGGCGAGCACACCGACGCGCTGCTGCAAAGCCTGGGCTACAGCGCGGACGAAGTGGCCGCACTGCATGTGCAAGGTGTAGTGCTATGAAAAATATAGTTGCTTGCGCATATTCCACTAGCGATAACTGTCAGAAAGGGGTGAAGGGGAGTGCGTTTTGCTCCGTGTCCCCCGCCCGCTACGCGGGCTCCTCCTTGACCTACGCAAAACGCACTCCCCTTCAGCTTCGGGCGCGCTAACCATGGACAAGCTCAAGCAACTCGAATCCTTCGTCTCGGTCGCCACCCGTGGCAGCTTGACTGCAGCCGCCAATGCCGAAGGCGTGGCCCCCGCCATCATGGGCCGTCGGCTGGATGCGCTGGAAGAGCGTCTGGGCGTGAAGTTGCTGATCCGCACCACCCGTCGCATCACCCTCACGCACGAGGGCAGTGCGTTTCTGGAAGACTGCCAGCGCATCATCGCGGACGTGACCAACGCAGAGGCCAGCGTGAGCGCCGGGGGCGTGAAGGCGGCGGGCCATTTGCGCATCACGGCGCCGGCGGGTTTCGGCCGTCGCCATGTCGCGCCGCTGGTGCCCAAATTTCGCGAATTGCACCCGGATGTGACGATTTCGCTCAACCTCAGCGACCGCGTGGTGGACATTGCAGGCGAGGGCTTTGACTGCGCCGTGCGCGTGGGCGACATGCCCGATTCGTCTCTCGTGAGCGTGCGCATGGCCGACAACCGGCGCTTGTGCGTGGCCACACCGGCCTACCTCAAGCGTCATGGCACGCCCAAAACGCCGGCCGACTTGAGCCGTTTCCACTGCCTCACGTTGTCCAGCGACGCATCCCAAACCCGGGGCTGGGCTTTCAAGCTGCCCGCGGCCAAGGGCGAGCGCGCAGACACGGGCGAGGTGATCTACCTCAAGCCCGCCGGCCCGCTGGACTGCAGCGACGGGCAGGTCTTGCACGACTGGTGTCTGGGTGGCTACGGCATCGCATGGCGCAGCACCTGGGAAGTGGAGAACGAAATCGCCGCCGGCCGCCTGGTCGCGGTGCTGGAAGACTATGCCGCTCCGCCCAACGGCATTTACGCCGTCTTCCCCCAACGCAAACACATGCCCCTGCGTGTGCGCTTGTGGATCGACTTCATCAAAGAGCGCTACAGCGCGCCGGAGTATTGGAACAAAGCTTGAAAGAGTTCAGATTGCTATTGAATTAATAGCTGCTTGCGCATATTCCATGGGCGCTAGTGGCCAAAACAAGCAAAAAGCCGGTCCACCTGGGTAGAACCGGCTTCTTCATGGGCGAGACGGGCGGATTACTGGGCGTCGTCTTCCGAAGGAACGTCAAACGGATCGTCCAGGCTGTCACTCTCCATCATGGCGATCTCGGCGCACTGCACTCCGTTGAGCTGGTGGCGGTAGGCCAGAAAAGCGTGGCGGGCGTTGGCTTCGTCGTCGCCTTCGTCATCGGCTGCGGCAGCGGCCAGATGGTGTTTGGCGGCGGCCTGGAAGTGGTGTGCTGCCATGCGGTGGTAGTCGGCTATGGTCTCAAAGTCTTCGTCCACCAGATCGTCTGCCACGGTGTCGGCCACGGGGGAAGTGTCTTGGGTCATTCAGGGCTCGCTTTTCTGTGAAACACGGCAACATGCCGCCCGCACAGCGTGCGCCCCCGCCGTGAACCCTGTGTGACAGGCGCGTGAGGCTTTTGCGACGCTGAGTGGTTTAGACCAGACCCCAGTCGCGTGCGCCCTTGAACCCGGGAAATATGGTTTTGAGTTGGCTGTCGCTCAGGCCCCACTGGCGCTGGAAGATGCCGCCCAGCACGCTGCGGTATTCGTTCAGCACCGCATAGTCACGGTTCTGGAACAGGGTGGCCGCCGTCATCTGCACCTGCTCGCCGACCACTTGCTTGCCGCGCACCGCGCCACCCAGCACCCACATCACGCTGCCATGGCCGTGGTCCGTGCCGCGATTGCCATTCTGGCGGAAGGTGCGGCCGAATTCGCTCATGACGACCACCACGGTGTTGCGCCATGCGCTGCCCATTTCTTGTGAAAAAGCCGCCAGGCCTTGGCCCAGCTCGTCCAAGCGGCTGGCCAGATAGCCGGTGGCGCCGCCTTGGGCCACATGGGTATCCCAGCCGCCCACATCCACAAAACCCAGTGCGTATTGCTCGCGCATCAGGCGGGCAATGCGGCGGGCTTCCAGTTCAAAGCCCTTGGCGGTGATGGCGCCGCGGCTGGCGGCATCCATCTCGGCCGACATTTCGCGCATCACCTGGTCGCGCACCGCAAAGCCGCTTTGCACGGTGCCCTCCAAGCCCGTGCCTTTGTACATGGCAGCAATGATGCTGCTCTGGCGTGTGTCTACCGACGGCTTGCTCAGGTTGCGCAGGCTGGTGTTCGGCACCCGCAGGCCCCCTTGCATGGCGATGGGCAGTTGGTCGGTAAACGCCATGGGCGCGGCAGGTTTCGGGCCTTGCAGCTGCGTGGCCAGCCGGTTCAAAAAGCCCGAGCCGTATTGAATGCTGCCGTTGTTGAGCTGGCCCAGTTCGATGCTGTCCTGCGTCTCGAAATGGCTGCGCGAGAGGTCGTCGGTACCGCTGAAAGGCACAAAGGCCAATTCGCCTTGCTGGTAGAGCGGATAGAGCGATTCGCGCAGAGCCGGGTGCAGGCCCCAGTCGGCAGAGAGCGGCAGGGCGCTGGCTAGGTCGGCAGAGGGCTTGGCAATAGCAATCTCGGGCCGCACTTCGTAATAGAAGCTGCTGCTGGTGGGCACCAGCAGGCTGGCCGCGTCCATGCCTCCACGCAGGAAGACGAACAAAAACTTGGGCGCCCCGGTGCTTGCCACCGCCGTGGCGGCATGCAGGTGCACGCCGGGAATGCCCAGCGCTGCAGCCGCTGCGGTGGTGTGCAAAGCTTGGCGGAAAAAGTGACGACGTTGCATGGCGGACTCCGGTAGGGTGGCCTTGAGCGGGATGGCGCTTAGCGGCGCATGGATTCGGGTGCTGCGAGCAGGAAGGTGTTCCATTCCTGTGGCGAATTGGCCTGGTCCAGCGCAGCGCGCGTGGCCGGGCTCAGGCTACCCTGAATCGCCTGGTAATACAGCGCGTTGGCCAGTTGGGGGAATGCAGGCTTTTCAGTGGCTTGCGGGCCATCCGTCTTAAAGAGGCCGGCACTGCCGGAGCCGATCGCCTTGGCAATCTCAAAGCGGGTAGTCAGCTGGCCCGCGCTGTCCCAGCCTGAGGCCACCATGGGGTAGCCGTCCGGCGTCTGGCGGCCATAGAGCGGCTCGCCCATGCGGTTGATCCAGTTCATCATGGGGCCGACATTGAGGATGACCTTGTCGTCATACGCCAGCCGCACCGAGGACACCACATAACGTACCGGGTCCTTGAATTTGGCGGGCGGTGCGTTCACAAACTCAGGTGCAGTGAACAGGGTCTCCAATACTTTGGCGATCTGGCCATCGGTCGCTTTCCAGGTGGCCGCCATGCGGTCTATCAGGGCTTGGGGCGGGTTGTCCGAAAGCCAGTAGGTGGCGAGCTTGCGGCTGACGAAGCGTGCGGTGGACGGGTGGCGGGCCAGCGTGTCCAGCGCGGCGTCCACTTCGGCCAGGCCCTCGCCGGTCACGGGGTTGCCCAGCAGGGTTTTGGGGCCCATGTCGTGGCGCTGCGGGTTGAACTCAAACACGCCACGGCGCACATAGAGGCGGTTGAGCTCTTTGCGCAGGTTGGGGTTACCGGTGTTCATGTTCACACCGACGCCAGTGAGTACCCGTGCCAGCTCCTGCACATCTTTCTGGGTGTAGCCACCATCCACCCCCAGGGTGTGCAGTTCCATGAGCTCTCGCGCAAAGTTTTCGTTGATGCGGCCTGCGGCGTTCTGGTCGTTGTCCAGGTAGCGCAGCATGGCCGGGTGGTAGGTCACTGCACCCAGCAGATCGCGGAAGCGCCCCAGGGCGTGCGGCCGCAGAGCGCTGTTCTCATAGTCCCCCAGCATGGCGCGCAGGTTGTGCTTGTAGAGGTGCACATTGAAGTGGTTCAGCCAGAACCAGGTCATCTGCTCCTGAACCTGGGCCGGGCTATAAAGCGCGCGCAGCAGGTGGCGGGTGGCGGATTCGCGGGCCAGGCGGTTGAGCTCCTGCTGGTAGGCCTGCTGGGCGGCTTTCTTTTCGGCGTCGTCTTTGAGCGCGTCAGAGTCTTTGCGCTGCTGCTCCATTTTGAGGACCAGATCCGTCAAGCTGGTCTGGCTGATGGTCATGCTGCGTACCGCTTCGCGCGCGGGCTCGGGCAACACAGCGTCCCGGGGCTGGAGTTGCTGCTGCAACCATGTGGCTTGCCCTTGCTGCTCCAGTTGGCGGGCAGTGTGGCTGTTGGCGCCCCAGGTTACCCGGTTCAGCCACTGGTAGTTCTGCTGGGTGGCCGGCGCTGCTGCGCTGTTGGACGCGGCGGGTGGCAGTGGGGCACAGGCCTGCATGCCGGCCAGTGCAGCGCACAGCCACAGAGGGGCCAAGGAACGGGCGGAGGGGAGCATGCGTTTCATGCAGCGCATGGTAGCGCTGCACCCCGCGCCGCACCAACTGTTACTTTTGTAAAGCTGTCAGGCTTTACCGAATTCAGCGCCCAGTTCACCGGCGCGTTTGTGCGCGGCAAACAGGGCTTTGGCAAACAGGTCTTTGACGCCGCTCTCGTCCATGGACGTGATGGCCGCATACGTGGTGCCCCCCTTGGAGGTGACTTTGGCGCGCAGAGTTTCCGGCGGCTCGGTCGATGCACGGGCCAGCTCGCCCGCGCCGATGAAGGTGGCCACGGCCAACTGGTAGGCCTGATCACGCTCCAGGCCCAGCTTGGCACCGGCCTCGGTCATGGCTTCCATGAAATAGAACATATAGGCCGGGCCGGACCCGCTGATGGCAGTGACTGCGTCGAGTTGCTCCTCAGCTGTGAGCCACACGGTGGCACCGGTGGTGGCAATGACTTCGTTGGCCCAGTCTTTGTCCGCCTCGGTGACGGCCGGGCGGCCGTACAGCGCGGTGATGCCCTTGCCGATGAGCGCGGGCGTGTTGGGCATGGTGCGGATGATGCGCTCACTACCCAGCCATTGGGCGATGCTCTGGCTGGTGATGCCAGCCGCTACGCTCAGGTGCAGGGCATTCTGGTTGTGGGCACGCACGGCAGCGGCGGCGTCCTTGAAGGTTTGGGGTTTCACGGCCCAGACGATCATGTCGGCGCCTGCCAACAACGCACCGGCTTCAGCATGTGGAGAGAGGCCGAAGTCCTTGGCCAAGCGCGCGCGTGCTTCGTCCCAGGGTTCCACCACGTCAATATCGGCGGCCGAGAAGCCTTGGCGGAGCAGCCCGCCGATGATGGCGCTGGCCATATTGCCGCCGCCTATGAATGCAATGCGCTTGCCCATGGTGTGTCCTGTGCGTAGAAAAGTCAGAGCGCCCGAGTTTAGAGGGTCGTCTGGCGCACCGCGTGCTCCCAACGCTCCATCAGCTCCTTGGCGCGTGCAGGGGGCAGGGTGGGCAGGAAGCGGCGCTCGGCCTTCCACAGATCGGTCAGCTCGTCAGTGCTTCGGTACACGCCGGTGGTCAGGCCGGCCAGGTAGGCGGCTCCCAACGCGGTGGTCTCGGTAACCGCGGGGCGCACCACCGGGATGCCCAGCAAATCGGCCTGGAACTGCATCAACAAATCGTTCACACAGGCGCCACCATCCACCCGTAGTTCAGACACCGCCGCAGCACCCGCACTCACGGCATCGCGGCTCATGGCTTGCAGCAGTGCAGCACTTTGAAATGCTATGCTTTCGAGAGCGGCCCGCGCAATGTGGGCGAGCGTTGAGCCACGGGTAAGGCCTGAAATTGAGCCGCGTGCATCGGGCTTCCAGTAGGGTGCGCCCAGGCCGGTAAAGGCGGGCACCACAATCACCCCACCCGAGTCCGGCACGCTTTGCGCCAGGCTTTGCACTTCGCCGCTGCCTTGGATGGCATGCAGCCCGTCGCGTAGCCATTGCACTACGGCGCCACCTACAAACACACTGCCTTCCAGCGCGAACTGGGGCGTGGCGTTGGTTTGCGCGGCGCTGGTGGTGATGAGTCCGTTTTGCGAGGTTTGGAAGGTTCCACCGGTGTGCATCAGCATGAAGCAGCCTGTGCCGTAGGTGTTCTTCACCATGCCGGCCTTGAAGCAAGCCTGGCCGAACAGCGCGCTTTGCTGGTCACCCGCCACACCGCCGATGGGAATGGCGTGGCCCAGCAGGCCGGGCGCCACTTCACCGAACAAGGAGGCCGAGGGTTGCACAGCCGGCATCAGGCTGGCGGGTATGTCCAGTGCGGCCAGCAGGTCTTCGTCCCACAGGTTGGTGTGCACGTTGAACAGCATGGTGCGCGAGGCATTGCTCACATCCGTCACGTGGACTTTGCCCTCGGTCAGTTGCCAGATGAGCCAGCTGTCGATGGTGCCGAAGGCCAGCTCACCGTTGGCGGCCTGTGCGCGCGCGCCGGGCACGTTGTCCAGCAGCCATTTGAGTTTGGTACCCGAGAAGTAGGCATCCACCAGCAGGCCGGTTTTGGTCTGGATAGTGTCGGCAAGCCCGCGCGCACGCAGGTCGGCACAGGTGGGCTCTGCGCGCCGGTCCTGCCAGACGATGGCGTGGTGGATGGGTACGCCGGTCTTGCGGTTCCACACCACCGTGGTTTCGCGCTGGTTGGTAATGCCTACCGCCTTGACCTGCGCGGCAGTGATGCCGGCTTTGGCCAGGGCGTCGCGCGCGGTGGCGAGTTGGATGCGCCAGATCTCCTGGGCGTCATGCTCTACCCAGCCGGGTTGCGGGTAAATCTGTTGCAGTTCCAGCTGGGCCATGGCCACGGTGTGGCCGGTTTCGTCAAACACGATGCTGCGTGAGCTGGAGGTGCCCTGGTCCAGGGCGAGCAGGTAGGTCATGGTGGTCTCCTTTTTCTTTGGCTGATGTCAGTTGGCAATCACAAGGCGGGCGCCCGCTTCCTCCAGCAGGGCAGGGAAGGGGGCTGGCGGCATGGCGTCGGTAAACAGCCTGTCGATCTGGGCCAGTTGGCCTACTTCGACCATGGCCGGGCGGTTGAACTTGCTCGTGTCGGCCGCTACCCAGACCTCGCGCGCATGGCTGATGATGGTCTGGGCGACTTTCACTTCACGGTAGTCATAGTCGCGCAAGGTGCCATCGGCTTCGATGCCGGATATTCCGATGACGGCAATATCCACCTTGAACTGGCGGATGAAGTCCACCGCCGCCTCGCCCACGATGCCCTGGTCCCGCCCGCGCACGACACCTCCGACCACGATGACCTCCGATTGGCTATTTGCGCTCAGGATGCTGGCGACGTTGAGGTTGTTGGTGATGACACGTAAACCCGTGTGTTCCAGCAGTGCCCGCGCCACGGCTTCGGTGGTCGTGCCTATGTTCAAGACCAGGGAGCAATCGTTGGGAATGGACGCAGCAATGGCGCGGGCGATGCGGTTTTTCTCTGGTGCGTTGAGTTGCACCCGTTGCAGGTGGGCAATGTTCTCCACCGTGGAGCTGGGAACCCTTACGCCGCCGTGGAAACGGGTCAGCAAGCCCTCGTCCGCCAGTTTTTGTACGTCGCGACGCACGGTTTGCAAGGTCACACCCAGAGACTCTGCCAAGCGCTCTACGGTGACAGAGCCCTGTTCTTGCACGGTGTGAAGCAGTTGAAGTTGGCGAGGGTTGGCTGACATGGGGGTGGATCCTTACGGCGTACGCACTATAAACGAACCAAAACGAATCATATAAGTGACAAAAAGAAAAATAACGAATACGATTGCTGACTGCACTCTATTTCACCAGACCTCATGACACCCTACGCCCCTCCATTGCCCACTCGCCGGGAAGACCTGTTGAATCGCTTGGCTGAGCCCAAGGTGTACGACATTGCGGTGGTGGGTGGGGGCGCAACCGGTTTGGGGGTTGCGCTGGATGCTGCAGCTCGTGGCTTCAGTGTGGTGTTGATCGAGTCGCACGACTTTGCCAAAGGTACGTCCTCCCGCGCAACAAAACTTTTGCATGGAGGAGTGCGTTATCTGGCCCAAGGCAACATTTCCCTGGTGCGCGAGGCCCTGCACGAGCGGACGACATTGCTGCGCAATGCCCCGCACCTAGCTCAACCATTGGCCTTTGTCATGCCCTCCTATAAATTGTGGGAAACGCCGTTTTACGGCGCAGGGCTGACTGCGTATGACCTGTTGGCGGGGAAGGCGGGTCTGGGTAAAACCGAGTTTCTGGGAGTCAATGAAACCAGGAAACTGATTCCGCAAGTTGCAGGCGAGGGGCTCAAAGGCGGCGTCAAGTACTGGGATGGTCAATTTGATGACGCGCGATTGGCGCTGACTTTGGCGCGTACCGCAGCCGCCAAAGGTGCTTTGGTCGTGAATTACTGCAAAGCAACCCAGCTGCAGTATGAAGCTGGCAAGGTGTGTGGCGTCTTGTGTGAGGACACCATCGGGGGGCGCAAGTTCTCGATTCAATCGCGCTGCGTTGTCAATGCAACCGGGGTTTGGGTGGACGCTTTGCGTGAGAAAGACGGGGAGGCCAATCCCCACGACGGCCGCAGCAAGACCAAACCCATGGTGGCACCCAGCCAAGGCGTGCACATTGTGGTGGACAGGGAGTTCCTAGGGGGCGATACGGCCCTGATGGTTCCCAAGACCCAAGACGGACGCGTACTTTTTGCGGTGCCGTGGCTCGGAAAAGTCATTTTGGGCACTACCGATACCCCGCGTCATGATCTGGACCGGGAGCCGAGGCCCTTCAAGGAAGAGATTGCCTTCATATTAGAAGAGTCCGCCCGCTATCTGAAAAAAGCACCCACCGCAGAGGACATACGGAGCATCTGGGTGGGCTTGCGTCCACTGGTCAAGCCCCAGGAGGATGATGGCGAAAACACCAAAGCCATCAGCCGTGAACACACGGTGCTGGTGAGTCGGAGCGGTTTGGTGACGGTGACCGGCGGAAAGTGGACGACCTATAGAGCCATGGCAGAGGACGTGCTTGCCAAGTGTGCAGAAAAGAATCTGCTGGAATCCCGTGCGGCTGGTGCTACCGTGCATTTGCGCCTCCAAGGTGCCGACGGCGAGGGCGTTCGACAAAGCGCTATGTCCATGCCGCAAGGGGCGCACTCCTACGGCTTGGACTATCCGGCAGTGCATGCGCTACCCGGTAAAGGGGTAGAGCTGGCGCCGGGCCTGACCGAGGCCATGGTCCGTTTCGCAGCGCGTTATGAATACGCGGTGACGGTAGAAGATGTGCTCGCTCGCAGGGCGCGTTTATTGTTTTTGGATGCCCGGCTTGCAGCCCGTTTGGCGCCCGAAGTTGCCAGAATTCTTGTGGAGGAGACAGGTTTGCCTCCCAAAGAGGCTGAATTTGTCGCTTTGGCGGCTCAATACACGGAAATTCCTGCATAAAAGTAGTTGACGTCAGAATTGAAGGCTGGCACAATAGTGGGCTTCGCTTGAAAAAGCTGAAGGTTCTGCCCAAATAGAAGTCGTGCAAGTGGTTTGTGCGGTGGATAGCGGGCCCAAGACTGACTTGGTTTTGTAGTTGCCAGTGTGGCAAAGCAGCTCCAGGTGCAAGTTGGGAATAATGAAATGATCCAAACTGAATCTCGACTGGAAGTTGCCGACAACACCGGCGCGAAATCCGTTCTCTGCATCAAGGTGCTGGGCGGGTCTAAGCGTCGCTATGCAAGCGTCGGCGACATCATCAAAGTTTCCATCAAAGAAGCTGCTCCCCGTGGACGCGTCAAAAAAGGCGAAGTCTATAGCGCTGTAGTGGTTCGTACTGCCAAGGGCATCCGCCGTGGCGACGGTTCTTTGGTGAAATTCGACGGCAACGCAGCTGTGTTGCTCAACGCCAAGTTGGAGCCTATCGGCACCCGCATCTTCGGACCAGTGACCCGCGAACTGCGCACTGAAAAGTTCATGAAGATCGTGTCCCTGGCTCCTGAAGTTTTGTAAGGACCCGCCATGAACAAGATTCGCAAAGGCGACGAAGTCATCGTTATCGCAGGTCGCGATAAGGGTAAGCGCGGAGTGATCTCCTTGCGCGCTGACGACTCTCACGTAGTCGTCGAGGGCATCAACTTGGTGAAGAAGCACACCAAGCCAAACCCTATGAAGGGCACAACCGGCGGCATCGTTGAAAAGACCATGCCTATTCACCAGTCCAACGTTGCCATCTTCAATGCGGCAACCGGCAAGGCTGACCGTGTTGGTATCAAGGTGCTGGCTGACGGCAAACGCGTTCGCGTTTACAAGTCCAGCGGCGAAGAAATCAAGGTGGCATAAACATGGCACGTCTACAACAACACTACCGCGAAAAAGTGGCGCCTGAGTTGACAGCCAAGTTTGGCTACACCTCGCCCATGCAAGTGCCACGTTTGACCAAGATCACTCTGAACATGGGTGTGAGCGAAGCCGTAGCTGACAAAAAGGTGATGGATCACGCAGTGTCCGACCTGACCAAGATCGCTGGCCAGAAGCCCGTGGTGACCAAATCCAAGAAAGCTATCGCTGGTTTCAAGATCCGCGAAGGCCAGGCAATCGGTTGCATGGTGACTTTGCGCGGCGTGCAGATGTACGAATTCCTCGATCGTTTCGTGACTGTGGCTCTGCCCCGCGTCCGTGACTTCCGTGGTATCTCTGGTCGCGCTTTTGATGGCCGTGGTAACTACAACATCGGCGTCAAAGAGCAGATCATTTTCCCTGAGATTGAATATGACAAGGTTGATGCCTTGCGCGGCCTCAATATCAGCATCACCACAACGGCAAAGACCGACGAAGAGTGCAAGGCACTGCTCGCTGGCTTCCGTTTCCCGTTCAAGAACTGAGGTGACCTGTGGCTAAAATGGCTTTAATCGAGCGCGAGCTCAAACGTGACAAGTTGGCTGCCAAGTACGCTAAAAAATACGCGGAACTGAAGGCAATCGCAGGTGATGCAAAGCGTTCTGACGAAGAGCGCGCAGCAGCCCGTCTGGGTCTGCAAAAGTTGCCTCGCAACGCAAACCCCACTCGCCAGCGTAACCGCTGCTCCATCACGGGTCGTCCCCGTGGAACGTTCCAGCACTTCGGTCTGGGTCGTGCGAAGATTCGTGAAATGGCTTTTGCCGGAGAAATTCCTGGCATTACCAAGGCCAGCTGGTAAGCGATAGGAGAACCGAACATGAGTATGAGTGATCCCATCGCCGATCTGTTGACACGCATCCGCAATGCACAGATGGTTGCTAAAACAACCGTGTCCGTGCCTTCTTCCAAAGTGAAGATTGCAATTGCGCAAGTGTTGAAAGAAGAAGGCTATATCGACGGCTTCAAGGTTTCCACTGAAGACGGCAAGTCTGAGCTGCAAATTGCTTTGAAATATTACGCCGGTCGCCCTGTGATCGAGCGTATTGAGCGCGTAAGCCGTCCTGGCCTGCGTGTTTACCGCGGCAGCGATGCAATCCCTCAAGTCCAAAACGGCTTGGGCGTTGCTATCGTGACTACACCCAAGGGTGTTATGACTGATCGCAAAGCGCGCGCTTCCGGTGTCGGTGGCGAAGTGCTGTGCTACGTCGCTTAACGCTACAGGAGTAAGAAACAATGTCCCGCGTAGGCAAACTCCCCGTCACCGTACCTGCTGGTGTTGAAGTGTCCATTAAGGCTGATCAGATCAGCGTAAAGGGCACTGGCGGCACTCTGCAACTGGCTCAAAACAGCCTGGTGAACATCCAGAACGAAGCTGGTAAGCTCAGCTTTCAACCTGCTAACGATTCCCGTGAAGCTGACGCAATGACTGGCACTATTCGCCAGTTGGTCAACAACATGGTGGTTGGCGTAACCAAGGGCTTTGAGCGCAAGCTGAGCCTGATTGGTGTGGGTTACAAGGCGCAAGCTACAGGCACCAAGTTGAACTTGGCTGTCGGTTACTCGCACCCTGTGAACCTCGAAATGCCTGCTGGCATTTCTGTGGCCACTCCCACTCCTACTGAAATCTTGATCAAAGGTGCTGACCGCCAACGCGTAGGTCAGATCGCCGCTGAGATCCGTGCGATTCGTCCTCCTGAGCCTTACAAGGGCAAGGGCATCCGTTATTCGGATGAGAAGATCACGATCAAAGAAACGAAGAAGAAATAAGGAGCTGCAACATGTTGACCAAAAAAGAGCAGCGTCTTCGTCGGGCACGTCAGACCCGAATCCGCATTGCAACGCAAGGCGTAGCACGTTTGACCGTTACACGCACAAACTTGCACATCTACGCCAGCGTTATCTCTGGCGACGGCGGCAAAGTCATTGCTTGCGCATCGACTGCTGAAGCAGAAGTTCGCAAGTCCCTGGGTGCAACTGGCAAAGGCGGCAACGTCGCTGCAGCACAGATCATCGGTAAGCGCGTCGCTGAAAAAGCGAAAGCTGCCGGTATCGAAAAAGTGGCGTTTGACCGCTCCGGTTTCGCCTACCACGGTCGCGTCAAGGCGCTGGCAGATGCCGCGCGTGAAGCTGGCTTGCAGTTCTAAGCAGATCGGAAATTAAGATGGCTAAAGTTCAAGCAAAAATGCAAGGTAAGGCCGAGGGTCCTGAGGACGGTCTGCGCGAGAAAATGATCGCGATCAACCGCGTGACCAAAGTCGTGAAGGGTGGCCGTATTCTCGGTTTCGCCGCTCTGACTGTGGTTGGTGACGGTGACGGTCGCATCGGCATGGGCAAAGGTAAATCCAAGGAAGTTCCTGCAGCAGTGCAGAAAGCCATGGAAGAAGCCCGCCGCAACATGATCAAAGTCACTTTGAAGAACGGTTCCATTCACCACAAGGTGATGGGTCACCACGGTGCAGCTAGCGTCATGATGGCGCCAGCACCAAAGGGTACCGGCATTATTGCTGGTGGTCCTATGCGCGCTGTTTTCGAAGTTCTGGGCATTACGGACATCGTGGCAAAGAGCCATGGTTCTTCCAACCCTTACAACATGGTTCGTGCGACCTTGGATGCTCTGTCAGTGTCTACGACACCTGCAGAAGTTGCAGCCAAGCGTGGCAAGACTGTTGAAGAGATCTTCGCTTAATCGAGGACTTCAAAATGACAACACAACAAACTGTGAAGATCCAATTGGTGCGTAGCCCGATTGGAACAAAAGAGTCCCACCGCGCCACCGTGCGTGGCTTGGGTCTGCGCAAGCTCAACAGTGTGAGCGAATTGCAGGACACACCTGCAGTGCGCGGCATGATTAACAAGATCAGCTACCTGGTCAAGGTGCTCTAAGAGGTTGATGATGGAACTGAATAACATCAAGCCCGCTGAAGGCGCCAAGCACGCCAAGCGTCGTGTCGGCCGTGGTATCGGATCCGGTTTGGGCAAGACAGCCGGCCGTGGTCACAAAGGTCAAAAGTCTCGCTCCGGCGGCTACCATAAAGTCGGCTTTGAAGGCGGTCAGATGCCTATGCATCGTCGTCTGCCAAAGCGCGGTTTCAAGTCGCACTTGCTCAAGTTCAATGCTGAGATCACGTTGACTGCATTGGAAGCTTTGGGTTTGGCTGAGGTCAACCTCGTTGCCCTTAAGCAAGCAGGTGCAGTTGGTGAGCTGGCCAAGGTAGTGAAAGTTATCAATACTGGTGCGATCACTAAAGCGGTGAAGCTGAGCGGTATCGGTGCAACTGCTGGTGCCAAGGCTGCTATTGAAGCCGCTGGCGGCGCAGTAGCCTAATTAGTTTTACGAAAGTAAACGAGTGGCTACAACTGCAGCTCAAACAGCCAAAGCAGGCAAGTTCGGCGACCTGCGTCGCCGGCTTGTTTTCTTGTTGTTGGCGCTGGTCGTCTATCGCTTGGGGGCGCATATCCCGGTCCCAGGTATTGACCCCGCACAACTGCAACAACTGTTTAAGGGTCAACAGGGTGGCATATTGAGCTTGTTCAATATGTTCTCAGGTGGCGCCTTGTCTCGCTTCACGATCTTTGCGCTGGGCATCATGCCCTACATCTCAGCTTCGATCATCATGCAGCTGTTGACCTATGTGTTGCCAGCTTTTGAGCAGTTGAAGAAAGAGGGCGAAGGCGGCCGTCGCAAGATAACGCAATACACCCGTTACGGTACCTTGGGCTTGGCTTTGTTCCAGTCTTTGGGAATTGCTGTAGCGTTGGAGGCATCTGCAGGTTTGGTGATCTCTCCCGGCTTTGGTTTTCGCATGACTACCATCGTGACTCTGACAGCCGGGACCATGTTTCTGATGTGGTTGGGTGAGCAGATTACAGAGCGGGGATTGGGTAACGGAATCTCCATCCTTATCTTCGGCGGGATCGCGGCTGGATTGCCGAATGCTGTCGGGGGATTGCTGGAGCTGGTGCGCACTGGTTCGATGAGTATCATCGTGGCTTTGCTGATTGTGGTCGTCGTTGCGCTGGTCACGTACTTTGTTGTGTACGTGGAGCGGGGACAACGTAAGATTCTTGTGAACTATGCCCGTCGTCAAGTAGGTAATAAGGTGTACGGTGGGCAATCCTCCCATCTGCCTTTGAAACTGAACATGGCCGGCGTAATTCCTCCGATCTTTGCGTCTTCCATTATTCTGTTGCCTGCAACAATTGCAAATTGGTTCAGCACTGGCGATTCAATGCGGTGGTTGAAAGACATTGCCAGCACGCTTAGCCCAGGTCAACCTGTTTATGTGATGCTTTATGCGGCAGCTATCGTGTTCTTCTGCTTTTTCTACACGGCCTTGGTATTCAACAGCCGGGAAACAGCTGACAACCTGAAAAAGAGTGGCGCATTCATCCCCGGCATTCGGCCAGGTGACCAGACTGCCAAATACATTGACAAGATTTTGGTTCGCTTGACGCTTGCTGGTGCAATTTACATCACGTTTGTGTGTTTGTTGCCTGAGTTCTTGATCTTGAAGTACAACGTTCCGTTTTACTTTGGGGGAACTTCGTTGCTGATTATTGTTGTTGTCACCATGGATTTCATGGCTCAAGTCCAGAATTACATGATGTCTCAGCAGTATGAATCGCTGCTCAAGAAGGCGAATTTCAAGGCTTCTTGATACAAGTAAGTCATCGAGGGAATGTGTGTGTGGCTTGGTTACCAGGCGGCGCGACATTCAGATAGCAAGTTAGAGCGCTTGTTCCGCGCGAATCAAAGTCGGAACTGGGCGAAGAGTTTTAGGAGAAGAAAATGAAAGTTTCGGCTTCGGTCAAGAAAATTTGCCGCAACTGCAAAATCATCCGACGCAAAGGCGTTGTGCGCGTGATCTGTACAGATCCACGCCACAAGCAGCGTCAGGGTTAATTGCAAGAGTTTTAGAGGACGAAAATGGCACGTATCGCTGGCATCAACATTCCGCCGCACCAACATTCCGAAATCGGCTTGACAGCTATTTTCGGTATCGGACGCACCCGCGCACGCAAGATTTGCGAAGCCTGTGGCATCGCATACTCGAAGAAAGTCAAAGACTTGACTGACTCCGATCTTGAGAAAATCCGCGACCAAATCGCTCAGTTTACAATTGAGGGTGATTTGCGCCGTGAGACCACCATGAACATCAAGCGTTTGATGGACATTGGTTGCTACCGCGGGTTCCGTCACCGCCGCGGCCTGCCGATGCGTGGTCAACGTACTCGCACGAACGCACGTACACGCAAAGGCCCTCGTAAGGCAGCTGCGTCTTTGAAGAAATAATAGGGATTGAGAGACCACTATGGCAAAGGCTCCCGCTAATAACGCAGCACAGCGCGTTCGCAAGAAGGTTCGCAAGAACGTTGCCGACGGCATCGCTCACGTGCACGCTTCGTTTAACAACACGATCATTACCATCACCGATCGCCAGGGCAACGCGTTGTCTTGGGCTTCGTCCGGTGGTCAAGGTTTCAAGGGCTCCCGCAAGTCCACTCCGTTTGCTGCCCAGGTAGCATCTGAAGTGGCTGGCCGCGCAGCTCTGGAACAAGGCATCAAGAACCTCGACGTTGAGATCAAGGGCCCCGGCCCCGGTCGCGAGTCTTCGGTTCGCGCCTTGGCTGCACTGGGTATCCGCATCAACATGATTGCAGATGTAACCCCCGTGCCGCACAACGGTTGCCGCCCTCAAAAGCGCCGCCGTATTTAATTTAAACCAAGCCCACCGCCACCAACTTTTGTTGGTGGCTCGCGCGTTTCTACGCGTCAGATGACATAAAAGGAAGATCAAGTGGCACGTTACCTAGGCCCCAAGGCCAAACTTTCCCGCCGCGAAGGCACCGACCTGTTTTTGAAGAGCGCACGCCGCTCTATCGCTGACAAGGCAAAATTTGACTCTAAGCCAGGCCAGCACGGCCGCACCTCTGGTGCCCGTACGTCTGACTACGGTCTGCAATTGCGTGAAAAGCAAAAAGTAAAGCGCATGTACGGTGTGTTGGAGCGCCAGTTCCGCCGCTATTTTGCTGAAGCAGATCGTCGTCGTGGTAATACCGGCGCTAACTTGATGGTTCTGTTGGAATCCCGTCTGGACAACGTTGTGTATCGTATGGGTTTTGGCTCCACACGTGCAGAAGCCCGTCAGTTGGTTTCTCACAAAGCAATCACTGTCAACGGTAACCCCGTGAACATTCCTTCCTATATGGTGAAGGCCGGTGACGTTATCGCGGTTCGCGAGAAGTCCAAGAAACAGAATCGTATTGTTGAAGCCCTGCAATTGGCCCAACAAGTTGGTTTGCCCGCATGGGTTGAGGTGAGTGTTGAAAAGGCCGAAGGCACTTTCAAGACTGTTCCTGATCGTGACCAATTCGGTGCTGACATCAACGAATCATTGATCGTTGAATTGTATTCCCGCTAATCGTTTCGGGTTTTTGTAATCGTTCCTTTGCTGCGGGGCACTGCGGTAAAGGTACTTCACCAGCCTTACCGATGTAACGAGTCGGGGGTATTGAGAGGAAGTTTGCATGCAAAACAATTTGTTGAAGCCTAAGTCGATCAGCGTTGAGCAACTTGGCCCGAATCGCGCCAAAGTGGCTCTGGAGCCTTTCGAGCGTGGATACGGACACACACTTGGGAACGCTTTGCGTCGGGTGTTGTTGTCCTCCATGCCTGGCTTTGCTGCGACTGAGGTGACAATTGCCGGCGTGTTGCATGAGTACTCTTCTATCGACGGTGTTCAAGAAGATGTAGTTAACATCTTGTTGAACCTTAAGGGCGTAGTCTTTAAGTTGCACAACCGCGAAGAAGTGACGTTGAGCCTGCGTAAGGACACCGAGGGTGTCGTTACTGCTGCTGACATTCAAACGCCTCATGACGTTGAGATCATCAATCCTGAGCATGTGATTGCAAACTTGTCGCATGGCGGTAAGTTAGATATGCAGATCAAGGTTGAAAAAGGTCGTGGCTACGTGCCTGGCAGCATGCGCCGTTACGCTGATGAGCCAAACAAGTCAATCGGCCGCATTGTGCTCGACGCTTCGTTCTCTCCGGTTCGCCGTGTGAGCTACACCGTCGAGAGCGCACGTGTTGAACAGCGTACTGACTTGGACAAGCTGGTTGTTGAGATTGAGACTAACGGTGCTGTGACAGCAGAAGATGCAGTTCGCGCTTCCGCCAAAATCTTGGTCGAACAGTTGGCAGTGTTTGCACAGTTGGAAGGTAGCGAGTTGGATGCGTTCACCGCACCTGCACCACGTGGCAATACGCAATTCGATCCGATTCTGTTGCGTCCAGTGGATGAGTTGGAACTCACAGTTCGTTCTGCGAACTGCTTGAAGGCCGAGAACATCTACTATATCGGTGATTTGATTCAGCGCACAGAAAATGAGCTGCTGAAGACTCCTAATCTGGGTCGCAAGTCTCTCAACGAAATCAAGGAAGTGTTGGCCTCCCGTGGGCTGACTTTGGGAATGAAGCTGGAGAGCTGGCCCCCTGCTTCTTTGGAAAAGCGTTAACTCGTATCTGAACCCTGTACAGGGTTCCGTGCCACGGGCAGTACCTGATACGGCTGCTTGTTAATAAAACTGAAGGAAATTAATATGCGTCACGGACACGGTCTTCGTAAACTTAACCGCACTAGCTCACACCGTTTGGCTATGTTGCGCAACATGATGAATTCGTTGATCGAACACGAAGTCATCAAAACCACTGTACCCAAGGCCAAGGAATTGCGCCGTGTAGTGGAGCCCATGATCACTTTGGCTAAAGAAGCTACCGTGGCAAACCGCCGTCTGGCATTCGATCGTCTGCGTGATCGTGACAGCGTCACCAAGTTGTTCGACGTTTTGGGTCCTCGCTTCAAGGCGCGCCCAGGCGGCTACACACGTATTTTGAAAATGGGTTTCCGTGTTGGTGACAACGCGCCCATGGCATTGGTGGAATTGGTTGAGCGTTCTTCAGAAGTTTCTGCAACTTCTGAAGAAGTGAAGGCTTAATAGGTTATAATTCAAGTCTTGACGCGGAGTGGAGCAGCCTGGTAGCTCGTTGGGCTCATAACCCAAAGGTCGTTAGTTCAAATCTAGCCTCCGCAACCAATAGACACGTGGAATTCCACGACAGCAAAGGCTCACTTCGGTGAGCCTTTTTTGTTTGTGGCCCTCAAGGTCGGATCAGAAATTGGCTCATGTTGCTGCTTCGGACGATGCAGAATCCGCCTTTAATCACTAATTCATAGAAGCTGGAGCACACTTTTGTAGCAGGAAGGCCTCTCTAGGCAATCTGCTACGTTTTGTAAGGCAACAGTGCCTTTGCAGCTTCGATCCGAAGTTGCCATGGGAGTCGTATATCCCGCATCACTTGCAAAAGAAACTCTTGAGGTGACATTGACGCTATTTCAGGCGATTCGCCATCATTCATCTCGTCAGAAGCGCTACCCATATCCGCTGATGGTCCGGCTGTTTCTTCAGCTTCGCGTTCAGTCTTACTGTCGAGTGCGGCCAGTACGGTTGACAGCTGGTCTGGCTTGATAGGTTGCAACTTGGACAAAATGTCAGCCTGCTGGTCCATGTTGGGCGGCATGTCCAGCCACGGCTCAACGTCAAAAATCGCCGCGAGATCAGCGCTGATAAAGGCAGACCAATGCCCTGTGCTATGGCGATCAGAAGGTACTAACGCTGTATGTTTCTCCCTTGGCACTGACGAAACATCACGAATTGGAAACAGTCGTAACTGGCTTGGAGGGATCCCAAGAAGATAGCGCAGCTTTAACGCGGTGAAAAAGCGCTCTGCGGTAGTGCTATCGATGTCATTAGCCGAGGAAAACCAGAGTTGAATAGCATCGGTACCCGAGACAGCGATTGCAGGGGCAGGAAGTCCGAAATCGGTTTGAACCCCGTACCAAACCTCGGAAAGTGCCTTCCAACCCATGGGCACAGTGACTTCCACAACGAGGGCGCGCACCGACCCCAATTCATTGATCAAGCAATCCCCATCACGACCCGCGACCAGGAAAAGTCGAGAATATTCTTGCTGTAGTCGCGATTTAATCGTTGAGGTAGCTAAGTTCATGGGCCGATGTTAAGGCCCAGAAGCACCGACTGCCTGAAACGCAAGCTGCACATACAGTGGGATACCGATCACCAAGTTGAGCGGCAAAGTGATCCCCAGTGACATTCCGAAATACAGCGCCGGGTTCGCTTCAGGCATCGAATGTTTCAACACTGCTGGTACGGCAATGTAAGAGGCGCTCGCGGCAAGTACCATTAAAAGCGCCAAGTCCCCGGCCGCCAGACCAAAGACATATCCCAAGCCCAAGGCAAGTCCGGCATGAAGCAAAGGGGCAAGCACAGCATAGGCGTAGATCCATGGTGTCTGCCCTTTCAATTTGGGAAGGTTACGGGCCGCACTGAGTCCCATGTCGAGGAGGAAGAACGCCAGCATTCCCTTGAACAGGCTGCCCGTAAAGGGTTCCATAGCCAGCTTGCCATCCTGCCCTGTCATGAAGCCGATGGCCATGGAACCCAGCAAGAGAAACTGCGCTCCGTCGGTAAGCGCCTCATGCAGGACACTTTTCAAACTACCTTGTGCAGGCGCAATGGGAGACGCAGTGGCCACGACAGGCTGCCGCTTACGGAGCTGTGCTGCGATTGCGATGGCAATAATGATGGCAGGCGACTCCATCAACGCCATGGCTGCGGCCATATGACCACCAAACGCGTAACCGCGGGACTCCATGTACTGAACGGCGGTGATGAAGGTCACTGCACTCACGGACCCGTAAGTAGCAGCAACCGCGGCGGCGTCAAACGGTGCCAACAGCTTGCGCATAACCAGGTATCCGATCCCGGGGATCAAGACCGCCAGTAAGAGCGCGAGTGCCAAAGCCATGGCCACATCCGCGGTAAACCCCGATTTAGCCAACGCAAAACCACCTTTCAGGCCTAAAGCCATGAGGAGGTACAGCGCCAGAAAGCGCGAAATTTGAGCGGGGACTTCCAGATTCGACTTGAGAAAACCGGCGAAAACGCCCAGAAGGAAGAAAAGGATGGCGGGGTCTAGAAGTGCTTGCATGTGGGAGTCCTGGAGGATGTAGCGATCCTAAAAACAAGAACTCATAAAGTAAAATCAAAATTGCCGCATTGCACCATAGGTATATATCTATGAACGTCACTTTCAAGCAACTGCGAACCTTTCTCGCCTTAGCCGAGCAAGAGAGCATTACTGCCGCCTCTCGTGCATTGCACGTCACGCAGCCCACCGTCTCCATGCAGCTCAAGGAGATAACGGACAGTGTCGGCATGCCCTTGTACGAGGTAACGGGCAAGAAACTGCAGTTAACCGAGGCCGGCCGCGACCTCGAGGCCACTGCACGGGCCATGCTCCATGAATGGGACTTGTTCGAACAAGGCATTGCCGCAAAGCGTGGGCTGACTGCGGGTCGACTTCGGCTGGCCGTGGTGAGCACCGCCAAATACTTCACGCCCCGTTTGTTGGGAGATTTCTGTCGCATGCATCCAGAGGTGGAGATATCGCTGGAGGTACTGAATCGCGACGGCGTGGTGCAGCGCTTACGCGAGAACGTGGATGACCTCTACATCATGTCCAAGCCACCAGCCGACATTGATGCCGTCGCCCACGCATTTCTGGCCAATCCCCTCGTGTTGATTGCACCACTGGCCCATCCAATGGCGCTGACAAAAAACATTGCATTGGAAGACTTGCAGGCCGAGCGCTTCGTACTACGCGAAAAAGGGTCCGGCACTCGCCTCAATACCGATGCCCACTTTGCGTCACACCATTTCATTCCGCGTATCCGCTTGGAAATGGGAAGTAACGAGGCGCTCAAGCAAGCGGTCGCAGGGGGGGCTGGGCCTATCGGTGGTTTCACGGCACGCATTGGGTCCGGACATCGCAGGCCAAGGACTCGCCGTACTGGAAGTGAAAGGCTTTCCCATCGTTTCCAACTGGTACACAGTGCATTTGCAGGGCAAGCGCCTGTCACCCTTGGCGGAGGCCTTCATGGGCTACCTGGAGCGCTTCGCTGCGGCGGGGTGATCGCGCAGGGCCACGACCTACAATCCAGCCCTTTTGCGCGCACATTCAGCATGGACATCATCGTCAACGAAGAGCTCAAGGCTTACATCGACCCACTTACCCCTGAAGAGCATGCTGCGTTGGAGCGAAGCATCCTGAACGAGGGGTGCCGGGACGCCCTCGTGCTATGGGGTGATGTGCTGGTGGATGGCCACAACCGCTATGGCATCTGCCGCAAGCACGGCCTGCCATTCAACACCGTGCAGAGTGCCTTGTTCAAATCCATGGATGACGTGCACCTTTGGATGATCGACCAGCATCTGGGGCGCCGAAGTGTGTCTGACTTTCAGCGCGGTGTTCTGGCTTTGCGCAAACGCGAAATTCTGGCGGCGCGCCAACAGCTGGCCCTCGCAGACGCCTTGTCGGCAGAACCTGCGCCGCAGGCGACAAGCGAAAGCACGGTCACCTCAACTCCCATCACAGACGCACCGGTTACACCCGCCTTCAAAAGTCGGGAAGACCTGGCGAAGGCTGCACGCCTGAGTAGCAGCCAGGTGGTGATGATTGAAAAAATCCAGAAGCAAGCGGCTCCAGAGTTGGTGGCCGCCGTGAAGTCAGGTGTCATCTCCATCAATGCAGCCGCAGCAGTGGCTACTTTGCCCGCAGAAGAGCAGGTCGCAGCAGCGAGCGCCGGCAAAGATGAGCTCAAGCTTGCTGCCAAGCGCGTGCGGGATGCCAAGCGTGCAGCCCGTGAAGCGATGGCTGAACATAGTGTGCCGGCCTTCGCACCTGACGACGCTGCCACACAGGGAATAGACCCTGTAGCCACCGTCGCAGCACTTCAACAGCGAGTAGCGGCACTGGAAGCAGAGAACGCGGAACTGCGCCAGCAGCTGCAAGCCTTGAGAAATCCGTGACTGGAGTGGCGAGTTCGATAACCCTCGGGGCAACATTGATGTAGCACGGAGTGGGCGGATATTGCAAAATGGAATAACTAAGAGTGCATATCCGCAGTTGCAATAGCAGTTGCAAAGGGCGATAGTCGCACGCAGTGTGATTCGAAAAACCGTTCAGGAGACAAACATGAACAAACGCCACTTCCTCCGCGCAACCGCATTGGCCTCGTTGGCAATCGCCGGTTCCACTGTCTTTGCCCAAGACAATGTTTTCAAAATCGGCTTGATCCTGCCCATGACCGGACAGCAGGCCACCACAGGTCGCCAGATTGAGGCAGCCGCCAAGCTCTACATGGCCCAAAACGGTGACACCGTTGCCGGCAAGAAAATCCAGCTCATCATCAAGGACGACACCAGCATCCCTGATGTGACCAAGCGCATGGCGCAAGAATTGATCGTCAATGACAAGGTCAATGTATTGGCCGGCTTCGGCATCACCCCCTCCGCGCTGGCAACAGCGCCTCTGGCCACCCAGTCCAAAACCCCACAGGTGGTGATGGCTGCTGCCACTTCCAGCATCACAGAAGCGTCACCATACATCGTGCGCACCAGCTTCACGTTGCCGCAAGCTGCAGTCGCCATTGCTGACTGGGCCCCCAAAAACGGCATCAAGAAAGTCGTGACCCTGGTGTCTGACTATGGCCCCGGTCTCGATGCGGAAAAGTTCTTCAAGGATCGCCTGACCTTTAATGGCGGCACCATCGTCGACAGCCTGCGCGTGCCCATGCGCAACCCTGATTTCGCCCCCTTCCTGCAAAAAGTGCGCGACCTGAAGCCCGATGCATTGTTTGTGTTCGTGCCTTCCGGCGCAGGCGCAGCGGTGATGAAGCAGTTCTTGGAGCGCGGCATGGACAAGGCCGGCATCAAGCTCATCGGCCCCGGCGACATTACCGATGACGACCAATTGAACGACATGGGCGATGGCGCCTTGGGTGTGGTCACTTCGCACCACTATTCGGCAGCCCACCCCTCAGCCGTCAACAAGAAGTTTGTCGAAGCCTTCAAAAAGGCCAACAACAACTTGCGTCCCAACTTCATGGCAGTGGGTGGCTACGACGGTATGCGCGTGATCTACGAAGCGCTCAAGGCTACCAAGGGCCAGGGCGGTGGTGATGCCTTGTTGGCAGCCATGAAGGGCCAGATTTTCGAGAGCCCCCGCGGCCCGATCTTCATCGACGCCCAGACCCGCGACATCGTGCAGAACATCTATTTGCGCAAAGTGGAGAAGAAAGACGGCCAGTTGTACAACGTGGAATTTGATGTGATCAAAGACGTCAAAGACCCAGGCAAAGCCCGTTAATCGACTTATCTGACCGCTGACAACCGGCGGCAGTCTGCAGGCAAAAAAGCGATGGCAACCCCCTCGCTTTTTTGTTGCCCGGACACCGCCGAGTTCCAGCAAGAATGACCCGGACACCACCTTTATGTTGACCATCCTCTTTGACGGCATTGCCTACGGCATGTTGTTGTTCATCCTCGCGGTCGGCCTCGCCGTCACCATGGGCTTGATGAACTTCGTCAACCTCGCACACGGCGCCTTCGCCATGGTTGGCGGCTACGTCACCGTGCTGTTGATGCAGCGCCTGAATGTGCCTTTTCTTGTCTGCCTGCCCATTGCATTTCTAACGTCGGCTGTGCTGGGTGCCATCCTGGAGCGCACCTTGTATCGCCCCTTGTACAAGCGGCCGCACCTGGACCAGGTGATGTTCTCCATCGGCCTGACCTTCATGGCCGTGGCCGCGGTGGACTACTTTGTGGGCTCCACCCAGCAGATCATGCAGCTGCCTGAATGGCTCAAAGGCCGCACCGAAATCGGTGAGGGTGCCTGGATGCTGGGCATGGGCCACTACCGCCTGTTCATCATTGCTGTGTGTGCAGCACTGACCATTGCCCTGCAGCACATCCTGACCAAAACCCGCTTTGGCAGCCGCCTGCGCGCCTCGGTGGACGACCAGCGCGTGGCCGCCGGTTTGGGCATCAATGTGAATGTAGTGTTTCTGGCTACCTTCGCAGTGGGTTCCGGCCTTGCCGGTCTGGGCGGAGCGCTGGGCGCCGACGTGCTGGGCATGGATCCCACCTTCCCGCTCAAGTTCATGATTTACTTCTTGATCGTGGTGGCCGTGGGCGGTACCTCCAGCATTACCGGTCCGCTCTTGGCAGCGTTGCTCTTGGGCATTGCTGACGTCGCCGGCAAGTACTACATCCCCAAACTCGGCGCCTTCATTGTGTACAGCCTGATGATCATCATCCTGGTCTGGCGCCCGCAAGGCCTCTTTGTGCGCAAAGGTGGCAAGGCATGAACACCCCGGACTCCTCCTCCATGAACAACACCAATATCCTGATGCGTGCCGGCCGCTGGCGCTGGTGGGAGCTGCTGCTCTGGGCGGTGGCCCTGTCACTGCCCTGGGTCATGAACACCCACGCGCTCATCATCAACGAGATTGCCATCGTTGCCCTGTTTGCCCTGTCCCTGGACATCATCCTCGGGTACACCGGCATCGTGTCGCTGGGCCATGCGGCCTTCTTCGGCATGGGTGCCTATACCGCAGCCTTGTTCTCCAAGCACATCAACCCCGACCCCTTGTTCGGTCTGGCGGTGGCCATGGTCGTATCCACGGTGCTAGGTGCCATTTGCAGTGTGACCGTGCAGCGCGGTACCGACCTGACCCGCCTGATGGTGACCATGGGCGTGGGTCTGATCCTGATGGAACTCGCCAACAAGCTCGACTGGCTCACCGGCGGTGCCGACGGCCTGCAGGGCGTGATGATGGGCCCCTTGCTCGGCCGCTTCGAGTTCGACCTGTACGGCAGCACGGCCGCCACCTATTCCATCGTGGTGTTGTTCATCATGTTTGTGTTGGCACGCCGCTTTGTGAACTCGCCTTTCGGCAGCACGCTTAAGGCCATTCACGACAACCGCTTGCGCGCCATGGCCATCGGCATTCCCGTGGCCAGCCGCATCGCAGTGGCCTACACGGTAGCTGCAGGTGCTGCCGGCATGGCCGGGGCACTGCTGGCGCAGACCACCGGCTTTGCCTCGCTCGACGTATTTGAGTTCCACCGCTCAGCAGACTTGGTGTTGCTGCTGGTCATCGGCGGCGTGGGCTGGTTGTATGGCGGCGTCATCGGTGCCATTGTGTTCAAGGTGTTGCAAGACGCTATATCGAGCATCACCCCCCAGTACTGGACCTTCTGGATCGGCCTTTTCCTCGTGGTGCTCATGCTGGTGGGCCGCGAGCGTGTGGTGCGCCCCTGGACCTGGTTCGGCACATCGTCCTCCAAGAAGAAGGAAGGTGCTGCATGAGCGCCACCTCTACTCCCATGAATTCCAACACCGTACTCAGCGCGCAAGGGCTGGTGATGAAGTTTGGCGGCATCACCGCCACCAACAACGTCACGCTTAACCTGCAAAAAGGCGCGCGCCATGCACTCATCGGCCCCAACGGCGCCGGCAAAACCACGCTCATCAACTTGTTGACCGGCGTGCTCCAGCCCACGGAAGGCCGCATCGTGCTCGAGGGTGAGGACATCACGCATTTGGCACCGCACCAGCGTGTGCGCCGTGGCATGGTGCGTACCTTCCAGATCAACCAGCTCTTCGACAGCATGAGCCCGATGCAAACACTGGCCATGGTGGTCAGCCAGCACAAGGGTCTGGGCGGGAAGTGGTGGCAAGCGTTGGGAGCAGACCGCAGCGTGGTAGAGCGGTGCGAGCAGTTGCTCGAGCAGTTCCACCTCAGCAGCGTCATGCACCAGGAAACCCGGGTGCTGGCCTACGGCAAGCGCCGCTTGCTGGAGATTGCGATTGCGCTGGCCTGCGAGCCCCGCGTACTCTTGCTCGACGAACCGGTGGCCGGTGTGCCAGCCGGCGAGCGCGAAGAGCTGCTGCAAACCGTGGCAGCCCTGCCGGCGGATGTGTCCATCCTTTTGATTGAACATGACATGGATCTGGTCTTCAGCTTTGCAAACCGCATGACGGTGTTGGTCAACGGCACCATGCTCACCGAGGGCAACCCCGAAGAAATTGCCAATGACCCGCAGGTCAAGGCGGTGTACCTCGGCCACGCCGAAGGCGAAGGAGCCCACGCATGACCGAGCTGCTCAAAGTAGAAAACCTGTCTGCCGGTTACGGCGAGGCGGTGGTGTTGCACGGCGTGTCAGTGTCCATCAACGAAGGCGAAACGCTGGCGCTGCTGGGTCGCAATGGCACCGGCAAAACCACATTCATGAACACCCTGGCCGGCGCGACCCGGCAGCACGGCGGCACCATGCGCTTAGGGGGCGCCGACTTGCACAAAATGCCCCAGCACGAGCGGGCGGCCGCCGGTATCGGCTGGGTGCCGCAAGAGCGCAACATCTTCAAGTCGCTCACGGTGGATGAGAACCTCACCGCGGTGGCGCGCCCGGCCCGCGCCGGCCGCAAGGCTGCGATGTGGACCCCCGAGCGCGTGTACGAGCTATTTCCCCGTCTGGCCGAGCGCAAGACCAACTTGGGCACCCAGCTCTCCGGTGGCGAGCAGCAAATGCTGGCCGTGGGCCGCGCGCTGGTGCTGAACCCCACGCTTCTGCTGCTGGATGAGCCTTGTGAAGGCCTGGCGCCCATCATCGTGCAGGAGTTGTTGCGTGCCATCCGCCGCATCACCCGCGAAGAGGGCCTCTCTGCCATCATCGTGGAGCAGCACCCGCAAGCCATTCTGGCCATCAGCGATACCGCTGCGGTACTGGACCGCGGCACCGTGGTGCACAGTGGAACCGCCCAAGGACTGCGCGAGCAGCCTGAGCTGCTCGACAGGCTGCTGGGCGTGGCCCGGTAGTTGGTAATTTGCTATCAAAACATGAGCTGCTCGCGCATATTCCGTAGGCGCCAGCGGCTCTTTTTGTTCCAAGGAAGACAAGCATGAACCGTTTTACCCGCCGCAGCGCACTAGCTGCCATCGCTGCGTCTGCGCTGACCGCAGCAATACCCGCTCTTGCAGACGCCTTCCCGAGCAAGCCCATCCGCATCGTGGTGCCCTTCGGCGCCGGTGGTGTGGCCGATCTGACGGCCCGCACTGTGGCGCAAAAGCTCTCTGAGTCGCTGGGGCAGCCGGTCATCATCGACAACAAGCCCGGCGCCGGTGGTGTGGGCGCGGGCGAGGCAGTGGCCAAGGCGGAGCCCGATGGCCATACGCTGCTGCTCATGTCCAATGGCACGGCAGTGAGTGCCGGCCTCTTCAAGAGCCTGCCATTCGACGCGCAGCACGACTTCGCGCCCATCTCCACGCTGGGTTACTTTGACTTGGCCGTGCTCGCATCGGCCAATGCACCTTACAAAAATCTGGGCGAGCTCATGGCCTATGCCAAGGCCAACCCCGGCAAGCTCAATGTGGGCACCATCAACATCGGTAGCACCCAGCACCTTGCGGCCGAGTTGTTCAAGTCGCGCACCGGGCTGGACTTCTTGATCGTGCCCTTCAACGGCACACCCGCCCTCACCACGGCCCTGCGCGGTGGGCAGGTGGATGTGGCCATCGAAATCCTCGGGCCCATGATGGGCCAGGTCAACTCCAAGGCGGTGCGCCCGCTGGCCATTCTGGGGGACGAGCGCGCTGCGCAGGTGCCCGATGTGCCCACCGTCATGCAAAGTGGCGTGGCCAATTTCGATGTGTCGTCCTGGAATGCGCTGGCAGCGCCTGCCAAAACACCCAAGGACGTGATTGCGCGGCTGAACAAGGAAGTACAAGCCGCCTTGGCCCACCCCGATGTGAAGAAAAAGCTGTTTGAACTCAACGTGCAAGCCAAGGGCTCCTCGCCCGAGAAATTGGGCGAGCTGTTGGGCAGCGAAATCAAGCGCTGGAGCGAAGTCATTTCCAAAGCCGGTGTGCCGCGTTTGTAAAAGTTGCTATGGTTTCAGGAGCTGCTCGCGCATTTTGCATGGGCGCTAGCAGCCAATTACTTATAAATTCAAGGGTGGAAGATGAATCTGTCAGTGAGCCGGCTGGGACTGGTGGGGTATGGCGAAGTCGGGCGCATTTTCAGTGCCGGCTTGTTGCCGCACTTTCAAAGCGTCAGCGCATGGGACATCCAATTTCATGACGCTGCGGGAGCGGCCACCACGGGCGGCGTGCTGCAAGCGACCTCCATGCAAGCGCTGTGCGATGCGAGCGATTGGGTGATCAGCGCGGTGACCGCGTCCAACACCCTGTCGGTGGCGCAAGCTGCAGCCCCGCACCTTCGCGCGGGCATGGTGTTTCTGGACCTCAACTCCGCCTCTCCCGGCACCAAGCAGCAAGCCGCTGCACTGGTGCAGGCCACCGGTGCGCACTATGTGGAAGCCGGCGTCATGACCTCGGTGCCGCCCTATGGCATCCGCGTGCCCATGTTGCTGGGTGGCCCGCAGGCCGCCAGCTTGGCCGCCGCTTTGCAGGCGCTGGGCATGGATGCCAAGGCCGTGTCGGCCGACATCGGTGTGGCCTCGGCCATCAAAATGTGCCGCAGCGTCATGATCAAGGGGCTGGAGGCCCTGGTCATTGAGAGCTACACCACCGCGCGTGCCTACGGGGTGGAGACCCATGTCCTGCCCACATTGGCCGAAACCTTCCCGAGCATCGATTGGGAGAAGCAGGGCGCCTACTTCTTCAGCCGCGTCGCCCAGCACGGCCAGCGGCGCGCCGAAGAAATGCGCGAATCCGCCCGCACCGTGGGCGAGGTCGGCTTTGCGCCGACCATGGCCAGCGCCATTGCCGACAAACAGCAGTGGGTGGCTGACCAGGCCCGCACCGGAGCCTTTGCAAACGTCGCCCCCAACGCCATTTGGCAGGACTACGCCGACGCACTCCTCGCCCGCCGTTCCACTCACTGACAGGTTCTGATGCTTGATATCCTGGCCATCACCGGCCCCATTTACCTGTGCATTGCCATGGGTTACCTCTGCACCCGTACGGGTGTGTTCAGCAAACCGGATTTGCGGGTACTGGGCAAATTCGTGCTCAACCTGGCCTTGCCTGCGCTGCTGTTCAATGCCATTGCCCAGCGCCCCCTGCGGGATGTGATGCATATGGATTACCTGCTGGCCTATGGCCTTGGCTCAGGGGTCATGCTGCTGTGCAGTTACTTGTGGGCCCGCTATATGAACCGCAGCACCGGCAGCTACCGCGCCTTCTTTGCCATGGGCACCGCCTGCTCCAACAGCGGCTACATGGGCTACCCCGTGGCCCAACTGGTGCTGGGCAGCATTGCGCCGGTAGCGCTGGCGCTGAACATGCTGTTTGAAAACCTCATCAAGCTGCCCGTGCTGCTCACGCTGGCCGACAACGCCGATGCCGGCGCGCACCGCCCCTGGGGCACCGTGCTGCGGGACATCGCCCGGGGCTGGGTGCGCACGCCCATGCTGGTGGTGATTCCGTTGGCGCTGCTGGTGTCCGTCATGGGCTGGGCTCTACCCGGCCCATTGGCGCGCACCATCACGCTGTTCTCGCAGGTGACTACCGGCCTTGCGCTGTTTGTCATTGGCGGGGCTCTCGTCGGTTTGCAGCTCAAGGGCAAGCGCAGACTGGTGGGGCAAATCACCATCGGCAAGCTGGTGCTGCACCCGCTGTGCGTGTTTCTCGCGTTTACCTTTGTGGTGCCGATTGCTGACCCGCAGCTGCGCACCGCAGCCTTGCTGTTTGCTGCCATGCCCATGCTGGGCGTCTACCCCATCCTCGCGCTGAAGTACGGCCACGAAGAAGTGAGCGCAGCCACATTGCTGGCCGCGACAGTGGGCTCGTTCTTCACGTTGAATGTGCTGTTGTGGGTGTTGAAGCACTATCCGCTCTGAGGCGCATGGATGCCATGGTGCCAGTGCAGTCAGGCACTGCGGGGAGGCGCGTTGGCGTCAGTGATGCCGGTGTAATGCGCTCAGCGAACCCCTTTGAGCCCTTCGCCGCCCACCGCCTTGGTGACGGGGCAGTTGACCACGATGTCGGTGAGCTCGAGGCGGACCTGTCCGGCGTCTTCCGCAGCCAACAGCTCCTCCTCTGATGTCAGTACACGCGCCGTGTGAGGTGCGCGCCATGTGACCAGCACGAGTCGCCAGAGCGGGCTGTAGGCACTGTCCGCATTGAGCGCGCCGATAGGTCGTGGCGCTGACTGAAAAATGCTGATCTGCTCGTTCCCACTGAACTTGTAGACGCGTTCCAACAGGGACTGCGGCGCGCCTATGGCTTGGCGCAAGCGGGCGACGTAGTTCACGCCCATGGCGCTTGCCATGGCGGCGTCAGAGATATCGGTGGTTACATATTCCACCTGCCGGCCATCCACCCAGGCACGGCTCACGGGCAACACCGTTTCGCTGCGCTCCGCTGTGAGGTGGGCGCAGCCTGAAACCAGCACCGCCAAAAAAAGGAGTGCGCTTCTGCGGTGCACGTGAGTGTCCTCAGTCCGCCTTCACCCGCCCGCCACTGATCACCGGCTTCCAGCGGGCAATCTCGGCTGCAATCAGTTTGCCGAAGTTGGCAGGGGTGTCCGGCGTGGCGATGGCGCCTTCAGTGTTCAGACGGGTTTTGAGTTCGGGCGAGTTCAATGCCAGATTGATCTGGTTATTGAGCTTGGCCACCACATCAGCGGGCGTGCCGGCCGGAGCCACCACGCCGTACCACTGGTCAGCCTCGAAGTCTTTGTAGCCCGTTTCCGCCACGGTGGGCAGGTCCGGCAATGCGTCCAGGCGTTTGGGGCTGGAGACGGCCAGCGCACGCAGTTGCCCGGCCTTGATCTGGTTGATGACGGCTGGTGCACCGGTAAACAGCACCTGAATCTGGCCGCCCACCAGATCGGTCACTGCAGGCGCGGTGCCGCGGTAGGGGATGTGCAGCAGGGAGCTGCCGGTTTGCAGTTTGAAGTACTCTGTCGCCAGATTGGCCGCGCTGCCGTTGCCGCCGGAGCCGTAGTTCAGCTGGCCGGGTTTGGCCTTGGCCAGTGCCACCAGTTCTTTCACGCTCTTGGCCGGCACGCTGGGGTGCACCACCAAGACGTTGGGCACGCGTGCCACCCAGGCCACAGGCGCAAAGCTCTTGATGGGGTCGTAGGGCAGATTGGGGTAGAGCGAAGGGTTGACCGCCAGCGTCCCGATGTGGCCCATGAGCAGGGTGTAGCCGTCGGCCGGGGCTTTGGCCACGCGGTCGGCGCCAATCGAGCCGCCTGCACCGGGTACGTTGTCGATGACCACCGGCTGGCCCCAGGCTTCGTTGAGCTTCTGGCCGATGGCGCGCGCCAGGATGTCGGTGGACCCGCCGGGTGTGAACGGCACGACCAGCCGGATGGGTTTGGCAGGGTAGGTGCCGGCAGTCTGTGCCACTGCCGATTGCGATAGAAACAGGCCGCTAGCGCCTGTGAGTACTGCGCAAGTAGCTATCAATTTCGTAGTAAATGTTGCCATTTCTTTGTCTCCTTGTTGTGGGGTTTGACGGCAGTGTGCAGGGAGTGGCGATGGCAAAGCAAGCTGTGCTCGGCATAGCAGCTATGCAAAAACAAGCAGCGTGGCCTATCAGTGAATCGCCTCCAGCACCACCTTGCTCACTACGTCCATCGCCTTGCGTTGGGTCTGGGTGGTGGGGCGGCGGGCAGACCACACCAGCATCAGCTGGCTCATGATGCGCGGGCTGTGGATGGACTGCACGGTGAAAGTCTCGGGGTTGTCGAAGTTGCTCAGCGTGTAGCTAGGCAGCACAGCGTGGCCCATGCCTTCTTTCACCAGGTTCAGGATGGCGTTGAGCCCGTCCACTTCCAACAGTACTTCAGGCCGGCGGCCCAGGGCCATCATCTCGCCCTCCAGCAGGATGCGAAAGGCATTGGGCCGGCTGGGCAGGATGAGCGGTAGCGCCGCTACTTCTTTGAGGCTGATGGCGGGCGCCGTTTTGCCTTTGCCTTTTTTGCCGCCGCTGGGGTTGTGCGAGATGAGCGAGAGCTCGTCTTCATCCAGCGTGCTCATTTCCAGGTCGGTGCTCTGACCGGGGTTGTAAAGCACCGCCATGTCCAGGTTACCCAGGCGCAGGCCTTCGTGCATTTGCACCGAGAAGCCCTCGGTCAGCGTCAGGTGGGCGTGGGGCAGGGCTTCTCGAAAGGCTTTCACCAGCGGCACGGTAATCAGCTTGGACAGGCTGGGCGGCAGGCCTATGGACACCCTTCCGGCCAGCGCGCCGCGGGCGGCGCCCATCTCTTCGCGGGTGAGTTGCACCTGGTGCAGGATGCCGCGGCCGTGCTCCAGCAACAACTTGCCGGCTTCGGTGGGCACTGCGCCACGGCCATTGCGGGTGAGCAGGTTCTGGCGCAGCTCGACCTCGAGCAGGCGGATCTGGCGGCTCAGCGCAGGCTGGGCCACATCCAGCGAGATGGAGGCGCGGGTAAAACTGCCCATTTCGGCCACGCGCACAAAGTATTCCAACTGTTTCAAGTCCATAGCAACAAATCCATAGCGGCTTTCCGGAATGAGCGAGTTTCTTCTGAGAATAGCTGCGCGTCAATTATGCCGATATGTGATAGCTGCTAGTCGCCCCCTTGGCTTATCAAAGCCTGCTTGGCCGACCAGAATAGCCAGCATGCAAACCCCTGCCTTCCCCTCTCACGCCCCTGCGGGACTGACCCTGAAAGCTATCTCCTCCATGGCCACGCGCCAAGTGTTGACGGAGCTGGCAGAGGCGTATGAGGCCACCACGGGCGTGCAGCTCGCACTGGAGTCTGTGGGCGGAGTGGACGCGGCCAAGCGGGTGCAAGCGGGTGAGGTGTTCGACATCGTGTTTCTGGCGTCCGACGCCATTGACAAGCTGCTGGCGGCAGGCTTTCTTGAAGCCGGTAGCCGCGTGGACCTGGTGCACTCCGGCGTCGCCGTTGCGGTGAAAGAGGGCGCCGCGGCGCCCGACATTAGCTCGGAAGCGGCTGTGCGTGCAGCCGTGCTGGCAGCGCCTACCCTAAGCTACTCCACCGGCCCGAGCGGCGTGGCGCTGGCCAAGTTGTTTGAGCGCTGGGGCATTGCCGACGAGATTCAAAGTCGCATCGTGCAAGCGCCCCCCGGCGTGCCGGTGGGCACGCTGGTAGCGCGGGGCGAAGTGGCGTTGGGCTTACAGCAGCTCAGCGAATTGATCCATGTAAATGGCATCCGCATCGTGGGCCCGCTGCCCGCAGAGATACAGATCACCACCACTTTTTCTGCGGGCCTCGGCGTCCATAGCAGCCGAGCCGACGCCGTGCGCGCGCTGCTGGACTACATGGCATCGCCCCAGGCCCATGCCGCCAAGCTGCGCCAGGGCATGGAGCCCGCATAAGCACACATATCGACAACATCACCGGAGACTTCCATGATCATTGATTGCCACGGCCACTACACCACGGCCCCCAAGGCGCTGGAAAACTGGCGCAACGCCCAGATCGCCAACCTGTCCACCCCCGAACTGGGCCCCAAGGTAGCCGACCTGAAAATCAGCGACGACGAGCTGATCGAAACCATCGAATCCAATCAGCTGCGCCTGATGAAAGAGCGGGGCTCCGACCTCACCATCTTCAGCCCGCGCGCCAGCTTCATGGCCCACCACATTGGCGACTTCAACACCAGCGCCACCTGGGCGGCCATCTGCAACGAGCTGTGCTTCCGCGTGAGCCAGCTGTTCCCGGACCACTTCATTCCCGCAGCCATGCTGCCCCAAAGCCCCGGTGTGGACCCCGCTACCTGCATCCCCGAGCTGGTGAAGTGCGTGGAGCAGTACGGCAACGTGGGCATCAACCTGAACCCCGACCCCAGCGGCGGCCACTGGACATCGCCCCCCTTGAGCGACAAGCACTGGTACCCCATTTACGAGAAGATGGTGGAGTACGACATCCCCGCGATGATTCACGTGTCCACCAGCTGCAACGCCTGCTTCCACACCACCGGCGCTCACTACCTGAACGCGGACACCACTGCTTTCATGCAGTGCCTGACCAGTGATCTGTTCAAGCAATTTCCCACGCTCAAGTTCCTGATTCCGCATGGCGGCGGCGCAGTGCCTTACCACTGGGGCCGTTTCCGCGGCTTGGCGCAAGAACTCAAGAAGCCCTTGTTGGAAGAGCATTTGCTCAACAACATTTACTTCGACACCTGCGTGTACCACCAGCCCGGCATTGACTTGCTCAACACGGTGATCCCGGTGAAGAACGTGTTGTTTGCGTCCGAAATGATCGGCGCGGTGCGTGGTATTGATCCGCAGACCGGCCACTATTACGACGACACCAAGCGCTACATCGAAGCGTCCAAGATACTGAGCAACGAAGATCGTTTCCAGATTTACGAAGGAAATGCGCGGCGCGTGTTTCCGCGCTTGGATGCGGCTTTGAAGGCCAAGGGGCAGTAGTTTGGTTTTGCGCTGCTTTTGGAGGGCTCGGGGTGGCTATGTGTTTTGCTGCGTGTCCCCCGCCCGCTTTGCGGGCTCCTCCTTGACCTCCGCAAAACGCATAACCACCCCAAGCCTTGCGCTGCATGCTTGGAACGGCGGAGTAAAAACAAGTTTGTTCGCAGCGGCAGAGTAGGGGTGAGTGCCGTAGTGAAGTCAAGGGGGAGCCCGCAAAGCGGGCGGGGGACATGAACGAAGGTACTTGCCCCTGCTCTGCGGCGGGTCCAGCGAAAAGCAGGTCCAGTGAGAAATGCAGCCAGAAATATTAAGGAGTCTTGAATATGTATGAACTAGGCGTTTGCTACCGCAACATCACCCGCGCAGACCGCACAGCCGCAGACGGCTTGGCCGCCTTGGGCTCTGCCACAGTGCACGAAGCCATGGGCCGCGTGGGCTTGCTCAAGCCCTACATGCGCCCCATCCAGAGCGGCGTGCAGGTGTCAGGCACCGCAGTGACCGTGCTGCTGCAACCCGGCGACAACTGGATGATGCATGTGGCCGCCGAGCAGATCCAGCCCGGCGATATCGTGGTGGCCACGGTGACTGCGGAGTGCACCGACGGTTTCTTCGGTGACCTGCTGGCAACCAGCTTCCAAGCCCGCGGCGCCCGCGCCCTCATCATCGATGGCGGTGTGCGCGACGTGAAAGAGCTGCAGCGCATGGGCTTTCCCGTGTGGAGCAAGGCCATCAGCAGCAAGGGCACCATCAAGGCCACCTTGGGCTCGGTAAACATTCCTATCGTCTGCGCCGGCATGCTGGTGACCCCCGGTGATGTGATCGTGGCGGACGACGATGGCGTGGTGTGCGTGCCCGCAGCCAAAGCCGTTGCCACGCTGGCCGCTGCCCAGAAGCGTGAAAGCTTCGAAGGCGAAAAGCGCGAGAAGCTGGCCGCCGGCGTGCTGGGGCTGGACATGTACAAGATGCGCGAGCCCTTGGCTGCGCTGGGTTTGAAGTACATCGACTGAAAGCCCACTATGACCAAACCTACTTCGGGTGACTTCACCAAAACTGCTGGGTGGATGGACTGGTACACCGGTCCATCTACGCCTACCTTCAAGTTGCCTGCAGGCGCTGTCGACGCGCACTGCCATGTGTTCGGCCCCGGTGCCGAATTTCCCTATGCGCCCGAGCGCAAGTACACGCCGTGTGATGCCTCCAAGCACCAGCTGTTCGCCTTGCGCGACCACTTGGGCTTTGAGAAGAACGTCATCGTGCAAGCGACCTGTCACGGCGCTGACAACCGTGCCATGGTGGATGCACTCATCGCCAGCAATGGCAAAGCGCGCGGAGTGGCCACCGTCAAGCGCAGCGTTACTGATGAAGAGATCCAGGCCATGCATGATGCCGGTGTGCGCGGCGTACGCTTCAACTTCGTCAAGCGCCTGGTGGACTTCACGCCCAAGGACGAGCTGATGGAAATTGCCGGCCGCATTGCGAAGTGGGGCTGGCACGTGGTGATCTACTTTGAGGCGGTGGACCTGCCCGAGTTGTGGGATTTTTTCACCGCACTGCCCACTACGGTGGTGGTGGACCACATGGGCCGGCCCGATGTGTCGCTGCCGGTAGACGGACCGCAATTCGCCTTGTTTGAAAAGTTTATGCGCGAGCACAGCAATGTGTGGAGCAAGGTGAGTTGCCCTGAGCGTTTGAGCGTCAGTGGCCCCAAGGCTTTGAACGGCGAGCAACACGCTTACCGCGATGTGATCCCGTTTGCCAAGCGTATCGTGGAGCAGTTCCCCGACCGTGTGCTCTGGGGCACCGACTGGCCGCACCCCAACCTGAAGGACCACATGCCCGATGACGGCCTGCTGGTGGACTTCATTCCCCACATCGCCACTACCGCCGAACTGCAACGCAAGCTGCTGGTGGACAACCCCAACCGCCTCTATTGGCCTGAAACCCTGAAAGACTGATATGGCACTCGACAAACCTTACCAGGACATCCCCGGCACCATCATTTTTGATGCCGAACAGAGCCGCAAAGGCTACTGGCTCAACCAGTTCTGCATGAGCCTGATGAAGGCCGACAACCGCGCGCGCTTCAAGGCGGACCAACGCGCCTACCTGAACGAATGGCCCATGAGCGAGGACCAACGTCAGGCCGTGATCGACATGGACCTGAACCGCGCCATGCAGCTGGGCGGCAATATCTACTTCCTGGCCAAGATCGGCGCCACCCATGGCCGCAGCTTCCAGCAGATGGCCGGCAGCATGACCGGCATGACCGAAGAAGAGTACCGCGCCATGATGCTGGCCGGCGGCCGCTCGGCCGAAGGAAACCGCTACATCGGTGAGGACGGCGACGCCCAGGCCCACCGCCAACCCCAAGGCCAACAATCCACCGTTGCTGGCAAGAAAGACTGAGCCCCATGGCCAAAATTACCGCCTCTGTATTCACCTCCCACGTGCCGGCCATCGGCGCCGCCATGGATCTAGGCAAGACCCAGGAGGACTACTGGAAGCCGCTGTTTGCCGGCTATGAGTATTCCAAGCAGTGGATGAAGGACAACAAGCCTGACGTGATCTTCCTGGTCTTCAATGACCACGCGACCGCCTTCAGCCTGGACATGATTCCCACCTTCGCTATTGGCACGGCCGCGGAGTACACACCGGCCGACGAGGGCTTCGGCCCCCGCCCGGTGCCCAAGGTGCAAGGCCACCCTGACCTGGCCTCGCACATTGCTCACTCGGTGATCCAGCAGGACTTTGACCTCACCATCGTCAACAAAATGGATGTGGACCACGGCCTGACCGTCCCCCTGAGCCTGATGTGCGGCGAAAAAGACCCGGTGAATGACAGCTGGCCCTGCCCGGTGATTCCGTTTGCAGTCAACGTGGTGCAGTACCCCGTGCCCAGCGGCCAGCGCTGCTTCAACTTGGGCAAGGCGATCCGCAAGGCGGTGGAAAGCTACGACGAAGATCTGAATGTGCACATCTGGGGCACCGGTGGCATGAGCCACCAGCTGCAAGGCGCGCGTGCCGGCCTGATCAACCGCGAGTGGGATAACGCCTGGCTGGACCAGATGATTGCTGACCCGGCCGCCTGCGCCGCCACGCCGCACATCGACTATGTGCGCGAAGCCGGTAGCGAAGGCATTGAGCTGGTGATGTGGCTGATCGCCCGCGGCGCCATGTCGGATGTGCCCTACGATGCTACAGATTTAGAAGCAGCCCGCGCACATTCCGTGAGCGTCAAGCACCGTTTTTATCATGTGCCCGCCAGCAACACGGCGGTGGGACACCTCATTCTGGAAAACAACTGATATGACCAAAACCATCAAAGTGGCGCTGGCAGGCGCTGGCGCATTCGGTGTCAAACACCTGGACGGCATCCAAAACATCGAGGGCGTGGAAGTCATCTCCCTCATTGGCCGTGAACTGGATAAAACCAAAGAGATCGCTGCCAAGTACGGCGTGGGCCATGTGACCACCGAACTGTCTGAAAGCCTGGCAATCCCTGAACTGGACGCCGTGATTTTGTGCACCCCGACCCAGATGCACGCCGAGCAAACACTGGCTTGTTTGAAAGCCGGTAAGCACGTGCAAGTGGAAATCCCCTTGGCTGATAGCTGGGCCGGCGCGGACGCCGTCGTGGCCGAGCAGAAGAAGACCGGTCTGGTTGCCATGTGCGGGCATACCCGCCGCTTCAACCCGAGCCACCAGTATGTGAACCAGCAGATCACGGCCGGCAAGTTCAACATCCAGCAGATGGACGTGCAGACCTACTTCTTCCGCCGCACCAACACCAACGCGCTGGGCCAAGCCCGCAGCTGGACCGACCACCTGCTGTGGCACCACGCTGCGCATACCGTGGACTTGTTTGCCTACCAGGCCAATAGCCCCATCGTGCAGGCCAACGCCATCCAGGGCCCCATCCACCCGGTGCTGGGCATCGCCATGGACATGAGCATCCAGCTGCGCGCTGCCAATGGCGCGATCTGTACCCTGAGCCTGAGCTTCAACAACGACGGCCCCTTGGGCACCTACTTCCGCTACATCGGCGACACAGCGACTTATATCGCCCGTTACGACGACCTGTTCACCGGCAAGGAAGAGAAAATCGACGTGAGCAACGTGGCCGTCAGCATGAACGGCATCGAGCTGCAAGACCGCGAGTTCTTTGCCGCCATCAAGGAAGGCCGTGAACCCAACTCCAGCGTGGGGCGCGTGCTGGACTGCTACCGCGTGTTGCACCAGTTGGAGCAGCAACTGGCGCAGCAAGGCTAAGGTCAGGCCTACAATCCGGCAACAGCGCGGCCGCGGGGCCGCGTTGTTGTTTCTGACGAGGTAATCGCTATGGTTTTTCCAATGGAACCCGATACGGTCTCGCACGGCATCCAGCTGGCGGTGGCACCGGTATTTCTGCTCACGGCGGTGTCCGGCATGATCGGTGCCGTGGCGCAGCGCCTGGCGCGCATCATTGATCGCGCACGCAATGTGGAGACCCGCATCAAACAAGGCACGCATCCTTCTGAGGATGCGGATGGTTACGCCGAACTTGCCGAATTGCGAACCCGCGGTTTGTTGGCCAACACCAGCATTGCGCTGCTGACCTCGTGCGCGTTTTTGATCGGCCTCACCATCGTGGTGCTGTTCCTCGGCGAGACGATTGACTTCCCCGGCCTGCGCATTTCGATCTTCAGTTTTCTGGGCGGGGTGGTGTGCTTTCTGAGCGCGCTCATTTGCTTCATGGTGGAGACCTTCATCGCCACCCGGCTGCTCAATTTCGGGCGCAAAAAGCGCTAACTTTTCTTCACTTCCACAGCGCAGTCGTAAAACGTGGGCGCCCGGCCCATGTCGGTCAGGCGTTGGCTGGTCAGCTCATTCACATTGGTGCCATCGCGACCCAGTTTGCGCCACCAGATGCCCAAGCCATTGACCACTCCAGGTCGCGCACGGGCGGACACGCGGGCCACACAACGATGGGTGCCGCGGGCGTTGAACACCGTGACCTCATCCCCATCCGCAATACCGCGTGGCGCAGCATCGGCTTCATGCAGCTCTAGCAAGGGTTCGCCTTCGATGTCGCGTAGGCTCTTCACATTCACAAAGGTGGAGTTGAGAAAGTTGCGCGCGGGCGGCGAGATCATCGCCAGCGGGTAAGCCGCATCGGCGCCCGCAGGTTCGTAGTTGGGCACGTGGTCGGGCAAGCCGTCTTCACCGCGCGCGGCCAGGCGGTCGCTGTAAAACTCACACTTCCCACTGGGCGTCGGAAAGCCACCATCGGCAAACGGTGTGTCCGGCACGGGCAGCGGCGCATAGCCCTGGCTAAGCAACAGCGCGAAGTCCACCTTGTCGCCAAAAGCAGTGCGGCACAAGCTCTCATCGGACTCCGCAAACACGTCTTCGGTGAAGCCCATACGCTGCGCCAGGTCGCGGAAGAACTGGGTGTTGGTGCGCGCCTCGCCCAGCGGGGCAATAGAGGGGCGGTTGAGCAGGATGTCGGTGTGGCCGTAGCTGCTGTGCACGTCCCAGTGCTCGAGTTGGGTGGTGGCGGGCAACACGTAGTCGGCGTAGTCGGCCGTATCGGTCTGGAAGTGCTCCAGCACTACGGTAAACAGGTCTTCGCGCGCAAAGCCTTGCACCACCTTGGCGGACTCCGGGGCCACCGCAACGGGGTTGCTGTTGTAGACGATGAGGGCTTCAATGGCCGGGCCGAACTCGGGACTGGCCGGGCGCAGCAGGTCGTCGCCAATGGTGCTCATGTTGATGGTGCGGGGCGTTCGGCCGGCTAGCAGCTCCGGCCGTTCGAGCGCCATGGTCTGGGTGGGTACATAGCCCGAGCTGGACAGCAACACGCCGCCTGCGCGGTGCCGCCAGGCGCCCACCAAAGCGGGCAGGCAGGAAATCGCGCGCACCGCGTTGCCGCCGCCACGCACCCGCTGCAGTCCGTAGTTCATGCGAATGGCCACGGGCAAGCCAGCGCGCGCGGTCTGGCCGTATTCGCGGGCCAGACCGCGCACTTCGTCAGCAGAAATGCCACAGACCTCTGCGGTGCGCTCGGGCGTCCATTGCAGGGCGCGGTCGCGCAGGCCTTCCCAGCCCAGGGTATGGCGGGCGATGTAGTCGTGGTCCAGCCAGTCGTGGGTGATCAGCTCATGCATCAGGCCCAGCGCGAGGGCGGCATCGGTGCCGGGCAGCAGGGCGATGTGTTGGTGGCATTTCTCGGCCGTCTCGGAGCGGCGCGGGTCTATGCAGATGATGCGTGCGCCATTGCGTTTGGCGGTTTGCACATGGCGCCAGAAGTGCACATTGCTGGCAATCGAGTTACTGCCCCAGATCAGGATGAGCTTGGCCTCCGCAAAAAACTCCACCTTGGTGCCGACCTTGTTGCCCAGGGTGAAGGTCAGTGCTTCAGCACCCGCTGAGGCGCAAATGGTGCGGTCCAGCCGGGCGGCGCCTAATCTGTTGAAGAAGCGTGCCGCCATGCCTTCGCCCTGCACACGCCCCATGGTGCCGGCATAGCTGTAGGGTTGGATGGCCTGCGGGTCACGCTTTGCAATGCTCTGGAGCTTCTCCGCAATGTCGCTCAGTGCCTGGTCCCAGCTCACGCGCTCAAATTGTCCTGAACCCTTGGGGCCCACACGTTTGAGCGGGTGCAGCAGCCGTTCGGGGTGGTAGGTGCGCTCGGTGTAGCGCGATACCTTGGTGCACAGCGCGCCATTGGTGGCGGGGTGTTCCGGATTGCCCTGGACCTTGATGGCCACGCCATCCTGCACGGTGACCAGCATGGAGCAGGTATCGGGGCAGTCGTGAGGGCAGGCGCCCAGGATGTGGGCGGTGCCTGCGGGGGATGGAGAGGTCGCGGGAGTGTCTGAGTGCATGGTGCGGACTTTACCGAATTGCGTATGCTCTTGTGATGACAGGGGAGGGAGATTTCTCTTCCTGCGGAGGACACTTGCCATGAAACTGATAGAGCCAATAGTTGCCAACACCCCCGAAATTGCGGCCCTGCGCAAAGATATCCATGCCCACCCGGAGCTGTGTTTCCAGGAAGTTCGTACGGCGGATGTGGTGGCTGCCAAGCTGACGGAGTGGGGTATCCCCATCCACCGCGGGATGGGCACTACCGGCGTGGTGGGCATTGTGAAAGCCGGTACCTCCAGCCGCGCACTGGCCTTGCGCGCCGACATGGACGCCCTGCCCATGCAAGAGTTCAACACCTTTGCCCACGCTAGCAAACATGCCGGCAAGATGCACGCCTGCGGGCACGATGGCCACACCGCCATGCTGCTGGCTGCGGCCCAGCACTTTGCCAAACACCGCAATTTTGACGGTACCGTGTACCTGGTTTTCCAGCCCGCCGAAGAAGGCGGTGGTGGTGCCCGCGAAATGATCAAGGACGGCTTGTTTGAGCAGTTTCCAGTGGAGGCCGTGTTCGGCATGCACAACTGGCCGGGCATGGCCGCGGGCACGTTCGCCGCCAGCGCAGGCCCGGTGATGGCGTCCAGCAACGAATTCAAGATCACCATCCGCGGCAAGGGCGGCCATGCGGCTATCCCGCACAACGCTATCGACCCGGTGGTGGTAGCTTGCCAGCTGGTGCAGGGCTTTCAGACCATCATCAGCCGCAATGTGAAACCGATCGATGCGGGTGTGATCTCGGTCACCATGATCAACGCCGGCGAAGCCACCAATGTGATTCCTGACCGCTGCGAGTTGCAGGGCACGGTGCGTACGTTCTCCATCGAAGTGCTGGACCTGATTGAGCGCCGCATGCGCGAGATGAGCGAGAGCCTGTGTGCCGCATTCAACACCCGCGTGGAATTTGAGTTTGTGCGCAACTACCCGCCCACCATCAACGCGCCCAAGGAGGCGGCGTTTGCTGCGAAGGTGATGGAAAGTATTGTGGGCGCCGACAAGGTGTTCACCCAGGAGCCCACCATGGGCGCCGAAGACTTCTCGTTCATGCTGCAAGCCAAACCCGGCTGCTACGCCTTTATCGGTAACGGAGATGGTGACCACCGTACCCTGGGCCATGGCGCCGGCCCTTGCACTTTGCACAACCCGAGCTATGACTTCAATGACGAGTTGCTGCCCTTGGGCGCCACCTTTTGGGTGCGTTTGACAGAAGAATGGCTCGCGTCTGACATCTGAAATCGCTATCATGATTTGCAAGATGTAACAGGGGGTAGCCATGACACAGTGGAGCGAAATCAACCCGCGTGAACGGTCCGGCGGATTGCAGGCAGCCGTGCGCCGGCAGTCGCGGCCGGGCGAATACCGCTACACCTTTGTGCATGATGAACTCGAGATTGACGACCCGGCCCTCGATGCCAGTGGCCGTTTTTTCGCATCTCCCCGCGACTATGGCTTTGTCATCCGCGGCTTTGACGGCGGCAAAACCGCATGGGCCCGCGACTTTGCCAACGGCACCATGCTGGTTGTGAACCCGGATGCGCAGTCCCATGTGCTGTCGCCCAAGGGCCGTGCACGCATTCTGTTTATCGGCCAGGATGGCGCGGTTCTGCAAGATACAGGTGCTGTCGGACGGCCGGAGCAGCGCGTGCCAGAGCTGGCTACCGTGCGCCTGACCCTGACGGCGACCGTGGATTTGAATGGTTTGTCCCAGGAGGCGGCCCGGGCGCAATTGATGCGCTTGGTAGACCGTGCGGTGCTATCTGCCCAGAGTGCGCCGGGTGACGGAGTGCGGGTGCTGGACCACGCCTTCGACTCCGCTGCCGTGGTGTCCGGCGAGACGCCCGGAACCAGTAATACCGACTTTTCCCAGCTGTTGGATCTATAGCGCCTGCGGGGCCCTTCAGGCCGCTTGGGCCACCGGAAAGCGGACCTTGGCCATTTGCAGCAGGCCATCAAAAATCAGGTTGTCCACCAGCTCGAAAGGGCGGGTCATGCTGGGTGCCATTTTCCAGCCTGCTCCACCGGTCATGATGCAGGCGGGCTCAGCACCGCAGTGGGCGCTCACATGTTGCACCATGCGCTCTACGGCACCGGCGATGGCAAAGGTGCCGCCGCTGGTGAGTGCATCGCTGGTGTTGGTGGGGAATTCACGCACTTCGCCGGTAGGCACGTGCAGACCGGCCGTGCCGGATTCGAGGGCGCGCAACATGATGCCGTGCCCCGGCAGAATCAGCCCGCCCAGAAACTTGCCGTCGGTGGCAATGGCCTCTACTGTTACGGCGGTGCCCACCATGACCACCACCATGGGGCGGGGCGTGCCTTGGCTCAACATGTGGTGGTAGGCCCCGATCATGGCCACCCATCGGTCTGCCCCCAGGCGGGTAGGGTGGTCATAGCCGTTGCGCAAGCCGGCTTCGCCTTCACTGGCGACTACCCATTGCGGCACCACGTCCCACTGGTCCATTTGCTCTTGCACACGCCGCTTGACGGCGTCACCGGCGACCACGCAACCCAAAACCTGGGCGGGAGCCGGCATGTCACGCCATGCGCCGTCTGCCAGCTTGTCGATGTTTTCCAGAAACTCCGCGCCTTGTGCCAGCAACGCAGCGCCGGGGCGGGGGGACGCATAGTGCGCCCATTTGAGGCGGGTATTGCCGATGTCCAACGCGAGAAAGGTCATGGTGCCGGGGAGCTGTGTCTCTATGGCTCGCACTCTACCGGATTCGGCGCGCCGCCCGTCCGGATTTGCAAGCGAGCTCTAGGTACTTACCCCCATGCGGGCTGTAAGCCGCTGTCAGGCTGCTTGGTTTACAGTTGACGTTTACGTAAACGTCAACTAACCGTCCACTGGTGCCCTATGACCGATCTGTCTGCCGACTTCAAAGCCCTGGCCAACTACCGCCCCACCCACAAGGTGCGCTTTGTCACCGCGGCCAGCCTGTTTGACGGCCACGACGCCGCCATCAACATCATGCGCCGCATCCTGCAGGGCATGGGCGCCGAAGTCATCCACCTGGGCCACAACCGCAGTGTGGACGAGGTCGTGACCGCCGCTCTGCAGGAAGACGTGCAAGGCATTGCCATCAGCTCCTACCAGGGCGGGCATGTGGAGTACTTCAAGTACATGGTGGACCTGCTGAAAAGCCGTGGCGGCGCGCACATCCAGGTGTTTGGCGGCGGCGGCGGCGTGATTGTGCCGCCCGAGATTCGCGAGTTGCATGCCTATGGCGTGACCCGCATCTACAGCCCCGAAGACGGTCAGCGCATGGGGCTGCAAGGCATGATCGGCGAGATGGTGATGCGCTGCGACAAGGACATCACGGCACTGGCACCTACCGACTTGTCCGCCATCCAGGGCCACACCGAGGCCAGTTGGCGCGCACTGGCCCAGTTGCTGACCGCTATTGAGGCTTCCAAGCTGAATCCGGCTCTGGCGCAGGAAATACGTGCGCAAGCAGCTATTAAAAAGATAGCAACTATCGGCATCACCGGTACTGGTGGTGCGGGCAAGTCCAGCCTGACGGACGAGCTGATCCGCCGCTTGCGGCTGGACCAGAATGACGCCTTGCGCGTCGCCGTCATCTCCATCGACCCGAGCCGCCGCAAGAGCGGGGGCGCTCTGCTGGGTGACCGCATCCGCATGAATGCCATTTCGCCTTGGCAGCAGGGAAGCCGCGTCTTCATGCGCTCGCTCGCGACCCGTGACTTCGGTTCCGAAATCAGCGCGGCCTTGCCGGATGTGATCGCCGCGTGCAAGGTGGCGGGCTTCGATTTGGTGGTGGTGGAAACCTCGGGCATCGGCCAAGGGGATGCGGCCATCGTCCCGCATGTGGATGTGCCGCTGTACGTGATGACGCCTGAGTTCGGCGCTGCCAGCCAGCTCGAGAAAATCGATATGCTCGATTTCGCAGAGTTCGTGGCCATCAACAAATTCGACCGCAAAGGTGCCAGCGATGCGCTGCGCGACGTGGCCAAGCAGGTTCAGCGCAATAAGGAAGCCTGGAACACGCCCACCGAGCAGATGCCGGTGTTCGGCACCATGGCCGCGCGCTTCAATGACGATGGCGTCACCGCCCTGTATCAAGCCTTGTTGCCGCGTCTCAAGTCACTGGGCGTGCCACTGCAGGAAGGTAGCTTGCCGCGCGTGAACGTACGCCACAGCTCTAACCAGACGCCGGTGGTGCCCGCAGCGCGCACCCGCTACCTCGCCGAGATCAGCGACACCGTGCGCGGCTATAAAAAACGCGCCAAAGAGCAGGCCCGCCTGGCGCGCGAAATCCAGCAACTGCGTGAGTCCGGCCGCATGTTGCGCGAAGCCAATCCCGACAAGGTGAATGCGGTCACCGCGGTCACCCAACTGGCCGCTGAACGCGAAGAGCGCATGGGTGCCGCAGAGCGCAAGCTGCTGACCCAGTGGCCCGAGATGCAGAAGGCCTACGCCGGTGACGAGTACGTGGTGAAGATCCGCGACAAGGAAATCCGCACCGCACTCACCACAAAGTCCCTCAGCGGCACCACCATCCGCAAAGTGGCCTTGCCGCAGTACGAGGACCATGGCGAAATTCTCAAGTGGCTCATGCTGGACAACGTGCCCGGCAGCTACCCTTACACCGCAGGTACCTTTGCCTTCAAACGCGAGGGTGAGGACCCGACCCGCATGTTCGCCGGTGAGGGTGACGCCTTCCGCACCAACACGCGCTTCAAGCTTCTCAGCAGCGGCATGGCGGCCAAGCGCCTCTCAACCGCTTTCGACTCGGTCACGCTTTACGGCAACGATCCTGACCCCCGCCCGGACATTTATGGCAAGGTGGGTAACAGTGGCGTGAGCATCGCCACGATAGACGACATGAAGGTGCTCTACGGCGGGTTCGATTTGTGCAACCCGAGCACCAGTGTGTCCATGACCATCAACGGTCCTGCGCCATCGATTCTGGCCATGTTCATGAACACGGCTATCGATCAGAACATCGATAAATTCAAGGCCGACAACGGCCGCGAGCCTACGGACACCGAGGTCGCCAAAATCAAGGAATGGGTGCTGGCCAATGTGCGCGGCACCGTGCAAGCCGACATTTTGAAAGAAGACCAGGGCCAGAACACCTGCATCTTCAGCACCGAGTTCTCGCTCAAGGTGATGGGCGACATTGCAGAGTACTTTGTGCACCACGACGTGCGCAACTTTTACAGCGTGTCCATCAGCGGTTACCACATTGCCGAGGCGGGGGCCAACCCCATCAGCCAGTTGGCGTTCACCTTGTCCAACGGCTTCACCTTTGTGGAGGCGTATCTGGCGCGCGGCATGCACATTGACGACTTCGCGCCCAACCTGAGCTTCTTCTTCAGCAATGGCATGGACCCCGAGTACACGGTGATGGGCCGCGTGGCGCGCCGCATCTGGGCGGTGGCCATGAAAGAAAAATACGGCGCGAATGAACGCAGCCAGAAGCTCAAGTACCACATCCAAACCAGCGGCCGCAGCCTGCACGCGCAGGAAATACAGTTCAACGACATCCGCACCACGCTGCAGGCCTTGATTGCGATTTACGACAACTGCAACAGCCTGCACACCAACGCGTTTGACGAAGCCATCACCACGCCCACCGAAGACTCGGTGCGCCGTGCCATGGCCATCCAGCTCATCATCAACCGCGAGTGGGGCCTGGCCAAGAACGAGAATCCCAACCAGGGCGCCTTCATCATCGAAGAGCTGACCGAGCTCGTGGAAGAAGCCGTGTTAGCCGAATTTGAGCGCATTGCCGAACGTGGCGGCGTATTGGGTGCCATGGAAACCGGCTACCAGCGCGGCAAGATCCAGGACGAGTCTATGCACTACGAAATGCTCAAGCACACCGGCGAGCTGCCCATCATCGGTGTGAACACCTTCCGCAACCCGCATGGGGACGCGGTGCTGGACAAGCTGGAGTTGGCCCGCAGTACCGACGACGAAAAGCAAAACCAGCTCAAACGTCTGGCCGACTTCCACACCTTGCACGCTGCAGAGTCCCCCACCATGCTCAAGAAGTTGCAGCAAGCCGTTATTGACAATCAGAACGTGTTTGAGGTTTTGATGGACGCGGTGCGGGTGTGCTCGCTAGGCCAGATCACGAGTGCGCTTTTCGAGGTGGGCGGGCAGTACCGGCGGAATATGTAGTGCGCGGTTTCTAAGGCGCGCACCCTATTGGGGCGCGTCTGGTGCGTTTATTGCTAGCGTGTTGGTAAGCCGTTGGAGCCCGCGTGGGCGGGTGGCTCTGAAGATCGGGCCTTACACATGCTGTCAAAAATTCCCTTGTGGTTGGGGCGCCTGAGTGTCGGGCGCAAACTCACGCTCATTTATCTGCTGGATTTGACTGCGGTCATTTATGTGTCCGGCATCCTGATCCACGAAAAATACCTTGCGATTGACTTCGCCCGCAAAGAAATCGTGGGTGCCAGCTACACCGAGGCGGTGCGTCACAACGTGATGGACGCGATTTTGTTGCCCGCGGACCGCCCCGGCGTGGCAACCCTGCCGGAGTTCGACAAAGCCCGGGCCGCTTATGACGCAGAGCTCAATACGGCAGCTGCGTCCCAGCGCTTGCATGAACTGCTGGTCGAGTCCCGCACCGATGCGGAGCATGCCCGCATGCTGGGGCAGGCGCGTGACCTGCTCACCATCGTAGGCAACCAGTCCAACCTGATTCTGGATCCGGACCTCGACAGTTACTACGTCATGTCCCTGACGCTGTTGCGCCTGCCCGAGCTCTTGCAGGTGCTGCTGGACACCCACAACTTCATGGCGAATTGGGGCTTGCGGGTGCCGGGCTTCAATCCCAACGCGCAATTGCTCACCCTCTTGGGCCGGCTGGATGCGGTCCAACAAGGGCTGGAGTCTGACTATGAGCAAACCTGGCTGGCCGGCTCGCCGGAACTGCGTGCAGCCCTCGGGCCGGCACGCGAAGCCTTGCGCAAATCACTCAGCCAATTTGCGCGTGCAGTGCATGAAGTCAACAGTGCAAGCATGTCGAGCGAACAGGCAGCGCGTCTGGATGCGAGTTACCGGGCCGCACTCCAGGACTTGTCAGAGAGCTGGCGCGTGGGTATTGCGCAGCTCCACATCCTGTTGCAGACCCGTGTGGACCAGCTTTTCAAACGCATGTGGCTACATCTGGGTACGGCGCTGCTGTTGCTGGGCTGCATTTTGAGCCTGGTGTATCTGGTGGCCAGCCAGATTGCCAAACCCCTGCAAGGCTTGGCCCGTGTGGCCCACGATGTGCGCCGCAAGGCCGACTACAGCCTGCGCGCCGAGTGGCACAGCCGGGATGAAATCGGCCAACTGTTTGCCGCCTTCAACGGCATGCTGGAGCAACTGGACCGCGACCGGCTGGTGCAGCAGGAGCTGGCCGCCAGTGCCCGCGCTGCGGAAGCCCAGCGCGAATTGGTGGAGGCCTTCCCCATTCCCATGGTGGTGACTTCGGTGCCGGACCACGAAGTGCTGCACGTGAATACGCCTGCCCGCCCCTGGCTCAACGGCCGCACCGACGACCCCTGGCGCCATGGGCTCGAGCCCGGAGTGCGCGGGCGCTTTTTTCAGCGTCTGGCGGACTTTGATGCGGTGGACGAATTCGAGGTGCGCTGGCACGGCGGCACCACGCCCTCCTGGGCGGTGCTGTCTGCCCGGCGTCTGAACTTCCAGGGGCGCGACGCCGTGCTCACCGCGTTCACGCCCATCAACAAACTCAAGGTGATGGAGCAGCGGCTGGAGCTGTGGGCCAAGGTGTTTGAGGCGTCCAGCGAAAGCATCATCATCATGGACGAGGCCCGCAAAATCATCAGCGTGAACCAGGCTTTCTGCCGCAGCACCGGTTACGACTTTTACGAGGCGCTCGGGCAGGACCTGAGCTTTGTGATGAACACCCCGCAAGACACCGTGTGGGCCGACCTCGAAGACCAGAACGACTGGCAAGGTGAGGTGCATTTCTGCAAACAGAACGGCGACACTTACCCCGCATGGCTGATGGTCTCCTCCGTGCACAAGAGTGCGACCAGCGGCGAGGTGGTGAACTACATCGGGATATCCATCGACATCACCGACCGTAAAGCGAAGGAGGAACGCATCCGCTTCCTGGCCCAGCACGATGTGCTGACTGAGTTGCCCAACCGTGCCTTGTGCCAGCAGCGTCTGGGTGAGGCGATTGCCAGTGCACGCCACACCGGCGAGAAGGTGGCGGTGCTGTTCATCGACCTGGACCGATTCAAGCTCATCAACGACACCCTGGGCCACCACATCGGCGATGGCTTGCTGCGCACCGTGGCGCGCCGCCTCAGCAGCGCGGTGCGTTCAGACGATACGGTCAGCCGCTTGGGTGGGGACGAATTCGTCATCATCCTGCGCCATGTGACCGACCTGCCGGAGCTGACCGCCATGGTCAACGACCGCCTGATTCCGACCATCCGCCAGACCGCCACGGTGGATGGTCATGTGCTCACCGTGTCCTGCAGTGTGGGCGTGGCGCTCTACCCCGAGGATGCGACGGACCAGGACGAACTGATGCGCCGCGCCGACGCGGCGATGTATGAGGCCAAATCCGCCGGGCGTGATACGGCCCGCTTTTTCTCACCCGAGACCGACCAGCGCGTGCTTGCCCGTCAGTCCATGGAGACCCAGCTGCGCCAGGCGCTGGCCAATGAAGAGTTCAGCCTGCATTACCAACCGCGGCTGAACGCCCGCACACGCAAGGTGCAGGGTGCCGAGGCCCTGCTGCGCTGGAAAAACCCGCTGCTGGGGCAAGTGCCTCCGGGCGAGTTCATCCACGTGGCCGAAGAAAGCGGTTTGATCAAACCCATAGGCGCCTGGGTGCTGCGCGAGGCCTGCCGAAACTGGATGTCGATGGAAGAGCAAGGCATCTGCAAGGGGCTGGAGCTGTCGGTCAACCTGTCTGTCGCGCAGCTGGCCGACCCCGAGCTGGTGGACCAGCTCAGCGCTGTGCTGCGCGATACCCGCATGCCACCCGCACAACTCGAACTCGAGCTCACTGAATCCCACTTGATGGACAACCCGGTGGCCGCCCAGCAGCAGGTGGCCGCACTCAAGGCGCTGGGTGTGAAGGTGGCGATTGACGATTTCGGCACCGGCTACTCCAGCCTGGCCTACCTCAAGCGTTTCGACATCGACAAGCTCAAGGTGGACCAGTCCTTTGTGTTGGGTATGCTGGAAGACAGCGCCGATGCTGCCATCGTGCATGCGGTGATTGCGCTGGGCCACACGTTGGGCCTGAAGGTGGTGGCGGAAGGGGTAGAGAACTTGCCTACCGCCCAGACACTGACCGCGCTGGGCTGCGACGAGCTGCAGGGCTATTGCTTCAGCCGTCCGATCCCTTTGGCCGAATGGGTGGCCTACCTGCGCAGCCACGCCCTGCGCGAGGATCGTCGCCGGCCGCCGATCGCAGGCTAGCTTGCTATTGTTTCAGGAGCTGCTCGCGCAAATTCGATGGGCGCCAGAGGCCGATTTGGCTTCAAAGTCGGCGGTTCAGGCGGTCAGCTTCCGGTGCAGCCAGCGGCAAATCGGGCTGTGGGCGTCTTCCAGCCCGTGGATTACGGTGAAGTGGTCGGCGCCTTCGATGGCGCTTAGTTCCACCGGGTTTCCCAATGCCACTGCCGCATCGCGGTATCCGGTGGACTGGCGGGCGAATTCACCGGATTCGGTACCGCCCCAGATCACCCAGGTGGGCGTAGGGCACGCGCGGAGGTTGGGCGTGGGGGACTGGCGGCGGATGACGCCGTCATCCAGCTGGATCATGGGTTGCAGGTAGCTGTAGCGCAGGGGTTCCAACTCATAGAGGCCGCTGAACAGCAGGCCCGCCTTGAGCGGGTCGCGCGGCAGGCCGTAGTCGGTGTCCCACGCAGTTTGCAGGCACATGGCACCCAGGTGGCCGCCGGCGGAGTGGCCGCCCACGCCCACGCGGGTCGGGTCGCCACCGTAGTGTTGGATGTTGCGCAGCGTCCAGGCCACGGCCGAGCGCACCTGTCGCGTGATTTCGTCTATGGTCACAAAGGGTGCCAGCGCGTAGTTCACCACCACGGTGGTGATACCGCTGGCGTGCAGGCCCAGGGCCACGCCATGAAAGTCTTTGCTCTGGAAGGCGCGCCAGTAGCCGCCGTGGATGAACACAAAGACTGGAGCGTTGGGTACGTCCGCCGGAAAGATGTCCAGCGTCTCATGCACCGTGGGGCCGAAGGCGATGCCGGCATGGTGCTTGAGGGTGCTGCGGGCCTTTTCGGCCTGCGCCGCAAAGTGCTTGCCGGGAGCAGCCGGGTCGGGCAGCGCGATGGAGGGGTTGTATTGCGCGTCGATCTGCGCCTGGGTGTCAAAGTCGCGGTAAAGCATGGGGCTAGGGTGTCCTTGATGGTTCAAATGCCGACGTAGCGGTGCCAGAGTTCGGGTTGTGCGGCCAAGGTGGTCGAGTCGCCACTCCAGACCGCGCGGCCGCGCTCCATGATGGTGTGGTGGCCGGCCAGCGCGATCAGGCGCTGCACATATTTGTCGATGACCAGCACGCTCTGGCCTTGGGCGCGCAGGGTGTCCAAGCAGCGCCAGATGTCCTCACGGATGAGTGGCGCCAGGCCTTCGGTGGCTTCGTCCAGGATCAGCAGGTGGGGGTTGGTCATCAGCGCGCGGCCAATGGCCAGCATCTGTTGCTCGCCGCCGGAGAGCTGGTTGCCCATGTTGCGCGCGCGTTGCTTCAGCACCGGGAAGAGGTGGTAAATCCGCTCCAGCGTCCAGGGCTCGGCACTGGCATTGCGCCGCGCGGCAAAGGCAATCAGGTTCTCTTGCACCGTGAGGTTGGGGAAAATCTGCCGTCCCTCGGGCACCAAAGCCACGCCCATGCGGGCAATCCGGTCGGGGCTCAAGCCCTCAATGCGCTCGCCCCGGAAACGGATGCTGCCGCTGCGTGGCGGTGTTAGCCCGAGGATGCTGCGCACCGTGGTGGTTTTGCCCATGCCGTTGCGGCCCAGCAGGGTGGAGGTGGTGCCGGCCTGGAGCTGCATGTCCAGCCCGAACAGCACCTGGCTGTTGCCGTACGCCGTCTCCAGTCCCTGAATGTCGAGCAAAGTCTCGGTGCTCATGGGCGGGCCTCCGGCAAGGCTTCATCGCCAAGGTAGGCGCGCTTCACGTCGGCACTCTGGCGGATGGCATCCGGCTGGCCACTGGCAATCACGCGGCCGGCCACCAGTACCGAGATGGTGTCGGCGAGTTGGAACACCGCGTCCATGTCGTGTTCCACCAGCAGCAGCGTGGTCTCGGCGCGCAGTGATTGCAGCAGTGCCACCATGCGCTGGGATTCGTCCGGCCCCATGCCGGCCAAGGGTTCGTCCAGCACCAGCAACTGCGGGCGGCTGGCGAGCGCCAAGCCCACCTCTAACTGTCGTTGCTCGGCATGCGACAAGGCGCCCGCTGTACGTTGCAACTGGGCCTGCAAACCTACGCGCGCAGCCACATCTGCCGCCGCCTGCATGCGCTGGGTCTCGGTGTGCACCGGGCGCCAGAAGCGCATGCTGCTGCCCGCCACTGCCTGCAGGGCGAGGGCCAGGTTGTCCTGCACGCTCAGGCGCAAAAAAACGTTGGTGATCTGGTACGAGCGGGCCAGGCCGCGCTTTACGCGGGCGTGCATGGGCAGGCGGGTGATGTCTGCTCCGTTGAGTAACAGGCGCCCGGAATCCGGCTGCAGCGCGCCCGAAATCTGGTGGATGAGCGTGGTTTTGCCTGCGCCATTCGGGCCTATCAGGGCATGGACTTCGCCTTTGTGCACCTGCAGGCTGGCACGGTCGGTGGCGGTGAGCGCGCCGAATCGCTTTACCAACGTGTCGATCTGCAGCAAAGGGGTGGCGCCGGTGTTCATGCCTGACTCCGCGTCCACACGCTGCGCAAGCTGGCCAAGCCGCGCGGTGCCAGCAACACGACGGCCAGCAACATGGCGCCCAAGCCCAGCTGCCAGTGTTCAGTGGTGTGGCCCAGCACTTCTTCGAGCAGCAGGAAAGCGGCAGCACCCAGCACGCCGCCATACAAGTGGCCCACGCCACCCAGAATCACCATCACCATCAGCATGCCGCTCTGGCTCCACTGCATCATGGACGGGCTGACAAAACCGCCCTGGTTGGCCAGCAAAGTGCCGGCCAGACCGGCCATCGCGCCTGCCAAGGTAAAGGCTGTGAGCTGCGTGCGCAGCACCGGAAAACCCAGTGCCTGCATGCGTACCGGGTTCTCGCGCAGGCCTTGCAGCACCTGGCCGAAGCGCGCGTTGAGCAGGCGCTGGGTGAACAGCAGGCACAGGGTGAGCGCACCGAGGGCCAAGTAATAGAGCGCCGTGTCGTCAGGGGCAATGCCGGCCCAGGTGTTGCGCCCGGCCAGGGGCAGGCCGTCGTCCCCGCCGTAGGCTTTAAGGGAGACGGCCAGGTAGTACAGCATTTGCGCGAAGGCCAGCGTGATCATGATGAAGTACACGCCCTGGGTGCGCAGGCTGATAAAGCCGATCAGGCAGGCCAGGCCCGCGCTCACCAGCATGGCAGCGGGCCAGGCAATGGCAGCAGGCACGGTGCCCTGCTGCATCAGGATGCCCACGGTGTAGGCGCCCGCACCCACAAAGGCCGCATGCCCGAAGCTCACCAAGCCGCCGAAGCCCAGAATCAGGTTCAGGCTGCTGGCCGCAAGGGCAAAAATCGCGATGCGGGTGGCCAGCGTGACGTAAAACTCGGCGTGCAAAGCAGCCGTGATTTGCGGCAGGGCAAGCAGCACCAAAAACACAGGGAGTGCAGCCCGCAGGTGCAGTGTGTGGTGCAGCGATGTGCGGGCGTTGTTCGAATCAACCATGGGCAGGGAACAGGCCGCGCGGCTTGAAGAACAGCACCGCAGCCATCAACACATAAATCAGGATGGAGGCCACCGCCGGTGCCGCATCAGCCGCCAGCGCTGCGCCGAACAGCGACTCGAACACCATGGGCAGCAGGGTGCGCCCGCCGGAGTCCACCATGCCCACCAGCAGCGCGCCCACCAGTGCACCGCGGATGGAACCGATGCCGCCGATCACGATGACCACAAAGGCCAGAATCAGAATGCTCTCGCCCATGCCCACCTGCACCGCCAGCAGCGGCCCGAGCATGCCGCCGGCCAGCGCGCATAAAGCGGCGCCCAGCCCGAACACCGCAGTGAACAGGCACTGCACATTGGTGCCCATGGCCAGGGCCATGTCGCGGTTGGAAGCACCGGCACGCACTTGCATGCCCAGCCGGGTGCGGGTCACCAGCAGGTAGAGCAGCAGCGCCGTGGCCAAGCCGACCACGATGATGAGCAAGCGGAAAGCGGGGTAGAAGAAGCCGGGCAACAACTCCACCGGGCCCGAGAGTGCGGCCGGCGGGTTCAGCGACAGGGGTTGTGAGCCCCAGATCATGCGCACGGTTTCATTGCACATGAGCAGAATGGCAAAGGTGCCCAGCACTTGGGTGACGTGGTCGCGCCGGTAGAGCCTGCGCAGGACGGACACCTCCAGCAGCACCCCGAAAAAGGCGGTGCCAGCCACACCTGCAGCCAAGCCCCACCAGAACGATCCGCTGGCTTGGGTGGCTGTGGCGATCAGGTAGGCGGCCACCATGTACAGCGAACCATGGGCCAGGTTCACCATGTCCATGATGCCGAACACCAGCGTCAGCCCGGCTGCCAGCAAAAACAGCATCAGGCCGAGCTGCAGGCCGTTCAGGGCCTGCTCCAGCAGCAGAATTCCGCTCATGCGCGTGAGTCAGGCCTTAGAGGCCGGGCATCTTGCAGTTGGCGGCGTAGGCGTCGGCGTGGTTTTTGAACACGGTGCCCAGGGTGCGGTTGGTGACGCGACCCTTGGCGTCGCGGGTGATGACGCGAAGGTAGTAGTCCTGGATAGGGAAGTGGTTGGTGTTGAACTTGAAGGCGCCACGCACCGAGTCGAACTTGGCGGCTTCCAGTGCCTTCTTGACGGCGGCTTTATCGTCCAGCTTGCCCTTGCTGTCGCGCACGCCGGCATCCATCAGGCGGGCGGCGTCATAGCCCTGGGCTGCGTACAGGGTGGGCAGGCGGCCGTATTCTTTTTCAAACTCGGCCACAAACTTTTTGTTGGCCGCGTTGTCCATGTCGTGGCCCCACTGGGAGGTGTTGAACATGCCCAGCATGGGGTCGCCCACCGCCTTGATCACGTCCTCATCGCCCGAGAAGCCGGGGCCGAACAGGGTGATGTCTTTGGAGAGGCCGGCGCCCACAAATTGCTTGATGAAGTTGATGCCCAGGCCGCCGGGCAGAAAGATGTACACCGCATCCGGCTTGGTAGCGCGCAGCCTGGAGAGTTCGGCGCCGTAGTCCAGCTGGTTGAGGGCGGTGTAGGTCTCGGAGGCAATCTCGCCCTGGTAGAAGCGCTTGAAGCCGGTAAGGGCGTCTTTGCCCGCGGGGTAGTTGGGGGCGATCAGCGCCACGCGCTTGAAGCCTTTGTCGGTGACCGTTTTGCCCACCGCCTCGTGCATGTTGTCGTTCTGGTACGAGGCACTGAAGAAGTAGGGGTTGCACTGCTCGCCCGCGTACTGCGAGGGGCCTGCGTTGGCACTGATGTAGAAAGTTTTGGACTGGAAGGTAGGGGTGCCTACAGCCAGCATCACGTTGGAGAACACGATGCCGGTCATGAAGTCGACCTTGTCGCGTTTGATTAGCCGGTCTGCGGTTTGGCGACCCACTTCAGGGTTGGCCTGGTCATCGGCCACGATGACCTCGGCAGGGCGGCCACCGAGTTTGCCGCCGTTCAATTTCACAGCGAGTTGGAAGCCGTCACGGATATCCACGCCCAAGCCGGCGCCGGGGCCAGACAAGGTGCTGAGCAAACCGACACGAACAGGTTCGGTTGACTGGGCCCAGGCACCTGCAGTCGCGGCAGCCAAAGCGGCGGACAAAACCAGGCGGGAGGGGGCAAAACGGGGCAGGTGCATTGCAAACTTTCCTTGTGGAGGGTTGGACCGTTTCATTATCGGCCCAACACCCCTGCTTTCCGCTGCACCGTTGCAGAAAGCGCAAGCCCCGTTCAGTTCAGCAGGTAGCTGTCGGCGTTGGCTTCGAAGTCTTCCGCGTCAATGGCTGCATCAAAGGCGGCGCGGGCGGCCAAGGCTTCCTTGGTGTAGGGGATCAGCGGCTTGTCCAAGGGGCGCAGCTTGTGGCGGCGCAGGCCGCGCAATTGCTGGGAGCGCTCCATGGTTTGCAGAACCAGCTCGGGCTCCATCATCAGGCTGAAGGGGTTGAGTTCGGTAGCAGTGGTTTTCATGGCAGTCCTCCGGTGAAAGTTTGCGCCAACTGAATACTTTGGCGCTTGGAGGAACTGTAGCCACGCACTCCAAAAAATGGAGTCAGGCAAGCGCTGGAAAACGTGTAGGAATTTCCCTTACAAAGCCGGATAAACCGGCTTCTTGCCTGCCACTACCCGCCGCCTGTTTACAGCAAACGTGCTCGCACGCTCTTGCCCTTGACGCGGCCTGCGTTGAGCTTGTTACACGCCGCCTGGGCCACATCACGCGCCACACCCACAAAGGTGCAGAACTCGGTGACCTGGATTTTGCCGATCTGCTCACGGGTGAAGGCGGGGCCGCCCTCGGTGTTGGTGAGCGCGCCCAGCACGTCGCCGGGGCGGATTTTTTCTTTGCGGCCACCGGCGATCTGCACGGTGACCATGGGGGGCAGCAAGCGGCCTGATCCTGTGGGAGTCAGCTCGTCGAGCTTGTGCCACACCGAGGGCGTGTTCTGGTACTGCTCGATCTTGCCCACCGCGCCCATTTCGCGCATGCTGGCCAGGCTCACGGCCAGCCCTTTCTCGCCCGCGCGGCCGGTGCGGCCGATGCGGTGCACATGCACTTCCGGGTCGGGCGTGATGTCCACGTTGATGACGATGTCCAGCTCTTTCACATCCAGCCCGCGCGATGCCACATCGGTGGCCACCAGCACCGAGCAGCTGCGGTTGGCAAACTGGGCCAGCACCTGGTCTCGCTCGCGTTGGTCGAGGTCGCCGTGCAAGGCCTGGGCCACAAAGCCGTCGGTCACCAGCTTGTCCACCAGCTCGTTGCACTGCTGCTTGGTGTTGCAAAACGCGATCGTGCTCACCGGGCGGAAGTGGTTGAGGATGCTGCACACCGCGCTGAAGCGGGACTCGCGATCCACCTCAAAAAAGCGCTGCTCAATGGTGTTGTCGGCCACCGGGGCTTCCACCTTGATTTGCTGCGGGTCTTGCATGAACTGCTTGGCCAGCTTCTCGATGCCTTCGGGGTAGGTGGCCGAGAACAGCAGGGTCTGGCGCTCTTTGGGGCACTGGCGTGCCACGGTCACGATGTCGTCAAAGAAGCCCATGTCCAGCATGCGGTCTGCTTCGTCCAGCACCAGGGTGTTCAGGCCTTCGAGCGTGAGGTACTCGCGCTCCAGCAGGTCCATGATGCGGCCGGGCGTGCCCACGACGATGTGGGCGCCGTTTTCCAGCGAAGCGCGCTGGCCGCGTGTGGCTACGCCGCCGCACAGGGTCACCACCTTGATGTTGTCTTGCGCGCGGGCCAAGCGGCGGATTTCCACCGTCACCTGGTCGGCCAACTCGCGGGTGGGGCACAGCACCATGGCTTGCACCGCAAACCAGCGGGGGTTGAGCTTGGCCAGCAGGGGCAGGGCAAAGGCGGCCGTCTTGCCGCTGCCGGTTTTGGCCTGGGCAATCAGGTCTTTGCCGGCCAGGGCCACGGGCAGGCTGGCGGCCTGGATGGGTGTCATGGCATCAAAGCCCAGCTGTTGCAGGTTGGCCAACGTGGCAGGTGCGAGGGGAAGGGTGGAGAAAGCTGTCATCCCCCGATTATCGGCGCAGACCCCCTAAAACCGTTTTCCGGAGGACGTATTTGCTATATATTTTGTAGCTTCCCGCGCTTATGCATTGAGCGCAAATGATCGATTTGATGCTTAAACGGCAAAGGTTTGCAGGTCGTGCAAACATTGCTTGCATGGGCTTCTGCCGGCTTTGTGCGAAACAGTGTTCGTGAAGGGGGGTTCTTGCCTCACGCGGGATTTTTGGCCTAGACTGCTCGCCAACCCCATGCTGGCAACCAGGGCCTTGTCCATGAATATCCTGAAACGAAACAACGTCCATGTGACGGGCGAAGGCGACAAGGTGTTGCTGTATGCCCATGGCTTCGGCTGCAACCAGCACATGTGGTCACAGGTGCTGCCTGCATTTGCCGATGGCTACCGCCAGGTGTTGTTTGACTATGTGGGCAGTGGCCAGTCAGACATCACGGCTTTTGACAGCCGCCGCTACAGCACCCTGAACGGCTATGCCCAGGACGTGCTGGATGTCTGCGATGCCCTGGGGCTGTCTTCAGGGGTTACTTTTGTGGGGCACTCGGTGAGCAGCTCCATTGGCATGCTGGCGTCGATTGCCCGTCCGGACTTGTTTGAACGGATGGTCATGGTCGGCCCATCACCCTGTTTCCTGAACCAGCCGCCGGACTACATAGGCGGTTTTGAGCGCACCGACCTGGAAGGCCTGCTGGCCTTGATGGACCAAAACTACCTCGGCTGGGCCGACTACCTGACTCCGGTGATTTCCGGAGAAAAGGACAGTGGTCCGGTCGCCCGCCGGTTGGCGGAGAGTTTTTGTTCGACCGATCCCGTGATTGCCCGCATCTTTGCCGAGGCGACCTTTTATGCAGACAACCGGGCCGACCTGCCTCATGTGAACTGCCCCAGCTTGATATTGCAGCACCGCTATGACGCACTGGCACCGGTTGAGGTAGGCGAATACCTGCACCAGCACCTGCGCAACAGCACCCTGGAAGTGCTGGATGTGGTGGGGCATTGCAGCCACATGTCACATGCCCATTTGGTGGTGGATGCCATGAAGGCATTCCTCGCACATCCGGTTTGATGCTGAAAGAGATATCCGGGTTTCGACTGATGGAACACCTGGACCTCCTCCCCAGCCCGGTACTTGTGACCGACCCGCAAGGCCATATCGTGACTGCCAACCGCGACCTGTTGGCTCTGGTGGGCGGCGTGACGGAGTCATGGAAAGGGCGCTACATGGACTGCCTGTTGTCCACGCCCGGCCGTATCTTTTTGCAGACCCATGTATGGCCGCTGATGCTGCGCCATGGCAACGTGCAGGAGATCTATCTGCACCTCAACAACGCGGCGGGCGAGCGGGTACCGGTCATGGTGAATGCGCGGCGCGGCCTCTGGGATGAGCAGGACTGCATTTTCTGGGTGTTCTTTGTGGCCCTGGAGCGCAGCCGGTTTGAGGCGGAATTGGTCGAGGCGCGCGGTCGGGCGCAAAGGCTGGCTGCGGAGCTGTCGCAAGCCAACGCGGAGCTGCGATCGGTGCATCAGCAGCTGTCGCAACACACGCAGAGCGTGGAAACCGAGAACCGTGAACTCTCCGCATTGAGCCTGACCGACCCCCTCACCCGCCTGGGGAACCGGCGCGCCTTGGAGCGCGCAGTCGAGCAGTGGCAAATGCAGTCCGAGCTGGGCACGCCCGCTGCCTTGCTGATGGTCGATGTGGACCACTTCAAACGGGTGAACGACAGCTATGGACACGAAGAGGGTGACCGTGTGCTGCAGGAGTTGGCGCGCCAGCTGCAGGCCAGCAAGCGCGGCAGCGACGTGGTGGTGCGTTATGGCGGCGAGGAGTTCGCTTTGTGGCTCCCCGGCGCCGGCCCGGACGGAGCCAGCGCGATTGCCCAGCGGGTGCATTTGCTGGTGCAGGATGTGCGTGTGCACAAAAAGCCGGTGACGGTCAGCATCGGGGTGTCATGCGCCCAACAGACGCTGCACCAGGGGCGCGATATGGTGTTTCTGACCCGCTTGTTGCACCAGGCGGATCTGGCCTTGTACCGGGCCAAGTCGGCCGGGCGTAACCGCACGATGTGGCACGACGGGCCGACCGGACTCTCCTAAAATTTGTGCATGGCGCTGCGGCGCGTAATCAAAGGTTTTCTCATGCGTTCCTGGTGGAGTGTGGCGCTGGTAAGCAGCGCATTGCTGGTGGCTTGCGGCACCAATGTGGTCAACCCCGTGACCGGCCAAACCGAACGTTCGGCCATGAGCGAAGAGGCCGAGTTGGCCGAGGGCGCCAAGGGGCACCAGCAGGTGCTGCAGGAATACGGCGTGGTCAAAAACCCCGAGCTGCAGGCCTATGTGAACGCCTTGGGCCAGAAGCTGGCTGCCCAAAGTCACCGTACCCAGTTGCAATGGCACTTCACCGTGCTGGACAGCCCCGAGATCAACGCGTTTGCCCTGCCCGGCGGCTATGTGTATGTCACGCGCGGCATCATGGCCTACATGGAGAGCGAGGCCGATCTGGCCGGGGTGATCGGCCATGAAATCGGCCACGTCACTGCCCGCCATGGTGCACAGCGTGCCACCAGCCAGCAAAATGCGGGCTTGGGCGTGTTCGCTGCCAGCGTTCTGGGTGCGGTGGCAGAGGCCTACGGCGTTACCGGTGCCGGGCAGCTGGCGGGCCAGGTGTCGCAAAACGTGGCGGCGGGCTACATCGCGTCTTACGGGCGCGAGCAGGAATTACAGGCAGATGGCCTGGGTGCTGAATACCTCTACCGCACCCGCTACGACCCCCGCAACATGATCGACGTGATCAAGGTCCTCAAAAATCAGGAGCTGTTTGCGGCCGACCAGGCCAAGGCCGAAGGACGTCCGGCGCCTGCCAAAGGCGACTGGCTGGCATCCCACCCCAGCAATGACCAGCGCCTGCAGACCATTACCCTTCTGGCCGAGCAGTACCAGAGCAAGGACCGCTACAACGACGAAGGCCGGGCCCGCTATTTGCAGGCGATCAGCAACATGAACTTCGGCGACAGCCCGGACCAGGGGCTGGTGCGCGGGCGCAATTTCTACCATGAGCCCTTGGGCCTGGCGCTCACAGCACCGGCCGGCTGGTACATCCAGAACGATGCGGAGCAACTCGCCTTCATCAACACGGCCCGTGACGCCGCCTTGTTGGTGCGTGTGGTGCCGGCCCAGGCCGGCAAGGCACCCGCTGATGTAGTGCGCAACCTGCTCAAGCCCACCCAGGGAAAGCTGGAGGCCACCACCATCAATGGCCTGCAGGCCTCGCGATTCACCGGTGCGCGGGCCAATGCCAATGGCACCACCGTGGCACTGGAAGCCACGGTCGTCTCCGGACCGGGAGACCGGGTGTATCTGCTGCAGTCCACCGCCAAGGATGCCAATGCTCTGGCGCGTGCAAGAGCCGGCCTGCGCGAAGCAGAAGGCAGCTTCCGGGCGCTGACCACGGCCGACAAGGCCGCCGCCCGGCCCTGGGTGATCAAATCCGTGCCCTACCCCAAAGGCGGCTTTGCCGAGCTGGCCCGCACTTCGCCGATTGCCCGACCTGAGCAACAGTTGCGCTTGATCAATGGTTTTTATGGCGGCGGGGAGCCTACGCCCGGTCAACTGGTTAAAGTCGTATTGCCGCAGTAATTTGCTATATTTTTAGTAGCTGCCTGCGCACATTCCATGAGCGCCACTGCTTGAAAACTCTATGACTCAACTCTCTATCTCTTCCCAGTTCGATTCCGGCGCCATCGAGGTGTTGCGGCTCGACGTTGCGCACGACATTCAGTTGCGCATCCGCCAGGACACGGCGGCAGAGTTTGCCCAGTGGTTTCACTTCTGCTTGCACGGCGCGGCCGGCGAGCCGGTGACCCTGCGGTTCATGAACGCAAAACAGTGCGCCTACCCCAAGGGCTGGGAGGGTTACCAGGTGGTCTGCAGCGAGGATCGCCAGCACTGGAGCCGCATTGAGACCAGTTATGACGGCGAGGTCATGACCGCGCGCATCACACCGCAGACCAACGCCATCTACTTCGCTTACTTCGAACCCTATTCGTACGAGCAGCACCTGGACCTGTTGGCCTCGGCAGCAGCCTCGTCGCTGGTCACCGTGGAACGGCTGGGCACCACCGTGCAGGGGCGCGACATGAGCGTGCTGCGTGTTGCCGACGTGCACAGCCTGGTGGCTGATGAAGACAAAAAAGACGTGTGGGTTATCGCCCGGCAGCACCCCGGTGAGACCATGGCCGAGTGGTTTGTGGAAGGCTTTCTGGAACGCCTGCTGGACGCCGACGACTCCGTCAGCCGCACCCTGCTGCAGCGCTGCAATTTCCATGTGGTGCCCAACATGAACCCGGATGGCGCAGTGCTGGGCAACCTGCGCACCAACGCCGCGGGCGCCAACCTGAACCGGGAGTGGGCCGCGCCCAGCATGGAGCGCTCGCCCGAAGTGGCCCTGGTGCGCCAAGCCATGGAGGCCACCGGCGTGGACCTGTGCCTGGACGTGCACGGCGACGAAGCGCTGCCTTGCAACTTTGTGGTCGGCTCTGAAGGCACGCCGGGCTACACCCCGCGTATTGCCGAGCTGGAAGACGACTTCAAGACCGACTGGATGCGCGCCTGCCCCGACTTCCAGGACACGCTCAATTACGGCCGCGTGGCGGCAGGCCAGGCCAATATGTCACTGGCCACCAATTGGATCGCCCAGCGTTTCGGTTGTATGGCTTTGACGATCGAGATGCCCTTCAAGGACAACGCCAACCTGCCCGACCCCACCACCGGCTGGAGCGGCCAGCGCTCCAAAAAGCTGGGGGCCAGTGTGCTGCAGCCCTTGCTGCAGTGGTCGGTCTAATTTCGGCCTGTCGACTGCACCTCAGGGTAGCCAGACCACATCGTCGTCCACAGCGTACAACTTGCATGCCGTCTTGGCGGTTTGGGCGCAGCGTTCAAGCGTTCGCGAAATCACGTTGTCGCCCGAGAAGAAGGCCCACTCGCCCATGGGCCCAATGGCCAGTGCGCGAGGCAGATCCATCGCGAGAAAGCGCGCATAGCCCGTTTCTTTCACCTCCTGTTTGACAAGGGGGAGCTTGCTGGCGTCAGCGATAGCGGCGTATCCGCTGGGCGGCGGTGCACCGGTAGCACGGGGAAGGGCCATGCCATGCGTGTTGATGAATCGATCCAGTACTGGGCGCCATAGTGGCATGCCCTTGGAGAGCAGACTGTGTCCATCGGTGCTCACGGGGCCGAAGCTTGCAAATTCGGCTTTGCCACCTGCGCCGGTGTAAGCCTCATGCCATTTGCGGGGAATGCCGGGGCCCCAGTAGTTGTCGTTCTCGGAATAGAGCCACAACATGGGTGTATTACCCGCATTGGATCTACCTGCTTTTTCGAATGTGTCGGCCAACCGGTGGTACCCGCAAGGGTTGGTTTTCCGGTTCACCGGATCCCCGCCACTACCCCCGGCAAAGTTGATGCCGGCAATCACCGAAGGGTGTTTAGCGCCCATCGCCACCACGGTGGCAAAGCCGCCCATGGACTGCCCCATGAGAATGACTTTGCTGGGGTTGACCCAAGGCTGCTTGATGGCGAATTCCACCGTAGCCAAGGTCTGGACATTGGTTACGGCGGCGGCGGAGTCATAGTCTTTCTTGTCGCAGGCGCCTGTGAACTCCGGGTCTTGCTCCATTCCACTGTCGCCATAACCCAATCGGGTAGGTACAAACACCGCAACGCCCCGGCGCAACCAGTAGCGTGCTATGTCTGAGTATCTATAGCGCGAGGGGTTGGCCCGCTGGTTGGAGTCGCGACCATGGTTCATGATCACGGCGGGGAAAGGTCCATCCCCTGGCGGCTTGAAATGGGTGAGCACCATCTGGCCGTCGATGGACTTGCCGTACATGTCCTTCACAGTGACCTGCAGTTTAGTCACGGTCTCAAACATGTCGGCGGCCAACGTTGATGGCGGCGGCGCATCTTCTGCGGTCGGTTGAGCTTGTAGCGGTGGCGGAACACACATCAGTGTGCCGAGGAAGAGCGCAGTTGAGACTGTTAAAGCAGATAGCTTGCGTCCCGGAAGTGAACGTCCTCTGAACAAACCGGTACTGTGCATCACGAGAACCAGAGCCATCAATTTGTTTGCTTGCGCCGACGTACCACTGCACCCATGACCCCCAAGCCAGCCAGCAGCATGCCGTATGTTTCGGGTTCGGGAACTGCTGGAGTTACGGGCGCTAACGCACTGGTGTGGACCACGTTGTCCAAAGCGAATCTTGCGCTGCAGCAACCATCGGAAACAAAGGTGATGCGGTTGAACGCTTGTGTGGATGTGAAGCCGATGAATTGGGGGGTGTTATCAATACTCGCTGTAGCTTGATAACTGCCCAAGTGGTAATACGAGCCGTAGCCCGCTAGGCTGTCCGCGTCAATCCCAAGACGAATCCGGGAGCTCAGTCCGGAAAATCTGGCACCGAAGGCCATCACCGGTGCATTGAAGCGGAGGTCAAACCAGCCACCATAGGAGAGATCCGTGTAAACATTGGTGGTGCCGTCAATACTGTAGTTCAAGTCGGGCGCATCGATCTGCAGGCTGTTGTGTCCTACGAACGCTCCGAAGTTGAGGTTGTTGGCCGCTTGATCGGCGAAATAACTGTTGAAGCTTTCAGTTTGCAGCGGACCGGTCGCCGCTGCAAAGCTGTTGAAGTCGGTGTATTGGGTCAGAGGTTGGTTGACTACGGCATGGGCAGCAGCACCTATCCCAATGAAGAACGTAAATGCGAGCACTCGATGAGAAATGGACTGGATGAACGACATGGGGGCTCCCTGAATGGAGTCGCTTGGTGTGCGACAGTTGTTGACAGAGCGAGACTAAAAGTAGCAATTGCCAGTCGCAATTCGTTGCAGTGCGTAGAAGACGCGGTTTTCATACGCACAAGTGCGTATAAAACGTCTGCATTTGGTGGTGGTTAGTCCAGTCGGACTATGGTCTGAAGGCGGTAGGTAAGTGGCATAGTGGAGGCCCGATTTCCACACCCGCGGTCCAACGTTCATGGCTCCCAAAACGCAGACCCAAACGCTGGCTCAGTTTGAGAAGCAGGCGTTTGCCCATTACTTTGTTTTCGACTTGCACTTTCCATTGGTGGCGGTCGTTTTGCTGAGCAGTGTTTGCATGTGGTTGATGCATGGCCGGGTCGCCAATGGCGTCATTGCAGCTTGGGCGGTGTTCAGCGTGATCGCGAATGCGGCGCGCGAGGCGTTCATGTGGCGTTCGCGAACTCGTATGGACGATCCACAGCGTCATGCAGATGTATTGCTGGTGTACACCTTGTCGTCACTGGCGTCTGGCGCGAGTTGGGGTGCGTTTACATGGTTGTACGTGGACATTAACCAACCCGTAGCGCAATTGCTTGCCGGCTCCATCATGGCCGGGTTGATTGCCGTTGCGGTTACGCCCTTGTCGGTGCATCCGCCGGCCTTTCTTGCATTTGTCCTGCCTATTTTGATTCCATACATGTATCTCATGGTGCGCAGTGGCCAGAATGAGCAGCTTGTACTGGCGGGTATGACAGTGATGTTCTTGGGGGTGATTACCCGATATGCGCACGACTCCCACAGGATGCACCGCGAGACCGTGCGCTTGCGATACGAAAATCAGAAGTTGATTGCGGACTTGCAACTGAGCAAGGACCAGGCTGAGAACGCTTCCCAAACCAAATCACTTTTTCTTGCCGGGGTGAGCCACGATTTGAAACAGCCTCTTCAGGCGATTGGATTGTTCTTCGGCGTCCTGAAGCATACCGATCCTCAAAGCAGCGCGGATGCGTTGGGCCATGTTTTGCCGAAGATGGAAAGTGCATTGGGTGAGCTGCATGCACAAGTAAGTCGCCTGTTGGAGTTATCGCGCTTGCAGTCCGGCACGCTCAGGTTGCAAATATCCCACGTCGAATTAGTGGACCTGTTTGAGCACCTGCGGGCCTTGTTCGACGACCAAGCCAAGGCCAAAGGCCTGGTGCTGCGGTTCGCCGCAATGGAAAAGCTGCGGAACAAAGCCGTGTGGAGCGACCGTAGGATGCTCGAATCCATTCTTCTAAACTTGATCAGCAATGCCATCAAAAACACCGATGCAGGTGCGGTGTATGTAGGAGTGCGCTTGCGTCGAGGGTATCGTTCAGGACGTCAGCTTTGTATCGAGGTTCGCGACAGCGGTCGTGGAATTCCTGTCGAGCAGCAGGCTTTGTTGTTCGACGCCTATCGCAGTTTTGATGACAGGCACGCTGACGAAAGCCACGGATTGGGCTTGGCGATTGCCAGAGCGCAAGCAGCGTACATGACTGCAGATATTGCGTTGATGAGCGCCCCGGGTCGTGGATCAGTTTTCACGCTGTGTGGCCTGAGCACTCAACATAGCAAGACCGTAGGCGAGGTTGTTGCGAGTGGATGAGGCTAGAGATCTCCAGGCTGAGTGCTTCCGCCTTGTGTACGTATGGCGTATGCGGCCATTTCGGCGCTGTTGCGGATACCAAGCTTGCTTCGCAGGTTTTCCCTGTGCTTGCGGACAGTGCCCTCACTAATGTTGAGCTTCAACGCGATTTCTCTACTCGTCAGCCCCTCACCGACAAGTTGCAGGATCGTGGTTTCGCTGTTGGTGAGTTTGATTTCAGTGGCTTCAGTCACCGAATCATCCACAAACAGGCTGGCGATGTCGTTGCTGATGTAGCGTCGACCTTGAGCTACCCGGCGGATGGCGAGCAGCAACTCGCTGCTGCTTTCATTTTTCGGAACATAACCCGTTGCACCAAGCGCAAGTGCAGCTCGCACAGAGCCCGCATCCATACGCGCAGTAACCACCAGTGTGCGTGGGGCTGCTTCCATGGCGTGCAGTGCCTTCATTACACCCAAGCCATCAAGGCCTGGAAGTCCCAAGTCAAGCAAAAGTACATCAGGATGCAAATTCTTGCTCTGCTCTACAGCACTATGGCCATTGGTAGCGATGCCAATGCATTTCATGTCCGCTTGGGTAGACAGCAGCATTTGTAGCGCATCAGCCAGCATGGTGTGATCTTCGGCGATCAGTATGCGGATGGGGGACATAAATGTGTCAATCAGGGGCATGCGTCAAGTCGGAGCCAATGGTTTACAACCTGGCATGTGTTGCGCATGCCGTGGCTTCCCTCCATCTGCTCTTTATTTGCCGTTCACGCCCAGCAGTTCAACCTCAAACACCAGCGTCGCATTCGGGGGGATCACGCCACCTGCACCACGGGCACCGTATGCGATTTCCGGTGGGCAGGTCAGCTTGGCTTTGCCGCCTGTCTTCATGCGCTGCACACCTTCGGTCCAGCAGGGGATCACTCCGTTGAGCGGAAAGTCAATCGGCTGGCCGCGCTTGTAGGAGCTGTCAAATTCGCGCCCGTCCGGAAAGGTGCCTTTGTAGTGCACCGTGACTTTGTCGGTGGCTTTGGGGCTGGCACCTGTTCCGTCTTTGAGGCTGCGATACACCAGACCGCTGGAGGTGACGACAGCGCCTTCTTCTTTGGCGGCTGCCGCGCTCACGGCATTTTGTGCGAAGGCGCTCTGGGTCAGCAGGGCCATGGCCAAGAGGGAGGTGCGGAGAATGGTTTTCATAGGTTGAATGTAGTGTGAAACAAGCGATCTGATGGACGGATAACGGTGCCAATTTTTTACGCAAGGACTCGATAAAGCGCAACAATGGCGGCCATGAAGTTGTACCCCATTTTGTCTGCGCTTTCACCGCACCATGTGGTGGAGTCTGCGCCGTATGGTGGGCTTGCCCCCCAGTTAGAGATGATTCACCGCCTGGTGAATAGCCGGGTTGCGGTGGTGGACCGTATTGCTGTGGTGACCCACGATCCTCATACCGGGCTTTTGAAGACCCTTGTCAGCAACAACCGTGACGATGGAGCTCTGCAGCACTATGAAGTCGCTTTGGCGGATGTGCCCACGCTCTCGGAGCTGGCTCTGCAGCGTGGAACCCGGGTCATCCACAACATGGCTGAGACCTTCCAGTCCCCGTCCATCCCCAACTATTGGCTCAAACATCACCACTACCAATCCAGCGTGACAACGCCGGTCTACCAGGGCGATGTGCTGGCGGGTTTCCTCTTTTACGACTCCAGGCAACTCCATGCTTTCACAGATGCGGATGTGGAAGAGCTGCGCGAATTCACAGATCTGATTGCCCACTTGTTTTTGACCCAACGCCGATTGGCGCGCGGCATTGTGAGTGCCATTCAGGTCGCGGTGGACTTGGCCCGATCACGGGACTTTGAAACCGGCCAGCATCTGGAGCGCATTGCGTACTACTCCCGCATCATGGCACGTGCTTTGGCCGTGAGCCATGACTTGAGTGATGCTTACATCGAGTACTTGGAGTTGTTCTCCCCGCTGCACGATATCGGCAAAGTCGGTATCCCGGACCACATCCTGCTCAAGCCCGGCCGCTTGGACGCCGCCGAGTACGAGATCATGAAGCGCCATGTGGCCATGGGCGAGAGCATCATCGGCCGTATCAGCCAGGACCTGGGGCTGCAGGGCAGCATGCAGGAGCAGATCATGCGCAACATCGTATCTACCCATCATGAACGGGGCGACGGCTCAGGCTATCCGCGTGGGCTGACCATGGAGCAGATACCCCTGGAGGGGCGCATTGTGGCGGTGGCCGATGTGTATGACGCGCTCAGCAACCGCCGGGCCTACAAAAACTCGTGGGATGACGAAGCCGTGTGCGCCGAGTTGCGCGCAGAAGCCAATGCCGGCTTGTTGGATAAGGATTGTGTTGAGGCCCTGTTATCTGCCAAAGAAGAGCGGGCGTCGATCAAGCAGCGCTTTGCCGATGTGCGCGAGCCGGGCGAATATGCCTGACGGCCGGAGCACAGCCTTCAGCTTGGCTTAATCTGAAAGGTCCATACTGTTCCCATTTAGGGAGTAGCCATGAAACCATCCGCATCATCCAAATACGACACTGTCAGCCGCGCATTCCACTGGATTACCGCATTGGCGGTGACGGTGGCTTTCGTTCTGGGGCCTGAGCGATTCGGGCGCCTCATGCGCGACGGCGTGGACCCCTCCACGCGGCTGGACATCGTCTGGCACGAGAGCCTGGGTATCTTTGTGTTCTTCGCAACCTTGTTGCGCTTGCTGTGGGTGCTGTTCCGTCCTGCTGTGCCGAAGTTCGACATGGCGACCTGGATGAAGCTGGCATCCCAGGGAACACACATCGTTCTCTGGGCGCTGCTGTTGGCAACGCCGTTCACTGCGCTCATGGCCCTGGGTACTGAATCCCACCCGCTCACACTGCTGGGGGGCATCCGCATCAACGAGTTGCCATGGACGCAGCAGCTGCCCTTTTCTGAAGCTGCCGATTGGGGGGATGTGCACCAGTTTCTGGGCGATGCCATTGTGTGGCTGGCCGGCTTGCATGCGGTAGCAGCCCTCTACCACCACTATGTGGTCAAGGACGGCGTGTTGCGCTCCATGATGCCCGGTAAGGCACGCTGAATACGTGGCTTTACGGTTGCTACATCTGCGCTTCACGGTCACTCGTTAGCATGCTCCCCCAAGGAGTTTTCGAATGTCGTCTTCCATTTCCCGCCGTGCCACGCTGGCTTGTCTGGCCGGTACCGCTGTGCTGATGGGCGCAGCCTGTTCATCAACCAAGAGTGACGCTGTAGCCGCCACAGCGCCCGATGCATTGCGCCTGGACCCCACGCGTTTTGAAAAGCAAACGGTGTCGGTGGGCGGGCAAAGCATCGCAGTGCGGGCCTACCTAGGGGTGCCGTACGTCGCCAAGCCGGTGGATGCCGCCTACCAGGTGATCAATATCTATGTGCCGGAGGCTTACTACCAAAACGCCAAGGTGGGAGACTTCGATGCCCGTACGGCGCCGGTGTTTTTCCCCAACCAGGTCGGCGGCTACATGCCCGCCAAGCCGGGTACTGCGCAAGCGGCAACCCAGGGCCCCAGCGCTGGCAAGCCCAGCACCATCGCGGCGGCTTTGCTCAAGGGCTTTGTAGTCGCATCTCCCGGCGCACGGGGACGCACCTTGAAGGATGCCGATGGTGCCTTCACCGGCAAAGCGCCGGCAGCCATCGTGGACCTGAAAGCCGCGGTGCGCTACTTGCGCTTGAACGCCAGCGTATTGCCCGGCGACATGGAGAAAATCATTTCCAACGGCACGAGCGCCGGTGGCGCTTTGTCTGCCTTGTTAGGTGCCAGCGGCAACTCCCCGGACTACGAGCCCTATCTGCAAGCCATAGGCGCAGCGCCGGGGCGGGACGACATTTTTGCGGTGTCGGCCTACTGCCCGATTACCAACCTTGAGCATGCCGACGCCGCGCACGAGTGGCTGTTTAACGGGGTGAACGATTACCGGGCTATCCAGGTGAGCATGCTGGACTTCAACATGGTTCGCAAAGAGGTGGCCGGTACCCTGACGCCTGAGCAGATCAAGGTGTCCAACGAGCTCAAGCCCTTGTTTCCTGCTTACGTCAACAGTTTGAAACTGAAGTCGCCCCAAGGGCAGACCCTGACGCTGGACGCGGCAGGTAACGGCAGTTTCAAGGACTGGGTATCGGGCTATGTGCTCTCTTCCGCACAGGGCCAACTGGATGCAGGCAAAGATTTAGGGAAATACAGCTGGCTCAACATCCAAGGAGGCAAAGTGCGCAGCCTCGACTTTGAGGCCTTTGTTCGCTATGCAGGCCGCATGAAGTTGCCTCCCGCATTCGATGCACTGGATGCCTCTAGCGGTGAGAACAACCTGTTCGGCACCCCTGCAACAGATAACCGGCACTTCACAGATTTCTCGGTGCAGCGCAACACGGCCAACGGTGCGGTGCGTGCGGAAGACAAGCTGGTGAAGATGATGAATGCCATGCAATACATCGGCAGCAGGGATGCGCGCAATGCCAAACGCTGGCGCATCCGCCATGGCACGATCGACCGCGATACCTCGCTGGCCATTCCGGTGATTCTGGCAATCGCCTTACAGAACCAAGGCTATGCCGTGGACTTTGCCATGCCCTGGGATCAGGGGCATGGTGGCGACTATGACCTGGAGCAACTCTTTGCCTGGATGATCCAGGTTGCCAGATCGAGCTAACGGCAGACGGGCCTCAGCGCTTGGGCTGTTGGTCCGCCCGCAAGCGTCGAGCCTCTGCGGCGAGCATTAGCTTCTGCAGGTGAGGGCGCAGATGCAGGAAGCCCCGGTAGGTTAGCTCCAAGATCGGCGTTACACCGGGCAGCCGGCCGATCCGTCCCAGCCAGCGCCAACCCGGCATGGTGAGCCACAACTCCACAAAAGCGGCGGCTCCACTGAGCATGCGTCCATCCGGCAGTCGCACGTGAAAGCGGGCCATAAGTCGTGCCTGTTCTTCAGGGGAGAGCCCGGCTTGTGGCGCACTCACATCCAGCCATTGCACGTCTTGCAAAGGGTCCAAGGATTGGTACATACCTATCTCACGACGGCACAAGGGGCACGTGCCATCAAACATCACGGTCAATGCATCACACGAAGCAGGGGGTGCATTTTTCTCAACGGGTACAGACATGGGCTCAGCCCCAACAGACAGTCAGAAGATGCTGACACCCGTTTGTAGCGCACGATGGCAAGCCCTGCCGCCAACGCGGGCATCCGTGTACGTCATGGCACACGCCATTCCCACTGGTCTGCGGTAAACACAGCCCGCCGGTGGCCCGTGCGCGCCAGTTCCAGCCAGTCCATGTTTTGAATCTGCAGAGTGACGATCCCAAGAAAGTGCTGCGTGTTGTCGGATGGGGTGTCTGAGGCGTCTTCTTCCCACACATCCCCCGGCGCCTTGGCCGAGAGGTAGTCCCCTGCAGCGGGAGATTGGCTGACGTGCGTCCACACCGCATCCACCTCCGGACCGCTACGTTGCACCGTTGCCGTGGCTTGGATCCGCAACTGCCAGCTAAGCCGTTTGCTCCAGAACACCAGCGCTACAGAGGGCGCCGCCTCCAACTCTGCAACCTTGGGACTGCGCTTGTCGGTGAAAAATTGCAAGGTTGCCTGCCGTGCATCTGCATGCCGGAGCACGACGGTGCGTGCTTGCGGCAAGCCATCTGCGTTCACCGTGGCCAGCACGGGGGTTCGCCATTCGTGGTGCCGGTCTTGCATGGCACGCTGCAGTTCCTGCCAGATGCGTTGGCGGACGTCGGGTGCGGTCAGAAGGGGAGTGTCCACAAGAGGCTTGCCGATCTCGGGGTTGGGAATCGAGCTTTCATGATATCGGTCAAGCCTTTGGGCTGCTTGCCTGAGGGGCAAGTCTGGAAATAAAGTAATTTTCAGTTCTATGGCCGCTTCTCCATGGAACAATATTTGCTGAGTCGTTGACATCAAAAAAACGAGGGCGTGGTAGTTCCCACAGAGGCACACCCGTCAGGCATCAGGGAGTGGTTTTGTATACAACGGGTCACCTGCGGCTGGATGCCGCCACATTGGTATTCGCCACGAGTCTGCTGGCGTTCAGTCTTGCCATTCTCTGTGCCTTGCTTGCACGGGGTGCGGCCTCCAAGCGCTTGGGTTTGCGTCAATGGTCTGCGAGTCTCGCCTTCGCCTCATTCGCCTTTCTGCTGTTCTTCTTTCGCGGTAAGGCCCCCTGGGTTCTGACGTATCTGGTCGCGAATCTGGCCATGTTGGCCGTTGTGCCGTTCACGATGCTGGCTTACGCCAAACTCTTGCAGGTGGAGGCACCCGCAAGCAGCGTGGCACTGAGCAGTGCGGTCGGCCTGTCAGGGGTATTGGCCGTCTATTTCCTAGAAACGGATGCACAGTTTGGCGTTTTTTCCATGTCAATGGCCATTGGCTTTCAGCTGGTGCTGGCTGCATTGATGGTGGCCATGGCCCCCGGGCGGCATGGAACGCAGTGGCGGGTGGTTTTGAACATGATTCACGGACTCAGTGCATTGGCCTTTTTCGTGCGGGCAGGCATGGCACTCAATGGCCAGGCCATGCTGGTGTCCACCGTTGCGAACTCGCCCGCCCAGATCGTGGCCTTGTGCGTGGCTGCTTTGTACTTCACGGTGGCCACCGTGGTGTTTATCGTGATGGTGAGTCAGCGCCAACACCACGAGATGAGTGACCGGCTGCGCCGTGATGGCCTGACCGGCCTTTACACCCGCACCGCATTCTTTGAGATGGCTGTTGCCAAGCCCCACCAGTGGCAAGCGGGGGGCTATGCGCTGGTCTTGATGGACATCGACAACTTCAAGCGTATCAACGACAGCTATGGCCACGCAGGGGGCGATGCCGTGCTGGCGCATGCCGCCCGCATGTTGTCGCAGTTGACCCGCCTCTCCGATATTGCTGTGCGTTACGGCGGCGAAGAATTTTGTGTGCTCTTGCACGCCTGCTCTGCCGAAGAAGCCGGCCGCTTTGCCCAGCGGCTGGTGGACGAGGCCGGCAGGCAGTCGGTGCGCATCAAGGATGGCCGCAATGTCCGCTTCACGTTTTCGGTGGGCTATGCATGTGCACCGGACGGACAAACTCGCGGTGGCATTGAGTCGCTGGAAGCCGTGATCGACTGTGCTGATCAGGCACTGTACGCCGCCAAGACCGCAGGGCGTAATCAAGTGCAGTCGTCCAGCGGAATTCCGGCGTGCAACGATGTGGCGCTTGCCGTCTAGCCGGGTGGTAATGTCAGCATCATGCGTATTGCCCTCATCTCCGATATTCACGGCAACCTTCCCGCATTGGAGGCGGTGGCGGCTGACATTCGCCTGCGAGGCGTGGACCGCATCGTCAATTTGGGCGACAGCCTGTCCGGCCCTTTGTTGCCGCTGGAAACGGCCCGCTACCTGATGGCCAGTGGCTGGTTGAGCCTGGCAGGTAACCACGAGCGCCAGATCCTGACCCACACCGAAGAGCAGCGTGGCGCATCGGATGCATACGCCTACTCGCAGCTTGGTGCGGAAGAGCTGGTTTGGTTACGTTCGCTGCCAGCTACGCAGCTGCTGGATGGCGATGTGTTCCTGTGCCATGGAACGCCCACCAGTGATCTGCATTACTTCTTTGAAAACGCGGTGCATGGCGGAACCGAGCCAGCGACTGCGGATGAAATACAAGCCCGGCTGGGCGACATCACCGCTGCTGTCGTCGCCTGCGGGCACACGCATATTCCCCGTGCTTTGCGCTCGCTTGCCGGGCAGTTGTTGTGCAACCCCGGCAGCGTGGGCTTGGCAGCCTATAACGACTTGGAGCCGATGGAGCACGTCGTAGAAAACGGATCGCCCGACGCCCGCTATGCCATCATTGAACGCGTAGCGGGAGCCTGGAGCGCTGCGCTGCACAGCGTGCCTTACGACTTTGAACCCATGGCGCGTTTGGCGGATCTGCGCGGGCGGCCGGAGTGGGCGTATGCGCTGCGCACGGGCTGCATGGCTGCCTGAGTTCGCCCAGGAAAAAGCCCCGCAGTCTCACGACTGCGGGGCTTTACTCTTCTGCTGTTTGCTACAAATTAAGTAGCTGCTCGCGCATATGCGGTGGGCGCTAGAGGCTTGTTTGTCCCCAATCCGCCTGCATCACACCAGCAGTGCGTTCACCCGCTTCACATAAGCCGCAGGGTCAGCTGGCAAGCCGCCTTCGGCCAGTAAGGCTTGGTCGAAGAGGATGTGGGCCAGGTCGTGGAAATGCACCGAGCCATCCAGCTTTTTCACCAACGGGTGGTCAGCGTTCACTTCCAGCACGGGCTTCACTTCGGGCGCGCTCTGGCCGGCTTGCTTGAGAAGGCGGGCCAGTTGGGTGCTCATGCCGTCGTCTTGCACCACCAGGCAGGCGGGGCTGTCGACCAGGCGGGTGGTCACGCGCACGTCGTCGGCTTTGTCTTTGAGTGCTTCTTTCAGTTTGGCCAGCACGGGCTTGAAGGTTTCGGCGGCTTCTTCAGCGGCCTTCTTCTCGTTCTCGTCCTGCAGCTTGCCGAGGTCCACCGCGCCCTTGGCGACGGACTGCATCGGCGTACCGTCAAAGTCGTGCAGGTAGTTCAGGGCCCACTCGTCCACGCGGTCGGTCATCAAGAGCACTTCAATGCCCTTTTTCTTGAACACTTCGAGCTGCGGGCTGTTCTTGGCAGCGGCCAGCGTTTCGGCGGTGATGTAGTAGATGGCCTCTTGGCCCTCCTTCATGCGCGCCTTGTAGTCGGCCAGGCTAACAGTGGCGGTGTCGCTGGTGGTGCTTGCGAAGCGCAGCAGCTTGGCCAGGCGGTCCTTGTTGCCGAAGTCTTCGCCCAAGCCTTCCTTCAACACCGCGCCGAATTCGGTATAGAACTTGGTGTACTTGCCCAAGTTGGCTTCCTGCTCGGCCTTGTCTTCGGCGCTAAGCACGTCAGTCACGCCATCCGTGCCGGCCTCAGGAGCCTTGTCGTTCTTGGCCAGGGTTTCCAGCATGGAGAGCACGCGCTTGGTGTTGCCGTCGCGGATGGCTTTCACGTCGCGGCTTTCCTGCAGCAGTTCGCGGCTCACGTTCAGGGGCAGGTCGGCGGAGTCCACCACGCCTTTCACAAAACGCAGGTAGCTGGGCAGCAGGGCCTCGGCGTCGTCCATGATGAACACGCGCTTCACATACAGCTTGAGCCCGCCTTTGTGGTCGCGGTTGTACAGGTCGTGCGGGGCCTTGGCCGGGATGTACAGCAGCTGGGTGTATTCGGTGCTGCCTTCCACGCGGTTGTGGGTGTGGGCCAGGGGCGCCTCAAAGTCGTGGCTGATCTGCTTGTAAAAGTCGTCGTACTGCTCTCGGGTGACGTCCTTCTTGGCACGGCTCCAGATGGCGTTGGCTTTGTTGACGGTTTCCCACTCGCCGGTCTTGACCATGCCACCGGGCTGGCGGCCGCCGGCCTCATCCGACGGGTTGATCAACTCGCCGTCTTTCCACTCTTCCTTTTCCATCAGGATGGGCAGGCTGATGTGGTCGGAGTATTTGTTGATGATGCCCTTGACCTTCCAGGCCTGGGAGTAATCAGTAGCGTCTTCGCGCAGGTGCAGGATGACGCTGGTGCCGCGGGCTTCGCGCGAGATGGCTTCCACCTCAAACGCACCGCCACCGCTGGCGCCGCCGTCGCTCACCCAGCGCACGGCTTCATCGGCCTTCAGGCCGGCACGGCGGGATTCCACGGTGATTTTGTCGGCCACGATAAAGCCGGAGTAAAAGCCCACGCCGAACTGGCCGATCAGGTTGCTGTCGGCCTTTTGGTCGCCGGTCAGCTTGCTCACAAAGTCTTTGGTGCCGCTCTTGGCAATCGTGCCCAGGTTGTCGATAGCTTCCTGCATCGACAAGCCAATGCCGTTGTCTGTGATGGTCAGCGTCTTGGCGTCCTTGTCGAAGGTGACTTTCACTTTCAGCTCGGAGTCGTTCTCGTACAAGCCGCTGTTGTTGATGGCTTCAAAGCGCAGCTTGTCGCAGGCGTCAGAGGCATTGGATATCAACTCGCGCAGGAAAATCTCTTTGTTGGAGTACAGGGAGTGCGTCACCAGGTGCAGCAGCTGGGCTACTTCGGCCTGGAAATTCATGGTTTGCTTGGTCATAGTTCAGTCTCTGAGTCTCAAAAAAGCGATGTGCGCCGCAAGTCTTGCTGCCTGCGGCGCGGGCAACCCTCAATTATGGGCGAGGGCGCCGATTTCAAGAGGGGGGGGGGGGCTGGTGGGCACAATGAGCTCTATGAGAATGAATGTAAAACAACGCACTTGGGTTTTGGTCGCAGGCTTTCTGCTTTTGGCTCTAGGCTGTGGGTTTACAGCTGAAATGACGGACTCACTCATCGCGACTACGAAGCTGACTACATGGGCTTGGCGGCTTATTTTTACCCTTGGCGGAATTCTGTTGTTGGGCTTTTGGTGCATTCCTTCTTGGCATAGTCGCCTCAGCGATGTGATGCAAGAAAAGATACCCACACACATTTTTAGGGTGCTACTTGGTTTTCCGTTGATGTCAGTGTTTATTGCTGGTGTCTTGGTCGCTGCGCCCTTGGGTTATTTTTATGGCATGGTTTACCTCTCAGGGGAGTTCCAAACTGGAGTCACTGTTGTTGTATTGGAGGCAGAGCCCCGCAGTAGTTCTGGGAAGGGGTGCAAACAGCACTTCACATTTCGTTATGAGGCAGTTAGCGGCAAGGTATGTGTTCAAGGACGTGTCGTGGGGCCTTTGCCAGTGACTGGTCAGCGAGTTGAGCTCCGAGGTATCCGGTCCGCTTTAGGTTTTTGGGTTCAAGAAGTTCATACGACAGCCGTATCTGCACCCAGTTAACGGTTACGAGATTCGCCCATGGTCAACCACCTTGCCCATCTGCCCAATCTGGGCCCCAAGTCACAGGCGATGCTGATCGCCGCAGGCATCCACACCGTGGCGGACCTGCATCGCCTGGGTTCGGTGGCGGCTTACCTCCAAGTCAAGCGCCAAGGCGGTAACGCCAGCTTGAACCTGCTTTGGGCTCTGGAGGGAGCGATCAGCGGCCTGCATTGGCAGGAAGTCGCCCGCGAGCACCGCACCAGCCTGTTGCTGGCCCTCGAAGACGCAGAGCGCCGTGCTTAAGGGGCCGTTGTGACAGGCTCAGGCCAGCCAATTGACCAACAGCTCTCGCACCACGGGGCTGCTGAGCAATTCCATGTGGTTGAGGCGGTACACCACGGCTTGCCGGTTTTTGGGGAAGTGCAGCGTACGGCCGGCATCGTCGTGCCGGCCCAAAGCGCTGTGCAGGGGTACCAAGCCATCGCCAACCAGGCGCTCGGCCAGCAGGCTGCGCGGTTTGGCTACGGTGGCGGCCACGGTGTAGCAGTCCACTCCCCCGGGCAAGGGCAGGTGGGTGCGCCGGTCGGGCTGGCGGCGGAAGCGGTCTAGGCCTTTCCAGTCAGACTCCAGGACCAAACCGTAGCGCAGGTCGGTGATGCCGGCACTGCGCAGCTGCCCCAGCTTGGCCAACGGGCGTGAATACGGCGTGCTGCCCAGCACCACATCGACCCAATTGCCCGCCCGCTCCAGCGGCGCTCCGTGGTGGGGCGTGCCCAAAAACACCATGGACTTCAGCAGGGCTCGCCACGGAGCTGCGTTTGCTTCCGTGGTGGCGCAGGCACTGCGTGCCACCAGCCCGCCCATGCTGTGCACCAGCACGGTGATGCTCTCCACCGCCACAGGCCACTGGGCCACAAGCTCGCCGAGTTTTTCTGACAACGCTGCACCATTGACCGAGATGTGCAAGCCGGTGTTGTAGCGCACAAAAACAGGGGTGTAGCCATGGGCGTCCGCCAGTGCGGCGGCGTGGCTGGTGGGGGAGCCGTCTGCCGTTGCATGTTCCCACTGCAGATCGTTCATGCACAGGCCGTGCAGCACGATCAGCAGCTTGCCGCTCACAGCCGCCGGGGCCGGCATCTGGCCAGGGTCCAGCACAGCGCCGTTAAAGCGCAAGCTCATCGGCGTGGCCAGCGGGTTGCCGGTGGCGGCCAAGTGGTCGCCCAGTACGCCATTGAGTGCTGCCACTACGGCGGCACGTTGGGGGGATTCGGGGGGCTGCGCGCCGGCGGTTTCCAGCCAAGGGGTGAGGGCGCGCAAGGCAGTATCTGCCGACTTGCCCACCAGGGCGGTGATTCCGCGCACTGCGCTGTACACCCAGCCGGTCAGGCCGGTGGCTTGCGGGTGGCTGCCTGTTAGGGTGCTGCTGGTGTCGCCCCGTGCGCCCAACGTGCCAAGCACCGACTGGTGCACGCCTTCGGCCATGCGCGCTACTCCCAAGGTGGCCTGGGTGGCCAGCTGGGCTGCGCCCCGCAGGTCTGTGGCGATGGCTTTGGCGGAGACCTTGGTGCGGGGCGGTGTGGGCATAGGCGCCTTGTGATTAAAACTTTTCGTGCGGCAGCAGGTAGCGCCACTGGCCCACCGGAAGATTGCCTAGCATGACCTTGCCCACGCGCACCCGCTTCAAGCCCACCACCTTCAAGCCGACCAGCTCGCACATGCGGCGGATCTGGCGTTTCTTGCCTTCGGTCAGCACAAAGCGCAGCTGCTCCGGGTTCTGCCATTCCACTTTGGCGGGCTTCAGGCGCTGGTCGTCCAGGATCAGGCCGTGGCGCAACAGTTGCAGCTTCTCGGGGGGGAACACGCTTTGCACATCGCTGGTGACCGGGTCGTCATCGTCCAGGCGAATCAGCTGTTGTGGTTTGCCGCGTCCAGCGAGCGCCGGGTACGTCGCCGCCGGTGAGTTGGCCGCGCCGGGGTTTTCCACGCCGGTGTAAGCCACGCGCACCAGATACTCCTTTTCCATCACCGAGTCTTCACCAATGAGCTGGCGGGCCACGCGGCCGTCTTGTGTCAGCACTAGCAGGCCGGTGGAGTCAATGTCCAGCCGGCCGGCGGGCACCAGGCTTTTGAGCTGGCTGCCGTGGAAGAAGAAGCGCGCGTTGTCATCGCGCCAGCGGTTCTGGGGCTGGATGAGCTTGATGGCGGGCTCGTGCCCGTCCTCGGCTTGCCCGCTCACGATGCCCAGCGGCTTGTTCAGCAGGATGGTGACCTGGTTGGCCTGCTGGCCCTGGGCCTGCTTGTCGATCTCGATGCGCACATCGGGAAGCACCTGCATGCCCATCTCGGCCACCTTGCCGTTGACCTTGACCCAGCCTTTGGCTATCCACTCGTCAGCTTCCCGGCGCGATGCCATGCCGAGGTCGGCCATGCGTTTGTTCAGCCGCACGGTGCCGCCGGCGCCATGGGCTGCGGTGTTGCTTTGGCCCTGGGGAATGGCGCGGTTGCCCGGCGCGCGGGATGCGACGGGAGGCGGTGCACGGCGTGCGCCGGTGGGGGCTGCTGCCTCCAGGGCGGGCGGTGGCGCGCGGCGCAGGACGGGGCGGGGAGGAGTCTGATCGGTCATGGTGCGGTTGCTATTATTTTGAGAGCTGCTCGCGCACATTCCATGAGCGCTAGAGGCAGATTTTGCTACTAAATGGCCTGGCAGGCCAGCATTAGCGGGGTTTGAGGACCATGTGGTCTTTGTTGAGCGTGATGTCGAACTTGGACAGGAAGGACTGGCCCAGGAGCGCTTCGTCGTCCTCCCCTCCGTGTAAGCCCACACCAATTTTGATGTTGCGTGCGTCCACCGGGCCGATGGAAAGGCTCGCGCCCTCGACCACGCGCCCGGGGCGATCTCCGTTGGCGGTGCGGAAGGTGGTGGGGGTGCCACCGGTCAGCCCGGCTTTGCGCGCAAACGCTTCGCTAACCGTGACCAGCGACGCACCGGTATCCACCAGAAACGTGACTTCCACGCCCTGGATGCGGCCTGTGGTGTAGAAATGTCCGTCCAAGGCGCGCGGGATGATCAGGTCGCCATTAGCCAGCACTTGAGCCTTTTTGGGCTGCAGGTAGACGCTCATGCCGGCATACAGCAGGCCCATCACCACGCACCAAAAAACGATGAGCGGAATCAGCCCGATCTGGCGGGGCGCGGCAGCGTCCCCATCCCGGTCTTGAGGGCCCATCACCAAGCGGTGGCTGCGTTAGCGGTAAAAGGCTTCAACCTTGCCCTTGAGCTTGATCAGCAGGGGCTTGCCTTTGCGGTCCACGGTCTTGCCGGCGGGCACTTTGATCCAGCCTTCGCTGACGCAATATTCCTCCACGTCCATGCGCTCTTTGTCGTTGAAGCGGATGCCGATGTCGTGCTCGAACACCGCAGCCACATGGTGAGGGCTGCGGGGGTCGATAGACAGGTGGTCGGGCAGGGCGGGGCGTTCAGTCGTGTTTGTCATGGCCTGTATTTTCTCATTCCCGGACGGTTTGCTTCGCGCTATGCCCGCACTCTCTCTACAAAAGCTGTTGCAGGCAAGGGCTTTGCAAACAGATAGCCCTGGTATTGCCCAATGCCCTGGGTCTGCACCCACTCCAATTGGGCCGGAGTTTCCACCCCTTCAGCCACGATGTGCAGTTGCATCAGCCGGCACATGGACACAATGAGCTCGGCCACCGGGCGGTTGGCCTCGATGTCCTGCACAAAGGTTTTGTCCACCTTCAGCACTTGAATCGGAAAACGGTTCAGGTAGGCCAGGTTGGAGTAGCCGGTGCCGAAGTCGTCCACGCTGATGGAGAAGCCCATGCGCCGCAAATCGTCCAGCGTTTCATGGGTGTGGGGCGCCACTCCGAGCAGCATGGACTCGGTGAGCTCCAGCTCCAGCCGCGCGGGCTGTGCCGCAGTGGCGGTGACGATGCGGGCCAAGCGGTTCAGCAGCTCCGGGTCACGGAACTGGCGGGGCGAAAGGTTGACAGAAATCTTCAGGTCCAAGCCTTCGCGGGCCCATTGCACTTGCTGCCGCGCAGCCTGCTCAAACACCCAGTCGCCCAAGGCGTTGATCATGCCCGTGCTCTCGCAGGTCGGAATAAAGGCGTCCGGCCCTACCAGCCCGCGCTGCGGGTGGTTCCAGCGGATCAGCGCTTCCGCCCCACGCACCTGGCCGGTGGCCACGTCCACGCGTGGCTGGTAGTACAGCTCAAACTCCTGTCGCGTCAGGGCGTGGCGCAGTTCGGTTTCCAGCTCCAGCCGCTGTTGCACGCGCTGCGCCATGGGCGACTCGAAGATGTTGAGGGCGTTGCGGCCGCTCTCTTTGGCGCTGTACATGGCGAGGTCGGCATTGCGCAGCAGGGTATCCAGCTCCTTGCCGTGCTCGGGATAAAAGCTCACACCCACACTGGGCGTGACGATGACTTCCGCACCATGGATATGAATGGGTTGCGCGACCGTGCTGCTCAGGCGCCTGCGTACCAGGTCGACTTCTTCGCGGATGTTGTGGGACACCATCAGGATGAGGAATTCATCTCCACCCAGCCGGGCCACCATGTCGCTGCTGCGGGTGATGGCCCGAAGGCGCTCGGCAACCTGCACCAGCAGGGCGTCACCCGCCGCGTGGCCCAGGGTGTCGTTGATGTCCTTGAAGTGATCGAGGTCGATGTAGATCAGTGCAGCCTCGGTAGCGCCTTCTCCCATGTCACGCAAGGTGTCGGCAAAGCGCTGCATCACATGGCTGCGATTGGGCAGGCCGGTCAGGGAGTCGTGCCGGGCGAGGTACTGCGAGTGGTCTTGCGCATGCTTGATGGCGGTGACATCGACTTCGCTCATGAGCACTGCGTCGCGCCCGGGTACCGCATCGCGGCACAGGCGCACCGACACCTCGTGCCAGCGCAGGTTGCGGGTGGTGTGGGCGGGAAGTGTCAGTGTGGCTTCACCATGCAGTTCCAGCATGGCCAGCATGCGCTCCAGCGCTTCGATGTCCTGAAAGCGCTCAGCCATGCGCATGTTGAGGTTGGGCACCGATTCGCGCGCAGCCGGATTGCGGTAGAGCACCACGCCTTCCCGGTCATAAAGCGTGATCATCACATCGGTGTGCAGCAGGGCCTCTACCGAGCGCAGTGCCTCGGGACGGTCCGGTTCAATGATGCGGCTTTCGCACAGCATGGCCATGCGCCCGTCTGTCAGGCGGATGCCGCTGAGCTGCATGTTCATGGAAACCGGTACGCCGGCGGGGTAGATGGTCCACTGCTCGCTGAAGCTGGCGTCGTGTTGCCCAAAGTCGCTTTGGTATTGCCGCAGCCGTTTGGCTACCGAGGCGGACATGTCCGCCCCCATATCGCGGCTGCACAGCTCTGGCAGTCCCTGCGCGCGCCAGAGGGTGAGTGCCGCATCGTTGGCCCAGTGCACCCGGCTCTTGTCGATGTCGAACACCCAGATCGGCAGGCTGATGCGCTCCAGCAAGCGGAAGTGCTGCCTGCGTGCCTCCAGCTCTTCGCTTGTCAGCATAGTGGTTCCCTGTTGTTGGCTCGTATCTTAGAGGAGGGGCATCAGGGCAGCTGGCGGGTGAATACTTTGGAGCGCAGGGCTTGTAAATCCAAGACACGCAGTCCGCCGTATTCCACCTTGATGAAGCCTTGCGCCTCCAGGGCGTTCAGTGCTTCATTGACCCGTTGGCGCGAGAGGCCGGCCAGGTACGCCAGCTCCTGCTGGGTGATGCGCAGCACCTCTCCGACGCCAGGGTACAGCACGGGGTTGAACAGCGAGGCCAGACTGCGGGCGACCCGGATGTCGGGGTTGGTCATGCGGTCGATTTCGCGTGCAGCGATGAACTGACCCAGGCGCTCATTGAGCTGGTTCATCACAAAGCGGTTGAAAGCAATCGAGTGGTCCAGCAGCCAATGAAAGGTATCCACATGCAAACCGGCGACCAGGCTCTTGCGCAGGGCTTGAATGTTGTAACGGTAGGTCTCGCGCTTGAGTGCAGTGCCTTCACCGAACCAACCACCGGGCGGAACACCGGTGAAGGTCATGGTCTGGCCTTCTGCGTTGTCAGTGCTCATCTTCAGCAGGCCGTCAATCACGCCGAACCAGTAGGTCACCGGGCGCCCCATGCGGCACATGTATTCGCCCGGTGCGGCCTCTGCAATGCGCAGGTCATCGACGGCGCGTTCCCGGTCGGTGGGGGCCAGCAAGTGCAGCCACGGAATGGCGTCCAACTCAGCGTCAGTCAGTGGGCGACGACGCTGGTGCAGCGTGGCGTCTGAGGCGTGTGCAGTGCGTGTGTGGGGCATGGTGAAAGCTTCATGTAACCCGCGTGTAAGTTGCCGTTCAGCGAAGGGAAAACACCTACCGAGATTCGTCTGAATTGTCGTCCAAACGACAACCTGACGTCAAACGCCGTCCTACCATTCGCCCCATACCAAAGTCCGCGACCAGCATGCAGCGGGCATAACGAGGTGACACGCAATGGGTACGCACACGACATTTCCGCAGCTTCTGCTGCAGCACGCGAGTCAGCGCCCGCAGGCCGCTGCCATGCGCGAAAAGGAATACGGCATCTGGCAATCACTGAGCTGGGGCGACCTGGCCGTGATGGTGGAGCATCTCGCCGCCGGGCTGCATCAAGCTGGTTTGCAGCGCGGTGACCACATGGTGGTAGTGGGCGCCAACCGCCCCCGCCTGTACGCCACCATGCTGGCCGTCCAAAGCCTGGGCGCTGTGCCTATTCCGCTCTACCAGGATGCTGCAGCCCCTGAGTGCGTGTTCCCTATCAATAACGCTGAAGTGCGCTTTGCATTCGCTGAAGACCAGGAGCAGGTCGACAAGCTGCTGGAGGTGCGCGAGCAGTGCCCGCAGCTTCAGCACATCTACTTTGACGACCCCCGCGGCCTGCGGAATTACGACCAGCCGGGGTTGGCTGGCATGGACGAGTTGCAAGCCGCCGGCAAGGCATTCGCAGCGATTCACCCGGCGTTCTTCCGCGATGAAGTGGCCAAAATCACGCATACCGACGTGGCTGCCATGTTCTTCACCTCGGGTACTACAGGCAACCCCAAGGGCGTGGTGCATACCCATGACTCCTTGCTCAACCGGGCACGTGCAGGCGCGGAGTTCGACAAGCTCACGAGTGCCGAGGAAGTGCTGGCGTACATGCCCCCCGCATGGATCGGCCAGAACATCTTCAGCTACGCCCAGTGGTTGTCCTGTGGCTACGTGGTGAATTGCCCTGAGAGCAGCGCGACGGCCACTATCGATCTGAAAGAAATCGGCCCGACCTATTACTTTGCACCGCCTAGGGTGTTTGAGGGCATGCTCACCAGCGTGATGATCCGCATGGAAGATGCGGGCAGCATCAAGCGCAACATGTTCCATTACTTCATGAACGTGGCCAAGCGTGTGGGCCCCGCGTTGATGGATGGGCTGGAGGTGTCGGGTGCAGACCGGGCCTTGTATGCCCTGGGCAATGTGTTTGTGTATGGCCCCTTGCGAAACACCCTGGGCCTCAGCCGCGTGCGCGTGGCCTACACCGCCGGTGAAGCCATCGGCCCGGACCTGTTTACCTTCTACCGCTCCATCGGCATCAACCTCAAGCAGCTCTACGGATCTACCGAGACCGCGGTGTTTGTGTGCCTGCAGCCGGACAACCAGGCCCGCGCCGACACAGTGGGCATTCCTTGCGAAGGTGTGGAAATCAAGGTGGCTGAGAACGGCGAGATTCTGGTCAAGTCGCCCGGCCTGCTCAAGGAGTACTACAAGAATCCAGCGGCGACTGCCGAGGTGTTGACGGCCGACGGCTGGTACCACACCAGTGACGCAGGCTTCATCGATTCTCATGGCCACCTGAAGATCATCGACCGCGTCAAAGACGTGGGCCGCCTCAAAGGTGGTGCGTTCAACGATGCGATGTTTGCTCCCAAGTACGTGGAGAACAAGCTCAAGTTCTTCCAGCACATCAAGGAAGTGGTGGCTTATGGCGATGGCCGAGAGAAGGTATGTGTGCTCATCAACATCGACTTTGATGCCGTAGGCAACTGGGCTGAGCGCCGCAATCTGCCGTATGCCGGCTACACCGATCTGGCCCAGAAGCCACAGGTGTACGACCTGATCAAAGAGTGCGTGGAGAAGGTCAATGCCGACCTGAGCGAGGATGCGCTGCTTGCTGGCAGCCAGATCAGCCGCTTCCTGGTGCTGCACAAAGAGCTGGATGCAGACGATGGTGAATTGACCCGCACCAACAAGGTCCGTCGCGGCTTTATTGCCGAGAAGTACCAAGTGTTGGTGGATGCACTGTACGAGGGCAAGACCAGTCAGTTCATCGAGACCGTGGTGAAGTTTGAAGACGGCCGCACCGGCAGCGTCAGCGCCACGCTGCGCATCGAAGACACCAAAACCTTTGCCCCCGTAAAGGCTGCAGCATGAGCGATAAAAAGATCGGCGACGTCATTCTGGACGTCAAAAACATATCCTTGCGTTTCGGTGGCGTGAAGGCGCTGACCGACATCAGCTTCGATGTGCGGGAACATGAGATCCGCGCCATCATCGGCCCCAACGGCGCCGGCAAAAGCTCGATGCTGAACTGCATCAACGGGGTCTACTCCCCTCAGGAAGGTGCTATCACTTTCCGCGGGCAGCAGTTCAAGCACATGGACAGCCACCAAGTGGCCACCATGGGCATAGGCCGCACCTTTCAGAACCTGGCCTTGTTCAAGGGCATGAGCGTGCTGGACAACATCATGTCCGGGCGCAACCTCAAGATCAAAAGCAACATCCTGATGCAGGCCCTGCGCATCGGCCCGGCCGAGAGGGAAGAGATTCAGCACCGCGAGGCGGTGGAGCGCATCATCGATTTCCTGGAAATCCAGGCCTACCGCAAGACGCCTGTGGGTCAGCTGCCTTACGGCCTGCAAAAGCGGGTCGACTTGGGTCGCGCGCTGGCGATGGAACCCCAAGTGCTGTTGCTCGATGAGCCCATGGCCGGCATGAACGTCGAAGAGAAGCAGGACATGTGCCGCTTCGTGCTCGACGTAAACGATGAGTTCGGCACGACGGTAGTGTTGATCGAGCACGACATGGGCGTGGTGATGGACATCAGCGACCGCGTGGTGGTGCTGGACTACGGCAAAAAAATCGGCGATGGCACTCCGGACGAAGTGCGCAACAACGCAGACGTGATCAGCGCCTACCTCGGCACCAGCCACTGAAAGAAAACACCATGGCTTTTTTCCTTGAAACCTTACTCGGCGGCCTGATGGCCGGCATGTTGTATTCGCTGGTCGCGTTGGGCTTTGTGCTGATTTTCAAAGCCTCAGGCGTCTTTAACTTTGCCCAAGGCGCGATGGTGCTGTTTGCCGCTTTGGCGATGGCGCGCTTCGCGGAATGGATTCCGGTGTATCTGGGCATCACTTCCCCGGTGGCGGCCAACGTACTGGCCTTTGTGGGTGCGGGTGTTGTGATGTTTGTGGTGGCTTGGATCATTGAGCGCTTGGTCTTGCGCCATCTGGTGAACCAGGAAGGCACCACCTTGCTGATGGCCACCCTGGGCATCACTTACTTCATGGAAGGGCTGGGCCAAAGCATCTTCGGCAGCAGCATCTACAAGATCGATATCGGCATGCCCAAGGACCCGGTGATGATTTTGGAGAGCACCTTTGAAGGCGGCATCCTGATCAACAAGGAAGACTTTTACGCCGCCATCATCGCTGCTGCACTGGTGGCCCTGCTGAGCGTGTTTTTCCAGAAAACAGCAACGGGCCGCGCCCTGCGCGCCGTGGCGGATGACCACCAGGCTGCGCAGTCCATCGGTATTCCACTCAACCGTATCTGGGTCATCGTCTGGTGCGTGGCCGGTGTGGTGGCCCTGGTGGCCGGAATGATCTGGGGCAGCAAGCTGGGTGTGCAGTTTTCATTGACCACCGTGGCCTTGCGTGCGCTGCCGGTGGTGATTCTGGGGGGGCTGACGTCGGTACCCGGTGCGATCGTGGGCGGTCTGATCATCGGCGTGGGCGAAAAGCTGTCCGAGGTGTACCTCGGGCCTTATGTGGGTGGCGGTATCGAGATCTGGTTCGCCTATGTTTTGGCGCTTGGTTTCCTGCTGATCCGGCCCCAGGGCTTGTTCGGCGAGAAGATCATCGACCGCGTTTGAACCCGTTACAACGATAAGAGACAACCATGTTCTACAGAGAAAACGGCCAATTCAAAACCACCTACCGTGCGGACCAGCAGATATTTCCCATTCTGCAAGACCGCATGGCCATCGCAGCCCTCTTGCTGGTGGGCTTTGCGCTGGTGCCCATGTTGGCCAGCGACTACCTGTTCCGGGCGATCCTGATTCCCTTCTTGATTTTCTCGCTGGCCGCTGTCGGCGTGAATATTCTGGTGGGCTTCTGCGGCCAGATTTCGCTGGGCTCCGGCGCTTTTATGGCGGTAGGCGCCTACGCGGCATACAACTTCTTTGTGCGCATTGAGGGCATGCCTTTGTTGGTCGCACTGCTGCTGGGTGGTGTGAGCTCCATGCTGTTCGGCATGGTCTTCGGGCTGCCCAGTTTGCGCGTCAAGGGCTTGTATCTTGCGGTAGCCACACTGGCGGCTCAGTTTTTTGCAGACTGGATGTTCTTGCGCATTCAGTGGTTCACCAACAACTCGCCTTCGGGCTCGGTGTCGGTGTCCAATTTGCAGGTATTCGGTCTCTCGCTCGAATCTCCTCTGGCCAAGTACATCTTCTGTCTGTCGCTGCTTGTGGTGATTGCCTTGCTGGCCAAGAACCTGGTGCGTGGCGCCGTGGGACGTGAATGGATGGCGATTCGCGACATGGACGTGGCTGCTGCGGTGATCGGCATTCGCCCCATGTACGCCAAGCTGAGTGCGTTCGCGGTGAGCTCTTTCATCGTGGGTGTCGCCGGTGCCTTGTGGGGCTTCATTTACCTCGGTGCCTGGGAGCCTGCGGCCTTCTCGGTGGACCAGTCGTTCCGACTGCTGTTCATGGTGATCATAGGTGGCATGGGCTCCATCATGGGCAGCTTCTTCGGTGCGGCTTTCATCGTGGTTTTGCCCATCTTCTTGAGTCAGTTCCTGCCTGCCTTGGCTGGTCTGTTCGGATTTGAGATCTCCACAGCCGCTGTCTCGCATGCCGAGCTGATGGTGTTCGGCGGTCTGATTGTCTGGTTCCTGATCGTCGAGCCCCACGGCCTGGCCAAGCTGTGGTCCATCGGCAAACAGAAATTGCGTTTGTGGCCTTTCCCTCACTGAGGGAGGGTCAGGTTCCGTGTTTTCCCCGTGCTTCAACCACTTATTACAGGAGAGACAAATGAAGCTTTCTAAACTCGTACTCGCAAGCACTCTGGTGGCTACCGGTGCATCCGGCCTGATGGCAGGCAATGCTTTCGCGCAAGCCAAGGAGCAGTTCATTCCGGTGCTGTCGTACCGCACCGGGCCCTACGCGCCCAACGGAGTGCCATGGGCCAACGGCTATGTGGATTACATCAAGCTCACCAATGCCCGCGGCGGCATCAATGGCGTGAAATTCAGCTTTGAAGAATGCGAAACCGGCTATGACACAGCCCGCAGCGTGGAGTGCTATGAGCGCCTGAAGGGCAAGGGGGCATCGTTTGTGCAACCTCTGTCCACTGGCGCTACGTTCGCGATTACCGAAAAAGCACCTGCGGACAAGATCCCTGTGGTGACTGTGGGTTATGGCCGTAGTGAAAGCGCGGATGGTTCCGTCTTCAAGTGGAACTTCCCGATTGCCGGCACTTACTGGGTGGCTGCAGATGCCATCATGCAAGCCATGGCCAAGAAGGAAGGCGGTTTCGACAAGCTCAAAGGCAAGAAGATTTCGCTGGTCTACCACGACAGTCCGTTCGGCAAAGAGCCTATCCCCTTGTTGCAAGAGCGTGCAGCCATGCACGGTTTCAACCTGACCCTGTTGCCCGTAACGGCCCCCGGCGTGGAGCAAAAGGCCACTTGGCTGCAGGTGCGCCAGAACCGTCCTGACTACGTGGTCCTGTGGGGCTGGGGTGTGATGAACTCCACCGCCATCAAGGAAGCACAAGCCACCGGCTACCCCCGCGAAAAGATGTACGGCGTGTGGTGGGCCGGTGCTGAGCCGGACGTGAAAGACGTTGCGGAAGGCGCCAAGGGCTACAACGCAGTGACCATGCAGCACGGAGCCGAACCCAACTCCAAGTTGGTCAAGGACGTGATGGCCATGGTGCACGGCAAGGGCCAGGGCACCGGACCGAAAGAAGAAGTCGGCCAGGTGCTCTACATGCGCGGTGCCATGAGCGCCATGCTGGCGATCGAAGGTGTGCGCTCTGCACAAGACCGCTTCGGCAAAGGCAAGGTCATGACCGGTGAGCAAATCCGTTGGGGTCTGGAGAACCTGAACCTGACCCAGCCCAAGCTGGATGCACTCGGCTTTGCCGGCGTGATGCGCCCCATCAGCACCTCGTGCATGGACCACATGGGTGCGTCCTGGGCCCGTATCCACACTTGGGACGGCGCCAAGTGGCAGTTCACCTCGGATTGGCTGCAAGGCGATGAGCAAATCATCAAGCCCTTGGTCAAGACTACCGCTGCCAAGTACGCCGCAGAGAAGAAGCTGACTGCCCGCACACCTGCGGACTGCCAGTCTTGATCTGCTGTGCAGATCAAGACGGCAGTTTTGCTGTCCTGACTGCACCCTCTCCAACCCCTCCCGCTGAGCGGGAGGGGAAGCGGCCCTGACGGGCCGCCAATCGACAGGCTTGCTGCGCAGGTCTGTCGATTGGTAAAGGCGAACCTATGGAACCGAAAAACATCGTTCTCAACGTGAATGGCATTGAGGTCATTTACAACCACGTCATTCTGGTACTCAAGGGGGTTTCCCTTCAGGTGCCCGAAGGCGGCATCGTGGCCATCCTTGGGGGTAATGGGGCGGGTAAAACGACGACCTTGAGAGCTGTGTCCAACCTGTTGGCGGGTGAGCGAGGTGAAGTCACCAAGGGCAGCATTGAGCTGCGCGGTGAACGCATCGAAAACCTGAGCCCTGCCGACCTGGTTCAACGCGGTGTGGTGCAGGTGATGGAGGGGCGCCATTGTTTTGCCCACCTGACCATTGAAGAAAACCTGTTGACCGGTGGCTACACCCGCAAGAGCAAGGCCGAGGTGGCGGCTAACCTCGAAAAGGTCTACAACTATTTCCCCCGCCTCAAAACCCGCCGCACCAGCCAGGCGGCTTACACCTCCGGTGGTGAGCAGCAGATGTGCGCCATCGGCCGCGCGCTCATGGCCAACCCCAGCATGGTGCTGCTGGATGAACCCTCCATGGGCCTGGCGCCACAGATCGTGGAAGAGGTGTTCGAGATCGTGAAAGACCTCAACGCCAAAGAGAAGGTGACCTTCCTGCTGGCCGAGCAGAACACCAACATGGCGCTGAAATACGCTGACTACGGCTACATCATGGAAAGCGGTCGCGTGGTGATGGACGGTGCCGCGGAAGACTTGCGCAGCAATGAAGACGTCAAGGAGTTCTACCTCGGTGTGGGTGGCGGTGAACGCAAGAGCTTCAAAGACGTAAAGAGCTACAAGCGCCGCAAGCGCTGGCTGGCCTGATTTTTTGATAGAAAAGTGCTTCTAGCGCCCATCCGGTGTGCGCGAGTAGCTCCTGAAATAATAGCAAACCAGCTGACGGAGAGCCTATGACCCCCGCCTACGACGCCTTGGAAATCCGTTCGCAGGCCGAGCGCGATGCTGCCCACATGTCGGCACTTCCCCGGCAGGTCGCCCACGCGCAGCAACACAGTCCGGCATTTGCCTCCATCCTGCAGGGCGTGGACGCTGCCAGCATTACCGACCGAGCGGCACTGGCGCGACTGCCGGTGACCCGCAAATCCGAGTTGCAGGCGCTGCAGCAGGCTGCGCGCCAACAGGGCGGGAACGTGTTCGGTGGTTTCAGTGCCATTGGGTTCGGCAGCGCCATGACCCGCGTGTTTGCCAGCCCGGGCCCCATTTATGAGCCCGAAGGCACAGCGCGGGACTACTGGCGCATGGCTCGGGCCATCTACGCGGCGGGCTTTCGTCCCGGCGAGCTGATTCACAACAGCTTCAGCTACCACTTTGTGCCTGCCGGCTCCATGATGGAGACGGGTGCCCATGCCTTGGGGTGCACAGTGTTTCCAGGCGGCACCGGTCAGACCGAGCAGCAAGTTCAGGCTATGGCCGAGTTACAGCCCGCCGGCTACATCGGTACCCCCAGCTTCCTGAAAATCATTCTCGAGAAGGCACTGGAAATGGGCGTTGCCCTGCCTACCGTGCGCAAAGCCATGTTCGGTGGCGAGGCGTTTCCACCTTCGTTGCGCGACTGGTTCACCGCCCACGGGGTGGATGGTTATCAGTGCTATGCCACTGCGGATCTGGGTCTCATTGCCTACGAAACCAGTGCGCGCGAGGGTTTGGTGCTGGATGAGCAGGTGATCGTGGAGATCGTGCGGCCCGGCACCGGTGACCCGGTGCCCGAAGGTGAAGTGGGCGAGTTGGTGGTTACCAGTCTGAACCCGGACTACCCCTTGATCCGTTTCGGCACCGGCGACCTTTCAGCGGTTCTGGCCGGGCAGTGCCCGACCGGGCGCACCAACACCCGCATCAAAGGCTGGATGGGGCGTGCCGACCAAACCACCAAGGTGCGCGGCATGTTCGTGCACCCCAAGCAGGTGGATGAAGTGGCCAAGCGTTTCCCTGAGGTGCACAAGGCCCGTCTGGTGGTCAGCGGTGAAATGGCCAATGACCAGATGACCCTGATGCTGGAGGTTGCAGGTCAACCCGAGGGCCTTGCGCAGCGTGTGGCTGATGCGGTGCGCGATGTGACCAAGCTGCGTGGGGATGTGCAACTGTTGTCTCCGGGCAGCCTGCCCAATGACGGCAAAGTCATCGAAGACGCACGCAGTTACCGCTGAGCAGGAGGCCCGCTGTTGCGGGTCTCAGGGTTTTCCCGAGCTGTTGAACACCACAGTTACCTCGCTGTGCCGGACCCGATAACCTTGCTTCTGCGGGAATGCTCATTCTCATTTTTAATAGCCCCGCGAGCTAGGTGCTTTCCACATGACAACACAGTGTGGGGCGGGCTAGACTGCATCCATTAACCAGGAGACAAACCATGAAAAAACTATTCGTTGCGACGGCTGCCATGTTTTCGATTTCGGCCTTCGCACAGGCGTATCCCTCCAAGCCCATCACCATCGTGGTGCCGTTTGCTGCCGGCGGTCCTACTGACCGCGTGGCTCGCGATTTGGGTGAATCACTGCGCAAGCAGCTGGGTGATGTGAGCATCATCATCGACAACGCAGCGGGTGCAGGCAGCTCTATCGGCTCCAGCAAAGTGGCCAAGGCCGCGCCGGACGGCTATACCCTGTTGTTGAACCACATTGCCATGGGCACCATGCCCGGCTTGTTGCGCAACATGCCCTTCAAGGTCGAGTCTGATTTCGAGTATCTGGGCATGATCAACGATGTGCCCATGACCCTGATCGGCAAGCCCGACCTGCCTGCCAAGACCTACAAGGAACTCACCACCTGGATCGGCCAGAACGTCGGCAAGATCAACCTCGGTAACGCCGGCATCGGTTCTGCGTCTCACCTGTGCGGCTTGCTGTTCCAGAACGCCATCAAGGTCGACATGACGACCGTGCCTTATAAAGGCACCGCACCTGCGATGACCGACCTGATCGGTGGCCAGATCGACCTGATGTGCGACCAGACCACCAACACCAGCCAGCAGATCGAAGGGAAGAAAGTGAATGCTTACGCAGTCACTACTGCCAAGCCTTTGACAACCGCTGCTTTGAAGAGCCTGCCGACACTGCAAAGCCAGGGTCTGTCCAACTTCGAGGTGACCATCTGGCACGGCCTGTATGCCCCCAAAGGCACACCCGCTGACATTCAGGCCAAGCTCAACACCGCTTTGAAGGCAGCCTTGAAAGACGCTGATTTCATCAAGAAGCAAGAAGCGCTGGGTGCCGTGGTGGTGACTGACAAGCGTGTCGAACCTGCGGAGCACAAGAAGTTCGTGGCGGCTGAAATCGCCAAGTGGACCCCCATCATCAAGGCCGCCGGCGTCTACGCTGACTGATTCGGCCTGAAACCTGTCTGGCCCGCTCGCCGGGTCACACACCCCAAGTGATGTCCTTGCCCGCAGCCATGCTGCGGCGGGCCATGTCCAGCAAGGGCGTGGCCCGTTGGCGCAAGCTCACACCGGTCGGGGTCGTGTCTTCCCCTTTTTCTTGTGCCTCCAAGGCAGCTTGGGCGCGTTGGGCCTCCTCTTTGGCGATGGCTTCTTCGAGCGCGCTGATGGCAACGGGCATGTCTGCAGCCAGCAAGATGCCTTTGCGCAAGCTCTCTTCGCCGGTGCGCCCCCACAAAGCCAGAATCTGCCGGCCATTGGGTTCCAGCATGATGACGTCGCTGGCTACTTTGGATTTGAATTTGTAAAGCATGGCGGAGCCCGCAGTGGTTTTATGATGCCGTTAACTGCAAATGCAGCACCCACAGCATACTGACAAGAGGAGCACCCATGGCGGACTTACACATACTGCGCGAACACAGCCTGGGCTTTGCCGCTGCACGCAAAATTGCCTTTCAGTGGGCCGAGCAGGCTGAACAGGATTTCGACATGGAGTGCACCTATGTCGAGGGTGAGGGGCTGGATGAAGTAATCTTCAAGCGCTCGGGAGTCAGCGGCATGTTGCAGGTGAGCGATTCGAAGTTCGAACTCAGCGCCAAGCTGGGCTTTTTGCTCGGGGCTTTCAAAGACAAGATTGAGGCCGAGATTGTCAAAAACCTCGATCAACTGCTCAAACCCAAAGCGGCTGCCAAAGGTGGGGCGAAAAAAAAGTAGCGTGACGCGCTACTTTTTTGATAGCTGCCCGCGCATGCTGCGCGGGCGCCAAGAGCTGATTTAGCTCAAAGATTCAATCAGATCGATGTACTGCTGCATGGCGTCATCGTTGCTGGTGCCTTTGAAACCATTCCAGGCATCCCATTTGGCACGGCCCACCATGTCGGCGAAACCGGGTTTTTTTTCGGTGTTGTCACCCGCGGTGGCTTGTTTGTAGAGGGCGTAAATCTTGAGCAGGGTGCCGTTGTCGGGGCGCTCGCTCAGGTTTTTGGAATTGGCAACAGCGGCTTCGAAAGCGGCTTTCAGATCGGCCATGGTTTTCTCCGTTCGGGTTTGTGCAAGGAACTAGGGGGAACACCCGATGCAAGCAGGTGCTTCACCCGTATCTTAAGCGGCGTTTTGCCCCCAGAATAGGCGTTCGCCCCCATACCCGTTCCGTCCGGAGAAACCATGGTCACCCGCGTCACTGCCAAGAACGTTGCCGACAAGGCCCGCACCCCCGTCTCCAAAGCTGCACTATCCGGTGTACCGGTCGCCAAAAAGGTGGTGCGTCGTACACGCAAGGCAGCCGAAGCGGTGCAAAAAAATGTGGCTGATGCCGTGATCGGTACCTTGGGCCTGAATGGCGAACGTATGTCCAAGGTGGACACGGCCTGGTTGCGCATGGATTCCAGCTCCAACCTCATGATGATCGTGGGCGTGTGGGTCACCAAACCCGGCTTGCCCCTCGCAGACCTGAAGCAGCGTGTGGAAGATCGGCTGTTGAAGTACCCCCGGTTCAAACAGCGCGTGGTGGAAGACGCTGCCGGGGCCAGTTGGGTGGAGGATGCCAACTTCGATATCGACCGGCATGTGGTAACTGAGACATTGGCCAAAAAGCCGCGCGGCCGGGAGCAGGAGGCCTTGCAGGAGCGACTGGCTGCCCTGACCATGGAGCCGCTGGATCGCAGCCGGCCGCTCTGGCAGTTCCATTTGGTAGAGAACTACAAAGGCGGTTCTGCCTTGATGGTGCGCATTCACCATTGCATTGCAGATGGTATTGCCCTGATTTCAGTAACCCAATCCTTGGTGGACGGCGGCAGCCCGCCACCGCAACGCCGTAGCAAACCTGAGCGTGCCCAAGGGCTGGATGGCGCAGAAGAATGGCTGAGCGATGCCTTGCTCAAGCCATTGACCCACATGGCCGTGAAAGCGCTGAGCGCAGCCGGAGATGGTGCGGTGAAGTCCATGTCGCTGTTGATGGAGCCCCAGAAGGGCATGGAGTCGGGCATGCACAGCTCGGTCGACATGGCAAAGATGGCCTACCAGGTGGTGAGTGACTTGGCCGCTTTAGCTTTGATGCCCGACGATTCGCCCACGCGGCTCAAAGGGCAGCCCGGGAATGCAAAGCGTGTGGCGTGGTGCGCGCCGTTGCCGCTGGAGGAGGTGAAAGCGGTGGGTAAGGCCTTGAATTGCTCCATCAATGATGTGTTGCTGAGTTGCGTGGCGGGTGCGATTGGAGAGTACCTGCGCGAGCAAGGCGATGCGGTAGCAGGCAAGGAAATCCGTGCCATGGTGCCGGTGAACCTGCGGCCACTGGAGCACGCCTACAAGTTGGGCAACCAGTTCGGCTTGGCCCCTTTGGTGTTGCCGATTGGCCTGGAAAACCCGGTCGAGCGGGTGTATGAAGTCCGCACCCGCATGCGAGGCCTGAAGGGCAGCATGCAGCCTCTGCTGGCCTTCGGCCTGTTGGCGGTGGCAGGTTTGCTGATCAAGCCTGCCCAGGATGCCCTTTTGAGCCTGTTCTCCAAAAAGACCACTGCTGTCATGACCAATGTGCCGGGTCCGCGCGATAAGCTCAAAATCTGCGGCGCCACGATTGAGGAAAACCTGTTCTGGGTGCCCCAGAGCGGATCCGTGGGCCTGGGTGTGTCCATCCTGAGTTACGGCGGAGGGGTACAGTTCGGCGTGGTGACGGATGCGACCTTGTGCCCGGATCCCCAGAAAATCATTGACCAGTTCGAGCCTGAGTTTGCCAAGCTCTCCATGCTGACGCTGATGTTGCCCTGGGGCGACTGATCAGCTCGCCAGTTCGGCCTGAACCTGGAGCACGCCGAGGTGCTCCATCGCGTCCAGAGGCTGTACGGCTGCAGCTTGTTCATAGAGGCACATGGCCTCGGATTCAAACTGCTGGATGTCGAGCATGAGCAAGCCACGTGCGTATTCAGTCAGCGCGATGGCAGCGCGTGGGATGAGCGCCAAGCCCGTGCGGAAATGGTGCAAGGCGGTTTCGCGCTTGGCTCCGTATGTCATGTTGCCGATCATGGCGCCCACCTTGTCGATCACCTCTGCATGGAACGAGCCCAATGCAATATGTGCATCTGCATGGCGAGGGCTCAAGCCAATAGTGGTTTCGAACGCAGTTTTGATTTTTTCGCCATAACCCTTGGCCAGCGCTTGCGCCACACTGGTGCTCTGGCTGTAGCGGCCCAAGGCATAGCCATAAAAGTAGTGCGCATTGGGGTTGCCGGGCTCTGCCGCCATGTGGGCTTTTGCGCGCTCTGCGGTATCGAAATACAACTTCAAGCGGGCGGCTTCGTTGCGCTCCAAGTAGTCCGCTTGGATCAGGCACGCCTTGTTCATCACGGCGTAGCCGGCCGGGCCGAGCAAACGCCCTGCGCGGAACGCTGCTTCGAACTCGCCGCGATGGTACCGGACCCAAGCCTGCAACACCTCGGGGTCTAGGGGCAGGGGTTCCTGATCACCATCGTGCAGGCGCGCCCAGTGGTTTTGCAGGTTCTCGCTGTCAAACAGGTGCTGATGCACGTAGGGGTAAGGGTCCCAGACCGGAGTGCCGTGCATCAGGAGCTGGTGTAGGCACCGCTGAGTTGCAACAAATGACTGCGTTGCTGGGCTTCAAGGTAGGGGACCAGAAGATTCAGCACATGTTGACCGCCGCGCAACAGGGCAGCTTGCGCGCTTTCCGGCTCCAGTGCGTTGCGCGGGTCGCGCACATATTCAAAACTCAGCCAGTAAGTGAGGACTACCACCATGCTGGTAGCGGTAGGCTCCATTTCGCGCACATCCATGCGCAAGGCGCCTGCGCGAGCCATTGACTCGAGCATGGCACGTATCGAGCGGGTCTTGTTCTTCAGCACGCTTTGGAAGTGGGTTTCCAGGCGCCTGTTTTTGCTGAGCAGGTCGTTCAGGTCTCGGTACAAAAAGCGGTACTGCCAGATCAGCTCGAACAGCGTGTGCATGAAAAACCAAGCGTCTTCCACATCGCGGACGTTGTCACTGGCGTTGAGCACCTCATTAAGCGAACGTTCGTAGCGGTCAAACAGGGAGTTGATCAGCTCGTCTTTGGCCGGGTAGTGGTAATACAAATTCCCGGGGCTGATGCCGAGTTCTGCCGAAATCAGCGTGGTCGATACATTGGGCTCCCCGAAGCGGTTGAACAGCTCCAGGGTGGTTTCCAGTATCCGCTCGGCAGTACGCCGCGGCGCTTTTTTAACCATGGGTCAGTGCCTCAGCAGTGTCTCGTGGCGAACCACATGTGAAAGATCTTCCATAACGTCCTGCAATGTACCCAATGCTTGCCCCAAACGGGATGGGGATTTCCTCGGGGCGCACAGGTGGCGCTTGGGGTCGTCCAGCACATCATGCCGCAAGCGAATGCCATGGCGGTGCAGTTGCGCGGACAAGCCGGTTTTTCGAGAGCGAAGCAGTTGGCGGGTTTGCTGGTACGCGTGCTCGGCGAGTTGCCTGCGTTGGGCGTAGCTGAAAGTGTTTGCCAGATACAGCTCCGGGTCCCGATGGTCCGGCTCGATCAAAACGATGTCGGTGTCGGGGTAAGCATGGGCATAGTGTTTCATGCCCAGCGCCATGCGAGAGTGGATCATGGAGCGGAAAGTCTGACTCAATACAGCCGGCAATCCGCCATCCACGATCCGAGGGATGTTTCGCTTTTCTGCGGGAATGCCGGCTTGCATGATCCGTTTGTATTGGGGTGCCGTAGCGTCGAAGGGCACCAAGGGATTCAGGCAAATCAAAAGATCTGCCCCTTCGTCAAGCGCCACCGAGGCGTGCATGGTCTTCTTCATTGCCCCATCCACGAAATACTGGTCATCAATGGCAACTGGCGGAAAAAGCCCCGGCAAGGCAGAGCTGGCTTGCACGGCTTTGGAGATGGGGATGTGATCCCATCCCTTGCTTCCGAATGCGACCGCTTCGGCACTGTCCAAGTGGGTGGCGACCAACGTGAGCTTGCAGGCCAGTTTGCGGAAATCGTTGGTGCGGCCGTCCTGGCTGAACAGTCTCGAGAGTTGTGTATCCACTTGGCTGTTGGAGAAAACGCCGGTCGGCAATGCGGGGGCCAACCGTTCCAGCGCCCGAATGGCTGTAGTGCGTCGCGTCAGCATGTCCCAGCCCGCTGAAGCCAGCAGGCCCGGCAACATGATGCCGCGCCGCGCCCATTCGTCATACGCAGGCTGCATCAGCCAGGCGGGATCAAAGAAGTCGTTGGAGTCCGCATCCCCTTCAATGAAGGACGCGCAGAGCTGGTGGGGCGTCAAGCCGTTGGCAAGGGCTGCAGCGATAAAGCCGCCAGCAGAAACGCCTACGTAGTGGTCCAGATGATTGAAATCCATGCCGGCCAAAGAGTCGTGTAGAGCACACAGAGCGCCTACTTCATAAATGGCCCCCAAAGGACCGCCACCAGCGAGTGCCATGGCTATTCGGGGCTTTGTTTGTCGGGCTGCCTTCATGGGGGAAGTGTAGTGTTCGGATGAGGGTATTCATGCTGCGATGCAGCAGTTTCGACGGACGTAAAAAAGGGCGCCTTTGCGCCCTGGTTCTACCGCTTTGAGCGATCAGTTTTGTGGAGTCGCGTTGCCCTCTGCAGGCACTACCGGCGCTTTGCTCGTCGTGGTTTTTTTGCTGGCAGCCTTTTTGGCAGCGGGTTTGGAAGTGGTGGCTTTCTTGGCTGGTGCCTTTTTGGTCACGGCTACAGGCGCAGGCGCTGCCTTCTTCGAGGGAGCTTTCGCGGTTTTGGTTGCCGCAGGTGCTTTGGCAGACAGCTTTTGGACGGTCTTGTTGAGTTCTTCGATGCGCTCAATCAAAGCGCTCACGTCCTTGGCGGAGGGCACGCCCAACTTGTTCAGGGCTTTGGCGACGCGTTCTTCAAAGATGTTTTCCAACTTGTCCCACTGACCGGTGGCTTTGTTGGTGATGTCGTTGGCCATGGTGGACATTTTGGCTGTGGCTTCGTTGATCTTGCCTTCGGCCGCGGCTTGTGTTTTGCGCTGGATGCTTACGCCTTCCTTGACCAATGCTTCAAATGCCTTGCTGCCCTCGGCCTGTGCCCGGGTGAAGGCGCCCAAGCCGGCTTGCCAGATTTGTTGTGCAGAGTCCTTGACCGAAGACGACAACGGAGTGCCGGTAGAAGGAGAGGATTTGCTTTTTTGGATTTTCTTGACCATGAGAACTCCTGATGAGTGTGTGACAGGGTGCACAAGCATATCTGCACCGGCTTGATGCTTACTCTAAGGCCTGTCATGCAGTCTGTGTAGGTGGGCGCCACTAAGGAAAACGCTGAAAGCGTTCCACAATCGCGCAGTCATACGAAAGACTTCGCGGGTTTACGATGAAATCCGCAGCGCCAAAAACCGTCAGAATTATTCGATTAACAGGAGCATGTATGCGGTATTTCGTCACAGGGGCTACAGGGTTTATCGGCAAACGTCTGGTGAAAAAATTGTTGCAGCGCAAGGGTGCGACAGTGCATTTCCTGATTCGCAAAGAAAGCGAAGATAAAGTCGCCGACCTGCGTGAGTTCTGGGCGGTGTCCGACGCCAAATCGGCGGGGCGGGTTGTCCCGGTATTCGGTGATCTGACGGGCAAGAAGCTGGGCGTTAGTGCCGACGCCATCAAAGCCCTCAAAGGACAGGTTGACCACTTCTATCACCTTGCCGCGGTGTATGACTTGGAGGCTGACGAAGAGTCGCAAATTGCCGTCAACGTCGAAGGAACCCGGAATACCGTGGAATTTGCCAAGGCCATAGATGCCGGCCATTTCCATCACGTATCGTCAATTGCTGCAGCGGGCCTGTATGAAGGTGTGTTTCGTGAAGATATGTTCGATGAGGCCGAGAACTACGAACACCCCTACTTTATGACCAAGCATGAAAGCGAGAAGATTGTTCGCAAGGAATGCAAGGTTCCTTGGTCGGTGTACCGCCCGGCCATGGTGGTCGGCGACAGCCAGACCGGTGAAATGGACAAGATTGATGGGCCGTATTACTTTTTCAAACTGATTCAGCGCATGCGGCAGTTGCTTCCGCCATGGATGCCGTCCATTGGTTTGGAAGGAGGGCGGGTCAACATCGTCCCCGTAGATTTTGTCGTTGATGCTTTGAACGTTATCAGCCACAAGCAGGGCATTGCCAAGCAGTGCTACCACTTGGTGGATCCGGTGGGCTACCGGGTAGGCGACGTACTGGACATCTTCAGCAAAGCGGCCCATGCCCCAAAGATGAATATCTTTGTGAATGCCGCCCTCTTGGGATTCATTCCACGCAGCGTGACAAAGAGTCTGATGGGACTCGCGCCTGTACGTCGGGTTCGGAACGCGATCATGAAGGACCTGAGCCTGCCGGAAGACATGCTCACCTTTATCAACTACCCCACACGCTTTGACTGCCGTGATTCTTTGGCGATGTTGAAGGGTTCGGGCGTTGAATGCCCCAACTTGAAAGACTACGCATGGCGTTTGTGGGATTATTGGGAGCGCCACTTGGACCCCGACCTGCATATCGACCGTTCCCTGCGCGGAACCGTGGGCGGCAAAGTGGTGTTGGTGACTGGGGGCTCATCGGGCATCGGTTTGGCAGCTGCGCACAAGTTTGCCGAGGCTGGCGCGACTACGATCATTTGTGGTCGGGACCAGGAAAAGCTGGAAGAGGCCTGTAAGGAGGCCAAGTCAAAGGGCTACAGCTTTGTGGCCTACCCGGCGGATATTGCCGACATGGCGGACTGCGACCGGTTCGTCAAAGTCCTGATCGAGAACCATGGGGGCGTGGACTTCCTGATCAACAACGCGGGCCGCTCCATCCGCCGCGCTATCGAGTCTAGTTACGACCGTTTTCACGACTTTGAGCGCACTATGCAGCTCAATTACTTCGGTTGCTTGCGCGTGACCATGGGCTTGTTGCCGGGTATGGTCGCCAAGAAAAAAGGGCACATCGTGAACATCAGCTCGATTGGTGTTCTGACCAATGCGCCTCGCTTTAGCGCCTATGTGGCATCCAAAGCCGCTTTGGACGCTTGGACGCGTTGCGCATCCAGTGAGTTCGCAGATCAAGGCATCAGCTTCACCACTATCAACATGCCTTTGGTGCGAACCCCCATGATTGCGCCTACCAACATCTATAACAACGTGCCCACGCTGTCACCCGAGCAAGCAGCTGACATGGTAGCTGACGCTTGCATCAGCAAACCTGTGCGAATCGCCACACGCTTGGGCATTACCGGGCAGGTGATGCATGCCCTGGTGCCCCGCATCGCCCAGATCGCCATGAACACCAGCTTCCGCATGTTCCCAGATTCCTCCGCGGCCAAGGGTGCCAAGCCGGGTGAGAAGGCCAAATTGTCGCCGGAGGCGATTGCGATGCAGCAGATGATGCGGGGGATTCATTTCTGAGCTGAATGAGCCGCTCAGGGACTCGGAAAGTCGGGTGCCTTTGTTCTACCTTCCCCTGAAACTCCCAACAGACCTTCCTTCTTTTTTGTTGTAAGGCCGTGTGGGAGATCTCGGTTTGTCTAAAGCGCGGAGACTCAGTCATAGAGCAGGCATGAGATCAGCCGATTTGGATAGGGATCCTTCAAAACTAGTTGAGCATAGAGTGTTGACCGGCTCGACGAAGCTACTTTCATTGTCCAATTCGGTTAGTTCGGAATGCACTGAGCATGTCGCATGTGTCTACAATCGACCGCAAAGGTGCTTGTAAATGCAGGAAATCCAGTCGATCGACATTCTTTTAACGCGCCTGTGGCGCCACATTACTGGCCGGCGCCGTAAGCAATTGGGACTGCTGCTGGTGCTGATGGTGCTGGCATCCTTTGCCGAGATATTAAGTATTGGCTCTGTTCTGCCCTTTTTGGGGATGCTCACCGCCCCTGAGCGCGTGTTCGCGCATCCTGTGGCGCAACCCATCATTCTCTGGTTTGGAATCACAGCTCCGGGGCAGTTGCTTTTGCCTGCCACCATCGCTTTTGCCATCGCGGCACTGCTGGCAGGTGCTATGCGTCTTCTACTTTTATGGGCTACGACCCGGCTGTCATTTGCCACCGGCGCCGACCTGAGCATTGAAATTTACCGCCGTACGCTCTACCAGCCTTACGCCGTGCATGTCAGTCGCAACAGTAGCGAAGTGATAGCTGGCATATCCGCCAAGGCCAACGATGTCATCAACAGTGTGCTATTTCCGGTGCTGATGATTGTCAGTGCCGGTGTAATGCTGGTGGCCATCCTGATGGCGCTGCTGTCCGTCAATCCCAGTATTGCGCTCACCGCGTTTGGCGGATTTGGTGCGATCTATATTGTGGTCGTAAAACTAACGCGCAAACAGCTGGCGCACAACAGTGAAGGCATTGCGCGGGAGTCCGTGCAGGTCATCAAATCCCTGCAGGAAGGCTTGGGCGGTATCCGCGATGTGTTGATCGATGGCACGCAGTCGGTCTATTGCTCGACCTACCGTGCGGCCGATCTGCAGTTGCGTCGCGCCCAAGGCAGTAACCAATTTCTTGGCAACTTTCCGCGTTTCGGCATTGAGGCGCTGGGCATGCTACTGATTTCCGCGCTGGCATATGGCATGGCCCGTGAGCCCGGTGGTATGGCCGTAGCCATCCCGGTGCTGGGTGCCTTAGCGCTGGGGGCTCAGCGGATGCTGCCCATTCTGCAGCAGGCTTATGGCAGCTTGACCGCCATGCGGGCGGGACAGGCATCGTTGCAGGACGCACTGAGCTTGTTGGACCAGCCCCTACCAGACTATGCTGACCAGCCCGCACCTGCGCCCATTCCTTTCAACCAGGGACTGAGCATAGACAAGTTGTCTTTTCGCTACTCCGCCGACACACCTCTCGTGCTGCGCGATCTGACCCTCAGTGTTGACAAAGGCAGTCGGGTTGGCTTTATCGGTGCAACAGGAAGTGGAAAGAGCACGCTGCTGGACATAGTCATGGGTTTGCTGCAGCCCACCGAAGGTATCTTTGCCGTGGACGGCGTGCAGATCACCCCGTCCAATCTGCGGTCTTGGCAGGCGCATATTGCGCATGTGCCGCAGTCCATCTTTCTTGCGGATACGTCGATCGCCGAAAATATTGCCTTCGGTGTGTCGCCGGAGCACATCGAGATGGAGCGCGTGAAGGACGCGGCCCGCAGGGCACAAATCGCGCAGGTGATAGAAAGCTGGCCACAGCAATACAAGACCAAGGTCGGCGAGCGCGGCGTGCGTCTGTCCGGAGGGCAGCGTCAGCGCATTGGGATTGCGCGCGCCCTATATAAGCAGGCAGACGTGATCGTCTTTGACGAAGCAACCAGCGCGCTAGACAATGAAACCGAGCGAGCCGTGATGCAGGCCATCGAATCGCTGGGCGATAACTTGACGATTTTCATCATCGCCCACCGACTGACCACCTTGAAAAACTGCACCTGCGTGGTGAAGCTCGGTGCGACCGGGGAGGTCCAGGTGGGGAGCTATGAAAGTACCATCGCCCAGGTCGCATAAACACGAACTTCTTTTGAATCCATCAATAATGCTGAACAATTCCTCCATTCTGATCACGGGCGGCACCGGTTCCTTCGGGCATACCTTCGTGCCGCTGACGCTCGCAAAATTCAATCCACGCAGATTGGTGATTTACTCGCGCGACGAAATGAAGCAGTGGGAAATGGCCAAGCTGTATGGCAACGACAGCCGGGTGCGTTTCTTCATCGGTGATGTGCGTGACAAAGAGCGGCTTGCACGCGCGCTTCATGGTGTTGATTATGTGGTGCATGCTGCAGCTACCAAGATCGTTCCCACTGCAGAATACAACCCTTTCGAATGTGTCAAGACAAACGTTTTTGGCGCCATGAACCTGATTGATGCCTGCATTGACCAGGGCGTCAAGCGCGTCGTGGCCTTGTCCACGGACAAGGCCAGCAGCCCTGCCAATCTGTATGGGGCCACCAAGTTGACTTCGGATAAGCTTTTCATTGCCGGCAACTCCTATTCCGGAGAAGGAGACACGCGGTTTGCGGTGGTACGCTACGGCAACGTTATGGGCTCGCGGGGGTCGGTGATCCCCTTTTTTCTGACGCTGGCGGAAAGGGGCGTGCTGCCCATCACCGACGAACGGATGACCCGCTTTATGATTACTCTGGAGGAGGGCGTCGATCTAGTGTGGCATGCGTTCGAAGACATGGTAGGGGGCGAGATCTACGTTAAGAAGATTCCTTCCATGCGCATGACCGACGTGGCCATCGCCGTGGCCCCGGATGCGCGCCAGGAAATTGTTGGCATTCGCCCCGGTGAAAAGCTGCACGAGCAGATGATAGGTTCAGAGGATGCGCCGCACACCTACGAATACCGTCAGCATTTCAAGATACTCCCTGCCATAAACAACTGGAGTCAAGATCCGGTGCGCATTGGCGATGGCCAACTGGTGGCCCCCGACTTCACGTACTCGTCTGACAACAATCCCGAATGGATGAGCCCGGAGACATTGCGCGCGTGGATTGCCTCCAACCGCGAAAAAATTGGAAAGATTTGAAGTCCATGATCCCTTATGGTCGTCAGGATGTGGATCAGGCGGACATTGACGCCGTCACCGAGGTATTGCGGTCTGATTTCTTGACGCAGGGGCAAGCTGTCCCCTCTTTTGAAGAGGCGGTTTCCCGCTACTGCGGTGTCCGGCACGCGGTGGCAGTCAACAGCGCCACGAGCGCGTTGCACATTGCGTGCCTGGCACTGGATGTCGGGCCCGGTGACCTGGTATGGACCAGCCCCATCACTTTCGTGGCGAGTGCCAACTGCGCACTGTATTGCGGGGCGGATATCGATTTTGTCGACATCGACCCGCGGACCTACAACCTGTGCCCGCAACGGCTGGCCGAGAAGCTGGCTGCAGCGAAAACCGCGGGCCGCTTGCCCAAGGTGGTGATCCCTGTGCATTTGTGTGGCCAGTCTTGTGATATGCAGGCCATCCATGCGCTGGGGAAGCAGTATGGCTTCCGGATCATTGAAGACGCTTCGCATGCGATCGGGGGGCGCTACCAGGATGTGCCGATCGGGTCCTGCCGCTATAGCGACATCACGGTCTTCAGCTTCCACCCGGTCAAGATCATTACCACCGCCGAAGGTGGCATGGCCGTCACCAACGACGCCTCGTTGAACCGGCGCATGCATTTGCTGCGCAGCCACGGCATCACGCGGGATGCGCAGGACATGACGCATGCCCCCGAGGGGCCTTGGTATTACCAGCAGATCGAGCTGGGCTACAACTACCGCCTGACCGATCTGCAGGCCGCGCTGGGACTGAGCCAGATGCGCCGGCTGGATGCCTTTGTCAACCAGCGACACCGCCTGGTGGTGCGCTACGAGCGTTTGCTGAAGGATTTGCCGGTAGTCACGCCCTGGCAGCTGCCGGCGTCGTACTCGGGCTTGCATCTGTATGTGGTGCGCCTTGATCTGGACCGAATTGTCCGGTCGCATCGCGAGGTCTTCGAATCTCTGCGGGCCGACGGTGTCGGGGTGAATCTGCATTACATACCGGTATATACCCAGCCCTATTACGCTAAGCGCGACTTTGTGAAAGGCTATTGCCCCAACGCGGAGCTGTATTACGCAACGGCCATCAGCCTGCCGCTGTACCCCGGACTCACGGAGTCCATGCAGGACCATGTGGTCGCCGCGCTGGGCAAGGCATTGCGCCGATGAGGCTTGCCGTCATTCCTGCCCGTGGCGGCAGCAAGCGCATCCCCCGCAAGAACATCAAGTCCTTTTGCGGCAAACCCATGATCGCCTGGTCGATCCAGGCAGCACGGAAGTCCGGGTTGTTTGACCGTGTAGTGGTGTCCACGGACGACCTGGAAATCGCTGAGGTGGCAAGGCAATGGGGGGCAGAAGTCCCCTTCATGCGTCCGCCGGAGATTTCGGATGACCATGCCGGGACAACGCCGGTGATTGCGCATGCTGTCCGATGGTTTATCGACCAGGGGATATCCCCGGAACTGGTGTGCTGCCTCTATGCCACTGCACCCTTTGTGCATATTTCCGATTTGCGTGCGGGCCTGGCGCTGCTGGAGTCGGGGGCGTGGGCGTATGCGTTTTCTGCTACTACCTACGCCGCGCCTATCCATCGGTCCTTTCAGCGCGCCCCGTCCGGAGGCGTGGAGATGTTCTTCCCGAACCTCTTCAGTACCCGGTCGCAGGACCTGCCGGAGGCGCTGCATGACGCTGGCCAGTTCTATTGGGGTAGAACGTCGGCCTGGCTGGGCGCGCTGCGCATCTTTGACCACCACTCGGCCCCGCTGATGGTGCCGCGCTGGCGGGTGCAGGACATCGACACGGTCGACGATTGGCTGCGCGCGGAAATCTTGGCCCCCCAGATCCTGGGTCATGAACGCTGAAGTCAATGCTTGCCGGGTGGCCATCCGGGTGGACGCTTCCTCCCAGATTGGAACGGGTCATTTCATGCGCTGCCTCACGCTGGCGGACGCCTTGTGCCAGCGCGGCGCAGTGGTGCACTTTGTTTCGCGGCACTTGCCGCAGTACTTGGTGGCCATGCTGCAGGACCGCGGACTGGGATTCACTCCGATCGGGTTTGCCGAGGACCCTGCTCCGTCGGGCCAGCTGGCGCACGCCGCATGGTTGGGAACCACGCAGCATGTGGATGCCGCCCAGTCCCGCGATGCACTGGAAGGAGCATCTTGGGACTGGCTGATCGTGGACCATTACGCGCTAGACGCGACTTGGGAGCAGACTATGCGCCCGTTCGTGCAAAAAATTGTGGCCATCGACGATATCGCGGACCGTGTTCACGATTGCGACGTGCTGATAGACCAGAACTTCCACGAGGACGCTGCGGCGCGGTATCAGGGGCTTGTGCCGGTGCATTGTCGCTTGTTGCTGGGGCCAGGGTATGCGCTACTGCGCAGCGAGTTTCGCGCGAACCGAAGCGACAGGAGCCGCCGTTCCGAGCCGGTGAAGCGCGTGCTCGTATTTTTTGGCGGCATGGATCGAGAAAATCACACGGGTCGTGTGCTGGACGCGCTGTGCCGTCTGGATTTGTCCGGCGTGGCCGTGGATGTGGTCATCGGCAAGCAGCATCCGTTCCTGCAGCAGATTCAGGCGCTCTGTTCGAATGGGGGATGGGATTGTCATGTCCAAACGGATCGGATGGGCCCGTTGATGTCCGAGGCGGATCTGGCCATTGGAGCAGGTGGCGTTGCAGTGTGGGAGCGCTGCTGCGTCGGCCTTCCCGCTTTACTCATTCCCACGACCAAGAACCAGGAGGAACAAGTCCTCAACCTTGCGAACCGGGGCGTGGTCTACGCCCCTGCACTGGCGCACGGTAGCGTGGAGGAGCTGTCCTGGCACGTGCGTGCCTTGCTGGGTAATCCTAGCCTGTTGCGAGCATTGTCGAGCGCCGCCGCCGCCCTCGTCGACGGGAATGGAGTCTCGCGGGTTGCCAATGGCCTGATGGCTGCTCAGATCAGAATGCGGCGGGCGTCGGAGGATGACTCCAGCCATCTCTTCGCTTGGCGAAACGCGCCAGAGATCCGGAGTGTCTCGCGCAAACCGGATGTGATTTCTTGGTCAGATCACCAGGCTTGGTTTGCTGCCGTTCTTTCGTCGCCGGACCGGTATCTGTTGGTTGGCGAGCTCCTTGGTCGTGCCTTGGGGGTCGTGCGTTTCGATGTGCTGGACGGGGTGGCCGAGGTGTCCATCTACCTAACGCCGGAAATGCAGGGTCAGGGCTGGGGTGGGGATCTATTGCTTAGGTCCGAAACATGGCTGGTGCGCCATGTCCGTGGCGTTCGGCAGCTAAAGGCGCTTGTCTTGGGGGACAATGAAAGATCTATGCGCCTATTTGCGCGCACGGGGTATGCGTTTGAACAAGCACAATTCACTAAAGCAATCAGTTGACCATGAAGAATATTTCAATTGCCGGACGGTTGATCGGTAAGGCTTGGCCTCCATTTGTCATCGCGGAGATGTCAGGAAACCACAATCAGTCCTTAGAGCGCGCCCTTGAAATCGTGGACGCCGCGGCTCAGGCGGGGGCGCATGGTCTGAAAATCCAGACTTATACGCCGGACACCATGACGCTGGATCTGGACGAAAGAGAATTTCATATCGACGATGCCAAAAGCCTGTGGAAGGGAACGTCGCTGTACAAGCTGTATGGTCAGGCCTATACCCCCTGGGAGTGGCACAAACCTATTTTCGACCGCGCCGTCGCGCTGGGCATGATCCCGTTCAGCACGCCATTTGACGATACCGCGGTCGACTTTCTGGAAAGTCTGAATGTCCCTTGCTACAAGATCGCCTCGTTTGAAAACACGGATTTGCCCCTGATCCGCCGCGTCGCGGCCACCGGTAAACCGCTGATCATTTCCACGGGCATGGCCACCGTTGCCGAGTTGGATGAAACCGTGCGGGCTGCCCGCGATGCGGGTTGCAAGGACCTCATCTTGCTGAAGTGCACCAGCACGTATCCCGCCACTGCGAGCAATACCAACATATTGACCATCCCCCACTTGCGCGAGCTGTTCGGCTGCGAGGTTGGGCTGTCCGACCACACCATGGGGGTTGGCGTATCGGTTGCAAGTGTCGCACTGGGGGCCACAGTCATAGAAAAGCACTTCACCCTGAGCCGTGCCGAAGGCGGCGTGGACAGCGCCTTCTCGATGGAGCCCGCCGAAATGGCGCAACTGGTCCTGGAGACTGAGCGCGCGTGGCAGTCCTTGGGAGATGTTTCCTACGGGCCGACCGATGTGGAAAAGAAATCTCTGCAGTTCCGTCGGTCCTTGTATCTGGTGCACGACTTAAAGGCAGGGACAGTTCTGATGCCAGACCACGTGCGCGCCATACGCCCGGGGTTTGGCCTGCCACCCAAGTATCTGACGCAGGTGCTGGGGCGTCGCTTGAATCGTGATGTTGTTCGGGGAACTGCTCTAGCTTGGGACCTGCTGGGTTAGCGCCAAAGATATGTTTGCCAGTGCGTCATCTGGCGCTTATCTAGCAGCCGTTCGATTATTGAATCTGCAAAGCCTGCAATAATACTTCGAATAGTTTGGCTGCGCGGCTCAAAACAGTGTTTCCCCTCAGGGCGCGCTGGATTGTTGCGATATCGCGTGTGCATGAATTGAAAGAATACCGAAATGCTGACTTACTGCAAAAAATGCGTCATGCCCTCCACAAAGCCGGATCTGCACCTAGACGAAGAGGGGGTTTGCAATGCCTGCCGCAGTTTTGCCTCCCGCAAGGAAGTGGACTGGGTTGCGCGACGTACAGAACTCGAGGGTATTCTGCAGCGCTATCGGAGTGCGGACTCTTCCAACTGGGACTGCATCGTTCCGGTGTCGGGAGGAAAGGACAGCACCTTCCAAGTGGTGCAGGTGTTGAAGTTGGGCATGAATCCGCTGTGCGTCACTGCGTCGACTTGCGACCTGACGGATGTCGGACGGCGCAACATTGAAAACATCAAACGCCTCGGTGTGGACTGTATCGAAATGTCGCCCAATCCGTTGGTGCGGGCCAAGCTCAATCGAGTCGGTTTGCTTCAGGTCGGTGACATTTCTTGGCCTGAGCATGTGGGTATCTTCACGATACCGGTTCGGGCCGCCGTGCAGTTCAATGTGCCCTTAATTATCTGGGGTGAAAATTCACAGAATGAATATGGTGGCCCTGCTGCAGCGGCGGATAACAACGTTCTGGACCGACGTTGGCTGGAGGAGTTCGGCGGCCTGCTGGGTTTGCGGGTCGCCGATCTCATAGGTTTTGAGGGAATTACCCGCAGGGACTTGATTCCCTATATCTACCCGGACGATAGTGAACTAAAGCGTGTGGGAGTGACCGGTCTATTTCTAGGCCACTACGTACCTTGGGACGGCATGTCAAACGCGCTGATCGCCCAGGCCTATGGTTTTGAAGTGTCGCCCACGACCACCTTGGGTTCTATGGTCAACTATGAAAACCTGGACAACTACCAGACGGCCATACACGAGTACTTCAAGTTCATCAAGTTCGGCTTTGGCCGTGCGACCGACCATGCCTGTCTGCACATTCGTCGGGGTCGGCTTTCGCGTGACATGGGGCTTGAAATTGTCAAACGTCTCGATGGAAAGTTTCCGTGGGAGTATTTGGGCAAACCCTTGGCAGAGACGCTGCGCCCGTTGGACATCACGGTGGACGAGTTCATCAAGATCTGTGATCGCTTCACCAACAAGAAGATCTTTCAGCGCGACGCCAGCGGCGCATTACTGCGTGACCGCGACGGCAACCTGACCAAGATCAATAGCGACAACCCATGAGGGTAGGGGTCGTCGACTACGGCGTTGGAAATCTTGGTTCCATGCTGCGGACCCTTGAAGAATTGAGGGTGACACCTGTGCTGATCGAGCGGGCCACGGAGCTGCATACCGCCGACTGCCTGATCCTTCCCGGCGTGGGCAACTTTGCCGACTGCGCGCGGCTGCTACAGGAGGGGGGCTGGGTCTCTGCCTTGCATGACGAGGTGCTGGGCAAGCAGCGCCGCCTGCTGGGCGTGTGCGTCGGCATGCAATTGCTGGCGGATGCCAGCACAGAGGGCATGGTCGATGGCGGCGAGACGCCTGGCCTGGGCTTTGTTCCTGGCCGGGTGGTGCACCTGCGCAGCTTGGGGTGTGCGCTGCGGGTGCCGCACGTGGGCTGGAACGAAATCCGGCGCGGCGCCAAGGATGTACCCTTGCTGGCGGGCCTCCCGGAGCGGACCGATTTCTATTTCGTGCACAGCTATGCCTTTGTTCCGGCAGACCCCCTGCATGGGGTGGCCAGCACGGACTATGGCGTGCCCGTCACTGCCGTGGTTCGCCGCGACCATATCTGGGGCACACAGTTCCACCCAGAGAAAAGCTCGCGTGCGGGATACCGTGTGCTACGCAATTTCATATCGGGGCAAGAATGTTGAAGGTGCGGGTCATCCCCACTCTGCTGTGGAAACATTTCGGCTTGGTCAAGGGCGTGGGCTTTAATAGCTGGCGCAGGGTCGGGCCGGTATTGCCGGCGATCAAGGTCTACAACCAGCGTGAAGTTGACGAACTGGTGTTGGTGGACATTCTGGCCCATGGCCGCGGCGAGGAGCCTGACTACGAGTCCATCCATGAATTCGGCCAGGACTGTTTCGTACCCCTGACCGTGGGAGGCGGAATCACTCATATTGAGCAGGTGCAGCGCCTGCTGCGGGTGGGCGCCGACAAGGTCAGCCTCAACACTGCAGCCTATGCCCGCCCCGAATTAGTGTCTGATATCGCCCGTCGGCATGGGGTGCAGTGCGTAGTTGCCAGCATCGACGTGCGGCCCCGCGCGGGCGGTGGCTGGGATTGCTTCAGCCATGCTGGCACCCAACCCACCGGTCGGGACGTCGTGGCCTGGGCGCGCGAGCTGGAAGACCGCGGCGCGGGAGAAATCTTGGTGACTTCGATAGACTTGGACGGCAGCATGCGGGGCTACGACTTGGCGCTGGTGGCGGCCGTTGCGCAAGCGGTGAAGATCCCGGTCATCGCTTCCGGCGGTGCTGGCAACTACCAGCACATGGTGGACGCGGTGGTGCAGGCTGGTGCCGCAGCCGTGGCGGCGGCCAGCATTTTCCATTTTACCGAAATGACGCCGGCTGGCGCCAAGGCGGCGCTGGCCGAGGCCGGAGTGCCGGTGCGTCGCACTTTCGTGGCCCATGCAGCCAGCTGACGGCCCGGCACAGGGCGAGGCTGGCACGCCGCGCGTACTGGTGCTGACCGCCGACGAACGCTTCTGGCCGGACACGGGGGCGGTGCTATTCCTGGGCGAATGGTGCAAGCTGTATTCCCGCCGGGCGGTCTGGCAGGCCATGGATGCGGCCACCGTGCCGCATCCATGGCACGACTTTTCGCGCTTCAGCCAAGACTACGCTTACCTGAGGGGGCTTTACGACCGTCTGCTGCCGGCGCTAGCTGAGTGCCTGAACCGGTTGCATGCGTGCCAGCATGATGTCAGGTACTGGCAAATTCTTGTCGGGCCGTGGCTAGCCACATTTTTACATGTGGCATTCGAGCGCTGGACTGTACTGTCGACTGCGTTAACGAAATGGAATGTCAGTGATGTAGCCGCAGGAAGTTTTGAGTCCCTAGATCATGTGCCGCGGCACATGAACGATTTTCACGATCGTGTGGCTGGAGACGCATGGAATGGATTTCTTTTCTCTTCAATGCTGCGTTATCTCAGTGGCGCGCAAAAGCGCATGCAACAAAACCTGGCTCCAGATACAGTATGTGCTCAATCAATGCCGCCTTCTAGGCGCGGTGCTTTTGCTCTGAACCTCGTCAAGTTTGTTGGGCGTATGCTTGGGCGGCGTCAAGACCACTTCATGATTTCTACCTATGTGCCGCTTGAGCGTCTTGTGGGGATTCAATTGTGTTTAGGCCAGTTTCCGACGCGCTGGCAGTCGCCGACTTCGCCTGTTGTTGCTCCGGAAGAAGGGTGGCGAGGATGGCAAGTGAGTTTTGCAGCAGAAAACCAATTCGAAGGTTTCCTAGTTTCGATGTTTCATCAGCAATTGCCTACTGTGTTTTGCGAAGGGTATGCGGCTTTGCAATCGGTCGTCCAGCAAATGCCTTGGCCGGTTGCTCCGAGTTCCATTTTTACCAGTAATGCGCTCTGGGGCGACGAGGTTGTGATGGAGTACACCGCCAGCCAAGTGGAAAAAGGTGCTCGACTTTTATATGGTCAGCACGGCGGGTTGTATGGCGTTGGTGCATTTAGTTGGGCAGAGGAACATGAGCGTTCAATTGCGGATAGATATTTGACTTGGGGGTGGTCTGAATCGCCGAAGCAAAAATTTGCACCTGTTGGATATTTCAAGCGCCAACTTGTGCGGGCGGGGCGCAAAGGCAAACAAACAGATTTGGTTCTGGTCTGCTATGACTACCCAAGATATACCCATCGCCTAGATTCAGAAGCCATGGTAATGCTATCAGGGTACCTAGATAACTGCTTGAGCTTCGCCGAAGCGCTAGAGGGGGGCGCGCGCGATGAACTCTTGGTTAGGCTAACACCGCGCGAGCATGGTTGGTTTCAAGAATCGAGGTGGCGCGATCGCTTTGCGATGGTGCGAATAGACCGGGGTAGCCGAAGCATGGGCCAGTTGATGCTTGATGCGCGGCTGCTAATCTATACCTACAATTCAACCGGCTTAATCGAAGCGCTGGTCTCAAATAAGCCGTGTGTTATGTTCTGGGACCACTCTGTCAGCCGTCTACGCGGTTGTGCTGAGCCGGAGTTTACTGCCCTTAGGTCAGTTGGGATTCTTCATGAGTCACCCGAGAGTGCGGCGCGACATGTGTCTAGAGTGTGGTACGACGTTGCAGGGTGGTGGGATAGTGTCGAAGTGCAGTCTGCTGTTCAAATGTTTTCAAATCGCTTCTGCAGCGAGCCTAGCCAAGCCAGCTCAAATATTATCAAAGTTTTCGGGGCGGAACAATAACTAGGATAGATGCCATGAATTTCAAACTTGCACTGAAAAATCTAATTATCAAATTGTTTCGCGGCATGTCCGAGACCTTTATTGGGATATATGTTTATCCTCTATTTGCCCAAGTTGCAATGCAACGGGTTCAAGTCGCCCCTGGAGCGCAAGGGCTGCGCTTTCATGTGCCGAACTCTACAAATAGATACCGTTCCGAGACGTTTCTTACCAAGGAGCCGGAAACCCTGGAGTGGCTGGACCGTATTCCGCGCGGGAGCGTAGTGTGGGACATCGGTGCGAACGTAGGCCTCTATACCTGCTATGCCGCCGGAGTGCGCGGCTGCCGTGTTTTCGCCTTTGAGCCGTCCGTCCTGAATCTGGAATTGCTGGCGCGCAACGTCCATGTCAACGCGCTTTGCGAACAAGTGACCATCGTGCCCTTACCTCTTGCAGACCAGTTGTGCTTCAGCACCTTGAACATGTCGTCCATGGAGTGGGGCGGTGCCAAGTCGACGTTCAAAGAGGCGTATGGCCATGATGGCAAACAGATGGCCCCGGTTTTCAAGGTGCCGACCATTGGCCTGTCGATGGTGGATGCCGTCGAGCTGTTGAAGGTGCTGCAGCCGGACTACATCAAGATGGACGTGGACGGCATTGAGCATCTGATTCTTGGTGCCGGCGGTTATGTCTTGCGGGCTGCCAAGGAAATTCTGGTGGAAATCAATGATGAATTCCGCGAGCAGGCCGATCTGGCGCGCCAGTACCTGGAAGATGCGGGTTTCAAGCTGACTGAAAAGCGCCACGCATCGGAATTCGACGACTTGGAATCGAGTGCGTCGACTACTTACAATCAAATTTGGGTCAGGGCTGCCAATGCATAAGTTGCGGGTGGGAATCGCGGGTTACGGTGTAGTCGGCAAGCGGCGCCATGATTGCATTCGCAAGCGTTCGGATATGCAGGTGGTCGCGGTCTGCGATCGTGTTTTTTCTGGGGATGGGCAGCTGGCTGACGGCGTGCGCAGCTACTGCAGCTACCAAGACATCCTTAAGGAAGAGCTGGATGTGCTCTTTGTCTGCCTAACCAATGACATCGCGGCGGAGGTGACCATCGCCGGACTGGAGCGCGGGTTGCACGTCTTCTGCGAAAAGCCGCCCGGTCGCGATGTTGTCGATATCGAGCGAGTCATTCGCTGCGAACATGCGCGCCCGGGGCTCAAGCTGATGTACGGCTTCAACCACCGCTACCACGACTCAGTGGTTGAGGCGATGCGCATCGTGCGGTCCGGCGACATGGGCAAGGTCATCAGTTTGCGTGGTGTCTATGGCAAGTCCAAGCTAATTACCTTCAACCAGCCGGACTGGCGCGTGCGCCGCGAAGTCGCCGGCGGCGGAGTGCTGCTGGACCAGGGCATCCATATGGTGGACCTGATGCGGCTTTTCGCCGGCGAATTCACTGAAGTGCACAGCTTCATCTCGAACGGCCACTGGGGTTACGACGTGGAAGACAATGCCTATGCACTGATGCGATCCTCGGGTGGCGTCGTGGCAATGCTTAATTCCTCTGCAACGCAGTGGCGTCACCGCTTCAATCTAGATATCACGCTGGACCGCGGTAGCGTGATCCTAGGCGGCATCCTGTCCGGCTCCAAGAGCTATGGCGCAGAGACCCTGACCGTGGTGCGGGCTGACCCGGATCAGGACAATGGCGATCCGATGGAGCAGCTCACTCGCTACAACCGCGACCCGTCGTGGGACGAGGAAATTAACCGCTTTGCCGACTGCATCTTGCAGGGATCGCCTGTGGGCAGTGGATCTTCCGAAGACGCATTGAATACAATGAAGCTTGTGTACCGGATTTACTATGCAGACCCGCAGTGGCGAGCGCGGTATGCCATCGCCAACCCCGACGCAGTTACCCTATGAACAACATTGATCGATTCTTCTCGCGCGACGCCGCGGCGTTTACGCGCTCCTATTTCGAATACTTGGGTGAGGTGCTGCGCGGCATAGACCCTGACGCAGTGGCCCGCCTGGCCCAGACTCTGCTAGACGCGCGCGACAGCGGGGCTACGGTCTATTTCATCGGCAACGGCGGCAGCGCCGCCACGTCCAGCCACTTTGCCAACGACCTGTCGATTGGCACCAATTCCTACGACAAACCGTTTCGCGTGGTCAGCCTGACTGACAACCAGGCCATCATTACGGCCATCGGCAACGACTTCGGCTACGAAGACATTTTCGTGCGCCAGCTACAGGTGCTGGCGCGACCCGGCGACGTGGTGATCGGCGTCTCCGCCTCCGGCAATTCACCCAACCTGGTGAAGGCGTTTGAATACGCCCGCAGCCGCAGCATCAAGACCGTGGCCATTACCGCCTTTGACGGCGGCAAGCTCAAGGCCATGGCAGACGACGGTGTACACGTGCCGACTGCGCCCAAGGAATACGGCCCCGCTGAGGACGCGCACATGGTGCTTGACCACCTGTTGGGCGCCTATCTGATGCGCATGGTGAAAAGTGATTGACAGCCTGGCGGTCGCCGCAGGAGCAGGCTCAGCCCGACGGATACTGGTCACCGGCGCCACGCGGGGCATAGGCAAGGCCATTGCCCAAGAGTACCGCAAGACAGGCCACTTCCTGATCGGTGTTGGCACGTCTGCGATAGGGGCTGTGGACTGGCTGGATGAATACATCGTCAGCGATTTTTCTCGCATCGAAGCCATTGAGGATTGCGCTAGGCAGGTCCGCGCACTGCAGGTGGATGTCTTGGTAAACAACGCTGGCATCAACAAAAACCAGCCATTCGAAGAGATTTCCGCGCAGGATTTCCTGCAGATCCAGCAGATCAATGTGGTGGCGCCGCTGATGCTGTGCCAAGCTGTGCTGCCCGGCATGCGACAGCGCCGTTGGGGGCGGATCGTGAACCTCTCCTCCATTTGGGGCAAGATCAGCAAGGCGCACAGGGCTTCGTATTCGACCAGCAAATTTGGGCTGGACGGGATGACGGCCGCACTGGCTGCCGAGGTCGCTGCGGACGGCATTTTAGCCAACTGTGTGGCACCGGGCTTTACCGATACCGAGCTCACGCAGCGCATGCTGGGGGCGCAGGGCATTCGCGATCTGGTGGCGCAGGTCCCGTTGGGGCGGCTGGCTTCGGTCGAGGAAATTGCGCGCCTGGTCTGCTGGCTGGGCAGTGAACAGAATTCCTATGTGTCGGGACAGAACATAGCGATTGATGGGGGATTCACCCGTGTTTGAGCCGCTTCACATTCAGTCGCACAAGGGTATGTACAGTGCGGAATTCCTGACGGATGACTGGAGTGTGCTGGTCAATAGCGCGAAGGCTGGCACGCATTTTCTGGTCGACGCCCGGGTGGCGAAGCTGTACCGGGAGCAACTGGCCCCCGTGCTGCAGCGCACCACCACCATCCTTATCCATGCCACGGAAGACGCCAAAAGCTACGAGCAGGTCGGCAAAGTGATAGAGCAACTGGTTGCCAACGGTGTGCGCCGACAGCATACGCTGGTGGCCATCGGCGGCGGCATCGTTCAGGACATCACCTGTTTCATTTCCAGCACACTGCTGCGCGGTGTCCCATGGGAGTTTTTCCCGACCACATTGCTGTCCCAGGCGGACTCCTGCATAGGTTCGAAAAGCTCGATCAACCTGGGCGAGGTCAAGAACATCCTGGGCACCTTCAACCCGCCGCAACGGGTAGTGATCCTGACTGCATTTCTACAGACGCTGGACGAGCGGGACATGCGATCCGGCATTGGCGAAATGCTCAAGGTGCATACCATCGCGGGGCCTGCCGCCTATGACGAAATCGCGGCCAACTACGACGCGCTGCTGGCCGACCAGAAGGTGCTGCTGGGGTTTGTGCGCAAGGCCTTGCTGATCAAGCAGCACTACATCGAGGAAGACGAGTTTGACCGCGGCATCCGCAACATCTTCAACTATGGACACAGCTTTGGTCACGCCATCGAGTCGGCAACCCGGCATGCCATCCCCCACGGGATCGCGGTGACCATGGGCATGGATATTGCCAATTTCGTGGCCACGCGGCGCGCGCTGCTGGCCCCCGGGCATTTCGAGCGCATGCACCCGGTGCTTCAGAAAAACTACTCAGCCTTCCAGCACACGCCGATACCGCTGGACAAGCTGCTGTTGGCGCTGGGCAAGGACAAAAAGAACACCTCGGACCAATTGGGTCTCATCTTTCCGGTTGGCGAAAGTGCAACGGTGGAGCGTGTCTTCGTGACGCCGGATGACAGCTTCCGCGCGGATCTGCGCGCCTATTTTGAGGAAGTACTGGCATGAATGAAACTGACCTGGTCGGGGTCTGCTCGCGGTCCTTTTCCGCCAATCCCGTGCTGCGAGCAGAACTGCTGGCGCGCTATAAGAATGTCAAGTTCAATGATGCCGGTCGCTCCCTGGCCGGCGACAGCCTGGTGGAGTTTCTTGCAGATTGCGACAAGGCCATTACCGCGCTGGAAACCGTGGACGCGTCAGTCCTAGGCCGTCTGCCGCGGCTCAAGGTCATTGGCAAATATGGCGTCGGTCTGGACATGATCGATAAGGTCGCCATGCACCACTTAGGTAAGCGCCTGGGCTGGACGGGCGGTGTCAACAAGCGCTCGGTGTCCGAACTGGTCATCGCCTTCGCCATCTCGCTGCTGCGCCACGTGCCGGTGGTGAACCAAGAGGTGCGTTCGGGCGTTTGGCGGCAGACTGCCGGGGGGCTGCTGACCGGCCGCGTGGTGGGGGTGGTCGGCTGCGGCCACGTGGGCAAGGACCTGGTCAAACTTTTGCGTACCTTTGACTGCACGGTACTGGCGCACGATATCCTAGATTTTCCAGACTTCTACCGGGACCATCAGGTCATGCCGACATCGTTGGAAGAACTGCTGCACCGCTCTGATGTCGTGAGCCTGCATGTTCCGCTGGACGACAGCACGCAGGGGATGATTTCGGCCCAGCGCCTGGCCCTCATGAAGCCCGACGCGGTGCTCATCAACTTGGCGCGTGGCGGGCTGGTGGACGAGGCGGCGCTCAAGCACATGCTGCAAAACCGGCAACTGCTGGCCGCCGCGTTCGACGTGTTTGCCCAGGAGCCGCCGCAGGATACCGAATTGCTTAGTCTGCCCAATTTCTTGGCAACTCCGCATATTGGCGGCAGTGCGCGCGAAGCCATCCTGGCGATGGGGCGCTCTGCCATCGCCGGGCTGGACGAGCATTTCCCGCTGGATGCCGCGGGCCGCATGCTGGCTGGAGAAGCGGCATGACCATACGGCCTCGCCAGGCTTTGCTCAACCCGGATTTGGTGCGTCCGCACGCCTTGAACTCCGTACCGCGGAATCCCCGGGCGATCTGGCTGGACAAAAACGAAAACCTGGACCCCGAGTTGCTGGCGCTGACCCACAAGCTGCTGGGTCAGATTTCACCGGCGGCGCTCAGCAACTACCCGGAGGCGGGGCAGTTGTACCGCCGCCTGGGGCAATGGCTGGGCGTGGACCCGCAATGCCTGCTCCTGACACCGGGCAGTGATGGCGCCATCCGGCTGGCGTTCGAGGCCTTTGTGGAAACGGGCGACAGTGTGCTGCACACCCACCCGACATTTGCCATGTATCCGGTGTACTGCCAGATGTTTGGTGCAAAGGCGCATGCGATCGGTTATCTGGACGGTGCCGACGGTCCGCAACTGGATGTGCAGGCCCTGTTTGCAGCCATTCGCCGCGAGCGCCCCAAGCTGGTCTGCCTGCCCAATCCTGATAGCCCCACCGGAACCGTGCAAAGTCCGAAAGTGCTTGCAGAGTTGATGCGTGAATGCGAGCTGGCAGGCAGCGTGCTGCTGATCGACGAGGCCTATTACCCGTTTTATGCGTGGACGTCGGTGCCGTGGGTTGCGCAGTCCCCCAACCTGGTGGTGGTCCGGACTTTCGCCAAGGCATGGGGTGTGGCCGGCTTGCGCATCGGCTACCTCGTCGCGCAACCGCAAACCGCCGCGCTGCTGCACAAATTGCGGCCCATGTACGAGGTCAGCACGCTGGCCTCCGAATTCATGGAGCGCATGATGGACCATGTACCGGCCATGCAGCAGTCGGTAGAGCGCACGCTGCACGGCAAGGCCGAATTTGCGCAGCGGCTGGAGCGTCTAGGGCTGCGAGTGCTGCGGACCCATGGCAACTTCCTGCATGTGCACTTTGGCGACCATGCGAAACAGGTGCATGACGCGCTGCGCGGCCATGTGCTGTACCGGGAGAGTTTTTCGGTGCCGGGCTTGATCGGCTTCAGCCGCTTCAGCATGGCACCCCTGACGGTGCTTGCGCCTGTCATCGAACGTATCGAGCGTGTCTTGGGAGAGCTGTCGTGAGCAATGTACGGGTTGGAATCATAGGCTGCGGCCGCATCTCGGGCCACCATTGCCGGTCCATCGTCAATACCGCCGGTTCGGAGCTGGTGGCGGTGTGCGACCTAGACATTGCAAAAGCCAATGTCTACCGCGACGAATTCGGTGTGCCAGCATACGGCAACTACCACCATATGCTGCGGAAACATCCTAGCATTAATACGGTGGCCATCGTGACGCCGTCGGGCATGCATTTTGAGCATGCGCTGGAAGTGATGCAGCGCTATGGCAAGCATGTCATCGTGGAAAAGCCGACCTTCATGAAGCCGTCCCAAGTTCAGCAGGCCTATGCGGTGGCAAAGCAGGCCGGTGTGCGCATCTTCCCGGTGTTCCAGAACCGCCACAATCTGGCTGTGCAGCGCGTGCTGCGCGGCTTGCGCGACGGCGAGCTCGGTGCCCTGCGTTCGGCCGCGGTGCGTGTACGCTGGTGCCGTCCGCAGCGCTATTACGATCTGGCACCTTGGCGCGGCACCTACGCCATGGACGGCGGTTGCCTGACCAACCAAGGGGTGCACCACATTGACCTGCTGCGCAAGCTCGGCGGTGAGGTGCTTCGGGTGTGTTCCACCCACCGTACCTTCGGTGCGCAAATCGAGGTGGAAGACACGGCGACCGCCGTGTTTGAGTTTGGCAGCGGTGCCATCGGCAGCCTAGAAATCACCACTGCGGCGCGCCCAGTGGACTACGAAGCCAGCCTGTCGCTGGTGTGTGAAAACGGTTTGGCGCAGATTGGTGGCATTGCCGTCAACGAGTTGCAGATCTATACCCCCGAGCCCACCGCCTGCGCCAGCAGCTCGGAAGACTTTTCCGGCAATGTGTACGGTAACGGGCACCAGCAGATGTACGGCGAAATCGTCGCAGCATTGTCCGGTGGCGCCCCGTTTTCTGCCGAGTACGAGGATGTGCTGGCGTCGATGAAGCTGCTCAATGCCTTTTACCGTTCTGACGAGTGTGCCGGGTGGGTGCAAGTCAATGAGGGCGAGGAAAGTACCCGGTTAGGGCGCACGGACGAGGCGCTGGCGGGCTTGTACCGAAGCGCCGACGATTGATGATGCGCGGCTGGCGGCCCATGCAGCAGCGCCTGTGCACTATGGGTGCTGTGCTGCTGGTCGCCGCGCTTGCGGGCCTGGGCTTCTATGGCTGGAAGCAGTACCGGCTGGGGCAGTTGCAAGGGTATGAAGCAAGGCTGGAAGTCCCGCTGACGGCGCGTGCCGACATCATGCCGCTGTATTCCCGGTCCCCGTTTCGGGGTATCGAGATCGAGTTTCCCGTGGCCGACATTGCCGAACGGTATGTGCTGCGCGTCTGGGTCCCCAAGGAGCAGGACCCGGTGCAGGTCGAAGCCGAGCTGAAGCAATTCCTGGGGGCTTTCTATGCGAGTTCGCAGACGCGCATTGACATGCGCCTGTCGTCCATGGAGGTGGAACTCAGGGCGCTACAGGCGGAGCAGCATGCCAAGCTCTTTGAGGCAGACTACCTGCAGCGCAACTATGTGTCACTGCGCGCCCAGCGCATCGAGCAGTTGCAGGAGGATGCCAGAACGCTGGGAGCGGCCATGGAGTCCAAGCGGCATGTGCTGATGGCCGCCCAGGGTATCAACAGCGTATCCGTACAATCTTTTGCCGCGTTCGCCCCCCAGGCCGAGAGCAGGATACTGGCGTTACAGAGTCTGCTCGTGGCCCTGTTCGTCGCGTTGTTGCAGGTTTTGTGGCTGCAGCGCAAAACGCCACCCCATGCAGCGTTGTGACTGGCTCTTCGTCGGTGGGCAGTTGGCATTGCTGTTGGGGCTTGCCTTGCTACCCCATCAGGCCTTGTTGTATTCGCTCTTCAAGCTCACGCTGTTTGGCAAGAACGTCTGGCTGATGCTGCCCCTGGGCATCGCCGTAGCCGGTATGCTTGTTGTTGTCATCCGGGCCGGCGGCGCGCTGGCACGCAATCTGTTGCTGGTCTGCGCCATGCTGTGGATCGCCGGCATCTGGGCGGGGCTGTACTGGCCGGATGCCGGTGTGGCTGAGGTCGTGGTCAATACCCGGCCCCTCTTCCTTTTCCCGGCCGCGCTGTTGGCCGGGCTTGCGGCGTCCCGCGACGCATGCTTCCAGCGCTGGTTCCTCTGCCTGGTTCTGCTGCAGGGCGTAGTGCAGGCGCTGGTTGGGCTATTGCATGTCCATGTGTTTCCCCAGGTGGTGACGGGGACAGGTTCGTATGTGCGCGGGCTGGCCTACTTTGTGACGGAGGAGTGGGCATTGTTCACCAGTCGGGAAGCCGGAACGCTGGGAAATCCGTCTGCCTATGCCGAGATGATCAGCGTGGCCGGGTTCGCGGCCTGCTACCTCGTAGCCTTGCAAACGCGGCGCCTGGGGAGCCTGCCGACGTTGGCCGGTTGCCTAGGCTTGTGGTTGCTATTAGTGGCGGCGGTCGTCCCATCGCTGTCCCGGATGGCGATGGTGTACGTGTCCATGCCGTTTCTGGTGTTGCTGGCCACTCAGGTGGCACAAGCCACGCCAGAGACTCGCCGCCTGCTGCTGGTACTTGTCCCCGCGGTGCTTAGCGTCATGGTATTGGTCACGTTGTTGGGCTATCCCCAATTGCTGGACCGATATCGCCTAGAGGGGATGTATGGCCGGACGCAGAAGAATGTGCTACTGGCCAATGCACTGTTTTCCGACTGGAACTATTTTTTCTTTGGCGTGCCCGCCGAACTGCTCAAAAGCCTGCGCACACCCGAGGGCCTGGGGTTTGGCGACAACTCCTACCTGCGCTTGGCTGCGGCCACCGGAATTCCGCTGTTCTGTGCCTGGCTCGGATTGAATCTGCGAATCTGGCACCATGCTGGGCTGGGCCGGATGGCTCGTCCTGTATTGCAAAGGTTGCACTGGGTGTTGCTCAGCTATCTGCTCGTGCTGCTCTATCTTGGTGACGTATTATTTAACGATGGCTGGCTTTTGATGTGCGCCATGCTGCTGGCTGCTCGCCCACCGGAAGTCGCGGCTGAGGACCCGTTTACCCGCTAGGATTTCACTGAAAGGAATTCACAGATGACGAAGATTTATGGAATCGTGCCAGCGCGCATGGCCGCCTCGCGTTTTCCAGGCAAACCCATGTACCCCATCCTCGGCCGCCCGATGGTCGAGCACGTGTTCCTGCGCGCCGCGATGTACCAGGGCTGGTCCAAGCTGACGCTGGCGACATGCGACGACGAGATAGCCAACTTTGCCGCGTCAAAAGGCATTTCCTGCACCATGACCGGTTCCCACCATACCCGCGCGCTGGACCGCGTGGCCGAGGCGGTGCAACGGCTGGGCGAACCGGTGGCGGAGGATGACATCGTCGTCTGCGTACAGGGCGACGAACCCATGATGCGGCCGGACATGATCAACGTGGTCATCGAACCGCTGCTGCATGACGCCAGCAAGGCCGGGACGATCCTGGCGATGCACATCGTCGACAAGGACATCTGGACAAATCCGGATACCGTGAAGCTCGTCCACAACGCAACCGGCGAGGTGCTGTATACCTCACGCGCGCCGCTGCCCTACTGCAAGGGCGAGTTTTCGGCGGACCTGATGGCGCGCCGCATCTACGGGATTTTCGCCTTCCGCTGGAAGTACCTGAAGATGTTTACCGAGCACGCGGAGACTCGGCTTGAACAACTGGAGGCCTGCGACAGCAACCGGATCCTCGACATGAGTTTCCGTCAGCACATCGCGCCGTATCCCAACATCCAGTCCTATTCCGTTGACAGTCCCGGCGACATCGCGCTGGTGGAGAAGTACATGCAGGGCGATGCGCTGTGGGAAAGCTACAAATAGCATGAGCGCCCAGCATCTCAATATCGAATACAAGACGAACTGGCTGTCCGAGTACTTTTCCGCGCACCGCGTCCAGTGGGACCAGTTCTATCCGTCGGAACGCGCCGTCATCGAAGCCCTGAACCTAGGGGTGGACAGTGACATCCTAGATGTCGGTTGCGGCTGTGGCGGCCTAGGCCTGGCATTGCGCGAGCACTTCGGAGTGGCGCAGTATGAGGGCGTCGAAATAAATTCGGCGGCGGCCATGGCGGCGCGGCGCATGAATCCTGCCGCCCGGATCCACGAGGGCGATGTGCTTAAAATCAGCCAGCAGCAGCTGTCGGGCAAGACCTATGACGTGGTGTTCTCGCTCAGCTGCATCGATTGGAACGTGCAATTCGAGGACATGCTCAAGGTCGTGTGGTCCCACGTGAAACCGGGGGGGCGTCTGGTCGCGACTTTCCGCCTGACGGATGGGCCCGGCTGCAAGGACTTTGGCCAGTCGTACCAGTTCATGAACGCCGACGGGTTGATGCAGGGCGAGCGTGCCGCCTACGTGGTTTCCAATGCGGCAGAGCTCTGGGGCCAATTGGGCCAGCTCGGTGCCGACCGGCTGAGCGCCAACGGGTACTGGGGCAAGCCATCGGCGACGGCGGTCACGCCGTACAGCCGGCTGTGCTTCGTCGCGCTGTCGTTGCGCAAGCGCCCGGCGGGCGCCGTTGTCGCGGCAATGGAAATGCAATTGCAACTGCCGCAAGATATCGTGGGTTCCTTGGGCGGAGGTATCCGGTGAATTCGGCCGGGCTTATCTGGGACCTGCCTGGCACCTGCCCGCAGTTTGAAGGTCAGGTCCTGCATTGGCACTCCGCCGTGGAGTGCGCGGATTCACTCTCGGTCCCTGCGTATCTGGAGGCCCATGCGGTCCGCATCCGGGGTCGCTATCTTGCCTTCGTCCATGACTTGGGCGCGCTGGAAATCGGTGGCCGGCCGGTGTGCCAGCACATGGAGGATGCCGATGGCAACAATTTCTGGTGGATGGGGCTGATCGCGGAGAAAAGCCCGTTCAAGACGCCAGAGATCTACCAGGCTTTGCGCCTGCTGGCCCTGGAAGACCTGTTGCGCGACAAGCCCGTGCAGTCGCTGGCGCTGCGCACCTGTGATGCTGAGCTGGCTGGTGCGGTGCGCGCGCTGTGCGAATGCCTCGGTATCCCGTTTTCCTGCGAGCTGCAATCGCCGCGGCGTGCCAGCCTGCTGGCGCGGCTGCGGCAGACGCAGGGCTGGGCGGGCTGGCTGCAGGCACCGCTGGCGGCCGTGGTCCACCTCTGGCGCCGCTTGCCGCTGCGCCGGGTTCGCCCGCTGCCCTGGCACCAGGGCCAGGACGCGGTGTTGATGTGTTCCTATTTTGTGCATCTGGACCCGTCCGCTGCCGGTCAGGGCCGGTTTGAATCCCGCCAGTGGGGTCCGTTGCCCGGGTTGCTGGCCCAATGCGGACTGCGGCTGAACTGGCTGCAGAACTACTGGCCTAGCGAGGCCGCAGTGAATGCCGGCGCGGCGGTCCTGCTGGCGCGCAGGTTCAATGCGGCAAGCGCCGCTCAGGGGCTGCACGGCTTCGTGGACTCGTACTTGGGCTGGTGGGTGCTTGGCCGGGCCTTGCGCAGCTGGCTGACCCTGTGCCGGCGCGCATGGGCCTTGCGCAGCTTGCCTGCCTACCTGCAGTCCGGTGGCTTGCCTGCATATCTGTGGCCGGTCGTGCAGTCGGCCTGGTCCAGTTCCCTGACAGGCCGGGTCGGCATGGCGAACTGCATCAGCGTGCATTTGTTCGATGCCGCGCTACGTGACCTGCCGCGGCAGTCGCGCGGCTTCTATCTGTTTGAAAACCAGGCGTGGGAAAAAGCCTTCCTGACCGCGTGGCGCAGGCATGGCCACGGCACCATCACCGGGGTGGTGCATGCCACGGTTCCATTCTGGCACCTCTATTACGCCGAGGACGCCCGCAGCTTGCAACTGGGGTTCCTGCCCCAGCCCGATGCCATCGCAGTCAATGGCGAAGCGGCAAGGCAAGCATTGCTGGCCCAGGGTTACGGCGCAAGCCGGCTGGTACCGGCGGAAGCGCTGCGTTACCTAGACTTGGCACAGGCCCGATCGCAGGGGGGGAGAGAAGCGCTAGGCGTGCCTGGACAGACCCGCGTCCTTATCGTCGGCGACATGGAGCGCGATGCGCTACGTGCCTTGTTGTCCACGGTGAAGCAGGCGCAGGGCATGTTGCCGGCCGGCTACCGCTTCGCTTTCAAACCCCATCCGGCCTATCCGCTGGACCCGAAACAGGCCGTCGGGCTGGATATCGCGGTGGTGGCTGGCGCACTGCTAGAGCTGCTGCCTGGCTACGATTGCGTTATCGCCGGAAACAGCACTTCCGCTTGCGTGGACGCGTTTCTGGGGGGTAAACCAGTGATAATTGGCACATCAGGCCAATACCTCAATCTGAGCCCGTTCAGAGGCCAGCCGAGCGTTGCATTCTTCGAGTCCCCGCAGCAGTTGGTGGCCTCGTTGCTGGATTGCGGCGGCCGCCAAGCGCAAGCCTGTGAGCGGGACGAATATTTCTATCTAGATGGTGAACTGACGCGCTGGAGGAAGCTGCTGGGCCTGCCGCAGGCCGGTGGCAGCACCTCTGAAACAAATGGGAATTAGAGTGATCGAGTCGTATCTGAACACAGCATTTAATGGCAGGTGCGTACTTGTCACTGGTCATACTGGCTTCAAGGGCAGCTGGCTGACCGCATGGCTCAACACGCTGGGCGCCAGGGTGGTAGGCCTAGCGCTGGAACCGCCCACCCAGCCATCCCATTTCGCCGCCGCGCACATGGACAAGGGCCTGATGGATCTGCGCGTCGACGTGCGCGACGCGCAGACCGTGCGGGACGTGGTGGCCCAGATCCAGCCGGACTTCGTATTCCACTTAGCAGCCCAGGCGTTGGTGCGCCGCTCCTATGACGACCCGCTGGAAACTTGGCAGACCAACGTGATGGGGACGTTGCATGTCATGGAAGCCTTGCGGGCGCTGGACAAGCCTTGCGCGGCCGTGATCATCACCAGTGATAAGTGCTATGACAACGTGGAGTGGGTCTGGGGCTACCGCGAGACCGACGCGCTCGGCGGGCCTGATCCCTACAGCGCATCCAAAGGTGCGGCCGAGCTCGTCATACGATCCCATGTGAAGTCCTATTTCCCGGCTGGCAGCAAGGTACGCATCGCGTCCGCCCGCGCGGGCAATGTCATCGGTGGTGGTGACTGGGCGTCCGACCGCATCGTGCCGGACTGTGTCCGGGCCTGGTCCAAGGGTGACGTGGTTCAGCTGCGCAGCCCTCATGCTACGCGGCCTTGGCAGCATGTCCTGGAGCCACTGGGCGGCTATCTGGCGCTTGCCGCTGCATTGGCCAGCCAGCCGACGCTGCATGGTGAGGCTTTTAACTTTGGCCCGCCGGCGCAGCAGAACCATAGTGTCCTGCTGCTGGTCGAGCAGATGGCGCGCCACTGGGACCAGGTGCGCTGGGAAGATGTTTCGCAATCCGCCAAGGGGCCATATGAATCTGGGCTGCTCAAGCTCAACTGTGACAAAGCGCTGCAACAGTTGCAGTGGCGCGCTGTGATGGGCTTTGAAGATACGGTGCGCATGACCGCGCAGTGGTATGGTGCCTACTACCGCGATCCGGACCAGATTACCCGGGTCACCGCGGCCCAAGTGCTGGCCTATTGCGACATGGCGCGCTTGCAGGGACTGGCATGGGCGCAGTAATCGCCGACATCCTGGTGACGGCCTTGAAGCGGGTCGAGGTGGCAGGCGGCGATGTGCTGCATGCCATGAAACAGAGCGAAGCCGGCTTCGCCGGCTTCGGCGAAGCGTATTTTTCCTGGGTTAATCCTGGTGTGGCCAAGGCTTGGAAGCGGCACCTACGCATGACCATGAACCTGATGGTCCCGGTCGGCAGCGTGCGCTTTGTATTCTGGGACGGCAGCCCCGCCGCATTCCGCGAGGAAGTGATCGGGCTGGAGTCACGGTATGCCCGGTTGACCATTCCGCCGGGCATCTGGTTCGGATTTCAGGGGCGATCCGTCGAGCCGAGTCTGGTGTTGAATTTGGCAAGCATCGAGCACGACCCTCTGGAGGTCGAGCGTCTGGGTCTCGATGCCGTTAACTATGATTGGAACTGAAGCATGAAAGTTGTCCTGCTGGCGGGCGGATTTGGTACACGCCTCGCGGAATACACCGACGTCGTCCCTAAGCCCATGGTTCCGGTCGGCGGCAAGCCTATCCTGTGGCACATCATGAAGACCTTCGCGCATTTCGGGCACAAGGATTTCTACGTCGCCCTGGGTTATAAGGCTGCCGTCATCAAGGAATACTTCCTGAACTATCGCGCGCTGAATGCGGACTTCACGGTCAACTTGGCCACTGGCGCGTTGTCGCCGCACCAAGTTGACCCGGTCGACTGGCAGGTGACGCTGGTTCATACCGGCGACGCTTCTATGACCGGCGGCCGGGTAAGGCGCATGCGGGAGTACGTAGGCAGCGAGACCTTCATGCTTACATATGGCGATGGAGTCGCGGACATCGACTTAAATGCCCTGCTGGCTTTTCATCGCAGCCACGGCAAGATGATCACGGTCTCGGCTGTCCGTCCGGCTGCGCGCTTTGGTGAACTAGAAATGGAAGGCGCGCGGGTAACGCGCTTTCGAGAGAAGCCGCAGCTGCATGAAGGCTGGATAAATGGCGGATATTTCGTAGTCGAGCCAGCCTTCTTTGACCTGATCGCCGGCGACGAAACCATGCTCGAGCGCGAGCCATTGGAGAGTGCGGCTCAGATGGGCGAGCTCGTTGCCTATCGCCATAAGGGGTTCTGGCACTGCATGGACACCAAGCGTGACCACGAAATGCTTGAATCCCTTTGGGCTAAGGGCGCACCCTGGGCGCGATAAGGCGCCAATGCGAATTCTAATTGTTGGAGCCAGTGGGCTTCTGGGTAGTCGGTTGGCATTGAATCTTGCACAACACGGCCATCAGGTGCGGCTTGGCTCACGCAACCCCGACTCGATGCGGTCGATGCGGGGCCATGAAGTGATAACGCTCCGATGGGATGAGCCGCAATCATTGCAAATGGCCTGCCGGGAAATGGACGTTGTTTTACATGCTGCGGGCATGAATGCAGCTGACTGTGCCGCGGATCCGGTAGGAGCGTTGCAAATCAATGGTGTGGCCACAGCGCGATTAGCCGCGGCGGCTGCTTCAGCTGGCGTAGGTTGCTTGATGTATTTCTCTACAGCGCATGTGTATGCGAGCCCGTTGCAAGGGCGGGTCAGCGAGCAAGACTGCCCGGGTAACTTGCATCCATATGCCAGTTCCCACCTAGCGGGAGAATTCGCCGTTTTGCAGACGGCAGGCTCCAACGGGCTGAAGTCTGTAGTTCTGCGCCTCTCAAACGCGTTTGGCGCACCTGGGAACCCCGACGCGCTATGCTGGACCTTGCTGGCCCATGACGTTTGCCGACAGCTGGCACAGACAGGCCGCATCCGGCTGCAGTCGAGCGGCACACAATGGCGGGATTTCATCCCTCTAGCTTCGGTTTGCGATGTGGTACAGCGTCTTTTGGTCATGCAAGATCAACTAGGGGTTGCGCAGCTCTTCAACTTGGGCGGAGTGGCCATGAGGGTAATTGAACTGGTGCAGCGCATCCAAGCTCGCTATTTGGCGCTGACTGGACTGCACGCCACTTTAGAGTGCGGCGAGCCCGAGACCAAGGTAGTCAACCCTCTGGATTTCCGGAGTGAGCGGCTAATTGGGGTGGTCGGCGCTATCGGGTTGGATATTGACGGTGAAATCGACGCGCTACTTCAGTATTGTTTCGACCATTTCGCGCTGAGGAACTGAATCGCATGCAACAACAGCTCCCGCTAATTTCAGTGGTGATCCCCTCCTTCAATCATGGGCATCTGATCGGGCGCGCGCTGGGTTCGGTGCTTGCGCAACGCTGGGATCGGCTAGAGGTCATTGTGGTAGACAACCATTCCAACGACGATACTGACAAGGTAGTCGCTAGCTTCAATGACCCTCGCATCCGACTGCTGAAGGTCAGCAATGACGGTGTCATCGCGGTCTCACGCAATGTTGGCATCCGTGCCGCCGCCGGTGAGTGGCTTGCATTCCTGGATTCGGACGATTGGTGGGCGCGAGAAAAGCTGGAGCAATGCGCCCGATGCTTTGATCGTTCAGACGTGATATACCACCGGTTGCGCATCGTGCCGCCCTCCGGGCCGGGACTGCTGCCCCGGCACATCCGCAGCTGGCAGGTCCATGCTCCAGTAGTGCGCGACCTGCTGCTAAGGGGCAACCCTATCGCCACGTCGTCTCTGATGGTACGCAAGGACCTAATGGACCGCATTCACGGTTTTGACGAGCGGCGGGATTTCGTCGCGGCGGAAGACTACGACGCCTGGATCCGGCTGGCCAGGATTACGCAACGGTTCTGCTTCTTGGCCCAACCCCTAGGTTACTATCACTATAGTCAGCAAAGCGTCTCGCGTAAGGACATGTCGCTACCAATGCGCTCGGTCACCACAGTGCATGCCGCCGGACTAGGGGCGGATGATCGGGCGTCAATGGACGCCAATGCAGCATATGCTGCCGGCCGCTTTGCTTGGTCAAAGGGCGACCTGACGCGCGCCCGCGCGGAACTTTGGCGCAGTCTGCGGCGTGGCCGGCCCGAAATCTGTGCACGCTCCTTGGTGACACTAGCGCTGCTGTGTGGCCTTCAGTGGCGCACGCGCCTTTCCGCTTGCCTGGGACGTTCCCAATGAGTGCTGCGCTGCCCAATGCCTTGGTATTCGCCGCGCTGCCGCCGCCAGTTGGCGGTGTTGCGTCCATTGTCCAGATGTTGCATGCCAACCTCAACGGGCGGGACGACATTCTTTTCGCTGCGCCACTATCCAAAACGGGTGGGGGCCTGGCAAGTTCATTGCGACCCCTGCGCAACCTGTTTCGGATCGGTCGATCGGCGCTGCGCATCGCTCGTGGTGGCCGGGTGCTGATGTTCTCCAGTGCCGGTTTTTCCTTTTACGAAAAGTTGCTCTGGAGTGCCTGCGTACTGCTCCTGGGGCGCAAGCCGGTGCTGCTCATGGTCGATGGCAACTTCCCGTCGTTCTGGCGGCACCAGCGGCCTGGATTGCAATCCCTGGTCCGTCGTCGAATGGCGCACCCGGCGATGCGGCTGGGCGCGCAGTCCCGGACCTGGCTTGAATTCTACAGCGGACTTTTTCCAGATACAGAGTCCATGATTTTTGCCGCTACGGTGGCACCTGGTTTCTGGCAGCCAGCGCCGCCGGTGCCGCGCGACGCTATGCGCGTGCTCTATGTCGGCTGGATGATCCCGGAGAAGGGCATCGTGGACTTGCTCGATGCGTTTGCCGGAGTGGTGACGCGAATGCCCGAGGCCCGCTTGCGCCTGATCGGCCCGTTGTTTGACCAGCAGGCCTACTGGGATCGGGAATTGACGCGCCGGCAATTGGCGGACCAGGTAGAAATGGTTGGCCCGATCACGGACCGTAACGCACTCATGCATGAGCTGCGCAGTACGGCCCTGTTTGTTCTGCCATCCCATGCCGAGGGACTTCCGGTCGCATTGCTGGAGGCCATGGCTCTAGGTGTTCCCTGTATTGCATCGGATGTGGGGGCGGTTGCCGATGTGTTGGACCAGGGCCGCGCCGGCAGCCTGGTTCCGGTGCGCTCACCTGACAAACTGGCGGCAGAAATCATTCGTCTGCTATCGGATCAGCCGGCGCGTGACCGCCTTGGGGCGGCGGCGCTCGCCAGGGCTTCCATCCACTACAGCACGGAGGCATTCGTGGCCTCCTACTTGCGCATGCTGGACCTGTCATGAGCCAGCTGCACTCACAGGTTGTTGCCATCGTCGGAGCCGGCTTCATCGGCCGCCATCTGGTGCGCGCCTTCCTGGCCCAGGGCTACCGGGTGCAGGTGCTCGACCGCAATCCTTGTCCGCAGGAGTTCCAGGGTGCAGTGCACTGGTCTGTCGGTGACTACCATGACCGCACCGCACTGACCCAGGCACTCACGGGCGCAGCGCTGGCTTACCACCTGGTGTCAAGCACGGTGCCGGGCGACCTGCACGTGGACGTGGCCCGGGAGTTGCACGACAACGTGGTGGGCTCGCTGAATTTTGCTGAAGTTTGCTCGCAGGCCGGCGTGGCCCGGATGGTTTTCGCGTCCTCGGCTTCCGTGTATGGCGTGCAGACGCAATTCCCCATCGGCGAGGGCGCCGCCACCAATCCCATCAGCGCCCACGGCGTGCACAAACTGGCGGTGGAAAAATTCCTGCTCATCGCGCAGCGTGAGCGTGGCCTGGAGGCTCGAATCCTGCGGCTGGCCAACCCCTACGGGCCAGGCCAGAGCCTGCAAGGGCGCCAGGGTTTCGTGGCCATCGCCATCGGTTGCCTGCTGAACCGCCAGGCCCTGACCTTGCGCGATGCGGGCACCATGGTGCGCGACTTCATTTACGTTACCGACCTCGCCGAAGCCATGCTGCGCGGCGGCGTGCGAGATGCGCTTCCTTCCGTCATCAACCTAGGGGCCGGCCTGGGGCACTCCCTGCGCGAGGTGGTCGACACCGTTCAGGAACTGACCGGGCAGACGCTGTCCGTGGTTGCCGCGCCGGCGCGCGCGGTGGACATTCCCCTCAGCGTGATGGATATCGCGCTGGCGCGGCAGGTCCTGGATTTCGAGCCCGCGACCAGTCTGGCCGACGGCATTGCGAAAACCCTGCGCCACCACGGCGTAAGCTTGGTTTCGGACTGAGGGTACTGGCATATGTGCGGCATCGCGGGTTATTCAGGTTCGGTAGAGGTTGCTGACCTAGGTGCAGCCATGCTTGCCATGGCACACCGAGGTCCGGATGATTCTGGCCAGTACCTTTCTGCCAATGGAGACACTGGACTGGGTTTTGTCCGCCTCGCCATCCACGACCTCACTGCCGCTGGCCATCAGCCGATGCTGGCGCACGAGGGTGACGTTGCACTCGTCTTCAACGGCGAGATCTACAACTTCCGGGAACTGCGCGCAGAGCTTGAAGCCAAGGGATATGTATTCCGCGGCCACTCTGATACCGAGGTACTGCTCAACCTGTACCTGGAAGAGGGCGATGCCATGCTGCCGCGCCTCAACGGCATCTTTGCCATCGGCATCTGGGACGGGCGCAGCCAGTCGCTGCTCATCGCGCGCGATGGCCTGGGCGTCAAGCCCCTGTACTTTGCCCAGACCTCGAACGCCGTTGCCTTTGCCAGCGAAATCAAGAGCCTGCTGCAACTCACGCCCTCGGTACAGGCGCTGGATCCGGCCGCGCTCCACAACTACATGAGCTTCCTGTGGTGCCCGGGTACCGGCACGCCGCTGCAGGGCGTGCGCAAGTTGCTGCCAGGCGAGGCCATGCGCATCAAAGCTGGCGTTCCGGTCGCGCGCTGGACCTGGTACCAGTTGCCCCTGATTCGGGGCGACGCGGTAGCGCTTACGGACGAAATGGCGGCCCTGCAGGGAACGGTCTATCACCTGCGCCAGGCGGTGCAACGCCAGATGGTGGCCGATGTTCCGGTCGGTGCTTTCCTGTCCGGCGGACTGGATTCCAGTGCCGTGGTCGCCTTTGCGCGGGAACAGAATCCGGATATCCAGTGTTATTCGATCGACGTCCAGGGCGCGCAGGACGAAGGCTTTGCCGACGACCTGCCCTATGCCCGCCGGGTGGCGCAGCACCTGGGCGTGCCGCTGCACGTGGTTCAGGTCGATCCGGCGTCCATGGCGCAGGATCTGCAGGCCATGGTGATACAGCTCGACGAACCGCTGGCCGACCCGGCAGCACTCAATGTGCGCTACATCAGCGCGCTGGCGCGCCAGCAGGGCATCAAGGTGCTGTTGTCCGGTACCGCCGGCGACGACCTGTTCACGGGTTACCGACGGCACCGCGCGGTGCAAGCCGAGCGCTACTGGTCCTGGCTGCCCCGGCCAGCGCGTGTAGCGCTGCAATCCATGGCGGCCGGGCTGAACCAGCAGTCGGCGCTGACCCGGCGAATCTCCAAGGCATTGGCCGGTGCCTCGCTGGATGGCGATGCCCGTCTGGTGGAGTATTTCCGCTGGATCGGCGAGGCCGACCTGCAAGCGTTGTACAGCCTGGAATTCCGCCAGGCACTGGGTGGCGCGCAGGCCGCAACCACCATGCTGGACTTCCTCAAGGGCATGCCGGCTTCGGCGCCGCCGCTGGACCGCATGCTGACGCTGGAGCAGCGCTTTTTCCTGGCCGACCACAACCTCAATTACACCGACAAGATGTCGATGGCGGTCGGGCTTGAAGTGCGGGTTCCATTCCTCGACCTGGACTTGGTGCAGTTTTCCGCCCGCCTTCCGGTTGGCATGAAGCAGCGCGGCGCACAAGGCAAATGGATATTCAAACGCGCCATGGAGCCGTACCTGCCGCATGACGTCATCTACCGGCCCAAGTCCGGCTTCGGCGTGCCGCTGCGTCGCTGGATGCGCCACGACCTGCGCGAGATGGTGGGTGACCTGCTGTCGCCAGTCAGCCTGAAACGTCGTGGCATCTTCGATCCGCCTGCAGTGGCCCGGCTGTTGCAGGCCAACGACGTCGGAACCGTGGATGCCAGCTATACGCTGCTGTCCATGGTCTGCATTGAAATCTGGTGCCGCCATTTCCTGGACCGGCATAGCGCGGCTCTTGCTGCCGCCGACCGAAGAATGGACATCGCATGAGCCCTAGGAAAAAGGTATTGCTGGTTTTCGGAACCCGGCCGGAGGCGATCAAGATGGCGCCGCTGTGCCATGCACTGGCCGCCTGCCCGGAGGCGTTTGAGCTGACTGTCTGCGTTTCGGCCCAGCACCGCCAGATGCTCGACCAGGTGCTGCGGGTGTTCGAGATCATCCCGGATATCGACCTGGATCTGATGCGCGCCGGACAGGACCTGTTTGACGTCACCAGCGCCGTCTTGCTGGAGATGCGAGGGGTACTGCGCAGCGTATCGCCCGACATCGTGCTGGTACATGGTGACACCACCACTGCGATGGCTGCGGCCATGGCTGGGTTTTACCAGGGCGTACCGGTTGGCCATGTCGAAGCCGGCCTGCGTACCCATGACCTGCGGGCACCGTTCCCGGAAGAGTTCAACCGGCAGGTGATCGGCAAGGTCGCCAGCCTGCACTTCGCGCCGACCGAACTGAGCAGCCAGAACCTGTTGCGCGAAGGCGTGCCCGCAGAACAGGTGCTGGTGACGGGCAATACCGTGATCGATGCCCTGCAGTGGGTGCTGGCCCGCATCGCCGCCGACCCAAAGCGGCTCCAGGATGTCCGGCAGGTCATTGATTCGGTGCTGCCGTTCCCCTGGCAGAGCAGCCGCTATGTGCTGATTACTGGCCACCGACGCGAGAATTTCGGCGACGGTTTCCTGCAGATCTGCCAGGCGCTGGTCGACCTGGCCGACGCCAATCCGCAAGTGCATTTCGTGTATCCGGTGCACCTCAACCCGAACGTCCAGCAACCGGTCATGGCCATGTTGTCGGGCCGGGCCAATGTGCACCTGATCGCGCCGCTGGACTACGAGCCGTTCGCATACCTGCTGCAACATTGCGCCTTGGTGCTGACGGACAGTGGCGGCATCCAGGAGGAGGCGCCCAGCCTGGGTAAGCCGGTGCTGGTCATGCGCGATGTGACCGAGCGTCCCGAAGCGGTGGACGCGGGTACCGTGCGGCTGGTGGGCGCCAACCGGACCCGGATAATCAGCCATGTACAGGAATTGCTGGACGATCCGCAAAGTTACCAGTCGATGTCGCGCGCCCACAATCCTTACGGGGATGGCAAGGCCTGCGCGCGCATTGTCGACATGCTGAGGAATATTTAAATGCAGAAACGGACAATTTGTGTCGTGGGGCTGGGCTATATCGGTTTGCCGACCGCTGCCTTGCTGGCCAGCCATGGCCATGGGGTGGTGGGTGTCGATGTCAGCCAGCATGCGGTCGATACCATCAATTCGGGCCGCATCCACATCGTCGAGCCCGACCTGGACGCCTTTGTCCGTTCGGCTGTGGCAGCAGGCACCCTGCGCGCCTATACCAAGCCGCAGAGCGCTGATGTCTACATGATTTGCGTTCCCACGCCGTTCCATGAAGGCCCGGGCATTCCACAGCCCAACATCGATTACGTGCTGGCCGCCACGCGCAGCATTGCGCCTTACGTCAAGGCTGGCGATCTGGTCATCCTGGAATCAACTTCGCCAGTGGGTACGACCCGCAAGATGGCGGAGGTGCTGCGAGAAGCAGGGGTCGATGTCGACGCCGTGCATATGGCGTACTGCCCCGAGCGGGTGCTGCCTGGCAAGATCATGACCGAGCTGATCGAAAACGACCGCGTAGTGGGCGGACTGACCGCGGCGGCTACGCAGGCGGTCAGTGCCTTCTATCGCGGTTTCGTCAGGGGCGAGGTGCTGGAGACCGATGCCGCCAGTGCCGAGATGTGCAAGCTGACTGAAAACAGCTTCCGAGACGTCAACATTGCCTTTGCGAACGAGCTTTCCATGCTCTGCGCCAATTCCGGCATTGATGTCTGGAAACTTATTCAGCTGGCCAATCGCCATCCGCGGGTCAATATCCTGCAGCCTGGCGCGGGCGTCGGCGGCCACTGTATCGCGGTCGATCCCTGGTTCATCGTCGCCAGCGACCCGGACAACGCCCGGTTGATCCGCACCGCGCGCGAAGTCAACAACCACAAGACCGAGTGGGTCATAGACCGTATCAAGGTGGCCGTGGCCGATGCCATGGCGCGCCATGGACGCCAGCCGCGCATCGCTTGCCTTGGCCTGGCGTTCAAACCGGATATCGACGACCTGCGTGAATCACCGGCTTTGCATATCGCCATGGCCTTGCACGCCCAGTCCTATGACGTGGTGGCGGTGGAGCCCAACATCGCCAGCCATGACAGCCTGCCGTTGCTGGCATTGGACGAAGCCCTGGACAGTGCCGATGTACTGGTGCTGCTGGTCAAGCACAAATCCTTCACGCAGCCTGCAGTCAGGGACCGGCTGCGCGCCAGTGGCGCCCTGGACTACTGCGGCGCAATGTTCTGAATCTGGCGGGGCGCACATTGAAACAAGTACTGCAAAACATGGCCAACGGGGTGACCTCCGTGGTCGAAGCCCCGGCGCCGGAAGGCCAGTCCGGTCATTTGCTCATCCACACCCGCTGCAGCCTGATCTCGGCCGGTACCGAGCGCATGCTGGTGGACTTCGGCCGAGCCTCCTACCTGGACAAGGCGCGTAAGCAGCCCGAAAAGGTCAAGATGGTGCTGGAAAAAGTCCAGACCGACGGTTTGCTGACGACGATTGAAGCGGTGCAGTCCAAGCTGGCGCAGCCACTGCCCCTGGGCTACTGCAACGTGGGCGTGGTGGCTGATGTTGGCGCGGGAGCGGAGCACTTTGCCGTCGGCGATCGGGTGGTTTCGAACGGCCCGCATGCCGACCTAGTGCGGGTGCCAAAAAACCTGTGCGCCCGTATTCCTGACGCGGTGGACGATGAGTCCGCTGCTTTCGTGGTGCTGGCCAGCATCGGGCTGCAGGGGATCCGGCTGGCGCAGCCCACGCTGGGCGAAGCCTTTGTGGTGACTGGCGCCGGCCTGATCGGCCTGCTCGCCGTGCAGCTGTTGCGGGCGCAGGGTTGCCGCGTGCTGGCGATTGATTTTGACGAAACCAAGCTGGCGCTGGCGCGCAGCTTTGGCGCCGTGACCTGCAATCCGGGCCTTGGCGAAGACCCGGTGGCCGCCGGCATGGCGTTCAGCCGGGGTCACGGCGTAGACGGCGTCATCATCACCGCCTCGACCAAGGAATCCACGCCCGTTACCCAGGCGGCGCGCATGTCGCGCAAGCGCGGCCGCATCGTGCTGGTCGGGGTCACCGGACTGGAACTGCAGCGCGCCGATTTCTATGAAAAGGAGTTGTCGTTCCAGGTTTCCTGCTCCTATGGGCCGGGTCGCTATGACCCACAGTACGAAGCCAGGGGTAATGACTACCCGCTGGGTTTTGTGCGCTGGACCGAGCAACGCAACTTCGAGGCCGTGCTGGACATGCTGGCGTCGGGCCAACTCCAGGTTGCATCACTGATATCCCATCGGTTTGCCTTTGAAGACGCGCCGTCAGCTTACGAAGCATTGGCTTCCGGTGGCGGTGGACTGGGCATGCTCTTGCAATACACCTCGCCCGCCAAGCAAAGAGACGTCCGTTCCGTCACGCTCAACGCTGCGGCCCGGTTTGAGGCCGGGCGGCCGGTGCTGGGCATGGTCGGTGCAGGCAACTATGCATCGCGCATCCTGATCCCTGCCTTCAAAAACGCGGGCGCCCAGTTTCACACGGTGGTCTCGTCGGCTGGGATCAGCGGTGTAATACACGGCGAACGCGCCGGCTTCTCCGTAGCCTCGACCGACGTTGCCGCCATGCTGGCCGAACCGGCGATCAATGCCGTGGTACTGGTGACCCGCCATGACAGCCACGCTGGGCTCAGCCTGGACGCACTGCGCGCCGGCAAGCATGTGTTCGTGGAGAAACCGCTGGCGCTGCACATGGCTGAAGTCGACGACTTGCAGGCGGCCTACAGCCAGGCGCTGACGCAGGGGGCAGGCCGCCAGCTGATGGTCGGCTTCAACCGTCGTTTCGCGCCCCAGGTCCGCAAGATGAAGGCGCTGCTGGCAACCGTCTCGCAGCCAAAATCCTTCATCATCACGGTCAATGCCGGCGCCATTCCCGCCAGTCACTGGACCCAGGATGACGCGGTCGGTGGCGGCCGCATCATCGGCGAGGCCTGCCACTTCATCGACCTGATGCGTCACCTCGCCGGCGCGCCCATCGTTTCGATGCAGGCGCGCTGCATGGGCGAGGCCGCAGGCGTGGAGGTGGCGCAGGACAAGGCGTCCATCACCCTGGGCTTTGCCGACGGTTCGTTCGGCACCATCTTGTATCTGGCCAACGGCGCGTCCAGCTTTGCGAAAGAACGCATCGAGGTGTTCGTCGCACAGCGGGTACTGCAGCTGGATAATTTCCGCAAGCTCAAGGGCTTTGGTTGGCCTGGGTTCAGTTCCATGAACCTGTGGCGCCAGGACAAGGGGCAGCGCGGATGTGCCGAGGCCTTCTTGCAAGCGGTCCAGACCGGCGTACCGGCGATTCCCTCCGATGAGCTGTTTGAGGTGGCTCGAGCTACCCTGAGCGTTGCAGCCTTGTTGCGGCACCAAGACAACGCCGGCTCACGTTGATGCTTAACTGGCTGCGGCGCTACTGGCACACATTGCGCTATCTACGCTGGCAGCAGATAGCGTATAGATTGAAGTACGCTTTGCCGAGGGCTGTGCCGAGATCAGTCGGAGTACAAAAGACACGCATTTGGACCAGAGACCCCGCCAATACTTGGCCCATGTGGATGCAGGCAACTCTGCAAAAAGATCTATCTTTTGTATTTCTTAATGAGGCGGGCACATTAAGTTCCCCTGATTCGTGGAATGACCCAGCGCATTCGAAACTGTGGCTCTATAACCTGCACTACTTTAATGATTTGTCTGCCATAGGCGCGCAAGATCGGCGCGATGATCTGGCGCGCCTTGTAAGCCGTTGGATTAAAGAGAATCCATCTCCCAGGGGTAATGGCTGGGAGCCCTATCCAACATCTTTACGTATTGTGAACTGGATTAAATGGGGGAGCACCCAACCTGATTTGGTTGAGCAGCATTGGAATGCAAGCCTCGCTGATCAGGCATATGCATTAAGCCAGCGTTTGGAGTTTCATATCCTTGGTAACCATCTCTTTGCAAACGCAAAAGCGTTGATATTTGCGGGTGCTTGGTTTCAGGGCGAGCTTGCCGAACGATGGATGAGTGCTGGACTGAAGATCTTGGAAAGAGAAATATTGGAGCAATTCTTGCCGGATGGCTCGCATTTTGAGTTGTCTCCGATGTATCACGCGACGATGACGTGGGATCTTTGTGACCTCTTAATGCTCGCCCGACTTAGCAACTTGACAGTGCTTACTACTCAAGTCTCAAAATGGAAGCGGGTATTGAAGCAAGCAATGGTTTGGTTAAACTTCATGACACATCCGGATGGGGAAGTGGCATTTTTTAATGATAGTGCAATGGGAGCTGCTCCTCGATATGCGGATTTGAAGCACTACGCCGAGCTCTTCCTGGATGTGGAAGTCAAAGAAAGAAGTGTTTCAGACTTTGATTTATTTTATGCGAAGAGTAGTGGCTATTGTCAAATCACTGCGGGACCGGCAGCATTATTTATCGATGTCGCAGATGTTGGGCCAAAATATTTACCAGGACATGCGCATGCAGATACCTTGAGTTTCGAGCTAAGCCTTCATGGGCAGCGCTTGTTTGTTAACTCAGGAATATCTGTCTATGGTGAAGGTTCTTTACGCAGATATCAGCGTAGCACCCCCGCACATAATACTGTGGTGATTAATGGTGAAGACTCCTCTGAGACATGGGCAGGGTTTCGAGTGGCGCGAAGAGCGCAACCAATTAATATAAAAATCCAGAAGTATGAAAATTCGATTCAAATCGAAGCAGCTCACAATGGATACCTTAGATTGCCAGGGAAAAATATACATCACCGCTGTTGGATGGTCACGAAAAATACCTTGAAAATTGCTGATTCAATAGAAGGTAAATTCAACCACGCTCTTGCATTCTTCCACCTGCATCCTTCCGTGGAAGCAGAAGTGCTCGACGGTGAAGGTCAAGTACTAGAGTTGCGTGTTTCAAACGGCCACGTGGCTCGAATGAAGGTGCGTGGTGGAGCGGTGTCTATTGGCGCCGGATACTGGTATCCGGAATTTGGATTGAAATTAGAAAATAAGCACGTAATATTGAATGCGCAAGACGCAAGTTTTTCCATTGAGATTTCTTGGGATGAAAGATTTTGAATATTCTTGTCTTTAGTTTTTACTTTTCACCTGATCTTTGTGCGGGGGCATTTCGTGCAGAGGCTTTGGTTCGAGCATTGAGTGATCGCTTCCCGTCAGCAAAAATCACAATACTTACGACCAAGCCAAATAGGTATCAGAGCTTTATTTTGGAAGCTTTAGAAGAAGAAAGCGATGGGAACAAAAGAATCATTCGATTTCCATTGCCCGCACACAAAAGTGGAATGCTTGATCAGTCAAAAGCATTTATCAGCTACTACTTGGCGTGTATACGAGCAACAAAAGCGAAAAAATATGATCTGGTGATTGGAACTTCTTCCAGGCTAATGACGGCAGTCCTGGCTGCGAAGGTCGCAATATCTATGAGAGCTTGCTTGTATTTGGATATACGAGATTTATTTGTCGATACGATTGGCGATGTTTTACCTAAATATTTTGCGAATTTAGCCAAGCCGTTTTTTTCAATGATGGAGAGTTACGCATTTAATGCAGCCAATCATATAAATTTGGTATCGAGGGGGTTTGAGGCGTACATCAAACAGCGTTATCCCAAGCAAAAACTGTCTTTCTTTACTAATGGGATTGACTCGGATTTCCTGATGCCAATGGTTGGCAAGGAAAGTGGGCTCTCCGTAAAAAAGTCTGATTTTATAACGGTGCTCTATGCCGGAAACGTTGGGGATGGTCAAGGCTTGCATCTTATAGTGCCCCTACTTGCAAGGGAACTTGAAGATAAGGTCCGCTTTCGAATCATTGGAGATGGTGGAAGGTTGATTGAGTTGAAAGCCGCATTGGATTCTTTCGGAGTAAAGAATGTTCAGCTTGTGTCGCCGATGCCTAGATATGAGCTGTTGCGGGAATATGCTGAAGCGGATGTGCTCTTTCTCCATTTAAATGACTATGATGCTTTTCGCAAAGTTCTTCCATCAAAAATTTTCGAATACGGGGCTAGTGGAAAACCAATCTGGGCAGGAGTCTCTGGATATGCCTCTGACTTTATTTGCAGAGAAATTGACAATTCGGCAGTTTTTACTCCCTGCGATTGGGTTGGTGGTTTAGCAGCTTTTCAGAAGTTAACATTAGCCACAATAGCCCGGCCTGATTTTGTCAGTAAATTTGATCGAATCGATGTCATGTCACAAATGGCAGGTGATATTCAAGATGTTTATCTGAGGCGCAAGCAATGAATCTGCTTGTGACTGGTGCGACTGGGTTTGTTGGTAGGGTGTTGATTGACGCCCTAGCCTCAAAGGCCGGTGATTGGAATATCTCTGGTGTTGTGCGAGATAACAGCAAGGTGCTCCATGACCGCGCGCGTCCGGTTTTTATCTCTCAGATAAACGGAAAGACTGATTGGTCGAACGCTCTGCTTGGTTGCGACTGCGTTATTCATTTGGCTGCCCGCGTTCATGTCATGCGCGATGAAGTGTCTGATCCGTTGAGTGCGTATCGGGAGGTTAACGTAGCAGGTACGACCCATTTGGCGCAACAGGCGGCGGCATCCGGAGTTCGCCGATTTGTGTTTCTCAGTTCAATTAAAGTAAACGGAGAGGTGAGTCAGCCAGGCAAGCCGTTTACTTCGAATGATTTGCCTGCTCCTAAAGACCCATACGGGATTTCAAAAATGGAGGCGGAGCAGGAGTTGCGAAAAATTGCGACTCAAACGGGCATGGAAGTCGTCATTATTAGGCCGCCCCTGGTGTATGGAGTTGGAGTGGGGGCAAATTTTTTAGCTTTGATGAAATTGGTGTCATTGGGCATCCCGCTCCCATTCCGGAAGGTAGAAGGTTTGAGGAGTTTTGTGTCAGTAGGGAATTTGGTTGATTTGATCATCCGTTGTATCGAGTCACCTAAGGCTGCAAACAAGACGTTGTTGGTCAGCGACGGAGTCGATATATCTGTGGCCGAATTGATCAATAAAATAGCGTCCGCTTCAAAGCGAAAATCTAGGATGTTCTCCGTGCCAGTTTTTGCTCTAAGGAAAATGGGAAAGCTATTGGGATTTGGTGGTCAGATCTCCCGTATTTGTGATTCGCTGCAGGTTGATATAAATGAAACACGACTGCTATTGGATTGGGCGCCTCAGAGAAAAATCGAGGAGGTATTAGACGAAATGATTTCGGAGTCCCATTGAATGAAAAGGCTTGTAGATTTGTTGCTCGTCTTAATTGCGACAGCGCTCTTTTCATTGCCTTTTTTGGTTGTGGCAGTTGCGGTGCGCATGTCGTCAAAAGGCCCAATTCTCTATTGGTCCGATCGAGTCGGGGCTGATAATTTGATATTTCGGATGCCGAAGTTTCGAAGTATGAAGGTTGACACTCCGGAGTTGGCTAGTGATCTGCTACCAAATGCCCAAAGCTATTTGACGCCGATAGGTGGTTTCCTGCGTCGCAGTAGTTTGGATGAATTGCCGCAACTTTGGTGTATTCTTCGTGGCGAAATGAGCTTTGTAGGTCCGCGACCGGCACTCTTTAATCAAAAAGATCTCATTGCGTTGCGTACGAGATATGGCGTCCAAAAAGTACTTCCTGGTTTAACTGGTTGGGCGCAGGTCAATGGACGTGATGATCTACCGTTGGAAATTAAGGTTCAATTCGATTCTGAGTATTTGGAAAGACGCAGCTTGACGTTTGACTTTTGGATTATCATACTTACCGTGTTAAAGGTGGTGCGTCGCGAAGGTGTGTCGCATTGAAAATTGTTAACTCAGTGCTAAGGAGTTTTTGATGAGTAATCTAGTGGACATCCAAAGTCAAATTGAGAAGTTGCAGAAGCAGGCAAATGAAATCAAGGCGAAAGAGTTTAGCAACACCGTACAAGATATTCTTGTAAAGATGAATGCTTTTGGAATTACAGTTAAGGATCTGCAAAATGCCAAGCTGATCAAGGGTTCCAAGCCGAATGCGAGCGCAAGAACAGCATTGAAGTCTAAGGTGCAAAGAAGCCCCAAGAAGACAGGGGCCCCAGTAGCCCCCAAGTTTCGTGGCCCCAACGGGGAGACATGGTCGGGCCGAGGATTGACGCCCAAGTGGTTGTCTGCGCTGATATCGTCGGGTCAGCCTAAGGAAGCTTTTGCCATAAATGCACAGTAAAGTACTCGCTTGGTCGCGTTCGGCCAAGCGACTGATTGTCATTGCACTCGATGTAGTTTTGGCAATACTGTCAACGTGGGTGGCTTACTCGCTCAGGTTAGATGTTCTGCACCGACCCGCTGAAGCTCAATGGTGGGTCTACGGTATTGCGCCGGTATTGGCGATTCCCATCTTCATTCGATTCGGCTTGTACCGCGCGATCTTCAGGTATACCGGTCAGGCTGCATTGATTGCGACGGGTAAAGCGGTCGCTCTGTATGCGCTCGTCCTGTCCGCGCTGTTAATGTGGTACCAGTGGCCTATGGTGCCGCGCAGTTTGGGTTTGCTTCAGCCGCTGGTGTTTCTGGTTCTGGTCGGCGCCAGCCGCGCGTTTGCGCGTTTCTGGCTGGCCGAAATGGATGCAAGGGCTCGCGGCTCATCAGGTCGATTGCTGATTTATGGCGCAGGCAATGCCGGTGCGCAAACCGCTGCGGCTTTGGGTGTGGCGCGCCAATATGAGTTAGTCGGTTTCGTTGACGATGACGACACCATGGCCGGGCGCAGCTTGAATGGCCTTCCGGTCCACTCCGCAAAGGTCTTATCTCATCTGGTCTCGGCAGAGGCGATCACAGATATTTTGCTCGCTATGCCGAACGCGCCGCGTGAGCGGCGGAACCAGATCATCGCAGCGCTTGACGGGATGCCGGTGCATGTGCGCACGCTTCCAAGCATGTCCGATCTCGCCAGCGGGAAAGTGACGGTTCAGGATATTCGGGAACTCGATATCGAAGATTTGTTGGGCAGGGACCCTGTTCCTCCGTCTGAAGAGCTGTTGAACCGCGAGTTGAATGGCAAAGTCGTCCTCGTAAGCGGCGCGGGTGGGAGCATCGGCTCGGAGCTTGCGCGTCAGATTTGTTCGCAAATGCCGGCCAAATTGATCTTGCTGGATCACAATGAGTTCGGCTTGTATTCAATTCATCAAGAGCTTTCTACGATTAGTTCAGAGATCGGAGCCTCATTAGAGTTGGTTCCTCTTTTGGGCAGCGTTGCGAATGAGGAGCGATTGCGTGACGTGCTGTCCACTTACGTGCCCTCGGTGGTTTATCACGCGGCCGCCTACAAGCACGTCCCAATGGTCGAGGACAACCCCGGTGAAGGGGTGCGCAACAACATCTTTGGCACCTTGAATCTCGCGCGTGCGGCTGCTGCTGCGGGTGTGAAGCGTTTTGTACTCATCAGTACGGACAAAGCGGTTCGCCCCACCAACGTGATGGGCGCAACCAAGCGCGTGGCTGAATTGGTGCTGCAGGCCTTGGCGGCAAACAACCCGGAAACCTGCTTTTCCATGGTCCGCTTTGGCAATGTGTTGGGCTCCAGCGGCAGCGTAGTGCCCCTATTCCGCAAACAGCTGGCCGAAGGAGGCCCGCTCACAGTGACCCATGAAGAGGTAACCCGCTATTTCATGACCATTCCGGAGGCGGCTCAGTTGGTGTTGCAAGCCGGCGCCATGGGGCAGGGCGGTGATGTGTTTGTGCTGGATATGGGGCAGCCTGTGAAAATCATGGACCTGGCCAGGCGCATGATTCAACTCTCAGGGCTTTCTGTCCGGGATGGAGCACATCCGGATGGCGATATTGAAATTGCCGTAACGGGATTGCGTACCGGTGAAAAGCTCTATGAAGAGCTGCTGATAGGCGACAACCCGCAATCGACGGAACACCCCCGAATCATGAAGGCGCATGAGCCTTATGTGCCCTGGGAACAACTCAAGCCGGAGCTCGATACGCTGTATGTGGCTGCAGAACGTAACGATGTGGTCGCCATCAAGGCGTTTATGCAAAAGCACGTTCAGGGCTACCAGCCGGCCTGATACCGAGGCCGGGATTGCCTGTGCACACATGCGGCACAATTTGGGCCTGAACACTTTCCCCGACTTATCCCCCATTGGGTGCCCTCCATGACAGACGCTACGACCGCCACCACCATCGCCCCGTTCGATCAAGCCCAAATTCTGGCCCGTGCCTTGCCGTATATCCGCAAGTTCCACGGCAAGACCATGGTGATCAAGTATGGTGGCAATGCCATGACTGACCCCGCCTTACAAAAGGCCTTCGCAGAGGATGTGGTGTTGCTCAAGTTGGTGGGCATCAACCCCGTCGTTGTGCATGGCGGCGGCCCCCAGATTGAAGGTTTGTTGAAGCGCTTGGGCAAAAAAGGGGAGTTCATCCAGGGCATGCGCGTTACCGATCCCGAAACCATGGAAGTGGTCGAGTGGGTCTTGGGTGGTGAGGTGCAGCAGGACATCGTCGGGCTGATCAATCAGGCCGGCGGCAAGGCCGTGGGTTTGACAGGCCGTGACGGCGCCATGATCCGAGCCCAAAAGCTCAAGATGGTGGATAGCGCGGACCCGAGCAAAGAACATGACGTCGGCCAAGTGGGCGATATCGTCAGCGTTGATCCCAGCGTGGTGAAGGCCCTGCAGGATGACGCCTTTATTCCCGTGGTCAGCCCCATCGGTTTTGGGGAAAACAACGAGAGTTACAACATCAATGCCGACGTGGTGGCAGCCAAGCTGGCCACGGTGTTGCAGGCAGAAAAGCTCATGATGCTGACCAACATCAGCGGCGTGTTGGACAAGCAAGGCGTCCTGATGACAGACCTGACCGCAAAACGCATTGACGAACTGTTTGCCGACGGCACGATCAGCGGCGGCATGCTGCCCAAGATTGCCGGCGCACTGGATGCAGCCAAGAGTGGCGTGAACTCGGTGCACATCATTGACGGCCGTGTTCCGCACGTGCTGCTTCTGGAGATTCTGACTGATCAGGCCTTTGGCACCATGATCCGGTCGCAGTAATCCATTCGCTATCTATTTTGTAGCTACTCGCGCATAACGGTAGTGCGCCAGAGAGGGTTTTGATGCGACTCCTGTTGGTTGAAGACGATGTGATGGTGGCCAGTGGCATCAAGTTGGGCTTGACCGATGCCGGTTATGCCGTGGATTGGGTGGGTAGCGCAGAGCGTGCGCTCGAAGTCACCCAGACGGAGTCCTTTGATGTGGCGGTGGTGGACATCGGGCTGCCGCATATGGATGGCTTGGCCTTGACCCGTTCCCTGCGCAAAAACGGTCAGACCATGCCGGTGCTGATCCTCACAGCGCGAGATGCTTTGCAGGACCGCGTTCAGGGTCTTGACATGGGGGCAGATGACTACATGGTCAAACCCTTCGAGCTGCCTGAGCTGCTGGCCCGCTTGCGTGCACTTTTGCGCCGCTCGCAGGCTGCTACCTCTTCGATCTTGAGCTTTGGCCCCCTGGAGCTGGATACTGCCCAGCGCGTGGCCTGTATCCGTGGTGAGGGACAGATTGCAACCCCCTTGGAGTTGGGCCCCCGCGAATGGACCGTAATGGAATACCTGCTCCTGCAAGCGCCCAAGCCCGCCAACAAGGACAAGCTTTTGCAAGCACTCACAGGCTGGGACAAAGAAATCACTCCGAATGCCGTGGAGGTGTACATCTCCCGGCTGCGCGGCAAATTGGAGCCACATGGCGTGGCGCTTCGGTCCATTCGCGGGTTCGGTTACCGCCTGGAACTCATCGCAGCCTGAATGGTCAACGCCGGCATGTCCACCGGTTTGCAGCGGCGCCTGTTGCTTCTGCTCTTGTTGCCGTTGTTTGTACTGGCTTTGTTGAACGCGTGGTTTGACTACCGCTCTGCAGACAGCGCCGCGCTGCAACAAGACAGTCAGCTCCTCAGCCTGGTGCCTTTGTTGGCTGACTCCATCGTCGCCCGGGGCGATACGGCGGCCGCGGTTCCTGTATTGCTCACCGCACCACCTGTGGAAGAGTTTTTGAACAGTCGTCCGGGCGCTGCGGCAATTGCCGTCGCTGGCTTGGATGGTGTGGTGCGCGTGGGAGCAGAGTGGCTTTCAGGGGCCCCACCCACGACTAAAGAACCCGCATTTTCCAGTGAAGAGTTTGAGGGGGTGACTTACCGCATCGTCAGCCAGCGGGTACAGACCGTGGCGGGTGAATTGGTGGTTCGCTTGGCTGATGGTTCGGACCCCCGTCAGCAATGGCTGCGCTTGCTCGCGTTGAAGGTGGTGCTGCCGAATCTGGTGCTCGCCTTCGCCGGTTTTTTTGCAGTGCGTTGGGCAGTGGGCACCGCACTGCGTCCACTACTGGAACTGCGGGATGCTTTGGAGCGGCGCTCCCCGCGCGACCTGTCGGCCCTGGACCCGGACGCTTCGCCCGATGAGGTGAGGCCGTTGGTGGTGTCCTTGAACCGGCTGTTCGGTCTGGTGAATGCCCAGGCCGAAAGCCAGGCCCGTTTCGTAGCGGATGCGGCGCACCAACTGCGTACGCCGCTAGCCGGACTACAGGCCCAGGTAGAAGCCTGGGCCCAAGCGGTTGATGCCCAGACTTCCGATAAGAATACGGTATCAGCGCCCGCCGGCTCTGCGCAAGCAGCTATTACTTTAGGAGCGGACCAAGTCTTGCGCTTGCGCCACGCTGCCCGCCGGACGTCCCAGCTTGCCAACCAGTTGCTGGCCCTCTCAAGGGCTGATGCGCGCAGCGCCAATGTGCAGCCGTTGCAACGCATCGATCTGCAGCAACTGTGCGAGGCGGTACTGGAGTCGCAACTGGACGCGGCGATGGACAAAAACATAGACTTGGGGCTCGATGCCAGCCCGGTGCACATCAGCGGGCAAGAGTGGTTGTTGCGCGAATTGCTGGTGAATCTGGTCGATAACGCGATCAAGTACACGCCCTCAGGCGGGCACGTCACCATCCGCTGCGGCCAGGGGCGCTATGCGTTCCTGGAGGTGGAAGATGACGGCCCCGGCGTGCCGCAGGCAGAACATCAACGTGTCCTGGAACGCTTCTACCGGGTTGCGGGTACGGCCGTGGAGGGGAATGGATTGGGGCTTGCGATTGCCAATGAAATTGCGCTGGTCCATCGCAGTCAGCTGGAGCTCAAGCCCGGTGGGGCGGGGCGGGGTCTGTGTGTAGGGCTGCGATTCCCCCCGGCCTGAAATTCAAGGTGGCCTGCTGGCGTGTGCGAAAATTTGAGTGGCCACTAACTTCAACGTTCTGCAGAGCAACCTATGTCTGACTCCACGGCTGCCCCGACCGACGCCCCTGACACCTCGGCTCAACCCGACGACGCGGCGCCCGCGCGCAAGCGGCCCAAGCCGGGTGAGCGCCGGGTTCAGATCCTCCAAATGCTCGCGACCATGTTGGAGCAGCCCGGGGGGGAACGCATTACCACCGCTGCACTGGCCGCGCGTCTGGAGGTGAGTGAAGCTGCGCTTTACCGCCATTTTGCGAGCAAGGCCCAGATGTTCGAGGGACTGATTGACTTCATCGAGCAAACTGTTTTTTCACTGATCAATCAGATCGTCGAGAAAGAGGCTGCTGACGTCGGCCCCGCAACCGGCACGCGTCAGGCAAGCCGGATCGCAGGCATGTTGGTGCAGTTTGCAGAAAAGAACCCCGGCATGACCCGCGTCATGGTGGGCGATGCCCTGGTGTTGGAGCACGAGCGCCTGCAGCAACGCATGAACGCGCTGTTCGACAAAGTGGAGTCCACCATCAAGCAGTGCCTGCGCGATGCGGCCTTGCATACGCCCGCATCCGGGCCCAGGCCGGACCCGCAAGTGCAAGCCGCGGCCGTGGTGGCTTTTGTGGCCGGGCGCTTGCAGCGCTATGCCCGTTCCGGATTCAAGCGCTCGCCCTCGGAACACCTGGAGCCGGCACTTGCCCTCATCCTCGGGTAAACCCTAGATTTCCTTAGAAGTGACCCTCTAGAGGGGGCGGATACTTCACAGCACTCGGTGAAATGCTGCAAAATAGCACGGTCGTTCTATTTTGGATGGTATTTCGCTTATGTCGTCTGTCGCTGAAAACGCTCTAGAAGCTGTGCCTGCAGAGGCTGGTGCCAAACGCGCACCCGCACGCCGCGCCATGCAAAAAGGGCAGCAAACCAAAGCGGCCATTGTGGAAGCTGCGCTGGGCCTTGCGACCCAGATCGGTCTCGAAGGCCTGAGCATCGGTGCGCTGGCGGAAGTCACGCAGATGAGTAAGTCCGGCGTGTTTGCGCACTTCGGCTCCCGCGAGGAAATGCAAATCTCCGTGATCCGCGAATACTTCAACCGCTTTGAGCAGGAAGTCTTTTATCCAGCACTGCATGCGGACCGCGGACTGCCACGCGTGGAAGCTTTGTTCGGCAATTGGATGAAGCGCGTCGCCGTCGAAATCCAGTCCGGTTGCATTTTCATCAGCGGCGCCGTCGAATTCGATGACCGCCCGGGCCCGGTGCGCGACGCTCTGGCCTCTTCCGTGCAAACCTGGCTCAGCGCCCTGTACCGCGCCGTCGTGCTGGCCAAGCAATGCGGCCACCTGCGTCCGGAAGCAGATGAACAGCAGATGGCCTTTGAAATCCACGGCCTCATCCTGGCCCTGCACTACGAAGCCCGTTTCCTCAAAAACCCCGGTTCTATCGAGCGCGCGAACCGTGGTTTTTCCAACATCCTTGCGCGCTACGCAATCACCTCCGTGTAAGCGCCACAACCCATCTTCACCCCCAGTTACCTAGGAGAACTCAACATGCCCACCTATACCCCCCCGATCCGTGACATGCAGTTTGTGATGCACGAAGTGCTCAAAGTGGCGGATGACTTGAAACAAATCCCCAAGCACGCGGACATCGATGCAGACACCATTAACGCGGTGTTGGAAGAAGGCGGCAAGTTCGCTGCGGAAGTGGCATTCCCCCTGAACATCAGCGGTGACACCGAAGGTTGCACGATCGACCAGACCACCCACAAGGTCACCACCCCCAAGGGCTTCAAAGAAGCTTATCGCCAGTACATCGACGGCGGTTGGGCAGCACTGGCCTGCGACCCTGAGTACGGCGGACAAGGCCTGCCCTATGTGGTTAACGGCATGTTCTACGAAATGCTCAACAGCGCCAACCAGGCCTGGACTATGTACCCCGGTCTGACCCACGGCGCGTATGCCGCGCTGGAAACACACGGCACCCCTGAGCAAAAAGCCACCTACCTGCCCAAGATGACCAGCGGCGAGTGGACTGGCACCATGTGCCTGACCGAGCCTCATTGCGGTACCGATTTGGGTCTGATGCGCACCAAGGCTGAGCCTCAGGCCGACGGCACCTACAAAATCACCGGCAACAAGATCTTCATCAGCGCCGGCGAACACGACATGACCGACAACATCATTCACTTGGTGTTGGCCCGCTTGCCCGATGCGCCTCCCGGCATCAAAGGCATCAGCCTGTTCATCGTGCCTAAGTTCCATGTGAATGCAGACGGCTCCCTGGGCGAGCGCAATGGCATTTACTGTGGCGGCCTGGAGCACAAAATGGGCATCCATGGCAATGCCACCTGCCAGATGGTCCTGGAAAACGCCGTAGGCACCATGGTCGGCCAGGCCAACAAGGGCATGCAAGGCATGTTCGTGATGATGAATGCCGCGCGCCTGGGCGTAGGCAACCAGTCCTTGGGCCTCACCGAAGTCGCATTCCAGAACGCCTTGGCCTACGCCAAAGACCGCATCCAGATGCGCAGCCTCTCCGGTACCAAGGCCAAAGACAAGCCCGCGGACCCGATCATCGTGCACCCCGACGTGCGCAAGATGTTGATGACTGCTCGTGCCTACGCTGACGGCGGTCGTGCCTTGCAGGTCTACTGCTCCATGCTGCTGGAAAAAGAGCACAACCACCCCGATGAAAAGGTGCGCAAAGACGCAGGCGAAATGCTCGCTTTGCTGACCCCGATTGCCAAAGCTTTCCTGACCGACAACGGCCACATTGCTACCAACGCCTGCATGCAGGTCTTCGGCGGCCACGGCTTCATCAAGGAATGGGGCATGGAGCAGTTTGTGCGCGACAACCGCATCAATATGATCTATGAGGGCACCAACACCATCCAGTCTTTGGACTTGCTGGGCCGCAAGGTTTTGGGCAACAACGGTGCCACCCTCAAGAAGTTCGGCAAACTGGTCGGCGTGCTGGTGGCCGAAGAAGGCGTGAACGAAAAGATGGCTGAATTCATCACCCCGATCGCCATCCTGGGCGAGCAGATGACCAAGTTCACCACCGAAGTCGGCTTCAAGGGTTTCCAGAACCCCGATGAAGTGGGCGCCGCTGCTGTGGATTACCTGCGCGTGGCAGGTCACTTGGTGTTCGGCTACTTCTTTGCCCGTATGGCCCAGGTGGCGCTGCGTGAAATTGCGGCCGGTAGCACCGACCCGTTCTATACCGCCAAGCTGCAGACCGCACGCTTCTACTTCGCCAAGCTGTTCCCCGAGACCGCGACCCTGATGCGCACAGCCCGCACCGGTTCCAAAGTTTTGATGGACACCGACGCCGCCTTGGCTTAAAAAAGTACTGCGTTTCCCCTTCCACTTTTTAACGACAGGAGACTTTCATGATTCGCAACACGCTCGTAATTGCTCTCAGCCTGACAGCTACCGCCGCCATGGCGCAAATGAGTCCCGTGGGGCTCTGGCGCCAGGTGGACGACAAAACCGGTCTGGCCAAGTCGGAGATCCGGATTGTTGAAGAGAACGGCGTAGTCATTGCGCGCATCGAAAAGCGCCTAGACCCCGCTGCCAAGCCGGACGACAAGTGCGATGAATGCAAGGACGACCGCAAGGGCAAGCCCATCGTGGGTCTTGAGATCATCCGCGGAGTCAAGAAAGTGGAAGGCAAAGACGTATGGGATGGCGGCAAGATCCTGGACCCTGCTGAGGGCAAGGAATACAACGCCCGCCTGACCCCCATCGAGGGTGGCAAAAAACTGGAGATGCGCGGTTCCATCGCCTTCTTCGGCCGAACCCAAACCTGGACCCGTATCCAGTAATCATTTCAGGAAAAACTATGTCCCGCTTCCAAGTCCGTAAAGTCGCTGTGCTCGGTGCCGGCGTCATGGGTGCGCAAATTGCGGCCCATCTCGTCAACGTCAAAGTGCCGGTGGTGCTGTTTGACCTGCCGGCCAAAGAAGGCCCCAAGAATGGCATCGTCACCCGTGCCATTGAGAACCTCAAGAAGCTCAAGCCCGCCCCTCTGGGCGTGGTGGATGACGCTGGCTTGATCGGTCAGGCCAACTACGAAGAACACCTCGAACAGCTGCGCGACTGCGACCTCATCATCGAGGCCATCGCAGAGCGCATGGACTGGAAGCTGGACCTCTACAAAAAGATCGCGCCCTTCATCGGTCCCAACACGATTGTTGCGTCCAACACGTCCGGCCTGTCGATCACCAAACTGTCGGAAGCGCTGCCTGAAGAAATCAAGCCCCGTTTCTGCGGTATCCACTTCTTCAACCCGCCCCGCTACATGGCGCTGGTGGAGTTGATCAACACCCCCACCACAGAAGCCCACTACCTCGATGCGCTCGAAGGCTTCGTGACCAGCACCCTGGGCAAGGGCGTGGTGCGTGCCAAGGACTCCCCGAACTTCATCGCCAACCGCGTCGGTATCGCCGGCATGCTGGCCACCATGAAGGAAGTGGAAAACTTCGGCCTCACCTACGACGTGGTCGATGACCTGACCGGCAAAAAGCTGGGTCGCGCATCCTCCGGCACGTTCCGCACTGCGGACGTGGTCGGCCTGGACACCATGGCCCACGTGATTAAGACGCTGCAGGACACACTCAGCATCGAGACGGACCCCTTCTACGATAGTTTTGCCACCCCCGTGGTGCTGAAGACCCTGTTGGAGATGGGCAACCTGGGCCAGAAGTCCAAAGCCGGCTTCTTCAAGAAAGTCGGCCGCGATGTGCTGCGCTTCGATGGAGAAAGCAAGGAATACGTGGCCGGCGGCGAAAAGGCCGACGAGGTCTACGCCCGCATGCTCAAGAAGCCAGCTGCCGAGCGCCTGAAGCTCTTGCGCAATGCCGAAGGCAAGCAGGGTCAGTTCCTGTGGGCCATCCTGCGCAACAGCTTCCACTACGCTGCCATTCACCTGGCGTCCATAGCCGACAACGCCCGCGATGTGGACTTTTGCATGCGCTGGGGCTTCGGCATGAAGCAAGGCCCGTTCGAGCTCTGGCAAGAGGCCGGTTGGCTCGAAGTGGCCCACATGGTTCAAGAAGATATAGCCGCCGGCAAGGCCCTGTGCAAAGCACCTCTGCCCGAGTGGGTGTTCAAAGGCCCCGTGGCCGATGCCGGTGGTGTGCACACCGCTGCAGGCTCCTGGAACCCCACCACAGGCACCTTTGTGCCGGTACGCAAGCTGCCCGTGTACGAGCGCCAGCACTTCCCCGAGAGCGTGCTAGGTTCCAATGCGCCCAAGGCCGAGACCGCTGGCAAGACAATCTTTGAAGACGAGTCCATCCGCCTGTGGACGCTGGACGAGCAAGTGCTGGTTGCCAGCATCAAGACCAAGATGCACGCCATCGGTGGCGGTGTGATTGAAGGCCTGCTGCAAGCCCAGGAGCTGGCCGAGAAGGAATACCAAGGCTTGGTGATCTGGTCGCCGGACGAAATGTTCTCTGCCGGTGCCGACCTGCAAGGCATGATGCCCGCCTTCATGATCGGTGGCGCAAAAGCCATCGAAGGCGCAGAAGCCGAGCTGCAAAACGCCATGCTCAAGCTGCGCTACTCCAACGTGCCCGTCATTTCCGCCATTCGCGGTTTGGCGCTGGGCGGTGGTTGCGAGCTGGCCATCTACTCCAGCAAGCGCGTGGCGGCGATGGAAAGCTACATCGGCTTGGTGGAAGTCGGCGTGGGCCTGGTGCCCGGTGCCGGCGGCTTGACCTACATCGCACGCCGCGCTGCAGAGAACATGGCACTGTCCACCTCCAAGGACGTGCTGCCTTTCCTGACCGAAGGCTTCACCGCTGCGGCTATGGCCAAGGTGGGCACTAGCGCGCTCGAAAGCCGCAAGCTGGGTTACCTGCTGGACAGCGATGTGGTCGTGGCGCACAAAGACGAGCTCTTGTTTGTGGCCATCAACGAGGCCAAGGCTTTGTACACCTCCGGCTACCGTGCACCGCACAAGCGCAGCTTCCCCGTGGCCGGTCGCAGTGGCATTGCCACCATCCGTGCCCAGCTGGTCAACATGCGCGACGGTGGCTTCATCAGCGCGCACGATTTCCATATCGGCTTGCTGATTGCAGAGGTGGTGTGTGGCGGCCAAGTGGATGCCGGCACCCTGGTGACGGAGGAATACCTCATGGCCATGGAACGCAAGGCCTTCTGCAGCCTGCTGACCCACCCCAAGACGCAAGAACGCATCATGGGCATGATGTCCACCGGCAAGCCGGTGCGTAACTGATTGGCGCCATGACTACGCTCGCTGCCCACGCATCGACTGCCCGGCCCAACCGCTTGGCGCGCTCGGTCGCCAAGCTGGACCGCGTACCTGCGGCCCTGCGCCCCTGGCTGCGCAACAAGGTCATGGGCCGAGCAGTGCCTTTCACCGGCACCGCAGGTCTGGACTTTGCGCACATGGCGCCTGAGCGTGTGGAAATTGCCGTGGCCAATGTGCGCCGCGTGCAAAACCACATTCAGGGTGTGCATGCCGCTGCCATGGCATTGCTGGCTGAAACGGCTACCGGCATTGTGGTGGGCATGAATGTGCGGGACGACTGCCTGCCCCTGGCCAAGACCATGCGCATCGACTTCAAACGACGTGCCCAGGGCGCCATGCGCGCAGTGGCCACCTTGTCGGATGCGCAGCGCCAGCTCATGCAGCAAAGCGACAAGGGCGAGGTCAGCGTGCCGGTGCTGGTCAGCGACGAATCGGGCGAACAGCCCATTCAATGTGAATTCATCTGGGCGTGGATACCCACCCCGAAAAAATAAAGGAGTTTCCTCATGAAACAAGTCCAAGACGCTTACATCGTTGCCGCCACGCGCACGCCTATCGGGCGTTCCGGCCGCGGCTATTTCCGCAACACCCGCCCTGACGAGTTGCTGGTGTCGGCGCTGCGCAGCGCCATGTTGCAAGTCCCTACCCTGGACCCCAAGGCGATTGAAGACGCCATCATCGGCTGCTCCTTCCCCGAAGGCGAGCAGGGTATGAACATGGCCCGTGTGGCTGTGGGCCTGGCCTTTGACCACCCTGTAGGCGGCATCACCGTCAACCGCTTCTGCGCATCCGGCATCTCCGCTATCCAGATGGCTGCTGACCGCATCCGTGTGGGCGAGGCTGATGTGCTGATCGCTGGTGGCGCCGAGTCGATGAGCATGGTGCCCATGGGCGGCGGCAAGCCCTCATTCAATCCCGAAGTATTTGCCCGCGACGAAAACGTTGGCATCGCTTACGGCATGGGTCTGACCGCTGAGAAAGTGGCTCAGCAATGGAAGGTCTCCCGCGAACAGCAAGACGCCTTCGCCCTTGAATCCCACCAGCGTGCCATCAAGGCACAGCAGGCGGGTGAATTCACCAATGAAATCACACCCATCGATGTGATCGAGCGTACGCCCAACTTGGCTACTGGCGAGGTCACCACCAAAACCCGCACCGTGAACCTGGACGAAGGCCCTCGCCCCGATACCTCCATCGAAGGCCTGGCCAAGCTCAAGCCTGTGTTTGCGGCACGCGGTAGCGTGACGGCCGGCAACAGCTCGCAGACCAGCGATGGTGCAGGTGCACTGATTCTGGCCAGCGAAAAAGCGGTCAAGCAATTCGGCCTGACACCACTCGCCCGTTTTGTGAGCTTTGCGGCCCGTGGCGTGCCACCCGAAATCATGGGTATCGGCCCGATCGAAGCGATTCCTGCCGCATTGCGCTATGCGGGTCTGCAGCACTCGGACATTGACTGGTTCGAACTGAACGAAGCCTTTGCGGCCCAGTCGCTGGCGGTCATCAACACGCTGGGTCTGGACCCCTCCAAGGTCAACCCCATGGGCGGTGCGATTGCGCTGGGTCACCCGCTGGGTGCTACCGGTGCCATCCGTGCAGCCACGGTGGTGCACGCGCTGCGCCGCCACAACCTGAAATACGGCATGGTCACCATGTGCGTAGGGACCGGGCAGGGCGCTGCCGGCATCTTTGAACGCGTGTAACGCGCGTCACACCAAGGCCACCTTCGGGTGGCCTTTTGCATGGGGCTGTATGCTCCGCAGCCATCTGGAGATCGCGTGAATGAGTACCCACGTTTTTGATGAAGCCATTGCGCTGCAGGCGCAGCCGGATGGCAGCTGGACAGGCCACACCCACCCGGCCTACGCCAATATGGTGGGGCCGTTTGGCGGCATCACTGCGGCACAGGCGCTGAACGGTGTATTGCAGCACCCCGAGCGATTGGGCGACCCGGTGTCACTGACGGTGAATTTTTGCGCGGCGCTGGCTGACGGCCCCTTCACCGTCATTGCGCGTGCGGCCCGCACCAATCGGTCGACCCAGCACTGGACCATCGAGATCCAGCAGGGCGATGCGATTGTCATGACCGGCACGGCGGTGACCGCCGTGCGACGTGAGACCTGGGGTGTGGACGAAGAACCCATGCCCCTGTGCCCGCCACCCGCCGAAGTACCGCCGCCGCAGGTCATGGCGCCCATGGAGTTTGTGAAGCGTTATGAGCAGCTCCCGGTGACCGGCCAGCTGCCTGCCGTGTGGGATGGCAGCGGCCACAGCAGCCTCACGCAAATCTGGGTGCGGGACAACCCGCCTCGCCCCCTGGACTTTGCGTCGCTGGCTTGCATCTCCGATGTATTCTTTCCCCGGGTGTTCATCCGCCGGGCCACCCACGTGCCTGTGGGCACCGTGTCATTGACGGTGTACTTCCACGCCAGCACCGAGCAACTGGCCCAGACCGGCACCGGTTACCTGTTGGGGCAGGCGCAAGCACAGGCCTTCCGCAATGGCTTTTTTGACCAAAGCAGCCAGCTCTGGAACGAAGCCGGCGTGCTGCTGGTGACCACGCACCAGATCGTCTATTACAAACAGTGATCCAATCACGCATCCCTTTTTGAGCGAGCGACCATGCAAGACATCCTGATCCACACCGACGCCGGCATCACCACCATCACTCTGAACCGGGTCGAAAAGAAAAACTCTTTTACCCAGGCCATGTACGCCGCCTGCGCAGATGCATTGGACGCTGCGCGTGACGATGCTGCCGTGCGCGTGGTGGTGTTCCAGGGCGACGCCACGGTGTTCAGCGCCGGCAACGACATCGGCGACTTTCTGGGCGCGCCGCCCAAGGCGCAGGACGCACCGGTGTTCCGCTTCTTGCGGGCTCTGGCGGCCTTCCCCAAGCCCATCGTTGCGGCGGTATGCGGCCCGGCAGTGGGCATCGGCACCACCATGCTGTTCCATTGCGATCTGGTCTACGCCGGTGACAACGCCGCTTTCTCCATGCCCTTTGTGAATCTGGGTTTGTGCCCCGAGGCGGCGTCCAGCCTTCTGGTGCCCCAGATGATGGGTTACCACCGCGCCGCCGAGGCCTTGCTCATGGGCGAGCCCTTCATGGCCGAAGCCGCCCTGGAAGTCGGGCTAGCGAACCGCGTGGTACCGCCCACTGAAGCCAATGCGGTGGCCCAGGCCCAGGCCCGCAAGCTGGCCGCCAAGCCCATCGCCTCGCTGATCGAAACCAAGCGCCTGCTCAAAAAAGGCCAGCTGGCTGATGTGCTGGCCCGCATCGACGAAGAAGCCGTGAGCTTCGGCCGCATGCTGGGTGAGCCTTCTGCCAAAGAGGCGTTCACCGCGTTTATGGAAAAACGCAAGCCAGACTTCAGCAGGGTCTGAAGGCTGTATCCGAAGGATGCGCACGAAGTGCGGGCTTGCGTTTTCGTCAAAAGCGTAAACCCGACTTCAGCAAAGTCTGAAGTCGACAGCCGAAGGCTGCACGCGGAGCGTGGTTTACGCTTTCGCTAAAAAAGAAAGCCCGACTTCAGCAAGGTCTGACTTTCACGTGTTTTGGGCTGCTAGCGCTCGTTCCATATGCGCGAGCAGCTCCTGAAATAATAGCAATTTGAAGGGTAGGTGCTTCCTTTGCACCTCAGCTACAAAGCGCCAAGACACTCGCGTTTTCCCTGAGTATTTTTGCCAAGCAAGCGCTTGCTGAAAATAGATGAGGCTGGTATGGTCGACACATGACCCCTACCGAGACCCTGCCTGCCGCGCCTGCTGAAGATGCCGCCCCACCCGAGGCCAAACGCCCGCGTGGCCGCCCCCGCAAAACCGAAGACGAGCGCGATGACGGCAACCGCCGCCACGAGCTGCTCAAAGCTGCAGCCCAGCTCTTCCGCCGCCAAGGGTTCGCCGCTACCACCACCCGCGACATCGCCAACGCGGCTGGCATGCAAAGCGGCTCGCCGTTCTACCACTTCAAAAGCAAAGACGCGCTCTTGTTCGCCGTCATGGAGGCGGGCATGCATTCGGCGCTGGCCAACCAGCAGCGTGTGCTGGGCGATGCCGCCTATGCCGCACTGAGTCCGGCCGACAAACTGCGCCGCCTCGTCCATGCGCACTTTGAGGTGCTGCTCGGGCCGGGTAATGACTTCGTGCCGGTCATGCTGTACGAGTGGCGCTCCTTGCAGCGCCCGCAGCGCAGGGTTCTGCACAAACTGATTGCCGACTACGAGGCCCTGTGGATGCCGGTGCTGCAAGCCTTGCAGGACAGCGGCCAGCTCAAGGCGCCGGTGGGCGTGGCCCGCCTGCTGATTCTGGGCGCGCTCAACTGGTCGGTGCAATGGTTCGACCCCGCTAAAGGGGCCACGGTAGAAGCGCTCGGCGAACACGCCGTGGCCATGTTCATTCAGGAGGTGTGATGCATTACGGTTCTGTCTTCGCTCCCGGCTTGTTCGCCGGCAAAGTGGTGGTGATTACCGGAGGCGGCTCCGGCATTGGCCGCTGCACAGCCCATGAGCTGGCGGCCTTGGGCGCCACCGTGGCGCTCATAGGCCGCAAGCCCGAAAAGCTCGAAAAAGCTGCCACTGAGATCACCGAGGACGGCGGCAACGTCAGCCAGCATGTGTGCGACATCCGCAATGAAGACGCAGTCAAGGCCTGCGTGGCTGCCATCGTGGCGCAACACGGCCGCATTGACGGCCTGGTGAACAACGCTGGCGGTCAGTACATGACGCCGCTGGAAGCCATCAGCGCCAAGGGCTGGGAGGCGGTCATCAACACCAACCTGACCGGCGGCTTTTTGATGGCACGCGAGTGCTTCAGCCAAAGCATGAGCAAGCATGGCGGCGCCATCGTCAACATCGTGGCCGACATGTGGGGCTCCATGCCCGGCATGGGCCATAGCGGCGCAGCGCGCGCCGGCATGGTGAGCTTTACCGAGACTGCAGCCACCGAATGGGCAGGCCGTGGGGTGCGGGTGAACGCCGTCGCGCCGGGCTACATCGCCTCCAGCGGCATGGACCACTATCCGCCCGAAATGGGCCCCATGCTGCGCGAAATGGCCAAGACCGTACCCTTGGGCCGCTTTGGCACCGAGGCAGAAACCTCCGCCGGCATTGTGTTTTTGCTGAGCCCTGCAGCGGCGTTCATCAGCGGCACCACGTTGCGTATTGACGGTGCACGACCCCAAGTGCGCATGGGCTGGCCCATGCGCGTGGCGGACGAAAAGGCGCAAGCCCGCGATGCCATCAAGCCCTTCAACGGCTTTCACCGCGCCAGCACGCCCAAGGTGTTTCAGTCATGAGCGCGCTCCCTGAGTCGGCGCAGGAGTTCGGCCCCGAGGATGTGGCTGCCGTGGAAGACGCGGCGCGCCGCTTCATCCAGACCGAGGTAGCCCCGTATCTGGCGGACTGGGAAGAGGCAGGGGAGTTCCCCCGCAGCCTGTACCAGCGCGCTGCCGATCTGGGGTGGCTGGGGCTGGGTTACCCGGAGCGCTTTGGCGGCACACCGGCACCTTGGGCACTGCGCAACGCGCTCACGATTGCGCTCGCCCGCAGCGGGGGCAGCGGCGGCCTGATGGCAAGTCTGTTCAGCCTCAACATCGGTTTGCCGCCGGTGCTGCGCCATGGCTCTGCGGCCCTGCAGCAGCAGGTGGTGCCCGATGTGCTGGCCGGCCGCAAGATTGCCGCGCTGGCGATTACCGAGCCCGGTGGTGGCACCGATGTATCGGCACTCAAAACCACCGCCCGCTTGGAGGGCAACGAGTACGTGGTGGATGGTGAAAAAACCTTCATCACCTCCGGCATGCGCGCTGACTGGATCACGGTGGCAGTGCGCACCGACCTGAAGAACAAAGGCCAGAAATCGGGAGCAGGTGGCATCTCCATGCTCATGGTGCCCGGCGATGCGCCCGGCCTGTCGCGCAGCCCTCTCCAAAAAATGGGCTGGCATTGCTCGGACACCGCGCAGCTGCGCTTTGACGGCGTGCGGGTGCCCGTCTCCAACCTCGTGGGCGAGGAGGGGGCGGGTTTCAAGATCATCCTGACCAACTTCAATGGCGAGCGCCTGTCCATGGCAGCCATGGCGCTGGGCTTTGCGGAGTGCTGTTACGACGAAGCCTTGAGCTGGGCCCAGCAGCGCAAAACCTTTGGCACCGCGCTGATTGATCACCAAGTGATCCGCCACAAGTTCATGGACATGAAGATGCGCATTGAGTCCACCCGAGCGTGGCTGCATGCGGTGGCCGCCCGGGCGGACGCCGGTGACCGCGGCGACAAAAGTGCCAAAGGTGCAGAGTGGGTGGCACAGGTGTGCCTGCTCAAAAACCATGCGACGCAGACCATGCAGTTCTGCGCCGACCAGGGCGTGCAGATTCTGGGTGGCATGGGCTTTATGCGGGGCACGGCCTGCGAGCGCATTTACCGCGAAGTGAAGGTGATGATGATCGGCGGCGGCGCTGAGGAAATCATGAAAGAGTTGGCAAGCCGTCAGCTCGGCCTGTGAGAATGCGGCATGCCTAAAACCCCCCATGCAGAGCCAGCCGCAGCGCCCATCGTTTTTGAGCCAGAGTTCATCGAAGGCCTGACCCGCATCTTTGAAGTGAGCATCGTCTTCAACCAGATGCTGGGCTTGAAGATCACCTCCATCACCCCCGACAAAGTGAAGGCCCGCATTGCCATGCGCCCAGAGCTGGTGGGGCACTATGCCTACAACCGCATACACGGCGGCGTGATCAGCGCGGGGCTGGATGCCATGGGCGGCTTGGCGGTGATGGCGGCCATAGGCGCCCGCCACATGGACGAGGCGCCTTCGCAGCGCCTGCACCGCTTTGCCAAGCTGGGCACTATCGATTTGCGGGTGGACTACCTGCGCCCCGGCATCGGCGAGCAGTTCGAGCTACACGCCGAGGTGATGCGCCTTGGCTCACGCGTCGCGTCTACCCGCATGGAGTTTCTGGGCGCGGATGGCAAGCTCCTGTCCACCGGGTCTGCGGCTTACATCGTTTCTTGATCCGCTATATTTTTAGAAGCTGCTCGCGCATATTCCATGAGCGCTAGGGGTGTAAATGGTCAATAAGTTCGCCAGCTGTGAAGCTTGTTTGATTCATGGGTCGCGCAAGTGGCTTGAGTCTGGATTTACGATTTAGGGACTGTGTGAGGTGAACGCCTGATCTGTAGCGTGAACAGTCCGTCACAAAAACACCCGATTGGGGGATGTTCAATCTGGTTCTGAGGCGCAAAAATTATGAAATCAGTGGCTCACTCCATTACTTACAAAGTGCGGGGTTTGTCGGAATTTTTATACCTGTACAAACGCACATGAATACTTCGGAAATTGAGACTGCGAAAGGCTTTCCTGCGCAATTGGCGCCCAGTTTATCCCGCAGCCTCCAGAATATCCCGCAGGTTTTGCGGCATACATTACGTTAGGCGTCATCATGACCCTCGACGAACTACTCCTGCGATGGATTCCATATCGTCTCCAGGCCATCGAGACGCTTCTCTTCGCGTGGAAGTGGCTGGACGAAGGGGGGCACCCTCGCTCTGTTCAAGTTGTGGAGAACGGCCGAGTTCGATTGAACTGCAACGCGGCCGCGGTCGCCAACCCAATGATCGAAGCAGGCCTGATCCATGCCAGAGCTCTACTTGAGTTCATGGGTCTGTGTGCAAGCGGGGGAAAGCTCTCGCAGATCCAAACGCGGCGGAAAGACGATGTAGCGATCGAGCACTTCTCTTCAGTGAAGGGACCTCTTGGAAAGGTCGAACCATCGGCGGCGATAGCGACGTATGCCGGACCACCTGACGAAGCAGAGAAAGCGCTGCTATCGATCTTTGAGTTCGCCAACAAGGGTATGGCGCACCTAACAACCCAGGCAACCATCTCTCAATACACCGACGCCCACCTTGAGATTGCCTGCCGAGGCATTCCGGTTCTTCTGCAGAACAACCTGTACACGAGGCTCGGCATGCCGGTGCCCCCGCCGCCTGAGGCAAAACCGTAAGTTGACGCCTAACCCTTCGCTCGAGCGGAACTCCACCGGCATGGCACTTGGCCCGCGAGGCGCTCACTGTCATCATCCGCCTCGCGGGCCAAGCGCCATCCCGGCGTCGGCCCCTCAGCTCAAACGTTAAACATGAAAGTCCCATGCCCCTTCTGCCGATCACTCACGCTTGATAGACGAGCGGACGATCAGATTTGCAAGGTCTGCTTCTGGCATGACGATGGCCAGGCCGGCGATGAAGCAGAGCTGGTGTGGGGAGGGCCGAATGGTTCTTTGAGTCTCACCCAGGCGCGGGCCAACTACAAGGCTTTCGGTGCATGCGAAAAGAGGTTTCTCTCGAACGTCAGACCACCCAAACCGTAAGAGGTGCGCAATGATTAACTGGTTGGCCAAGCGGCGACCACCTTCGGCGTCGCCCTGCCTTCAGAGTTAACGACTGCTTTCAGCCTGTAGCTGCCTCAAAACATCTCAACAATTCAGCCAAATCCAATCCGCCATGAGAAAGGCCACCCGAAGGTGGCCTTTCTCATGGGTAGCTGACGGTGCTTACTTTTTGGCAGGCGCGTCGCTCACGTACTCAGACATGACCTTCCACTTGCCATCGGTAATCTGGGACAGACGGGATGCGCCGCTGCCTAGACGCTTGGTGGCGGTGAAGGTTTGGACCGGTGCACCGAACATGTCTGCCGGAATGGTCATGCTGTCCATGACCTTGATGTACGAATCCGTGGTCAGGTTCTTGCCGGCCTTGTTGGCTGCCGAGGCAAAGGTGTTGATGATCATGTAGCCGTAGACCGAGAAGACGGTGGGGTCCTCATTGAACTTGGTCTTGTACTTGTTGGCCCAGAAGCGGATGCTGGGGGTCTGCTCATCGGTGTAGGGGTTCTGCACGGTCATGGTGGCGTAGAGGCCGTCCATGGCTTTGCCGCCGATCTTGTGGATCAGGTCGGTATAGGCAGCGCTGGAGCCGATGAAGGTGGGGTTGTAGCCCAGCTTGCGAGCGGTGCCGATGGCGCCGATGGTTTCGCGGATGATGGTGCCCAGCACCACAAAGTCGCAACCGCTAGCCTGCATTTTGGAGACCTGGGACGAGAAGTCGGTGGCTCCACGCTTGTAGGAGGTCTTCTCGGCGAATTCCATGCCGATGGTCTTCAAGCCGTCTTCACCACCCTTGAGCACTTCTAGGCCGAAGTCGTCATCCTGGTACAAGGTGCAGACCTTTTTGGCGCCTTTTTCCTTCACCAGTTTGGGTACGGCCAGGCGCATCTGGTCGTAGTAGGGGGCGGCAAACGAGTACTTGAGCTTGTGGAAGGGCTCATACATTTCGCGGGCGGCGGTGATCGGGAAGAAGTTGATCACGTTCTTCTCGAACTGCACCGGCATGGCCGCCATGTTCTGGGCAGTGCCGATGTGGCCAACCATCATGAAAATCTTGTCCTGGTTGACCAGCTTCTGGGCAGCGAGCACGGCCTTTTTGGGGTCGTAGCCGGAGTCTTCCACCAGCAGTTTCAGCTTGCGGCCATTGACGCCGCCTTGCTCATTGATTTCGTCCACCGCCAGCAGCATGCCGGCGCGGGCCTGTTTGCCGAAGCCGGCCAAGGGACCGGAGAGGTCCTGGATGGAGCCCAGCAGGATTTCGTCTTTGCTCACGCCTTGTTGGGCGCTGGCAAATGTCGCGGTCAGGGCCAGGGTGCCCAGTGCGATAGCGGTACGCAGTTTCATGGTTGTGTCTCCTCGTTGGTTCTCTTTGCAAAAGGGGGCAGCAGGGCTGCTATCGGTACATGGCCTCTATCCGGGCTTCGTATTTCTTCTCCACCAGCTTGCGTTTGAGCTTCATGGTGGGGGTGAGTTCCTCGTCTTCCGCGGTGAGCTGGTTTTCCAGCAGGAAGAATTTTTTGATTTGTTCGACACGCGCAAACTTTTTGTTCACCCGGTCCAGCTCGGCCTGGATCAGAGCCTGCACCTCTGGTGCGCGGGTGAGGGATGCGTAGTTGCTGAATGGCACGTCCGCATCTTGGGCAAACTTTTCCACGTTCTCCTGGTCGATCATGATGATCACCGTCAGGTAGGGGCGTTTGTCGCCGATGACCACTGCGTCGGTGATGTAGGGCGAGAACTTCAGGTCGTTTTCCAGCTCGCTGGGCGTGATGTTCTTGCCGCCTGCCGTGATGATGATGTCCTTCATCCGGTCGGTGATGCGGAAGTAGCCGTCCTCGTCCACCACGCCCACATCGCCGGTGTGCAGCCAGCCATCAGGGGTGATGGTTTCTGCGGTCTTCTCAGGCAGGTTCAGGTAGCCGGCAAACACGTTCTTGCCGCGCACCATGATCTCGCCAGTGGCCGGGTCCAGCTTGACCTCATTGAAGCTGGCCGCAGGGCCGATGGAGCCGGGCTTGATCTTGTTGACGGGCACGCCAGTGGACGCACCACAGGTTTCCGTCATGCCCCAGACCTCCAGCATGGGCAAGCCCAAGGCCAGATACCAGCGCACCAGGTCGGGCGAGATGGGCGCTGCACCCGTGATCAAGAAGCGCGAGCGGTGGATGCCGATCAGCTTGCGCACATTGTTCAGTGCCAGCACCTGGGCCAGCTTGAACTGCAGTTTCAGAGACGCTTCGACAGGCTGGCCCGCCAGCACTTTGTCGGCGATCCGGGTGCCCACGTTAATGCCCCAGCCGTACACGAACTGCTGGAACTTGCCGGACTCTTTGAGCGCAATCATCACGCTGGAGTAAAACTTCTCCCACACCCGTGGCACGGCGGTGAACACGGTGGGGGCAATCTCCCGTACGTTTTCGGGGATGGTTTCCGGGTTCTCCACGAAGTTAAGCTTGGCGCCGGTATAGAGCGAGAAGTACTCGCCGCCCAGCCGCTCGGCAATGTGGCACAGCGGCAGAAAGCACATGCGCTCGTCGCTGGCGTCCTGGGCGATCAGGGTGTTGTACCCGCGCACTGAATACACAATGCCCTGGTGCAAATGCATGGCGCCCTTGGGCTTGCCCGTGGTGCCGGAGGTGTAGACCAGAATGGCCAGGTCTTCGGGTTTGCAGTTGGCGCTGCGTTGGGGCACGGCGTTGGGGTTGGCTGCGTTGTAGGTGCGGCCCAGAGCCCGAAGGGCGTCGAGGCTGAGAACGTCAGGGTCATCCAGCCCGCGCAGGCCTTCCATGTCCATGACGATGATTTTTTGCAACTTGCTGCACTGCGCGCGCACTTCCAGCGCCTTGTCGAGTTGCTCGTCGTCTTCGACAAACAGGAAGCGGGTGCCGGAGTCCTCGCACAGGTACTGCACTTGGCTGGGTGCATCAGTGGGGTAAATGCCGTTGGACACACCACCGGCCGACAGCACGGCCAAGTCTGCCCACACCCACTCCACCACGGTGTTGGCCAGGATTGATGCAGTGTGGCCTTGCTCAAAGCCCAGACTGATCAGACCGCCGGCGATTTCGCGCACGGCGTCGCCTGTTTGGTTCCATGTCCAGCTGCGCCACAGGCCCAGGTGTTTCTGGCGCAGCCAGATGTCGGGGCCGCGGGCGGCCACGGCGTTCCAGAACATGGCCGGAATCGTCTCTCCCGCCATGGCGATGCCACTTTGTGGCTGGATGTCGCTGGTATCCCACAGTCCGTTCATGCTGCTATCTCCAGTTTTTCTTCTTTTTCCAACGACGTTCCCCACGCACTCCGTCCTCCTTCATGCCAAGGTAAAACTCTTTGATGTCGTCTTTTTCGCGCAGGTTGGCGCAGGTGTCTTCCATGACGATGCGGCCGTTCTCCAGCACATAGCCGTAGTCCGAGGCATTGAGCGCCATGTTGGCGTTTTGCTCCACCAGCAGGATGGTGGTGCCGCGCTCGCGGTTGATGCGCACCACGATCTCAAAAATCTCTTTGGTGAGCTTCGGGCTCAGACCCAGGCTGGGCTCGTCCAGCAGGATGAGGTCGGGGTCTGCCATGAGCGCACGGCTGATCGCCAGCATCTGCTGCTGTCCGCCAGAAAGCAAACCGGCATCCTGCGCGGCGCGTTCTTTCAGGATGGGGAAGTAGCCATACACGGTCGCCAGGTCCTTGGCGACGCCATCGCGGTCTGCGCGGGTGAAGGCACCCATGAGCAGGTTGTCATGCACGCTGAGCAGAGGGAACACCTCGCGCCCTTCGGGTACATGGCTCAGGCCTTCCTGCACGATGTAGGCCGGATCGCGGGCCGTGATGTCCTGCCCCTTGAACTCCACCGAGCCTTTGCGCGGATCGATGATGCCGGAGATGGTTTTCAAAATGGTGGTCTTGCCCGCGCCGTTGGAGCCCAACACGGTGGCAATCTCGCCGCGGCGCACTTGCAAACTCACTCCCCGGATGGCCTTGATGGGGCCGTAGGAGCTCTCGACGTTGAGCAGCTTGAGCACAGGCTGGTCGCTGATGGGGGGCGGCAATGTGCTCATGCGGCCTCCCGGGTAGGTTGGCGACGCAGGGACGACACATCATCAATAGAGCCCAGATAGGCTTCCACCACGGCGGGGTCGGTTTGCACTTCCCGCGGGCTGCCCATGGCCAGCACTTCGCCCTGGTTCATGGCCAGCACACGGTCCGAGACTTTGGAGACAAGACTCATGTCGTGTTCCACCATCAGCACCGTAATGCCCAGCTCGTTTTTGATGTCCTGGATCCAGAAAGCCATGTCGTCGGTTTCTTCCACATTCAAGCCGCTGGACGGCTCGTCAAGCAGCAGCAGCTTGGGTTCGGTGCACAGGGCTCGTGCCATCTCTACCACCTTGCGCACGCCGTAGGGCAGGCCTGCCACCAGCGAGTCGCGGTAGTGCTGCAGGTCAAGGAACTCAATCACTTCCTCGGCTTTTTCACGGGCCTCGAGTTCAGCCTCGCGAACGGCGGGAGTGAACAGCAGGTCTTGCCACAGCGAGGTTTTGCGGTGCGTGTGGCGGCCGATCAGCAGGTTGTGCAGCACGCTGGCGTGCTCGAACAGCTCAATGTTCTGGAAGGTGCGCGCAATGCCCAGTGAGGCCACGTTTTGCGGGGCCTGTTCGGTGAGCTGCAGCGGACCCTGCGGGCCCAAATAGGTGATGCTTCCGGTAGTGGGCGTGTAGATGCGGCTGATCAGGTTGAACACCGTGGTCTTGCCGGCACCATTGGGCCCGATGAGGGTGAAGACCTCACCTTGCTTGACATCGAAGCTGACTTTGTTGACCGCCAGCACGCCGCCGAAGCGCACGCTCAGGTCTTTGGCCGAGAGAAGTGTGTCGGAGTTCATTTCAACCGGTCCGATTTCTGGAAGGATTTCTGCCGCTTGAACATGCCCTTGCGGTAGAACGGGAACATCTGCAAATAGGTGCGCACCTTGAGCCAGCGGCCATAGAGGCCCATGGGCTCAAATAGCACGAAGGCGATCAGTACAGAGCCATAAATCACGCTCTTGAGGCCTGGAGCCTGTCCGATGAACTCGGGTAAAAATTCTTTGCCGGCCGAAATGCCCTGCGGCAGGATGATGAGGAAGATGGCACCCAGAAACACCCCGTGCACCGAGCCCAGGCCGCCGATCACAATCATCAGCAGCAAGTCGATCGACTGCAGCAGGTTGAACTGGTCGGGCGAGATGAAGCGCAGGTTGTGGGCATACAAGGCCCCGGCCATGCCTGCCAATGCGGCTGAGATGGAGAACGAGAGTGTCTTGTAGTACGCCAGATGGATGCCCATGCTCTGCGCCGAAATTTCGGAGTCGCGGATGGCCACAAAAGCCCGGCCTGTCGGGGAGCGCAGCAGGTTCAGAATGCCCAGCGTGCACAACACGGTTACCGTGAGGCACACGAAGTAGAAGCCTTGGCCGCTGCCCAGTTCGTAACCAGCCATTTTGATCACGCCGACCGCTTTACCCGCGTTTCCGCCAGTGACCGATTCCCAGCGGGCAAACACTTCTTCAATGATGAAGCCGAAGGACAAAGTGGCCATACCCAGATAAATGCCCTTGAGCCGCAGCGCTGGCAAGCCCACGACGATGCCCATGAGCGCTGACAGGGTGCCTGAGAGGGCCAGCGACACCACAAAGGGAACGCCGGCATTGGTGAAGTAAGCCTGTGCATAGGCGCCAACACCCAGGAAGGCGGCATGCCCCAGCGAGAACTGGCCGGTAAAGCCGGCAAGCAGCATCAGCCCGAGGCCCGCAATGGCGTAGATCAGCACCAGGTTCAATTGGGCCAGGCTGTACTCGGTGAGCAGCCATGGAGCGGCCACCAGCAGTACCACCAGTGCGCTGTACCAGAACACATGGCCGCCATGCTTGGCGAGGTTGATGTCCTGAGCGTAATCGGTCTTGAATATGAAACGCATCAGACTTTCTTCCGCAATTTTTCGCCGAACAAACCGTTGGGTTTGACCATCAGCATGACGAGCACCACCACGTAGGCGGCTGTGTCCTTGAATCCATCAGGCGGGTAGAAGCCGGCAAACGACTCCACCAGGCCGATCACCAGCCCGCCCACAATCGCACCGGGCAGGCTGCCGAAGCCGCCCACCACCGCAGCAGGGAAGGCCTTGAGGCCGATAAAGCCCATGTTGGCGTGCACAAAGGTAATGGGCGCGAGCAGGATGCCGGCAATCGCAGCAACCGCAGCCGCAAGGCCCCAGGCCAAACCATTGAGTCGCTGGACAGGGATGCCCATGTAGTAGGCCGCCAGCTGGTTCTGTGAAGCTGCCTGCATGGCGATGCCCAGCTTGGTGTAGCGGAACAGCGCAAACAATAGCACGCACAGCACGCCGGTGGCGCCGATGATGACGAGGTGCTCTACGTTGAGCACCAAGGCGCCAATGCCCATTTCATTGCCGCCGAACTTCAGGATTTCGTCCTTGTAGGGCACAGGCAAGGCGTTGGTGTCGGTGCCGATGCCGGGGATCATGGTGATCAGGCCGCGCGCCACATAACCAATGCCGATGGTGAGCATCACGATCGAGAAAGCAGGCTGCCCCAAAATTGGGCGAATGACCAGGCGCTCCAGCAACACGCCGAAGATGGCCATGCCCAAAATCGCGCTGGGTACGGCAATCCAGTAGGGTATGCCCAGCATGGTCATGCCCACCAGTCCGCCGAAGGCGCCCAGCATCATTAGTTCGCCTTGGGCGAAGCTCACGGTTTCGGTGGCTTTGTAGATCAATACAAAGCCGAGCGCGATCAGGCCGTAGATGCACCCCTGTGCCACGCCGCTGATCAGCAATTGAAGGAACTGCACGTTGTCTCCTTGGTAAGTGCAGTCCGGTTATAGCGTTGTGTCCCCCAATCACCGATAGGGTTCCCACTGATCTCGTAGACCCTAGGAAGTCCCCTCAAGTCTGCAGGGCATCTGCAGTGCAGGCTTGAAGTGTTTTGGTGCTCTGGCGCCCATGGAGTGTGCGCGAGTAGCTATCAAAAAAATAGCGCTATTCGTTGGTTTTTGGTATGGGGCGGGGGCGTCCCTGGTCGTCAATCGCGACATAGGTGAGTGACGCCTCGGTGACTTTGGTGTACTGCCCTTGTGAGCGGTAACGCTCGGCATACACCTCGACTTTGACGGTGATGGAGGTGCGACCGATGCGGCTGACTTTGCTGAAGAAACTCAGAATGTCGCCCACCCGCACCGGTTGCTTGAAGATGAACTCGTTCACCGCCACCGTGGCCATACGCCCTTGGGTGTATCGCGCGGGCAGCACCGAGCCGGCCAGGTCGACCTGGGCCATGACCCAGCCGCCGAAGATGTCGCCGTTGGCATTGCAGTCGCCCGGCATGGGGATGACTTTGAGAACCAGCTCCTGGTCGGTAGGCAATTGAACGTGGCTGGAACTTGAAACGGTAGACATGGGCACAATCCTGAACTGAAACTATTCCGAATTGTCCCCCATGCGCCCCTCCGGTCTCCCCGCAGCAGCTCCCGCTGCGATCTCCTCTGCCTCCGCTGTGCAGCCCAAGTCCGACTGGAGCACTCTGCAGCGCCTGTTTCCCTACCTGTGGACCTACAAATGGCGGGTGCTGGCAGCCTTGGCCTTCATGGTGGGTGCCAAGGTGGCCAACGTGGGTGTGCCCCTGCTGCTGAAGACTTTGGTGGACGCGATGACCCTCAAGCCCGGAGACGCCGCAGCCGTGCTGGTGGTGCCGGTGGCCCTGCTGGTGGGCTACGGCGCCTTGCGTTTGTGCACCTCGGTGTTCAGCGAGCTGCGCGAGCTGGTGTTTGCCAAAGCCACCGAGGGCGCCGCACGCTCTATCAGCCTGCAGGTGTTCCGCCATCTGCATGCCATGAGTTTGCGCTTTCACCTCGAGCGCCAGACCGGGGGCATGACCCGCGACATCGAGCGGGGCACCCGTGGCGTGCATTCGCTGATCAGCTATTCGCTCTACAGCATCGTTCCCACCCTGATCGAGGTGGCGTTGGTGCTGACGCTGCTGGCGGTCAAGTTCGATGTCTGGTTCGCCTGGATCACCGGCATTGCACTGGTGGTGTACATCGCCTTCACGGTTACGGTCACCGAGTGGCGCACGCAGTTCCGCAAAAAGATGAACGAGATGGACAGCACAGCCCACAGCCGCGCCATCGATTCGCTGCTGAACTACGAGACGGTCAAGTATTTCAACAACGAAGAATTCGAAGCTAAGCGCTACGACGAAAACCTGGAGCGTTACCGGCGCGCTGCCGTCAAGAGCCAGCGCACGCTGAGCCTGCTCAACAGCGGGCAGCAGCTCATCATCGCCAGTGCACTGGTCACCATGTTGTGGCGTGCTACCCAAGGCGTGGTGGACGGGCGCATGACGCTGGGGGACCTGGTCATGGTCAACGCCTTCATGATCCAGCTCTACATTCCGCTAAATTTTCTGGGTGTGATCTACCGGGAGATCAAGCAAAGCCTGACCGACTTGGAGAAAATGTTTAGCCTGATGGAGCGTGAGCGCGAAATTGCCGATGCACCCGAGGCTCCCCCCTTGCAGTTGGCGGCCGATGGTTCGGACGCCAGCGTGCGGTTTGAAGGTGTCACTTTCAGCTACGACCCCGCAGGCAGCAAGGCAGCCGCAGGCACCGAAGCGCGCACCATCCTGCACCACATCAGCTTCGAGATTCCTGCGGGCAAAACCGTCGCTGTGGTGGGGCCCAGTGGTTCAGGCAAATCGACGCTGGCGCGCTTGCTCTTCCGTTTTTACGATGTGCAGCAGGGCCGCATCACCATTGCCGGGCAGGACATCCGCAATGTGACCCAAAGCAGCGTGCGTCAGGCCATCGGCATCGTGCCGCAGGACACAGTGCTTTTTAACGACACGGTGGAATACAACATCGCCTACGGGCGACCCGGTGCCAGCCGCGCCGAGGTCGAGGCAGCGGCCAAAGCGGCGCACATTCACAGCTTTATTGCGGCAGCCCCCCGGGGCTACGACACCATGGTGGGTGAGCGAGGTCTCAAGCTCAGCGGTGGAGAAAAACAGCGTGTGGCGATTGCCCGGACCTTGCTCAAGAACCCTCCTGTCATGATCTTTGACGAAGCTACCAGCGCGCTGGACAGTGCTAATGAGCGCGCCATTCAGGCGGAGCTGCAAGGCGTTTCCCGAAACAAGACAACGCTGGTGATTGCGCACCGCTTGTCCACGGTCGTGGACGCTCACGAGATACTGGTGATGGATGCAGGTCACATCATTGAACGCGGCAACCATGCCGAACTATTGGCGGCCAATGGGCGTTACGCGTCCATGTGGGCCTTGCAGCAAAGCGGGGAGTAAGCCATGGACATGTTGCTGTTGTTGGCGGCAGCCCTTGGATTTGCTTGGGCCAAGAAGAAAGACCAGAGCGAGCGCATTGCCCTGTTGGGAAGCGTGCTCTCTCGCTTTGACATCGAAAAGCTGATGGAAAGCCTCACGGACGGGTATCTGCGCGCCCTGGGCGAGGAAGACGCGGAGCGCCAGACCCAGGTCTGGAGCTACCTGGAAGTGCAGGAACAAACGCTGAGCGAACAGTTCACTGCCTTCGCTGTCGAATTCGCAACGCAGGATGCAGCTGCCACGCGGGTAAGCCGCCTGCCGGTGGCCATTCCCTATGCGGCCCACTGGTGGCCGTCCGCTGGCTTTGACGTGCGTGAAGCGTTTGCAATCCACGCGCGTGGCATCGCGTCGGTGATTGAAAACCAGGCAGGTCTGTCGCCCAAGCGCCGTGCTTTCACCCTGTCTGCAGAACTCTTTTTGATGCAGCACACCTGCCACTGGTATTGCCGCTCCAAGACCGTGGCTTCAGCACGTTTGCTGGCGCGGCATAAGACCACATACCAACAAGTGTTGCAGTCGGTCAGTGTGGGAACTCGCAATGCCTATCTCGCAATGACGGGGCAGTCTGTAGCCGTCTAATGCGGGCAAAAAAAGAGGGCCCAGCCATAAAGCCGGACCCTCAACCCGTCGCAATTGAACCGTGGCTAACCTGAATTACGCGCGTTCTTAGAACGTCTTGCGCAGGGAGATTTCTGCGCCTTCACCGGTGGCGTTGCTCTTCTCAGAGCCATTGGCGTTGAATCGCTTTTGTGTTTCGCGCACCAGGGAAAAGTGCACGCCGGTAGTGGCATCCAGAAGCCAGGCGTAACCAAGGCCGATGCGGACGCTGTCTACGTCGGAGCTGGCGTCTGTGGCGGACTTGCGAGCTGTTTCATCGATGCTTCGCACCGATGCCCGTATTTCACCCGGGCCATAGGGAATCCGAACACCCGCAGTGAAGACATCTTGCGAGCCACTGCTGGTGATGTTGGCTTTGCTGGAACGGGCGTAGGTGCTGCTCACACGCACAACGCCAAAATCGTAATAAGCGCCCATGGAGAACGTGTCCATGGTCTTCTGGGTGGTGGTGTCCCACTTGTCTTGCTCTTGTTGGAAGCCAATGGCAGCTGATGCTGGGCCTTCGTTGTAGGCCACGTGGGCACCAATGCCGTTGGCGGCTGCTTTTTCGCCTTTGCTGAAAGTCAGTCCGGCATTGAATCCACTGGTGGTTGGCGTGGTGTAGTAGACCGCGTTGTTCCATTGATTGGCCGCCAGAGCGCCCCGTGTTCCCATGGAGGCGTAGCTGTCACCGCTGAACGCCTCGTAGCGGCCGGCAGTGGATACGCCGTACTGCGGCGAATGCAAGCGACCGAGCTTCAAGTCGCCGTATTTTTTGCTGGTCAAGCCGACCCACGCCTTGTCTTTGAACAATGCCGCGCTGTCGTTTTGAGCGCCGTTGTCGGCGTTGAAGCGCATCTCAATCATGAAATAGCTGCTCAGATCAGCGTCGATGTCAGATGAGCCGGAAAAGTTCAGACGGGCATTCGAACCCTCATCCACCGCTTCAGAGGCGGTGGTTTCTTTGGACAGGTCTGAAGGGATTGCGCTTTTCAGGCCCACATCCAAGCGTCCGGAGATCTTGAGTGGAATGGCGGACGTCACGGCCGGCGCGCTGGGGGCGGGCGCGGGAGCCGGAGCGGGTGCCGATTGTGCGAATGCATTGCTGATCAACGCGCACAGCGTGAGCGGGAGCAGGGTGGATGGAATGGGGCGCAATTCAAATCTCCTCGTTGATGTGATGTCAAGTCACTCGTCCTAAGTCAGACGTCAGATGACTTGAGGCAAGTCTATGAGGAAGTTTCAAATCCAAAATCAGTGAAAACCCTGCCGGCGATGCTTGGGGGGGGGTCAGGCGGGTTCGATCTTGCGACGGAGTCGCTCTCGGCTGTTGCTCAAATGCATGAACATGGCGGCTTTGGCGGACGCTGCATCCTGGCGTGCAATGGCATCAAAAATGGCCTCGTGTTCCCTTTGTGCAGTCTCCTTGCCGTCCGACAAAATGGGAAGCGCTTCGCCGAACTGGCCGGTCGTGACTTTCGGTTTGGTTTGCTCGATTCCTTCATGGGAGTGCGAGCGCAAAGTGGCATTCCCCAAGTTGCCCAAAACTTCCAGGAAATACTGGTTGTCAGTTGCGGCGGCAATCTCAGCGTGGAACCGGTAATCATCTTCAACGGTGCTTTTGCCAGCTTGCCAATTGGACCTGTAGCTCAACAATGCTTCACGCATCACAGCGAGATGTGCGTCGGTACGCCTCAATGCGGCCAGATGAGCGGCCTCAGACTCAAGACTGATGCGCAACTCCAGCATAGCCAAAGTCTGCTTTACATGCAGCTCCTGAGGCGGCGCGGAGAGAAGACTGGCGCTCCCTGTTCGTTCCAAAACAAAAGTCCCGATTCCATGGCGAGTCTTCACAAAACCGCTGGCTTGCAGGCTGGACATGGCCTCACGTACCACCGTCCTACTGACGCTGAACTCCTCCATCAGCGAGGGCTCGGGCGGAATGCGATCTCCCGTTTTCAATTCGCCATTCAGGATACGGGCCTGAATGCTTTCAACCACGCGCTGTGGTTGGCTTTTGTTGGCAACGGGTTTGGAGGGGGAGGTGGTCATATGAGTCAGATTTTAATGAAGCTGCTATGTACTGCAGTAATGCAAGATAAGCGTCGTCAGGGTAAATACCATCTAAGACGTCAGACGACTAGGTGTACAGTAGTTCCTATCAATTTGCGGACATGTCATGAAGATCGAAAAAGTTACAGGGCAGATATTCACATACCCCACCAAAAGGTCGGTCGACAGCGACGGGCACTCCCATCCCGGTGAAACAACCCAGGCAAAGATGGCGATGTTGACCGTCCAAAGTGACACCGGGGACTGTGGTTACGCATTTGCGCCACCAGAAGTTGTGCGTGCACACGTCCTCGACGGATTTGTCCGACCTGCTGCGGTGGGCGAACATGCGCTACAGCGCGAAAAAATATGGAAGAGCCTCGAGCATCGTCAGCGCGGCAGTGCCGGCCAATTGACCGACAGGGCGCTCGCCGCGGTGGAGCAAGCCTTGTGGGACCTTGCGGGGCGCTCGCTGAATGTCCCGGTGTACCGCCTTTTAGGCGCTTACCGCGACAAAGTACCCGCCTACGGCAGCACGATGTGTGGTGATGAGCTGGCGGGCGGATTGGCCACGCCGGATGACTATGCGAATTTCGCCGTCAAGCTGGTGGCGCGGGGATATAAGGGAATCAAGATCCACACATGGATGCCCCCGGTCCGATTCGCCCCGAATGTGGATTTAGACATCAAAGCCTGCGCGGCAGTCCGCGAAGCAGTGGGGCCGGACATTGCGCTCATGCTGGACGGGTACCACAACTACAGCCGGGTCGATGCGCTACGTATCGGACGTGCGCTGGAAAAGCTCGAATTCTCCTGGTTCGAAGAAATGATGAACGAGCAAAGCATGGAGTCCTATGCGTGGCTTGCAGGCCAACTGGATATTCCCATTCTGGGTCCGGAAAGCCTCTCGGGCAAACACTACAGCCGTGCTGCATGGGTGCAGAACGGCGCTTGCGACATTCTTCGGGCAGGCGTGCCGGGCGTCGGCGGCATCACACCGACGCTGAAAGTGGCACATCTTGCAGAGGCTTACGGGATGGACTGTGAAGTTCATGGCAACGGAGCAGCCAATCTGGCGGTGTGCGCGGCGATCAAAAACTGCAAGTGGTACGAACGGGGCTTGCTGCACCCCTTTCTGGACTATGACGAAGTGCCAGCCTATCTGCACGCCTTGGTCGATCCGATGAACAGGGACGGATTTGTTCATCTTTCCCAAAAACCAGGTCTGGGCGAGGACATCAATTTCGACTACATCGAAGCCCACACGGTGTCACGCTACTAAAAAGCCCTAGCAGCCGCAAGGACCCAATCTATGTACGAAAACAAGACCACAGGCTTTTTGTTTGTGCTTCCCTTTGTGATCGGGGTGCTGGGCTTCAAGCTCTTCCCGTTCGTCATGAGCTTCGCATTGAGCTTCACCCAATACGACTTCATCAGCCCACCCCAGTACATTGGGCTGGAAAACTATCAGGAGTTGTTTCAGAAAGATCCGCTGTTCAAGAAGTCCCTGGGAGTTACCTTGCTCTTTGCGGCACTCGCGGTTCCCATGCGGGTCGGATTCGCGTTGTTCATGGCCCATGTCTTGAACTTCAAACTCCGGGGAATCAACTTCTTCCGGTCAGCCTACTACCTGCCCTCCATTCTGGGCGGGTCGATTGCCGCCGCCATCATGTGGCGATTCATCTTCTCCCAGAACGGATTGGTGAACATCGTGATGATGAAGATGGGCCTGCAGCCCATCGCGTGGCTGGCTGACGAGCACTACTCGCTGTGGACCGTGGTGCTCTTGTTCACCTGGCAGTTCGGTTCTGCCATGGTTATCTTTTTGGCCGCATTGCAGAACGTACCCACCTCTTTGTATGAGGCGGCAGAAATCGACGGTGCCAGCAAGACACAGCAGTTTTTCAAGATCACGGTGCCCCTGATCACCCCGGTGATCTTTTTCAACTTGATCATGCAGATGGTGCATGCCTTCCAGGAATTCAACGGCCCCTACATGATCACCGAGGGTGGCCCCTTGCACTCCACGTATGTGCTGTCTCTGTATATCTATGACCAGAGCTTCAAGTACTTCAACCTGGGCTACGGCAGTGCGCTGTCATGGGTGCTCTTCGCGATCGTGGCGGGTCTCAGTGCAATCTCCTTCTTCACATCCAAATACTGGGTCTTCTACTCCGGTGAAAAGGAGCGCAAATAATGCAAGCCGAACTGAATCTGGCAGAGCGTGACAGCTCAGACGCCTACGCCAACGAGCTCCAACGCAAAGAAAAAATCAGTGCCGCCGTGCGCTACGGTGTGCTGCTGGTCATGGGCCTGGTGATGCTGTATCCCATGATCTGGCTGGTGGGTGCGTCATTCAAGACCAACGCAGAAGTCTTCACGGAAATCGGCTTCTGGCCCAGCCGGTTTGACTTTTCGGCCTATGCCAAGGGATGGAAGACCAGCACGGAATACACGTTTGCAACGTATTTCCTGAACTCATTCCTGATCATCATTCCCAAGGTAATCGTGACGGTGATTTCGTGCGTCCTGGTGGCCTATGCGTTCGCGCGTTTCGAGTTCTGGGGAAAGAAGTTCCTGTTCAGTGTGATGGTCGGCACCATGATGCTGCCGCTGATCATTCTGCGCTTGCCCCAGTACCTGATGTTCAAGGAGTTCGGTTGGGTTGATACCTACTTGCCACTGATTGTTCCGTCAGCATTTGCCACCGACACCTTCTTCGTATTCATGCTGGTCCAGTTCCTGCGCGGGATTCCTCGTGACATGGAAGAGGCCGCACAGATCGACGGTTGCAACGCGCTCCAGCTTCTGTGGCACATCCTGATTCCGATTCTTAAACCGGCTCTCATATCGGTCGTGGTGTTTCAGTTCATCTGGAGCATGAATGACTTCATGGGTCCGTTGATCTATCTCTCCAGCGTAGAGAACTACCCCGTGTCCTTGGCACTGAAGATGAGCATCGGTGCCACCGAAGAGGTCGAATGGGCCAGTGTCATTGCCATCTCGGTAGTGGCCTTGATTCCATCACTGGTGGTGTTCTTCCTGGCACAACGGCATTTCATTGAAGGTGCCGCCAGCAGCGGTATCAAAGGTTAAAGAGGAGCCTCTTGTGGCGCAATTGCAATTAAAAAAAATCGAGAAGACATACCCCAACGGGTTCAAAGCAGTGCACGGCGTGGATCTGCAAATCCGCGACGGTGAGTTCATGGTGTTTGTGGGGCCCTCGGGCTGCGCTAAAAGTACCATCCTGCGGATGATTGCGGGGCTGGAGAGCATCCGTGGCGGTGAGCTGTTGATCGGTAACCAAGTGGTAAACAGCTTGCCGCCCAAGCAACGCGGCATTGCGATGGTGTTCCAGAACTACGCCCTGTACCCGCACATGAAGGTCTATGACAACCTGGCGTTTGGTCTGAAGCTCGCAGGAACCGCAAAAGCAGAAATAGATGCCCGTGTGCGGGAAGCTGCCAAGCTCTTGGAAATGGACCATCTGCTGGACCGCTTCCCCAAACAATTGTCCGGGGGACAGGCGCAGCGGGTGGCCGTGGGGCGCGCGATTGTGAAACGCCCGGAAGTGTTCTTGTTCGATGAGCCGCTGTCGAATCTGGATGCGAAGCTGCGCGCCTCCATGCGCGTACGTTTGACCGAATTGCATCGCACCTTGCGGGAACAAGGGCGTCCATCTACCGTGGTGTACGTTACTCACGACCAGGTGGAAGCCATGACCATGGGGGAGCGGATCTGTGTGCTGAAGGACGGTGAAATCCAGCAAGTGGATACCCCTACGGCCTTGTACGACAAACCCGCGAACGTGTTTGTGGCGGGCTTCATTGGTTCACCGGAGATGAACATCATCCCTGCAGAAGTCACCCAGAATGGCGCGCAAGTCTCCATTGGCGGTGTCACGCTCCAAGTCCCGCAAAAGCACATTCCCCGCCTCCAAGCACTAAAGGCAGTCAAGTTTGGTATCCGTCCTGAGCACATCACGGCGGGTGGCCATAGCGAATCCGCTGTGCAGATGGTGGACGGCACCCTGCGCTTTATGGAACACATGGGCAGCGAGGTGTACGTGCACTTCACCCTGGGCGATACACCGCTGACTGCCCGTGTTCCCGCAGACCAACTCCGCGATCTTGCAGGCAAAGCCCGCGGGGATCGCCATGCCTTCGGTATCCAGATGGATGCCTGCCACGCTTTCGACATGGACAGCGGGCTGAATTTGTTCTTGTGACATCAAAAAATCAATGAGGAGACAATCATGAAACGACGTTCGATTTGGCTGGCAGGTGCAGCACTATCTTTTGCCATGGCTGCAGGCGCCCAGGAAGCCAGTACCCTGCGCTTTTCCTGGTGGGGTGGTGGTGCCCGCCACGACGCCACGCTCAAAGCCATCGCCGCATTCGAGGCGAAAAACCCCGGCGTGAAAATCAAGGCCGAGTACATGGGTTTCAACGGCTATCTGGAGCGCTTGTCGACCCAGTACGCTGGTGGCACCGAGCCGGACATCATGCAAATCAACTGGGCTTGGCTCTCCACTTTCTCCAAGACGGGGGATGGTTTTCTGGATCTCAACAAGCACAAGTCGCTGATCGGCTTGAACCAGTTTTCCGAGGCTGATCTGCAGACCGGCGTGGTCAACAAAAAACTTAATGCCTTGCCGGTTTCCTATACCGCACGCGTCATGCTTTGGAATCGCGCCGCGTATGAGCGTGCGGGACTCAAAATGCCTGCGACCTGGGATGATTTATTTGCTGCCGGACCGGTGTTCAAGCAAAAGTTCGGCGACAAGGCCTTCGCCATTGATGGTGAGCTGTACGACATGATTTTGTTGTCGCAGACCTACATCATGCAGAAGTACGGAACGCCGTATGTGCACCCTGTGCAGCCCAAGGTGGCTATGACCGAAGCCGCTGCACTGGAGTGGGTGCAAACCTACAAGAAACTAACGGCCAACAATGTGGCGGTGCCCCTGCCGCTACGTGCATCGTTGGGCGGAGCAGAAAAGCCCACCGAACAGCAACAAGACTGGGTGAGTGGAAACTGGGCCGGCAACTACACGTGGGACAGCACGATCGGCCTGCGCGCCAGCACTTTGAACAAAGACCAGAAGTTGGATGTGGGTGACTTCCTGACGCTACCGAATGCCAAGAACAGCGGTATGTTCGGCCGCCCATCCCTGATGTTTGCAGTAAGCAAAAAGACCAAGAACCCGGAAATCGCTGCAAAGTTCTTGAACTATTTGGTAACGGATCCAGAGGCCATTGCCATTCTCGGGACCACACGAGGCGTTCCTTCCGCCGACAGTCAGTTCCGGGCCATCGTGCGCACCGACGCATTGCAGGGCTCGGAGCTCAAGGCATTCCTCCAGATCAAAAAGCTGAAGGATAACGGCAAGATTGATATGCCTTCGCCCTTGTTCGAGAACGCACGCTTTAACAAGTTCATCCGCGAGGTCTTCGAGACCGTAGCCTACGGAAAGACCACGGACCAGGAGGCCGCGAAGCGCCTGGTGGAAGAGGGCAACGCACTGTTGCAACGCATCAAGTAAAGAGCCGGAAAGTTCATGAGCAAAGCAAGTACCAGACAGTTTGAATTCATCTCCAAGTCGGATCCGGATACCGGGGCTCGTGTTACGCGACTGAGCCCGGCAGATACCGCTTGCCATCGCACTTACTTCTACCAAAAATGCTTTAGCAACGACGGTAACCAGTTGGTGTTCGGTGCCCGGTCCGGTGATGAATGGCATTACCACAGGCTGGACTTGCAGACCCGTGTCGCGACCCAATTGACCGACCAGCCCGGGGAGAACACCTTCGGTGGCTTTTTGAGTCCGGACGACCGCTTTCTATATTTCGTCCGGGCAGAACGGGAGTTGATCCGTCTGGAGCTCGCCACCTTGAAGGAAGAGTGTGTCTACACCGTACCTTCTGACTGGGTAGGTTACGGAACCTGGGTGGCCAATAGTGCCTGTACCAAAATGGTGGGCATCGAGATTCTGGGGGCGGATTGGTTTCCGTTAACGGATTGGAAAAAGTTCGGCGAGATGTTCCATTCCAAGCCGCGTTGCCGCTTGATCCGAATCGATTTGCTGACCGGAGCGCGGGCGGTGATTCACGAGGAAAAGCTTTGGCTGGGCCACCCCCAGTACCGCCCCTTTGATGACAAAACAGTGGCCTTTTGCCATGAGGGTACCCATGACCTCATCGATGCACGCATGTGGTTTGTGAACGAAGACGGTAGCAACCTGCGCTGTGGCAAGGAACACGATCAGGGCGAGAGCTGCACCCATGAATTCTGGGTGCCAGACGGCTCCGCCATGGTGTTCGTGTCTTATTTCAAGGGGCGTTCGGAACGTGCCATGTGTTCCCTGGATCCTGTCACCTTGCAAACCCGCGTGCTCACGACCATGCCGCCGTGTTCCCATCTGATGAGCAACGCTGACGGCAGTCTCATCGTGGGCGACGGCTCCGGGACCCCTGTGGACGTGTCTGACAGTTCGTCGCACAAGGTCCAGAACGACCCCTATCTGTATGTTTTCGATCTGAAAGCCGGCAACATGCGCAAACTGGCGCGGCACGACAGCTCCTGGCGCGTGTACCTCGGCAACCGGCAGGTCACCCACCCCCATCCGTCGTTCACGCCGAATGAGCGGCAGGTGCTTTTCACCAGCGATGCGGAAGGCGAGCCAGCGCTCTACCTCGTGGACCTGTAAATCCTGCAGCTTGTAGGGGCGGATCGCCAGATGGAGGGCAAATCCATGCGTTTCGCGCATAATGCGCGCCCATGGAAACCAAATGGCTTGAAGACTTTGTGTCTCTGGCTGAAACTCGGAGTTTCAGCCGATCAGCGCAACTGCGTCACGTAACCCAACCCGCGTTTTCGCGGCGCATCCAGTCCCTAGAGGCGTGGGCAGGCACCGATCTGGTGGACCGCAGCAGCTACCCCACCCGGCTGACCCCGGCAGGCGAGACGCTGTATGACCAGTCTCTGGAGGTGCTTCAAGCCTTGCAAAGCACCCGCGCCATGCTGCGCGGGCATACCACCGCAGCGCAGGACGTGGTCGAGTTCGCAGTGCCGCATACCTTGGCGTTCACTTTTTTTCCGGCGTGGGTGTCCGAGCTGCGCGAGAAATTCGGGCCGCTCAAAAGCCGCCTGATTGCGCTCAATGTGCATGACGCGGTGATGCGTCTGGTCGAAGGCAGTTGCGATTTGCTGATTGCCTATCACCATCCCTCGCAGCCCTACCAGCTGGATGCGGACCGCTATGAGATGGTCAGTCTGGGTGAGGAAGTGGTGGCACCTTATTCCAAGCCGGATGCGGATGGCAACCCCATGTTCAGCCTTCCCGGCAAACTCGGTCAGCCCTTGCCCTACCTGGGTTATGCGCCGGGCGCCTATTTGGGCCAGATGGTGGAACTCATCTTGAAGCAAGCCGAAGTACCTGTCCATTTCGATCGTGTGTATGAGACGGACATGGCCGAAGGCCTGAAGGCCATGGCGTTAGAAGGCCACGGCGTGGCATTCCTGCCCCACAGCGCGGTAAAGAAAGACCTGCGTGCCAAGAAATTGGTGAGTGCCTTGCCGAATCACATGAAGTCGCTGCAGATCACGATGGAAGTACGGGCATACCGCGAACGCCTGGCCGTGCGGGAAGCCGGCCGCAGCTTGAGCGCGGCGCAGCGGGCGCAGACCCGCACGCCCAAGGGCTCAGCCCAGGCCTTGTGGGACTATTTGCATTCCCAGGCGACCTCAACGGCATAGTTGTTGCATAACGGTTTTGCATACCGGCCCAATGAATAGGCATTGGCGGCGGTGAAAGGGGCTGGCTAGAGTCACAAATTCAGTCAGGCCCCGTCGTTGGAGAAGTTATGACAAACACATACGCAGCTGCACCCCGTCGTGCAGCGTTTTTTTGCTTGGCATCCTGCTTGTCTTGGTAGGCCATGGCCCGGCCGCTGCGACTGGTGTTCTTGAGCGTGTCAGTAGTGGCGGCAAATTGGTGATTGCGCACCGCGAGTCGTCCATTCCGTTTTCATATGTAGATGCTGATAAGAAGCCCGTGGGCTATGCCGTAGAGCTGTGCCTGAAGTTGGCAGATGCGGTGCGCAAGAAGACTGGTGCCAAGAACATGCAGGTGGAGTTCTTGCAGGTCACGCCTGCCAACCGCATCGCCATGGTGGCCGAAGGCAAGGCCGACCTCGAATGCGGATCGACCACCAACAACGCCGAGCGGCGCCAGAAAGTAGCCTTCACCATCCCTCACTTCATTACCGGGGCCCGCATGTTGGTGCGGGCTGACAGCAAGATAGAACGGATTGAAGACTTGGAAGGCAAAAAGCTTGTGTCCACCAAAGGTACGACCCCGTTGAAGGCTGCGGAGCAGGCCAACCGTGAGCGGTTGTTGCGCATCACCATCCTCGAAGCCCCCGACCATGCGAAAGCGGTCGACATGGTCGAGAAAAGTGAGGCTGATGCTTTTGTGATGGATGACGTGCTTTTGTATGGCTTGGCGTCCAACCGGCCCAAGCCTGAATCGTTGCGCGTGGTCGGCAAGTTCCTGACCACAGAACCACTGGCCATCATGCTTCCCAAAGACGATCCCGAGTTCAAGAAGCTGATCGACGAAGAAATGCGTCGCCTGATCGTCAGTAAAGAGATTCAGCCGATCTACGACAAATGGTTTCTGAAGCCCATTCCGCCGAACGACAAAGCGCTGAATCTGCCCGTGAGCTACCTGCTCCGGGACTTCTGGAAATACCCCAGCGATTTCGTGCCGTTTTAAGCGACTCCGCTCTCATAGCGGGGTGCGCTGCGGTTTTGGGACAATAGGGCCCATGACCTCCACAGCCACCCCCCAGACACTGACCATCACCCGCCCGGACGACTGGCACTTGCATGTGCGCGACGGCGCTGCCCTCAATACCGTGGTGCCGCACACCGCAGCCCAGTTCGGCCGCGCCATCATCATGCCCAACCTCAAGCCGCCGGTGACCACCGCCGAGCAGGCGTTGGCTTACAAGGCCCGCATTCAGGCCGCGGTACCGGCGGGTGTGGAGTTTGAGCCTCTGATGACGCTCTACCTCACCGACAACCTGCCCGCTGATGAAATAGCGCGTGCCAAGGACGCCGGTGTAGTGGCCGCGAAGCTCTACCCCGCAGGGGCGACCACCAACAGCGATGCGGGAGTCACCGACCTGCGCAAGACTTACAAGACGCTGGAAGCCATGCAGAAAGCCGGCATGCTCTTGTTGGTGCATGGCGAGGTCACCAGCAGCGACATCGACTTGTTCGACCGCGAAGCGGTGTTCATCGACACCCAGCTCATTCCCTTGCGCCGGGATTTCCCCGAGCTGAAGATCGTGTTCGAGCACATCACCACGCTGGAAGCTGCTCAGTACGTGGCCGCTGCAGACCGCTTTACTGCTGCGAGCATCACCGCCCACCACCTGCTCTACAACCGCAATGCCATCTTCACCGGCGGCATCCGGCCGCACTACTACTGCCTGCCGGTTTTGAAGCGTGAGACGCACCGCAAAGCCCTGGTACAAGCGGCGACCGGCGGCTCCCCCAAGTTTTTCCTGGGTACCGACAGCGCTCCACACCCCGCCCACCTCAAGGAGCATGCCTCGGGCTGCGCTGGCTGCTATACCGCCCACGCTGCCATGGAGCTGTATGCCCAGGCATTTGACGCTGCAGGTGCCCTCGACAAGCTGGAGGGCTTTGCCAGTTTCCACGGTGCGGACTTCTATGGTTTGCCACGCAACCGGGGCACCATCACCTTGACGCGCGAAAGCTGGACCCCACCCGAGAGTTACGCCTTCGGCGAAACCACGCTCAAACCCCTGGCCGCGGGCGAAGCACTGCAGTGGCGTTTGGTCTAGAAGCGATTAACTGGTCCGCGCCGTGGCTTGACCCGTGGCGCGATGCGGGGGAGGGCCTGGCTCTGCAGGTTGAAGCTGGCCTGACGGTGGCGCAGGCGCTCAATGCGCCCGGCATGGCTCCGGTGCGCTTCATCCCCCAGAGCGAGTTGCCAGCGGGCAGCGCTTACGAGCAGCACATCTACGACACGGGGTGCGTCCCGACCCGTGACGGTTTGCACGATTTTTTCAATGGTCTGTGCTGGATACAGTTCCCACAGGCCAAGAAGAAGCTCAATCTCTTGCAGGCCCAGCAAATTGCGGAAACCGGCATCCAGCCGGTACGCGGCCCCGCCCGCGATGCGTTGACGGTCTTTGACGAAAACGCCGCGCTCCTCATGGCGCCAGATGCCTTGTGGGACGCTTTGGCTGCCAAAGATTGGCAGACGCTGTTCGGCCCGCTGCGCCCGATGTGGGCCCACGCCACACTGGTGCTGTTCGGTCATGCACTGCTGGAAAAACTGGTTTACCCACGAAAACCCATCACAGCGCACGTATTCCGTGCGCGGGCAGCTACGAATTCGATAGCGGATATGGATGCCTGGCTGGCAGCCACGCTGAGTGCCCCCATGCTGGCAGCCAAGCCCTTTGCCCACTTGCCGGTGCTCGGTGTACCCGGCTGGTGGCCGGAGAATGAGTCGGCTGGCTTCTACGCAGACGCCAGCGTCTTCCGTGCACCCCGGTCAGCGGCTGGTTAGCACCTCACTGCTGTCACGCGTTATCAGGCCTTGAGCTTGAGCAAGTGCACCATGACCCGTGCCGTGGTCTGGTCAAAGTCAATTTGCTCATTGAAGTCTTTGCCTGTCAGCCAGGAGGCATCCCAGTGGTTTTGTTTGAGCACGGATTTCCAGCTCTCATGCAAAGTGGCCTGCCGTACTGCTTCCACCATCGCGGCTTGGCGCTCTGCCGGGACCGACTTCCCGGTGAATACGCCGCGCCAGTTGGCCATGTCTACTTGCATGCCCTGGTCGCGGATGGACGGAATACCGAAAGAGGCTTTTCGTGATGACACCCCGATGGCCCTGAGCTGCCCGCCGGAGAGCTGCGAGCTGAATTCGCTGTAGCCAGAGATCCCTACCATCGCTTTGCCGGACAGTACAGCAGACACTACTTCCGCTCCACCCGCAAAAGGCAGATATGTCAGATCGTCGGGGTTCGCGCCAGTCGCGCGGGCAAACACCCCGGAGAAGATGTGATCCACACCACCCGCGGACCCGCCTGCCACCGTGACCGCCTTCAGGTTGGCCTTCATGGCGGCTGAGAGGTCAGAGGCATTCTTGATGGGCGAGTTGGCCGCCACCACCATGACCAAGTAGTCACTCGTGAGCCGTGCCAGGGGCGCCAGCGTTCCCATATCAATCGCAGGTTTTTGCAGCGCCACGGCACCGACCATCACGGTACCGCCCATGATGAGCGTGTTCGGGTCGGCCGCATATTTCTCGGCGTAGTAGGCCAGACCGATGGTGCCGCCTTTGCCGCCTTTGTTTTCATAGTCGATTTCATCCACAACTCCTGCGGAAATCATGGCCGTACCCAGGGCTCGGCCCGTCTGGTCCCAACCGCCTCCGGCGTTCGCCGGGATCACGATTCGCAATTTGGATGCGAGTTTGGCGGCTGCTTTGGGCTTTGAGGCAGGTGCTTTGGCTGCTTGTCCCCAGCTCGGCGCGGTCATCCCGGCTAAGGTGCCTGCGGCGATGCAGGTGAGAAGCTGGCGGCGATCCATTTTTTTCATCAAGGGCCTCATGGGATTTCACTTCGAATCGGGCATTTTCCCAGCCAAAGCAGGGGAGGCCACGAGCCTCACTTGTAACAAGTTGTGGCATCGGAAAGGCCATAAACTTCATGGGTTCAAGCGCCTGAGTGCTTGAATTCAGCCCTCGCGCCCCTACCATTCGGCTTAATTCGCCCGGAGCGGGTGCTCTTTCCTGAGACAACTATGAAACGCATTCTTTTGTTTGTATTGACCAACGTGTTGGTGGTGGCGGTGCTGGGCGTCGTGGCCAGCCTGCTCGGTGTCAACAAGTTCTTGACTTCCAACGGACTGAACCTGGGTGCTTTGCTGGGCTTTGCGCTCATCATGGGCTTTGGCGGCGCCATTTTTTCGTTGCTGATCAGCAAGCCCATGGCCAAGTGGACATCGGGCGTGCAGATCATCGAACAGCCCCAGAACGCCGACGAGGCCTGGATTGTGGACACCGTGCGCAAGTTTGCGGACAAGGCCGGCATCGGTATGCCGGAAGTCGGCATTTTTGAAGGTGAACCCAATGCGTTCGCTACTGGCGCCTTCAAAAACAGCGCCTTGGTGGCAGTGTCCACCGGCTTGCTGCGTGGCATGACCCGCGAAGAAATTGAAGCCGTTATCGGCCATGAGGTGGCCCACATTGCCAACGGTGACATGGTCACCATGACCCTGATCCAGGGCGTGATGAACACCTTCGTGGTGTTCCTCAGCCGTGTAGTCGGTTACGCCGTAGACAGCTTCTTGCGAAAGAACGACGAGCAGAACAGCGGCCCCGGCATCGGCTATTACGTGACGACCATCGTGCTCGACATCGTGCTCGGATTTGCCGCTGCCATGGTGGTGGCCTGGTTCAGCCGCCAGCGCGAGTTCCGTGCGGACGCAGGCGCCGCCCAGCTGATGGGCCGCAAGCAGCCCATGATGAACGCCTTGGCCCGATTGGGTGGCATGACTCCGGGTGAGTTGCCCAAGAGTGTGGCGGCCATGGGCATTGCAGGTGGTATCGGTCAGTTGTTTTCGACCCACCCACCCATTGAGCAGCGCATTGCTGCCCTGCAGGCGAACAACGGGCAGTAAGCCCTGCAGCGCACTGCGCTGCGTGTCTTGAGCGAACCCCTTGCCGCTGAGTGCGGCCAGGGGTTCTCTTTTTGTGGCGTGCTACAACCGCGGTTTGCGTTTCAGCCTCTGCACTATGGAACTTTCTACCTGGCTCGCCTTCTTCGCCGCTTCCTGGGCCATCAGCATCTCGCCCGGCGCCGGCGCGGTAGCCGCCATGAGCGCCGGCCTGAATCACGGCTTCCGGCGCGGTTACATCACCACCATCGGTTTGGTGTTGGGCATTTGGACCCAGATCCTCGTGGTGGGGGTGGGGCTGGGTGCCGTGGTAGCTGCCAGTGGCACGGCGTTTCTGGTGATCAAATGGGCAGGGGTGGCCTATCTGGTGTGGCTGGGTATCCAGCAGTGGCGTGCACCTGCTGTTCCTCTCGCTGCAAAGGCTGATGAAGCTGTGCCGGCGAGTGTGCGCACACAAATTTTCAAAGCTTGGGTCATCAATGCGCTGAACCCCAAGGGCACGGTGTTTTTGTTGGCGGTGGTGCCGCAATTCCTGAACCTCGCACAAGCCCTCACACTGCAATACCTGATCATCGGCGCCACTTTGACTTTTACTGATCTGGTGGTCATGGGCTGCTACACGGCCTTGGCCGCCAAAGTGCTGCGTGCACTCAAATCCAAGTCGCACTTGCGCACCATGAACCGGGTGTTCGGCGGCTTGTTTGTGGCAGCTGGCACCCTGTTGGCGCTGTTCAAGCGGACGACTTGACTGTCTGCCTGCAAAGGCTGGACTTCGCAGGCTGAGTCGATCAAAAGGCCAGCTGTAGAGGGGCCCCCGACCCGTGCAAGCGGTTCTGCTCAATCCTGAACATGCTGACCACCTCTTTCAGCCGGGCTGCTTGCTGTTTGAGGCTATCTGCCGCTGCGGCGCTTTCCTCCACCAGTGCGGAGTTTTGCTGAGTCACCTGATCCAGTTGCATGATGGCTTCGCTGATCTGGGTGAAGCCTGCGTTTTCTTCGGCGGTGGCGGCAGAGACCTGGTTCATCAGCTCGTTCACGCGTTGCACCCGACCCACGATGCCTTGCACAGAGGCTCCGGCCAACTGGGCTTGCTGCTCGCCGGTGGCCACCCGGCTGATACTGTCGCCGATCAGCGTTTTGATCTCCTTGGCAGCTTCCGCACTGCGCTGCGCCAGGCTGCGCACTTCAGAGGCCACGACGGCAAAACCCCGCCCTTGTTCACCGGCACGCGCGGCCTCCACCGCCGCGTTCAACGCGAGGATGTTGGTCTGGAAGGCGATACCGTCAATCACCCCGATGATCTCGCTGATCTTCTTGGATGACTGGGCGATGGACTGCATGGTGTGCACCATGGCGTTTACGTGTTGCCCACTTTCCAGCGCCGCACCGGAGGTTTCATTGGCCATGGCGCTGGCTTCTCGCGTGTGCTCGGCATTGAGCTTGACGGCGCTGGCAATTTCTTCCGTAGACGCGGCAGTTTCTTCGAGGTTGCTGGCTTGTTCCTCGGTGCGTGCACTCAGGTCTGCGGTGCCGGAGGCAATCTGCTCTGACGCAGAAGCCACCTGCTCGCTGCATTCATGGACCAGTCCCGCCATGTGGGTGAGGCTGTATTTCATGCGCAGCATCGCAGCCACCACGCTGTCGGTTTGTTGCTGGTGCGCTGGAATCACCACCGTCAGGTCGCCCTCCGCAATCGCGTTGGCCACCCGGACCACTTCACCCGGCTCTCCCCCCCAGTTGACGGGTCAGGCTGCGGGTGATCACTATGGCTACGCCCAAGGCTGCGATGACGGCAAAGACAGAGAACAACAAGGTTGTCTGGATAGCTGCAGCGCCTTGCGCTTTGGCGAGCTGGCCCTCCAAGACTATCGTGTCTGATTGAGCCTCCAGCATGGCATCGGAGGCGGCGGTCAGCTTGCTGAGTGGTCCCCGCACATTCTTTACCAAGTACTCACCAGCCTCTTGCGTATTGCCTGTCTGTATGCGCTTTACGGCTTCTTCTCTGACAGCATTGAAGGCAATCAACGCTTCTTCAACAGGCTTTAAGAGCTCCTGCTCTTTGGCGCTGACGATGGTTTTCTTTAGCTTTCCAAATGCATCATCCGCAGCCTTCTGGCCTTGGGCGATCCGACTCACGGTGTAAGTCGCTTCTTCCGCATTGCCTATCGCCAACCCCACTACGGCAGCCCGCATATTGCGAACCTGCACATTGATGCCTAGTTGCAGCTGGGAGGCAAGTATCACCTTGACCGCGCTTTCATCCACTATGTGATTGACGTTGTCATTGATGTTGCCTATCCGGTAAATGGATGTGCCGCTGATGGCCAGAAGCAATGCGATGAGCAGGCCGAAGCCTGCGGCCAGCTTGGTGCTGACTTTCCAAGAGCCAAATGTTTGCATGGCGCCCTCCCTGTTTTTTTGTAAGCACATGCTAAGCCCAGTCGTGACAACTGGGAAGCCCAAAAGCTTAAAAAACCTGATTGGGGTGCGCGCGCAACAGTGGCCACGCAAGTGCCGCTGCCCTCAGGGAGTGCGCGCTTGGCTCAGCATGTCCAAGGCCAACGCCTCGGCCACTTTGATGCCGTCTACGCCCGCCGACAAAATGCCGCCGGCATACGAAGCGCCTTCGCCCGCCGGGTACAGGCCGCGTACGTTGGTGCACTGCAGGTCATCACCGCGCGGAATCTTGATGGGGCTGGAAGTGCGTGTCTCCACCCCGGTCAGCACGGCATCTGCCATGTCAAAGCCCTTGATCTTGCGGCCGAACACCGGCAGAGCTTCTCGCATGGCCTCAATCGCATAGGCGGGCAATGAAGGGGCGAGGTCGCCCAGTTTCACACCAGGCTTGTACGACGGCATGACGCTGCCGAATTCGCTGGAAGGCTTGGCCGCAATGAAATCACCTACCAACTGGCCGGGCGCTTCATAAGTGCCGCCACCCAAGGTGTACGCACCGCTTTCCAGCTGCCGTTGCAGTGCAATGCCTGACATGGGGTGTGCAGCCTTCGGGTCGTTGGCTTTCATGGCGGTGGCTTCTGCCGCATAGCGCTTGCCTTTCTCATCGCCGAAGGCATGCACAAAGGCGGCCTCGTCGTCCGGGTAGTCGGGCGGGTCAATGCCCACCACCATGCCTGCGTTGGCATTGCGCTCGGCGCGGGAGTACTGGCTCATGCCGTTGGTGACTACTCGGCCGGGCTCACTGGTGGCCGCCACCACCGTGCCGCCCGGGCACATGCAGAAGCTGTACACCGCCCGCCCGTTGGCTGCGTGGTGCACCAGTTTGTAGTCCGCCGCGCCCAAGAGCGGGTGCCCTGCATGGCGGCCCCAGCGCGCACGGTCAATTACGCTTTGCGGGTGCTCAATGCGGAAGCCCACCGAAAACGGTTTGGCATGCATGGCCACGCCGCGCTCGTAGAGCATGGCAAAGGTGTCGCGCGAACTGTGGCCCAGCGCCATGACCACGTGGCTTGCCGGTAGCTGGTAGCGGCTGCCATCCACAAGGTTTTCAACCTCCAGCGCCCGTATGGATTGCGTGGGTAGCTCCTGATTTGATAGCGATTCGCCCAGTAACACATCCGTGACACGTTGCTCAAAACGGATTTCGCCGCCCAGCGCGATGATCTGCTCCCTGATGCCTTCCACCACCTTCACGAGTTTGAAGGTGCCGATGTGCGGGTGTGCCTCGTACAGGATCTCTGACGGTGCGCCGTGCTGCACAAATTCATGCATCACCTTGCGGCCCAGAAAGCGCGGGTCTTTGATCTGGCTGTAAAGCTTGCCGTCCGAGAAGGTGCCGGCACCGCCTTCACCGAACTGCACATTGCTTTCGGGGTTCAGGTTCTTTTTGCGCCACAGGCCCCAAGTGTCTTTGGTGCGCTGGCGCACCGTTTTGCCCCGCTCCAGCACGATGGGCTTGAAGCCCATTTGCGCCAGCACCAGCGCTGCAAACATGCCACAGGGGCCAAAGCCCACCACCACGGGGCGCTCTTGCAGGTCGGCAGGGGCCTGCGCCACCATGCGGTAGCTCATGTCAGGGGTGGGGCCGATGTGCGGGTGGTCTGCGTGGCGGGCCAACAACCCAGCTTCCAGCGAGGCGTCCGCTAGCGAGAGGTCGACGATGTAGACCGCCAGCAAATCCGCCTTGCGCGCATCGAAGCTGCGTTTGAAAACTTGCAGGCTCGCTATGGCCGTTACGTCAATGCCCAACGCTTGGGCGCACAGCCGTTGAAGCGCCTCTACAGGGTGGGCGACAGGCGCGCGATCAGCCTCGGTTTCCGAAGGTGCATCGGAGGCGCGGCGCTCCTCGACGGGCAGGGCAGACAGGGGGAGTTTGAGTTCAGTGATGCGGATCATGGCGGCTCGTGGTTATCAAGCAAGGCCGCGATTTTACGCGCCGACTCAGTGTGGGCCGTGCTGCCGCGCCTCGGAGGGGCTGTGTCCGAAAAGCTTGCGGTAGTCGCTGGCGAATTGGCTGAAGTGCCAGAAGCTCCAGTCGGCCGCCACGTCGCGTACGGCGCTGTCCGGTTTGCGCAGCAGGTCTCTGCGCGCTCCGTTGAGCCGTAGAATGCGAAGGTATTGCACGGGCGTCATGCCCAGTACGTCTTCGAAGCAGTACTGCAGGGTACGACGGCTCACGAACAGGCGCTGGCACAGGTCGGGCACGGTGATGGTCTGGTCGTGGTGGGCCAGCAGGTAGTCGCGTGCTTTGGCGACGATGCGCTGGCGGCGCGCCAAGCTGTCGCGCACCGCACTGTCCACCACGCCGGTGTCCAGCAATGGCAGCAAAGCGTCCAGCGCCAGATGCTGCGGGTCCGTCGAAGACACGGCATCGCCTGCCAGCAGTGCGTGCAATGTGTGCAGGCATTGGTGGCGCGCGGCCGGTGAGGCCTGCACCACTTCGGCACGGCTCAGGCGTTCCCAATCGAGTTCAAAGCCCATGCGATGGGCGGCCTCGCGCAAGGCATCCTGCCGTACCACCACCCCAAAGATGGTGTAGTCCGCCGGCGTGACGAGCTCGAATTCGCAATTCCCCGGGCGCACCAGCACGCTGTCAGGTGTTGCGGTGCGTCCGTTGATGCGGGTCGCCTGGGCTGAGTAGGGCAGGCCGAACCACAGGGCATCCGGCCAGACGCAGCAGGTCTGCCGCATGCCCTGGCTGGTGCTTTCCCGGAAAACCTGCATGTCCGGCAATTGCATTTCCTCCAGCAAGCCGTGGAAGCTGCCCGGGGTGGTTTGGTCGTAGCACTGCTCCCAGTTGGTGAGGTTGCCGGCGTGCTCGTCCGCATCACGTGCTTCGATGACACGGAGGGCAGCGGTGGGTAATGACGGCGACTGCATGGGCGAGCGATGAATGTGTGCGGAATGGTGACCAAGGCAGCTGCACCGTGAAGGTGCGCAATGCAGGTTTGCCGATTTTTGATACCGGCTTGCCATCCGACTGCCTACATTCACCACTAGCAAACCCCATGCCGGCGTGCAGGGGGCACTTTCTCAACCCATGTTGGAGGAACCACATGTCAACGTCACAACCCTCATCGGGCGCTCATGCGCTCAAGCCGGTGCTCAGCACCTTGCAGCTCTGGGGCATCGCCGTCGGGCTGGTGATTTCCGGCGAATACTTTGGCTGGAGCTTTGGCTGGGCATCGGCAGGCACGCTGGGTTTCACTATCACCGCACTGTTTATCGCGGCGATGTACACCACCTTCATCTTCAGCTTTACCGAACTCACGACGTCCATCCCCCATGCCGGTGGTCCCTTTGCGTACAGCAAGCGCGCCTTCGGTCCCACCGGCGGCTACCTCGCTGGCGCTGCCACTCTGGTGGAGTTTGTATTCGCTCCGCCTGCCATCGCATTGGCGATTGGGGCCTACCTGAACGTGCAATTCCCCTCGCTGGATCCCAAATTGGCAGCCTTGGGCGCCTATCTGGTGTTCATGACGTTGAACATCGTGGGCGTGCAAATCGCCGCGACTTTTGAGTTGTTTGTCACCATTCTGGCCATTTTTGAATTGCTGGTGTTCATGGGCGTGGTCTCGCCCGGGTTCTCGATTGCCAACTTCACTAAAGGGGGGTGGTCCGGTCAAGACAGCTTCAGCCTTGCGGCCATTCCCGGCATGTTTGCAGCCATTCCGTTTGCCATCTGGTTCTTTTTGGCGATTGAAGGCGTGGCCATGGCAGCCGAAGAAGCCAAAGACCCCAAGCGCTCCATCCCGATTGCCTATATCACCGGCATCCTGACCTTGGTGGTGCTGGCCGTGGGCGTGATGGTATTTGCCGGCGGCGCCGGTGACTGGACCAAGCTTGCCAACATCAATGACCCGCTGCCCCAAGCCATGAAGCTCATCGTGGGTGAAAACAGTGGTTGGTTGCACATGCTGGTGTGGTTGGGCCTGTTCGGTCTGGTAGCGTCCTTCCACGGCATCATCCTGGGCTATTCACGCCAGATCTACGCTTTGTCCCGCGAGGCCTTCCTGCCTTCGTACTTTGCCAAAGTCCATCCCCGCTTCAAGACACCGCACCGCGCCATCCTGGCTGGTGGCGTGGTCGGCATTGCGGCCATTTACAGTGATTCTTTGATCACTATTGGCGGCCAGTCCCTGACCGCGAATATCGTCACCATGTCGGTGTTCGGCGCCATCCTGATGTACATCCTGAGCATGCTCAGCCTGTTCAAGCTGCGCAGTACCGAACCCGGCATGGCACGTCCTTTCCGTGCACCGCTGTATCCCTTCTTCCCGGCGTTCGCCCTGTTCGGCGCGCTGGTGTGCATGGCCACCATGATCTACTACAACCCCCTGATCTTCGGTTTGTTTGTGGGCTTCCTGGTGCTGGGGTACGTCTACTTTAAGATGACCGGACAGCAACGTGCAGATGCCATGCCCCAAGGCATGAGCGCCTCTGTCGCCAAGTAATCACTGCACTTTTGCCACCTGCCACTTCTTTGAATCACTGACGTGCCAAGCCACCCTTACCAGCACACCGTCGCAAGCCATGTCTATGGTTTTCGGGACCTCAAAGACCTGATGGCAAAGGCCACGCCCTTGCGCTCAGGTGACTTGTTGGCCGGGGTGGCTGCGCACACGGCGCAGGAACGGGCTGCGGCCCAGATGGCCTTGGCAGAACTGCCCTTGCGCATCTTCCTGACCGAGGCCTTGGTGCCCTACGAATCAGACGAAGTTACCCGACTGATTCTGGATACCCATAGTGCGCAAGCGTTTGCGCCGGTGAGCCACCTCACGGTGGGGGATTTCCGCAACTGGCTGCTCAGTGATGCGGCAGACACGCAGGCCCTCACGGCACTGGCACCCGGCATCACGCCCGAAATGGCCGCCGCCGTGAGCAAGCTCATGCGTAACCAGGACCTGATTCTGGTGGCCAAGAAGTGCCGGGTGGTGACGGCGTTTCGCAACACCATCGGCCTGCCCGGCCGCATGGCGACACGCCTGCAGCCCAACCACCCCACGGATGACGCCACCGGCATCGCCGCCAGCCTGCTGGACGGCTTGCTGTACGGCAGCGGGGACGCGGTGATCGGCATCAACCCCGCGACCGACAACGTGGCCCAGGTGATGAAGCTGGTGCACATGATGGGCGACGTCATCGCGCACTACGACATCCCGACGCAGAGTTGTGTGCTCACCCATGTGACCAACACCATCCAGGCGATTGAGCGCGGTGCGCCGGTGGATTTGGTGTTCCAGTCCATAGGCGGTACCGAGGCCACCAACAGCAGCTTTGGCTTGAACCTCGCGTTGCTGGCCGAGGCGCGGAGTGCGGCACTTTCGCTGAACCGTGGCACGGTGGGCGACAACGTGATGTATTTCGAAACCGGGCAGGGCAGCGCCCTCTCGGCCAACGCCCACCATGGCATGGACCAACAAACCTGCGAGGCCCGAGCCTACGCGGTGGCGCGAGCTTTCAAGCCGCTGCTGGTCAACACCGTGGTCGGCTTCATAGGCCCTGAGTACCTGTTTGATGGCAAGCAGATCATCCGTGCGGGGCTGGAAGACCACTTCTGCGCCAAGCTGCTGGGCCTGCCCATGGGCTGCGATGTCTGCTACACCAACCACGCCGAAGCCGACCAGAACGACATGGATGTGCTGCTCACCCTGCTGGGGGCGGCGGGCTGCAACTTCGTGATGGGCATTCCGGGCTCGGACGACATCATGCTGAACTACCAGACCACGTCGTTCCACGACGCCCTGTATGCGCGCAAGGTGCTGGGCTTGTGGCCTGCGCCCGAATTCGAGGCCTGGTTGCAGCGCATGAACATCTTTCAAGGGCAGGGCGCCGACTTGGTGCTGCCGCCGGGACTGCCCGCCGCATTCGAGCAAGCCTTGTTGCCCTTGGCTTGAGGTGATGCATGTCTGACCCACAGTCACCCGTCACCGCCAACCCATGGGCAGCATTGCGCCAATTCACCGATGCCCGCATTGCCTTGGGCCGCTCCGGCGTGAGCTTGCCCACGAGCGCGCATCTTGCGTTTCAATTGGCCCATGCCCAGGCGCGAGATGCCGTGCATCGCGGCTTAGACGGCCCAGCTTTGTCCGCCCAGCTTAGTGCTGCGTGGCCGAGTCTGCCTAGCACTGTGCTCCAACTGCACAGCGCTGCGACGGACCGCAACCACTACCTGCAACGCCCCGATCTGGGGCGCAGGTTGGACATCGCTTCGCGCGACTTGTTGGCCCCTTCGAAAGGGACCCTGGAGGAACGGCGGTTCGACGTGGCGTTTGTGATCGCAGACGGCCTGTCGGCTTTGGCTATTGAGCAAAACGCGGCACCGTTTTTGGCGGCTTTGCATCAGCGCATGGCGGGTGAAGATTGGAAAGTCGCGCCCCTGTGTGTGGTGCGCCAAGCCCGCGTCGCCATCGGCGATGAAATTGGGCAGGCACTGGGTGCGAAGGCGGTGGTGGTGCTGATCGGGGAGCGCCCCGGTTTGAGCTCACCGGATAGCATGGGCCTGTATCTGACCTGGATGCCCCGCGTGGGGCTGACGGACGCGAGCCGCAATTGCATCTCCAATGTGCGGCCCGCCGGGCTAGTGGTTGACGAAGCAGCCTACAAGTTGCACTTTCTGCTCACCGAATCCCGCCAGCGCCACCTGTCCGGAGTGGAGCTCAAAGACGAAACCGCCACAGCGGCCACTGCCCTGAACGCAGGCCACGGCAACTTCCTGCTGAAGTAAGCCGCAGCCCTTTGCGTGAGGTCAGGCGGGCAAATAGCCTTCGACCGACAGATAGCGCTCACCGGTGTCGTAGTTGAAGCCCAGCACGGTGCTGCCTGCGGGGATCTCGGGCAGTTTCTGCGCAATCGCGGCTAAGGTTGCGCCGCTGGAAATGCCGACCAGCAAACCTTCCTCACGTGCGCTGCGGCGGCCGTACTCGCGGGCAGTTTCGGCTTCGACCTGAATCACGCCATCCAGCAGATCCGTCTTCAGGTTTTTGGGGATGAAGCCAGCGCCAATGCCTTGAATAGGGTGGGGCGCGGGTGCACCACCGCTGATCACGGGGGATGCGGAAGGCTCTACGGCAAAAACCTTGAGCTGCGGCCACTTGGCTTTGAGCACTTGGGCCACACCACTCAGGTGCCCGCCGGTGCCTACGCCGGTGATGATGTAGTCCACGCCTTGGGGGAAGTCGTTGGCGATTTCCAGGGCGGTGGTGCGCACGTGCACATCGATGTTGGCGGGATTTTCAAACTGCTGGGGGATCCAGGCGCCGGGGGTCTGGGCCTTGAGTTCTTCGGCGCGGGCGATGGCGCCCTTCATGCCTTTCTCGCGCGGGGTCAGGTCGAAGCTGGCGCCGTAAGCCAACATGAGGCGGCGGCGCTCAATGGACATGCTGTCGGGCATGACCAGAATCAGTTTGTATCCCTTGACCGCTGCAACCAGGGCCAAGCCCACGCCAGTGTTGCCGGAGGTGGGTTCAATGATGGTGGCGCCGGGTTGCAGCGCGCCGCTGCGTTCTGCGTCTTCAATCATGGCCAAGGCAATGCGGTCCTTGATGGAGCCGCCCGGGTTGGTGCGCTCGCTTTTCACATACACCTTGTGGCTGTTGCCGAACAGCTTGTTGATGCGGATGTGGGGCGTGTTGCCGATGGTTTGCAGGACGTTGTCGAATGCCATGGTGTGTCTCCGTGATGGGGTCTGAACGTGAATATTCTGAAGCAAAGTTTTGAAAAGGCTTCGACAGTTTGCACATATCGATATTCCTGCTCCGGCAGGACCGATAATCAGGGGGTGAAGCCCGCCAGACCACCGCTGGTGCAATTCTGGAAACAGAGCACTGGAGGAACGTCCGGACTGCATAGGGCAGCGTAGCAGCTAACGGCTGTCCACCGACAAGTCGGCCACGCAAGTGGAAGGCCCTAAGGTGAGGATTAGAGCAACAGAGACGAGCCGATTCAGTTCGGGTGAAACGGGCAATCTCTACGCGCAGCAATACCAAGTAGGCACACGTTGACGGGGCCCCCGGAGTGTGCGGGTAGGTAGCATCGAGCCGTCCGGGTGACCGGCGGCCCAGAGTAATGGTGGTCACGTGGGGGAAACCCCATGCACAGAATCCGGCTTATCGGTGGGCTTCACACTTTATTTGTTGTATGGTCGAGTCTTCACAGTGTTTTTGGCGGAGGCTTTATGCGACCGATTCTGGAACTGTTGGAGAAACACGGGGGCTCTGTCTGGAGCCTGAACCCGGATGACAGCGTCTACCAGGCGCTCGAAATGCTGGCCGACTGCAACGTCGGCGCGCTCATGGTGATGGATGGCGACAAGTTGGTCGGCATTTTCTCGGAGCGGGACTACACCCGCAAAATCGCACTGTCGGGTCGATCTTCCAAAGACACCAAAGTGAAAGACATCATGACCTCGCAGGTCATGGTAGTCGGCCCCAAGACGCGCACCCAGGAGTGCATGGCCTTGATGAGTCAGAAAAAGATCCGCCACTTGCCGGTAGTCGACGGTACCAAGGTGCTGGGCATGATCTCTATCCGGGACTTGATGGACGACATCATCAAGGACCACGAACAGACGATCAGCCAGCTGCAAAGCTACATCGCGAGCTGACGCGCTCTCAAAACTTCTCCCAGCCCGCCAGATACCGCCATTGCCCGACCGGTAGGTCGGACAGCGCAACGCGCCCCAGCCGGATGCGTTTCATTCCCAGAATGTGCAGCCCGGCTTTTTCGCACAGAAAGGCAATCAGTCCTGGGTGTGAGCCCTTGATGGCAAAGCGCAGGCGGCTGGACTCCGGGGTGGTGCTGTTTACACTGACTTTCACCTGAGGCAGGTCCAAGCGCTCGTCCTTGAGCGCGTAGGCTATAGGCTTGAGCGCATCAGGCTCCACTTCTCCCTTCACCTCGACCAGAAATTCATGTTCCATGGTGGACATGTCCTCTGTGAGCTTGCGGGTGGTGCGCCAGTCCTGGGTGAAGACCACCAGGCCGGTTGCGCCGGTTTCCAACTCGACATCCGCTTCAAGGTGGTTGAAGTGACGCTTGAGCACGCGGGTGTCAGCCGGGTCACCTTCCCAATGGTTGGCAGGGGTCAGTAGCGCACGGGCATTTGCCGGAGGCGCTTTGTGTCCCGGTGCGCCAGTGCGTGCCGGGGCACCGGCGCGCACCGGAGTTAGTTCTTCCAGCCCGTCGGTGTGGCCGGCCGGCTTGTTCAGCAACAGGGTGACCGGTGTGAGTTCCATCAGGCTGGCGTTGGGGTCCAGGGTGATGGTCTCCCGGTCCACCCGGTGCTGGGGTTCTTCCACCACTACCCCGTTAACCTGCACCCAGCCGCCTTCGATATATTGCTCCGCTTCCTTGCGGGAGCAATCTTTGAGGGCCATGACGCGTTTGGAGAGGCGCTCACCGGTAGTGGCTGCCGGTGCTTCTACGACGGGCTCTTTGCGTGGCTTGCGCAAACGAGGCTTCTTGCTGGATGGCGCAGGTGTCTGAGCTGTTGTGGTGGGGCCTGGACGATGGGCTGCCCCCGGACTCCGCAATGAAGAGGGGCCACGCGGTCCCGAGGGTGTCCGGGTCGCGCTGGCTGCGCGCTGAGGCTGGGGGGCGGATGCGGGTGCTCTCGCCGGTGCCGCGGCGCGCGTCGGTTTGACGGGCTTGGTCAGTATGGGGCGTGGGGGCTTGGCGTCGGATGTGCTCATGCTTGGCCTTCTTCGTTATGTTGCGCGCCCGGATTGTCCAGTGCGTAAATGCGTTCTACATGGGCTAGCAGGGAGCGTTTGGCCACAGGCCAGATGCGCGGGTCTACATCGTCGTAGGCCAGGGGCAGCCAGTCGTCCAGGATGCCTTGGGGATTGGCTTGCATGACAGCCGCAATTTTGGCTTCGCGCGCCAGGCGGTGCGCCTTGAGCTTGGCAATGGCCTCGCCCGCTCCGTCAATGACATGGCCGTGGGCCGGCAGGATGTATTGCGCTTGGTAGTCGCGGCAGGCAGCGGCCAGTGCGTCCAGCGAATCCAGATAGTCCCGCATGTTGCCGTCCGGCGGGTCGATGACCGTGGTGCTGCCATTCAAGATGTGGTCGCCACTGAAGAGCAGGCCGTCTTCTTCCAGCAGCAGGCATACGTGATTGGCTGCATGGCCAGGGGTGTAAATCACCTGCAGGGTGTGCACAGGTTTAAGTGCGGTTTCGACCTCTGGCGCAGGCAGCATATGCGCGAGCAGCTCTCTATTTTGTAGCGGTCGGTCCGGAGTGAACGCGCTGGCGGCGCGTGCGGTGGACGCTGAGGGCAAGCCCAGAATCGGCGGGCCGCCCTGGCACAGGGCCTGTAGCGGTGCAGCGCCGGGCGAATGGTCGGGGTGCGAATGGGTGCACACAATGCGCAGGATGTTGCCGCCACTGCCGTCTTCAAACGCAGCCGCCTGCCACAGGCGCTGCAGGTGGTCGGGGTCAGCAGGCCCCGGGTCAATGACGGTATAGCCCGTGGCGGGTTCGCCCACCAGGTAGCTGTTGGTGCCGGGGCCTGTCATCACGCCGGGGTTGGGGGCGGTGAGGCGCAGCACATGGCGCATCAGGGGCACGGGTCTGTCGGTTTGCCAGGCATCAAGGAGCGAGGCGGCGGCCGGCGAGAGTTCGCCGGGCAGAAGGTGGGTGGGTCTGGCCATGCGGCGGATTGTGCAGCCAAACGGGGATAATGAACGGATGCGAATCCAGTTCACCAAAATGCAGGGCGCGGGCAACGACTTCGTGGTGCTCGATGAAACCAAGGGTCGCTTGGGCTTGACCCCTGCGCATTACCGCTTTCTGGGCGATCGCCACTTCGGCGTGGGGGCCGACCAGATTCTCACGGTGCGCCCTTCGCCCGCCGAGGGCATCGACTTCGAATACGTGATTCACAACGCCGATGGCAACGAGGTTGAGCAGTGTGGCAATGGCTCCCGCTGCTTCGCCCGCTTTGTGCGCGACCAGGGCTTGACCGGCAAAGACCGCATCCGCGTCAAAACCATGAAGGGCGTGATCGAACCCTTGCTCACTCCTGATGGCCGGGTGACGGTGGACATGGGCGCACCAGTGTTTAACCCGGCTGACATTCCTTTTGACGACAGTGGCCTGAGTCTGCAAGCCATGGGTTCATGGGGAAATTGGCCTCTGGCGCCCGTGGAATCTGCGCAAGCAGCTCCTCTTTTGGTAGCAACGGTATCTATGGGCAACCCCCATGCGGTCACTCTGGTGGCTGATGTGGATGCTGCACCGGTCGCCACACTGGGCCCGCAGGTGCAGGCCAACCCGCGCTTTACCCAAGGTGTGAACGTAGGCTTTCTGCAGGTGGTGAGCCGCAGCCAGGTGCGCTTGCGCGTGTACGAGCGCGGTGTGGGCGAGACGCTGGCCTGTGGCACGGGCGCCTGCGCGGCCGTGGTGGCCGGTATCCGTCTCGGCCTGCTGGACGCACGTGTGGATGTGCAGACCCGTGGCGGCATGCTGACCATTGCCTGGGAGGGCATGGGCGCCTCAGTTTTCATGACCGGACCCGCCACCACCGTCTTCCGTGGCGAAATTGAATTACCCGAATAACCTGAACCCGCAGACCATGACTCCACCTCTGAACCAAGCCTTGGGCAACCCCATCACTGAAGACGACATTGCCAACTATTTGGTGAACAACCCCGACTTCTTCCAGCGCCACGCGGAGTTGCTGGCCACGGTGCAGTTCACCAGCCCGCACAGCCACCGCGCAGTGAGCTTGCAGGAGCGCCAGGCCGAGATGCTGCGCGAGAAGATCAAGTTGCTGGAGCAGCGCATCATGGAAATGATCCGCCACGGCAACGAGAACGTGATGCTGTCCGACAAGATCCTGCGTTGGGCGCGCTCGCTGTTTCTCACCATCAACCCGGCCGAGTTGCCCGTGGAGATCGTGCGCGAAATCAAGGACCAGTTCGCCGTCCCGCAAGTGGGCTTGCGTGTCTGGGGCGTGGCTGAGGGCTTTTCTGCTTTGCCGGCGGCCCAGGAGGTCAGTGAAGATGCCAAGGTCTTCGCCACCTCGTTGAATGAACCTTTCTGCGGCCTGAATACCGGTTTTGAGGCCGTGAGCTGGTTGGAAGAGCCGGGCACGGTCAGCTCGCTGGCGCTGATTCCCCTGCGCAGTGGCATGGCCGGCAGCCAGGCGCCCGCCTTCGGCATGCTGGTGCTGGCCTCGGGCGACGCGCAGCGTTTCAACAGCGGCATGGGCACGGACTTCCTGGCGCGCATCGGCGAAATCGCCAGCGCTGCGCTGTCCCGCCTGCGTTAAGCCATTCCCATACCGCCATGACTGCGGACGACTCGGCACTGGTGGAGAAATACCTGGAGTTCGTCCGCGTCGAAAAGCGCTTGGCCGCGCGCACCGTGGAGCTGTATTCGCTGGATCTGGGGCGGCTGTCTGAGCAGGCCACGCGTGCCGGCGTTACCATGAGAGACGTCAGGAATCACCACATCCGCCGCTGGGTTGCCCAGATGCACAGCGCCGGGCGCAGCGGGCGCGGCATCGCACTCATTCTGTCGGGATGGCGCGGTTTTTATGCCTGGCTGGGCCGCGAGGGCTTGGTGAGCAGCAACCCGGTGCAAGATGTGCGCTCGCCCAAGGCGCCCAAACCATTGCCCAAAGCGCTGGCGGTGGATGACGCGGTGCAGTTTGCCGATTTCGAAAGTTATGACAACGCTTGGCTGGAAGCCCGCGATGCCGCCATCGTCGAACTGCTCTATGGCAGCGGCCTGCGCGTCGGAGAGTTGGTGGGGCTGGATGTAGTAGCCGGCAAAGATGCCAAGGGCTGGATCGACATGCAGGCCGCAGAGGCCCATGTGCTGGGCAAAGGGTCCAAGCGTCGCAGTGTGCCGGTGGGTGCCACGGCCATGCAGGCCTTGCAGCGTTGGTTGGAGTTGCGTGGCCCTTCGGGTACTGCGACAGCGGCACCTGTGGACGCCGCAGCCGCCCATGCAGCTTCCGCGCTCTTCACTGGCCGCAATGGCACGCGCCTCACCGCGCAAAGTGTGTGGCAGCGGCTCAAGCGGCGCAGCCAGCTGGCCGGCCTGAATGTGCCGGTGCACCCGCACATGCTGCGCCACTCGTTTGCCAGCCACGTGCTGCAGAGCAGTGGCGACTTGCGTGGCGTGCAAGAACTGCTGGGCCACGCCAATATCACCACCACGCAGGTCTATACCCGGTTGGACTTTCAGCATCTGGCCAAGGCCTACGACGCTGCGCATCCGCGCGCCAAACTCAAGCGGGAGCCCTGACGGGGGGCATGAGCCGCCTCCTCTTTTTCGCAAAAAGTTTTGGGTTTCTTGAAAGTTGCCAAAACGCGGTATATAATCATGGGCTTGTAGCGCGGGAATAGCTCAGTTGGTAGAGCGCAACCTTGCCAAGGTTGAGGTCGAGAGTTCGAGACTCTTTTCCCGCTCCAAATTCACCCTCAAGGGTTTCAAAAAAGGTCAGCAGTATGCTGGCCTTTTTTGTTTTCTGATTCGCAAGGACCAAAAAAAGGGAGCTTTAGCTCCCATTTTTTGCATGTCGCATCCATCAAGCCGATTTTTTGCGGCGTGCAGCAGCTCCGAGTAAGCCCAAACCGGCCAAAAACAAGGCATATGTTTCGGGTTCGGGAACTGGTGCGGCAAGAACTTCGTTGGGTGCCGCTGTCGTTACATTCAACTCATAAAGCCAGTTGTTAGAGCCATGAGTTCCTGTGAACGAAAAATCAGAGTAACCAGTTACACCCACAAAGTAAGTGCCAGCAGTCAATGTACGACGAATCAAAGCATCGTAGCCGGGGCCGGCATCGTCATTTGTTTCTATGGCAACGCCAGTCGAACTGAACAAGCCAACGATGGGGTCATTCTGTAATGTGATGCCATAGGGCGTATTCACGGCAAAGTTCAAGTCCAATGTGGACCCCAATGTGAACTTGAAGAAATCCAAAGAAGTACCGCCTGGCAACGCGCTCAGACGTGAACCGAAGATGTTGATATCGGAATTGGCACCCAAAGTACCGATGTTTTGTGCGGTCAAAAATGTGTCGTTTGAGCCAAGGCCCAAAGTCTCAGCTTCGAAAATGGTTTGACCGGCAGCGTTGGCAACAGTCGAGCCTGCCAACATTGCGGCTACAACTGCGATTTTTTTGAAAATCATGTGGTTTCCCTGAAGGTTGAAATGATGTGAATGAATTCACAGTTTCAATTTAAGCCTGACCGCTTTTTCCAGCAATAGCCACTTCGGACTAGCGGCGACAATAGCCCCCATGAAAACCATTCGACTGCGCGCCGGTAAAGAGCGCTCCTTGTTGCGCCGCCACCCTTGGATTTTTGAATCCGCGATCGCCAAAGGCGGCGGAGACAGCGGGGAGACGGTTCGCGTCGAATCGGCCGAGGGGGCATTTCTGGGTTGGGCGGCGTTCAGTCCTCAGTCCAAGATCCGGGCGCGTGTCTGGAGTTTTGATGAAAAGCAGCGCATTGATGCTAGCTTTTTTATAGCTGCTTGCGCACAAGCTATAGGCGCCAGAGCCAGATTTGACATACAAAGCGACGGTGTGCGCCTGATCCACGGCGAGTCGGATGGATTACCCGGTTTGATCGTGGACCGCTACGGTGACACGCTGGTGGCGCAGTTCACCTCGGCCGGTGTGGAGAAGTGGAAGCCCGCCATTGCGGATGCCTTGCTCAGTGCCACCGGGCTGACCAAGCTGTACGAGCGCTCGGATGCCAGCAGCCGCGCCTTGGAGGGCTTGTCCGAGGCCACCGGCTGGCTGCGTGGCGAAGGGGCGACGGACCTGGTGCTGCGCGAGCATGACTGGAAACTGGCCCTGAGCATCGCAGAAGGCCACAAAACCGGCTTTTATCTGGACCAGCGTGACAGCCGGCACAAATTTGCCCAGTACACCCGCCGCCTCGGTTTCCAGCGGGTGCTGAACTGCTACTCCTACACCGGCGGATTCTCGGTGGCGGCTTTGGCGGGCGGTGCTGCGCATGTGACCTCGATTGACTCCAGCGGCCCGGCGATCGAAAAAGCCAAGGCGAACGTGGCCCTGAATGGCTTTGACGCGGCGCGCGCCACTTTCATGGACGCGGATGTGAATGCCTCGCTGCGCGCTTTTGCGGCTGAGGGGCGCACCTTTGATGCCATCATTCTGGATCCGCCCAAGTTTGCGCCGACCGTGGCGCATGCCGAGCGTGCGGCAAGGGCTTACAAGGACATCAATCGTCTGGCCTTCAAGTTGCTGGAGCCGGGTGGGGTGCTGTTCACTTACAGCTGTTCCGGCGGCATCAGTGCTGACTTGTTCCACAAAATCATCGCCGGTGCGGGCTCCGACGCGGGTGTGGACGGCTTTATCACTGAGCGCATGGGCGGAGCTCCGGACCATCCGATGACCATTGCCTTTCCTGAAGGCGAGTACCTTAAGGGCTTGGTCGTGATGCGGCGACAAGCCTGACACCGACAAGTCTTGAATTGCTGACTACACTCCCCAGTTGCTTCTTTTGCACTGCACCATTTTTGGAAGTTGAACGATGAGCTTGATTCCCGCCACCATCCTGACCGGTTTTCTGGGTTCCGGTAAAACCACTTTGCTCAAGCGCGTGCTGGCTGAGGCCCACGGTCAGAAGATCGCCGTCATTGAAAATGAGTTCGGTGAAGAGAACATCGACAGTGACATCCTCGTGAGTGACACCAACGAGCAGATCATCCAGATGAGCAATGGCTGTGTGTGCTGCACCATTCGCGAAGACTTGCGCACCACGCTGAAAGACCTGGCTGAGAAAAAGCGCAAGGGCGAGCTGGACTTTGAGCGCGTCGTGATTGAAACCACCGGCGTGGCCGATCCCGGCCCGGTCGCACAGACCTTCTTTATGGATGACGAGATCGCGGAGACTTATCTGCTGGACTCCATCCTGACGCTGGTAGACGCCAAGCACGCCGTGCAGCAGCTCAATGACCGCCAGGAAGCGCGCCGCCAGATCGGTTTTGCGGACCAGATATTCATCAGCAAGTCGGATCTGGTGTCCAAAGAGGAGCTGGATGCCCTGATGCACCGCATCAAGCATATGAACCCGCGTGCTCCGCAAAAAGCAGTGCACTTCGGCGATGTGGCCATCAAAGAGGTGTTTGACCTGCGCGGCTTCAATCTGAACGCCAAGCTCGACATCGATCCGGATTTCCTGAAGGAAGACGATCACCACCACCATGACCACGAACATGGCGAGCACTGTGATCACCCTTCCCATGCTCACGACCACGCGACCCACGGGCATCACCACCATCATGAAGACGATGTGAAGAGCTTCGTGTTCAAGTCGGACCGTCCGTTTGACCCCGCTAAGCTGGAAGATTTTCTGGGGGCCATCGTCAACATCTATGGCCCGCGCATGCTGCGTTACAAAGGCGTGCTTTACATGAAGGGTACCGAGCGCAAGGTAATTTTCCAGGGCGTGCACCAATTGATGGGCAGCGATCTGGGACCCGCCTGGGCGGAGGGGGAGGCCCGTACGAGCAAGATGGTGTTTATCGGCATCGACTTGCCCAAAGACATCTTCTTGCAAGGCATGGAGCAATCCTTGGTGTAACGGCTCAAAGTCGAGAGGGTAGGGCGCCTTATGTTTGTCTCGCTTTTGCAACTAATGGGTTTTCCCATGGGTAAGCCTGTACACTCGCGCGCCGAAGAAACCCGCTCTGACAAGCCCCTGAAAGGGCGCAAAGCGACTGCAGCCACCAGCGACCATGCGCAGGCCGAACCTGCCAGGAGACAAGAAGTGAACGCGAAATCCGGGAAAGATAGCAAGGTGAAACCAGCCCCCAGCAAAGCAAAACCTGTTGCGAAAAAGGCTGTCACTGCCAAAGCTGCCACCAAGGCTGCTGCAGCCAAAACCCCTGCCAAACCAGCTGCAAAAGCAGCTGCAAAAGCTCCTGTCGCTACCAAATCGAGCAGCAAAGCCGCTGTCAAAACCGTGGTTTCTGCACCTGTGAAAACTCCTACCAAAGCCGCTGCCAAAGCGCCCGCCAAAACCGCTCCTGCAGCGGCCAAGTCCACAACTAAAGCAGTGGAAAAAGCTCCAGTCGCGGCGGCAAGTAAAATCAAAGCGGCCGCAACCAAAGCGGTCGCGAAGCCACTTGAGGTGGTCAAGGAAGCACCTGCAACCCCAGTGCGCGCCGTGCCCGCTGTTGTTGCCGTGCCGTCAGTTCCTGCCAAAGCAGGAAGGCCCTCATCCCGCCTGGCCCAGTTGACGGTCCCGTCGATGGCGCAAACTGTGGCTTCCACAGCTGCAAAAGCCAGTTATAACCAAACCATGTCTGCTCCAGTCATTGCTCCCGTGATACCTGCCATTGTGAAAAAAGACGCCAAATTAGCCAATAACTGGAAAAGCAAAACGGTTGCCGAACTGTCGGATGCCGAGTTGTTGGCGATGCCCGACTCGGAATACATGAATGAGGTGCAACTTGCGTATTTCCGCCTGAAGCTCTCCAACCTCAAGCGCGACATCCTGACCAGCGCCGGTGAAACCACTGAACACCTGCGTGAAGATACTTCCGTAGTGCCCGATCCTGCAGACCGCGCCACCATTGAAGAAGAGCATGCTTTGGAGTTGCGCACGCGTGACCGTGAGCGTAAGTTGCTGAAGAAGATCGAACAATCGATTGCGCGCATTGATGCTGGCGATTACGGTTATTGCGATGAAACCGGTGAGCCCATCGGTGTGGGTCGCCTTTTGGCGCGTCCCACGGCGACCTTGTCGCTGGAGGCGCAGCAGCGCCGTGAGCTCAAGCAGAAGATGTTCGGGGACTGAAGTCCCGATCGCTGCGCACATCCGTATCCGATATGTCAACCAAAGACGAACGACCGGGCTTACTTTCCAAGGTGGCGATGTTCGTTCGCAATCCGACCAAAGACTGGTCGGAGTTATCGCGCACGGAAACCGAGCCGGATAGCAGTTACGACAAACAGGCCTTGAAGGCCATGATTGAGCGCAAGCGGCAAAACGACTTCGTCCGCAAGCGAGAGTTCGATCAATTGCGCAAGCTGCGCAATCGCGATCCATCTGCAGCAGCCAATCTGGCTCGTCCGTCATTCTTCCAGAGCAGTATTCCTACTGATCCTGATGGTCGTGCGGTGACGTTGAAGAAGATTGATGAAATCGAAGCCCAGATGTCCAAGCAGTGGTGGAAAGGCAAGCAAGAGGCTGCCGCCATGCATGGAGCGGGACCGACAGCACCACAAAGCATCCCGCCTTCCCTCCCGGCAGCTCCCAGCCCTGGATCGCAACCGTCCGTGGATGCACCGATTTCAATTCCTTCTGTATTTGAGTCGACAGAATCCACTGGTTTGAGGGTATTGAACACCGTCCGAGATCCGGCGCCCTCCACCGAATATGCACCGACGGAGATGGGCTCTGGCATGCCGCCCATGTCCTCCCATGTTCCTTTGGCGCCGGTGGTGAAGGGGCCCGTTACCCACATCACGGCAGATCCTTCTGAATTGAGCTTTTCCACTTCCAAGCTTTTTGCCATGGATGTGGCAGATATGGCCACGGACCCCGAGTTGGAGGAGGCGGCCATTCGCTTTGCCAATGGAGACGACGCAGGTGCTGAAGCCGGTCTGATTCAGGCGCTAGGGAGAGGTCATCCGGAAGCAGAGGTCGCCTTCAATTGGGCCGCCGCGCTCATGGATCTGTACCGCGCCACGCAGAATCGCGACCGGTTTGATTGGGCCACCGTGGAATACGCGCATCTTTGGAACGGCCGGGTGCCCGGGTGGGAAGTGTTGCAGCTCGATTCCAACCACGGTATGGATACGACCGCTGCGGCCCCGTTTGTCCCTGAGCCTGTGGAAGGCGAGTTCGGAACTGAGGCGGCCATGTGGGACTGCCCGGCGACCCTGACGGTCGACGGCATGGAGTCCTTGCGCATGGTGCTGTCCAGCAATCCCATGCCGTGGACATTGGCGTGGGGCCGACTGCAACGCATCGAGCCTGAAGCCATGCCCCTGCTTTCAGGGCTGTTTGCAAGCTTGTGTGATGAGCCGGTGTCCTTGCGTTTTGCTGGCGCGGATATGCTTTTGCAAGCCTTGCGCAACCTGACCCCCTCCGGCGACAGGTCGGTGGATTCCGTGTGGTGGACGGTGCGCCTTAACGCTTTGCGTGCCTTGCAATTGCTCGACGAGTTTGAGTTGGTGGCGCTGGATTACTGTGTGACGTATGAAGTTTCGCCGCCAGCATGGGAGCCGGCCAAGTGTGATTACGCAGCATGGTCCGGACCTTCCGTTGCACGGTCCACGGCGGACTTTATTGCCACCGTGCCTATGGGGCTGGATTCGGTAACGATTACCAGCCAGGAGCTCCGTGGGGAGGTGGTCGGGGATGCCATGACCGTTCTGGCAGGCATCGATGGCGCGCGTGATGCGTCCAACAGCATTGCCGTGTCCTGCCGCTACCTTGTGCGGGTCGATTTTTCTGCTGCCGGCAGCATTCTCAATTGGGTTGCCATGCGCCAAGCCGAGGGCTGCATGGTGCAATTCCAGGATGTACACCGGCTTGTAGCCGCGTTCTTCAACGTGATCGGCATCAGCGAGCACGCACGCGTTATTCCCCGTTCGCTCTAAGGCGAACGCAGCAAGCCGGCGAGTGCCCGGCTTGCTTTTCTTGCAACCATCCTCATTTATCCGCCATGGAACAATTTCACGGAACGACCATCATCAGTGTGCGTCGTCAGACCCCAACCGGTATGCAAGTGGCCATCGGTGGCGACGGGCAAGTGACGCTTGGCAACATTGTGATCAAGGGTACGGCCCGTAAAGTACGCAAGCTCTACCACGGCAAGGTCTTGGCGGGATTTGCGGGTGCCACGGCTGACGCATTCACCTTGTTTGAACGTTTTGAAGCCAAGCTTGAAAAGCACCAAGGGCACTTGGTGCGTGCGGCCATTGAGCTCACCAAGGATTGGCGCACTGACCGCGTCTTGCGCAAGCTGGAGGCGATGCTGGCGGTGGCAGACAAAGATGCATCACTCATCATCACCGGCAACGGGGATGTGCTGGAGCCTGAAAACGGGATTGTGACGATTGGTTCCGGTGGGGCCTATGCGCAAGCAGCGGCAGTGGCGTTGCTCAACCATTCCGATCTATCTGCTGCGGACATCGTGAAACGCTCGCTGGAAATCGCCGGCGAGTTGTGCATTTACACGAACATGAACCACACCATTGAAACCCTCTAAGCAGGGTTGCCGCTTTCTATTTTTATGCAAACACTTACGCCTCAAGGCATTGTTGCCGAATTGGATAAACACATTGTCGGGCAGGCGCAAGCCAAGCGCGCTGTTGCCATTGCGTTACGTAACCGGTGGCGCAGGCAGATGGTGGAGGGCACTCTCCGCACGGAAATCACGCCCAAAAACATTCTGATGATTGGTCCTACTGGCGTGGGTAAGACCGAGATTGCCAGACGCTTGGCCCGTTTGGCCGACGCACCCTTCATCAAGGTGGAAGCGACGAAGTTCACCGAAGTCGGCTACGTGGGCAAGGACGTAGACGCCATCATTCGCGATCTTGCAGAGATTGCAGTCAAACAGACGCGCGAGTCAGAAAAAGCCAAGGTACGCGCGCGGGCAGAAGATGCAGCGGAAGACCGAATTCTGGATATCCTGATTCCAACGCCGCGGGCAGACTTCGGTTCTCTCTCTGCGGCTGAGACTCCAGAAAATGCTACACGCCAGGCTTTTCGCAAGAAGCTGCGTGAGGGTCAGTTAGCAGACCGCGAGATAGAGTTGGAAGTGGCTGCGCCCGCGCCCAGCCTGGACGTGATGGGGCCAGCCGGAATGGAGGAGATGACCGAACAGATTCGCGGTTTGTTCGGTCAAATGGGGCAGGGCAAGAAGCAAACCCGCAAGCTCCGTATTGAGGATGCCGCCAAGCTGCTCGCCGATGAAGAAGCTGCCAAGTTGGTCAATGAGGAAAACGTCAAGACTCAGGCCATCCAAATGCTTGAGCAAAACGGCATTGTCTTTATTGACGAGATCGACAAGGTCACCTCGCGCAGTGAAGGCAGTGGCGCAGAGGTTTCCCGTCAGGGTGTTCAGCGGGACCTATTGCCTCTGGTGGAGGGCACCACGGTGTCCACGAAGTACGGAATGGTAAAGACGGATCACATTCTCTTTGTGGCATCCGGAGCGTTCCATCTGAGCAAGCCCAGCGATCTGATTCCTGAGCTTCAAGGGCGCTTTCCCATTCGGGTGGAGTTGCAGTCGCTCTCGGTTCAAGACTTCGAGGCCATCCTGACCCAAACCCATGCGTCCCTGATCAAGCAATACCAGGCGCTATTGGCGACAGAAAGCGTGCAACTGCATTTCACCGATGACGGCATTACCCGCTTGGCCCAGATCGCCTTCGATGTGAACGAGCGTACGGAGAATATTGGAGCCCGCCGCTTGTCCACCGTCATGGAGCGCCTGCTCGATGAGGTGAGCTTTGACGCCACTTCATTGGCCGGGCAAACGGTTCATATAGACGCAGCCTATGTCGACCAGCGTTTGGCAGCCCTGAGTCAAGACGAAGATTTGTCACGATTCATCCTTTAGGAAGGCATGGACCGGATAAACGGTTGTTGCTTCAAGCATCACTTTCAGAGCCTCTGCTAAGTGCTTAATTTAGAACGGTTTTTAAGCTTGGTAAGCCTTCGAAAACGCGTCTAAGTCCTTGATTTCATTGGAAAATTTTCGCGCAGGCCCTATTGCGAACGCGTGTTTTGCTGATACAGTGCAAAAAAGTGCAATTTAGTGGTGAAAAGTGCCGCGAAATTGCTGTTTCGACACTGCTGCAGCAAAAAGGTGTTTTTTCGTGTTCCAAGGGGCTTCGTCTCTCAGTCTTGATGCCAAGGGTCGCCTGTCGGTGCCGACACGGCATCGTGACGTCTTGAGTGCGACGGCTGCCGGACAGATCACGATCACCAAACATCCCCACGGCTGTTTGATGGTGTTCCCGCGGCCTGAATGGGAAAAGTTCCGTGAACGGATTGCGGCTCTGCCCATGTCCGCCCAGTGGTGGAAACGGATTTTTCTGGGCAATGCCATGGACGTGGAGATGGATGGCACCGGCCGTGTGCTGATTTCACCGGAGTTGCGTGAGTCTGCCGGCATCGCCAAAGACACCATGCTGCTGGGCATGGGCAACCACTTTGAGCTATGGGACAAGGCCACGTACGACGAACAAGAAGCGAAGGCCATGCAGGGTGAAATGCCCGACGTCTTCAAGGATTTCTCTTTTTAAGGCCACACGGTGGAAGCTCCTCGGACCCATACCACCGTATTGTTGAACGAAGCGGTAGATGCCTTGTTCAGTGATGGCGGCACCCCCTTTGACGCAGCTTCGCTAGCCACCTACGTGGATGCGACTTTCGGCCGGGGCGGCCACTCTCGCAGCATTCTCTCGCGCTTGGATGCTTCCGGCCGGCTGATCGCCTTTGACCGCGATCCTGAGGCTGTGGCCCAGGCAGCGCTCATTACGGATCCCCGCTTTTCCATTCGCCACGAAGGTTTCTCTAACCTCGGCGTCTTGCCGTCCGGCAGTGTGGGTGGCGTGCTGATGGACCTAGGTGTCAGTTCCCCCCAGATCGATAGCCCGGAGCGGGGCTTCAGCTTCCGCTTCGAAGGCCCTTTGGATATGCGCATGGACACCACGCGCGGTGAGAGTGTGGCCCAGTGGCTGGAAACAGCCGAGATCAATCAAATCGCGGAGGTGATACGTGAATATGGTGAAGAACGGTTTGCTGGGTCAATTGCAAAGGCGATTGTTGCTCGCCGACAGGAACGGGGCCCAATTTCAACCACCTCCGAGTTGGCCCAACTCGTGGCTGACACGGTCAAAACCCGCGAGCCGGGCCAGAACCCTGCAACGCGCACATTTCAGGCTTTTCGGATTTTCATCAACGCCGAGCTTGAGGAGTTGCAACAGGCGCTAGACGCCAGTCTGGAAGTCCTCCAGCCCGGCGGACGTCTGGCTGTGATCAGCTTCCATTCGTTGGAAGACCGTATCGTCAAGCAATTCATCGCCAAGCACTCCAAGGAAGAGTACGACCGCCGCGCGCCCTTTGCGGCTCCCAAGGTCATGAAGCTCAAGGCCTTGGGACGGATCAAGCCGAGTGCAGAAGAAGTGGCTGCCAACCCTCGCTCACGCAGTGCGATTCTGCGTGTGGCGCAAAGGATGCCGGCATGATGCGCATCAACCTGGTGCTGTTGGTGGCGGTGGTTTTCAGTGCGCTGTATCTGGTGGGGATTCAGTACGAGTCGCGCCGTGTGTTTACTGAGCTGGACAAGGCCCGTGCAGATTCCCGTCGTCTGGAAACCGAGTTCGGTCGCCTTCAGGTTGCCAAGCGCGAACAAGCGACATCCGCCCGCGTGGAGCAGCTCGCGCGTGAAAAACTGCAGATGCGCCAAGTGACGCCCGCGATCACCAGCTATGTCACCTACAGCGCGCCTGTGCCCCAAGCTGGCGCCTCAGCGGCAAAGAAAGGTGTCCAGTGACACGCCGAGGCATTCAGTACACCTCCAGCCCCTTGTTGGCCAGCCGCACTCCGGTATGGCGCAGCAAGTTTGTAGTGGGTGCGATTGCACTCGGGTTTACAGGTTTGGTGGCGCGTGCCGCCTACATCCAGGTGTATGCCAATGACTTCTTTCAACGCCAGGGCGAAGTGCGCTTCGCGCGCACGATTGATTTGCCGGCGGATCGTGGGCGCATCCTGGACCGCAATGGCTTGATTCTCGGTTCCAGTGTTCCGGCCCCCAGCATTTGGGCCATCCCTGAAGACGTGGATCTGGAAAAGGGTCAGCTGGCCCAATTGGCCAAGCTACTGGATATGCCGGCAGCCGACATCGCAAAGAAGCTGCAGGACGAGGACAAGTCGTTCGTCTGGATCAAGCGCCAGGTCAATGCAGATATTGCCAAGAAGATTGCCGAGCTGAATATCAAAGGCATCTATCAGCGCAAGGAATACAAGCGCCAGTATCCGGAAGGCGAGGCTGCTGCGCACATCGTGGGCTTTACCAACGTCGAAGACAACGGTCAGGAAGGCGTGGAGTTGATGTTCAACAAGGAGCTGCTCGGACGTCCGGGCATGCGCCATGTGATCAAGGACCGGCTGGGTCGCGCCGTGGAAGATGTGGGAGAAATGGTTCCTCCCGTCCCGGGCCGGGACCTGCAGCTCAGCATTGACAGCAAGGTGCAGTTCTTCGCGTACCAGAAGCTGCGTGACGCGGTAGTCACCAACAAAGCCAAAGCCGGCAGCGTGGTGGTACTGGATGCCATCACTGGCGAAGTGCTGGCGCTTGCCAACTACCCCAGCTACGTGCCGGACAAACGCCACAACCTCACCGGTGAGCAGTTGCGTAACCGTGCATTGACCGACACGTTCGAGCCTGGTTCGGTCATGAAGCCGTTCACCGTCGGTCTTGCGCTGGAGTCTGGTCGCGCCAAGCCGACTACCGTGATCGATACTGCTCCAGGCTCGGTCACCATCACCGGCGCCACCATCCGCGATTCCCACCCGCACGGCGCCTTGACGGTGGAGCAAGTCATTCAGGTCTCCAGCAACGTGGGCACCACCAAGCTGGCTATGCAGATGCCGGCCAGTGAGATGTGGCAAACCTTCTCGCAGGCGGGTTTCGGTCAGAAGCCGCAGATCGAGTTTCCCGGCGCAGTGTCAGGGCGGCTGCGTCCCTACAAGTCCTGGCGCCCCATAGAACAGGCCACCATTTCATATGGCTACGGCATGTCTGCTTCGTTGTTTCAGATGGTGCGTTCGTACACCGTCTTTTCCCATGATGGCCAGATCATTCCTGCCACTTTGCTGAAAACCAGCCAGCCTGCGGTCGGCGTTCCGGTGTTCTCCGAGCAGACCGCGGCCAAAGTCCGCCATATGCTGAAAATGGCTGCTGGACCGGGCGGCACGGCACCCAAGGCTCAGACCATCGGTTACTCGGTGGGTGGAAAGTCGGGAACCGCCTACAAGCAAATCGGCAAGGGCTACGGGAGCGACGGAAACCGCAAGTACCGCAGCTGGTTTGTGGGCATGGCGCCCATCGAGCAACCGCGCATCATTGTGGGCGTCATGCTCGATGAGCCCAGTGCCGGCAAATACTACGGCGGTGAAGTAGCCGCGCCTGTATTCAGTGAGACCGTGCAGCAAACCTTGCGCATGTTGGGGGTTCAGCCTGACATGGCTGTGCAGCCGCATATCGTCGCGGATGCGGTGGAGGAGAGCTTCTGATGGCCACCTTCACCACCCCCGCGCAGGCCGTGGAATGGCTGCGTTCCCGCGGCGTTCAGGGCCTCACGACAGACAGTCGCGAAGCGACCAGCGTGGATGCATTCATTGCATGGCCGGGTGCCGCGACCGATCCACGGCGCTTTGTTGCGCCCGCACTGGCGAAAGGCGCTCTCGCCTGCCTCGCGGAGCAGTCGGGTGCAGAGGCCTTCGAATTGGATCCCGATCGCACGGGCTTTTACTCCGGACTCAAGGCCGGTTCTGGGCCGATAGCAGCAGCGTTTTACGGCATGCCTTCCCGCGATTTGGCCGTGATGTCGGTGACCGGCACCAACGGAAAAACCAGCACTGCCTGGTGGTTGGCACAGGCACTGGGCCAAGTGGGGGGCAAAGAGGCTATGCCGTGTGGCGTCATCGGCACGCTGGGCGTTGGTCGCCCGCCTGCATTGAAGGCCACAGGCTTCACGACGCCTGATCCGGTTCTCTTGCAGAAGACCCTGCGTTCTTTCACGGAGCAAGGGCTCAAGGCATGCGCGATGGAGGCTTCGTCCATCGGCATCGAAGAACTGCGCATGGCCGGCACGGTAATCCATACCGCCATCTTTACCAATTTCACCCAGGACCATCTGGATTACCACGGCAGTATGGCGGCTTACTGGGCCTCCAAGCGCGCGCTGTTTTCCTGGGACGGGTTGAAGGCCGCGGTGGTGAATGTGGATGACGACAAGGGCGCCGAACTGGCCGCTGAGCTTGCGTCCACCTCCTTGGATGTGTGGACTGTTGGCGTTCAGCGTGACGCACGTCTCGTAGCCCGTGGCGTCACTCATTCGGCCCAAGGCCTAGCGTTCGATGTGGTGGAAGGCAGAGAGTCTGTCCGATTGCAGTCGCACGTTATCGGTAGCTACAACGTGTCCAACTTGTTGGGGGTGATTGCAGCCATGCGCACTGTGGGTATCCCCCTGCAGTCTGCCGTGCAATCCTGCGCAACGCTGTTGCCGGTACCCGGTCGTATGGAGTGTGTAGGCGGAGATTCTGCTCCCCTAGTGGCGGTGGACTATGCCCATACGCCGGATGCTTTGGCGCAGGCTTTGCGCGCATTGCAGCCGGTTGCCCAAGCCCGTGGCGGAAAGCTCTGGTGCGTGTTCGGTTGCGGTGGTGACCGCGATGCGTCCAAGCGTCCCCTGATGGGGGCGGTGGCTGCTGCCCAGTCGGAGCATGCAGTAGTGACCAGCGACAACCCCCGCAGCGAAAAGCCTGAAGCCATCGTGGCGCAAATTCTTTTGGGCATGGTGGAGTGCCCCCATGTGGATGTGCAGGTCGATCGCGCCGTGGCGATTGCCGACGCCATCCGCAGCGCCGATGCCCGCGACGTCATTTTGCTGGCCGGCAAAGGTCATGAAGAAACCCAGGAAATTGCCGGTGTGAAGAACCCGTTCTCCGATATGACTCACGCCCGGTCTGCCTTGGCTTTGCGCAGTCCCAATAAGGAGACCATGCGATGAGCGCCATGATGACCCTGTCTCACGCGCTCAAGTTGATACCGGGCGCTACGTTGGCAGGCGATGGATCTACGTCCATTCACCGCGTACACACCGACACCCGGACGATTGAACCTGGCGACCTGTTTGTGGCACTGCAGGGCGAGCGCTTCGATGCCAACGACATGTTGCATGAAGCTTTCGCCAAAGGCGCTGCCGCCGTGCTGTGCCATGCAGGTCTGACGGCCAGCGCTTATCCCGCCGGCTTGCCGCGTATCGAAGTGAACAACAGCAAGCTGGCCTTGGCTACATTGGCCACTGGTTGGCGCGCCCAATTCGATCTGCCAGTGATTGCCGTGACCGGCAGCAATGGCAAAACCACCGTCACGCAAATGATTGCCAGCATCTTGCATGCGCACGCGCCCGATGGCGCGGCGCTTGCAACAGTGGGTAACTTCAACAACGACATCGGCGTGCCTTTGACGCTTTTGCGCATGCGGGCACAGCATCGCATCGCTGTGGTTGAGCTGGGTATGAACCATCCCGGCGAAATCGCGGTGCTCGCAGCCATGGCTCAACCCACAGTCGCGCTGGTGAATAACGCGCAGCGTGAGCACCTGGAGTTCATGCACACCATAGAAGCCGTAGCACGTGAGAACGGCAGCGTGCTGTCCTCTTTGCCTGAAACAGGCACCGCGGTGTTTCCTGCGGATGATGATTACGCCCCTCTATGGCGCGAGCTGTCTGCCGGCCGTGTTGTAGCGACCTTTGCCCGCGGTGACGCTGGCGCAGATTTCGTGGTGCGCAGCGCAAGCTGGCAGGATGGTGCCTGGCAGGTCGTGGCCGGCACGCCCCAAGGGGAGCTGCGCTACCGCTTGGCCATTGCAGGTCGCCACAACGTGAAGAATTCCTTGGCCGCAGCGGCTTGTGCTCTGGCCGCTGGCGTGCCTGCTATCACGGTGGCACGCGGGCTGGAGGCCTTTGTGCCCGTCAAGGGCCGCTGCCGCGCCATGCAGGTGCGCCAAGGTGCGCTGGACTTCACCTTGGTGGATGACACCTACAACGCCAATCCGGATTCCATGCGCGCCGCCATCGATGTGCTGGCAGATTTGCCTGGCCCGCGCTTGTTGGTGATGGGTGACATGGGTGAAGTAGGCGAGCAGGGTCCCGCCTTCCACGCAGAAGCGGGTCGCTATGCGCGCGATGCAGGCATTGAGCATGTGTTGGCTCTGGGGGATTCCAGTGCCCATGCGGTGCAAGAGATGCCGGGTGCCCGGCATTTCAAGGATGTGGCCGACCTGAATGCTGCTGCCTTGGCTTTGGCGCCTGCGGTGGCCAGTGTGCTTGTCAAAGGCTCGCGCTTCATGCGCATGGAACGTGTGGTGGAGGCCCTGTCGGCCCGCATCGCGCAGGAGGTGGCGGGTCATGCCTAAATTGTTTGGAGAAGTTTCATGCTGCTGAGCCTGGCCCAATGGCTGCAAAGTTTGTCGCCCGAGTTCGGCGTGTTCCGGGTATTTCAGTACCTCACTTTCCGTGCCGTGATGGCTGCGCTGACCGCACTGTTGATCGGTCTGGCTGCCGGCCCTGCCGTGATCCGTCGTCTGCGCGCCCTGAAGATCGGCCAGCCCATCCGTGGTTACGGCATGGAGACTCACTTGGCCAAGAGCGGTACGCCCACCATGGGTGGCGTACTCATCCTCTTGTGCATTGCCACCTCCACGCTGCTGTGGGCGGATCTTTCCAACCGTTTTGTCTGGATCGTGCTCATCGTGACCCTGGGCTTCGGCGCCATCGGTTGGGCCGACGACTGGCGCAAGGTGGTGCACAAAGACCCTGAGGGCATGCGCTCCCGCGAAAAGTATTTCTGGCAAAGCCTGATCGGCCTGCTGGCCGCTCTGTACCTGGTGTTCAGCATTTCCGAGAGCTCCAACCTGCGGGTGCTGGAGCTGTTTTTCAATTGGGTGCGCTCGGGTTTTGATGTGAACCTGCCCCCCAAAGCCGGCCTGTTGCTGCCCTTCATCAAAGAGGTGAGCTATCCGCTGGGCGTGTTGGGCTTTGTGGTCATGACCTACCTGGTCATTGTGGGTTCCAGCAATGCGGTGAACCTGACTGACGGCCTGGACGGCCTGGCCATCATGCCGGTGGTAATGGTGGGTTCCGCGCTGGGTGTGTTTGCTTACGTAACAGGCAGCTCGGTGTTCTCCAAGTACCTGTTCTTCCCCTACATTCCCGGCTCCGGCGAGTTGTTGATTTTCTGCTCCGCCATGGCCGGAGCAGGCCTGGCTTTCTTGTGGTTCAACACCCATCCTGCGCAGGTTTTCATGGGCGACGTCGGCGCCTTGGCATTGGGTGGCGCGTTAGGCACTATTGCCGTCATCGTTCGCCAGGAAATCGTGTTGGCCATCATGGGGGGCATCTTTGTGGCTGAGGCCCTGTCGGTCATGCTGCAGGTCACCTGGTTCAAGTACACCAAAAAGAAATTCGGTGAAGGCCGCCGCTTGCTCAAGATGGCGCCGCTACACCACCATTTCGAAAAGTCCGGCTGGAAAGAGACCCAGGTTGTGGTCCGCTTCTGGATCATCACCATGCTGCTCTGCCTGGTCGGCCTGTCTACCCTGAAATTGCGATGAACACGCCCGAGCAGCACCTCCCGCTTGAACCCCAGCAGACACCGGCAGTTGACGCCGGTGTGCTGCAACACGCCTCTATGGCGCAAGAGGTTCAGCCTGTGGTGCCTGCAGTGGATGTGGAAAGCCAGCCTGCTGAAGAGGTCGCTCAGGTGTCCTTGCCTCCAGTTCCAGCTTCCGCCGGTCCCAAGGCCTTGCCCACGACCTTGACCGCTGCCAAGGAGGCCGCTGAGTTTGTAGCCCGCATCTTCGCGGAAACCGAGGCGGAAAAAACAGAAGCTGCAGAGGCTGAATCGACGGTGGCGGAGGTCAGCGTAGACGAAGCGGTGGCAGAAGAAGTGCCAGCAACCGAGCAGGTCTTTGCGCCGCTGGCCGGTCAAAAGGTGTTGATTCTGGGACTGGGTGCCTCGGGTCTGGCCATGGCCCGTTGGTGCGTGTTAACGGGTGCGGCGCAAGTGACGGTGGCCGATACCCGCGAAACCCCGCCTCAGTTGGCCGTGTTGCAGCAGGAGCTGCCCCAAGTGCAATTTGTAGCCGGTCCTTTTGCTGCGTCCTTGGTGGAAGGGCGCGACCTGAACGCCGTGTACCGGTCCCCAGGTTTGAGTCCCGAAGAAATTGCTCCTGTTTTAGGAGCTGCTGGCGCACATTCCATCAGCGTCGGCGGCGAGTTGAGCTTGTATTCCATGGCCTTGGAAGCGCTGCGTACTGTGCGTGCTTACCAGCCCGCGGTGTTGGCAATTACCGGCACCAACGGAAAGACGACGGTCACCTCGCTGACCGGGCAACTGATCGCCCATGCGGGCAAAACCGTTGCGGTGGCCGGCAACATCGGCCCCACGCTGTTGGACACGCTGACGCAGCATTTGCAGGCAGACACCTTGCCCGACGTCTGGGTGCTGGAGCTCTCCAGCTTCCAGCTGGATGCAGCAGGAAGTTTCGAGCCTACGGCTGCCGTGGTGCTCAATGTGACGCAAGACCACCTCGATTGGCACGGCAGCATGCAAGCCTACGCGGGGGCCAAGGCCCGCATCTTCGGCCAGCGCGGCATGATGGTGTTGAACCGCGAAGACGCCACCGTCATGGCCATGCGTCCGGAGCCTGTGCGTGTGCGTCTGCAAAAGCCGCAAGAGCGCGCTTACATTTCCTTCGGCACCGACATGCCCCAACGTCCAGGCGATTTCGGCATCGAAGACGTCAACGGCATGGTGTGGCTGGTGCGTGCGCTGGAAGCAGACGAAACGCGCAAGCGCCGCAAGGATGAAGAGGAAGAGATCCACATTCAGCGCCTGATGCCGGCGGACGCCTTGCGCATCCGCGGGCGCCACAACGCCAGCAATGCCCTGGCAGCTTTGGCACTGTGCGCCTCCGCCGGTTGTGCGCTGGCCCCCATTTTGTACGGTCTGCGCGAGTACCGCGGTGAGCCGCATCGCGTGGAGCCTGTCGGCATCATCAATGACGTCGAGTTTTTTGACGATAGCAAGGGCACGAACGTGGGCGCCACCGTGGCAGCGTTGCAGGGCCTGGGCGCTGACCGCCGCATCATCGTCATTCTGGGCGGTGAGGGTAAAGGTCAGGACTTCGCGCCTTTGGCTGCCCCGGTGGAGCGCTATGTGCGCGCCGTGGTGCTGATCGGCCGGGACGCCCCCCTGATCCGCGCAGCCCTGGAACTGACCGGCATTCCTTTGGTGGATGCTGACAGCATGGCTTCCGCCGTCACGCTGGCCAATGCCAAAGCCCACGCGGGCGACGCGGTGCTCATGTCCCCCGCCTGTGCCAGCTTTGACATGTTCAAGAACTACGAGCACCGCGCGCAGGTGTTCTGCGACGCAGTCAAAGAACTGGCCCTGTCCAATGGCACTGAGTTGGAGCAGCTTCCATGAAGTTCATGCCCAACTTCGTCGCGGGTTGGTTTGCGCCCAAGGAAGCTGAGGCTGCCGGCGCCCTTCCTGTGCGTCTGGGCGGACGTGGCTCGTTCTCTGCCAGTATCACTCCCGCGCAGGTCAAGGGTTTCGACCAGCCACTGGTCTGGGTCACGGTGGCTTTGCTGCTCTGGGGGCTGGTGATGGTGTATTCCGCATCCATCGCGATGCCGGACAACCCCAAGTTCACCTTCTATTCCCACACCCATTTCGTGACCCGTCACGCCATGTCCATGATGGTGGCCTTTGTGGCGGCATTGATTGCCTTCCAGGTACCAGTCCAGACCTGGGAGCGCCTTGCGCCCTGGTTGTTTGTCGTCTCCCTGGTGCTGCTGATTCTGGTGCTGGGCGTGGGCCGCGGTGTGAACGGCGCCAAGCGCTGGATCTCTCTGGGGGTGATGAACTTCCAGCCTTCCGAGCTCGCCAAGTTCGCGGTGCTGCTCTATGCGTCTGACTACATGGTCCGCAAGATGGAAGTGAAAGAGCACTTCTTCCGCGCCGTGGCTCCCATGGCGGTGGCAGTCGCGGTCATCGGTTTGCTGCTGTTGGCAGAGCCTGACATGGGCGCCTTCATGGTGATTGCCGTGATCGCCATGGGTATCCTCTTTTTGGGCGGCGTGAACGCCCGCATGTTCTTCCTGATTGCGGCGGTGATCGTTGTGGCTTTCGGGCTGATGATCGCCTTCTCGGAATGGCGCCGTGAGCGCATTTTTGCGTATCTGGACCCATGGAACGAAAAGTACTCCATGGGCAAGGGCTACCAGCTCTCTCACTCCCTGATTGCCATCGGTCGCGGCGAGATCTTCGGTGTCGGTCTGGGCGGGAGTGTGGAAAAACTGCACTGGCTGCCCGAAGCGCATACCGATTTTTTGCTGGCCGTGATCGGCGAAGAGTTCGGCTTGGTCGGGGTGGTCGCCGTGATCGGGATGTTCTTGTGGATGACCCGTCGCATCATGCACATCGGCCGCCAGGCCATTGCGCTGGACCGCGTCTTTGCCGGTCTGGTGGCCCAAGGTGTGGGCGTGTGGATGGGCTTTCAGGCCTTCATCAATATGGGCGTGAATTTGGGTGCCTTGCCCACCAAAGGCCTGACCCTGCCACTCATGAGCTATGGCGGCTCCGCCATTCTGATCAATCTCGTCGCCATCGCCGTGGTGCTGCGCGTGGACTATGAAAACAGACAACTAATGCACGGAGGCCGTGTATGACGCAAAAGACTGCATTGATCATGGCCGGCGGCACGGGCGGGCACATCTTCCCGGGGCTGGCCGTGGCCCAAGCCCTGCGGGACAAAGGCTGGCGCGTGCACTGGCTGGGTGCTCCCGGCAGCATGGAAAGCCGCATCGTGCCGACCCGCGGCATTCCGCTGGAGCTGGTGGAGTTTGGTGGCGTGCGCGGCAAGGGCATCAAGACATTGGCACTTCTGCCGTTCAAGCTATTGCGCGCCTTCTGGCAAAGCCTGCAAGTGGTGCGCCGTGTGAAACCTGACGTGCTGGTGGGCCTCGGTGGCTACATCACATTCCCCGGCGGCATGATGGGCGTGCTGTGCGGCAAACCTTTGGTGCTGCATGAGCAGAACTCGGTAGCCGGCATGGCCAACAAGGTGCTGGCCGGTGTGGCGGACCGCGTGTTTGCGGCCTTCCCGAAAGCCATGCCCAAGGCGGAGTGGGTGGGCAACCCCTTGCGCGCTGAATTCTTGAATCTGCCTGCACCGGACGTGCGTTTTGCCGGCCGCAGCGGCCCGATCAAGGTGCTGGTGGTGGGTGGCAGCCTGGGTGCCCGCGCACTCAACACCGTGGTCCCCCAAGCCCTGGCGCTGATTCCTGAAGCCCAGCGTCCCGTGGTGACGCACCAGGCCGGCGAAAAACAGATTGACGAGTTGCGGGCCAACTATGCCGATGCCGGCGTCCAGGCCACGCTCACCCCATTCATCGACAACACCGCGCAGGCGTTTGCTGATGCCGATCTGGTGATTTGCCGGGCCGGTGCCAGCACGGTGACCGAGCTGGCCGCCGTGGGCGCTGCGGCGGCGTTTGTGCCGTTTCCTGCTGCGGTGGATGACCACCAGACCTTCAATGCTCGCTTCCTGGTCGATCAGGGCGGTGGCTGGCTTTTGCCGCAAGCCACTCTGACCCCCGAAGCGCTGGCTGAGATGCTATTGAAAACAGAGCGACCCGCGCTGATGCAGCGGGCGCTGGGAGCCAAAAAGATGCAACAACTACACGCTACCGAAGCCGTGGTGGGCGCCTGCGAGGAGCTTGCGAAATGAAGCACGCAGTCAAACACATTCATTTCGTTGGCGTGGGCGGATCCGGCATGTCCGGCATTGCCGAAGTGCTGAGCAACCTCGGCTACGAGATCTCGGGCTCCGACTTGGCTGATAACGTCACAACCCGCCGCCTGGCCGCTTTGGGCATCAAGACCTACGTGGGCCACGCCGCAGAGAACGTGACTGGTGCGGACGCCGTGGTCACCTCCACGGCGGTGCAGTCCGACAATCCCGAAGTCATCCGCGCCCGCGAGATGAAGATCCCCATCGTGCCCCGTGCGTTGATGCTGGCAGAGCTCATGCGCTTGAAGCAGGGCATTGCAATCGCCGGTACCCACGGTAAAACCACGACCACCAGCCTGGTGGCGAGCGTGTTGGCGGAGGCCGGTCTGGACCCTACTTTTGTGATCGGTGGCCGCCTCAACAGCGCAGGCGCGAATGCGCGTCTGGGCAGTGGCGAGCACATCGTGGTCGAGGCCGATGAGTCGGATGCGTCCTTCCTGAACCTCCTTCCCGTGATGGCAGTGGTAACCAACATCGACGCCGATCACATGGAAACCTACGGGCACGATTTCGGCAAGCTCAAGAAAGCCTTTGTCGATTTCCTGCACCGCATGCCTTTCTATGGCGCAGCGATTCTCTGCACCGATGACCCCGCGGTGCGCGACATCTGCGAGCAGGTCACCTGCCCGATCACCAGCTACGGCTTCAACGAAGACGCTGAAGTGCGCGCTGTGAATGTGCGTGCGGTGGGCGGCCAGATGCACTTCACCGTGCAACGCCGCAACGGTGTAGTTCTGCCCGATATGGAGGTGGTGCTGAACCTGCCCGGCCTGCACAACGTGCTCAACGCGCTGTCGGCCATTGCAGTAGCCGTGGAGCTGAACATTCCAGATGCGGCCGTCGTCAAGGCGTTGGCCGAGTTCAAGGGCGTGGGACGCCGCTTCCAGCGCTATGGAGACCTCGCTTTACCCCAGGGTGGCACGGTCACGGTGATTGATGACTACGGTCACCACCCCGTCGAGATGGCCGCCACGCTGGCAGCCGCACGCGGTGCCTTCCCCGGGCGGCGTCTGGTCCTGGCTTTCCAGCCGCACCGCTACACCCGCACACGGGATTGCTTTGAAGATTTTGTGAAAGTCATTGGTGCCGGTGCCGACGCGGTGCTGCTGGCCGAGGTGTATGCCGCCGGTGAAGCGCCCATCGTGGCGGCAGACGGCCGGTCTCTCGCGCGTGCCCTGCGCATTGGCGGCAAGGTGGAGCCCCTGTTTGTGGACGACATCGCCGCCATGCCTCAAGCCGCCATCGACAACGCGCGCGATGGCGATGTGCTGATGTGCATGGGTGCCGGATCGATTGGCGCCGTGCCCGGAAAAATTGTTGAATTGCTACAAAATCAGGAGCTGCTCGCGCAGCAGGGACGGGCGCTATGAGTCAAAATAATCTGAATCTAGGGAAGGTGGCTGTGCTGATGGGCGGTGCCTCGGCAGAGCGCGAGGTGTCACTGATGTCGGGAAGTGGCGTGCTCAAGGCACTGCGTTCGCAAGGCGTGGACGCCCATGCCTTCGACCCCTCTGAGCGTGCGCTGGATGAACTCAAGCGTGAAGGCTTTGATCGCTGCTTCATCGCGCTGCACGGTCGCTTCGGCGAAGACGGCACAGTGCAGGGCGCACTCGAATTGCTGGGTATTCCTTACACCGGCTCCGGCGTGATGGCCTCCAGCATCTCCATGGACAAGGTCATGACCAAGCGCATCTGGCGCTTTGAAGGCTTGTCCACTCCTGCATGGCAGCAGGTCAAAAGCGCCGCCGAAACCCAGGCTGCGTTCGCAGCGCTGGGCGCACCCATGATCGTGAAGCCCGCACGTGAAGGCTCTTCCATCGGATTCACCAAGGTGATGAGCGCGGACCAGTGCGATGCCGCCTATGCGCTGGCCTCGCAGCACGACAGCCATGTGCTGTGCGAGCAGTTCATTGCGGGTGATGAAGTGACCTGCCCTGTTTGGGGCCCGAGCTCTGCGCCTGAGGCGCTGCCGGTGATCCGCATCGTGGCGCCCGAAGGTAACTACGACTACCAGAACAAGTACTTCACCGACACCACCCAATACCTGGTCCCCGCTGGCTTGCCTGCCGGCGAAGAGGAAGCCATCCAGGCGCTGGTGTGCAAGGCCTACCAGGTGCTGGGCTGTCGCGGCTGGGCACGGGCCGACGTCATGATTGATGCCAAGACCCGCACACCCTACTTGCTGGAAATCAACACCTCACCGGGCATGACCGGCCACTCCCTGGTGCCCATGTCTGCCAGTGCTGCCGGTATCAGCTACGAAGAACTGTGTGTGCGCCTGCTGCAAAGCACCGCCACAGATGGGAAGGCCGACGCGTGAATTCCACTGTCGCCACTCCGCTGGACGTCAAGCTCATGAATGGGACCGCTGTGCTCCTGTTCATGGCTTTTGTCGTTCTCGCAGTGGTGACCGGTGGCCGCTGGCTGGGGCGTTTGCCGATGTTTTCCATCCAGGGCATCACGGTAACCGGCGACATGAACCACAACAGCCCGCTTACGTTGCGGGCCAATGTGGCCCCCGGCTTGAATGGCACTTTTTTCTCCGTTGATCTGGCGCGGGTGCGCTCCGCTTTCGAGGCGGTGCCATGGGTGCGCCACGCGGTGGTGCGCCGCGAGTTTCCGAACCGCTTGCGGGTGGACTTGCAGGAGCACGTGGCAGTGGCCTATTGGGGCGCGGAGCCGGAATTGCGCCTGCTCAACAGCTATGGCGAAGTGTTTGAAGCCAACGTGGGCGAAGTGGAACAGGACGTGCTGCCCAAGCTTAGCGGGCCTGACGGCCAGAGCGGTGACGTCTTGGCCATGTACCGCACGCTGACCCCTTTGTTTGCCGGCATAGAGCTGCCGCTGGAACAACTGGATTTGTCAGGTCGTGGCAGCTGGCGCGCCCGTCTGGACGGTGGCGCCGTGATTGAGCTCGGGCGCGGAACGCCAGAGGAAGTCACCGAGCGCCTTCAACGGTTTTTGAGAACGCTGACGCAGGTCACCACACGCTATGGACGGGCGCCGGGCTCCGTCGAATCGGCGGACTTGCGGCACGCCAACGGATACGCGGTCAAGCTGCGCGGCGTTACCACGCTGGCAGCGGACAGCACCAAGAAATAGCGGAAACGAAGCAGGGTACAACTATGGCTAAAGAATACAAAGATCTTGTCGTCGGGCTGGACATCGGCACTGCCAAGGTGATGGCGGTGGTTGCTGAAGTCATGCCCGGTGGCGAGCTCAAGCTGGCCGGTTTCGGCGTGGCGCCGAGCAACGGACTCAAGCGCGGCGTGGTGGTCAACATTGATGCCACCGTCGCCAGCATCCAGCAGGCGCTTAAAGAGGCCGAGCTGATGGCCGACTGCAAGATCACCCGGGTGTACACCGGCATCACCGGCAGCCACATCCGCGGTATCAACAGCAGCGGCATGGTGGCGGTGAAGGACCGCGAAGTGACGCAGGCCGACGTGGCCCGTGTGGTCGAAACTGCCAAGGCCATCAACATCTCGACCGACCAGCGCCTGCTGCTGGTGGAGCCTCAGGAATTCATCATCGACGGCCAGGATGTGCGCGAGCCCATCGGCATGAGCGGCATCCGCTTGGAGGCCAAAGTGCATATCGTGACCGGTGCGCAGAGTGCGGCCGAAAACATCATCAAGTGCGTGCGCCGATGCGGCCTGGAAGTCGAGCAGCTGATGCTCAACCCGCTGGCCAGCAGCCTGTCGGTATTGACCGAAGACGAGCGCGAGTTGGGTGTGGCGCTGGTGGACATTGGCGCCGGGACCACCGATGTGGCCATCTTTACCAATGGCGCCATCCGCCACACCGCTGTGATCCCGATTGCGGGTGACCTTATCACCAGCGATATCGCCATGGCCCTGCGCACGCCCACCAAGGACGCAGAAGACATCAAGGTGGAGTCCGGCCACGCCAAGCAGTTGCTGGTGGACCCCGAGACGCAGGTGGAAGTGCCCGGTCTGGGGGACCGCGGCCCCCGCATGCTGAGCCGTCAGGCCCTGGCCGGTGTGATTGAACCGCGGGTGGAGGAAATCTTCTCCCTGGTGAATCAGGTGATGCGCGAGTCCGGCTATGAAGAAGTGCTGTCCAGCGGCATTGTGCTTACCGGCGGCAGCTGCATCATGCCCGGCATGGTGGAGCTGGGTGAGGACATCTTCCTCAAGCCCGTGCGCCGCGGCATCCCCAAATACAACAGTGCTTTGGCCGACATGGTGGCGCAGCCCCGTGCAGCCACGGTGATGGGCCTTCTGGAAGAGGCCCGCATTGCCCGCATGCGCGGCTACAAAGTCGCGCAGAAGTCCGGCACCATGAAATCAGCGTTCAGTTCCGTCAAGGACTGGTTTGTAGGGAACTTCTGATCATGTCTCACACGCAACTGAATTTTTCTGTGTTGAACCAGCTCCCGCGCAGCTGCTGGGGACTCATCAGGGTCGTCGTGCATCGAGGCTTGGACCCGCCTTCATAGCCGGTAGGAAATGTTTGCAAAAGATCGTTGGAAATACATCGTCGAAGAAATATTGGATCGAAGGAGATAACAAATATGAAAGCCCAGATACAGGCTGAAATTCGCGAAGCAAACATGGCCTACTTGAACATGGCCCAGAGCCTCATCCGCCAAGACCTGAAGTCGGCGGTGAAGATCCTGGGAATGTCTGAGGACGCAGCAGAAATCATCAAGACCTTGTCAGAAAGCCAGAAAGCCAGCATTGCAGACAGCGACATCCTGCTGTGCCGCTTCGGAGTCAGTGATGACGTGGTGTGGAACCTCCTCACCAGCCATCCCGCTCCCAAGCCGGAAGCAGAAAGCGCTACCCGCCTCCTCGCCGACATCTTGTTGGCAGGCCGGTTTGCGATGGCAGCCTGAGCCCTGACGGTCACCCGGTTCACCCACATTTAAAGATTGCAATTCAAGGAGTAACAACATGAGCATCGAAATGATCGAAGAAGAAGCCTTCAACCAAGGCACCCAAATCAAGGTCATCGGCGTGGGCGGCGGCGGCGGTAACGCTGTTGAGCACATGATCACCACCTCGGTAGGCGGTGTGGAATTCATCTGCGCCAATACCGACGCGCAGGCACTGAGCCGCAGCTCTGCTCACAAAACCATTCAGCTCGGCGGAACCGGCCTGGGCGCCGGCAGCAAGCCCGACAAGGGCCGCGAAGCCGCTGTGCAGGCAGAAGCCGACATCCGTCAGGCCATCGAAGGCGCACACATGCTCTTCATCACTGCAGGCATGGGCGGCGGCACTGGTACCGGCGCGGCACCTGTGATTGCCAAAGTGGCCAAGGAAATGGGCATCCTGACCGTGGGCGTGGTGACCAAGCCTTTCGATTTCGAAGGCGGCCGCCGCATGAGCAACGCTGACTCCGGTCTGGCCGAGCTGGAAGCCAACGTGGACTCCCTGATCGTGGTGCTCAACGAAAAGCTGCTGGAAGTGCTGGACGACGATGTCTCCCAGGGCGAAGCCTTTGCACATGCCAATGACGTGTTGAAAAACGCCGTGGGCGGCATTGCTGAAATCATCAACGTCAAGGGCGAAATCAACGCCGACTTTGAAGACGTGCGCACCGTGATGGGCGAGCCCGGTAAAGCCATGATGGGTACCGCGACGGCCAGTGGCCCGGACCGTGCCCGCATTGCTGCTGAGCAAGCCGTGGCCTGCCCGCTGCTGGAAGGCGTGGACTTGTCCGGCGCCAAGGGTGTGCTGGTGCTGATCTCCGCGTGCAAGGGTTCCTTGAAACTGAAGGAGTCCAAAATGGCCATGGAGACCATCCGTGCCTGCGCATCTCCAGACGCGCATGTCATTTACGGCACCGCTAACGACGAAAAGTTAGGCGACGAAATTCGCGTGACCGTGATCGCTACCGGACTGAGCCGCCAAGGCGGTGCCCGCCGTACAGCGCCTCCGCTGCAAGTGCTGCGTACCGGTACCGACAACGTGCCTTTCCATGTGCCGACCCTGAATACGATTGCCAGCCCTGCTGGAACTACCGCTTCGATGGGCAACGCCGGTGCAGCTGTGGCACAACCTGACTACGGCAGCATGGCAACCCCTAGCGTGTGGCGTACCAACCGCACACAGGCGGCTGCCAAGGTGGATGCGCTCTCCAGCGGCGGCATGGATGACTACGAAATCCCTGCTTTCTTGCGCAAGCAGGCGGATTGATTTAGCACACCCCCCGGCTACGCGCACTGCGTGTCGCTTCGCTTTCCCCCTTGCAGGGGGCAACACCTGTGGCCCGGCTTAGCCGGTTCCACGGTGTTTCTGGCGAAATACGCGCACTTTGGAGGCGTATTGCGCTACTTTTACAATAGACCTGTGCTGAAACAACGAACTCTCAAATCCCTGACTCGCGCCGTCGGCGTGGGCCTGCATAGCGGCCAGCGTGTCGAGATCACCTTGCGCCCTGCTGCTCCGGATACGGGCATCGTGTTCAGACGGGTGGACTTGCCGAATGCGCCTGACATCGTGGTGTCTGCCGAATCGGTGACGGATACGCGCCTGGCCTCCACCCTGTCCTGCGGCAACGCCAAAGTGCATACCGTGGAGCATTTGATGTCCGCCTGCGCCGGTCTGAGCGTTGACAACCTGTTCGTCGACATCACGGCCGAAGAAGTGCCCATCCTTGACGGCTCTGCGGCATCGTTCGTGTTTCTGCTGCAAAGCGCCGGCATCGAGTTGCAGAACGCCCCACGACGTTTTATCCGCTTGACCCGCCCGGTCGAAGTCCGCGAGGGGGAGGGTGCCAATGAAAAGTGGGCCCGCTTGGACCCTTACCACGGCTACAAACTGAGTTTCGAGATCGACTTCAACCACCCCGCCGTGGATTCCACTGGCCAGAAGGTGGAGTTTGATCTCAGCACTGACAGCTACTCGCGCGACATTGCCCGTGCACGCACCTTCGGCTTTACCAAAGATGTCGAAATGATGCGATCCAACGGCTTGGCCCTGGGTGGCGGTTTGGACAACGCCATCGTGATGGACGACTACAAAGTCCTCAATGCCGATGGCTTGCGCTACGACGACGAGTTTGTGAAGCACAAGATTCTGGACGCCATCGGCGACCTGTACATCGTGGGCAAACCGCTGTTGGCCGCCTACAGCGCACGCCGCTCCGGCCACGCTTTGAACAACAAGCTGTTGCGCGAACTCCAGGCCCACCCGGAAGCCTGGGAGGTCGTGACGTTTGAAGACGTCAGGCAGGCCCCGCAGGGCTTTGCCCAGCCCGCGCGCGCCTGGTAACCCTGCCGTTTATCCGGTCAGCGCTTGCCTGCGCTCATCCGCTGCCGATAATGGGGCATCCTGTTTCCCACGGGAAATAACCCGAGGCAGCTGCCCATGAACTCCATTTCCTCTATCGCTTTATCCGGTTTGAATGCGGCCCAAACCAGCTTGAACGCGAGCGCCCATAACGTGGCCAACCTCGCGACCGAAGGCTTCAAGCGCCAGGAAACCGTGCAAACCGCACAGAGCGGCGGTGGAGTGACAACTAGCGTGCGAGAGGCCAGTACCGCAGGTAATGCCTTGGAGCAGGACGTGGTGACCCAGTTGCAAGCCAAAAACAGTTTTATCGCCAATCTTGCGGTGTTTAAGACCCAAGACAAAATGGCCGGCGCCCTCCTGGACACCAGGGTCTAAACCCTCTCAAAGGCCGCTGGAATACTGGCGGGTAATCGCGTCCAGGCGCCCGCTGCGGCGCAGCTTGTCCAATGACGCCTGCATGCGCTGTACGACCGCAGGGTCGGTTTGCAGGTTCAGGGCGAAGTAATAGGCCCCGTCTTCACTAAGCTTGCTAGCTTTAGTCACAGCACCTGAAGGCAGGTTGGCACTCCGCAGGCTCCAAGCCATCCCTACCTCGGTGTCGACCATCGCATCCACCGCATCGGCCAACAGCAGGCGCAGCACCGCCGCGTTAGAGCTATCCTCAATCATGGCGCTAGCGGGTACCCCGGCTTGAATCAGGTCCTGGCGAGCTGCTTCATCCCTGACAATGCCAAAACGGAGCTGGCTGATCTCCCGGTCGGCGACGCCTCCTTTGTCCGGCGCAGTTTTGACATACACCCAGGTGCTGCGCGGGAGCAGGGGGCCGACCCAAAGAAACTCTTTCTCACGTGACGCCTTGCGCGCCGTAGTGAAAAGTACCGTGTCCGGCAGATTGCTCACGATCTTGTAAGCGCGAGCCCACGGTACGAGATTGAGCTTGCAAGTCAGCTTGGCATCTGCACAGACCGCTCTGAGCACATCACTGGCAATGCCCTTGACTTCGCCAGACTCTTCAAAGTTGTAGGGTGGCCACTGCTCGGTGTAGCCGGTGAGTGTCTGGGCTTGCAAGCCCCCCATCCCTGCCATCAACCAAAGTGCGGCTGAGGCAATGTGTCGTGAGAGGTGATTCACCTGCATGGACTGTGTTCCGGAAGGGCCAGTTAGTCCATAAATTCTATTGGCTACGACCATCCCGGTAGCGGATTTTTCCATTGCCGCCCACACCGTTGGCTCCCGCCAACAAGGCCATGGACTTTCCAGCATGGGCGTGCGTAATGGCGAGGCCCAGCGCATCCGCGGCATCAGGGCCGGGCAGTCCGGGCAAGTGCAGCAGGCGCTTCACCATTTCCTGAATCTGGTCCTTATGCGCGCGTCCGTGTCCAGCCACGGCTTGTTTCATCTGCAGCGCGGTGTACTCCGCAACGGGCAGGTTTGCGCACACCAGTGCAGTCACCAACGCGCCTCGGGCCTGGCCTAACAGCAGGGTGGACTGCGGGTTCACGTTGACGAACACAATTTCCACTGAGGCGCAGGTGGGCCGGTAGCGCTCCACGACCTCGCCGATGCCGTCAAACAGAATCTTCAGACGTGCCGGCAAAGCACGCGTATCCAAGTGCTCAGTGCGTATGGTCCCACTGGCCACATAGCGCACGTCGGCGCCCACCACGTCCACCACGCCGAAGCCGGTGGTGCGCAAGCCGGGGTCAATGCCAAGGATTCGCATGCTATGAAATCAGGAGCTGCTTGCGCAATATATACGGGCGCTAGAGGTCAAAATACCATCTGGCGGAGTGGAAGAAAACCGGTGCCGCGAAGCACAGGGCATCCACCCGGTCCAGCAGTCCACCGGCACCTGTGACAGAGCGCACCGGCCCGCCCCAGCTGGGAATTCCGCGGTCGCGCTTGAGGGCCTTCATTACAAAATGCCCCATGGAACCCGCCACGCAGGCGATGAAAGAAAACGCAAATGCGGTACCAGGTACCCAAGGCGTGATGCCAGCCAACAGCGCCCCGAACAGGCTCGCCACAAACACGCCTATCCACCAGCTGGGCCAGTTGAAGCTCTGGCTGATGGCAGGTGCGGCCGGTGGCAGCTTGAGCTTGCGGGACACGAGGTGCTGCACAGCCATGCAGAACTGCACCACCAGCACCAGGAAGAAGACCATAAATGCGTTCTTGTGGTCATAGCCGGGAAACTTGAGCATCAAGAGCGCAGGCACATGGCTCATACCGTAGATGCAGACCATGATGCCCCACTGCAGCTTGGCATTGCGCTCCAGAAAGCGCAGCGGGTCATTGGCCAGTGCGCTGGCGACCGGCAAGGCCAGGAATACATAGACCGGGATAAACACGGCAAACATGTCGAAGTGCTCGGTGGCCACCAGCCAGTACTGCAGCGGCAGCACGACAAAAAATGCCAGCACCAGGCTGCGATGGTCACCCAGCCGGGTGGGCGACAGCGTCATGAACTCGCGCAGCGCAAAGAACGATACGCCGCCGAACAGGGTGAGTGCGACCAGCGGGCCGCTGAGCCAGCCTATCCAAAACACAAACACCATGAACCAACTGGTGCGGATAATGCCGTCCAGATTTTTCAGCTCACCGCGGCGGCGGTCGCCGGCTTCATCATCCCCGTATTCGCGCAGCGACATGACGAAGGCCACGATGCTGGCCAGAAGCAGCAAACCGAAAACGATGATGAAGAGGGCGCCGACCTGCTGTGTGGGACCGAGATTCTTGAGATAAAAATACATAGCTGTCTTACACGTCCCGCAGGGCTACGACTGCGCTGCGCGCTCTGTCCAGAAAGGCACGGCGTTCTTCGCCTTCGCCGACTTGCATGGGCGCGCCAAAGGTGACCGAGCAGAGCACCGGCACCGGCACCACCTCGCCCTTGGGCAGCACGTGTTGCACATTGTTGATCCACGCGGGGACCAGCACCACGTTCGGGAAGCGGGTGGCCAGGTTGTAGAGGCCAGCCTTGAAGGGCTGTGGTTCGCCGGTGTGGCCGCGGGTGCCTTCGGGGAACAGGATGATGGAGTCACCATTGGCCAGCGCCTCGATCAGCGGCTCCAGAGGGTCTTCCTCAGAGCTGCGGTCACGGGAGACGTAGATTACGTGGAACACCTCAGTCGTGATCCACTTCTTGAAGGGCGACTTGGTCCAATAGTCTTTCGCGGCAATGGCGCGGGTGATGTGGCGCAGCTCCTTGGGCAGTGCCGCCCAGATCATCACCAGATCGGCATGGCTCTGGTGGTTGGCGAAATAAATGCGCTGTTCAGCCTTGGGCGGGCATCCGTGCCAGCGCGCTTGTGCACCGGTGAGGAAGCGGATCAGGCCCAACAGAAAGTAACTCATCAACTTGGCAAGCATGGCGGGGATGATACAGAGCGGATGTGTCTGCTTAGGGGCTTGGCGTATCTCTAGTGGTGGAAGCCTTCTTGTTGGCGCTTGAAGCGGCGGGCGGGAAGCTTTGCGCGGTTCGTGTCCCCCGCGCTGCGCGCTCCTCCTTGACCTCACTATGCAGAGCATCCCGCCCACCGCTTCCCAAGGAGTGGGCAAGCCAAGTCAATGCATGTTGGCAAGCATTTCACTCCAGCAGTGGAACAGGGGTGAGTCCCAAAGCGAGGTCAAGGAGGAGGCCGAAGGCCGGGGGACACGAGCGGCGGGGCTCACGCCTGTTCCGCTGCGGGCGAAAACAATAAACACCCAGCGAAGATAAGGCCTTAAGGTAACTGCGCATCCGGCATCCGCGCCACGATGGTACCGGCGCGGCTGCTCAGGTAGCCCGAGTTGGGTGTCTTCTCAAAAAATTTAGGGCGAGGCAACATCACGGCCAAACGGGCCGCCTCGTAGGCGCTGAGCTTGCTGGCGGGCTTGCGGAAATAGTGCTGGGCTGCAGCCTCCGCACCGAATACGCCTTCACCCCATTCCACGCTGTTGAGGTAAATCTCCAGGATGCGCTGCTTGCTCAGCAAATGCTCCAGCAACATGGTGAGCACAAACTCCTGCCCCTTACGAATCAGTGTCCGCTCACCCGACAAAAACAGGTTCTTGGCCAGCTGCTGGGTGATGGTGGAGCCGCCCACAATCTTGGGCGGCTTGGTCGTTTTGCGCTGCTCGGCACGCTGTTCCGCCTTGGCGTTTTTGGCCCAGGCCTTTTCCAGGGCATCCCAGTCGACGCCATCATGCTGGCTGAAACCATCGTCTTCAGAGGCAATGACAGCGCGCTTCAGGTTGTCAGCGATGCGGTCATAAGGCATCCATTCCTGCCGCCAGCGCAAGGCGCCGGTTTCGGTCGTGACCCGGTAAGCCTCGGAGCGCTCAAAGGCGGTGGACTGCGGGTCAACGACCACCATGGCGGCAATGCGGCCTACAAAGTACAACTGCAGCGCTACAAAAGCCAGCGCGCACAGCACGACCAAACGCAGCACCGGCTTCATTGTGAGGTTGAGGACGAGACCTTGGCTTCCAGCGTCTCTTCGCGGGTGAACTTAAAGCGGGACACCACCAGAATCTGGTCGGCCTGGCGGCGCATGGCTGCATTGAAGTTCCCGAAGGGGCCTGCAGACCGCGCAATAGCCTGCGCCCGCTTGTCGAGCACCGGATTGCCGGAGCTCTGCACGACTTCGGTGTCGAGTACGCGGCCATCGAAGTTGATGGTGACGATCATGGTCAGCTCGCCGTAGAGCTTTTTGCCGCCGCTTTGCGGAAAGTTCTCGGTGCCTTTTTCTTCGATGGACTGGCGCAGCTGGTCGTAGTACACCGCATACACCTCTTCACGCACGGCTGGGCTCACATACCGCTTTTTGGGCCGTGAATTTTCCATGTTGATGCGCCGCTCAATCTCGGCCAGCAGCTTGATGAGTTGTTTGCGTTTTTCTTCCCGCTCGGCGGCTTCTGCCTTGTCGGCCAGCTTGCTGGGGTCGGGCGGGGGCAGGGCGGCCAGCTGGTTTTTGACCTGCGCGAGCAGCAAGTTCTGCTGCTCCTGCAGGCTTTGGAGCTTGCGGGCGCTTTCTTCTTCCAGCGAATCACCGATATCCGTCAGCGCGGACGGGGGCAGCGGGCTGGTGGCGCGGCCTTTTTCCACATCGCCGCCGCCGGCCATATTGGTCTGGGCGATGGCCTGCGCTTTGTCAGGTTTCTCGTTGCTCTTGGCATTGACCAGGATGACTTCCAGCGGCTTGTCTTCAAACACGCGGTTGAAAGCCTCCGGATCCACAAAGCGCACTGTCAGCAGCACCCCGTGTATCGCGATGGATACACCCAGGGCCCATTGAAGTGTGGTGAGTTTGGGGAGCGTCACGGGGTGGGATTATCGCCGCCGGCTTCCGGGGCTTCGTTCACATCCACCGCAATCGCGATCGGGCCGGCCACCTCGTCGTCGCCGTCGTCCTCTTCGTCCTGGTTGTCGGCTTCCATCGGAGCATCCAGACGTTCCAGCACCGTGCCTTGCACATCCAGGGTGATGAGGTCCATCTCCCCCAGCTTGACGCGCACCTTGGCGTGGCGGGGCAGTCCCTGCGCACCCAGGACGGGCAGCACCAGCGGAATGTCGTCCGCGCGCACCATGCCGTCTTTGAACAGGCTGGCGGTGAGCTCGGTGATGCCGTGTTGCTGGGCGTAACGCATGGTCCAGAACCGCTCCATGGCGCCTTGGTAGCCGTTGTAGGCGCTGTAAGCCGCGTCAAACGAGGAGATGATGGCAAACAGCTCCGCGTCCTTGGGCTTGAAGGGCGCCACCAATGCCGCCGTCTTGCCATGGCGGGCACAGGCAATGATCTGCCACTGGTTGACCAGGTCGGTGTAGCGGCGCAGTGGCGAGGTCGCCCACGAATACGCTTTGACGCCGATACCCGCATGCGGCAAGGCCTTGGTACCCATGCGTACCTTGACGCCGGGTGCCAGCGATGCCTGGCTTCGGTAGATGCCGGGCACGCCCATCTCGGCGAGCCAGCTGCCCCAGGTGCTGTTGGCCAGAATCATGGCTTCGGCCACGATCAGGTCCAGCGGGGCGCCGCGCTGGCGGATGCTGATGAGCACCGTCTCGTCGCCTTGCGGCTCAGCGCCGTCGTTGCCTTGAAGGCGGAAGTTGTAGTCCGGGCGGTTGAAGGTCTCGGGTTTGCCGCGCACGATCTCGCGCTTGGCTTTCAGGTCCCGCGCCAAGCGGTGCAAAAATGATAGCTGCTCGCGCAGACCTGCTGCGGGCTGGATGTCATTTTCATGGTTAAACGAGGCGTCAGTCAGCCACTGCTCGGTGACCACGCTGTCAAGCTGGTCGTGGCGCAGATTGTGGGCAATCGGCACACGTTCCAGCTTGGTCTCGCTGTTGGTGATCTCCAGCGTTTCCTCGTTGAAGGTGACGTACAGCGAGACGGACGGGCAATCCCTCCCCTCCATCAGCGTGTAGGTCTGAACTACGTCGTCGGGCAGCATGGTGACCTTGTAGCCGGGCATGTACACCGTGGACAGGCGGGCGCGGCCCAGCACGTCCACCGGGCTGCCGGGCTGCACGGCCAAGCCGGGCGCGGCGATGTGGATACCCACGGTCACGGTGCCGGAGCCCAGGCCCTGCACGCTCAAGGCGTCGTCAATTTCAGTAGTCTGCGAATCGTCAATCGAAAACGCCTGCACGGCCGCCACCGGCAACTCGTCGGCAATGACGGGTGCGCTGATGGCAGGAAAGCCTGTCCCCTTGGGGAAGTTCTCCAGCAAAAAGCGCTTCCAGTGGAACAGGTAGGGCGAAGCAATCGCACCGGCCTTTTGCAGCAGCTCAAGAGGCGCAATGTGGGTGGCGCGGCTGGCCTCGACCACGGCCTTGTACTCAGGGGCGTTCTTGTCCGGCTTGAACAGGATTTTGTACAGCTGGTCTTTGATGGATTGGGGGCAGCTGCCCGCAGCCAACTCTTGGGCCCATTGGGCGATCTGCTCGGCAATCAGGCGCTTTTTCTCAATCGCAGCTAAAGCCTGGGCAATGATTTCGGCAGGCGCCTTTTTGAAGCGACCTTTGCCGGCACGGCGGAAGTAGTGCGGGGTGTCGAACAGCTTGAACAGCATGCCCGCCTGCTCCGCTTGGCTGGCTTGGGCAGAAAAGTAGTCTTTGGCCAGGTCCGCGAAACCGAACTCTTCGTCGGGCGCGAATTCGTAGGCCATGTCCAGCTCGATGCCCGCCGCCTGCGTCTGGGCGGCCGCAACGAACTCCGCCGGGGCGGGCTTTTCAAACTTGATCAGGATGTTGGCGCCCTTGACCTTGACGCGCTTGCCGGAATCCAGCTCCACCTGCGCAGAGGCTTCCGCCTCGGACAGGACACGACCGGCCATGAATTTTCCGGCTTCTTCAAACAGTACAAACATAGGTGGAGATTGTCCCCGCAAAACTACCCGCTCCGGATGCAGGGGCTTGCACCCCTCATTTGTTCGGGGGCAGACCCATAAACCGGGCGAAATCCGGCAGGTATTCCTCAAAGCCGGTCAGGGCATGGTCCCCGCCTTCCAGCAGCGTGACCTGCGTGTGACCGTAGCGGGCATGCATTTCGCGCCAGTCCAGTACCTCATCCCCTTTGGCCAGGAGGGCTCGGTAGCGCTGTGGGTGCTGCAATTCGCCGACCTGCAGGGTGCGCAGCTCGTCCACATATTCGGGCAAAAAGAAAAAGCTTTCCTCCGGTGCATGCCATTGGCGGTTCTCGCCTATGTATTTGCCCAAATCCCGTGCAGGGTCCACTGCCGGGTTGATCAGCATGGCCCGACATTCTGTGGCCTCGGCAATGTGGGTGGCATAGAACCCACCCAGCGAGGAGCCGACGACCGCCATGCTGTCGCGCGGCCAATCCGCAATACCGTTCAACAACAGCTCCATCGCTGCCCTCGGTGAGGGGGGCAGCTGCGGGCACCACCAATGCACCTGCGGGTGGTGCTGCGCCATGTACGCCGCCATGGCCTGTGCTTTGTGCGAATGAGGCGACGAGCGGAAACCGTGAAGGTAAAGGAGGTGGGTGGTAGTCATCGGGGGATAGTACGGGCTGGCCGCATACTTTTCCTGCCTCTATGATGCTCTGTCGCTCAGTGGGAGCATCAAGACAGGTCGTCCACCTATTGCCGTGTTTCTTCAGGCTCTTTCCTTGAACTGTTTTTCAGCACTTGTCCTTTTCTGCCTCCGGGCGCTGTTGCCACGTACGGTAGTGCTTGCCTTGGCACTTTTGTCGTCGTGGGGAGGACTGCACGCGGGTCAGCTGCAGTTTGAAAACGCGACCGTTTCCACCACCATCGACGGCAAGGTATCGAGGGATATCGTGACATTGCCCTTTCGATGGGATCTCCAATACCCCGGGCTGGCAGGTTCGGCTGTATTGGAATTCGAATTCATGGCAGACCAATTGCCGCAAAGCCCTATCGGTCTCTATTTCCCAAAGCTGGGGTCTGCATATGTGGTGTCCCTGAATGGGGTCGTCATCGGGCGGGATGGGGATCTTTTGGTGTCAGGCGGGCAGGACACCGGGAAAGGCCCCCGTCTTATGCCGGTGAACGCTGAGTTGATCAAGCCACACAATATTCTTCGAATTCAGTTGCGTGCTGACAGTGGCCGCAAGGCGGGAGTTAGTGCGGTAGTCATTGATGAGTGGGGAAAGGTAAGCGCGCTTTTCGACGAGTACCGCCTATGGCGGGTAGGCGTGCCTGCCGCCATCGCCGCTGCGCATGCATGCTTGGCGGTCCTTAGCGTATTGCTGTGGTGGTGGAGTGGGCGAGCTCGTTTGGATGGCGCTGGTCCCCAGCCGATCTTTTTGTTCAGTGCCGTCGCATTGTTTTGCTGGGCGTTGCGGCTGACGGATTCAATATGGGAGACGCCTCCCTTGCCGTGGCCACTCTGGGGCGCGGTACCGGTGCTGGGGCTCGGCATCTGGGGATGTTGTTGCGCGCACGTTTGCATGGTGGTCGCCAAGTGGGATGACAGGCCTTGGGCTACCGCCTTCAGGCTGTGGCTGGTCGCGATCCTCCTGTCCGGATTGGTCTTTGTGCCTTGGGGGCTGATCGGGGCGCATCCTGCGCTGTTGACGATTTGGTATGCCGTACTGGGCCTGACCTTGCTTGCATTCAGTGTGGGTTTGGCCAAACATTCCATGGGCAGTGGTGGCAACGCTGGGGGTCGCTTGCTGTCCGGAGCCGTTTTGCTGAGCGCCTGCATCGGATTGCTGGATCTTTTGCGCATGCGGACCCATGCGGGCGTGGCGGATGTCGCATTGTTGTATTACGCGTCTATCGTCTTTGGCCTGATTCTGGCAATCACAACTTTCCAATATGCGAGGACAAACCGACAGGTATCTCCCAAAGCGCACCAAGCCGCTTAGGGATAATCACCCCCATGTCGTACCAATTTGGAAAAGTCCCCCTGCGCCAGCGCATTGCGCCCTGGTTTTCGGGGTTTGACGGGCCGTTGGCCTTTGCAGTCTTCATTCTGGCCTGTGCCGGGCTGCTGACCATGTATTCATCCGGCTTTGACCATGGCACCCGGTTTGAGGACCATGCCCGGAACATGCTGATCGCTGGCACCATCATGTTTGTGGTGGCCCAAGTTCCTCCCCAGCGCTTGATGCTCGTTGCAGTTCCGCTCTACACCGTGGGCGTGGCCCTGCTGATAGCGGTTGCCATTTTCGGAATCACCAAAAAGGGCGCCAAACGCTGGATCAATGTCGGCGTGGTGATTCAGCCGAGTGAAATTCTCAAGATCGCCATGCCGCTGATGTTGGCCTGGTGGTTCCAGAAACGCGAGGGCCAGTTGCGACCGCTTGACTTTGTGGTGGCTGGGCTGCTGCTGGCCGTCCCCGTGGGCCTGATCATGAAGCAGCCGGATTTGGGTACTTCGTTGTTGGTGTTGGCGGCCGGCATGGCGGTGATCTTTTTTGCCGGCATGAGCTGGAAACTGGTGATTCCGCCCCTGGCGATCGGAGTGATCGGTATCTTCCTGATCGTGGTCTTTGAGCCGCAATTGTGTGCTGACGGCGTACGCTGGCCGGTGCTGCACGACTACCAGCAGCAACGCATCTGCACCTTGCTGGACCCTACTCGCGACCCACTGGGCAAAGGCTTCCACATCATTCAGGGGATGATCGCCATCGGCTCGGGCGGTGTGACCGGCATGGGTTTCATGAAGGGCACGCAGACTCACCTGGAGTTCATTCCCGAGCGGACGACTGACTTTATCTTCGCTGCTTATTCGGAGGAGTTCGGCCTGATCGGCACCACCTTCCTGATCTGCGCCTTCATATTCCTGATACTGCGCGGCTTGGCCATTGCGCTGGAGGCGCCGACCCTGTTTTCCCGACTGTTGGCAGGTGCAGCCACCATGATCTTTTTCACCTATGCGTTTGTGAACATGGGTATGGTCAGCGGCATCCTGCCGGTGGTGGGTGTGCCTCTGCCCTTCATTAGCTACGGCGGGACAGCCATGGTGACATTGGGGCTGGCGCTGGGCATCCTGATGTCAATCTCCAACTCCAAGCGCCTGGTCCAGTCATGAGTGCGCCTTTGCCGGTGACCGTGATCGGCGTCGGCAATATGGGCGGGGCCATGGCGCAGCGCCTTTGTGCACTGGGCTGGGCCCCATGGGTGCACGACATCGATGCGAGCAAGGTGCAGTGTTTGGTGCCTTTCGGGGCTCTGGCGCTTGCGGATATTGCGCGAGCAGCTACTGAATCCATAGCAACCATCATTTGCGTGGTCGATGCCAACCAGACCCGTGAAGTGCTGTTCGGCCCCGGAGGGCTGGCTCCGCATCTGCCTGTCGGGCATGTGGTGATCTTGTGCCCGACCATTGGGCTGCAGGATGTGGAAGACATTGCAGCGCAGCTGGCGACCACCGGTGTACTCACGCTGGATGCCCCTATGTCAGGCGGCCCTGCCCGTGCGAGGGAGGGCAGCATGAGCCTGATGGTGGCCGGCCCTGCGGCGGCGTGGGAACGCTGTCAGCCCTTGCTGCAAGCCCTGTCGGCCAAGGTGTTTCATATCAGCGACCGGCCGGGTGATGGCGCGCGCACCAAGCTGGTCAACAACCTGTTGGCGGGTATCAACCTGGTGGGAGCGGCCGAGGTCATGGCGCTGGCCGCTCGTTTGGGGCTGGACCAGAGGCGCACGCTGGATGTCATTGAACAGTCCAGTGGTCAAAGCTGGATCGGCAGCGACCGCATGCGTCGCGCCATTGCGGGCGATCTGGCTCCGCGCGCCCACATGACCTTGCTGGCCAAAGACACGCAACTCGCCTTGGGCGCGGCATCGCAAGTTGGCTTTTCCGGACCCCTGGGTGTCCATGCTTCTGCCGTGTTTGCGGCCGCAGTAGCCGCAGGTTTGGAAGGGCTGGATGATGCAGCTCTGCTGGAGTTTCTGCAGCGGCCTAAAATGGCCGGATGATCTCCCGCGAACCCACTATCGAACGCTTGGCCACGGCCAAATCCCTGTTGCTCACGCCTTTCGGCCTGGATGAGAGTCATCTCACCCGCGCGCTGAACGAAATCAAGGCGCACCAGGTGGACGAGGCGGACCTGTACTTCCAGTACACCCGCTCCGAGGGCTGGAGTCTGGAAGAAGGCATCGTCAAGACCGGTTCCTTCAGCATCGACCAGGGTGTAGGCGTTCGGGCGGTGAGCGGCGAGAAAACCGCCTTTGCGTATTCCGACGATATTTCCGAGGCCAGCCTGCTGGATGCTGCCCGCACCGTGCGCACCATTTCGGCTGCGGCGCAGAACAAGCGTGCGAAAGCCGCTACACCAAAGATAGCGGGCGGCCGCAAACTCTACGCCGGCCTGGACCCGATTGCCACCCTGGACAGCACCGCCAAGGTGGAGCTGCTGGGCAAGGTTGAGAAACTGGCCCGTGCCAAAGACCCGCGCATCATCCAGGTGATGGCCGGTTTGGCTGCTGAATACGACGTGGTGCTCGTCGCACGCGCGGACGGCACTCTGGCCGCCGATGTGCGCCCGCTGGTGCGCCTGAGCGTGACGGTGATTGCCGAGCAAAAAGGTCGCCGCGAGGTGGGCTCCAGTGGCGGCGGTGGCCGGTTCGGGCTGGCGTATTTCACCGATGCGCAGATTGAAGACTATGTGGACCAGGCCGTACATGCCGCGCTGACCAACCTCGATGCCCGTCCCGCACCTGCCGGCGAGATGACTGTGGTGTTGGGGGCCGGCTGGCCCGGCATTTTGTTGCACGAAGCCATTGGCCACGGGCTGGAAGGCGACTTCAACCGCAAGGGCAGCAGCGCCTTCAGCGGCCGCATCGGCCAGCGCGTCGCAGCCAAAGGCGTGACGGTGCTGGACGATGGCACCATTGCCGACCGCCGTGGCTCGCTCAACGTGGATGACGAAGGCAACCCCAGCCAGCGCAATGTGTTGATTGAAGATGGCATCTTGAAGGGCTACATCCAGGACAGCATGAACGCCCGCTTGATGGGCGTGAAGCCCACCGGCAACGGCCGCCGCGAGAGCTACGCCCACCTGCCCATGCCCCGCATGACCAACACTTACATGCTGGGGGGCGACAAGGCGCCGGAAGAAATTATCGCCAGCATCAAGAAGGGCTTGTACGCCCCCAACTTCGGTGGCGGCCAGGTGGACATTACCAGCGGCAAGTTTGTGTTCTCTGCCAGCGAAGCCTATTGGGTGGAAAACGGCAAGATCCAATACCCCGTCAAAGGCGCCACGCTGGTGGGCAGCGGCCCCGAGTGCCTGAAGCGCGTCTCCATGATCGGCAATGACATGAAGCTGGACCCCGGCGTGGGCACCTGCGGCAAAGAGGGCCAGAGCGTGCCCGTGGGCGTGGGCCAGCCTACGCTTCGCATCGACGGTTTGACCGTAGGTGGAACTGCCTAGTGGCAAGCGTAAGCCGCTGTCAGAAACCTGTGCTACATTGAACCCCATGCATTCCGCACGTTTCTTTTTTAGCTACTTTTGGTTCTCACGCGCATCCGGCGGTCGAGAGTTCTGAACGTACCCAAAAGAAACGTCCTGAATCTTCCCAAAAACCGCCGGCACCCCCGGCGGTTTTTTTATGCCTTTTTCAACCTGTTTTTTCGCAACTTGGACTCTGGAGACCTGACATGAACGCTAAAGCCTCTGCAACCGGTGAGTGGTACGGACAATCCCAGCCCGCCGACCGCACCAGCAAAACCGACGACGAACGCATCAAGGACATCACCGTGTTGCCCCCTCCAGAGCACCTTATCCGCTTCTTCCCTATCCGCGGATCCGCGGTGGAGACCCTGATCTCCGACACCCGCAGCACCATCCACAACATCATGGCCGGCAAGGACGATCGTCTGCTGGTCATCATCGGACCCTGCTCCATCCATGATCCCGCCGCTGCGCTGGACTACGCCCGCCGCCTGAAAGTGGAGCGTGAGAAGTACAAAGACACGCTGGAAATCGTGATGCGGGTCTACTTCGAGAAGCCCCGCACCACCGTAGGCTGGAAGGGCCTGATCAATGACCCTTACCTGGATGAGAGCTACCGCATTGACGAAGGCCTGCGCATTGCACGCCAGTTGCTGATCGAGATCAACCGCTTGGGCATGCCCGCCGGCAGCGAGTTCCTGGATGTGATTTCTCCCCAGTACCTGGGCGACTTGATTTCCTGGGGCGCCATTGGTGCACGTACCACCGAGAGCCAGGTGCACCGCGAGTTGGCCTCCGGCATCTCCGCGCCCATCGGGTTCAAGAACGGCACGGACGGTAATATCAAGATCGCGACGGACGCTATCCAGGCAGCAGCCGGTGGCCACCACTTCTTGTCGGTGCACAAAAATGGCCAGGTGGCGATTGTGCAAACCAACGGCAACCCGGACTGCCATGTCATTCTGCGCGGCGGCAAGGCGCCCAACTACGATGCCGCCAATGTGGCCGCCGCCTGTGCGGACCTCGCCAAGGCCAAGTTGCCCCAGACCCTGATGGTGGACTGCAGCCACGCCAACAGCAGCAAGCAGCACGAAAAGCAGCTCGATGTGGCCAAAGACATTGCCGGCCAGATCAGCGGCGGTTCGCGCAGCGTTTTCGGGGTGATGGTGGAAAGCCACCTGAACGCCGGAGCCCAGAAGTTCACCCCCGGCAAGGACGATGCATCCGCCTTGGAATACGGCAAGAGCATCACCGACGCCTGCCTGGGCTGGGACGATTCGGTGGAGTCGCTGGAAGTGCTGTCTACCGCCGTCAAGGCGCGCCGCGCAGCGTGATGGCGCCATAAAAAAGCCGGAGTTGATGCTCCGGCTCACATTACCTAGCGGGCCTGAGTGCCCGCTTTTTTTGTGCCTTATTGCAGCGGAGCAGGGGCCCGCAGCGACTCCATCACCGCGTCCGGCGTGCCGCCAGCAGCCAAGTGGGTTTTGTACCAGACGCTCAGGATGGTGCTGATCACCGGGCCGGGGTTCTCGCGCACTTTTGCCACATCCCACTGGTTGAGTTGGCAGATGCGCTCGACGAGGTCCATGTCCATGTCAATCGCTTCGGCGTCGCAACGGCGCAGTTTCAGGTCGGTGAATTTGGCGCCTTCCGGGAGGCGGAGTTGAAAGTTCGGATCGGTTTGCATGGGGGTGTGGGTCAAATATGCTGTTGGCGCTTATGGATAGTGCGCGAGCAGCTATGAAGTTTGTAGCAAGTTGGCAAATTTGGCGTGGATGCCGCCGAAGCCTCCATTGCTCATACACAGCAGGTGGTCGCCCGGCTGCAGGGCGGCGGCCACTTGGGCGAGCACAGCGTCAATGGTGTCGCCCACTTGCGCCCGCGTGCCCATGGGTGCCAGCGCTTCTGCCGCGTCCCACCCCAAGCCACCGCTGTGGCAGAAGGCGAGGTCGGCTTCTTCCAGGCTCCAGGGCAACTGGGCCTTCATGGCGCCGAGCTTCATGGTGTTGGAGCGCGGCTCGAACACGGCCAGAATGCGCCCCTTGCCGACTTGCCGGCGCAGGCCGTTGACGGTGGTGCGGATGGCGGTGGGGTGGTGCGCAAAGTCATCGTAAATGGTGACGGGTGCGCTGCCCGGTTGCCCTGCCAACGGGGCGGTGGCACGCACTTCCATGCGGCGCTTGACGTTCACGAACTGGCCCAAGGCTTTTGCGGCGACTGCAGGCGACACGCCCACATGCTCTGCGGCGGCGATGGCGGCCAGCGCGTTGAGTTGGTTGTGCACGCCACCCAATGCCCACTGCACCCGTGCGACCTCGTGGCCGTGGTGGTGGACGGCAAAGTCATGCGGCTCGCCGGCAGCGGAAAAGTCGCTCACGGCGGCGCCGAAGCTGCGTTGTTCGCTCCAGCAGCCTTGGTGGAGCACGCGGCTGAGGCTGTCCTCCAGTCCGTTGACGACCACGCGGCCGGTACCGGGCACGGTGCGCACCAGATGGTGAAATTGTCGTTCGATGGCGGCCAGGTCGTCAAAGATGTCGGCGTGGTCGAATTCCAGGTTGTTCAGGATGGCGGTGCGCGGGCGGTAGTGCACGAATTTACTGCGCTTGTCGAAGAAGGCGGTGTCGTATTCGTCGGCCTCGATCACGAAGAGTTTCGCTCCGGAGGCGGGGCGGAGGGGCGTCTGCGCCCTCTGCTCCGTGTCCCCCGCCCGCTTTGCGGGCTCCTCCTTGACCTGCGCAGAGGGCGCAGACGCCCCTCCGCCAAGTCTTGCCGATACTCCGAAATTCAACGGGACGCCGCCCACCAAAAACCCGGGTTGCAGACCTGCGTATTCCAGCACCCAAGCCAGCATGCTGGTAGTGGTGGTTTTTCCGTGGGTGCCGGCAACGGCCAGCACATGGCGGCCTTGCAATACATGTTCCGCCAACCATTGCGGGCCGCTGGTGTAGGGCGCGCCCGCGTCCAGAATGGCTTCCATCAGCGGGAATTTGGGCGTTCCGTCAGCGAGCCGCGCGCGGCTGACGACGTTGCCGATGACGAACATGTCAGGCTGCAAGGCCATTTGTTCAGCACCGAAGCCCTCGATCAGTTCGATGCCTAGGGCCCGGAGCTGGTCACTCATGGGGGGGTAAACGCCGGCATCGCAGCCGGTAACTTTATGGCCGGCTTCGCGCGCCAGCGCAGCCAGGCCACCCATGAAGGTGCCGCAAATGCCCAAGATATGAATATGCATGGCCGGTATTCTACGGGGCACTCTACCCATCGTGATTTAGCATGATTTATGGCTCCGGCGCACGTGGAATTTGCGCGGACAGCTATCAATAACGTAGCAAATAGGCGCGTAGCAGGGCTTTCAGCGGGCAGGCACAATCTGGTAATGGATGATTTGAAAGAAGAAATCGCGGCTACGGCTGCGCGTTTGGTAGTGGAAGAGGGGCTGGAATACGGTCCGGCCAAGCGTCGCGCGGTCAAACAGCTGGGTGTGCCGCCACGTTCTGCGCTGCCGGATAACGATCAGGTAGAGACTGCGCTTGAGGAATACATTGCGATCTTTTGTGCCGAGAGCCAGGCAGAGGAGTTGCAGGCCCTGCGTGAGCTTGCAGTGCAATGGATGCAGCGGCTGGAAGCCTTCCGGCCCCACCTGGGCGGTGCAGTGTGGCGCGGAACGGCTACACGGCGGTCCGATATTTATCTGCAATTGTTTTGTGATGACCCCAAATCGGCGGAGATCAGCCTGATTGACAAGGGCGTTCGCTTTGAGGTGCGCTCTGTGCCCGGTTTGCAAGGGGATATGGTGGACGCCCTGAGCATTCACGCGATGTGCCAGCCCTTGGGTGAGCATGTGGGTGTGCATTTGTTGATCAACGACCTGGATGACGTGCGGGGTGCCTTGCAGCCGGATGGCAAGGGCAGGGCGCCGCGTGGAAATTTGGCGGCAGTTCAAAAGCTGTTGGGAGATGTTCGTGACAGATAGTAAGGATTTGGCGCAATTCCCCTCTTCTCGCAGGCGCACGGTTCTCTGGGGTGTTGCCGCCGGTTTGGCGGGTGCCGCGGGGCTAGGGTTGTCGCTGCGCCATGCCAAAGATGCGGCTTTGGCTGTGGTCGACCCTGTGCCGGGTTTCTGGGAGCAGCAGTGGCAAACCCCGCATGACACTACGTTGGCCATGGCTGGACTCAAGGGGCGGCCAGTCTTGATTAACTTCTGGGCGACCTGGTGCCCACCATGCGTAGACGAACTACCTCTCTTGGACAGTTTTTATAAGGAGCAAGGCAGCCGCGGTGTACAGGTACTGGGGTTGGCCATCGATCGCAAGGAGGCTGTGGTGCCATTTCTCAAGAAGCTGCCTTTAAGTTTTCCGGTCGCCATGGCCGGATTGTCGGGAGCAGATCTAGGGCGTGCATTGGGCAATATCACAGGTGGTTTACCGTTCTCGGTGTTGGTGGCTTCGGATGGATCCATTGCGCAGCGGAAAATGGGGCGGGTGACCGAGTCGGACCTCGCTGCTTGGGTTGCGGTAAAATAGAGGCTCATACCTAGTGGATTCGGTCTGAATCCACTGTCTCAAGCCCCTTCGGGGCATTTTTATCTAGACATTTTTCCGATCTTTTCCCTTGTTTTGGGTGGAGATATGGTTTTTTGGTGGCAATTTGCTGTAAATTCGCCGCTTTACTAATGTCGGTTGTTGGAGATTCCATGGATTTACGCAAACTCAAAACCCTGATCGATCTGGTGTCTGATTCCAATGTGTCGGAACTGGAAATTACCGAAGCCGAAGGCAAGGTCCGTATCGTCAAGGGTGGCGGTGCAGTGGTTCAGGGCTACGCGCCCGCTCCTGTGTATGCAGCACCTGCTCCGGCAGCAGCGCCTGCAGCTGCCGCCGCTGCCCCAGCACCGGCTCCCGCAGAAGCCGCCGTGCCCGCCGGCCACACCGTAAAGTCTCCGATGGTGGGTACTTTCTACCGTTCGTCTGCTCCGGGCGCGAAGCCGTTCGTGGAAATTGGTGATTCCATCAAGGAAGGCGACACCATCTGCATTATTGAAGCGATGAAGATCCTGAACGAGATCGAAGCTGACAAGTCCGGTACGGTGACGCAGATTCTGTGTGAGAACGGTCAGGCTGTGGAATACGGCCAACCCCTGTTCATCATCGAATAAGACGCAGCACCCATGTTCAAGAAAATTCTGGTCGCCAACCGGGGCGAGATTGCGCTGCGAATCCAGCGCGCCTGCCGCGAGTTGGGAATCAAAGCCGTCATGGTCTATTCCGAGGCGGACCGCGAAGCCAAATACGTGAAGCTGGCGGAAGAAGCGGTGTGTATCGGACCGGCTCCGTCCGGTCTGAGCTACCTCAATATGCCGGCCATCATTTCGGCCGCGGAAGTGACCGATGCGGAAGCCATTCACCCCGGCTACGGTTTTTTGAGTGAAAACGCGGACTTTGCTGAGCGCGTCGAGAAGAGCGGTTTCCAGTTCATCGGTCCTACACCCGAGTCCATCCGCATCATGGGGGACAAGGTGTCTGCCAAGCAGGCCATGATCCGCGCGGGCGTGCCCTGCGTGCCCGGCTCTGAAGGCGAGCTGCCGGATGACCCTGTGGCGATGAAGCGCATTGCCAAGGCCATTGGCTACCCGGTGATCATCAAGGCTGCCGGCGGTGGCGGTGGTCGCGGCATGCGTGTGGTCCACACCGAGGCAGCGCTGGTCAATGCGGTGCAGATGACCAAGGCGGAAGCGGGCGCGGCGTTCAACAACCCGGCGGTGTACATGGAGAAGTTTCTCCAGAACCCCCGGCACATTGAAATCCAGATCCTGGCGGATAAGCACAAGAACGCGGTGTATCTGGGCGAGCGCGATTGCTCCATGCAACGTCGCCACCAGAAGGTGCTGGAAGAGTCACCTGCTCCCGGTATCAACCGCAAGCTGATTGAGCGTATCGGCGAGCGTTGCGTGGCTGCCTGCAAGAAGATCGGCTACCGCGGCGCGGGCACGTTTGAGTTCCTATATGAAGACGGCGAGTTCTATTTCATTGAAATGAATACCCGTGTGCAAGTGGAGCACCCGGTGACGGAAATGGTGACGGGCATTGACATCGTCAAAACCCAGATCATGGTGGCGGCCGGCGAAAAACTGCCTTTCACCCAGCGTCAGATTGAAGTGCGTGGTCACGCAATCGAATGCCGTGTGAACGCAGAAGATCCTTACAAGTTCACCCCGTCCCCGGGGCGCGTCACCATGTGGCACGCCCCCGGCGGCCCCGGCGTGCGTGTGGACTCCCATGTGTACACCAACTATTTCGTGCCTCCGAACTACGACTCCATGGTCGGCAAGATCATTGTTCATGGCGATACCCGCGAGCAGGCCATGGCACGCATGCGTACCGCATTGGCAGAGACCGTTGTCGAAGGTATCAGTACCAACATCCCCTTGCACCGCGAGTTGATGGTGGACGCCAAGTTTATGGATGGTGGAACCAATATCCACTACCTGGAGCATTGGCTGGAACAACACAAGCGATAAGGTTTTGCATGTTTGAATTGCGTTTGATGTGTCCCGAAGACCGGGTCGAAAACCTGAGTGATGCGCTGGACGCGTTGGATGCGCTGAGTGTCAGTGTGGAAGATGCTGATGCCCAAACCGATGCCGAGCAAGCGTTGTTCGGTGAACCCGGAATGCCGCCGCCCAAAGACGGGTGGCAGCGTTCGCGCGTGATTGCATTGTTTGCGGATCGCGCCCAAGCGGATGAAGCGGCCCAGTTGTTGTCTGCCCAAGACTTCTTTGAGGGTTGCCGTATCTTGGGTATCGAGGTGCTCGAGGATCAGGACTGGGTGCGATTGACCCAGTCGCAGTTTGCGCCGGTGGAGATCACCCCTGAGTTCTGGATCGTGCCGACCTGGCACGAGCCGCCGGCACAGGCCAAAGATGTAATTCGTCTGGATCCTGGCTTGGCGTTCGGCACGGGGACGCACCCCACTACCCGCATGTGCTTGCGCTGGATTGCGCGTAATGGCGGTTCCGGTCGGGTGCTGGACTATGGTTGCGGATCAGGCATTCTGGCCATAGGTGCAGCCAAATTCGGTGCTACGGAAGTGATCGCTGTTGACATTGATCAGGCCGCTGTGGATTCCACTGTCTTGAATGCCGAAGCAAATCACGTCACATTGGTGTCCGGGCTACCTGAGGCAGCTCAAGGGGTATTCGATGTGGTGTTCGCCAACATCCTGGCCACGCCCTTGAAGGTGCTTGCTCCGCTGCTATGTGCGCATGTGAAGGCGGGTGGCCATCTTGTGCTTGCCGGGATTCTGGAGCGGCAGGCGGAAGAGTTAAAGGCAGCTTATTCGCCGTACTGCAAACTGTCTGTTGCAGACACCGAGGACGGCTGGATCTTGATGACTGCCGCAGTCTGATTGCGGTGATTGCGCCCACTACAATGTGACGCAATGAGTCTGATTACCCAATGCCCGGCATGCTCCACGATGTTCAAGGTCGTGCCGGACCAGTTGCGTATATCCGATGGTTGGGTTCGTTGTGGGCAGTGTGATGAAGTTTTCGATGCCAACGCGAATCTTCACTCCGAGCCTGTTCCCGTGTCTCTGGAGCCGGAGCCCCCGCGTGATCCTGTAGCCACCACCAGCCCTGATCCGGACTGGGCTGCTTCTCTGCGATTCGCGTCTGACGAATCTCCCAAAGAGACAGAGGATGATGCCTCCAACGTGTCATTCACTGCGGAACAGTCAGACGCCGCTTTACGCGATCACTTACATCCTGACGAATCTCTTCCGGTCGGCACACCGGTCAATGAGTCCTCTGACACGGGATTGGATGATTTCTTGTCGCAGAGCCCCAAATCACTCGCGCAAACTCCCGGTGTGGACCACGAGACACCGCCGTTGGATGCGCCTGCGGAGCCCCCTCTGGAAACTTTGTCGGGTGCGGCGCCCCGTTACACACAAGCCCATGTGAAAGTCACAGAGAAGGATGAGGTTAAACAGCCCTCGTTCATGCGGGAAGGGCGGGGCAAGAGCATTTGGCACAAAACAGGCGTACGTATTGTTCTGGGGCTATCGGGCATGGTGTTGATCGGGGCGTTGGCAGTGCAAGTTGCCGTCCATGAGCGAGATCGTTGGGCCGCCTATGAGCCATCCACGCTGCCTGCGCTGGAGGCTTTGTGTGAGGTGATGGATTGCAGCGTGAGTCCATTGCGTAACATTGAAGCGGTGGTGATCGATAGTTCATCGTTCACCAAGGTTCGAACCGATGTGTATCGGCTCAATGTTGCTTTAAAAAATAATGGTCCTGTCCCTGTTGCTCCGCCGGCGTTAGAGCTGACTCTCACGGATATGCAGGACCAAAGCCTGATACGTCGTGTTCTTAAGCCGCAAGATATAGGCTTTAAAGCGAATACCTTGGAGCCTGGTGCAGAGTTTTCAACGGTACTTCCCATTGCGGTGAAAGCAGGGAACTCTTCAGAGCGCGTGTCAGGGTACCGTCTACTTGCCTTTTATCCTTGATCGGCTTGTGGTGCCAACAAAAAAGCCCGGGGCCTATGGCGCCGGGCTTTTCTACTTCAGGCAGGCCGCTTAGGGCTTGCTGGAAGTAGGGAATGGCCACGCAGCTTGAGGATTCAGCGTGGTTTGTGCCGCAGGGGCAGCGGCAGGCTTCGCAGCAGGTGCCTTTGCAGCCTTCTTTGCAGCAGGCTTCTTGGCAGCAGGAGCAGCCTTCTTGGCGGGAGCGGCTTTCTTCGCTGCTACGGCCTTTTTAGCAGGAGCTGCTGCTTTTTTAGCAGGAGCTGCAGCCTTCTTGGCGGGAGCGGCTTTCTTCGCTGCTACGGCCTTTTTGGCAGGAGCTGCTGCTTTTTTAGCAGGAGCTGCAGCCTTCTTGGCGGGAGCGGCTTTCTTCGCTGCTACGGCCTTTTTAGCAGGAGCTGCTTTCTTCGCGGGAGCGGCCTTCTTAGCGGCCAGTTTTTTTGCAGTTGCCATCATGTTCTCCTTGATCAAGGTGCAAGAAGCACTTTCCGCTGCGTATCTGGCAGAAAGTGATTCATGCCACTGGGCGCTATCCCAGCGGCATGAACTCGGTGTCGCACACCCATTGCACTGAACAAGCAGCAGCAGAACAGGGGCGAAAACTGGAGCGGCATAACGAGTTGATTAATCCCAGGACAGCGCGCCGCCGGACTGGTACTCGATAACACGCGTTTCGAAGAAGTTACGTTCCTTCTTCAAGTCAATCATTTCGCTCATCCACGGGAACGGATTTTCCTCATTCGGGAAAAGCGGCTCCAAGCCGATTTGTGTGGCCCGGCGATTTGCGATATAGCGTAAGTAGCCCTTAAACATCGAAGCATTCATGCCGAGTACGCCGCGTGGCATCGTGTCTTCCGCATAACGGTACTCAAGTTCGACGGCCTTCTCGAAAAGTGCCTTGATCTCCGCCTTGAATTCGGGCGTCCACAGATGAGGGTTTTCCAGCTTCAACTGATTGATCAGGTCGATGCCGAAATTGCAGTGCATCGACTCATCGCGAAGAATATATTGATACTGTTCAGCAGCACCAGTCATCTTGTTCTGGCGACCCAACGCGAGAATTTGGGTGAAGCCCACATAGAAGAATAGACCTTCCATCAGGCAGGCAAACACAATCAGAGACTTCAGCAGCACTTGATCGCTTTCAGACGTACCCGTGTGGAAGTTCGGGTCCATGATCGCTTCAATGAAGGGGATCAGAAACTCGTCTTTGTCGCGGATGGACTGGACTTCGTTATACGCGTTGAAAATTTCGCTCTCGTCCAGACCCAGGGACTCCACGATGTATTGATAGGCGTGGGTGTGAATGGCCTCTTCGAATGCTTGGCGCAACAGGAACTGCCGGCATTCAGGCGCGGTGATATGGCGATAAGTACCCAACACAATGTTGTTGGCGGCCAAGGAATCTGCAGTCACAAAGAAGCCGAGGTTGCGCTTGACGATGCGGCGCTCGTCTTCAGTCAGTCCATTGGGATCCTTCCACAACGCGATGTCGCGCGTCATGTTGACCTCTTGGGGCATCCAGTGATTCGCGCACGTAGCGAGGTATTTTTCCCAGGCCCACTTGTACTTGAAAGGGACCAACTGATTGACGTCAGTTTGTCCGTTGATGATGCGTTTATCAGATGCCTTGACGCGATGTCCGCCGGCACTCGGCTTGGCTGCTGGCATTGCAGTGGACAGCGGGGTAACCGATGTTTGAGCCGCGAATACAGAAGACACTGGTGCCTGCGCCACTGCGTCATTTCCAGACGGATTGCGCGCGTAATTCAACGGCGATGCGGGCTTGACTTCTTCGTCCCAGGACAACATAGATGATTCCAATTTGCAGATTATGTGAGCAGTGAATTGAATTGAAAAGTAATCATGCAATTCACTGAAAATTTGTGTTGTTCAATAGCATCGCAATTTGCACCGCGACGCTATTGAAATCATTGGCAGGACTCGCAGGTCGGGTCATCAACGCCGCAGAACTTGATGTCAGTTGCAGCATTGCTGGCCAACTCCATCTGGGCTTGTGCCGCTGCAGCAGCAGCTTCCAAGGCGCTGGACATTTTGGTGGAGCCTTGCGCATCGTTGCCGGATGACACTGCATTCAAACGTCCCGCTGTGACGGTCGATTTTTCAGCGTGTGTCGCAGACATCGTGCGGAGGTAGTAGGTGGTTTTCAGTCCACGCAACCAAGCCAGTTTGTAGGTCTCATCCAGCTTCTTGCCGGAAGCACCCGCCATATAGATGTTGAGAGACTGCGCTTGGTCAATCCACTTCTGGCGACGTGCCGCAGCTTCCACCAACCAGCGGGTTTCCACTTCGAATGCAGTGGCATAGAGCTGCTTGATTTCTTGAGGCACGCGATCGATCGGGCTCAGGGAGCCGTCGAAATGCTTCAGGTCCATGACCATCACGTCGTCCCACAAGCCAAGGCGCTTGAGGTCGCGCACCAAGTAGCTGTTAATGACGGTGAATTCACCGGACAGGTTGGACTTGACCGATAGGTTGCCGAAGCAGGGCTCGATGGATGCGTCCACGCCAATGATGTTGGAGATTGTCGCAGTCGGCGCAATGGCCACGCAGTTGGAGTTGCGCATGCCGTCAGCGGCAATCTTGTTGCGCAAGGCGTTCCAGTCCAGTGTGGAGGAGCGATCTACTTCCACATATCCGCCACGGGCGTTAGCCAACATGTCCAGAGTGTCTGGTGGCAACACGCCCTTGTCCCACAGGCTGCCCTTGTAGCTGTGGTACTTGCCCCGCTCGCGGGCCAAATCAGTGGAAGCCCAGTAGGCGTAATAGCTGATCGCTTCCATGGATTGGTCTGCGAACTCTACAGCCGCGTCGCTGGCGTAAGGAATGCGCAGTTCATACAGGCTGTCCTGGAAAGCCATCAGACCTAAGCCCACGGGGCGATGGCGCATGTTGGAGTCACGCGCCTTTTTCACCGCGTAGTAGTTGATGTCAATCACGTTGTCCAACATGCGCATAGCGGTGGAGATCGTGCGCTTGAGCTTGTTGTGGTCGAGTGCGCCGTCTTTCAAGTGTTGCAGCAGGTTCACGGAGCCCAGATTGCACACGGCTGTCTCAGTGTCGGATGTGTTCAGGGTAATTTCGGTGCACAGATTGGAGGAATGCACCACACCTGCGTGCTGTTGTGGGGAACGCACATTACATGCGTCTTTGAATGTGATCCATGGATGTCCGGTTTCGAACAGCATGGTCAGCATCTTGCGCCACAGATCGCTGGCTTGTACGGTGCGGGATGGCTTGATCTCACCACGCGCCGCTTTCTCTTCGTAAGCGACATAGGCCTTCTCGAATTCCGCGCCAAACAGGTCGTGCAAGTCAGGCACGTTGGACGGTGAGAACAGGGTCCAAGTGCCTTTTTCCATTACTCGGCGCATAAACAAGTCCGGAATCCAATTCGCGGTGTTCATGTCGTGGGTGCGACGGCGGTCGTCACCGGTGTTCTTGCGCAACTCTAGGAACTCTTCGATGTCCAAGTGCCATGTCTCGAGGTAAGTACAAACAGCACCTTTGCGCTTGCCACCTTGGTTCACAGCCACGGCAGTGTCGTTCACCACTTTCAGGAACGGTACCACCCCTTGAGATTCGCCATTGGTTCCCTTGATGTGGGAGCCCAATGCACGTACGCGTGTCCAGTCATTGCCCAGACCGCCCGCAAACTTGGAAAGGAGTGCGTTTTCCTTGATGGATTCGTAGATGCCATCCAGATCGTCAGGCACCGTGGTCAGGTAGCAGCTGGACAGTTGTGAGCGCAAAGTACCGCTGTTAAAGAGGGTCGGTGTGCTGGACATGAAGTCAAAGCTGGACAGCACTTCGTAAAACTCGATCGCGCGGGCTTCACGGTCAATTTCGTTCAGGGACAGACCCATTGCTACGCGCATGAAAAACGCCTGTGGCAACTCAATGCGGGTTTTGCCTTCGTGCAGGAAGTAGCGGTCATACAAGGTTTGCAGGCCGAGGTAGTCAAACTGCAAATCGCGGCCGGCCTTAAGGGCGCTACCCAAGCGCTTCAAATCGAACTGCTGAAGCTTTTCGTCCAGAAGTTCTGCGGCGATACCACGCTTGATAAAACCGGGGAAATAGTCCGCATAGGCTTCCTGCATATCAGCCTGAGCCACATCGCGGCCCAAGACTTCACGGGAGATCGTGTGGAACAGCAGGCGCGCAGTGGCGTAGGTGTAGTCCGGGTCTTTTTCAATCAGGGTACGAGCCGCCAAAATGGCCGCCTTGTAGACCTCGTCCAAGGGCACACCGTCGTAGAGGTTGCGCATGGTTTCCGCAAGGATGGGGGCCGCCTTGACATCAGCCCCCAAACCAGAACAGGCCGTTTCGATACGGAACTGGAGCTGAGCCAGATCCAAGGGTACCCGCTGACCGTTGTCAATGACGTGAATGACGGGCGCTGCAGGAGCCTCTGTCGCCACTTGTTTGGCGCGCTCTTGGGTGCGGCGTTCACGGTAAAGCACATATGCACGTGCAATTTCATGGTGGCCGCCGCGCATCAGGCCCAACTCGACCTGGTCTTGCACGTCTTCAATATGGAAAGTTCCACCGCCGGGCCGTGAACGGACCAAGGCGCGGATGACCTGCTGGGTCAACCCATCAACGGTTTCCCGAACGCTGGCGGATGCTGCGCCTTGGGTGCCGTGTACCGCGAGAAATGCCTTCATCATGGCCACTGCGATTTTGTTCGGCTCAAAGGGCACGACGGCGCCATTGCGGCGAATGATCTGGTACTGCGCAAATGCGTTTGTTACGGTCGATTCTGAGCCCGGGACGGGAGACAACAGAGGGGCTGTAGTGGTTGATACAGCAGTAGAAATAGATTGCATGATTTCCTCGTCTAAATCGATGTTTTTTTGTGGTGATCCGGTGTCAGTCATGGTTGTCACGGTGACGCCATATGTCCATGCGCAACAATCAGGGCACACTATATCTGGGGTCTGTGGCGGTGACAAGCCACTACCGGTAGTGTATCTGCCTCTACGCAGCGATTTGCTCAGCGCAAACCCGAGGGTGTATGGGCACCAGTGTTTTTATGGTGTTGCCAAGCCTTGAAATCCGGTGTTTTGGAGCCCCAACGCAAGTGTTGGCGGGGCTCAGCAGCAAATTTCATCGGGAAACGCGCGCCGGTTCTGAATGCGCACTATTCGGGTGCGTTCAAACAGGCTTCAAAATTTATTTTGAGTTGTGCGAACTCAGATTTGTCCGGTGTCGCTTTGTGGCACCCCGGAAGGAAAATGCCATCCGGAAATCTCTGGCCAAAGCTTCAGTTCGGACCATTCAAATCCTGGTCCCGGGTCGGTTTTGCGACCCGGGGCAATGTGTTCATGTCCGGCAAGGTATTGAATCTGGTAGTTTTGTGCAATCGCCCTACACAAGCGGTGAAGGCTTTCATACTGAGGCGGAGTGAACCTGTCCTCCTCGGTTCCTTCCAGCTCAATACCGATGGAGTCATCGTTGCAGTTGTCGCGATCCCGGTAGCAGGACTTGCCCGCATGCCACGCGCGTTCGTTACAACTGACAAACTGCAAAACTATCCCGGTTCTCCGGATGAAGAAGTGGCTCGATACCTCCATGCCCCGTATGGTTTGGAAGTAAGGGTGCGCATCCCAGTCCAAAGTGTTGGTGAAAAGTTGCTGCACCTCAGGGCCGCCATATACACCAGGCGGTAGCGATATGGAGTGGATAACTACCAGGTCGACAACTGCGCTAGCGGGTCTGGGGCCGAAGTTGGGAGAGGGTACGTGCTGTGCTTCGGACCACCATCCGGCGTCCCAACCGGATGCATTGGGCAGTGCGGGGTCAGGGTGTCTTGTCACGGTCTTCCCCCGGCACATCGATGCGCAAGCGCTCCATGCGATAACGTATCTGGCGCAGGCTGATTCCCAGTCGCTGGGCTGCAGCAGTGCGGTTGAAACGTGTTTCTGTCAGTACGCGAACCAGAATGTCGCGCTCTTGGGCGTCCAGATGGCTTTGCAGGTCGTTGGGTATGGCCAGTGGTGCAGGCGCTGTTGCCAGTTCATTCATGACATCGGTTTGCGCCTGGATATCTAAGATCTCTTTATTTGCAAGGGCTGATTCTTGTGTGGGCAATAGCACCGCAGGTGTGGAGTCCGCGTAGGCGACATCCATTTCCAGGGCGGAGCCATCCGATAGCGCCATGGCTCTGTGCAACAGGTTCTCCAGTTCCCTGACATTGCCTTTGAGTGGATGCAGCTTCAGTTGCTCCAACATGGAGGCTGAAATCGCCGGTACGGGGCTGCCGGTTTCAGCGCATATACGTTGGAGGATCGCCCTGCACAAAACCTCCAGGTCGTCTTTGCGCTCGCGCAAAGGCGGGAGGTGGATATCGATGACATTCAGTCGGTAATAGAGGTCTTGGCGGAACGTGTTGGCCGCGACTTCTGCTGCCAGGTCTTTGTGTGTGGCGCTGACCAACCGCACATCGACAACTTCCTCCACATTGCTTCCCAAGGGGCGGATTTTTCTCTCCTGAATGGCACGCAGAAGTTTCGCTTGCATGGCTAGAGGGAGATCGCCGATTTCGTCCAGAAACAAAGTCCCCCCGTGCGCCGCTTGGAAAAAGCCGGTTCTGTCTTGCGTCGCTCCTGTATAGGCGCCTTTTTTGGCGCCAAAGAACTCCGCTTCCAACAAGGCTTCGGGGATCGCACTGCAGTTCACTGCAACCCACGGCCCTTGAGACCGATGGCTATTCGCGTGCAGGGCTCTGGCCGCTAACTCTTTACCCGTACCGGACTCGCCCCGAATCAGGACGGGCGCCATACTGCGTGCCACCTTGGCAATGCGTTCCTTGACCGCGAGCATGCCTACAGAGGAACCCGCCATCAACTCCAAGGCGGATGCAGCGGTCGCGCTGGCTGCCACTCTCGCGACCGTTTTCGCACTTGTAGTCGCTGCGTCTAATCCACGGCTGTCACTAAGTGCCGATGCGACTGCAGTCCGGAACTGCTTCAAGTCGACTGGCTTTGTCAGGTAGTCAAAGGCGCCAGCTTTCAGGGACTCGACGGCATTTTCGGCTGATCCGTAGGCCGTAATCACCATGCAGCGCTCGCCCCGGAATTGATGACGCAGGTTCTTCAGAATATCAATACCCATGCCGTCAGGTAGACGCATGTCAGTAATGACCAGGTCATAAGGCTGACGCGCCAAGGCTTCCAGCGCTTCCTGCACGGATGCGGCGGTGTCGACTTGATGGCCTTCCCGTAGAAGGGTCAGTTCATAGAGCGTGCGCAGATCCGGTTCGTCGTCAATCACCAGGATCTTTGAGGCGCTCAATACAGGGAGGCTTGCCATGGTGTGTTGTGGTCGCTTTCAGCGCTCATGGAAGATGTCAATCTTGTCAGGGTCAGCATGAATTCGTTGCCCTCATGCAGTTGGCTGTCACGTATCCGGGAATTGCGTTGGTAGGTCAGAGTCGCGCTGTGTCGCTCGCACAGCTCGCGGGAAATATACAAGCCGAGGCCGCTGGAGCGGCTCTCCGACGAGAAGAAGGGTTCGAAAAGATGCCGTTCCACTGTCTGGTCCATGCGTGCACCATCACTCCAGATGGACACCAAAGCGACTTCATCGCCATAGGTCACTGTGATTTGAATGGCCTCCAAGTGGCGACTGGCATAGCGGTGCGCGTTGTCCAGCAAATTGACCATGACTTGCCGCAAATGATCATGGTCAAACCGGACAGAATGCACTGCTGGATCAATCTCAAATCCGATCATTCCGGTCTGACCATGTTGCTGAGCCCAGTCTCGTGCGATTTTGTACACCGCTTCACTCAGGCCGTGCAGGGCGTCGCGCTCACTAAAGTTGGCGCCGCGCGCCCGGGCGACGTTCAGGATGTCATCCACGATTTTTTCAAGTCTTTTGGCGTTCTGCCCGACCATATTCGTCAAGCGAAGCTGCTTCGGGTCACTCAAATCCTCTGCGAGTAGTGCGTTGGCCTGCGCAATCGCCGCCAAAGGATTGCGGATTTCATGGGCTACCGCTGTGGACATGCGTCCCATACTGGCCAATTTTTCGGTGCGCAACCGCGCCTCCGCTTGGCGTTGGTCTTGCAGGAACAAGACGCACAGACTGTCTTCCCCGATACCTTGGGGCGCTGCCAGCCGGGTTCGGGCCAGAACCTTTAATGGCGCGCTTCCTTCATGCTGCAGTGAGACTTCTGCCTCTTGCTGTTGGCCACTGCCCAGGCTGAGCCTGCTTAAATGCAGGAGAGGCCTCCACGCGGGGTCAGCCTTGAGATCGAACACTGCTGCGCGCAGGCGGTCCTCATCGCCCAGCAACGCGCGTGCTGCGGGGTTGGCTGCACGCACGATGCCACCCTGGTCCACGATCATCACGCCCTCCGGCAGGGCTTCGATCACCAGTTCATTCACCTCCCGCTGGATGGTGGCCGCCAACTGGCTTTGCCGTGCTCGCTTACCTTCATTGGCCAGTCGTGTTGCCAATTGGTTCGCCAGAAAGGCAATCGCGAAATAACCTACGCCACTGAGTCCAGCTTGGACGAACGAGGCCGGGTTGTCTTGATCGCTGCGAATCTGGGTCCAGACTGCCCCCCCCAGAAGCAACATTGTCACGCCGGCTGCGGTCCCCAATGCCAAACGCAGGGACCCCAAAACTGAAGCCAGCAGCACCGGCAAGGCAAACAAAGGGGTGTAATTGAGACTGTTCCCGTGAAGCCATTGCAATGCCGAGAACGCCAGCACGTCAATGCCAATTAGCACGCCCCAAGAGCGAGTAAACGCCGCGCCCAAGGGGCGGGGGCGCAAATGAAGTCGGGTAGCTAGCGTGCCCAAAAAATAGGCTATGCAAACTGCCAGCAAGGTTTTGCTATGGGCCGGGCCGGTCGCATAAAGCGTGATTTGAAGTAGTACCAGCACTATGCCCAAGACCAGGCGTGCCGTCATGAATGCCTGCCACAGCCGTTTGAAGTCCCCCTGGTCTTCTGCGAGTCCGGGAACGGCTTCCAGCGCCGATGCACCGAACCAGGAGTGCTCCCCTTGCTCCTGCTGCATCAGTGTTCAGCCAACGAGCGGTGTCCGTCGCTGCAGTAGCGCCCGCGCGTGCCCGCAACCATGTCGGAGAACGGCATATGCAGTCCGCAGTGCGTGCAGGCATGCATCTCCACCGTCTTAGAAACAGGCTCTGCCTGCTCTTGCGTATGCGGGCTGTCAGGCACACGGAGCTTGCTGCGGATCCTCCACAACACCGCCAAAGCAATCAGCAGTAACAAGAGGTACTTCACGTGGACCGTCCCAGTAAAACTTCCAGCACGAAGCGCGAGCCGATATAGCCCAAGAGCAGTAGCACGGAGCCTGTGTAAAGCACAGCCACGGCGCGTTTGCCGCGCCAGCCGAAGCGTGCCCGGCCCAATAGCAAGATGGCGAATGTGACCCACGACAGAACAGAAAAAACCGTCTTGTGATCCCAATGCCAGGCATGGCCTTGGCCGTACACCAAGTCGCCGAACACGTAACCCATGACCAAGGTGGCTGTCAGCAAAACAAAGCCGGCACCCACAAACCGGTAGGTGAGCCGCTCCAGGGTCAACAAGGGCAAGCCGCTATGCGGATCAGCAGCTTGGCGGATGCGTGCCTCTGCGCGCCCCATAAGCCATGCATGCACGACTGCGGTGCCAAATAGTCCATAGCTTGCAACACCGAAGGCCAGGTGCGTGGGCAACCATATGGACGCGCTGCTGGATAGCGTCGATCCCGGAAAGATGCAGGCCAACACGACCGCCACCGCACCTACTGCGGACAAGGCCCATCGGGTTTGCAATTGGGGGTAAATCTGGCTCTCAATGGCATACAACGCGGCCACCACCCATGCGGTCATCGACAGAGCTGGTGCAAAACCGAATTTCGTAGGGGGTAGCAACAGTCCCCAAGCCAGCACCGCCCCGTGCAGAAACCACGCCAGTGCGACCCATCCTCGGGCTGCGGCGGGTGACAGGTGGGTAGCCCGCAAGGCAGGCCACGCATAGGCGCAGGCCGCCAAAACCGACAACGCTAAGCTGGTGGAAGACGCACTGGCTAAAATCATGTGCACAGTTTAGCGTTTTGCTCCCTGCCGGCACTGTCCGGCTCACACCGCAGGTTGCGCCTGCCGGAATACTTCAATATGGCCTCCGCTCTTACCGACAAACTATCCCGCCTCGTCAAAGACCTGCGAGGCCAGGGCCGTATCACCGAGTCCAATGTCACCGACATGCTGCGCGAAGTGCGAATGGCGCTGCTGGAGGCCGACGTGGCCCTCCCGGTGGTGCGCGACTTTATTGCCCGGGTGAAAGAAAAAGCGCTGGGTCAGGAAGTGCTGGGCTCCTTGCAGCCCGGTCAGGTGTTGGTGAGCATCGTGAATCGCGAGCTGGCCGCCACCATGGGTGAGGGCGTGAGCGACATAAACCTCGCGGCCCAACCACCCGCCGTCATCCTGATGTCGGGCTTGCAGGGTGCGGGTAAAACTACCACCACCGGCAAGTTGGCTAAGCACTTGATTGAAAAGCGCAAAAAAAAGGTGCTGACCGTATCCGGTGACGTGTACCGCCCTGCCGCAATCGAGCAGCTCAAAACCGTGACCGCCCAAGCCGGTGCGGAGTGGTTCCCCTCTACCCCGGACCAAAACCCGGTAGACATCGGCCGTGCCGCGCTGGACTACGCCAAAAAGCACTTCTTTGATGTGCTGCTGGTCGACACCGCAGGCCGCTTGGCGATTGACGAAGCCTTGATGTCGGAAATCAAGAACCTGCACGCTGCGCTCAACCCGGTTGAAACCCTGTTTGTGGTGGACGCCATGCAGGGCCAGGACGCGGTCAACACCGCCAAGGCCTTCAAGGAAGCGCTGCCACTGACCGGCATCATCCTCACCAAGACCGATGGTGATTCGCGTGGCGGTGCCGCACTCTCAGTGCGCCAGATCACCGGCGCACCCATCAAGTTCGCCGGTACCAGCGAAAAACTCGATGGTCTGGAGGTGTTCGACGCCGAGCGCCATGCGGGCCGCATTCTGGGCATGGGCGACATCGTGGCGCTGGTGGAGCAAGTCACTGCCGGGGTGGACATCGAGGCTGCCAAGAAGTTGGCTGAAAAGGTCAAGAGCGGTGGCGGCTTCGACCTGAACGACTTTTTGGCCCAGATCCAACAGATGAAGCAAATGGGGGGCCTCTCCAGCCTGATGGACAAGCTGCCTGCAGCCATGGCGGCCAAGGCCGGTCAGGTGGACATGGACAAGGCGGAGAAAGACATCAAGCGCAAGGAAGGCATCATCCACAGCATGACGCCGCTGGAGCGTCGCAAGCCCGAACTCATCAAAGCCACGCGCAAGCGCCGTATCGCCGCCGGTGCGGGCGTGCATGTGCAGGAAGTCAACCGCATGCTCAAGGAGTTTGAGCAGATGCAAGAGATGATGAAGAAGATGAAGGGCGGCGGCATGATGAAGATGATGAAGCGGCTGGGGGGCATGAAGGGCATGCCCAAGATGCCCTTCTGATGGCCGAACACACTCCGCAACAGGTACTCAAAGGCATAGGCCTGGCTATCCTGGCCATGGCCTGCTTCGCCACCCTGGACACCACCACCAAATGGGTGTCACTGAGCGCCCCGCTGATGGTGGCCATGTTTTTCCGGTACACGTTTCAGGCAGTGGCCACCACGGCCATTGAGCTGCCGCGGCAGGGGCGCGCCTTGCTGCAGACCGAGCATTTGGGCTTGCACATCGCGCGTGGCGGTTTGTTGCTGGCGACCAGCATCTTTGCGTTTCTGAGCCTCAAGCACATGCCGGTGGGCGAGTTCACCGCCATCGTGCTGCTGACCCCGTTGGTGGTGACCTTGCTGGCAGCGCGCATGCTGCATGAGAAGGTCTCGCGTTTGCGCCTGTTGCTGGTGGCGGGCGGCTTCATCGGCACGCTGGTGATCGTGCGCCCGGAGGGCGCGGACTTCAACTGGGCCTTGCTCTTTCCCATTGGCGTGGTGCTGGCCAATGCAGGCTTCCAGCTGTTGACCAGCAGCATGGCAAAAACCGAAGACCCGATGACCATGCAGTTCTACACGGGCTGGACCGGAGCAGTGGTCGCCCTGTGTGCCTTGCCTTTCATTTGGGTACCGATTGCGTCACCCGCGGTCTGGGCCGGCCTGGTGTTCATGGGTTTCATGGGTAGCCTGGGCCACTTCATCTTCATCCAAGCCTTCAAGCGCGCACCGGCGTCGATCCTTATGCCCTATATGTACGCCCAGATTGCCTTTGCCATGCTGGGGGGGGGGGCTGGTTGATGTTCTCCCACGTCCCTGACCACTGGACGCTGGCCGGTATGGGATTGATCGCTGTCTGTGGTGCGGCTGGGGCGTGGCTCACGGCTCATGAGAGCCGCGCTGCGGCGGAAGCGCTTGAACACTAAAAGGCTCCATGGCGCGGACGGTCAATTTTGGTCCATATATGTTGCGGCATGAAAACACGGGTGCCTTGCATGATCAGGTCACTTGGCCTTCTTTGCGGACCTAAGGAAGAGGATTATTCATTCGCGTCCTTAGCGGTTTTTGTTGCCTGGTTAGCTGGATATGATCTTGCTACTGAGCCGAGTAAACCTGCCGAACAGGTCCCAGAAACAAACAGTAAAAATGAGGGAGAAGATGATGGATGAGTTGGTATATCCGCGAGAACGTGTGCTTGGGAAGATTACTTTGGCGCTTGGCATCGTTGCCTGGCTGCTCATTCTTGTGGGTACGTTGGGCTTGGCCTTGATTTATGTGCTTTTGGGGTTTATTGCTTATATATTTGCACAGTCTGCGTGGGTGGCTGCAGTACGCGGCACTGCCGTGCAAATCACTGAAGAGCAATTTCCGGATCTACATGCTAGATTCAAAGATTGCTGCGAAAAGCTGCATATAGATGTACTGCCTGAGGCTTACTTGTTGAATGGGAACGGTATTTTCAATGCCTTCGCCACTCGGTTCTTCGGACGCAATTTCGTAATTCTTTATTCCGATGTTGTAGATACTTTTGAAGTTGAGCCAGACAGCATCAACTTCTATATCGGACATGAGCTAGGGCACATAAGGCTAAAGCATCTGACGGGTCAACTTTGGCGTCTGCCTATGATGTGGCTTCCTTTACTGGGCGCTGCCTATTCACGCGCTAAAGAGTACTCGTGCGACCTCCATGGTCGAGCCTGTTGTGAAAGCGCTGAGACAGCTGCCAGGGCGTTGATTGTCTTGGGTGCAGGTCCTATTCGGGTCAAAACGACCGATATCCATGCGTACACGCAGCAGGTCGTCAATGCTGCTGGGTTTTGGTCTTCATTTCATGAAATCGTCAATGGGTATCCATGGCTGACGAAGCGTGTCTGGCGCATAAGGACACCGGATCGGACATTGCCTCAACGCAATCCGTTTGCTTACTTCTTGGGGCTCTTCGTTCCGTATGGCGGGGCAGCTGGTGGTGGTTCGGGATTTCTCATTTTGGTCGCGATTCTTGGGGTCATGGCCGCAGTAGCTCTACCGGCATATCAGGAATACACGAACAAAGCAGTCGTGAGTCAGGCTTGGATTCAGTCTGCTCCAACGCGAAATCAGTTGGCAGCCTTTTATGGGCAACACCAGAAGGTTCCTACCTTTCGCGAAGCAGGCCTGGAAGAAACCTTGCCAGATGGAAGGCGCATGGGTATCAATTCCGAAAGCATGATCGTCGACGTGCCGACAAAAGCAGGGACCCTTTTGTTGGTTCCCAAAGTCGCACCAGATGAAGCAAACGGCATTGCATGGACTTGTGAGGCCGGTGAAGGGATGAAACCCGCGGCACTCCCCTTATCCTGCTCGAACTAACCAGTTCATTGGTTCGGCGGATGAAAAGCCCCCCCCGGTTTTTCATCAATTCGTCAGGTCACAAAAGTTGCAACCAATGGCCGGCCTAGGTTGTTTAGCTGCCAGCGAGATATAGAGGGCGATTAAAGCTGAGGGTCGCAGCGGTTTTAAAAGTGCTACGAGCTATTTCCCCAATGAGGGTTTTCGAAGCAAGTTTTCAATTTACAATTTTCTCACGGTTTATCAAAAGCCGTTTTCAACTTAACGTTCAATATTGCAGGGAGAAAGCATGAAGAAGTTTGTTATTGCCGGTTTGTTGCTGGCTGCATCTGGTCTCACTTTGGCTGCTGGCGCACAGGGCTCCGGTCCAAGCCCATACACCGAGTGCGGTATCGGTGCATCAATTTTCAAGGATACGGATTGGGCTGCTGCTACTTCAAACGTGACATGGGATCTGGGTACCACGGCTTTGTCTTCCGCTTCTTATTCTCCTGAGATGTGCTCCCCCAAGAAGGTCAAAGCAGCTATGTTGATTCGCGACAACTATGCCCAGATTTCTGAAGAAATCGCTCGCGGTCAAGGCGATCATTTGAGCGCTGCACTTGAAGTGTTTGGCTGCAGTGCAGTAGCTCAGCCCGTAGCGGCCACCCAAGTGCGCGGTGAGTTTGGGCGCATGGTATCGACCTCTTCTTACGGCGGTCAGAGCCAAATCCAGAAGGCTGGCCAAATGTATCAAGTCATCCAGTCAGCTGCCCAAGGCCGTTGCGGCGCTTGATGCCTTTGCGATCTCATGAAATAGCCCCTTCGGGGGCTTTTTTTCGTCTGCAGATGCCGGCTTTGTTGCTGGTGTTTTCGGTTTTGCTGGGGTGTCCTCTGGCCTCCCGATCGGCATTGGAGGTCCCTAGTGCGACTTCTGGCTATGTGGAGTTATCCCGCGACGCAACGTGGTTGCGCTTGCTGCATTACCAAGGGGGAGTCATCGGCAACACCCGGAGTGCGATTCATAGCCCCGAGTTTTTCTTGGATCCCCAAGGTAGCACAGACGCGGCGGCAGAGTTGTCCGCGACAGTTCGTGCATTTCATCAGCCTGTCGTCGTGGGGGGTGAGGATGATCACGCTGCATGTCGCTTTCCGGCTCGCAGGCAGTGGCTGGAGACGCGAATATCCGGGCTGCGGAATGAGCTCCAAAGCGTTCTCAAGGATTTGAGCTGCCCGGCTTTCGTTGAGTGGGGCGATCCTCGGGACATTGATTCCATCAGCCTGATGTTTGCCAATGGCTATTTGGGCAATCCAGCTTCCTATTACGGCCACTTATTCTTGAAGTTCAACTCCAAGAAGAGCGGGCAGTCGTATCTGCTCGACAAGACTGAAAATTTCGGGGCACTTGATGTGAAAGGTGACAACCCGGTCCAGTACATCGCGAAAGCGCTGGTCGGTGGTTACGACGGCGGATTCAGCCAAATCGATTTTTTCTATCACGACGCGACTTATACGGAGAATGAGTTTCGTGACTTGTGGGAGTACCGTCTCGATCTAGCGCCAGAGGAGGTGCGCTTCCTCTCCGCCCACGCCTGGGAGATCCATCGCAAGCGTTACACCTATTTTTTCTTTCATGACAACTGCGCATTCCGGGTCGCGGAAGTGCTGGAGCTTTTGAAGGATGTGAAGGCCGTGCCGACGGCCGCGCCATGGGTTATTCCGCAAGAGGTGGTCAAGGTGGTTGCGAATCAGTCCAGGGACGGCAAGCCCTTCGTAAAGGAGCGAAGACTCCATCCCTCCCGGCAGTCACGTCTGTATCAAGGTTTCAATGCCCTCAATGGCGAGCAGCAGGCGCTCGTGCAATCGATCGCCGTGCAGAGAATCACCCTAAGTGACCCTTCAGTCAAGTTGCAGCCTGAAGCCGATCAAGCCAGGATGGCGGACACTTTGCTCGACTACTATCAGTTCACCAGTGGTAGCACGGATGCGGGAAGTGAAAAAAAATTGCCGGAGGCCTATTTCTCGGTGTTGAAGGCCCGCTTTGACTTGCCGCCTGCAGTCACAGCCCCCAAGGGGGCTGTAGCGGATGCAAGGGATGCGCCTGATGTGGGGCGTTCTCCCGGATGGGTGCAAATCGGGCTGGGGAGTCAAGAAGGGGCTGGTCCGGTTCAGACCCTACGCATTCGCCCTGCCTATTACGATGATTTGGATAGCGATGCGGCTCAGGCTCCGTGGAGTGGTTTGAGCATGGGGGATCTCACTCTGGAACGGCAGAGCGACACGGTGCAGGTGAAGAAACTGGACTTCGTGGCCATCAACAGCAACAGACCTTCCATGACCCGCATGCCCGGTGACGGGGGTACGGGGTGGACAGCCCGATTCGGCCTTGAGAAACAAAGCCTAGCTTGCACAGATTGCCTAGTCTTTCGCCTTCAGGGCGACTATCGCAAGGTCATGTCGTTGCCGACACCCAATTCCATTCTTGCACTTGGCTTGGGCGGCGCCGTGCAGTCCAACCGAAACAACGAAGGTATGGCACTTACGTCTGTATTGCTGAAACTTTCCAAGCGGTTTCAGAACGGGAGTCATGTCAATTTGAGCCAAGAAACCAAGGTGTCGCTTGACCGTTCCGAGAGCACTCGCCATATCAGCACTTTGGAATGGCGGACCCCTATTTCTCGCGCAATGGATTGGCGACTTTTGTGGGAGCGTGACGGCGTGGCGCGAACCACCTTCGGTTTTGGTGCCTATTGGTAAGCAGGCGTAGGAGTATGGTGACTAGTTGCTTGATGGGCTGCTGGCGCATACGGAATTTGCGCGAACAGCTCCTAAATCAATAGCAAATCAAAGCATCCGTCCGATCTTCACAAACCGGTCGTGCCACGACAGCGCCTCGCTCAGGATGTGCGGAGTGTGGCGGCCAGGGGCTGTCTGCTGGGCACGGTCAAAGTAGTCGCGCAGGGCAGGGCGGAAGTCGGGGTGGGCGCAGTGCTCGATGACGAGTTGGGCCCGCTGGGTTGGCGACTTGCCGCGCAGGTCGGCCAGGCCTTGTTCGGTGACGATGATTTCCACATCGTGCTCGGTGTGGTCGGTGTGCGAGACCATGGGCACGATGCACGAGATGGCGCCGTCCTTGGCGGTGGAGGGCGTCATGAAGAAGGACAGATAGGCGTTGCGCGCAAAATCGCCCGAGCCGCCGATGCCGTTCATGATGCTGCTGCCCATGACGTGGGTGGAGTTCACGTTGCCGTAAATGTCGGCCTCGATCATCGCGTTCATGGCAATGAGCCCCAGGCGGCGAATCACCTCCGGGTGATTGCTCATCTCTTGGGGACGGAGCACGACGCGCTCGCGGTAAAAGTCGATGTTGGCGTTGAACTCGTCCAGCGCCGCCGGGCTGAAGGACAGCGCAGTGGCCGAGGCCATGGTCAGCTTGCCGGACTTGATCATCTCCAGCATGCCGTCTTGCAGCACTTCGGTGTATGCGGTGAGGTTGTTGAAGGGGCCCTTGTTTAAGCCGATGAGCACCGCGTTGGCAATATTGCCCACGCCACTCTGCAGCGGCAGCAGGTCCGCAGGCAGGCGGCCGGCGCTTACCTCTTGCTTCAGGAACTGGATGATGTGCCCGGCAATGCGTTCGGAAGTTTCATCCGGTGGAGAAAAAGGCGAGTTGCGGTCGTGTTCGCTGGTTTCCACCACGGCAATCACCTTGGCCGGGTCGCAGTGCAGGTAGCAGTCGCCAATGCGGTCGCCGGGCGCCACCAGCGGGATGGGCTGGCGGTGCGGCGGAATGCGGGTGCCGTAGTAAATGTCGTGCATGCCCTCCAGCCCGGTGTGCTGATGGCTGTTGACTTCCAGAATGATGTGGTCGGCCAAGTCCAGCCAGGTCTTGTTGTTCCCCACCGAGGACGAGGGGATCAGCCTCCCGTCGGGCAAGATACCAGCCACTTCCACCACCGCCACTTTGAGTGGCCCGAGAAACCCGAACCACGCCAGCTGCGCCACGTGCGAGAGGTGAATGTCGGTGTACTGCATCTGCCCCGCGTTGATCTGCTTGCGCACCGTGGGGTCGGACTGGTAAGGCAGTCGCATGGAGACCCCGTGGGCTTGGGCCAGTGCGCCGTCCAGCTCGGGCGCGGTGGAGGCGCCCGTCCACAAACCGATTTGGAAGTTCTCGCCCGCTGCGTGCAATGCTTCCATGCGTTTTGCCAGCGCCTGCGGCACCGCCTTCGGGTGGCCCGAGCCGGTAAAGCCGCTCATGCCCACATTCGCCCCAGCCGGGATGAGGGCGGCGGCGGCCTCGGCTGACATGATCTTGGCCTGAAAGGCGGGGTGTTGAATGCGGGAGGCCGATGACATGTTCATAAATTCCGGGGCAATGATGCGAGGTCGGGCGGTCGGTGACGGTGCGGGTCATCTTACGTCTGGCTTGCGGGTTTACCCTTCCGAAATTCTTGACCTAAGGCAAGCAAAAAGCAAAAAGGGCTCCGGCAGGAGCCCTTCATCCATGGCGTATCAACCTCAGGTTGCGTGCTCTGCAGTCAGCACCTCACCGCGCAAGGTGTAGCTGCGCGTCTCAGTGATCGTCACATCCACCAACTGCCCCACCAGGCGTGGATTACCAGCAAAGTTCACCACCCGGTTGCACTCGGTGCGGCCCATTAGCTCGCCGTTGTCCCGCTTGCTGCCGCCTTCCACCAGAATGCGTTGCACCGTGCCCAGGCGTTGGTTGCTGATAGTGGCAATGTTGGCGTTGATGGCGGCTTGCAGCTCTTGCAGGCGGGCCAGCTTCACTTCGTGTGGGGTGTCATCGTGCAGGTTGGCCGCCGGCGTGCCGGGGCGGGGGCTGAAGATGAAGCTGAAGGAGTTGTCAAAGCCGATGTCATGGATCAGCTTCATCATCTTCGCGTGGTCTTCATCCGTCTCGCCAGGGAAGCCGACGATGAAGTCCGAGCTGATGCTCATGTCGGGCCGGATGGCGCGCAGCTTGCGGATAGTGCTTTTGTATTCCATGGCGGTGTAGCCGCGCTTCATAGCCATCAAAATTTTGTCGCTGCCGTGCTGCACCGGCAAATGCAAGTGGCTCACCAGTTTGGGCAGCTTTTCGTAAGCCGCGATCAGGCTGGGCGTGAACTCGTTGGGGTGGCTGGTGGTGTAGCGGATGCGCTCTATGCCGGGGATGTCGCTCACATATTCCAGCAAGGTGGCAAAGTCGGCCATCTCGCCCGAGTCGCCCATGGCGTTGCGCCAGGCATTCACGTTCTGGCCCAGCAGGTTCACCTCTTTCACGCCCTGGTCGGCGAGGCCCGCAATCTCGACCAGCACGTCTTCAAAGGGACGGTTGATTTCCGTGCCGCGGGTGTAGGGCACCACGCAGTAGCTGCAGTATTTGGAGCAGCCTTCCATGATGCTCACGAAGGCACTGGCACCGTCCACCTTGGCGGGGGGCAGGTGGTCAAACTTTTCGATCTCCGGGAAGCTGATGTCCACCTGCGGCTTGTCCAGCGCTTTGCGGGCATTCAGCATTTCGGGCAGGCGGTGCAGGGTTTGCGGGCCGAACACCACGTCCACATAAGGTGCGCGCTTGATGATTTCGGCGCCTTCCTGGCTGGCCACGCAGCCGCCCACCCCGATTTGCACCCCTTTGGCCTTGAGGTGCTTGATGCGGCCCAGGTCGCTGAACACCTTCTCTTGTGCCTTCTCGCGCACCGAGCAGGTGTTGAACAGAATCAGGTCGGCCTGTTCCACATCGTCTGTGGGCTCGTAGCCCTGCGCTGCGCCGAGCACGTCAGCCATCTTGTCCGAGTCGTACTCGTTCATCTGGCAGCCGAAGGTTTTGATAAAGACTTTTTTGGACATGATGGGTTTGTTTCAATGCTATGAATTCAGGAGCTGCTCGCGCATACGCAGCGGGCGCCAGGTGCCAAATGGCTACCAAAGTGAATGCTGGAGGCGACCCGGGGTCGCACCTGCTTACTTGGAGTACGAGGGCTTGGCCGGGATGAGCTGGGCTTCCAGCTCGGTCATCACCCAAACGTCATGCAGCATCCCGTTGGGTTCGCGGGTGTACATCACAGGCAAGGTTTGCCCGATCAGGGTGGCCGACAGGGCCAGCATGCCGTTAGCCCCGCGTATCCGAGCGCCGGGGGACAGGCGGTCGGCTTTGGTGTCCAGCAGCACCTCGGGCGGCGCTTGGACAATCAGCGTGCCACGCAGCGCGTTAGAGGGAAAGGTGCGTACTGCCACCACGGAGCCATCCGTAGTGGTGAGGTTTCTGCTGGTAGGGCCGGTTTGCGCGATGACACCTGTGGCCGCAAGGCCCAGTGAGCAAAGCAAAAGAATGCAGCGGTTCATGGTGTGTATCCAGAGGCTGTGAATGAAGTGCCGCATTTTAGTGGCTGAGCCCCAAACCGGGCCAGCCAAGAAAAAAACCCGCAGCGCTTTCGAACTACGGGTTTTCTTGTTTGGTGGTCGTAGGTGGACTTGAACCACCGACATCAGCATTATGAATGCTGCGCTCTAACCAACTGAGCTATACGACCGAAGACCGGCATTATAGACCAGAATTTATTGGTGCGTAAAGTTCGCCGCGCGTTTGTTCACGAAGGCGTCCATGCCTTCCTTCTGGTCTGCGGTGGCAAACAAGGCGTGGAACATGCGGCGCTCGAATGCAATTCCGTCTGCCAATGTGCCTTCAAACGAGCGATTCACGGCTTCCTTGGCCGCCATGGTGGCTACTTGAGAGAAAGCGCAAATTTGCAGCGCAGCACCCAGAGCTTCTTCCTGCAGCTTGTCCAGCGGCACCACGCGGCTCACCAAGCCTGCGCGCTCGGCTTCAGCGGCGTCCATCATGCGGCCGGTCAAGGCCAGGTCCATGGCCTTGGACTTGCCCACAGCACGGGGAAGGCGTTGCGTGCCGCCCGCGCCGGGGATGATGCCCAGCTTGATCTCGGGCTGGCCGAACTTGACGTTGTCCGCGGCGATGATGAAGTCGCACATCATGGCCAATTCGCAGCCGCCGCCTAGCGCAAAGCCGCTCACAGCGGCGATGACCGGCTTGCGGATGGTGCGTATGGTTTCCCAGTTGCGGGTGATGAAGTCACCCTTGTAGGCATCTGCAAAGCTGAACTTGGCCATGGCCGTGATGTCGGCGCCGGCGGCAAAGGCTTTCTCACTGCCGGTGATCACCATGCAGCCGATGGCGGGGTCCGCGTCAAAGGCCTTGAGCGCCGCGCCCAATTCATCCATCAGTTGATCATTCAGCGCGTTGAGCTGCTTGGGGCGGTTGAGCGTGATGATGGCAACCTTGTCGCCTTCGATACGGGTGGTGATGCATTCGTAGCTCATGATGGAACTCTCCGGATTTTTGATGTTTTGAACTATAGCGAAGAGGGTTTGCACATGACTGACGCCGGCACGACTCTTACCAACTCCTCTGAATCTACCGTCACCTACGCCGAACAGGGCGCAGTGGCGTTGCTGACCTTGAATCGCCCGGCAAGCCTGAACAGCTTCACCCGCCAAATGCATGCCGATTTGTGGAAGGCGCTGGACCGCGCAGAATCGGATTCCGCCATCCGTGCCGTGATCATTACCGGTGCAGGCCGCGGCTTTTGCGCAGGGGCGGATTTGACGAAATTCGATTTCGAGCCCGGCCCCAACCTCGTGGAGCGCGCCGATCCCGGCCCCGTGATCGACCAGGCCTTCAACCCTACCACCCGGCGTATTCAAGCTTTGCGCATGCCGGTGATTGCGGCCGTCAATGGCGTGGCTGCAGGGGCAGGGGCTTCAATGGCATTGGCTTGTGATGTGGCCATTGCTGCGCCGGGTGCCAAGTTCATTCAGGCATTCAGCAAGATAGGGCTGGTGCCTGACGCCGGCAGCAGCTGGTTCATGCCCCAGCGCCTGGGCATGGCCCGGGCGCTTGCCTTGGCGATGACTGGTGACGCGCTACCTGCCGCGCAGGCCAAAGACTGGGGGCTGATCTGGGAAGTGGCCGAAGACTGTGTCACAGCAGCCATGGATATGGCTCAGCGCTTGGCCGCGATGCCGACTACCGCGCTGGTGGCTACCCGCCATCTACTGCGCGACGGGCTTAACCGCAGCCTGAACCAACAGCTGGACGCCGAGCGGGATACCCAAAGTGCCATGGGCCGCACCCATGACTATCTCGAGGGCGTGATGGCATTCCGTGAGAAACGCGCCCCTCGATTCACTGGCAAATAGCTGCAGGGTTGGTGAAGAGCCGGATCAGCCGGCGCTCTCCAGCCATTTATTGGTTGCGGCCGCATCGCGCACCGACAGGCGCACGGCTTGAGAGGCTGCAGGCAGGGTGAGTTGCAGGTTCATCAGCCGCTTGTCACGCGATACGACTGCTGTGACTTTCTTGGCCTTGCCGGTGTAAAGCGTCAGGTCGTCCAGGGCCTGCATGCGCCAGGGCTCGTCCTCGGCTTGCACGGCCAGCCATTCGTCGCCTGCCGCAAAGCCGGCCTTTTCGGCCGCGCCGCCGCGCAGCACTTGCTGGATGAACAGCCCGCCGGACTCCTTGACGCGCAGCCCCAGCTGTTGGGCCACCTGGTCCGGCTCGCGGTTCACTTGCACGCCGTGCTGCTCCAGCAGCTCGGCCACCGGCAGCTCCTTGGTGCTGTGCACCCAGCGCTCCAAGTCTTTGGCAAACGAGCGGCCACCCAGCTCTTGCAGCACGGTCAGCAGGTCGGCTTCGGTCATGGGGCCCCCGGCGCAACGCGTCCAGAGGCCGCGCATCACGGCGTCCAGCGTGGTCCTGCCCTCGGCCCGTAGCGTCAGGTCCAGGCACAGGCCGACCAGGGAACCCTTGGTGTAGTAGCTCACGGTGGCGTTGGCGGTGTTTTCGTCCTGGCGGTAGTACTTCACCCAGGCGTCGAAGCTGCTTTGGGCCACGCTCTGCACCAGTCGGCCGGGCGTCTGGTTCACTTGGTTGATGGTCTTGCTCAGCAGTTTGAGGTAGGCCGCGTTGTCGATGCGCTTGGCGCGGCGCAAGAGCAGATCGTCGTAGTAGCTGGTGAAGCCTTCAAAGAACCACAGCAGCTCGGTGTAGTTTTCCCGGGTGTAGTCATAGGTGGCCAGTTCTGCGGGGCGCAAGCGCTTCACGTTCCAGGTGTGGAAGTACTCGTGGCTGATCAGCCCCAGCAGCGTGGTGTAGCCCTCGGGCTGCTTGTGTGTGGTGGGCGCCAGCGTGCTGCGGGGCAGGCGCGGCAGGTCTTTGCGGTTGCAGATCAGCGCCGTGGAGTTTTTGTGCTCCAGCCCGCCGTAGCCGTCGTGCACCGCGGCCAGCATGAAGACGTAGTTTTTGAATGGAATCGGGCTCTGGCGCCCATCCTTCTTGCGCGAGGCGCTCTCTTTTTGATAGCTTTCGAGTTCGCTGTCATGCCAGAAACGCATCTCGGCCTCGCAGATGGCGCGAGTGTCGGCCAGCAGTTGCTCGCCATCGAAGCTGGGCGGAGCGCCCGCCACCACAAAGCGGTGCGGCACTCCGAATACCTCGAAACTGCCGCTCCAGAACGGGCCCATTTCCACCGGGCAGTCCACCAGGGTGTCGTAGTCCTCGGCGCGGTAGAGGCCGAAGCCGGCTTTGTCGATGCGCACCGGCTCCAGTCCGGTGGCCAGCTGCCAGCCTTGGGCGTCTGCAACCGGCAGCATTTCCAAAGTGTGCGGCTGTGCTGCTGCTTCGGGCACCTGCAGGCACAGGCTGGTGCCATTGAAAAAACCGCGCTGCGCGTCCAGCCAAGCGGTGCGCACTGAGGCGTCGAAGGCGTAGACCTCGTAGCTCACTTCCAGCGGCAGCTCCGGGCGACAGTGGGCTTGCCAGGTCGCCTTGTCCAGTTGCTCGGCTGCGACCCGCTTGCCGCCTTGGCGGCATTCCAGCTTTTGCAGGTGCTTGGCAAATTCGCGCAGCAGGTAGCTGCCCGGTATCCAAGCCGGCAGCCGCAGCACCTGCAGACTGGACGGCGACGCCACCGTCATGGTGACCCGGTAGAGGTGGGCATGCAGATCTGCCACTTCCACCCTGTAGTGCACTGCAGCCTGAGGGGCAGAGGTCTTTGCCACGGATTTGGCGGTCTTGGGGGACTTGGAGGAATTTTTCATGCCAAAAAACCGGTTTGCGCCCGCCGGATATGCGCGAGCAGCTATGAATTCAGGAGCGTTTTCTTTCGGGTGCGACTGTGAAAGAGCGGATGCCCAGGCGCTTCAGCCCTTGGCGTCTTTCAGGTGCTTCTCGATTTGCTGGGCGTCGATGGCACCAGGCACGCGGTTGCCGTCTTCAAACAGCAGGGTAGGGGTACCTTGAATGCGGTAAGTTTTGCCGAACTCCACGTTGCGGGCCAGGGGCGTGGTGTCGCACATGGCGGCGGCAGCAGGTGCGGGTTGGTCGCGAAGCATCCAATCCTGCCAGGCGACCGCCTTGTCCTTGCTGCACCAGATGGCCTTCGACTTTTCGGTGGAGTCCGGTCCCAGGATGGGGTACAGGAACATGTAGACCGTCACGTTGTCGATCTTCTGCAGGTCACGCTCAAAGCGCTTGCAGTAGCCGCAGTTGGGGTCTTCAAACACGGCTACCTTGCGCGAGCCGTTGCCACGCACGATGGTGAATGCGTCCTTGAACGGCAGGGTGTCGAACTTGATCGCAGTGAGCTTGTTGATGCGCTCTTCGGTCAAGTTGCGCAGGCCCTTGGTCTCAAACATGTTGCCCTGGATGAGGTAGTTCCCTTTGGCATCGGTGTAATAGATCTCGGCGCCGTTGACGCGGACTTCATACAGGCCCGGAATCTTGGAGGGGCGCACTTCGTCAATCGCCTTGAGCTGGGGCACGCGTTTGGCAATGGCTTCGCGGATGGCGGCCTCTTGGGCAGTTGCGCCGGTGGTGAGGGCGGCCAAGGCCAAACCGAGGCAAGCGGCAAACAATCGGGTGAAATGCATAAGGGGAAAGTTCCGTTCAGAAAAGTTGGACTAAGGCCTTAAAGGCCCATTGCGCGGCGGGCTACCCAGCGCTTCAGGGGCAGAAGGTTGTCAAAGCCCCGCATGCCCCAGCTGCGTGCACTTTGCACCAGTTCATGGGGATGTGAAAAAAGTTGTTGCAAGGAATCGCCACTGCCACCCACCATCGCGAATTCAGCTTTGCGGGCCCGTTCATACTGGCGCAGCAGGCGCATATCGTCCACCGCGCGCCAATAGCCGCGGCCATCCAGCACCTTCACCAGTTCGGCCACGTCGCCCAGCCCGAGATTCAGGCCTTGGCCCGCCAAGGGGTGTACGTTGTGGGCGGCATCGCCGGCCAGTACCCAGGCACGTGATGCGCCAGCCATCGAGGCCGTACCTGCCCAGCGCCGTGCCACAGCATGTTGCAGGGGCCAACTGGCACGGCGGCCGGTGAGGCGCAAGCTGCCCACGGCCATGCGGGAGGCGGTTTGCAATGCGTCGGTAAATTCCATGTCAGGGCTGTTCAGCAGGTGTTGTGCGCGCTCGGGACTGACTGACCACACCAGGGCGTGGAAGTTCCCTTGTGCGCCGCCCATCGGCAATAGTGCGGCAATTTCGCCTTCATTGAACCACTGACGCGCAGTCTGCCCGTGAGGGAGCTCGCTCTCCACCCGGGCCGCGACTGCCCATTGATCGTACTTGAACACGTCGAACTCAACGCCGAATTCATCACGCGTGGTGCTAGAGCGGCCTTCACATACGACGGTGAGGGTGGCGGGCTGGGGCGAGTCGACCACGGTGATCAGGGGCTGAAACTGCACGGCTTGTGCCAATTGCTGCTCCAGCACCGGCACATCGACGATCCAGTTCAGTGCCTCAGCTCCCTGGTCTGCTGCCGCAAAGTTCACTTGGGCTTGGGCATCCGCTTCGACCTGCATGTGCAGGACAGGGGTGGCGCTGTCTCCTGCGGGCCAGCAACGCACCCCTTCCAACAGCGCGCGGGATTGCTGATTGAGTGCGTACGCTCGCACATCAGTGTCTGCTGCCGTGTTTCCGGCAGCGGTCACTACCAAGGCAACCTTCAAGCGTTTGGCCGCTAGATGCAGCGCCAGCGTGCGCCCCACAATGCCAGCGCCACGGATACAAATGTCATAGGTTTGGGCCATGCGGGCATTGTAGGAGGCTGTGCACAATGCAGACTCTATGCACCAGGAAAGCCCCATGCCCGACAGTTTCACCCCCGATGTGCACGGCCGCATCGCTGCTTTGATGATTTACCCAGTTAAATCACTCGCTGGAATCTCTGTGATGGAAGCCCGTTTACTGGAGACCGGCCTGGAGTGGGACCGACACTGGATGGTGGTGGACGCAGAGGGCCTATTCCTGACGCAGCGCGAATGCCCCCGGATGGCCTTGGTGCAACCCCGGATCACCTCCGGCGCCTTGGAGCTGCACGGACCGGAAGTGGCGCCCCTTGTGGTGCCGCTTCAAGCGCAAGGCCCTTTGCGCCGCGTGCAGGTGTGGGATGACACGTTGGATGCCATGGACATGGGGGAAGACGCAGCTTTGTGGTTGCAGCAAGTATTGGGCGAGCCCGATGTACGGCTGGTGCGCTTTGCTCCGCAGGTGCAACGTCCGTGCAGCACGCGCTGGACAGGTGGTGCACCCAGCCACACCCAGTTTGCCGACGGCTACCCGGTGTTGGTGACTACCGATGCTTCCATGGATCCCCTCAACGCCCGACTGGCCGCTGCCGGATTAGCCCCTGTCGGTATAAACCGCTTCCGCCCCAATCTGGTCCTGGGTGGGCTGGATGCGCATGATGAAGATCACCTCACGGTGCTGGAAGTGGAGATGGACGCAGAGCGTCAAGTCCGTCCCCGCCTGGCCTTGGTGAAGCCCTGTGCTCGCTGCCCGATTCCAAACATTGATCCCGTCACGGCCCAAACCCATCCGGGCGTTGGTGACGCCTTGATGGCCTACCGGCAGGATGCCCGCGTGAACGGCGCGATCACGTTCGGCATGAATGCCATCGTGCAAGCCGGTGCGGGTGCTGTGCTGCGAGTGGGCCAGTCGGTGGCGGCGAGCTATGGTTTTGAGTGAGGCGTGAGCGGTGCTCGGTCAGAGTTGCCGTCATCCTTGGAGGGCAGGGCTGCCGGCATCGTTGGTGCGGGCTCCAGGAAGCGAATGGGGCGTCGGGTGCGCGGAGACATGCCGTGCAAAACGTCCTGCAGCTCTTGCAGAACTGTGCGCTTGTCGGCGACTACCTCGGTCAACAAGGCACAGCTGATGTGAAATTGCAGCGTGACTTCCGGGCGCAGTCCGGGCAGTGGGATCAGGCCGGAGGCCACCAGGCGGACCATGCGCTCCGTGAGTTCCTGGCGTGATGCCACTCCATCGAGCACCAAGCCGAAGCGGGCAGTATCCACACGGCCGGCGGGATCCACGTCACGCAATACGCGGTGAAGTTTGACGGCTGCACGCAGCAGGCATTGTTCGGCAATGGCGTCGCCATAGGACTCACGCAAGTAGCTGTAGTTCACCACCTCCACCATCACGATGGCGGAGGGCTCCCGGTTCTGGCGCGAACGCTTGATCGCCAGCTCCACTTGGGTGTCGAACAGCGGGCGGGTCAATAAGCCTGTCAGCGCGTCCTGGGTCGGAAGCGCGTCTGCACGCTCCTGGACTTCGCGTCGCTCGCGGGCGCGCAAATGCAAGGCTTGTTGCAGGAGCGGAACGGACAATGCCACTGCTGCCACCATCAGGTAGCGGGACTGCCACCATGCCGGTAGCAGCTGCAACATTTGCAGCCCGATGTAAACGGTCACCACGGCGTTGGGTGTGTAGGCGATCGTCAGCCAGCGGCCTACTGCATGGCCGCGGCGCCAGGTCTGGATTGTGGCTACCAACAGCAGAAGGGGGCAAATCGCGAGGTATACCGCATTGAACACGTCGGCCACACTGCGGTCGATGGCCACGCCCAATAGTGCGATGGGAATGCCGAATCCTGCAACCCCGTAGACAGCTTGCGAGAGACGCGGAAAGCCCGCGTCCAACGAAGTGATGTGCCGCACGAAGATAAGTGTTGCACCCAAGCCCAGAATGGGCATGCTGAAGTGGGTGTAGTTGGACCAGGCTGGAGATTGAGGCCACAACCACAAACCCGAAAGTCCTGTCATGCAGCTCACCACGACCGCCATACCAGCGGCATAGAGGGTGTACCAACCATCGTCCGCGCTGCGACTTTGCAAGTAATGGATGGCGCATACGCCCACCAGCATGATGAGCGCTCCAAACAGACCACCCAGCAGCAAATGTTCCAGTTCCCTCTGGCTATTGCGTTTGCTCTCTGTCGCGATCATCAGCGGCATCAGCGTGGGCTTGAAATTGCGGAGCTCCAGATAGACGTCGTAAGCCCCTTCCACCGGCACGTCGAGCTTGAAGTCCGCGTAGAGCGCGGGCCGGCTCCAGCTGTCGACTGGCAAGGTGTCTCCGGCCACTTGACGGGTCCAGGCGCCTTGTCCATCAGGTTGGTACAGCGCCGCGTAATCAAGGTAAGGCAGGGGAATGGCCAATGTCCACTTGGCGGTGGAGTGCGCGTCTCGCGCAAGACTCAAGCGCACCCAGACAGAATTGCCTTCCCGCAGGGGCAGGCTGCGTGCGGTGCTGGCCGGGTTGAAGCGGTTTCGGTCCCGTTTGAGGATCTCGTCAATATTGCTTTTGCCATCCGGGTCCACCAGGAAGGCCAGAGAGTCCTGTAGCCGGAAACTCCCAACGTTGTCGTCCAGTGTGTACGTGGTTTGCGCGCCCACGTGCTGGCTGAACAGTGCCACCCAGCATAGAACGACCATGGCCAGAGCGCGACTGACGAGTGTGTGTGAGCAGGTGAGGAGTGTCATGCGGACAAGGACGAGTGCAAGCTCGCGACCTGGGTGGGCACGGGTTCGAGAAACCGGATCGGACGGCGGGTGCGGGGTGAGATGCCTGCCAAAACTTCGGCCAATTCGTCGAGTGCCTTGGCGGGGGCTATCGGATTTTCCTGGAGCAGTACACAGGCGGCTTGGAATTGCAGCGTTACTTCCGGCTGCAAGCCCTGCAAAGGGATCAGACCGGACGCCACCAGCTTCACCAAACGCCCTGTGACAGCCTGCCGGGAGGCCACGCCTTCCATCAGCATGGCAAAGCGGGCACTGCCTACGCGGGCCGCCGGATCCACATCGCGCAGTACCCGGTGCAGCTTGATCACGGCGCGCAAGAGGCACTGTTCTGCAATCGGGTCCCCCATGCTGCTGCGGATGTGTTCATGGTTGACCACTGTCACCAGTACCAAAGCTACTGGCTCGCGCCCGCTGATCGCCCGCTGGTAGGCATCTTCCAGGTGAGATTGAAATGCGCCTGGGGTCAGCAAGCCGGTCAAAGCATCCTGCGTCGGGAGGTGCTCTGCCCGGGCTGCAATTTCCTTACGGTCATGGGTTGCACGCCCCAATGCATAGACCAGTGCCGGCACGGAAGCAGCTACTGTGAGCGTCAGCAGATATCGCAATGGCCAGAGGGCAGGCAGGTAGCCCCCGGCTTCCAGGGTCATCCACAACACCATGCCGAACTGCGGGGTGTACGTCCACAAGAGCCACGCTCCCAGGGGAGAGCCGGTGCGCCAGTTGAGCCATGTGGCTACAAGGCCCATGGCGGTGCCCACCAGGAGCGTCGCACCGGCAATCAGGTCTGCCGTGGATCGATCAACCACCACATAGCTGAATACCGATGCCAACGAGGCCCATGCCATGATTTGCAACGCTCGATCAAACTGCGGGTGGTGGGTGTTCAGGGCGTAGAGGTGTCGACCGTAAAGCAGCGCCCCTCCGAGGGCAATGACCGGCAGCACGCTGTTGGCGTAATCAGCCCAAGCCGGCGCGTCGGTCCAGATCAAGGCGTTCAGTACGCCATTGAATTGGCTCAGGGCGGTGACGATCAGCACGCTGTACAGCGCGGCGCCCAGGTCAGAAATGTTGCGGAACTCTGCATACCGCATCAATGAAAGCACAGTCAGGGTGAGCACCAGGCCGAACACCAGACCGAGCACAATGCTCTCCATCAGGCGTTGCGCTTCGCGCACGCTAGCGGGACTGATACGCAGTGGCAGGGGGAGCGGTTTGAAGTTGCGCACTTGCAGCAGCAGGTCCTGTGGCTGACCGGCCGGAAGGTTTAGCTCGAATTCCGGATACAAGCCGCGGATGGCCCAATGGGTTTGGGAATGCGTATCCCCGGCGGTTTGCGGATACCAGGCCCCGTTACGCAGTTCGTACAGAGTGACGTAGTCCAAATAAGGCTGCGGAATGTTGAGGACCCAGCGAGACGTATTCCCTGCTGCCCGCACCACGCGCATCTTGAGCCACAAGGTGTTGCTCTCGTTCAGGCTAGCGACCTGCGTTGCGGGAATGGTTTGAAAAGGGGCCGTCAGTGCATTCTTGACGTCTGCCGTACGGCCGTTCTCCAGCCATTGCAATGTGCGGCCTTGGACTGTCAGGCTACTGGTGCCGTCACCGAGTACCAGTGTGTCTGGGGGGGCGGTTTCCGCGGCACTGGCGCTCCAGCCACCCACCCCTATCCAGAGTGCCAGCGCCACCAACAGGCGAGGAAACAGGTATGGCATACACTTGGCACCCAGTTTTTAGAGGTTTGTTATGAGTTTGAAGTGTGGCATTGTAGGCCTGCCCAACGTGGGCAAAAGTACCCTTTTTAACGCCTTGACCAAGGCGGGCATTGCTGCAGAAAACTACCCGTTTTGCACGATCGAGCCCAACGTGGGCGTGGTGGAAGTGCCTGATCCCCGCCTGCAACAATTGGCGGACATCATCACCCCCGAGCGCATTGTTCCTGCCATCGTGGAGTTTGTGGACATTGCCGGTTTGGTGGCAGGCGCCAGCACCGGCGAAGGCTTGGGCAACAAGTTCCTGGCGCACATCCGTGAAACAGACGCCACCATCAATGTGGTCCGTTGCTTCGAAGACGACAACGTCATTCACGTTGCGGGCAAGGTGGACCCGATCGCCGACATCGAAGTTATCCAGACTGAGCTGTGCCTGGCGGATTTGGGTGCTGTCGAAAAAGCCTTGCACCGTGTGACCAAGTTGGCGCGCTCCGGCGACAAAGAGTCCGTCAAGCTGGTGTCCATCCTGGAGCGTTGCCAGACTGCCTTGAACGAAGCCAAGCCGGTGCGCACGATTGATTTCAGCAAAGAAGAGCTACCTTTGTTGAAGCAGTTCTTCCTGATCACTGCCAAGCCCGCCATGTTTGTGGCGAACGTGTCGGAAGACGGCTTTGAAAATAACCCGCTGCTGGACCGTCTGACGGCTTTTGCCAAGGCACAAGGTGCGCCCGTAGTGGCCATTTGCGCCAAGATGGAAGCTGAACTCTCCGAGATGGATGATGCGGACCGCCTGGAGTTCTTGAAAGAGCTCGGCCAGAGCGAACCGGGTTTGAACCGCCTGATCCGTTCCGCTTACAGCTTGTTGGGTCTGCAAACTTACTTCACCGCGGGCGTGAAAGAAGTGCGCGCTTGGACCATCCATGTGGGCGACACCGGCCCTCAGGCTGCGGGCGTGATCCACACTGACTTCGAGAAGGGCTACATCCGTGCCCAGACTATTGCGTTTGACGACTTCATTGCTTTCAAGGGCGAGCAGGGAGCCAAGGATGCCGGCAAGATGCGCGCCGAAGGCAAGGAATACGTCGTCAAGGATGGCGACGTGATGAACTTCCTGTTCAGTTCCTGATGCATCTTTTCACGGACATCATGTGACCCTGTCGTATGACTGGTTGGCCCTGGGAGCAGCGGCCTGCTGGGCCCTCACCGGGCTGATTTCCGCTCCGCAAGCGCGCCATTTGGGCGCGTTTGCTTTTACGCGCTGGCGCATGGGGCTGGTCTTCGTCATGTTGGCTCCAGTCGTTCTCTTTAATGGCGCGTGGCACAGCATTTCAGTGGCCCAAGCCTTGGTCTTGATCGCCAGTGGTCTCATAGGCATTTTTGTGGGTGACACCGCCCTGTTTGCCTCCATGAACCGTTTGGGCCCCCGGCGCACGGGCGTTTTGTTTGCCACTCATGCGCTCTTTAGCGCGCTGCTGGGCTTTTGGGTGCTGGATGAACGCATGGGCACTCAAGCAATATTGGGCGGGGCATTGGTAGTGGGCGGCGTGATGACAGCCATTGCGCTGGGGTCGCGCAAGGACGAGTCGCATGCGTTGGAGCAGATCCGTGGCCACGTGCCTTCGGGTGTGGCATTGGGGCTGGTCGCAGCGCTGTGCCAGGCCACCGGGTCCCTGATTGCCAAACCGGTGATGGCGTCCGGGGTCGACCCGGTGGCTGCCACTGTGCTTCGCGTAGGCGCCACCTGTGCGGCCCATCTTGCGCTGTTATGGGGCGGGGCCCAGGTGGCTCGCACTCAGAACCCCTTGTCTTGGCCCGTGGTGGGAAAAGTGGCGCTGAGCGGGATGATCGGTATGGGGCTGGGCATGAGCCTGATCCTGCTGGCCCTCCAACATGGCAATGTCGGCATGGTCGGGATTTTGTCTTCCGTGTCGCCAGTGCTGGTGCTACCGTTGCTGTGGTGGCACCTCGGACGGTCCCCTGCTAAGGGTGCCTGGTGGGGGGCAGGGCTAACTGTGGTGGGCACGATTCTGGTTCTGGTCCGTTAAAGGAAACATCGCGTGACTTCCGTCAACCACACCTTCGCCGATATCGCCCAATTGGGCAGTTTCGATGCCGTGATCGATGCACGCTCTCCGGGCGAGTTTGCGTTGGACCATATTCCCGGTGCGATCAACTGCCCCGTGTTGGATGACGATGAACGCATCCGGGTGGGTACGCTGTACAAACAAGTGTCTCCGTTTGAAGCCCGAAAGGTAGGCGCGGTATTGGTGGCGCGCAATGTGGCGCGCCACATTGAGACGCTGTTTGGAGCACATCCCAAGTCCTGGCGTCCCTTGGTGTACTGCTGGCGTGGAGGGCAGCGCAGTGGTTCGTTCACCCATATCCTCAATGAAGTGGGTTGGACGGCACGGCGTCTGAGCGGCGGTTACAAATCCTGGCGCCATCATGTGCTGAGTGAGCTGGAGCTTGTGCCGGCCCGATTCGATTTCCGCGTGCTGGCAGGGCCGACTGGTTCCGGCAAAACCAAGGTTCTTGAATCGCTGCAAGCATTGGGCGAGCAGGTTTTGAACCTGGAAGCCATTGCCGCCCACAAAGGTTCGGTGCTCGGTGGTCTCCCGGACCAAGTGCAACCATCGCAAAAGATGTTCGAGACCAGGGTGTTACACACCTTGTCCGCTTTTGATCCGGCACGCCCGGTGTATGTGGAGGCAGAAAGCAAACGCATTGGTTTGTTGCGCCTGCCAGATGCGGTTTACGAGCGCATACAGCAGGGCCAATGGATGGGCCTGCATGTGCCGGTCCGTGCGCGCGTGCGGTTCTTACTGCAGGACTACGCCTATTTCGTGCACAGCCCGGTATTGGTGGCGCAGTTGGAGCGCTTGGGAGCGACCTGCGGCAAGGCCCAAGTGGAAGCGTGGAAGGGCCTGATTGCGAACGGGCAATACGAAGAACTGGTGGAGGACCTTCTCGTCAAGCACTACGACCGCTACTACGACCGATCCATGAAGCAACTGCAATCTGCTGAGGCCCAAGGGAATGCTTTGGGCACGGACGATGTGAGTGACGCCGGGTTCATGGAATTGGCTCGCCGTATCGCAGAGCGGAAGTAAATCACCAGAGTGATATCAACCCGATGGCACCGGCTGTCATTGTGATGTAGCGCAGGCATTTGCCCAGCGCCATGTAGGCCACGCATTGCCAGAAAGGCAATTTGAGCCAGCCGGCCACCGCGCACAGCGGGTCGCCTACGATGGGCAGCCAAGCCAGCAGGCAGGCCTTGGGCCCCATGCGGCGGAGCCAGTGCAGGGCGCGCACATGGCTGGAGGAGCCGCCAAATTTGTCAGCGACGTCGCAGGCTGCCTTGCCCATCCACCAGGTGATCGCACCGCCCAGGGTGTTACCCACGGTCGCGACGGCAATGACAGGCCAGAACATGTCGGGCTGCAGGTGCACCAGGCCCAGCACTACCGGTTCCGAGCCCATGGGCAACAAGGTGGCTGATATGAGCGAGACGGCGAATACGGTACTCAGGCTGTACTCGGGTAAAGCAAGCAGGTGCAAAAAGTGGGTGAGCCAGGCGTCCATGGTGAGCCCAGTATAGGGAGCCGAGCATAGTCTCTCTGCATCCGGGCGGCATTTCAATTGCTGAAATTTTGAGCAGTTAGAATACACATCAGGCCCGCAGCAGTGCGGGCCTTCACGCTTTTTACCGCCTCCCGCTCCCACACTACCCATGCAAATCGGCCAGTTCGCTTTGGCGAATCACCTCTTTGTCGCCCCTATGGCTGGGGTGACTGACAGGCCTTTCCGCCAATTGTGCAAAAAGCTGGGTGCCGGTTATGCGGTGAGCGAAATGGTGACGTCCCGCAAGGATTTGTGGAACAGCCTCAAGACCTCGCGCCGCGCGAACCACGATGGTGAGCCCGGACCGATTGCGGTGCAGATTGCCGGTACCGAGGCGGCCATGATGGCGGAGGCGGCGGTTTACAACATCGACCGTGGCGCGCAGATCATCGACATCAACATGGGCTGCCCCGCCAAAAAAGTGTGCAACAAATGGGCAGGTTCTGCATTGATGCAGGACGAGCAACTCGCCATCGAGATCGTGGACGCCGTAGTCAAAGCCTGTGCGCCGCGCAATGTACCGGTGACTTTGAAGATGCGCACCGGCTGGTGCCAGGCCGAGAAGAATGCTGTGGTGCTGGCCCGCGCTGCCGAGGCCGCTGGCGTGCAGATGGTGACGGTGCATGGCCGTACCCGCGAGCAGGGCTACAAAGGCGCGGCCGAGTACGACACGATTGCCGCCGTCAAAGCGGCCTTACGCATTCCGGTGGTGGCCAATGGCGACATCACCACCCCCGAGAAGGCGCGTGACGTGCTGGCCGCCACGGGCGCAGACGCCATCATGATCGGCCGTGCGGCCCAAGGCTACCCGTGGATATTCCGGGAGGTAGCGCACTTTCTGGCCACTGGCACACACCTTGCACCACCGCTGGTGAGTGAGGTGAAAAAGCTGTTGGTCGAGCACCTCTACGACCATTACAGCCTGTACGACGAATTCATCGGCGTGCGCTCGGCCCGCAAGCACATCGGCTGGTACCTGGAAGACCTGCCGGGTGGCGAAGACTTCCGTCAGCGCATGAATCTTTTTGAAGACAGCGCCTCCCAAGTGGCCGCGGTGGAAACGTATTTGGATGAGTTGAATGAAAAAATGGATCGCATTCCCGCCCGGGAAGCAGCGACTGGTCAGGCAAGGGGACATGACATGATGGAATTGGCAGCATGAGCAAGAAGCACTTGGATGAGTGCGTGCGCACCAGTCTGGAATCGTATTTCGCGGATCTGGATGGCACGGAGCCCGGTGGCATGTACGACATGCTGGTTCGGGCGGTAGAGAAACCCTTGCTCGAAGTGGTGATGGCGCAGGCGGACAACAACCAGTCCAAAGCCGCCCAATGGTTGGGCTTGAACCGCAACACGCTGCGCAAAAAATTGGTAGAGCACAAGTTGCTCTCGTGAGTGTCCCCGCCGGCTCCCGCCATGGTGCGGGTGTCCGGTGAAACGTTTTCTGGTTTTACTTTACCCCGCACTATGAACGCACAAAAAACTGCACTGTTGTCGGTCTCCGACAAGACCGGCATCGTTGAACTCGCCCAGGCGTTGCACGCCCAGGGCGTCAAGCTCCTGTCCACCGGTGGCACGGCCAAGCTGCTGGCCGACAAAGGCTTGCCGGTAACCGAAGTGGCGGAGATGACCGGCTTCCCTGAAATGTTGGACGGCCGCGTGAAGACACTGCACCCCCGCGTGCACGGTGGCTTGCTGGCGCGCCGCGACTTCCCCACCCACATGGCGGCGCTGGCCGAGCACAACATCAACACCATCGACTTTTTGGTGGTGAACCTGTATCCGTTTGAAGCCACGGTGGCCAAAACCGGTTGCACGCTGGAAGATGCGATAGAGAACATCGACATCGGCGGCCCCGCCATGGTACGCAGCGCGGCCAAGAACTGGAAAGACGTGGCGGTGCTGACCGACGCGGCCCAATACGACACGGTGATTGCTGAACTCAAAGCCAATGGAGTGGTGAGCGACAAGACCAAGCTAGGCCTGTCCATCGCGGCGTTCAACCGCATCAGCCAGTACGACGGCGCTATCAGTGACTACCTGTCGGCCATCCAAATTGGTGAGGCTGTGCCAGCAGGCGACAAGGCTCCGGTGTTGGACCTGTTCCCCGGCCAGAGCAACGGCCGTTTCGTCAAAGTGCAAGACCTGCGCTACGGCGAAAACAGCCACCAGCAAGCCGCGCTGTACCGCGACCTGCTGCCCGCCCCCGGCTCGCTGGTGACTGCCAAGCAGTTGCAGGGCAAGGAGCTCAGCTACAACAACATTGCTGACGCGGACGCCGCCTGGGAATGTGTGAAGAGCTTTGATACGCCAGCCTGCGTGATCGTCAAGCACGCCAATCCCTGCGGCGTGGCCATCGGCGCTAATGCCTTGGAGGCCTACAGCAAGGCCTTCCAGACCGACCCCACCAGCGCCTTCGGCGGCATCATTGCGCTGAACACGGAGCTGGACGAAGCCGGTGCCCAACAAATCGCCAAGCAGTTCGTGGAAGTGTTGATGGCTCCGAGCTTCACAGCAGCAGCGCTGGACGTCTTCAAGAGCAAGGTCAATGTGCGCATTCTGCAAATCGACCTGCCCAAGGGTGGAACAACGCCATGGGACCAAGGCCGCAACTTGATGGACATGAAACGCATCGGCTCCGGCATCTTGCTGCAAACGGCCGACAACCACGAGTTGGCCTTAAGCGACCTGAAGGTCGTGACGACCAAGCAACCGACAGCAGAAGAGTTGAACGACCTGCTGTTTGCATGGAAGGTAGCCAAGTACGTCAAGTCCAACGCCATCGTCTTCTGTAAGGGCGGCATGACCATGGGCGTGGGTGCCGGCCAGATGAGCCGCTTGGACTCTGCCCGAATTGCCTCGATCAAAGCCGGCCATGCCAATCTGTCCTTGGCTGGCACGGTTGTGGCGAGCGATGCTTTCTTCCCCTTCCGCGATGGCTTGGATGTAGTGGTGGACCACGGCGCGACCTGCGTCATTCAGCCCGGTGGCTCCATGCGCGACCAGGAAGTGATCGATGCGGCCAACGAGCGCGGCGTGTCCATGGTGTTCAGCGGCGTGCGCCACTTCCGCCACTAATCCCTCGACTCTGGATGCGTGTCCAAAAGCCGCCTGAGGGCGGCTTTTTTGTGTCAAATCATGCGCTGGCGCTCATGAAATTTGCGCGAGCAGCTATGAATTCAGTAGTGAATCCTGCTTCTTTGCAATCTTGGTGTATGGGCTTGTTCTGCAGTTGTTCCGGACACAGGAGGGTTTGCGCGAAAATGGGTCCCATGCAAAACCACATCACCTCCAGCCTGCAAGAGGCGCACACCGCATTGACAAAGCTGCTGGCCAACCCGGCCGCATTGGCGACCATCGAGCAGGCTGCCCAACTGCTGATCTCCACTTTTGAGAGCCACGGACGGGTGTACTCTTGCGGTAATGGCGGCTCCATGTGCGATGCCATGCACTTTGCCGAGGAACTGACCGGCCGCTACCGCAAAGATCGCAAAGCGCTGGGCGCGACAGCCATTAGCGACGCAGGCCACCTGACCTGTGTGGGCAATGACCATGGCTACGAGCAAGTATTCGCCCGCTACGTCGAAGGCCACGGCCGCCCCGGCGATTGCCTGGTGGCGCTCAGTACCAGTGGCACCAGCAAGAATGTGATCAAGGCCGCCGAGGCGGCCAAAGCACTGGGCATGAAAGTCATCATCCTCAGCGGCAAGCGCAGCGAGAAGCTGGAGCCCCTAAGCGATGTGTACATCTGCACCCCCGGTGGAACTTATGCAGACCGGGTACAGGAGCTGCACATCAAGGTGCTGCACATCCTGATTGAGCTGATCGAGCGCCACTTCTTTCCAGAGAACTACGTCGGCGAATAAATTATGCGGCGTAGAGTGGTGGCCGTCGTTTGCGTGCTGCTTCTTCTAGCGGGGTTCGCCGAATGGCAGGTGCAAGTTGTCCGTGCAGATTATCAAGAAGGGCGTCTAAGTAGCACCGGTTCCATTCGCGTCATTGCGCCTTACTCGTCTGCAAGGCAGCAGCTGTTCGCCGACCCCGGGCTAGTCATCGCAACCGCTTTTCAATTGTCTCGGCAGCCCGGTCAACAGGACTTTGTATCGTCCATGCGCCAAGCGAGCCATGGGTTCGAATTATTGAAGAGTGTATTTGCCGATCCTGGTACGCAAAGTGATTGGAGAAACGAGGCGGCATTTCAGGCATTAACTCTCCTAGTGCGTATGCCTTGGAATGACGAGTTGGTGAGACAAGCTTCAGGCCTGTCGATGCATTTGCGTGAAGCACTTGCCCGCGACGCTACCGCAACCCCTGACGAGCGCCGGATGGTTGAGGAATTGCAGGAACTGGTCGCCATGCGGCAAGAAGGTTTGTCTGCGATGCGAAAAAGCGTGATAGCTAGGGCGCTCGATGAGCGAGATGGCTGGCAGAAGGGGTTGCAAGAACTTCGCTTGGGATTGGCGAGCTGTTTGAAGTCTCCAGATCCCGAGCTGGATGCTGCCTGGAGTGCCCTTGAGCGTGGGTTCGGTCGAAACTGGCTGCACAGGGAATGGATTTCAGGATGGGATGCCGGACTGCTGCAAACTGTTCAAGCAGCCCAAACTTCCGCAGATTGCAAGCGCCTGGCCACCCGAGTTGCCACTATGGCGCAGGTGGCTACCATCTCGCCGAGCCGGTAACCTCGATAACACCTTAAAACAAGGGCTGGAAGCCAAATCGGTTTCCAGCTCTTGTTTCCTTTGCGCAAATAGCTTCTATTTTGATAGCAATTTGAACACGTCACCCGCCGCGGTGACCGTCTCTGCAATGTCGGCATCGGTGTGTGCTGCGCTCATGAAGCCTGCTTCGTAGAGCGCCGGGGCGATGTAAACACCGCGGTCCAGCAGGCCGTGGAACAGAGTGTTGAAACGCGCGTTGTCGGTGGTCATGACCTTGGCGTAGTTTTGCGGCAGTTCTTTGAATAAGAAAAAGCCGAACATGCCGCCCTCAGAGTCGCCGCAGAAGTCGATTCCCGCTTTGTCGGCTTCTGCTTGCAGGCCGCTGATCAGGGACTGTGTTTTGCGGCCCAAGTCTTCGTAGAAGCCGGGTTTGCTGATTTCTGCCAAGGTCGCCAAGCCGCAAGCGGTAGCCACCGGGTTGCCAGACAAAGTGCCGGCTTGGTACACAGGGCCCAAGGGCGCCAGCTGCTCCATGACCGCGCGCTTGCCGCCAAAGGCTGCCAAGGGCATGCCGCCGCCGATCACCTTGCCCATCACTGTCATGTCCGGCTCAAATCCGGGAATGCTGCGTGCATAGACCTGCTGGGCGCTGCCGGGTGCGACGCGGAAGCCGGTCATCACTTCGTCAAACACAAACAGCGCGCCGTATTCGGTGCACAGCTCGCTGCAGCGTTTGATGAAGGGCACGCTGGCGCGCACGAAATTCATGTTGCCGGCAATCGGCTCGATCATCACGCAGGCCAACTCTTTGCCGTGCAGGGCAAAAGCTTCTTCGAGTTGCTGGATGTTGTTGTACTCCAGCACCAGGGTGTGCTGCACCACTTCGGGCGGCACACCGGCGCTGGTGGGGTTGCCGAAGGTGGCCAAGCCGGAGCCGGCTTTGACCAGCAATGCGTCGGCATGGCCGTGGTAGCAGCCTTCAAACTTCAAAATCTTGCTCCGGCCAGTCGCGCCGCGGGCGAGGCGGATGGCGCTCATGCCGGCCTCGGTGCCGCTACTGACCAGCCGCACCATGTCCATGCTGGGTACCAGTGCCAAGATGGCTTCGGCTAGTTCCACCTCGCGTTCTGTCGGGGCGCCGAAGGAGAAGCCGTCGAGCGCTGCTTTTTGCACGGCCTCCAACACTGCAGGGTGACCGTGGCCCAGGATCATGGGACCCCAGGATCCGATGTAGTCGATATAGCGCTTGCCGTCGGCGTCCCAAAAGTAGGCGCCTTGCGCACGTTGCACAAAACGCGGGGTGCCGCCCACGGCTTTGAATGCGCGCACAGGGGAGTTCACGCCGCCGGGAATCACGCGTTTGGCGCGCTCGAAAAGGTCTAAGTTACGGTCTGTCACAAAATTTCTGCCAGTTAGTGTCGGGTGGAATTGGGGGGGACTTCGAAGTCGGTTTCTACAGAGGACAACGCACCGTCTTCTTCGTCGTCGCTTTCGGGTTGTGCCCAGAACAGGCGGTCAGGCAGTACATGTCCCATGCCCGGGCGAAAGCCGTTTTCCAGGCAGCGATCGAGGTAGCTCAGCGCTTCGGTTACGGCTTCGTTGAGTTCTGTGCCGCTGGCGATCAGCGCAGCCAATGCCGCAGATAGCGTGTCGCCTGCTCCTGTGAATATGGCTTCAAAGCGCTCGAACTTTTCACTGCACAGCACGGCGGTCGGTGAAGCGAGAACGTTATCTATGAATTGGTCGGGCAAGGGTATGCCGGTGACCAAGGTGTAGGGCACGCCGAATGCGTTGGCTGCTTTCGCAATATCGCGGGCAGAGGGGCTTTTTTCGGACTCCCAGTCGGGCAGTAGCCAGCGGGATAGCGTGCTGTGGTTTCCTACCAACAATGTCGTCTGAGGCAAAAGTAACTCTGTGCAAGCGTCTTGATACAAATCGATCTTGTCTTCTTCCCACCAGGATAGGTCCGGCATGTAGGCCACGAGGGGGACATCGGAATAGTCAGATGCCATTTCAGCGATGGCAGAGAGGTTCTCCGGAGTTCCTACAAAACCGACCTTGAAAACCTGTGCGGGCACGTCTTCCAGGATGACGCGCGCTTGTTCGGTCACGGCCTCGTCGTCGAAGGGAAAGTGATCCACGATCTCAGTGGTGTCGCGCACGTAGGCGCCGGTGACAACCGGCAAGGCATGTGCGCCAACAGATGCAATGGCCGTCAGGTCGGCCGCGGTGCCGCCGCCGCCGCTGGGGTCGTTGGCGTTGAATGCCATGACGCAGGCCGAGGGCCCATCATCACCGATGGCATCTTCGATTTCCGGGGAGGGTGTTGCCGACATCTAGAGGCCTTTATTAGGGTAAGTCATCGTGCAGAATGGCGTTCTTTAGTCGGGCGGCGGTCTTTTGGACAAAACCTGCTCTATACAATCGTTGCATTCTATTTGAAGGCCCTATAAGCTGTGACTGATACTAAAACTTGGATGTGCTTGATTTGCGGTTGGATTTATGACGAGGTCGCGGGCGCGCCTGACCACGGCATCGCACCCGGCACATTGTGGGCAGATGTCCCTATGAACTGGACATGCCCCGAATGTGGTGCCCGCAAAGAAGACTTCGAAATGGTGCAAATCTGATGTCGCACTCCGGGTGCGGAATTTGCATGTCCTGACCTTCCATGTGAGTACTGGAGCCAAGCCCTTTGAGTATGACCGCCCCCACCTTTAAAGTCCTGGTGATTGACGACAGCAACACCATACGGCGCAGCGCGGAAATCTTTCTCAAGCAGGGCGGGCACGACGTCTTGCTCGCCGAGGATGGGTTCGACGCATTGGCCAAAGTCAATGATTACCAGCCTCACATGATTTTCTGCGACATCCTGATGCCGCGCTTGGATGGTTACCAGACCTGCGCCATCATCAAACGCAACTCCAAATTTTCCGGGGTCCCTGTCGTGATGTTGTCCTCCAAGGATGGCGTCTTCGACAAAGCGCGGGGCCGCATGGTCGGTGCGCAGGATTACCTCACCAAACCCTTCACCAAAGACCAGTTGCTGCAGGCTGTGCAGCAATTCGGTGCCGCATTGCAAGGAGCAGCCTGATGCCTATCCAAAAAGTATTGATCGTTGACGATTCCAAGACAGAGCTCCTCTACCTGACAGAGATCCTGCAGAAGAACGGATATACCGTCCGTGCGGCAGAGAACGCAGATGAAGCTTTCAAGCGTTTGGCTGAGGAAAAGCCCCAGTTGATCTTGATGGACGTGGTGATGCCTGGCCAAAACGGCTTCCAGCTGACCCGTGCCATTAACCGCACCCCTGAGTACGCAGACATTCCCATCATCATGTGCACCAGCAAGAGCCTGGAGACAGACCGGGTTTGGGGAATGCGCCAAGGTGCCAAGGACTACATCACCAAGCCGGTGGATGCATCCGAACTGCTGGCCAAGATCAAGGCCCTGGGTTAACGCAGCGCCCCATGGCCAATAGAGAAGCACTTCGAGAATTACAGGCCCGGCTTGCCAGCCGGTTACAGGCCGCTCGTGCCGAAGGTATGTCGGTGGCATGGCTTGCGGTGCAGGCTGCGGGCCGGAAATACCTTTTTCCACTCAGCCAGTCTGGTGAAATCGTTCCGCTTACCCATGTCCAGCCCGTGCCCTATGCGGTGAATTGGTTCAAGGGTGTGGTGAACATCCGAGGCGGACTTTACGGTGTGGTTGATCTCGCTTCCTTCATGTCTGCAGAAACCGGAGAGCCGGTCCAGACCTCTACTTCTCTAGAGCCCAGTGTCGTGACGCTGAACGCAGCTTTGGATGTGAACTGTGCCTTGCAAGTTGATGTCCTGTCCGGCTTGCGTGGTGCGGATGCGTTTTCCCAATCGCACGGCCCTGCAGAAGGTTCTCCTGCTTTTTTTGGTAATGTTTTTGTCGACAGTGCTGGAGAAGCGTGGCAAGAAATCAACTTGCGTATTCTTTCCCAGTCTCCACAGTTTTTGAGCATCAGCGCTTAGTTCATCCGTAAGGTCCCACCATGTCCGTCGTCGATCAATTGAAAAATCTTTTTTCCAAGAAGCAGCCTGAATCGGAGCTGGACTCGCGCCTGAGCCTTGCGATGCCTGATGCGACGGTTAACAGTGCCGAGCACGAAACATTGCAGGAGTCGCAAAATGCGCCTCTTCAAGCTCCTGCTCCCAGTTTGGCGGATGAGCCAGTGGTACCTGAAGGGGAGTTGATTTCAATTCCCCTTCTGGGTCGACGTACCGTGGTTCAGCACCAGCGTACGCTGTTTGTGCTCTTGGGCGGTGCTTTGGTGGTGCTGGCGGGTGTCACCTTTTACGCCTTGAACCAGTCGGATCGCGTTGCTCAGCAATTGGGTGCGACGGGCCAGTCACTGATGCAGTCACAGCGGTTGGCGAAATCGGTGTCCCAGGCGGTGGTGGGAAGCGCTCAGGCGTTCCCTGACGTGTCTGACAGCTCGGGCATTCTTTCCAAATCCGTCAAAGGTTTGCAGTCTGGCGATGACGAGATGCGCATCAACGCACTGAACGAAGACTTCGCGCCTGAGCTCGGGAAGGTGATTCCCTTGGTTGAACGTGCTGACAAGAACGCGAAGGCCGTTATTGCGCAACAGAAAATGCTGACCCAAATCGGATCTGCGTTGCGTTTGATCAATCGGCAGTCTTCAGATTTGCTGGAAGTAGCCGAAACAGTTGCTTCCCTTAAGTTGCAGCAAAATGCGCCCGCCGCTGAAATCTCTGCGGTCGGCCAGTTGGTGATGTTGACCCAGCGTATCGGCAAGTCATCCAATGAGTTCTTGACTGCAGAAGGCGTGAGCCCCGAAGCCGTGTTCTTGCTGGGTAAGGACTTGAACACTTTCAAGGAAATCTCAGAAGCGCTTCTGTCTGGTAGCACGGAGCTGCGTTTGACCGCTACCAAAGATGCTGCGACTCGCGAGCAACTCGAAGCGTTGATCAAAATGTACGAGGAAACTCGTGTTCAAGCGGGTGCGATTCTGGGTAACTTACAAGGCTTGGTCTCTGCACGTGAAGCGCAGGGCGCGATCATTGCGGACAGCGAGCCATTGCGCCGCAACTTGGAGGATTTGCAGGCCAAACTCTCAGGTCAAGCTGGTATCGGTGGGGCATCTTTGGCTTTGTTGGTGGTTGCCGCATTGTTCGCTTTGGTTTGTGCTGGCGGTTTGTCTTACGTGCAGTTGCAAGACAGCCGTAAACGCCAGGTGGTTGCGGAAGATCAGCGATTGGAAGCGGAGCGTCAGGAGCAGGAAGCCAAGCGTGTTAATGACGCCAACCAGGCTGCGATTTTGCGACTGATGAACGAATTGCAAACAGTGGCGGAGGGTGACCTGACCCAGGAAGCCACGGTGACCGAGGACATTACCGGCGCTATTGCCGACTCGGTGAATTACACGGTGGAAGAGCTGCGCTCGCTGGTGTCCAACGTACAGAACACAGCGGCCCGAGTCGCCCAAACAACCGCAGATGTGGATGCGACCTCTACCGAACTGCTTGCTGCTTCCAACGAGCAACTGCACGAGATTCGTGAAACCGGTAAGTCCGTTCTGGATATGGCGGGTCGTATTAACGAAGTGTCGGCTCAAGCGCAAGAGTCTGCGACGGTAGCCCGCCAGTCGCTCCAGGCGGCGGAATCAGGTTTGCAGGCGGTGCAAAACGCGATCGGTGGTATGAACTCCATCCGTGACCAGATCCAGGAAACCTCCAAACGCATCAAGCGACTCGGTGAATCTTCCCAAGAGATTGGTGAAATTACAGAGCTGATTTCTGACATTACCGAACAGACCAACGTTCTGGCGTTGAACGCAGCTATCCAGGCGGCATCTGCCGGTGAAGCCGGTCGAGGCTTCTCAGTGGTGGCGGAAGAAGTGCAGCGTTTGGCCGAGCGCTCTGCCGACGCGACGCGACAGATTGCTGCGCTGGTGAAAGCCATTCAGACCGACACCCAAGATGCTATCGGCGCTATGGAGCGCTCTACACAGGGTGTGGTGGAGGGGGCTAAGCTCTCCGATAACGCCGGTACCGCACTGACAGAAATTGATCGGGTGTCCCGTCAAGTGGCGGATCTGATTGAACAGATTTCGAATGCTGCGTCCCGTGAGGCCGGCCTTGCCAACGTGGTGGCGGACAACATCCAGCACATTTTCGCGGTGACCGAGCAGACCGGAGAAGGTACCCGTGCCACTGCAAACCAGGTGCGGGAACTGTCCCGCATGGCCGAGGAGTTGCGTCAGTCGGTATCCCGATTCAAGATTTCCTGATCGCACTTTGCCGCGTTCGATTGCCCCGTGATTTCCTGGAGAGCCTGAACCCATGTCGTCAAACCTTGTCGCTCCCGGAGACAATGAGCTTTCAATCACCGATCTCGGGCCATTGGCTTGGGTTTTGGATGAGCTGCGCAAGTCGCTTGACGGCGCAACCAAAGCAATGCGCCGTTTCGTTCGCGACGCGGAACTCGCACGTGGATCTGATCTGACAGAGTTGGATGCCAGCCATTTGCGGATTGCTCGCCAGCAATTGCATCAGGCTGTAGGCGCGCTGGAAATGGTGGGCTTGGAGGCCCCGGCAAAATTTCTGAGGGCCATGGAGTCTTTGGCCCAGCGCTTTGTGCAGCGGCCCGAGCAGTGCAGTGATGAGGCCGCTAACTGCATGGAGCGCGCAAGCTTCGCGTTGACCGAATATCTTGATGGTGTCTTGAAGGGCAAGGCCGCATCGTCTGTAGCTTTGTTCCCTCAGTACAAGACCTTGCTGGAAATGGCGGGCGCAGAGCGCATCCATCCAGCGGATCTTTGGCCACCAGCCTGGCAATGGGTTTCCATTCCTGTCCCTGAAGGAACAGAGCCGCGGGCTATCGGCCCGGACTTACGCCGTGAAATGGATCACGCCGTTTTACGTTTGGTGAAGTATGGCGACGAAAAAGCCGCCAGACGCCTGCAGGCAATCAGTCTGGGTTTGGCGGCTTCCGCGCATTCGGCCGAAGAGCAGACGTTCTGGATGGTGAGCGCCGCCTATTTTGAAGGCATGGCCTTGCGCCTGTTTGACGGTGATGTCTATACCAAGCGCGCTGCGTCCCGCATTCTTCAGCAATACGTCGCCTTGGCAAAAGGGCAGCATTCGGTCTCTGAGCGGCTGGCGCAAGATATCGTTTTCTTTTGTTCGCGTGCAATTCCGTCCGAAGGATCTGAAGCTCCGGTGTTGGCGGCTGTCCGAAAGGCTTATGGACTCAACCGTAGCAAGCCGGTTGACTATGTCCATGAGCAGTTCGGGCGTTTTGACCCTGCCATGTTGGTGCTGGCCCGCAAGCGGATCGCTGCGGCAGCAGAAACGTGGTCTGCCCTTGCGGGTGGAGATGTCAATCGCTTGAAGCCAGCAGCCGAGCAGTTTGCTGCAGTCGCAGACGCTGTGACCAAGTTGCATGCCGAAAGCGGTGAATTGGCCAAGGCATTGTCACGTGCTATTGAAGCCACCGCACGTACTGGAGCGGCACCATCACCAGCGGTAGCGATGGAGGTTGCGACCTCTGTCCTGTACCTTGAAGCAGCGTACGAGGACCTCGATCCCACAGATAACCAAATGGCGGACCGCAGCGCGCGCTTGGCCCAGCGACTGCAGCACGTCACCGACGGCGGTGAACCAGAGCCGCTGGAGGGGTGGATGGAGGAGCTGTACCGTCGGGTCAGCGACCGTCAAACCATGGGCAGCGTTGTGGATGAGTTGCGGACTACGCTTGCAGAAGTTGAAAAATCCCTGGATCAGTTTTTCAGGGACCCCCGCGACAAAGGTCCTCTTCGCGAGGTCCCCAGTCAGCTGGCGCAAATGCGCGGCGTTTTTTCTGTGTTGGGCTTGGATCAACCTTCGGTTGCTGCGCTGCGCATGCGCGCGAGTGTCGAGCAGTTCCTTGTTGACGATGTAGATGAAGTCAGTGCGCGCAGCGGCATATTTGAAAAGCTAGGGAATAGCTTGGGGGCGATGGGTTTTCTCATTGACATGCTCAGCTATCAACGCACGCTCGCAAAAACTTTGTTTGTCTATGACGAAGAGCTTGGTGAGTTCAAGCCTCTGATGGGCCGCGAGCGTTCTGTATTGCCCGAGGCTTCGGTGTCTTCTGCAGAGGGCATCGAAGATGACATGGCTGCTTTGGCCGCATTGACGGGCCAGTCTTTGCCTGAATCCGTTGGCAACGCTGAGAAAACACAACCGGTGGTGATAACTGCTGCGCCTGCAGCGGAAGATGATGATGACAGCGCTGAATTGCTGGATATCTTCCTGGAAGAGGCTCGTGAAGTCGTCGTCCGTGGTCGAGAGGCCATTGCCGCACTGCAGGTTGATCCAACCAATCTCGCAGACCAAACCACACTCCGGCGTGCATTCCACACCCTGAAAGGCAGTTCGCGGATGGTGGGTTTGAATGACTTTGGCGAGGCAGCATGGTCGTTCGAGCAACTTCTGAATACATCGCTGGCAGAGCAGCGTCCGGCCAGCGAAGCACTCATTGCAACGTCGACCGAAGCGATGTCTGCTTTTGAGCGTTGGGTGCGCGATATTGAATCCGGTGACGCCAGTTCGTGGAGCGCTGCGGAATTCCGCAAAACCTCTGATGCATTGCGTTTGCACGATCAATGGGTGCCTTTGGTAGTACCTTTGGAATCTCCAGTGGAGTCGGTTGAGCAGTTACAGACAGTCGAACAAGAGATTAATGAACCTCTGCCAGCATTGGATCCGCCTCAGCTTGTTGAAGAGGCCACCGAGCTGCTGGCGGATACGCAGGACTTCAATAGTGCGGACTTCGCCGCAACGCAAATCGGTGCGCCCGATATGCTGGAAACCGTTCCGGTGCAAGACTTTGAGCCCACGCAGTTGGCGAGCGAGCTTGAGCTTTCATTGAGCGAGCCTGTGGAGCAGGCAGACTTTGCATCTACCCAAATGTTTGACTTTGAGCAAACGACTGCCTTGGATTCACGTGCATCTTCTGTAGAAGTCCCCTTGGACCCTCAGCCGGAGCCCGAAGAGCTGGAGCTGGGTGACTTCGATTTTGGTGACTTTGAGTCACCCGCAAAAACAGAACTGGCACCCTTGGAAACCCGCTTGGCGGAAATGTATGTCGAAGAGCCACTACCGCACCCGGATTCGGTCGCGGTGGAGGAGCCGGAGCCCCGCGAGTCAGCATTGGTGCTGGAGTTTCCAGAGCCGGTGGTGGTTGCACCGGAGCCACCTGCCGAAGAGGTCGTAGTCGCCGACACGGACGATGGCATGAAAGTCATCGGCTCCTTGCGCATGAGCATTCCGCTGTACAACGTCTATCTCAATGAGGCTGACGAGTGGTCGCGTCGCTTGCAAACGGAGCTGGGTGAATGGGCGATGGAGCTCAGCGATCCCATCACGGACTCTGTGATTTCCTTGGCGCACTCCCTCTTGGGCAGTTCTGCGACAGTGGGCTTTATGGCGCTCTCCAATATGGCCAAGGCCCTGGAGCAAGCCCTGCAGCACGTGCAGTTGCACCGTCAGGTGCAGTCTGCACATGCGGCCGTGTTTTGCGATGCCGCCGAAGACATACGGCGCTTGCTTCACCAATTTGCTGCTGGCTTTGTGAAGGAAGCCGATGCAGAAGTGCTGCACTCCTTGCAGGTCATCATTGATACCGAGTTTCCAGCGCCAGTGATGGAGGAGTCCTCCATCACTGATCCAGAGGTTGAGCCGTTATCCGAATCGATGGAAGCTCCTGTAAATGAGGCCTCCCCCGTACTGGATGCATTCGAGATCGATGTGCCGGATGTTTTGCCCGCCGTAGTGGCAGAGGCTGCACCACTTGTGATCCTGGATGAGCAGGACGACGATCTGGACGCTGAAGACCATCTGGATGCAGATTTGCTGCCGATTTTTGAAGAAGAAGCTACGGAACTCATGCCCCAACTGGGCTCCGCTTTACGCCAATGGGTTGCCAGACCCAATAACCTCGGCGCCCGCAGCGAAGTGCTGCGGTTGTTGCACACACTAAAGGGTAGTGCGCGTTTGGCCGGTGCCATGCGCATGGGTGAAATGGGTCATCGCATGGAGTCGTCCATCGAGCAGCTCGGAGCCGAAGGATTGCAATCCATTCAGCTGGAGCCATTGCTGGGTCGTTTCGATTCGCTGCAAGCCGCATTCTCCTCGCTTGGGAAGTTGCCAGAGTCGGATGCCGAAGGTGTGCCGGACAAGCAAGTTTCTGCACCGCTGGAAGCGGTGCCTGTGACGAATGCCACGTCTGTTGTCGCGCCTTTGCCAAAAACGCTACCCGCTATCCAAGCTCCAGCGATGGCTACGCCGCGTGCGCAGGGTAACCAGTCAGTGCGGGTTCGCTCTCAATTGCTGGATCGGCTGGTGAATCAAGCCGGCGAGGTCATGATTACCCGTTCGCGGATGGATGAGCGCTTGACCCAGTTGCGGACCTCTCTTGGTGAGCTCACCGGAAATTTGGATCGTCTGCGTCAGCAATTGCGTGATGTCGAGCTGCAGGCCGAATCTCAAATGCAATCGCGCTTGGCACAGACCAAGGATTCCGCTCAGGCATTTGACCCCTTGGAATTCGACCGGTTTACCCGTGTTCAGGAGCTGACCCGCATGATGGCGGAGTCGGTCAACGACGTGGCGACAGTTCAGCGTAATTTGCAGCGCTCCGTCGAGGGTACGGAAGACGACTTGATTGCCCAAGGTCGGCAGGCACGCGAGTTGCAGAAGGACTTGTTGCGTACCCGAATGGTGGAGTTCGACGGGATCTCTGACCGTTTGTATGGTGTTGTTCGGCAGGCTTCCAAAGATGCAGGAAAGCAGGTAAAACTGGATATCTCCGGTGGCGCTATTGAAATCGACCGCGGTGTATTGGACCGTATGGCACCGGCGTTTGAGCACTTGCTCCGTAACGCGGTGGCGCACGGCATTGAAACTCCGGCCGACCGAGCAGCCGGTGGAAAAGCGGCTTCGGGCAACATCACGATCCAGGTCCATCAGGAAAGTAACGATGTGACTGTGAGTTTTACGGACGATGGTGCCGGACTGCACTTGGATCGCATCCGCGCAAAAGCAGAAGCCAAGGGACTGATTGGCGTTGGCGATTCCATGAGCGATGCAGATGCTGCCAACCTGATCTTTATGCCCGGTTTCTCCACGGCAGACGAGGTCACTGAACTCTCAGGGCGTGGAATCGGAATGGATGTGGTGAGGGCAGAGGTACATGCCTTGGGCGGACGTATCGAGACCCAGACTCAGGCGAACGCCGGTACAACCTTCAAATTGGTGCTCCCCCTGACGACCGCTGTGACACAGGTGGTGATCTTGCGGATGGGCGAGTTCTCCATCGGTGTACCCGCCAACATCATGGAAACCGTACTGCGCGTTCCCGCTGCCCAGCTCGATACAGCGTATGCCCAGCAAGCATTCAGCTTCGGTGAAGAACAGGTTCCTTTCTTCTGGGGTGGCGCCCTATTGCAGGTCTCCGCCAAGAGTACGGATGCGGGTGGCAAAACGCTGCCGGTTGCCATTTTCCGAAGTGCGGGCCAGCGCTTGGCCGTGCACATCGACGAAGTCTTGGGCAACCGCGAAGTGGTTGTGAAGAACCTCGGTCCGCAACTCGCGCGATTGCCGGGTCTGGCCGGCATGTCGGTGCTGGCATCCGGTGCCGTGGTGCTGATATACAACCCCGTGGCATTGGCATCCGTGTACGGTGACCTAGCCCGTGGGCTTGGAACTGAAGCTACCCCAGTAAATGCATTGTTGGAAACAACCTCCGATGTACCGGCAAAAGCCGCTGTAACGGCCGCGTCCGGAACCCAGCTGCCCTTGGTGTTGGTGGTAGATGACTCCATCACCGTCCGGCGCGTGACCCAGCGATTGCTCAAGCGTGAAGGCTACCGGGTAGCTCTGGCCAACGACGGATTGCAGGCACTGGAAAAGCTGCAGGAAGAAATCCCGGCAGTCGTACTGTCCGATATCGAAATGCCCCGCATGGATGGCTTCGACCTGGCCCGCAACATCCGCGCAGATGCCAAACTGCAAAGACTGCCTATCATCATGATCACCTCTCGCATCGCAGAGAAGCATCGTGAACACGCCCGTGAGTTGGGCGTGGACCACTACCTTGGCAAGCCCTACTCGGAAGACGAGTTGCTGGGTCTGGTGCGGGGCTATTGCTCAGTCGCAGCGCCTGCTTGATCCGTTGATTTTTTGAGGAAGCCATAGCGCGCGAGCGTGCGTGCTCTGGCTTTCGCATGATCAACGACAGGCGCCGGGTAGTTGCTGCCGATCTGAACTCCCGCAGCTGCCAATTCCATAGGTTTCGCGAGCCATGGCGCATGGATGGCCTTGTCAGAAAGGTCAGCCAGTTGTGGCAGATAGCGCTTGATGAATTTGCCTTGCCCATCAAACTTTTCACTTTGGGTCACGGGGTTGAAAATCCGGAAATAGGGTTGCGCATCGCATCCGCTGGAGGCTACCCATTGCCAACCACCATTGTTGGCGGAGAGGTCAAAATCGTTGAGCTTGAGAGCGAAGTACTTCTCGCCCCATCGCCAATCCAAGCCAAGGTGCTTCACCAAAAAGCTGCCCGCCACCATGCGCAGACGGTTGTGCATGTAGCCTGTCTGGTTGAGCTGAGCCATGGCCGCATCAACAATCGGGTAGCCGGTTTTCCCTTCGCACCACGCCTCAAATAGAGCCTCAGCTTCCTCGCCTTGCTCCCAGGCAATGGCATCGTATTCCGGCTTGAAAGCCTGCGTTGCCACGTGTGGAAAGTTTGCAAGGATCTGAAAGTAAAAGTCGCGCCATGCGAGCTCAGCCAACCATACCGAGGCCCCCTCGCTCCCGGTGCGCACCCGCTTTAGGGCGAGGTTCACTAGCTTGCGGATAGATACGGTGCCAAATCGCAAATGGACTCCCAGATAGCTAGGGCCCTTCACGCTGGGAAAATTGCGGGCTTCGCTGTACCGGTCCATGCGCCCCAAAAAGTCCTGCAGCATCGCTTCGCCTGCAGCACTGCCGCCATGCATGCCAAGCGCTCGCAGGTTAGTGGCTTCGAACCCTAAGTCCGCCAACGAGGGCAATGGCTTGGCAAGGGCGTCCGGCGCAGCAGCCAGTACCGCGTGGCCACGACAGACGTCATGGCCTGGTACCAGCTCACTACCTATCCGTGCCAGCCAAGCGCGGTGATAGGGAGTGAAGACTCCGTAAGGCTTGCCGGTCTGGGTCAATACCTCCCGGTCCTCAAAAATGACTTGGTCTTTCACCAAAACGAGCTGCTTGCCCTCAGCCAAAAGTTGCTGCTGCACCGCAGTGTCGCGGGTCACGGCGGCCGGTTCGTAATCACGGGCTACGAATACGGCATTAGCCTGCAGCTGTTTGGCGAGCTCCGGAATGGCAGAATGCGCCACATCGTGCAAAGTGATCAGTGTGCGGGACGCATGTCCTCGCAACGCCTGCAATGAAGACTCCAATGCCGTGACAGACTCTTGTATGAATTCCACCCGGCGGTCCTGGCGCGGCAGCTTGTCCAGAATGGCTGTGTCATACACAAAAACACAATAAACGGTGTCGCAGCAAGCCAGCGCGCGGGACAGTGCCGCGTTGTCTTCGGTGCGCAGGTCGCGCCGGAACCAAACCAACCCGGTAGAGAAGTGAGATTGCATGTCAGCCGTTAAAATCAAACAATGTCCGGCGATTCTGCACCTTTCAATCTCACCAATCATTTCCTGATCGCAATGCCCGGACTGGACGATGCCATGTTCGGCAAAAGCGTGGTGTATGTGTGCGAACACTCCGCGCGTGGGGCTTTGGGCTTGGTCATTAACAAGCCAGCCGACATGCCGCTGCCTGCCCTTTTTGACAAAATAGATCTGCCACTGCATCGTGCGGACCTGGTCAGCCAGCAAGTGTTTCAAGGTGGTCCGGTACAAACCGAGCGTGGCTTTGTATTGCATGAGTCCGTGGTGGCTGAGGGCCAGGGCAGCGACGAGTCGCTGTACTCCTCCACCATGACCATTCCCGGCGGGCTGGAAATGACCACCTCCAAAGACGTGCTTGAAGCCTTGTCCATGGGCTCCGGCCCCAAGCGGGTACTCGTGTCTTTGGGCTACTCAGCGTGGGGTGAAGGTCAGTTGGAAACCGAGTTGGGTGAAAACAGCTGGCTGACAGTCGCTGCGGACCAGTCCTTGATTTTCGACACGCCGGTGGAGCAACGCTATGACCGGGCTTTGGGGCTCTTGGGCTTGGAGTCCTGGATGATTTCGCAACAAGCGGGGCACGCATGAGCGACGCTACGCCCCTTGTGCCTCCCGCCTTCACCACCTTTATTGCATTTGATTTCGGCTTAAAGCGCACCGGGGTTGCCGTTGGCAACCGGCTTATGCGCACCGCGCAGCCGCAAGGCTCCATCCATGCCGAGGGCAATGCCCGCTTTGATGGTGTGGCTGCCAAGCTCAAAGAGTGGCAGCCCGATGCCATCGTGATCGGCGTGCCTTACCACCCGGATGGCGCCCCGCACGAAAACACCGCCCGCGCCAAAAAATTCGGGCGCCAGTTGCAAGGGCGTTTCGGCCTGCAAGTGTTTGAGGTGGACGAGCGCTACAGCACCACCGAGGCGATTGCCAGTGGCGCCAAAGACGCCGATGCCATGTCGGCCTGCATTATTTTGGAACAATTTTTGAGGAACCTCCCGTGACCACATTGGCTTTGGATGCAGAGGCGCTGTACCGCGAACTCCTGCGCGGCGTACAGCAGTTGTGCAATGCAGATACCCGTTTGGTGGGCATCACCTCGGGAGGTGCCTGGCTGGCCGAGCGCCTGCAGGCGGACCTGAAGCTCGCGGGCAAGCATGGCACGATTTCGTCCGCCATGCACCGGGACGACTTCGCCAAACGGGGCCTTTCTTCCGGTGGCCAGACCCAGTTGCCCTTTGATGTGAATGGCGCCGACATTCTGGTGCTGGACGACGTGCTGTACACCGGCCGTACCATCCGCGCCGTGATTAACGAGCTGTTTGACTACGGCCGCCCCGCCCAAGTGCGCTTGGCGGTGCTGGTAGACCGCGGCGGGCGCCAGTTACCCATCCAGGCCGAGTTCGCGGCCGCGCGGGTCAGCCTGGCAGCGCACCAGTCTCTGGCCTTGGCGCGTAACGCTGAGGGTGTGTTTTCTTTTGATGTGCAGGAGGCCTGAGCATGTTGTACAAGCGCAACCCGCAACTCAACAAACACGGCGAGCTGATCCACCTGCTGTCCACCGAAGGACTGCCCAAAAACATCCTCACCCACATTCTGGACACCGCTACCAACTTCGTGTCGCTCAACGACCGCGAAGTCAAAAAAGTGCCCTTGCTGCGCGGCAAAAGTGTGTTCAACCTATTCTTTGAGAACAGCACCCGCACCCGCACCACCTTCGAGATTGCTGCCACCCGTCTGAGCGCGGACGTCATCAACCTCGACATTGCACGCTCCAGTGCCAGCAAGGGGGAGTCGCTGCTGGACACCATCGCCAACCTGAGCGCCATGGCCGCCGACATGTTTGTCGTGCGCCACAGCGAGTCCGGCGCGCCCTACCTGATTGCCCAGCACGTGGCGCCCCATGTGCATGTGATCAACGCGGGCGATGGTCGCCATGCCCACCCCACCCAGGGGCTGCTGGACATGTTCACCATCCGGCACTACAAAAAAGACTTTTCTAACCTCACCGTTGCCATCGTGGGCGACGTTCTGCACTCCCGTGTGGCTCGTTCAGACATCCATGCGCTGACCACTCTGGGCTGTGCCGAGGTGCGCGTGGTCGGCCCCAAAACGCTGGTGCCCTCCGACATGGCGCAAATGGGCGTGCGGGTATGCCACACCTTGGAAGAGGGCATCAAGGACTGCGATGTCATCATCATGCTGCGCCTGCAAAACGAGCGCATGAGCGGCGCGCTGTTGCCGTCTATGCACGAATTCTTCAAGAGCTTTGGCCTCACACCCGAGAAACTGCAACTCGCCAAGCCTGATGCCATTGTCATGCACCCCGGCCCCATCAACCGCGGGGTGGAAATTGACTCGGCGGTGGTGGACGGTGCACAGGCCGTGATCCTGCCGCAGGTGACCTTCGGCATCGCCGTGCGCATGGCGGTCATGAGCATCGTCGCGGGCAACGAAGCGTGATGGCGACTCGCACCCAGATTCAAGGACTGAAGCAATGCAAATTCTGATTCAAGGCGGCCGTGTCATCGACCCCGCCAGCGGCACCGACACCGTGGCTGATGTGGCCATCTCCAGCGGCCGCATCCTGGCCATCGGCACTGCGCCCGCCGGCTTTGCCCCGCAAACCATCATCAACGCACAAGGCTGCATCGTTGCGCCGGGCTTGGTCGATTTGTCAGTGCGCTTGCGCGAGCCCGGCCACGAGCACGAAGGCATGCTGGCCAGCGAAATGGCCGCTGCGGTGGCTGGTGGCGTCACCAGCGTGGTGTGCCCCCCCGATACCGAACCCGTGCTGGACGAAGCCGGTCTGGTCGAAATGCTGCGCTACCGCGCCGAGCGCCTGCACCAGGCCCGCGTGTTCCCGCTGGGGGCGCTCACCCGCAATCTGCAGGGCGAAGTGCTCACCGAAATGCTGCAGCTCACCCAAGCCGGCTGCGTGGCCTTCAGCCAAGCCGAAGTGCCCTTGCTCAACACCCAGGTCACCCAGCGCGCCCTGCAGTACGCCAGCACCTTCGGCTACACCGTGTGGCTGCGCCCGCAAGAGGCCTACCTGGGCAAGGGCGTGGCTGCCAGCGGCCCCTTGGCTACCCGCATGGGCCTCTCCGGCGTGCCGGTGGCTGCTGAAACCATTGCCCTGCACACTATCTTTGAGCTGGTGCGCGCCACCAAGGCCCGCGTTCACCTGTGCCGCATCAGCAGCGCCGCCGGTGTGGAGCTGGTGCGCCAGGCCAAGGCCGAAGGCCTGCCTGTGACCTGCGATGTGAGCATCAACTCCTTGCACCTGACCGATGTGGACATTGGCTACTTCGACAGCCGAATGCGCCTGAACCCGCCCTTGCGCCAGCAGCGCGACCGCGATGCTCTTCGCGCCGCCCTGGCCGATGGCACCATCGATGCGCTGGTCTCTGACCACAACCCCGTCAGCGCGGATGAAAAAACACTGCCCTTTGCCGAAGCCGAGCCCGGCGCCACCGGCCTGGAGCTGCTGCTGAGTCTCGCCCTCAAGTGGGCGCAGGAAAGCGGCTTGGGCGTGGCGGAAGCGGTGGCCACCGTCACCAGCCGTTCAGCTCTGGTGTTGGGTGGTGCTTTGGGTACCTTTGCCGCCAGCGCGGGCCGCCTTACAGCAGGCGGCGCGGCTGACATTTGCGTGTTTGACCCCGCCGCCCACTGGGTGGTCGAGCCATCCGCACTCGTCAGCCAGGGGCAGCACACGCCGTTCGGCGGCTACGAACTGCCCGGCCGCGTCAAAGCCACGCTGGTCGGTGGTCGTGTGGCCTACACCGCAGCCTGAAGCCGCATCAAGCCAAAAACCATGCGCCAACTCAAAGCCCTCTGGCGAATCAGCCGGGTACTCCTGCACGTGCTGGCAGGCGCGTGGCGTATTCGCATGGTGTTTCCCCGGCTGTCGCAGCCAGAGCGGGATGCAGAGGTTCAGGCCTGGGCGCACGCCATGCTTGCGCGGCTAGCTATCAAATTGGTAGTAAATGGCACGCCACCCGCAGGCGGTCCGGTGCTGCTGGCGGCCAACCACATCTCCTGGCTGGATATCGTGGTCATCCACGCCGCGCGGCATTGCCGTTTTATCTCAAAGGCCGATATTCAGCATTGGCCCGTGGTGGGCACGCTGGCGACCGGCGCCGGCACGCTGTATATCGAGCGCGAATCCCGCCGCGACGCCATGCGCGTGGTGCACCATATGGCCGAGCGCTTGAGCTTGGGCGAGGTGCTGGCCGTGTTCCCCGAGGGCACCACCGGCGACGGCACCCATGTGCTGCCCTTCCACGCAAACCTGTTGCAGGCCGCCATCGCAGTGAATGCGCCCATCCAGCCGGTGGCCCTGCAGTTTGCCGACGCCCAAGGCCAACAAAGCTTTGCCCCTTGCTACATCGGAGACGACACGCTGCTCGGCTCACTGTGGCGCACGCTGTGCAGCGACGGCATTAAGGCTGTGGTGACGTTTGGAACCCCGCAAACCGCCGAGGGGCGTGACCGGAGGACGTGGGCTGCAGCGGTCCGGGAAGACATCATCGCGCTGCGTCAGCGCTGATTTGCTCACTTTTTCATAGCTGCTTGCGCATATTCCATGTGCGCCAGAGCTTGATTCGACGTAAAAGTGGCTGGTGCCCCCGACAGGAATCGAACCTGTATCTGCCCCTTAGGAGGGGGCCGTTCTATCCATTGAACTACGGAGACCGGACGCGGGATTGTATCGGCCCGCGCGCGAGGCATCCCCCGTCGCGGGGCGATGTCTATTTGGTCAGGTGCCGCATGGCCTCTTCCAGGCCTTTGAGGGTGAGGGGGTACATCTTGTTTTGCACCAGCTGTTGGATGACCGCGATGCTCTGGCGGTATTGCCAGACGCCTTGGGGTTCGGGGTTGATCCACGCAAACTTGGGGAAGGCGCTCATCAGTCGCTGCAACCATTCGGCGCCGGGCTCTTCGTTGTTGTATTCCACGCTGCCGCCGGGCTGCAAAATCTCGTAGGGGCTCATGGTCGCGTCGCCCACAAAGATCAGCTTGTAGTCCTTGTTGTACTTGCGGATGATGTCCCAGGTATCAAACTTCTCCGCAAAGCGGCGGCGGTTGTTCTTCCACATGAAGTCATAGACGCAGTTGTGGAAGTAATAAAACTCCAGGTGCTTGAACTCGGTCTTGGCCGCGCTGAAGAGCTCTTCCACCCGCTGGATGTGGTCGTCCATGGTGCCGCCCACGTCCATCAGTAGCAGCACCTTGACGTTGTTGTGCCGCTCGGGGCGCATTTTGATGTCCAGAAAGCCGGCATTCGCCGCCGTCTTGCTGATCGTTTCGTCAAGGTCCAGCTCGTCTTCATGGCCTTCGCGGGCAAACTTGCGCAGACGGCGCAGCGCCACCTTGATGTTGCGGGTGCCGAGTTCCTGGGTGTCGTCGTAGTCTTTGTAAGCGCGCTGGTCCCAGACTTTCACAGCGCTGCGGTTACGGCTCTTGTCCTGCCCGATGCGGATTCCCTGCGGGTTCTGCCCGTAAGCGCCAAAAGGGGATGTGCCGCCCGTGCCAATCCACTTGCTGCCACCCTCGTGGCGCTCTTTTTGTTCTTCGAGGCGCTTCTTGAGCGTTTCCATCAGCTCATTCCAGCCCATGGCCTGCAGCTTGGCTTGTTCTTCAGGCGTCAAAAACTTTTCGAGGTTTTTGCGCAGCCATTCGGCCGGAATGTCTTTTGTGAAATCGCTGACGTGTTCGATGCCTTTGAAGTAAGCCCCGAAGGCCCGGTCGAACTTGTCGTAGTGCTTCTCGTCCTTCACCAGCGTGGTGCGGGCCAGAAAGTAGAAGTCGTCAATGCTGTAGCCGCTGACCTCGCCCTCACCATCCGCCGGTTGCGTGTTGGGTCCGACCACTCCTTTTTGCAATGCTTCAAGCAGGGTCAGGTACTCCTTGACCGAGACGGGTAGCTTGGCAGAGCGCAGGGTGTAGAAGAAGTCCAGCAGCATGGCGGTGCCCTCAGGTGCGGGGTTTGTCCAGCAGATACAGCAACTGGGTTTTCACCTCAGGCCATTCGCCGCTGCGCAGGCTGTACATCACGGTGTCGCGGATGGTGCCGTCGCGGCGTAGGGCGTGGCCACGGATGACGCCGTCTCGTCTGGCGCCCAGGCGTTCGATGGCGGCTTGGGACGCGAAGTTGAAGTTGTCGGTGCGCCAGCCCACCACATGGCAGCCCAGCGTTTCGAAGGCGTGGGTCAGCAGCAGTAGCTTGGCGGTGGTGTTGACGTGGCTGCGCTGGCTGCTTTTGGCATACCAAGTCCAGCCGATTTCAACACGCTTGATGGCCGGCACGATGTCGTGGTAGCTGCTGCAGCCCAGTACTTTGCCGGTGGCCGTTTCGGTCACGGCGAAGGCGAAGCGGTGGCCGGCCTCGCGCATGGCGAGTGCGTCCTCAATGTACCTGCGAGTGTTTTCCGGCTCGGGCACCGAGGTCACACGGATCTTCCAAAGTTCACCGTCCGCGGCGGCGGCCCGCAGTCCGGCTTCGTGTTCCAGCGCCAGCGGCAGCAGGGTCACGCCGCGGGCGCTCAGGGTGACAGGCTCAACGAATGCCATGTTTATTCCTTGGGGGTGTCGGACTGGCGGTTACGCCATTTGCGTGCCAGTTGCAAGCCGATGCCTCCGCCCAAGCCTACCAGCACAATCGCGCCCACGCTGGCATTGCCATAGCCGGGTGCAAACAGGTCCAAGCCCAGCAGGCGCCCGATCCAGAAACCCGCCAATGCGCCGCCTACAAAGCCCACGGCATCCGAAATGCCTTCCAGCAACAGTTTGGAACTCATGGCGATCAGCGGTTATGGCGTTGCATGAACATCAGCTTTTCAAACAGCGTGACGTCTTGTTCGTTCTTCAGCAGTGCGCCCACCAGCGGGGGGACGGCCATTTTGTCGTCTTTGCTTTGCAGCGCTTCAGCGGGAATGTCTTCGGCCAGCAGCAGCTTGAGCCAATCCAGCAGTTCGCTGGTAGAGGGCTTTTTCTTCAAGCCGGGCAGGTTGCGCACCTCGAAGAAGGTTTTCATGGCGGCGCTGACCAGCTCTTTTTTCAGGCCGGGGAAGTGCACATCCACAATGCTTTGCATGGTGGCGGCGTCCGGGAACTTGATGTAGTGGAAGAAGCAGCGGCGCAAGAAGGCGTCAGGCAGTTCCTTCTCGTTGTTGGAGGTAATGAACACCAGAGGCCGGTGCTTGGCCTTGATCAGCTGGCGCGTTTCGTAGCAATAGAACTCCATGCGGTCGATCTCACGCAACAGGTCGTTGGGGAACTCGATGTCCGCCTTGTCGATTTCGTCAATCAGCAGTGCAACTGGCTGGTCGGCGGTAAAGGCCTGCCACAGCACGCCTTTGATGATGTAGTTGTTGATGTCTTTGACGCGCTCACCGCCGTCCACATCTGAGAGCTGCGAGTCGCGCAGGCGGCTCACGGCGTCGTATTCGTACAGACCCTGCTGGGCTTTGGTGGTGGATTTGATGTGCCATTGCAACAAAGGCATGCCCAAAGCTTCAGACACCTCTTCGGCAAGCATGGTTTTGCCGGTGCCGGGTTCGCCCTTGACGAGCAGGGGGCGCTGCAGGGTGATGGCGGCATTGACCGACAGCATCAGGTCCTGGGTGGCAACGTAGTTGGAGGTACCGGTGAATTTCATAGCAAATGCTTCGGCGTTGTCGCTTGATGGGGATCAAACATAGGGGTTCTACGGAGGGCCTTGTCGATATAATGGTTTGATACAACCACCACGTCATCACTCTGTGATTGTCCTCGCAAAATGAACAAAATTCTCTTGTCGCTGTCCGCCGCGCTTGTCGCCTCTGTGACCGTTTTTGCAGCTCATGCCGAGGGCGTGCAGGGTGATGTGCAGGCCGGCGCCAAAAAGAACGCCATGTGCATCGGCTGCCACGGCATCGTGGGCTACCAAGCCAGCTTCCCCGAAATTCATAAGGTTCCCAAGATTTCCGGCCAAAGCGGCAAGTACATTGCTGCCTCCCTGAACGCCTACAAGAAGGGCGAGCGCAAGCACCCCTCCATGAAGGGCATCGCCGCGTCCTTGACCGATCAGGACATCGCTGACTTGGCCGCTTATTACGAAGCTAGCGGCGTGGTGGAAGGTGCCCCCGCTCTGGAAAAAGCAGCTCCCGGTTCTGAAAAGGTCAACGCCTTGCTGACCAAAGGCAACTGCGCCTCTTGCCACGGTGAGTCTTTGAGTAAGCCGATCGACCCCACCTACCCCAAGATTGCCGGCCAGCACAGCGACTACCTGTATGTTGCGCTTAAGGCTTACAAGGTTGAAGGTAACGCGAACGTCGGCCGCGGTAACGCCATCATGGGCGGTGTGGCCAAGCAGTTCAGCAATGCCGAGCTCAAGGAGCTGGCCAACTACGTAGGTGCTTTGCCCACGGAGTTGAAAGTGGTTCCCCAGAGCCGCTTCAAGTAAGCCTCCGGCGTCTACCACATTCAAAAGCCGCTCGATGAGCGGCTTTTTCGTTTCCGGCTATTTCGCAGTGACCGGCACGATAGGGATCATCGGCATGCGAGTGTCCACCACAAAGTAGCTGGGACATTGGTAGCGCGCTATGTCGTGGCTGTGCAGCGGGAAGGACCCGCAATTCGAAACCTTACGCAAAGGCGAGTGGTAAATGCCACACTGAAAGCGCTGTGGCCCGGCGGGTTCCAGAAACATGCATTGGTGGTCCATGCAGCAGTTGCCGCACTGAATGCACTCGCCCTCGATGTGCTCCGGCACCTGGCGCTCGCGTCCGGCCACGTCTTGAAAGTAATGCAAAGCGGGGCCGGCTTGCATGGCCCGGATATGGCGGTGCGCGTTGCGCATGGTGCCCCGGTAGTCCCGCAGGTAGCGCTTGCGCCAGAACACCAGGCTGGCCAGGGCCGGTGCAATTGGAATGCTGACGTACGCACAGCCTATCAGTGCTTTGGCGGCCCATCGTGCCATGTGATGTCGCAAAGTCGCCCCCCTTGTCTTGGATGCCGGATGCTAGGCAAGCTTTGCGGCAAAACCGTGACATGGCCTTTTCACATCCGGTGTCACCGTGCCTTCACATGCAAACGGCAGCATGCGCAGCTTCAACTTTTGCTGAACCATGCACGCCACATCCCGAACTATGCCCCGTGCCTTCTATGTGCTGCTTGCGGTGCAGTTCGTTTCTACCCTGGCGGATAACGCGTTCCTTATCGTCGCGATTGCCCGCGTGATGGAGCTGGCCGAGGCGGATTGGCGCATCCCCCTTCTGAAAATCGGCTTCACCTTGTTTTATGTGTTGCTGGCCCCTCTGGTGGGGCCGGTGGCTGACGCCTTCCCCAAAGGGCGGGTCATGGTGCTGTCGAATGCCCTCAAGGTGGTGGCTATGGTGCTGCTGCTTCACGGGGTGGATCCGCTCTTGGCCATCGTGGTGGCGGGCTGGGGCGCTGCGCTGTATGCCCCTGCCAAATACGGCTTGATGACCGAGTTGCTGCCGTCCAGTGAGCTGGTGCGGGCCAATGGTTTTTTTGAAGGTGCCACGGTATGCGCCGTGATTTTCGGGACCGTGCTGGGCGGTGTATTGATCAGTCCGCTGTTGCCGGTGTTGCAAGGGCCGCTGTTGTGGAGCTGGCAGGGGGCTACTGGCACCGCCCTGTTGGCGGGCATGCTGGTGTTGCTGGCTTTGAATAGCGTGGCCATGCTGGTGTGCTTTGTAATACCTGACAGCGGTGCGCGGTATGACCCGTATTCGATTCACCCACGTGCCCTTGCGGTTCGTTTCTGGCGTGAAAACATTCTTTTGTGGCGGGATGCCGTGGGCGGCATGTCCATGTCGGTGACCACCTTGCTGCGGGGGGTCGGGGCGACCTTGCAATTGGTGGTGCTGCGTTGGGCGAATGAGGCCCTGGGTTTGCCACTGGACAAAGCGGCTTACTTGCAGGGTGTCACTGCACTGGGTGTCGTGGCCGGGGCCATAGCCGCCAGCCGCTATGTAGCACTGGACCGGGCAGTACGCCTCTTGCCTTTGGGGCTGCTATTGGGGCTGGTCATCCCGCTCATGCTGTGGGTCCGATCCATTCCCATGGCCGCCGTGTTGATGGTGGTGGTCGGTGCGATGGCCGGTTTCTTTGTGGTGCCCATGAATGCCCTATTGCAGCACCGTGGCTACACCTTGTTGACGGCAGGTCGCTCCATCGCGGTCCAGGGTTTCAATGAGAACGCGGGCATGCTGGTCATGCTGGCGGTCTATGCAGGCGCCACCGCGCTGCACTTGCAGCTCAGCACATTGGTATTGGGGTTCGGTGCTTTGGTGACGGTGGGCATGGTGCTGGTGTGCGTTGCCTATCGCGGGCAGTGGATGCCGGCGCGACTGGCTTGATAGACGTCAAACTGTCAAAAAAGCATCATCAAGCTGTTATGTGGGGTGCCTAGTCTCGGACTTGTGAAAACCTCCGACGACCTCCTTATCGAGTCCTTCGCTCCGCAGCTCTCCAGTTTGCGGATTGCCGTCGTGACAGAAACCTTTCCACCCGAAGTCAATGGCGTGGCCATGACGCTGGGGTGGCTCGTCAACGGCATGCTGCAAAAGGGGCATTCGGTCCAAGTGGTGCGACCGCGCCAATCGCGCGAGCAGGCCACTTTGCAGCACGAAGGGCTGGACGAAGTGCTGTCCAAAGGCGTGCCATTGCCTGCTTACGGTGAGCTTCGGTTCGGCATGCCCTCCAAAAACCGCTTGCTCAAGCTGTGGGGTGAGCGGCGGCCCGACATCGTGCACGTGGTCACCGAAGGGCCGCTGGGTTGGTCTGCTGTAGCGGCGGCCCGCAAGTTGCAGCTGCCGATCACCAGCTCGTTCCACACCAATTTTCAGAGCTATTCGCAGCACTATGGCATTGGCCTCTTGAAGACGCCGATCGAGTCTTACCTTCGCAAACTGCACAACCGCACCCAAGCCACCATGGTGCCCACACGCAGCCTGGTGCAAGACCTGACCGCACGTGGCTATGAGAACGTGACCCTGCTGTCGCGTGGCGTGGCTTTGGAGCAGTTCGGCCCGCAACACCGATCCGAGGCCCTGCGCCGCCAATGGGGCGTGCTGGGCGATGAGCCGGTCATTCTGCTGGTGGGGCGCCTCGCCAAGGAAAAAAACGTGGGACTGGTGGTGGCCGCGTTCCGCGCCATCAAAGCGCGCGTGCCGGATGTAAAGCTCGTGTTTGTGGGCGATGGCCCTCTGCGCAAGGCGCTGACCGAGGCGTGCCCGGAAGCCACCTTTGCCGGTGTGCAAAAAGGCGGCGACCTCGCGGCGCACTATGCCTCGGCCGACCTGTTTTTGTTCCCCAGCATGACGGAGACTTACGGCAATGTGGTGCCCGAGGCATTGGCCAGCGGGCTGGCCGTGGTGTCGTACGACTGTGCCGCAGCGCTGGAATTGATTGAAAGCGGTGACAACGGGGTGTTGGTGCCTACAGGCGACGACGTGTCTTTCGTCAATGCCGCAGTGCAACTGGCGGTGGATCCTGAACGCATCGCGCGTTTCCGCGCGGCGGCAGCCAAGGCTGTGGCCGACCGCAGCTGGGATGCGGTGGCCGATACGTTTTTGCACACCTTGCGCTCGGTACTGGAGCGCCACGGCCGGCCGTTTGCTTCCGTCCCCGCGAGCAGGGCGAGTGCCTCAGGATTGCCAGCGAAGGAGCGGCTGGCCCATTCGCACGCGCGACCCCTGCTCTAAGCCTGCGTCGAGCACAAAGCCTTTGGGCGCCAGCACGATCACGGTGGAGCCATGCTGAAACCAGCCCATTTCCTGCCCGCGCTCAAAGCTTGCGTTGCAGGCAATTCGTTTGGGGCCGGTGTATTTCAGGTGAAACAACACATCCAGAAAGTGCAGCCGGATGCTGGCTACCAGCACCGCAGCCACCGGAACCAGTGCCACGCGTTGCCCCTGCAGCGGGCCGGGGCCGCTCAGTCGGGTGCCGATGAAGGCGCGCTCGTTTTTGCAGAACAGTTTTTCCACCCGTTTGAGGGCAATCGGGTTCACGTTCCAGGTGTCGCCCGAGAAGTAGCGCACTTCGTCCACGGTGCAGTGGTGGGGCGCGTGGAAGCGGTGGTACATGCTGGATGTCAGTCGCAAGGTCACAAAGCTGCCGTCACGCCATTCGCTGACGTCGGCGTCCGGGCCCAGCAGGTCTTCCAGCGTGTAGGGAAAGCCTTTGGCCTGGAACACTCGGGTGCCTTCGATAGGGCCGCTCGCGCCAATGATGGCGTCGACCGGGCTGGTCATGGCATCCACATCTTGCGATACGGGACGGGCGCCGTCTTTGAGTTCGCGGGTGAAGCAGTCGTGCATGCTGGAAAAGCGCTGTTTTTTGGCTTCACGCAAGTCCAGGTCGCTAAAGAACTTCCAGATGCCGATAGAGGCATCACGCACCAGCGGCTGCTCGATCTTGCTGAACCACCCCAGAAAGCGGGTGAGCGCTTGGCGCGGAATGCGGTTGGTCAGCAGGAAGTTCGGGTCTTCCTGGCTGAGGATTTTTTGAATCTGTGCACGTAGTTGCATGGTGATTGTTGATAGTGAAGTTGGATTGAAAGGTGAATGTCGTGAATGAATCTCTAGAACTGCAAACCCTGCTGCTGGCCGGCGTGGGAACGGCGGCGGCCATAGCGGCTTTGCGCAAATTGAAGGCGCGCGCCGAGCTCTCGCTGGCCAAGCACCGCTCGCTGGCAGGCCATCCGCGGAATGCGCGTTTGCTGGCTTCCTTGCTGCCCAACTACAGCTACGACGAGCAGCAGGTTTTCGCCGTAGACGGTGCGCCAGTCGATGTGGTGGCACGCCGCAAGGCGGCATTTGTCGCGCTGGTGCAAGGCATTGCACAGCGTTACCCCAAGACCCTGGAGGCGGGCGCTTCGGTGATCGATGGCTTGTCGGACATGCAGTTCGTCAGTGCCTACCGCGTGCCCTACCAGTTCAAAGCTATGGTCAAGCAGGGCTTGAAGATCGGTGCCTTTTTGCAGTCGTCTTCCGGCGTCACCGTGACCGATCTGGACGGCAATGTGTTCATCGACCTGACCGGCTCGTATGGCGTGAACCTGATGGGCAATGACCTTTACAAAGAGTGCATTGACGAAGGCGCTGCCATCGCGCGCGACCTGGGTCCGGTGCTGGGCGCATACCACCCGGTCATGGTGGACAACGTGCAGCGCCTGCGCAAAGCCTCGGGCATGGACGAGATGTCTTTCCACATGTCCGGCACCGAGGCAGTGATGCAAGCCGTGCGCCTGGCCCGCTACCACACCGGCCGCAAGAAGCTGGTGCGGTTTTGCGGTTCTTACCATGGCTGGTGGGGCGATGTGCAGCCCGGTATCGGCAACCCGATGACGGCCAAAGACACCTTCACCTTGTCTGAAATGGGCGAGGGCACTCTGCGCGTGCTGCGCAAGCGCCGTGACATTGCCTGCATCTTGATCAACCCCTTGCAGGCCCTGCACCCCAACATGCCGGCGCCCAGCGACGGCTCCTTGCTGGACGGTTCGCGCAAAGCCGGATTCGACAAAGCGGCCTACACAGAATGGCTCAAAACCCTGCGCACGATTTGCGATGAGCGCGGTATTGCGCTCATCTTTGACGAGGTGTTTGTCGGCTTCCGCCTGGCGCCCGGTGGCGCTCAGGAATACTTCGGCGTGCGTGCCGATATGGTGACCTATGGCAAGACACTGGGCGGCGGGCTGCCCATCGGCGTGTTGTGCGGCAAGCGCGAATGGATGCGCCGCTTCCGCGATGAAGCACCAGCAGATATCTGCTTTGCCCGCGGCACGTTCAATTCGCACCCCTATGTGATGGGCGCCATGAATGCCTTTATGCGCAGGCTCGAAACACCCGAGGTACAAGCGCTCTACACCGATCTGGACGGTGTCTGGAACCGCCGAGCATCGCAGCTCAACCATGCCATGGAGGTAGCGGGTCTGCCGGCTCGCGTGGCCAACCTGTCGACCATCTGGACCGTGACCTACACGCAGCCCGGCTGCTACCACTGGTTGTTTCAGCACTATTTGCGTTTGCAAGGGCTGGCCTTGAGCTGGGTGGGAACCGGTCGCATGATCTTCAGCCTGAATTTCAGCGATGCGGACTTTGAGGAGGTAACCCGCCGGTTTGTGGCGGCGGGTCAGGCGATGCAGCAGGATGGTTGGTGGTGGACCGATAGCGCCCAGACGCACAAGGTCATCAAGCGCCGCATCCTGCGGGAGATGCTGGCCGCCAAGTTCTGAGCCTCAGAGGGCCGGAACCTGGCGACGGGTTCCGGTCAGGTAGGTGCGTGATCCATATTGCCGCGGGGTTCGATAAGTTCGCCGCGCATCAGGGCCAGAGGTGCCTTGTAGTAAAGCTTGATGTCGTGGAAGGGGTCGGTGATGATTTTGGTCATCCACACCAGACCGGACATCACGTCCTTGATGAAGAAGAGGTGCACGGTGCGGAAGATCAGGCCACCCACGCCAACGAACAGCCAGAGTTCGCCGGTGTGGCGCATGAAAGCTTCCATGCCGCTGGATGGCTCGAAGTAGCCGAACAGGGTGGGGTCGATCCAGAGTGCAACCGGTGCCGCGGCCCAGATGGCCATGAGCACTATTTTGCGTTGGAGGTTGTAGCCGACCTTGATCTCTTCTTTGTATTCGTGGGTGGCCTTGTTGACATGGTCATATCCCAATGGCTCAAAGAAAAAATGCCCTGCCTGGCGGGATGTCATGGACACCAGCCATGCGACCAGGGCCGCGATGGCCGGGTCTTTGAATAGCAGCGCATAAGCGACCAGAAAGCTGATCGCGCTCAACAAGTGCAGGGACTGGTTGATGCGGCTGTGGTGGTAATAGCGGTGGTCATCCCAGCGCTGGATCTTGAGTTGTGTGAGAAAGTCTTGCATACACGAAGTCTCCAGGAAACGGAAATTTCATGCTACCCAGACTTGATGGCAGAGCCGTGACAAGACCTGTGACGGTTTGGTGAAAACGCGGACCTAGTCTTTGGTGGCGTGGCGTTGCACGCAGGCGATGTAGGCATCGCCATCCGGTGGTCGCCCGGCGCGCTGGCTTTCCCACAGCATGGTGCCAAGGCACTCCATGGCTTCGTGGTGTGCCTGGTGCAAAGAGTTCCGCTTGTGGGTCAACAGCTCTACCGCCTGCCGTATGCCCCGGGGCTGGTCGATGCTGCACTGTTCGCTGATGGACAGGTGCATGCTCAGGTGCAAGAAGGGGTTGGTACGCCCCTCGGTCGCCTCGTACATGGTCGACAAGGCCCGATCGACATCCGCAAAGTCCGTCTGGTATTCAGGATGCTCGTCCATCCACTGGGCTGCTATGGTTTCAATAGCTTCCATCGCCTGTCCAGCGCGGGACTTGGTGTAAACGGAGCAGAAAAATCGACGTACGTCTTCTTGGGATGGATTGAACATGGCCAGAGGTTAGCACGGGCTTTACTGCCCGCTCCAGTCGGGACCCCTGCGCTTTTCCCGTTCGGCACGTTCCTGGGCCATTTGCTCCTCCAGCTGCTGACGGCCTTGTTTGACAGCTGCAATCAGCTTGGTGCGGTCCTTGAAATGGGGGCGCATTTTCTCGAACAGCTTCAGGTTGTGTTGGCGAAAGCGCATGGTGCTCTGGCGGGCAATATGGGCGGGTTGGCCCAGCACCTCTAGCACGCTGCGGGCACTGCGCAGGCTGGACTCAAACAACTCACGTTCGACCAACGTGACTTCCCGTTCGCGCAGTTGGTTCCAGTGGGTCACATCGCGGGCGCGGGCCACGATGGGCAGGGTGGGAAAGTGTTCACGCGCCAGATCCACAATGGCCAGGGACTGCTCCACATCGTCTACCGCCACCACCAGTACACGCGCGGTCCCGGCGCCGGCCGTGCGTAGCAGGTCCAGGCGGGTGGCATCCCCAAAGAACACCCGGTAGCCGAAGCTGCGCGCGGCTTCGACCATGTCGGCATCGTGGTCCAGCACCGTGGCGGGAATGCCCTCGGCGAGCAAGACGCGGCCCACAATCTGCCCGTATCGCCCATATCCGGCAATGATGACCGGCGCGCTTTGGGGCTCTGCAATTTCTTCCAGCGCCGGCCCCTTGCGCCCTGCAAAGCGGGGAAGTACCCACCGGTCCACCGCGACCAGCACCAAAGGGCTCAGCAGCATGGAGACGGCCACGGCGCCTATGAGTAGTGAGGCCGTTGGCGCAGAAAACACATTTGCCCCGGCCGCGGCCTGAAACACCACAAAGGCAAATTCCCCGCCCTGCGCCAGCAGCAAGGTGAACACTGGGCGCTCCGGCCCCGGCAGTTGAATATGGCGGGCCAGCCCGTAAATCACCACGGCCTTCACCACCAGAAAACCCACCACCACCAGCGCCATGGTGCCCGGGGAGGCCAGGAGCACGCCAAAGTCGATGCTCATGCCCACCGCAATAAAGAAGAGGCCCAGCAGCAATCCTTTGAAGGGCTCGATATCGGTTTCCAGTTCCCGGCGGTACTCACTTTCGGCCAGCAGCACGCCGGCCAGAAAAGCGCCTAGCGCCATGCTCAGGCCCACCAACAACATGAGCGCCGAGATGCCCACCACCAACAAGAGCGCTGCCGCAGTAAAGATCTCGGGGGTGCGTGACCGGGCGATCCAACGGAACAGGGGGCGCAACAGCAGGCGGCCCCCGAGCACAATACCGGCAATAACCGCTATTATTTTGATAGCTGCTTGCGCATATTCCATGGGCGCCAGGCCGTCATTTGATCCTGAACTGGCGCCCAGCAGGGGCAGCAAAGCCAAAATAGGGATGGCGGCCACGTCTTGAAACAGCAGGATGGAAAAAGCGGCCTGGCCGCTTTGGGTCGGCATCAGATTGCGCTCCCCCATCACCTGCAGCGCGATAGCGGTGCTGGATAGCGCCAACCCCAGCGCCCCCACCAGGCTCAGGCGCCAGCCCACACCGCAGGCCATGGCAACCAGCATCAGCAAGGCCGTGCAACCCAGCACCTGCAGGGCGCCCCAGCCGAAGATGGAGCGACGCAGACTCCACAGTCGCCGCGGCTCCAGCTCCAGGCCCACCAGAAACAGCATCAGCACCACGCCGAACTCGGCAAAGTGAAGAATGTCTTCCACGTTGTTGACGAGTCCCGCGCCCCAGGGGCCGATGGCAATACCCGCGGCCAGGTAGCCGATGATGGCGCCCAGCCCGACTGCTTTGGACAGGGGAACGGCAATCACCGCTGCGCTCAAGTAAATCAGGCTGTTGATCAGCCAGGCCGGTGCGTGCTCCATGTCACAGGTCTCCTTGCAAGGTCGCTGAGCCGGCAGGCCGGTCTGCATCCGGCACATCGCATGTTGCAGTGCTTTCCAGTTCCGCCAACTCCGGCCATTCGGGGTAGCTGCGCAGCCGCTCTGCGAAGGTAGCGACGTGGCTTTCTACGTCGGCTTGCGGCGCGCTATGTGCACCATGGAGCACCATGGGCGGCAGAAAACGCATGCCGCACAAAGCAGCCGTTTGCTCGTAGGGGGGCAGGAAAGCGTCGAAGAAATAGCGGTTGTAACCCTGTGGGTGGTAAGAAGCCTCAGGGCCGCCAGTGCTGGCGACCAGCCACAAGTCTTTGCCTTGCAGCGCTTTGGCGCCATGGCCATAGGCCCAGCCGTAGCTCAGCACTTCATCCAGCCAGAGTTTGAGTAGTGCAGGCATGGAGTACCACTGCACCGGATGCACCAGCACGACCAGACGGGCTGCGGCGAGTTTTTCCTGTTCAGCTTGTACATCGATGGCGTAGTCGGCATAGCTCTCATACAGGTCGCACAGCGCCACGCTTTCGGCAGAGACAGCGGCCTGGCGGAGTTGGCGGTTGACGTGGGAGTTCCGCCAGTTGGGGTGGGCGGCAACGACGTAGATGGGGTGAGATTGGTTTTCAGTGACCATGGCCGTAACATAGCGCAGTTCATGGAGTGGAGGAGCTGTCTATGCCCGTGGTTGTTGTTGCTAACCCCAAGGGGGGCGTCGGAAAGTCCACAATGTCGACCCAAATTGCCGGTTACTTCGCCTCCAGGGGGCATGCCGTCATGCTGGGCGATGCGGATCGCCAGCAATCTTCCAAGCTGTGGCTGGGGCTTCGCCCGCCGGCGGCCAAACCCATCACGGGATGGGAGTTGAACGAGGAGGGCGTTGCCAAGCCGCCCAAGGGCACCAGCCACGTGGTGCTCGACACCCCGGCCGGCCTGCACGGCAAGCGCCTTAAGGAAATACTGAAAATTGCCACCCATGTGGTGGTGCCTTTGCAGCCCAGTGTGTTTGATATCTTTGCAACCAAGCCTTTCCTGGATGAGCTGGCCGCCAGTTCGCGGGCGGGTAAGTTCAAGGTGGGCATTGTCGGCATGCGAGTGGATGAGCGGACGCTGGCTTCCGATCAGCTGCAGCACTTTGTCGACGGGTTGGACCTGCCGGTGCTGGGCTTTGTGCGCGATACCCAAAACTACATCCAGGTAATTGCTCGGGGGCTGACCATTTTTGATGTCGCGCCCGGCAAGGTCGAGCGGGATTTGCAGCAGTGGCAAGCCATTTGCCAGTGGCTGGATGCGTAATTCCCCGTCACCTGTCACCGTGGCAACAAGGGAGCAGGTGCCGGCTGGCTAGAGTGGCGGCATGAAAACATTCAACACCTTGGCGGAGTTGTCCGCCCACGTCGGTACCACGGTAGCTGTGAGCGAATGGCTGACCATCAGCCAGGAGCAGATCAACCAATTCGCGCAGGCAACCGGTGACCACCAGTGGATCCACGTGGATCCGGAGCGTGCAGCACAAGGTCCCTTCGGCACCCCGATTGCCCATGGCTTTCTCACCCTGTCGCTGATTCCGCAGTTGATGGAATCCAGCATGCAGGTGCTCAATGTGCGGATGGGAGTGAATTACGGCCTGAACAAAGTCCGCTTCATTTCGCCGGTGCCGGTCAACAGCCGTTTGCGCGCGCATCTCAAGTTGTTGGAGGTGCTGCCGGTCGACAACGGTGGCGTACAGCAGGCTTGGGAAGTCACCATTGAGCGAGAGGGAGCCGCCAAACCTGCGTGTGTGGCTGAAGCCTTGGTGCGCCAATACCCCTAAATAAGGGTGATTTGACGCTCTTCAGGCGCCGAATCCGTTCTGCCGCCAGGCTTCAAATACCGTTACGGCGACTGCGTTGGAGAGGTTCAGGCTGCGCTGATCCGGCCGCATGGGCAGGCGCAGGCTGCGTTCCGGGCTGAAGGACATACGTACGAAATCAGAAATGCCTTTGGTTTCCGAGCCGAATACCAGCCAATCCCCGGGCTGAAACGCCACCTCAAACGGGCTGCGGGTTCCGCGGGTCGTGAGGGTGAACAGGCGGTCAGGCGCCGGACGTTCTGCGTCCAGAAAATGCTGCCAACTGGCGTGGCGCTTGAGCTCGGCGTACTCGTGGTAATCCAGCCCGGCGCGGCGCATGTGCTTGTCGTCCATGGAGAAACCTAGAGGTTCCACCAAATGCAAGCGACAGCCGGTATTGGCCGCCAGGCGGATCACGTTGCCCGTATTGGGAGGGATTTCGGGCTCAACTAAAACAATATGAAACATGCCGTCATTGTCTACGCAGTAGCGGCATCCACGCCGGTGCGGGCGAAGACCAGCGCAGTGATGTGCGCTGCGCCTGCGTGCCGCAGGGTTGTCGCCGCCGCACTCATGGAAGCACCGCTGGTCATCACGTCATCCAGCAGCACGATGCGCTTATCCGACACAGCGCCCTGGCGGAGGGGTTCCATGGCAAAAGCATGTCGCACATTGTCTTGGCGGTCTTTGCGATCCAGTGCACTTTGTGCAGGCGTGTTGATAACGCGCAGGAGCACTTGCTCCAGTGTTTTGTCAGGGCTGAGGTGACGCGCCAGTAAGGCGGATTGGTTAAAGCCTCTTTGCAGCAGGCGTTCTCTGGCCAGCGGTATGGGGATGACAAAGTCTGCCGCTTCCAGCGCCGGTTCTACCCAAGGCGCGCTGCGCATGAGTGCGGCGAAATGGCCCGCCCAAGCGGGGTTCTCCTGAAACTTGAAGTGAGCGATCAGCCGGTCCCACGGGTAGGCATAGTCCACGGCAGCCAAGGCGCTGTCCCATGGCGGTGGCGCGTGGGTGCACGCGCGACATTGACGGAGGGTGTCCGGAAGGGCCAGTGCGCATGACGGGCAACGGTGGACCGGTTGACCAAATGCCTGTATGCAATCCTCGCAGACGGCTTGCGCGGGCCACGCATGACAGACGGCGCAGGTGCTGGGCACTGCGCGGCTTAACCCTCGAGCCCATGCGCTGAACATCCGCCCAATATACTCCCCCAGCTTTGCTTTTCCCCGGCCCATGACCACCCACAAGCCTCCCACCATCGATCCCGTTGCCGCTGCCCGCTGGGCTTGCGTGCCTGCCGCGCAGTCGCCCTGGTTGCACGAGGAGGTTGCACGGCGCATGGAAGACCGCCTGCAATGGATCGTGCAAAAGCCGTCCGCATGGCTGGATTGGACGCCCGCCAGGGGTGGCCTAGAAGCGCATGCCTTGGTCCAGAAGCGCTATCCACAAGCCAGGGCATTTGTACATGAGGAATCGCCTTCGGGCTTGGCCGTGAGCCGCGATGCCTTGTCGCCCGCATGGTGGAGTCCTGCACGCTGGGGGAGCGGGGCTGTTCAGTTCGGGCTGCCCACCGAACCGGTGCAGATGCTGTGGGCCAATATGGCTTTACACATGGCCGCAGACCCCCAAGCACTGATAAATCGGTGGCACCAGGCTTTGGCAGTAGATGGCTTCGCCATGTTTTCCTGCCTCGGACCGGACACTTTGCGTGAAATTAGGGACGTTTATGCTGATGCGGGTTGGTCACAACCTCACCACCAGTTCACCGATATGCATGATTGGGGTGACATGCTGGTGCATGCCGGCTTTGCCGAGCCCGTCATGGACATGGAACGGATAACACTGAGTTACTCCACGGCTGAGAAGTTGCTGGACGAATTGCGAGGTTTGGGGCGTAATCTGCATGTCGCGCGATTCCCCGGTATGCGCGCCAGATCTTGGAAGCGGAATCTGCTTGAACGGATCAGCAATCGCTTGGGTGCCCGTTCCACAGACGGACGGCTAAGTCTGACCTTCGAGGTGGTCTATGGGCATGCCTTCAAGCCCAAGCCCAAAGTCAAGCTCCAACCGGAAACTAGGGTTTCTCTGGATGACATGCGCGCCGTCTTGAAGAAGTAGGCAAAACCCCCACAGTTTCACTCAGCCGATGCCCGAGGCTGATGCCGGTCAAGTCCGTTACTGTCATACAATGATAGGAAAAGAGGTGACGGCATTTCCCCCCTCCAATCTTGACCAAGCCTGTGCACGGCCGGTCAATTTCGGGTGACACGCATGACGAATTTGGTTTTTCGCTTTGCGACGGTACAAGGGCAGCATGTTCATTGGCTTCTAAGGCGAAACTGTTCTGTAACGCCCCTGCAGCTGGTATGGACTTACATATCGCTTTGTGCGGTGTCTATCGGAATCGGACTTTTTTTCTGGTTTCAAGGCGCCACGCTGGTGATCCCTTTTGCATCACTTGAGCTGATTGCGGTGGGGCTGGCGTTCCTGGTTTACGCGCGGCATTCAACTGACGGCGAGCACATATCCTTGCTGGAAAACCGGCTGGTTGTGGAGTTGGAATGCGCGGGGCGCTTGGAGCGTGCGGAATTTCAAAGGGGCTGGGTGAGGGTGGAGCCTCGGGCGGATGACTCATCGTTGATTGAGTTATCTGAGCGGGGGAAAACCATCCGGGTCGGGCGATATATCAGGCCTGAGTTGCGTCCGCAGCTGGCCAAGGAAATACGTTCGGCACTGCGAGCTGTCTAAGGGCGGCGCGTGAACCCGGTGCGTTGGATTATTTTGGGGCATCAAAAAGTGAGCGAGATGAAGAACACAACGAAAAAACTGGCGTCTATGCTGTGGGCGGCTGGTGCTTTTGCCGGCACTTCCCTGTTGACGCAAGCGCATGCTGTGAATGATCTGCCGGGCGGACCGGCGGTCAATCAGTTGAATCTGGCCCCTGCGGTCACCAAGATCGCACAAGAGCAGCAGTGGCTGCATTGGTTCATGCTGATTGTGTGCTCAGTGATTTTTGTGGCGGTTTTCTCCGTCATGTTTTATTCCATCTGGAAGCACCGCAAATCAGTCGGGCACAAACCGGCGACTTTCCACGAATCAGTTACCGTGGAAGTCATCTGGACCATCGTCCCCTTTGTCATCGTGATCCTGATGGCACTTCCCGCCACCAAGGTGGTGGTGGCTATGAAAGACACGACCAACGCAGACCTGACCATCAAGGCCACAGGCATGCAGTGGAAGTGGGGCTATGACTACATCAAGGGTGAAGGCGAAGGGATTGGTTTCGTTTCCACATTGGACAGCGATCAGCGGGCCATGTCGGATGCCGGCGGACCCAAGAAGGGCGAGTCTGTAGATAACTACCTGTTGAAGGTTGACAACCCTCTGGTGGTTCCTGTGGACAAAAAGGTCCGCATCATCACGACCGCCAACGATGTAATCCATGCGTTTATGGTTCCTGCATTCGGTATCAAGCAAGATGCGATTCCGGGCTTTGTCCGTGACACGTGGTTCCGTGCCGAGAAGGTTGGCGACTATTACGGTCAGTGCGCAGAGTTGTGCGGCAAAGAACACGCATATATGCCTATCCATGTGAAGGTGCTGTCTGCGGAAGACTATTCCAAGTGGGTTGCCGGCGAGCAGAAGAAGCTGGCTGCCAAAGCAGATGATCCGACCAAGGTGTGGACTCTGGAAGACATCTCCAAGCGCGGCGAGAAGGTGTATGCCCAAAATTGCGCTGCTTGCCACCAAGCCAACGGTAAGGGTGCGGGTCCTATCAAGCCATTGGATGGTTCGGCTGTCGTGTTGGATGCTGACAAAACCAAGCAGATTGCAGTTTTGTTGAATGGACAGAATAACGGTGCAATGCCTGCTTGGAAGGCGTTGAGTGACACCGATATCGCAGCTGTTATCAGCTACACCAAGAACAACTGGTCCAACAAGACCGGCCAATTGGTGCAGCCCGCTGAAGTGCTGGCATTGCGCAAGTAATGCACCTCAGGCAGAACCTAGAAAATTAAAAAGGACCTCACCATGAGCGCCGTACTCGACCATCACGATCACGCCCACGACGATCACCACCACGCCCCTACCGGCTGGCAGCGCTGGGTGTTTGCGACCAACCACAAGGACATCGGTACTTTGTACCTCTTGTTCAGCTTCACTATGCTGATCATCGGCGGCATCTTGGCGCTACTGATTCGCGCCGAATTGTTTCAGCCCGGTTTGCAGCTGGTAAATCCTGAGCTGTTCAACTCGCTGACCACCATGCACGGACTGATCATGGTGTTCGGTGCCATCATGCCTGGCTTTGTGGGGTTTGCGAACTGGATGATCCCGCTGCAAATCGGCGCATCCGACATGGCATTTGCCCGCATGAATAACTTCAGCTTCTGGCTGATGATTCCTGCCGCCTTGATGCTGGTGTCTTCCTTCTTCATGCCCGGCGGCGCGCCTGCAGCAGGCTGGACTTTGTATGCGCCTCTGACCCTACAAATGGGCCCCTCGATGGATGCAGGCATTTTTGCGATGCACATCCTGGGCGCGTCGTCCATCATGGGCTCGATCAACATCATCGTGACCATCTTGAACATGCGCGCTCCCGGCATGACCTTGATGAAGATGCCGATGTTCTGCTGGACATGGTTGATCACGGCTTATTTGCTGATCGCTGTGATGCCCGTGTTGGCAGGCGCTATCACCATGACGCTGACAGACCGCCATTTCGGTACCAGCTTCTTCAACCCCGCAGGTGGCGGTGACCCCGTCATGTACCAGCACATCTTCTGGTTCTTCGGTCACCCTGAGGTATACATCATGATCTTGCCGGCTTTCGGCATCATCAGCCAGATTGTTCCGGCCTTTGCACGCAAGAAGCTGTTCGGTTATGCCTCCATGGTGTACGCCACTTCTTCGATCGCCATTCTGTCGTTCATCGTGTGGGCTCACCACATGTTCACTACCGGCATGCCTGTCACCGGTCAGCTGTTTTTCATGTACGCCACGATGTTGATTGCCGTTCCGACCGCTGTAAAGATCTTCAACTGGATCGCCACCATGTGGCAGGGTTCCATGACCTTTGAAACCCCCATGTTGTTTGCGGTGGGCTTCATTTTTGTGTTCACCATGGGTGGCTTTACCGGCTTGATTCTGGCCATGGCGCCTATCGACATCCAGCTGCAAGACACCTACTACGTGGTGGCTCACTTTCACTACGTGTTGGTTGCCGGCTCCTTGTATGCCATGTTTGCAGGGTTCTACTACTGGGCACCCAAGTGGACTGGTGTGATGATTCCAGAGTGGAAAGGCCGTGTGCACTTCTGGTGGTCTTTGATCGCCTTCAACGTGACCTTCTTCCCCATGCACTTCCTGGGTCTTGCAGGTATGCCACGCCGTTATGCTGACTACCCCATGCAATTCGCTGACTTCAATGCGATTGCTACGGTGGGTGCATTTGCATTCGGTTTGGCTCAGGTCTACTTCTTCTTCGGTGTTGTCTTGCCTGCCATGTTGGGCAAAGGCGAGAAAGCCAGCCAGAAGCCTTGGGAAGCTGCAGAAGGTCTGGAGTGGGAAGTCCCCTCTCCAGCCCCTTTCCATACTTTTGAAAACCCACCCAAGTTGGACGCTACTGCGACCAAGGTGATCGGTTAATGGCCAACGCAGATCAGAAAAAGGCTAATGTGCGCTTGGGGCTGATTCTGGCCTCGATCGCAGCGGTCTTTTTTATCGGCTTTATGGCCAAAATGATTTTTCTGGGTAAGTAAGGCATGGCCAATCTCAGTGCAAACCGCCGGATGCTGGGCAAGCTCGCCGTGATTACGGTGGGTATGTTCGCATTTGGTTATGCACTGGTCCCCTTGTACAAGACTATTTGTGAGATGACCGGTATCAACATACTGGCGTTAGGTGAACAGGTCTTGTCCGGCAAGAAGGCAACGCCTGCCAATTCACAAGTTGACACCAGCCGCACCATCACTGTGGAGTTTGATGCGAACTCCCGTGGGCCTTGGGAATTTAAGCCTGCACAGCGTTCTTTGACCGTTCACCCTGGCGAAATGACCACGGTCGTGTATGAGTTTCAGAACGTGCAGAATCGTAGGATGTCCGCGCAAGCCATCCCCAGTTACGCACCCATGCAGGCCTCAGCGCACTTCAACAAGTTGGAGTGCTTTTGTTTCAATCAATACACCTTGGAGCCCGGAGAGAAGAAGTCTTGGCCTGTGGTATTTGTGATTGATCCGAAACTTTCTAAAGATGTATCGACCATCACCCTCTCCTATACCTTTTTTGAGGTGGGTGGCAAGACGCCTGCTGCACCGGTTGCAGTCGTCAAGCCAGTGATCTCTGAAAGTGCAGGCTCTTGATGGCGGTGGGTGACGTGCAAAAAAAATCTTCCTTTTTGCATAGTGTCAAATTGGTAGCGTGGTCGTTTATTGGTATTCGCAGTAACAAAGGTTATCGGGATGACCTGGCCAAGGTGAATCCCTTGCATGTCGTTCTGGTGGGCATTGTTGGTGCATTGCTGCTGGTCGTGGGCTTGATCAGTCTTGCAAAATGGGTGGTCGGCTCTTAAGGAGCGGGTCGCGCATCACAAATTTGGATTTGAGAAGAAATGGAGCAGAAATGAGTTCAACAACACACGGCGGAACGCCTTACTACTTTGTGCCCGGACCTTCGCGTCATCCGGTCATGGCTGCCGCAGGTCTGTTTTTCGTCATTCTCGGTGCCGGCCAATGGATCAACGGCTCTGCTTGGGGCAAATACTCCTTGCTGCTTGGCATGGTGTGGTGGTTGTTCGTTCTTTATCAGTGGTTCCGTGATGCGGTCACTGAAAGTGAAGGCGGTCAGTATGGCCGCAAGATCGATATCTCCTACCGTTGGAGCATGAGCTGGTTCATCTTTTCAGAGGTGATGTTCTTCGGTGCATTCTTTACTGCACTTTGGTGGGCACGCTCGCACTCTGTACCAGCACTCGGCAGCTTGGAAAACTCGCTGTTATGGCCTGACTTCAAGGCGGTATGGCCCAGCTTGGCTGCCGGTGTGACTGCCTCTCCTGCCGGGATCGTCGAGCCCTTCACCACCATGGGGCCATTCTGGCTGCCCACCATCAACACAGCGTTGTTGTTGACCTCTGGCGTGACATTGACGATCGCACACCATGCGTTGATTGATGGCAATCGCTCCAAGACTATTGCCTTCATGTGGGCGACAGTCCTGCTGGGAATCACCTTCTTGTTTGTGCAGGGCTACGAGTACTACCATGCGTACACGGCCTACAACTTGAAGCTGAACTCCGGTGTGTTCGGTTCCACCTTCTTCATGTTGACCGGTTTCCACGGTTTCCACGTGTTTGTAGGCATGTTGATGCTGTTGTTCATCACCTTGCGCCTGCAAAAGGGTCATTTCACGCCTGAGCGTCACTTCGGTTTCGAAGGTGCAGCGTGGTACTGGCACTTCGTGGACGTTGTATGGTTGGGTCTGTACGTTTTGGTGTACTGGATGTAACCCTTGCCGGCATGAAAAAAGGGCACCTTCGGGTGCCCTTTTTGCTGCAGCGTATTCAATGCCCCTCAGGGATGCCGGTCGGGTGGATGTAGCCTAACTTCCAAGCCAGCAATATGCACAGAAACAAAAAGATCGAAACTCCAACGCGCATCCCCAATGCCCTTGCCATATTCCGGGACTTGGCGGATTGTGAAGAGCCTCCGCGTAACATGAAATAGAGGGCTGCTGTCAGGCTGCCCAGAATGGCTACGAAAGCGATGATTACGAGATACGTCATGTGGAGAATTATTACGTGAACCGCCGAATGCGATGGTTGCTGATTGCGATAACCGCATGTCTTGCTACGGCGCTCACTTTGTCTTTGGGCTTCTGGCAACTCCGACGTGCTGCTCAGAAGGAGGCTTTGACAGCCCAGATGGAGGCGGGGGCGTCAGGCCCATCGATCACGAGCTCCACCATCATCGCAAGCATGGCGACTGAGCAGTTTCTCCATCAAACAGTGCGCTTGCGGGGTCAGTGGGTTGTCGACAAGACGGTTTACCTCGACAACAGGCAGATGCAGGCCAAGGTCGGGTTTTATGTATTAACGCCTCTGCGGGTTGAAGGATCTGATGCGATCATCATGGTACAGCGTGGGTGGGCACCTCGTAACTTTGTAGAACGTGATCGCGTGCCAGAGGTACAAACCACAGCTGGGCCTGTCGAAATAACTGGGCGAATCGCCTTGCCACCTTCCAAGCTTTATGAGCCCGGTGCGGCATCGACCGGCCTGATCCGGCAAAATCTCGACTTGCAGTTGTTCCGCCAGGAGACTGGGCTTTCACTGAGAACCGATCTGTCTGTTGTGCAAATTGGTGCAGCATCCGAAGGGTTGCTTCGTGAATGGCCGGCGATCAATCTCGGTGTCGAAAAACACTATGGTTACGCCGTGCAATGGTTTGCACTGACAGCGCTGATAGCGGGTTTGTTTGTCTGGTTTCAATTGCGACCGCTTTTCGTATCTTCCAAGGATTCTTCTACCCATGTCTAGCGCTCCAGTCCCCGACGATCGCCCCCTTGGTTTGACCGTTCATTCATTGCCGGAGCCCTCCGGCCAACTTCAGTCAGCCGCTGTCGACACGCGCGCGGGCAGAATCCGCATGCTGCTGGTGATGCTGGTATGTGCAGCCCCTGTCATCGCGTCTTATTTCACTTACTACGTTATTCGGCCTGAAGGTCGCCGGAATTTCGGCGAATTGATCGATCCGCAGCGTCCCTTGCCGGCTGTACAAGCGCAGGGGCTGGCTAACGAGATGGTGGCATTGCCCAGCTTGAAAGGCCAATGGCTATTCGTGAGTGTGGCCGGCGGCGCATGTGACGCTGCGTGTCAACAACATTTGTATATCCAACGCCAGTTGCGCGAAGGCTTGGGCAAAGAGAAAGACCGCCTTGACTGGGTGTGGCTGATCAATGACGACGCCCCAGTAAAGCCGGAGCTCTTGCCAGCACTCAAAGGCGCGACCGTGCTGCGCATGCCCGCTGCGGCACTATCGCAATGGCTGCCTGCTGAAACAGGCCATGAGATCCAAGAACACCTGTTTCTGGTCGATCCACTGGGTAATTTGATGATGCGTTTTCCTGCCAGCATGAATGCAGAGACCGCTCTTAAGGCCAAGCGCGACCTTGACCGTCTGATGCGGGCTGCCCAATTCTGGGATCGCCCGGGCCGTGACTGATTGAAGCTCATGCAAACGACCTTGTACGACTTGTCGCCCATTTTCCGGGTACTGCTGATCGGAGCGCTGGTGGCCTCAGTGCCGGCTTTGTGGGTGTATTTGCGAAACCGCCGCAGCAGTTCCGTAAGCCGTTACCACGCGCTGGTAGTGATTACCCTGTTTCTCACCTTTGACCTCGTGCTGTTCGGTGCATTTACCCGTTTGACCGATAGCGGCCTCGGTTGCCCTGATTGGCCAGGTTGCTATGGCAACGCAAGCCCCTTGGGTGCGACGCACGAGATCGCCATGGCGCAAACGGCGCTTCCCAGTGGTCCGGTCACCCACAGCAAAGCATGGATTGAGATGGTGCACCGTTATATGGCCACCTCGGTGGGCGCATTGATTACCCTGATGGTGATTCTTGTGTGGCGTGGCCGCAAGCAGGAGGGTCAACTTGCCCTCAATCCATGGTGGCCCACAGCGACATTGGTGTGGGTGTGTATCCAAGGGGCCTTCGGCGCCTTGACGGTGACCATGAAACTGTTTCCCGCCATTGTGAGCCTGCACCTGCTGGGGGGTTATGCGCTTCTGGCCTTGTTGATGGCGCAGGTTGCGATGGGTGCGGCGCCCCGAGCTGGTACGCCAACCATTTTGCAAGTCGCACCCTCTTGGGTCTACCGCTGGGCCTGGGCAGCCTTGCTGATGCTGACCCTACAAGCTGCATCTGGAGCGTGGGTCAGCACCAACTACGCGGTGCTCGCCTGTGCCGAATTTCCCGGTTGTCAGGGGGTGATGTGGCCCCCCATGGATTGGAAGGCTGCGACGGAGATCTGGCGTCCTTTGGGGCTCACCGCCTCTGGCGACCATCTGAGCTTTCAGGCGCTGACCGCTATCCACATGGCGCACCGTCTGCTCGCAGCCATCACGGTGTTGGTGCTGGGCAGCCTGGCGTGGGCACTCTGGAAACAGCCCGCCTTGAAGAAGCCCGCTCAATGGCTCACAGGCTTGCTGGTATTGCAACTGGCTACCGGCTTGAGCAACGTGGTGTTGGGCTGGCCCTTGTTGGCTGCTGTCATGCATACCGGCGGTGCCGGCGCCATGGTCATGGTGTTGGTCTGGGTCATCGTGGTATCCCGCACCCGACCCGTCGGCCGCTGAAAGATTGAGAAAAAGAGAATTCGAATGACCGTACAAGTAGCAGCCCCCAAGCCCTCCGTGCTGGCCCAGTTCCATGCACTGACCAAGCCACGGGTCATCCAGTTGATTGTGTTCTGTGCGCTCATCGGCATGGTGTTAGCCGTGCCCGGCGCACCCACGGGCGCCCAAGTCATGCTGGCAGCGATAGCCTGCCTCGGCATCTACTTGGTGGCCGGCGCAGCAGCTGCCTTCAATTGCATTGTGGAAAAAGGCATTGATGCCAAGATGAAGCGCACCTCGTGGCGGCCCACTGCCCGCGGGGAACTCAGCGATACCCAGACTTTGATCTTCTCGGCCATGCTGTGTGCTGCCGGTTCTGCCATTCTGTATGTCTGGGTGAACCCGCTCACCATGTGGCTGACCTTTGCCACCTTTGTGGGCTACGCGGTGATTTACACCGTGATCCTCAAGCCCCTGACTCCCCAAAACATCGTGATCGGGGGTGCTTCCGGCGCCATGCCACCGGTATTGGGATGGGCCGCCATGACGGGTGATGTGGGGCCGGAGGCCCTGATTCTTTTCCTGATCATTTTCTTGTGGACGCCACCGCATTTCTGGGCGCTGGCTTTGTACCGTGTGGAGGATTACCGCAAGTCAGGCCTGCCCATGCTGCCGGTGACCCATGGCAGTGAGTTCACCCGCCTGCAGATCCTGCTCTACACCTTCATGTTGCTAGCGGCGTGTCTGCTGCCGTTTGTGTATGGCATGAGCCATTGGCCCTACCTGATCGTGGCAGTGGCTTTGTGTCTGGGATTTTGCTGGTACGCGGTGCGCCTGTTGCGTAACTACTCGGATGAGCTTGCCCGCGCGACTTTCCGCTTCTCGCTCATTCACCTGAGCGTGCTTTTCGCAGCCTTGCTGCTGGACCATTACCTCATATGAATAAACGTTCCGCTATTCAATTCATAGCTGCTGGCGCATTGTTGGCGGGCGCTGGAGGCATGTTGAGTGCATGTTCTGAATCAAGGCCCAAGTTCTCCTCGGTGGATGTCACCGGCGCAAGCTACGCTAAAGAATTCGAGCTTACGGACCACAATGGCAAGGTCCGTCATCTGGCGGACTTCAAAGGCAAGGTGGTCGTCATGTTCTTCGGCTACACCCAATGCCCGGATGTATGCCCGACTTCGATGGCAGAGCTGGCAGAAGTGAAGAAGGCATTGGGTGCCGATGGCGACAAGCTTCAGGGCTTGTTTGTCACGGTAGATCCTGCCCGCGATACGCCCGAAGTGCTCAAGGGCTATATGGAAAACTTTGACCCGACCTTCCTGGCGCTCTACACCACGCCCGAGAAGCTGGAAGCTTTGGCCAAAGACTTCAAGGTGTACTACAAGCGTGTCAATGGTCAGACACCTACCAGCTACACCATGGACCATTCGGCGGGCAGCTACATCTACGACACCCAGGGCAATTTGCGCCTGTTCACCCGCTACGGCAGCGGTGCACAAGTGCTGGCTGCAGATATTCAGCAGCTCCTGAAGTCTTGATGTACGCTGCCTGACGCTCGTTGCCAGCCGGCCTTGATGGCAGACTGACATTCGGTGCAGGGGGTCAATCTGTCTTGATGTTCTGTTGGGTGATGATGCCGCCCAACAAAGCCGTGTCGGCCTTCACCCGGTTAGCCAGTCCTTCCGAGGAAGTGCCTTGCACGGTCCAGCCCTGCTGAAACATCTTCTGGCGCATCTCGGGACTGCGGGCAATCTCGCTGAACAAGGCAGACAGCCGCAAAACCACCGGTTTGGGCATGCTGTTGGGGGCGGCTACGGCGTTCCAAATCTCCAGATTCAGGTCTTTCACTCCAGCCTCTGACAGGCTGGGAATCTCCGGTACCAGCGCACTGCGCACGCTGGCAGTGATGCCGATGGCTTTGAGCTTGCCCGCCTTGATCTGGGCGGAAGCCAAGGCAGGGGGCAGCAGGCTGAGCTGCAAATCGCCCGCGATCATTGCAGTGGCGACTTGCGGGTATCCGGCATAGGGCACATGCAGGGGCGCAATGCGGGCTTTGGCTTTCAGGAGTTCCATGCCGATATGGCCTACGGTGCCCACTCCGGGGGTGCCATAGTTCCACTTGTCGCCGGAGGCACGTGCTGCGGCCAGAAACTCGACGGCGTTGTTGCCCGGCGCGTTGGCGGGTGCGGTCAGCACCAGGGGCGATACGCCTAGCAGGCTCACCGGCGTCAAGTCTTTCAGCGGGTCGTAACTCAGCTTGGGGTTGAGCAGCTTGGCAATCGTCATGTTGCCGTTGATCATCAGCCCGATGGTGTGGTCATCGGTAGCTTTGGCAACCGCATCGGCGGCGATGTTGCCCGCTGCGCCCACTTTGTTTTCCACGATCACAGGTTGGCCGAGTGCTTTTGAGAGCGGTTCTGCGAATGCTCGCGCCGTCAGGTCGGGCGAAGACCCGCCGGGAAATCCGACGATGATGCGAACAGGCTTGGTTGGCCACGCAGCGGATTGAGTGGATTTCTGGGCATTAGCGCCCGTGGATAGTGCGCAAGCAGCTATGGAAAGCATAGCAAAAGCGGCGGTGCGGCGTGTGTGTGTCATCAGCTTGGTGTCCAAGAAAAAGCCCCTGCAGGCGGGGCCGGCAGGGGCATTGTGCGTGAAGTTATGCGGCGCGTGCCGCTGCGCAATCAGGCGTAGGCGGCCAGCGCTGTTTTCATCTTCTTCATGGCAGCGACTTCGATCTGTCGTATACGCTCGGCGCTCACGCCGTATTCGGCGGCCAAGTCATGCAGGGTCATACCGCCGGAGTTGTCGTCATTTACCTTGAGCCAGCGCTCTTCCACGATACGCCGGCTACGCTCGTCCAGGCTGGCCAGCGCTGTGGCAATCCCGTCGGTGGCCAACACGTCTCGCTGGCGCGCTTCGATCATGGCTACCGGCTCGTGGTTGGTGTCCGTCAGGTACGCAATCGGACCGAAGGCGTCTTCGCCATCATCGGAAGGACTGGGGTCCAGCAGCACGTCGCCACCTGCCAGGCGTGCTTCCATTTCCAGTACTTCTTCGGGCTTCACGTTCAGTTCCCGGGCCATGGTGTTCACTTGCTCGCTGTTTAGCGTGTCGCGGTGGGTGTCCAGGTCAGCCGCAGCGTCTTCACCCTTGAAGCGTTGCTTCATGGAGCGCAGGTTGAAAAACAGTTTGCGCTGGGCCTTGGTGGTGGCCACTTTTACCATGCGCCAGTTTTTCAAGATGTATTCGTGGATTTCGGCCTTGATCCAGTGCAGCGCGTAGCTCACCAGACGCACACCTTGCTCAGGGTCGAAGCGCTTGACCGCCTTCATCAGACCCACGTTGCCCTCTTGAATCAGGTCGCCGTGGGGCAGGCCATAGCCAAGGTACTGGCGGGCAACGGAAACGACCAATCGTAAGTGAGAGAGCACTAACTTACCGGCTGCTTCAAGATCGTTCTCGTTTTTGAACTTGCGGGCGAATTCCTGCTCTTCTTCCAAAGTAAGCATGGGCAAGCGGTTCGCGGCAGAAATATAGGCGTCCAGATTCCCCAGCGGCGGCACCAAAGACCACGGGTTGGCCGTGGCCAGGGCGGTGCGGGGGGCAGCAATCAATGCGGACATAGGGAACTCCTTCTCTTCAAACTTTATATTAGCACTCGTTGGAGGAGAGTGCTAATTGATAAGTTCAATCCATGCGATTGAGTAGGGGTGAAGTGCACTCTGTAGCGGACTAACGGTGGCAAGCATCGTAGAGCTTGGACTTAACATCGGACAGTTATGAAGGAAATGGCTATGAAGTTCCAAAGTGTCTTTGTTGCGGCAAGTATGTGTTTGCCTCTGATCGTGTCGGCTGCAGACGGTGGTTTGCAGCGCTTGACTTCAGTAGGTTTGGATAAGGTCGAACAGTGCACGAGCTTGGAAAAACGTGCGTTGGTCGGATATGAGTCGCAGCCGGCCCGTGTGACTTATGGGTCATGCACTTGTGCGCCCAACAATGTGCAAGGCAGGGCGGGTGGGTTCGAATGCGTGTTGTATTTCACAATTAAGAATTGAGCGTTTTGTCCTTCGGCGGTATTCTTGGCCGCTAATGAAAATCTTGCAGAAGCGCTTTGGGTGGGGATGGCCCAGTATCGGCAGTGATCATCTTTGGTTACAACTTCCGAGGAGCTCTCCGCTCAACACATTCTTTTTCGTATCGCCCTGACGGCTGGTTGCAAGCCGGAACAGGTTGACGAGATCTACATCACTCACATGTGCCCTGATCATGTAGGTGGGCTTATGGCAGAGGGAGGCATTGCCTTCCCAAGCGCCACCACAGGGTTTGGCTCCGACAACAGTGCAGCCCATCAGCAGAGTATGAAGGCCTTCGAAGACGCGGCCAAAGGTGGCTACATCGTGGGCGTTACCCATATGGCCTTGCCGGGCCTCGGCAACCTGCGCCCTGCCGCCAATGGAAAAGGCCATTTCTGGGTGCCATTGAACTACTCTTCCCTGAAGTAAGTGCGTCATTGTTCGCAAATGAAAAAAGGGCCCCAAAGGGCCCCCTTGTTTGGCAAATCAACAGCGCTTTTATGCCCAGCGCACCTTCTCCCGGCCGGAGTACCAGTTCGCCAGTAGCGGCTCTACCGCAGACTCAATGCGGGCGCGCTTGATCTTCATCGTGGGAGTCAACATGCCGTTTTCAATGGACCAAGGTTCCGGTGCTACCACCAGCATCTGCAGCTTTTCGTAGTCCGCCAGTTCGGCATTCACGCTATCGAGCAGTTGCTCCAGTTCTGCGTGAACCTCAGCTTTGAAGGCCGGGTCGGCCTTCACTTGGGGACGCACGGTTTCTGCAAGCACCACGATGGCATAAGCCGAGGGCTGGCCCACACCGGACACCATGCTGGTTTCAATGCGGGGGCAGGCGTTCAGGCGGTTCTCAATCGGTGCGGGGGCCACATACTTGCCCTTGGATGTTTTGAACAGCTCCTTCACCCGGCCGGTGAGCTTGAGCAGTCCATCAGCGCGGCGCTCGCCCTTGTCGCCGGTGCGGAAGAAGCCGTCTTCCGTGAACACCTCTGCGTCCAGATCAGGGCGCTTGTAGCAACCCACAAACTGGCCTGGAGACTTGATCAGCACTTCGCCTTCTTCGCTGATGCGGACTTCCATGCCCTTGAGCGGTACGCCCACGCAACCGGGGGCATTGATCTTGTCGGTGGAGTTGTGCGAATACGCAAAGTCCTCTGTCATGGCATAACCCTCAATCAGGTTCAAGCCCAAGCGGCGGTACCAGGCAATCAGCTCGGCAGGGATGGGTGCCGAGCCGCTGCCGGCCAGCAAAGCATGGTCCAGGCCCAGGCCCTTGAGCACCTTGCGGCCTACGATCTTGCCCAGAATCGGGATGCTCAGCAGCCGGTCCAGCTTCTTGGGCGGCATTTTGGCAAACACGCCTTGCTGGAACTTCAGCCAGAGGCGGGGTACGGAGATAAAGGTCACCGGCTTCGCGCGGTTCAAGTCCTGGATAAAGGTATCCAGCGACTCGGCAAAAAACAGTTGGGTGTTGCCGTTCACCAGCGTGGCGGACTCTACCCATGCGCGCTCGAACACGTGCGCCAAGGGCAGGTAGGACAACATGCGGTTGCGGGTGTTGGTGCCGATGCGAGCCTGGGTGTCGTTATTGATGCCTTCAGCTGCGGCGGTAATGCGCTCAAAGCTGTGCATCACGCCCTTGGGCTGGCCGGTGGAGCCGGAGGTGTACATCAGGATGGCAATGTCCTTGCCGCCACGTGCAGGCTTGCCGGTCAGGGGCTTGGTGCGTGCGGTGACTGCATCCCACGCCTCGTAGCTGTTCTTTGGGGCGAGCGGAAAGGCAATGATGGGCATGCCTGCAGGAATGCCGGGCTGCTGTTGGTCAAAGGTGTCAAGCTTGCCGACGAATAGCAGGCTGGCTTCGCTGTGTTCCAGCACGTAGCGCACGGTGTCGGCTGTTTCGGTCGGGAAAATGGCCACGGTCGTGCAGCCTGTCATCCAGATGGCCAACTCCGCCATGATGAAGTGGGCGCAGTTTTTGGACAGAATGGCCACCCGCGAGCCCGGCTCCAGGTTCTGGGCCTTGAGGTGCGCGGCCATGCGGCGGGCCTGGTCCAGTGTCTGCTTCCACGTGTAGTCCACCACCTGACCGCCACCGGTGGGCTGGGTCAGAAAAATCTGATCCGCATGGTTGATTTCGTGCTCGTAGACGTAGTCCAGCATGAGTTTGGCTTGAGCCATTTTTGTCTCCTCGTTATGGTTTGTTTGCCGCATTGTCTGGGCTTTTGCGCGCAAAAGAGAGCTTTAAGTGACCAAGCCCCCTTGAATAGAGGGGGGGCTACTATTTGCGGGTCTATCCAGCGGATCTTTGTTTGGCGCTTTTTGTCCTCTGCTTGTCGTGTAACGTGGTTTCGCGCATATTTGACAAGAAATACCATTGATTCACTGTTCAATGAAAGGTGTCCTTCCATGTCCTCCGTATCTACCCTGAAGCCCGCACTCATCATCATTGATGTGCAGCAATCTTTCGCCCAAATGCCCTTCTGGTCGCAGGGCATTCATGCCCCGTTTGAGTCTGCTTTGCAGCGTCTGGAGGCAGGTTGTCGCGCAGCCGGTGTTCCGGTGGTGCACATTTTTCACGTGGGGCTGGCCGGCCCCTTTCGTGAGGACTCCGGGTTTGTGAAGCCCTTGCCATGGTTGCCCGGTAACCCGGATGTGCGCTTCGACAAACACACCCACAACGCTTTTACCGATACAGGGCTGGATCTGTGGCTGCGCCGCCAGGGTGTGGGCAAGCTCATCATCTCCGGCATCCGTACCGAGCAATGCTGCGAGACCACAGCCCGTGTGGGCTCGGATCTGGGTTATGCAGTGGACTTTGTGTCTGAAGCCACCCTGACCTTCCCTATGTCCCACGCTGGCAGCGGTCGGACGTTCAGTGCCGAAGAGATCACCACCCGCACCGAGCTGGTCTTGCAAGACCGGTTTGCGCGTATCGTGGATGTAGCTACCTGCCTAGCCGGTTTGCCATCCGCCCAATAAATCGTCGTCCTTGAAGCCGAAACCGCCATGCTCCAACTCCGCCCCAACTGCGAATGCTGCAATACTGATTTGCCGCCCGCCGCCCTGAATGCCCGCATCTGTTCGTTTGAATGCACGTTTTGTGCGGACTGCGCAGATACCAAGTTGAACGGCATTTGCCCCAATTGCAGAGGTGAGTTGTTGCGCCGCCCGGTGCGTCCGGCCGCCAAGGTGGCCAACAACCCGCCCTCAACCGAGCGGGTCTTCAAGCCCCTGGGGTGCGCGCAGAAAGCTGACTCGGCGGCATCCGCATGAGCGCGGCCATACCCATGCGGCCCAAAGACCTGGCGCTGGCGCTGCTGGTCATTCTGGTGTGGGGCGTGAACTTTGCCGTCATCAAAGTGGGGGTGGTCGGGGTGCCGCCCTTGTTGCTGGGTGCCTTGCGTTTTGCCTTGGCGGCATTCCCGGCGCTGTTATTCATGAAGCCGCCCAAGGTGCCACTGCGCTGGTACCTGGCCTATGGCCTCACCATTTCGGTGGGGCAGTTTGCATTTTTGTTCACTGCCATCCACGCAGGCATGCCTTCGGGCTTGGCGTCGCTGGTGCTGCAGTCGCAATCGTTCTTCACCCTGCTGCTGGCGGCCTGGTGGCTCAAAGAGCGTTGGCAGGCCAACCAGATGGCCGGGCTGTTGCTGGCCGCCTGCGGCTTGGTGTTGATCGGCAGCGCCGCAGGGCCGGCAGGCACTGGCGTGTCCATGCCGCTGTTGGGCTTTTTGCTTACCGTGGCAGCGGCCGTCATGTGGGCCTGCGGCAATATCTTGACCCGCACCGTGAGCCGCTACGGCCCGATGAACCAGTTGGCCTTTGTGGTGTGGGCGAGCCTGGTGCCGCCGCTTCCGTTTCTGGCGCTGTCGCTTGTGATGGAAGGGCCTGACGCAATAGCCTCCGCCATGCAGCATATCGGCTGGAGCACCTTCGCGGCCATCGCCTACCTCGCTTGGGCAGCCACCTTGCTGGGCTATGGCTTGTGGACGCACCTCATGTCCCGCTACGCGACCAACCGGGTCGCGCCGTTCACACTGCTGGTGCCGGTGGTCGGCTTGACCACGGGTTGGCTGGTGTTCGGCGAGGCCTTGCGTCCGGTGCACTTTGCCGGTGGCGCGCTGTTGATGGCGGGCTTGCTGTTCAATGTATTCGGTGGACCCTTGATGACGCGTTGGATGGCGCGTGTACAGCAATTCCGGAACGCTGGATGAACGACGCAGTACTCCACATCTATCTGGTGCTCACGCCCAATGTGCTGATGCTGGACTACGCCGGTCCGGCGGAGGCCCTGCGCATGGCGCGCGACATGGGGGCACCTATCGTTCTGCATGCCTGTGGCCCGCAGAATGACATCCCGACCTCTCTGGGTACGGGCCTGTCCGGGCTAGAGGCGCTACCCGCCACCCTGCCAGCGCGCAGCTTGGTCTTGGTGGTGGGCAACAGCAACGAGGTGGTGGACTACGCCACCCCCGAGGCCCGCTCCGTGGTGCAGTGGTTGCGCGCCGTGCCCCAATCGGGCACACGCATGGCCAGCATCTGCTCGGGGGCCTTGTTGCTGGCGCAAGCCGGCTGTCTGGATGGGCGGCACTGCACCACTCATCACACCCTGATTGCCGATTTGCAGGCGCTGGCCCCCAGTGCGCAGGTGGTGTCTGACCGCATCTTTGTGGACGATGGCGGCGTGCTTACCAGTGCAGGCATCACCACCGGTATTGACCTAGCGCTGTACTTGATTGAGCAGGAGGCTGGCGCAGAGCTGGCGGCGCGCGTGGCCCGCCGCTTGGTGATGTACCAGCGCCGCGGCACCCACGACCCGCAAATGTCGCCCTGGCTGGCACACCGCAACCACATGCACCCCGCGGTTCACCGCGCGCAAGACTCAATTGCCCGAGAGCCCCAGCGCAACTGGAGCTTGGCGGATCTGGCTGATGTGGCCTGTGTCAGCCCCCGGCATCTAAGCCGCTTGTTTGCACAACACACCGGCATCAGTGTCGTGGTCTACCAGCAGCAATTACGAATTGCCCGCGCCAAAGACTTGCTGGCACGTCAGGGCCTGTCGGTGGAGCGTGTGGCCGAGGCCTGTGGTTTTGCGTCGGCACGCGACTTGCGCCGCGTGTGGCGCAAATATGAAGCCGGCTCGCCGGCCAGTGCGCGCGTGGCTGATTGAGCCTGCCCACAGGCTGCGCAGAAAGTGGTGTTGAGACGAAGGTTCGCCAGCGAACCGACATGCAGCACTGCGCTACCTACTCTGGCCCCATGCGGTGTCTTGCCGCACATGCATGGCAGGAGAGACGCAATGTTGAAACACAAAGTGGCGCTGGTCACCGGAGCCGCATCAGGCATAGGCCGCGCAGTGGCCTTGCTGTTGGCGCGTGAAGGTGCGCGTGTGGTGGTGTCGGATGTGCAGTTGGACGCCGGAGCCGACACCGTGGCCCTGGTCCGCGCCCAAGGTGGCGAGGCGATTTTTGTAGCGGCCGATGTGGGCAAGCCCGCCGAAGCACAGGCCTTGGTGGCACGCGCAGTGGTGCATTACGGACGGTTGGACATTGCTTGCAACAACGCTGGCATTGCCGGCCCTACGGCTCCCACGGCCGACTACCCGCTGAACGGCTGGACCCGCGTGCTCAATATCAATCTGAGCGGCGTCTTCTACGGCATGCAGGCCCAGATTGAAGCCATGCTCAAGCATGGTGGTGGCTCCATCGTCAACATCGCCTCGGTGTTGGGTGCCGTGGGCTTCACGGGCTCTGTGGCCTATACCGCCGCCAAGCACGGGGTGGTGGGGCTGACTCAGGTAGCTGCACTGGAGTACAGCGCGCAAGGTGTGCGGGTGAATGCAGTGGGGCCGGGCTTTATTGAGACGCCCATGGTCAGCAAACTCTCGGAAGACCCTGCGACCCACGCCATGCTGGTTGCCGCCCATGCCATGGGCCGATTGGGACGGCCTGAAGAGGTGGCTGAGCTGGTGGTGTGGTTGGCCTCCGACCGTGCCTCGTTTGTCACCGGGGCGTACTACCCGGTGGATGGTGGCTATCTCGCGCGCTGAGCAGGTGGTTGAGATGTGAGTTTCGTGGTGGCTTAAGCCGAAGACGGCCGTCAGAGGCGCTGAGCATGGTTCAATAGCAGGCTGTACCAGTCTGCTGCATCCATGACCCCCGAAGCCCAAAAACTCTGGCGCGCCCCGCAATGGGCGTTCTCCATCCTGCTTGCCTTGCTGGGCATGTTGGGGCCGTTCTCTATTGATACGTACCTGCCTGCGTTTGCCGGCATCAGCCAGTCGCTGGGGGCCACGCCGGTGCAAATGCAGCAAACGCTGTCGGCCTACCTGTTCGGCTTTGCCTTCATGGCGCTGTTCCATGGCTCCATTTCAGACAGCTTCGGCCGGCGCCCGGTGGTGCTGTGGGGGCTGGCAGCGTTCACTGTTGCATCGGTCGGGTGTGCGCTGTCGCAGACTATCGGCCAGCTCATCTTCTTCAGGGCCATGCAGGGTTTGTGCACCGGTGCGGGCATTGTGATTTCACGTGCGGTCATTCGTGATGTGTATCCGCCGTCGCAAGCGCAAAAGGTCATGAGCCAGGTCACCATCTTCTTCGGGGTGGCACCCGCCATTGCGCCCATGGTGGGCGGTTGGTTGCTGATTCACGCCAGCTGGCACGGCATCTTCTGGTTCCTGGCCGCAGTCGGCGTTGCGCTGTGGACGTCCAACTATTTCCTGCTGCCAGAAACCTTGCCACCCGCACAGCGCCAGCACTTCCATGTCAAAAACCTGCTGGCCGGTTATTGGAAGCTGGGCTCCGACCCGCGCTTCTTGTTGCTGGCGCTGGCCAGCGGCATTCCGTTCAACGGCATGTTTTTGTATGTGCTGAGTGCGCCGGTGTTTTTGGGCGAACACCTGGGGTTGCAGCCCCAGCAGTTCTTCTGGTTTTTCATACTCACGATCAGCGGCATCATGGGTGGCGCGTTTGTGAGTGGCCGGGTGGCCGGCAAGATCAGCCCGAAGCGCCAGATCCGTAACGGCTTTTCCATCATGCTCACCATTGGCGTCATCAACCTTATGGCCAATCTGCTGTTCAAGGCACATGTGAGCTGGGCGCTCTTTCCCATTGCCATCTTCGCTTTCGGCTGGGCGCTCATGGTGCCGGTGGTGACCTTGCTGGTGCTGGACCTGCACCCGGACCGCCGGGGCATGGCGTCGAGTTTGCAGATGTTTGTGGGCTCTACGGCCAACGGCATTGTGGCCGGGGTGGTGTCGCCGCTGGTCATGCATTCCACCATCGGTTTGGCCAGTGCCTCGGTGCTGATGATGTGCGTGGGCCTGTGCTCCTGGGTGTTCATTCGCAGCCGCTGGCCCGAGATCGGACGGCGTGTGGAGGAGCTGTGATGCGCACACTATGGGGTTTGCTGCTTGCCAGCACAGTGATGGTGTTGGCAGCTTGTTCCAGTGCGCCTACGACACCTTCAGCGCCCGCAGCAGCACCGCAACCTGCCGCCCGTTTGACCCTGGAGCAAGCTAATGACGTTACCGTCATGGCCATCGGCCTGGTGGGCACACCCTATCGCTACGGCGGCAACACGCCCGCTAGCGGCTTCGATTGCAGCGGCCTGATCGGTTATGTCTACAAACAACGCGCCGGTGTCGTGGCGCCGCGCACAACCGGTGGCCTGATCGACTGGGGCACCAGCATCCCCGCGCCCAGCCTGCGCACGGGTGATTTGGTCGTCTTCGTGCAAAACGGCCGCGCCAACCATGCCGGCATCTACGTGGGTGAGGGCCGCTTTGTGCACGCGCCGTCTACCGGCGGCACGGTGCGGCTGGATAGCTTGAATTCGCCGTACTGGGCCAAGCAGCAGGTGAGTTACCGCAGGCCGTAAGAGGTGCTCACGTGTCCAGCTTTACGCTTTCCCCGATCACAAAGAACTGCCCACCCGCCACGTAGTGCAGCGTGCGCAAGTCATCCGGTGCTTGGTCGAATTTCCAGTGCCCATTGATGAACACGCGACTGTCCGCCCAAGCGTGGGTCACTTCGCTGATGAACAGGTCGTACGTCTGTTGGTTGTGTGGTTCGGGCAGTACCTTGCACAGTAACCAGCTCACGCAGCCCTGCACCAGTGGCACAGAGCTTTCCTGCGGTGTAAACGTGTGGATGCCATGGCGGTGCAGTTTGTCAGGCGTGGTGAGTGCGCTGTCGGTACCCACCCCCAGCGTGGCTTGCGCCAGAGCGCGGGCCGGGATGTTGAGCGCAAACCAGCCGCTACCTTCGACCAGCGCACGGGTGCGGGTGGCCTTGTCGATGACCACTATCACCTTGGGTGGCTGGAAGTCCAGTGGCATGGACCAGGCGGCGGCCATCACGTTGTGTTCGCCAGCATGCGCGGATGACACCAACACCGTGGGGCCATGGTTAAGCAGGCGGTAGGCCTTGTCCAGCGGGACGGAAGCACAGAAGTCGGGCAGGGTGTTCATGGAGGTGTGTGGTTAAGCCACCGCCCGCGCCAGATTCGCCCGCGCACGGACCTCCAGTGCGGCGTGAAAGTGGTCGGTGTTGTAGATGCGGGGGCGTTCTGCGAAGGACTGCAGTACCTCTTTGCGCTTGGTGCGGAACAGGTCCTCGGGTACGAAGGCATACTCCGCGCGGATCTGTTGCTCGTATTGCGCAAAGCGCTGCGCCTCGGCGCCCAGGATGGAGAGGTCAATGTCCACCAGCAACTGCGCATCGCCCGCGGCGGGCACGCTGGTATGGCGGGTAGCCATGACCAGCTCGTAGACGCGCTCTGCCACGTCTGCCTGCACACCGGCGGTGGTAAGCGCCTGACGGGCCCAGTCCGCGCTTTGGGCTTCGTTGTCGTGGCGTTGAACGTCATACACGGCGTCATGAAACCAGAGTGCCAGCGCCACCTCGGCAGGCCGCTGTGCCAGGTGGCTCACTGCTTCAAACCCTTGCAGGCATTCGGCCAGATGCTGGGTGCTGTGGTAGTGCCGATGCGGCTCGGAGTAGGCGGCCAGCAGTGCGTCGCACAGCGCGGTGCCGTCGGTGCGCGCGCCGGCATCGTGCCAGACAGTTGCAAACAGGGGTTTCAGGGCGGCCAAAGGCGGTGCGGTGTTCATGGCAGGCACTCTAGCAAAACCAGCCAAGCCGCCAGCGCCCGCCAGGCCTGCAAACACTGTTCTTGATTTTGATAGCAGTGGGCTTTTCAATATACTGTTTAAAAATACAGTAATTTGTCGAAGCCCTTGCCATGACTAGCGCTGCGCGCCATTCCACTACCTCTGCCACCGGTGTTCCGGACCCTCAGGACATCCACGCCGGTGTCTGGCACGCGCACACTCTGGCGAGCCCGGTGCAGTCGGTGCAGGCCACGGGGGATGCCTTGTTGGATGCGCATTTGCCCGGCGGCGGTTGGCCGGTGGGTGCCTTGGTGGAGCTGCTGCAGCCTCCCGGCGCGCACAGCGAATGGCGTCTGCTGCTTCCTGCGCTGGCGGCGTGCGGGCGCGGCCCGGTGGTGATGGTGGGGCCGCCGCAGCTGCCGTTTGCACCGGCACTCTCCCGGTTGGGCTTGCGCTCGGGGCGGCTGCTGTCGGTGCTGGCGTCGGTCACGGCAGGGGTGGGCACGCGGGTCAAAGATGAAGCGAGTGGTCGTCTCTGGGCCACCGAGCAGCTGCTGCGTTGCGCAGAGGTGGACGCCGTGCTGGCCTGGTTACCGCAGGCCCGGGGCGACCAGCTGCGTCGCCTGCACCTGGCTGCGGCCGAGCACCACAAGCTGCTGTTTGTGATGCGGCCGGACCGGGCGCGCAGCGATGCATCACCCGCCGTGCTGCGCCTGTGGGTGCAGCCAATGGCCCGCGCCCGGCATCCGCTGCAAGGGTTGTTGCTGGACGGGCTGGAGGTCGACATCCTCAAGCGGCGCGGCCCGCCGTTGGCAGAGCCTTTGCACTTGCAGGCACGCAGCCAGCAATTGGGCTTGTTGTTGGCCGCCGGCCGAGCCTTGCTACAAAGCAGTGCGCAAGATGGTGCGTCAGCGTGGAGGATGTTGTCTGCCACGCCGTTGGATACACAAGCCGCGCGCGCCGCATTTCAGCAGCAGGCGCTGGGCGGCGTGGAGAGCCAGGCGTTCCCGTGGCCGCCGCTGCCGCCCGCGCAGGGCGAGCTGTCCGTGGCGGCGCGCGGTATGGCCGATGCGGTTGGGCCTATGGAAGCGGAGGCGGGCCATGCACTGGATCGCACTGCGGCCGTCGCCTGATGCAGCGGCCGCCCCGACCGAGCCTGCGCTGGTGGATGCGTCCACCGCGCTGGCATGGTGGGCCCTGCGTTTCACGCCGCTGGTGGCCCGCGTGGGCGATGCGCTGGTGCTGGAGGTGTCCGCCAGCGAGCGCCTGTTCGGCGGGCGCACCGCCTTGTTGCAGCAGCTTTTGGAGTCAAATAGGCAGCTAGCGCACCTGGAATATGCGCAAGGCGCTACTTCTTTGATAGCACTGGCAGCGTTGCAGGTACATGCCTGTCGGGTGGGGCAGGCCGCGCCGGTGCGTGCGGTGCTGCCCGATGCTCTGCCGGTGCATACCCTGGCGGCGGCCCAGCCTCACCTGCCCACGTTGGCCCGCTTGGGCATGCGCACTTGGGGGCAGCTGCGGGCCTTGCCGCGGGGCGGCGTGGTGCGGCGCTTTGGTGCCGAGGTGGTGGACGCGCTGGACCGCGCCTACGGCCAGCGCCCTGAGGTCTACCCTTGGCTCACGCTGCCCGATGTGTTTGATGCCCCGCTGGAGCTGGCGGCGAGTGTGGATTCGGCACCGGCCTTGTTGTTCGGCGCGCGCCGCCTGCTGGCGCAGCTGCTGGTGTGGCTGCGCGCCCGCCAGTCGGGGGTGCTGGCGCTGGAGCTGCTGTGGGAGCTGGATGCGCGCCGCGCCAACACCCGCCATGTGGACGCCCACCACCAAGGCGGCCAGCAAGGCCGACTGGAGTTGCGTACCGCCGAGGCCACGCAGGACATGAGCCACCTGAAGCGCATTCTGGGTGAGCAGTTGGCTCGCGTCACCCTGCCGGCGCCGGTGCTGTACCTGCGCCTGCGCAGCCTGCAGACCCAACCGCTGGGTGGCGAGAGTCACAGCCTGCTGCCCGAAGACGTGCGCAAGGGCGACAGCCTGCACCAGACCCTGGAGCGCCTGGCCGCCCGGCTGGGCGCGCACAGCGTGCAGTGCGCCACCCCGCAGGCCGACCACCGGCCGGAACGCATGCAGCGCTGGCAGCCATGGCGGGCGGATGCTGCGCGCAAGGAAAACCAAGGTGCTATGAAATCAGGAGCTGCTCGCGCACATTCCATAAGCGCTAGAGGCCCAAAAGACCCTGAATCAGAGCGTGATGTGCTGCCCGCGGCCGACCTGTACCCCACCTGGCTGTTGCCGGTGCCGCAGCGTTTGGTGGTGCGCCAAAGCATTCCCCACTACCACGGCGAACTCACACTACTGGCCGGCCCGCAGCGTCTGGAGACGGGCTGGCTCGAAGGTGAGCCCGCTTTGCGCGACTACTACATGGCCCGCAGCCCGCAGGCGGGGTTGGTGTGGGTGTACTGCGAGCGGCTAGGGCGTAGTACCGCAGTGGAAGAGGCCGGGCAGGCCGTGCCGTGGTACCTGCACGGTTTGTTTAGCTAACGCAGGCGGAACTTGAATTGGATAGCCAATGCGCCTTCTGCCCGATCCACATAGGGCACCAGCGCCAGATTCACGCCGAATCGTGAACCTTCGTAGCTGGCCATGGGCAGAGCGGCCAGAAAGGCGCCACCGCGATGAATACCCGGATAGCCGTTCATCACACCCGTTGATAGACCCAGTTTCCAGTCGCTCAGGGTGAGGGGTTGCCATTTGATGGCGACGTAGCCACTGGTCTTGTGCACGCTGTTGTGAAAGGCGCCTCCCATCAGCGCTATGTCGGCTTGCAAGGGGTACTCCAGACCCAGCCCCCAATTGTTTTCGTTGTAGCCCTTGCGTCGGTCGTCATGCCAGGAGATGCCCCCCAGATTCACCCAAATGGCTTGAGTGGATGCATCGGTTGGTGTGGGTGGCGGTGTCTCTGCAAACCCAGCTCCGGCTCCCCAGGCAAGGCTTGTCAGCAGCAGGCAACGCAAGATGTTCATGTAGCCTGCCCCATCTGGGAGTACACATGCCAGCCGTCGAAGTCACCTTTGCTGAGCGGCAGGCCGTGCTGGCGCAGCAGGGCGTAGACCATGCTGAGGTGGAAAAAGAAGTTGGGCAGCGCGTACTGCTGCAAAAAGGTGCTGCCATCCAGCGCCACCGTGGCTTGACCGGCCGGGTCGTGGATAGTGCGGCCGGCAGCTGCGGCAAAGTCCTCCGGTTGCAGGGTGTGCAGAAAGGCTTGCGCTGCCTCCACCCGCGCTTGTAACTTGGCCAAGCTCTCGCCGTGCTCGCCGAAGGGTGGTACGGGCTGGCCGGCCAGCGGTGCACACGCCCGGAACACAAAGTTCACTGCAATTTCCACCTGCACACCCAGGGGCAGCATGTCGGGCGCCAGGCGGGCCTGCAGCAGCGCCGCTTCCGGGGTGCCTTGCTGTGCGCAGTGCGCGGCGGCCTTGGCCAGCAAGCCCTGCAGTTGAATAAGGTAGCGGTCAAACACCGGTACGCTGGCGGTGAAAAGGGGCGGCAGCGCTGACGGAGCAGCGGTGGGATCGGGGGAGGGGTGGGCTGGGGCGGACAATGACATGCAGCCAATATAGCGGCCCCTTACACTGCGGGCCTCCGCGCAGGCTTGGCTTGCACATTCCTTGGAACGCTTTTTGCACCACACGCTGCCATGAACCTGCCTACCCACCAACTCACCATGACCGTGCTCATGTCGCCCGACATGGCCAACTTCTCCGGCAACGTACACGGCGGCGCCATTCTCAAGCTGCTTGACCAGGTGGCCTATGCCTGTGCCAGCCGCTATGCCTCGCGCTATGTGGTGACGCTGAGTGTGGACCGGGTGCTGTTTTTGCAGGCCATCCATGTGGGGGAGCTGGTGACTTTTCTGGCCAGCGTGAACTACACCGGCAAGTCGTCCATGGAAGTGGGCATCAAGGTGATTGCCGAAAACATCCGCACCCAAGAAGTGCGCCATGTGAACAGCTGCTTCTTCACCATGGTGGCGGTGGACGACCACGGCAAGGCCGCGCCGGTGCCGGCGCTGCAGCCCGAGACCGATGACGAAAAGCGCCGCTTCGAGGCTGCCCAGATGCGCAAGGCCCTGCGCCACGAGCTGGAAGAAAAATTCCGCAAGACCACCCGCCAGCCCGGCGCGGCCTGAGTCTTTTTAGTCCGTGCTCAGCCGTCGGTGCTGAGCGCATCGGCGCTGTGGTGCGGCACCCGCAGCAGGCCGTCTGCCCCTGGAATGGCTTCGATGCTGATCACCGGGGTGCTGCTTTGCACGGAGCCGAAGATGGTGGCAAAGGCCACGTCGGCCGCATCGCGCCCGGTGGCAAAGCGCACCAGGCCCATGGGGATGGCGGTGCCTGAGGGGTCAAACAAATACCAGCGGTCGCCCACATAGGCTTCCACATAGGCATGGAAGTCGGTCGGCCCCAGCGCGGGGTCGGCCCCGTAGTCGATGCCGGTGGTAAAGCGGGCCGGCACATTGGCTGCACGGCACAGCGCAATCATCAGGTGCGCAAAGTCGCGGCACACCCCCACATGGCTTTGAAGGGTGTCCAACGCCGAGGTATTGCTATTGGAGGTGTTGGGGCTGAAGGCGGTGTGCTGCAGCACCCAGTCGCGAATGGCCTGCACCCGGCTGTAGCCCTGCCAGCGCTGGCCGAACTCCTGCTGGGCGAATTGCAGCAGCAAATCCGACTGACAGTAGCGGCTGGGGTACAGGTAGGGCAGCACGTTGGTAGGCAGGCGGCTGACCGGCACTTCTGCGATGGTGGCGGGCGCTGCCACCCAATGGTCCAGATCCACCGTCGCCGCATAGGCCACTTGCAGCATGCCGGGCAAGGCACTGGTACGCAGGACGCGGTTGGTGGAGGGCGGGCTGCTCTCCAGTGTGTAGGCCAGGGGCTGGCTGAAGTGCAGCGACTCGGACACCACCCGCTGGCGCGGCGTGAAGGCCGCGTGCAGGTGGAATACAAAGTCGCCGCCCGGGGGCTGCACTTGGTAGTGCAGCTGGATGGCAAGGCGAAGGCGGATCATCCCCCCCCTTCTACAGGTTTGGCGCGCTTTTGTCTGTGCGCCGCCCTGCAAGGGGGTGTGCTTTCAGGTGCCGGGCAGGCGCAGGGGCTGGTCTTCGAACTCGGTGTTCAGCACCACGGTGCTGGTGGTGCGCGCTACACCGGGGATGGCCTTGATCTGCAGCAGCACCGCCTCCAGGTCGCGGGCATGCGGGGTGCGCACCTTGGCCAGCAGGTCGTATTCGCCGGCCACACTGTGCAGTTCTTGCACCGAGGGCAGCTCGCGCAGGCGGGGAGCAATGTCGCGGCAGTGGGCGCCGCCATCGTTGCGAATCGCCACAAACGCGGTGAAGTTCAGCCCCACGGTGTGCGGGTCCACGCTGATGGAAAAGCGGCGAATCACACCGCGTTCCAGCATTTTCTTGACCCGCTCATGCACCGCAGCGGTAGACAAGCCCACATCCGCACCCACCTCGGCGTAAGAACGTCGGCCGTCTTCGCCTAACGCCGTAAGAATTTTGGCATCGATGGCGTCTGTCTGAATATTTGCTTGCATTGGGCTGGTTTTTCGGTAATATCACGCCCAGCGGCGCTGGTTGCCGTAAATTTTACGGACTATTCATGATTTCGGCACTCAATATTCAGCAAGGCTGGCGTTTGTCCCCATTCTGGCGCCTCATGGTGGCGCTCTGGTTGGTCTACATCGTCTGGGGCACCACCTACTTTGCCATCGGCGTGGCGGTGCACAGCTTTCCCCCGCTGTGGATGAATGCCACCCGCTTCATGCTGGCCGGTGTGATCATGCTGGCCTGGGCCCTGTGGCGCGGCGAAAAGCTGCCCAGCTGGCGCCAGTGGCGCAATGCCGCGCTGGTGGGCGGGCTGATGGTGTTTGTGTCCATGAACCTGGTGGTGTTCGCGCAAAAGCAGGGCATCGGCTCCGGGCTCATGGCCACCGTCATCACCACCATGCCCATGTGGCTGGCGCTGTGGACACGCCTGGGCGGCGAACGTGTGCCCACTACCAGCTGGGTAGGCTTGGTGCTGGGTGTGGCGGGGGCTTTGTTGCTGGCCATGGAGGGCGACTTTTCTGCCAGCTGGCTGGGTGCCTTGGCTGCCTTTGGCGCACCGCTGTGCTGGAGCGTGGGCTCTTACGCATCCCGCAAGCTGGACTTGCCGGGCCCTGCCATGGCCTCGGCCACCGAGTGGCTGGCCGGCGGGCTCATGGGGGTGGTAGCTGCGTCGCTCATCGAGCCACAAGGTGCGCTGGGCAATGTGTCGCACGAAGCCTGGTTGGCCTGGTGGTACCTGCTGGTGTTCGGCACGCTGATAGCGCTCAATGCCTACCTCTGGCTGCTGCAAAACACCACCGCCGCGGTGGCCGGCAGCTACTCGTTTGTAAACCCCGCCGTAGCCTTGGTGGTGGGTGTAGTTATCGGTAAAGAAGTGCTCACCGGCTGGGTGTTTCTGGCCTTGCCGCTGATTGCCGGTGCGCTGGCCATGATCATGTACGGCCCGGCCATTGTGGGTTGGGTGCGCAGCCGCACAGCCCGGCCGTGAAAAGCCTGGTGTGAGTGCCGGGGGCAGTCCCCCGGACAAACGCTTTAAATCGAAGTCAGCCCACCATCCACCGTGTGAGCCAGGCCGGTCACAAAGCTGGACGCATCCGAGCTGAGCCACAGCACTGCGGCGGCCACTTCATCGGGCTCGCCAATGCGGCCGATCGGGTGGGCGCCTGCTACGGTGGCGGCTACCTTGGGGTCGGCTTGCACTGCGCGCTCCAGCATCACCGTGCGGATCACGCCGGGGCACACCGCGTTCACGCGAATGCCTTTGCGCCCGTATTCCACCGCGGCAGATTTGGTGAGGCCAATCACTGCATGCTTGCTCGCGCTGTAGGCCGACATCTTGGGTGCGCCCACCAGCCCGGCCACCGATGCAGTGTTGACGATGGCGCCGCCACCTTGGGCAAGCATCTGCGCAATCTGGTACTTCATGCACAGCCACACGCCCTTGACGTTCACGCCCATGATGCGGTCGAAAGTGGCCTCTTCGCAGTCGGCCAGGCGCATGTGTTCTTCTTCAATGCCAGCGTTGTTGAAGGCGCAGTCCAGCCGCCCGAAGTGCGCCACCACCTGAGTCACCATGGCTTGCACCTGCGCGGCCTGCATCACATCCGCCGCAATGAACAGCGCCTCGGCCCCCAGCGCTTTGACTTGTGCGGTGGTTTCTTCGCCTGCTGCCACGTCGCGGTCGGTCACTGCGACCTTGGCACCCGCACGCGCAAACGCCAGCGCACTGGCCCGCCCAATGCCACCGCCACCGCCAGTGACCAGCACCACTTTGTTGTCAAACCGAATGTCCATGGAATGCCCCTTGCCGCAAAAAAAGGCATCTTAGGCCGCGGTATGGCGCCACGCCGCCGCAGGCGTAACCCGCGCGACAGGGCGCGGACCGTACCCTCTAGTGCCGGATACTCGGGGCACGTTTTTCACCGGAGTTATTGCTGTGCAAATCCAGTCCCATGAAGTTGACCTCTCCACCCCCACCGGCGTGATGCGCTGCACCGTGTACCGCCCCAAGGAGTCTGAGGGCGCAGCGCCCAAGCAATACGCGGCCATCATTCTCTATTCTGAAATTTTTCAGCAGACCGGCCCCATACGCCGCAGCGCGCAGATCATGGCCGGGCACGGCTTTGTGGTGGTGGTGCCCGAGGTGTTCCATGAGCTCAACCCCATCGGCACCGTGCTGGGCTATGACGACGCCGGGCGCGACAAGGGCAACGCCGACAAAGTGGTCAAGACGCTGGAAGCGCACGACAGCGATGCGCAAGCCATCATCGACCACCTGCGCACCTTGTCTTACTGCTCGGGCCGCGTAGGCGCCATGGGCTTTTGCTTAGGGGGCGGGCTGGCGTACCGCGCGGCCATGAACCCGGCCATCAGCGCCACGTCGTGCTTCTACGCCACCGACATCCATTCCGGCATGGTGCCCTCAAGCGCCGGCAACGACAGCCTGACCCGCACGTCCGAAATCAAAGGTGAGTTGCAAATGATCTGGGGCAAGCAAGACCCCCACATCCCGCCCGAAGGCCGCGCGCTGGTGTACAGCACCCTGGTGAAAGCCGGTGTGAACTTCACCTGGCACGAGTTCAATGGCGTGCACGCCTTTATGCGTGACGAGGGTGAGCGCTATGACGCGGAGCTGCAACTGCTGGGCTACCAGATGGCGATTGGGTTGTTCAGGCGGGCGCTGTACTGAGCGTGCCCTTGCGCAAGGCGCTGGGCGTGTAGCCGAACCAGCGCTTGACGGTGCGGCTGAAGTTGGACGTGTCGGTGTAGCCCAAGCGGCCGGCGATGTCTTCCACGCTGTCGCTGGTGTGTTGCAAGAGCCAGAGTGTGCGGCTTTGTTGGTGGGCGTCCAGCAGTTGCTGGAACGAGGTGCCCTCCAGGGCGAGGCGCCGCATCAGGGTGCGCTCGGACACTTCGCATTGGGCCGCGATGTCCGGCAGGCGGGGGTAGCTGCCTTCCGGGGTGTGGCCCAGCAGGCTGGCCACGCGCTGCGCCATGCTGCTTTGCACCAGCTCAGCCAAGGCTGCATCGCACTCATGGCAGGCGGCGGCGTGGGCACGGGCATCTGCACCCAGCAACGGCAGGCGCAAGGCGGCGGCCGGCACATGCAAAGCCAGTGTGGGCTGCCCGAATTGCAAGGGCAAGGGCAGGGCGCGCTCGTAGTGCGCCACCCACGCGGGGCGGGGCAGGGGCACATCCAGCCGCAGGCCTGCAGGCAGAGAGCCCACTGCGGCATGCAGCACCCGCACCAGGGCCGCGGCCATGGTGTCGAGCACAAAGCTGCGCGCACTGCCCCAGTCCAGCCGGTCAATCACTTGCAGGGTGCCGCCTTCGAGGCGCATCTGGAAGGACCAGCTGAAACTGTCTTCCCGCACCGGGCCGTAGCGCCCCAGCACCATCAGGCAATGTTGAAGGTCCGGCGCCGTGACGGCGGCATAGCCCAGCGGGCCGTGGGCTGACACCGGCGCTTGATCGCCCAGCTCCAGGCCCAGCCAGGGTTTGCCGGTGGCCTGCATGGCGGCTTGCACCAGCCGAATCACTGTGTCGCGCGGCAAGCGCTGCTCGGTGGTGAGCAGCTGGTTCCAGTCAAGCGCAGCGGCGGCCAGCACGCGGTCGCTGTCAATCGCGGCTTGCTGCAGCAGCATGCGCAGCAGGCGCGCGTAAATCGGGTGTACCAATGCCTCGGCACCGGCCGCGGGGCGGGCCTGCGGGGCTGGGTGTTTTCCCTTGGTGGCGGGCAAATAGGGCATGTTTGGCAGTTTAAGACGACCCTTTGGCAGCGCTATCGGTGGTAACCCATGCTTGGCGCTTTGACACTGCGGCCATGACTACTGCCAACCTCCCCATCCCCCCGTCATCCCCCGCACCCGTGCAGCCGTATGTGGACCGCAAGCGCTTTGCCTGGGTGTTGTCTTTGCTGGTGCCCTTGTCGATCGCGACGGGCCCTTTGCTGTGGTTCTGGTACCCGCACACGCTGATGTTGTGGCTGCCGGTGTTCTTTGTGTATGGCGTGGCGCCCGCACTCGATTGGATGCTGGGCACCGACACCAGCAACCCGCCCGAATCGGCAGTGCCCGGGCTGGAGGCGGACCCTTACTACCGCCGTGTGACCTTTGCGCTGGTGCCTTTGCTATGGGCGGCGTTCATCGGTGCAGCCTGGTTCAGCCAGGTGGCCGGCATTACCTGGGTGGGGCTGTTGGGGCTCATCATTTCTACCGGCGGTGTGGGCGGCTTTTGTATCAATCTGGGCCATGAGATCGGCCACAAGCGCGCGCCGCTGGAGCGCTGGCTAGCCAAACTGATTTTGGCGCCCACGTTTTACGGCCACTTCACCATCGAGCACAACCGTGGCCACCACCGCGATGTGGCCACCCCGCAAGACCCGGCCTCTTCGCGAATGGGCGAATCGATCTGGCGTTTTGTGTGGCGCGAAATGCCCGGTGCCTGGCGCCGCGCATGGGCGCTGGAGCGCGAGCGCACCCGCTTGGACGGACAGGCCTTCTGGTCATGGCACAACGAGATATTGCAACCAGCAGCTATTACCGTCGCACTGTGGGCTGCGCTGTGCGTGTGGCTGGGGCCGCAGGTGCTGGGCTTTTTGGTGCTGGCGTCACTGTGGTCGAACTTTCAGCTCACATCGGCCAACTACATCGAGCACTACGGCCTGCTTCGCCAGCAGGATGCCAATGGCCGGTTTGAAACCTGCAAGCCGCAGCATTCTTGGAACAGCAACCACGTGTTCTCCAACTGGGCGACCTTCCACTTGCAGCGCCATTCGGACCACCACGCCCACCCATTGCGGCGTTACCAGTCGCTGCGGCACTTTGACGAAGCACCGCAGCTGCCCAGTGGTTACTTCGGCATGTTCCCCATCGCCTATGTGCCGCCCTTGTGGTTTGCGGTGATGGACAAGCGCCTGCTTGCGGCGGTGGGGCGTGACCCGGCGCGCATCAACTTTGCACCGGGGCAACGAGAACGGCTGATGGCGAAATACGGTTTGGTGGACCGGTAAGCGGTGCCCTAGCCACGGGGCAGTTCCTAGCACTACCCACAAATCGATAATTGCAGCTTGATAAAGGGTGTCATGCTTAACTTGTGGCTTTTTCCTCTCGCTAGGCAGCGAGAGCTTTTCATTTAATCAGGTGAGAGCGGACATATGTCAGTGGCACTTCGATCGATCGCTACCTCGCCACGAATCGTGTCATATATGCATATCTTATTAAATCCGGACGTGCGCTCGCTTTTAAGAAAACCGGATGTGCGATCACTTTTAATTGATCCTTGGGGTGTGGGCCGATTTTGTGCTGCGTTAATCCTTGCTGCTATTGCGCCAAGGTCTTGAAGCCAACTAGTTTTTTCTTCCTCATCAACTGGAGCAGGTTGTGCTTTAGCAACCGAGGGGTCGCGAGGAATGATTTTTTCATTAATCGCAGTAACCTCAATTCTCTCCCCAGCTTTAGTCTCTACTACACCCATGCCAATAGGTCTTCCATTTTTAAAGTCACCAATGAACGTGGAGCCCATCGGATTAAAAAGCTTACCGCGGCCTGACGGTTTGTAGTTGTCAAGTTCCCCTTCGTATCGATATCCCTTGGGACTGTCAATGGTGCCGATCGTTAATGGTTTGTTCGACGAGAAAGTGCCCGCGATCGTTGTTCCATCAGTAAAGGTAAGCTTTCCATTGCCGCTTGGTTTCCCGTCGCGTACTTCGCCAAAGTAAACAACTCTACTAGGCGAGGTAATCGTACCAATTCCTGTTGCTCGCCCCTCGATGAAATCCCCTGTATATATGGTTCCGTCGTACTCTAATTTACCGTTTCCATGGGGGAGTCCAGCTGCAAAATTGCCAGTGTAAGTAGCGGAGGTCTGACCTTTCTTTGTGGTGAATTGATGGCCATCTCCATTCCGCAAACCATTAGCAAAAATTCCTTTGAAGAACTCGCGATCTCCATTGGCTTTTGAAGCTTCATACGTTCCCTCTCCTTCAAGACGTCCACGTATGAGGGTTGCGGTGACTGTTATCTCAATGCCCTTTTGCTTCGAAACAAATGTCCCAAGGCCATCAGCGTAACCATCCTTGCATTTTCCAGACCATGAAAGAAGTGCTGAGTCCTTTTCTGAATCTCTAGCTAATGCATCCTCAAAAAGAACAATCCTGCAACCGCCTTTGGCAACGTGTTCCACCTCAATTAGGGTACGAGCCAGAGTGGCTTTACAGGCAATGAGGGCAAAGATAAATCCTGCGGCAATGACAGCAAATTTATTCAGATTGTTTTTCATGGCCTATCCTCCAAACTGTAGTTCGCATACAAAGTTCACTTGTCAATCTCATTTTGCGCGTTCTTGACAATTGCTAATACCTCGCGACAGAGTGCGAGTAATGGCACGCTTTTGTCTTTCAGATAGCCCAAGTGGAAATCTTCCGGCAAATTCGGGCCAACGGTCATGATTGCAAGCGGGAAATGATGTGTAGCTACCTTTCTTATCTCAAATACGCGAGCAATGACTGGATGTATCCCAGAGGTCTTCACGTAGTAAGGATTCCTCTTGCTCTGAGAAGCGCTAACGTAAGTACGTAATTTTTCAATTGCCTCTGTGTCTTCAATTGGGTAACCAGTTTTTGGATCGGTGAATGCAACGGACGCATACATAGCCGTGGTTTCAAAGTAACTGTAAACGGCATTGAGATAGGCGCTTATAAACCACCTAAATCGTGTGCGATCCACCTCAGCGGAAGCCTGATTAAGAAAGAATTCACACTCTCGAATTTTGTCTCCGGGGTCGGCAATCGCGTCAAGGTCAAGTTGTTGAAATATGTCGAGCTGAGATGAGTCAGATACTCGTGTCATAAAAGTATTTCCATTCATATATGCCGTCACTCGACGGCATTGCAGTGGAGCCAGCCAGAGGTCGTGGCCTCACATCTGAAGACTCATCATGGAATGTGCCGCTCAAGATAAGAGCTTAGATGAATGTAACGTTGGATTGACTTTGACCATGCTGTCAATCAGCTTAGCTTTTCTCAATTTTCCGACCTGAGTCCCTGCACCCGCTCAAACTCCCCGACGTTGTTGGTCACCAGCGTGCAATCGTCCGCAAGTGCATGGCAAGCGATCCACAGGTCGTTGGCGCCTATGGGGGTGCCTGCAGTACGCAGTCGGGTGAACTGTGTGGCGTAGTGTTCGCACAAGCTGGCGCTGGTGCTGTAGCGCACGGGGATGGAGCGGGTGAGGTCTGTCAGTCGTTTGAGCACTTCGGGTTTGCGGGTGCTGCTCCCTGCAATGGCAAGATGGCTTTCTGGTCAGCCACCAACAGGTCGGCAAAGTCGTCGTCAAACGCCTCCAGCGCTTGCACGAGTGCCGCGCCCCGGTCCGCTTGAATCGGGTGCAGCACCGGGTCGCCATCGGTTTTGCTGTCACTCTCTACGGGGTTGATGGGTGCGGTCATGAGAATCTCCTTGTAAACTGTATTTTTATACAGTTTAAATGCAATCTCCCAAGCCCATCAAGCCCCAGCCGCCGGTAGCCACCCCGGCGCCGGCCTATGCCGAGCTGCATTGCCTCTCCAACTTCAGCTTCCAGCGCGGTGCCTCGCAGCCGGAAGAGTTGGTGGAGCGGGCGCACCGGCTCGGGTATGCGGCGCTGGCCATCACCGACGAGTGTTCGGTGGCCGGGGTGGTGCGTGCGCATGGCGAGGCGCAGCGCCTGGGTCTGCAGCTGCTGCCGGGGGCGGAGTTTGCGGTGCCTTACCCGGCTGCGCCGGGTGGTGTAGCCGCGGGCGCCAGCTTCACCGTGGTGGTGTTGCCGCACAACCTGCAGGGCTGGGGCAACCTGTGCGAGTTCATCACCCGCGCGCGCATGGCGGCGCCCAAGGGCGACTACCGGGTCGCCTGGTTGGGGCAGCCGGAGGCATCTCCCTGGCACACGCTGCGGCATTGCGAGGTGCTGCTGCATCTGCCCCTTGCTATCAAAACAGAAGCTGCTTGCGCAATAGCGATGAGCGCTAGAGGCCTTTTTGGCATCAATTCTTGGCTGGCGGTCACTGCGGGTCTGGGCGGCATGCAAGCTTTGGAGCGGGCGCACTGGCAGCAGATTGCGGCGGTGAGCGGGCTGGCCCCACTTGCTACCGGGCAGGTGCGCATGCACACCCGCTCGCGCAAGCCGCTGCACGATGTGCTGACCGCCGTGCGCTGCGGCCTGCCGGTGGCGCAGTGCGGCTTTGCGCTGCAGGCCAATGCCGAGCACCACCTGCGCAGTCGCGCCCGGCTCGCGGCCCTATTCACCCCCGACGAGTTGGCCCACACGCTGGTGGTGGCGGGGCGCTGCAGCTTCACACTGGATGCGCTGCGTTACCAGTACCCCATGGAGGCCGTGCTGCCCGGCCACACCCCGGCGCAGACCTTGCGCCAGTACACGGAAGAGGGCGCCTTGGAGCGTTACCCGACGGGTATGCCGCCCCACGTGCGCACGCAGGTGGAGCATGAGCTGGCCCTGATTGCCGACATGAAGTACGAGATGTACTTCCTCACCGTGCACGACCTGGTGCGATTTGCGCGAGGGCGCGGCATTTTGTGCCAGGGGCGTGGCTCGGCGGCGAACTCGGCTGTTTGCTACTGCCTGGGCGTGACCGAGGTGGACCCCAGCCGCATGAACGTGCTGTTCGAGCGTTTCATCTCCAAGGAGCGCGACGAGCCGCCCGACATTGATGTGGACTTTGAGCACCAGCGGCGCGAAGAAGTCATCCAGTACATCTACGCCAAATATGGCCGGGAGCGGGCTGCTATTACTGCGGTGGTGGCTAGCTACCGCCCGCGCAGCGCTTTGCGCGATGTGGGGTGGGCACTGGAGATTCCTGAGGTGTTGATCACCGCAATGGCCAAGGAGCACCCCGGCATGTACAGCCGTGCGGTGTTGGTGGAGCGGTTGCAGGCTGCTATCGAAAAAGTAGCTGGTTGCGCAGATTCTGCGGGCGCTAGGGGTGGTTTTGATGCTCAATCTCCGGCGGGCAGTGTGGGGGCCGGGAGCCAGAGCGGCAGGGCGCCCAGCTCCGTGTCCCCCGCCCGCGTTGCGGGCTCCTCCTTGACCTACGCTGAACGCCCTGCCACTCTTGCTCCTGCAGGTGGCGTCGCTGAGCGGGGTGGTTCTTTTGGGACTGGTTCGCAAGCATCGGCCCCTTGCGGTCTGTTGGTGGACGGTTCGCCCCTGCCTTCCTTGCTCCGCCTGCAACTTTGGCTGGACCTCGCCACGCAGCTACAAAGCTTTCCCCGCCACCTCAGCCAACACGTAGGCGGCTTTGTGCTAACGCAAGGCCCGCTGACGCGGCTGGTGCCAGTGGAAAACGCGTCTATGCCCGACCGCTCGGTCATCCAGTGGGACAAGGACGATCTGGACGCGGTGGGCCTCTTGAAGGTCGATGTGCTGGCCCTGGGCATGCTCAGCGCCATACGACGTTGCCTGCACCTCATCGGCCAGTGGCGTGACGTGCCTTTGCGCATGCAGGACGTGCCCGCCGAAGACCCCGCCACCTACGCCATGATTTGCCAGGCCGACACGGTGGGTGTGTTCCAGATCGAGAGCCGCGCGCAAATGAGCATGCTGCCGCGCCTGAAGCCAAAGTGCTTTTACGACCTGGTCGTCGAGGTGGCCATCGTGCGGCCGGGGCCGATTCAGGGCGGCATGGTCCACCCGTACCTCAAGGCGCGCGCCAATCCGCAAGCAGTGACCTACGCATCTCCCGGCTTGGAAGAGGCTTTGAAGCGCACCTTGGGCGTGCCGATTTTTCAGGAGCAGGTCATGCAGATCGCCATGGCCGCCGCCGACTTCACGGCGGGCGAGGCGGACCAGCTGCGCCGCTCCATGGCCGCTTGGAAGCGCAAGGGCGGTGTGGGCAAGTTCTACGACCGGCTGGTGGGCGGCATGCTCAAAAACGGCTACACGCAGGAGTTTGCCGACACGCTGTTCAAGCAGATTGAGGGCTTTGGCGAATACGGCTTCCCCGAGAGCCACGCGGCCAGCTTTGCTCTGCTGGTGTATGTGAGCTGCTGGCTCAAGCGGCATGAGCCAGCTTGCTTTCTGGCGGCCATGCTCAACAGCCAGCCGCTGGGCTTTTATGGCCCTGCACAGCTGGTGCAAGACGCCCGCCACCACGGTGTGGAGGTGCGCGCGATGGATGTGCTGCACAGCGCGTGGGACTGCACGCTGGAGCAGCCGCAAGCGCAGCACCCCACCCCAAATGGATGGACGCTGCAAACCCAAGCCGCCATCCGCCTAGGGCTGCGCATGGTCAGCGGTTTGCAGCAGGCGGTGGCCGAGCGCATCTGCGCAGAGCGCGCAAACGGGCCGTTCACCAGCACGCAAGATTTGGCCCTGCGCTGCGCCCTCGACGCTGGCGACCTCAAGGCGCTGGCCAGTGCCGATGCCCTCATCAGCCTCAGCGGTCACCGCCGCCAGCAGGTGTGGGACGCCTCCGCCCTGCGCCCCGCGCCCGCACTGCTGCAGGGCGTGCCGATTGAAGAGGATGAATTGGCGCTACCCCCGGCCGACGAGGGCGAAGAAGTGACCTTTGACTACGCAGCGACAGGCCTCACTTTGCGCTCCCACCCCCTGCAGCTATTGCGCGAGCAGCTATCAAAAAAGAACCTACTCACGGCGGCTCAGATGCGTGACTATCCCAGCGGCCGGCTGGTGCGCGCCTGCGGCATCGTCACCGCGCGCCAGCAACCGGGCACCGCCAAAGGCGTGGTGTTTGTCACGCTGGAGGACGAGACGGGTAGTGTGAATATCATCGTCTGGAAAGCGGTGAAAGAGCAGTTCCGTGACGCGGTCTACCGCGCCCGGCTGATGGCAGTCTACGGCGTATGGCAGCGTGACGAGGCCACCGGCGGCCAAGTCCGCCATGTGATTGCCAAGCGCGTGGTGGACATGACACACCTGCTGGGGGAGCTGGCGACGACTAGCCGGGACTTTCACTGAGCGCTGCGTAGGCTCCGCATCAAAACTTGCGCCTGAAGCCGAAGCTCAAGAAATCCTCACCATTGGCGCCATAGTTGTTCAGCAGGTCGTAAATTGCGCAGCGGTGGTGCAAGCGCACAAAGAACTCACTGTCTTTGGATTGAGGGCGCGAAAACGCGGCTTCTACAAACAGGTAGTTCAACGTACGGCTCCCTCTTCCATCCGGCCCGGCTTCCATGGGACCGACTTGGCTGGTGTACGAGAGCCCCAAGGGCGCAAGACGGATGCCCGTACGCAGCGTATCGCGCCATGGAAGGCCGCTCCAACGCAGGGCGGGGGCCACTGCAATTTCAGTCAAGTTGGCCATGCCGGCTTGCTGCCCCAGCATGCCGTCAAGTTCAATGGCAATCGGCCATTCGCTATGTCTCCATAGCGTTTTGCTACCGGTCACGGCCAGCATGTAGTGCTCTGCATAGTTCGCACGACCTGCCAGTGCACCGGCGGGCTCCGCATCGTGATATTTGCCCGCATAGACGCCGATGCTCCAGTCTGATTCATCGGCATGGATAACAGTAGAAGTCGATGCGGCGACTAGCAACATTAACCTGGATAGGGATAACCGGAGCGTATTGAACATAGGGGCGATCGGGAGTTGATGGTCGCGATGCTATTCAGACTCCAAGGTGCTATGCAAATACGTCTTTCAATGTCCGCAGATTCGACGGGGAGAACTCGAACCTAGTCCAAACGGATGGCCCGACCGTGCGCCGCCGTACGGAGCCAAAAGACCAGCAGAAAAACAATGACAAAGAGCGCTCAGGGTGCCACCTTGATGTCGACTCAACCAACCCATACTTCGGGAGTTCTCTATGAAACTGAAAGCCTTTACCCTTACTGCTGCTGCAGTGCTTTGCATGGCAGCCAATGTGCAAGCTGGCACCATGAGCGTCGAGTTACACCAAACAGCACCCGGTTACTGGCAGGCGGATTACGACTCTGACCATTTGACCGGCCCATTGTTGGGCGGCATCGTCGGTGTCCCCGGCACAGACACCATTACCTTCCAAGGCATGAGTGGAACATGGGAGGCCGGACAGTACTATGTAGAGCTGAATTTCATGGAGCAGGCCAGTGGCAGTATTCCGACCACGAATCCCATTACCGTTACATCAGCTACGTTGAACTCGATTCCTGTAAGCTATATGGCCAAACGTTCATTCGATATCGATGGCAATTCGCAGCCTCCCTTTACTTTGACCATCAATGGCTACAGTAATGTTCCGATGACCGGCTATCACGGCTCCATCTCGGTCACTGCGGTACCTGAGCCAGAAACCTACGCCATGCTCTTGGCTGGTTTGGGCTTGATGGGAGCAATAGCTCGTCGTCGCAAAGCCAAGAGCGCTTGAGCGGAAAACAACCTCAGAAATCAACGGGCCCTCGGGCCCGTTTTTTTGCCTCTGTCTCAACGCTGCCGGTGTAGGATGTCCACAGGGAGTCAAACCCATCCTGTGAGGTCTGCGCGATGACTGATACCACCCACCTGGAAGCCAAGGTGTTGTTGCTGGAGCACGATGCCCAGCAGTGCAAAGTGCTTACCGATTTTTGTGATTCCGTGGGGCTGATGCCCTTGTTGCGCACCTCGCACGATGCGCTTACATGCCTGGAGCAGCACAAGGATCTGGCTGGTGTACTGCTGGCCGAAGACCTGCCTTGCGGTAACCGTGATGCGCTGCACTTGGCCGAGTCCATTCACCGCCTGCGGCCTGAGCTGCCTATCTTTCTCCGTCGTACCGCCAGCGGAGACCTGGATGCGCTGTACCGTGAATTCATCCGCTACCCATGGAGCACCGGCGACGTTGAGCAATTACGCGCCGGCGTGGAGCGGTCGATATTCAGCCTGCGCTACCCCACTGCTCTGGTGGAAGGCATTGTGGATTTGACGCTGACTTCCATGCGCTCCATGTTCCCGAACGCCAACGTGACGGCCGAGCCACCTTATGTAGTGCACGACCGCATCATCCATGGTGAAGTGTCCACCATCATTCCGATCGAAAGCACCTGGTGCCGCGGCTACATGATGTTGCAAACCGAAGAAAGTGCACTGCGCCAGGGCATGCTCAAGGGCTTCAGCTACGAGGGGGTGGGGGGCGAGCTCAACTTCCGCGATCTCAACAACATGCTGGGCGAAACCACCAACCTGATCTGGGGTGCTTTCAAAAACCGCTACATTGCCCCTGTAGGTACTGCCACGCAGCTGGCCCAGGTGCCGATCGTGATCAACCATGCGCACAAGTACATCTCTTTCGGGTCGCCCGATCCGCAGTTGTGTATTCGCTATTCGCTGTCGGAATCCGGTCGGCGCGGTGGCCAGCCGCTGGTGATCGTGCAGCGGTTTATATTCAACCTCCATTGGTCGCCCGAGCAATTCGCAGAATATGCAGCGTCAAGCTCCAGCGATGCCGGTGAACTGGATCTGTTTTAAGCAACTCAAAGCGTCAACTTCGGTGCGGATGGGAAGAGGGTAGAGATGGCGAATGTTCTGGTGGTGGACGATTCCAGCACGATGCGGGAAATCGTTTCCGGCTACTTAAACAAACACGGTTTTGATGTGGCACTTGCCACGGATGGTCGCGATGGTTTGGTTCAGCTGAAGGCTGACCCCGGCATCAAGCTGGTGGTCAGTGATATCAACATGCCTAACATGGACGGCTTGGCCATGGCCGAAAAAATCCGCAACGAGTTGGGCAACAAGTCGGTGCACATCATCATGCTCACCACCGAGGACAACCCGGTCATGCGCGAGCGCGGCCGTGCCATCGGCGTCACCGGCTGGATCGTCAAGCCCTTCCGCGGTGATGCGGTACTCGGGCCATTCAAGAAGTTCTGCGGCATTATTTAAGCAGCACCGTGGCGAGTTCGTATTCCATGAAATGAATGACGCCTGTGTCCAGGGTTTTCTGCAGATAGCGACGGTAGTCCCCTTCGCGGCCTGATGTCTGAGACCACAGCGCCAGATAAAAGTAGGCTTCGCACAGGTTGAGCGTGCGCTCTTCGCGTGATTTTGTCGCTTCAATTTTTTGGAGCATGGCCTGAGGAGACTCAATGCCCGATATCACCTTGAGCAAGGGATTCGGCCAACCAGCCTGTGTCACATCAGTATTGCCGGGCAATCCAAGCTGCTTTCGGGCGAGTGCTTGCCAGACCCGCATGAAGCCGTTGTTCAGGCCGCTTTCTGAAGATTTTTCCGCCTGTTCGAAGTCTCTTAACGCTCCTGCGTAGTTTCCGGAAACATAGCGGACTTGGCCTCGTCGCAAATAAGCTGAACTTGGCTCACTACCCATTCCGATGGCCTTGTTCAGATCGCTCTCTGCTGCTTGTAATCGCTTGTTCCGCATGTTCCAAGTGGCTCGAACTTGGAACGCAATCCCCAGGTTCGGGCTGCGTCGCACGGCCTGGGTGATGTCAGCCTCGGCCTCCGGCATCTGACCCAGGTCCATGTACGCAGCGGCTCGTTGCAGATAGACCTCTGCCATGTCTTCATCTGCGATCTTTCCTGTGTCAATGATTTTGCTTGCCGCTACGATGGCCCTCTTGCGATTGGCTTCCGCTTGGTCGCGATAGTTTTCCCGGCTGTTGACGCTGGCCGACACGTTGTCTTCTCTAACGATCACGATATCTGTCAACTTTTTCTGGGCATCCTGGTAGGCCTTGACGAAGTCCGCCATGCCTCCGGGAAGAATTTCGTCCGCCATTACCTTCAGGTCCGCTTGAAATGTGAAGACGTTGCCCCGAAAGCTGCGGAAAGTGTTGAGTTGGAAAAAAGGGGTGTCCATCTTGTCTTCGATGGGGTCGTCTTGTCCTTGGATTTCCGGCGGAAACTCAACTTCCACCCTGTACGTCTGGATGGAGCCAGGCATCGGCAGGCCTAGGGGAAGCCATCGGTCTTTGTCCAAACCGCCCTGACTCAGCGCACCGAGCAACTGTTGCGCGTTGAAGCGCGCGAACCAGATTCCGCTGGTGTTGTCCCGACTCAATAATCGTTCAATGGTGTAGGCCTCTTCAATTTCAAACTGGTTCAAGGCCTGAATGTCTTTGCTGACCGGAAACCCGTTGCGCTTGCGTGCGCTCGGGTACCGTTGCAGGTAATTGTCGGTCAGGAACTGCAGACGGGTTGACTCGGGCTGCTGTTTTTGTGACTGACGGGTAATTTCCGCCAAAGCTCCTTGGAGACGGGTGGAGATGGTTGTGGTGGACTCTTTGTCCAGTCCACCTACCTTGACGGATTCCAGAATGCTGAGTTGCAGGTTGGCTTGGCTGTAGCCCAGGGCCTTGAGGTGAACGTAATAGGGAGCATCACGCTTGATAACCAGACCGACGCTGCGTTGCAGCTTTCCGCTTTGGTGTTCCAGGGGCAAATCCTCGGCATTGAGCGTGGCATCAATCATTTGCTCCGAGCGGTCGCTGTAGACCACCTGTACCACGGCATGATCGAATGCCAATGGTGTTGGCAGGCTTCCCAAAATGCGTCTTCCCATGGAATCGGATACCAGTACCGGATTGGCCCGGACACCCATCGCGCGAAGCAGCGTGACCAACAAAAGCGCCTTGTCTTTGCAATCACCAAAACGCCGTTCCAGTGTTACGTCGGGTTGCTGTGGCCGGTGAGTGTTCTCGCTGATTGAGACAGAAAAGTAGCGAATATCGTCTTGGACAAACTTGGCAGCTTTGGCGATCGCCTGCTTTTGCGAGACGCCGGCAGACAATGCTTTTGCCAGAGAGTTGATGGCTGGGGAGGCCGGTTCCGTCCTGAAGAGCTCCGCGGCCCACTGGTGCACGTCGTACCAACTTCCCATGGAACTCAGTTGGAGAATCAGAAACGGAGAGTAGTCTTTCGGTAGTTTGTTGTCGTAGAAGGCGGGCAGTACTTGGGTCTGGGTAAAGACCTGCTCCTTGTACCGGCCACCGAAAACACTTCCGTTGGACGGTGCCTCTTTGAATTGCGGCCCCATGAATTGGCTGGCAATTTTGATTTCCGGGCTGTGTAGTAGGCGCACTTGGCGCTTGTGCACGTACTGCGGATGGTTCCAATTCACATTGGCAACAAAATGTTCTCCAAACACGGGGTTCTGGCCTGTCACCGAGTAGGCGACATCGATCACATCACCTGCACGCGCATCTGGGATTTGGCCTATGGCTGCAGACTTACCACTCAACATCAGCCGCTCAAGCCCGCTTTCCACCTTGGAGACGCGGAAGGTCATGGATTTGAGGACCGGGATTCTCTGGCCGCCCCGGATCAGGTCAATCCGGTGAATCTTTACCGATTGGTAATCCGGCGAATAGTCCAGGCGGAAAACACCTACATCGGTTAGCGCAGATGTTTGCTGGATCCTAGTGATGCGGCGTTCATACGTCACTGATCTGGAGCCGCTGGCCAGAATTTCGCTTCCCCAATATTCGATGTATGCGCCCAATGTCGCAATGCCAGGGGGGACAGGTACCACAGAGGCCGGCACTGCCTCTCGGGCCTCGACCCATTCCGGCTCCGGCCCCGTACTGAGTTTGTTGGCCCTGTCCAAGTCCTGTGCCCGGGACGTATGGGGGAGCGCCAGTGCAAGGACAAAAAAGGCGAGAAACACGCCTACGAAACGAATGAATAAACCTCGCACACAGCCCCCCTTTTATTTGAGTCAGGATGCTAGCAAAGGTTTTCGCCACGTAAAGGGCTTGTATGTAGGGAGAGACCCTTGCCGCTGTCTATCACGCGACGAACCTTTCACCACAGCTTGCGTGTGGTGAAAGGTTCCTTCATTGTCAGAACGTAATGATGCGGTTGCTAGCCGCGCTCTCTGCCGCCGCGTCCGCCAGAATCTGCGCATCCACACCGTCTTGTACCGAGGTGCGGAAGCTGCCACCGTTTTGCAGCTGGGTGAAGAAGTGTTCAATCTCTAGGCGGTAAGCCGCGGCGTAGCGCTGCAGGAAGAAAGCTTCGGGGTTGTCTTGGGAGGTGCCTTGGGCGGTGGCCTGCGTTACTTCGCTGGGCTTGTGGTTGCCGCATTGCAGCATGCCTTGGGAGCCGATCACTTCAAAGCGCTGGTCGTAACCGTAGGCGGCGCGGCGGGTGGTGTTGATCTGGCACAGGCGGCCCTTGACGGTCTTGATGGTCACTGCGGTGCAATCAAAGTCGCCGGCCTTGCCGATGGCGGGGTCAGTCAGGCAGGAGCCGGTAGCGCTCAGCCAGGCGGCTTTGTCACCGTCGCCACACAAGATCCAGCGGAACACGTCGAAGTCGTGAATCAGCATGTCGCGGAAGATGCCGCCGGACTGCTGGATGTATTCCACGGGTGGCGCACCGGGGTCGCGGCTGGTGATGACCAGCATTTCGGGGTTGCCGATATCGCCACGGTCCAGGCGGGTTTTGGCTTCATTGAAGGTGGGGTCAAAGCGGCGCTGGAAACCGATCATGCAAGCCACACCGGCCTGTGCCACCACAGCCGCACAAGCACGTGCGCGCTCGGCAGACAGGTCCACAGGCTTTTCACAAAAAATGTGCTTGCCGGCCTGGGCCGCGCGGGTGATCAGGTCGCTGTGCGTGGTGGTGGGGCTGCCGATGACGACCGCGTCAATCGACTTGTCCGCAAAGATGGCTTCCACGCTGTCAACGCGTGCGCCGTGTTCCTGGGCGAGCGATGCCGCGTTGGCAGCCATCGGGTCACTCACCGCAGTGAGTTCAATGCCGGGCATGGCGGCGAGGTTGGCGGCGTGGATGCGGCCGATACGGCCGGCACCGAAGAGAGCAACTTTTTTCATGGTGGGGTCTGGGTGTAAGTGGAGGGAAAAAACAAAAACGCGCGCAGCTCAGCTTGCGCGCGGACGGGTGGGTTCGTACTGCAGCTCCAGCCGGTAGGCCAATGCCATGAACAGGCTTTGCACGACGGCCATGGTGTTGGTCAGTGCACGGAATCCGAAGACGCTGGTTTCATTCACCAGGATCGAGGTTTGTGCAAACCGCGCCATGGGGCTCAGGCTGCTGTCGGTAATGCAAATGATGCGGGCGCCACGCGCGTGGGCGTCCGCCACGATGCTTTCGGTCTCCGCCGCATAGGGTGCGAATGAAATGGCCACCATCACATCCCCGGGCCGCAGGCCGCGCAGTTGCCCATCCTGCATGTTGCCCAGGGCGGTGATGTGCTGCACCCGCTTGTCGGTGTGCTGCAGGGCATAGGCCAAGTAGGTGGAGATGGCAAACGAGCGGCGCGAGGCCATCAGCCACACCGTGTCTGCATGGAACAGCAGGTCTACCGCTTCCTCAAACGCGGGCTCCTGCAAGCTGCTTTGCAGCTCTTCCATTCCGGCAATCCCGCCGCCAATGACGGCGTGCACGATGTCAGCACCCGTGAGGTCTTTGGCACCGGACTCAATGGCACTGCGGATGCGCGACTGGTAATCCCTGCTGGGCGAGATATGGCGCGCCAGCCCGTCCCGGAACAGCTTTTGCATTTCCGTAAAGCCGCTAAACCCGAAGTGCTTGGCAAACCGGATCACCGCGCTGGGCTGCACTTCGCACTGCTCCGCCACCTGTTGGATGGACTGAATGCCCAGCTGCCCACGGTGCTGCTCCACGTACGTGCCGATCTGCTTGAGCTGCCGGCTCAAGCCCTCGTAGCCTGCCGCAATCGCTGCGATCAGAGCTTCTTCGCTATCGGGGGCGGTGGGGGTGATGGGGCTCATGTGTTGTCGGTAATTGAAACAAATTATCCATCAATAAAAAACTTTGAAACGAAAATTTGTTCATTGAACTATACTAAATCGAAAAATAATTCTATTTTCTAAAGTTCTTCGATCAGGAAGCACCATGACACAACTGAAATTTCCGCAGGGGCGCGACATCGACCTGGCCTGCCTGGGCCGGCTGGCCGTGGACCTGTACGCCGAGCAATTCGGCAGCGCCCTGGAAGACGCGCGCAGCATGGCCATGTACCTGGGTGGCAGCTCCGCCAACCTGGCCTTTGGCGTAGCCCGCCTGGGTTGCAAGAGCGCCATGATCTCCCGCGTGGGCAACGAACAGATGGGCCGTTTTCTCACCTCCACCTTGCAGGCCAATGGCTGCGATGTGAGCCAGGTACAGATCGACCCCCAGCGCCTTACCGCCCTGGTTCTGCTGGGCATCAAGGACCGCGACACCTTCCCCTTGCTGTTCGTGCGCGAAAACTGCGCTGACATGGCGGTAGACGCGGCGCTGATTGATGAATCCTTTATCGCCCGCTGCCGTGCACTGGCCATCACTGGCACGCATCTATCCACCCCGGGTACCCGTGCTGCGTCTACCCGCGCTCTGGAGTTCGCCCGCAAGCATGGCGTGGTGCGCGTGCTGGACATTGACTACCGCCCCGTGCTCTGGGGTCTGACCAGCCGCGGCGCCGGCGAAAACCGCTATGTGGCCGATGCCGCTGTCACCCGGCAATTACAAGAAATGCTGCCGCAGTTCGACCTGCTGGTCGGCACCGAAGAAGAGTTCTTCATTGCGGGTGGCGTGCCCAACGACCTGATGGCCAGTCTGCGCGCTGTGCGTGCGCACAGCCAGGCCGTGCTGGTGGTCAAGCGGGGCGCTGCAGGTTGCACCGTCATTGAAGGCGCCATTCCCGCTGCGATTGACGATGCGCCCACCTTCCAGGGCGAGCGGGTTGAAGTGCTCAATGTGCTCGGCGCGGGGGATGCGTTTCTCTCAGGCCTCATGGCCAGCCTCTTGCAGGGCAAAGACTGGGCGCAATCCACCCAGACGGCCAATGCCTGCGGAGCCATCGTGGTGTCCCGCCACGCCTGCTCTGCCGCCATGCCCACGCCACCCGAGCTGGTGCACTGGTTTGGCGGCAGCCGTAATCCGCAGGTCGATGCGGACCAGCAATTGGCCCACCTGCACCGCGTCACCGCGGCACGCCCAGTGTGGAACGAGCTCTGCGTCATGGCCTTTGACCACCGCAGCCAGTTTTATGACCTGTGCCGCCAGGCAGGCGCCCCCGAGTCCCGCATTCCGGCCCTCAAGAAGCTGCTGGTCACCGCTGCAGAGCGTGTGGAGCAGGGCAGCGGCTTGCAAGGCGCCACCGGTGTGCTGGTCGATGGCGGCAGCTACGGTGCCGACGCGTTGGCCAGCGCCACAGGCCGTGGCTGGTGGGTAGGCCGCCCGGTGGAGCTTCCCGGCTCCCGCCCCTTACGGTTTGACGGCACCCGCTCCATTGGCACAGCACTTACCCATTGGCCCACCCAGCAAGTGGTCAAGTGCCTCGTGCATTACCACCCGGACGACCACTACACCCTACGCCTGGAGCAAGAGCAAAAAGTGCTGGAACTGTGGGAAGCCACCCGTGCCAGCGGCAACGAGCTGCTGCTCGAAATCATCCTGCCCAAGGCGCTGGTGGTCGCGGGCGAGGAAGACGCTGCGGTGCTGCGTGCCGTCAAGCGTTTCTACAACCTGGGAGTCAAGCCCGAGTGGTGGAAGCTGGCCCCTATGCAAGAGGGCGGCTGGGCCGAGTTGAAGGCGCTGATCGACGAGCGCGACCCGTACTGCCGTGGCGCCGTCATCCTCGGTTTGAACCAGCCCATTCCCCATCTGGTAGAGAGCTTCAAGCTGGCCACCAACCCGGTGGTCAAGGGCTTTATGGTGGGTCGTAGCCTCTGGGCCGAAGCCTCATTAACATGGCTGTCAGGCGGCATGTCTGACGAAGAATTTGTGACCGAGGTTGCCGGCAACTTCACCACCCTGGTGAACGCATGGCGAGCACGTCGTGGTTCTAGCCACGCTTCTTCAGCTGCAGCAGCCTGAACCCCGCAGGACGGAGATTTTCATGACGACAACCCAACGACTCACGCTCTCACAAGCCCTGGTCAAGCACCTCGCCGCCCTCAAGGTGGAAATGCATGACGGTAGCATCCAGCCCTACTGCGGCGGGGTGTTCACCATCTTCGGCCATGGCAACGTCGCCGGTTTCGGCGAAGCCCTCTGGGCCGAGCGCCAGGCGCTGCCCACCTACCGCGCCCACAACGAGCAAGGCATGGCCCATGCGGCCATCGCCTACAGCAAGGCCCACATGCGCCAGCGCATCATGGCAGTCAGCACCAGCATCGGCCCCGGCGCCACCAACCTGGTCACCGCCGCCGCTGTGGCGCATGTGAACCGCCTGCCTGTGCTGCTGTTACCCGGCGACACCTTCGCCTCCCGCGCGCCGGATCCGGTGCTTCAGCAGGTCGAGAGTTTTCAGCAGGGCGACCTGAGCGCCAACGATTGCTTCCGCCCCGTGACGCGCTTCTTTGACCGCATCACGCGCCCGGAGCAAATCCTTACCGCCTTGCCGCGCGCTATTCAGATCATGACGGACCCTGCAGCCTGCGGCCCGGTGTGCCTGGCGCTGCCGCAGGACATCCAGACCCATGCGTTTGATTGCCCCGAGAGCTTCTTGCACCCCGAGCTGATTCAGTTCCGCCGCCCGCCCCCTGATGCGCGCGAACTGCAAAAGGCAGTCGCTTTGCTGAAGACAGCCAAGCAGCCCCTCATCGTGGCTGGTGGCGGCGTGTTGTACAGCCACGCGGGCGAGGCGCTGCGCGCCTTTGCCGAAGCGCATGGTGTGCCCGTGGTCGAGTCGCATGGCGGCAAGAGCAGCCTGGCGTGGGACCACCCCCTGAATCTCGGCGCCATCGGCGTGGACGGTGCGCCCAATGCCAATGTGCTGGCCCGCGAGGCCGATGTGGTCTTTGCCGTGGGCACCCGCCTGCAAGACTTCACTACCGGCTCGCACGCCCTGTTTGCCAACGCCAGGTTGCTCAGCCTCAACGTGCAAAGTTTTGACGCCAGCAAGTGGAGTGGCACCGCCTTGGTGGCCGATGCGCTGGTGGGTCTGCAAGCCTTGAGCGCAGCGCTGGGCACATGGGCGGCAGACAGCGCCTGGACTGCGCGCGCCCAACAACAAGCAGCGCTGTGGAACGCGCGGGTCACCGAGCTCACCACCGCCGCGCCCCAGCCAGGCGTGCTGCCTTACGACGCCGAGGTGATTGGCGCCGTGCGCGACTCCCTCAACGACGCAGGTGGCGACAGCGGTGTGCACGACGTGGCCATTTGCGCCGCCGGCACCCTGCCTGCCGAGCTGCACAAGCTCTGGCGCGCCAGCCGGCCTGGCAACTACCACATGGAATACGGCTATTCCTGCATGGGCTACGAGATTGCGGGTGGCCTGGGCGTCAAGCTGGCCCGGCCTGAGCAAGAGGTCATCGTACTGGTGGGCGATGGCTCTTACATGATGATGAATTCCGAGCTGGCCACCTCTGTCATGCTGGGCAAAAAGATCATTGTCGTGGTGCTGGACAACCGCGGTTACGGCTGCATCCAGCGCCTGCAAACCGCGTCGGGCAGCCCGGCCTTCAACAACCTGCTGGACGACTGCATTGGCGAGGGCGGCGAGGCCAGCAACATCGACTTTGCGCTCCACGCCCGCAGCATGGGTGCAGACTCCGTGCATGTGGCCAACGTGGCCGAGCTCAAGGCCGCCATGGCCAAAGCCCGCGCTGCCACACGCAGCCAGGTACTGGTGATCGACACCACCCACACCCGTACCACCGAGGGCGGCTGCTGGTGGGAGGTGGCGATTCCCGAAGTGTCCGCGCGCAGCGAGGTGCTGGACGCCCACGCCCGCTATGTCGCCGGCAAGCAAGAACAACGTGTTTGATATTTAGATTCAGAAAGAAGCATTGATATGACCTGGAACGTCCGCATCGGCATCAACCCCATCTCCTGGTTCAACGACGACATGCCCTCCCTGGGCGGCGAAACTCCGTTGGAAACCGCGCTGCGCGAAGGCAAAGAAATCGGCTACGTCGGCTTTGAGCTGGGCAACAAATTCCCCAAAGACGGCCCATCGCTCAAAGCCAAGCTTGATGAGTACGGCCTGGCCTGCGTGTCCGGCTGGTACTCCGGTTTTCTGGCCGAAGTAGCACCCGGCCAGAGCAATGCCGACGCCGTAGCCGCCGAGATCGAGCGCTGCAAGGCCCATATGAGCAAGCTGCAATACAACGGCGTGAACGTGGTGGTGTATGGCGAGTGCGCAGGCACTGTGCAAGGCCAGATGGACACCCCCGTCAACAAGCGCCCCCGGTTCGCAAGCGAGGCCCTCTGGCAAGGCTACGCCGAGCGCCTGAACGCATTCGGCGAGCACCTCATCCAGACCTACGGCATCAAGCTGGCCTACCACCACCACATGGGTGCCTATGTGGAGTCCCCGGCTGACATCGACAAGCTGATGACGCTCACTGACCCCGCCAAGGTTTTCCTGCTGTACGACACAGGTCACGCCTATTTCGGGGGCGCAACCGACCCGGTGGTCTTGCTCAAAAAGCACGTCAAGCGTGTGGTGCATGTGCACTGCAAAGACGTGCGTACCCCCCGTGATTGCCCAAGCCCGCAACGATGGCTGGAGCTTTTTGCACGGCGTGCTCAACGGCACCTTCACCGTGCCCGGCGACGGCACCATCGACTACGCAGCCGCCCTGCAAGTGCTGCGCGAAGCCGGCTATGAAGGCTGGCTCGTGGTTGAAGCCGAGCAAGACCCGGCCGTCGCCCCCAGCTACCAGTACGCCAAGAAGGGCTTTGACACTCTCAGCGCTCTGGTGAAAGGCACCCCCTGAGCCGCTTCGCGTCTTCCCCCAGGGGACGCATCCGTTGGCCCGGCAAAGCCGGTTCCACGGATGCCCTGGTTGTGCAACATCTTTCTTAAGGAGCCACCTATGGTCAGCCCCCTTTTAGCCAAGGCCGCGCCCTCGGGTCGCGAGATTGTCAACGTCACTCCCGAGCGCGCAGGCTGGACGCACGTGGGCTTCCGCGCCGTGCGCCTCGAAGCGGGTGCTATCGAAATCGTAGCTACCGGCGCACGTGAGCTGTGCGTGGTGGTGCTCACAGGCTCTGTGGATGTCACGGTGGACGGCACCACCCATGCCAACCTCGGCACCCGCGACAGCGTGTTTGACGAGCAGTCGCCTGCTGCTGTGTACGTGCCCGCCGGCAAAACGGTCACGCTGCGCGGTGTGCGCCAGGCGGAAGTCGGCCTGTGCACCGCACCCACCGACTCACAAGAGCGCACCGTGCGCGTGATCGACCCCGCCACCATGCGCCGCAGTGTGCGTGGCAAGGGCACCAACACCCGCTATGTGTGCGACATCCTGCCGCACGATGACCCCACCGCAGCCCACCTGCTGGTGGTCGAGGTGATGACCCCCGCCAGCCACAGCAGCAGCTACCCGCCCCACAAACACGACGTGGAGCAGCCGCCGGTCGAGACGCTGCTGGAAGAAACCTACTACCACCGCCTCAACCCGCCGCAGGGCTTTGCCTTTCAGCGCGTGTACACCGACGACCGCAGCATCGACGAAGCTTGTGCCGTCGAGAACCACGACGTCGTCATGGTGCCCAAGGGCTACCACCCGGTGGTGGCACCCCACGGCTACGACTCGTATTACCTGAACGTGATGGCGGGCCCCAACCGCTTCTGGGTCTTCAAGAACGACCCCGCCCACGAATGGATGCTGGCCCCTGCTGCCGGTACCTGACCCTTTTAGAGAAACACATTCCATGTCCCCAATTACTGCCATCTCCCACTACATCCAAGGCCAGGTCACCCCTGGCACCAGCGGCCGTGCCCAGGATGTCTTTAACCCCGCCACCGGCCAGGTCACCGGCTCGGTGGCGCTTGCCAACGGGGCAGAGGTCAACGCCGCGGTTGCTTCAGCGCAAGCGGCATTCCCGGCTTGGGCAGACACACCGCCTATCCGCCGCGCGCGCATCATGTTCAACTTCCTGCAGTTGTTGAACGAGCACAAAGACGCCTTGGCCCGCATGATCACCGCCGAGCACGGCAAGGTGTTTACCGATGCGCAGGGCGAGGTGTCCCGGGGTATCGACATCGTCGAATTCGCGTGCGGCATTCCGCAGTTGCTCAAGGGCGACTTCACCGACCAGGTCTCCACCGGCATCGACAACTGGACCCTGCGCCAGCCACTCGGCGTGGTGGCCGGCATCACGCCGTTCAACTTCCCGGTCATGGTGCCGGCATGGATGTTCCCCGTCGCCATTGCTGCGGGCAACACCTTTGTGCTCAAGCCCAGTCCGATTGACCCGTCCCCCAGCCTCTACATTGCCGTTTTGCTCAAGCAAGCCGGCCTGCCCGATGGCGTGTTCAATGTCGTGCAGGGCGACAAAGAAGCGGTGGACGCACTTCTGGTGCACCCCGATGTGAAGGCTGTGAGCTTTGTGGGCTCCACACCCATTGCCAACTACATCTACGAGACCGGTGCCCACCACGGCAAGCGCGTGCAGGCCCTGGGTGGCGCCAAGAACCACATGGTGGTCATGCCCGATGCGGATGTGGACCAGGTGGTAGACGCCCTCATAGGCGCAGGCTATGGCTCCGCCGGCGAGCGCTGCATGGCCATCAGCGTGGCGGTGCTGGTGGGCGATGTGGCCGACAAGGTCATCCCCAAATTGCTGGAGCGCACCAAAACGCTTAAGGTGCTCAACGGCACCAACCTCGCAGCCGAAATGGGCCCCATCGTCACCCAAGCAGCGCACAAGCGCATCAGCGGCTACATCGACCTCGGTGTGCAAGAAGGCGCCACGCTGCTGGCTGATGGCCGTGGCTTTGACGGCAAGCAAGCCGGTGAAGGCTGTGGCGATGGCTTCTGGCTCGGCGGCACACTGTTTGACCACGTGACCCCCGAGATGCGCATCTACAAAGAAGAAATCTTCGGCCCGGTGCTGGCGTGCGTGCGCGTGCCCGACTTTGCCAAGGCGCTGCAGCTCATCAACGACCACGAGTTCGGCAACGGCGTGGCCTGCTTCACCCGCGACGGCAACGTGGCGCGCGAATTCAGCCGCCGCGTGCAAGTGGGCATGGTGGGCATCAACGTGCCAATTCCGGTGCCCATGGCATGGCACGGCTTCGGGGGGTGGAAGAAGAGCCTGTTTGGCGACATGCACGCCTACGGCGAAGAGGGCGTGCGCTTCTACACCAAGCAAAAGTCCATCATGCAGCGCTGGCCCGAGAGCATCGGCAAGGGGGCTGAGTTTGTGATGCCCACCGCCAAATAACTGCCAGCCAAGTAATTACAAGTCAAATCGTGCTCTAGCGCCCATGGAATGGGCGCGAGCAGCTTCTGTTTTGATAGCAAAAAGGCGACTCGGCGGAGTCGCCTTTTTTACTTGCGCTTCCTGTCCACGCACGCCGCGCGCAAAAACTGGCCGGCTACAAAGATGTCGCGCTCTACCGCGCGGCGCACGGCGGCGCTGTCGCGCTGGGCGAGGGCTCGCACCAGGTCGTCGTGGGCGTCGTTGAGTACGGCGCTCGCATCCGGGGTGTCAAACAGGCGGTTGGAGATGGGGCCGGCGCGCAGCCACAGGGTGTCTATCAGCTGAAACAGCAGGGGTGAGCCGGCAGCCTTGTAGAGCAGCACATGGAAGTCATCGTTGATGTCCAGGTAGCGCTTGGCTTCACCCGCTTGCAAGGCGGCGGCCATGTCGGCGCTCCAGCCTTGCAGGGTGGCAATTTGTGCCGCATCCAGCCGCAGGCAACCCCGCTCGGCGGCTTCGCCTTCCAGCAGCAGGCGCATCTGCATCAGGTCGTCAAACTCGGGCAGCGAGAGGCGGGGTACGGTCACCCCGGCGTTGGGCACATTAATGAGCGCGCCCTCGGCAGCCAGACGCTGCAAGGCAGCGCGCACCGGCATCTGGCCCACGCCCATGTCGGCAGCCACATTGCGGATCTTGAGCCGCTCGCCGGGCAGAAAGCGCCCCACCGTGATCCACTGCCGCAGCGTGGTGTAAACGCGGTCCTGGTCGGTGCTGGTGCTTGTCTCTGGGGTGGGGGCTTCGCTCATGGGGTCAGAGTGTCCACCACAAACGCCTCCATGCCGGCCACCAGGCGGTCCACATCGTCGGCAGTGGTGTCGGGGCACACCAGCATCATGTTGTGAAACGGCGTGATCACCAGGCCCCGGTTTAGCAGGTAGAGGTGAATGTTCTGCTCCAGAGCCGGGTTCAAGATGCGGTCCGCCTCGCTGCCGTTGCGCGGCGGTGTGGGGGTGAACTGGAACTCGGTGCGCGCACCCACTTGCGTTACACACCAGCCCAAGCCGTGGCGCGCAATCATGGCGCGCAGGCCCTCTGCCAAGCGGGTAGCCAGGGTGAACATGTGGGCGTAGGCGGCGTCCGTCATCACCTCAGCCAGGTTGGCGCGCATGGCGGCCATGGTCAGCAAATTTGCGGTGAGCGTGGTGCCTATGCCACTGTGGCCGGGTGGTGCGTTGCGCTTGGCGGCCTCAGCGCGGGCTGCGGCCTCGGCGCTAAAGCCATACACCGCGCAGGGCACGCCACCGGCTACCGGTTTGCCCAGTACCAGCAAGTCAGGTTGCAGGCCGTGGGCACGGGTGTAGCCGCCGGGGCCGGTGCTGATGGTGTGGGTTTCGTCGATCAGCAGCAGCGTGCCGTAGCGGCGGCACAGGGCCTGCGCAGCCTCCCAAAAGCCGGGCTCGGGCAGCACCATGCCGATGTTGGTCATGGCCGGTTCGGCCAGCAGGCAGGCCACTTGGCCGTCGGCCAGCGCAGACTCCAGAGCGGCCAGGTCGTTGAACTCCACGCTGCGCGTGGTGCGGGTGATGTCCATCACCTGGCCCAGCAGGCTGTCGCGCGTGCGGGGCTGGCCGTCCACCAGGTCCACAAACACATCGTCTACCGTGCCGTGGTAGCAGCCATTGAAGATCAGCACCTGCGTGCGTTGGGTCAGCGCCCGCGCCCAGCGGATGGCAAAGCGGTTGGCGTCAGACGCCGACAGCGCAAACTGCCACACCGGCAGCCCGAAGCGGCGGGCCAGCTCCTCGGCCACCCACACGCCGTCCTCACCGGGCAGCATGGTGGTGATGCCTTGCGCCCCCTGCGCCGCAATGGCGCGGGCCACCGCGGGCGGGCTGTGGCCGAACATGGCGCCCGTGTCACCGAGGCAAAAGTCCACATAGCGGTGGCCGTCGGCGTCGGTCAACCGCGCGCCTTGCGCGTGGGCCAGGTGCAGCGGGAAGGGCGTGGACCAGTCACTCATCCAGTGCAGGGGCACACCAAACATCAGGTGCTTGGCCGCGCGTTGCGACAGGGCGTGGGACGTGGGGTTAGCGGCGGCGTAGGCGGCGCGCTCGCGCTCGCGCACGGCGGCCAGGCGTTGCGGGTCCAGGTGGCGCAAAACGGGTGTGTGGGTCTGTGTCATGGCGGTTCTCCGGTGCGTGCGGGTTCAAACCAACAGCAACAAGTGCTCGCGCTCCCAGGAGCTGATCACGCGGTTGTAGGTGGCGTACTCCAGCTCTTTCACGGCGCAAAAGGCATCCACAAAACCGGCACCCAGCACCTCGCGCATGGGCTCGCAGCTGCGCATGGAGGCTATGGCGTCTTCCAGGTGGCGGGGCAATTCGTGGCTCACGTTCCAGGCGCTGTCGGTGGTGGGGGCGCTGGGCGTCAGGCCCTCGGTCATGCCCAAGTAGCAGCAGGCCAGCGTAGCGGCCATGGCGAGGTAGGGGTTCACGTCCACACCCGGCACCCGGTTTTCCACCCGGCGGTTGGCGGGGCTGGACTTGGGGATACGGATGCCGCAGGTGCGGTTGTCATGCCCCCAGCGCACATTGATGGGCGCCGACATAAAGGGCGAGAGCCGCCGGTACGAATTCACATACGGCGCAAACATGGGCATGAGCTGCGGAATGTAGGCCTGCAGCCCCGCAATGCACTGCCCGAACAGCGGGCTGACCGAGCCATCGGGCAGGCTGAAGATGTTGTTGCCCTCGGCATCCAGAATGCTCTGGTGGATGTGCATGGCGCTGCCCGGCTCCTGCTCCATGGGCTTGGCCATGAAGGTGGCAAAAATGCCGTGGCGCAGCGCCGTCTCGCGCACCGTGCGCTTGAACAAAAACACCCGGTCCGCCAGCTCCAGCGCATTGCCATGGCTGAAGTTGATTTCCATCTGGCCGGGTCCGGCCTCGTGGATCAGCGTCTCCACGCCCAGGTTGTGCTGCTGGCAAAAGCTCGACAGTTCCATGAAGAAAGGGTCGAAGTCGTTGACCGCGTCAATCGAATAACTCTGCCGCCCCGCCTCGGGCTTGCCGGTGCGGCCCAGGGGCGGCTGCAAAGGCTCGTGCGGGTTTTGCTGGCGGGCCACCAGATAAAACTCCATCTCGGGCGCCACCACCGGCGTCCAGCCGCGTTCGTCAAACAGCTTGAGCACCCGGCGCAGCACGCCGCGTGGCGAGATTTGCACCGGGCTGCCGTCCCACTCCTGGCAGTCGTGGATCACCACCGCCACCGGCTCGGCCGCCCAGGGCACCACGCGGGCGGTGCTCACATCGGGCAGGCACACCATGTCGGGGTCGGTGTCGCCCACATAGGGGCCGTTGTCCGGCTGCTGGCCATTCACTGTGTTGAGCAGCACGCTTTTGGGAATGCGCATTTCCCCCGCCGCCAAAAACAGGTCGCGCGGCAGGATCTTGCCGCGCGCAATGCCCGTCATGTCGGGGATGACGCACTCCACCTCGTGGATGCGGTGCTGGGTCAAAAAAGCTTCAATGGCGCTGGGAGTAGACATGGGCGTAGCCGGGAGTGGAGATGGCCAAATTCTAGTGCGTCAAAGTCAATTTGTGATCACAAATAGTAGAATAAGCCGAAATTTAGATTTAAATCGATCATCTGTGATCGAAAAATTCAATATTCAGCCCGGTTTTGGAACCGGCTAGACTCCCACCCCCGCCTTCGGTTTCGTTCCATGTCCAGCACCAACCCCACCCCGAGCGCCTACGACTGGCGCACCATCACCGCGCTCAACATCGTGTCTACCCTGGCCCAGATCGGTCAGTTCGGCATCATCTTTGTCATCGTGCCGGTGTGGCTGGCTCTGCAGGGTTTGAGCGCGGCGCAGCTTGGTTTTTTTGCGGCTTCGTTGTGGATGGGGCAAATGCCCGGGCTGGGCTTGGCGCCTTGGCTGTGCCGCCACTGGGGCGCACGCACCGTGGTGGTGGTGGGGCTGGCCTGCTCGGTGGTGGCGCTGCTGGGCATTGCATGGGTGCCCATGGCGTCTTTGCCGTGGCCCGCGTACCTGGCTTGCGGCCTGCTGGCCGGCTTGGGCATGGGCCTGCGCTGGGTGGGGCTGGAGCCTTGGCTCTACAACATTGCCCCCGCTCATGCGCGCGGGCGCCTGGTGGGTTTTCATGAAACGTTGATTGCCGCCGCCCCCGTGGTGGCCCCGGCCATTGCCGCTTGGGTGGGCGTGCAGGGCCACACCATTTTGTGGGTGGGCGTGGGCTTTACCGTGTCAGCACTGGTGCCGTTGGCATTCGCCCGCACACCGCCGGTGGAGGAGGTGCACCACGTCAACAGTTGGCGCCAGTCCGCCCACGCGGCGTGGCCGCACCGCATCTTCAGGCAGGGGCTGCTGATCGCGCTGTGCGGCGGCATGCTGGAGTCGGCGCTGGCCGGCTTGTTTGCCGTGTTCGCGGGCGACCGCGGGTTTGAGGCTGAAGGCATTGCCCATTTGCTCACCGCCTTCGGGTTGGGTGGCCTGCTGTTGCAATACCCCGTGGGCTGGATGGCTGACCACTGGGGCCTGCGCGCTGCTGGCGCACTGGCCGCGCTGGGTACCGCCTTGGCCGCGGCATTGCTGGCCTGCGTGCCCGGTGTGACTGTGGCGTTTGCCACCATGTTTGTGCTGGGCGGGCTGATCACCGCCTTCCTCACCCTGTCACTCATCGCCGCCACCAAGACCCCCACACCCGACATGGCCTGGAACGTCAGCAGCCTATCGATGGCCTATTCGCTCAGCGCCGTCGTCGGCCCGGTGGTGGCCGGCGGCGCCATGACCGCGACCAGCAGCGTTGCGCTGATGTGGTTTGCGGCTGCGGTGGGTGTGGTGATGGTGGGGTTGCTATTGAAAAGATAGCTGGTTGCGCATGTTCTATGGGCGCTGGAGTCGAATTTGATGCTTGCTTTCGACCCAAAGCGGACCACTACATTCTTTTAGTGGTTGCCCGAAAGCGGACATCCGATCAGATACAAATGAGGCGTGCTTGCAGCGGTCGCATATTGCAGCGATTGCTGCGGGTGGTCTCCGCAAGGCGGATTCACCATGCCTGCTACTAAGCAGTCATTAGGCCCAATGACAATCGAAGACCGTATGAGACACAGCAATGCAACGCTGTGTTGCCCGGCCCAAGCGGGTATTCGCGCAATCGAATACCGATCCTGAACGACGCTTTGCAGCGACGTTCCTCGACTCCAGCACGCAGACGGCCCAGTACTTTCGATAAGATGCGCATAGCTCTCGGCACAGGGAGCGCATCACCATGCAGATGAACAATATTCAGGAGGTTCTGTGGCAGCCAAGGTTCAGGTTAAATCACTGACGTTTGGGAAACCCCCATTCCGCAAGTTAGGCAATATCAACATTGAGTTCGCCCATCGGCTTACCCTCATCGCAGGGCACAACGGGATTGGTAAATCCACAATCTTGGGCCTGGTTGCCAACACATTCGGTATCACTGAGCGCGGTGGCCCCAAAAGCTATTTTGGTGAGCCCTACTACGCAAACATCGAACGCATCGTGTATTTGGCTTTGGCCGAAGTGGCTGAAGCCCAGAAGGATCTGGCCTCTGCACCAGTTGTTACAGCCAATGTCAATGGCATCGAGGTCAAAAAACGCTGTGCAATGACCCAACGTACCGAGTGGAAACGTGCTCGTGTCGTTCCACGGACCATAGATAAAGCTGAAGATGACACGGTAGGCCAAGATGCCAAGATACCTCTACCGACCATATACCTTGGAATGCGACGGCTTGCCTCGGCAGGTGAAGCCGACGAAAAAGAAGTAGCCAGCAGCCAGCTGGATATGCACCTTGCCGACAGCACCCTGATGGTGGCCTTTGTCAGCTCAGTGATTCATGGCACCGAACTGAACACAGACGTGACCCACCAGACCATCAAAGGCTCCAAGAAAAAAACCGCTCAACCTGGCTACACAAACCATGACGCGCTCGCCGTATCCATGGGGCAGGACAGCCTAGGTAGCATGGCGACAGCGCTGGCGTCATTCAACCAGTTGAAACGCGAAATGGGAGAGGCATATCCAGGGGGACTGCTGGTTATCGACGAAATGGATGTGGGCTTCCACCCGCACGCCATTGAACGGCTCGCCAAGTCACTGAAAACCTACGCCAATCAACTTGACCTGCAAATCATCGCCACCACACACTCGCCGCGACTCATTGAAGCCATCCACCCGGATGGCAACGGGAACGCCAATGCCCCCGACAAGGTGATTTACCTACTGGACACCAAGTACCCCAGACTGGCCACTGATCAATCACTTCAGGCCATGCTGAGCGACATGTCCATGACGCAGGACAAGGAAAAGCCGACTAGGAAGGCTAAACCCAAGCTTGCCGTTTACTTCGAGGACGACGAGGCAGCTCAGTTCTGCGCCAGTTTGATCCCTGCAGCGAAAAAAACAGCCTTATCCAAAAAGTACGGAGTTCACATCAACTGGATTCCACTGGGCATAGGTGGATCACATCTGGTAAAGCTCCCGGAAAAAGACCCATTATTCCTAGACAGAGTCTTGATCGTGGATGCAGACACATCCGTACATCAAGAAGCTGCTGCAAGAGGCAATATCGTCAAGTTGCCCAATGTGCCCGGCACAACCGGTGTTGCGCGATCATTGGAAAACACCACCAAACAATTCCTGCGCGACATCTCTGATACCGCGGACGGTCCACTGCGCAAAGCACTGATTAATCTCAACACGCAAAACCCGACCACTGACAAAATCTACGTTAACTTCTTCCAAGATGGTGATGGTGAAAGCACCAAGCGGGAAAAGACCAAAATTTGGTGGAAAAAGCACTGGACCAAGCTGAAAAACTGGGGGGTGATAGAACAGTGGGCTGTGGTGTACAAACCTGAGGTGGATAAATTTGAAGCCGCCTTTGAGGCTGCTGTCGCCCGCACTGCAGGTCGGCTGAAAGACAAGGCATGAGGTAAGCTACCCGCCTACCTGTTTATCCATGTACTCCAACAAGCTGTACACCCCTCTGCGCTACCCCGGTGGCAAAGCTCGCTTTGCCCCGTTGATCGCAGAGGTCATCACCACCAACAAGCTTGCCGGCGGCCATTACCTTGAGCCGTATGCTGGGGGAGCTGGCGTTGCGTTGTCTCTGCTAATCGACAACGTCGTTGAGCACATCCACATCAACGATGCCGACCCCGCCATTGCGGGTTTCTGGCGTGTGGCAACCCAGCAAACCACCAAGTTGGTGACCATGGTCGCTACCGAGCCCATCACCATGGATGCGTGGCACCACTGGCGTGGAGTGATGCTGGGGCAAGAAGCCGGAACGGAGCTGGAACGTGGCTTTGCCACGCTGTTCATGAACCGGACCAACCGTTCAGGCATCCTGAAAGGTGGTGTTATTGGCGGCAAGGCGCAAGCGGGGATCTACAGAATTGATGCCCGCTTTATGCGTGACGAGCTTTGCAAGCGTCTGGAACGCATTGGCCAACACGCCGAGGGCATCCATGTGTATGAAGAAGATGCACATGAACTGCTGCGGCGTTGCCACCAGTTTTTGCCAGCCAAATCACTGATCTACTTAGACCCGCCTTACTACGTCAAAGGCGCGGGTCTGTACCGCAACTTTTACAAACACGACGACCACGTGAAGATCGCACAGCTTTTGGGGAAGCAGCGCTTCAGCCGACCGTGGGTCGTGTCATATGACAACGCTGATGAAATCAGAGAGATGTACGCATACGCCACACCTTATGCGTACGGACTCCACTACACAGCACAGCGCCGTTACACAGGCTCAGAAGTCATGTTTTTCAGCAAGCGTCTTCAAGCACCGCGGGATACGATGGAGAAGATTGCGGCCTGACGCATGAGGCACCTGTCGCCGAAGGGCCGGTAACGCCCCAAAGCAGATGTCCAAGTCATTTGGTTCGGTGCTCAAGTGCGGTCGTTCTCCGGTATAAGCGCCACTGGTTTTCAACTATCCGCTGCCGCATCCGACATCAGCGAACATACTCTCGCCCATGACAAAACTGTATCGAGCTCACCACTTTCCTGCCAACTTCGCCCAGGGCGGAGTCTTCCCAAATCCATACCTGGAGCGGCCGCGGAGGCCACGCACTACGCCACTTGTTGTACACGACGCAGCCGATCAATGGTTCTATGACCACTTCCAGACGCGATTTCGCTCGCGAGCGCTCTTTGCAACTGGGAGCTTCGCGCAGGCTTCAAATTACCTTGAGCCCGGAGCGGTGATGATCAACATTTGGCCCATCGGTGACTACAAACTTTGCTATAGCAACTGGGTCTACGACCTCTTCGACAGCTTTCAGAATCGCTTTGCCGGCACAGCACCCACTTCAGAAGAGATCACTGCGGAGATGGACATACTTGGATACAACTGCCTTCAGAACCAAGGCTTAGACGCGGCGGCAGCGAGCAACTGCGAAGTGATGCTCGCGGCTGATTCCTTTGGGTACGAAGTCATTAAAGAACTGGCATGAACGCTCCTGTGTTGCAAAACCTCGACCAGTTTCTTCGCACCAACGGCCTCGAAATCATTGATGGGTTTAAGTACGTATCGCCGTTGCCGGGCGGCGGCACCAATTTCACCGCGCTTTTTGAGGACGGTTCCAAGAAGGCGGTAGCGAAATTCTTCTTCATGGGCCCACATGCCATCACGGAGAAGCGGTTCCTTAACGAACTTCAGAACCATCAGCAGATGCTCATGTACTCGGACGTCCTGCCCAAGATTTATACGAGCTTCGTGTCATCGGACGGCCTCCTTCGTGGGTATCTCATGGAGTTCGTTGACGGGACGTCACTTGAGACGCTTATACCGTCCTCCGGCTTTGGCGAAACCAACGAACTGCACGGAGCCTTCTTCCGAGTTGTCTGGGCGTACCATCAAGCACTCCGTGGTCATGTTCACGGGGACTTGCATCCGGGGAATATCTTCTTTCTATCTAATATGACTGATTGGCTTGCCAGAAAGCCAGAATCTCCGGAGGTCAGAATCCTTGATCTCGGTGCGTCGATCTCGCCATTCCGCTTTGGATATGAAGAGACCTTCGATGCTGACTTGTGGTCAGACCATCACAAACGCTTTGCTGGTTCCTTCTATAGCCTGGCACCCGAGTTCCTCACGGGAGGATACACCGATGCAATGCAGTCCCCTGGCAAGCTCGACTGTTGGGGTCTGGGTCTGCTGCTTCACAAAATGACGACGGGGCAGCTCTTGAAGGTGGCGGACTCGCTAGGCCACTTCGCAGCCAGCATCAGCGATGGTCGTCTCCAGGTCCGACTTGACCAAGCTATCGACCAAAGCATCAATGACTATCATTTGAAAAAACTGCAGAAACTGATGCTGCGGGTGAATCCAGCAGAGCGCATAGACCTAGTGAGCGCAACCGCGTTTATGGCGCAGTTGCATAACCATGACTATGAGCTTCTAAGCAGGAAAGGCGCCGCTTTGGATGAGTACGTGAGCCACGGCTGCGATCCTGAATGGCATCTTCCGCCGCACGAGCGAACAAACTCACCGTACTAGGCGGCGCGGCAGTGCTAGCCTCCCGGCTGGCGCATCAAAGACCTCAAGCAGTTGCAGCCATTCAAGTTCTGAACGCTGATCGGCGGCTGTTCTCTGCAATTCTGTCGTCAACAGCGCTATCTCGCTATCCCTCAATCGGGTGAATCTTGATCGAAAGTTTAGAGCGAGAACAGGTCCGTAAAGCAGTCATTCGCTATGGTCCGCAACTGGCCCAAAGCAGATAAAAAAAGGCCCCGCAGGCATTCACCTGCGGGGCCTTCGTCTTTCCGCTGTCTAGCGGCTCAACTCAGATGTAGCTGTTCAGCAGGTTCTCAATCCGCTCCTGGCGGCCGGAGACGGGTTGCACGTCCGCGTTCTGGTCCAGCACGCGTTGGGCTACGGCGTCCAGGCCGAGCTTGCCGGTCAGCACGTCCTGGCCGAAGCTGCCTTTCCAGCCGGCGTAGCGGTCTTCGGTGACTTGGGCGAACTTGCCGTCGGTGATCATCTTCTCGGCGATCAGCAAGGCGCGGGCCGATACGTCCATGCCGCCGATGTGGCCGTGGAAGATGTCTTCGGGGTCGATGCTCTGGCGGCGCACTTTGGCGTCAAAGTTCAGGCCGCCGGTGGTGAAGCCGCCGCCCTTCAAGATCAGGTACATCGCCAGCGCGGTCTCGGGGATGTTGTTGGGGAACTGGTCGGTGTCCCAGCCGCACTGCATGTCGCCGCGGTTCATGTCGATAGAGCCGAAGATGCCCAGGTCAATGGCTGTGGCAATTTCGTGCTCAAAGCTGTGGCCCGACAGGGTGGCGTGGTTGGCTTCGATGTTGACCTTGATTTCCTTCTCCAGGCCGTAGCGGCACAGGAAGCCGTAGACGGTGGCGGTGTCAAAGTCGTACTGGTGCTTGGAGGGTTCGCGGGGCTTGGGTTCGAGCAGGATGGTGCCCTTGAAGCCGATCTTGTGCTTGTACTCCACCACCATGTTCAGGAAGCGGCCCATCTGGTCCAGCTCGTGGCCCATGCGGGTATTGAGCAGGGTCTCGTAGCCTTCGCGGCCGCCCCACAGCACGTAGTTTTCGCCGCCCAGTTTCAGGGTGGCGTCCATGGCCTCCTTCACCTGCAAGGCGCCCATGGCAAAGATTTCGGGGTTGGGGTTGGTGGCCGCACCCGACATGAAACGGCGGTGGCTGAACAGATTGGCCGTACCCCACAGCAGCTTCATGCCGGTGGTTTGCTGTTTGGCGCCCAGGATGTCGACCATCTCGCGCAGGTTGTTCACACTCTCACGCGGGGTGGCGCCTTCAGGGGCCACATCACGGTCGTGGAAGCAGTAGTAGGGCGCGCCCAGCTTGGCAAAAAACTCAAAAGCCACTTCGGCCTTGGCCTTGGCGGCGGCCATGGGGTCGGTCATGGAGTGCCAGGGGCGCTGGAAGGTGTCTCCACCAAACGGGTCCAGCCCGTTCCAACAGAATGTGTGCCAGTAGCAGACGGCAAAGCGAAGGTGGTCTTCCATGCGCTTGCCCAGGACCAAGCGGTCTTTGTCGTACCACTTGAAGGCCAGCGGGTTGGTGGATTGCGGGCCTTCATAGGCAACGGGCGCCGCGACGGTGGGGAAGTAATGGCTCATGGCGTTTCCTCGGGGTTGTTTAGTTGTGTGGTCGAATTAAATCATGAAAGGGCGCCCTTGTGGATCAAGGGCTTACCCGTATCAGCGGTACAGACTGCGGAAGGTGGCGTAGCGTTCCAGCAGCAGGGGCTGCTCGGCGGCATCGGGGCGGTAGGTGGCGTCTACCTCGGGGCTCAGGCATACATCGGCCTGCGCAGCGCCTGTGGCCAGCCACCCAAGGCGGGCTGCACCCAGGGCGCCGCCTACGGCTGAGCTGCCATGGGTGACGATTTCCACATCCAGCGCGGTGGCCAGCTGCTGTGCCCAGAAGGTGCTGCGCGCGCCGCCGCCTACCAGCGAGAGGCGGGTCACGGTGCTGCCAGCCGCGTTAAGGGCGGCCAGGCCGTCTTTCAGGCCGAAGGTCACGCCTTCTATGACGGCGTAGCCCAGGCGGGCGGCGTCGGTGTCGAAGCTCAGGCCGTGGAAGCTGCCGCGCACGTTGGCGTCGTTGTGCGGGGTGCGCTCGCCACCCAGGTAGGGCAAAAACAGGGGTGATGCAGCGCGCTGCGCCGCGCTCAGGGCACCGGCCTTTTCGGCCACCACACCGGCGTTGGGCGCGCCCAGCAGGTCGGTCACCCACTGCAGGCTGCTGGCGGCAGAGAGCATTACGCTCATTTGGTGCCAGCGGCCGGGCACCGCGTGGCAAAAAGCGTGGGTGGCGCTGGCCGCGTTGGGCTGGTAGCTGGGCGTCACCACAAACAGCACGCCGCTGGTTCCCAGCGACAAGAAGCCTTGGCCGCTGTCCACCGCGCCCATGCCCACGGCGCTGGCAGCGTTGTCGCCCGCGCCGCCTGCCACCACGATGCCGGGGTGCAGGCCAAGCAGGCGGGCTACGTCGGTTTTGAGCAGGCCACCGGGGGCGCTGCCTTCTACCAGGCGGGGCATGTGGCTGCGGTTCAGGTTGGTCAGGGCGAGCAGTGCGTCAGACCAGTCGCGCTTTTGCACGTCCAGCCAAAGGGTGCCGCTGGCGTCAGACATGTCGCAGGCGTATTCGCCGGTGAGCATGAGGCGCACATAGTCTTTGGGCAGCAGCACTTTGGCCACTTGTTGGAAGATTTCGGGCTCGTGCTTGGCCACCCAGCGCAGCTTGGGCGCGGTAAAGCCGGGCATGGCCAGGCTGCCGGCCAGGTCGGTGAGGCCGGGCAGGGCGTCCATCATCTCGGTGCACTCGAGGGCGCAGCGGGTGTCGTTCCACAAAATGGCGGGGCGCAGCACGCGGTCTTGCGCGTCCAGCAGCACGGCGCCGTGCATCTGGCCCGACAGACCGATGGCGCGCACTGCAGCGTAGTCGGCCGGATGGGCAGCTTGCAGCTTGAGCAGGGCGCTTTGGGTGGCAGACCACCAGTCGGCCGGATTTTGCTCGCTGTGGCCGGGGTGCGGGCGCGACACACTGAGCGATGTGCCGGCCGAGCCGATGATGCGATGGTCATCGGAGAGCAAAAGGGCCTTCACCTCGGAGGTGCCGATATCAATTCCAAGAAACATAGTTAGTCCGCGGTTGTCGTTGTGGTGTGAGAAAGGGGTTCGCTGTCGGCCTGGCGCGCAGCGGCCAAAGGGGTGCCGGTGTGCATGGGACGCAGCTCGTGGTGCAGCACCAGCGCGGCAGCGCCCACGGCGGATGCCAGCAGGCCGTAACGCGCAGGGCGCACGGTGGGGGCGGCCATGCCGGCTGCATCGGCGTAGCGCTGCAGGGTGTCTTGCGCGGCTTTGACGATGCCGGGGTAGGTGTCGCACGAGGGGCCGCCCACCACCAGGGTGCTGGGGTTGAAGGTGGTCCACAGGTTTTGCAACACCACGCCCAGGTAGTGGCCGCCTTGGGTGGGGTCTGGCAGCTTGGCCAGGGTGCGGGCTCCGAAGAAAGTTTCGGCACAACCCCGACGCCCGCAGGAGCACAAGGGGCCGTCGATCTGCAGAATGTTGTGGCCGATTTCGCCGGCCATGCCTTGCACGCCGGTAAATAGCCGGTCGTTGAGCACAATGCCGGCGCCCACGCCCACGCCGCAGGTCACGAAGATCAGAGAGTCTTTGGCATCGCCATCAGAAAACTCGTATTCGCTCAGCGCCGCGGTGTCGGCCTCGTTTTGCAGGTGCACCTTGAGCTCGGGCAGTTTGGCTTTGGCCAGCGCCTCGGCAATGGGGGGCATGAGGTCCACATTGCGCCAGCCGAGGTTGGGGGCAAAGCGCAGCATGCCGGTGGCCTCGTCAAACGCGCCGGGCAAGCCCACGCCCACGCCCAGCGCCTCGATGTTGCGCTGTTGCAGTTGCTTGTAGGTGCGGGCAATCAGCCGGGCGGCCTGGCGGCACACGTCTTCAGGCTTGGTGCCGTTGAGTGCCTCTTCGGCCGCGCACAGCACCTGGCCGGTGAGCGATACGCCCACCACGCGCAGGGCCTCCACTGCGACTTCCACCCCGATCAGCCCGCGCGAGCGGGTGTCGATGTGCAGGGGCGTGGAGGGGCGACCCTGGCTTTGGGTGGTGGTGACGTCGGTCTCGGTGACCCAGCCTTCGTCAATCAGCTCGCGCACAAGCAGACTGACGGTGGACTTGGTGAGCCCGCTTTCCGTGGCCAGCTGGGCACGTGAGAGGCCGGGTTGCGCCCGCAGCTGCCGCAGCAGCACACTGCGGTTGATGCGCTTGACTAGCTGTTGGTCGCCTGTTGTTTTCATGATCTGGGGAGCCGCTCGCACAGGATGCGAAGGCTTTTGTTGAACCGTCGAATTATTTACCAACGGCGATCATGCCAACAACTAGGGTTTTCACACCGCCTGTGGTGCGAGAAATGCCTACTTATTTGCCGCCCAGGGGCGGCCGGGGGCAAAAAAGTTCAGGCTTCGCCCACGCCAATGGGCGCAGGTGCCCGCATCACGATGCGGGTGAACAGCCGGTCGTACACCGGATCGCGCTGGCCTTTGGTGGCCAGCGGATCGCGGTTGGCTTCAAACGCGGCGTCCAGTTCGGCCCAGTCCTGGTCGGTGAGGGTGGTCTGGGCAATAGGCAGGATGGCGGTTTCTTCCAGCTGCATATGGGCCAGGTAGGCCTGCACGTAGCGGCGCACGGCAGTGTCAAAAGCAGCGCGGCGGCTCTCGCCGATCAGCTCCCAGCCCAGCAGCAGGTGCTGCAGGTCGCGCACGGATGCTTCGCTGTGCGCGTGGTCTTCTTCAAGCTGGACGATGGCCTCCATGGCCTGCGGGGCCAGCCGCGCCACGCGCGGGAACAGCAGGTTGGACTCTTTGGGGTGGTGCAGCTTTTCGGGGAACTCGTCAATGTAGAAGAGCATGGCGCGCACCACGTCAAAAAAGCCTTCGGGCTCATCGCCCGGGCCGCGGTCCAGCATCATGGTGAGTGACTGCAACATGGCGCGCAACGCGGCGTGCTCGTCTTTGATGATTTGAAGGCTGCTTTGTTTCATGGAGTGCTCCTCAGGCTGGGCGCGAGCTTCCCATGGCGGGGGCTGTGGCAGCTTGATGCAAGTCAACAGGGCGCTGCTTTGCCACAGTGGCTTGGGTACCATCAGGGGGCACGCTACTCCACGAATCTGCTGTCCTATGAATCCACGCGCTCTTGTTTCTTCCCCTTGGTTTCGCCGACTGGCCTGGGGGCTTGGCGGTTTGCTGGCTTTGTGGGCGCTGGCCTGGGCCGCGGTGCCGCCGCTGGTCAAAAGCCAGGCGCAAAGCCGCCTGAGCGAGCTGCTGGGCCGGCAAGTGACCATCGGGAGCATTGCGTTTTCGCCCTGGTCGCTGGAGCTCACGGTGCGGGAATTTGCGGTGGCCACCGCCGATGGCAAGGGCGTGCAGTTTTCGCTGGACCGGGTGTATGTGGATGCCGAGGCGCAGTCGCTGTTCCGGCTGGCACCGGTGATTGACGCAGTCACCGTGGATGCGCCCAAGGTGCAGCTCACCCACCTGGGCGCGGGCCGCTACGACATTGACGACATCATCCAGCGCCTGAACAAGCCCGACGACACACCTGCCGGATCCACGCCAAAGTTTGCGGTCTACAACCTCACCCTGAACCAAGGCAGCGTGGACTACACCGACCGCGCCGGTGGCGCTGAGCGCGTGCACACCCTGCGGGATTTGCAGATCAGCCTGCCGTTTTTGAGCAGTTTCGATTCCAAGCGCGATGTGCTGGTCTCGCCCCGATTGGCCTTTGTGCTCAATGGCAGCCATTTCGACTCGGAGGCCGAAGGTACGCCGTTCGCGCAAAGCCGCAAGGGGGATGCGGAGCTCAAGATCAGCCAGCTGGACCTGGCGCCTTATTTGCCTTATCTGCCGGCCAACTTGCCGGTCAAGCCCCAAAGCGCGGTGGTGGATGCGGACATCAAACTGGGCTTTGTGCAGAGCCCGCAAACCGCAGTGACTTTGTCCGGCTCAGTCACCGTGAGCCGCTTGGCTGTGCAAGACACCAAGGGCAAGCCGCTGTTCTCGGCTGACAGCCTGCAGGTGGGCCTGGCAGATGTGCGCCCGCTGGAGCGCAGCGTGAAGCTCTCGGGCATCACCCTGAATGCGCCCGTGCTCAACGTGGTGCGCGCCGCGGATGGCAGCCTGAATCTTTTGCCGCCTGCGCCGGCAAAACAAACCGCTCCTGATAACGTAGCTGCTCGCGCAGATTCCACGGGCGCTGGTGGTCAAAAAGATGCTGAAATACCAGCGCCGACGCCTTGGGCCTTGCAGCTGGATACGCTGGCACTGAAGGACGCTTCGGTGGATTGGATAGATCAGGTCACCGCGCCGGCCACGCGCCTGGGGCTGCGGGACTTCCAGGTCACCATCTCCAAGCTGCAGTGGCCTATGAAGGAAGCCGCCACGTTGGACCTGAAGGCGCGTTTGCAAAGCCTTGCTGCGGGCGCCAAAGCACCCGCTACCCAGATCAGCTTGCAAGGCGAAGGCACGGTGGACGCCGGCAGAGCCGAGGCCAGCGTGTCGGACTTCGGGCTGGGGCTGGTGTCGGGCTATGTGTCGCCCTACCTGGTGCCAAGCTTGCGCGGGCAGGCGGACACCCGTATGAACATCACCTGGGACGGCCAGCGCCAGACGGCCGTGGTGCAAAAGCTGGCCTTGCGGGATGTGGCTTTGATCAGCGACAAGCCGGCCGCAGAACCCCGTGCGAACAGGAGCGTGGATGGGAACGCGAATGCCACCAACAACGGGCCCAGCTCGGCGGACATGCCGCAGTTCAAGCTGCTGGAAGTGAGCGATGTGCGGGTAGACACGCTGGCGCGCAGTGCGACGGTGAGCAAGGTGCTGCTGCAAAAGCCCAGCAGCGGCGTGCGCCGCGATGCAGATGGCCACTGGATGTTTGAAAGCTGGCTCAAGCCCACCGAGGCTGCAGCTGCACCGGTGGCAGAGGCTGCTGCCGGCAAACCTGCCGGCACCAAGGCTGAGGTGGCCAAGTCACCCGCACCCTGGAAGCTGAATGTAGGTGAGTTCAAGCTCGAAGAAGGCCACGTGGTGTTTGCAGACCGCTTGCCTGAGCGCCCGGTGCGGGTGGAGCTGAGCGGCCTGCAGGTACAAGCCAAAAACATACAACCCGACGGCAAAAAGCCCATGCCGCTGCAAGTAGCCGCCAAGCTGAAATCCGGCCAGGCCGAGGCCGGCAGCCTGCGCTACACCGGCAACGTGATGTGGGACCCGGTGGTCGCCCAAGGCGAGGTGGACATCACCGACTTGCCTGCCCACGCCTTTGCCGCCTACGCCGGCGGCGTCCTGAAACTTGATGTGTTGCGCGCTGACACCAGCTTCAAGGGCCAGGTGCGGTATGCCGCGCTGCCCAATGGCCCCGAGGTGAGCGTGAAGGGCGATGCCGCGCTGGAAGACTTCAAGGCCAACACCACCGGCAAAGGCGCAGAGAGCCTGGGCGAAGAACTACTGAGCTGGAAGGCGCTGAATGTGCCGGGCATCGACTTCAACATGGCGCCCGGCACCGCCACCAAAGTGCAGGTGCGCGAGGCTGCACTGTCTGACTTTTATGCCCGCCTGATCGTGAGCCCCCAAGGCCGCTTGAACCTGCAAGATTTGGGGCAGACCGCCCCGCCCGCTGCCGATGGCGCCAAGCCGGCAGCAGCTGCGGCCAGTGCAGTGGCACCTGCGGCCGCTGCGTCTGCCACCAGTACCGCTTCGGCCGGCCCGGCCGCCATCATCCAGATGGGGCCCATCAGCATGGTCAACGGCCGGGTGCTGTTCTCGGACCGCTTTATCCAGCCCAACTACACGGCCAACTTGACCGACCTCACCGGCAAGCTCAGCCGCTTCTCCAACCAGCCCACCGGTGGCGTGGTGCAACTGGCCGACCTGGAGCTGCGGGGCCGTGCGGAAGGCACCGCGTCGCTGGAAATTCTGGGCAAGCTCAACCCATTGGCGCAGCCGCTGGCCCTGGATGTGAAGGGGCTGGTGCGCGATCTGGAACTCTCGCCCCTGTCGCCTTACGCGGTCAAGTACGCCGGCTACGGTATTGAGCGCGGCAAGCTGAGTGTGGATGTGCACTACACCGTGCAGCCTGACGGCCAGCTCACCGCAACCAACAAGCTGGTGCTCAACCAACTGACCTTTGGCGACAAGGTGGAGGGTGCGCCCGCCAGCCTGCCGGTAAAGCTGGCGGTGGCCTTGTTGGCAGACCGTAATGGCGTGATTGATTTGGACTTGCCCATCAGTGGCTCGCTCAACGACCCGCAGTTCCGCATCGGTCCGGTGATCTGGAAGGTGATCACCAACTTGGTGACCAAGGCGATTACCGCGCCCTTCAGCTTGCTGGCCAATGCCTTCGGGGGCGGGGCCGGTGGCTCCGAGCTCAGCAGCGTGGCGTTTGCGCCAGGCAGTGCAGGCTTGAGTGATTCAGCCCGCGCCGGCCTGGACAAAGTGGCACAGGCCCTGCAGGACCGGCCGGCACTCAAACTCACAGTGGTGGGCTCTGCCAACCTGGAGGCCGAACGCGAAGCTGCCAAGCGTGAAAAGCTCAAGGCTTTGCTGTTGGCAGAAAAGCGCCGCACCACCAGCGCACAGGGCAAAGATGCCGCTGCGGTCGCCAGCTACACCACTGAAGAAATGCCGGTGTTGCTGCGCTCGGTGTACCGCCGCTCCGATATCACCAAGCCGCGCAACCTGGTGGGCCTGACCAAAGACATCGCGGTGGCCGACATGGAGGCCTTGTTGTTGGCCAACCTGAGCGCCAATGAGGATGACATCCGCAACCTGGCCTTGCAGCGGGCGGTAACGGTGAAGGAATACCTCGCCGGCAAAAAGCTGGCCGCCGAGCGCCTGTTCCTGGGCGCGGTGAAGACCGGCGGTCCCGCGTCGGAAGCCAAACCGCAATCCGAGCTGGAGATCGGCGGCAACTAAGTCTTTCGCTTACCGAAAGCTCACTCCAGAGAACAAAAAAGCCCCGGCAGCCGAAATTGCCGGGGCTTTTTGTTGAGGCCTGCGAAGGACTTACTTGGGCATGATCACGGAGTCGATCACGTGGATCACGCCGTTGTCAGCCACGATGTCGGTCTTGATCACGTTGGCGGCATCCACCTTCACACCACCGGTGGTGCTGATGGTGATTTCGCTGCCTTGCACGGTCTTGACCTTGCCGGCTTTCACATCAGCCGCCATCACTTTGCCGGGGACGACGTGGTAGGTCAGCACGGCAGTCAGCTTGGCCTTGTCCTTGAGCAGGGCTTCCAGGTCGGCCTTGGGTACTTTGGCAAATGCTTCGTCAGTCGGTGCGAAAACCGTGAAGGGGCCCTTGCCCTTGAGCGTATCGACCAGACCAGCTGCGCCCAGCGCGGTAGCCAGGGTCTTGAAGTTGCCCGCGCCTACGGCGGTGTCAACGATGTCTTTAGCTTGTGCAGAAACAGCCACACCCAGTGCCAGAACGGAAGCAATCAACAGTTTTTTCATTGGAATCTCCAAGAGGTTGAATTCGATGTTTAACGTCAGAAAATACTGACGTGACCGAAATATAGCCCATTTAGTATCCCTTTGAACTGTACGGTATTTAAACTGAACTGATCGGTAATGTTTGTCAAATCTGTTGATTTATCGGCGGCTACACTGAGGCCACTCTTCCTACGTCGGAGCCTGTGATGTACCAACCCTCCCACTTCATTGAGAACCGCCCCGAGGTACTGCATGCACTAGTGCAAAGCCACCCCTTGGCGACGCTGGTGACCCTGTCCGACAAGGGCATGGATGCGAACCACATCCCCTTGCTGCTGCGGGTGGCGGCGGATGGCCGCACATCGCTGGTGGGGCATGTAGCCCGGGTCAATCCGATCTGGAAAGACACGGACCTGAGCGTGCCGGTACTGGCCATCTTCCAGGGGCCGCAGCACTACATCAGCCCCGGCTGGTATGCCACCAAGGCGGAGCACGGGAAGGTGGTGCCCACGTGGAACTACGCGGTGGTCCATGCCAAAGGCCTGCTGACCGTGCACGACGATGCGGCATGGGTCCGCAGCCAGATGCAACAGATCACGACCCAACAGGAAGCGCCCATGGACAAGCCATGGGCCGTGGACGATGCGCCGCGCGACTACACCGACAAGATGATTTCAGCGGTGGTCGGCATTGAGATCGTGGTGGACGAATGGGTGGGCAAATGGAAGGTCAGCCAGAACCAGCCGCCCGCCAACCAGACCACTGTGCGCGAAGGGTTGGAGCATCAGGCAACCGACGCTGCCCGCACCATGGCGGGACTGATTCCACGCTCCTGAACAGGGGTTTTGCCGCCGGGCCGCCCCAAGGCAAAACACGGCCCCACGGGGGCAGCGACCCGCGCAGCGGTGGAGCGTGGGGCGCGAAGTACTTCGGAGGGCTAGCCTCTTTCTTCGACTTTCCCGTCCGCGTGCTTGGCGAAGCGGCCTTTCTCGCGCGGGTGTACCGGGTCGTTGGCGCCCCAGGGCCAGCCGCCGAATTCGGTGCGGCGATAGTCCGCAAAGGCCTGGTGGATTTCGGCTTGGGTGTTCATCACAAACGGACCGTACTGCGCCACAGGCTCACCAATGGGGCGGGCCTGCAGTACCAGCAGCTCGCTCTCGGCATCGCCATTCACCAAAGTGCAGTCGTGGTCGGCTTGCACCACCATCACGGACTTCACAGGCACGTCTTCTCCTGCCACTTGCAAAGCGCCGCCTTTGAAGAAATACAGCACCCGCCGGGTGTCCGCGCTCTGGGCGGCGGGCAGCGTCCACTTCGCTCCCGGGCTGAGTTTGATGGTGTAGATGCCGAGGTCACTGCCGGGCTCGCTCGCCCACGAATCGGGGGGCGGTGGCAGGCCTTGCCTGTCATTGAGCTTGCCGGCGATGCAAACCACTTCGGTGGTCTTGCCCAGCGCGTCGGTGGCGGTGAGGCGGGGGATGTCTTCATGCCAGAACATGGTGAAGTGCGGCTCAGCCATTTTGTTTTTGGCCGGCAGGTTCACCCAGATCTGAAACAGTTCGGTGGGGTTGGGCGCATCGGTATGCAGCAGTGGAAACATTTCACAGTGCACGATGCCTTTGCCGGCAGTGAGCCACTGCACATCGCCGCCGCCAAAGCGGGCGGTGGCGCCCAGCGAGTCAGAGTGGTCTATGCGGCCGTTGCGCACGATGGTGACGGTCTCAAACCCCCGGTGCGGGTGGGAGGGAAAGCCCGGTACCGTATCGCCGTGGTACATGCTCCAGCCGTCTTTGCCGGCAAAGTCCTGGCCGATGCTGCGCCCGGCCAGCAGGGCCGGATCCGGCGCCAGCTGTGCGTTGCCTGCCGGATAGGCGTCGTTGTGGTGCACGCAGAACAGGAAGGGATCCAGGGTCTGCCAGGGGAAACCCAAAGGTGCGATGGAGAGCAAGGTTTTCATAAGGGCGCATTGTCGCGCCAGTTCCAAGGCCTTGCCGGCGCCCACTAAGATCACCCCCCATGTTGTTTTCTTCTTTCACTGCACGTGCCGGCCTGGCGGCTGCCCTGGTAGCCGGCCTCTGGGCGGTGGATGCGCGGGTGCGTCCGGCTCCCATGCCGCCGGCCCAGGCGCTCATGCCGGCCATCAGTGTGCAAGGCCAGCCGGTGGAGGCGGCCAAATTGCAGCGTGTGGCGATGGGCGACGTGCCCATGCCGCCCGGCACGACGGCGGCGCACGCCAGCAGCTTGCTGCCCATGCCTGCCGGAAGTCCGTCGACGCTGAGCCTGTTCTGGTTCTCAGGTGAACGCGAAAGCGGCCCCTTGGTGCAGATTGCCGTAACGCAGTGGGACCGCGGGAGCGGCCGCTGGCGTGAGCCGCGCTTTGTGGTCAACCGCCACATCATGGGCGATGTGCTGGGCCACGGCTTGCGGCGCTTGGGCAACCCGGTGGCATGGATGGACGGACAAGGCCGCATGCACCTGTTTGTGGTGGCGACCGGCTGGGGTGGCTGGGCTGCAAGCCGCGTGCTGCACCTGCGCCAAAGTAGCGCCTCGCAAGATCTGAGCGATCTGGCGTTTGAGCCCATGCGGGTGTTGCCCCTGTCGTGGTTGTGGAACACCAGTTTTCTCGCACGCAATGCAGTCATGCCTTTGCAGGATGGCGGCGCCGTGCTGCCCGTGCACTTTGAGCTGGGGCTCAAGTACCCCAGCGCGGTGCGGCTGGATGCGAACGGTGAGTTCGCTGGCCTGACGCGCATGTCGCAACTCACTTACCAACTGCAGCCTTCTCTGCTGGCGCGCAGCCCTTCTGAATGGTTAGCGCTCATGCGTGACGAACGCCATAACGGCAAAGTAACTGCTGTGAGCACCGAGGACGGTGGCGCCCATTGGCAGGACCTGCCGGACCTTGCGCTGGGTAACCCGGACTCTGCGGTAGCCGCCTTCGGGCTGGGGCCGCAACAAATGCTGCTGGCCCACAACCCGACGCCGGAAGGGCGCGCCAAGCTGGAGTTGAGCCGTAGCCAGGATGGCCTGCAATGGACCCCGCAACAAACCTTGCGGCAGGGCAGCGAGGAAGCCGAGTTTTCTTACCCCGCCATGGCTTGGGCGGATGACGCGCTGTGGATCGCCTACACCGTAGACCGGGCCACCTTGTCGTGGCAGCGCTTTGCGGTGGAAGGCAAACCATGAGTACACCGGCTTTGCCTGATCTGGTGGTGATGCAGCTGTGGCTGCATGTGGGCTGGGCGCTGGTGCTCGCTGGCGGTGGTGCTGCAGTGCTGGCGCAACTTTCTGTGCCCTTGTTGTTCCGTCGTGTGATTGCGCTAGTGCTGGGGCTGTTGGTGCTGATGCCCGGCAATCTGTCTGTCGCCTACTGGCTGGGCCTGGCTTTTCAGGCGCCTAGTGTGTTGGGTGCGCTGGCCTGTGCGTATGTGGGCTGGGCGGCACTGCGTCCAACGGTGGCACCCGCTGCGGAAACCGCAACTCGCCCTCTGCGCTGGGAGGCCGGGCTGGTGGTGTGCGGCGTGCTGTTGGGCTGGGCGTTGCTGCTCGATACCTTTGCGCAGTTGCCGTCTGCCCTGTACCCGCTGGGTTTCGGGCAACCGGTATTGCTGGCCTTGTTGGTAGTGGCGGTGCTGCCGCTGCTGCAAGTGGGTGCCGTTCGACGGGTGAGTGCCTGGTTGGCTCCGGTGGCGTTGGCGCTGTTTGTGTTGCTGCGACTGCCCACAGGCAATGCATTTGATGCGGTGCTGGACCCATGGCTGTGGGTAGCCTTGCACGCGGTGGCTTTGCGCTGGCTGTATTGCCACTGGAAAATTAAGGGTTAACCCTACTGTTGAACGCCACAGTAGGCGTGGAGGGGTGGGCGCCGTATCGTTGCGCCCTGTTTTGAAGCCTGCGGCGCGCCCTGGCGCGTGCCCGCTTCGTGCTCATTGCATCGGCAAATCAACCCCTCTCCAGAAGACCCCTCATGTCATCCACTCCCGGGCGCAAACCGCTCTACAAATCCCTTTACGTCCAAGTGCTCACCGCGGTGGCACTGGGCGTGTTCCTTGGCCACTTTTTTCCCCAAACCGGGGCAGACATGAAGCCGCTGGGCGATGCCTTCATCAAGTTGATCAAGATGATCATTGCCCCCATCATTTTCTGCACGGTGGTGGTGGGTATTGCCGGCATGGAAGACATGAAAAAAGTCGGCAAGACCGGCGGTCTGGCGCTCTTGTACTTTGAAGTGGTTTCTACGGTGGCGCTCATCATCGGTCTGGTGGTGGTCAACTTGTTGCAGCCCGGTTCCGGCATGCATGTAGACCCCGCGTCGCTGGATACCAAAGGCATTGCGGCCTACACCGCACCGGGCAAGATGCAGGGCACCGTGGACTTTTTGCTCAACATCATTCCGACCTCGGTGATCGATGCTTTCGCCAAGGGTGAAATCCTGCAGGTGCTGTTGTTCTCGGTCTTGTTCGGCTTTGCGTTGCACAAGTTCGGCGGCCGCGGCACCATGGTGTTTGACTTGATCGAAAAGACATCGCATGTGCTGTTCGATATCGTGGCCATCATCATGAAGGTCGCGCCCATCGGTGCTTTCGGTGCCATGGCGTTCACCATCGGCAAGTACGGCGTGGATTCCTTGTTTTCGTTGGGCAAATTGATGGGCGCTTTCTACGTGACCTGCCTGATTTTTGTGTTCGGCGTGCTGGGCATCATCAGCCGCTTGCATGGCTTTAGCGTGTGGCGCTTTGTGCGCTACATCAAGGAAGAGTTGCTCATCGTGTTGGGCACCTCGTCGTCTGAATCGGTGCTGCCCCGCATGATGGAAAAGCTGGAAAACCTGGGTGCCCGCAAGTCGGTGGTCGGCTTGGTGATCCCCACCGGTTACTCCTTCAATCTCGATGGCACGTCTATCTACCTGACCATGGCGGCGGTGTTCATTGCCCAGGCCACGGACACTCCCATGGACCTGACCCAGCAGCTCACCTTGCTGGCCGTGTTGTTGCTCACGTCCAAGGGCGCCGCCGGTATCACCGGTAGTGGCTTCATCGTGTTAGCGGCTACTTTGTCCGCCGTGGGTCATGTGCCTGTGGCCGGTCTGGCGCTGATTCTGGGTATTGACCGCTTCATGTCCGAAGCGCGTGCGCTGACCAATCTGGTGGGTAACGGTGTGGCGACTCTGGTGGTGGCCAAGTGGACCGGCGACCTCGACATGGAACGCCTGACCCAAGGCTTGGCGAACCCTACGACCATCGAAGCCCAGGAGCCTGAAGTGCTGCTGGACCAGAAGGTGGCCACCATGGCGGTACCTGCAGATGCGCGCTGATGGGGCGATCTGACAGCAAAGCAAAAGGGCCCTGAGGGGCCCTTTTTTCATAGCGGCTTGCGGCCGTTGATGAGGTTCACCAGGATCATCACCACAGCAACCACCAGAAGGATGTGGATAAATCCCCCCATGGTGTAGGCACTGACCAGCCCTAGAAGCCACAAAACGATGAGTACAAGAGCGATGGTGTAGAGCATGAGGAGCTTTCAAATGGCGTGCGCTACTGCGCGGCATTCCAGTGTCCAACTCCCCGGACTGGCTGGCTGTGTGGCAGGGCACAGAGTGAGTTGCAGGGCGGATTGCCATTCGCAGGGAACTCAAGCCTCGGGGAAAGACTCCATCACTGCCATCGCTCAACAATTCTTTATGCACCGCAGATCCGCACTGGCAACGCTTGCCGCTTTCTCCGCCCTTTTTCGCAGCAGTCTGGCAGGCGCTTCCACCCAGCCTTTGTTGCAGTCGCTCAAACCTTCGCCTCGCATGCCGGTGCTGTTTGTCGGCCATGGCAGCCCGATGAATGCGATCGAAGACAACGCATGGCGCCGGGGTTGGCAGGCCATGGGCAAAGAATTGTTGGTGCGGCAGGCGGCGCCGCAACTGATTGTTTGCATTTCGGCCCACTGGTTGACCCAGGGCTGGCAGGTCACGGCCATGGCGCAGCCGCAAACGATCCATGATTTCGGCGGTTTTCCGCAGGCGCTGCAGGATGTGCAGTACCCCGCACCCGGTGCGCCGGCGGTGGCCCGCGCTCTGGCACAAGAGATCAAGGTGCCCTCGGGTGACAAACTGGCACTGGACCCGGACCACTGGGGCTTGGACCACGGCGCCTGGTCGGTACTCAAGCCCATGTTTCCCAAAGCGGACATACCGGTGCTGCAGCTCAGCATGGATTACAGCCGCCCGCCGGCTGAGCACTTTGCCTTGGGGCGGCAACTGCATGTCCTGCGTAGCCGCGGGGTGTTGGTGGTGGGGAGCGGCAACATCGTGCACAACCTGCGTGCCACGCGGAACGGCAGCGGCCCGAACGAAACCTACGACTGGGCCCGCGAATTCGACACAGTGGTCCAGGACCAGATCAAAAAGGGCCAGCTCGACCAGCTGCACAAATTCCAGTCGTTGGGTGCGGTCGCGCAGCAGGCGCACCCCTCGTATGACCACTATCTGCCCTTGCTGGTAGCCGCCGGGGCTGCGCGCCCGGACGAGATGCCCCGGTTTTTTAACACCGGGTTTCAGGAAGCCTCCATCTCCATGCGTTCGGTGATCTGGGGTTAATACGAAAACGCTCCTGTTTTGATAGCTGCTCGCGCATATTTCATGAGCGCCAGGCACTGATTTGATGCATAAGCCCGGTAAGGGGCTGCGGAATCGCCGCACTTGTAGGTGCGGCGTGCGCCCTCCTATACTGGTCGAATGAACGAGTTAGTACATTCCAATAAAGAGACAGACAAACCCACCCGCCGGAAAGCTGCTGCGGGTGCTGCTCCGGCGGCCAGCAAGGCCAGCGGTGCCAAGGCCCCCACACGCACCAACGACCCGGCGCGCACCATGGCCGGGATACTGGAAGTGGCAACCAAAGAGTTCGCCGACAAGGGCTTGAGCGGTGCCCGCATCGACGCGATTGCCGAGGCTACCCACACCAGCAAGCGCATGATTTACTACTACTACGGCAGCAAAGAGGGCTTGTACCTCGCGGTGCTGGAGGAGTCCTACCGCCGCATGCGGCAGATCGAGGCGGAGCTGCACCTGGAAGATTTGGAGCCCGAGGCGGCCTTGCGGCGCCTGGTGGGCTTCACCTTCGACCGGCACGCCGACAACGAAGATTTCATCCGCCTGGTGATGAACGAAAACATCGAGCAAGGCACCTATCTGGCACAGAGCACGTCCATCCAGCAGCTCAACGTGCCGGCCATCGAGTCCATTCGCCGGCTTTACCAGAGGGGCGTGGAGCAGGGCGTGTTCCGCGAGGGCCTGGACCCGGTGGATATTCACGCCTCCATCTCCGCGCTCACGTTCTTCAATGTGTCCAACCGCCACACTTTCGGGCTGATCTTCAAGGACAAGGCCCGCAACGCCCGCTCTGCAGACCGGCGCGCGAGCATCACCGACATGGTGGTGCGCTTCGTGCGCAAGTAATTCCTTTCCGGCATAACAGCTTTCCCGGTTATGCCCGACCGATTTAGGGAAAACCCGCAAACTTAAAAACTAACTAGTTCGTACATTATTGAAAGTACGACCCTGAGGAGCTTTCTGTGTTGAAAAAATTCATCGATGCCTACTGCCGTTTGATCGGCTACGTCATCGCCGCCGCGCTAGCGCTGATGGTGGTGCTGGTGTTTGGCAACGTGTTCATGCGCTATGCGTTCAACTCCGGCTTGACCGTGTCCGAAGAGCTGTCGCGCTGGCTGTTTGTGTGGGTGACTTTCCTGGGCGCAGTGATCGCATTGCGCGATAACGCCCACCTTGGCACCGACATGTTGGTGAGCAAGTTCGGCCCGACCGGCAAGCGCATCTTCATGGGCATCTCGCTCTTGTTGATGATCTATTGCCTGTGGCTCATCTTCAAGGGCACCTACGACCAATTCTTGGTGAACAAGGACTCTGAGAGCCCGGTGATGGAAGTCTCCATGGGCTGGTTCTATGCGGGCGGCATGGTGTTCTCGGCCTTGAGCTTCCCGATCCTGGCACTGGAGCTGTTCCGCCTCGTGACCGGCCAGATCGCCGACCAAGACCTGATGCTGATCCAGGAATCTGAAGAAGCCCCTCACTAAGCCCCGGAGCCCTTTGACATGACGATCATTATTTTTCTGGGTTCCTTGCTGGCGGCCATGGCTGTCGGCGTGCCCATCGCTTTCTCTCTGCTCTTGTGCGGTGCTGCCTTGATGTGGCACCTCAACATGTTCGATGCGCAAATCCTCGCGCAGAACCTGCTGGAAGGTGCCAATAGCTTTCCGTTGCTGGCGGTGCCCTTTTTCATGCTGGCCGGTGAAATCATGAACGCAGGCGGTTTGTCCCGCCGCATCGTGAACTTTGCCATGGCACTGGTGGGCCACGTCAAAGGCGGCCTGGGCTATGTGACCATTGTGGCCGCGGTGATCATGGCCTCGCTCTCCGGCTCCGCAGTAGCAGATGCGGCAGCGCTCACCGCCTTGTTGCTGCCCATGATGGTGGCGGCCGGCCACGACAGAGCGCGCTCTGCTGGCCTGATTGCCTCTGCCGGCATCATCGCCCCCATCATCCCGCCGAGCATCGGCTTTGTGATCTTCGGTGTGGCAGCCAATGTCTCCATTTCCAAGCTGTTCATGGCGGGCATTTTTCCCGGCCTGATGTTGGCTCTGTCTTTGGTCGGGACGTGGTGGTGGCTGGCTCGCAAAGAGCACATCACACCCCCGCCCCGAAAAAACCTGGCCGAAGTTCTGGAGGCCATGCGTCTGGCCACCTGGGCGCTGGTGCTGCCTTTCATCATCGTGTTCGGCCTGAAGTTTGGTGTCTTCACCCCCACGGAAGCGGCGGTAGTGGCGGCGGTGTACTCGCTGTTTGTGTCCACCGTGATTTATCGTGAGTTGAACTTCAAGAAGCTGGTGCCTTTGTTCATCACAGCCGCCAAGACCAGTGCCGTGGTGATGTTCCTTGTCGCAGCTGCCATGGTGTCTGCCTGGTTGATCACCGTGGCCAACCTGCCCGCTCAAGTGGTGGCCTTGCTGGAACCCCTGCTGGACAGCCCCAAGCTGCTGATGTTTGCCATCATGGTGCTGGTGATCGTGGTGGGTACGGCGCTGGACATGACACCCACCATTCTGTTGCTGACCCCCGTGCTGATACCGGTGGTCAAAGCGGCAGGCATCGACCCGGTGTACTTCGGCGTGCTGTTCATCATCAACAACGCCATCGGCCTGATCACCCCGCCGGTGGGCACCGTGCTCAATGCGGTGGCCGGTGTGGGCAAGGTCAGCATGGACGAGGTGACCAAAGGCGTGGTGCCTTTCATGATTGCCCAGTTCGCCATCATGTTTTTGATGGTGCTGTTCCCGCAGCTGGTGATGGTGCCGGCCCGCTGGTTCTATTGACCCCATTCCAAACCTGTGCGTGATGGGTACGCCACGCACAGGATTCTTATTCACCGCGTACGCCTGTTTTCACCCAACTAACTGTCCAGGAGACAACTCATGAAGCGACTGTTTATCAAATCCGTCTTGGCAACCGTGGCATTGGCCGCGTGTGGCCTGGCCTCTGCCCAGGACATCAAGGAACGCACGATCAAGTTCGGCCTGAACAGCCCTGAAGGTCACCCTGCTGTGGCCGGCATGCGCAAGTTCGCATCCGCAGTGGAAGCCAAATCCGGCGGCAAGATGAAGGTGCAGTTGTTCCTGAACGGCGCACTCGGTAGCGACCAAGCGACCCTGTCCGCATTGAAGGGCGGCACCGTGGAAATGGCCGTGATGAACTCCGGCATTCTGGCCAGCGAAGTGAAAGCCCTCGAAGTGTTCGACTTCCCCTTCCTGTTCGCCAACGAAAAAGAAGCGGATGCCATCGTGGACGGCCCCATCGGCCAGAAGATGCACGCCGCTTTGGCCGACAAGGGCATCATCGGTTTGTCCTACTGGGAACTGGGCTTTCGCAACATCACGACCGGCAAAAAGCAGATCACCAAGGTGGACGACATCGCTGGCCTGAAGCTGCGCGTGATTCCCAACGCGATCAATGTGGACTGGGTGAAAGCACTGGGCGCGAACCCCACACCCCTGCCATTCCCTGAGGTGTACGCCGCATTGGAGCAGGGCGCGATTGACGGCCAGGAGAACCCGATTGCCGTAATTGCCGCCAACAAGTTCTGGGAAGTGCAGAAGAACGTGGCCCTGACCAACCACCAGTACAACCCCCAGTCCGTGATCTTCAGCAAGAAGGTGTGGGACACCATGTCTCCCGCTGAAAAGAAAATCATCGACGACTCTGCAGACGAAGCCGTGAAGGCGCAGCGCGAGGCCAACCGTGCTGCCTTGAACAACAACCTCGAGTTGCTCAAGAAGAACGGCATGACGATTACGACCCTGCCCGCGGCCGAAATCGCCAAACTGCGTGAGAAGATGAAGCCCGTGATTGACAAGCACAGCGCTGCCCTGGGCACCGTGGTGGCTGATGTGCAGGCCGAGTTGGCCAAGATGCGCAAGTAATCACACCGTGTGGAGCGGCCCGCGAGGGACGCTCCACGTTTGATTCCATCTTCTCTAGAGGTTTGTATGAAAGTCCTGATGCTCCACGGCATTAACCACAACATGTTCGGCAAGCGCGATCCGGTGCAGTACGGCACCATCACGCTCGATGAAATCAACGCCGACCTGACGGCCTTGGGCCGCGAATTGGGTGTGGACGTGGAGACCTTTCAGACCAACCATGAAGGCGCCATGTGCGAGCGCATTCACCAGGGCTATACCGATGGTGTGGACGCGGCCCTCATCAACGCCGGTGCCTGGACGCATTACAGCTACGGCATCCGCGACGCGCTGGCCATCCTGACCTGCCCTATCGTGGAATTGCACATGTCCAATATTCATGCCCGTGAGGAATTCCGCCACAAGTCAGTGTTCGCGGAAATCGTCAAGGGCCAGATCGCAGGCTTCGGCGTGGACAGCTATCTGCTGGCCCTGCGCGCCGGGGTGTCTGCGGCGAAAGCTGCGAAAAAATGATCATCAACGGCAATACAGAGCTCATTGTTCATCTTGGTTACCCGACCCACGCCTTCAAGGCGCCCATGATCTACAACCCTTGGTTTGAAAAAGCCGGGGTCAATGCCGTGGTGGTCCCCATGGGCTCCAAGCCCGAAGACTTCCCCGGCTTTTTGCGCAGCGTGTTCCAGCTCTCTAACATCCGGGGCGCGTTGATCACCATGCCGCACAAGGTGGTGACGACCACGTTGGTGGACGAACTGTCCCCCACGGCGCAGATTGCAGGAGCCTGTAACGCCGTGCGCCTGGGGCCCCAAGGCCAGTTGCAAGGCGACATGTTCGATGGCGCCGGCTTCGTGCGCGGGGTACTGCGTAAAGGCTTGGTTCTTAAGGGCGCTCGTGCCTTGGTCGTGGGAAGCGGTGGCGTGGGCTGTGCGATTGCCGCATCGCTGGCAGCCGAGGGCTTGTCGGCGTTGGCGCTGTTCGATGTGAATGCAGAGGCCGCTGAGGGGCTGGCAGCACGTTTGCGCCAGCACTACCCGCAGATTGACGTCAGCACCGGGTCGACCGACCCGGCAGGTTTTGACCTGGTCGTGAACGCCACGCCTCTGGGCATGAACGAGGGCGACCCCATGCCCCTGGATGTGTCACGCCTGTCGGCCAGCACCTTTGTGGGTGAAGTGGTCATGAAATCCGAAACCACGGCGTTTCTCGCTGAAGCCATTCTGCGCGGATGCAAAGTGCAGGTGGGCTCGGACATGTTGTTTGAGCAGATTCCAGCGTATCTGGAGTTCTTCGGCCTGCCCAGCACCAGCGCCGATGAGCTGCGTTCGCTGGCAACCTTGCAATACCAATAGGCCTGCAAGCGGGCCTTTTTTCAGGTGTTTATCGGGCGGCTGTGAGCAGCCACTCGCGGCGGAACAGCCAGTCCTGTACCTGCCAGAGGTTGTCCAGCGTGATTTCGCCGTCCTTGTGCCGGCTCTTCACGTGCCAGCGCTGGGCAAGCAGGGTGCACTGGGGCAGGCAAGACGGAGGCTCGTTCAAGTCCTCCTGCAGCCAGATCACGGCATCAAATTCATTCAGCAAGCGTGCCAAGCGTTCCTTGGGCGGCATTTCGGGATAGAGCGCCCCGGTGTTGCGGCCCTCCGCGTCATAGGGCGTGATGCGAGCGCCATGCAACTGGAAGTGATAGCGCTCGTACTGCCCGGTAAAGCCGTTGGGCACAGCGACACGCTGGCCTTTCATTTGGGCTTCCATCGCCGGGCTGTAGCCTGCCTCGTCCTTGGAGATGGGCTGGACCATCAGCGTGAAGCAGCCATACACCGCCAGCACCGCCACAAGGCTGGCGTTGGCGGCCCATGGTTTGCGATAAAAACCGACGATGGCGCCCGCGATACCTGCGCCGGCAGCTATCAAAGTAATAGCGACTTCAGTGGTCGAGGCCATCCCCAACGTGCCCATGACCCAGCTGATACGCCCCAGCATCACCAGCGCGGGCAGGGTGATCAGCAACGTCAGCCAGAACCAGACGCGCGGTAGCCGGTCCCACACCAGCGCCATGGCAATGGCCACCGCGGGCATGGCGGGAATGACATAGCGCTCCGAGCGCTGGTTGGGGATGGTGAACACCACCAGCCACACCGCTACCCAGGCCAAAAGCACCCACAACGCGGGACTCAGTCGATTCGGCTGGCGCAGCGAGCCGGTGTGGCGCAAGGCCAGCAGGCAAAAGCCCAACACCGGCAGAGCCAGCAGGCCGCCGTTGGCCGGGTAAGCCAGCAGCTGGGTCCACATGGGGTAAGGGCCGGATAAGGCTGCCTGCCAGTAGCCCATGCTGCTGGACATCTTGCCCGCGTTCTCGGCCACGACAAATTCCTGCCAGACGCTGGCCGGGTCCGGGTCCAGCACGAACCACAAGGCAAAGATTCCAACGCCAATCAGCGTGCTCCAGCCCGTGCCTATGGTCGTGCGAATGGCCGTGCGCCAGTTCCAGGGCGTGCTCAGCAGCACCGCACACCACAGGGCGGCAGCTGCAGGGGCGACCAAGGCAAAAGACTTGTAGGCTGCGCCCAAGCCCATCGCGATGCCGAACAAGGTGTAGCCGAGCGGGCCGGGCGTGGCGTCTGCCGGGTGCCCCATGCCTGTGGTGCTTTCACGCAAGCGCAGCCAAAGCACCCACCACATGGGCAAGGCCAGCCAGAAGGTTTCGGGTGCGGAAGTGAGGTACACCCGCCCGTAGCGGAAGGTGCAGAAAAACAGCAGATACAAGGCAGCCGCCACGCAGGCAGTGCGCAGGCGGTTGGATGCCTCGCTCATCCGGTAAGCAAAAAACGCCAGCAAGGCAGTGGTGGCGAAGGTGTAAATGATGCTGGGCAAGCGCAGTGCGAACAGACTCCAGGTTTGGCCCCAGCCACCTGCCACCATGGCCTGCCAGATCAGCAAGGGCGGTTTGGTATTGCGGGTGCCCACCAGTTCGGACTGCAGTGGCAGCCAGTGGCCGCTCTCGGCAGTCATGCGCGCGATGTGGATGTACACCATCTCGTCGCCGTTGGTGGGCGCGTAACTACCACCCAGACCGAACAGGTAGAGCGCAGCTGCTATAAAAACAAGAGCTAGCCACGCACGCTCGGTGGACGCTAGAGGCCCGAAAGGCTTGTGGATAGGCCCCATGGTCTGCTCAGTCGCGCTTGCGTTTGAAGGTCCAACGGTCGTTGGCCAGAAAGTTGCTGACACTGGCGGCCACAATGGCGATGATGTTTGCCAGGCGGTAATCCATGCTGCCAGACAGCAACAGGGTCAGCACATATTGCATGCCGCTGCCGAATGCGGAGGCGGTGACGTACTGCCCGAATTCCATGCCCAAGAGGCTCAGGCTCACCGGTTGCACCTCGCCCGCTTCCAGCGTCTTGACCCGGTCGGACCAGGTCCACAACCGGTTCCAGGTGAAGTTGTTCAGGGTGGCCAGTGCGATGGCCAGAGCCAGCGAGAAGTAGGGCTTGTTGTAGCCGGCTTCAATATGGTTGAACAGGTACTCGTGCCCGAAGTGCAAGACCGCCAAGTTCACCACCGTGCCGCTGGCGCCCACGATGCCGAACTTGATATAGCGGTAGCGCTCCAGCAGCCCGAGTGCCCAGAGCACCAAACGTTGCACAGCAATCATGCTGCGGCACCTGCACTCGCAGATGCACTATTCAAAAATGCCAGCGCCTGGTCCAGCACCGGATCGGGCGCAATCCGTTTGAGGCACTGGTTGTCGCCGTCGCAAAAGGTCAGGCGGTGGTTGTAGGCGGTCAGGCACGGGGAGCAGGCAATGCCGCTTTCCAGAATAATGGTGCGATGGCCCAGGGGCCCATACAGCTTGCCGGTTTCCGGCCCGAAGAACACCATGGTCTGAATAGGAGTGACCGTGGCGAAGTGGCTGGGGCCGCCGTCGTTGGTGATCAGCAGGGCACTGGCGTGCATGAGCATAAGCAGCTCGCGAATGCTCTTGGTGTAGCCGGTGAGGTTCAGGCAGGCCGCGTCGCCCACTTGGGCTTGCAGGTCACGCGCCAGCACAGCGTCATCTTTCAGGCCGATCAGGCCGACTGCATAGCCGGCATTGCACAGCCCTTGTACCACGCGCGCATAGTGACTGGCAGGCCAGGCCCGCTCAGGCAGGATGCCGCCGCCGGCATAAACCAGCACGAGACGCCGCTCGCGCGTCACAGGGTGGTCGCTCTCCAGCTTGCTGCGGTAAGTTTCCAGCTCGGTATCGGTGAACGTGACGGAAAGCTCGGTGTCCACCGGTGTGTTCCGGATCGCAGCGGCGCGGTTGCGCGGCATGCTGTCCGGTGCATCCAAAGCATCGACCAGCGACAAAAACTGTTTGCTGATGTGCTGGTAGGGGTTGTACGGAATGCTGTGGTTGATGAAGCTGCCACGGTACAGTCCTTCCTGCGTGTGCGGGGTAAACCCCACCCGCACCGGTGCACCGGTGCTGAAAGACAGCAGGGCGCTCACACGTGAAAACAGCTCGCAGTCGATGACCGCATCCAGCCCGATACTTCGGAACTTCAGGCTGACTTTAAAAATGTCCGAGATCAGCGAGCCGCCGGAACTGTCGTCCAGCGTGTGCATGTGCTCCACGTCCGTGAGCGACAGCAGTTTGGAGACTTCCTGGTTCTTTTTGAGCTGCAGGATGTGGATGGCAGCACCCGGGTACTTGCGGCGTAACTCCGCAAACATGGGCCCCGCCAGCACGATGCTGCCCATCTCGGACAGCAGGATAACCAGGATGTTTTTCGGCGCAGCCGGCATACGGGCCGGTGCACTGAATAGCCCAGTGAAACGCACCCATGCAGACACACCGCCGCAGAGTAGCTGGCCGGCCCAGCGGTCAATGAAGCGTTGTGTCTGGATGTTCATGGGCAGTGCTTACTTCAGGCCGGCAGCGGCACGCAGCGCAGCTGCCTTGTCAGTGCGCTCCCAGGTGAACTCGGGCTCTTCGCGGCCGAAGTGGCCGTACGCCGCGGTCTTTTCGTAGATGGGGCGCAGCAGGTCCAGCATCTGGATAATGCCCTTGGGACGCAGGTCGAAGTGTTCGTTCACCAGGGCGGCGATCTGGTCGTCAGGGATGACGCCGGTGCCTTCGGTGTATACGGTCACGTTCATGGGCTTGGCCACGCCGATGGCGTAGGCCACTTGCACCTGGCACTGGCGCGCCAGACCGGCGGCCACCACGTTCTTGGCCACATAGCGGGCTGCATAGGCGGCAGAACGGTCCACCTTGGACGGGTCTTTGCCGGAGAATGCGCCACCGCCGTGGGGGCAGGCGCCACCGTAAGTGTCCACAATGATTTTGCGACCGGTCAGGCCGCAATCACCCTGGGGTCCGCCGATCACAAAACGGCCGGTGGGGTTGATCAGATAGCGGGTGTTCTGCAGCCACTCTTTGGGCAACACCGGCTTGATGATTTCTTCAATGATGGCTTCGGTGAACGAGGCCTTCATCTTGTGCTGGGTTTCGGACTGGTCCGGGCTGTGCTGGGTAGACAGCACCACGGTGTCGATGCTGTGGGGCTTGCCGTCCACATAGCGCATGGTCACCTGGCTCTTGGCATCCGGGCGCAGGAAGGGCAGGCGGCCGTCTTTGCGCAGCTGCGCCTGGCGTTCTACCAAGCGGTGGGCGTAGTAGATGGGCGCAGGCATCAGCTCGGGCGTTTCGTCGCAGGCGTAACCGAACATCAGGCCTTGGTCACCGGCTCCGATGTTGAGGTGATCGTCAGACGCGTGGTCCACGCCCTGTGCGATGTCGTTGGACTGCTTGTCGTATGCCACCAGCACCGCGCAACCCTTGTAGTCGATGCCGTATTCGGTGTTGTCGTAGCCGATACGCTTGATGGTGTCGCGTGCCACCTGGATGTAGTCCACATGCGCGTTGGTGGTGATTTCACCTGCGAGCACCACCAGACCGGTATTGGTCAGGGTCTCGGCAGCTACGCGGGAGCGGGGGTCTTGCTTGAAAATTGCATCCAGAATTGCATCGGAAATCTGGTCTGCGACCTTGTCAGGGTGACCTTCAGATACGGATTCAGAGGTAAAGAGGAAATCGTTCGCCATAGTAGTTCTCCAAAAAAAACATCAAGACGCGTTGCTTGAGCTTTGGAGCTTTCAGCGAACGCTTTAGCAGATACGCCGGAATCGGCGAGGCACAATGGCTTCTTTTTGATCAGTTGCCCCTGTGAAGTCACCCTGCAAGTAGTTCTATAACTCGGTGACATCGTGAATTTTAGCCCACCCATGGCCTTTGTATTTCAATTCCTCTCCCGCTGGCCTTTGTGGTTGTTGCACCGCTTGGGGGCTGTGTGCGGTTGGCTGGTCTACGCGCTGTCCCCCGGTTACCGCAGTCGCTTGCAGGACAACGCCAGTCAGGCAGGAATTCTCGATGCAGACCGACGCAAAGCAGTGGCAGCTGCCGGTCGAATGGTGATGGAGCTTCCCCGGCTATGGCTGGGTGCCCCGGTGCCGGTGATGTGGGACGGTGCCCATCACTTTGAGCAAGCGCTGGCTGAGCAGCGCGGGATTATTTTTTTGACACCTCACTTGGGCAGTTTTGAGGTGACTGCACAGGCCTATGCAAGTCGCTTCGGGGTATCCGGCGCGCCCATGACGGTGCTGTACCGGCCCGCCCGTCATGCGTGGCTGCGCCGGATTATTGAGGCCAGTCGTGCGCGGCCTGGTTTGCACACTGCACCGGCCAACCTGGCGGGAGTGAAGCAACTGATCAAAGCCCTGCGGTCAGGGCAGTGTGTGGGTTTGCTGCCCGACCAGGTGCCCCCTGAGGGGCAAGGCGCTTGGGTTCCTTTTTTTGCACGCGATGCTTACACCATGACGCTGGCCGCGAGGTTGGCCCAGCAAACCGGTGCCCGTCTGGTCTTGGCTTGGGGTGAGCGTTTGCCGGACGGCGCGGGCTACAAGGTCTGTGTGCGGCCTTACGAGCTGGCTTTGTCACTGGACTTGACGGAAGCCACCGCCCAGATTAATGCCGCCATGGAGCAGGTCATCAGGGAATTGCCTTCTCAATACCTGTGGGGCTACGCGCGCTATAAACAACCCCGGCGGCCGGATCTGGCAGTCGGACAGGAAAGCCATAAAGAATGAGTCGTTGGATATTGCGTTGCATTGAGGTACTGGGCCGGTTGCCGCTGCCGTTGCTTCGGGGTTTGGGGGTCGTGTTTGGTTGGGCTTTGTACCTGCTGGTTCGCTCACGGCGCAGGGTGGTGGATATCAACCTGACAATCTGCTTCCCCGAATGGACACCCTCATTCCGTCGCAGGCAATCGATCCGCACTTTTGTCGCGTTCGCCCAAGCGTGGCTGGATCGCGGCTGGTTATGGCATGCAAGCCCTGAGGTACTCAGGGAGCGCTTACGCTTGTGCGGAGCCCTCGAAGAATTGGCGGGCGAAGCGCCCACTGTTTTGTTCGCCCCGCATTTCGTCGGCTTGGATGCCGGATGGACAGCCTTGACCCAGCAGGGCAAGCGCAGCTATACGACCATCTATACGGACCAAGCCAACAAAGTGGCTGACGCTTGGATATTGGCCGGGCGCAAGCGATTCGGCGGACGGTTGTTCGGTCGGATTGAGGGGGTGAAGCCCATCATTGCGGGACTGAAGGCAGGAGAGCCGCTGTACCTTTTGCCCGACATGAATTTCGGTCCGGAAGAGTCCTTGTTCGTGCCGTTTTATGGTCGCCCGGCCGCGACCGTTCCATCCCTGTCGCGCTTTGCCCGCTTGTCGCGCGCAAAGGTGGTACCCATCCTTTGCCGCCTGACGTCCACCGGCTACGAGATCGAGATACTCCCAACTTGGATAGATTTTCCCAGCGGGGACTTGGAGGCAGATACGGCCCGCATGAACCGCACGCTGGAAACTTACATCAAACAGATGCCCGAGCAGTATTACTGGGTGCACAAACGGTTTAAAGACCAGCCTGCGGGCATGACGCCGCCTTACTGAGCGTCGGTGGCAGGAATTGCCTGCGCCTCCAGGGATGGTGTATCGGGGTGTGCCCAGTCCCATAGCAGCGTAGCCACTTCGTCGATGCCGGTGCGCTTGGTCGCAGAAAACAGACGGACTTCGCCCCCGCCGGCTTGTAGCTTGGTAATGGACAGCACTTTGGCGCCCTCAGAGCGGGTCAACTTGTCGGCCTTGGTCAAAACGACCAGGAATTTCAAGCCTTCTGCTACGCGGGGGCGAATGACGTCGAGCAAGATTTCATCCAACTCAGTCATGCCATGTCGCGGATCGCACATGAGCACAATGGCCTTCAAGTTCTTGCGCGTGACCAGGTAATTGGCCATTACCTGTTGCCAGCGGATTTTGTCTTGCTTGGGAACGGCCGCATAGCCATAACCCGGCAAATCGGTCAGCACGGCGTCGGTGGCGCCTTGTTTGCCCAGAGCAAACAAATTGATGTGCTGGGTGCGCCCGGGCTTCTTGGAGGCGAATGCCAGCTGCTTCTGCTGGGTCAGTGTATTGATACAGGTGGACTTGCCCGCGTTGGAACGTCCGACAAAGGCAATTTCAGGTACGTCCAGCTCGGGCAGGAAGTGCAGTTGGGGGGCGGTGGTCAGGAATCGGGCGGTATGCAGCCAGCCTAGTGCGATGGTGGCTGCGCTTTTCTCAGGAGGGGCGGAAATCGTCTTGGAAGGGGTCGCGCCCTTTGGGTTTTGTGTTGTGGTCATTGATTTGGAAGGTAAACCCAGAGCTGCATTGTAGAATGGCGCTGTTCCGCCCACCAGACACAACATCCCTATGAAGTTGATTGCTCAATTGATCATCGCAGCCTCCGTGGCTACGCTCGCTGTTTCTTCCTTTGCGGAAGAGCCGAAAAAAGAGGCTGCTGCAGTTGCAAAGCCGGATCTGGCCAAGGGTGAGGCAAGCTATGGCGCTGTGTGCGCTGCTTGCCACGGCGCCGACGGCAACTCTGGTACGCCCGCCTACCCCAAGCTGGCACAACAGCACCCCGAATACCTGGTGAAGCAGTTGCAGGAGTTCAAGTCCGACAAACGCAATAACGCGGTCATGAAGGGCTTTGCGTCTGCGTTGAGCGACGAGGACATGAAAAACATCGCTTACTGGGTGACCAGCAAGAAAGCCAAGCCCGGTTTCGCGAAAGACAAAGAACTGGTGACCTTGGGTGAGCGGATTTACCGCGGTGGCATTGCAGACCGTCAGGTCGCTGCCTGTGCCGGTTGCCACAGCCCGAACGGCGCCGGTATCCCCTCCCAATACCCTCGCTTGAGCGGCCAGCATGCCGATTACACCGTTGCTCAACTGACAGCATTCCGCGACGGAGTCCGCAAGAACAACCTGCAAATGACACAAGTGGCTGCGAAGCTGAATGACCGCGAAATCAAGGCGGTAGCCGACTACGTCGCCGGGCTGCGCTAAAGCGTCGGCTTTCTGTGGTTCTTCAGGGAACCAAAGGGAGCGCAGACAACCCAACAGGCGGGACCATCAACACGATGGCCCGCTTTTTTTTTGATGATTTTCCTCCATGACTGTTTCAACCCAAGGCATTGAGCTCAATGTCGGTTCCCGTGCCTGGCGCGCCGGCGTGGAGCTGCTGTCCTCCATGCGGTTTGCCATCTCACTTTTGACGGTGATTTGCATTGCTTCGATCATCGGAACCGTTCTCAAGCAGCACGAACCGGTCGGGAACTACGTCAACCAGTTTGGTCCGTTCTGGGCGGAAGTTTTTCAGCGCGCAAGTCTTTTCAATGTTTACAGCGCTTGGTGGTTTTTGCTGATCCTGGCGTTTCTGGTGGTGAGCACTTCGCTCTGTGTGGCCCGGAACACACCCAAGATACTGGCTGATTTGCGCTCTTACAAGGAAAACATCCGGGAGCAAAGCCTGAAGGCTTTCGGGCATAAAGCGCAGGCGCAGCTACAAGAGTCACCCGAGGTCGCCGCCCGTCGTTTGGGTGGCTTGCTGGCAGGTGGCGGTTGGAAGGTCAAGCTCCAATCCCGCGAGACCGCCAAGGGCACGGGGTGGATGTTGGCCGCCAAAGCGGGTGCTGCCAACAAGCTGGGCTACATCGCTGCCCACAGTGCCATTGTGCTGGTGTGCCTGGGGGGCTTGCTGGATGGTGATCTGGTCGTGCGTGCGCAAATGTTGTTTGCCGGCAAAGTTCCTTTCAAGGGCGGCGGGATGATTGCAGATGTTCCTGCTGAACACCGCCTGAGTGAACGCAACCCGACATTCCGGGGTAACCTGATGGTGGCTGAAGGGACCCAGTCCAGCACCGCCATCCTGAGCCAGTCGGACGGCATTCTGTTGCAGGAGCTACCCTTCGCAGTGGAGCTCAAAAAATTCATTGTGGAGTACTACTCCACCGGCATGCCCAAGCTGTTTGCCAGTGACATTGTTATTCACGATAAAGCCACGGGAGAAAAGATCCCTGCTCGGGTGGAAGTGAATCATCCGGCGAGCTACAAAGGCATTGAAATTTACCAGTCCAGTTTTGATGACGGTGGTTCGGCCCTGAAGTTCAAGGCGCAACCTCTTCGTGCCGGAGGTGCTGCCTTCGACTTGCAGGGCATTGTGGGTGGAAGCAGCGCCATTGCCAGCCGCGACAGTGGCAATGCAGATGACTTGACGGTGGAGTACACGGGGCTGCGGGTGATCAACGTTGAAAACCTGTCTGCGGATGCCGGTGCCAAAACGGATGTGCGAGGTGTGGACTTGCGCTCTGCGGTTGATGCCCAGCTGGGCGCTGCCAACAAACACAAAGAGGGCAAAAGTCTGCGCAATATCGGGCCTAGCTTCAGTTACAAGTTGCGCGACAAAGCCGGACAGGCGAGGGAGTTCAACAACTACATGCTGCCAGCCGACCTCGGTGACGGCACCTCAGTGTTTTTGCTGGGCATGCGTGAGAGCCCCTCGGAACCGTTCCGTTATCTGCGGGTACCTGCGGATGCAGATGGTGGCATGGATGGTTTTCTCCGGTTGAGCCGCGCGCTGGCAGATCCTGAACTGCGCAAAGAGGCGGTCAGGCGCTACGCGACCAAAGCAATCGATTCCAAGCGCCCGGACTTGGTGGAGCAGCTCGCCGGGTCTGCGAATCGTGCGTTGACCTTGTTTGCCGGTACAGACAAGTCGACAGCAGGTTTACAAGCTATCTCTGACTTTATTGAGGCGAATGTGCCGGAAACCGAGCGGAATAAAGCAGGCGAAGTGCTGGTTCGCATATTGAATGGTGTGCTCTACGAATTGGCCCAACTCAGCCGAGAAAAAGCGGGGTTGAAGCCCTTGCCCGCTGATGCCGCTACGCAAACCTTCATGACCCAAGCCGTACTGGCCCTGAGTGATGTGCCTCTGTATCCGGCTCCCTTCGTGCTTTCTCTGACCGACTTCACCCAAGTACAGGCCAGCGTGTTTCAGGTTGCCCGGGCACCGGGTAAGACCGTGGTGTATCTGGGTTGTGCACTCTTGATTCTCGGGGTCTTTGCAATGTTGTATGTGCGTGAGCGCCGATTGTGGATATGGTTGGAACCTGTAGAAGCAGGCTCCGGCTTGACAGCGGCCACGATGGCGCTGTCCACCAACAGAAAAACCATGGATGGCGACAAACAGTTCGACCACCTGAAACGTCGCCTGTTAGCCTGGAAGGAATAAGAAATGAGCGCACTACCCGCCAACGAAACAGTAGGTACCGATGGGTCGGTGACCTTGGAATTGAACGCCAGCTATTTCAAGCGCTCGGTGTGGGAATGGCTGTTTGCAGTGCTTGTCATGGCAGGCGGTGTGTTTGCCTTTGTGCAATACCAGTCCGCCATGGACGTGTACGAAAAAGGCATCTTGTTGGGGGCCATGCCTGCTGCCATCTGGCTGGGATGGCTTTGGAAGCCACTGCAACGACTGATGCTGGTGGTTGCCGCTTTTTCATTGCTAGGAATTAACACATACCAGAACGACCTTGCACGCGCAGAGACGGTGTTCTGGCTGAAGTACTTCTTGTCCAGCCAGTCGGCGATTTTGTGGATGAGCATGCTGTTTTTCATGGCGACGCTCTTCTATTGGATTGGTGTGTTCGCCAAGGGGCGGGCTGACGGTTTGGAGCTGGTCGCCTCCCGCTTGGTATGGGCCGCGGTGACTATGGCACTCATCGGCACCATGGTGCGTTGGTACGAGAGCTATCTGCTGGGTGCAGATATCGGCCACATTCCGGTGAGTAACCTCTACGAAGTATTTGTGATGTTCTGCTGGATGACAGCGGTGTTTTACTTGTATTTCGAGGCGCAATACAACACCCGCGCGCTGGGTGCCTTCGTCATGCTGGTGGTGAGTGCTGCGGTCGGTTTCTTGCTCTGGTACACCGTGGAGAGGCAAGCCCAAGAAATCCAGCCTTTGGTTCCGGCCTTGAAAAGCTGGTGGATGAAACTGCACGTCCCTGCCAACTTCATTGGCTACGGTACCTTTGCTTTGGCCGCGATGGTGGCTTTTGCCTACCTGATCAAGCAGCAAGCGTCGGAGACCAAGTGGTACCGCATGGCGCCGCTCTGGCTCTTGGGCGTGGTCTTGTGCTTTGAGCCTATCGTGTTTCGCAAGTCTTCGGTCACCGGCTTGAGTGACTACTGGGCCATGTACTTCGGCATTTCTGCTTTGATCGTCGCCGGCATTTTGCTGGGGCGCAAAGCAATCGCAGCCAAGTTGCCCGATTTCGAGGTGCTGGACGACGTGATGTACAAGTCCATCGCGGTCGGATTCGCATTTTTCACGATCGCTACCGTGCTGGGCGCCTTGTGGGCTGCAGAAGCTTGGGGCGGCTATTGGAGCTGGGATCCCAAAGAAACCTGGGCCTTGATCGTCTGGCTGAACTACGCAGCTTGGTTACATATGCGACTGATGAAAGGCCTGCGTGGCACGGTAGCCGCCTGGTGGGCACTGGCGGGGCTGGCAGTCACAACCTTCGCCTTTATCGGGGTGAACATGTTCCTTAGCGGGTTGCACAGTTACGGAACTTTGTAAGAAAACACGGTCTCCCACGACCAAACTGGAAACAAGGAAGTCACCATGCATATCAAGTCCTCCTCTAACGGGTTCGAACATCCGGTTTCCAGCGAAATCACACCGCAGGTGGTCTATCAAGACCGGCGCCGCCTGCTTAAACACATGGCGACCGGCGTCGCAGGCGCAGGTTTGGCGACCTGGGCTTCCCGTAAAGCCATAGCCCAAGGTGCAGGGTGGGGCGCCAAGCCTGGCAAGCTGGCTGCGCTCAACACCAAAGCCACGTCGGTAGACGGGGCGGTCACGTCCGAGAAGGTCACGCCCTACAAAGACGCCAGCACCTACAACAATTTCTACGAATTCGGTACCGACAAGGCGGACCCCGCGGTCAACGCCCATACCCTCAAAACCACACCGTGGACGGTGGAGGTGGAGGGCCTCGTCAAAAAACCGGGCAAGTTTGCGATGGAAGACCTGCTCAAGCTCAGCCCCATGGAAGAGCGGATTTATCGCTTGCGTTGCGTAGAAGGCTGGTCCATGGTGATCCCGTGGGTGGGCTATTCACTGGCTGAGCTGATCAAGAAGGTAGAGCCTTTGGGGAGCGCCAAGTATGTGGAGTTCGTGACGCTGGCAGACCCCAAAACCATGCCTTTTGTAGGTTCCAGAGTCCTGGATTGGCCCTACGTGGAAGGTCTGCGTTTGGATGAAGCCCAGCATCCGCTGACGTTACTGACCTTTGGCATGTACGGCGAGATATTGCCGAACCAGAGCGGGGCTCCGGTACGGCTGGTGGTGCCGTGGAAATACGGCTTCAAGAGCGGCAAGAGCATCGTGAAGATCCGCTTCACCGAGAAGCCACCGGCCACCGCGTGGAATAAGGCTGCAGCGAATGAATATGGCTTCTATTCCAACGTGAATCCGAACGTGGACCACCCACGTTGGAGTCAAGCCACGGAGCGTCGCATTGGCGAAGATGGCTTGTTTGCCAAAAAGCGCAAGACCTTGATGTTCAACGGCTATGAGGCCCAAGTGGGTCAGTTGTATGCCGGCATGGACTTGAAGAAGTTTTTCTAAATCCGGCAGACGTTGATGAACACGTGGTTGCTACACCGCGGTGCCAAACCGTGCCTGCTTTTGGCGATTTGCGCTCCCTTGGCCTATCTGGTGTGGGCAGCGGTGGCCGAACAGTTGGGTGCAAATCCGGCTGAAGCCCTGATCCGGTCCACAGGAGATTGGACCTTGCGTTTACTCTGCCTGACGCTGTTGATCACCCCACTACGGGTCGTCACTGGCTGGACCGGATTGGCCCGCTTTCGCCGCATGGTGGGCGTTTCGACTTTTTGCTACGGCCTTCTTCACTTGGCTGCTTACAGTTGGCTGGACATGGGGTTGGAGCTTGCTGACATCGTTGTCGACATCGTAAAGCGGCCGTTTATTCTGGTCGGCTTTGCAGGGATGGTGTTGCTCACTGCGTTAGCTGCCACCTCCTTCAACCGGGCGATCAAAGTGATGGGGGCAAAGCGATGGCAGGCTTTGCACCGCAGTGTGTACGCGATTGCTGTATTCGCCATCCTCCACTTCTTCTGGATGCGCGCCGGCAAAAACAATTTCTCAGAGGTGGCGGTATATGCCGCCATTCTGAGTGTTTTGCTCGGATGGCGTGCCCGGATTTTTTGGATAAAAAGGACTGCTGGCGCCCGTTGAATATGCGCGAGCAGCTATTCTTTTTATAGCGCTTAGAGTAGTTTTTCGCCGCGAATCTGGTCGGCAAAGCTGTCGCGCTGACGGATCAAGTGGCTGTGTGCACCGTCCACCAACACCTCGGCAGCTTTAGGGCGGGAGTTGTAGTTGCTCGACATGCTCATGCAGTAAGCGCCTGCCGACAGAACTGCCAGCTTGTCGCCTGACTGCACTTGCAGCGTGCGGTCGTGACCGATCCAGTCCCCGCTCTCGCACACCGGGCCCACTACGTCAAACACTTCAGCGCCCGATGATTGAGAGGCCGCCTGCTTCACAGGCACTATGGTGTGGAAGGCCTGGTACATGGCCGGACGGGGCAGGTCGTTCATGGCCGCGTCCACGATACAGAAGTTCTTCTGCTCACCGGGCTTCATGTACAGCACCTCAGTCACGCACACGCCTGCGTTACCCACCAGGGAGCGCCCGGGCTCAATCATGAGCTGCCGTTGGCCAAAGCCGCGTGCGTCGAGTTTGGCGAGCAGCTTGTGCCACAGGGCGTCGGCAGCCGGAGGCGTGTCGCCGTTGTAGTTGATCCCCAAGCCGCCACCGAAGTCGATGTGGTGAATGCCAATGCCTGCGGCTTCAATCGACTCCACCAGATCCAGCATGCGGTCCATGGCGTCGAGGTAGGGCGTTTCTTCCGTGATCTGGGAGCCGATGTGGCAGTCGATACCCACGACCTTCAGGCCGGGCAGTGCCGCTGCCCGCTGGTAGGTCAAGAGCGTGCGTTCGTGGGCGATGCCGAATTTGTTGCCTTTGAGGCCGGTGGAGATGTAGGGGTGCGTCTTGGGGTCGACGTTGGGGTTGACGCGGATGCTGATAGGGGCCTGCTTGCCCATGCCGAGCGCGACCTCGTTCAAGACATCGATCTCCGCTTCGCTTTCCACGTTGAAGCAGCCGATGCCAACTTCCAGGGCGCGGGCCATTTCAGCACGTGTTTTTCCGACGCCAGAAAAAATGACCTTGCCAGCATCGGCACCGGCGGCCAGGACGCGCGCTAATTCGCCTTCAGACACGATGTCGAAGCCGCATCCGGCTTTGGCGAACAATTGCAGAATGGCCAAGGAAGAGTTGGCCTTCATCGCATAGCAAATGCGGGCATTGCGCCCTGCAAAGCCGCGCTGGTAGGCCGCGAGTGCGTCCAGCATGGAGGCCTTGGAATACACAAACAGCGGCGTGCCATGGGTACTGGCCAACGCATCCAGCGAGCAGCCCTCCACGTGGAGCTGACTGTTCTCGTAATGGACGTGGGGCTGGCCGGGTAGAAGAGTGGCGCTCATGGTGCAGGTATGGTGTCTGAAGCTTTGGTGGCGGGAAAGGGCGTTGTGCTGCTGGCCGGCGACACTTTGGGTGGAACTTTGGGTAGAAATAGCGGGCCTGTTTGGCCGCATGCCCCCAAAGTAAGCACACAAATCAGCGGGATCAAGCCTCTGACTAGAATTCGCGTTCGATTCAACATAGTGAAATTGTAATGACCGACCCAGAATTCATGAGTCTTGCCGAGTCTTTGTTGCGTGCTTTGGAGTTGTCATGCGATCGCATCAACGACGAATCGGATGCTGATGTGGATAACCAGCGAGTCGGAAGCATGGTGACACTGACTTTTGCCAATCGCCCACAGATCATCGTGAATTTGCAGAAACCCTTGCATGAGGTCTGGATGGCGGCCAAGTCTGGTGGCTACCATTACAAATGGTCTGGCACCGAATGGCGGGACACCAAAGGGCAGGGCGAATTTTTCGCGGCCTTGAGCGCCAATGCCAGCCAGCAAGCCGGCATGGCCTTGGTGTTTACAGCGGCTTAGTTTTTGAAAAGATCGATAATTTTTTTCTTTTCATCCGCAGCGGCGGGTGCTTCAGCTGGCGTATCCGGTTTGTCACTCAATCCCAGAGTGCTAACGCCTGCCCCGTGTGTGAATTCCTCGTAGTACCACTCATTGCCTAGTTTCACGACACCTTCCGGTGCTGTGGGCTCTGAAACCGGTACGCCCTTCAGGGCCGTCTCCATGAAGCTGATCCAGACCGGCAGGCTCAGGCCTCCACCCGTTTCGCGGTCACCCAGCTTGCGGGGCGTGTCGTATCCTATCCACGTGATGGCAGTGAGAGTGGGCTGATAACCAGCAAACCACGCGTCCATGGAGTCGTTGGTCGTGCCGGTTTTGCCGTACAAGTCCGGCCGCTTTAAGGTGGCCTGTGCACGCGCAGCAGTTCCAGACCGGGTTATTTCTTGCAAAAAGCTGCTCATCATGAAGGCATTGCGTTCGTCAATGGCACGCTCTGTGTCTGCCAAAACCGGCGGCTCTGTCTCTACCAACACTTTGCCACGTTGTTCGCTGACTTTGGTAATGAGCCAAGGGTTCACTCTGTAGCCACCGTTTGCGAACACAGAGTAAGCACTTGCCATTTGCATCGGTGTCACCGCGCCGGCACCCAGAGCCATGGTGAGATACGCGGGGTGCTTGTCCGCCTCAAAGCCGAAACGGGTGATCCACTCCTGGGCGTAGGGTGCGCCTATGGAGTTGAGAACCCGGATGGAAATCATGTTCTTGGACTTGGCGAGGCCGCGGCGCAGGGTCATGGGACCTTCAAAAGTACCATCGTAGTTTTTGGGTTCCCAAGGTTGTCCGCCGGTTACGCCTGCATCAAAAAACAAAGGCGCGTCGTTGACAACTGTTGCCGGACCGAAACCCTTTTCCAAGGCCGCAGAGTAAATAAAGGGCTTGAAGCTAGAGCCAGGTTGGCGCCACGCTTGTGTGACGTGATTGAATTTGTTTTTGTTGAAGTCAAAACCGCCGACCAGTGCCTTGATCGATCCGTCTCGAGGGTCTAGGGCCACGAAAGCACCTTCCACTTCCGGTAGTTGGGTAATTTCCCAAGTTCCTTTGGCCGTTTTTGCAACCCGGATCAAGGCCCCCTTGCGGAGTTTGATGTTAGGGGGCGCTTTGTCGGAAAGGCCGGACTGGGCTGGCTTCAGGCCGTCACCAATGATCTCCACAATTTCTCCACCCTGACGCTGTGCTTTGATGTGCTTGGCGTCTGCCTCCAGCACGACGGCAGCCATCACGTCTCCGTTGTCGGGGTGTTCGTCCAAGGCTTCATCAATCGCATCTTCCAGTTCCTGGCCCTTGGCAGGTAGTTCCAGAAACTTCTCAGGGCCGCGGTAGACCTGACGACGCTCAAAGTCCATGATGCCCCGCCGAAGTGCGCGGTAAGCCGCGATTTGCTGTTCGGATTTGAGAGTGGTGAAGACGTTCAGGCCGCGCGTGTAGGTCTCTTCTCCATATTGAGAAAACATCAGTTGCCGCACCATTTCGGCGACATATTCCGCATGTATCGGGTTTGCGCCCGGGCCGTTCTTGACGTTCAATTGTTCATTTCGGGCTGTCTCAGCTTCTTCCTCGGTGATGAATCCGTTCTCGAGCATGCGATCGATGATGTACTGCTGGCGTGCTTTCGCGCGTTTCGGATTGCTGATCGGGTTGTAAGCGGAGGGGGCCTTGGGGAGCCCCGCCAGCATGGCAGCTTCCGCAATCGAGATGTCCTTCAGTGGCTTCCCGAAGTAAGTTTCAGCAGCCGCTGCAAAACCGTATGCGCGATTCCCCAAGAAGATCTGGTTCATATAGATCTCAAGGATCTGATCTTTGGACAGCAAATGTTCCAGTTTAAAAGTCAGCAGAATTTCATAGATCTTGCGAGTGAATGTTTTTTCCGAGGTCAGATAGACATTGCGCGCGACCTGCATGGTGATGGTTGATGCCCCCTGACTTTTGACGCGCCCTACGTTAGCCAACCCCGCTCGGATCACGCCGATATAGTCCACCCCGCCATGCTGATAAAAACGGGCATCCTCAACCGCTAGGATCGCGTCTGTCATGGCTTTGGGGATTTCCTTGATGGGGGTGAGTTTTCGGCGCTCTTCACCGAACTCGCCGATCAAGTCCCCCTCTGCTGAATAGATTCTTAAAGGCAGCTTGGGGCGGTAATCAGACAGGTCGCTAATGTCCGGAAGGTTGGGGTAGGCCATGGACAACGCGAGTGCGACCAATGCCAGTACGGAAAAAATGCCAGCTGTGGCGAGGCCCACGAGCCAAAAAAGAGTGACCAATGCCCAATGTCGTGTCTTAGGTTTGGCAGTTTTGGTGGAGTCTTGTGAATCTGGCATAGCAATCTTGGGCGTTCGGGTCATTATAAAAATGACACCGTTGAGGGCCTCACTGGCAGGCATGGATAGAGGATCACATCCTGCATCCTGAAATGCTGACGACCCCGCTAAGATGAAATCGTATCCGAAAGGCGGCGTTTAACGTCTGCTTTTGGCAACGTTATAAATTGTCAGAAAGTGAAAAAACCTTTGCCGCTCAATACTCTTGCTGATAGCATTCAAGTGAATTCTTAAGTTTGACTGGCCTGTTGTCAGTCCGTTTCAGGGGACCATTTTGATCTCATTGGGGTCTTTATTCAGCCGGCAGCCCGCTCCCATGCTCGGGTTGGACATCAGCTCGTCCAGCGTAAAGCTGGTGGAGTTGGGGCGTGACAAAGCCGGCAATCTGGTTCTGGAGCGATGCGCCATTGAACCGTTGGAGCGCGGTTGGATCACCGATGGCAACGTCGAAAAATTCGATGAAGTTGCAGATGCCGTCAGAAAGCTCGTCAAAAAGAGTGGCACAAAGACTAAGAATGTGGCGATGGCATTGCCACCTTCAGCTGTCATCACCAAGAAAATCATCTTGCCTGGCGGCATGTCTGACATGGAGCTTGAACAGCAAGTTGAGTCTGAAGCTAACCAATACATTCCTTTCCCTTTAGACGAGGTAAGTTTGGATTTCTGCGTCATCGGTCCGAGCGCTGCTTCCGCAGGTGACATTGAAGTGCTTATCGCTGCTTCCCGTCGGGAAAAAGTTCAAGACATTCAGGGACTTGCCGAAGCTGCAGGCTTGACTCCTGTGATTGTTGATGTGGAGTCCTATGCATCCCGTCTGGCAGCTGGTCGGTTGATTGAAAACTTGCCCAGCAAAGGCGCTGGTTTAATCGTGGCACTGTTTGAAATAGGTGCCATGACCACCAGTATGCAGGTAATGCGGGACGATGAGGTGTTGTATGACCGTGATCAGGCGTTCGGTGGCGCCCAGCTGACACAGCTCATTGTTAGACAGTATGGCTTTTCGCAAGAAGAAGCAGAGAGCAAAAAGCGCAGTGGCGAGTTGCCCGATGACTACGAATCCACTGTACTGAAGCCATTCATCGAAACCATGGTTCAGGAGCTTGGCCGCGCGTTGCAGTTCTTCTTTACCAGTACTCCGCACAACAAGGTGGACTACATCATGTTGGCGGGTGGCTCTGCAGCATTGCCAGGCTTAACCAATGCAGTCACTCAACACACTACTTTCCCTTGCAGCTTGTTGAATCCTTTTGATGGGATGGAAATTGGCGATGGAGTCAGGCTCAAAAGAATGACGAGAGAGGCGCCCTCTTATCTGACATCTTGCGGTCTGGCATTGCGGAGGTTTTCGCAATGATATTGATTAATCTATTGCCTCACCGCGAGGCTGCGCGCAAACGACGCAAAGATTTATTCAACGTTTCCTTGGGTGCATCCGCATTACTTGGTGGAGTTATTGCTGGAACTATATTCCTTTGGTATCAAGCTGCCATCACGCAACAACAAAGTAATAACTTAGTCTTGGAAACAGAGATTAAAAAGCTTGAGGGACAGATAAAGGACATTGCGGGATTGGAGACGGAAATCGCTGCACTGCGAGCTCGCCAGCAAGCGGTTGAAGACTTGCAGTCGGATAGAAACTTACCAGTTCATCTGATGACAGAATTAGTTAATCAGCTACCTGACGGTGTCTACATAAACAAAATGACTCAGCAGGATCAGCAGGTATCTTTGGTGGGCGTTGCGCAGTCAAACGAGCGTGTTTCAGAATTGCTTCGGAATCTCGCAAACAACACGCCTTGGTTTACAAAGCCAGAATTAATCGAAATTACCTCTGGTTCAGCTTCGATTTCAACAAAAGAACAAAAGCGTGTATATAACTTCACAATAAAAGTTAAGTTAATGCGGGCCAGTGAAGCAGAAAAGCTTGTTCCAAGGCCTGCGGACGCTCCGATTGTTCCGGCGAGCAGCCCAGGAGTGGCGGCTTCTGGTGCCCAACCCAAAATTTCCTAATTAGGTATTTATGGCTACCAGTTCCAGTACCTCACTCGATTTTGCTCTGATACAGCAAAAAGTCTTTTCTCAATTTAGAGACTTGGATCCCAAGGATCCGTCTTTATGGCCAACTGCTCCCCGCTATGCTTTATTTGTATTTGCCGCTGTAGCTATCGTAATCGTCCTATGGTTCACATGGCTCACAGGCTCAGAGGACGCACTGCAACAGGAGCAAGACAAAGAAGTGAAGCTGCGAGAAGACTACAAAACGAAACTAGCTAAAGCGGTTAATCTTGATGTTCTCAAGAAGCAGCGAGAACAAGTGCAACAGTACGTGACGCAATTGGAAAAGCAACTCCCAAGCAAAGCTGAAATGGATGCATTGCTTTCGGATATCAATCAAGCTGGCCTAGGGCGAAGTCTCCAGTTTGAATTGTTTCGTCCGGGGCAAGTCGCCGTTAAAGAATATTACGCTGAGCTTCCAATCACAATAAGAGTAACTGGCAAATATCATGATATTGGTAGCTTCGCTTCCGACATAGCGAACCTCTCACGCATCGTGACTCTCAATAATTTATCCCTCGCTCCGCGAGCTGATGGGATATTGACTTTAGATGCCACCGCGAAGACTTTCCGCTATTTGGATCCAGATGAAGTGAAGGCTCAGCGAAAAGCGACTGGAGCTCAGAAATGAATAGGTTAATCGGCTTGATCGGCCTTTCTGTACTGGCCCTATTGAGTGCTTGTGGATCAAGCAGCGAAGACGACCTAAGACAATGGATTGTTGAAGAAAGAAATCAAACCCGTCCAAAGGTCGCTCCAATTCCTGCTCCAAAGCAGTTTGTACCGGAAGCTTATACAAATACAGTAGCGATTGAACCGTTCAGCAATGTCAAGTTAACCCAAGCTTTGAAGAGAGAGTCGTCGCAGGCAGTAACTAACGGAGCATTGGTTGCTCCTGAGCTGGCGCGAAGAAAGGAGCCGTTGGAGGCTTTTCCTTTGGATTCGATGTCTTTGGTCGGTAATCTTACAAAAACTGGCCAACCAGTTGCTTTGGTAAAAGTTGACAACCTGTTATATCAAGTGAGATTGGGTAACTATCTTGGTCAAAATTATGGCAAGGTCACAAAAATCACTGAAACTCAGGTCATTCTCCGCGAGATAGTTCAGGACGCTGTGGGGGAATGGATTGAGCGAGCAGCAACTCTAGAGTTGCAAGAGAAGGCGAAATGACAAACCGAATTAATTTAATTGGAACGCGCATGTTGAAAAAAATCGGCTTTGTGTTGTCTGTTTTGCTCGGGCACGCGGCTTTTGCTCAAGGTTCTATCGAGGCCGTTTCTGGCTCTGTTCAGGGCGGAAGCGAAGTTGTGAGAATTGATTTGTCGCAAGCGCTGACCTCGTTACCTACTGGGTTTGCGATCCAGTCACCTGCGAGGATTGCTTTGGATTTCCCCGGCGTATCCAACGCGATGGGTCGTTCTACGGTCGAAATCAACCAAGGGAATCTCAAGTCTGTTAGCGTGGTTCAAGCGGGTGAGCGCACCCGTGTAGTCTTGAACTTGAAACAACCGGCTGCTTACAAGGCTGAAATCCAAGGTAAGTCCCTCCTTGTGTCGTTGGAGGCGACAGAGTCCGCCAATGCCAAGCCGATAAATGCGTTTTCTGAGACGACCAGCAGGGTAACGGCTCCATTGAGGGATGTTGACTTTAGGCGCGGTACCGATGGGTCGGGAAGAGTGGTTGTCACTTTGCCCAACAATCAAGTTGGAGTCGACATCCGCCAACAAGGTCAAGGTCTGGTTGTCGAGTTCATGAAATCCAGTTTGCCAGAGGGATTACGCCGGAAGCTGGATGTTGCAGATTTTGGCACTCCGGTGAAGTCTGTAACTACAACTCAATCTGGGGATCGGGTTCGGATGGTCATCGAGCCTAAGGGTGATTGGGAGCACAGTGCTTACCAGAGTGACGAGCAATTCGTGGTCGAGATCAAAGAAGTGAAGGTGGATCCAAAGAAATTGACGCAAGGTGTTGGCTATAACGGCCAAAAGCTATCGCTGAATTTCCAGAATATTGAAGTGCGTTCGCTCTTGCAAGTGATTGCAGATTTCACTAATTTTAATATCGTGACCTCTGACTCTGTTTCAGGATCGGTGACATTGCGTTTGCAGGACGTCCCTTGGGACCAAGCGCTGGACATCATTTTGCAGGCTAAGGGCCTGGGCATGCGCAAGACGGGCAATGTTCTGTGGGTTGCCCCGAAGGATGAGATTGCGGCCAAAGAAAAGCTAGATCTTGAAACCGTTGTTGCAGTACAGAATCTTGAACCCCTTCGTACCCAAGCATTCCAAATCAATTACGGCAAAGCAGCAGATATTGCGGCGGGCCTGATTGCAGCTGGTTCCGGACCGGGCCAAGGTGTTACGGCAAGTCGAATTCTGAGTTCTCGAGGTAGCGTGATTTTTGAAACACGCACAAATCAATTATTTGTCACTGATATTCCAAGTAAATTGGAGCAAGTTCAACAGTTGATTGCAAAAATCGATATTGCTGTTCGACAAGTTTTGATCGAGGCGCGTATCGTTGAGGCGTCCGATAGTTTCGGAAAATCTCTGGGCGTCAAATTGGGTGGAGGCGGTACTGCAGCTGCTTCCGGCGATAAGCCGGGAATTGCACTGGGCTCAAGTTATGTGGTGGGTTCGGCAGCGACAACTTCCGGCAACTTTGTAAATCTCCCATCCACAGGTGCACTTGGCTCCAGTACTCCCGGACAATTTGCAGTATCCATTTTTGGCGCTGGCGCGGACAGGTTCTTGAACCTCGAGATTTCCGCTCTTGAGGCTGAAGGCAAAGGCAAGGTGGTGTCCAGTCCTCGAGTCGTGACTGCAGACCAGATCAAGGCGCTGATTGAACAGGGCACGGAATTGCCTTATCAAGTGGCCTCGTCTAGCGGTGCTACTTCGATCGCGTTCCGGAAGGCTAACTTGAAACTGGAAGTACTGCCGCAGATCACCCCTGAAGGAAACATCATCCTCACCTTGGATGTGACTAAAGACACTGTCGGTCAGAGCACTCCAGCAGGATTTGCGATTGATACCAAGCACGTGCAAACGCAAGTACTGGTTGAGAACGGCGGCACTGTGGTTATCGGCGGCATCTTTACAGAAAGCTCGACCGACAGCGAAACCAAAGTTCCATTCTTCGGTGACCTGCCTGGATTGGGCGTCTTGTTCCGCAACCGGGCAAAGGAAATCACCAAGCGTGAAATGCTGGTGTTCATCACACCTAAGGTCATTGCAGACAAGGTGGTTGGCCGGTAACTCTGGCATTGGTTGAGATGGGCCTCACTTGAGTATCAGTCTTGTTGGTCTTCCCGGTTCAGGGAAGACCACAGTGGGGCGTCAGTTGGCGCGCCGCTTGCGCATTCCTTTCGTAGATTCGGATCACGCCATTGAGGCGCGTATCGGTTGCTCGATTCGTGAGTTTTTTGACCGCGAGGGTGAGTCTCGTTTTCGAGATATCGAAGAAGAGGTTCTTGATGCCCTCTCGGCAAATGTGAATTGCGTGCTATCCACCGGAGGCGGCGCAGTCCTCAGGCCGAACAATCGGCATCATTTGCATTCGCGAGGTAAAGTGATTTATCTCAAATCCACGCCCGAAGAGTTATTTCGTCGCCTCCGGCACGATGTGAGTCGACCACTGCTCCAGGTTGCTGATCCATTGACTCGAATGCGAGAGCTGTTTTCAGTTCGTGATCCTTTGTACCGCGAAACTGCGCACTTTGTATTGGAAACCGGTCGTCCCTCAGTGGCGACGTTGGTGAACATGATCGTCATGCAGCTTGAGCTTTCAGGGGCGATTCCTTCCGCTGACGTGTAGCAGCGCTGTTGCAGCACCTGAAAGCCCTAAACTAAGCGGCTATGACAATTCAGGTGCACCAAACCGTAAACATTTCCCTGGCTGAACGCAGCTATCCTATTCACATCGGTGGCGAACTAATTGGCAACCCAGAGATTTTCGCTGGCTTGCCCAATGGCAAAACGGCAGTCATTGTGAGTAACACTACTGTGGCCCCGTTGTATGCGGAGAAGCTAAAAGTTGCTCTTGCTGGAAAGTATTCCAAAGTGCTGGCCATGGAACTCCCTGATGGTGAGTCTTACAAGCATTGGGAAACTTTGAACTTGATTTTCGATGTGCTGTTGCAGAACACCTGCGATCGAAAAACTGTCCTGTTTGCTTTGGGGGGAGGGGTCGTCGGGGACATGACCGGATTCGCTGCCGCAAGCTATATGCGCGGCGTACCCTTTGTTCAGGTGCCGACCACCCTCTTGGCACAAGTGGACTCTTCAGTGGGCGGAAAAACCGGAATAAACCATCCACTTGGTAAAAACATGGTGGGCGCCTTCTACCAACCTCAAATGGTGGTGTGTGACCTTGATGTATTGAAAACACTGCCGCCAAGGGAGGTCAGCGCTGGACTGGCGGAAGTTATCAAATACGGTCCCATCGCCGATATGGAGTTTCTGTCTTGGATTGAGAACCATATGGAGAGCTTGGTGCGACTGGATGCCAAGGCGCTAGCGCACGCAGTAAAGCGCAGCTGTGAGTTGAAGGCCTGGGTTGTGGGGCAAGATGAGCGTGAGTCCGGTCTGCGTGCCATTTTGAATTTCGGCCACACCTTCGGGCATGCAATCGAAGCGGGCTTGGGTTATGGCGAATGGTTGCACGGCGAGGCAGTTGGCTGCGGCATGGTCATGGCTGCCCACCTATCCCAGCGCCTGGGCTTGGTGGATACAGCGTTTGTCGAACGACTCACCCGGATCATTGCATCGGCGGGATTACCAATCCGTGGCCCCAGCTTGGATGCCTCCGACAACGCCGGTCGCTATCTTGAACTCATGCGCCATGACAAGAAGTCCGAGGCCGGTGAAATCCGGTTCGTCTTGATTGACGGTCCTGGTCGTGCGGTCATGCGAGCAGCGCCTGATGCCTTGGTGCGTGAGGTCATCGATGCATGTTGCGCCTGATTGCTATCGAAAAAATAGCTGCTCACGCATATCAGACGGGCGTCAGTGGATAATTTGATGTCCAGCCTACAACCATATGCGTGCCAACCGGACCAGAGTCGAGGTCGGCGGTTTGCTGAGGCGGCAGCCCCCACGCGTACGCCGTTTCAGCGCGACAGAGACCGTATCGTTCACTCCACTGCGTTTCGTCGGCTGGTCTACAAAACGCAAGTCTTCATTAATCATGAAGGAGACCTGTTCAGAACCCGCTTGACCCACTCGCTGGAGGTTGCTCAGCTAGGCAGGTCCATGGCGAGAACTTTGGGCTTGAATGAGGATCTGGTGGAAACCATTGCTTTGGCGCATGACCTGGGCCACACTCCTTTCGGCCACGCCGGACAAGACGCGCTACATGAATGCATGGCCTCTTACGGTGGCTTTGAGCACAATCTCCAGAGTCTGCGCGTAGTGGATCATCTGGAGGCCCGTTACCCGGGTTTTGACGGGTTGAATCTCTGTTTTGAGTCCCGCGAAGGCATTTTGAAGCATTGCTCCAAAAACAATGCGATGTCCTTGGAGCTATGGGAAGCTGACTTCCCCGGGCAAAGTGGCGGGGTCGCCAAGCGATTCCTGCAAGGTGGGCAACCGAGCCTTGAAGCGCAACTGTGTAATTTGGCTGACGAGATTGCCTACAACTGCCACGATATAGATGACGGAGTCCGGTCGGGACTGCTCAGCATGGACCAGATGTTGGAAGTGCCCTTGTTCCGGAAGTATGCGGACCAAGCGGCAAGTCAACAGTCGGATTTCGCGCAAGCCAAAAAACAGCGGCGTTGGCTCTACGAGACCATACGACTTATGCTCAGTGATATGGTGTATGACGTGTTGGCTGCAACCCGCGCTCAACTGGAAGAGGTAATGCCCCAAGACGTGAACGCTGTACGCGCAGCACCGGCGCTAGTGCTGTTCAGTGCCGAAATGCGCGCGCAAACCCGGGAGCTCAAGCACTTCTTGTTCAAGCACCTCTATCGGCATCAGCAAGTAATGGACACCATGGGGAAGGCCAAGTGCGTTGTGGGGGAGCTGTTTGATGCCTATGTCGCTTCACCCGCAGAAATGCACCAGGATGACGAGGCAATGAAAGACATCTCTCTTCAACGCCAGGTCAGTGACTACATCGCGGGTATGACAGACCGATTTGCTTTGCGGGAGCATGAGCGGCTCACTGGGCAGAGGTTGTTCCATGTCTGAATTGAGTAATCAGCAGCCCAGTGCAGATGACGCAGTGGTCAAGTCTATGCAACGGTGGTTGGAGCGGGCCGTCATCGGTCTCAACCTGTGTCCTTTCGCCAAAGCCGTGCACGTCAAGAATCAGGTGCGCTATGTGGTTTGTCGTGCGACCGAGCCAGCTGATGTGCTGGATGTACTTCGCGAAGAGCTTCTGGGACTCGCTCAAGCGGCCCCGCAGTTGCGCGACACGACGCTGCTGATCCTTCCGGATGCGTTTGTGGACTTTGTGGACTTCAACGATTTCTTGTATTCCGCTGACAAAGCACTCCGCAAATTGAAGCTCGATGGGGAGCTGCAAATTGCCAGCTTCCACCCTGAATTCCAGTTTGCAGACGCGGAGCCCGATGACATCGGCAACTTCACCAACCGGGCACCGTACCCGACACTTCATCTCCTGCGTGAAGCCAGTATCGATAAGGCGGTAGAAGCATTCCCCGCTGCGGAGCAGATTTACGAAAAGAACATTGCCACACTGCAAAGGCTGGGCCCCGAAGGGTGGTCAGCATTGCAAGTCGGCCCTGACATTGCGCCCTTGTGATGGGGCGAAAGCATTCAATGAAAAAAAACAAAGCACAGCCTGCGCAAGTCGGCGGCACTCAACCCTCTGGGCAAATCGCGCCTGAAATCCGCCCCGGTCAGTCAGTGGAGTTGCTCAAAGAGCTACATATCCTCACGCGCGACGGAAAGTTGAACCAGGACTCCCGCCGCAAGCTCAAGCAGGTTTATCACCTCTATCAGTTCATTGAAAAACTGATGAATGAACTTCCGGTAACAGAAGGCCTCAGCTTCACCTTGGCAGACCACGGCGCGGGAAAGTCTTATCTCGGGTTCATTCTGTACGACTTGTACTTCAAGAACCTCCCGCACAGTCACTTGTACGGAATTGAAACCCGCGCTGAACTGGTGGAGAAATCCAAAGCCTTGGCCACCAAGCTTCACTTTGAACGCATGAGCTTTCTGAATGTGAGTGTGGCGGAATCCACCAGCTTGCAAGAGCTTCCCCCCAGCTTCGATGTCGTCACCGCTTTACATGCTTGCGATACCGCGACGGACGATGCCATTGCGTTCGGACTGGAGAAAAAGGTGAGGGCGTTTGTGCTCGTGCCCTGCTGCCAGGCAGAGCTTGCCCGTCACTTGAATCAAAACAAGGCCATGAACCTGACGCGCACACCGCTGGCCGAGCTCTGGCGTCACCCTCTGCACACCCGTGAGCTGGGTAGCCAGCTCACCAATGTGCTGCGATGCCTGTATCTGGAGGCTCACGGCTACCAAGTGACCGTGACTGAACTGGTGGGCTGGGAGCACAGCATGAAAAATGAGTTGATTCTGGCTCGCTACACGGGGCAGAAAAAACGTGCCGCTGCGGAGCGTTTGCGCGCGATTTTGGGCGAATTCGGGCTCACATCCCTGCTTGACACGCGGTTTACATTGCCGGTTGACAATATGGCTGACAACGGAGCGGTGGGCTAAAGCGTTAGCTGGGCTGAAGTGAACCGTTCCAGAACCGGAGAGAAATATGCAAAAGATCATGAAATGGGCAAGCATTGCCCTGGTAGTAGCCACTTTGGGTGCATGCGCGAGCAGCAGTCCGGATGTCATCCAGCGCGGTGATGCGCAGCGTATGGCCCAGGTACAAGACGGGGTCATCCTGTCCGTGCGAAATGTGGTGGTGGACGGCAGCCAGTCCGGCGTAGGCGCCGCTGTAGGCGGCGTAGTGGGTGCCATCGGCGGCTACGGCGGCAGTGGTGTGCAACGCGAGGCGCAAGTCCTGGGTGTATTGGCTGGCGTGGCAGGCGCTGCTGCAGGCAACGCGTTGGAGCGCTTGTCTACCAAAGAAGAAGCGGTTGAAATTCTCGTTCAACTCAAAGGAGGCGATCGCCGTGCCATCGTCCAAGCCAAGGGTGGTGAGCAATTGGCAGCAGGTGATGCCGTGATTATCGTCACCACCGGTGGCAAAGTCCGAGTGACCAAAGCGCCCAAATAATTGATGTGAATCAAAGCCCGGTTTTCGGGCTGATTTGACAATCGGGGTTCATGTGGGCGCATAGGCGCCCACTTTGCATAAGGGCCCCGCCATGGCTGTTGAACTCTACAAAGACGCCCATCACTGCTGTGTGATGTTCACGGATCTCGTGTCCGACGAAACCGAAGCGGTGCAGGCCAATCAGTTTCTCATCGTCGACCATGGAGAAGGTGTGATCCTTGATCCGGGTGGCAATATGACCTACAACGAGCTGAATCTGACGATGCGCAAGTACATCGCGCCTCAGCACCTCGACTACATCATCGCCTCCCACGCCGACCCGGACATCATTGCCTCCCTGGACCGCTGGATGACATCCACCCAGGCCAAGTTGTTGATTTCACAGCTTTGGGCTCGTTTCGCCCCTCACTTCTGCAAAATCGGCAAGACGGAAGACCGCATCATTCCCATTCCCGATGAAGGGGGCAAACTCCGCTTCGGCAAAACCGAGCTGTGGCTGTTACCCGCGCACTTTCTGCATGCCGAGGGTAATTTCCAGTTCTATGACCCCGTGAGCAAGATCCTGTTTTCCGGCGACCTGGGTGTTTCCATGCTCAGTGGTCAGGACGCGCGCAAACCCATCACCAACTTGATGCCTATGCCTCATGGCATGGAGGCGTTTCACCGCCGCTACATGGTCAGCAACAAAATCCTCAAGCTTTGGGTACGCATGGTTCGTGGGCTGGAGATTTCGATGATCGTTCCGCAGCATGGCGCGCCCTTGCAAGGGGCTGCCATTGCCCAGTTGCTGGATTGGTTGGATAACCTGTCATGCGGTATTGATCTCATGGGCACGCCCCAATACCAATTGCCGGTGACGAGCTTGTAAGCGGGTTGAGGCTGTGATCCGCTACCATCGCGGCCCATGGCACGACTTCCCCGCTTGGCAATTGCCGGACATCTGCACCACGTTTTGCAGCGCGGTGCGCACGGCCAGTCCATTTGCTCGGCCGCGGAGGATTACGAAGAACTGCTGAATGCGATACACCTCGCGGCCCGGCAACATCAGGTCGCCGTGCATGGTTATGTGCTGCTGCAGGATCACTTCCATCTGTTGTTGACACCTGCTAGCGAGCAGGGCTTGGCGCTCATGATGCAGTCCTTGGGGCGTACTTATGTGCGCTACTTCAACCGCAAATACGACCGCAAAGGGACCTTGTGGGAGGGGCGCTTCAAATCCGCGGTCTTGCAGCCACGCCACGCCCTAGCGGCACTGACATTTATGGACCTCCATCCGCAACGCGCCGGTATCGGATTGCCGCCTTCAGACTATCCGTGGACCAGTTACTCGCATTACAGCGGCGCCATCATGGACAAGCGTATCGTGACCCACCCCGCCTATTGGGCATTGGGCAATACGCCTTTCGCGCGCGAGGCGGCCTACCAAGCGGCGGCCCGGGAGGGCCTCAATTCAGTGCAACTCCATCAAATTACTGACTCGGTGACCCGTGGATGGGCGCTGGCGGACGATGATTTCGTTGCAGAGTTGCAAAAAAATACCTCGCGACGCCTGGTTCGCAGAACGCCAGGACGGCCCCGCAAGGCAACTTCTCCAGACTGAATATCGCCCCTGGCGCTTACTGGATAAGCGCAGGCCGCTATTAATTTGATGTGTCCCTATTTGATTTTTTTGAATCTGATAAGAGATTCAAATAGTGTCTGACCCCAATTAAATTTCTTGGCACTTTTGTTGCGTTGCAGTATTCTTCGAGTCCACTGTAATTTTCAGGAGTGCGCCATGACTACGGCAGCCGAAATCCAACACCTCAAAGACCACGGTTTGTATTCCAACGCCAACGAGCACGATGCCTGCGGCGTCGGCTTTGTGGCGCACATTCGTGGCGAAAAGAGCCACGACATCGTCAAGAACGCACTCAAGATCCTTGAAAACCTCGACCACCGCGGTGCGGTGGGTGCAGACCCCCTTATGGGTGACGGCGCCGGCATCTTGATCCAACTGCCAGATGCGCTCTACCGCGAAGAAATGGCCAAGCAAGGCGTGACCTTGCCGCCCCAGGGCGAATACGGCGTCGGCATGATCTTTTTGCCCAAAGAGCACGCCTCCCGTCTCGCTTGCGAGCAGGAAATGGAACGCGCCATCAAGGCCGAAGGCCAAGTGCTGTTGGGATGGCGCGATGTGCCTGTGAACCGCGACATGCCCATGTCGCCCACCGTGCGCGAAAAAGAACCTATCCTGCGTCAAGTCTTCATTGGCCGCGGCAACGACGTGATCGTGCAGGACGCGCTGGAACGCAAGCTGTACGTAATCCGCAAGACCGCCAGTGCCAACATCCAGGCATTGGGCTTGACCCACTCCAAAGAATATTACGTGCCCAGCATGTCCAGCCGCACCGTGGTCTACAAGGGCCTGCTGCTGGCTGACCAGGTGGGTGTGTATTTCAAGGACCTGGAAGACGCTCGCTGCGTGTCAGCTTTGGGCCTGGTGCACCAGCGCTTCTCCACCAACACCTTCCCCGAATGGCCATTGGCTCACCCTTACCGCTACGTGGCCCACAACGGTGAGATCAACACCGTTAAAGGCAACTACAACTGGATGAAGGCCCGCGAAGGCGTGATGTCTTCCCCCGTGTTGGCTGCCGATCTGCAAAAGCTGTACCCCATCAGCTTTGCAGACCAGTCCGACACAGCCACTTTCGACAACTGCCTTGAGCTGTTGACAATGGCGGGCTACCCCATCAGCCAGGCCGTGATGATGATGATCCCCGAGCCATGGGAGCAGCACACCACCATGGACGAGCGCCGCAAGGCCTTCTATGAGTACCACGCTGCGATGATGGAGCCGTGGGACGGCCCGGCCTCGATCGTGTTCACCGATGGCCGTCAGATTGGCGCCACGCTGGATCGCAACGGTCTGCGTCCTTCCCGCTATTGCATCACCGATGACGACTTGGTCATCATGGGCTCCGAGTCCGGCGTGTTGCCCGTGCCTGAAAACAAAATCGTGCGCAAGTGGCGCCTGCAGCCCGGCAAGATGTTCCTGATCGACCTGGAACAAGGCCGCATGATTGATGACGAAGAACTCAAAGCCAGCCTCGCCAACAGCAAGCCCTACAAGCAGTGGATTGAGAACCTGCGCATCAAGCTGGACGATGTGTCGTTTGACGAGCGTCGCACCGACAAGGCCTTGTCCGCAGTAGTGGCAGGCGTAGAGCCCAAGCGCGTCACCGACCAGGTGAGCCTGCTGGACCGCCAGCAGGCTTTCGGCTTTACCCAGGAAGACCTGAAGTTCCTGATTGCACCTATGGCTACCGCCGGCGAAGAAGCCATTGGCTCCATGGGCAACGACAGCCCATTGGCGGTGTTGTCTGACAAAAACAAGCCGCTTTACAGCTACTTCAAGCAGCTGTTTGCGCAGGTGACCAACCCACCGATCGACCCGATCCGCGAAGCCATCGTGATGTCATTGGTGTCCTTCATCGGACCCAAGCCCAACCTGTTGGACATCAACCAGGTGAACCCGCCCATGCGCCTCGAGGTGAGCCAGCCCATTCTGGACTTTGCCGACATGGCCAAGGTGCGGAACATCGAGCACCACACCCAGGGCAAGTTCCGTAGCTACACGCTGGATATCACCTACCCCTTGGCTTGGGGCCATGAGGGTGTGGAGGCCAAGTTGGCTTCTTTGTGCGCTGAAGCGGTGGATGCCATCAAGAGTGGCAAAAACATCCTGATCATCAGCGACCGCAGCATCAGCTCCACCCAAGTGGCTATTCCTGCGCTGTTGGCACTCTCCGCTATCCACCAGCACCTGGTGCGTGAAGGTTTGCGTACCACCGCCGGTCTGGTGGTGGAAACCGGCACGGCCCGTGAAGTGCACCACTTCGCGGTATTGGCTGGTTACGGCGCTGAGGCGGTGCACCCCTACCTCGCCATGGAAACCCTTCAGGACATCCACAAGGACCTGCCGGGTGACCTGAGCGCTGACAAAGCCATCTACAACTACATCAAGGCGATCGGCAAGGGCCTGTCCAAGATCATGTCCAAAATGGGCGTGTCGACCTACATGTCCTACTGCGGTGCCCAGTTGTTTGAAGCCATCGGCCTGAACACCGAAACCATCGACAAGTACTTCACCCGCACCCCCAGCAAGGTGGAAGGTATCGGCGTGTTCGAGATCGCTGAAGAAGCCATCCGGATGCACAAGCTGGCGTTTGGTGACAGCCCCGTGCTGGCCAATGCATTGGATGCCGGTGGTGAGTACGCCTGGCGCACCCGTGGTGAAGAGCACATGTGGACACCGGACGCGATCGCCAAGTTGCAGCACTCTACCCGTGCCAACAACTGGAACACCTACAAAGAGTACGCCCAGATCATCAACGACCAGTCCAAGCGCCACCTGACGCTGCGCGGCCTGTTCGAGTTCAAGGTGGACCCTGCCAAGGCCATTCCGCTGGAAGAAGTCGAGCCCGCCAAGGAAATCGTCAAACGCTTTGCAACCGGCGCCATGTCTTTGGGCTCCATCTCCACCGAAGCGCACGCGACTTTGGCTGTGGCTATGAACCGCATCGGTGGCAAGAGCAACACCGGTGAAGGTGGTGAAGACGCGGCACGTTACCGCAACGAACTCAAGGGCATCCCAATCAAGCAGGGCGACAGCCTCAAGAGCGTGATCGGTGCCGAGAACGTGGAAGTGGACCTCCCCCTGCAGGCCGGCGACTCCCTGCGCAGCCGCATCAAGCAAGTGGCTTCCGGCCGCTTCGGTGTGACCGCCGAGTACCTGTCCAGCGCCGACCAGATCCAGATCAAGATGGCTCAGGGCGCCAAGCCCGGTGAGGGCGGCCAGTTGCCAGGCGGCAAAGTGTCTGACTACATCGGCAAGCTGCGTCACTCTGTGCCGGGTGTGGGCCTGATTTCGCCCCCTCCCCACCACGACATCTACTCCATCGAGGACTTGGCCCAGCTGATCCACGACCTGAAGAACGTGGCTCCGCATTCCGGCATCAGCGTCAAGCTGGTGTCTGAAATCGGCGTGGGCACCATCGCTGCCGGCGTTGCCAAGTGCAAGGCAGACCACGTGGTGATCGCCGGGCACGACGGTGGTACCGGTGCATCTCCCTGGTCCTCCATCAAGCACGCAGGTTCCCCATGGGAAATCGGCTTGGCCGAAACCCAGCAGACCCTGGTGCTGAACCGCTTGCGCAGCCGTATCCGCGTGCAGGCTGACGGTCAGATGAAGACCGGCCGCGACGTCGCCATCGGTGCCCTGTTGGGTGCGGATGAGTTCGGCTTTGCTACCGCCCCGCTGGTGGTGGAAGGCTGCATCATGATGCGCAAGTGCCACCTGAACACCTGCCCCGTGGGCGTGGCGACCCAAGACCCTGTGCTGCGCGCCAAATTCTCCGGCAAGCCTGAGCACGTGGTGAACTACTTCTTCTTCATCGCTGAAGAAGTGCGCCAGATCATGGCCCAGCTGGGTATCCGCAAGTTCGACGACATGATCGGTCGTTCCGATCTGCTCGACACCCGCAAGAGCATCGAGCACTGGAAAGCCCAAGGCCTGGATTTCGCCCGTTTGTTTGCCCAGCCGCAAGTGCCTGCCGACGTGCCACGCTTCCAAACCCTTACCCAAGACCACGGTCTGGAAAAGGCGCTGGACAATGTGCTCATCGCCAAGAGCCGCGCCGCCATCGACAAGGGTGAACGCGTGCAGTTCATGGAAGTGGCTCGCAACGTGAACCGTTCGGTGGGTGCCATGCTCTCCGGCGCTGTCACCAAGGTACACCCAGAAGGTTTGCCGGATGACACCATCCGCATCCAGCTGGAAGGCACAGGCGGCCAGTCTTTCGGCGCTTTCCTGGCCAAGGGCATCACCCTGTACTTGATCGGTGACGCCAACGACTACACCGGCAAGGGCCTGTCCGGCGGCCGCGTGGTCGTGCGTCCGAGTATCGACTTCCGTGGTGAAGCCATCCGCAACACCATCGTCGGCAATACGGTGATGTACGGTGCGACTACCGGCGAAGCCTTCCTGAGCGGCGTGGCCGGCGAGCGCTTTGCGGTTCGTTTGTCCGGCGCCACTGCTGTGGTCGAAGGTACCGGCGACCACGGTTGCGAGTACATGACCGGCGGTACGGTGGCGGTGCTGGGTAAAACCGGCCGCAACTTTGCAGCGGGCATGAGCGGCGGTATTGCCTACGTCTATGACGAAGACGGCCAGTTCGCCAAGCGTTGCAACACCGCCATGGTGAGCCTGGAGAAGGTGTTGACTGCCGCCGAGCAGGAAGCCACCCTCGACAAGGGCATCTGGCACCGTGGTGAAACCGATGAAGCCCAGCTTAAGAAACTGCTGGAAGACCACAACCGCTGGACCGGTAGCAAGCGTGCACGCGAACTGCTGGACAACTGGGAAGCATCCCGCGCCAAGTTCGTGAAGGTGTTCCCCAACGAGTACAAGCGTGCTCTGGGTGAGATTCATGCACGTAAATCGGCTGTAGCGCCCGCCAAGTCTGCGCCAGCAGCTACTAAAAAAGAAGCAGCGGCTGCCAAGTAAGGCGAGCCTGATCTAACGCACAAGGACGTACATCATGGGAAAAGTCACTGGCTTCATGGAGTTTGAGCGCATCGAAGAGGGCTACAAGCCCGTTACTGAGCGCCTGAAGAACTACAAAGAGTTCGTTATCGGTCTGGACGATGCACAGGCTAACAAGCAAGCTGCGCGCTGCATGGACTGCGGTACGCCGTTCTGCAATAACGGCTGCCCGGTCAACAACATCATTCCGGATTTCAACGACCTCGTCTTCCGCAAGGACTGGAAGGCTGCAATCGACACACTGCACAGCACCAACAACTTCCCCGAGTTCACCGGGCGCATCTGCCCCGCCCCTTGCGAGGCAGCCTGCACCTTGAACGTCAACGAAGAAGCGGTGGGCATCAAGTCGATTGAACACGCCATCATCGACCGCGCCTGGCATGAAGGCTGGGTCAAGCCCCAGCCCTCTACCGTCAAGACCGGCAAAAAAGTGGCCGTGGTGGGCTCCGGCCCCGCGGGTATGGCCGCTGCCCAGCAGTTGGCCCGCGTCGGCCACGACGTCACATTGTTCGAGAAGAACGACCGCATCGGCGGCCTGCTGCGCTACGGCATTCCTGACTTCAAGATGGAAAAGTCCCACATCGACCGCCGCGCTGAGCAGTTGGTCGCCGAAGGCGTGACCATCCGCACCGGCGTGTTGGTAGGTGAAATGCCCAAGGGCTCCAAAGTCACCAACTGGGCCAAGGAAACCATTTCCCCCGAGCAGCTCAAAAAGGACTTTGACGCCGTGCTGCTGACCGGCGGCTCCGAGCAGTCCCGCGACTTGCCAGTTCCCGGCCGCGATCTGGACGGTATCCATTTCGCCATGGAGTTCCTGCCCCAGCAAAACAAGGTCAATGCCGGTGACAAGCTGAAGAACCAACTGCGCGCTGACGGAAAACACGTCATCGTCATTGGCGGTGGCGACACCGGCTCTGACTGCGTGGGCACCTCCAACCGCCACGGTGCGGTCAGCGTGACCCAGTTCGAGGTGATGCCCCAGCCTCCGGCTGAAGAGAACCGTCCGCTCACCTGGCCTTACTGGCCTCTGAAGCTGCGCACCAGCTCCAGCCATGAAGAAGGTTGCGAGCGCGTGTTCTCCATCTCCACCAAAGAGTTCATCGGCGAAAAAGGCAAAGTCACGGGTCTCAAGACCGTGCAGGTCGAGTTCAAGGATGGCAAATTGATGGACGTCCCTGGCACTGAAAAGGTGCTCAAGGCCGACCTCGTGTTGCTGGCCATGGGTTTCGTCAATCCGGTCGCTACGGTGTTGGAGTCCTTTGGCATTGACAAAGACGCTCGCGGCAACGCCAAAGCCACGACTGACATCTCTGGCGGCTACGCCACCAATGTGCCCAAGGTGTTCGCAGCTGGCGATATCCGCCGCGGTCAATCCCTGGTGGTGTGGGCCATCCGCGAAGGCCGCCAAGCCGCACGTGCGGTGGACGAGTTCTTGATGGGCTTTACCGAACTGCCACGCTGATAAGGGTTTTCCCCCTTATCATTCCAAGGCCGGGCACATCCCGGCCTTGTTGCTTTTATGGCCGCCACTCCTTTCTCTGCTCTGGTTGAACTGAAAAACGTTTCCTTTGGATACGGGGAGCGGCGCATTCTCGATGGCGTGTCCCTGACAGTGCCGCGCGGCAAGGTGACGGCCCTGATGGGCGCGTCTGGTGGTGGCAAAACGACGGTGCTTCGTCTCATCGGAGGGCAAATCCGGGTGCAAAGCGGGCAGGTGCTGCTCCACGGTCCCAACGCGGGTGATGTGCCACAGGACATTTCTAGTCTGGGCTCTGAGGCCTTGTACGCTGCCCGCCGTCGTATGGGCATGTTGTTCCAGTTCGGTGCCTTGTTCACGGATTTGAGTGTGTTTGACAACGTGGCCTTCCCCTTGCGGGAGCACACCGGTCTATCGGAAGCACTGGTTCGCGACATCGTCCTGATGAAGCTGAACGCGGTGGGCTTGCGAGGCGCGCGAGATTTGATGCCTTCTGAAATCTCCGGTGGCATGGCGCGGCGCGTCGCACTGGCGCGTGCCATTGCCTTGGACCCCGAGTTGGTGATGTACGACGAACCGTTCGCCGGCCTGGATCCGATTTCTCTGGGTACTGCTGCGCGGCTCATCCGCCAACTGAACGATGCCATGGGGCTGACCAGCATCATCGTGTCGCACGATCTGGAGGAAACCTTCCACATCGCCGATCAGGTCATTGTGTTGGCCAACGGCAAGATTGCTGCCCAAGGCACGCCACAAGAGGTGCGTGCCAGTACGGATCCGTTGGTGCACCAGTTTGTGAATGCTTTGCCTGAAGGACCTGTACGCTTCCATTACCCCGCAGTGCCGGTAGAGGCCGACTTCTCAACAGAGGTAGCGCGATGAAGTTTTTGCATCCCGCCGAGCTGGGTTTTGCTGTCCGTAGCAAGTTGGCGGATTGGGGTGCGGGTGCGCGCTTGATGGGGCGACTCGTGGCCTCCTTGGGCGCGGTGTTGCGCAGGCCGGCATTGCTGCGTGACCAGATCCACTTCATGGGCAACTATTCACTGGCCATCATCGCGGTGTCCGGCGTGTTTGTCGGCTTTGTGATGGGCTTGCAGTACTACTATGGCTTGCAGCGCTTCGGTGCGGCCGACTCGGTAGGCATGCTGATTAGCCTGAGCCTGGTACGTGAGTTCGGGCCGGTGTTGACTGCTTTGCTGTTTGCGGGAAGGGCTGGAACCTCCTTGACCGCCGAAATCGGCCTGATGAAGGCGGGTGAGCAACTTAGCGCCATGGAGATGATGGCGGTGGACCCCGTGTCGCGCATTCTTGCACCGCGATTCTGGGGTGCGGTGATCGCCATGCCTATATTGGCAGCAGTGTTCAGTGCTGTCGGCGTATTGGGAGGGTGGATTGTCAGCGTGCCCATGATCGGCATTGACTCAGGCGCGTTCTGGAGCCAAATGCAAAGCGGTGTGGATGTCTGGGTCGACGTGGGCAATGGCGTCATCAAGAGCGTGGTGTTCGGTTTTGCAGTGAGTTTCATCGCTTTGCTGCAGGGCTTCGAGGCGCAGCCAACACCCGAGGGCGTTGCCCGGGCCACGACGCGTACCGTGGTGGTGGCATCGCTCACCGTACTGGCGTTGGACTTTGTCCTTACCGCCATGATGTTCAGTATCTAGGGGAAGAAAAATGCAACGCTCCAAAAATGATGTGTGGGTGGGCCTGTTTGTGCTGCTGGGGGCTTTGGCGCTGGTGTTTTTGGCGCTGCAGTCGGCGAACCTCCTGACTTTCAGCGTGGACAAGGGTTACCCGGTGACGGCCAAGTTCGACAACATCGGCGGTCTCAAGCCCAAAGCCGCGGTCAAAAGTGCCGGTGTGGTGGTGGGGCGTGTGGAGTCCATCGGGTTCGATGACAAAACCTTTCAGGCCAAAGTCCAGTTGGCCATGGACAAGCGCTTTGCCTTCCCCAAAGACAGTTCCCTCAAAATTTTGACCAGCGGTCTGCTCGGTGAACAGTACATCGGCATCGAAGCAGGTGCTGATGCAGCGAACCTTGCTGCTGGCGACGTGATCGGCACCACCCAAAGCGCCGTGGTGCTGGAAAACCTGATCAGCCAGTTTCTTTATAGCAAGGCCGCAGACGGCCCCTCTGACAAATCAGCAAAATGATGCGCCTATCGCTCCGCTGGCTGGCGTTGCTGGCCCTTTTCGCTACTTTGCAGGGCTGCGCGACAGTAGCCAATCCTGATCCGCGTGACCCATGGGAATCCATGAACCGGTCAGTCTTCGGGTTCAACGATGCGGTGGATCGCGCGGTCGTCAAGCCGGTTGCAGTGGCATACAAACAAACCTTGCCATCGTGGACGCGTACAGGCATTAACAATTTCTTTGCCAATCTTGACGATGTCTGGTCGGCGGTCAACAACGGGCTGACGTTAAGACGCCAAGCCTTTGGCGATAGCGTAGGCCGCGTCATGGTGAACACCACCATCGGATTGGGTGGTTTGTTTGATGTGGCCAGCGAATTGAATATTGAGCGGCACCCCGCGAACTTCAACATCACCCTGGGGCATTGGGGAGTGGGGGCCGGTCCTTATGTAGTGTTGCCCTTGCTCGGCCCCTTCACTTTGCGGGAAGTAGCGGCACTCCCTGTGGATCGCCAGGGGAACTTGGTGAATCAGGTGGCTGATGAAGGCACGCGAACCGGCCTGACTGTGGTCGACCTTGTGGACACGCGGTCCACGTTTTTGGATTCAGAGGGTGTCGTCAATGGTGCGGCGCTGGACCGGTACTCCTTCATCCGCGATAGCTATTTGCAGCGACAGCGGTACCAGGTCTATGACGGCAATCCGCCGGACGAAGAGCCCCAGGAGCCGTAGGGTTAGGGGCTGCAGGCGCAGACTGAACGGGTGATGTGCATAATTTGCACTTGTTTGATGGGAATGAAAAATGTTGAGTAAACGTGGTTTTCTGGGGCTGGCAAGCTCTTTGGCTCTGGTTGCAGGCGTGGTTTTTTCCCCTGCGGCCCATGCCGATGACGAGGCTCCTGACGCACTGATCAAGCGCTTGTCGGTCGATGTGCTGGATACCATCAAGGCAGACAAATCCATCCGCACCGGTGACACCGCAAAGATCGCGACCTTGGTTGACACGCGCATCATGCCTAACGTGAACTTCCAGCGCATGACGGCGTCCGCAGTGGGCCCGGGTTGGCGCCAGGCGACGCCCGAGCAGCAAAAGCGCTTGCAAGACGAATTCAAGATTCTGTTGGTTCGCACCTATGCCGGAGCGTTGGCTCAAGTCAATGACCAAACTATCGTCATGAAGCCGATGCGCATGGCGCCTGAAGATAAAGAAGTTATCGTTCGTACCGAAATCAAAGGTAAGGGTGACCCCATCCAGCTGGACTACCGCCTTGAGAAAACCCCCGGAGTGGGCGCCGGCTGGAAGATTTACAACCTGAACGTTCTGGGCGTCTGGCTGGTGGAAACCTACCGCAGCCAGTTTGCCCAGCAGATCAATGCCAAGGGTGTCGATGGTTTGATTGACGCCTTGGCCGAGCAAAACAAGGCCAACGCCAAGAAAGGCTGATGTGCTGAACCTGCCCGCCACCATGACACATGAAGTCGCCCCGGCCTGTCTGTCGGAGCTTCGCGACGGACTGCAGCGCGAAGCTGCGACCGTCGTTGTCGATGGCGAGCGTTTGCAGCGCTTTGACTCCTCCGCGCTGGCCGTCTTGCTGGAGCTGCGGCGCGAGTGCGCCAAGGCGGGGAAGGTATTTGCGGTGCAAAAACTCCCCGCCCGTTTGCGCGATCTGGCCGCCCTGTACGGGATTGACGCCCTGCTCAAGCCCGCCTGAGGGCAGCAGCGTAAAATCGCGGGTTCTTTATGCCCGCCATCTCCTTCCAATCCATCTCCAAGACGTATCCCTCGCCCAAGGGGCCGAAAGGCACCACCTTCAAGGCAGTCGATAACGTCAGTCTCAACATCGAAGAGGGCGAATTTTTTGGTCTTCTCGGGCCCAACGGTGCTGGCAAAACCACCCTGATCAGCATGCTGGCCGGCTTGTCCCGCCCCACCACTGGCAGTGTGCAAGTCTTGGGCAGCGACGTGCAAAGCGATTTCGCCGACGCCCGCCGCAAGCTGGGTGTGGTGCCACAAGAGCTGGTGTTTGATCCCTTCTTCAATGTGCGCGAGATGCTACGCATCCAGTCCGGTTACTTCGGGCTCAAGAACAACGACGCCTGGGTCGATGAGCTGCTGGAAGGCTTGGGCCTGGCCGACAAGGCCAACGCCAACATGCGCCAATTGTCTGGCGGCATGAAGCGCCGTGTGTTGGTGGCGCAGGCCTTGGTGCACAAGCCACCCGTCATCGTGCTGGATGAGCCCACCGCCGGTGTAGACGTGGAGCTGCGCCAGACGCTCTGGCAGTTTGTCGCCAACCTCAACAAGCAAGGCAGCACCGTGTTGCTGACCACCCACTATTTGGAAGAGGCCGAAGCGTTGTGTGGGCGCATTGCCATGCTCAAGACCGGCCGCATCGTGGCTTTGGACAAAACCAGCGACCTGCTCAAGGCGGCCAGCAGCAATGTGCTGCGCTTCAAGACCGCCGATATGCTGCCCCCTGAACTCGCTGCACTTGCCCGCATCACCGGCCGTATTGTTCAGTTGCCAGCCAACAACGCGCTCGAAATTGAAAATTACCTCGCTGCGGTGCGTCAGGCCGGCGTCACGGTGGATGACGTGGAGATCCGCAAAGCCGATCTGGAGGATGTGTTCCTCGATGTCATGAACCAGCAAGGAGCACAGGCATGAACGGCTGGCAAACTCTGCTCTACAAAGAGACCCTGCGCTTCTGGAAGGTTGCGGCCCAAACCATTGCCGGGCCCGTGCTGACCGCCATGTTGTACCTGCTGATCTTCGGCCACGCCCTGGAAAGCCATGTGAAGGTGTACGACCAGGTCAGTTACACCGCCTTTCTGGTGCCGGGCCTGGCCATGATGAGTCTGTTGCAGAACGCATTTGCCAACAGCTCGTCCTCGCTCATCATGAGCAAGGTCATGGGGAATCTGGTGTTCCTGTTGCTGACGCCCCTGTCGTATTTCAACTGGTTTGTAGCCTACGTGGGTGCCGCCGTGATCCGCGGTTTGGTCGTGGCGCTTGGCGTGTTCGTGGTGGCAGCGTTTTTTGCGCCCATGAGCTATGCAGCGCCTCTGTGGATTCTGGTGTTCGCTGTGCTGGGCGCCACCTTGATGGGCGCACTGGGCTTGATTGCAGGCCTGTGGGCAGAGAAGTTTGACCAGCTTGCCGCCTTCCAGAACTTTGTGGTCATGCCCATGACGTTCTTGAGCGGCGTGTTTTATTCCATCCATTCCTTGCCTGCTTTCTGGCAAGGGGTGAGTCACTTCAATCCGTTTTTCTACATGATCGACGGCTTCCGTTTCGGCTTCTTCGGCATCAGCGATGTGTCCCCCTGGATGAGCTTGTCTGTTGTCGGCGGCGCGACCGTTGCTGTGAGCCTGATTGCCCTTCAATTGCTGCGCAGCGGCTACAAAATCCGCAGCTGAGATTCCTATGACCGCAGACCAACTCCAAGCCATCATCACCGCCGGCCTCGCCTGCGACCATTGCGCGCTCGAAGGCGATGGCCGCCACTGGTACGCCACCATCGTGTCGCCTGAATTTGAAGGCAAACGCCTCGTGCAGCGCCAACGGCTGGTCTACGCCACCCTGGGCAACCGCATGCAAACCGACGAGGTGCACGCCTTGTCCATGAAAACCTTCTCGCCCACCGAATGGGCAGCCCAGTCCGCCTGAGGCGCACGCAACCCCGAGAGCCCGCCATGAGCGCAGACATGATCACCCTGGCCCTGTCCAAAGGCCGCATTTTTGAAGAAACCGTGCCGCTGCTCAAAGCTGCTGGCATTGAAGTGCTGGACGACCCCGAGAAGTCCCGCAAATTGATTCTGGAAACCAACCAGCCCAACGTGCGGGTGTTGGTGGTCCGTGCGACCGACGTGCCCACCTATGTGCAGTACGGTGGCGCCGACCTCGGCATTACCGGCAAAGACACATTGCTGGAACACGGCAGCCAAGGCCTGTACCAGCCGCTGGATTTGCAGATCGCCAAATGCCGCATCAGCGTGGCCGTGCGCGCGGACTTTGACTATGCGTCTGCCGTCAAGCAGGGCTCCCGCCTGAAAGTGGCAACGAAATACGTAGCCATTGCCCGCGAATTTTTCGCCAGCAAGGGCGTGCACGTGGATCTGATCAAGCTCTACGGCAGTATGGAGCTTGCTCCCTTGGTCGGGCTGGCCGACGCGATTGTGGATTTGGTGTCCACCGGCAACACGCTCAAGGCCAACCACCTTGTCGAGGTGGAGCGCATCATGGACATCAGCTCCCGTCTAGTGGTGAATCAAGCCGCGCTTAAGCTCAAACAAGAACCTATCCGCAAGATCATCGACGCCTTTGCAGGCGCTGTCGGCAAGTAACACCTGAGAATTGTTTGCTATGAGTTTTGTAGCTGCTCCCGCACGTTTATCAAGCGCTAGCGCCACTTTTGAGGCTGAATTCAAGGCGCGCCTGCATTGGTCTGCCGACACCGACGCCGCCATCGAGCAGCGTGTGGCCGACATCCTGGCTGACGTGCAGCAGCGTGGCGATGCGGCGGTGCTGGAGTACACCGCCCGTTTCGATGGCCTGAACGCTACCGACATGAAGGCGCTGGAGCTGACCCAAGCCGAGCTCAAAGCCGCGTTCGACAGCATTCCCGCAGCCCAACGCACCGCGCTGGAGGCCGCCGCAAAGCGCGTGCGCAGCTACCACGAAGCGCAAAAGAAGGCCTCTGGCGAGAGCTGGACCTACCGCGACGAAGACGGCACGCTCTTGGGCCAAAAGGTCACACCCTTGGACCGCGTGGGCATTTATGTGCCCGGCGGCAAAGCAGCGTATCCCAGCAGTGTGTTGATGAACGCCATCCCCGCCCACGTGGCAGGTGTCGGCGAAATCATCATGGTCGTACCCACGCCTAAGGGCGAGAAAAACGCCTTGGTGCTGGCCGCCGCCTATGTGGCCGGCGTGACCCGGGCCTTCACCATCGGCGGCGCGCAAGCGGTGGCCGCATTGGCCTATGGCACCGCCACCATCCCTGCCGTGCACAAAATCACCGGCCCCGGCAACGCCTATGTGGCCGCCGCCAAGCGCCGCGTGTTCGGTACCGTGGGCATCGACATGATTGCCGGCCCCAGCGAGATTCTGGTGCTGGCCGACGGCACCACCCCCCCGGACTGGGTGGCCATGGATTTGTTCAGCCAGGCTGAGCATGACGAGCTGGCGCAAAGCATTTTGCTGTGCCCTGACGCGGCCTACATCGAGCAAGTACAACAGAGCATCAACCGCCTACTGCCTGAAATGCCGCGCGCCGAGATCATTGCCAAAAGCCTCACCGGCCGTGGCGCGCTGATCCAGACCCGCAGCATGGAAGAGGCCTGCGAGATTAGCAACCGCATTGCACCCGAGCACTTGGAAGTCTCCAGCAACGACCCGCACCGCTGGGAGCCCTTGCTCAAGCACGCCGGTGCGATCTTCCTGGGCGCCTACACCTCCGAGAGCCTGGGCGACTACTGCGCCGGCCCCAACCACGTGCTGCCTACCAGTGGCACTGCGCGATTTAGCAGCCCGCTGGGCGTATACGACTTTCAGAAGCGCAGCAGCCTCATCGAGGTGAGCGAGCAGGGCGCCCAAGCGTTGGGGCAGATTGCCTCTGTGCTGGCGCATGGCGAGGGCCTGCAAGCCCATGCACGTGCGGCGGAAATGCGATTGAAGTAAGAATGGGTGCATCAGGACGACCAATCCACATGCGCACCACACTTCATACTCCCCACGCCTTCTCCACACTGCGGCAAGCGGCTGCGTGTTTTGTTCTGGGCCTTGTCGCAGTTTCGACGACCCAGGCCATGACGATCCGCGAAATGCGGGCTCTGGAGAAGACGGAAAAGCAAGGAAGCACCTATACCGACTACTACCTGGTCGGTGTCATGGAAGGCGCGCTCGAGGCCCACACCCAAGCGGTACGCGCAGGTGCCAGCGCCAGCATTTGCCTCAATGGCCGCCGTCTGGAGCCCAGCATGGCCAAGAACCTGTACACCACCGAACTGAAGCGCAACGCCGACCTGTATGAGGCCGACATGCCGGTGCAGCTGGTCATGGTGAATGCGCTGGGGACGGTGTACCCCTGCCTCTGAGGCGTTGGGGCAATGGATTTGCTATCAATTCGGTAGCTACTCCGGCATATGCGCTGGGCGCTAGCGGCTAAAAAAGATATTCGGTTTCCAGCGGGTGAAGTAGATTTTCAGGCCTTGCGGTCCGCGATATGGTTCACCCCGTCACTGACGGGTAGCGTTCCAAGCTCATGTGGATTGACGTCTTCCAAGCATCCCACGTTGTAGGCGTACTGTCCGGCCTGGGACCGGCTCTGGTTGTGCGTGTGGATGCCACATACCTTGCAAAAGTAATGTTTGGCAGACCGTGTGTTGAACTGGTAGAGCTGGAGTGATTCCGCCCCCTGTAGAACTCTCAGGCCCGTGACGGGTACCGATGCCACCGCAGCGCCTTTTCGCTTGCAGATGGAGCAGTTGCAACGCCGCGCATTCACGATTCCATCCGGCAAATCAAGCTCGAGTACCACGGCTCCGCAGTGGCATGAGGCACGGTGCTTGGCCCTGATCTCAACGGAGCCTACTTGTCTGGTCATGGGGGTCTTCGCGGTTCGATGTGGATCGTTGGTTTGCATGCAGAAGTCACCTTCTGATCTGAGCGGCTGCAACCCGGTAGGGTATCCGGGCTTGATGAATCTCCGGCGACAAACCCACTTTTGCTTTGTTCAGGCGCTCATTCGGAGTGGAGCCTTGGTTCAGATGAGTGGTCATTGCGAAACGCATGCCCAACCTTGCCGACGAGCCATTGAGACGGAACGGAATGTCAACGAAAACAAACAGTTGAAAATTAACACGAACTTCGTGCAACACGAATTTCGTGTAAACTGGTTTCAAGATGAAAAACGTCACCATCACCGTCGAAGACGCCACCCTGGAATGGGTGCGGATCGAGGCGGCGCGGCGCAATACCAGTGTGTCGCGGCTGGTGGGCGAGATGTTGACCGAGAAGATGCAACACGACGACGCCTATGCCCGAGCCCAGCGCGATTGGGTGGCGGATACCTCCAGCTTCAGCTCGGGTGGCAAGGCTTATCCGGCGCGGGATCTGAACCATGGCTAGCCCGCTCGACACCTCCGGCGCCATCGTCTTTGTAGACACCAACGTGCTGTTGGCCGCCGATGATGCGTTCGATGCTCCTCGCCAAACCCGCGTACGCGAATGGCTCCAAGCCTTGTGGCAGCGCAGGGCAGGGCGCTTGAGCACGCAGGTGCTGAATGCCTATTACGTCGGCGCCACCCGCCGCTTCTCCATGCCGCAGGGCGACGCGCGCGCCAAGCTGCGCCGCTACCAGCTCTGGCAGCCTTGGCAGATTGACCACCAGACGGTGGAAACCGCCTGGGGCGTGGAAGCCCGCTTTGGCCTGCCGTATTGGGATGCGCTTATCGTCGCCGCCGCCGCGCAGAGCGGTGCGAGCCATGTGCTGTCGTTTGACTTGCAGCACGGCCAGCAAATCGACGGCATCACCATCCTGAACCCTTTGCAAGCCACGCCTGCCGACTTGGCGCTGGCCGACTAGTTTTTTTGAAAGCCCTCGCATGACTACCTCTGCCGACTTTGCTGCTGACGTTCAGGCGCTTATTTCGCGCCGCATCCGCCAAGACGTGCAGGGCATGCATGCCTACGCGGTCCAGGATTCCAAAGGCATGGTCAAGCTCGATGCCATGGAAAACCCGTTTTCCCTGCCACCTGACCTGCAAGCCGCGCTGGGCCAACGCCTGGGCGCACTGGCCTTGAACCGCTACCCAGATGGCCGGGTCAACGACCTACGCGCAGCCTTGGCGCAGTACGTGGGCATGCCCGCTGGCCACGACATCATGCTGGGCAATGGCTCTGACGAGCTGATCTCTCTGCTCTCCATGGCCTGCGACGTACCTGCCCAGCCCGGCGCGGCCCGCCCCGTGGTGCTGGCGCCCACGCCCGGCTTTGTGATGTACGCCATGAGCGCCCAGCTGCAGGGGCTGGACTTTGTGGGCGTGCCGCTGACCGAAGACTTTGCCCTCGATGTGCATGCCATGGTGCAGGCCATTGCCGAGAAGCAGCCCGCCATCGTGTACCTGGCCTACCCCAACAACCCCACCGCCAATTTGTGGGACGCCGACGCCATGGCCACCGTGATTGCCGCAGCCAGGCAAGCGGGCAGCATCGTGGCGGTGGACGAGGCCTACCAGCCGTTTTCCAGCCGCACCTACATGGACGTGATCCGCGCCAACCCTGCCGCCCACCCCCATGTAGTGCTGATGCGCACCCTGAGCAAGTTCGGCCTGGCCGGTGTGCGCCTGGGCTACATGACTGGCCCCGCTGCCCTGATTGCGCAGGTGGACAAGGTGCGCCCGCCGTACAACATCAGCGTGCTGAATTACGAGTGCGCCTTGTTTGCCCTAGAGCATCAAGATGCTTTTTCCGTGCAAGCCCAAGAGATATGTGCGCAACGCGCTATTCTTTTGGGAGCATTGCGTGCCATGCCCGGTGTGAAAGCGTGGGACAGCGATGCCAACATGGTGCTGGTGCGCTTCCCCGGCTCGGACGATGCGGCGCACAAAATATTCGATGGTTTGAAGGCGCGCGGTGTGCTGGTCAAGAACGTTTCTAAAATGCACCCATTGCTGGCCCGCTGTTTGCGTTTGACCGTCGGCACCGCCGAAGAAAACGCCCGACTGATTCAGGCCTTGCAGGAAACCTTATGAGCACCAATTACCCGATCACCGAAGTCCCCGCCTCCATGCCCGCGCGCATTGCCGAAGTGTCCCGCAACACCGCGGAAACCAAGATCCGCGTGCGCGTGAACCTGGACGGCACGGGTGTGAGCCGCCTATCCACCGGCATCGGCTTTTTCGACCACATGCTCGACCAGATCGCCCGCCACGGGTTGATTGACCTCGACATCGAAGCCGAAGGCGACTTGCACATCGACGGGCACCACACGGTGGAAGATGTGGGCATCACTTTGGGCCAGGCCTTTGCCAAGGCGGTGGGCGACAAGAAAGGCATCCGCCGTTATGGCCACGCTTATGTGCCCTTGGACGAAGCGCTGAGCCGCGTGGTGATCGACTTTTCCGGCCGCCCGCAGTTGGAAATGCATGTGCCCTTCAAGAGCGGCATGATCGGAGCGTTTGACACCCAGCTCACGCACGAGTTCTTCCAAGGCTTTGTGAACCACGCCTCGGTGACCCTGCACATTGACAACCTCAAGGGCGAAAACGCCCACCACCAGGCCGAGACCGTGTTCAAGGCTTTTGCCCGGGCACTGCGCTCAGCTCTGGAGTTTGATCCGCGCGCATTGGGTGTGATTCCCTCCACCAAAGGTTCGCTCTGATGAAAAAGGTCGCTGTCGTTGATTACGGCATGGGCAATTTGCGCTCCGTCACCCAGGCGGTGATGCACGTGGCCGAGGGCACCGGTGTCGAGGTCGTTTGGGCCCGCACCCCGCAAGAAGTGATGGACGCCGAGCGCGTGGTGCTGCCCGGCCAGGGTGGCATGCGCGATTGCATGCGCGAGTTGCATGATTCCGGCATGTTCGACGCCGTGATGCACGCTGCAGCGCACAAACCCTTGATGGGGGTGTGCGTGGGCATGCAAATGCTGCTGGATCACTCGGAAGAGCTGGACACGCCCTGCCTGGGCTTGATTCCTGGCGAGGTGGTCAAGTTCGACCTCGCTGGCCAGCTGCAAGCTGACGGCAGCCGCTTCAAGGTACCCCAAATGGGCTGGAACCGTGTGTGGCAAAGCGGCGGCCAAGATGCCGCCACGCGCCATCCGGTGTGGGGCGATGTGCCGGATGGCAGCTATTTCTACTTTGTGCACAGCTACTACGCCCGACCGTCAGATGCGCGCCACAGCGCGGGCGAGACCGACTATGGCCAACGCTTCTCCTGTGCGATTGCGCGCGATAATATTTTCGCAACACAATTCCACCCCGAGAAAAGCGCTGAACACGGTTTGGCCCTGTACCGCAACTTCCTGCACTGGAACCCTTGAATCTTTATCCTTGCCGCATCTCTGCACCTGGCAAAGCGACTCTCTTTTCCCTCCAACCCTGAAGCACCATGCTTTTAATTCCTGCGATTGACCTCAAAGACGGCCACTGCGTTCGCCTCAAACAAGGCGATATGGACCAATCCACTACCTTTGGCGAAGACCCTGCGGTCATGGCCCGGAGCTGGGTCGACAAGGGCGCGCGCCGCCTCCATCTGGTGGATTTGAACGGCGCCTTTGCCGGTCACCCCAAGAACGAACAGGCCATCCGTAAGATCCTCAAGGAAGTGGGCAGCGAAATCGACGTGCAGCTGGGCGGCGGTATCCGCGATCTGGACACCATCGAGCGCTACTTGGACGCCGGATTGCGCTACGTCATCATCGGCACCGCAGCGGTCAAAAACCCCGGCTTTTTGCAGGACGCCTGCACCGCATTCGGCGGCCACATCATCGTGGGCCTGGACGCACGTGACGGCAAAGTAGCCACCGACGGCTGGAGCAAGCTCACCCGCCATGATGTGGTGGACCTGGGCAAGAAGTTTGAAGACTACGGTGTCGAGTCCATCATCTACACCGACATCGGCCGCGACGGCATGCTCTCGGGCATCAACATCGACGCCACGGTCAAGCTTGCCCAAGCGCTGACCATCCCCGTGATCGCATCCGGTGGCCTGTCCAACATGGCTGATATCGAAGCTTTGTGCGAAGTAGAGGACGAAGGCGTGGAAGGTGTGATCTGTGGCCGCGCGATTTATAGCGGCGATCTCGACTTCGAAAAAGCACAGCAACGCGCTGACGAGTTGAACGGCTAAACAGTGTTAGCCAAAAGAATCATTCCTTGCCTGGACGTGACCGGCGGTCGCGTCGTCAAAGGCGTCAACTTTGTCGAGCTGCGAGACGCCGGGGACCCGGTGGAAATTGCCGCCCGTTACAACGACCAGGGCGCTGACGAACTCACGTTTCTCGACATCACCGCGACCAGTGATGGCCGTGACCTGATTCTGCACATCATCGAGGCGGTGGCCTCCCAGGTGTTCATTCCGCTTACCGTCGGTGGCGGAGTGCGTACTGTGGACGATGTACGCCGTCTGCTGAATGCTGGCGCTGACAAAACCAGCTTCAACTCCGCGGCAATAGCCAATCCGCAAGTCATTGAAGACGCCTCGCTCAAGTATGGCGCGCAGTGCATTGTGGTGGCCATAGATGCCAAGCGCCGCTCCGAAGAAGACGCCTTGGTCCGTGGCCCCGGTTGGGATGTGTACAGCCATGGCGGCCGCAAAAACACCGGCCTCGATGCTGTGGCCTGGGCGACCGAGATGGCCCGGCGCGGCGCTGGCGAAATCCTGCTGACCAGCATGGACCGCGATGGCACCAAGAGCGGTTTCGATCTGGCTCTGACACGCGCAGTGGCTGATGCCATCAGCGTGCCGGTAATTGCCAGCGGCGGCGTAGGCAACCTCGATCACTTGGCAGACGGTGTGCAGCAGGGCGGTGCCGATGCGGTGTTGGCTGCCAGCATTTTCCACTACGGTGAATACACAGTAGGCCAAGCCAAAGCGCGCATGGCGGAGCGGGGCATTCCGGTCAGGATTTAAGTCTTTTGGGCCTCTGGCGCCCGTCAATGCTGCGCGAGCAGCTATCAAAGAAATAGCAAATGGAATCTCCGTCAAACCCTCCAGTGAGCTGGATCAAGCACATCCGATGGGACTCCAAGGGCCTGGTGCCTGTCATCGCTCAAGAGCAAGGCACCGGTGATGTGCTCATGTTCGCGTGGATGAATCGCGAAGCTTTGCAAAAGACCGTGGAGCTGGGGCAGGCAGTGTATTTCAGCCGTTCGCGCGACAAGCTCTGGTTCAAGGGCGAGGAGTCCGGCCATGTGCAGAAAGTCCATGAAATCCGCATGGACTGTGACAGTGACGTTATCTTGCTCAAAGTGACCCAGCTTGGCCATGAGCCCGGCATCGCCTGCCACACCGGCCGCCACAGCTGTTTCTTCAGTGTGTTGAAAGACGGTGTATGGCAGGCAGTGGACCCTGTGCTCAAAGACCCTGAATCCATTTACAAATAAAGCGCGTACTCAAGCTATGCATGACAAGCCCACTTCTCAAGACTCGCTGGCCCATTTGGCGGCAGTCATCGAGAGCCGCAAAGCCGCTAATGGGGGTGACCCGGAAGCCAGCTATGTGGCCCGCCTGCTGCACAAAGGCCCTGACGCCTTTTTGAAGAAAATCGGCGAAGAAGCCACCGAAGTGGTGCTGGCCGCCAAAGACGCAGACCATGGCGGTGACAAGTCCAAGATCGTCTACGAAATGGCAGACCTGTGGTTCCATAGCATGGTGGCGCTGGCCCATTACGGCCTGAGCCCTGCAGACGTTATCAGCGAGCTGGAGCGCCGCCTGGGCACCAGCGGACTGGAAGAAAAGGCCTTGCGCAAGGCAGTCGCCCGTGAAGCAGAATCCAAATAAGGAGTCGCCATGAGCCAGGATTTCACCACTCCCACCACGCCGGACCAAGCCCTGTTGCTCAAGTTGCAGGGGCTCAACACCATAGGCACCATCAGCTATGTGCTGCACCTCATCGTGGCAGTGGCAGCGTTCATTCCCGGTGGGCAGTTCGGCATGACCTTGCTGGTTGTTGCCTTGATTCTGGATATGGTCAAGCGTGATGATGCAGCGGGCACCTGGCATGCATCCCACTTCCGGTGGCGTATCCGCTCTGTCATTTTTGCGGGGCTGGCATACTTGCTGACATTTCCGCTGTTTTTGTTGCTCTACTTTCCCGGAGCGATTGCCTGGGCTGTCATATCTGTTTGGTTCCTGTACCGTATCGTGACGGGCTTTGTGGCAATGAACAAAGGTCAGGAGATTGGTGCATGAGCGAGCACACCCACAGCGCCCACGATCCGAATTGCATTTTTTGCAAAATCGTGGCCAAGCAGATCCCGTCCAAAACGGTTTACGAGGACGAGCATGTCTATGCTTTCCACGACATTAACCCCTGGGCGCCGGTGCATTTTTTGCTAATTCCCAAGACGCACATTCCGAGCATGGCCCATGTGGGCGCAGAGCATGGTGCCCTGATGGGTCACATGATGGCCCTGGTTCCCAAACTGGCTTTGCAGGAAGGGTGCAACCCTTACCCCGAAGGCGGCTACCGTCTGGTAACCAATACCGGCCTGGAAGGCGGGCAGGAAGTCCATCACTTGCATTTTCATGTCATGGGCGGTCCGCGCCCTTGGCTGCGGGGTTGAGTCTCCCCGGCGGGGACTAGAATTCAATTAATCGTTAGGAGTACATCATGGGTTCATTTTCTATCTGGCACTGGTTGATCGTTCTGTTGATCGTCGTCATGGTCTTCGGTACCAAGAAGCTCAAGAACATCGGTTCTGATCTGGGCGGTGCGGTCAAGGGTTTCAAAGACGGCATGAAAGACGGCTCTACACCTGATGACAAACCTGCTGCCCCTGCGCAGCAAGTGGCCAACGCTTCTGAAAAAACCACGATCGACGTGGAAGCCAAGCAAAAGAACTGAGTTAGTCCTGCGTGATTGATCTCGGAATTTCCAAAATGGCGCTGATCGGCGCGGTGGCGCTGATCGTCATCGGGCCGGAGAAGCTTCCCCGCGTCGCCCGCACCGTGGGCGCTTTGCTCGGCAAAGCGCAGCGTTATGTGGCTGACGTGAAGGCCGAGGTCAACCGCTCCATGGATTTGGATGAGTTGAAAAAAATGCGCGAAACCGTGGAAGACGCTGCGCGTAATGTGGAGAACTCTATCCAGACCTCGGCCAGCGACTTTGAGAAGTCATGGACCGATGCGACTGACGCGGCGCTGGAGCCCGAAGCGCCCGCCTACAAACACCCGAACAAGAAGTGGCGCCTCAAGCAGGGGGCCATGCCGCACTGGTACAAGGCCCGCAATGGCGTGCGCACCCGCGCGTTGTCAGGGGCTGCACGGGTGGCCCGGTTCCGTCCACCTCGCGCCCATTGAGCGGCGCCCAACTTTTCTCCCATGTCCACTGAAAATCAACCGCAAGACGAGCTTGCAGGCACCGAGCAGCCTTTCGTCCAGCATTTGATGGAGCTCCGCGACCGTCTGGTCAAAGCCCTGATTGCGGTGGGCGTTGCGTTAGCCCTCTTGGCTTTGTACCCCGGGCCTGCGGCACTCTATGACATTCTCGCACAGCCGCTGGTTGCCACTCTGCCCGCGGGTGGCAAACTGATTGCGACGTCGGTGATCTCCCCGTTTCTGGTACCGCTGAAGATCATGCTGATGACAGCATTTTTGCTGGCGTTGCCGGTAGTCCTCTGGCAGCTCTGGGCTTTTGTGGCTCCGGGTTTGTACAGCCATGAAAAGAAGTTGGTCTTGCCTTTGGTGATATCCAGCACTTTGTTGTTTTTCGTGGGTGTCGCGTTCTGTTATTTCTTCGTTTTCGGGCAGGTCTTCAAGTTCATTCAAAGTTTTGCGCCCAAGAGCATCTCAGCAACTCCGGATATCGAGTACTACCTCGACTTCGTACTATCGATGTTCTTGGCATTCGGCCTGGCCTTCGAGGTGCCTGTTGTCGTGGTGGTACTGGCACGCATGGGCTTGGTGAGCATCGAAAAGCTCAAGGCTTTCCGCAGCTACTTCATTGTGTTGGCGTTTGTAGTGGCGGCCATCGTGACGCCGCCGGATGTGGTGTCTCAGCTGGCACTGGCCATCCCGATGTGCATCTTGTACGAAATCGGTATCTGGGCAGCGCAGGTGTTTATCAAACACACTCAGGCACCCGAAGAGACGAGCTCCACGACGTAGGCCAAAAGCCCCCGGAATCGGGGGCTTTTTTGTTTAGCGCTTCTGCGCTTTGGGTTTGGGGCGGACGCCGGGTGTGAGTTTGAGTTTCAAGGTCTCGTCTTTGCGTTGGACCACAAAGCTCGCCTCCGTGCCTGGCTTCAACGAAGATACCAAAGACAGCAGTTGGGTTACGTCCGGCACCGGCTTCCCGGCAATGCTCACGATGACATCGCCAGGGCGAATGCCTGCTTGCGCGGCCGGGCCGTTCTGCAATACGCCGGTGATGATGACCCCTTCTTTGGTTTTGACATCAAAGGTCTCAGCCAACTCGGCTGACAGGTCGTTGGGCTCCACACCGATCCAGCCACGGGTGACTTTGCCGTCTTTCACAATGTCTTCGAGCACTTGCTTGGCGGTAGCGACCGGAATGGCAAAGCCAATGCCCATGCTGCCGCCTGAGCGCGAATAAATGGCCGTGTTGATACCCAGCAAATTGCCGTTGGTGTCTACCAATGCGCCGCCGGAGTTGCCGGGGTTGATGGCAGCGTCTGTTTGTATAAAGTTTTCAAAGGTGTTGATGCCGAGTTGGTTGCGGCCCAGCGCACTGACGATGCCACTGGTCACGGTCTGGCCGACACCGAAGGGGTTCCCGATGGCGAGCACTTGGTCACCTACCTGCAAGGAGTCAGAGTTGCCCAGCACGATGGTGGGCAGTTTGTCCATTTCCACTTTCAGCACGGCAAGATCGCTGTCCGGGTCAGTACCGATGACCTTGGCGGGTGCCTTACGTCCGTCATTGAAGAACACCTGAATCTCGTCGGCCTCTTCGATTACGTGGTTGTTGGTCAGGATGTAGCCCTCAGGGCTGACGATGACGCCGCTGCCCAGTCCTCCCTGTGGTTCGTCACCCTGGTCGCCATAGAAGAAGCGGAACCACGGATCGTTGGCGTTGGGGTTCTTGACGGCCGCTTTGCTGGTGTTGATGCTCACTACGGCCGAGGAGGCTTTTTGTGCAGCGGCGCGAAGGCTGCCGGGAGGAATTTCGCCTGCTGCCGGTGCGGGTGTCTCAAAGAGGGAAATGGCCCCCCGTGCTCCGCTGCCGTGGCCGATCCACTGCGGTTTTAAGGTGGCCACCACAAAGTAGGCTGCCAACAGCACCGTGCAGGTTTGGGAAAACAGCAACCAAAGTCTTTTCATGCAATCACTCAGCAATGGGCACACAACAGTGCGTGCTTTGCGCAAATTGTAGGCTGCTAAGCTTTGCGTCTACCCTGATCTATGGCGAAACCCCGCAGCATCATCTTTATCCAGCCTGAGGCCCCCGCCAAGCCGGCATGGGGTACGGTCTGCAATGGATGCGGCGTTTGCTGTCTGGCGGAACCCTGCCCTGTGGGGATGGTGTTGAGCAGGCGTCGAACGGGAGCGTGCGAAGCGCTTCTTTGGGTGGAAGAAGAGCGTGTTTACCGCTGTGGCGCGTTGACCGAGCCTCAACACATTTTGGGTGATTTCTTGCCGCGGTGGATGCAGTTTGCAAAGAAACCATTGGCTGCTTTGCTGCGAAAGCTCGCGCCCCGTTGGATATCGGCCGGCTCGGGGTGTGACAGCACGCTGGAAGTGGCGAGCCCGTCTGGGACAATCCAGCCGAACAAAACGGAGACGAACAAGTCCGCCAACTCATGATTGAACGCCACGCATTTCTCCAATCCCTTCAGACGCTGCTGCTGCCCGAGCGTTTCAAAGACTATTGCCATAACGGACTGCAGGTTGAGGGACGAGCAGACATTCGACACCTGGTTTCCGGCGTCACGGCGAGCGAGGCGTTGATTCAGGCAGCCATAGACTGCGGCGCAGATGCCATCCTGGTGCACCATGGTTTGTTCTGGAAAGGCTTCGACGGCCAGGTGAGTGGCTGGATGCGTAAGCGTCTTTCTTTGCTGCTTTCTCATGACATCAATTTGTTCGCCTACCACCTGCCGCTGGATGCACATCCGGAGCTGGGCAACAACGCACAATTGGGGCGGCTTCTCGGACTGCAATCACACGCCAGCTTCGGCGAGCAATCGCTGGGGCTCTTGGGGAGTTCGTCCTCCGGCGCGTGGGAGTCAGACGCCGCACTGGCGCAGCACGTGGAAGCAGTCCTGGATCGGCCCGTAACCTTGGTGTCTGGCCGGCGAGGCCCCGTGAGCCTGGTGGGCTGGTGCACCGGAGGGGCGCAAGGCTACTTTGAACCCGCCATTGCAGCCGGGGCGCAGGTATTCATTACCGGGGAAATTTCTGAACCCCAAGCCCACTATGCACGCGAATGCGGTGTGTCTTACATCGCCTGCGGGCACCACGCCAGTGAGCGCTACGGAGCACCAGCTGTGGCGTCCAAAATGGCGGCGGATTTCGGAATCCGTCACACCTTTATCGATATTCCGAACCCCGCATGAAATCGCACACTATTGCCGTAACCATGGGCGATGCTGCGGGCATAGGCCCTGAAATCATTGCCAAGGCTTTCCGCGAGGAGCCTGAAGTCCTGCGCGCCTGTTTTGTTGCCGGGGATGTGCAGGCCATGCGGCGGGCCGCGCAGCAGGTGGCCGCCGGACAAGTCCAACTTCCAGTCTTACAAATCAGCTTTCCTGAGGAGGGGCAGCTTGCGCCCCCGCAATGCATTCCCGTGCTGCAGATCGGCGATGCGTTGGCGCCGGTTGCCATGGGGCAAGTGCAGGCTTGCGCCGGAGAATTTGCCGGGCGCTGCGTTACTTGGGCGGCTGATGCGGTCTTAAAAGGCGAGATTGCCGCCTTGGTCACTGCGCCGATTCACAAAGAAGCCCTGAGTGCGGCGGGTAAGCCATACGACAACTACCCTGGACATACCGAGCTTTTGCAGGCGCGGGCGGCGACAGCCCGTGGCGTACCCATCGCAGAAATGCCGGTGCGAATGATGTTAGCCAACGAGGCTTTGCGGACCGTACTCGTCAGCATCCATGTGTCGTTGCGGGATGCCTTGGATGCAGTGACGTTTGACAATGTGCTGGAAACCATACGCATTACTCGCATAGCCTTGCGGAATGTGCTGGGGCGCGAGCCGCGTATCGCGGTGGCCGGGCTGAATCCGCATGCGGGGGAGGGTGGCTTGTTCGGCCGGGAAGAGATTGAGACGATCTCGCCTGCGATCGCAGCGGCACGTGTAGAGGGGGCTGATGTCCACGGGCCCATCGCGCCGGATACCGTATTCATGCGTGCACGCCACGCTGATGATCATCCCGGTGAGTTTGACGTGGTCGTGGCGATGTACCACGACCAAGGATTGATCCCTGTGAAATACATGGGCGTAGAACAGGGTGTGAATGTGACCCTAGGCTTGCCGCTGGTCCGTACCAGTCCGGACCACGGCACAGCGTTTGACATTGCCGGCCGAGGGCTCGCCAGTGCGGAAAGCTTGATCGAGGCAGTTCGCATGGCCAAGCGCCTCGCAAATTTGACTTAAATTGGCTTCCAGCGCCTATGGATAATGCGCAAGCAGCTCCTAAATTTATAGCGGCTGCCTGGTGGTTCCGAGTTACTTTTTCAGGCTATCGCGGATCTCGCGGAGCAACAGCACGTCCTCCGGAGTCACCACGGGTGCGGGTTCTGCTACCGGCGCGGGAGCTTCCTTCTTCAGGCGGTTGATCTGCTTGATCATCAGGAAGATGATGAACGCCAGAATGGCAAAGTTCACGGCAACGGTGATAAAGCTGCCATAAGCGAAGACAGGAACGCCGGCTTTCTTGAGCGCATCCAGTGTTGTTCCTGTGCCGGGCGGTACGCTACCGAGTATCAAAAACAGGTTTGAGAAGTCCAGTTTGCCGACCACTGCGCCGACCAGGGGCATGATGAGGTCGCCAACTACAGAGTCGACGATCTTTCCGAAAGCGCCGCCGATGATCACACCCACAGCCAAGTCGACCACGTTGCCTTTGATGGCGAACTCTTTGAATTCTTGCAACATACCCATGGAAGCGGACTCCTCAAATTGTTAAAACCGGAAGTATCCCCGAAAACGGGGTCATACGACCCGTGGCGCCAAGTACTGGCTGCGTTGAATAACCCTACAGCTCTCAGCTACAATTCCGGTCTACCCTACTAGCGATGTTCATTGAGGATTCTCATGAGTGAAACACTTGTCGACAGCAAAAAGATCGACTCCAGCAAACGGACTTGGTTGATAGCCTCCGGTTGCGCTGGTGCAGTAGGCGGTGTAGCCACCGCCATTCCCTTCGTGAGTACATTTCAGCCCTCGGAGCGCGCGAAAGCGGCTGGTGCTGCAGTGGAAGTGGACATTGCAGGGCTTAAGCCCGGTGAAAAAATTACCGTTGAATGGCGCGGCAAGCCGGTTTGGATTGTTCGCCGTACCCCTGAGCAGGTTGCCGCACTGCCTGGCAACGATGCCTTGTTGGCAGACCCTAAGTCTGAGCGCAAGCCCTCAGAATTGACTCCTGAATACGCACGCAACGAAGGCCGCTCCATCAAGCCGGAGTTCTTCGTGGCGGTGGGTATCTGCTCCCATTTGGGATGTTCTCCCTCGGACAAGTTCCAGACTGGGGCTCAGCCTTCTTTGCCGGATAACTGGGCAGGTGGCTTTTTGTGCCCTTGCCACGGTTCCACGTTCGATATGGCCGGTCGCGTGTTCAAAAACAAGCCTGCACCAGACAACCTCGAAGTGCCGCCGCACATGTTCCTGTCCGACAGCAAGTTGCTGATCGGTGAAGACAAGAAAGCCTGAGGATTAAGACATGGCCCGTGAATTCAAGGACATTTCCCCGAACGCGTCTGCCGGCGAAAAGGTGACCAACTGGTTTGAGAACCGGTTCCCCACTGCTTTCGACGCCTACAAGGTGCACATGTCGGAGTACTACGCTCCGAAGAACTTTAACTTCTGGTACATCTTCGGCTCACTGGCACTCCTAGTGCTGGTGATCCAGATCGTTACGGGCATCTTCTTGGTGATGCACTACAAGCCGGATGCGAATCTGGCTTTCGGTTCTGTGGAATACATCATGCGCGATGTTCCGTGGGGCTGGCTGATCCGATACATGCACTCCACAGGGGCATCCGCTTTCTTCGTTGTGGTGTACCTGCACATGTTCCGTGGCTTGATCTACGGAAGCTACCGCAAGCCCCGTGAATTGGTTTGGATCTTCGGTTGCGCAATTTTCTTGTGCCTGATGGCAGAAGCTTTCATGGGCTACCTGTTGCCCTGGGGCCAAATGTCGTACTGGGGTGCTCAAGTGATTGTGAACTTGTTCGCTGCAGTGCCATTGGTCGGACCTGACTTGGCTTTGTTGATTCGCGGTGATTTCGTGGTCGGTGATGCCACCCTGAACCGCTTCTTCAGTTTCCACGTGATCGCTGTCCCCTTGGTTTTGTTGGGCTTGGTGGTCGCGCACTTGTTGGCTCTGCATGATGTTGGATCCAACAATCCGGATGGCGTAGAGATCAAGGGTCCCAACGCTCCCCGCGACGCCCAAGGGCACCCTCTGGATGGCGTTCCATTCCATCCCTACTACACCGTGCATGACATTTTTGCTGTCAGCATGTTCCTGATGGTCTTCACAGCCATCATCTTTTTCGCGCCTGAATTCGGTGGCTACTTCTTGGAATACAACAACTTTATTCCAGCTGACCCCCTGAAGACCCCAGCGCACATTGCGCCGGTCTGGTACTTCACGCCCTTCTACTCCATGCTTCGTGCGATCACCAGTGAAATGATGTACGCACTGATTGCGTGCGTGATCGGTGCGGCGGCCTTTGGTGTGATCAAAGCCAAGCTGCCCAACATATTCAAGGGTGCAATCGTCGGCGCTGCTGTGGTGGTCTCCGTCGCCATGCTGTCTATCGACGCCAAGTTCTGGGGTGTCGTGGTGATGGGTGGTGCAGTGGTTATCCTGTTCTTCTTGCCTTGGCTCGACAACAGCCCAGTCAAGTCGATCCGGTATCGCCCTGATTGGCATAAGTACCTGTATGGCATCTTCGTGATCAATTTTGTTGTTCTCGCTTATCTGGGCGTGCAACCACCTTCCCCGATCGGTGAACGCGTCTCGCAAGTGGGCACCTTGTTCTACTTCGGCTTTTTCTTGTTGATGCCTTGGTGGAGCACGATTGGCGAGAGCAAGCAAGTGCCTTCCCGCGTGACATTTGCAGCTCATTGAGCGCCGGAGAAACAATTTATGAAAAAAATTATTCTGTCTTTGGCATTGGTTCTGGGAGTGGTTTCCGGAGTCCACGCCAGTAGCGGCGGGATCGCCTGGGACAAGGCGCCCTCCAAGACCAATGACTTGGCTTCCTTGCAAAATGGCGCCAAAGTGTTTGTGAACTACTGCTTGAATTGCCACTCCGCTGCATTCATGCGCTTCAACCGGTTGAAAGACATCGGGCTCACAGATCAACAGATCAAAGACAACCTGTTGTTCACTACCGAAAAAGTGGGTGAAACCATGAAGGCGGCGATTGATCCTCGCCAAGCCAAAGAGTGGTTTGGAGCGAACCCGCCCGATTTGACCGTGATTGCACGCTCACGTGCAGGTGCGGGTGGTACCGGTGCTGATTACCTCTACACCTATTTGCGCACTTATTACGCAGATGACACCAAGGCAACCGGTTGGAACAACCTGGCGTTCCCGAATGTGGGTATGCCACATGTGCTCTGGGAGTTGCAGGGCAAGCGTGTTCCAATCTACGAAACAGTAGAAAATCACGGCCATGAGGAGCACGTGTTCAAGGGTTGGCAGCAAGTCACACCCGGCACTATGACACCTGCTCAGTACGACCAAACCATTGGTGATTTGGTCAACTACTTGCAGTGGATGGCAGAACCTGCGCAAAACACCCGTGTTCGCGTTGGGGTATGGGTCCTATTGTTCTTGTCGGTTTTGACCTTGTTTGCATGGCGTTTGAATGCCGCGTTCTGGAAGGACGTGAAGTAAATCTTCCGGCTGTCGTGCCGTCCTAGCCGGCGGACAGCGACAGGTTCAGAGTGGGTCCGCTGACGCGTCCCACTCTTTTTCATTTTTTAGGAGTCTCTCGCCATGATGGTGCTGTATTCAGGAACAACCTGCCCTTTTTCTCATCGTTGCCGTTTTGTCTTGTTTGAGAAAGGCATGGACTTTGAGATCCGTGATGTGGACCTTTACAACAAGCCTGAAGACATCAGTGTGATGAATCCCTATGGGCAAGTCCCCATTTTGGTCGAACGCGATTTGATCTTGTATGAGTCCAACATCATCAATGAATACATTGATGAGCGATTCCCCCATCCACAGTTGATGCCCGGTGACCCCGTTGACCGGGCCCGTGTACGCCTGTTCTTGTTGAATTTTGAGAAAGAGCTTTTCGTGCACGTCAACACCTTGGAGGCTCGCGCTTCCAAGGGCAATGAAAAGGCGTTGGAAAAGGCGCGCGCGCACATCCGTGATCGCCTCACCCAGTTGGCGCCTGTGTTTTTGAAGAACAAGTACATGCTTGGCGAGAACTTCTCGATGTTGGATGTGGCTATCGCCCCCTTGTTGTGGCGTCTTGACTACTACGGTATCGATCTGAGCAAGAATGCGGCTCCTTTGTTGAAGTATGCGGAGCGGATCTTCTCTCGCCCTGCGTACATTGAAGCACTGACTCCATCTGAAAAGGTGATGCGCAAGTAAGCGCTTTGGCTCTTATGATGGACTCCATGGATACCCCTTCGACACGGCCTTATCTCATTCGGGCGCTCTATGAGTGGTGCACGGATAACGGTTTTACGCCATTTATCGCGGTCCAAGTCGATGAGACGGTGCGGGTTCCCATGGAGTTTGTCAAAGATGGCGAAATCGTGCTCAATGTCAGCTTTGATGCAACCAGTGCCTTGAAGCTTGGGAATGATTACATTGAGTTCAAGGGTCGGTTTGGGGGCGTTGCGAGGGACATCCTGGTTCCAGTAACTCGGGTTTTGGCCATTTATGCCCGTGAAAATGGGCAAGGTATGGCCTTTCCCGTCAGTTCTGTGATGAGGCAAGAATCACAGTCGAAGCCAGTCGACGCGGAGGGCGAGCGTGCTGCGCCACCTGTACTAGCTTCCGTAGAAGCAGGTATAGCAGAGGATGATGGAACACCCACGCCTCCTAAGCCGGCCTCGCCAGCCGGTCGACCGGCTTTAACGCGAATTAAATAAGCGTAGTTTCCAGAACTTGCTTTTGGCTGAGGTACAATCCAGCCCGTGCCGGTTTAGCTCAGTTGGTAGAGCAACCGCCTTGTAAGCGGTAGGTCATCAGTTCGAATCCGATAACCGGCACCATTCCTCTTCTCGTTATCTCCCCAGCGATGACGACGACATTTGTACCTTCAAGCGGATTGAGGTAACCTCCCAGCCTTTGGATCGCAGGTGCGCTTGTAATGCAGGCATGAGTTGCCGCAACTTGGCTGCAACTGCATTGTTTTCCAGTATCAGGCACCATACTGTTCCGTCAATCGGCCCGGCCTTGATGCTGCCGAGCAAGGATTTGGGAATCAAGCCTTGGATACTTTTCAGTCGCGCCGATGATTCGTCTGCCAAACCCGCCAAGTGGGCCAAGGTTGGCGATTCATGAGCGGCCTGCAGTGCGGTCACGGAACGATGGTTTCTGATCATGACGGCAATCTAAAAACAAAGGAACGGTTGGATGCAAGTGATTATCACGGATGCCTGGATGGCCAGAACGCGAGCCTTCCACCTGAGCGGCGTCAAGTTGCTGCTGTCGCTATTTCTGCTCTCTCTCTGCTTGATGTTGACTTCGGCGGGACTGTATCACTGGGTGTTCATGAAAGGTGCCCGTGAGGGCTGGCCGATTATTGGTTCCTTAGTTCGACTGGTTGTGAAAGATGAATTCGCACAACGGGATCGATACGTGAAGGAGAATATTGAGGTCTTGGCCAAGCGCTTGGGTGAGATGCAGGCAAAAATGCTGCAGTTAGAGTCTCTAGGCGAGCGCGTGTCGGGCTTGGCAGGCATCAGCCCGGCAGATATTGCCATCAAGCCTGGTCAAGGTGGTGCTCTTGTCAGTGGCCGCGATCTCACGATCCAAGAACTGGACGCTACGCTCACAGCGCTCGATGGGCTGGCAAGTCAGCGGACCGATGTGATGACTGTGATTGAGTCCCGACTGTTCGAGCAAAAAATCAAGAAAATGATGGTGCCCACCCAAATTCCTGTGCCCGATGCCAATTTGGGTTCGACATTCGGTTGGCGCATCGATCCCATTACGGGGCGTTCTGCGTTGCATACCGGTTTGGATTTTCCGGCCACCCCTGGAACACCGATCTATGCTGCCGCAGGTGGAATGGTGGTTACCCAAGAGTTCCACCCCCAATACGGGAATATGCTGGAAGTGGATCATGGCAACAACTTGATCACGCGATATGCCCATGCGTCCAAGATCCTGGTCAAGAAGGGTGATCTGATCAAGCGTGGGCAAAGAATCGCTGAAGTAGGCAACACAGGCAGGTCCACCGGACCTCATCTCCATTTTGAGGTTCTGGTTCAGGGCGTGCCGCAGGATCCTCAAAAATTTCTGAGCGCCGGCAGAGGCCTCGCTGCATCGCAAGTTGCCGGTTCGAAGACTGTCGCAACGCAACGCTAAAATGGTGGATTAAGCTCGATTGGAATGAGTGTCTTTGGCAGAGACTTGACTTCCGGAATCGCGCCACCAAATCAAATCGATTAGTAAAAGGACTGCGCTGATTACAAAGCCCATGGTGGGCTTTCGACTCAGGCTTGCATTGATGGCCATTAACATCCTCACCAAAATATTTGGCAGTCGCAACGACCGCTTGCTTAAGCAATATCGTGCTGTCGTAGCCCGTATCAATGCACTTGAATCGCAGTTTGAAACACTGACCGATGACGGACTCAGAGCGAAAACTCAGGAGTTCAAAGAACGCGTAGCGAAAGGGGAGACGCTGGATGCGATCCTTCCGGAAGCTTTTGCGGTTGTTCGCGAAGGCTCCAAGCGCATCATGAAAATGCGCCACTTTGATGTCCAGATGCTTGGCGGCATGGCGCTGCATTACGGGAAAATTTCCGAAATGCGTACCGGAGAAGGCAAGACGCTTACAGCGACATTGCCGGTTTATCTGAACGCACTAAGTGGCAAGGGTGTTCACGTTGTTACGGTAAACGACTATCTCGCAAGTCGCGATGCCCGTTGGATGGGGCGCCTGTACAACTTCTTGGGTCTGTCGGTGGGTATCAATTTGCCGCAGGCCCCGCGCGAAGAAAAGCAGCAAGCCTACGCGTCAGACATCACCTACGGTACCAATAACGAATACGGCTTCGACTACCTGCGCGACAACATGGTCTATGAAGCGGGTGATCGCGTGCAACGCGGGCTGAACTTCGCGATCGTTGATGAAGTGGACTCCATCCTGATTGATGAGGCGCGCACGCCATTGATCATTAGCGGGCAAGCGGAAGACCACACGGATCTGTACATTGCCATCAACAAGGCGATCCCCCGGTTGGTGAAGCAAGAGGGTGAAGCTGACCCGATCACGGGACAAGGCATTACCAAGCCTGGCGACTTCACTTTGGACGAAAAGAGCCATCAGGTCTTTTTGACTGAGCAAGGACATGAGGCTGCGGAAGCCATTTTTGCTGAGCTCGGCTTGATTCCAGCCGGGTCTTCGTTATATGACCCCGCGAACATTACGCTGATGCATCACTTGTATGCAGCACTGCGAGCCAATCACCTGTATCACCGTGACCAGCATTACGTAGTGCAAAACGGTGAAATCGTCATTGTGGATGAGTTCACCGGGCGTTTGATGTCCGGCCGGCGTTGGAGCGATGGTTTGCACCAAGCGGTTGAGGCTAAAGAAGGTGTCCAGATCCAGGCAGAAAACCAGACACTGGCTTCCATTACTTTCCAGAATTACTTCCGGCTTTACAACAAGCTGGCCGGTATGACAGGTACAGCTGACACCGAAGCCTATGAATTCCAAGAGATATACGGGCTTGAAACGGTGGTCATTCCACCGAACCGGATCAGCCGTCGTGAAGACCAGTTGGACCGCGTGTACAAAACGACCCGCGAAAAGTACGAAGCTGCAATCAAAGATATCCGGGAATGTTACGAGCGCGGCCAGCCCGTCTTGGTTGGAACTACGTCCATCGAAAACTCAGAAATCATTGCGCAGTTGTTGGAAAAAGAAAAGCTCCCACACCAGGTGCTTAACGCCAAGCAGCATGCTCGTGAGGCCGATATCGTGGCGCAGGCAGGCCGAGCCAAAATGATCACGATTGCCACCAACATGGCAGGTCGGGGCACCGACATTGTGTTGGGCGGCAACATGGACAAGGCCATCGAAGCGGTGGAAGCTGACGAATCTCTCGATGCAGCAGCGAAACAAGCAAAGATTACGGAACTGCGCGCTCAATGGCAGAAGGATCATGAAGCCATCAAGGCACTGGGCGGTCTGCGTATCATTGCGACGGAGCGCCATGAGTCCCGCCGTATTGATAACCAACTGCGTGGCCGCTCCGGGCGTCAGGGAGATCCGGGCTCTTCGCGTTTTTATCTGAGTCTTGACGACTCACTGATGCGTATATTTGCGGGCGATCGCGTCAAGTCCATCATGGACCGATTGAAGATGCCGGAGGGCGAAGCCATTGAGGCTGGTATCGTGACGCGCAGCATTGAAAGCGCCCAGCGCAAGGTTGAGGCGCGCAACTTTGACATGCGCAAACAATTGCTGGAGTACGACGATGTATCCAATGACCAGCGCAAAGTCATTTATCAGCAGCGCAACGCCATTCTGGATGCGCAGGACCTTACTGCTCAAATAGCGGGACTGCGTGAGGGCGCATTTGAAGACATCGTCCGTCAATACGTGCCGGTCGAGTCGGTCGAGGAACAGTGGGACGTTCCTGCACTGCAGAAGGCTTTGGTCGATGATTGGCAGTTGGAGTTGGATCTGCAAAAGCAAGTCACGGACGCCAGCTCCATCACGGATGAAGAAATTGTTGCATCTGTCACCACGGCTGCAAATGCCGCGTTTGATGCAAAAGTTGAGTTGGTCGGAAAAGACAACTTCACCCAGTTCGAACGCATGGTGTTGTTGCAAAGCATTGATACCCATTGGCGTGATCACCTGAGTGCTTTGGATTACTTGCGTCAAGGCATTCACTTGCGTGGTTATGCCCAAAAGCAGCCTAAGCAGGAATACAAGCGCGAGGCTTTCGAGTTGTTCGGGCAGTTGTTGGACTCTGTGAAGAACGACGTCACCAAGATCTTGATGACGGTCAAAATTCAATCCAGCGAACAGTTGGAGCAGGCTGCCGATGCCATTGAGACACGTGGCGAAAGCATTTCGAATGTGACGTACACCGCACCAACTGAAAGTGGTGAGGTAGAGACTACTGTTGACCCCAGCACTGTTCAGGCGTCTGCATCAGATGTGCCGCGGGTCGGACGTAACGATCCTTGCCCATGCGGCAGCGGTAAGAAGTACAAGCAGTGCCACGGCAAACTTATCTGAGGCTCATGTCATGCCAGTAAATCTTCCATTGCCTGTTGCCGCTGACCTTTTGGCAATCCCCGGTGTCCGCATCGGTGTGACTGAGGCCGGTGTCCGCAAAGCAGGCAGAAAAGACCTGACGGTGATGCTGTTGGATGAAGGCTGCAGCGTGGGCGGTGTGTTTACCACCAATCGCTTTTGCGCAGCGCCAGTCCAAGTCTGTCGTGAGCATCTTGGCTTGTCTGCTGCACGTGCTGTCTTGATCAATACCGGAAACGCCAATGCAGGTACCGGTGCAGATGGATTGGCGCGCGCAAAGCAAAGCTGTGTGGCCCTGGCAGCCAAACTCGGCATTCAAGCGGAACAGGTGTTACCGTTTTCGACCGGTGTGATCATGGAGCAGCTTCCGGTAGACCGCATTGTGGCGGGGATGGATGCCGCTATTGCCGACGTTCAGGCGGATCACTGGTTGAAGGCCGCCGAAGGCATCATGACCACGGATACCCAGCCAAAAGCGTTCAGTGCTACTGCGGAAGTGGATGGTCATCAGGTTTCGGTAACTGGCATCAGCAAGGGTGCGGGAATGATCCGTCCCAATATGGCCACTATGTTGGGCTTCATAGCCACCGATGCCTGTATTGATCAGTCGGTGATGAATGCTTTGGCACGGGAACTGGCGGAAGGATCATTCAATCGCGTCACGGTTGATGGTGACACATCGACCAATGACTCTTTGCTCGTCATCGCGACCAACAAGGTTGGGAACACCCCTGTCACTGATTTGAATACGCCCGCCGCCAGTGCGCTGAAAACTGCGCTCCTGGAGGTGGCCCGCAAGCTGGCACAAGCGATTGTGCGAGACGGTGAGGGCGCCACCAAGTTTATTTCCGTACAAGTCGAGGGCGGTCGATCAGAGGCCGAATGCCGATTGGCCGCGTATGCGATAGCGCATTCTCCTTTGGTGAAGACCGCATTCTTTGCCAGTGACCCGAACCTGGGTCGCATTCTTGCGGCAGTGGGCTATGCCGGAATCGAGGATCTGGATCAGAGTCTGATCGAGCTCTTTCTGGATGATGTTCATGTCGTGACCCGCGGGGGGCGGAACCCGGCGTATCGCGAAGAAGATGGTCAGCGTGTCATGAAGCAGAGCGAAATTACCGTGCGTGTCGGATTGGGCCGGGGTGATGCCGCCCAGACCGTTTGGACCTGTGATTTGAGCCACGATTACGTCACGATCAACGCGGATTACCGGTCTTGACGGGGAGCGCCATGACCGATACCTTGGAGCGGTTTTTTGCACGTGCTGAGCTCTTTATGGAGCGTGTAGAGGCTTCTTTACCCCACACATTGACAGCGCCGGACTGGACTGCCTCTATCGCGTTTCGATACCGTCGCCGCACTTCTGGCCAAGGCATCATCAGCCCGGTGGCTCACGTGGGCGCCATGAGTCTCGAGTCGCTTCGTGAAATTGACGATCAGAAGGAAAAAATTTATCGCAACACCGCTCAATTTGTCGGCGGTGGCACGGCGAATAATGTGTTGCTCACTGGTGCACGTGGGACCGGAAAATCCTCGTTGATACGTGCTTGCTTGCATACGTTTGCACCAAAAGGCTTGCGACTGATTGAAGTCGACAAAGCGGATTTGATCGACTTGCAGGACATCATTGAGCTCATCGCTTCGCGCCCTGAAAAGTTCATCGTTTTTTGCGATGACCTCAGCTTTGACGACGGCGAACCTGGCTATAAGGCTTTGAAGTCCGTGCTCGATGGATCGGTGGCAGCCTCCACTCCCAATGTGCTGATATACGCGACCAGTAATCGTCGCCACTTGCTTCCTGAATATATGTCTGAAAACCAGACCTATAAGCACACCGAAGACGGTGAAGTGCACCCCGGTGAAGGTGTTGAAGAGAAAATCTCCCTTTCTGAGCGATTCGGGTTGTGGGTCAGCTTCTACCCTTTCAGCCAGGACGAGTATTTGTCCATCGTCGACCAATGGCTGGGAAGCCTGGGGTTTGGTTCAGAACAGATTGCCGCTGCGAGGTCTGAAGCATTGCTGTGGGCCTTGGAGCGAGGTGCTCGCAGTGGCCGCGTTGCCTACCAGTTTGCCCGCGACTTTGCGGGCAGAGCCGACTTGCCATGAGTCAGCCTTTGGTTGCCGACCCACTGATGGCGCGTGAAGGCGGGGTCAATCGCAAGGTGGTGGAGGTGGCAGTGGGCGTTCTCATGCTGCCCGATGGGGCTTTCCTTTTGACTTCGCGCCCCGAGGGTAAGGCCTATGCAGGTTATTGGGAGTTCCCGGGTGGCAAAGTTGAGTCGGGCGAGTCGATTGAGCAGGCCTTGCGTCGGGAGCTTCAAGAGGAGATAGGGGTCACGATTGCAAGTGCAACTCCCTGGCGCGTGGAGCTGGTGGACTATCCACATGCCTTGGTGCGACTTCACTTTTGCAAAGTGCTCGAATGGAGCGGCGAGCTCGAAATGCGTGAGGGGCAGGCCTATTCCTGGCAACAATTACCCGTGCAGGTCGATCCAGTGTTGCCGGGAACGATCCCCGTATTGGACTGGTTTGCACAAGAGCGTGACTTTGTTGATGCTACTATTTTTGTAGCTGCCGGCGCGGATTCATCGGGCGCTACGGCCTGATTTATTGCATTTTTGGATCGCCGAAAGCTACGTCTTCCGGGGGGGCTTCCGTAGGTACGCGAAATGCCTCACTAGCCCAAGCGCCCAGATCAAGATTTTTGCAGCGGTCGCTGCAAAAGGGGCGGTATAGGTTGGATGGAGCAAAAACACTGTCTCCGCCACATCCGGGGCACCGGACGATTTTTTCAGTCGCGGCCATCTTCTTTTTTGGTTGAAGCAAGCTCTGCCCTCACGAGCACAGTGTGAGCTCGAAGGCAGTGTCTTGGCCGCATGCGTGCAAGCGGTCATCCGCGTCGTGTCGCATCAGGCGAATAGACACCATCAGCCTGTTGCCGCTGATTTCAGGAATGACTTGCAGTTCAGGATCGAGTGCCAAACGCAGTAACTGAAACGTACGGCCCTGTGGCAAATTCTGCTGAAACTGTCCGCCCACCGCCATCACTTTCTGGGGTGCACCGGAATCTCTTAGCATCTTGAGCAGAAGGTGAATGGATTCAGCCAACGGAGCCAAGGTGGCTGCCCAGCGCTGGAGATCTTGCTGACGCGACTCCGCACTCCGGTGTTGCCAAGCGTAGTAAGCTGGCAAATCAAATTCACAGGTGCCTCCGGGTATACCTACCCGGCTTCGGATACTCATCAACCAGTCGTTTTCGGTCAGCGATTGCCCGGCTTTCCCCGTGAGTGCATTCAGCGCACTAAAGCAGCCATCCAACTGGGCAATCACTTTGTCCAAAACTGCCTCGGAAATGGCCGGATTGCCGCGATATCCGTTCAGAGCTTGCTTTTGTTTATCAAGGTCTTTGAGGACGTCGGATTTCAAATCCGCTCGCGCGCCCACATCCATCACTTCAAAAATGGTGGTTAGCGCGTAATGGTGATCTAGGGGCGAAGCGCGGCCCATCAACTCAGCCAAACGGAGAAACAAATGCTCCAAACGCAAATAGGTGCGAATGCGTTCGTTGAAGGGGTATTCGTAGAGGATCACGCTGTTTTTTCCGGACGTCGGATCATAGCCCGAACTGCACACTTATTTGCTGCGTCAGAGTCTCAAGTTGACTCAAAGTGATCCCATCATTGAAGATCACAAAGTCTGCACCTTTGAGGCGCTTCGTTCGCATGGCCTGAGCCGCCAATACGGCGCGGACCTCGGTTTCAGATAGTCCATTGCGCCGGCGCACGCGATCAATTTGCGTGTCTTCGGTGCAGTCCACCACAACAATCGTGTCGAGGCTTTGGCGCCAATGACTGGACTCCATGAGCAGTGGGATGTCGTACACCACGCAAGGTGCCGAGTTTGCATCTGCTTTCAGTGCCTCCTGCTCAATCGATGCTTTGACCAGTGGGTGAACGATGGCTTCCAAGCGCTTTCGTGCATCCGGGTTCTGAAATGCCAATTCCCGCATTTTTACCCTGTCCAAGGCACCATCGTGACCGATGACCTGCGGGCCAAAAGCTTGAGTCAATTCGGGTATCGCAGCCCCTCCAGTTGAGGTGGTACTGCGCGAAATGGCATCCGCGTCGATGAGGTAAGCGCCGCGTTGGGTCAAAAAGCGAGCCACGGTACTTTTTCCGCTGCCCATGCCTCCTGTGAGTCCGACGCGTATGCCCTTCGACATGAGCTTATAGATTCACCAAACTGCGTAGGGTTTGCGGACCCAATATCAAAGCAGTAAATCCTGCGCCGGCAAGAAATGGCCCGAAGGGGATGTAACCACCTTCTCGGAGTCCGGAGGTGAACTTCATGGCGATACCCACGATAGCCCCAATGACAGAGGCCATCAAAATCATGGGGATCAGTACTGGCCACCCAAACCAAGCGCCTAGGGCGGCAAAGAGCTTGAAATCTCCATAGCCCATACCCTCTTTGCCAGTTACCAACTTGAACAACCAATAGATGGACCAAAGGGAAAGATAGCCCGCCACAGCGCCCCACAATGCGGTGCTCAGCCCCACCGGGGTCCACTGTAAGGCTGCAGCCACGAGACCGAGCCACACTAAAGGCAAGGTAATGTCATCAGGCAGCAAAGTGGTGTCCCAATCAATCAATGCCAAGGTCACCAAGCAGGCGCTGAAAACGCACCATGCAATCCCCGCGGGGCTGGCTCCCCACTGCCACGCACAAAAGAAAAAAAGTCCGCCTGTCGCTATCTCTACCAACGGATAACGGATGCTGATCGGTTTTTTACATTTGGAACAACGGCCCCGCAGTGCGATGTAACTGATGACCGGGACGTTTTCGTACCAAGCAATCTCGTGCCCACAGTGAGGGCAGCGTGACCGCGGAACCATCAAATTGAATTTATCGACCTGTGGAGCCTCTTTCCCGGAAAGCTCTGCGCACTCTGCAGCCCACTGTCGTTCCATCATCCTTGGCAAACGATGGATTACCACATTCAAAAAGCTACCGATCAAAAGCCCCAAAACGCCGATAAGGCTTGCGTCCAGCCATTGTGCATCGGGCTGCATCAAGCCACTTGTCCCAGCTTAAAGATGGGCAAGTACATTGAGACCACAATGCCGCCAATGATAGTGCCAAGAACCACAATAATGATGGGTTCCATTAAGCTGGAAATGCCGGCAACCATATCGTCGACCTCGGCTTCGAAAAAGTCAGCGGCCTTTCCTAACATGTGATCAATCGAACCGGACTCCTCTCCAATTGCACACATTTGAAGGACCATGGAGGGAAACAGGTTGGCATTGGTCATTGCGGCGGTTAATGATGTTCCCGTAGAAACCTCCTGCTGAATTTTCTGTGTGGCGTATTGATACACAATGTTTCCCGATGCACCCCCCACAGAGTCCAAAGCTTCAACCAGGGGCACACCGGCGGCAAACATTGTTGATAGCGTTCTTGTCCATCGCGCGACGCAGCTTTTGTCCACCATCACGCCAAATATCGGTAGCTTCAACATCACGCGGTCCATAAAGGCTTGAACTTTTTCATTTCGCCGCCAAGCTTGCATAAAGAAATAAATTCCGCCCCCAATGCCACCAAATATCAGCCACCAGTATTCAATGAAAACCTCACTCAACGCGATAACAAAAAGTGTAGGGGCCGGTAGTTCGCCCCCGAATGAAGTGAACACTTGCTTGAATGAGGGAATCACAAAAATCATGATCACCGATACCACTACAAAGGCAACAACCAAAACGGATATTGGGTACATCAGCGCTGATTTGATTTTTGACTTAATGGCCTCGGTTTTTTCCATGTATACGGCTAGACGATCAAGCAACTGATCCAAAATACCCGCCGACTCACCAGCTTCAACTAAGTTGCAATAGAGGTTATCGAAATACAACGGATACTTCCTGAACGCTGCGCTTAATGATGTCCCCGTCTCAACGTCGGATCGGATGTCACTCAGTAGCTTGGTGACGCTCGGATTAGGGTTGCCACGACCCACAATATCGAACGCTTGCAAAAGTGGAACACCAGCCTTCATCATCGTCGCCAATTGGCGGGTGAAGATCGCCAAATCCTTGGGCTTGATCGACTTGCCCGAGCGCATGCGGCGCTTCTTGATTTTGGTGGGTGTAACGCCTTGACGGCGTAGCATGGATTTGACCTGGTTTTCACCCACGGCACGAGTCTCCCCCCGTACCTGCTTGCCATTCCGGTCTTTGCCTTCCCACTCAAATACTGCGTCTTTAGTGTCCGCAGACTTTGCTGTTGCCATAGTTCCCCCGGGTTATCTTTATTCGTTGGTCACAGCAAGCACTTCTTCCAACGAAGTCAGCCCTTGTTTCACTTTATGGAGGCCAGACTGCCTCAGGGATCGCACACCCTCCAACTCCGACTGGGCTGCTATATCCATCGCACTTCCATCCCGAAGAATAATCCGCTGGATCTCTTCGCTAACGGGCATCACCTGATAGATGCCTACGCGGCCTTTGTAGCCGTTGTTGCAAGCTGAGCATCCGACCGCGCGGTAGGGCTTCCAGCTTCCGTCCAGCTCAGCAGCCTTGAAACCTGCGTCCAGTAGTGCTTTTTCAGGCACATCTGCTGGTTGTTTGCAGTTGAGGCACAAACGACGCGCCAACCGCTGCGCCGTGATCAAAATGACACTGGAGGCGATGTTGAAAGGCTGTATCCCCATATTGCGCATGCGTGTCAGCGTTGTCGGCGCATCATTCGTATGCAGGGTTGACAACACCAAGTGTCCGGTTTGCGCCGCCTTGATGGAGATATCCGCCGTTTCCAAGTCCCGGATTTCACCCACCATGATGATGTCAGGATCCTGTCGAAGGAAAGACTTCAGTGCAGCCGCAAAGGTCAGCCCCGCCTTCTCATTGACGTTGACCTGGTTGACACCCGGTAAATTGATTTCTGAAGGGTCTTCCGCCGTCGCAATATTTACACCAGGCTGATTGAGCATATTCAGGCAGGTGTACAACGACACGGTTTTGCCAGAGCCCGTAGGTCCGGTCACCAAAATCATGCCGTAAGGACGCCCGATCGCCTTGATCAAGCGTTCTTTTTCTTCAATTTCATACCCAAGAGCATCAATGCCCAGCTTGGCGCTGCTGGGGTCAAGGATACGGATCACAATCTTTTCGCCGAACAGGGTGGGTAGGGTGCTGACCCGGAAGTCGATCACCCGGTCCGCACCCACTTTGAGTTTCATCCGGCCGTCCTGAGGCACCCGTTTTTCAGAGATGTCCATGCGGGATATCACCTTGATACGGGAAGCCAGCTTGTCCTTAATGGCTATCGGTGGACTGGCAATTTCGCGCAACTCACCGTCGATCCGGAAGCGCACGCGGTACTGGTGCTCATAGGGCTCAAAGTGCAAGTCCGAGGCACGCATGCTGAATGCATCCATGAGCATTTTGTGCAGGAATCGGACAACAGGGGCGTCTTCCACCTCAGCCGTCGCCGCTTGGGTGGTGTCGGTCGCAGCTTCAGCCGCTGACTCATCGAACTCAAAATCACCCCCGATGATCTCCTCCATCGCCTCGCTGGCCGTCACCGTATTGGCTTCTACGATCTTGGATAGCTTGTCGTACTCTGCGATGACCCAGTCGAATCCCATCTGGGTCGAGAACTTAATTCGTTCCGCTGCCTGTTGGTCTGATGGGTCCGCGGTTGCAATGATCAGACGGTTGCCCCGTTTGCTCAAAACCAGCACCCGGAATTCTGTGCAAATTTTCGCGTCCAAAAGCCCCTTGGGTAGCCTTTGTATGTCCACCGCATCCAAGTCAATAAGCGGTGCGGCAAAAGCATTTGACAAAGTCTGGGCGAGATCAGCAGGCGACACCGCGCCTGAGCCCACCATTTCGGCCATGAAACTATTTTTCCCGGAGACCGCTTTGCGGTAGATGTCTTCCGCCGTCTTCTGGGGAATTTTGCCGGCGGCTACCAGCGCCCGGCCGATGCCCGGCAGGGCGACTGTACTGGGGTCGCGGGTCGTGGTGTCTGCGGATGCCATAAGCCTTCTAGGATAGCCGAAGCCATGTACCTTCAGGGCTCCAGAATCAAGCAGTTACCAATTTTCACAGGCAGAACGTGGTGATTTTCACACCACGGGCTTGCGATTAAGGTTTTTTCAGCGTGTCTGAAAATGCAGTGCCAGTAGCGTCCTTGGCTGAAAGCTTGGGCGCAATGGTCATCGCAGGCCACCCGATAGCCAGCGTCGGGTCGTTCCATGCAATGCATCGCTCATGTTCCGGAGCGTAGTAATCCGTAGTTTTGTACAAAAACTCAGCTGTTTCGGAGAGCACCACGAAACCGTGCGCCAAGCCCGGCGGCACCCACAACTGTCGCTTGTTAATGGCAGACAAGATTTCGCCCACCCACTTGCCGTAGGTAGGGGATTCAGGCCGGATATCCACCGCTACGTCAAACACCTCACCCGATACCACCCGAACCAACTTGCCTTGGGGTTGTTGCACTTGATAGTGCAAACCACGTAAAACAGCGTAGCTGGATTTGGAGTGATTGTCCTGCACAAAGGGCAGGGTCACCCCGGTCGCTTCGCGGAACACCCGCTCGTTGAAGCTCTCAAAAAAGAAACCACGTTCATCTCCGAACACTTTGGGTTCGAGTAGCAGCACATCCGCAATGGCGGTTCGGGTCACTTGCATCAGAACACCTTTTCCTTTAGCAAGCGGAACAAGTACTGTCCGTAGCCGGACTTGGCCAAGGGTTGCGCCAGTTTTTGTAATTGCGCATCATCAATCCAGCCGCTGCGCCAGGCAATTTCTTCCGGGCAGGCCACTTTCAGACCTTGGCGGTTCTCAATCGTGTGGATGAACTGGCTTGCCTCAAGCATAGACTCATGGGTACCGGTGTCCAGCCACGCGTAACCGCGACCCATAATTTGTACGTCCAGAGCTCCGCGCTCCAAGTACATCCGGTTCAGGTCGGTGATTTCAAGCTCGCCGCGGGCTGAGGGTTTCACCTGCTTGGCCATCTCCACCACATTCGCGTCGTAAAAGTACAGGCCGGTTACGGCGTAGCGCGACTTGGGAGCCTTGGGCTTTTCCTCCAAGCTAATCGCCTTGCCTTGAGTGTCAAACTCCACCACGCCGTAACGTTCAGGATCGTTGACGGCGTAGGCAAACACAGTGGCGCCTGTGGTTTGAGCCGTTGCGCTCTGCAGCAAGCCTGCAAAGTCGTGGCCGTAGAAGATGTTGTCGCCAAGTACCAGCGCGCTGGGCGCACCGTCCAGAAACTCTTCACCGATCAGGAAGGCTTGGGCCAAACCATCCGGGGATGGTTGCACCGCGTACTCGATATGGATGCCCCACTGGCTGCCATTGCCTAAGAGTTGCTCAAAGCGCGGAGTGTCTTGGGGGGTGCTGATCACCAGCACTTCCTTGATGCCTGCCAGCAGTAGCACGCTCAAGGGGTAGTAAATCATCGGCTTGTCGTAGATGGGCAGTAGTTGTTTGCTGACCGCCTGAGTGGCCGGGTACAGGCGGGTGCCCGAGCCTCCGGCCAGAATGATGCCTTTGCGCGGCTTTGTATTTGTAGTGTTCATGGTTACTTCCCTGCAATCTCGATCAACATGCGCTTCACACCATCCTGCCAATGCGGTAATTTCAGTCCGAATGCGGCCTGCAGTTTGGTGGTGTCCAAGCGTGAATTCAGCGGCCGCTTGGCCGGTGTGGGGTAGTTGCTGGTCGCCGTAGGTGCAACCTTGCCGGCCGTGGCTTTGAGCGGCAACCCCAGCGTTGCAGCCTGTTCCAGCACATGTTGCGCGTAGCCATGCCAAGTGGTCTCACCCGCGGCAATGCAGTGGTACAGCCCTGCCAGCTCAGGTCTGGTTTGCAGGCTGCGAATGGCGTGGGCCGTCACATCGGCCAGCAATTCGGCTGAGGTGGGCGCGCCAAACTGGTCGTTGATGACGGTGAGCGCATCCCGCTCACCCGCCAGACGCAGCATGGTTTTGGCAAAGTTGCCGCCCCGGGTGGCGTATACCCAGCTGGTTCGCAAGATCAGGTGCTTGGGGCACGTGGCGACTGCCTGTTCACCCTCTAGCTTGGTCTGGCCGTATACACTCAAAGGGCCGGTCGCGTCTGTCTCCTTCCAAGGCGCGTTACCACTTCCGTCGAACACATAGTCTGTGCTGTAGTGGACCAGCCATGCTCCTGTTTTGATAGCTGCTCGCGCAAGTGCAGCGGGCGCCAAGGCATTAATTGTTCGTGCAAGCTCGGGCTCGCTCTCGGCCTTGTCCACTGCCGTGTGAGCGGCAGCGTTGACAATCACATCCGGTTGCACCGCTTCCACCGTGCGTTCCAGCCCGTCAATATCCGTAAAGTCGCCGCACAAACCCTGCGGGTTTTGGTTGGCATCAAAGTCCAGCGCCACCACCTCGCCCAGCACACCCAGAGAACGCTGCAACTCCCAGCCTACCTGGCCGCCTCGGCCCAACAGCAAGATTTTCATGCTGCAGCCTTGCTGTCGCCGTATTGCTTGCTCACCCAGTCGCGGTAGCCGCCGCTCAGCACGTTGGCTACCCACTGCGGGTTGTCCAGATACCACTGCACGGTTTTGCGAATGCCGGTCTCAAACGTCTCAGATGGTTTCCAGCCCAGTTGCTGCTCAATTTTTCGGGCGTCTATAGCGTAGCGACGGTCGTGGCCGGGCCGGTCGGTCACATAAGTGATCTGCTCTTTGTAGGGCTTGCCGTCCGCGCGGGGCTTGAGCTCATCCAGCAGGGCACACACGGTGTGCACGATGTCCAGGTTGGGCTTTTCGTTCCAGCCGCCTACGTTGTAGGTTTCGCCCAATACGCCGGCTTCCAGCACACGTCGGATAGCGCTGCAGTGGTCTTTCACATACAACCAGTCGCGGATCTGCTGCCCATCGCCGTACACGGGCAGGGGTTTGCCGGCCTGGGCGTTGACGATCATCAGCGGGATCAGTTTTTCGGGGAAATGGTAGGGGCCGTAGTTGTTGCTGCAGTTGGTGGTCAGCACCGGCAGGCCGTAGGTGTGGTGGTAAGCGCGCACCAAATGATCGCTAGCCGCTTTGCTGGCGCTGTACGGACTGTTCGGCTCATAGCGGTTTGTCTCGGCAAAAGCAGGATCTGTCTTGGTCAGAGACCCGTATACCTCGTCGGTGGAGACGTGCAGGAAGCGGAACGCCGCCTTGGCTTCAGCAGGCAAGGCGCCCCAATAAGCGCGCACGCTTTCCAGCAAGTGGAAGGTGCCCACAATGTTGGTCTGTATGAACTCGCCTGGGCCATGAATGGAGCGGTCCACGTGGCTCTCTGCCGCAAAGTTAAGTACGGCGCGAGGCTGATACTGCTGTAGCAGTCGCGTAATCAGTTCCGCATCGCCAATGTCGCCTTGTACAAACACATGGGCAGGGTTATCAGCCAGAGAAGCAAGGTTTTGCAGGTTGCCTGCGTAGGTCAGCTTGTCCAGGTTCACCACAGTCTCAGACGAGCCGGCCAACCAGTCGATAACAAAGTTGCTGCCGATGAAGCCGGCGCCGCCGGTTACCAGAATGGTCATATGGAGTTTCTTGTGAACTTGGGTGAGTCTGTAATTATCTTCGTAGCCAGTTTGCGATCCGGGAGGTCTGCCTGCTAGTCCGTTTGGATCAATCATCCGGACTATTCCCAATGTCGCCTCGGTCCCGTATCATGTTGTAACAACTCGTTACGTTCAGGGAATGCGTTTTTCTTCAGTCCGTCAGTCCGGCTTTACGCTGATAGAGCTTGTTATGGTGATTGTCATCCTTGGCATCCTCTCGGCTGTGGCCATCCCCAAGTTTGTCGATTTGCGAACCGACGCCCAACTAGCCGCAACCCAAGCTGTCGCCGGCTCACTCACTTCCGGTTCGGCCATTAATGTGGCTGCCCGGCAGATCAGCACGGCCAACACGGTGCCTATCGCTTCCTGTGATGATGCCCGCAACCTCCTGCAAGGCGGTTTACCCAGCGGCTATTCCCTAGGCAGCGGGTTCGGGGTCACAGTTATCCCGCCAGGTACTACCCAGAGTTGCACAGTGCGGGGGCCAGGCAACACTAGCACGGCGACCGCGTTTATCACTGGCATTTTGTGAACAATAACCAAAGGGAGCATATGAAAACAAAGTCTTTATTCCACCGCTTGATGATCACCGCGTTCATCTCTTTGGGCGCATCGCAAACGTGGGCTACGGTCGACTTCCAGGATGTGCCTGCGGTCAGCGCCGGCGGTTCAGCAGATGTGGTTTCGGGCGGCTACGTGTTCAAGTATTCCAGCACTTTCCCGCTGGCCGTGCATGGGGTTACTAATCTCGATACCTTCGGTGCAGCCGGCAACCACTATCTGGCCTATGAAGCTGGTGTGGGCACAGAAACGTTCAGCCGGCAAGACGGCGGGCTCTTCAACCTGCTATCCCTTGATATCGGAGGTTGGGAAAACTTTGGCAGCACTTCTGCCACGCTGTCCATCACCGGGCTCAAAGCCGATTTCAGTACCCTGAGCTTGAGCGCCACCGTTTTGCCAGATGCGTTCTCTACCTTTCAGCTCACGGGCTTCACGCATCTTCGATCGGTCACTTTGGGGGCACTGCCGGGGCGTGGCTATCTGGCGGTTGACAACTTGCAGGTAAGTGCCGTGCCAGAGCCGGAAACCTACGCTCTGATGCTAGCCGGCCTCGGGCTCATCGCTGCTGTAAGCCGCCGGCGCCAAGCAGCTTAATCCCGCAGCAGCACGCTGCCGCAAGACATAAAAAAAGGGACTGCAATTGCAGTCCCTTTTTTGTGGGTTGCTAAACCTTGTGGCTTAGGCAGCAGTCTTGCTGCGACGGCGTGCAATCGCGCCCATCACGCCCAAACCAGCCAACAACATGGCGAACGATTCGGGTTCTGGCACAGGTGTTACGGTGTAGCTATTGATCAACACATTGAATCCGTTATTGGCCACGGAGCCGGAGGCCTTCAGAGTGTAAGTGCCACTCAGCAAATTGCTGAAGCTGTAGTTCAAACCAGTGGATGTGCCCTTCAGCGTGTTGCCGAGATAAATCGATGTGGTCAGACCTGTAACCGCAGCGCCAACATACGAGGCGCCTGAAGCACCAGTGGCGCTCAGCAGGTAATCAAAAGAGCCGGTCACGTTGGACAGGCCGGTCACGATCACATCGGTAACGTAAGTATCGGTAAAGGTACCTGCAACAAAAGTTGCGCTGTTACCGGTGATGACAGACGCTTGAGCGCCCACAGACGCTGCCGCTACGGCTGCGGCTGCAATTGCAGTTTTAAATTTCATGTCCATCCCTTATTTCAGTTGTGAGCTGAAACCTTTTCAGCTGACTTCATATTAGGGTTAGCCCTTGGAGCTGTACATAGTCCGTTCGGGCCGGTTGTCGCACAAACGTTACGCAGGCGCTGCAGTTTTCAGGATTCGCAGCAGGCACTCGTCGCACAGGCGCTTGGCACTCCGCACACTGGTGCTTTCGGCGTAGCAGCGCAGCTCGGGGGCGTTGCCGCTGGGGCGCAAATGCACAATGTCGCCAGACGCAAAGTGCACCCGCAGGCCGTCAGTTTCGTCAATGGCTTCTACCGGTCCTGCCTGGGGCGCCATCACATTGCGCAGCAGCACATGGTCATTGCGCAGGCTGGCAATCAGCTCGCGGCTGCTAGCAGTGGCAAAGTTCTGAATGCGGTCGCTGGCCGTAAAACGCTTGGGCAGGCGGTAGCCCACCTCTGACATTTTTAGCGCTTGCGCCTTGGCTCCGCATAGCAGGGCCAGCATCGGCAACACGGCATCCCGGGTGGGCAGGGGGCCAAGCCGCTGCCCTTTGCGCAGTACCTGGCTACCCAGCAAAAAGCCGCCATTGGCTTCGTAACCCACGACCAGCTCGGCACCGTCGTGCGCTGCCTGTTGCATGCCCTCAATAACGTAAGGCGAGCCAATGCGTGTGCGCACCACTTGCGCAAAACTCTGGGTGCGCTCCAGGGCACTGTTGCTGCTCACCGGCGTCACTACGGCGGTGGCATGCAGGTACTGGGCAGTCAAAATGCCAACTACATCGCCACGCATCCATTCGCCTTTTTCGTCGCCAATCAGCGGGCGGTCCGCATCTCCGTCGGTCGAAACAATCGCGTCAAAGTCATACAGTTCCGCCCACTCGCGGGCCTGCTCAATGTCTTCATGGCGCACGGCTTCTGTATCTATGGGCACAAACACATCAGTGCGCCCCAGCGATATCACTTCGGCACCCAGCGATTCCAGGATGGTGCGCAGCACATCCCTCGCCACGCTGCTGTGCTCATAGACGGCTATCGTTTCACCCAGCAAGGCGTTGGCCCCAAAAAACCGGATGTAGCGGTCCAGATACGCCTGTTCCACCCGTGCGTCTGGGGCCGGCAGCTTGGGTAGCTTGAGTTGTTTTGGCAGACCCACCAAAAAGTCGAGCATGGCCCGCTCGTCTGCCTTGGTGATCTCGCCGTCTTCTTTGTAAAACTTGATGCCGTTGCGGTCAAACGGAATGTGGCTGCCCGTCACCACAATGGCTGGTGAGCCGGTTTGCGCAGCGTACAAAGCCAGCGCAGGGGTGGGCAGGGCACCACCGTAAACAACCGTCATGCCCAGGCTCTCAATAGCGGCAGCACAGGCTGCGGCAATCTCAGGGCTGCTAGGGCGCAGGTCATGCCCCAGCACGATGGTGGTGGCCTTGGGCACCACCGCATTCAGGAAGGCAGTGGTGTAGGCATGGCACAAGTCCGGCGTCATGTCGGCTACTTTGCCGCGCGCACCGCTGGTGCCGAAGGCCACACCCGACTGCGTGGCCATGTCTTGGAGAGTCAGTACTGTCATGTATAGGTTCCAAATGATGTTTCGAGTGGACTCGCCTCTTCCAACCCTAGCAATACATAGATCGTGGGCAAAGGGCGGAAGCGTTCCTCACTGGCACTGGTAACTACATTTAAACCTTGTAAAAAGCTTTGTACCAATTCACGAAGTTCGCAACACCATCACGAATATCAGTCTTCGGTTTGAAACCTACCCAACGGTTCAGTTCGTCTGTGTTAGCTGCAGTTGTCTCGACGTCTCCTGGCTGTATCGGCAAAAGAGTCTTGACTGCAACCTTCCCCAGCGATGTCTCAATTGCATCAATAAATTCCAAGAGTGGAGTCGGCCTGTTGTTTCCGATATTGAAGATTCGGTAAGGTGCATGACTCGACGCTGCATCGGGTGCGCTTGAGTCAAAACGCTCATTTGCTTGTGCTGGCTTGTCCAAAACACGAATCACCCCTTCAACGATGTCATCGATGTATGTGAAGTCGCGCTTCATGTTTCCATAATTGAATACGTCAATTGCCTTCCCAGCAAGTATGGCTTTCGTAAACAGGATTGGAGCCATATCTGGCCGCCCCCACGGGCCGTATACCGTAAAGAAGCGCAAGCCCGTTGTGGGAAGTCGAAACAAATGGCTGTATGTATGAGCCATCAGTTCGTTGGCCTTCTTTGTAGCCGCATACAAGCTCACAGGGTGATTGACACTGTCATGCTCACTGAATGGCATATTGGTGTTTCCACCGTACACACTCGAGCTACTGGCATAAACCAAGTGTTCAATTCCGTTGTGCCTGCACCCTTCCAATATGTTTCCGAATCCCACCAGATTTGAGTCCAAATAGGCTTTCGGATTTTGAATCGAGTACCGCACACCTGCTTGTGCGGCTAGGTGCACTAATCGTGCAGGCTTGAAGTCCTCAAACACTTCATTGATATCGTGCGCGTGTGCAACATCAATTTTCTTAAAATTGAAGTTCTTGTAACCCAGCAGCGTCTTAAGCCGTGCTTCTTTCAGACTAACTTCATAGTAGTCGTTCAAGTTATCAATACCAAAGACTTCGTCTCCGCGCTCAAGCAAGCGCAGACAAGTGTGCATACCTATAAATCCGGCTGCACCAGTTACTAGTATTTTCATATTCCCTCCCTGTCTGACCTAGCCTTCAACGGCCGATTGCGTGGTATTCAATTCCCATGGAACGGACCAACTTCGGGTCATACATATTCCGGCCATCGAATATCACCGGCGACTTAAGTGTCGACTTGATCCCTGCAAAATCAGGACTCCGGAATTCTTTCCATTCCGTAACAATGACCAGTGCATCTGCTTTGGCGAGCGCACTTGACTGGCTCTCCACATAGGTTATGCGTGGTTCATCCGGGAAGCAGTGTGCGGCCTCCTTCATGGCGACCGGGTCGTAAGCCGTCACAGTTGCTCCAGCTGCAAGAAGATCTTTAATGACCTCTCGGCTAGTCGCTTCCCGCATGTCATCTGTGTTGGCTTTGAAAGCGAGGCCCCAAAGTGCGAAGTGTTTACCAGTTAAATCAGCACCGAAACGGGACTTAATCTTGCTGGCCAGTACATGCTTTTGCGCGTCATTGGCCTCTTCAACCGCGGTCAGCACCTTGAGTTCAATGCCTCCATCGTCTGCGGCTGTTTTGATGAGCGCTTTAACGTCTTTTGGAAAGCAAGATCCACCATAACCCGCACCTGCGTACAAGAAGTCGTAGCCAATACGTGGGTCAGAACCAATACCCTTGCGCACATTTTCAATATCTGCGCCCAACTTTTCAGCCAGATTGGCCAACTCATTCATAAAGCTAATGCGGGTCGCCAACATGGCATTTGCAGCATATTTAGTCAACTCAGCACTACGCACATCCATCAGCACCAACTTGTCGTGGTTACGCTGGAAAGGCGCATAAAGAGCACGCATATTCAGTGCCGCTTGCTCATCGCTGCAACCAATGATGATGCGGTCAGGTTTCATAAAGTCTTCTACCGCTGCTCCTTCTTTTAAAAACTCGGGGTTAGACACCACGCTATACGGAATCTCTACCCCGCGCTTCTTCAGTTCATCCTCAATAGCAGCGTTCACGGCATCCGCAGTTCCCACAGGCACCGTGCTTTTATCTACGACTACTTTGTAGTCGGTCATGTGCTTGCCAATATTGCGTGCAGCGGCAATCACGTATTTCATGTCGGCTGAGCCGTCTTCATCGGGTGGAGTGCCAACCGCAATGAATTGAATCGTGCCAAAGTGCGCAGCACGTTGCACATCCGTTGTGAAATGCAAGCGGCCAGCCGCCACATTACGTTTCACCATCTCTTGCAGGCCGGGTTCGAATATTGGAATTCCTCCATCCTCCAAGATTTTGATCTTGGCGGGGTCCACATCCAAACAAAGAACTTCATTGCCTACTTCGGCTAGGCAAGTGCCTGATACCAAGCCCACATAACCCGTTCCAATCACGGTAATCTTCATGACTTACTCCCTCTCAAATTTAAACAAAATGGGCCTCTAGCGCTCATGGAATCTGCGCGAACAGCTTCACTTTTGATAGCGCCATGTCCAGAAAATCAGCGAATACCCCATTCGCTAGGCATGTCTTTGCGCCAATCTGCAAGTGCAGATTGCAGCGTGTATTGGTATGGATAACCTTCAGCAGCCAATACGCCTGGAACAATGTTGTTTGACCGAATAATCTTGCGCACGCGCACCACGTTCACTGACTTAAAGACGCCGAAGGGCCCCAGAAGCGTTTGGACAAGTCTCGCTGCCAACATCAGGGACCAGACAGGGATCGATGGGACAAACGCACGCTTCTTGGCGACTTCTTGAACCGTTTCAACGTACTCTTCCATCGAGGGGCCGGGATTCATCGTCATGTTTGCTGTCGCGAGCGCTGGTGGGCGGTTTGCCTGAAGTTCATGCATCCACCACATGGCATTGCACAGCTCCTTGACGTAGATGCCAGCTTTGCGTGTTTGGCGATTTCCAGCGTACACAAAAAAACCTTTGGTGAGCGCGCTAACCAAACGAGAGACGTTTCCGCCTTCGCCAGGACCAAAGACCACGCCGGGCCTGACTACCAGGAGACGTCGTTCACCAATACCTCGGCATCGCCAGGCCTCGTGTATCAATTCAGCTGCGTACTTGGAAGATCCATATGCCGTCTCTGGCGTTGGAATGTCAGTCTCAGAGCGAGGCGTTTCGCTAGGCCCGTAGGGCGAAATGCTGCTGGTGAACAAAATGTCGTCGCATCCAATTTGTTCAGCAAAAGCACAAACGTTTCGAGCACCGGGGATGTTGGTTTCGAAGTACTCGTTGGCAGGGTGACCCGGTTCTCTGTGAACAGCGGCAAAGTTTGCTAAAAACTTAATGTCACCCAGGTCGCCAAAGAGGCTGCTGTCGATACTTTTCCTTACGTCGCTGTAAACGTAGCTGATCCGCCCGCGCTCTATTTCGTCCTTCACAAATTGCGAAGCAATGTGTTCTGCTGGCGGCTTGATATCAGCCAGAACTACATGGTCAAAGCCTGCTCGCGCCAGCAAGTACTTTGAAAAATGCAGGCCAATAAAGCCTGTGCCACCAAAAATCACTACTTTTTTCACATCTACTCCCAAATTTGAAACCCGCGCTTCGCGTTGTTAAATTTTGCCCAGCGGTCATTAACGAATGACGACATCCGTTGCCGAAAGGCTTCAATTGAGAACTTCTCAGCGTGGGCTCGGCAAGCTTCGGGCGTTATGCTGTCTTGCACTGATTCAAAACACTGCACGGCTTTGCAGATAGCGTCTTCAGTTTGCTCTTCGAAAAACAGCCCTGTAATGTCCCCCTTGGCAGGGTCGCCTTGTACCGTTTCGAGCGAACCGCCGCGCCCGTAGGCAATGATGGGGGTCCCACAGGCTTGTGCTTCAACCGGAGCAATTCCAAAATCTTCTTCGGCGGCGAACACCATTGCCTTGGCACGTTGCATCAAATCCACCAAATCGTTGGTTGGCAAAAAGCCCTTGATTTCGACATTGGGTGGGCAGTTTTGCTTGATGCGATCGAAGTCCGGGCCATCACCCACTACCACCAAGCGCTTGTCTGGCATCTTGCGGAATGCCTCGACGACGAGTGGCACTCGCTTGTAAGGCACCATGCGGCACGCACTTAAATAGAAATCCTCTTTTTCCGTATGCAGTGCAAATCGCTCAACATCCACCGGCGGGTACAACACCACCGCTTCCCTCCGGTAAGACTTGCGAATGCGTCCGGCAATAAATGACGAATTGGCCAAAAACTCATCTACGCCATTGGCGGCGCGAAAATCCCACAGGCGCATGTAATGCAACATGGCCCGAACGATCCAGCTCTTGACACCAGAAACCATGTTTGACTCTGCCAAGTACTGGTGTTGCATGTCCCAGGCGTAGCGCATCGGCGAGTGCACATAGCTCACATGCATCTGGTTTGGGCCGGTGAGCACGCCTTTGGCCACCGCATGGTTAGAGGAAATCACCACGTCATAGGCAGAAACATCCAACTGCTCTATGGCTAAAGGCATAAAGGGCAGGTAACCGCGAAACTTGTTTGCAGCCCAAGGCATCTTTTGAATGAACGTGGTGGTTGGCTTCTTGCCTTGCAAAAAGGCGCGCTCGCCCTCAGGCACAAAGTCCACCACAGAGAATAGATCCGCATCGGGCCAGATGGTCAAAAGTTGCTCTACAACCTTTTCAGATCCGGCATAGGTCTTCAGCCACTCGTGAACGATGGCCACTCGCGGTTCTGTTGAGTTTAGGGATTTTTGCATCATGCAATTCGCTTAATTTCATTCAAGAGACCGATAGCGGTGTTTCGCCATCTCATGGTTTTTGCTTTCGCACGGCCTAACGATCGCATCTTTTCTTGAAGCTGCGGTTGAGCCATAAAAACTTGCAACACTCGTGCCAAATCTGCCGGACTTTTGGGGTCAAAGTACAACGCCGCTTCTCCGCAAGTCTCTGGAATCGCGGCAGCATTCGATGCAATGACGGCACAGCCTGAAGCCATTGCTTCAGTGGGTGGAAGCCCATAGCCTTCGTAAATTGAAGGGAAGATGAAGCAGCTCGCATGTTCATACAAAGCCTTTAGCTCGGCATCTGTAACATAGCCCGCATACTTCACTGAACTCGGAAGTGTGTTTCCAGCCTTCGCAAAAATTGCCGGATTGAGTCCTCCTGCTATCACTACATCGAAGTCTATTTCCCCCATCAATGCGACAGCGCGGACAACAGTTTCAAAGTTCTTGTGCGGAGCCAAACTGCTGACTGCCAATACATAGGGTCGTTGGGTAAGCCCTACTTTTTCCAATACGCGAACATCGGCATTTGTCCGATCCATATGGTCTGTGCCTTCGGGCAAGACCATGACGTCGTTGCGTACCCCATAAAGAGTGGCCAGATCATCCCTTGAAAACTGAGAAACAGTGCAAACGGACTTCGCCCTTGTGTACAGACAGGGGATTAGTAAGCTGTACCAGAGCCGGAACGTTTTGCTGTAAGAAGATGGTGCTCGTGCAGTAGCCGCATCATGGATGACAGCAAGCTGTTTTCTATGTAAGAGCGGCGCTGTATTGCACAGGTTAACCAACAAAACATCGCCTGCTTCTTTTAGCAGACTGAATTGCTCCCATGCTTGGCCACTCAAACTGCCAACTTGGCGGATAGGAATATGGCGCAAACCAGCCAATTCGTTCACACCGACTGGTGCAAGTACTTCAATTTCAATATCAGAGATGGCTACGTCTGCAGTCTCATATAGTTCATCCAAAGCACGAAGGACTTCAATCGCAAATCGATCAACGCCCGTAACTTTCCTGCCCAGGAAGCGCCCGTTTATCAATACTTTTTTATTCATTTATCACTCCCTTAGAGCGAACTACAAACCACGGCAAAGCAGTCTTTTCAGCGTTTGAATCGCGAATGCATGTGTTTCTTCGCGACACTACACCGAGACTATTTGTCACCGAAATACAGCCCTGTTTGTAGTTTTCGATTCTGTTGTCGCTTATCTCCAAATCCCGGTTGTAGAAATGTGGCGACAGCACTCGGCCGCGCGCTCCGCTGTAAGCAGTTATTGCCGCCCATGGAAAGTCGAGAACGGGGTCCACACCTGGGTTGACAATCGTGTTGCTGCGGACCGCTATATTGAAGGCTCCGACCCCCTCATTCCAAGTGCCAATATCAGACAGCAGGCGTATCGCGTTGCGGTTAATGTTCTGCACAGAGTTGTTGACTATCAGCCCATGGGGGATCTGAGCTAAGACTGCATGGCCACCGATGTTTTGGATCAAATTGTCGGCGATTACAAATCTCCGCGTAATCATTTCAACCGTACGCACTACCGAACTCAAACCCACGCCTGCGGGCAACTCGTCAAGGCTCAGCAAAAACTCATTGTTCCCGGCAGCAACCGGTCTAGCTGTTACTCTGGACGAACCTTGGTAACCACCATCGTCGGTAAAGAAGGCAAGTGTGTCCCCTTGGGTGATGAATCTTGACGAGCCTGCAAGAGTCACGCGTCTTGTTGTTGAATCTAATGTTCGTATCGTGTGAATAGGGTTACTCAGATTGATTGCATCATCCCCTAGCAACTCAAATCGATTGCCTTTGATCAAGATGTCTCCGCCACCAGAGTGCACGTGCACCCCGTCCCAAGACACCCCACCCGCATTCGAACCGTCTCCCGCTGCAACAAACTGGCTATCGATGACTGCCAGACCACGGCGCAAGCCGGTGACCGTAATACCCATGCCAGGGGTCGCATGCAGCTGTAGGGCTGCAAGAGTAATGTCTTCTGTTTGACTTGGCGTGCGTTGACCATCAATCTTTACAGCTTGCCCGCCGTAATACTGGTGCAAGACCATGTAGCGGCTGCTTGGAACCAGCTTTGCAAACCGTGGAGACGCATAAGTCTGCGCACCCAAAAATCTAACTTGACTGGTGTCTTTAGGAGAAAAAATCACCCGGCCACCCCCGACAACATAGCGCATGGCATCAGGTCGGAGCTCGACTATTTGCGCAATTTCGTTCAATGCATCTACCGGATATGCGCCGTCGATTACCAAAACCCGTTGCCCCGCACGGTCAACAATGCGCCCAATTGAAGTAGTGCGCAAAGCATAGTTAAGCGTCAGCTGCTCAACCCGGATACGTTGCGATTGTTGAATCCAAATGCCTGGCGCGTTGTTGTAGAAGTTCAACCGTGCGCCATTGCCCTCCAGGATGAAATCAGACAGATCCTCCAAGCGCAGATGTGACTTGAACTTGGGCTCAGTTGACAAGAAATCATAGTCGCCAGGCGCCAGGCTTAGCGTGTTTGCGTTTTCCGAACGCAGCCGCTGCAAAGCGCTCTCTACCAGTGGCCGCGCGTCCGTGCCCTTTGGCGGTGGGCTGAGTGACACACGTTTGCGGTTGTTCAGGAAAACCGGTTGGCGTACAACCAAAGTCACCGTTTGTCCGTCCGCTCCTAGCCATTGGGACAACAAGTCATGTTTGCGACTGCTTGCCATGGCAGGGCTCTCGTGTTGGCCACCGGCGAGGCTCGACCATTGGTCAAAGCTTTGGAATTCCATACTTTGCATTTGCGAACTTGAATCCGCAGCAAGCACTGAGATGCAAGTCAACGTGATTAGAACGCTCGGCATCCGAAAGAAGCCTTTGCAAGTCCGCATTGAAGCAAGGACTTTGCATGCGTATGAAAAGTAGTGACTCCTCATTCCTAAGCTTCCCGATCTTTTGCTGGAACGAGGCAATCGCGCAGTATTTTGGTTATGGGCTTTTCAAGGAGCAAGTGGAAGAACTGCCCAACTAAAATGGCAGCGAAAAATGCAAGAGTACCGGCAAGCAGGAGTGGAGTTGACTTGGGAATTAGCTTTAGGAGTAACCCGAAGACTAAACCGTGAACTAGATAGATAGCATAAGATGCGTCACCCAACAGCATGGCAATTTTGGCCTTGCCAAAAACCGGTTCCAACAAACAAAAGCCGAGTGCAGTGGCAAATGCCGCACTACCCCAGTACACCAAGCGATCAATTGAGTTGTATTCCTGATGTAGTCCAGACGGCGCACTTATGAGAATAACAAGAGCAAGGGCTATGCAGAAAATGCCAATTGGTAGCTTGCGGCTTGCCTGCCAATTCATACGATCCAAAAAGCTAGGCAGCAGTAAGCCCAGCAAAAACTCAAAAACGATTGGCGCTGCATAAACCTGCATGGCTGGAGGCAGTGAAAAAACATCCATTCGAATTGCAGAGAAAACTGCCATCAAGAGTGTAAATATTGCAAGCAATCGCCATCGCGAAAAAAACAAAAGCGCCAATGCAATAGTCGCGTAAAAGTACATCTCAAAATTCAAGGTCCAACCCTGCGACACGACGGGTCGCATAAGTCCTCGATCATCAAGGTAAGGGACGAAGAACATAGATTTCAAGACTTGTTCAATCGGGAAGTTGAAGCTGCGAAAAATGCTTGGAAACACGAGGCCCAATAGAACTGGAAAAAGGATCACTACCCAGTACATGGGTACTATTCGAATGAATCGACTTACAAGAAAGCGTTTGGCAGTGGCTGGGCCGGGAGTCAGACCACTCGTTGATGCCATAACGAAGCCACTGATTACAAAAAAGAGATCTACGCCCCATGCTCCCAAATCAAATGCAAGGGGGGTTTTGAATCCCCAACTGTTTAGCGCATAAGGTACGTGGTGCGTGACCACCATTAATGCAGCAATTGCGCGAAGATAATGTATTGATGTCCAGAAAGTTTTCAACTGGTTCTCTCCATTTTCTTTTCGCTGTCGACCAAATGGGTACTTCTTATCTGGTTATTGAACTCCTTCATCTGCTGCGAAATGGTCATGCTTTGAGCCGCTGCATTCCCAAGCTCAGCTCGTAGATCGGAAGAGGCATGTAGGCGTCCCAGCCATTCCGCAGCATGTGCCACTGACGGCTCGGCCCAAGTGCTACCGGCATAGACACCTTGGGGGTCGTTTATCTCGACCAGTTTGTAGTCCACCAGCGCGGAGTTAGTGGCGTTCATGAAGTCTAGATTGCCCGACCATCCCGTTCCTACTACTGGCCTGCCGATAGCCATAGCTTCCGCCATTGGCAGGCCGTAGCCTTCTGCGCGATGGAGAGAGATGAAAACATCGCAAGCTGCATAGAGTTGCCACTGTTCGTCCATGCTTAGCCGGTCCAACAAGAGCACTACGCGACTACCATCCAATGCTGCCTGTAAGGAGGCAAAAGTAGTGGGGTCATGGTCAGCGCCAGATACCTTGAGCACCAGGACGGCATTTGCGTGTGTGCCAAGCCCTTGCCTAAAGGCTGCGATGGCGCCAAATGGGTTCTTGCGCGCAAGGCTAGAGCGCACATCTGCCATGGCTAAAACTACAAAATCCGAGTCGCTTAACCCAAGTCGATCACGCATCGCACGGTCGTTTACGTTTGTAGGCGCGCGTACTACGTGCCTTACGACTCGCACCGGCTTCTCGCACATTTTTTGTAGTGCTAGACGGCTGAATTCGCTTGGTGTCCACACCTCGTGCAGAAATCTATCAAAGCGCCCCCAAGCCAGCGGTGGATCAGGCAATTCCCATGCACAGTAGCCCACCCTAAAGGCACTGCGCATTGCCCTGGGTATTGCGCTAAGTGCAACTGCCACCCGTTGTCCATCTGTGTGAATAACCATACAGCTTGGCGCTCCCGTAGACTCAGCCGACAGCCGAAACAAGGGATTTCGAATAGCAGCTGTTACGTCCAGTTGAAAGGCTGATATCCCAGCCTCAGTAAGCGCATCGATCTGCCAAAGTGCGCCAGCTGAAATACCATTGTGTCGACCGAAAAATGAAAGAACTGCGATCTTTGCAAATCGATGTGAAGGTCTGGGGTGCAGGCCTTTGACTTCAAAGCCCGAAACTGTGACGCGGTACTCCGCCCAAACTGCCAAAAGTGTACCGATGGCTGCTCTAAGCTTCACCTTTATCGCAGAAAAATCAATCATTGCGTTCCACTAATCTCAACGTGAATCGGCGTCGAATGAATAGACTTTGCAGGGTTCCCTGCAACAACATCACCGCCGGTCACTGGCTTGTTCACAATTGCCCCTGCGCCAATAACTGCATTCGAACCTATCCTAACGGCGCCAAAAACAATCGCATTCGCGAAAACAGTAGTTCGAGTTCCAATTGTTGGATAAGTGTTTTGCGCGTAGCCTTTGCCGAGCGTTACGCCTTGATATAGCGTTACCCATTCTTCAATCTCAACCCCCTCACCGACGACTACGCCTACTGGATGCGGAAGCTTTAATCCACCGGCAATCTTGGCATGCAGATGCAAGTAACACCCATAGCGAACCGAGTTTCGCTTCCAAATAAATTTGCCAAATCGTGGTAGACCGCCTGAGTACAGCAGAACTGCAATTCGGTGGAAAAACACGTATGAATAACCCGGTTCGTAGATTAAGGCTGACAAAACAGCCGTTAAGCCTCGACGTCCAGTGCTTGCTTGCACATCCATCGAAATCACATTTGCAAATTCTTTAAAGCTGCTCATAAATTTCGAATAGGTTCGCTATTTCATCTAGATGAACAAGTCAACTTGCAGCATTTGCTTTTGCTAAACGCAAAGACTTCAGAACAACATAATGCGAAATTAAGCGCGCTCTAAAAATAATTATTGAAACAAAAACTCCAAAGACTGAGGCGCTAGTTAATATCACCCAATCCGTTTTTGCTGAGTCAGTAGAACGTATTGGCATCAGGTTTACCAATACAACAACGATAGTTGCCAAAATTCCTGGCAACAGCAGTTCAATAAAGTTTCGTGCAGAAATGTTAGTCGTTGAGCACATATAGTAAATCATTAGTCCACAAACAATACTATTCAACAGCAAATAGCTAGATACGGAAACACTTAGACCGAACGGAGCGCTAACTAGAAATCCAATTGGGATAATTAACCCGTTTAGTAAACTAAGTCGAAAGTTCAATACCATTCGACCATCAGCGACAAGGGTTGCACTAGCATAGACCGCAAGCGCTTGCGCTGCCCCTAGTGGAGCCAGTAACGCGATGTAGTGATCAACACCAAGCCATTTATCGGACAAAAAGGATTGCAAGGGATATGAAGACAGAAATGCAATTGAAGCCATCATTGGAAACACCGCAGCTGCTGTGATGGCGAGGAAACCCTCGACCACTTTCTTTTTGCTCTCGATATCGTCATTCAGGCGCGACAGCGTGGACATAAGCACACCACTTGCCGGCCAAGCCAGCAAAACAAGTGGCACCGTCATGAATTGATAGGCAAAACCATACAGCCCCACGGCCGCAGCACCAAGGTTGGCCGCAATGATGAAGCGATCCAGATTGCGAGATGCATAAGAAAGCAGATTCGATGCAAAGATCCAACCACCGGTTTGTAGCAACGGCTTAATGCCACGCGGTACTAGTACCCAAGTAAACAAACCGCGCGCACACCACAAAAAAACCAGGCTGCGTATGCACTGGAGGATGACGTGAAACGCAACCAGTGCAAAAACACCCCAGCCGGCGTGCAACGCAAAGAAAAACCCTCCGGTGCCTGCTAACAAGGCGGTAAGTTCTACGGCGCTAATGGTGCTGTATTGCAACTCGCGTTCAACCAAGGCCCGTGGACAGGTTGCCCACACCGAAAAACAGGCCACAACCGCGAAGCCTAGTACTACATCATGTACGCCTGGCAAGCCCGAAGCCCATTGAATAGGCGTGGCAAGAAGTGCAAGAGTGCCGCCACCGACTAACCCGAAGGCAAGCATCATGACCAGGGCGGAACCAGACTGGGCTTTGCTAAGACTGCGCTCCCGTACGATCGCATTGGCAATGCCAAGGTCGGTCAACAGAGTTATCAGCGCCGCCAGCGGTATCGCAAATGCAATCAGACCAAACTCGGCAGGGGAAACAGCTTTGGCAACATAAAAGGAAAGCAGAAGACTGACTGCACCCTTCAGAATGTTAATGACCGTCATCAAGCCGATGCTACGAATGATCACAGCACCCTCCAGCCTCGAAATGCTGCATACCGCCCCAGATCAACCATGCTGCACAACTACTCTTTGGTAGACCTCGTCATAGTTTTGCAAGACTCTTTCAGGCGTAGTGCGGTCTAAAACGGATTGAAACGTGGCACGACCCGGCAATGCTGTGCGGCCTGCTGCCAGTATGCTTTGCATGCGCTCTGCCAGCGCTTCAGCGTCGGTGGCAGGGTACAGCCATGCTGTGTTGTTGTGACCTATCAGATCAGGTATACCACCTGAGTCGGCACCTAGAGCCGGGATGCCCATGGCATAAGACTCCAAGATTGTGCGTGGCAGGGGCTCGGCCCATATGGAGGGCGCGACCAGCACATCAATCTGCTCAAAAAATACCTTTGGCGAAATAAAGCCCAAAAAATCTACGGGTAGGTCACCCGCTGCATTCATCAGCGGCTCATCATCTTGCGCCGGTCTCCCGGCCAATACCAGGCGCCAGCCATCTCGTGGTAGTTTCCGGCAGGCCTCAAACAATTTGCCTACTCCTTTGTCGACACTAATGCGGCCAAGGTATCCAAACACAATTGGGCCATTCAGCGCTGGTTTTTGGTAGTCGGGGGGCACACCGTCCACCACTGCAGGGTTCCAGATGACTCGCCTCAAATCGGCAGGAACATGGGCAAAGTAACCGTGGTCGATATGGGTTTGCAGTATTTCGGCCCCCACACCTACAACTGCACTCACACAAAGGTGGTGGTCTTTTTTGAAATGGGTGAAAAATTGGCATTTCAAGTGCCGTTTGGTGCAGCGCTGACCGTCCTTGAACATGGACGAATGGGCGCAAAGCAAATCGTAGTCCCGAAGGGTATGCACTATCGGCACACCTTGCTCGCGCGCGGCCAACCAAGCGCGCGTGGAAACATCGGTCATTGAGTGGGTGTGCACAACATCTGGTTTGAAGTCTTCAATGACCTCTGAGAAACGCCGTTCAAGTTTCGAGTTGAACGGCATCTTTATGCGCCGCAGGCCTCGCTCTAGTGACGAGTGCTGTGGCCACTCTTCGGCCCAGAAGTCGGTTTCATGGGGCATCCGGTAGACGCTAACCCCATTGATAGTCTCCTGTACCGCAGCTCCGGGAGTAGTGCAACTTGCAGCGACTTGGTGGCCCGCCGCGGACTGTGCCTCTGCCAGCAAAGCAACGGACTTTTCTGCTCCGCCAATGATGTGCGGGGGGTATAGCATGCTCAAGTGCAGGATACGCATGATGATGTCTTAGTTTTGATTTTTGGTGAGAGGTGTGGAGTTGTGTTCACTCCGCCCTGCGTTGCTTAGGTCAGTTTTTCTGACCCAAAAAGTGACAGCCCATTGCAGTGTTGCGAAGGCGGCATAAGCCTTAAAAGCACTAGCACCGAAAACATTGAACGGAGTGCCAGCCGCAATAAGGTAATAAAACTGAACCAATATGTAGGCGGGTAACAGTACAGTGAACGGATTGCCGGTGGTAACGGCATAGCGAATGCAGCGAGCAATACAACCCAGCAAAGTGGCAGCAAGTGCTACGACAGTTAGACCGCCGAAAAATCCAAACATTTCTATCATGTAGGCTTCAAAAACCCCTGTGGGAGCGACATATCCTTGGTTCCCAACGAATGAAAGAAACATCTTGCTGGGAGCATAGGTCTCAATGAAGTAGAAGGCGCTTAGGCGCTTTTCGAACACGTAGTCCTGATGGGGGTTCTCTATCAAAGCATTAAGGTTTTCTTTAACGCCATAAGTATCGAAACCTATCCAGTGGAAGTTTTCGGTGAAGGCAATAAACCAAAGTTGTCCTTGCGAGGCAAAACGTTCGATTAGCAACTGAAAGGTCTTGTCCACACCGTAGGTCCCAAGCCCTGAGTAGATATAAACCGTCATCGCAATTGCGACGAGTAGGGCTCCAGTTGCGGGTAAAAAGAACCTTTTCGCTTGTCGGGCAATGATCTCTGGACGAAAGGCGAGTTGGATCGCAACGTAATACAGCGAAGCCGAGATAATGATGAAGAACTTGTCACCAAATAGGAACGATGTGCCTAGGTAGGCTGCAAAAATAACATGGTGCCAATTGCGCTTAATGGCGGTATTGCAATTAACAGCAGACAAAGCCAAAAAAGCCGAAATGACAACCTTAAGGTTGAGTATGTTGAGTGTGATCGGGTCGCCGGCAACCCGGCGATAGGCAAAACGGTCAAAACCATCTATCAGTGGAAAGCCGGTTGATGCCCCTTTCATTAGCAGCCACAAGATAAACAGGCAGACGACTAGAGGCGCAGCCCAAGTGCCAATGAATCGATGCCTAGACGCATCAAGTGCAATGGTGGGTTTTGTTGGGGCTTTGCGGTTGTGAGTAAACACAGATGTCGCTACCCAAATAAACACACCAACCACCAATACCCAGGTGGCGCCGGCGGCAGACGCGTGGCCCAATCGTCCCATTTCCTTCATGTACGCTCCTGCTTCAATCGCATTTAGCGAAATTAGCGCGGAGAAGTGCAGAAAGATGATGGGTGAAAAAAGCAAAAACCCGAGTGGACTCTTCTTGAAGATTCGGGACAACAAAATCAGGTAAAGGGCAGTAGCCAAACCCGAAGAAATCAGGTTCGGCAGCATGATCGCCACTGCAATATTGGCGAGAATTGTTCCCCAAAGGAAAACGTCTACGAGGCTGTATCTGCGTGGGCCATGGGCTGCATCCGAAGACATGCCTCCGAAATGATCATGTGCCATGTGGTGTGGTTTCAGATCTCGGATTGCCCAGCAACAGCGCCCGGGTTTCAGGGGGCACGGCCTTGACCAAATCTACGAGAAATGCATCAAGCAGTGGCCAGGCGTTCTGTTCTTGGCTTGGGTCAGTGAAGCGCATCGAAGCCCGAACCAGGATCCCGTCTGGTATGCGGCCAGCGAAACCTTCTTTCATGATGTAAGCGCGGGTTGCAAATGCGTCTTCACTGAAAAGCCCCCCGATGCGCATCCAATACAAGACTGCTTCGCTATTGCGTGAAGACTTCGCCACCATTTGCTTTCCCAAGACGGCTCTGGGCTCGGCTGCGATATCGTTGAATTGGGCCGTCTTGAGGGAAGCGATTTTGTAACCCTGCGCCACATAACAAAGGTCCGGGCGATGAATCTTGACCTCTTGCTTCTGACGTTTTCCCCAAGCCAAAGCCAGCATAATTTGCTGCCCTTTGCTGTTGACGTACGTGCGCATTGTCACTTGGTCGTAGGGTTGGTCCATATTGGGGTCCAACCCGGTCGTTAAGCTGACTTGCATAAATGGGCTGGGTACCTCTTTCCAGTCGCCAAAGGCTTTGGGAACGGTGGTGTCAAGGCTGGGGGCGTTGCTTACTTCTGTTAGGCGTGGTGTTGCCCAGTAAGCCAATGCAGCAGAAAGCAAAAACGCGGCAAATATGGCTAGGCTAGTGCCCAAAGGCAATTGGGGTAGCTTGGGTAAGCCAAGTGTTTTTTGCATGATATTTTCTTTATGCTGCTGCTTGACTATTGCTTTTGCGAACCCCGGCTCTTAACAAAGAGTCGACGCCAATGATCAGCATGAGCGCAGTTATAAACAGCACGATTCCGGAGAAGCCATGAACGAAGCCCTGTCCCGCTTCATCCCCGAAGTGGTAAGTGACAAGCGCCAGGATGACGACACGGATAACGTTGGAAGTCATGGAAATTGGAACAATCAAAATGGCAAGAATGCTGTTTCTGGCGGGGGATTCGTGGCGCATGACATTCATGTACAACAAACCCAAGGCTTCTAGTGTGAATAGGGAGTTCAGACCCGCGCAGGCATCAGCAACTAGCAATTGGTATTGCCCAACCATCAGGATCACGCCGCTACGTGCAATGGGGTAACCCAACCAATAAAGCACGTGCTCAGTGGCATAAGAAACTGCAATCTTCATTGGTTGCGTAAGAGCATCCACCACTGACCCTGGCAATGGGATCATGAAACACAGAAAGAAGAAGGCAAACCAGAGTTTTTTACAAATCGCCGTGCCAAAGTAAATCATCACGCAGCCTGCTAGCAGCGGAACAATGGATCCGACCTCCAGCACATAGACGGACTGTGAGCGACCCGCTACGTACATGATCAGCCCAAAGAGCAGCGTCAGGCTCCCGGCAGTGCGAGCGGGTGCCAACGCTACCTCGCCGCCGTACGCCATGTTCTTTACTTTGAAATAGAAAAACCACACAGCAACCACAAGGACGATGGGTCCATGGGCGTTTTGATCGGTGCTCCAAAGAGTCCGGAACAGGTCTTTAAAGGTTGGAAGGAAGACTACGCCAAAACCAGTTGCAAGCAACAACCAAGGCAAGAATCTTTTCACTTCAGAAGACTGGATTTTCATGGCCTGCACTATGTGTCGTTCAGTACTGAACCTACCAAGGCCACGCTGCTGTCTTGAAGGCGCCGAGCCAACTGGGTGGCTTGCGGCACCAGGCTGGTGTTCTTGCGTGCCACCAGCAAAGCAGCACCTGCGCGTGCGGCGGTGATTTCGGCATCTGCAAATTCGGCGCCAGCAGGCGTGTCGATGATGATCACATCAAATTGTTGGCTGGCAACGCGCAGCAGGTCGCCAAAGGCGGGGCGGCCCAGCAGCTCCTGCGGGTTGGGGGGCGTGGCTCCGGCCGGCAGCACTGCCAAGCCGGGCAGGCCGGGGATGAGCTGTGCCACTTCCAAGCCTGCGCGGTTAGCCAATATGGCAGACAAGCCGGCACTCTTGCCTAGCTTGAACAGGCTGTTTTGGCTACGCTCGGGTTTGGAGCGCATGTCGGCATCAATCAGCAGCGTGCGCTCGCCTTGCTGGGCAAACACAATGGCCAGATTGGCGGCTACAAAGCTGCGGCCCTCTCCATTGCCCGGGCTCACAATGGCCATGACCTTCCGGGCAGGGTCAGTGTTGAACCAACGCAACATGAGCTGGCTGCGCACGGCGCGCAGGTTCTCACCTACACGGCTGAATGGTTTATAGGCCGCCACCAGCTCGGGGCTGACGCTTTGGTCCTGGTCGCTCAGGTACGAGTAGTCAAACTGCTTGCTCAGGGCAAAGTCGATATCGTCTTTGCTCAGCACCTTCAGTGCTAGGGCGGCTTCGCCGAACTGCACTTGGTCTTTGCGCTGGCGCTCGACGATGCGGACAGCGTCTTCCTGGCTCAGGCGACCGGTGGCTACCAGAATGTCACCAATGGTTTTGGTGTTGTCGTTCATGCGCGTACTCCAATGGCGGTGCGTTTAAACATGCCCGATGCGGAGCTGATGGCGCCCAGCACGGGCAGCTCCAGCGCTTCCACCAGGTCGTCGGTCGAGCGGACCTTGCGGTTCATCAACTCAAGCACCAAAGCCAAGCCAACACCCAAGAGAGTGCCTAGGAAAATGGACACAAGAACGTTCAAAAGTACGCGTGGCTTGGATGGATCGGGCGGTGGGCTGGCAGGGTTAAGTACCGCGATGTTGGTTTGGTTGGTTTGACTTTCGATATTGGTTTGCGAGGCGCGTTGGCTCACGATCTCAAACGCGCGTTGTGCGGATTCAATATCGCGGCGCAGCACGTTCAGCTCGTCGCGCTGCTTGTTCAGCAGCAGCACGCGGGCCTTTTGGGTGGCCAAGGCGCCTTGCAACTGGGCTTCGCGCTGTTTGCCCACTTGGTAAGTGGTGTCTATGGAGGCGGTGATCTTGCGGGTTTCTGCATCCAGCTGGGCCTTGAGGGTGGCTAGCTCTGCCTCTGTGCGCTGAATTTGTGGATGGTTTTTGCCCAGGTTGCCGCTGGACTCATTCAACTTGGCCTCCAGGCGGGCAATGTCGGCTTTGAGGCCATTGATCAGCGGGCTTTGCATGACTTCGGCAATGGTGTCTGCCTTGGTGCTTTGGCGTTTGCTTTGGCTGTCGGTCGTCAGGGCTTGCACGCCGGTGAGCTGGCTGCTGGTTTCATTGAGTTTGGTGGTCTCAAAGTCCATGCGCTCGTCGGCAGAGGTAATGCCGTTGGCTTGCTGGTAGTCCGACAGGGCTTGCTGCGCAGCCTCTAGCTTGCCGCGGGCGGCCTTGGTTTGCTCTTCAAAGAACGCAGCAAACTGGCGGGCGGGTGCTACGCGCAAGTCCAGGTTCACATCCATATACGCTTGGGCAAATGCATTGGCCACAGCGGCTGCAAACTCGGGGTTGGTGCCTGTGTAGTTGATGCTGATAACGTTGCTCTCGCGGCTGGGCTTGACGTCAAGGTTTTTCTGCAACAGAGTGGCCAGCCAATCACGCAGCTGACCTTTACCTTGGGTCGCCTCTTGCCATTGGGCCTGAATGGCGGGGCTGCTTTCCATGCCCAGGTTTTTCACCACTGCTTGGGCCACGCGGTCGCTGTTGATGATGTCTACTTGGGTAGACATGTAGCCGGGGGCCATCATGCCTTGCAACATGAGGCCGCTCACAGGGTCGGGGGATTTGACGTCTACCACCACGGCAGCACTAGCGGTGTACTGCTTGGGCAGGAGCAGACTCACGGTGACGGTGGTAGCCACGGTCAGTATGAAGGCGAGCAGCGCCACCTTCCAGCGTGCGCGCAGGATGAGCAGAAATTGTTGGAGTGACATGGTCAGGTGCCTTCTTTAGAAGATGCTTTCTTTGACGTAAAGCACGTCATTGGCCTGCACGGCGTCGGTGAGCTGGGGTTCGATCTGTTGCACGGTGCCGTTGGCCAGCTTGCGGTGCAGGCGCAGGCGCTTCTCTGAGCCACGGGCGTTGGGGCCGCCGCCTTGGGCCAGGGCTTGCATGATGGTCATGTCGCGCTCGATGCGGAAAGAGCCGGGGCGCTGCACTTCGCCATAAATAAAGAACACCGGTGCGCGGTGCACATAAATGGTGTCGCCACCTTGCAGCAGCAGGTTGTCCTGAGCTTTGTCGTTCAAAAAGATGGATGGAATATCGATCTCTTTGCGGAAGACCTTGCCATCGCGCACTCCGGTTACCACCACCACGTCATCACCCGCTGAGGTGGCGCCGCCTGCGTTGGCCAGCATGTCGCTCAGGCGGGTGTTCACGGTTTCCAGAGGGAATCTGCCGGGGCGCGCTACCTGGCCCAGCACAGAGACCTGGTTGCCGCGGATCTGGATGAGCGCAATGTTGACTTGTGGCTTTTGGATAAAGCCGCCGGTCTGCAGGGCATCGGCAATTTTTTTCTCAGCAGCAGCAACAGACAGACCACCCAGCGGTACTGCGCCGATCAGCGGGTAGGTGATGATGCCGCTCTCGGATACGCGGGTTTCAATGGTGAGGTCGGGGTTCTGGAAGACCTGCACGCGGATGGTATCGCCCGCGCCCAGGGGGTAGTCGGCCTTGCCGTCTTGCGCGTGGGCGGCCAAGCTGCACAGGGCAAGCAGGCCGGTGGCAAACAGGGTGATCAGTTTTTTCATGATGTTGGGTATGCGTGTGGAGTCGGGCAACGGTGATTCGGTGTGGCGACTCACTTCAGGCCAGATACGCCTTTTTCGATGACGGACTTGGTTTTATCGTCGGTGGCAGCAGCATCTGGTGCAGGGGCTGCAGGCGCGGTGGCTGCGGCAGCACCTTTGTCAAATTCGCCCATGTAGGCAATCTTGGTAGTGCTGCGCAGTTGTTTGATGTTGGCTGCCACAGCTTCGCCAGCGCGTTGATTCGTCAAAAATTGCTCAATACGGGGCAACGCCGCTGTTTCACTGACCGATGCAGATTGTGATGACACTACGCGAACCACAGTGATGGCCTGTGGTGCTTCGAGCACGGTGGATTGCCCATCTTTGAGCGCGTGAATTTTTGGTAGCACATCCAGAGGAATCTGCTCCGCTGAGCGGGTGGCGCTGCCGCCATTGAACTGGATGTCCTTGCCTTTGAGGGCGGCGGCAATTTCTTCAAGGCTCTTGCCGTTGGCCACTTGGCTCTTCAAAAGGTCAGCAACGCCGGGCGCATTGGGAGCCACGATCTCTTGCACATTAAATATCCGGCGCTCGCTGAACAGCTGGGGGTGTTCAGCAAAGTATTTTTTGGCTTCGTCGGCAGTGGGTTTGGTAATGCCGGCGCTGATTTGCTGGATGTAGGCGCGAGCCAGAATGTCGCGGCGTGCGGCTTCAATCTGTGCAACAACTTCGGGCGAACGATGGAGTTTGTTCTCAGTAGCTTGGTCGACGGCGAGTTGCTGGTCGATAAGCTTTTCGAGCACTTCTTTGCCCATGGCCTGCACCGCCTCGGGGCTGGCGCCATTGGTGTTGGTGCGGCTGAGCACCTGGTTGATCTGGTGCACCGAAATTTCTTCACTGCCAACCTTGGCAGCGACTTGGGTGGCAACCTTTTTGCCATCTTTGTCTCCGCAAGCCACCAGCGTGAGGGCAATGGCGGCGGCCAGGAGCGTAGTGGTAAAGCGTGTGTTTTTCATCATGTGATTCACTCAATAGGTAAGTTGTGCGGTGAGAAACAGCATGGTGCTGTCGTAGTCGAGTCCGGATTGGTTCACACCACGGCTTGCGGTTTGCAGTGCGGCGCTGAGTGCCAATTTGTCTTGCGGTTGCCAGTTCACCGAGAGGGTGGTGTCGCGGGTGGTGTCCTGGCGGTTGCTGCTCAAACCGGCTGTTGGGCTGCCGAGGTAGCTGCGTTGGGCCCACTCGTGCTTCAGCCGTACGCCCACTTTGGGGCTGAGCTGCCAGACAGGCCCGATGCTGATGCGGTCGGTGCTGCTGTAGTTGCTATTTGTGGCCGCATAAGCCTCCAGCAGGTGGCTGTAGGCGAGGTTGATGCTAGTTTTACCGCTCAGTGCCCAGTCCAAACCCGCACCAGAGTTAAACCCGCTGTAATCACGCTGGCCGTAGCGTGGGTGGGTGCGTTTGATGTGGGTGAGGTTGGCGTTGGCAGCCGTGCCGCCGCCCAAGTCCCAACGCAGGCGCAGGTCGTTGTCAATCTGGGTGTATTGATCGTCCTGTGCATTGGCGTTGGGTACCACGCGGTTGAGGTAGGCGCCTTTGCCGATGCGCATCTGGTAGCTGATGGAGCTGCCGGAGCCAAATACGTGGCGCACACCAGCATCTACAGCATTGCTGGTGAAGTCGCTGCCCGTGACTTGGGCCAACTGATTTTCCTGGCGGGTAGTGCTAGCGCCGGTAATCAGGCGCCATGGGCCATCGAGCTGGTAGGTGGCGTCGAAACGGGTGGTGGTGTCCAGACGTTGGTTGCGCTGGCGGTAGCCGGTGAAGTCTGCAAAGCTGTTGAGCGTTTCTTTGCGGTCCGTACTTAGCGTGCCCGTGACGGTGGGGGTAATGGCCCACTGCCAGTTGGCGTTGTAGTTGTTGGCAGTAAAGCTCAGATAGTTGAACTTCTGGTACTGGTAGTCAATAAGGTTCACATTGACTGACAGGGTTTGAAGGCTTTGCCGCGTGTTGAACCCGATGCCTATGGTGGTGACACCAATGGTCTCGGCAGCACTGTTTTGACCAGTGAGGGCCTGTACGTTTGCGTTGGATGGCAGGCGGAACAGGTTGCTGTCGCTTTGCATCGTGTAGCCGGCGCTCAAGGTCAGCGGGTCCTGCTGTGCCTGTAACTGTGAGGCTGCAAGCGCCGTCAGAGCCGCTGTGAATAGTGATGTGTAGGTGCGCATGGTTCAGTAAGCCTGCTGGTCTTTGGCGACCAGGCGCACGGTGCGCAGAATGATGTGAATGTCCAGCCGCAAAGACCAGTTGCGCAGGTAATCCAGGTCGTAGTCAATACGGCCCTGCATTTTGTCCAGGGTGTCGGTTTCACCACGGTAGCCATTGACCTGCGCCCAGCCGGTAATGCCGGGTTTTACCTTGTGGCGAACCATGTAGCCTTTGATGAGTTTGCGGTACAGCTCGTTGTGCGCCACGGCATGCGGGCGGGGGCCGACGATGCTCATCCGGCCTTGCAGAACGTTAATGAACTGGGGTAGCTCGTCCAGCGAGGTTTTGCGCAAAAAGGCACCCAGGGGGGTGATACGGTTGTCGTTCTTTTTGGCCTGGGTGACCACGCCACCGTCTTCGGTAACACTCATGGAGCGGAATTTGTAGACCAGAATTTCTTCGCCATCGAGCCCGTAGCGGCGCTGTTTGAAAATGACCGGGCCAGGGGAAGTGAACTTCACAGCCAGGGCGATGGCCAGCAGCACCGGGGCGATGAGCGTGAGTATGCCGATGGAGAAAACAATGTCGCTCAAGCGCTTGACCATGCCGTTGGCACCGCGAAAGGGTGTTTCGCAGACCGAGATAACCGGCATACCGCACACTGCGCTGGGGTGACCCTGGATCAGGTCGGTCACAAACATGTCGGGCACAAAGTAGATGGAGGCCGTGGTGTCTTTGAGCTCGTCCAGGATTTGCAAGATGCGGGGCTGGGAGGCCATGGGCAGCGACAAGTAGATAACCTGAATGCGGTCGTTCTTGGCGATCGCAGCCAGCTGGTCGAGTTTGCCAAGGAGGGGGTAAGTGGCACCGGCACTCAAGCGTTCGGTGCTGCGGCTGTCCACAAAACCTGCGAGCTCTACCCTGGAATACGGAGAGCTTTTGAGCTTGCTGGCTAGGGCAAGGCCCTGCTCGTTCATGCCCACAATCAGTGCGCGCTGGCGGGCACCCTGCAGGTTGATGATGGCGGGCGCAGCCATGCGCAGACCCAAGGTAAGTGCAACTTCAGTAATGGGCGCCACCCATAACCAGGCTACGAGGGCCTGTTGGTCGAACTGGCGGATGTAGCCGGTTGCAAAGCCGGTAACACCCAGGAGCCCGGCAATCCAGACCCAGTTGAAGCCGATGTCAAGCAGGCTGCCGGCTTTGGATGCTTGCAAGCGTGGTTCGCCGGGGAATGTAAGGGCGAAGGTCAAGACTGCCAAAAGCAGGTAGGCAGGGGGCACGTCCCCCTCAAACAAGAAGGCAAGCACCCAGAGTGAACCCACCAGGGCAGCAGGGCAGATACACGATTCGAGAATGCCCAGAAGGTTATCGCGCCCCATGGAGGCATGTTCGTGGCCGCGGTTGAACTCAGCGGCGGAAAAGGTAACGTGGGCTTTAGACATGGTTAACCCAGGCGCGGAATTTGCCCACTGCTTGGGCACGGTTGGAGACGTCCAGTTTTTTGAAGACGCGCTGCATGTGGTTCTTGACGGTGAATGCACTGATTTCCAGAATGCTGCCGATTTCGGGGTTGGTTTTGCCCAAGGCGACCCACTTCAGGATTTCGGCCTCCCGTTCGGTGAGGACGTCAGCTTCGGTGGGCAAGTTGCCATTGGTGTAGGTGACGGGGGCGATTACCTGCCCAGGCGCTTGGTGCGGCAGATGTTCGACCTGGCGCAAGGCGGTGTCGATATAGGGCAGGACCATGGCCATGGCACTACGTTCTTTTTCGGTGAAGTGTTCCTGAGTACTGAAAACAACGTATAGACAATCGTGGCTGCCACGCTCATCAGTGATGCCATGCACCGTTGCCGAGCGCATTTTGAGCAGCGCACCGCCCAATGCACTTTTCAGGCCAGCGTCCTCCATGGAGAAGCCGGATTGACCGGCATTCAGACTGAAGGGCTTTTTGCCGAACTCAGCCCATCGGGCGAACAAGCGGGTCAACAAGGGGGTCAGTGGCTCGGTGTGCGAGGCGTGGGAGCGCACTCCGGACATGGCGGAAATGATGTCGTGCTGTACTGCACCGGTAGAAAAGTCGCCCCAAGCCGCGATCAGGATGTCATGGGGGAGGTACTTTTGCATGTCGCCTTGCAGCCAGATCAGCATGTCGAAATGGCTGCGCACCTCCACCGAGTGGGTGACCACACGGTGGTAGTGATGGAGATCCTCGGAGGAAAGCGAGGGCAGAAAAGACATGGCAGGTAACAAAATAACTAAGGGTTATTGCTGATTTGGTAACAAGTGCGCGATGGTACGTAGTCCATTCGGACCCGCATATCCCCCAAACGGGTGAATTTCTAGTCATTGGTGCTATTCGCAACAAACAATGTGAACAAATGCACATTTTTGAAAATTTTTTTTAGGACATTCGTTATGCGTGCGCTGGCGCACAGTCGAGCTGCAGACTTACGTTTTGACTCGGTGAATCTGGCGCTTTTCAGTGACTCGGCAATGACAGAAAGTCAGCGCGGTTTTGGGTAGAGTCATTGTTGTTAGTCCGAATGGACTAATGGGTTCGTCTTACACTTTGACGGGGGTGGAGACCTATGCAAGCAGGTAACTTTGACGGCCTGAATATTGCTGTTGCGGCGATGCCCCGTAAAAAATTAGGGAGTGAAAAAAGTGGCAAAAGGAATGATTCTGGCTGCAGGCCAAGGGACACGGGTTCGCCCGCTGACCAAAGATCTGCCCAAGCCGATGGTGCCCATTTTGGGCAAGCCGGTAATGGAGTACTTGATTGAGCATCTGGCCCGGCACGGGATTCGCGAGATCATTGTGAACGTGGCGTACCACCACCAGCGTATCGAACAGTATTTCGGCGATGGCAGTCGCTGGGGTGTGGAGATTGCCTACTCGTACGAAGGCGTGCGCGAGCATGGTGACATCCTGCCCAGGCCGATGGGATCTGCGGGTGGGATGCGCCGGATTCAGGATTTCAGCGGGTTCTTCGATGACACGACGCTGGTCTTGTGTGGCGATGCCTTGATTGACCTGGACATCACTGCGGCCATTGCCGAGCACAAAGCCAAAGGCGCTCTTGCCAGCGTGGTAGCACTGGATGTGCCCTTGGAAGAGGTGCAAAACTACGGTGTAGTGGTGGCGGATGGTGAGGGTCGTATTCAATCTTTCCAGGAAAAGCCTAAGCCGGAAGAAGCCAAATCTACGTTGGCAAGCACTGGCATCTACATTTTTGAACCTGAGATTTTGGAAAAAGTGCCTAAGGGCAAGGTGTACGACATCGGGTCAGAGCTTTTCCCGCAGCTTGCCCAGGATGGCTCGCCGTTTTATGTGCAGAACCGGCCCTTCCACTGGATTGATATCGGGCGTGTGAGCGACTACTGGACGGTGTTGCAGCGCGTGCTCAAGGGGGAGGTTGAAAACATGCCCATGCCTGGGAAGGAGGTGAAGCCTGGTGTGTGGGTGGGGCTGAACACCAGCATCCCTTGGGACAAGGTGAAAATTGAAGGGCCGGTGTATATCGGCTCTAGCGTAAAGATTGAAGAGGGCGCAACCATCATTGGCCCGGCCTGGATCGGACATGGAAGCGTGATTCGGTCAGGCGCTCGCATTACCCGGGGTATTTTGTTTGAGTACACCCGAATTGCACCGGACATGCATTTCCACGAAATGATTGTGTCCCGCCTTTACTGCGTGAACCGACATGGAGAAACCCTGTACGCCGGGGACGATGCCTCCCGCTTACGTTGGGGTGATGCCCGGGCCTGATTTTTATCTTTGAAAGTTTTTATGTTGATTCAACCCGTAGTTTTATCCGGAGGTTCCGGTACGCGTTTGTGGCCGCTCTCGCGTGAGAAGTATCCCAAGCAGTTGTTGCCCTTGATAGGCGATGACTCTTTGTTACAGGCCACGATCCGCCGTGTGGACGGAATTCAAGGAGCTGAACTTGCAGCGCCTATGGTGGTGTGCAACGAAGAGTATCGTTTTGTGATCGCGGAGCAAATGCGGCTGATGGGCAAGCCGGGCTCTGTCATTTTGGAGCCCTTAGGGCGGAATACCGCTCCAGCGCTTGCTCTTGCTGCGCGAGCAGCTATCAAAAACGGAGCAGATCCGGTTTTGCTGGTGATGCCTGCGGACCATGTGATCATGGATGTGGCAGCTTTCAAGGCTGTCGTGATCCAAGGTGCTGCTCTGGCCCAAGATGGCGCGGTGGTGACCTTCGGTATCACGCCGGATGCGCCGGAAACCGGTTACGGATACATCCAGTCTGGCGAGGCTTTCGGTGCGGGTGACGCCAAGCGCATCGCGCGCTTCGTGGAAAAACCTGATTTGGAAACCGCACAAGGCTACTTGCGCGAGGGCACTTACTCGTGGAACAGTGGCTTGTTCATGATGAAGGCATCGGTGTGGCTTGCTGCATTGGAGTTATGCAGGGCAGATATTGCCAAAGCTTGTGAAATGGCGTGGAGCCAAGGCAAGACCGATGGCGAGTTTGTGCGCGTGGGTAAAGAGGCATTTAGCGCATGCCCAAGTGATTCGATTGACTACGCGGTCATGGAGCGCCTCGCCGGCCAGAATGGTGCAGCAGCTCCGGGGTTGCCGGTGGGCGTGGTGATTCCATTAGCTGCAGGCTGGTCGGACGTAGGCGCCTGGGAGGCGCTGTGGAATGTGCTGCCGAAAGACGATGCTGGCAACGTTGCGCAAGGCGATGTGCTGATGCAGGACAGTCGAAATACGCTGGCTCTGTCGGAAGGGCGCTTGATTGCATGCGTGGGCGTGGATGATCTGATCGTTGTGGAAACGGCCGACGCCATTCTGGTTGCTCACAAGAACAAGACCCAGGACGTCAAGAAAATTGTGGACCGCTTGAAGCAAGCTGGTCGCAGTGAGGGGCAGGCGCACCGCAAGGTGTTCCGCCCTTGGGGCTGGTACGACAGCATTGACCATGGTGAACGCTTTCAGGTGAAGCGCATTGTGGTCAAGCCGGGTGCGGCCTTGTCACTGCAAATGCACCACCACCGTGCGGAACACTGGATTGTGGTGAGTGGTACCGCCAAGGTGACGGTGGGTGATAAGACCGTGTTGCTTTCTGAAAATGAGTCCACCTACATCCCTCTGGGTACTACTCACCGGCTTGAAAACCCCGGAAAGCTGGCTCTGGAGATGATTGAAGTGCAGTCCGGAAGCTACTTGGGTGAGGACGATATTGTCCGATTTGAGGATGTGTACGGCCGATAGTGTGACTTTTTGCACATTTTGGAGCTTCGGGTAGTCCGATTGGTCTATCTCACGAGTCCGGTGGAAATTTGATAATTCGGTTACCGCAGCATGGGGCTGTGGAAACTAGGGGATGTAATGAAATTTAAAAAGTCTATTCTCGCCGCTGCTGTTGCACTGACAGCATTCGGCGCAAACGCTGCGACCTACAGTCTGCCGGCAGGTTCGGGCGAGTTGCTCAACCCGAATACCTTCAACTGGTCATTCAGTTCCGTGGCGGCCGACCCGGCTGCGACATTGGGTTTTGTCATAGATGGCTACCGCACATTGGACGGGATGAATACCTATGCCGACTTCTTCGTCTTGAAAATCAACGGCACCGAAATCGGTAGCGGCTCGTTCAACTTGGGCGGTGGTGGATTTTCTGCCTGGTCAGGTCCGGGTACTGCCGTAACTAGCAACACTGGCACTTCGATTGGCGGCAACGGTGGCACCACCACCATTTCCGGTGTTACCTTTGCACTGAATGCAGGTATCAACAACATTACCTTCAGCTATTCGCCAGTCGGCTATGCCAACAATGGCGGCCAATCCTTTCAGGACGAAGCTTGGGGGATCTCCTCTGCCCAGGTGACTGCTGTTCCAGAACCCGAAAGCTACGCCATGTTGTTGGCTGGTCTTGGTTTGATGGGGGCGATAGCTCGTCGCCGCAGCAAAGCAGCCTGATCACTGGCTGCTTCAGCAGAAAGGCCTGTCTTGGGACTGGCCTTTCTCTTTTTTCTTGTGGATTCACTTGAGCTTAGTCCGGATGGGCTATAGGTAGAAACCACGAGGCAGAAGAAAATAAAGGGGCGGTGGGTCGTTTGCTTGCCAACACAACGGGGATTGTCATGAAACTGAAGAATTTTTTTGCAGCTGCATTGATCGGTATGGCGGGTGTTGGTGCACAAGCGGCCACCAACACTAACCTTGTGACTAACGGAAGTTTTGAAGCCACAGTTCAAAACTCGGGCACTTGGGGTACGTACAGCAGCTTGCCCGGTTGGACCGGATTGCCCACCGTTGAGTTGCGCAATAACGTGTCCGGTGGAGCGCAAAACGGAAGCAATTTCGTTGAGCTGGATACCAACCGCAACAGCGGTATTGCCCAAACCATTTTTGCGACCGGCTTGGTGGAACTGAGCTTTTACTATTCTGCGCGTCCAGGCACTGAAGCAGGAAGCAATGACATCGGTGTGTCATTCGGCGAAAGCTTCCAGTCTGTAGTGTTGGATGGCGTGGCTGGCGGTAGTTCCGGCAACGCTTGGCAGAAGTTCACCCGCGTCATTAACTTGGGTAACTCTGGTCATGCGGTGTTGGCGTTTTATGCCTTGGGCAAGTCAGATTCTTACGGCGGATCTTTGGATAACATTTCCGTGACTGCGGTACCCGAGCCCGAAACCTATGCTCTTCTCTTGGCTGGTTTGGGTGTGATGGGAGCGATTGCTCGCCGCCGTAACAAAGCTGTTTGAACGGTTTGATTTTCAATAAAAGGGTCTGGCATTGGTCAGGCCCTTTTTTTTGACTATTGCGTTGCTGTATGGGGTAGTCCGGATGGGCTATCTACATTTTTTGCAAAGAATTTGATAATCGAAGTAACCAGCGGCCTGTTGCCGCAGGAGCTCAAGGGAACATATGAAATTTACAAAAACTTTGCTGGCAACAGCAATCGCTTTTTCTGCCATCAGCGCCAATGCAGCGACTTACACCACAACAGGATCCTCTGTTTTGGCAATTCCAGCCACTTACAGCTGGTCTTTCAGCTCAGTAGCCGCTGATCCTGCTGCCACTTTGAGCTTTGTCCTAAAGGGCTTTAACACTGTCGACGGCTTCAACGAGTACGCTGACGTGTTCAAGTTATCGGTGAATGGCACCGCAGTGGGTTGGGGCGCGTTCAACCTCGGTGGCGGTGGATCATCCGGATGGTTTGGTACAGGTACTGCTGTCAACAGCAACGGCAACAGCGTAGCTATCTCCGGTAACGGAGGGTCTGTGTCTTTTTCCGGCGTGGGCGTAGCGCTGAACGCAGGCAATAACACGATTACCTTCGCTTACACCCCCATCGGGTATCTCAATGGCAGCGGTCAAAGCATTGGTGACGAAAGCTGGAAGGTTGCTGGAGCAACGGTAACAGCAGTGCCCGAGCCAGAAACCTATGCCATGTTGCTGGCAGGTTTGGGTGTGATGGGTACTATCGCCCGCCGGCGCAAGCAAAAAGCCGCTTAAGAAGTACGCTTCCGACACAAAAAAGGGGTTTGCCAAACGGCAAGCCCCTTTTTTTATACGCCGAAACATGGTCGGGGTGAGAGGATTCGAACCTCCGATCTCTTCGTCCCGAACGAAGCGCCTTACCGGACTAGGCCACACCCCGAGTGAGCAAGCGCGCCGCTGGAAAGCTCAGTGGTTGCGCTCAAGCAACTGTGTCGCCAAGTTTATCAAGCACTCTGAGTATTCATTTGTAGGAAGGCGCTTTGCGGCTTCAATAGCGCGAGCCGCTTCAGACCTTGCAGAAGCTTTGGCGACGTCGAGTGCACCGGTATTTCTGACAATGGCTACAACCGCCTCCAGCATGGTGAGGTCGCCGGTTTCGATTGCGGTTTGGATCGTACTCCGCTCAGACTCGGTGCCACGTTGCATGGCTGCAATCAACGGTAGTGTGGTTTTGCCTTCGCGCAGGTCGTCGCCCAGGTTCTTGCCCATGACTGTGGCGTCACCTGCATAGTCCAGCACGTCATCGATGACTTGGAATGCGGTCCCCATGGCTTGGCCGAACTCGGCACATGCTTCTTCGTGGGTTTCGGATGCTTGGGACAAGATGGCGCCGACACGGGCGCTTGCTTCAAACAGCTTGGCAGTCTTGGAGCGAATGACTTGCAAATAACCCGCCTCATCGAGAGCTGCGTTGTGCATGTTCATCAGTTGCATCACTTCCCCTTCGGAAATGATGTTGGTGGCATCTGCCAGCACCTGCATGATGCGCATGCTTTGGGCATCGACCATCATCTGGAAGGCGCGGGAATACAGGAAGTCGCCTACCAGCACACTGGCGGGGTTTCCGAACCGTGCGTTGGCTGTGGGCGCTCCGCGACGGAGGTCCGAGTCGTCAACAACATCGTCATGCAGCAAGGTCGCTGTGTGAATGAATTCGACCACTGCAGCCATGTTGAACCGTTGCTCTCCCTTGTAGCCCAATGCGCCACAGCACAACAGCAACAGGGCGGGGCGAAGACGCTTGCCGCCAGCTGAGATGATATATTGGGAGACGCTGCCAACGAGGGGAACGCCGGAGTCCAATCTCTGGGCGATAACCCTGTCAACTTCGCGCATGTCGGGTTCGACGATGGAGAGACCCGTCGAAGAAGCAGGAGTAGAGACTTGCAAGGCGTTGGACCGGTTTGTTTTTCCCGATTATAGAGAGGCTATGGCTCTCTGCCCCTGCACTGGTAGAGTAGGCTTTGACGAATTACGGCGAAATGTTATACTCCAAGGCTCTGTAAAAATTCATTTGCAGAATTTCCTAGTCGAAGAGGTCAACATGTACGCGGTCATAAAAACCGGCGGCAAGCAATATCGTGTTGCTGCTGGCGAAAAAATTAAAGTAGAACAGATTGCTGCGGACGTAGGCCAAGAGATCGTGATCGACCAGGTTCTGGCAGTCGGAAACGGCGCTGAACTGAAGGTTGGCACACCCTTGGTGTCCGGTGCGACCGTTACGGTCACAGTAATTTCCCACGGAAAGCACGACAAAGTGCGCATTTTCAAAATGCGTCGTCGTAAGCATTACCAAAAACGTCAAGGTCACCGTCAACAGTTCACCGAACTGCAAATCGGCGCGATCAAGGCTTAAAGGAATAGGTCATGGCACAGAAAAAAGGCGGCGGCTCTACGCGCAACGGACGTGACTCCAAGCCAAAGATGCTCGGTGTGAAGGCTTTCGGCGGTGAATTGATCAGCGCTGGTTCCATCATCGTGCGTCAACGCGGCACCAAGTTCCACGCTGGCGACAACGTCGGCATGGGCGTGGACCACACCCTGTTTGCACTGGTGGACGGCAAAGTGTCGTTCGCAGTGAAGGGTGCGTTGAACAAGCACACAGTGAGCATTACTGCAGCGTAAACTGCACAGGCTCCCCCGAGAAACCCTGCGCCCTTCGCGCGGGGTTTTTCATTTCTAACCTCGGTGTACGACCATGAAGTTTGTTGACGAAGCCTACATTGATATCTCCGCGGGAGACGGTGGCGCGGGTTGCGTCTCTTTCCGGCATGAAAAGTACAAAGAATTTGGTGGCCCCAACGGGGGCGACGGTGGCCGCGGTGGGCATGTGTTCGCCGTTGCAGACCCCAACCTGAATACGCTGGTGGATTACCGTTTTGCGCGTCGTTATGACGCCAAGCGGGGCGAGCACGGCATGGGCTCCGATATGTTCGGTGCAGCTGGCGATGACATTACGCTCAAAATGCCGGTGGGCACCATCATTTCCGACGCGGAAACCGGTGAAGTTCTGTTTGAGTTATTGCAGCCCGGTGAGGTCATCACCATCGCCAAAGGCGGTGATGGCGGTTTTGGCAATTTGCGTTTCAAGAGCGCGATCAACCGCGCCCCGCGCCAGAAGACGCCCGGTTGGCCAGGTGAGAAGCGCAACCTGAAGCTGGAGCTCAAAGTTCTGGCGGACGTCGGTTTGCTGGGTATGCCCAATGCCGGTAAATCTACCTTTATTTCTGCGGTCTCCAATGCGCGTCCGCGGATTGCGGATTATCCCTTCACAACCCTGCACCCCAACTTGGGTGTGGTGCGCGTGGGCCCTGAGCAAAGCTTTGTGGTTGCTGACCTGCCTGGACTGATTGAAGGCGCGGCGGAAGGTGCCGGCTTGGGACATCAGTTCTTGCGCCATCTGCAGCGTACCCGCCTCTTGTTGCATGTTGTAGACATGGCGCCTTTTGATGAAGGCGTAGACACTGTTGCACAGGCCAAGGCTATCGTGAATGAGCTGAAAAAGTACGACGAAGAGTTGTACAAGAAGCCACGCTGGTTGGTTCTGAACAAGTTGGATATGGTGCCCACAGATGACCGTGCGGCATTGATCAAGGACTTTGTGAAACGCTACAAGTTCAAAGGCCCCGTATTCGAAATTTCGGCGCTGACCAGAGAAGGCTGCGAGCCGCTGATCAAAGAAATCTACAAGCACATCAAGGCGCAGCAGATTGCTGAAATGCCTCACGTGGAAGTGGACCCCCGCTTCGCACCAGGATCTACCGATCCCGATGGTAATTCCGCTGCCTGATTTGCTCCTATTTTTATAGCTGCTCGCGCATACATAACGGGCGCTACAAGCATAAATGAACCCTAAATTCAGTTCGATGGTGTTGCGCGATGCCCGGCGTGTCGTGGTCAAAGTGGGCTCCAGCCTGGTCACGAATGATGGTCGTGGGCTGGACGAGCAGGCCATCGGTGAATGGTGCAGGCAATTGGCGCACTTGATTCGCGATGGACGCGAGGTCATCATGGTGTCCAGCGGCGCCATCGCCGAAGGCATGAAGCGGCTGGGCTGGACCACTCGCCCCAAGGCAGTTCAAGAACTGCAAGCGGCCGCCGCGGTTGGGCAGATGGGCTTGGCGCAGATGTACGAGACCAAGCTCCGAGCGAATGGTTTGGGAAGTGCACAGGTCTTGCTCACGCATGCCGATTTGGCCGATCGCGAGCGCTACCTCAATGCACGTTCTACCTTGCTGACTTTGCTGAAACTGGGTGTAGTCCCGGTGATCAATGAAAACGACACGGTGGTGAATGATGAAATCAAGTTTGGCGACAACGACACCCTCGGTGCGTTGGTGGCGAACCTGGTGGAAGCGGATGCCTTGGTCATCCTCACCGACCAAAAGGGCTTGTTCACTGCCGATCCGCGCAAAGATGCATCTGCCACTTTCGTGAGCGAAGCCTCTGCAGGTGATGCGAAGCTCGAACTCATGGCGGGTGGCGCTGGCAGCAGCATAGGTCGCGGTGGCATGCTCACCAAAATTCTGGCGGCCAAACGTGCGGCCGGCTCCGGGGCTTCCACCGTCATTGCTTGGGGGCGTGAGCCTGATGCACTGATTCGGCTAACCCAGGGTGATGCGATTGGTACCTTGCTAATTGCACAGACCCAGAAAAATCAAGCCCGCAAACAGTGGATGGCGGATCACCTGCAAATGCGTGGCGCTGTCATTGTGGATGCGGGTGCCGCAGCCAAGGTGCGCGACGAGGGCAAGAGCCTGCTCCCCATCGGCATGGTCCAGGTGGAAGGTGAGTTTTCTCGCGGCGACGTTATCGCAGTTCGGGATGAGGCCGGCCAAGAAATTGCCCGCGGATTGGCCAATTACGCAAGCGCAGAGGCTCGATTGCTGTGTCGCAAGCCATCGTCCGAATTTGAGCGCCTATTGGGCTATGCCGCCGAGCCCGAGATGCTGCATCGGGACAATCTGGTGCTCAGCCGCTAAGCCTCACCAGTTTGAAGAGCTACACCGGGTTGTCGTTTTTCTGATTTGCAGGTTTCGTGCCGGTTTGAAGTGCCTTGATGATGTCAGGCTTACTCACTACGACACGCGCATAGCAGGCTGCCTGCCTGGCGAACATGCGGGGGTGTTGTGATCCCATGTTATCCAGCAGATCACGCCAGACCGGGTTGGCTACCTGTGACCAGGTTCCACTGGAGCCGGCGCGGGCATAGGTTTTGACCTCACCCGTCAGGCACCGGATGCCTTCGTACACCGCATTGCTCGTCCCCGTCGAATTGGTCATGACCGCCACGTACCGAACAATGCCGTCATTGCCCACGTAAATCGTGTTGGGATCAATCCCTACTTTGACGGTCACGAAGTTCGGCATTTCCAAAGGCAAAACTTTGGTGACCGAAAAGGCGGGTGCGGGAGGCTCCTTTTCCTCAACCCAGTCCGGGTTGTCCAAAGAGTTCTGTGCGCAGGCAAGACTGCTGACCAGTAGCAAGACTTGACTTGCAACTGAGCGCTTGAAGTGATTCATGATGTGGAGGGCACATTCGTGCCCGGGTCCGGTTCAAACGACGCGCCCGGAGGCAATTCCATGTGGTTGGGTTGGAGCCGGTCAAAGCCGCTCTCGACTTCCCGTTGGCGTCCGCTGCCGTGGCGCAAAAAACGGTTACGTGGCTCATGACGAGGCAGATAACGCGATAGTTCTGTCAGCGCCATCTCATAGACTCCGCGCTTGAATTCCACGACGGCGTCCAGCGGCACCCAATAGTCGTTCCAGCGCCAAGCGTCGAACTCTGGGTGGTCCGTAGCACGCAGATTCAGGTCCCAATCGTGACCGACCAACTGCAGCAGAAACCAGATCTGCTTTTGTCCTTTGTAATGGCCCCGCGCATCGCGGCGCACATACCTGTCCGGCACCTCGTAGCGCAACCAGTCCCGGGTACGGGCCACAATGCTTACATGCTCCGGAAGGAGGCCCACCTCTTCATGGAGTTCCCGGAACATGGCCTGCTCGGGAGTTTCCCCTCGGTCAATGCCACCTTGCGGGAACTGCCACGAATGCGTGCGTATGCGTTTGCCCCAAAATACCTGATTTCGCTGGTTGAGCAGGACGATGCCGACATTGGGTCGAAATCCGTCCCGGTCAAGCATAATCAAACCCCAATTTTTAAACTTCATTCATTATGCACAGCGAAAGCGGAGCATCAAGGTCTGGAGTTCCCTGTAGTTCACTGAGCGACCCATGAAAGCCTCCCAATTCCTGATTTCCACCCTGAAAGAAGCGCCCACCGATGCCGAAGTGGTGAGCCACAAGCTCATGATGCGCGCAGGCATGATCAAAAAGCTGGGTGCCGGCATCTATAACTACATGCCTATGGGTTTGCGGGTCATCCGCAAGGTCGAAGCCATCGTCCGTGAAGAGATGAATCGTGCCGGTGCTGTTGAGCTGACCATGCCCGTGATTCAGCCGGCAGAGCTGTGGCAGGAGACAGGCCGCTTTGACAAGATGGGCCCTGAGCTTCTTCGCATCAAGGACCGCCATGAGCGCGACTATGTGGTGCAGCCCACCAGCGAAGAGGTGGTGACCGACATCGCCCGCCAAGAGATCAAGAGCTACAAACAGCTGCCCAAAAACCTGTACCAGATCCAGACAAAGTTCCGTGATGAGCGCCGGCCCCGTTTCGGCTTGATGCGCGGACGCGAATTCATCATGAAGGACGCGTACAGCTTCGACCGAGATCAGGATTCGGCGAAGGCTAGCTATCAGGTCATGGCCAAGGCCTACCGCCGCATCTTTGACCGATTCGGCCTGACCTACCGCGCAGTTGCAGCAGATAGCGGCGCTATCGGCGGCGACTTGAGCGAAGAGTTCCAGGTGATTGCGGCTACCGGTGAAGACGCCATCGTCTATTGCCCGACCAGTGACTACGCTGCCAATATGGAAAAAGCAGAAGCATTGGCGCCTGTAGCGCCCAGAGCGTCTGGGCAAGCTGCTATGGAAAAAGTAGCAACGCCCGGAAAGAGTACCTGTGAGGATGTGGCTGCTTTGTTGGGTGTGGCACTGAATACGACTGTCAAGTCTTTGGTTCTGGCGACAGACGAGAAAGATGAGCACGGCGTGGTCAAGAAGACCCAAGTCTGGCTCTTGCTGCTGCGCGGTGACCATGACATGAATGAGGTCAAGGTCGGCAAGTTGCCGGGTCTGGCCGAGTTTCGATTTGCCACCGTGGGTGAGATTGAAGACCATTTCGGTTGCAAGCCCGGTTATCTGGGCCCTATTGGCCTGAAGCAGCCGCTCAAAATTGTGGCTGACCGTGATGTGACGGTCATGGCCGACTGGATTTGTGGCGCCAACGAAGAAGGCTTTCACATCCGGGGCGTCAACTGGGGGCGCGATTTGCCGGAACCCGACATGGTCGCAGACCTGCGCAATGTGGTGGAGGGCGATGCCTCGCCCGACGGCAAAGGCGTGCTGGCGATTGAGCGTGGGATCGAAGTCGGCCATGTGTTCTACCTGGGCACCAAGTACAGCAAGGCGATGAACGCCACCTTCCTGGATGTGAACGGCAAGCCCCAGTTCATGGAGATGGGCTGCTACGGCATCGGCATCACCCGCCTGCCCGCCGCTGCGATTGAGCAGAACCACGATGACAAGGGCATCATCTGGCCCGATGCGTTGGCGCCGTTTACCGTGGTCTTGTGCCCGATCAATCCGGATCGTTTCCCTGATGTGAAAGCAGCGGCCGACAAGCTCTATGAAGAGCTGCTGTCTGCGGGTGTTGACGTGATTCTCGACGACCGTAATGAGCGCCCCGGCGCCATGTTTGCGGATTGGGAGCTGATCGGTGTTCCGCACCGCGTGAACATCGGCGACCGTGGCTTGAAAGAAGGCGTGGTGGAGTACCAGCACCGCCGTGAAAGTGCCGCAACCAGCGTGCCCGTGGCTGAGATCGCATCGCTGTTGCTCGGCCGCCTCAAGGCATGAGTCTTCCGCTCTCCGATTCGCTGGTTTCAAGGCGAATCGGGCTGCAGCGCTTATCCGTCGTGTGCGGGCTGCTCTGTTTTTCGCAGCAACGCGCATGGGCGGGTGCGCAGGTGGAGGAGCCTTTGGTGGATTCAGTGCGTACCGCTCTGTCGTCCGCCATTACCAATTCTGCGCCGCCCATTCCTGAATTTCAGGACACCGAGTCGCGCCTCAAATACCTGCGCTGGCTGGGGGCCATGAGCGAGCGTCTGAAGAAGAAAAAGCCTGAGTGGGACGTGCGCCGGGAGTTTCTGCAAACGGTCTGGTACGAGAGCAAGCGTGCCGGTCTGGATGTGGCCCTGGTACTCGGCTTGATTCAGGTGGAGAGCAACTTCCGCAAATTTGCGGTCAGCAGCGTGGGGGCGCGCGGCTACATGCAGGTCATGCCGTTCTGGACCCGCGTTCTTGGCGACGGCGATGCCAGCAAGCTGTTTCACATGCAGACCAACCTGCGTTTCGGCTGTGTGATCCTGCGCCACTACCTGGAGCGGGAGCGCGGCGATGTGTTTATGGCCCTGGGGCGCTACAACGGCTCCCGCGGCAAAGCCCCGTATCCGAACGCAGTGCTCGGCGCCCGCCGCAACTGGGAGTGGGCAGGCTAAACCTGGCCCGCAATCGGGGTGAGGGTAGGGCGGGCCAGCCAGTAGGCCTCGAAGTCTTTGGCAGGCATGGGCCGCGCGAACAAATAGCCCTGCGCCTGATCGCAGCCCATGCGGGTAAGGGCCTCCCGGGTGGCTTCGTTTTCCACGCCCTCGGCGGTCACGGTGAGCTGCAAACTTTTGGCCAAGTGAATGATGGCGCTCACCATGGCCACATCTTTTTGTCCCTGCATCAAGCGGCGTACAAACGACTGGTCAATCTTGAGTTTATGCACCGGAAAGCGCTGCAGGTAAGACAGGTTGGAATAACCGGTGCCGAAGTCATCGATGGACATTCGGATGCCGGAGTGCTGAATCCGGCCAAGCGTGGTGATGAACTTCTCGGTGTCATGGATCAGGGTGGACTCCGTCACTTCCAACTCCAGTTGCCGCGGATCCAGACCGGTCTCCCGTAGAGCCTGTGCAATCACGGCTTCCACATTGCCCCGACTGAATTGCACCGGCGACAGGTTGACCGACACAAACAGGTCCGTCGCACCTTGCTGCCGCCATGCCTGCATTTGCCGGCAGGCTTCAGTCAACACCCATTGACCGATGTCCACAATCAAGCCCGATTTTTCTGCCAAGGTGATGAACAAGCCGGGTGACACCATACCCAGCTTGGGGTTTTGCCAGCGCACCAGCGCTTCCGCCCCTAACAGCCTGCCGCTGTGCAGGTCATACACCGGCTGGTAGTGCAATACAAACTCTTCTTGCGTGACGGCCTGCCGGAGGCTGGAAATCAGGTGCAGGCTCTCCGTCACACTGCTGCGGATGTCTTCACTGAAGAATCGGAAGGTGTTGCGCCCGGCTTCTTTGGCGTGATACATCGCCAGGTCAGCGTGCCGCATCAGTTCGTCGAAAGAGTTGCCGTGTTGGGGATACAGGGCGATGCCGATAGAGCAGGAAGCGAGCACTTCTATGCCTCGCAACTGAAACGGGGCCTGCATCTTCTGCAGGATGTCCTGACTGACTTTCGCCACCGCATCGGGGTGTTGGAGGCCAGTCAGACCAATCAAAAATTCATCCCCGCCCTGCCGGCACACAATGTCTGATTGCCGGACCGATTCACGCAAACGCTGCGCCACTTGCACCAAAAAATCATCGCCAGCGGAATGCCCCAAGGAGTCGTTGACGTCTTTGAAGTTGTCCAGATCCACAAACAGCATGGCGACCAGATTCTTCTCTTCGGCCGCTACGCGCATCGCCTCGGTCAGGAGCTCGTTACCCAGTATGCGGTTGGGCAGACGCGTCAACCCATCGTGCTGTGCCAGATAGGTCAGGTTCTTTTCCGAGGCATGAAAACGCGCAATCTGCGCCCGTAGTCGCACCAATGCGTTTTGCATGTCGTAGGTCAGAAACCAGATCAGAAAACCATTAATCAGCAAAATGGAAACGCTGTCTGTCAGCCGGTCCAGCTCGGTACCGGAGGTGATGCCCGTGCGCCAACCATTCAATGTACCCAGGCCCAACATCACCACGCACCCCAGCATGAAGGTCAACAGCATCCAGAAGTGTCTTGGTTTCAATAGCTGACCCGCTCCGATCAGAATGACCGGATAGCCCAGGAGCGAGGAGTCGCGCAGCCCGTCGCTGAACCACATGATGCTGAACAGGGAGAGGGTGGCCACCGACAGCACCATGCCGGCAGCAGCTTCGTGGTGCCCGCGGTGGTTGAGCCATTGGCAGGGGAGCATCAGCGCTGCTCCCAAGCCCAGGGATAGGACTACATCCCAGCGGGATTGCAGACCGTACTGGGCTGCCGTGCCGCTGAAGGCGATGAACACCAGCAGTGCAAACTGGAAGACCCGGCGACTTCGTACGGTCGCCTCTTCCGCATCGTCATGACGGGGATTGGACACAGCAGACTCCCTGCAAGCCTCATGGGGGTTGCGGTTGCCCGGTCATTCGCGCCGAGCATACCGCTGGAGGCGGTTAATTGGCCTGGGCGCCGATCACTTGCACCAGTTCGCCGGATTCGTACATCTCCATCATGATGTCTGAGCCGCCGATGAATTCACCCTTGATGTAGAGCTGGGGGATGGTGGGCCAGCTGCTGTATTCCTTGATGCCTTGGCGGATGCCGTCGTCTTCCAGCACGTTCACGGTCTTGATGGTCTTGGTATCCACGCCGCAGGCCTTGAGGATCTGGATAGCGCGGCCGGAGAAGCCGCACTGTGGGAAGCTGGCAGTGCCCTTCATGAACAGCAGGATGTCGTTGGACTTCACCAGTTCGTCAATGCGTTGTTGTGCGTCGCTCATGTCAAAAATTCCGAGTAGATAGATACCCTAATTATTTCACCTTCGTCCCTGCTTGTCGCCACTCCGTGGCCTCAGCGCACAGCCGGTAGGGCTTTTTACGATAATTGGGGGCATGAACATCACTAAAAACACCGCAGTCACCCTGCAATTCAAGATTTCCGACGCTACCGGCAAACTGCTGGACCAGAGCCAGGAACCCATCGCCTACCTGCATGGCGGCTACGGCAATACTTTCCCAAAGATTGAAGAAGCACTCGAAGGCCAAGCAGCCGGCTTCGCCACCACCGTGGAGCTGGCCCCTGCCGATGCCTTCGGCGAATACAACGAAGGCCTGTTGCAAACCATTCCCAAAACCCAGTTTCCCCCGGGCGTGAAGGTTGGTGGTCAGCTGGAAGGCCGTGCCGAAGATGGCCAAACCATCGTGTTCACTGTGGTCAAGATCAAGGGCCCTGAAGTGCACCTCGACGGCAACCATCCCCTGGCCGGCAAGACACTGCGATTTGCGCTGAAAGTGCTGGAAGTGCGTGTTGCCAGCGAAGAAGAAATCGCCCATGGACACGTGCATGGTGCCCACGGCCATCATCACTGATTGCCCTTCGTTAGATTGAACCTAAGTTGGATTGCTGGATTTATTAATTTATTGGCATAAATCACCAAGTATTTTGAAATAAAGGCAAACAACGCAATTGGCTGCCGGTCCTGCGGGGCTACGATACCAGTCTAGAAATTGGTGTCATGCCCTTCAGGAGTTTTTGCCGTGCTGTCCAACCCCGCAACCAAATACCGCGCCTTCCCCGCCATTGACCTGACCAACCGGCAATGGCCCACGCGTAGCATCACCCAGCCACCGATCTGGATGAGCACGGACCTGCGGGACGGTAACCAATCCCTTTTTGAGCCCATGAATGCGGAGCGCAAGATGCGCATGTTCCGCACGCTGCTGCAAGTGGGTTTCAAGGAGATCGAGGTCGGCTTCCCCAGTGCCTCGCAAACCGACTTTGATTTCGTACGTGAATTGATCACTGGTGGTCATGTGCCCGATGACGTGACCATTGAAGTGCTCACTCAGTCTCGCGAGCACCTGATTCGCCGCACCATCGAGTCCCTCCAAGGCGCCCGCCGCGCTATCGTGCACGTCTACAACGCCACCGCCCCCGTCTTCCGCGACGTGGTGTTCGGCATGAGCAAGCCCGAGGTGAAAGAGTTGGCCGTGTCCTCCGTGCGCTTGATCAAAGAGATCACCGCCACCATGCCTGAGACCGAGTGGGTGCTGCAATACAGCCCCGAGGTGTTCACCAGCACCGAGCTCGAATTCGCCTGCGAAGTGTGTGATGCCGTCACCGCCGAGTGGGGCGCGACACCTTCCAACAAGGTGATCCTCAACTTGCCCGCCACCGTCGAGGTGTCAACACCCAACATCTATGCCGACCAGATCGAGTGGATGCACACCCATTTGGCGCGCCGCGACAGCATCATCCTGAGCCTGCACCCGCACAACGACCGGGGCACTGGCGTGGCAGCTGCCGAACTGGGCATGATGGCCGGCGCCGACCGCGTGGAAGGCTGCTTGTTCGGCAACGGCGAGCGCACCGGCAATGTGGACCTTGTGACCTTGGCCCTGAATATGTACACCCAGGGCGTGAGCCCCGGTCTCGATTTCTCCGACATCAACGCCATTGCCCGCACCGTCGAGCATTGCAACCAGTTACCCATCCACCCACGCCACCCGTATGTGGGTGACTTGGTGTTCACCGCGTTCAGTGGCTCCCACCAGGATGCCATCAAGAAAGGTTTTGCCGCCCAAAAGGCGGCCGGCCCGGATGCGATGTGGAATGTGCCCTACATGCCCATTGACCCGGCCGACGTGGGTCGCAGCTACGACTCGGTGATTCGCGTGAACAGCCAGTCCGGCAAGGGCGGCGTGGCCTATTTGATGGAAGCCGAGTTCGGTGTGGTCATGCCGCGCCGCCTGCAGGTGGAATTCTCGGGCGAGGTGCAAAGCTACACCGACAGCCATGGCGGCGAAATGAGCGCGCAAGACATCTGGAACCTGTTTGACGCCACCTACCTGAACGCCGCTGACGCCAAAGTGCGCTATGTGGAGCACCACCTGTTTGACCACCCTGGCCAGGCCGGCAAAGCCCATGTGCAGGGCATCCGTATCGGTGTGGAGGTGGACGGCCAGCCCATGCTGATCACCGGTGAAGGCAATGGGCCCATCGACGCAGCAGTGCACGCTTTGCAGACGATTGGCGTCAAGGTGCAAGTGCGTAGCTATGAAGAGCGCAGCACCAAAGCCAGCACCGACGCGGGTGATGCACAAGCCTGTGCCTTCCTGGAGCTAGTGGCTACGAACGGCGATACCGGCAAGGGCGGCGAGCGCTTCGGCGTGGGCATGGACACCAACATCGTGACCGCTTCGGTCAAAGCCCTGATCAGCGGTGTGAACCGCTTGGGGCTGGTGGACGTGGATGCGGCAGAGCCTGTTGCGGCCTGATTCAGCCAAGTCATGAAGAGCCGGGGCAGCGCAAGCGCCCCGGTTTTTTATGCCTTTTTCAGGAAGCAGGCCTTGAGCATGAAGCTGCCACCGTCCATCTTGCAGTCCACCTCGTGGTCGCCGCCCACCAGCCGGATGCTTTTGACCTTGGTACCCTGCTTGAGCACGGTGGAGCTGCCTTTGACTTTCAGGTCTTTGATCAGCACCACCGCATCGCCGTCCTGCAGTACCTGACCGTTGGAGTCTTTGACGACTGCGTTGTCTTCAACATCCGCGGCTGCAACAGCATGTGGCCATTCAAAGCCGCAGTCGGCGCACACAAAGTTGTCGCCATCGGGGTAGGTGTTTTCCAAAGTGCATTGCGGACAGGCGGGTGTAGAGGACATGGATGCTTTCTTCTTGCTATGAATTCAGGAGCTGCTCGCGCAATATTGGTGTGCGCTAAAGGCCAATTCATTATGGAAATGCTGCCGGCCATCTGCCGCCGCTGCAGCGCTCAATGCCAGCCAGATCGCGGCGGCTCTGCACTTCACTGAAGCCGGCGGCAGCCAAAAGGCCGCGAACATCACCCGCTTGGTCATACCCGTGCTCGAACAGCAGCCAGCCGCCGGCAAGCAGGTGCTCTGGGGCCTGGCGGATGATGGTGCGTATATCGTCCAGCCCATCGGTACCGGCGGTCAATGCCTGCCGGGGCTCGAACCGCAGGGCAGGCAGGTGTTCGTCGTCTTCGCGAATGTAGGGTGGGTTGGACACAATGAGCTGGAACTTGCCTTCTGCGCTGCCAAGCCAGGAGCCCTGGCCAAAAGCCACCTCCAACCCCAGACGTTGCGCATTGCCTTGCGCCACAGCCAGTGCTGCGTGGCTGAAGTCCACGGCTTCCACCTGCAATTCCGGCCGCGTGGCCTTGAGGGCCAGCGCAATCGCACCGCTGCCAGTGCCCAGGTCCACCACCCGGGCATGGGGGGTGGGCTCCAGGGTTTCCAGTGCCCACTCCACAAGCGTCTCGGTGTCAGGGCGGGGTACCAATACATCGGCGCTGACCTGCAGGTTCAGCCCGTAAAACTCTTTGTGGCCAACCAGGTAGGCGACGGGTTCGCCTGCCAGCCGTCGATTTGCCAGCCGTGTCAGCGTGATGAGCGCTTGCTCACTGAGGAGGTCACTGTCATGTGCCAGCAGCCAGGCCCGCCCCGCCCGGGCCTGCCCGACTGCATGCAAAAGCAGCAGCCGACTGTCTGTCAGGTCCAGCCCCTGACTTTGGAGCTGAGAAATGGCTTGCGCAATGGTGGGCATGATTGCTCTTGAATTGATAGCTGCTCGCGCATATTTTGTATGGATGAATGCACGAAATGGTTGAAAGACCGCTTATTTCCCGCTGCGCTTTCGACCTAAATAAAGTACAGTGAATCCACAAATAGATAAGGCCGATCTTGGCTGGAGCAGGCGTTGGCGAGGCGCCGTTTCGTTGGAGTGTTCTCAAAATGAGCCTTGTATTGTCCTCCGGTTCGTCCGCGCCCCCTGCACGCCTGAGTGGCTTGTCGCTCAACGCCAAGATTTGTGTCGCGGCTACCGCCCTCGTGGTCGCCAGTCTGGCAATTACAGCCACTGTGATCGGCTTCAAAAGCAGCTCCACCGCAGAAGCTGCAACCATGGAGCTGGCCCGCACCTCTGCCCGCGAAGCTGCGGGGGCCCTGCAATCGCGGATCAAGGCCAATCTGTATTCCGTGATGGCGCTTTCCGGCGCCATGACCACTACCAAGGCGGCTGGCTTGCCCTTGCAACGTCCGCAAATTGACGAGATCACCAAATCCACCCTGATGAGCTCCCCGGACTTTGTGGGTGCCGCCGTCACTTGGGAGCCCAATGCGCTGGACGGCAAAGATGCCGAGTTCGCGGGCAAAGCGCCGATCTACGATGCAACCGGACGCCATATGCCCTACTGGACCCGCAAGGCTGGAGGCGGCTTTCATGTGGATCCCATTGTGTTCGACCCCGCGCCGGGGGCCAATGATTGGTACGACATTCCCAAGAAAACCAGCAAGGTGTTTTTCACCGAGCCCTACATCTACCCGATTGAAGGCAAAGATGTGCTGATGGCATCGCTGGTGGCGCCCATTCTGGTGGAAGGCAAGTTTCAAGGTGTGGCCAGTGCCGACTTCGCGCTCACACAGCTGAACACCATCCTGTCAGATGTGAAAGTCATGAATGGCGGCAGCTTGGTCTTGATCTCCAACGGCGGCTTGTATGCGACCAACCCCGATGCGGCGCTGATCAACAAAAAGGCCGAGGACATCCCCGCAGCCGGTTTGGAGGCGGTGCAGAAGGGTCAGACTTACGAGTACACCGATAACAGCAAAGTAATTCACCTCTTGCAGCCCTTGGTCATCCACCCGGACGCAGCGCCTTGGGCAGTGCGCATGAGCTTTCCGCAGAGCGTGGCAACCGCATCGTCGCGCCAACTGACTTTCTACACCTTGGGTGCCGCATTGGTGTGCGCCTTGGCTACGGCGGTCATTCTGGTTGCGGTAGTGTCGCGGCTCATGCAGCCCCTGCGGGCCCTGAGTAGCGCTATGGCCGATGTATCCAGCGGGGATGCAGACCTTCGTACCAAAATCGCCGTGCATGGCAATGACGAGCTGGCCGCCATCGGCAACGGGTTTAACCAGTTCGTCGCCAAAATCCATGGGGTGTTGGCGCAAGTGCGCAGCAGTGCCGATAGCGTGGCCAACGCCAGCGCCGAGATTGCCCAAGGCAACAATGACTTGAGTGCCCGCACTGAGCACCAGGCCAGCTCGCTGGAGGAAACTGCGGCCAGCATGGAAGAACTCAACAGCACCGTCAAGCAAAACGCCGACAACGCTCGCCAAGCCAATCAACTGGCCATGAGCGCTTCAACGGTGGCGGTGCAAGGGGGCGAAGTGGTGGGGCAGGTGGTGGACACCATGAAGGGCATCAATGAAGCCAGCCGCAAGATCAGCGACATCATCAGCGTGATCGACGGCATCGCCTTCCAGACGAATATTCTGGCGCTGAACGCAGCAGTGGAAGCCGCCCGCGCCGGGGAGCAGGGCCGTGGCTTTGCGGTGGTGGCCAGCGAAGTCCGCTCACTCGCCGGCCGCAGTGCTGAGGCCGCGAAAGAAATCAAGAGCCTGATCAACGCCAGCGTGGAGCGCGTGGAGCAGGGCACTGCTTTGGTCGACAAGGCCGGTGAAACCATGACCGAAGTGGTCAGCAGCATCCGCCGGGTGACTGACATCATGGGCGAGATCAGCGCCGCCAGCAATGAGCAAAGTGCCGGTGTAGCGCAGGTGGGTGAGGCTGTGACTTCGATGGACCAGGCGACGCAGCAAAACGCAGCCTTGGTGGAAGAGATGGCTGCGGCAGCTAGCAGTTTGAAGAGTCAGGCTAACGACTTGGTGCAGGTGGTGGGGGTGTTCAAGCTCTGACTTTTTTGAAAATCCGGGCGGTTTTGCGATGGGCCGATCGCTTGGGCGACAGATCGTTTTGCTCCGTGTCCCCCGCCCGCTTTGCGGGCTCCTCCTTGACCTGCGCAAAACGCTCTGTCGCCCAAGCGCTCTCCGTTATTTGCGGTGAGCGCCCAGCCGCCCCAACTCCAACCCGTAAGCAAATCAATTCAGACTGTTTTCCAGCGCAGCCAACTGCTGGGCCGCTTCGTAGGCTTGCAGGGCCTCGATCACATCGTCCAAATCGCCTTCCATCGCGCGGTCCAGCTTGTACAGCGTGAGGTTGATACGGTGGTCGGTCAGCCGGCCTTGCGGGTAGTTGTAAGTGCGGATGCGGTCGCTGCGGTCGCCGCTGCCAACCAGACTCTTGCGTTCAGCCGCGTCTTTGGCGGCGCGCTCGGAGCGGTCTTTTTCGTGGATGCGGGCGGTCAGCACTTTCAGGGCTTGGGCCTTGTTGCTGTGCTGGCTGCGGCCATCCTGGCATTCGGCCACGATACCAGTGGGGATGTGCGTGATACGCACCGCCGAGTCGGTCTTGTTGATGTGCTGGCCACCGGCGCCGCTGGCACGGTAGGTGTCGATGCGCAGATCCGACGGATTGATCTTGATGGCTTCCGCCTCGTCCTGCTCGGCTAACACCGCAATCGTGCAGGCGCTGGTGTGAATGCGGCCCTGCGTCTCCGTGGCGGGCACGCGCTGCACGCGGTGGCCGCCTGATTCGAATTTCAGCATGCCGTAGGCACCGCAAGAGCCCGCGCTAGTGGTCGTGCTGCCTTCGATGCGGAGCACTACTTCCTTGTAGCCGCCCAGCTCGCTTTCAGACGCGCTCATGATCTCGGTGCGCAGGCCCTTGGCGTCGCAGTAGCGGGTGTACATGCGGGCCAGATCCACAGCGAACAGGGCGGACTCGTCACCGCCTGTACCCGCACGAATTTCCACAAACGCAGGGCGGGCATCGTCCGGGTCCTTGGGTAGCAACATGCGCTGCAGCTCGGCCTCTAACTGGGCCATCTCGGCAGTGGCGCCGTCAATCTCTTCTTGCGCCATGGCGAGCATGTCTTCATCGCCCGCCGCATCACCCAGCATCTCCTGCCCCGTGGCCAGATCGGCCTCGCGCTGCTGAAAGCGCTTCCAACGCCCAGCTACCGCCGCCACATCGGTGTGCTCGCGCGACAGCTTGAGGAACTGCTCCATGTCTTTCATGATGTCTTCACGCGAAAGCAAAAACTCCAGCTCCCCTTGGCGGTCTTTGTACTTGGCAAGCTGTTGGCGGAGAAACGGTTTCATGGGTGACTTTGTGTGTGTAGCGATCAATGCGACGACCGTAGAAGCGGGGTCGAAGCGAAAAAACAAAATGTGGCTGTTAAAGCTCCCCTTTCACCCGGCCGGGCGAGAGGGGCTGGGGGAGAGGGGGGTGAACCCCGAAGCTTGACCCCAGCTAACGCTTATTCCGCAAGAAAAAGTGCGAAATCGCGTTGCCCGCCCGTTCGCGCGCCGCAGCGTCCCCGGCGTGCAGCTCGGCCATTGCGCCATGCAGCATCTTCTGGCTCAGGCCTTTGGCCAGAGCTTCAAGCACCGCGTCCACATCTTCGCCCTTGGCCAGCATCTTGCGGGCACGGGTGAGTTCTGCGGTGCGCCATTCTTCGGCTTGGGCATTGAGCTGCTGGATCAGGGGCACGGCGCTGCGCTGGTCCACCCAGTGCATAAAGCTTTGCACCCCGGCGTCCACAATGGCCTCGGCTTGAGCCACGGCGGCTTGGCGGTTGGCTTGGGCGGTTTGCACCACGCCGGCCAGGTCGTCCACAGTGTAGAGGTACACATCACCCAAGGCTTTGACTTCGGGTTCAATGTCGCGCGGCACGGCGAGGTCCACCATGAACATGGGGCGGTGCTTGCGTTTTTTTAGTGCGCGCTCCACCGCGCCCAAGCCGATGATGGGCAGGGTGCTGGCGGTGCAGCTGATGACAGCGTCAAACTCGTGCAGCTGCTCGGGCAAGTCGGCCAGGCGCATGACCTCGCCCCCGAAGCGGCTGGCCAGCTTTTCGCCCCGCTCCAGCGTGCGGTTGGCAATCGCGATGGCCTTGGGGTTCTTGGCCGCAAAGTGCGTGGCGCAAAGCTCGATCATTTCGCCCGCACCCACAAACAGCACCTTGACCTTGGCCAGGTCTTCAAACAAATTACCGGCCAGGCGCACGGCGGCGGCGGCCATGCTGATGCTATGCGCGCCGATTTCCGTAGAGGTGCGCACCTCTTTGGCCACCGCGAACGAGCGTTGGAAGAGCTGGGAGAGCGTGGTGCCCAAAGCGCCCGCCTCGTCAGCGGCGCGTACGGCGTCTTTGAGCTGCCCCAGAATCTGCGGCTCGCCCAGCACCATGCTGTCCAGGCCACTGGCCACGCGGAACGCATGGCGAGCGGCTTCCTGGTCTTCCAAGCGGTAGGTGTGGGAGCGCAGCTCACTGGCCGACACGCCGCCGCTTTGTGCCAGCCAGGCGAGGGTGTGGTCCAGCGCGGCTTCATCGCCTGCGCAGTAGATCTCGGTGCGGTTACAGGTAGAGACGATGGCCGCTTCCGGGGGACGGGCCATGCTCTGGCGCAGCCCGTGGAGCTGCGGCGCAATCTGGTCACTGGCGAACGCAAACCGGCCCCGCATATCCAGCGGTGCGGTGGTTTGGTTGATGCCTAATGCCCAGACTGCCATATGTTTAGATGCCGATTATAAAATCCAGCGTCTACTCACCCCGCCAAAGCCTCGATTGGCCTTTGCAATGACCGCCATGGGCCCACTCGATCTCCTGAACCACCTGTTGAATTTTGCGGCTCCTGCCTTGGTGGTCGGGGTGTTGCTGGCGCTTCTGGCGCCTCTTTTGTATAGAAAAGTGCCGGTAGCGCGCAGTCTATATGCGCAGGCAGCTATTAATTTTGTAGCGGGGCTAGGGGCCTTGGTGGGCGGACTCGTATTCTTCGGGCGCGATGGCAAGATGGCCAGCTATGCCGCCATGGTGCTGGCCTGTGCCGTCAGTCAGTGGTGGGCCATGCGCCGCTGATCCCAGCCCGCAAATTTTTTGGAGCTTTATGCCCTCACGTTTCAAAGCCGTTCTGTTTGACCACGACGGCACCCTGGTCGAATCTGAAGCGGTGCATCACGCGATTTGGAATCAGGTGCTGCAGCCCTATGGCGTGCAGATTCCGCTGGAGTTGTTCATGGCGGACTTCTCGGGTGTGCCCGCCATCACCAACGGCCATGACATCAAGAAGCGCTATGCGCTGGCCCCAGACGCCGCCGAACTGGCTGATACCAAAAACGCCATGACGGCCGAATACCTTGCAACCCACGCCTTCCCGCTGATGCCCGGCGTGCGCGAATCATTGACCCGTTTGAATGCAGCCGGTCTACGCAAGGGCGTAGTGACCGGGGCACGCATGTTCGCCATTGCCGCCACTTTGCGCTCGCGCGCGCTGGCGCCGGAGTTTGAGATCGTGATATCTGCGGATGAGGTCGTCCACAGCAAGCCGGCACCCGAGTGTTACTTGCTGGCGCTGGAAAAGATGGGCTTGCAGGCCCATGAAGCAGTGGCCTTTGAGGACACTGAGCACGGCGTCGCCTCTGCGATTGCGGCTGGGCTGGCTTGTGTGGCGATACCCACCGCCATGTCTGCGGTGCAGGACTTCAGCGCCGCCACCGTGGTGGTGCCGGACATGGCTTCTGCCGTCGATTGGGTACTCAAGCAGGGCTGAACAAATCCACCCGGTCGGTGATGATGCCGTCCGTACCCAAGTCGATCAGCCCCTGCGCCACTGGCTCGTCATTGACCGTGTAGCTCATGGTGCGCATGCCGGCCGCTTTGGCTTGGGTCACGGTGCTGGTGTCCCAGAGCGTGTGCTTGCACACGATGGCGTGGCATCCCAGGCGCAGGGCGGTTTCTAGCCAACCGCTCCAGAGTTCGTCCAGCAATAGACCACGGGGCAACTCAGGCTGAGTGTCCAGAGCGCCTTCCAGTGCGTCGGGCGCGAAAGAAGTCAGCAGGGGTGGCACGGACTGTCCTGCCCACAGGCGGGCGGCGTGCCGGGCCACGACCTCGCCGGTGTGACGCTCGGTACCCGGGGTGGGCTTGATCTCGATGTTCAGAAAGTAGCCGTTGCGGATGCAATAGGCGGCAATGCCGTCCAGCGTAGGAATGGTCTCGCCTGCGTAGGCACGGCTGTGCCAGGCGCCGGCATCGAGCCGGCTCAATGTGGCCCAAGGGTGGTTGCCGGCGATGGCCTCATTTGCTACATCTTTGATAGCTACTTGCGCATGATCCACGGGCGCCAGCACTTGATGGGAGGCATTGGTGGTGCGGGCGAGGGTGGCATCGTGCAGCAAAAATGGCACGCCATCCGCGCTGAGCTTCACGTCGCATTCGAACATGCGGTAGCCGTGGCCCGCCCCGAGGCGGAAGGCGGCCAGCGTATTTTCCGGAGCCAGCTTGCCGGCACCCCGGTGGGCTACCCAGCGCGGGTAGGGCCAGTCGGGGAGGTCGAATTCGTGGACGGCGGTCATGCGGTGATTCTCTTGCCGGTGGCAGCGTCAAAGTGGTGGATGCGGTCTGCGCGCGGTGTCACATGCAGGGTGCTGCCCAAGGCGGGCACGGCGGCCGACTCTTCGATGCGGATGATGACGGTCTCATCCGCATCCGCGGCATTCAATTTGTGCGCCCACTTGCCGTAGATCAGGCGCTCAGCCCCCAGCATTTCCACCGCTTCCACTTGCAGGGCCCAGCCGCCAGACGCGATGTCCAGGTGCTCGGGGCGGATGCCGGTGATGACGCCGGGCTTGGCGTCCGGTGCGTTCTTGAGCAGGTTCATGGGCGGCGAGCCGATGAAGCTGGCCACAAAAGTGCTGGCCGGGCGGGTGTAGACCTCTTCGGGCGTGCCGAACTGCTCCATCACGCCGCCATTCATGACGATCATGCGCTGGGCCAGCGTCATGGCTTCCACTTGGTCGTGGGTCACAAACAGGCTGGTGATGCCCAGCTCGCGGTGCAGCTTCTGGATTTCCAGCCGGGTCTGGGCGCGCAGCTTGGCGTCCAGGTTGGAGAGCGGCTCGTCAAACAAAAACACCTGGGGCTGGCGCACGATGGCCCGGCCCATGGCCACGCGCTGGCGTTGTCCGCCCGACAGGGCTTTGGGTTTGCGCTCCAGATAAGGGGCCAGCTCCAGAATCTTGGCGGCTTTTTCCACACGCGCCTTGATCTCGTCCATGGGCACATTGGCGATCTTGAGGCCGTAGGCCATGTTCTCGAACACGCTCATGTGCGGGTAGAGCGCGTAGTTCTGGAACACCATGGCGATGTCGCGGTCGCTGGGTTCCAGGTCGTTCACCACGCGCCCACCGATAGAAATCTGGCCGCCGCTGACTTCTTCCAGGCCGGCCACCATGCGCAAGAGCGTGGATTTGCCGCAGCCGCTGGGCCCGACGATGACGATGAATTCACCGTCCTGAATCTGGGCGTTCACGCCGTGGATGACCTGGTTGGCCGACTTGCCGCTGCCGTAGCGCTTGATGACGTTTTTGAGTTCGATGGAAGCCATAAATCTTTTTTCCTATTACTTTTCGGTGTCCACGAGGCCTTTGACAAACCATTTCTGCATGAGCATGACCACCAACGCGGGTGGCAGCATGGCGGTGGCCATGACGATGTTCCATTCGGTCTGGGCGTCGCCGCCCGAAATCATTTGCTTGATGCCGATGACCACCGGGTACATGTCTTCCTTGGTGGTGACCAGCAGCGGCCAGAGGTACTGGTTCCAGCCGTAAATGAACTGGATGACAAACAGTGCCGCCATGCTGGTGGCCGACAGAGGCACCAGAATGTCTTTGAAGAAGCGCATGGGGCCTGCGCCGTCCACTCGGGCGGCCTCCACCAGCTCATCCGGCACGGTCAGGAAAAACTGCCGGAACAAGAAAGTGGCCGTAGCGGACGCAATCAGTGGCACCGTGAGGCCGGCATAGGTGTTGAGCATGCCCAGATCAGCCACCACTTGGTAAGTGGGGCCGATGCGCACCTCCACCGGCAGCATCAGGGTCACAAAAATGGCCCAGAAAAAGAACATGCGCGCTGGAAAGCGGAAGTACACGATGGCAAACGCCGAGAGCAGCGAGATGGCAATCTTGCCGATGGAAATGATCAGCGCCGTAATCAGGCTGACCATCATCATGCGACCCACAGAAGCGTGCGACCCCGAACCTTGGCGGTCACCGCCCAGAGCGGCGGCGTAGTTGTCCAGCAGGTGGCTGCCGGGCAGCAGCGGCATGGGCGACTGCACCACCGCGTCCGCCGTATGGGTGGAGGCCACAAAGGTGATGTAGATGGGGAATGCCACGATGAGCACCCCGATGATGAGAATGGCGTGCGACAAAAAGTCCAGCCAGGGGCGACGTTCAACCATGAGATGGCTCCTGCAGGGCTGCCCCAAAGGAGCCATGCGCCCCCTTGGGGGGCAGCGAATACACGTAGTGATGAGCGTGGGGGCGTGTCATTTCAGTAATTCACTTTCTTTTCAACAAAGCGGAACTGCACCACGGTGAGTGCCACCACGATGACCATGAGCACCACCGACTGGGCTGCCGAGCCACCCAGGTCCATGGCCTTGAAGCCGTCGAAATACACTTTGTAGACCAGAATGGCCGTGTCTTTGCCCGGGCCGCCTTTGGTGGCCGCATCGACGATTGCGAAGGTGTCAAAGAAGGCATACACCACATTGATCACCAGCAGGAAGAAGGTGGTGGGCGACAGCAGCGGGAACTGGATGGTCCAGAACCGGCGCCAGGGGCGCGCACCGTCCATGGATGCGGCCTCGATCAGCGACTTGGGGATGCTCTGCAAGCCGGCCAGAAAGAACAGAAAGTTGTAGGACAGCTGCTTCCAAACTGCTGCCATCACGATCAGCGCCATGGCGTGGTTGCTGTTGAGCAGCGGGTCCCAACTCGCTCCAAGAGCGCGGATGCCATAGCTCACGATACCGATGCTGGGCGCAAACATGAAGAGCCACAGCACACCGGCTACTGCAGGGGCTACGGCGTACGGCCAGATCAGGAAAGTGCGGTAAATGCCTGAGCCTTTGACGACCCGGTCGGCAAAGATCGCCAGCATCAGCGAGATGCTCAGGCCCATCACGGCCACCAATGCGGAGAACACTGCAGTGGTCTTGAAGGAAGCGAGGTAGGAGGCGTCGTTCCAGAGGTTGCGGAAGTTGTCGAGCCCGACAAATTCCACCGAGGTGCCGAAGGCGTCGCTTTGTTGCACTGACTGCATAAGCGCTTGAGCCGCCGGCCAGAAAAAGAAGACCGTGATGACAATGACCTGCGGTGCAATCAGCACCCAAGGCAGCCACGCGGATTTGAATACCACCCGTTTTTCGTTAGCCATAGTTGTTATGCAAGGTGTGGGGACCCAAAGTGGGATGTCGGAAATAGAAAAACGGAGTGGCCACCGCAGCGGCCACTCCGTTCAATCAAGAAACGATTTATTTGTTGGCTTTTTCGAAACGGGCCAACAGTTCGTCACCACGGGTCACGATGGAGTCCAGCGCTTCCTTGGCAGTTTTCTTGCCGGCCCAGACTTGTTCCAATTCTTCGTCTTCAATCGCGCGGATCTGCACGTAATTGCCCAAACGGATACCGCGGGACTTGTCTGTCACTTTGCGGATCATCTGGTTCACGGCTACATCCGTACCGGGGTTTTCTTTGTAGAAGCCGGACTTTTCGGTCAGCTCAAAAGCTGCAGTCGTGATGGGCAGGTAGCCGGTGCGCTTGTGGCTGGCAGACTGCACTTCAGGCGTGGAGATGAAGTCGAAGAACTTGGCAATGCCTTTGTACTCTTCCGCTTTCTTGCCGGCCATGACCCACAAGCTGGCGCCACCGATGACGGTGTTTTGCGGTGCTCCGGGTACGTCTTTGTAGTAGGGCAGGGGAGCAATACCGTAGGCGAACTTGGCATTCTTCTTCACGTTGCCGTAGAAGCCGCTCGATGTAGTCATCATGGCGCACTCCCCGGATACGAAGCTGGCTTCCGGCACGTTGGCGCGGCCCTTGTACACAAACAAGCCTTGCTTGGCCATGTTGGCCAGATTTTCAATGTGGCGCACGTGCAGTGGCGAATTGATCTTCAGGCGGGCGTCTGTTCCGGCCAGGCCGTTTTGCTTGGTCGCGAATTCGACGTTGTGCCAGGCAGAGAAGCTTTCCAGCTGGGTCCAGCCTTGCCATGCGATGGAGATAGGGCACTTGTGGCCACTGGCTTTGAGCTTGGCGGCTGCCAGAGCTACATCGCCCCAGGTAGCGGGCGCCTGGTCGGGGTTGATGCCGGCTGCCTTGAAGGCGTCCTTGTTGTAGTAAAAGATGGTGGTGGAGCTATTGAACGGGAAGCTCAGCATCTGGCCATTGGGCGCGGTGTAGTAGCCGGCCACAGCAGGCACGTACACCTTGGGGTCGAATTTGTAGCCCGCGTCTGCCATGACTTTGCCGACAGGAACCACGGCTCCCTTGCTGGCCATCATGGTGGCAGTGCCCACTTCAAACACTTGGAGGATGTGGGGTGCATTGCCGGCGCGGAAAGCGGCAACCGCAGCGGTCATGGATTCGTCGTAGGTCCCCTTGAAGGTGGGAACAATTTTGTAGTCTTTCTGGCTGGCGTTGAATTCCTTGGCCAGGTCGTTCACCCATTCGCCGTTCACGGCGGTCATGGAGTGCCACCACTGAATTTCGGTCTGGGCTTGGGCGATGCCAGGGATAGCGAATGCGGCCGCGGATACGACAGCAATGGAAAGAGCTCTGCGGGTAATGGACATGGTTGCCTCCTGAATGTCGAATGCGGCGATGCTAGGTGCGCCGCATGTCAAATATGTGTCACTCTCATTACAACCTGAGAATTTTGACCGATTGGTCAGGGGTTTCCATTAGAAAAGCCCGTGAATAGGCGGTGCGGTACCATCGCAGACCTACCAAAAAAGGCCGTGCCGGGGCCTTTGGCAGCTACTAAACACCCTGATGAACGCTCCCACCTCGCTCAATCACCTCCTCAGCGCCGCCAAGCCGGGCGCTCATGCGCAAGAGCGCATCCGCGAAATTCCGTACAACTACACGTCTTTCTCCGACCGGGAAATCGTGATTCGTTTGCTGGGTTCTCACAGCTGGGAGCTGTTGAACCAGCTGCGTGGCGAACGCCAGACCGGTCGCTCTGCCCGCATGCTCTACGAGGTGCTGGGCGATGTGTGGGTAGTGCAACGCAACCCCTACTTGCAGGACGACCTGCTGGACAACCCCAAGCGCCGCGGCCAATTGGTTGATGCCTTGAACCACCGCCTCTCCGAGGTGGAGAAGCGCCGCACCCCAGAGGCCGACCCCGAGCGGGACGCCATGGTCGGCCAGTTGCTGGTGGCAGCACGCGCAGCCGTCAAAGCGTTTGACGCTGCCTTTGTGGAGGTGGCCGCCCTGCGCAAGAAGACCCAGAAGCTGCTTTACAAGCTCACCGCCAAAGACAACGTCAAGTTTGACGGCCTCTCGCGCGTAAGCCATGTGACCGACGCGACCGATTGGCGCGTTGAATATCCCTTTGTGGTGCTGTGCCCGGACTCGGAAGAGGAAATGGCCGGTCTGGTGAAGGGCTGTATCGAACTCGGGCTGACCATCATTCCCCGTGGAGGCGGCACCGGCTACACGGGCGGCGCGATTCCTCTTACCTGGAAGAGCGTGGTCATCAACACCGAAAAGCTCGAAGCCATGACCGAGGTGGAGATGAAACGCCTCCCCGGTCTGGACCGCGATGTGGCCACCGTGTGGTCCGAGGCCGGTGTGGTCACCCAGCGGGTGGCGGATGCCGCCGAGCGCGGCGGTTATGTGTTTGCGGTGGACCCGACGTCTGCCGAGGCCTCGTGCATAGGCGGCAACATTGCCATGAACGCGGGCGGCAAAAAAGCCGTTCTGTGGGGCACTGCGCTGGACAACCTGGCCAGCTGGCGCATGGTGACGCCGCAGGCTGAGTGGCTGGAAGTGACCCGTATCAACCACAACATGGGCAAGATCCATGACGTGGAAGTGGCCAGCTTCGAGCTGCAGTACTACAAGGCCGACGGCAAAACGCCCATCCGCAAAGAGCGCCTAGACATTCCTGGCACCACCTTCCGCAAGGAAGGCTTGGGCAAGGACGTCACCGACAAGTTTCTGAGCGGTTTGCCCGGCATCCAGAAAGAGGGCACCGACGGCCTGATCACCAGCGCGCGCTGGGTGGTACACAAGATGCCTGCGCACACCCGCACGGTGTGCCTGGAGTTCTTTGGCAACGCCAAGGACGCGGTGCCCAGCATCGTGGACATCAAGGATTTCATGTTCGCCGAGCAAAAGCGCAGCGGCGTGTTGCTGGCCGGCCTGGAGCACTTGGACGACCGCTACCTGAAAGCGGTGGGCTACGCCACCAAGAGCAAGCGCGGCGGCTTCCCCAAGATGGTGTTGTTCGGCGATATCGCAGGCGACAACGCCGACGATGTGGCTCGCGTCACCAGCGAAGTGGTGCGCTTGGCCAACGGCCGCAGTGGCGAGGGCTTTGTGGCCATCAGCCCCGAAGCGCGCAAGAAATTCTGGCTGGACCGCAAGCGCACTGCGGCCATCAGCAAGCACACCAACGCCTTCAAGATCAATGAAGACGTGGTGATCCCGCTGCCCCGCATGGCCGAGTACACCGACGGCATCGAGCGCATCAACATCGAACTGAGCCTGCAGAACAAGCTGGCCCTGTGCGACGCGCTGACCGAATTTTTCGAGCGCAGCGATTTGCCCTTGGGCAAGACAGATGACGCCAACGACATTCCATCGGCCGAGCTGCTGGAAGACCGTGTGTCCCAGGCGCTGGACTTGGTCGCGCAAGTGCGTGGCCAATGGCAGGGCTGGCTGGATGGGGTGGAAACCCTGTTTCCCCAGCTGCAGGACCACACGCTGCGCGCCAGCTGGAAGACCCAGTTGCGTGCGCCGCTGCAAGCCATCTTCACGGGTGCGGCGTTTGACGCCATCCTGTCTGAGTGCGCCGCCATCCACAAGCGCGTGCTCAAAGGCCGCGTCTGGGTGGCGCTGCACATGCACGCCGGTGACGGTAACGTGCACACCAACATCCCCGTCAACAGCGATGACTACGACATGCTGCAGGCTGCCCACGGTGCGGTCAAACGCATCATGGCATTGGCCCGCAGCCTGGACGGCGTGATCTCGGGCGAGCACGGCATTGGCATCACCAAGCTGGAGTTTTTGAGCGAAGCCGAGCTGGCGCCGTTTATTGCCTACAAAGCCAAGGTGGACCCCGAAGGCCGCTTCAACAAAGGCAAGCTGCTACGGAATCAGGAGCTGCCCGCGCAGGATGGTGAAGGCTTTGCACCGCATTTGACCGCAGATGGCTCCACCATTTACGCCGATTTGACCAACGCCTATACGCCCTCCTTCGGCCTGATGGGGCACGAGTCCTTGATCATGCAGCAAAGCGATATCGGCGCGATTGCCGATTCGGTGAAAGACTGCCTGCGCTGCGGCAAGTGCAAACCGGTGTGCGCCACCCACGTGCCACGCGCCAACCTGCTGTACAGCCCGCGCAACAAGATTCTGGCGACCTCGCTGTTGGTGGAGGCTTTCCTCTATGAGGAGCAGACCCGCCGCGGCATCAGCGTGAAGCACTGGGAAGAGTTTGAAGACGTGGCCGACCACTGCACGGTCTGCCACAAGTGCGAATCGCCTTGCCCGGTGAAGATCGACTTTGGCGATGTGACCATGAATATGCGCAATCTCTTGCGCAAGATGGGGCAGAAGTCCTTCCGCCCCGGCAACGCGGCGGCTATGTTCTTCTTGAACGCTACCAATCCCGAGACCATCAAGCTGATGCGCTCGGCCATGGTGGGCGTGGGCTTCAAGGCGCAACGCTTGGCCAACCAGGTCTTGCGTCTGGCCGCCAAAAAGCAGACTGCGAAACCGCCAGCCACCGTGGGCACCGCGCCCATCAAGGAGCAGGTGATCCACTTCATCAACAAGAAGATGCCTGGCGGCCTGCCCAAAAAAACGGCGCGCGCCTTGCTGGACATTGAAGATGCGGATTACGTGCCCATCATCCGCAACCCGAAATCCACCACGGCAGAGACCGAGGCGGTGTTCTACTTCCCCGGTTGCGGCTCGGAGCGCCTGTTCAGCCAGGTGGGCTTGGCAACCCAAGCCATGCTCTGGCATGCGGGTGTGCAAACCGTGTTGCCCCCTGGCTACCTGTGCTGCGGTTACCCCCAGCGTGGCTCCGGCCAGGCGGACAAGGCCGAGAAAATCATCACCGACAACCGGGTACTGTTCCACCGTGTGGCTAACACCTTGAATTACTTGGACATCAAGACGGTGGTGGTGAGCTGCGGTACCTGTTACGACCAGTTGCAGGGCTACGAGTTCGACAAAATCTTCCCTGGCAGCCGCATCATCGACATCCACGAGTACCTGCTGGAGAAGGGCATTACCCTGGTGCCGGAGGGGGGTGCCGGTGCCGGCTATCTGTACCACGACCCCTGCCACAGCCCCATGAAGCTGCAGGACCCGATGAAGACGGTCAAGGCCCTCGTGGGCGACGCAGTTTTGAAGAATGACCGCTGCTGCGGCGAGTCCGGCACGCTGGGCGTGACCCGCCCCGACATCTCCACTCAAATCCGCTTCCGCAAGGAAGAAGAGTTGCGCAAGGGAGAAACCGCTTTGCGTGCCCTGACGGCGCCAGGGGGACAGTCGCCCAAGGCGGAAGGCAATGTGAAGATTTTGACCAGCTGCCCGAGCTGCTTGCAAGGCCTGAGCCGCTACGGCAACGACCTGAACAACGGCTTGCTGGAGGCCGATTACATCGTGGTCGAAATGGCCAACCAGATTTTGGGCAAGGAATGGTTGCCCGAGTACGTGCAAACCGCCAATGCCGGTGGCATTGAGCGCGTGCTGGTCTAAGGGGGCGCCATGGCAGGTTTGACCGCTGGCGCGCCGACCCCGCAGGACATCACCGTCCACGGCCAAAGCCGCGTGCTGGAAGTGGGCTTCTCGGACGGGGCGCGCTTTCGCATTCCCTTTGAGCTGATGCGGGTCTACTCGCCGTCTGCTGAGGTGCAGGGCCATGGCCCGGGCCAGGAAACCCTGCAAACCGGCAAGCGCGACGTGGAGTTGGAAGCGCTGGACCCGGTTGGCAACTACGCGGTGCAGCCCCGCTTTTCCGACGGACATGACACCGGTATCTACACCTGGGACTACCTGTATTTTCTGGGTTCTCAGCAGGCTCGCCTGTGGCAGGATTACGAAGACAAGCTCAAGGCCGCGGGCGTTGGGCGCGATGCAGTCATGGCTCCCAAGGGCGGCCACGGCTGTGCCAGCCACTAACCTTCGACCTGTTTGCTATTGTTTCGGGAGCTTCTCGCGCATATTCCATGAGCGCTAGAGCCCTATTTGGACTAAAACTATGAGTACTACCCATTTCGGTTTCAAGTCGGTCGATGAGTCGGAGAAAGCCAGCCACGTACGTGGCGTGTTTGACTCCGTCGCCCCCAAATACGACCTGATGAACGACCTGATGTCAGCCGGCCTGCACCGCGCCTGGAAGGCCTACACCGTGCTGGTGGCCAACCTCAAAGAGGGCGACAAGGCCTTGGACATTGCCGGCGGCACCGGTGACCTGGCAATGGCCTTCTCCAAGAAAGTCGGCAAGTCGGGTCAAGTCGTGCATACCGATATCAACCAAGCCATGCTCTCCACCGGCCGCAACCGTTTGCTGGATGCGGGCATCGTGTTGCCCACGCTGGTGTGCGATGCGGAGAAGTTGCCCTTCCCCGACAACTACTTCAATGTGGTCAGCGTGGCCTTCGGTTTGCGCAACATGACCTACAAAGACGTGGCTTTGGCAGAAATGCAACGGGTCTTGAAACCGGGTGGCAAGCTGTTGGTACTGGAGTTTTCCAAGGTGGCGCCCCCCTTGGAGAAGGTGTACGACTGGTACTCCTTCAAGGTGTTGCCGCGCTTGGGCAAGATGATCGCCGGAGATGACGCAAGTTACCGCTATCTGGCGGAATCCATTCGCATGCATCCGGGCCAGCAAGAGCTAAAGACCATGATGCACAAAGTGGGCTTCGGTCATGTGGACTATCACAATTTGACTGGCGGCATTGCTGCCTTGCATGTTGGAATCAAGTGCTGAGATAACTACAAATTTTGGAGAAGACATGAAACTTTGGGCATTGGCTTTGGCAGTCGCGCTGACCCTCTCGGGCTTTGACGCAGAAGCCGCCCGACGCCTGGGCGGAGGCAAGTCGTTCGGCAAGCAGTCGAGCAACGTCACACAACGCGAAGCAGCCAGTCCCGCGCCGGCATCTCCCGCTGCGCCCGGGCAGAACGTGAATAACGCAGCCGCCAAACCTGCACCTGCGGCAGCACCCACAGCCGCGCAGGCGCCCAAGCGTCCTTGGGGTGCCATGTTGGGCGGTCTCGCGGCCGGGTTGGGCTTGGCCTGGCTGGCAAGTTCCCTGGGGCTGGGTGAAGCCTTTGGCAACGTGCTGATGTTCGGTTTGCTGGCGCTGGGTGTGATGATGCTCATCGGCATGTTCATGCGCAGCCGCAAGCCTGCGGCACAGGCTGCTTCCCCGTTTGCGTTTCAGGGTGCTGGTCCGGCTCCGGTTCAGGATTTGAAGCAGTACCGGGCCGAGAACGTCGGTAATGATGCTTCAGCCCGCCCTTGGGAGCGGAGCAGCATGGTCTTCGAGGCGCCGCAGCCTGCGGCCCAAGGTGGCTCCATGATCGGCTCGGCGTTGATGGGTTCGCAAACCTGGGGTGTACCGGCTGGATTTGATACTGAGGGTTTCCTCAAATCGGCCAAAGCCAATTTTGTGACTCTGCAAGCGGCCTGGGACAGGTCCGACGTGGCAGCGCTTCGCGCCATGATGACGGACGACATGACCCGAGAAATACAGACCCAATTGGCCGAGCGCGAGACGCACACGGGTGCCGGCGTGAACCACACCGATGTGGTCATGATTGATGCCCGTTTGCTGGGCATTGAAGAGCTGCCTGATGAGTACATGGCCAGCGTGGAGTTCTCCGGCATGATCCGTGAAGAGCCGTCTGCAGGACCGAGCCCTTTCCGCGAAGTCTGGAACATGACCAAGGCCAAAAACGGCAGCAGTGGCTGGTTGGTGGCAGGTGTGCAAGCCCTGCAATAGGACCGGTCATTTTTCAGGAAGATAATGGGGGACTATGGCAACACAGTCCCCCTTTTCCATGCTGGAAGGTCTCTTCCAGAATCTTCCCTCCGCCCTGACCCCACCGGCTTGGGCCATTGAAGAAAGTCACCGCCGGGTGGTGCTCTTGCTCAACCATGTGCTGCAGCAGGAGCCTCAGGCAATGGAACGGCTGGCGCGCCAGAAAGGCCGCGTCATTCACACCCAGTGGCGTGAATTTACCTTCCGTGTGCAGGCTACCCCCGCCGGTTTGCTGGATCTGGCAGGGGCGGACGCCAAGCCCGACCTGACCCTCACGATTACTGAAGACTCACCTTATGCGATCGCACAAGCGGTCATGCAGGGTGGCAAGCCGTCTGTGCGCATTGAGGGCGATGTGCAGTTGGCAGCCGAAGTGAACTGGCTGGCAGACCATGTGCGCTGGGATGTGGAGGAGGATCTCTCCAAGATCTTGGGTGATGCTCCTGCGCACATGCTGATGCAGACCTGCCGCACCATGGGCCAAGCCCTGCAGCAGTTTGTCGGCAAGCGCGGCGCTGCGTCGTCGGAATCCAGCGGCAAAGCTCCATGAGCCGCCTCGGCCGCGGGCTGTTCATCGTCTGGGTCGTTCTGCGATACGGGCTGGACGAGCTGGTGCTTACCAGCTTCCAGAAGCCCTGGTTGCGCTTGATTGCCCGTATTGTCTCCATCGGCCGTTCTCTGGATGAGCCGCGCGGGCAGCGTTTGCGCGAAGCGCTGGAGCGGTTGGGGCCCATATTTGTGAAGTTCGGGCAGGTGCTTTCCACCCGCCGGGATTTGCTGCCCTTGGACATCGCCAACGAACTTGCCAAGCTGCAAGACCGCGTGCCCCCCTTCGACTCGGAGGTGGCGGTCGCCACCATCGAGCGCGCACTGGGAAAGCCGGTGTCCGAGATTTTTGTGTCGTTCGAGCGTACGCCGGTGGCCAGTGCATCGATCGCACAGGTGCACTTTGCGGTGCTGAAGGACCGCTCCGGTCGTGAGCGCGAGGTCGCTGTCAAGGTACTGCGTCCCAACATGCTGGGTGTGATCGACAAAGACTTGGCACTCATGCGCATGATGGCCGGCTGGGTCGAGGGGCTGTCTGCAGACGGCAAGCGCCTCAAACCCCGCGAGGTGGTGGCCGAGTTCGACAAGTACCTGCATGATGAGCTGGATTTGGTCCGTGAAGCATCAAGCGCCGCACAACTCCGGCGCAACATGGAGGGGCTAGATTTGGTCCTGATCCCTGAGATGCTCTGGGACTATTGCACGACCGAAGTGCTGGTCATGGAGCGCATGCATGGTGTGCCGATCAGCCAGATCGACAAACTTCGCGAGGCCGGCGTCGATGTGCCCAAGTTGGCCCGCGATGGCGTGACCCTGTTTTTCACCCAGGTCTTCCGCGACGGGTTTTTCCATGCCGATATGCACCCTGGCAACATCCAGGTCAGCCTCGCGCCTGAGACCTTCGGTCGCTATATCTCTTTGGATTTCGGCATCGTCGGCACTTTGACCGAAGTGGACAAAGAGTACCTCGCGCAGAACTTTGTGGCCTTCTTCCGCCGCGATTACAAGCGTGTGGCGGAGTTGCACATAGAGTCCGGCTGGGTGCCCGCTGCCACCCGGGTGGATGAGTTGGAAGCCGCTGTCCGCGCAGTGTGTGAGCCTTACTTTGACCGGCCGCTCAAAGAGATTTCTCTGGGCATGGTGCTGATGCGCTTGTTCCAGACGTCCCGCCGCTTCCACGTGGAGATTCAGCCGCAGCTGGTGTTGTTGCAAAAAACCCTGCTCAATATCGAAGGTTTGGGTCGGGATCTGGATCCGGATCTGGATTTGTGGGCGACGGCCAAGCCCTTTCTGGAGCAGTGGATGCTGCAGCAGGTGGGTCCGCAAAAGCTGATCCATGAACTCAAGGCCCAGGCACCGCGGTATGCCAAATTGTTGCCGGAGCTACCGGGGTTGCTGCATCAGTATCTCCAGCGTCAAGGTGGTGGCAACGAGGAGCTGATGCGGGAGCTGCTGCAAGAGCAAAAACGTACCAACCGCCTGTTGCAAACCCTGGTGGCAGTTGTCATCGGCTTCTCGGTGGGATTGGTGCTGGTTCAGCTATGGGCGCGCATCCGGCTGTTTTGATGGCGCACCTATAATTGAGGGTTTTGCAACTTCAGGTCTGAGCTCTACTTCCATGCCCATTTACGCCTACAAATGCGAGTCCTGCGGATTTGCCAAGGATGTATTGCAGAAAATCTCCGACGCACCGCTGCAGGATTGCCCGCAGTGCAACGCACCTGCATTCAAGAAACAACTGACGGCCGCCGGTTTTCAGCTCAAGGGCTCCGGCTGGTACGTGACAGACTTCAAAGGCGGCAGCGCGCCAGCAACTGGCGTGGCGCCAGTCACCGGCGACAGCCCCGCGGCCAAGCCTGCAGAAACCAAATCTGAAGCGCCTGCTGCCGCACCCGCAGCCCCTGCGGCGCCAAGTACCCCGTCATCCACCACCTGAAGCGGAGCACCTGTGCCCATTAAAAAATACCTGCTTACCGGCCTGATGGTCTGGTTGCCGCTGGCCATCACCATCTGGGTGTTGTTGTGGCTGGTCGGTCTGCTGGACGCCGTGTTCGCAGGATTTTTGAGCGGCGTTTCCGCCATCACGCCCACGACTTCTGCACCAACCATCGAGCGACTGCACAGCATTCCGGGGCTCGGCGTGGTGCTGGTGTTTGCTGCATTGTTGGTGACCGGCGCATTGGTCTCCAATGTGGCCGGGCGCTGGTGGGTCAAGCAATGGGACAAGTTGTTCACCAACATCCCGATTGTCAAATCCATTTACAACAGCGTGAAGAAGGTGTCCGACACCTTGTTCTCCAGCAACGGCAATGCCTTCCGCACCGCCTTGTTGATCCAATACCCCCGCGCCGGCAGCTGGACCATCGGTTTCCAGACGGGTACGCCGGGTGGAGAGGTGGCATCGCACTTGGGCGAAGAGTTTGTCAGTGTCTATGTACCCACCACGCCGAACCCGACCAGCGGTTTCTTTTTGATGCTGCCCCGCAAAGATGTGATCGAGCTCGATATGAGCGTGGACGAGGCGCTGACCTATGTGATTTCCATGGGATCGGTGGCTCCAACTGCCCACGTCCCGACAGCGCCCACTGCGCCCAAATAACCTTATTACTAACCCGCTGCACACTTTGCGGCGAATTGAAAGCACTCTATGGCTATGCGTTCTCATTATTGCGGTCTCGTGACCGAAGCCCTGTTGGGCCAAACCGTGACTCTGTGTGGTTGGGTCAATCGTCGTCGTGACCACGGTGGTGTGATTTTTGTGGACGTGCGTGACCGCGAAGGCTACGTGCAAGTGGTTTGCGATCCTGACCGCGCCGAGATGTTCAAGGTGGCTGAAGACATTCGCAACGAATACTGCGTGCAGATCAAGGGTTTGGTGCGTGCGCGCCCCGAAGGCACCACCAATGACAGCCTCAAGAGCGGCAAGATTGAAGTGTTGTGCCACGAACTGATCGTGCTGAACGAATCGGTGACTCCTCCGTTCCAACTGGACGAAGACAACCTGTCTGAAACCACCCGCCTGACCCACCGCGTGTTGGATCTGCGCCGCCCCTACATGCAAAACAACCTGATGCTGCGCTACCGCGTGGCCATGGAAGTGCGCAAGTTTTTGGACGCCAACGGTTTTGTGGACATCGAAACCCCGATGTTGACCAAAAGCACGCCCGAAGGCGCACGTGACTACCTGGTGCCCAGCCGTGTGCATGATGGCCAGTTTTTCGCGCTGCCCCAGTCCCCCCAGTTGTTCAAGCAGCTGCTGATGGTGGCGGGTTTCGATCGCTACTACCAGATCACCAAGTGCTTCCGCGACGAAGACTTGCGCGCTGACCGCCAGCCCGAATTCACCCAGATCGATATCGAAACCTCTTTCCTGACCGAAGAGGACATCCGTGACATGTTCCAAGGCATGATCACCACCGTGTTCAAGAACACCATCGGTGTGGACTTGGGCGAGTTCCCGGTCATGACCTACCAGGATGCGGCCCGTTTGTACGGCTCTGACAAGCCTGACTTGCGCGTGAACCTCGAGTTCGCCGAACTCACCGACGTCATGAAGGACGTGGATTTCAAGGTGTTCTCAGGCGCTGCCACCATGAAGGGTGGCCGTGTGGTGGCCCTGCGTATCCCCGGTGGTTCTGCCGAAAACGGTGGTATCAGCCGTGGCGAAATCGATGCCTACACCGAGTTCGTCAAGATCTACGGTGCCAAGGGCTTGGCCTACATCCGCGTGAACGACCTGTCCAAGGGCCGTGATGGTCTGCAAAGCCCGATTGTGAAGAACATCCACGACGCAGCCCTGAATGCGGTGCTGGAGCGCACCGGTGCCCAGAACGGAGACTTGATCTTCTTCGGTGCCGACAAGGAAAAAATCGTCAATGACGCCATCGGTGCCCTGCGCATCAAGATTGGCCACAGCGAGTTTGGCAAGAAAAACGGCCTGTTCACCGGTGGCTGGAAGCCGCTGTGGGTGGTGGACTTCCCGATGTTCGAATACGACGAAGAAAGCCAGCGTTACACCGCTGTGCACCACCCCTTCACAGCACCCAAGGAAGGCCACGAGGACTGGATGGTCACCGCGCCTGAAAAGTGCATTTCCCAAGGTTACGACATGGTCTTGAACGGTTGGGAAATGGGTGGCGGTTCGGTCCGTATCCACCGTGCAGACGTGCAGCAGAAAGTGTTCGATGCCCTGAAGATCACACCGGAAGAAGCCCAGCTTAAATTCGGCTTCTTGCTCGATGCATTGCAATACGGTGCCCCACCCCACGGTGGTCTCGCATTCGGTCTGGACCGCATCGTGACTCTGATGACCGGCGCGGAATCCATCCGTGACGTGATTGCTTTCCCCAAGACCCAGCGTGCCCAGTGCTTGCTGACCCAGGCGCCGAGCCCGGTGGACGAGAAGCAGCTGCGAGAATTGCACATCCGCTTGCGCAATGTGGATTTGGCCAAACCGGCCTGAAACGCATAGACACCCGTAATGGGTCATGCACAATGAAAGGGCACTCTTGGAGTGCCCTTTTTCTTTGCGAGAACCATGACGAACCGCTTCAAGATTCCCCAGTCGGTATTGGTGGTGATCCATACCCCGCAGCGCGAGGTACTTCTGATTCGGCGGGTGGAGTCTGACCCCGCCGCGCCTCCTTTCTGGCAGTCGGTAACGGGCGCCAAAGACACTGAGGATGAGGACTGGGCGATCACAGCCGCCCGTGAGGTGTGGGAGGAGACAGGGCTGGATTGCAGAACTGGTGGCCCCCTGCAACACAATTTGACGGACTGGGCTCTGGAGAATGTGTACACCATCTATCCGCGTTGGCTGCATCGTTACGCCCCCGGAGTCACGCACAACACCGAGAGGGTGTTCGGTTTGCTTGTTCCTGAAAAATGTGAAGTAACGCTCGCACCTCGGGAGCACACTCACTATTGCTGGCTGCCTTACTCAGAGGCGGCCGATTTGTGTTTTTCGCCGTCCAATGCAGAGGCCGTGCTGCAGCTCATGCACATGCCACCCAGCCATCAGGAGGAGCGCGAATGAAGACTTTGCGCGTGGTGACCTACAACATCCATAAGGGTGTTCAGGGGCTGGGGCCTCTGCGTCGTTTGGAGATCCATAACCTCAGCCATGCGATGGAGCTCATGGATGCGGATGTGCTGTGCCTGCAGGAGGTCCGAAAGTTGCACCAGCGTGAGGCGCGGCATTTTCCGCATTGGCCGCAAGCTCCGCAGGCGGATTACCTGGCCCCCTCAGGCTACGAGGCCATCTACCGCACCAACGCCATCACACGCCATGGGGAGCACGGTAACGCTTTGCTGAGCAAGTGGCCGGTGGTGCAACATCAGCATGAAGACATGTCGGACCACCGTCTTGAACAGCGGGGTTTGCTCCATGTGGAGTTGGATGTAGCGGGGCAGAGTTTGCATGTTTTGGTGGTGCATCTTGGGCTTATTCGTGCGGGGCGGGGGCGTCAATTGCAACAACTGACGCAGTTCATTCAACGGGAGATTCCGCCGGACGCCCCCCTTTTGGTGGCTGGCGATTTCAATGATTTGCCTGCCTGGGTGGCCCGGCAATTGGCCCCTGCCGGATTGAAGGCGCCTGTGACCAAGCCTTGTGTCACCTTCCCGTCACGCCTGCCGCTGGTGCAACTCGACCACGTGCTGGCGCGAGGACTCACACCTGTAAGTGCTACAGCGCCCCGGGGCATGAGTTGGGCGCGTATGTCGGACCATCTGCCCTTGATCACGGAATGGCAGCTGGCAGCGGAAACGCCGGCATGTTGAGGTCTGCCGCTTTTGCCTCTGGTCACGAGCTGCAGCTTTTGCAGGGTGGGGGGCAATACTTCCCTGCGTTGATCAGCGCTGTCGATGCCGCGCAACATGAAGTCCGCTTGGAGACCTATATCTTCCATTTCGATGTACAAGGCATTCAAGTGGCAGAGGCCCTTGAACGCGCTGCGTTGCGGGGTGTCGCCGTGTATCTGGTGATGGATGGCGTGGGCACGCCAGATGTACCGCTGGATTGGCAACACCGATGGAACGCCAGTGGAGTGCGTTGGCATCAATACGCCCCTCTCGGTTATTTGGGCTTGTTCATTCCGGGGCGCTGGCGGCGAATGCACCGGAAGTTGTGCGTAGTCGACGGTGAGTCGGCCTTTTGCGGCGGCATCAACATTCTGGATGACCTTCTGGACCCGAATCATGGGCCACTGCGGGTGGCTCGTTTGGACTATGCGGTCAGGGTGCGGGGTCCCTTGGTGGCGCAATGCAGGCAGGCGATGGTGCAATTCTGGGCACGCTTGGAAGCCAAACTGCAAATAGAGCGACTGCACTGGCGGGAGATCCGAAGGAATTGGCCCGCGTTGGCCTGGCTGCCAAGGCAAGCTGCTTTGCCTTTGGTGGAGACACCTATTGCAGGTAGCTTCGCCGCTTTGGTACTGCGTGACAACGTTCGCAACCGTACCCGTATTGAAAGGGCTTACCTCAAAGCGATCGGGGAGGCCCGTAGCGCGATTGTCCTGGCCAATGCTTATTTCCTGCCGGGTGCCCGCCTGCGCAGAGCGCTCAAGCACGCGGTGCGCCGTGGTGTTCGCGTACAGGTGGTGGTGCAAGGACAGTACGAATACTTTATGCAGTACCACGCCTCCCGGCCGGTGTTGAGCGAGCTGGTGCTGGCCGGCGTAGAAGTGTACGAGTACACCCCGGGATTTCTGCATGCCAAGGTGGCAGTGGTGGATACCATTTGGGCGACAGTCGGTTCGTCCAATCTGGACCCCTTGAGTCTCTTGTTAGCCCGTGAAGCCAATGTGGTGGTCCATGACGCGGATTTCGCCCAGCAACTGGATACAGCCTTGTGTGCTGTCATTCAAACGTCAACACGCCGGTGGGATCTGGCGGCAGACGCAAAACGACCCTGGCACCAGCGGGTGCGGGACCGTCTGGCTTTCGGATTGATGCGGGTTTTGCTCTTCTTCAGTGGTTCCCGCTATTGATTTGATAGCTGCTCGCGCAGTGTTTATGGGCGCTGATTTCGAAAAACCCTAAAAGCCAATCGCTGGTACCATGACCGGACTTTTATGAAAAAGAAATCTACTATGAGCTCCTCTGACACATTTGAAGGAACGTCGGTTTCCGTCAAAATCCGTGAACGATTGAAGGCTTCCCGCAAGCGCTTTCACGCCAACGACAACATTGCCGAATACATCCAGCCTGGTGAGCTGGAGACCTTGTTGGACGAGGTTGAAGTCCAGATGCGTGGCGTCTTGAACAGCCTGGTCATTGATATCGAAAACGACCACAACACTGACAACACAGCCCGCCGTGTTGCCAAGATGTACCTCAATGAGGTGTTCCGCGGCCGCTATGTACCCGCACCCACGATCACCGAGTTTCCTAACGTTGGCCACCTCAATGAGTTGATGATCGTCGGCCCCATCACGGTACGCAGTGCCTGCAGCCATCACTTCTGCCCGGTCATCGGAAAAATTTGGATCGGCGTAATGCCCAATGAACACACCAACGTGATAGGTTTGTCCAAATATGCGCGCCTCGCTGAATGGATCATGGGGCGCCCCCAGATCCAGGAAGAGGCCGTGGTGCAACTCGCTGACCTGATTCAGGAAAAAACCCAGCCGGACGGCTTGGCTATCGTGATGGAAGCCAGCCACTACTGCATGGCCTGGCGCGGTGTGAAGGACATGGACAGCAAGATGATCAACTCGGTCATGCGCGGCGTGTTCCTGAAAGACCCCAATCTGCGTCGCGAATTTCTCTCTCTCATTCCCCAGAAAGGCTAATGCCATGTTGGTCCGTTTGCTCTACGCCAGTCGCGCTATCGATTCCAATCCTGATGCGATCGAAGCCATTCTGGCCCAGTCCCGTAACTACAACCCTACCTGCGGCATCACCGGCATTCTTTGCTACGGTGGCGGCATTTTCCTGCAGGCGATTGAAGGTGGCCGCATGGCGGTCAGCGAGCTCTATGGCCACATTCAGAAGGATTCGCGCCACAAAGATGTCGTGCTGTTGCACTATGAAGAGATCACCGAGCGCCGCTTCGGTGGCTGGACCATGGGGCAAGTGAATATGTCCAAAATCAACACCAACATCTTGTTGAAATACGCAGAGCGCCCTGAGCTGGACCCGTATTCGGTGTCCGGCAAAGTGTCGTTGGCCTTGCTCGAAGAGCTGATGGCAACCGCGTCCATCATCGGGCGCGCCTGATCTGAGCGCATGACGTTCACAGCCCTGGGGCTGGTGATCTTTGCAGGGCTGATCCACGCTAGTTGGAATATCGCTGCCAAAAAAGCGGGAGGTGACTCCCGCTTTGCGTTTTTCACCGCCATGGTGATGATGGTCTTCTGGGCGCCTGTCGGCCTGTGGCTGGGCTGGCAACAAGTGCCACAGTGGGACGCGCTGGCGTGGGCCTTCATCATCGCCAGCGGCATCATTCACGTCGGTTATTACACCGTGCTGTTACGCGGCTATCGCAAGTCAGATTTGACGGTCGTGTACCCCCTTGCGCGTGGTTCAGGGCCCTTGATGTCCTCCTTGTTTGCCATTCTCGTGCTGGGCGAGCAGATATCTGCCCTGGGTCTGACAGGTGTGCTGGCTGTCGTGGGCGGGGTGTTTCTGGTGGCTGGAGGGCCCGCTTTGTTCCGTCCCTCAGATGATCCGGCCCGCAATGCGCGCATGCGCAAAGGAGTGGTCTACGGCTTGGTAACCGGTGTCTTCATTGCCAGCTACACCGTGGTGGACGGCTATGCGGTCAAGGTGCTGCTACTGTCGCCCATCCTGCTGGACTACATGGGTAATTTTGTGCGATTGGTGTTTCTCTTCCCCCCGGTAGTTCGCGACCTGACCGCTGCCCGGCTGCTCTGGCGTGCGCAATGGAAATACGCAGCGATGGTGGGAATCGTCAGCCCGATTTCATATGTGTTGGTGCTGTATGCCATGCAAACAGCACCCATGAGCCATGTGGCCCCCGCGCGTGAGGTGTCCATGTTGTTTGCGGCACTTCTGGGTGGGCATCTGCTGGGCGAGGGTGATCGGATGGCGCGGTTCGCAGGTGCCGCCTGCATTGCCTTCGGCGTGATCGCTTTGGCGTTAGGTTGAGCCATGGGTTTATTGGTCGGGTGTGATTTTTCGAGCAGTCCCACATCGCGCAAAGCGATTGTTTGTGCAAGGGGTTCCCAGGCTCGAGGGCGGTTGGTGCTGGAAGGTCTGGACAAGCTCCATTCTCTGGACGCCTTCTCGCAATGGCTGCGCAAAGACCCGGCATGGATCGGTGCGTTTGACCTTCCCTTCGGCCTGCCGCGTGAACTCGTTGTTGCGCTGGGCTGGCCTCTCGAATGGGAGGCCTGTATGCGCCATTACGCTGGCCTGTCGCGGGATGAAATCAGGCGCTTGTTTGCTGCTTTCTGTGACGCTCGTCCTGCTGGAGGCAAGTTCGCCCACCGTGCTACTGATGCACCCGCACAGTCCAGCCCTTCCATGAAATGGGTAAACCCGCCCGTCGCATTCATGCTGCACGCGGGCGTTCCTCGTCTGCTGGAGGCGGGTGTCTATTTGCCCGGCTTGCAGCCCAGGCCCGTTCCTGCGACTGAGGAATCGGTCTGTATAGGGCTTGAGGCTTACCCCGGCTTGATCGCGCGCTCCATTCTGGGTAATCGCAGCTACAAAAGCGACGACAAAGCCAAGCAGACACCTGACCGTCTCATCGCCCGCAAAGATTTGCTCAATGCCCTGGAAACCGGACAGACCCGTTGGGATGTGCGTTTGAAGCTGAGTCACGCCCAGCGCGATGCGCTGGTCGACGATGCCAGTGGGGACAGTCTCGATGCAGTGTTGTGCTTGTTCTTGGCGGCATGGGCAGAAGTCCAGCACCAACAAGGTCACTTGTTGTACGGCCTTCCACAGGATATGGATCCTTTGGAAGGGTGGATCGTCTCCGCTTAGTTGACCCGCAGGCCGACGGTTTCTTCCACTTTGACCGCCAACTGGGAGATCGCCAACGCCGCAGGGCTGCCGGGCATCGCTTGCAGTAGCAATTGCCGGCGCATGACGGCTTGGCGTACAGCGGGGTCTGCAGGGATATCGCCCATATGCACCAAACGGACGGGTTTGCCGGTGTCGGTGGTGACAAAACGGTCCAGCACCTGTTGCAACTGGGTGGTAATAGCCCGGCCGTCACCCAAGCGGGCTGTTTGATTGATTACCAGGCGGATAGTCTGTCGTTTCTGTTGGCCTACCAGTACCTTGATGGTGGCATAAGCATCGGTTAGCGATGTGGGCTCAGGGGTTGCCACCACAAGTACCTCAGAAGCCAATGAAACAGCGAATAAAACCACGTCGGAAATGCCTGCACCCGTGTCCAGTATCACTACGTCGTAATGTGGCACCAGTCCGTTCATGATGCGCAGAAAGTCGCCGCGCACTTCCGGTGTCAGGCGCGAATACTCGACCATGCCGGAGCCCGCCAACAACACCGAGAAGCCGCCCGGCGCCCGGATGATGGCTTCTTCCAACTTGGCTTTGCCGGTGAAAACATCATGCAAAGTGATCTTGGGGTAGAGGTTCAGCACCACATCCAGATTGGCAAGGCCCAAATCTGCATCCAACACCAGAACTCGTTGGCCACGCTTGGCCATGGCCGCCGCCAGGTTGGCGGAGACAAAAGTTTTACCGACTCCGCCCTTGCCGCTGGTCACGGCAATGACTTTACCGATGGGTTTGAGCGGCACTCCGGGGTTGCCTTCGGCGGATTCGGGTGGATTCAGCACGTCAGACATCAAAATACCCTCTGCATGGAACCGGTGGCATGGCTGCCTTGTGCGTCGCTGGAAACGCTCTCAATCCATGCCGGGTCACCCAAGGACAGGTGACCGAACAAGAGATTCTTCTCTTCTGCACTGACATAAATCTCTTGTTGTTGGTCCAGAAAAACACAGTTGCGACCTTCGCTCTTGGCGCGGTAGAGCTGCATGTCAGCCCTTTCGGTCCATAACGTGGCGGTGGATCGCACCCACTCAGGCGCAAAGGCACCACCGATACTGACAGTGACCTTGATGGACAAGCCGGGTGCGATGGGAATGGACATTGCTTCGATATGCGCACGGATCCGCTCTGCGACAGCAGTGCCGAAACCTGTGTGGCAACTGGGGAGCATCACAGAAAACTCTTCCCCGCCGAAACGGGCGACGGTATCCATGGGACGTACGCATCCGGTCAGAGCTTTGGCAATCGCTTGCAGCACCTGATCGCCAGCTTGGTGTCCGTAAGTGTCATTGACCTTTTTAAAGTGGTCGATATCCAGCATCAAGAGCAGGGCGGGCTCGCCGGAACGGGCGACCACATCGATGGATCGCTCCAATACGCCGCGGAAGTGGCGACGGTTGGCCAGACCCGTGAGGGGGTCTTTCAAGGAGAGTTCGCACAATCCGTCAATCACCGCTTGCAAATACGCCGTGGGCGATTCTTCAGGGGAAGGAAGCGAGACGGTGGCATCGTGTTCCAACAGCGCACGTGCATCATCCAAGCGCAGGCGCTGCAGATCGACGAGAGACGGTGGAAACGGTTTGGCCACGATAGATCGGATGGTGTGTGGAAAGTCTAACAGGAAGCCTGAGTCCGTTGGAGGGGGCTCAGACCGCGAAAGCCTGCAATTAGCAGGTTTGGAAGACGCAATTCGCCGTTTGCTAGTGGGCGCAGACAGGGCACGAGGGATTGCGGGGTAGCCGCATTTCCGTCCACTCCATGCGCAAGCCATCCAAAAGCAGCACTCTGCCGCGCAGAGTGGTGCTGATACCCAGCACCAGCTTCAAAGCTTCGGCAGCCTGCATGGCGCCAATGACGCCCACCAAAGGGGCAAAAACGCCCATGGTCGAGCACTGTGTGGGCGGCGGGGCATCGTCTGGAGGAAAAGCGCAGGCATAGCAGGGGGCATCGTCTGCACGACAGTCATACACAGAGATTTGGCCATCAAACCGTATGGCAGCTCCGGAGACCAAAGGAACACGTGCGAGCACACATGCCTTGTTAACGGCTTGACGTGTCGTAAAGCTATCGCAGCAGTCGAGGACGACATCCACCGACTCGAGGTTATCCGCCAGCCAAGCAGCGTCGGCATGGCTTTGAACGGCTTGAACCTGCGTGAGCGGGTTGATCGCATTCAGGCTTACTGACGCAGACAGGACCTTGGCTTGCCCTACGCTATGGGTGGTGTGGATGATTTGCCGCTGGAGATTGGTCAGATCTACGGTGTCAGGGTCGACCAACGTGATCTTGCCGATGCCCGCTGCGGCAAGGTACATGGCGGCGGGTGCGCCCAAGCCACCGGCTCCGATGATCAGTGCGTGGGCGCCGCAAATGCGTTCTTGGCCTTCAATGCCGATTTCGTCCAGCAGAATGTGCCGCGAGTACCGAAGCAGCTCGGTGTCCTGCATGGGGAATCAGTTGTCTTTGACTTCTTCTTTGCGCTCAACTTGCGTTTTGCTCACCAGCACGGGCTTGCCTTTGAGGTGGTTGATCGCCTGGATCAGTTGGAAGTCCTTGTCCGAACCGAATTCAGGCACCTTGCGGTCTGCGGCTGGTTTGCGGGACTCTTCCTCCAGACGCTTCAACGCATCTTCGCGTGCTTTTTCACGGGCGGCGTCTTTCTTCTCTTCGCCCTGACCACTGGACAGGTGCTTCTCGAGGTCCGCTTCGCGCATGCGCAGTGCGGCATATGGGCTGCCTTCCTCGGTTTCGTCCACCATCACGTCAGGCACGATGCCCTTGGCTTGGATGGAGCGCCCGCTCGGTGTGTAGTAGCGCGACGTGGTGATTTTGAGGCCGGTGTCCGGTCCCAAAGGTCGGAATGTTTGTACCGAACCCTTGCCGAATGACTGGCTTCCCATGATGGTGGCGCGTTTGTGATCCTGTAGTGCTCCGGCCACGATTTCACTGGCAGATGCAGAACCTTCATTGACAAGCACCACCAGTGGAACTTTCTTCAGTGCCGCAGGCAAGTTTTTCAGGGCATCTGCACCCGCCAAACCACGTATATCGGATGGTGTGGCACGCAGCACCTGTTTGCTCTCAGGTGTCTGCCCATTGGTGGAGACCACCGTCAAGTTTTCTGGCAGGAATGCGGCCGACATCGCAACAGCAGATGTCAGCAGACCACCCGGATCATTACGGAGGTCCAGCACCATGCCTTTGATCTTGGGGTCCTGCTTGTAGATCTCGTCCACTTTCTTGGCGAAATCCTCAAAACTGCGTTCCTGGAACTGGCTGACGCGGATCCATGCGTAGCCCGGCTCGATCACTTTTCCGCGAACCGATTGTTGCTTGATTTCTTCCCGCGTGATGGTGACGGGAAACGTCCTGTTTTCATCTTTGCGATAGATGGTCAACAGAACCTTGGTGTTGGGCTCGCCGCGCATGCGCTTGACGGCTTCATTGAGCGTCAGCCCTTTGACCGCGGTGTCGTCAATTTTGGTAATTAGATCGTTGGTTTTGAGGCCAGCACGGAAGGCAGGAGAGCCTTCGATCGGCGAGACGACTTTTACCAAGCCGTCTTCCTGGGTGATTTCAATGCCGACGCCCACGAACTTGCCGGAAGTACCTTCGCGGAATTCCTTGAACGACTTTTTGTCGAAATACTGGGAATGGGGGTCCAAGCTGGCCACCATGCCGGTGATGGCATCTGTAATCAGCTTTTTCTCATCCACTGGCTCCACATAGTCGCTTTTGACCATGCCGAACACGGTAGCGAGCTGCTGGAGTTCTTCCAAGGGAAGCGGGGCCAAGGAGTTGCGCGCAACCGTTTGCAGCGAGACAGTAGTGAGGGCTCCGGCAACAACGCCCAATGCAACCCAGCCTGTGATTTTCAGTTTGTGACCCATAGTTCTTCCTGTGCCGCGCCAATATACACCTTGGAGTGCACTCGTCCGCCCCGGTTCCCGGGATGCCCTGCAAAAACGCCCGCGATTGCGGGCGTTTTTAACGGGGAGCTCCGGAATCTCAGGCTTTGCCTTGGGAGGCGACTGCAGCAGCGGCCTTGGCGGCTGCTTCGGCATCGCCCAGGTAGTAGTGGCGGATCGGCTTCAAGTCAGCATCCAATTCGTACACCAAAGGGATACCGTTAGGGATGTTCACGCCGACGATGTCGTCATCAGAGATGTTGTCTAGGTACTTGATCAGGGTGCGGATAGAGTTTCCGTGTGCCGCCACCACAATGCGTTTGCCGGCCTTGATCGCGGGTGCCATCGATTCATTCCAGAACGGAATCACGCGTTCCACGGTGTCTTTCAGGCATTCGGTCAAGGGCACTTGGTCGGCCGGCAGCTTGGCGTAGCGGATGTCGGAGCGTTCGCTGCGGGGATCATCGGCTTCCAGTGCGGGTGGGGGTGTGTCGTAGCTGCGGCGCCAGACCAACACTTGCGCATCGCCGTATTGCTTTGCCATGTCTGCTTTGTTCAGGCCTTGTAGAGCGCCGTAATGGCGCTCGTTCAGGCGCCAGCTGTGCACCACGGGCAACCAGGTGCGGTCCATTTCGTCCAGCGTGTGCCACAGGGTGCGGATCGCGCGCTTGAGCACACTGGTGTAAGCCACGTCAAACTCGTAGCCGTCGGCTTTGAGCAGGCGTCCGGCAGTTTTGGCTTGCTCTACGCCAGTGGGGGTCAGGTCGACGTCGGTCCAACCGGTAAAGCGGTTTTCCAGATTCCAGGTGGATTCGCCGTGGCGTACGAGAACAAGTTTGTACATGGTGCAGGGATCAAGGGTTGAGAAAACCGGCCTCGGGGGCCGGCGGGTCAAGACGCGTCATTCTAAAATGTCGGCTTCGCGTGAAGTAACCAAGAAGGAACAAAGTGAAATTTATTATCGATAACTGGATGTTGATTGCTATCGCGCTGTCATCCGGGGGGATGCTGATGTGGCCGGTATTGCAGGGTGCAACCGCAGTGGGCATTGACTCTGCTGGCGCCATTCAGTTGATCAACCGGGAAAAGGCCAATGTGGTTGACGTGTCAGACGCGACTGAATTCGCAGCCGGGCACATTGTGGGTTCCAAGAATGTTCCCTTGGCTGAGCTGGAAGCCAAGCTTGCGGGCTCTGTCAAGAACAAGACGCTTCCCTTGGTGCTGGTCTGCCAGTCGGGCGCGCGTTCCGCCAAGGCGGTGGATATTGCCAAAAAACTGGGTTACGAGCAGGCTCAATCGCTGCAGGGCGGGCTCAAATCCTGGAAAGCCGCTAACCTGCCGGTTGAAAAGGCCTGATTCAGGCCCCAGAACCGAGGAAATTGAATATGCAAGCCGTCAAGATGTACACCACCGCTGTCTGCCCCTATTGCGTGCAGGCCAAGCGAATCCTGAAGTCCAAGGGCGTGGAAACCATTGAAGAGATCCGGGTGGATGCGAATCCCGATGAGCGCATGAAAATGATGGAGATCACCGGTCGGCGCACGGTGCCCCAGATCTTTATCGGCGACACCCATGTCGGCGGTTGTGATGATTTGATGGCGCTGGACAGCCGAGGCGGCTTGCTGCCATTGTTGGGTGCTGCGGCCTGACATAATTCCCCTCAGCGAATTTTGTTTTCGTAGCCCGTCGGTGTTGTGCCGGCGGGCTTCTGTTTATCTAGAGAGACTTTAGCCATGGCTGACCAAGAACCCGTATTCCAAATCCAACGCGTCTATCTGAAAGAGGCTTCCCTGGAGCAACCCAATTCCCCCGCCATCCTGCTGGAGCAGGAACAGCCTTCCGTCGATATCCAGTTGGGTGTGGAAGCTGCTCCTGTAGCAGAAGGCGTGTTTGAAGTGTGCGTGACCGCCACTGTGCAAACCAAAATCAAGGACAAGACCGTGTTTCTGGTCGAAGCCAAGCAAGCCGGCATTTTCGAAATCCGCAACTTGCCGCAAGAGCAACTGGGCCAGATCATGGGCATTGCTTGCCCGCAAATCGTCTACCCTTACCTGCGCGGTAACGTGGCGGACCTGATTCAGCGCGGCGGCTTCCCCCCCGTGCACCTGTCGGAAATCAACTTCCAGGCCATGTACGAGCAGCAGCAAGTTGAAGCTGCCGGTGCAGCGGCCGGCACATTGCCCCAGTAAGCTTTTGCCAGGGGTTTTGGCCCCTGGCGCCCGTTGAATAAGCGCGAGCAGCTATGAAAATCATAGTAATCGGCGCCGGCGCCTGGGGTACGGCGCTGGCCATCAGCGCCGCGCGCAACACGCGCAACCGCCACGACGTCACCTTGTGGGCCCGCGATGCAGAAGCGGCGTCCACCATGAATGCTGAGCGGGTCAATGCGCGCTATCTACCCGATTGCAGCTTTCCCGCCGGCCTTACGGTCAGCTCAGCCCCTTTGCGCGATCTCACCCGCCCTGGGGAGGGTGTCGGTGCCGTGGATCTGGTCATCATCGCCACGCCTATGGCAGCCCTGCGTAGTACTTTGCAGCTGGTCGCAGATCTGGAATGCCCGGTTGCATGGCTGTGCAAGGGCTTTGAGGCGCCTGTCGCTGAGGGTATGGGCTTGTTGGGCCATGAGGTGCAATACGCGGTAGCACCCAGATTGCTCGCCGGCGTTTTGAGTGGCCCCAGCTTCGCCCAGGAAGTCGCAGCCGGCATGCCTACGGCACTGGTGGCTGCGAGTGCGCATGAGAGCGTGCGCCGTGCTTTGGTGAATGCTTTCCACAGCGCAGAGCTGCGTGTGTATGCCAATGATGACGTGGTGGGTGTGGAGGTGGGCGGTGCCGTCAAGAACGTGCTCGCGATCGCCACCGGCCTGTGCGACGGTTTGAACCTGGGCCTGAACGCGCGTGCCGCGTTGATCACACGGGGCTTGGCAGAGATCACCCGGCTAGGCATGGCCTTGGGTGCCAAAGCCGAAACCTTCATGGGCCTGAGTGGTTTGGGTGACTTGGTGCTGACGGCGACTGGCGACTTGTCCCGCAATCGCAAAGTCGGCCTTGCGTTGGCCCAAGGCAAAACGCTAGACCAGGCAGTGGCAGAGCTTGGTCATGTGGCAGAGGGCGTCTACAGCGCTCGTACCGTCTGGCAGCGCGCAGCCAGCCTCGGGGTCGCTATGCCGATAACCCAAGGCGTGGTCGATCTTCTGGATGGAAAACTGCAGGCCCACCAGGCGGTCATGGCACTGATGGGCCGGGGTCCCGCAGCCGAGGTCTACTAAACCCCGCTGCGTAAGGCCTTACTGGGCTGCAGCCACTTTGGCGGCGATGTGGGCCATGGCTTCTTCAACCTGGTCCACCAGCACCAAGCACAGCTCGCCGGCCTGGAGCTTGTCCATGGCGGTATCAATCGCCAGGAACTCGCCGAACACTTCGGATTGCTGTTTGGTGCGCTTGGCATTTGCCAAGCCTGCGCGCAGCAGAGCCAACACCTCGCCGTCGTTGCGGCCACGCTGGCACTGGTCTTCAAACATCACCACTTCATCAAAGGCGTCGCCCAGAATTTCGGTTTGCTGGCGGATGTCCTGATCACGCCGGTCGCCGGCGCCGCTGATCACTACTGAGCGGCGGCTTGCAGGCAAGGCTTGAACGGCTTGCACCAACGCCAGCATGGCGTCCGGGTTGTGGCCGTAATCAGCAATCACGGTAGCACCGCGGAACTTGAACATATTGAAACGACCTGCTGCGTTGTGGCTGTCGTTCGAAAAGTTGGCCAAGCCTTTGCGGATCACGTCCCAGCCCAATCCCAGGGACCAAGCCGCGGCCACGCTGGCCATGACGTTGTCTACCTGGAAACCGATGGCTCCGCCCAAGGTGATGGGCACATCTTCCAAGGGAATGGATTGCAGCATGTCGCCTTTGCTGGCGATCAGGTGCTTGCCTTCCACGTAAACCACCGCCTGCCCTTGGGCCCGGTGGGTGGCCATTACCGCGTTGTTTTTGTCGGCGGCAAAGAAGATGACTTCCCCTTTGCACTTGGCCGCCATGGACGCGACGATGGGGTCGGCCGCATTCAACACCGCCGCACCGGTGGACGCCACGTTTTGCACGATCACGCGTTTGAGCACTGCGAGTTCGTTGACCGTGGTGATGTAGTTCAGCCCGAGGTGGTCGCCGCTTCCGACATTGGTGACTACGGCGACATCGCATTTGTCGAAAGCCAAGCCTTCGCGCAAGATGCCGCCCCGTGCAGTTTCCAGCACAGCCGCATCTACATCGGGGTGCAACAGGACACTCTTGGCACTCTTGGGGCCACTGCAGTCGCCGGTGTCAATGCAGTCGCCGTTCACGTATACGCCATCGGTGTTGGTCATGCCGACCTTCAAGCCGTTTTGTGTCAGCAGGTGCGAAATCAGGCGAACGGTGGTTGTTTTGCCATTGGTGCCGGTGACTGCAACGATGGGGATTCGTCCGTCCTGTCCTTTTTTGAACATGCTGCTGATGATGGCTTCGCCCACAGCGCGGCCTTTGCCGAAGGAAGGAGACAAGTGCATGCGCAAACCGGGTGCCGCATTCACTTCCACGATGCCGCCGCCTTGCTCTTCCAGAGGGCGGAGGATGGTGTCGCACACCACGTCCACACCGCAAATGTCCAAGCCCACCATGTGTGCTGCGGCAATGGCGCGCGCGGCCACTTCGGGGTGCACGTCGTCTGTTACATCGGTAGCTGACCCGCCGGTGGACAGATTGGCGTTGTTGCGCAAGTTCACGCGTTGGCCCTTGGCAGGCACAGATTCGGCATTGAAGCCTTGGGTCGCCAGTGTGGCTTTGGCAATCTCGTCAAAGCGGATTTTGGTCAGCGACGTGGCATGCCCCGATCCGCGGCGCGGGTCGGAATTCACTTGGGCCACCAGCTCCGCAATGGTATGTACGCCATCGCCGACCACCTTGGGCGGGTCACGACGTGCAGCGGCTACCAACTTGTCGCCCACGACCAGCAAGCGGAAGTCGTTGCCCGGCATAAAGCGCTCGACCAGGATGTCGTCGCGGAATTCCTTGGCCACGGCAAATGCTTTGAGCAATTGCTCTTTGCTGGTGATGTTGACCGTGACGCCCTTGCCCTGGTTGCCGTCGTTGGGTTTCACGACCACCGGCAAACCGATTTCTTGGGCTGCCGCCCATGCGTCCTCTGCATCGATTACCGAACGCCCACCCGGGACCGGCACGCCCGCTGCGGACAGCAGCTTTTTCGTCAGCTCCTTGTCCTGCGCAATGGCTTCGGCAATCGCGCTGGTCACGTCCATCTCGGCGGCCTGAATGCGGCGTTGCTTGCTGCCCCAACCGAAGCGCACCATGCTGCCTTCGGTCATCCGGCTGTAGGGAATGCCGCGTGCTACTGCTGCGTCCACTATGGAGCCGGTGCTGGGCCCCAAGCGTACGTCTTCATCCAATTCACGCAGCTCGTCCAAAGCAGCAGGCAAGTCAAACGGGGTGTCGTTCAGTGCAGCATTGCACAGCTTTTCAGCCAACTCCATGGCCAGGCGGCCCACCTCTTCTTCGCTGTATTCCACAACGACCTGGTAGGTGTTTTCGTCCACCGTAGGTGTCGTGCAGCTGAAGGTGACGGGGCATCCCGCTTGCGCCTGCAAACCCAGGGCCGCCAATTCCAATACCCGTGCGAGCGACACGCTTTCCGCGTGGCCTACCGGTTGGAACGGGCTGATTTCGGGGAATCGGGCGCGCAGCTTGTCTTCAAACCCGGGAATGGACGATACCGCTGCCTCTTGGGCAGTGCAGATCACCACAGACTGGATGGCCGTGTGGTGGCTCCACAGATTGGGGCCGCGCAGGGCGCGGATACGGGTGACTTCCATAGTGGGCTCAGTAAGGAGTTTTCTTGGGGTTGGATTCGAATGTGCGCAGTCCGGCGCCAATCAATTCCACGGGGATATCAAGCGCCCAAGCGGCACCGATCGCGGCCATCACCATTTCAGGTTTGGCGGCCTTGGCGGGTTTGAGGGTCGCAAGGGGCAGCACCGCCATTTCGTTGGTGCCTTCCACCAGAACAATTTCGCCATCCCGTACAAACAAGGCGCGGCCTTCTTTGGCGCGGTGGGCGACGATCGCCGCGTTGTCTGCATCAGGTGCGTAGAAGATGATTTTGCCGTCACACAGATCGGCCAGTTCCACCACTTGCGGGTCAGTCGCATTCAGCACAGCCGTGCCGGATGGCAAAACCACATCAACTTGCGTACGCGCCACTTTGTAGGTTTGTTCCGCATCGAGAATGTCGAACTCCGCCAGATCAGGGGTGCAGCTGATGTCGGTCACCACGCCCACGGCGCAGCGGTCATACGCCAGACCTTCCGCGAGGATCATGCGGCTGCTGTTTTCAAACACCGCGGCTTGCACCGAGCGGTTGATAAGCAGGCGCTGGCTGGGCTCCCAATGGGCACTGTCTTTGGCGTCGATCTGGCGACCATCCAAGTACAGGCCTTCGCTGCAAGCCAGGCCCACATGCTTGCCACTGATGTGCACCAGCCAAGCAATCAGGCGCGCCAGGCGGCCTGTGTGCTGGGTACCTGTGACACCGATGACCGGGATTCGCGCATCGGCTTCCGGGGCAAACAGGTGTTCCACAATGGCTTTGCCCACATTGCGCGGGGTACCGATGGCAGGCTTGATGTGGAACAGCAAACCGGGGCTGGCATTCACCTCAATCACGGCGCCTCGTTGGCTCTTCATGGGTTTGGAGCAGTCCTCCATCACCATGTCGATGCCGGCTATATCCAGGCCCACAATGCGTGCCGCAAGTGCAGCAGTAGCTGCCACGGTGGGGTGCAGTTCATCGGTCACATCCCACGCCACATTGCCGTTACGCTGGATCAGGACCTTCTGGTCTTTGGCGGGTACGGAGGCGGGCGTCAGCCCGGCGCGGCGCAATTCCAGTTGAACCTCCGGGCTCTTTTCCGGTTCGATAGGCGAGAGAGGCAGTTCTTCAGCCTCGCCGCGGCGAGGGTCGGTGTTGATTTGCGCATTCACTAGCTCAGTGACGGTGCTGGTGCCATCTCCGATGACCCAAGCGGATTCGCCGCGGGCAGCTGCGACCACCCGTTTGCCGACCACCAGCAGGCGGTGCTCGTTGCCGGGTATGAACTTTTCCACAATCACGCTGCCGCCGCTTTGTTCTTTGGCCACGTGGAACGCCGTTTCGATGCTGGCTTTGTCAGACAAGTCCAAGGTGACGCCGCGGCCGTGGTTGCCGTCATAGGGTTTGACGGCCACAGGTAGCCCGATGTCCTGGGCTGCTTCCCAGGCTTTCTCGGGCGAATTGACCAAAGTACCCTCAGGCACTGGCACACCGCAGGATTTGAGCAAGCTTTTGGTCAGGTCCTTGTCGCTGGCAATCTCTTCGGCAATCGCAGAGGTCTGGTCTGTCTCAGCCGTCCAGATGCGGCGCTGGGCAATGCCATAGCCCAGTTGCACGAGGTTACCTTCTGTGAGGCGGATAGAGGGGATGCTGCGGTCGGTCGCTGCATCCACAATATTGGAAGTGCTGGGCCCGAGGCACAGGGAGTCCACCATGTCACGCAGCTCGGTGATATGGGCGTCCAGCGCATAAGCGGTGTCGTTGATGGCGGCCATGATCAGGTCACGTGCCACCACCAAGGCCTTGCGCCCGATCTGTTCCTGCCGGGTGCGGAATGCAATCTTGTAAACACCGGGCTTGGACATCTGGCGTGCCTTGCCAAAGCTGGTTTGCATACCGCTCAGGTTCTGGATTTCCAGCGCCACATGTTCCATGATGTGCGCGGCCCATGTGCCTTCACGCAGGCGCTCGAGAAATCCGCCACGGACACCGGGACTGCATTTGTGTTCAATCAAGCCGGGCAACCAAGTGGTCAGGCGTTCGTAAAAGCCGGGCAGGGTGTTGGAGGGGTGGTTTTCCAGCTCACCAATGTCAACCCAGGCCTCGATGACCGGGCGGTAGGTCCAGATGTTGGGCCCGCGGAGGTGGGTCACCCGAAGAATTTCGATATTTTTCTTGGCTGTCATTGGAATGTGGGAAAAGAGCGGTCCACCATTGTTACGCTTTATGCGTTGTGTATTTTCGCTCACTGATGATGCGGAAACCTGCCTGATTACGCTAGCGCGTAGTATCGACGGCCTGAAGTGGGACGAGCCGCAGGGCATGTCACCCTAGAAAACTGATTCAAATTCACCCTTTTTGCGATCCATGACCACAGAAGCCCCTGCTTTAACCACGCTGTCCGGCGAAATGCCGTCCATTTGGCGTGAAGCGGTCCAAAAACAACTCCGCCCCCAAGAGAACGTGTTGGCCACCCTGGAGGTTGACCTTGACCAGCAGCTGCGCTTCGTCAAAGGTCTGGTTGTGCTGACCAACCAGCGTTTGCTGTCTTGTGCGGGCACCCAGCAGGTGTGGACATCCTGGGACCTGCAGGCAGGCCAGAAGTTGCTCCATCATGACCACGCGGGCGTGGGTCATATTGATTTGCTGGATGCCAATGCCTTGTTGGGCAGCTGGCGCTTCACGCTTGGACAGAACCTGTTGGCCATACGGTTGGCGGACCAATTCCAAGCTCAACTGGAAAGCACGGTTTCGGGGCGGCCGCTCGCGCAGGCCTTGACCAACGTCTGTCCGAGCTGCAAAGCGCCTCTGGAGCCCGACCAGGAGGAGTGCCCGGTGTGTACCAAGGTGGTTCATACCCCGCCCAGCACCTGGACGCTGTTCCGCCTCTGGCGTTTTGCCCGGCCCTATAAAGGCCAGTTGCTGTTGGGTTTTGTGCTGACCTTGTTAGGGACTGCCGCTAACCTGGTGCCGCCTTACCTCACGATGCCCTTGATGGACAACGTGCTGATCCCGTTCCAGAACGGACAAAAGATCGACTCCATGCTGGTGGGTATGTACATGGGGGGACTGTTGGGCTCTGCCTTGCTGGCGTGGATCCTGAGCTGGGCCAAGACCTACATCCTCGCCCTCGTCTCAGAGCGCATAGGCGCTGATCTGCGCACCACCACGTACGAGCATTTGTTGCGTTTGTCGCTCGAGTATTTCGGTGGCAAGCGCACGGGCGACCTGATGTCGCGCATCGGCAGCGAAAGTGACCGGATTTGCGTGTTCCTGTCCTTGCACCTGCTGGACTTCGCGACCGACGTGATCATGCTCACCATGACGGCCGTCATCCTGTTTTCCATCAACCCGTGGCTGGCGGTGGTGACTTTGGTGCCCTTGCCATTCATTGCGTGGATGATCCATTTCGTGCGGGACCGTCTGCGCACGGGTTTCGAGAAAATTGACCGGGTATGGGGTGAAGTGACCAACGTGTTGGCTGACACCATTCCCGGCATCCGTGTGGTCAAGGCGTTCGCGCAGGAGCGTCGCGAAGCCACCCGATTCCGCGAGGCCAACAAACACAATCTCGCGGTGAACGACCGCATCAACAAAATCTGGTCTTTGTTTTCCCCCAGCGTTTCTTTCTTGACGGAGTTGGGTTTGTTGGTGGTCTGGGCCTTCGGTATTTGGCAGGTGTCCAAAGGCGAAATCACGGTCGGTGTGTTGACGGCCTTCATTGCCTATATCAGTCGCTTCTACGGCCGCTTGGATTCCATGAGCCGCATTGTCTCTGTCACGCAAAAGTCTGCTTCCGCCGCCAAGCGCATTTTTGACATTCTGGATCACGTCTCCAGCGTGCCTGAGCCGGTCAACCCGGTGCCCATGGGCAAAGTCCAGGGCAGCATAGAGGTGCGAGATGTGGGATTCCGCTACGGTAATCGTGAAGTCAACCGTGGGATCAACCTCAAAATCGCGCCCGGAGAAATGGTGGGGTTGGTCGGACACAGCGGCTCGGGAAAAAGCACGCTGGTCAACCTGATCTGCCGTTTTTACGATGTGTCCGAAGGCGCCATTCTGGTGGACGGTGTAGATATCCGCTCCTACGCCATTTCAGACTACCGGCAGAACATCGGTTTGGTGCTCCAAGAGCCCTTCCTTTTCTTCGGCACCATCGCGGACAACATCGCCTACGGCAAGCCGGACGCGACCCGTGCCGAGATCATCGCCGCCGCTCGCGCCGCGCATGCGCATGAATTCATCCTGCGCTTGCCACAGGGTTATGACTCCATGGTCGGCGAGCGCGGTCAGGGCTTGTCCGGCGGGGAGCGTCAGCGTATCTCGATTGCGCGTGCCTTGCTGATTGACCCGCGCATCCTGATCCTGGACGAGGCCACCTCGTCGGTGGACTCCGAGACCGAGAAAGAAATTCAGAAGGCGCTGGAAAACTTGGTGCAAGGCCGTACCACCATTGCGATTGCCCACCGGCTTTCCACGCTGCACCGGGCTGATCGCCTGGTGGTGCTGGACCGCGGCAAGGTAGTGGAAGAAGGAACCCATGACGCTCTGATGGCAAGCGTTGGTGCGTACTTCAATCTGTACCAGGCCCAGGCCCGCAACAACATGATGGAGGAGGCCGCATGAGCGCGCTCTACACCGTAACCGCCAGCCGCTTCACCCTGGAGCGCACACCTTTTGGCAAGCTGGTGCTTATCAATGAGTCGGGTGAGCGCTTTGAGGGCGTGGTGCCCGTGCGCGCTTTCCCGATCCAGTCGCCGGAGGACGGTATTTCGCTGGTTAGCACTGATGGCAAGGAGGTCGCCTGGGTGGACCTGCTGTCCGATGTGCCCCAGCCCGCCCAAGACCTGATCCGGGCGGAACTCGCTACCCGTGAATTCATGCCGGTGATTGAACGCATCGTGTCCGTCACCAGCTACTCCACACCTTGCACCTGGACCGTGGAAACTGACCGTGGTACCACGGAGTTTGTGCTGCGCGGTGATGAAGACATTCGCCGTATCGGCAAAGACAACGCCTTGCTGATTGCAGATGCCCACGGCATTCAATACCTGGTGCGCGACCAGTTTGCTATGGATACCCATAGCAAGCGGGTACTGGACCGCTTCCTGTAAAGAAAAAGGCACCCGAGGGTGCCTTTTTTCATGAGGCCTGGAGTGCTCAGGCTTTGATGGTGAAGCCTGACAGGTGTTGCGCGAGGTGCATGGCGTGCGCCTGCTCATATTGTGGTTTGGTCAGTGCGCCATAGGCGAAGTGAGGCTTGAGCTCTCCACTCCATTGCGCAAACGCTGTGATGGCTTTTTGCAAACGCTCCACCGCCGCAGCGGCAGGGGTATCGCTTGCCAGCACCGGTGCGCCGGGAATGGGTTCCGCCAGGTTGTGGCTCATCTTGCCGCGCCAGCTGAACACGCCGAATGCGGCAGCACCCACGGTTTTTTGAAACAGGGCCGACTTGGGTTCGGGAAACCCGCTCATCGAAAACTCAATGCTCTGGGCGCAATGCTCCAGCGTTTGGCTCCAGCTGAACACAGCGGCGCTGTCCAGGGCCGGTGCCTGTGCAAGTCGCATCACCTCTTCTTGTGCAGCGGACAGTGTGCTGAACTGCAAGCCGCGGTCCTGGCCAGCGGCACAGGCGGTGAGCATGCCGCCTGTAGCCAGAACAGAGAGGGCGGCGCCGCGGGTGAGGCAGGCACGACGTTCGGGGTTGAATTGCGTTGTCATACGAGAGTCAGGGAGTCAGATTTCCATATTGTCGATCAAGCGGGTCGTGCCCAACCGCGCTGCGGCCAGTACGACTTTGGCATCACCTGCTTGTGGCGTCTGCAGATCGCTTTGCCGGCGCACGGCCACATAGTCGGGAAACCAGCCTGCGGCGCGCAGGGTTTGCATACCCTCCTGTTCCAGGCGGGCCAGGTCGGTCTCTCCCTGACGCACGTTGTCCACGATGTGGCGCAAGGTCCGGGACAAGAGCAGTGCCTCTTCGCGTTGTGCCGGGGACAAGTAGCCATTGCGGCTCGACAGGGCGAGGCCTGCCTCATTGCGCTGGGTTTCGCCACCGATCACATCAATCGGCAAGGCGAATTGCTTGACCATGTTCCGTATCACCATCAGCTGCTGGTAGTCTTTTTTGCCGAATAGGGCAGTGCGGGCCTGTGTCACTGCCAACAACTTCATCACCACGGTGCACACCCCGATGAAAAAGCCGGGACGGAAGTGGCCTTCCAGAATGTCTGCCAATTCGGTGGGCGGGTGCACCTTGAATGTTTGCGCCTGCGGATACAGCTCGGACTCTTTGGGTGCAAACACGATGTCGCAGCCAGCCGCTTCCAGATGTTCACAGTCGGCTTCCAAGGTGCGGGGGTAGGTGTCGAAATCTTCGTGTGGCGCGAACTGAAGCCGGTTCACAAAGATGGTGGAAATCGTCACGTCCCCCAGTGGCTTGGCCTGACGCACCAGCGCCAAGTGACCCGCATGCAAATTGCCCATGGTTGGCACCACGGCAGGGTGACGGTACTGGCTGAGCGCCTCGCGCAGCTCGGCAATCGTGTGAATCAGTTGCATAGATAAACAGAAGGGAAGTTACGACCAGAGATACCGCCGGTCTGGCTTTGCCAGTCGGCTGGTATCGTCCCCTTGAGGGGGGAAGCGCCGGAGGCGCTCCTGGGGGGAGCCACAGTCACCAGGCGTGGATGGCGTCATCCGGGAAGCTGCCGTTTTTGACGGCGGCCACATAGGCTTCCATGGCACCGCGGATGCTGCTGGCCTCCAGCATGAAGTTGCGCACGAACTTCGGGTTCTTGCCCAGATTCACGCCCAGCATGTCGTGCAACACCAGCACCTGGCCGGCGGTGCCTTTACCGGCACCTATGCCTATGGTGGCGCAGTTCGGCAGTTCGCGGGTCAGCTCTGCCGATAAGGGGGCGGGCACCATTTCCAGCACCAACAGGGATGCACCTGCATCCTGTAACTCGTGGGCTTGCTTTTTCATGACGTCGGCAGCGGCATCGCCACGGCCTTGGACGCGGTAACCACCCAGGGCATGCACCGTTTGCGGGGTGAGCCCCAAGTGGGCGCAGACCGGAATGCCCCGCTCCACGAGAAACTGCACCACTTCGGTGGTCCAGCCGCCGCCTTCCAGCTTCACCATGTGAGCGCCGGCTTGCATGATCACGCTGGCACTGCGGATGGCCTGCTCTTTGGATTCCTGGTAGCTGCCAAAAGGCAGGTCGCCGATCAGCCATGCTGTGCCTTGCGCACGGCGCAGGCCGCGGGCCACGCTCTCGGTGTGGTATGCCATGTCGTCCAGCGTGACGCCCACGGTGCTGTGGCGGCCCTGGCAGACCATACCCAGCGAGTCGCCCACCAGAATGCACTCCACGCCTGCGGCATCTGCCACAGCGGCAAAGGTCGCGTCATAGGCGGTGAGCATGGTGATTTTTTCACCGCGGGTGTGCATCTCCTGGATACGTGGCAGGCTGATGGGCTTGCGCGTGGATGGCGGAGATGCCGGGGGCAGCGTGCCGTAGGGAGTCGCGTTGGTTGCGCTGGAGGCTTGTTCACCGGTCGGGTTCAGGGCCATGGGGGACTCCAAAAATCGGGATTACAAATCGGGCATGCCGAGGGTTTGGCGAAAGTGGGGCGAATACTAACCGCAGTTGCGCCCCCTGAAATAGAGGGCCCGGCTCAGGTAGGTGAATACGCCAGGCGCACATAGATGGGCGCGAAGGCTTCGGCCTGGGTGATTTCGATCAGGGTTTCCTTGGCCAGCTCCAGCAGGGCGATAAAGGTCACCACCAGCACCGGCACGCCCTGGGTCGTATCAAACAGGTTCTCAAACCCCACAAAGCGCTGACCCTGCAGCTTTTTGAGCACGATGCTCATGTGCTCACGCACCGAGAGCTCTTCCCGGCTGATCTTGTGGTGCTGCACCAGCTTGGCCCGCTTCAGGATGTCGCGCCAGGCGGTTTGCAGCTCGTCCACCGACACATCGGGGAAGCGGGGCTTGAGGCTCTGCTCGATGTAGACGTTGGCCTTCAGGAAGTCGCGGCCGTATTGGGGAATGGCATTTAGCCGCGCGGCGGCCAGCTTCATCTGCTCGTATTCCAGCAGGCGGCGCACCAACTCGGCCCGGGGGTCTTCGGCCTCTTCGCCCTCGGCGGTCTTTTTGGGGGGCAGCAGCATGCGCGATTTGATCTCGATCAGCATGGCCGCCATCAGCAAATACTCGGCGGCCAGCTCCAGATTGCGCTTGCGGATCTGGTCAACGTAGACCAGATACTGTTTGGTCACGCTCAACATCGGGATGTCGAGGATGTTGAAGTTTTGCTTGCGGATCAGGTATAGCAGCAAGTCCAGCGGGCCTTCGAAGGCCTCCAGAAACACTTCCAGCGCGTCGGGCGGGATGTACAGGTCCTGCGGCATGGCGAACAGGGGCTCGCCATACAGGCGCGCCAAGGCCACCTGGTCCACCACGTCGGGCATGTGCCCGAGTTCGGCGCCCCCGGAGGAAACGCCTTCGGTGCTGGAAGTCATGATGCTATTGAATCAGGAGCTGCTCGCGCAGATTCGGCGGGCGCTGGAGCCTGATTGGATGCTTAATCGTTCTTGGTCTGGTAAACGTACGGCTTTTGCGCGACCTGGGTGCTGCGGAAGCCTTTCCAGGCCATGCGGTCCACCACTTTGTCCCACAGCAGGGCGCGTCCCTTGCGCTGCTCGGCTTCCAGCGTCGGCTTGGCGACCTTGAGCTGGTCGATGAACTGGGTGGCTTCAGAGCGGTAATCGGGGCGGCGGAAGATGTTCATGGCAATGTCCTAATTTGCTGCATTTTAGCGGCTGCCTGTGCCTCAGGCCTTGTCACCGCTCTGGCCGGTGCGTACCTGGTCAGCATGCGGGTGCGGGGCCAGGGGTTGGGGCAGGGTGCGTTCGGGGGCATCGCGGTCCACCATTACCGTGTTGGCGAACTCATCGTCGGCGGATTTGGCTTTGCGTTTCTTGAACCAGTTCAGGATGCCGCCTCCAAACGCCAATGCCGCAATGGCCGCTACTTTCCAGAACTTGGCCAGAAACACGGCCAGTGTGGCAAACAGCCCCAGTTTTTTGCCTACAGCGCCTACCACCAAGGCGGCAAGGCCGTATTCGGCTACGCGGTCGGTGCTGGAATTGAAGTCGGCGTAGCGCTTGCCCTCGGCGAATTGCATCGCGTCCAGGAGCGTGTGGGCGGCGGGCTTGTAGGTCGGCAGCACGTTCAGGTCGGTCACCAGGTTCATGCTGAAGTAGCCTTCACGGCCGAGCGCGAAAGTGTTGTAGTTCACGCCTTGGGGCTCGCTCTCAGCGGCGCCTTTGTCGCGGGACGACATGGCCCAGGCCAGGCGGTGGGTGTTGGTGTCATAGGTGGGTTTTTGTGCCCAGCCCAGAATTTCCATCTCGGGCACGCCCATCTTCTTGCGTTCGGCATTGACAGTCTCGGTGCCGTCTTTGTAGCTTTGCAGCAGTTCGTCCACATCCCAGTTTTTGGCATCGTCGTCTTTGACGTAGCCTGAACGCTCAAAGCGGATGGTCATGAACCAGGGCGCATCGCCATCGGGAAACACCAGGCCCTGCAGACGTTCGTCATTGCCGGGGTTGCCCATGGCATTGAGCACTTTGGTGGCGTGGGGCTGGGGAATGTAGGTGTGGCCCGCGGGCAGCGCCAAGGTGCCTTGCACGGTGTCCTGCACCTTGAGCGAAATTTGCGCCGGGCCCGCCTGGGCAGCCGCTTTGGCCTCCGCCCAGATGCGTTCGGATTCTTCCTTGCTGATAGCTTGTGCGCCTGCCGTGGCGTGCCAGATGAACGCCAACGCGAGCAATGCTTTCAAAAAACCATGTTTCATGGGGGCCTCGAGTGCACGAGTCAAAAGAGAGTGCATTCTGGCATGCCCTGTGGCTGCAATCCGGGTGAAAGGCAGGCGGGTTATCCTCGGATGTATGAGCACTTTTGACTTTTCTTCTGCCGACATTGCTGCCTTGGCGCAGGCTGATGTGGCGCGCGCTTTGTCTGAAGACGTGGGCGCTGGCGACCTGACCGCTTCGTTGATCGACCCCGCCCGCCGCGCCCGTGCGCGCGTCCTGGCCCGTGAGTCGGCCGTCATTTGCGGCGAGCCCTGGGCCACTGCGGCCGTGCGCGCCCTGGACCCGTCTGCCGCCATTATTTGGCACGTGCGTGAAGGCCAGCGCTGCCAACAAGACCAGGTGGTGGTCGAGATGGAAGGCAACGCCCAGGCGCTGCTGACCGCGGAGCGCACCGCGCTGAACTTTTTGCAGCTGCTCAGCGCTGTGGCCACCAAAACCGCCACTTTTGTGGATGCAGTCAACGAAGTGCCCGGCAACCGCGCCGCCATCGTGGACACCCGAAAAACCATTCCCGGCCTGCGCTTGGCGCAGAAATACGCCGTCAAAACCGGTGGCGGCACCAACCACCGCATCGGCCTGCATGACGCCGTGCTGATCAAGGAAAACCACATCGCAGCCGCTGGTGGCGTGACCGCAGCCCTGCAACGCGCCACCCAGTTTGCCGCCACCGCCAAGTTCATCGAGGTGGAAGTGGAGACGCTGGATCAATTGCGCGAAGCGCTGGATTGCGGCGCCAAGATGGTGTTGCTGGACAACATGACGCTGGCCCACTTGGTGCAGGCCGTGGCCATCAACGCCGGACGCGCGATTCTGGAAGTGTCCGGCGGCGTGAACTTGGACACCGTGCGGGCGATTGCTTCTACCGGTGTGGACCGCATTTCCATAGGCGCGCTCACCAAAGACGTCAAGGCGACCGACTTTTCCATGCGATTCGAGGACCTGTGATGAGCGCCAGTGATGTGATCGACGTGGAGTACGAGCAGCCGGCATGCTCCACCAAACATGCCTGGGCCCGCGTACCCGTAGAGCCCACCCCGGATGAACGCAGCGCGCTCAAAGACAAGATCAAGCGCCTGCTCAAAGAAAAGAACGCGGTCATGGTGTCGCACTATTACGTGCACCCCGACCTGCAGGATCTGGCGGAAGAAACCGGCGGCCTGGTGAGCGATTCGCTGGAGATGGCCCGCTTCGGCCGCGACCACAGCGCGCAGACGCTGGTGGTGTCAGGCGTGAAGTTCATGGGCGAGACCAGCAAAATTTTGTCGCCGCACAAGACCGTGCTGATGCCAGACCTGGACGCCACCTGCTCGCTGGACCTGGGCTGCCCTATCAGTGAATTCAACGCCTTTTGCGATGCCCACCCCGACCGCACCGTGGTGGTCTACGCCAACACCAGCGCTGCCGTGAAGGCGCGTGCCGATTGGTTGGTGACCAGCAGCTGTGCACTGGATATTGTGAAAGCGCTCAAAGACAAGGGCCAAAAGATTTTGTGGGCGCCCGACAAGCATCTGGGTGGCTACATCCAGCGCGAAACCGGCGCTGACATGGTGTTCTGGGAAGGCGCCTGCATCGTGCACGACGAGTTCAAGGCCTTTGAGCTGGAAGCGCTGATCAAGGAGCACCCCAAGGCCAAAGTTCTGGTGCACCCCGAGTCGCCGAAAGAGGTGGTGGCCCTGGCGCACGCCGTGGGTTCCACGAGCGCCATCCTCAAAGCTGCGCAGACCCTGGACGCTGACACCTTCATCGTGGCCACCGACAACGGCATGCTGCACAAGCTGCGCACGCTCAACCCCGGCAAGATCTTCATCGAAGCCCCCACCGCGGGCAACAGCGCCACCTGCAAAAGCTGCGCCCACTGCCCCTGGATGGCCATGAACGGCTTGGCCGGTGTGGCGCGGGTGCTGGAACACGGACTGAATGAAGTCCACGTGGAAGCCCGCTACCTCGACCGCGCGCGCCTGCCGATTGACCGGATGCTGGCGTTTACCGCTGCGCTGAAAAATGGGCAGCCGGTGGGCGGATTGATCCCGAATATCGGGGCGGCTTGAGGTCGGATTCGTAGTGTTTTTCGCCTCTGGCGCCCGTGGAATATGCGCGAATAGCTCCTGAAACCATAGCGTTATCGACCATGCGGATCAGCGTTGCAGCTTATTTCTTGCTCGCTTCCATTGCCGGCGCCTTGTTGACGGTAGGTTCGGTTGCGGCCCAGTCGCCGGTGCCGGGACACGCACTCCGGTTTGATGGTGTCTACCGGTCGGGCCCGGATGCAGACAGTGCCGGTGGCGAATACTGCGCCTACTTGCGCTTCTACCCCAAGGGTGGGGTGGTTGGTGTCAGCAGCGAATGCACCGAAGACACGCCCAAGCGGATGCGCAATTGGTTGACGTGGACCAACGCCAGGAAACCGGGGGCCGGCCTGCAAACAGGGTCTTACAAATTCCAAGAAGGCACCATCGCGTTTGTGACCCGCAGCGAGTACGGCAAGGTCAGCTACCGCGGCGTGGTTGCGGGTGATTCCCTGAAGCTGGACTCCCGCTCATACATCAACGGACACGTTGATTCGGACACTTATGTGTTCGTGGACTGGTCGCGCTGAGCTTTAGCCATCAACGCTCAACACGACTAAACGGCATCCACTGCGCTGGAGTTGCAAATGGTTGAACCTTCAGAGGTCTGAGGGTCTGCGCAAGCAACTGTTTGTTTGATGGCGGATGGATCGCACAGGCCCACAAATGGATGTGCTTTTGCCTCTCAACCCCATATGTAACAGTGTCATAAAAGCTTCACAAATTAGTCATTCAATAGGGTTTACCCGCCCCGATCTGGGGTGCTTCCACCCTTGAGGTTGCCATGCGCGTATCCACCCGGCTGTTTGTGTTGGTTGCCAGTCTGGCGGCCTTGTTATTGGTGATAGGCGGCTTTGGTGTTTATGGGGCGCGGCAGTCCAACGACGCGTTGCGCATGGTGTACCAGGAGCGCACGGTGCCCGCAGTGGCACTGGGGCAGATTGATGCGCTGACCTTCAGCAGCCGCATGCATGTGGCACAGGCCTTGGCCAACCCCTTGCCCGATGTGATTGCGTTCAGCGTCAAAGAAATTGCCGCCAACCAAAAACAAATCGCCAGTACCTGGGCCCAGTACCGCGAGCACCCGCTCGATGGAGAGGCTGAGGCTTTGGCCGCTGATTGGGAAAAAGCATTCAAAGCGTACGACGATCAAGGCCTCAAGCCCGCCGTGACCGCCTTGCTGGAGAACGACATCACCACCGCGCAGGCCGCCATGGTGGAGAAAATGACGCCCTTGTCTGCGCCCGTGAACCGCAGTATTCAGGCGCTGCAACAAATCCAGATTGAAGGCGCCAGGACGGAGTTTGAAGCCGCTGGCACCCGCTATCGTGCGTTGTGGTGGGGCAGTGTGGGTCTGATCGGTTTCGGGCTGCTCTGCGCCATCACGTTCGGATGGAGCACCGTGCGCAGCATCACCGCCCAACTGGGCTGCGAGCCGGCGCAAGCCAACGAGGTCGCGCAGCGCTTGAGCGCAGGCGATTTCAGCGCGGATTTGCGCACCGCGGCGGCCCCCCACAGCCTGATGGCACAACTCGGAGAGATGCAACACAGCCTGAGCGAGGTGGTGGCGCGTGTGCGCCAGTCGTCCGAAGCGGTGTCGGGTGCGAGTGTCGAAATCGCCTCCGGCAACCACGACCTCTCCAGTCGCACCGAGCAGCAAGCGGGGGCCATTCAGCAAACGGCCGCTTCCATGGAGGCGCTGGGCGATACCGTACGGGTGAATGCCCAACGCGCTGCGCGTGCAGATGAGTTGGCGCGCACTGCGTCCAACGCAGCCACCCAAGGCGGCGAAGTGGTCGCCAATGTGGTGAGCACCATGCAGGAAATCAACGACAGCTCGCGCCGCATTGTGGACATCATCAGTGTGATCGACGGGATTGCGTTCCAGACCAACATCCTGGCGCTGAACGCCGCGGTGGAGGCAGCGCGTGCCGGTGAACAAGGGCGGGGCTTTGCAGTCGTGGCCTCTGAGGTCCGTTCGTTGGCCGGTCGCTCTGCGGCTGCGGCCAAAGAAGTCAAAAGCCTGATCGACGCGAGCCTGGAGCGGGTGGAGCGTGGCAACGCGCTCGTGGCCAAGGCAGGGCAATCGATGTCGCAGGTGGTGGGCTCTATCCGCCATGTGACCGACATCATGGGCGAGATCAGCGCAGCCAGTACGGAGCAAAGCACCGGCGTGCAACAGGTGGGGCAAGCGATTGCGCTTATCGACCAGACTACGCAGCAAAACGCCGCCATGGTGGAAGAAATAGCCGCTGCGGCCAGCGGCCTGCGGCATGAGGCGCAGCAGTTGGTGGAGTCGGTGGCCTTCTTCAAACTGAGCAAGCAGCACCCCACACTGCAGGCACCTACAGTGCTCGCACTGCGCTGAGCGCCAGCCCCAAAAGGGCGCACGCAGCAATCACCTGCATCACGCTGCGCTTGTACTTGAAAAGCGCCACGCCCGCCGCAATGGCAATCGCGGCAGACACCGCGTCAAACCGGCCGGCAAAGCCCTGCGGCCACAGCAGGTGGTAGCCGAAGAACAGCGCCAGATTCAGGATCACACCCACTACGGCAGCGGTAATGGCAGTGAGCGGCGCGGTGAATTTGAGCTTGTTGTGGGTGGTCTCCACCAGCGGGCCGCCAGCCAGAATGAACACAAACGAGGGCAAAAAGGTGAACCAGGTCACCAGCGTGGCCGCCACGGCGCCGGCCAGAAACAGCTGGTCCGGCCCGAACACCGCTTTCACATAGCCCCCCACAAAACCCACAAAGGCCACCACCATGATCAGCGGGCCCGGCGTGGTTTCGCCCAAGGCCAATCCGTCCATCATCTGGGTGGGGGTGAGCCAGCCGTAGTGGCCCACCGCGCCCTGAAACACATAGGGCAGCACCGCATAGGCCCCGCCGAAGGTGAGCAGCGCGGCCTTGGTAAAGAACCAGCCCATCTGGGTCAGTGTGTGGTCCCAGCCGAACTGCAGGCTCAGCCAGCCCATGGGCAGTGCCCACAGCGCGGCACCACTTGCTACCACCACGCCGAGCCGGCTCCAACGAAAGAGCGCGTGCGCCGGTGTGGGGGTGTCGTCATCAATGAGCGCAGGGCCCTGGCTGGCCTTGCCAGCGCCGTGCCCGCCGCCCAGCTGAAACAGTTGCGGCGCCCAGCGCCCGCCCGCCCAGCCGATGGCAGCCGCAGACAGCACGATGAGCGGGAAGGGCAGCTGCAAGGCAAAGATGGCCACAAACGATGCCGCTGCAATCGCCCAGAGCGCGCCGTTCTTGAGGGCGCGCGAGCCGATGCGGTGAGCCGCCTGCACCACGATGGCCGTCACCGCCGGCTTGATGCCGTAGAAGATGCCCGCCACCCAGGCCACATCGCCATACGCGATGTACACCCATGACAGGCCCACCAGCATGAACAGCGAGGGCAGCACAAACAAGCCACCTGCCACCACGCCGCCCCAAGTGCGGTGCATAAGCCAGCCTATGTAGGTGGCCAGCTGCTGCGCCTCCGGGCCGGGCAGCACCATGCAGTAGTTCAGGGCGTGCAAAAAGCGCTTCTCGGAAATCCACCGCCTGCGCTCCACCAGCTCCTGGTGCATCATGGCAATCTGGCCTGCGGGCCCGCCAAAACTCACCCAACCCAGCTTCCACCAGAACAGCAATGCCTGCCAGAAAGAAACCGCCTGCGGTGTGTCGGGGGTGTGGGGAGGTTGAGTGCTTGGCATAAGGTTTGCGGTGCAGGCCCGGATCAGGCCAAGGTCAAAAGTTTAAGGCTTTTGGGCCTATGGCGCCCGTAGAATGTGCGCGAGCAGCTATCAAAAACAGAGCAATTTGGAATGTTCTTATGACGGATTTATCTACTTTTCCCATCACCGCCAAATGGCCCGCCCAACACCCCGACCGTCTGCAGCTGTACTCGCTGCCCACGCCCAACGGCGTGAAGGTGAGCATTGCGCTCGAAGAGCTGGGCTTGCCCTACGAGGCACACAAGGTCAACTTCCAGACCAACGACCAGACTACGCCGGAGTTCTTGTCCCTCAACCCCAACAACAAAATCCCGGCCATCCTGGACCCGCAAGGCCCCGGCGGCCAGCCGCTGGCGCTGTTTGAGTCCGGCGCCATCTTGATTTACCTGGCCGACAAAACCGGCAAGCTGCTACCTGCCGACCCTGCACAGCGCTACCAGGCCATCCAGTGGCTCATGTGGCAGATGGGCGGCCTGGGGCCCATGTTCGGGCAGCTGGGTTTCTTCCACAAATTCGCCGGCAAAGACTATGAAGACAAGCGCCCGCGCGACCGCTATGTCGCCGAGAGCAAGCGCCTGCTGGGCGTGCTGAACCAGCACCTTGCGGGCCACACCTGGTTGATGGGGGACGACTACACCGTGGCCGACATTGCCATCTTCCCGTGGGTGCGTAACCTGGTGGGGTTTTACGAAGCGGGCGATCTGGTGGGCTTTGCCGATTTCCCTGAAGTGGCCCGCGTACTGGCTGCGTTTGTGGCACGCCCTGCCGTGGTGCGGGGCTTGGCGGTTCCGGCATGAGTGCGCAAGCGCCGCACATCCTGGTGGTGGATGACAACCCCATTAACCGCATGATGGCCGCCCGCCTGCTCAAGGAGGCAGGTTGCACCGGCGTGCTGGTGGACGACGGCCTCAAGGCGCTGGCCGCCCTGCAGGCCCACCAGTTTGACGGGGTGCTGCTGGACGAAAGCATGCCCAACCTGGACGGTACCGGTGTGCTCAAGGAAGTGGCCAAGTGGCGCGCCACCGGCAAACTGGTGCCCCCCATCATGATGGTCACGGGCAACGATTTACCGTCAGATGTGGCCCGTTTCCGCGAACTTGGCGCCAAAGGGCTGATACCCAAGCCCCTTACTCGGGAAATTTTGCAACGTGGTCTCTTGTTGATAAGGCAAAAACCATAGGGGCAAACCCTGTTTCTTTTGAATCACATACATCACCCAAGGTGATTTAATCCACGTAAAGTTGTGTACGAATGAGTGTTGGTTGTCATAGTTTTTGCCTAGAGTGAGCCATCGTTTGGAGCCGTGATCAATGAATAAGACGTCCGCTAGCCTCGCCCTGCCTCCCCCTGCCAGCAAACCTGCCCCCATCGGCCTTTTTGGCGCGCATGGTATCTGGGCCTTGGGTGTCCACATCATGCGAAGCATCAACTTCGCAGCCAAGGCACTGATCGTTTCGTTCTTGTTCGCACTTCCCATTGCCTGGCTGTCGTGGAGCTATTTTTCGGCACAAAAGTCGGCCATCGACTTTTCCATGAAAGAGCGGGACGGCGTGCGCTACTTGCAGGCCGCAAGCCCGGTGCTGCAAAAGGCGCTGCAACTGCGGGCCACGCCTGCCGAAGCCAGTGCCCCGTTGGCGGATGCCATGGACAAGGCCTACGCCAACCTGGAAAAAGTGCAATCCGAGCTGGGTGACAGCCTGGGCACTGCCAGCGCATTCGATGCACTCAAGCAAGCGCGCACTGCCACCAAGAGCCAGGGTGGCGAGGCCTTGGAGCGCTTCATCAAAAACACGGCCCACATCCAGGCCTTGATCGCGGTCATGACCACCGCCACCGATGGCTCCAACTTGACCCTGGACCCGGACATTGACAGCTACTACGTGATGGACGCGGCAGCCTTCCGCCTGCCGGATCTGATGGAGCGCATCGGCCTGATCCGTGCGGCCGGCGCGGCTGCCTTGCGCGACGGCAAGCTCAGCCCCGAGTTCCGTAGTGCGATTGACAAGGCGCTAGCTATCTCGGAGTTTCACAAGGCCAATATGCTGGCAGGGCTGGGTAAGTCGATTCTCCAGAACTCAGAATTAAGTAATCGCATTCGTATAGAGGAGTCCAGAGACAGTACGCAAAAATTTCTAGATACCGTGAGCAACGGTCTCATGATGTCTGTTGAGCGCGACCCCGAGGGGCTCAAAACGTTTGTCGCCCAAGGTGATGCGGCCTTTGCAGCCCAGTCTGCATTGCTGGACCGCTTGCTGCCCATTCTGGACGAGTTGATTCAGAAACGGGTGGACGCAGCACAGCGTCAGGTCAACATCACCATCGCCATATTGATCGTGACCTTGTTGCTGGCGGGCTATGCTTTCTACACCTTCTATTTGGTCACTCGGGGCGGCTTGCGCTTGATCAGCCAGCACCTGCAGGAAATGGCCGAAGGCGATTTGCGGCGAGCACCCAGCCAGCCATGGGGCAAGGATGAACCTGCCGCAGTCATTGTGGACTTGCGCAAGGCGTACGACTCGCTGCACCTGTTGATCCGCAAGGTACGTCACTCTGCGCGCGACCTGACCGGCACCAGCGGCGAAATCGCGCGCGCCAGCCTGGATTTGTCACAGCGCACCGAATCCGCCGCAGCCGCGCTGGAGCAGCAGGCGGCCACGATGGAGGAGATTGGCTCCTCGGTGCAAGCCATGGCAGACAACTCCAAAGATGCCGCCGTGCTGGCCCGCGAAAACGCCAGCGTCGCGCAGAAGGGTGGCGAGGTGATCCGCGATGTCGTGTCGGTCATGAGTGCTATCAACAGTTCCTCGCAAAAGATCGGCGACATCATCTCGGTGATTGATGGCATTGCCTTCCAGACCAACATCCTGGCGCTCAATGCGGCGGTGGAAGCCGCCCGTGCCGGCGAGCAAGGCCGTGGCTTTGCCGTGGTGGCCAGCGAAGTGCGGGTGCTGGCCCAGCGCTCTGCGGCGGCGGCCAAGGAAATCAAGGATTTGATCAACACCAGCGTGCAAAACGTGGAGCAGGGCACCAAAGTGGTCAGCGGTGCCGGCCTGACCATGGACGAAATTCTGGGTAATGCCAAGCGCATTAACGACCTGCTCAATGAAATCGCTGTGGGTTCCCGCGAGCAGGCCAACGGCGTGAGCCAATCGGTATCCGCCATCCAGTTGCTGGAGCAGAGCACGCAACAAAACGCCGCTTTGGTGGAAGAAACCAGTGCGGCTGCCGGCGCTCTCAGCGACCAGTCGGACGGCCTGATGCGCGAAATTGCCAACTTCCGGGTCGTTTAGTAAGCAGTTCTTCAGTCTCGGAAGGTAATTTGATGGTTTTTCAACCAAGGCACTGAAGCATGGAAAAAGACAGCTTCCTCATCCGCCGAATGCGGGCGCTGTCTTTCAAAGGGAAGGCCAGGGTCGTCTTGGCGTTCTTCTCTGTGCCGCTGCTGCTTTTCACGGTGATCAGCACCGCGAGGTACCTGGAGGAGAGCAACACCCTGGCCGCGGAAGTTCGGGGCACACAAAGTCTCCGGCCACTGCTTCTGGACCAACTGAAGGCCGCTGACTTGGCTGGTGGCGCAGAGCCGATGGCCAGAGACGAGTGGCAGCGCCGTTCAATGGAGTTGGCCCGCATGGAGAAGGCGGCCTACCGTATCGGTGATGAATCCGGCCTGATTCTCGACACCGAACTGCACACCCTGTACCTGAGCCTGATCACGGTCCAGGTCATGCCCCGCCTGATCAATGCCAGTGCAGAGCTCAAAGCCATACAGCGCGGGGTAGCCAACCCACAGGGCCCCGCGTTTTGGGTGTCGGTGGTGTTGGGGCAAATCGATTCGCTGGAGCGCTACACCCGTACGGCGAACGACACCCTGGGTTTCACCACACTGGACACCGCTGCGATTCAGCCGGTCCGTCAGGCTTTGTTGGCGCTCAAGAACCCGGCTAATCAGGCCATTGGCCCGGGTCAGGATGCGTTGGTTGGCTTGCAGGGTTTTCTGGAGGCGAGGGTCCTGTTGGTTACCAACACCCTCGAGATTGCCTTGGCCAAGCGCCAGCGGGATTTGCTGTCCAGAAACCTGTGGCTGGCGTTTTTGGTTGGTTTCTCACTGCTGGCCTGTGTGGTCTGCTTCTACGTGTTTTACGAGGGTACGGTCCGCGACATCGAGCAACAGCGCAAGATCGACTCTGAGTTGCGGCACGCCAAGGTGAACGCAGAGCGTCTGAGTCAGGTGAAAAGTGAGTTTCTGTCCAACATGAGCCACGAGATACGCACGCCGATGAATGGCGTGCTGGGCATGCTGGAGTTGGCTAGGGGTTCCTCAGATGCCCAGGAGCAGCAGCATTACCTGGCTACGGCGCAAAACTCCGCAAATGCCTTGCTCAAGATCCTGAATGAGATTCTGGATTACTCCAAGCTGGAGGCTCACCACATGCAACTCGAGAGCAGTGCATGGGATCTGCGCGCGTTGCTTGAAGAGCTCAAGGTCGTCTACACCAACCGCTGCGTGCAGAAGCAGCTTGAATTCGCACTCCATCTCGATGCGCAGGTACCCCCATGTGTCGTGGGTGATGCGCTGCGAACCCGCCAGATTCTTACCAACCTGCTGGAGAACGCGGTCAAGTTCACCGAAGGTGGACATGTACACCTGAGTGTGCGGGTGGGCAAGTATTCCAAAGCGAAGGACACGCTGGTTTTTGAGGTCAAAGACACCGGTATCGGGGTGCCGCTGAATCAACAGGCCAGCATATTCAAGGCATTTGAGCAGGCAGATGCGTCCACCACGCGGCGCTTCGGCGGCACAGGCTTGGGGTTGAGCATTTGCGCGGAGCTGGCCCGCTTGATGCAGGGCGCTTTGACAGTGCGAAGCGCGCCCGGCCAGGGGAGCACCTTTTGTCTGGAAGTGCCCCTGCAGCCTGCCTTGGAGCCTGGTGGTGCCAATGCCAACTCGCCGGAGGCGCTAGCAGATCCCGCACCGCAAAAGTCGGCAGACGAAGTGCCAGTATTCAACAGGCCCTTGCTGGTGCTGCTGGTGGAGGACCACAAGGTGAACCAGATACTGGCCAAGACACTGCTCGGCCGGTGGGGGCATGCTGTGACCATTGCAGAGAACGGCCAAGAGGCCGTGGACATCTTCCCGACCAAGCCCTGGGATCTGGTTTTGATGGATCTGCAAATGCCGGTCATGGGCGGCAAAGAAGCTACCCTCCTGATTCGCCAGATAGAACCTGCCGGGCGCAGAACCCCCATCATTGCCCTGTCAGCCAGCGCCTTGCATGAGGACCTCCTGGATTGCCAAAGCGCCGGGATGGACGACCATTTGGCGAAGCCGTACTCCGCTGCCAGCTTGGCCAATATGCTTCGCAAGCATACGGTTTGATGCAAAAAGAGCTGCTGGCGCACGTGGGATGTGCGCGAGCAGCTCCTGATTTCATAGCGGTCTGGCTTGAAATCAATCCTCCACAAACGCCTCTTCCCGCTTGGCCTTGATGGAAGGCAGCATCACCACCACCAGAAGAGCCAGCGCCGCCACCAACAGGCTGGCTGAGAGTGGCCGTGTCACAAACACACTCCAGTCGCCACGAGACAGCAACAGCGCCCGGCGCAAATACTCCTCCATCATCGGCCCCAGAATAAAGCCCAGCAAGAGCGGTGCGGGTTCTGTGCCCAGCTTGATGAAGAGATACCCGATCACCCCGAACAGACCCACCATCCAGATATCGAAGGTGTTGTTGTTGGTCGAATACACCCCGATCGCACAGAACAGCACGATAGAAGGGAACAACCAGCGGTAAGGCACGGTCAAGAGCTTGATCCAGATCCCGATCAAAGGCAGGTTCAGGATCACCAGCATCAGGTTACCGATCCACATGGAGGCAATCAGACCCCAGAAGAGCTCGGGGTTACTTGTCATCACCTGCGGTCCGGGCTGGATGTTGTGGATGGTCATCGCACCCACCATCAAAGCCATCACCGCATTCGGTGGGATACCCAGCGTCAGCAAGGGAATGAAAGAAGTCTGGCTTCCTGCGTTGTTCGCCGACTCAGGCGCGGCCACCCCGCGGATGTTGCCCTTGCCGAAAGGAACTTCACCGGGACGCAGCTTGGTCTTCTTCTCCAGGGTGTAGGCCGCAAAGGCCGCCATCACCGCACCACCACCGGGCAAGATACCCAGCACCGAACCCAGAGCGGTACCACGCAACACGGCGGGGAACATGTCCTTGAAGTCCTGTTTGGTAGGCAAGAGACCGGACACAGAAGCCGAGAAGACTTCACGTTCACTCTCGCTCTTGGCCAGATTGCTGATGATCTCGCCGTAGCCGAAGACGCCCATGGCGATCACGATGAAGCCGATACCGTCGGTGAGCTCAGGGATATCAAAGCTGAAACGGGCCACACCGGAGTTCACATCCGTGCCCACCATGCCCAGCAAGAGCCCCAACACAATCATGGCAATGGCCTTGAGCAGGGAGCCCGAAGCCAGCACCACCGCACCGATCAGGCCCAGAATCATCAGGCTGAAGTATTCGGCAGGGCCGAACTTGAAGGCCAGCTCGGTCAAGGGGCCTGCAAAGGCCGCCAGGATCAAAGTACCCACGCAACCGGCAAAGAAAGAACCCAAGCCCGCTGCAGCCAACGCAGGACCTGCGCGTCCGTTACGGGCCATCTGGTAACCGTCAATGACGGTCACCACCGACGACGACTCGCCGGGCAGGTTCACCAGAATGGCGGTGGTGGATCCACCGTACTGGGCGCCGTAGTAAATACCGGCCAGCATGATCAATGCCGCCACAGGAGGCAAGGCATAGGTGGCGGGCAGCAGCATCGCAATGGTGGCCAAGGGGCCGATGCCGGGCAGGACCCCGATCAACGTACCCAGCAGACAGCCGATGAAGGCGTAGATCAGGTTCTGGCCGGTGAAGGCCACACCGAAACCTAAGGAGAGGTGTTCAAAGAGTTCCATGTTGCAGTCTCAATAAGCCGTGATTAAGCGGTGATTAGGCCGTGAAGTAAGCAGGCCAGACGGGGAACTGCAGCTTGAGGAGAACGATGAAGGCCACATAGCTCAAGAGCGCCAGGATGGTGGCCAGCACGGCGACTTCCTTGAAGTTGTGTTCTTCACCTGCGTGGCTGGCGATGTAGGTGAGCAAATAGATGCCCACGATCAGGCCCAGGGGCTTCAAGCCAATCAAGGGCAGACCGCCGATGGATGCACCGAACACGAGGTTGGCGGCAATGATGAAGAACAGGGGTTTCCAGGCGAATTTGCCTATCTTGTCGCCGTCCGGCGTGGGGGTGATCATGCTTTTAACGGCAATGGCACAGCCCAGCACGGCGAGCAGGATGCCCAGAATGAGCGGGAAGTAGCCCGGTCCCATTTTTGCTCCGCTGCCCAGCGTGTACTGGCTGGCGCCGGCAGCAAAGCTGCCTCCCACCACCGTGAACATCAGTCCGGCAAAGAAGTCTTTTTGACTTTGGATTTTCACGTTATGTCTCGCTCGCTATTTTTGAAACGTGAAAGTTCTCAGTCCTTCAAAGAGTTCAGTACCCGCTCGACCATCACGCCAGCTTGACCGAGGTTGTTCATCGGATCGCAGAAGCCTTCCAGCTGTTCGCGGGTGACGTGTTTGTTGATCTCTGGGTGCTCGGCCAACAGCTCGATCAGATGGCGCTTTTGCTTGAGTGCTTCGCGGCATATGTCGTAGACCAGGTCGTGCGCGTACTCACGGCCGATGTAGGGGCCCATGCCCATCATCACGGCTTCGGACATGACGAGGCCATGGGTCATGTCGATGTTGCTGCGCATCTGGGCGGCGTCCACTTCCAGGCCTGCCAGGATGAACTTGGTTTGCTTGAGTGCGCCGGACATCAGGCAGAAGATCTCGGGCATGGCCACCCATTCAATTTCCCACGGGCCGGTGGAGCGCTCGTGGTCCGCCACCATGGCGTCCATCAGGGACGCGGCCAACTGGCGCACCACCGAGATGTTGGCGTGGATGTAGAGGCAGGAAATCGGGTTGCGCTTTTGCGGCATGGTGGATGACGAGCCACGACCGGGGGCATAAGGCTCGAACACCTCGGCCACTTCGGTTTGCATGAGCAGTTTCACGTCCATGGCGATCTTGCCCAGTGAGCCACCCACGATGCCGAGGAAGGCGCCCACCTCTGCAAAGTTGTCGCGTACGGTGTGCCAGGAGATCAGCGGTTGGCCCAGGCCCAGTTCCTTCATCAATCCGGCCTGTGTCTCCATGGCGCCGGTTTCCAGCGAAGACAAGGTGCCCGATGCGCCACCGAACTCGCCCACCAATACACGAGGTTTGAGTTGCTCCAAACGCTCGCGGTGTCGCTCAATGCCCGCGAGGATGCTGGCCATTTTGTAGCCGAAGGTGATGGGCGTGGCTTGCTGCAGGTTGCTGCGGCCGATGATGGGGGTGTCGCGGTGGGCTTTGGCCAACTTGGCCAGAGATGCCGAGATGTCTTTCAAGTCCGCTTCGACCAGGGCCAAAGCTTCACGGATCTGCAGCACGGCGGCGGTGTCGGTAATGTCCTGGGTAGTAGCGCCCCAGTGGCAATATTCGCCCAGCTTGTCGCGGCAGTTGGCGTTGATCTGGTTGACCACCGCAATGATGGGGTAGCCGATCTGCTCGGTTTTGGCCTTGAGCTTGACCCAGTCGATCTGGCTGAGTTCGCAGTTCTTCACGATTTCGTCAGCTGCTTCTTTCGGGATGATGCCCAGCTCGCCTTGCACTTTGGCCAGGGCGCGCTCGATGTCGAGGTATTTCGCAGTGCGGTTTTCGTCCGACCAGACTTGGCGCATCGCAGCGTCGCTGAACATGTCGGTGAAGATCTTGGAGTCGATGATGGTGGAAGACATTTTTTTATTCCTTCTGTTGAGACGTAATGAATTGGGATGCGACTCAAGCCGCAGCTTGTGAAAAGTGATGGAGGTCCAGGAGGCGCAATGCGCGCAGGTAGACGGGTCTGTCCACCATCTTTCCCTGTACCTGGAGCGCTCCGGTAGGGGCCAGGCCTGCATGGGCAGCATCCCATGCAGTGACAACTTCCTGCGCCCACTGGACTTCTTCAGGAAGAGGCGCCAGGGCGCGACGTACACCTGCCAATTGGGTGGGGTGGATACACATCTTGGCCCCGAACCCGATGCGTAAGGCTTCCTGCATGTCGGCTTGGGTGTGCTCAGCCAGAACCGAGGGCGTCACCCCCGCCACCGGTGCAGCAAGCCCTGCGGCCCGCGAAGCCAACACCAGCTGAGAGGCTGCCAGCGTGAGCGTAGGGCTGTCGGCGGGGATGTTCAGGTCCACCATCAGATCCAGTGCACCCAGCGCGAGCCGGGTGACTGATGCGTGGCTGGCGATGGATTGGCAGGCTATGACGCCGGCTGCGGTTTCCACCAAGGCGAGCAACTCTGTGTCAGCTTGCATGACGTCACGAACGGTTTGCAAGTCTGCAGTGCGTTCCGCTTTGGCCAGCATGACGCCGCAGGCGGGCAAAGTGCGCAGCAGGGCCTGGTCGTCGGCAAAAAAATCGCTGCGGGCGTCGTTGATGCGCACCATCAGTCGCTGCGGTGGCAAGTTGGTGGAGGCGGCGTGCATCCAGGTATGGATCGCCTGCCGTGCTGCAGCTTTGTCCGCAGGCGCAACCGCATCTTCCAGATCCAGGATGACGCGCTCTGCGTCGCTGGCCGCCGCTTTGGCAAAGCGCTCAGGGCGGTTGCCCGGAACAAACAGGTAGGTGTAGGGGGCTGCCATGTTCATGCGGCACTCAGACTGCACCTTCGGTGCGCAGGGCGTCTATCTGGGCAGTGCTGTAGCCCTGTTGCGCGAGGATGGCATCGGTGTGCTGGCCCAGGGCTGGCACCGGGTCCATGCGCGCTGCGCCGTGTTGCCAACTGCCGGGTGGTATGAGGGCCGGCACAGTGCCTTTGTCGGTTTCTACGGTGGTCCAGCGCTGGCGGGCTTTGAGCTGGGGGTGCTCCCAAACCTCTGCCATGGTGTTGACCTGGGCGTTGGCGATGCCGGCTTCTTCCAATCGCTGCGCCACATCAGCCGCGGTGAGACTGGAGAACGCTTGCAGGATCAGGGCAGACAGTTCTGCGCGCTGGGCACTGCGTTTGGCATTGCTGGAGAACCGCTCTTCGCTGGCGAGTTGCGGTTGCAGCAGCACCCTGTCGCAGAAGATTTTCCATTCCCGTTCGTTTTGCAGGCCCAGCATGACGGTCTTGCCATCACCGGCAGCAAAGGGCCCGTAGGGATAAATGGTGGCGTGGCTGGCACCTGTACGCGCCGGAGGAGTCGCACCTTCAAACGCGTAGTACAGCGGGTAGTTCATCCATTCCCCTAGCGCCTCCAGCATGGAAATGTCGATGCGTTGCCCTTGGCCGGTTTGCTGGCGGTGCATCAGTGCGGCCAGGATGTTGGTGTAGGCATACATACCGGCGGCAATGTCGGCAATCGACGGGCCGGCTTTGGACGGCGTGTCGGGGGTGCCGGTGACGGAGACGAAACCGGCTTCGCTCTGGATCAAGAGGTCGTAGGCTTTTTTGTCGCGATAGGGGCCATCGCTGCCGTAGCCGGAGATATCGCAGACGATGATGCCGGGCTTGACCTTGGAGAGCGCCTCATACGACAAGCCCAGCCGTGAGGCAGCGCCGGGCGCCAGGTTCTGCACCACGACATCAGCTTCTTCGAGGATGAGGCGCATCAGGATTCTTTGCGCTTCCTCGTGTTTGACGTCCAAGGTCAGGCTCTCTTTGGAGCGGTTAGTCCAGACAAAGTGCGAGGCCAAGCCACGCACACGTTCGTCGTAGCCCCGGGCAAAGTCCCCGGTGCCGGGGCGTTCAATTTTGATGACACGGGCTCCCATGTCGGCCAGCTGGCGGGTGGCAAATGGAGCCGCAATGGCGTGTTCCAGCGTGACAACGGTAATGCCTTGGAGTGGTTGCATAGCGATGAAGAAGGTCAGGTGTCAGGCGAGCGTGGCAGTGGCATCCATGGTCAGAAACCCTTCATGGTCTCTGCCCCAGAGGCGCACCGTCTTGCCGTCTGCAGACGGCTCTCCGTGTACAGAGAAGGGGTGAATGTCAAACGTGGGTCGTACGGCCTTGAATTCGAAATGGCTGACCACCGCATCGGGCTTGTTGCTGCGTAACAGGTCCATCAGCAAGGTGGCAATCAGCGGGCCGTGAACGATGAGGCCGGGGTAGCCCTCGACTTCGGTGACGTATTTGCGGTCGTAGTGAATGCGGTGGCCGTTGAATGTCAGCGCGGAGTAGCGGAACAAGAGCACGTCGTCCGGCACGATGCGGCGCTCCCACTCAGAGCTTGCGGGGGCCAGTGTGGGTGCGGGCACCACGTCATCCGGCTTGGGAGCATCGCGGTAAACGATGTTGTGGTGCTCGGTGAGTGCCGGTTGGCCTTCCCCATTGCGGCGGATTTCGTGGCGCACCTTCACAAAGATCAGGTTGCCGGTACGTCCGGATTTTTCCTTCACGTCCACGATGGTGGATTTGCGTCGGAGCGAGTCACCAAGAAGCAAGGGTTGGTGAAAGGTGAAATCGCTGCCCGCCCACATCCGGCGAGGCAGGGGCACAGGTGGCAAGAAGCTGCCACGCTTGGCGTGCCCGTCGGCGCCGATTTCTGATTGGGCGACCATGGGCAGGAAGTACAGCCAGTGCCAGAGGTACGGCAGAGGCGTCCCTTTAGGGGGGCGTTGTCCTGCCAAGGGTGCGGGCCAGTCCAGGGTGGCGGACAGCGCTGCGTAGGGCGTCGCAGTCGCGATGTCGTCCACGGTCTCGCTGCGGCCGATCCAGTCTTGCAAATTCATGGTGCGCGCTCCCCGGCTCAATCGATTTGAATCTTGGCCGCAGTCACTACAGCTTTCCAATGGGCAGCTTCTTTCTTGACGAATGCTTTGAGCTGGTCAGGAGTGCCTGTTTCGACTTCTGCGCCCTGGTCCTCGATCTTCTTCTCGGTCGCCTTGTCGTTCAGGATGGCATTCATTTCCTTGTTGAGCTTGTCGATGACGGCCTTGGGCGTTTTGGCTGGTGCAAACATCGCGTACCACTGCGACATGTTCACGTTGGCAATGCCTTGCTCAGCCAGCGTGGGGAGTTCGGGCATCACGATGGAGCGCTTTTCACCGGCAATGCCCAGGGCGCGGAGCTTGCCGCCCTTGACTTGGGGGTAGGCGGTAAACATGCTGGGAAACATCAGTTGGGTGCTGCCTGCAATGGTGTCCACGACGGCGGGCGCAGAGCCTTTGTAGGGAATGCCCTGAATCTCCAGGCCGGCAGACATGCGGAACAGCTCGCCTGCAATGTGGGGGGCGGTGCCATTGCCCGCGCTGGCGTAGTTGAAGGTGTTGGGCTTGGCTTTGATCAGCTGGACCAGCTCTTTGGCATTTTTGGCGGGCACGTTGTTGTTCACCACCAGCACGGTCGGAGAGGCGGCAATCATGCCGATAGCCTCAAAGTCGGTGACCGGGTCGTACTTCAGCTTTTGCAGGGCCGGGTTGATGCCATGTGTGGCGATGTAGCCGAGCATGATGGTGTACCCGTCCGGCGCAGCCTTGGCGACATATTCAGATGCGATGGCGCCGCCCGCACCGGCTCTGTTTTCCACAATCACCGGTTGGCCTAGCTTGGCACTGAGGCCCTGGCCGATGATGCGGGCGATGGCGTCATTGGCGCCGCCTGCAGCCGTCGGGACCACGATGGTGATGGCTTTTTCAGGCCATGCTTGGGCAAGTGCCTGGGCAAGCGGTGTCAACAGTGCGCCGAGGGCGACTGTCGCGGTGAGCAAATTTTTCATGGGCATAGCCTTGTCTCCAGATCGTTATGGAGCAGATGTTGCGCTTCGCCGGTCGTTTTGTGAATTGCAACTTTTGCTAGTATTGGTGCATGGCACGCATCAATTTCGACTTGCAGCAACTTCAGGCTTTTGTAGCCGTCGCGGAACGGGGCAGCTTTCGCGCTGCGGCGGACGAGATTCACCTGTCGTCTCCAGCGCTGAGCCGGCGCATCGAGAGGCTGGAGTCCATACTGGGCGCCAAACTGTTCAACCGCACCACCCGCGATGTGAAGTTGACGCCGCTGGGACGCACTTTTCTGGAGCGCGCCCGTGCTGCGCTGGACGATCTGGAAGCCGCCATGCTCGGCATCTCTGACATCGCCGGAAGCCGAATCGGGCGTGTGACTGTGGCCTGCGTGCCCTCAGCAGCGCTGCACTTTTTGCCCTCGGTGGTCAGTTCCTTCAGCGACAAGTTTCCGAAGATCCGTATCCGCTTGATGGATGAGGCCGCCGGCCAAGTGGTGGCCAGTGTGCTGGCTGGCGAGTGCGACTTCGGCATTGCGTTTATGGGCAACCAGGTGCCAGGGGTGGACTTCCTGCCGATCCATGATGACGAGTTTGTCCTGGCCATGCCCCGCGGACATGCCATGGCCAAGCGCCGCTCCGTGGCGTGGGCAGATTTGTCTGATGAAAAGTTGATTGCCGTTGCGCGCAGCAGCGGTAACCGCCAGCTGCTGGACGATGCCTTGGCCCGCGCTGGCTGTAACCCCTCTTACCGTTTTGAAGTCAGCCACATTGCCACGCTGTTGGGCATGGTGGAGGCGGGTCTGGGCATGGCAGCCGTGCCGCGACTGGCGCTACCCGCAAACCACCCTACCTTGGTGGGAGTGGCTTTACGGCAGCCTGCGGTGTCCCGGCAACTGGGTCTCACCACTTTGCATGGCGCCACCCTGAGTGCGCCCTCGCAGGTGTTTTACGAGCACCTGCGCGCGGCGCTCCAGGCCAAAAAGAAGCTCAAGGCTTAAGGGTTGTCGGCACAGCCACTTCCAGCATACCGGGGTAGTCGCGGCTGAAGTGCAGGCCGCGGCTCTCGTGGCGGGCTTGGGCGCTTTTCACAATCAGGTCGGCTACCTGCACCAGGTTGCGTAGCTCCAGCAGGTCGCGCGTGACGTGGAAGTGGGCATAGAACTCGGCAATCTCGCCTTGCAGCAATGCAATGCGGTGGGCAGCGCGCTCCAGCCGTTTGTTGGTGCGCACAATGCCCACGTAATCCCACATGAAGCGGCGCAGCTCGTCCCAGTTGTGGGAGATGACCACGCTTTCGTCCGCATCGGTCACGCGGCTGTCGTCCCAAGCCGGCAACTGACGCGGTGCCTCAGAGCTGCCATTGGCGAGTTCGCTTGCTATCAAAGCAGTAGCTGCCCGCGCAAACACCATGCACTCCACCAGCGAATTCGATGCCAAACGGTTGGCGCCGTGCAAGCCGGTGCAGGCGGTTTCGCCTACGGCATACAGGCCTTGCACATCGGTGCGGGCATCCAGGTCGGTGACCACGCCACCGCAGGTGTAGTGGGCAGCCGGCACCACGGGGATGGGCTGCTTGGCCATGTCGATGCCCAGCTCCAGGCAGCGGGCGTAGATGTTGGGGAAGTGCTCCTGGATGAAGCTCAGCGGTTGGTGCGAAATATCGAGGTAGACGCAGTCGAAGCCGCCTTTCTTCATCTCGAAGTCGATGGCGCGGGCCACCACGTCGCGCGGGGCCAGCTCGGCGCGCGGGTCATGCTTAGGCATAAAGCGTTCGCCGGTGGGCAGCAGCAGGCGGCCACCTTCGCCACGCACCGCTTCGGTGATCAAAAAGCTCTTGGCGTGCGGGTGGAACAAGCAGGTGGGGTGGAACTGGATGAATTCCATGTTCTGCACCTGGCAGCCCGCGCGCCAGGCGGCGGCAATGCCGTCGCCAGTGGCCGTGTCGGGGTTGGTGGTGTAGAGGTAGACCTTGCCCGCGCCGCCTGTCGCCAGGATGGTGTGGGGCGCCTGAAAGGTGAGCACTTCGTCGGTGTCGTCGTCCAGCGCGTACAGGCCCACGCAGCGGTTGGGGCCAGCTTGTCCTAGTTTATTAGTGGTGATCAGGTCCACCAGCGTGTGGTGCTCAAACAGCGTCACATTGGCGCTGGCTTTTACTTTCTCAATCAGGGTCTGCTGCACCGCGGCACCGGTGGCATCCGTCACGTGGACGATGCGTCGTGCGCTGTGGCCGCCTTCGCGGGTGAGGTGCAGTTGGCCGGCGTGGCCCGCTTCCTCCGAAAACGGCACGCCCAGCTTTTGCAGCCAGGCGATGGACTGGGGCGCGTTCTCCACCACGAACTGCGTGGCTTTGAGGTCACACAGGCCGGCACCGGCAATCAGCGTGTCGTCTACATGGGCGGCAAAACTGTCGTCCTTGTCCCACACGGCGGCAATGCCGCCTTGGGCCCAGCCGCTGCTGCCTTCGCGCACTGCACGTTTGGTGAGGATGGCCACGCGGTATTGCTGCGAGAGCAACAGCGCCGCACTCAGGCCGGCGAGGCCGCTTCCAACGATGAGCACATCAAAGTGCAGGGGTGCGCTTGTTTTTGTTGTGGATGTCATGCAATAGGGTCGGGAAAAATCAGGGTGTGGCGGGTATCAGGCCGCTTGCGCATCATGCACCGCGAGCTCCAGCGCTTGCGCCAAAGTAGGGCTGAGGTTGGCCGGGCCCAGGGCCTCGGTAACGCCGCAGCGCAGCAGGATGTCTTGTGGCTGGAAGGCCAGCCCGCATGCAATCAGGCGCACACCCCGCTTGTGGCAGGTGTGCACCAAGTCCAGCACAGTGTCCGCGCCGGATGAGTCTATGTAGAGCACGTTTTTGAAGTCCAGCACCAGAACCCGGGTGGGCAGGTGGTCTTCAAGGTTTTCAATCAGCTTGACCGCGCCGAAGAAGATGGCGCCATGCAATCGATGGGCTGCGACATCGCGTTCAAGGCCCACCAGCGGCGGGTAGTCCTGCGCGCTGAGTTGCTCGCAACGCGAGAGGCTGGAAATGCGGTAGATGAAGGTGAGGCAGGCCGCCACCAGGCCTACTTCTACGGCGACTGTCAGGTCAAACACCACCGTCAGGAAAAACACGGCCAGCAGGGTCGCGCGGTAAGGCAGGCGGTATTGCCGCAGGTGCACAAACTCACGCCATTCGCCCATGTTCCAGGCTACAAACATGAGGATGGCGGCCATGGCAGCGAGCGGTATGTTTTTGGCCAAGGGCGCTGCCACGAGCACCACCAGCAGCAGGGTGAGGGCGTGAACCATGCCAGCCACCGGGCTGCTGGCACCACTCTTGATGTTGGTGACCGTGCGAGCAATGGTGCCAGTGGCCGGCATGCCCCCGAAGAAGGGAGTGACCAGGTTGGCAATGCCCTGGGCCATCAGCTCCTGGTTGGGGTCGTGCCGGTCGCCGATCATGCCGTCGGCCACCCGGGCACAGAGCAGGGATTCAATGGCGCCCAGCATGGCCAGTGTGGTGGCAGGGATGAACAGAAAGCGCACGGTCTCCCAGCTGAAGTCGGGCAGGGCAAAGCCGGGTAATGCTGAGGGTACGCCGCCGAAGCGGCTGCCGATGGTTTCCACGGGTAAGCCCGCCAGACCCACTGCCAGTGTGGCTCCGATCAGTGCGACTACTGCGCCAGGCACCAGCGCCAACTTGGCTGCCCACGCATTGGCTTTAGCCAAGCGGGTGAGACCGAACTGCCATGCCACGATGACCGCCAGACTTGCCAAAGCCAGCGCAGTCGCCTGCAGGTTGATAGTGGAGAGCGAAGCACCCAGCGTGTGCAGGATGCCGAAGAAGCTACCCGGCATGGGTCCGGTGTTCAGACCCAGAAAGTCTTTGACCTGCGAGAGCGCAATCAGCACTGCAATGCCATTGGTGAAGCCGATGACCACCGCAATCGGGATAAAGCGCACCAGCGTGCCCAACCGGAAAAAGCCGAAGGCGAACAGCATCACGCCGGACATGGCGGTTGCAATGACGAGATTGGCATAGCCATAGCGCTCGACGATGCCGTACACGATGACGATGAATGCCCCCGCCGGCCCACCGATTTGCACCCGGCTGCCGCCCAGCGCAGAGATCAAAAAGCCGGCAATGATGGCAGTGAACAAACCTGCCTCGGGCTTGAGTCCGCTGGCGATGGCAAAGGCCATGGCCAAGGGCAGCGCTACTACACCCACGGTAAGGCCGGCGCCTATGTCCCCTGCCAGGCGCTGCCGGTTGTAGCCTTGGAGAGCATCCATCAAGCGTGGGTGGAAAAAGCGGTTTGCAGCCATGGCGGGGTCAGGCGGCAGGGTAAGCGGAAGGGTGCAGGTCCTTCCACAAGGGTTTGATCACGAGCGCCAGCAGTGCCAAGGCCAAGGGCAAGGTGGCGATGTAGCCCACATGCTTGAAGCCCAGTGCCCCGGCCAGCGCCCCCAGTGCAAAGGCGCCAATCAGCTTACCCTGCAGGCGCAGCTTGTCGCGGTTGGCTCGCACGGGGTGTTCAGAAGGAGCGGGGTTGATGTAGAGCAGCTTGCCCAGCTCAATGCCCATATCGGTGACCAAACCGGTAATGTGGGTGGTGCGAATCTCTGCGCGCGAGATCTTGGTGATCACCGCGTTCTGCAGACCCATGATGAAGCAGAGCAGCACCACCGTGAGCGGCACAAACAGGTGGGCTGCGACGGCTATGGCACCACCAAACAAGCCAAATACCAATAACAAAGCTGCCTCCAGCAACAGCGGCAGCCCATAAGCGCTGTGCAAGTGGTGGCGCATGCCCCAGTTCACCAGCAGGGCAGTGCACATGGCACCGGTCACAAAGGCCAGCAGCATGGCCACGCCGACCAGTGCGGTGCCGGTGTGGCCCAGCACCAAAGCGTCCGCCATGCCCGACACCACGCCGGTCATGTGGGAGGTGTACTGGTTGACCGCCAGAAAACCACCTGCATTGGCAGCCCCTGCCACGGCGGCGAGGGTCACGCCCAGGCGCGTGTTGGCTTGCGGCGTGCGCTGCACATCGGTCCAACCACGGATCAGGGGGATCATGCTGTGGGACCGGTGTGTGCTGTGCCTGATGGATAAAGCGACTGTGCTTTAGTGGATGCGCATGCCGGGCTGTGCGCCGGGCCAGGGGTTGAGGATGTAGATGCCGGGGTTGGCGCCCTCATCTGCATGGCTGGCCGCCATGACCATGCCTTCGGACATGCCGAACTTCATCTTGCGCGGCGCCAGGTTGGCCACCAGCACCGTGAGCTGGCCCACCAGCTCTTCGGGCTTGTACATGCTGGCGATGCCGCTGAATACATTGCGCGTGGTGGGCTGGCCCTCGGCGTTCTTTTCACCCACATCGAGGGTCAGGCGGAGCAGCTTGGTGGAGCCTTCGACGGCTTCGCAGTTCACGATCTTTGCAATGCGCAGGTCGATCTTGGCGAAGTCGTCAATGCTGATGGTGGGCGCCAAGGCCTCGCCGCCAGGAGCGTTGGGGTCAGCCGGCACAGCCGCAGGAACGGACTTTGCTACCTTTTTAGGAGCTGCTTGCGCAGGTTCTGCGGGCGCCAGAGGCTCTTTTGGCTCAAAAAGTGCGTCCAGCTGCTCGGGGGTGACGCGTTGCATCAGGTGTTGGTAGGGCTGGATGGCTTGTACATCGCCGGCCACATTCCACTGCTGCATGTCCACGCCGAGAAAGCCTTGCACGGCTTGCGCCAAGCCGGGCAGCACGGGCGAGAGATAGCGGGTGAGTGTCGCGAAGGTGTTTATGAGCACCGAGCACACTTGGTGCAGCGCCTGGTTGTTGGCCACGTCCTTGGCCAAGTCCCATGGCTTGTTCTGGTCCACATAGGCATTCACCTTGTCGGCCAGCAGCATGATCTCGCGGGTGGCTTTGCCGTATTCGCGCGCTTCGTACATCTGGGCGAGTGCATCGCTGGCGCCACGCACTTCGGCCAGCAGGGCTGCGCCGGTGGGGCCGAAGTCGCTGGTGAGCTTGCCGTCAAAGCGCTTGGTGATAAACCCGGCCGCACGGCTCGCAATGTTCACGTACTTGCCAATCAGGTCGCTGTTCACCCGCGCCATGAAGTCGTCTGCATTGAAGTCGATGTCTTCATTGCGAGCGGACAGCTTGGCAGCCAGGTAGTAGCGCAACCACTCGGCGTTCATGCCCAGGCTCAGGTACTTGAGCGGGTCCAGGCCGGTGCCGCGGCTCTTGCTCATCTTCTCGCCGTTATTCACGGTCAGGAAGCCGTGCACGAACACGTTGTTCGGCGTCTTGCGGCCGCTGAATTTCAGCATCGCGGGCCAGAAAAGCGTATGGAAAGTGACGATGTCTTTGCCTATGAAGTGGTACTGCTCGGTATCACTTGCCGCCATGTATTCGTCAAAGCTGCGGGTATCGCCATGCTTGGCTTTGGGGCCGCCTTTGTCGAACCAGTTTTTCAGGGAAGCCAGATAGCCCACAGGCGCATCCAGCCACACATAGAAGTATTTGCCCGGCGCATCAGGAATCTCGATACCGAAGTAAGGTGCGTCGCGGCTGATGTCCCAGTCGCCCAAGCCTTCGCTCTGGGTGCCGTCCGGGTTGGTGCGTACGGAGAACCACTCTTTGATCTTGTTGGCCACTTCGGGTTGAAGCTTGCCATCTTGCGTCCAGTTCTCCAGAAACTCCACGCAGCGTGGATCGGAGAGCTTGAAGAAGTAGTGCTCGGAGTTCTTGAGCTCAGGCTTTGCGCCGGACAAAGCAGAGTAAGGATTGATCAGGTCCGTTGGCGCATAGACCGAGCCGCAGACTTCGCAGTTGTCGCCGTACTGGTCCTTGGCGTGGCACTTGGGGCACTCGCCTTTGATATAGCGGTCAGGCAGGAACATGTTCTTCTCGGGGTCGAAGAACTGCTCAATAGTGCGCACTTCAATCAGGCTGCCATCAGCGCGGTCGCGCAGGTCACGGTAAATCTGGCGGGCCAACTCGGTGTTCTCAGGCGAATGGGTGCTGTGCCAGTTGTCAAAGCTGATGTGAAAGCCATCCAGGTACTGCTTGCGCCCAGCGGCAATGTTGGCAACGAACTGCTCTGGCGTCACACCCGCTTTTTCAGCCGCAATCATGATGGGCGCGCCGTGGGTGTCGTCCGCACCTACGAAGTTCACCGCGTTGCCCTGCATGCGCTGGAACCGCACCCAGATGTCGGCCTGGATGTATTCCATGATGTGACCGATATGGAAGTTGCCGTTGGCGTAGGGAAGGGCGGTGGTAACGAAGAGTTGGCGAGGCATGGGGAGTCGACTTTCACAGAGGAACCTATGATTTTAGTCGGCCCCGCTTATGGTCAGCATTTGGGTGGGATCAGGCGGGCTGGGCGTTTTGCTCTGTAGGTGCCGGAGCGGGGCGGCTGCCTGTTTTGCTCCGTGTCCCCCGCGCTGCGCGCTCCTCCTTGACCTGCGCAAAACAGGCAGCCGCCCCACTCCTTAAGTGCTGTGACTTGCAAATATACATAGTTCACCTCGCCTCGCCTTACTTCGCAGCAGGTTGGGGGTGCGTGCCGCAGCGAGGTCAAGGAGGAGCCCGCTGGAGCGGGCGGGGGACACGAGCGGAGGTACGTACCCCCAGCCTGCTGTGAGTCCAGCAAAGACTAAGCGCTAGAAAGGAAGCTCAGTCCTTGAACACCGGCGCCCGCTTCTGCATGTTCGCCGTCATCGCCTCGGTCAGGTCCTTGCTCATCAGCATGGCGGCGTTCCAAGTGGCGATGTAGTTCAAGCTGTCGGCTACGCTATGGTCGCGGGCGTAGGTGATCATTTCTTTGGTGCCGCGGATGGACAGTGGGGACTTGGCCGCAATCGTGGCTGCAATCTCCTGCACCCCGGCGTAGAGCGCCTCGCGGCTTTCAAACACGCGGTTCACCAGGCCGATGCCCTTGGCCTCGGTGGCGTCCATCTTGCGGCCGGTGTAAGCCAGCTCGCGGGTGATGCCATCGCCCACCAGCTTGGGCAGGCGCTGCAGGGTGCCCACATCGGCAGTCATGCCGATGTCGATCTCTTTGATGGTGAAGAACGCATCGGCGCTGGCGTAGCGCATGTCGGCGCAGGTCACCAGGTCGATGCCACCCCCGATGCAGCCGCCATGGATGGCCGCTAGCACCGGCTTGCGGCAGCGTTCCAGGCTGGTCAGCGTGTCCTGCATGTCCAGAATCATGCGGCGCAGGCTCTCGCGCATGCGGCCGTCGCACTCGTTGGCAATCTGCGGGCCTATGCCCATCATCATCTGCAGGTCGATACCCGCGCAAAACAACTTGCCCTCGCCTTGCAACACCGCCACACGCGCCTCGGGCGTGCGGTCCACCCACTCAAAGGCCTGGCGGATTTCTTGCCACATGGTGGCGTTCATGGCGTTGGCTTTGTCGGGGCGGTTCAGGCGGATGGTGGCGATGTGCGCGTCCAGCGTGACCTTCAGGGTTTCAAACTCCATATGTGTCTCCTTTTTTGTGCCAAATAGGCTGCTGGCACCCATGGAATGTGCGCGAGCAGCTATTATTTTTATAGTATTGATGAATCCAGACCTTCAGGTCTTGGCTGGATTCATCATGGCCATATAGGGCGCCAGGCGCTTGCCCATCTCGTCGCCTAGCGCTTGCAGGCCGCTCATGGGGCGGACCATCACCTCAAAGTCGGTGATCTTGCCCTCTGCGTCGAACTGCACCATGTCGATGCCCTTGAGTTCTTTGCCATTGACTTTGGCGCTGAACTCCAGCACCAGGCTCAGGCCGTCGGCGCTGGCCAGTTCGCGGTGATATTTGAAGTCTTCAAACACCTGCACCACGTTGGTCAAGATCACTTGCACCGCCTGCGCGCTGGGGTAGGGCGTGTGCGCCATGGGCGAGCGGAATACGGCCTTGCGGTGCAGGATGGTGGGCAGCTCGGCGAGGTTGTTCTCGGCAATCATTTGGTGCCACAGCTTGAGGCTGGCAGCCACCGGTGCCGGCAGGGTCTGCGCTAGCGAGGGTGCAGCGCCTGCTTCTGCCGCTTTGGCGGGCACCGCACCGAAGGCCAAGGCCAGTTCGGTGCCTTGCTTGATGGCGCGCTTGGCGTCCAGCTCGGCAGCTACATCGGCGCCGCCAATCAGGTGCACGTTCACGCCTGCGGCTTGCAGGTCAGCCTGCAGCGCGCGCTGTGGGTCTTGCCCCGCACAGACCACTACGTTGTCTACCGGCAGCACCATGTCCTTGTCGCCCACGGTGATGTGCAGGCCGGCGTCGTCCACCTTGCGGTAGGTCACGCCGTTGATCATTTCCACCTCGCGGTTCTTGAGCGAGGTGCGGTGGATCCAACCTGTAGTCTTGCCCAGGCCGTCGCCCACTTTGCTGGTCTTGCGCTGCAGCAGGTAGACCTTGCGCGGTGTCTTCTCGATGTGCGCGGGCTTCAAGCCACCAGCGCTGGCATATGCAGTGTCCACGCCCCACTCAGCGAAGAATTTGGCTTGGTCCAGGCTGGGGCTGGTGCCTTCGTGCAGCAGGAACTCGGCGGTATCGAAGCCGATGCCGCCTGCGCCAATCAGTGCCACAGTTTTGCCGACGGGCTTTTTGTCGCGCAGCACGTCCAGGTAGCCCAGCACTTTGGGGTGAGTAATGCCTTCAATCTCAGGCATGCGTGGTGTTACGCCGGTGGCCAGCACCACGTGCTTGAAGCCGGCGGCTGTCAGGTCTTGTGCGCTGACTTTTTGATTCAGCTGCAGCTTCACGCCGGTCAGCTCAATCTGCTTGCCGAAGTAACGCAGGGTTTCGTAGAACTCTTCTTTGCCGGGCACTTGCTTGGCCACGTTGAACTGGCCACCGATTTCGCTGGCTGCATCAAACAGCGTCACCTCAAAGCCGCGCTTGGCCGCTTCGGTCGAAAAGGCCAAGCCGGCCGGACCTGCGCCCACCACGGCAATGCGCTCTTTGCTGGGGGCGGGGCTGTCCACCATTAGGGTCTCGTGGCAGGCGCGCGGGTTCACCAGGCAGCTGGTGATTTTGCCGCCAAAGGTGTGGTCCAGGCAGGCCTGGTTGCAGCCGATGCAGGTGTTGATCTGGTCAGCCTTGCCCTCGGCGGCCTTTTGCACAAACAGTGGGTCCGCCAGGAAGGGGCGGGCCATGCTCACCATATCGGCCTGGCCGCTGGACAACACTTGCTCAGCCACTTCGGGCGTGTTGATGCGGTTGGTGGCAATCAGCGGAATCTTCACCTTGCCCTTAAGCTGCTCGGTGACCCAGGCAAACGCGGCGCGTGGCACTTTGGTGGCGATGGTGGGGATGCGTGCCTCGTGCCAGCCGATGCCGGTGTTCAGAATGGTCACGCCAGCGGCTTCCAGCGCTTGCGCGAGTTGCACCACTTCTTCTTTGTTGGAGCCGCCTTCCACCAAGTCGAGCATGGAGAGGCGGAAGATGATGATGAAGTTAGTGCCTACCCGTTCACGCGTCTTGCGGACGATCTCCAGCGGGAAGCGGATGCGGTTCTCATAGCTGCCGCCCCATTCGTCGTCGCGCTGGTTGGTTTGTTTGGCAATGAACTCGTTGATCAGGTAGCCCTCAGAGCCCATGATCTCCACGCCGTCGTAGCCCGCGCTTTGGGCCAGGGCCGCTGCGTTGGCGTAGTCCTCGATGGTCTGGCTCACTTCTTCTGTAGTCAGCGCATGCGGGCGGAAGGGGCTGATCGGCGCTTTGAGGGCGCTGGGTGCCACCAGCTCAGGGTGGTGGGCGTAGCGGCCAAAGTGCAGGATCTGCATGCAAATCTTGCCGCCCGCGGCGTGCACGGCGTCGGTCACCACCTTGTGCTTGTCGGCTTCCTTTTGCGTGGTCATGGCGGCACCGCCGGGCATGGGGCGGGCGCGGTCGTTCGGCGCAATACCGCCTGTCACGATCAGGCCTACACCGCCCTTGGCGCGCTCGGCGTAAAAGGCGGCCATGCGGTTGAAGCCGTCCTTGGCTTCTTCCAGGCCCACGTGCATCGAGCCCATGAGCACCCGGTTTTTGAGGGTGGTAAAGCCCAGGTCCAGAGGGGCGAGCATGTGGGGGTAGGTGAGCGTAGCAGTCATGGGTGTCTCCTGTTATGTGTTCGGGTGGCCGGCCGTTACCAAGGCACGTGTGGCTATGCAACCAGTTGCAGTGTAGAAGTCTAGCCAGATTTATGCAACTGGTTGCATAGTTAGAGTGCTGCCCTTAGACTCGCCCGCATGTCGCTTGCCCATGCCGTGCTCACTTCGTTGATTGAAAAACCGTCCTCAGGGTACGAGCTGGCGCGGCGGTTTGACAAGTCCATTGGTTACTTCTGGCACGCCACGCACCAGCAGATTTACCGCGAACTGGCCCGCATGGAAGAGAAGGGCTGGATCGTCTCTGATAGCGCGCCCGACGCCGGTGCCACCCGCAAGCGGGAGTACAAGGTGCTGCCGGACGGCCGGGCAGAACTGGTGCGCTGGACAAGCGAACCTGCTGCGCCCATGGATTTGCGGGATGAGTTCACCGTCAAGATCCGCGCGGATGCCGCTTTGAATGAAGTGGACTTGAGTGATGAACTCCGCGCCCGGATTGCCCAGCACACGGAGCGCTTGGCGCATTACCGCGCCATCGAAGCCCGGGACTTTGCGCGGGGTAAAGCGATGCCACGTGCCAAGCGGCTCCAGCACCTGATTCTTAAAAAAGGCATCATGTTTGAAGAGGGCAGCATCGCCTGGGCACAAGAGGCGTTGGCGGTTTTGGAATCCTCATAAACCCGGAGCCGGGGTCGCAGTGAGTGTCTGTGGACCTCAGTCCGGGATTTCTACCCCCAGATCCGCCAGCTTCTTGGCGAATGTGGCTTTGCGCTTTTCTGCCTTGGCGGCAGTCTCAATGGCTGCTTTGATAGCCGCAGGGCCCTTTTTTGCTACGGCCTGAATCAAGCCCTGCTTGTGAGCAGCATCAGCTGCGGCCCTGCGGTAGGTGGCTATCAGTTCGGGGTAGGTGGCTGATGGGTTCACGGGGTGTTTCGGCGTCAAAACGACTATTTTCTATGCCTTTTGCGTCCGGACGCAGCTTGGGAACTAAGGCTCAGCGCAAGCGAAGCGGGTCTATGCGGCGTTCCACGAACCCCGTGTCGCCAGGTACAGGGTCACCGTTGGCAGGGTCGTTCCAGCCGAAAAACTTGCAGACCTCGGCGCGCTGCTTCTGGGCGTCCGCATAGCCCAGCGCCATCAGCTCCGTGGTGTAGCCGCTCTCAAACAGCAGGTAGCTGGCGAGTGCTGCGCCTTTGACGTCGGCTTTGGCGGACGACACGCCTACGCCGCCCAGCATGGTGCGCACCGCATGAGGCAAATCCTTCACATGGCGGGATGCGACTGCATCCAAGCGCTGGCTGGGTGCTATCACCAGCAGTTCCACCGGGCGCAATGTGCTGCCTTTGCGTGCTTCCTCCGGCACCAGTTTGATGGTCTGGTTAATCCGCTGCACCCGCTCTACGTCCACTGCCAGAGCGTCCAAAAAGATGTTGGACAACGCATGCCCTGCAATTTGGGCAATGCTGGGGTAGCTGCTGGTGGTGTGCAGGTGGGCTTCTTCTTTGGGCTCATGCATGCGCCCGGCGCCTATCACCAGTATGCGTTCTGCTCCTAAATGAATAGCGGGTGCCACTGGGGCACTCTGGCGCATGGAGCCGTCTCCGAAATACTCCTCCCGGCCGTTGATGTGCAATTGCGTGGCCGGAAACACAAACGGGATCGCACTCGACGCCAGCAGGTGTGCGTGGGTGATACGGTCGCGCACGGCGTATCGCTGGGTCCGCACCCAAGGCATCAGTCTTTTGTCGCCCTCATAAAAGGTGACGTGGTCCCCGGTGCTGTAACTGGATGCAGTCACCGCAAGTGCCTGCAGGTGGCCTTGTCTCAACAGCAGTGGCAAACGCTCCAGCGGGACGAGCTGTTGGAGCAGTTGGCCCAGCGGCGCGTTGTCCAGCAAGGACCGGGGCTTGATGCGCCGCCACTTCGCCAACACCCAGCCCAGCGAGAGCAGGGTGATCCAGGTGGCTCCGGAGCGCAACATGCTCAGATGGTCCGCACGGTACACATCATGGGCGTGGAAGTTCTGCCATGTATGGGCAATCTTGCGGACGGTCCCGTCGAAATCGTCTGCCCCGCAAGCCAGCGCGGAGGCGTTGATGGCGCCCGCAGATGTGCCGGCAATGATGGGAAAGGGGTTGGGTTGCCAGCCGGCACCGCAGGCCAGGCGCAAATCGGCAATCGCCTCGAGGACCCCCACCTGATAGGCGGCACGTGCACCCCCTCCGGTCAGCAGCAGGCCGGTCATGGGGACAGCGGGCGTGGCAGCACTCATAGTGTCCATTATGAAAAGCCCGGTGCGCTTGTAAATAGAAAAGTGTGCGGGGTTAACCCTCGATATTCGGACTACAGATTGCACCTCGGGCTGTCGCGGGTTTGGTCCCTTGGATAGACTCGCCGGATTCAGGAGTTTTTATGGCGTTTACCGAACAAGACATCACCCAGGCCTTGCAGAGCCTGATCGACCCGAACACCGGCGCCACCTTTTCCAGCGCCAAAGCATTCAAAAACATCAAGCTTCAAGGCACTGACGTGCACCTGGACTTGGAGCTGGGCTACCCCGCCAAAAGCCAATGGCCAGCGCTGGTGGAACTGGTAAGCCAGGCAGCACGCACGGTAGCTGGCGTGGGTACCGTGACCGTTACGCCCAAGCTCAACATCGTGCCCCATGCGGTGCAGCGTGGCGTGCAGTTGCTGCCCGGTGTGAAAAACATTGTGGCTGTGGCATCCGGCAAGGGCGGCGTGGGCAAGAGCACGACTGCGGCCAACCTGGCATTGGCGCTGGCGGCCGAGGGTGCGCGCGTCGGTTTGCTCGATGCAGACATTTATGGCCCCAGCCAGCCCATGATGATGGGCATTGAAGGCCGGCCCGACACGGCGGATGGCAAAACCATGGAGCCCATGGAGAACCACGGAGTGCAGGTCATGTCCATCGGCTTTCTGGTGGATGGCGACCAGGCCATGATCTGGCGCGGCCCCATGGCGACCCAAGCCTTGGAGCAACTGCTGCGTCAGACTAACTGGAAAGATTTGGACTACCTCGTCGTGGACATGCCCCCCGGCACCGGCGATATCCAGCTCACCCTGAGCCAGCGGGTGCCCTTGACCGGTGCCGTGGTGGTGACCACTCCGCAAGATATTGCCCTCCTGGACGCCAAAAAGGGCATCAAGATGTTTGAGAAGGTTGGCGTGCCGATTCTTGGCATTGTGGAAAACATGGCGGTGCATGTGTGCAGCAACTGCGGCCATGTGGAACACATCTTCGGTGCTGATGGTGGCAAGAAAATGGCTGCCGGGTATGGCATGGACTACCTGGGCGCCTTGCCGTTGGCATTGCACATCCGTGAGCAGGCAGATAGTGGCCGCCCGACGGTAATTGCAGATCCGGAAAGCGAAGTGGCAGGTCTTTACAAGGGCATCGCCCGCCAGGTCGCTGTGAAGATTGCGGCGCAGTCCAAAGACTTCTCCAGCAAGTTCCCCACCATCACCATCAGCAAAAACAGCTGACCGGACTGGACGCGGCATGAACCTGCTCTCCTCCCTGCGGTACCTGGTGGCGCTCGATGAGCACCGCCACTTTGCCCGGGCGGCGCAGGCCTGCCACATTACCCAGCCGGCGCTCTCCAATGCGCTGCGGGCATTGGAAGAAGAGTTCGAGGTGGTCATCGTGCGTCGTGGGCGCACTTTTGTGGGCTTTACCCCCGAAGGCGAGCAGGTGCTGGAATCCGCGCGGCGCATGCTGCATGAGCACAAGGTGTTGGCGCAGTCATTGCGCAGCACAGCGAACCAGCCTACCGGGCGCCTGATCGTCGGGGCGGTTCCTACCGCGGTACCGGTTGCGGCCCGGTTCGCGGCCATGTTGCAGGCCAAGTACCCTGAGGTCATGCCGGTCGTGTTGTCCTTGAGTTCGACCGAACTGGAAAAGCGGCTGGAGAGTTTGTCCATCGACTTGGCACTGGGCTACACCGAGCGCATGGACCAACGCGAGGTACAGCTCACCGCGTATCCCCAATACAACGAACACTACTTCCTGTTACGAAAAGCTGGGCGCGTGCACGCTGTTGAATTGCAGATCGGCGAACCCATCCGGTGGAAGGATGCGGCAGAGCTGCCTCTGTGCCTGCTGACGCCGGAAATGCACAACCGCACGATCGTCGACGCTTCCTTTGCGGCCGCGGGTTGCAAGCCGCGCGCCATTATTGAGACCAACTCCATCCTGACGATGGCGCTGAGCGTTGTGGCGGGGCAGGTGTGCAGCGTGATGCCCGGCGCTCTTGTGTCGGCTGTACGCGGTTATCGCGAGCTGGAAGCCTTGCCACTTGTCACGCCGCAGGTGCTCACCCCCATCAGCTTCATGGCGCATGCGGCGGTGCGTCCGTCGCGGGCCATGGAGGCAGCTATCTCCCTCGCACAGGATGGCGCTTGGCTGCGCCATGCTGCGACGCACACGGGACTCTTAACCTCGCTTTAATTTGATTTAGATCAGTGAAATTGGTGTACAAACCCAAAATTCCTTAAGTCGGGAATTTTGTAGGGGCTTCCTACCATGTGCAAAGCCCCTACAGTTTTGGAGAACAACACCGATGCTCTTTTTCACCGGGCTACAGCGACGTGTAGACAACGGCGCGCGCAAATTGGCCGCAGGATTGAACGGTGCCTTCACACTGGACATGGCCCAGCGCGTGAATGTGCAAGGCCGTAACGTCGGTACCTTGCGCAATGGCTCCCGGGTTTTGAATCTGGATTTCGCACTGCCCGATAGCTTTACCGGACAGACAGGCATGGTAGCCACCGTGTTTGCACGGGACGGCGACGATTTCATCCGTGTGACCACGTCGGTTCGTAAACTGGACGGCGAACGCGCCGTGGGCACCCCGCTGGACCGCTCACAGTCTGCCTACACCGATGTCATGCAGGGGCGCGCCCATGTCGGCTACGCCATCATTTTCGGCAAGCAATACATCACCCATTACGAGCCAATCCGTGACAACAGCGGTCAGGTGATCGGCGTTTTGTTCGTGGGGCTGGACATCACTGCCTCACCGGGCATGAGTCTTTCGGCTTCGATGGCGTGGCGTATTTCCGCCGTCTATGGCTTTGGCGAGGTGATCTTTCTTGCCTTGAGTGGCAAGTTCGACAGTGTGGCGGAAGTAGGCATGGGCCTGTTCATGATCGCTTTGTTGTGGGTCACTACCTACGCCCTGATGAACCGCTACGTGGCGGCACCCTTGAAGGCCGGACGCAGTGCGTCGCAGCGCATGGCCTCTGGTGACCTGACGCGCCAGATTCATGTGGGCAGCAGTGATGACATCGGGCAGGTGCTGATGGCCATCAACAGTATCAATGTCGGCTTGACCACCTTGATCGGCAAGGTGCGCAGTGCATCTGAAGTGGTGTCCATGGGCACCAACGAAATCGCTGACGGCAATGTGGACCTGGCCAACCGCACCGAGAAACAGGCAGGCGAAGTGAACTCCGCAGCGTCAGCGGTGCACGAGCTCACGACTACGGTGGCCCAAACCGCAGAGCAGGCGGCGCAAGTCAATAAGTTGGTCAGCTCGGTGTCGTCGGTGGCCAGTGGCGGAGGCGCCGTGGTGCAAGACGTGGTGAGCACCATGGGGCAGATATCGGCCAGTGCCAACAAGATCAACGACATCATTGCCCTGATTGAGGGCATTGCTTTCCAGACCAACATCCTCGCCCTGAACGCTGCGGTAGAGGCCGCGCGTGCAGGAGAACAAGGACGCGGTTTCGCAGTAGTGGCATCGGAAGTTCGCAGCCTTGCACAACGCTCCTCCACTGCAGCGCACGAAATCAAAGACCTGATCAGTGCGTCTGTCAGCAGTGTCGCGGCCGGCAGCGTGCTGGTCGAAAAAACGCGCCAGTCCATGGAGCAGATTACCGGCTCCATCGCCGAGGTGGTGCACTACATCGATGGCATTGCCCACGCCAGCCAGGAGCAGCGGGCCGGCATTGAGAACGTGAACCGCAGCGTGTCAGAGATCGACCAGATGACGCAGCAGAACGCTGCGCTCGTGGAAGAGGCCGCCGCTGCGGCCATGCGCATGCGTGATCAGGCACACACGCTGATCGAAGCGGTGAATACCTTCAAGACCCAACCCTGAATGCGGCACTGCAGCATTTAGTTTTTGAATCAATGCATGTGATGAATCCATTGGACTCATCCTGCTTGACCTGTGACACTTCGCCCGCCCCGTTGGACAGCGGTGAGCCAGTGTTTATATAAATCCTTAAGGAGACAATATGTCTGGACTACTCGACAAGGAACGGATCATTGCCGGTCCCGGTTTTAACCGTTGGCTGGTACCGCCCGCCGCCCTCGCTATTCACCTGTGCATCGGCATGGCGTATGGCTTTTCCGTGTTCTGGCTGCCTTTGTCCAAAGCTTTGGGCATCAAGGAAGCCATCAAGTGCGGACCTGACGTAGGTTTCTGGGGGCAGCTGTTCACTACCAGCTGCGACTGGCAGATTTCTACGCTGGGTTGGATGTACACCCTGTTCTTCGTGTTGTTGGGCTCCAGCGCTGCCACTTGGGGTGGCTGGTTGGAACGTGCCGGTCCGCGCAAGGCCGGTGTGGTGTCGGCGGTGTGCTGGTGCGGTGGCATGTTGATCTCTGCAATCGGCATCAAGACCCACCAGTTCTGGCTGATGATTCTGGGCTCCGGCGTGATCGGTGGTATCGGTCTGGGCTTGGGCTACATCTCTCCGGTGTCGACCCTGATCAAGTGGTTCCCTGACCGTCGTGGCATGGCTACCGGCATGGCCATCATGGGCTTCGGTGGTGGTGCCATGATCGGCTCCCCCTTGGCTGCTGACCTTATGAAGTACTTCGCGACTCCCACCGACGTGGGCGTGATGCAGACCTTCGTGGTGATGGCGCTGATCTACTTCGTGTTCATGATGGCCGGCGCATTCGGCTATCGCGTTCCTGAAACCGGCTGGAAGCCTGCAGGCTGGACTCCTCCTCCTGCCCAAACCAGCAATGCCATGATCACCCAGAAGCACGTGCACGTGAAGAAGGTGTGGGGCATTCCCCAGTTCTGGCTCATCTGGATGGTGTTGTGCATGAACGTGAGCGCCGGTATCGGTGTGATCGGTATGGCATCTCCCATGTTGCAGGAAGTATTCGGCGGTACCCTGATCGGTGTGCAAGCCAAATTCAGCGAGCTCGATGCACTCGTCAAGTCCACAGACGCCGCACAAGTGGATGTTGCCAAGAAGCAAATGGCTGCCATCGCAGCAGTGGCTGCCGGCTTCACTGCTTTGTTGAGTTTGTTCAACATCGGTGGCCGCTTCTTCTGGGCCAGCCTGTCCGACAAGATGGGCCGAAAGGTGACTTACATCGTGTTCTTCGTTCTGGGTGGGCTGATGTACTTCAGCGTGCCAGGCAGCGCGGCGGCGGGCAGCATCGTGCTCTTTGTGGGTGCGTTCTGTGTGATTTTGAGTATGTACGGCGGAGGCTTTGCCACTGTGCCGGCTTACCTGGCTGACATCTTCGGTACCCAGATGGTGGGCGCGATCCACGGTCGCTTGCTGACCGCATGGGCTACTGCCGGTGTGTTGGGCCCTGTGGTGGTGAACTACATGCGCGAATACCAGCTGGGCCTGGGCTTGCCACGTGAGCAGGTCTACAACCAGACCATGTACATCCTGGTGGGCATGCTGGTAGTGGGCTTGATCTGCAACCTGCTTGTGAAACCGCTCGACAACAAGTGGTTCATGACCGATGCCGAACTGGCCGAAGAGAAGAAGCTGGCGCACGAGCGTGCTGCAGCCTCTGAAGTGGGCTCCAGCACCGGCGGCGCAGACACCATCCCGACATGGGTAGTCGCATTCGCTTGGTTGGCCGTGGGCCTGCCTTTGGCATGGGGCGTGTACCGCACCCTGCAGAGCGTCGCCAAGTTCTTCGCTTAATTTTTCAAGAATATCAACAGGAACGCCATGACAGCATCCAGCCTTGCTCCGCAGACCACCACAGTGGCACTGGCCACGGTGGAAGACATGCGGGAACGCATTCGTCGCAAAAGCAAACTCAAAGGTCGTCAGGCCGATGACGCTTCTGTGGCGGAGGTCCGGGCGTTGATTGGCGCAGCGCCTCACCGGCGTGACCTGTTGATTGAACACCTGCACAAGCTCAACGACGCCTACCGTTGCCTGCACGACAGGCATCTGGTGGCCCTGGCCAAGGAGATGAACATTCCCATGGCTGAGGTGTACGAGGTCGCCACCTTCTACCACCACTTTGAAGTGGTGCGGGGTGACGAGACCGTGCCGCAGTTGACTGTGCGGGTGTGCGATGGTTTGAGTTGTGAGATGGCCGGCGCCAAGGATCTGCTTGCGCGCCTGCCCTCCCTATTGGGAAATGAAGATGTTCGCGTGATTCCCGCGCCGTGTATCGGCCGTTGCGAACAGGCGCCTGCCGCAGTCGTGCATCAGCACCCTGTGCCCCGGGCGACCGTGGAGTCCATTGCGCAGCTGGTGAAAGACGCCAAAGGCGGCCACCCCTCTGCGACACAAGCTACGGAATTTATAGCGTCCGCCTATGCGGAACGCGCCGTGTCCCCGGAACCCCATGCGGTGGAAGTAGCCCCCGGCTACACCGGATACGACACCTACAAGGCCAAGGGAGGCTACGCGCTGGCCGCCGCCCTGAGCCAAGGCACACAGGATGCCGAATCCGTCATCAAGGCCATGGAAGATTCCGGCCTGCGTGGTCTGGGTGGCGCCGGTTTTCCGGCCGGGCGCAAGTGGCGCATCGTTCGCGATCAGCCTGCCCCCCGCCTGATGGCCGTGAACATTGACGAAGGTGAGCCCGGCACGTTTAAAGACCGTACCTACCTCGAGCGCGATCCGCACCGCTTCCTGGAAGGCCTGTTGGTGGCGGCCCAAGTGGTCGGCACGACCGCCTGCTACATCTACCTGCGGGACGAGTACCACGGCTGCCGTGCCATTCTGGAAACCGAGATCGCCAAGCTGCAGGCCAACCCGCCTTGCCCCTTGCCCGTCATTGAACTGCGTCGTGGCGCGGGTGCCTACATTTGCGGCGAAGAGTCCGCCATGATCGAAAGCATCGAGGGCAAGCGCGGCGAGCCCCGCATGCGCCCGCCTTATATCGCCCAGGTGGGCCTGTTCGGTCGCCCCACTCTGGAGCACAACTTCGAGACCCTTTATTGGGTGCGAGACATTGTGGAAAAGGGCGCCTCCTGGTTCAGCAGTTTCGGCCGCAACGGTCGCAAGGGCCTGCGCTCATTCAGCGTCAGCGGTCGCGTCAAGTTCCCCGGCGTGAAGCTGGCGCCTGCCGGTATTTCGGTGGCTGAGCTGGTGGACGAATACTGCGGCGGCATGCTCGACGGGCACAACCTGTATGCCTATCTGCCGGGCGGCGCGTCCGGTGGTATTTTTCCGGCCAGCTTGTCGCATGTGCCGCTTGACTTTGACACCTTGCAGCCGCATGGCGGCTTCATCGGATCGGCTGCGGTCATCGTACTGAGTCAACACGACAAGGCGCGCGATGCCGCTTTGAACATGATGCGTTTTTATGCCCACGAGAGTTGTGGTCAATGCACGCCCTGCCGCGTAGGCACGGCCAAGGCCGCTACGCTGATGGAATCGCCCGTGTGGGACCACACCACACTGGAAGACTTGAACGTGGTGATGACTGATGCTTCCATCTGCGGTCTTGGCCAGGCGGCCCCGAACCCGGTGCGTTGCGTTCAAAAATATTTTGCCCACGAGGTGTCCTGACATGAATGCCATTGCCAAGCCTGCGGAAGTCATGCCGCAAACCGTTGAATTCAAGCTGGACCAGCAAACCGTCGTTGCCTTCGAGGGCGAAAGCATTCTCAAGGCCGCCAAGCGCCATGGCATAGACATTCCCCACCTTTGCTACAAGGATGGCCTGCGCGCCGACGGCAACTGCCGCGCCTGCGTGGTGGAGATCAAGGGCGAGCGCACGCTGGCCCCCAGCTGCTGCCGCAGTGCCACCGCAGGTATGGAAGTGCAGGCCAAGAGTGAGCGCGCTGTCAAAAGCCAGAAGATGGTGCTGGAAATGCTGCTCTCCGACATGCCGGATGAGGGCTACAAGTGGAATGATTCGGCGGCTGCCACCCCTGATGCATCGCAACAGCACGGCGAGCTGAGCGGCTGGGCTGCGCGCATGGATGTGTCTGTGCGCCCCGAACTCAAAGCCTTGCGACGCGAGCAACCCAAGGCGGATGTGTCTCACCCCGCCATGGCCGTCAATCTGGACGCCTGTATCCAGTGCAACCGCTGTGTGCGCGCCTGCCGCGAGAGCCAAGTGAATGACGTGATCGGCTACGCCAATCGCGGCGCCCATGCAGAGATCGTGTTCGACCTGAACGACCCCATGGCTGACAGCACCTGCGTGGCCTGTGGTGAATGCGTGCAGGCTTGCCCGACCGGCGCGTTGATGCCCAAGTCGCACATCGGCACCCAAGTGGTCGACAAAAAAGTCGACTCGGTATGCCCGTTCTGTGGCGTGGGCTGCTTGTTGACTTACAACGTGAAAGACGACGTCATCGTGAGTGTGGAAGGGCGCGATGGCCCGGCCAACCACAACCGCTTGTGCGTGAAGGGCCGCTTCGGCTTCGACTACGCGCACAGCCCCCAGCGCTTGACTGTGCCTCTGATTCGCCGGCCTGGCGTCTCCAAAGATCCCGAGATGCTCAACAAGCTGAATCGCGATTCTTCCGACTGGTCTGAGGTGTTCCGTGAAGCGACTTGGGAAGAAGCTCTTGCCTTGTCGACCGGCAAGTTGCGCGGCCTGCGCGACACCTACGGTAACAAGGCGTTGGCTGGTTTCGGTTCTGCCAAGGGCAGCAACGAAGAGGCTTATTTGTTCCAGAAGCTGGTGCGCACCGGCTTTGGCAGCAACAACGTCGACCATTGCACTCGCCTGTGCCACGCCTCCAGCGTGGCGGCGCTGCTCGAAGGCGTGGGCTCCGGCGCGGTGAGTAACCAGGTTAATGACGTGGAGCACTCGGACCTGATCTTTGTGATCGGCTCCAACCCCACGGCCAACCATCCGGTGGCTGCGACCTGGATGAAAAACGCGTCCAAGAAGGGCGCCAAGATTGTGTTGGCAGACCCGCGCATCACCGACATCGGCAAGCACGCCTGGCGCACTCTGCAGTTCAAGCCCGATACCGACGTGGCCATGCTCAATGCATTGATCCATGTGGTGATTGAAGAAGGCTTGGCAGACCAAGACTTCATTGCCAAGCGCTCAAGCAACTACGAAGCACTTCGAGAGAACGTCAAGGGCTACAGCCCCGAAGCCATGGAGCCCATTTGCGGCGTGCCTGCGCAAACCCTGCGCGAAGTGGCCCGTGAATTTGCCAAGGCCAAGGGCACCATGATTCTGTGGGGCATGGGCGTAAGCCAGCACGTGCACGGGACCGATAACGCACGCTGCCTGATCGCGCTGGTCACCGTGACCGGCCAGATCGGCAAGCCCGGCTCCGGTTTGCACCCGCTGCGCGGCCAGAACAACGTGCAGGGCGCATCCGATGCGGGCCTGATCCCCATGATGTTCCCGAACTACCAGCGCGTCACCAACAAGGCAGCCCACGCCTGGTTTGAGGACTTCTGGAATACCAAGCTCGACGACCAGCCCGGCTACACCGTGGTGGAAATCATGCACAAGGCCTTGGCCGATGACAGCGACCCGCACAAGGTGCGCGGCATGTACATCATGGGTGAGAACCCCGCCATGAGCGATCCTGACCTGAACCATGCACGCCACGCGCTCGCGTCTCTGGAGCACATGGTGGTGCAGGACATTTTCATGACCGAAACCGCTTGGCTGGCCGACGTGGTTTTGCCTGCGACCGCCTGGCCTGAAAAAGACGGCACCGTCAGCAACACCGACCGTATGGTGCAACTGGGCAAAAAGGCGGTGAACCCGCCCGGCCAGGCCAAGCCTGACCTGTGGATCCTGCAGCAGATTGCCAAGGGCATGGGCCTGAATTGGAACTACGCCGGCGAAAGCGATGGCGTGGCTGCCGTGTACGAAGAAATGCGCCAGGCCATGCATGCCGCCATCTCCGGCATCACCTGGGAACGCCTGCAGCGCGAATCCAGCGTGACTTACCCTTGCTTGACCGCGGAAGACCCCGGCGCGCCTACCGTGTTCATCGAGAAATTCGCCACCGATGACGGCCGCGTGCACCTGGTGCCTGCGGACATCATTCCGGCCAATGAGCGTCCGGATGCGGAGTACCCGTTTGTGCTGATCACCGGCCGTCAGTTGGAACACTGGCACACCGGCAGCATGACGCGCCGCGCCACGGTGCTCGACGCTATCGAGCCCATGGCCACCGCCTCCATGTGCGGGGACGACATGCAAGCCATGTCTTTGCAAGCGGGTGATGTCATTACCATCGCTTCGCGCCGTGGCAACGTGGCCATCCACGTGCGGCGTGACGACGGTACACCCCGTGGTGCAGTGTTCGTGCCCTTCGCCTATTACGAAGCCGCGGCCAACCTGATGACCAATGCTGCGCTGGACCCCTTCGGCAAAATTCCGGAGTTCAAGTACTGCGCAGTGGCCATCCGCCGCGGTGGCAAGCCAGCTGCAGTCAGCGGCTACGGGACCAACCCTGCACCAGCGGCTGCGTAATCCCATAACCTGAGCGATGCCCATGACTGCCATCCCCTACCTCACAGAAGCGCGTGCGCCTCTGACGCACAGCATCGAGGTGGTGAACCAGCATGGCGAGCGCCAGTCGCTTGACATACCGGCCGAGCGTCCGCTCACCGTGTATGTGGACAAACGGGAGCTGGTCACCTTGATGACCTTGGGCGAGCGCCCTGAGTGGCTGGTGTTGGGCTACCTGATTAATCAGCGCCTGGTGCCGGATGCGGCGGCCATCGATTCCATCACCGTCGATTGGGAAGTGGGCGCTGCCGCCGTCAAAACGCTGACCGGCATCGTGGATGTGGAAGCCAAAACCGCCAAGCGGGTGGTCACCACCGGTTGCGGGCAGGGCAGCCTGTTCGGCGAGGTCATGGCACATATCGAAGGCATTGCCCTGCCGCCCACGGTGGTCACCCAAGCGCAGGTCTATGCCATCGTCAATACCATTCGCCTGCAAGACAGCACTTACAAGTCTGCCGGTTCGGTGCACGGTTGTGCGCTGTTCCGTGGCAGCGAGCGATTGCTGTTTGTGGAAGATGTGGGTCGCCACAATGCCATCGACACCATCGCCGGCTGGATGGCCTTGCAAGCCCTGGCCTCGGAGCCGCTGGACGTGAATGGCTTGGTCTTCTACACCACCGGTCGTTTGACGAGCGAAATGGTGATGAAGGCCGCCCAGATGGGCGTGGCCGTGGTCATCTCCCGCAGCGGCATGACGCAAATGGGCCACGCTGTCGCCACCGACCTCGGGCTGTGCGCCATCGGCCGCGCCCTGAATACCCGATTTTTGTGCTTCAGCGGTGCGCACCGCTTGCAGCTGGAACCTGCTTCTCAGGCTGAACCCGCAGAGGTTGGCGTTTGAGTTCTTTGGGGGAAAGCGGGCTGGCCGCTGTGCGGCTGATTGCAGATGCGGACCCGGTGCTCTGGTCCATCGTCTGGCGTTCCCTGGCCTTGAGTGCGGCCGCCAGTGCGTTGGCTTTTGTGCTGGGTACTGTGCTGGGGGCGTGGCTGGCAGTGAGCCGCTTTCCCGGCCGCGGGCTGGTGCTGGCGGTGCTCAACACCCTGCTTTCCTTGCCCTCCGTGGTGGTGGGGTTGGGCGTTTACCTGCTCTTGTCCCGTTCCGGGCCGCTGGGCTTTCTGGGCTGGCTCTATTCTTTCAAAGCCATGTTGCTGGCGCAGACAGTGCTGGTTTTACCCATAGTGATTGCGCTGGTGCGCCAGGTGGTGGAAGACGCTGATGCCGCCCATGGCGAGCAGCTTCGGTCCCTGGGCGCCGGTCCGCGCCTGCGCGGTTTGTTGCTCGCTTGGGATGAGCGCAGCGCTTTATTGACCGTGGCCTTGGCTGCCTTCGGGCGCGCCATTGCCGAGGTGGGCGCTGTCATGCTGGTGGGCGGCAATATGGACGGTTTCACCCGGGTGATGACCACCGCCATCGCGCTGGAAACCAGCAAGGGCGACCTGCCACTGGCCATGGGCTTGGGGCTGGTGCTGCTGGGCGTGGTCTTGCTTTTGCAGTTGCTGTTGGCCGGTCTGCGGGCTTGGCTGCAAAAGGTGGATGCGGCCGTGCCGGTGGCTGCCCCCCCTTCCGCAGGGACGCGCGCATGAGCGCTTCAAGCCTGATCAGTCTGAACAAGGTATCGGTAGCGCTCACCCCGCGCCACGGTGCGCCGTTGGCGCTGGATGGAGTGAGTATCAGCATCCAAGCGGGCGAGCGGGTGGCGCTGGTAGGGGCCAACGGCAGTGGCAAGTCCACGCTGCTGCGGGTCATTCACGGTTTGCAACAGCCGGTATCCGGCCAGCTTGTGTTGGATGCCGCTTTGCGCCAGGCCATGCTGTTTCAGCGCCCCGTGTTATTGCGCTTGACCGTGCAAAACAACTTGGCCTTGGGCCTCTGGCTGCAAGGCACTCCCTGGCAACAGGCCCGCGGCCGCGCGATGCAGGTGTTGGGCGATGCCGGGCTGGACGACGTAGCCCAACGGCGCGGGCGCCAGCTCTCGGTCGGCCAAACGCAGCGGGTAGCACTGGCACGCGCCCTGGCCCTGAAGCCCGAGCTGCTGTTGCTGGACGAGCCCACCGCCAGCCTGGACCCGCATTCCAAACGCCTGGTGGAAGCCACCGTGCAGGACTTTGCAGGCACTATGGTGTTTGCCAGCCACAACCTCGGCCAGGTCAAGCGCCTGGCCACGCGGGTGGTCTATCTGGAGCAGGGGCGCCTGTTGGTGGATCTACCGGTGCATGAGTTTTTTGATCATTCCGTATTGCAGACCCGTTCTGCCGACGCCGCCAGTTTTGTAAAAGGAGAGGGAGTTACATGAGAAATTTGATGTCTTTTGGTGCCCTGGCGCCCGTGCGTTCTGCGCTGGCAGCTATTGTTTTGGTAGCAAGCAGTGCGGTGCACGCCCAGGCCTTGGTGATGGCTTCCACCACCTCTACCGAGCAGTCTGGCCTGTTTGCCCACCTGTTGCCTGCCTTCAAGGCAGCCACCGGGGTGGATGTGAAAGTGGTCGCCGTGGGTACCGGCCAGGCCATCGATATGGGCCGCCGTGGTGACGCGGATGTGCTCTTCGTGCACGACCAGGTGGCTGAAGAAAAGCTGGTGCAAGAGGGGTTTGCCACCAAGCGCCTGCCCGTCATGTACAACGACTTTGTGCTGGTGGGGCCTGCAGCAGATCCGGTGGGTGTGCGTGGCAAGGATATTCTGGCTGCGTTCAAAAAGCTCGCTGCATCGCCCGCGAGCTTTATCTCCCGCGGCGACCGTAGTGGCACCCATGCCGCCGAGCTGCGCTACTGGAAAGCCATAGGCACCGAGGCACCCAAGTTCGCCGGTTACCGCGAATGCGGTTGCGGCATGGGCCCGGCCTTGAATATTGCTGCGTCCACAGCGGGCTATGTGCTCACCGACCGTGGCACTTGGCTCAACTTCAAGAACCGCGCCGATCTCGTGGTGCTGGTGGAGGGCGACAAGCAACTCTTCAACCAGTACGGTGTGTTGCCGGTCAACCCCGCCAAGCATCCGCACGTCAACATCACCGGCGCGGCGAAATTTGTCGATTGGGTGACGTCGGCAGCCGGCCAAGGCGTCATTGCTGGCTACAAAATCGGGGGTGAACAACTTTTCTTCCCGAATGCCAAAAACTGAATCTGCCCCGGTGGACCACGCCTCCGCTTTGACGCTGTCTGACATCACCGCTCTGGTGCTCGCAGGCGGGCGCGGCATGCGCATGGGCGGGGTGGACAAAGGGCTGCAACCCTTGCATGGCGTGCCCATGGCCCAGCACGCCTTGCAGCGCCTGGCCACCCAGCAGGGTGGGCCATACGGTGGAGCTTTGGCGGGCGCCATCGTGAACGCCAACCGCAACCCCGGGGTGTACCTCGACATGGGTGAGGCCACCTTCGGGTCCGGGCGCGTGCAGGTGGTGCCGGACCGCGATGCCGAGTTTGCAGGCCCACTGGCCGGCTTTCAGGCGGGGCTAGACGTTTGTAGCACTGCGCTCATGCTCACGGTGCCTTGCGACAGCCCGCTGTTCCCGCTGGACTTGGCGCAGCGTCTGTTGGCAGCACTGTTGAAAGCCGATGCCGATATGTCCGTGGTCATGGCCCCCGAGGCCGGGCGCGATGGGCAAATGGCCCTGCGCAGCCAGCCGGTTTTTTGCTTGATGAGCACCGCCGTAGCCCCCGGTCTGCACGCCTTTTTGGCTGCTGGTGGCCGCAAGGTGGATGCCTGGACAGCTGGCTTGCGGTTGGTGCAAGTTCCTTTTGATGCGCTGGGTGATGACCCGCGCGCCTTTGCCAATGCCAACACGCTGGACGAATTGCGCCAGCTCGAATCCTGATGAAAACGCTGGACGACATTGCCCGCTCCCTACAGGGTTACGACCCGCAGGCTCTGCGCATGGCAGATGCCAACACCTTTATTGACCGCCTGGTGGCGCCCGTACAGGGCGCCGAGTTGCTGCCGCTGCGCCAGTGCTTGGGCCGAGTGTTGGCTGAAGATTTGATTTCCAACATGGCCGTGCCCGCGCACGACAACTCGGCCATGGACGGCTTTGCCTTCAATGGCGCGGCGCTTGCAGGCAATAGCGCTATCACGCTGCGCATCGCCGGCACCGCACTCGCTGGCAAAGCCTGGGCGGGTAGCGTTCAGGCTGGCGAATGCCTCAAGGTCATGACGGGTGCCATCCTGCCCGCAGGGCTGGACACCGTGGTGCCCCATGAAATGACCACCGTAGCAGGTGATCAGGTTCACATCCCCGCCGACCGCTTGCGTGCCGGCGACAACCGCCGCCTGCGCGGCGAAGACCTGCAGCTCGGCGGCGTTGCGCTATCAAAAGGAGAGCTGCTCGCGCCTGCATCCATTGGGCTGGCGGCCAGTTTGGGCCTGCAAACCTTGCCGGTGCTGCGTCGGCTGAAAGTGGCTTACATGTCCACCGGCGACGAGGTCATGTCCCCCGGCGAGCCGCTGCGCGAGGGCGCCGTGTTTGACAGCAACCGCTACACCGTGACCAGCTTGCTGGAGCGCCTGGGCTGCGAAGTGATCGAGCTTGGCGTGGTGCGCGACGAGCCAATTGCGCTCGAAGATGCATTCCGCAGCGCGGCAGCACAGGCCGATGTGATCATCAGCAGCGGCGGCGTGAGCGTGGGGGAGGCCGACTTCACCAAAGGCATGATGGCCAAGCTGGGCGATGTAGCCTTCTGGCGCATCGCCATGCGGCCCGGCCGGCCCTTTGCCCTGGGCCGCATCGGCACCACCGTGCTGTTTGGACTGCCGGGTAATCCGGTGGCGGTAATGGTGACTTTCCTGTCACTGGTACGCCCCGCGCTGCTCAAGATGATGGGTGCTACCCCCAAGCCGCTACCTTTGCTACAGGCCCACAGCCAGGAACCCATGCGCAAGAAAGCCGGCCGCACCGAATACCAGCGTGGCATTGTCACCGTCGCCCCCGACGGGCAGCTGCAGGTGCGCACTACCGGCAACCAGGGCTCGGGCGTTCTCAGCTCCATGGTGCAGGCCAACGGCCTCATCGTGCTGGGGCATGAGCAGGGCAACGTAGCAGTGGGCGATCTGGTCAGTGTGATGATGTTTGACGGCGTGATCTAACGCGGTCACTTTCTCTCATTGGGCAGCGTTACACGAGGTGCTGAGTTGAAAGTTTGAGGGGCTCAGCTGACGGCTGTCGACCCAAATCGGAATTCCGTCGCTGAAATTTCTGCGTCTTAAAGCAGACACACGTGACGTGCGCTCGTTGGGTTGTCGGAATGCCCACTTACCAAATTTGCCCGGAGCTTTTTGGTGGGGATAAACACCAAGCCTCTATTTTTTGCTCGCCACCACAAATGATCGGGTTATTGGACTGACTCCAGAATTGCCGCTATGAAAAATCTATTGCTGCTCACACTGCTTTGGATGTCGGTCTTTTCGATGGCCAGGGCGGCGAACGATGACATGCAGGTCATCAGAGGTTTTTCGATGGACCGTAGCGAAGTGAGCATCGCGCAGTTTGGGCGCTACGTTCAGGCGACCGGCGTCGTGACCACTGCCGAAAGAGCCGGGGGAGGTAGCACCTATGAGGGTGGTTGGGTGCAACGCAAAGGGTGGACTTGGCGCAGTCCTTACGGCGTTCCTGCAAACGACAGAGAACCCGCGGTACACATCACGTTCCACGAAGCCAAAGCGTATTGCCAGTGGGCAGGAAAACGGCTTCCCCATGATTCCGAATGGATGGAGGCAGCCTACACAGAACGACGGGCCGCGCCACCTGCTGGTTTTGTGAAAGATGTGCGCTACCCGTACCCAACCGGAATCAGTCCTGAAGGTGCCAACTGCCTGGGAGATTGCGGGACCACCAATACGCTTGCAGCCTATTCCGGTGGCTTGGTCACTTCCCGAGGTAGCGGTCATGTCTTGGTTGGCAGTACGCGAGCTGGCGTCAATGGCTTATGGGACATGGGCGGCAATGTCTGGGAGTGGACCGATGACGGCAAGTCCCCTGCCGCAGATACCGATCGCCCGACGCGCGGCGGGTCATGGTGGTACGGGGCGCCCCAGATGCATAGCGATCATTTACAAACCAAACCGGCCTCAACTGCGGTTGTCTACATCGGGTTCAGGTGTGCAAAAAGCTTGCCCTAATGACTTCGTTATCCGCGTCATGACCAATGGGTAGTGGGCAACGTGCGTGACCGCATGAGGCACCGCAGAAACCTCACCCGCATTGTTTGTGGCTTTTGCCAAGCTGATAAGGTTACGGTATGAACCTTTCTTTCTGGCGCCTGGGTTGGCGCACCTTGTGGCGCGATGTGCGCTCCGGCGAGCTGCGTTTGCTCATCCTGGCGGTCACCTTGGCCGTGGCCGCACTGACCGCGGTGGGCTTTTTTGCCGACCGGCTGCAGGGCGGCTTGCAGCGCGATGCGCGCCAGCTGCTGGGGGGCGATGCCGTCATCTCCAGCGACAACAAGCCACCAGCTGCTTTTGAGGAGCGTGCCCGCGCCCTCGGCTTGCAGGTGGTGCACACCCTGGGCTTCCCCACCATGGCCCGCGCCAGTGACGCGCAGGGCGGGGCGGCCAAGCTGGTGGCGCTCAAAACGGTAGAGGCCGGCTACCCGCTGCGCGGCATCTTGCGCATCAGCCCGGCACCTGACACCCCCGACACCCCGACGAAAGACATTCCTGCTCCCGGGCAGGCTTGGGTGGATGCCGCCTTGCTGGACGCCATCGGCATCCAGGTGGGGGACCCGATTCTGCTGGGTGATGTGCAGCTCAAGGTGAGCGCCATTCTGGTGATTGAGCCCGACCGTGGCGGCGGCTTCATGAACTTCGCGCCCCGCGTCATGCTCAACGAGGCGGACATTGCGGCCACCGGGCTGATTCAACCCGCCAGTCGTCTGAGTTACCGCATGGCGGTGGCCGGCCCGGAAGCGGCCGTCAAAACCTATGTGCAATGGGCAGATGCCCAGGTCAAAAGCAACGTGCGTGGCGTGCGGGTGGAGTCGCTGCAAAGCGGCCGCCCCGAGATGAGCCAGACGCTGGACCGCGCCAACAAGTTCTTGAGTCTCGTGGCCCTGCTGGCAGCTTTGCTCAGCGCCGTGGCGGTGGCCTTGGCCGCGCGGGCCTTTGCGGCCAACCATTTGGATGACTGCGCCATGCTGCGCGTGTTGGGCCTCTCCCAGCGCACCATCGCCAGCGCCTATGCCTTTGAGTTCGCGCTGGTCGGCCTGTTTGCCAGCCTCTTGGGCGTGGCGGTGGGCTTCGGGGTGCATTACCTGTTCGTGGCTTTGTTGGCGGGTCTGGTAGATGCGGCTTTGCCGGCAGCATCGATCTGGCCTGCACTGTTGGGCGTGGGCATGGGCCTCACGCTGCTCATGGCCTTTGGCCTGCCGCCCGTGTTGCAGCTGGCCCAGGTTCCTGCGCTGCGCGTGATCCGCCGCGATGTGGGCAACCTGCGCCCTGCATCATTGGGTGTGCTGGCCGTGGGCGTGGCCGGCTTTGCGGCGTTGCTCCTCACCGTGAGCAGCGACCTGACGTTGGGCCTGATTGCCGTGGGCGGCTTTGCCGGAGCGGTGCTGGTGTTTGCCTCGCTCAGCTGGGTAGCGGTGAAGCTACTGCGCAAGAGCGTCAATGAGACCACCGCCCCGCGCTGGCTGGTGCTGGCGACCCGGCAGATTTCTGCGCGGCCTGCCTACACCGTGGTGCAGGTGAGTGCATTGTCGGTGGGCCTGTTGGCGCTGGTGCTGTTGGTGCTTTTGCGCACTGACCTCATCAGCAGCTGGCGCAAGGCCACGCCGCCGGATGCGCCCAACCGCTTTGTGATCAACGTGATGCCTGAGCAGTCCGATGCCTTCCAGAAAGCCCTGACCGACAAGGGCGTGGCCAAGTTCGACTGGTACCCCATGATTCGCGGCCGGCTGGTGGCGGTGAATGACAAGGCCGTATCACCCGACGACTACACCGAGGACCGTGCCAAGCGCCTGGTGGACCGCGAGTTCAACATTTCCCACAGCGCCAAGAACCCGCAGCACAACATCATTGTGGGCGGCCAATGGACCGAAGAAGAGGCCGGTGCCATCAGCGTAGAAGAGGGCATTGCCAAGACCTTGAACCTGAAGCTGGGCGATAGCCTGCGCTTTGACATCGGCGGGGTACAGACCGAAGCCAAGATCACCTCGCTACGCAAGGTGGACTGGGGCTCCATGCGCGCCAACTTCTTCGTGATGTTTCCGGTGAGCACGCTCAAGGATGTGCCCAGCACCTACATGGGTGCCTTCAAGGCGCCAGAGACCAAGGGGTTCGATAACGCGCTGGTGCGCGAATTCCCCAACATCACCAATGTGGACATGACCAGCACCATCAACCAGGTGCAGCGCGTGTTGGACCAGGTGATTCGTGCGGTGGAGTTCTTGTTCGGCTTCACGCTGGCGGCAGGGCTGGTGGTGCTGTTTGCCGCAGTGACGGCCACCCGTGAAGACCGCGCGCGTGAGTTCGCCATCATGCGGGCCGTGGGCGCGGGCAGCAGCCTGCTGCGCCAGGTACAGCGGACTGAGCTTGCAGGCGTGGGCTTGTTGGCGGGCTTTCTGGCCTCCATCGTGGCAGCAGCAGTGGGTTGGGCCTTGGCGCGCTACGTGTTTGAATTTGACTGGACCGTGCAGCTCTGGGTGCCGCTGGTAGGCGCCTTTGCAGGTGCCGTGCTGGCGCTGGCCGCCGGATGGTGGGGGCTGCGCGATGTGCTGCGCCGCCCGGTGGTCGAAACCCTGCGCCGCGCCGCGAGCTGATTGCTCTGATTTTGATAGCTGCTCGCGCTCATTCCATGGGCGCCAGCGGCACTTTTTGTAATAAAGCATGCAGATTCAAGAACCCAACGCCAAAACCCCGTTTGAATGGATAGGGGGCGAGCCCGTGATCCGCAGCATGGTGGACCGCTTTTACGACCTGATGGACCTGGAGCCCGGATACGCCGCCTTGCGCGCGGCCCACGGCAGCTCGCTGGACAAGGCGCGCGACCACCTGTTCTGGTTTCTGTGCGGCTGGATGGGCGGGCCCGATTACTTTGTGGAGCGCTTCGGCCACCCAAGGCTGCGGGCGCGGCACATGCCGTTCAAGATCGGCATTCTGGAGCGCGATCAGTGGCTGGCCTGCATGGACCAGTCCATGGGTGACACGGGCATAGACCCGGTGCTGCGCGAGCGGCTCAAGACCTCGTTTTTCCAGACGGCCGACTGGATGCGCAACGTAGGCGCCTGAAGCACTTACGCTTGGCGGCCCAGTTTGCGGTAGACGGTAGCTCGGCTGATGCCCAGTGTCTTGGCCGCCTCCGACACATTGCCCCTGCACTGCTCCACGGTTCTGCGGATCAGGGCTGTTTCCATGTCTTTCAGTGGCACCGCGGACGTGCCTGCAGGCCGGCCTGTTGCAGGCACGGCCAGTGCCTCGTTGGCGCTGTGAATCGCCAGCACCTGGATGTGCAAGCCGCTCCACAGGGGTACATCGGGTAGCGGCTCCTGGCGTTTTGCCGCATCAAACAAGGCCTGGTAGGGCAGGCCGAACAAATCGTTGGCATGCACCGTCTCGCCATGGCTGCGCTGCAGCCCGGCCAGCATGGTGCTGGCGGTGGTGTTGGCCGCAGTCACCCAACCGTCACCATCCAGACACAACATGCCGTCGCCATCGCCGCCCAGGCTGTTGCCGGGCCAGTTCAGGCGCAGCAGCAGGCAGTGCGGTTTTGCCAGTACCAGGGCGTTTTCAATCTTGCTGGCGGTGCGCGCCACGAGGTGCCGCAGCTCGGGGCGCTCAATGGCGTCAATGCCAGTGAGATCCAGCATGCCGATGCAGGCGCCATCCGGTCCGAACAGCGGGGCACCCGCGCAACTGTAGGCCGCGTTGTCATCAAAAAAATGTTCGCCCCGGTGCAGCCACACCGGGCGCATCTCGCTCAGGGCGGCGCCTATGGCTGTAGTGCCCACCCGCCGTTCCGACAAGTCCACCCCCACGCGGGCAATCACATCAGCGCGGCGGTCGCTGCGGTCTATGTTGCCGCTCACATCCACCACCACGCCGTCTGCATTGGTCAGGATGGCGAAGTAGCGGGTATCGGCAATGGCCTGTCCCAAGCGCCCGAGCAGAGGGCGTGCAGCACTCAGCAGCGATTGGTTGGCTTCTTCTATGCGCTGCAGCGCCGCCCTGGGAACCATGTCAAAACTCAGGCGTTCCTGGGGGCGCAGGCCATCGTCCAGGCAGCGCCGCCAGCTGCGTTCAATCCATGGTGACGACAAGGGCGCGGGCAGGGCACGACCCTCCAGCAGCATGGCTTGGCGTGCCGTGCTGATGTGGCGCAGGCGCTGCTCTGCAACGTCGATCAGGGTTTGCAACATGGGGTGGTGCCATCCGGTCCGGGGCTTGCGGTCGCCCGGAGTGGGCTTGGCCTGGCAAGTGTTTCATTTTGAGAATTTCAGACACCGCTGGCAAGGGTTCGAGGGTTTTACCTAGGGCCGGGTGAAGGGGCGGCTTCAATAATTTGCTGCGCTACCCCTTACCAACCATAACGGAGACACATTCCATGCAGGTTCAGCTCAAGGTTAATGGCAAGCCCACGACGGTGGACGTACCCCCCCATACATTGCTTGTTCAGGTGCTGCGCGAGCACCTTCACCTCACCGGCACCCACGTGGGCTGTGACACCGCGCAGTGCGGTGCCTGCACGGTGATCAAGGACGGGCGAAGCATCAAGTCCTGCAATGTGCTGGCAGCGCAGGCCAATGGCTCCGATATCACCACCATCGAAGGGCTGGCCAAGCCCGACGGCACCCTGCACCCCATGCAAGCCGCCTTCAAAGAGTGCCATGGCCTGCAATGCGGCTACTGCACCACCGGCATGGTGATGAGCGCGGTCGACCTGTGCACCCACCACCCCAAGGCATCGGCCGGCGAAATCCGCGAGCTGCTGGAAGGCAACATCTGCCGCTGCACCGGCTACCAGAACATCGTCAAAGCCGTGCAGCAGGGTCAAGCTGCCATGGCCAACACTTAAGGAGTCTCACCATGGGTGCATCAGATTTTTCCAAGCTTCCGCATATTGGTGAGTCCGTCCGCCGCAAGGAGGACTACCGCTTCCTGACAGGTGCCGGCCAGTACACCGACGACATCACCATGGAGCGCCAGACCTATGCGGTTTTTGTGCGCAGCCCGCATGCCCATGCCAACATCAACAGCATCGACGTGGCGGCCGCCAAAGCCATGCCCGGCGTGGTGGAAGTGTTTATCGGCAAGGACCTAGAAGGCAAGATGGGCGGTCTGCCCTGCGGCTGGCTGATTACCGATGTGGACGGCCAACCCATGAAAGAGCCACCCCACCCGGTACTGGCGCTGGGCAAAGCCCGCCACGTGGGCGACCAGGTGGCCATGGTGATTGCCGAGACCCTTGAGCAAGCCAAAAATGCTGCCGAAGCCGTGGTGGTGGATTACGACCCGTTGCCCGCCGTTGTGGACGTGCGCGATGCCGCTACCGGCCCGCAATTGCACGAGCAGGCACCCAACAACCATTGCTACAAATGGGGCCTGGGCGACAAAGCAGCTGTGGATGCCGCCTTTGCCACCGCAGCCCATATCACCAAGCTGGACCTGACCAACAACCGCCTGGTGCCCAATGCCATGGAGCCGCGTGCGGCCATCGGCAGCTACAACCGCGCCACTGAAGAATATGTTTTGCATGTGGCCAACCAGAACCCGCACGTCGAGCGTCTGCTGATGACTGCCTTTGTGCTGGGTCTGCCCGAGCACAAGGTGCGCGTGATTGCGCCCGATGTGGGGGGCGGCTTCGGCTCCAAGATCTATCTGTATGCCGAAGACGTGGCCTTGACTTGGGCCTCCAAGCAAATCAACCGCAGCATCAAGTGGACTTGCGAGCGCAGCGAATCTTTCCTGACCGATGCGCACGGCCGTGACCACGTAAGCCACGCTGAAATGGCGATGGACAAGGATGGCAAGTTCCTCGCCATGCGGGTGCACACCGACGCCAACCTGGGCGCCTATTTGTCGACCTTCTCGACCGCGGTGCCCACCATCCTCTATGCCACGTTGCTGGCCGGCCAGTACACCTGCCCGCTCATCCATGTGGAGGTAGACGCCTGGTTCACCAACACCGCACCGGTCGACGCTTATCGCGGCGCAGGCCGCCCCGAGGCGACCTACCTGCTGGAGCGCCTGGTGACCCGCTGCGGCTGGGAGTTGGGCCTGTCCCAGGAAGAGATCCGCAAGCGCAACTTCATCAACAGCTGGCCTTACCAGACCCCGGTCGCTCTGACCTATGACGCCGGCGACTACCTGGGCTGCATGACCAAGGCGCAAGCGTTGGGCGACACCGCCGGTTTTGAGGCCCGCAAGGCAGCCAGCAAGGCCAAGGGCATGCTGCGCGGCATCGGCTACTCCAGCTACATCGAAGCCTGCGGCCTCGCACCCAGCAATATCGCAGGAGCCTTGGGCGCCCGTGCCGGCTTGTTTGAGTGCGGCGAAGTGCGTGTGCACCCCACCGGCAGCGTGACCGTGTTTACCGGCTCCCACAGCCACGGGCAGGGGCACGAAACCACTTTCGCGCAGGTGGTAGCAGCGCGCCTGGGTATTGCCGTAGACGCGGTGGATATCGTGCACGGTGACACCGGCCGCGTGCCGTTCGGCATGGGCACCTATGGCTCGCGCTCCATCTCGGTGGGTGGTGCGGCCATCATGAAGGCGTTGGACAAAATAGAGACCAAGGCCAAGAAAATTGCGGCCCACTTGATGGAAGCCAGCGACGCCGATGTGGAGTTCGCCAATGGCGAGTTCACCGTCAAGGGCACCGACAAAAAGGTGACCTTCGGCCAGGTGGCGCTTACTGCCTACGTGCCCCACAACTACCCGCTGGACAAGCTGGAGCCCGGCCTGAACGAAACCGCGTTCTACGACCCCACCAACTTCACCTTCCCTAGCGGCACTTATATCTGCGAGGTCGAAATCGATCCCATGACCGGCAAGACCCGCGTGGACAAGTTCACGGCAGTGGATGACTTTGGCACCATCATCAACCCGATGATTGTGGAAGGCCAGGTACACGGTGGTCTGGTGCAGGGCATCGGCCAGGCGCTGCTGGAAAACTGTGTGTACGACAAGGAAACGGGCCAGCTGCTGACCGGCTCCTTCATGGGCTACACCATGCCCCGGGCAGACGATTTCCCAGAGTTCAAGATCGACAACATCTGCACCCCTTGCACCCACAACCCCTTGGGCACCAAGGGCTGCGGCGAGGCTGGCGCCATCGGCTCGCCGCCGGCGGTTATCAACGCGGTGCTCGATGCACTGCGCGAAGTGGGCGTCAAAGACTTTGACATGCCGGCCTCCCCCCACCGCGTGTGGGAAGCCATTCAGTCGGCCAAGGCTTAAGCACAGGAGAACCAGACCATGTACGCATTCACTCTAGAGCGTCCCTCCACCGTGCAGGAAGCGGCTGCATTGGCCGCTGGCGGCACCAAGGTGCTGGCCGGAGGGCAAACCATGTTGGCTTCCATGAAGCTGCGCTTGTCGCAACCCGGCGCTGTGGCCGACTTGTCTGGCATCAAGGAGCTGGTCGGCATCAAGCGCGAGGGCAATGCCATCGTCATCGGTGCCATGACCCGCCACCTCGATGTGGCCAACAGCGCCGAGGTCAAAGCCGCCATTCCCGGCTTGGCAGACCTGGCCGCCCACATCGGTGACAAGCAGGTCCGGGCCATGGGCACCATGGGCGGCTCCGTGGCCAATAGCGACCCTGCAGCCTGCTACCCCAGCGCTGTGCTGGCGCTGGGTGCCACCATCCACACCAACAAGCGCAAGATTGCGGCAGATGACTTCTTTGTCGGCATGTTCACTACCGCGCTGGACGAAGGCGAGCTCATTACCGCGATCAGTTTCCCCATCCCCAAACGCAGCGTGTACATGAAGTTCAACCAGCCGGCCTCGCGCTTTGCGTTGGTGGGCGTGTATGTGGCGCAAACCGATAGCGGTGTGCGGGTTGCGGTGACCGGTGCCGGCCAGTGCGTGTTCCGCCACGCAGGGCTGGAGGCCGCGCTCAACCAGAGTTTTACCGTGGCCTCTGCGGCTGCCGTGAAGATCGACGCGAGTGAGCTCAACGCCGACATTCACGCAACCGCCGCCTACCGGGCCAACCTGATCAGCGTGCAAACCCAGCGCGCGGTGGCCAAGCTTCTGGGCTGAGGCCCCGCAGTGCACAAGCCCCGCATTCTTGTGGATGCGGGGCTTTTTTAACTCCAGCGCTCATGGAATATGCGCGAGCAGCTCCTGAAAACATAGCAAGAAAGTGTCCATGATGGTGTTTCCAACGGTCGACGCCCTGATCACCGCCTTGCAATCCTGCGGCTACTTCGCGGACCGGCGCCTGGCGACAGCCGTATTTCTGGCGCTCAAGCTGCAGCGCCCCTTGTTGCTTGAGGGCGAGCCCGGCGTGGGCAAAACCGAGTTGGCCAAGGCCTTGGCAACAGCCTTGCAGCGCGCCTTGATCCGCCTGCAATGCTACGACGGCCTCGAACAACGCGAAGCCCTGTACGAATGGAACTACGCCGCCCAGCTGCTGCACATGCGTGCGGCACAGCAATCTGACAACGCGCTCGATACGGAACGCATTGAGCGCGAGGTCTACCAAGACCGCTACCTGATCCGTCGCCCCCTGCTGCAAGCCTTGCAGGCCCCGGCGCCGGGTGCGGTGCTCTTGATCGACGAGGTGGACCGCGCTGACGAACCCTTCGAAGCCTTCTTGCTGGAATACCTGGGCGAATACCAGGTCAGCATTCCCGAGATGGGCACGGTCAAGGCACAAGTGACGCCGGTCACCATTTTGACCAGCAACCGCACGCGCGAACTTAACGATGCGGTCAAGCGCCGCTGTCTGTACCACTGGCTGGACTACCCTGCGAGGGAGCGCGAGCTAGACATTATCCGCGCACAAGTGCCCGAGGCATCTGACGCACTGACTGCGCAGGTGGCAGACGTGGTGAGCCGGCTGCGCAGCCAGCCCTTTGTGAGCAGTTTCCAGCGCGCACCCGGCATCGCCGAAAGCGTGGAGTGGGCCAAGGCCCTGCTGGCGCTGGACACTTTGGTGCTGGACCCCGAACTGCTGACCGACACCGCGGGCATTCTTTTCAAGCAGCGCGATGATGTATCTGCGCTCAACCACCAGTTGGCCAACCAGCTGCTCGCACCTGTAGAAGGGGACGAGGGTTGAAGCATGCAACTCGGTGACGCGCGCCTTGGCAAGTTCAGCGACAACCTCGCAGCGTTCGGCCGCACGCTGCGCCGTGCCGGTGTGCGTGTAGACCCAGCCCGCATCGCCCTGGCTACCGAGGCAGCCCTCACCGTGGGGCTGGAGCACCGCGAAGACCTGAGCGCCGCACTGGAAGCCGTGCTCATCAGCCGCGAGCAGGACAGAGTGGTCTACCGCGAGTTGTTTGAAGCGTTTTTTCGCAACCCCAACATGGCGCACAAGCTGCTGTCGCAGCTCCTGCCCAGCGCCGAGGGCAAGGCGGAACCCAGCAAGCGCCGCCCCCGCGTGCGCGAGGCACTCTCACCCCAGCACGCCTTCGGCAAGCCAGTACAGCCCAAGCCGGAAGACGACAAGGTGGACTTTGACGCCGCCATGACGGCCAGCCAGCTGCAGCGCCTCAAGCATGCTGATTTCAATGCCCTGGGCGCCAGCGAGTACCGGTTGGTAGAGCGCCTGGCACGCGATATCCGTCTGCCTCTGCCCACCTTTGCCAGCCGCAGGCACAAACCCGGCGCCCACGGCCGACAGCTGCGCTGGACGGGCGTGTTGCAAGCCGCAGTGCGCACCGGTGGCGAGCCCATGCACCTGCCACGCATGCAGCGGGTGCAGCAGCCGGTGCCTTTGCTGATATTGGTGGATGTCTCCGGCTCCATGGAGCGTTATGCGCGACTGCTGTTGGCCTTTTTGCACGCTGCCACCAGTCGCCAAGCCTTGGGCGGTGCGGTGCGCTTGCAACGCCATGTATTTGCCTTTGGCAACCGGCTTACTGACCTCAATGCAGCGTTCGCGCAGGCAGACACCGACGCCATGCTGGCCCAGGCGAGCGCCCATATTGAGGACTTTGCCGGTGGCACCCAGCTGGGCAACTGCCTGGCCACACTGAATGCCCTGCACCAGCGCAAGCTGGTGGGGCGCCGCACGCTGGTGCTCATCATCACCGACGGGCTGGATACCGGCGAACCTGAAGCCCTGGCCCACGAGCTCGACAAGCTGCGCCGCCGCAGTGGCCGGCTGCTCTGGCTCAACCCCTTGCTGCGCTTTGACGGTTACGCGCCGTTGGCACAAGGGGCCGCCGTTTTGAACCGCTACGCGCACGGCATGCTGGCCGTGCACAACCTCAGCAAGCTGGAAGACCTGGCCGCCAGCGTGGCCGGCATTCTGCGGCGCTGACCCGAATCACCACTTTGAAGAAGGAAGACCATCATGGACATGCAAGGCAGCCGCCAACTCGCCATTACCCAGCAACAAGCGTGGGACGCGCTCAACGACCCTGCGGTGCTCAAGACCTGCATCCCCGGCTGCGACAAGGTCGAAGCCAGCGGTGAGAACCAGTTCAGCATCGGCATGGCACTCAAAATCGGGCCGGTCGCTGCCAAGTTCACCGGCAAGATCACTCTGTCGGACATCGCGCCTCCGAACAGCTACACCATCAGCTTTGAAGGGCAGGGTGGCCCGGCCGGTTTCGGCAAGGGGAATGCCAAAGTGCAGCTCACGCCCAATGACCGCGGCTGTGAGCTCAGCTACAACGTGCAAGCCTCGGTGGGCGGCAAGATCGCCCAGATGGGGCAGCGCCTGATCGACGGCGTGGCCAAATCCATGGCCGAAGATTTCTTCAAGCGTTTTGACGACGAGATGCAGAAACAACACCCCGGCGCTTACGCCGCGCAGGCGGTGGCCGATTCCCTGGCCGGTGGTGGAGCGCCCACCGAGGCTGCCGGCGCTGAAGCCTCAGGCGGCATGCCCACCTGGGTGTGGGCCTTGGGCGCTGCTGTGGTGGTGATTGCGGCCATTGCCTTGTTCCGTTGAGCGGGTAGCCGGGCATGGAAAACCTCGATGTGGTGGTGCTGCGCACCCTGCTGGACTGGCGGCGTGCCGGGCGCCATGCGCTGCTGGCCACGGTGGTGCGCACCTGGGGCTCATCGCCCAGGCCGGTGGGCTCCATCATGGCCTTGTGCGAAGACGGTGCGGTGGTGGGCTCGGTGTCGGGTGGCTGCATTGAGGACGACCTGATTTACCGCTTCACCCGCGCCTACACGGCGCCGGCCTCCAGCGAGGCCGCGCATGCGCAGCAAATTCCGAGTGGACCGCCGCAGTTCGTCAAGTACGGCATCACGGCGGACGAGGCTCACCGCTTCGGTCTGCCATGTGGCGGTACGCTTGAGCTACTGCTGGAGTTCGACCCTGATGCAGCCTCTTTGCAGGCATTGGTGGAGCAGTTGTCACGGGGTCAACTGGTGCGTCGCAGTGTGCGCCTGGCCGATGGGGCGGCAAGCTTGCAGGCCAGTACCGAGCCCGCGGATCTGAGCGTCAGCGCGACGGAGCTGGTCAACACCTTCGGGCCTGAATACCGCATGCTCATGATCGGCGCGGGCCAGCTCAGTGAATACGTGGCCACCATGGCCTTGTTCAACGGATTTGCTGTGACGGTGTGCGACCCGCGCGAGGAGTACCGCGGCGCATGGGCGGTGCCCGGTGTCACCGTGGTGAGTGACATGCCCGATGACGTGGTCACCGCCTTCCAACCCGATCGCCGCAGCTGCGTCATTGCGTTGACGCACGACCCCAAGCTGGACGATTTGGCGCTGTTGGAAGCCTTGAAGTCAGAAGCTTTTTACATTGGCGCCATCGGCTCCCGCCGCAATAACCAGGCGCGCCACCAACGCATGGTCGAGCATCTGGACCAGACACCCGAAACCCTGGCCCGTCTGCGCGGCCCGATTGGCATTTACATCGGCAGCAAAACGCCACCCGAGATTGCCGTGAGCGTGATGGCCGAGATTTTGGCGGTCAAAAACGGCGTCAAGCTGCCACGCGACATGGAAGTCTCCGTGGCCAAAGACGGGCTGGCCTTGGCGCACAACGACAGCGGCGCTTTGGTGTGCGGTATGCCCCGCGCGGGGGACTGAGCGACTGTCAGTTCAAGCGCGGTTCTGGGGCTGCAACAGCACCACCAGCGCGCCCGCGCCGCCCTGTGCGGGCTGCGCCTGCACAAAGGCCACCACTTCGCTTTTTTGCACCAGCCACTTGTGCACTTTTTCCTTGAGCACCGGGGCCTTGCCGGGTGAGCCCAAGCCCTTGCCGTGGACCACGCGCACGCAGCGTATGCCGTTGCGGTGTGCGTCGCGGATGAATGCGCTGAGTGCTTCACGCGCTTCGTCACTGCGGTATCCGTGCAGGTCGATCTGTTTCTGGATGCTCCACTTGCCTTTGCGCAGCTTTTGCGTCACATCGGTGCCCACGCCGGGGCGGCGAAAGCTCAAGTGCTCGTCGGTGTCGAGAAGGGTGGTCACGTCGACCTCGTCACTCAGCGCTTCTTGCAGCGCCGCCGCGTCATCCAGCATTTGCTGCTTGGGAATGGGCTTGGGGGGGCTCCGGCGTCAGCTTGGCGCGTTGTGGCGGCTCCAGCGGTTTCACTTTGCCGATGGCCGCCTGAAACAGGTTGCTGGCGGCGGCTTTGCGTTTGGCCTCCAGCGCCTTGTGGGCGGCCAGCGCAGCTTCGCGTGCGGCTTGGGCTTCGATTTCTTTTTTGACCAGCTTCAGGTCGGAAAGGGCGTTGATCTTCATGATGGCCCTTTAAATGAGTCCGGTCTCGGCCATGGACAGTGCCTGGCCGGGGCCTACGATGATGTGGTCCAGCACCCGCACATCCACCAGTGCGAGTGCGGCCTTAAGGGTTTGCGTCAGCGCCTCATCGGCACGGCTGGGCTGCACACTGCCGCTGGGGTGGTTGTGGGCCAGCACGACGGCGGCCGCACCGTGGTGCAGCGCGCGGATAACGACCTCACGCGGGTACACACTGGTTTGCGTGAGCGTGCCGCGAAACAGCTCTTCCATGGCCAGTAACTTGTTCTGGCTGTCGAGAAACAGCACCGCAAACACTTCATGCCCTTTGGCGGCCAGGTGCAGCTGCAGGTAGTGCTTGACGGCCTGCGGGTCGGCAAACACCTCGCGCTCTTGCAGACGTTGGGCCATGGCGCGGCGCGCGAGTTCGAGCACCGCCACAATCTCGGCCCGCTTGGCAGGCCCCAGCCCTTTGACGTGCTTGAGGTCGTCGGCAGTGGCATGCAGCAAGCCGGCTATGCCTCCAAACCCGCCCTGGCGACCGTCAACTGTGCGTGAAGCGCTATCATTTTTGAGTTGCAACAGCTCTTCAGCCATTTGCAACACCCCTTTGCCCGCAATGCCGGTACGCAACAAAATGGCCAGCAACTCCGCATCGCTCAGCGCTCCGGCGCCGCGCGCAAGCAACTTCTCGCGCGGTTGGGCTTCCAGAGGGAGGTCTTTGAGGGGCATGGCAGCAGAGGCTGTGCAAGTGTGAATTCAGGGCCAAACCAGTGCCGGATGGGGTCATCAGGCCTGGCTTTCTACAATAGAGGGCAGTTTATCGGGACTTTTATGACCAGCACGCTTCCCCGGGTTCAGCCGGGCTCCTTTCTCACCTTGCATTACCGTCTGGGCGGACCCGCCGGGGACATCATCAACACCTTCGACGGCAAGCCCGCCACCCTGAGTCTGGGCACCGGCGAACTCTCCCCCGCCGTTGAAGCCTGTTTGATGGACATGGAAGAGGGCGCCCGCGCCACGTTTGAGTTGCCCGCAGGGGCCGCTTTTGGCGAGCGCAACTCCGACATGCAGCAGTGGCTGGCCCGCAAGGTGCTGACCCAGATGGGCGACCCGCTGGAGACCTACAACGTGGGCGATGTGGTGCAGTTCCCCACGCCCGATGGCCAAGGCCAGTTTGCCGGTGTGGTGCTGCAATTGCGGGGCGAAGGCGCAGAGCGCGCGGTGTTGTTCGACTTCAACCACCCGCTGGCTGGTCAGCCGGTCACGTTTGAAGTGCAGCTGATCGGGGTGCTATGACAACGCCTGCCATGCCCCAGGAAATTTTGCTGGCCGAGCCACGTGGCTTTTGTGCCGGCGTAGACCGCGCCATCGAGATTGTGGAAAAGGCCTTGGCCAAGTTCGGCCGCCCTATCTACGTGCGTCACGAGATCGTGCACAACACCTATGTGGTGAACGACCTCAAAGAGCGCGGCGCCATCTTTATCGAAGAGCTGGACGATGTGCCCCCGGGCGCCACGCTGGTGTTCTCGGCCCACGGGGTGAGCCAGGCCATCCAGCGCGAGGCGGAGCGCCGGGGCTTCCAGATTTTTGACGCCACCTGTCCGCTGGTGACCAAAGTGCACGTGGAAGTGGCCAAGCTGCACAAGGAAGGTTATGAGTTCATCATGATCGGCCACAAGGGCCACCCCGAGGTGGAAGGCACCATGGGTCAGCTGGAGAGCGGCATTCATCTGGTGGAGGACGTGGCCGATGTGGCGCGCATCCAGCCCGGCCAGACCGACAAGCTGGCGGTGGTGACCCAAACCACGCTGAGTGTGGACGATGCGGCGGACATTACCGCCGCGGTGGTGGCCCGCTTCCCGCTGATCAAGAAGCCCAAGATGCAAGATATTTGCTACGCCACCCAGAACCGCCAGGATGCAGTCAAGGTGATGAGCCCGCAGGTGGACATCGTCATCGTGGTGGGTAGCCCTACCAGCTCCAACAGCAATCGTTTGCGCGAAGTGGCCAAAAAACTGGGCACCGAGAGCTACATGGTGGACAACGCCGATGAGCTCAAGCCGGAGTGGTTTGAAGGCCGCTCCCGTGTCGGTCTGACCGCTGGCGCCAGCGCCCCCGAGATTCTGGTGAAGGCCGTGATTGACCGCATCAAGGCGCTGGGCGCCGTGTCGGTGCGCAAGATGGACGGCATTGAAGAAACCGTGAAGTTCCCGCTGCCCAAGGGCCTGAAGCTGGACGCATGAGCACAGTGCGGGTCGCTATGAAAAACATAGCTGCTCGCGCAATAGAATAGGGCGCTAGAGCCTGAATTGATAAAGAAGATAGAAATACCATGTTAGACATTACCCTGCTGCGTAAAGACCTGGACTCGGTGGTTGCCCGCCTGCTGACCCGCAAGAACCCCCAGGCCTTTCTGAATGTGGACGCTTTCAAGGCGCTGGAAGCCGAGCGCAAAACTATCCAGATGCGCACCGAGGAAATGCAGGCCAAGCGCAACAGCGTGAGCAAGCAGATCGGCATGCTCAAAGGCAAGGGCCAACATGCAGAAGCTGACGCCGCCATGGCCGAAGTCGGCACCCTGAAAGCTGAGCTGGAAGCCTCTGCCACTCGTTTGGATGCCATTCAGGCCGAGATGGAAAAAATGCTGCTGGCTGTACCCAACCTGCCGCACGAAAGCGTGCCCATGGGAGCAGATGAATCCGGCAATGTAGTAGCCCGCACCTGGGGAACACCCAAGTCCTTCGACTTTGAAGTCAAAGACCATGTGGATCTCGGCCAGCCGTTGGGTCTGGACTTTGAAATGGGCGTCAAGCTCACCGGCTCGCGCTTCACCGTGATGAAGGGCCAGATCGCCCGCCTGCACCGCGCACTCGCGCAGTTCATGCTCGACACACAGACCGGCGAACACGGCTATACCGAGTGCTACACGCCCTACATCGTCAACGGCGACAGCCTGCGCGGTACCGGCCAGTTGCCCAAGTTTGAAGAGGACCTGTTCGCTGCCAAAAAGGGCGGTCAGGACGGCGGCGATGACAACACCGCGCTCTACCTGATCCCTACCAGCGAAGTGCCTTTGACCAACTTTGTGCGCGATGTGGTGTCTGCCGAGAGCGACCTGCCCATCAAGCTGACTGCGCACACCCCCTGCTTCCGGTCTGAAGCGGGCAGCGGCGGTCGCGATATCCGTGGTTTGATCCGCCAGCACCAGTTCGACAAGGTGGAGATGGTGCAAATCGTGCACCCTGAGAAGAGCTACGAAGCGCTCGAAGACATGACCCGTCATGCCGAGGCCATCCTGCAAAAGCTGGGCTTGCCCTACCGCGTGATGAGCTTGTGCACCGGCGACATGGGCTTTGGCGCTGCCAAGACCTATGACCTTGAAGTCTGGCTGCCCGCACAAAACACCTACCGCGAAATCAGCTCGGTCTCCAACTGCGAGGCCTTCCAGGCCCGCCGCTTGCAAGCCCGCTTCAAGAACGCACAGGGCAAAAACGAACTGGTGCACACCCTGAACGGTTCCGGCCTGGCCGTGGGCCGCGCGCTGGTGGCCGTGCTGGAAAACCACCAGAACGCCGACGGCAGCATCACCGTGCCTGAAGTGCTGCGCCCCTACATGGGCGGTGTGGAAGTGCTCAAGGCCTGAAGCAGTGGTCGGTTGGCGGAGCCTGCTAGAATCGCGGCTTCGTTTCGACCGATGCGAATTCAGGAGAAGTGGCAGAGTGGTCGAATGTACTTGACTCGAAATCAAGCGTAGGGGCGACCCTACCGTGGGTTCGAATCCCACCTTCTCCGCCAAATGATGAAGCCTGCAGCCCGAATGGGTTGCAGGCTTTTTTCATGGGTAGCAGGCATTGTCATTTCCCTGCAATCCTGGACGTGCACAGTTGCGGGTTTGCCCACACGCTTTACTTGATTCGAGCCATGAATAACACACCGATCTCTCGTCGTATCAGCCTGGTGACTATGCTTTGTACCGGACTCTTCCAAGTCCAAGCGTTCGCGCAAGGTGGCTTCCCCGACAAGCCGGTCAAAATTGTGGTGCCCTTTGCGCCCGGTGCGGGCACAGACGCCATGGGCCGCCTGATGGCCCAGAAGCTGGGGGAAGTGATGGGCGGAAGCTTTGTGGTGGAAAACCGCACCGGTGCTTCTGGCGCGATCGGTACCCAGTACGTGGCGCAGCAGCCTGCAGACGGCTACACCTTGCTGCTGGTGGCCTCTCCGTTCACGACGGTGGCCGCCTCCTTGCCCACAGCGGGCTATGACCCGATCAAGAGCTTTACGCCAGTCGGCATGATCGCCAGCGGCCCCCTGGTCTGGGCCACCACGCCGCAGACCGGCATCGCTTCCATGCAGGACCTGGTTGCCAAGGCCAAAGCCCAGCCCGGCGCGCTGAACTACGGTTCTGCCGGCGCGGGCGGCGTGAACCATCTGGTGCTGGAATTGCTTAAGGCACGCACCGGTACTTTCATCACCCACATTCCTTATCGAGGTGTCGCGCCTGCCACCATGGACATGATTTCGGGTCAGGTGCAATTGGTGACCGGCACCATTCCCGCCCTCTTGCCCATGATCAAAGACGGCCGCGTCAAACCGCTGGCGGTGACCAGTGCCAAACGCTCCAGCGCCATGCCCGAGGTGCCCAGCATGACGGAGGCCGGTTTCAAGGGCTTTGATGTGCAGAACTTCTTTGCCTTGGCTGAACCTGCAGGAACTCCGGCGGCGGTGATTGAGAAACTCAACACGGCCCTGAACAAGGTGGTCGCCCTGCCCGAGGTGCAAGCCCGCTTCAAAGTGGATGCGGTAGACGCCATGCCCGGCACCCCCGCTGCGCAGACCCGCTTCATCGAAGCGGATTACCAAGCCTGGCGCGACGTGGTGCGCACCCAGAACCTGAAGATCGAATAGGGCGCCCAGCCCGCTGTAATTTCAGTGGGCGTTCTGCTTCAAGAACTCCACAAAGCGCGGGAACACATCCTGCGCGGCGTTCTTGCCGATGATCACGTCCGCATGTCCGTAACCGGGGATGACGGCGAGCTGGTGCCGCCCCGGCGCCACTTGCTCCAGCCGTTCGTGGCACAGCACATTGGAGTCGAGGAAGAGGGCGTTCTCCTGGCCTGCCACCAAGAGCATGGGGGTGGTGATGTCGGCGGCGTCCTGCAGGTAGTTGTCGGGCAGGTGGCGATAGCGCACATCTTTGGGGTCAAACTTCACTGCGCTATTGTCGGCACCCACCATTTTGCGGATGTGGCGGTAGTAGTGCACCCCGCTGCCGCCAAACAGATCTCCGGTGCGGCGGTGGGTGATTTCGTGCAGGTTCTCATGACGGAAGAGTACCGGGTAGCCGTAGCCCCACATGAAGCTGGTCATGTGGCACTCGGGCACATCGCATTCGCGGTGCATGAATGACACCCCTTTTGCCAGGAGCTTGCCCGGCGAGATGCCGGCCTGCTGATTCCACTCGGGGTTGAGGTAGTCCACCCCCAATACCGACTCCGCCAGAAACGGGCCCACCGCCAGCTTGGCTTTGGCAAAGGTGCCCACCTTGGGCGTGAGCGCTACGCCATTCACGATGACGCTGCGCACACCCTGAATAGCCTTGCCAAACAGGCTCATGGCCACCGACAGCGCGCCCAGGCAGTGGCTGATGATGTGGATGCGCGCCTCCGGTCCCACGGCACGACGCACTACGTCGAGTGCGGCAGGGTTGTCGTAAAGCGCCACGTCGTCTACGGTGAAGCGGTGGCGTGTGTGGTTGTAGGGCTGGCGCTTGCTGATGCGCCCGTCCAGCGTCCATACATCGGTAAAGCCTTCGTCCAGCAGCACCTGAGTCAGGTTGCGGTGCTCGGGCATGATGAACATGTCGCTGGACGCTGTCAGCCCCGGCACCAGCAGCACTACGTCCTTGCAAGGCGCGCGCTGGAAGCGCAGCAGGCTGATGCCCAGACCATCGCCGGTGCTGGCGTAGTGGGTACTGACCTCTGCGTCTTTCACGCCTTCCAGGCTGTGCAGGGGGATGGTGCGTATGCGCGGTTCCCGGCCATGGCGGCGTGGCAGTCCGTGCGTCTCCCAGAGCTTGCCCATGAACAGCCTGCCGAAACGCTGGATAGCGTCCACCTTGCCGGAAAGGGTGGGAGCATCGGCGCGGAAGGTGGTGAGCTGGTGCAGAAAGTCGCGCACCGCTATGTGCAAAATGCCACTGGCCAGCAGCGTTGCAGCGCCTTCCGCCTGCGCATCCATATGGCCCGCATAGATGTTCAAATACAGCGTGGTGGTGTCGGACCACGCATCGAAGCCAAAGTCATTGCGTATGTCCTTGTGCCCGCTCAGGGTCAGTGGTTCACCGGCCGCGTTCTCAAAATGCAGGCGGTACAACATGGTTGTGCGGTCGGCGTCGCCGCTGTCGGCAAACAGGTTGAAGTCGCCTGCCAGTACCGGACGCTGCCCGCCGATGAAGCTGCCGTCCAGGTAGCCGATGGCTTTGGCTTGGTGGTCCGGGTCGGCAATGAAGGTGTCGAGGTCCTCCATGGCGATGGTCAGGTGGAACATCAGCGCCAGCCCTTGGGCCTTGCCCTCGTCGTAACCCTGTTGGCAGGTGTGCTGGCCGGGGCTGATGAAGCCCTTCATCTCTTCGGTAAACCGGAAACCGACCGGCGCGCTGTGCTGCTCAGGCATGGGGAACTCCAAGGGTGTCGTCGGGGATGTTGCCGGTGATGTCTTCTGCAATCCATTCCGCCAATGCGGCAATGGTGGCGCTGGGGTTGGCGCCCACGCCGGTGGGCAGGATGGAACCATCCGCTACATACAGGCCGCGGTAGCCGAAGGCTTGCCCGCGACTGCCGGTAACACTGCTGACGACGCCGTGCGCGGGGTCTTCGGCCAAGGCGCAGCCACCCAGCGGGTGCACGGTGACGTTGTTGCGCACCGGCCAGGCCCAGGTGGGCTGGGGGATGTAGCTCCTGGCTTTGGTGAATCGCTTGAATCGCTCGCCGCAGGCCACGATGGCGTCGTACAGCGGGCGGCTGGTGCTTTGCGGCCAGTCCAGTGCCAGTTTGCCGCCCCGCAGGCTCAGCACCCCATCGGCCGCGTCGCGCCCCATAAATAGCAGCACGCTGCTGCGGTACGACACGTCGCCCTTGAGCAGGGCATGGAAGTAGGCCACCACTGAACCGCCCCATTTTCCGGAACCCAGCGACTGCACCGCAAACCGCCACGCCAAGCGCAGGGTTCTGGCAATGCGGGTGAAGATGTAGCCCGGGCTCAACGCAGGGCGAATCCCCTCCACATACCAGGCGGCAAATGAGGGGTAGGCGGCGTCTTCCAGCAGGAAAGCGGGCTTGCCATCTACCGGTTGCTGCAGGCCGTAGTCGATGTACTGGGTGATGACGGGGCCGTAGTTGGGGTCGGCATCGCGCTCGCCCCCTGTCACAAAAGACAGGAAGTCACCATTGCCGGAAAAGCCCTGGCCGAGCTTGCGACTCAGGCGGGGCAGGGTACCTAGTTCGTCGCGGCAGCGCAGCAGCAGCTCGTTGCTGCCCAAGGTGCCGGCAGACACCACCACGCGGCGGGTCAGGGCGTGGCGTGCGTTGCCGGCATCGTCCCGGTAGTCCACACGGTAGCCGTGACGGCCGTCGGCCGCGGTGTCCTCAATCCCGGCTTCGTTGAGGGGGGTAATGCGGGTGGCTTCGGCGCTGGTTTCTATCAGCGCGCCATGCTGCTTTTCGGCAGCAAACAGGTAGTTCAGGTCCAGGGTGTTTTTGGCATGCACATTGCAGCCCACATCGCATTCGCCACAGTAGGTGCAAGACGTTTGGCTGGCACCAAAGCGGTTGCGCTCCTGCTCGCCGATGGGCAACGCGGGGCCTTGTTGGGCGGCATAGTCTTTGCCAAAGAACACACAGATGTCCGCAGGGCGGCTGGTGGCGCCGTCGGCCTTGGCAAAGTCGGCGTACAAGGTGGTGCGCTTGATGGTGCGTCTGGGGTCTCCTGCGGCAGGCGGCACAGGACGGGCGCCCAGCACGCTTTGGCTGATGCGGTAGAAAGGAGCGAGCGCAGTTGCATTCACTTGGGCTGGCCACCGGTTCTCGAACACCCAGGCCGGGGCCGGCATGAACACATTGGCGTAAATCAGCGAGCCGCCGCCCAGGCCTGCACTGACCACCGAGTCCATGTGGTGGTAGTTACGGATGTCAAACAGTCCGTTGAGCTTGCGGGGACGGCCGGGCTCGGCCTCAGACCAGAAGTTGTTGGCGAAGTCGTGCGGGCTGCGGGCGAAGCTTCCTTTGGGGTAGCGTTTGCCTCGCTCCAGCAGCATCACTTCCCCCGGCCATCGTGCAGCCAATCGGCAACACATCACCGCGCCGCCAAAGCCGCTACCGACAATAATCGCTTCCAGAAAGCGTTTTTGTGTCATGCATCTCCCCTGAAGTGCCGCGGTGATGGTGGACATGGAGCCGCGGGCGGGGTAAGTTAGCACAGCGCGACAGTTTTGAACACCGGATCGCGCCTCTGCAGAAACCACAAAAACACGTCGTTCAGGGATGAAGATGGACTCCAATGCCTACCCGCTGCCGCTAGGGCAGAGCCCGCCACCGCCGCCGCAGAGCCTGCGCGCGACACTGTGGCAGCTGCTGGGCGTGGGCGAGCAACAAATCATGCCGGCGGCGAGCCGGCGCAGCAACACACTGATTTTCACCATCATTGGCACGCTTACCTTGCTGGCTTTTGGCATCGGCAATGTGCAGCAGATGTCTGATCCGCGTTTGTTCACGCTGGGCGTAGTCCAGCTGCTGGAAGTGGGGCTGCTACTGGCCCCAGCCATTTTTCTGACCAGCCGGAATGCGCCCCCGGTGGTGTCGGAAAACATGCTGGTGTTCGCGGGCTTTGTGATCTTTGCCTCGAACGTGGTCTTCGGCGGACAGTCAGGTGACTCGCCTTACTGGACCTTTGTGTTTCCCTATCTGGTGTTCTTTTTGCGCGGGCAGAAGACCGGCTGGTTGGTGGGTGTGGCCTACGCGGTGCTGGTGCCTTTGTTGATGTACTACAGCTCCAATCACTGGAGTTATTGGAAGTACCTGGATGCGCATTGCTTCTACTACGGCATCGCCTATTTTTTCAACGTCGTCGCGGCGGCTTATTTCAATCTTTTGCGCAGCCGCTTTCAGTCGCACTTGTGGGATCTGGTAGGTTTTCACACCGGCGAAGTGAAACGCCACTGGGAGGCCCTGCAGCACAACGCGCTGCATGACGTGCCTTCCGGTCTCTTGAACAGCCAAGGGTTGACCGCTGAACTGGAAGAGAGCCTGAAACTGCAAGCCGGGAATGAGGGCTACCTGTTGGTGGCCCATGTGCGCTTTTTCCGGGTGCCGGAGCTGGTGAGCATCGTGGGCTCGGTGAAGGTAGACGAGTCGCTGCGCCAGTTGGCAAGCTTGCTGGAAAAGCACTTGGCAGGGCTTGTTGCTCTCGGGCGGGTGGGGCAGGACACCCTGGGCATCGTCTTGCAAAGCCGCACGGTAGGTGCCGATGCGGTTCGACCCTTGCAAGCAATTGCCCACTTGCGCGACGCCGCAGACCTGGGGGAGTTTGCGGTGCACGTCGAAATGGCCTTCGGAGTGGCAGCCCAGCGCCTGGATGCCGATGCCTCGGCCGATGAATTGATGCGCAACGCAGGCCAGGCCCTGCTGTTTGCGGTGGACAACCGTTTGGAATACCAGTTCTTTGACTCGGCTTTGCGCAGCCACTTTGTAGACCGCAATCACCTCTACGAAAAGTTGCGCGAAGCGGTGCTGCAAAACCGCCTGATGCTGCACTACCAACCGCAACTGGACCTGAAAACGGGCCGGGTGGTCGGCGCTGAAGCGCTGGCCCGTTGGAACGACCCGCAGGACGGCATGATTCCGCCGGACAAGTTCATCCCCATCATCGAGTCCACCGGACTGCTGCGTCGATTCTCTGTCTGGACGGTAGCCCGCGCGTTGGCAGACTGCACGGCATGGCAGACCCGCCTGCCCGGGGTGAGCGTATCCATCAACCTGTCGGCCGACGCGCTGCATGAACCCGAGGTCCTGCAAACTGTGCAGCGCCATTTGGCGAACAGCGGATTGGAGCCTCACCTGGTGATCATTGAGCTGACCGAGAGCGTGCTGCTCAAGTCCCCAGAGGACGCCCTGGCCCGCATGGCCAGCTTCATGGCCTTGGGCGTGCAACTCTCGATCGATGATTACGGCGCCGGCTTTTCTTCACTCACTTACCTCAAGCAATTGCCGGCGCAGGAAATGAAGATTGACAAGTCCTTCATCGACAACCTGGCTGTCGGCAGCAAAGAGCAGGCGATTGTGTTCTCGTCGATTGAGTTGGGGCACGACTTGGGTCTCAAAGTGTTGGCGGAAGGCATTGAGGACGAAATGACCGCCACCCTGCTGCGCGAGGCCGGGTGCGATCTGGGGCAGGGCTGGTTGTTCTCCAAGGCCTTGCCGCTCTCGCAGTTCCAGACTTGGTCCCTGGAGCGCAATGCCGCTATCGCCTGAGGCCTGCCAACTCTTCACTGGGCTATCGCATGACATCACCCGCTTCTGAACCTGCTATCCACTGGCCCGAGCATTTCCACCCCGCGAATGTGCCAGTGCATGTGGTCAATGAGATGTTCATTCCTGCCAGCGCAGAACACATCTGGGCCTGGCTGGTGCGCGAGCCTTTGTGGCCGACCTGGTACGCCAACTCCAAGGTCGACTGGATCCGTGACAAAAGCCGTGACCTCGCCTTGGGCGTGCAATTCCACTGGAAGACCTTTGGCGTCAGCATCACATCCCGGGTTCAGGAATTTGTGCCCTGTGAGCGTATCGCTTGGGACGGCACCGGCATGGGGGCGCATGTGTACCATGCATGGCTCATCATTCCCAAGGCAGGCGGCTGCCTGGTGCGTACCGAGGAAAGCCAACATGGCTGGGGCGCCCGCTTGATGCACCTTCTGCAGCCCCACCGGATGTACGATGGGCATGACTTGTGGCTCAAGAGCCTGTCCATTCAAAGCCAGACCGGACTTCCGCCGGAGTTGTGAGGCCATGACCATGTTGAAAAACCTGCCTTCTGCTGTCTTGTGTGTCCTGGTGGTATCTCTGCCTTTGCTGGGTGCCACTGCACAAGCGCAATTGCCCAAACGGGATTTGACGGTCGAGTTGCGCCAGGTCGAGGAGGGGCGGGAAGACGGCGCCATGCGTTTGGGCACCAAGCCCGATGCGCCTTTGATGGCACCCCAGAAGATCCAGGTCCGTAATGGCGAAAAGGGCAGCCTGCGCATGAACCAGTCCGTACCCATGCAGTGGGTGCAATCCGCCAACAGCCAAAGCAATAGCATCAGCGCGGGCGGCACCTCGGTCAGCAGCAGCGGAGGCGGTGTCACGCAATCCGTGCAATGGTTTGACGTGGGCCAAAGCATCACCGTGACGCCGCGCTGGCCTGGCGGCAACAAGGATGCGACGGTGGAGATTGATGTCCAGCAAGCCGATATGGCCGTGCGCAACAACGCCGACATGCCGCGCCAGACCCGCAACCAGCTCAGCACCACGGTAAGCACGCCTTTGGGCCAGTGGGTCACGATTGCGGCTACCGGTAATGCGCAGGCCCGTCAGGGAAACTTCAGTAGCGAGGGCAGCGCCGAGGCGCGGCGCCTGTTGCAGGTGCGGGTGCTTGCACCCTGAGTGCGCTCAGACAGGGCCCGGATGCCCGTGCCCGCTTAGCGTGCGAGCGGGTTGGGCGTGGCCTCCGCAACCTTGTGCAAGGTGTTGCGGTCGGTGTGGTGAAAGGGCTCGTCGCGCCCCAGAATCTGCAGCACGGTGTCTTCGTCATAGCTCCACGTGCCATCGGCGTGGAGGGTCACCTTGATGCGGAATTCAGTGGTTTTGAAGGCGTGCTGCAAAAACGGTGCGGAGCAAATGCCATAGGTGTCCAGCCCGTGGGTGGCCACCAGCTCGAACTCGGTGGCATCGGCGCTGGCCTGTCCTGCCGCCATGGCCACCTGCCCGCGCGGGATGGTCAGCGTATGGATGACCGTGCCAGTGGCAGGCTCCCACAGCCAATAGCCCACCTGGTCATGGTAGGTCTTGACCTGGTCCGGCTTGGTGACATGGGTGTGGTAGCGCAGGCCGTAGAGCAGCTGCGGGCCGTTGGTTTGCGGGTCGATAGGCTGCAGCTCGATGCGCTCGTGAAACGCCTGCTTCTTGGGGCCTTCGGCTTTGGGCTTCACGTCCAGGCCCCGCATGCCTTCCCAGACGCCTGCCATGCCTCGCAGCGGGCCTAGGTTGGCCAATGTGTTCACATCAACCGGATGCGGTTCGGTGTAAATGTCTTTGGGAAAGTCACTCATGGTCTTGCTCCGTCCGGTTGGGGGTTAAATCGACTGCTAGCGCTCGTCGCTATTGCGCGAGTAGCTATCAAATAAATAGCAAGTTAGCCCTGTGCCTTGGCTGCCTTCTCTTTGGCGGCTTCAGCGGCAGCGGCTGCCAGTGCATCCAAGGCAGCGCTTGCGGCTGCCACGCCTGCAGCATCCACGCGCTCCAACGAGGATTGCAGTCCGGGGAGCCCGGCAGAGCCTTCACGCTGCAACTGCGCAATGGTCTGCCCGGCGTCTTTGCCGGATGCGAAGGCCTTGCTTTGCAGCAACACCGTCCCATCGGCCGCGGCGAGCTTGAAGTAAAACTGGCCGTCTTTCTCTCGGTACTGCTTGAAGGATGCCAGCGCCACTTTGTCTGCTTTGGCCGTACCGGTCTGTGCCGTGGCTTGCAGGCGGCGCAGGCCCACGGCGCTGCGTAGCTGGGTCATGAAAGGCGTGGCGATGGCGCGTGCCTTGGCCGCACCGGCCAGCAACAGAGCCTCCACCTTTTCAGGGTGCGCCATGTAATCTTCGTACGCCGAGCGCATGGGGGCGATCTCTTGGTCAATGCGCTCAAAGAGGATGGTTTTGGCGTCGCCCCAGGCAATACCGTCGGCATAGGCTTGGCGCAGCTTGGCGGTTTCTTCTTCAGAAGCAAAGGCCTGGTAGATCTGGAACAGGGCCGAGCCCTCGGTGTCCTTGGGCTCGCCGGGTGAGCGCGAATCGGTCTTGATGCCGGCAATCAGTTTCTTGAGTTGTTCGCGGCTGCTGAACAGCGGAATGGTGTTGTCGTAGCTCTTGCTCATCTTGCGGCCGTCCAGGCCGGGCAGGGTGGCAACCGACTCTTCAATCTCGGCCTGGGGCGGCACGAAGTGCTCGCCATAGCGGTGGTTGAAGCTGGCTGCCATGTCGCGCGCCATTTCGATGTGCTGAATCTGGTCGCGCCCCACGGGCACCTTGTGCGCGTTGAACATCAAAATGTCCGCACCCATGAGCACCGGGTACATGAAGAGCCCGGCAGTCACGTCGGCATCCGGGTCCACACCGGCGGCGGTGTTTTTGTCCACCGAGGCCTTGTAGGCGTGGGCGCGGTTGAGCATCCCCTTGCCGGTCACGCAGGTCAGGAACCAGCAGAGTTCCGGAATCTCAGGCACATCCGACTGGCGGTAAAAGGTCACATGCGATGGGTCCAGACCCGCAGCCAGCCAGCTCGCAGCAATCTCCAGCGTGGAGCGCTGGATGCGCTCAGGCTCGTCGATCTTGATGAGCGCGTGGTAGTCGGCCAGAAAGTAAAAACTCTCCACGCCCGGCGCCTTGCTGTGGCGCACGGCGGGGCGGATGGAGCCCACGTAGTTGCCCAGATGCGGGGTGCCGGAAGTCGTGATGCCGGTGAGGAAGCGAACAGTACTCATGGGTGCAAATCTATCAGTCGAATCTGGGGGGGGTGACGCTTCAGCGCGCCAGCATGGAAAAAGGGGTGAGCAGCAAGTCCAGCAAGCCGAAGGTCAGTGACATCACGGGCTGCATCCACACTGCGCTGAGCACACCGGCAATCACCAGCGCCATCACAATGAAGAAGCCCCAGGGCTCAATGCGCGAGAACGTCAGTGCCTGCTTGAGCGGCAGCAGTCCGACCATGATGCGTCCGCCATCCAGCGGAGGCAAGGGGAAGAGGTTGAACGCGAACATCACCACGTTGACCAGCACACCGCCTTCGCACATTTTCAGGAAGAAGGGTTCGGTCACGCCGGCGCCGCTCAGCAGGTACATGCCTATGCCCCATGCCAGCGCCATGGCCAAGTTGGCACCCGGGCCTGCCAGGGCCACCCAGATCATGTCGCGCTTGGGGTTGCGCAAATTTCCAAACCGCACGGGTACCGGTTTGGCATAGCCGAACAAAATGGCGCCGGAGGTTGCAAAATACAGCAGCAGCGGCATCAGGATGGTGCCTACCGGGTCGATGTGTTTGGCGGGGTTAAGGGTGATGCGCCCCAGCATGGCGGCGGTCTTGTCGCCGAAGTAAAGGGCCGCATAGCCGTGAGCCGCTTCGTGCACGGTGATAGCGAATAGCACCGGCAAGGCATAGATGGCGACAGTTTGGATCAGGTTGGCAATGTCCACAGGGGAGGTTTTCTCAGTTGGTCAGGGGAGGGCGGTGAAATCAGGATACCCCGCCGGCTTCAGAGCCCGAGCAATGCGGGGTCTCCGCCACCTTGGCGGATCAGTTCCGGCTCTTCGCCGGTCAGGTCAATGACGGTGGTGGGCTCCAGTGCACAGGCACCTGCATCGATGACGGCCGCGATCTGGTGCTCGTAGCGTTCGCGTATGTCCTGTGCGTCGTTGAGTGGCTCGGACTCACCTTTTGCTATCAAAGTAGTAGCTAGCAGCGCAGATCCGTAGTGCGCCAGAAGCTCCTGGAGCACTTGGTGCTCAGGCACCCTCAGACCTATGGTCTTGCGGGAGGGGTGACTGACCCGGCGCGGCACTTCCTTGCTAGCTTCCAGGATGAAGGTGTAGGCGCCCGGTGTAGCGGCCTTAAGCAGGCGGTATTGCCTGTTGTCGACTCGCGCGTAGTTGGCCAGCTCACTCAGGTCGCGGCACAGCAGGGTCAGGTGGTGCTTGTCGTCCACCCCGCGGATGCTGCGCAACTTGTCGGCCGCCGCCTTGTCGTCCAGGTGGCAGACCAGTGCGTAGCTGGAGTCGGTGGGTACCGCCAGAATGCCGCCTTTTTCCAGCAGGGCGATGGCCTGCTTGAGCAAGCGGGGCTGGGGGTTGTCGGGGTGAACGTCGAAATACTGCGCCATGGCGGGGTGGCGGCTGAGCGCCGGTCCTCAAAGGTTATCGGGTTACTGGATGCGTGCGCTCAGCAATTCCCACACGGGGGTCAGGCCACCCGGCAAATAGGGCAGGGTGCCCAGTTCGGTGTGGCTCTCCAGCGGGCTGTGAAAATCGCTGCCGCGCGAAGCTGCCAAGCCGAATTCCTTGGCGGTGCCCGCGTAGGTCACGTACTCGGCTGCGGAATGGCTACCGGTCACGACTTCCACGCCCTGGCCGCCGTGACCCTTGAATTCGGTGAACAAGGCGAACTCTTCATTCGGGCTGAACTTGTAGCGCGCGGGGTGCGCGATGATGGCCATGCCGCCGGCCTGGGTGATCCATTGCACGGCGTCCTTCAGGGTCGCCCAGCGGTGGGGCACATAGCCCGGTTTGCCTTCAGTCAGGTACTTGCGGAAGACTTCATTGGTGTCTTTGCAGGCTCCGGTCTCGACCAGAAAACGTGCGAAGTGGGTGCGCGAAATCAGTTCAGGGTTGCCGACAAACTTCAGGGCGCCCTCAAAGGCGTCTTTGATGCCGACTTTGGCCAGCCCGTCGGACATTTCCATGGCCCGTTCTTTACGCCCGCCCCGCGTGCGCCGCAGGCCCTGGCGCAAATCGTCGTTCTCAGCATCAAAGCCCAAGCCGACGATGTGCACGGTCTGATGCAAAAACGTGACCGAAATCTCCACCCCAGTGAGGTAGCGCATGCCTTGGGCGTGCGCGGCGTCACGGGCGCGTTGCAGCCCACCGATCTCGTCGTGGTCGGTCAGGGCCCAGAGTTCCACGCCGTTGGACTTGGCGCGTTCGGCCAGGGCTTCCGGGGTGAGCGTGCCATCGGACACCACAGAGTGGCAATGGAGGTCAGCGTTGAGTATGTTGGTCACCGCTTCATTTTAGGCGCTGCCCCCGCCTTCACTGCCGCAGGGGGCTTAAAACGGCACGGGCGCGGTGAATTCGACCACCTGAGCGCTGACCGGGTGGGGGATGGACAGGCTGCGGGCATGCAGTTGCAACCGGTCTGACAGGGCCAGGGCCTCCGGAGTGGCGTATAGCGTGTCGCCCAGCATGGGGTGGCCCAGCGCCTGCATGTGCACCCTCAGCTGGTGGGTGCGGCCGGTGACCGGCTCCAGCTCCACGCGGGAGCAGCCAATCACCTCATCCACAGAGATGCAGCGCCAGCGGGTCAGGGCTTGCTGGCCTTCGGCATGATTGACCGTGCGTTTTGGGCGGTTGGGCCAGTCCACCAGCAAGGGCAGGTCAATCTCCTCCCAATCGTCACTCACTGGCAGCAGGCCGATCACTACGGCCTCATAGCGCTTGTCCACCAACCGCTTCTCGAAACTTAGGTTGATGGCCCTTTGGGCATTGACACCACGTGCCATGACCACCAGACCCGAGGTGTCCCGGTCCAGCCGGTGCACGATCAGGGCTTCCGGATAAACGTCTTGCGCGCGTTTGCTCAGGCAGTCCTGCTTGGATTCACCGCGGCCGGGTACGGTCAGCAGGCCGGCAGGCTTGTTGAGCACCAGCATCGCATCGTCCATGTACACCACAGGCAGCTCGGTCTGGGCAGGCGGGTTGTAATGGTCGTCAGGGCTGTGCATCGGGGTGGCTGATCAATCGCTGCACGGTTTCACACAGCTCGTTCACGTCATTGGGTTTGTAAATGAGGGCGCTGGCGCCTTCCTGGAGGGCACGTTGCTCAATTTCCGGAGTGACATAGCCGGAGGCTACAGCCACTGGCAAGTCCGCACGGATGGCTTTGGCATCCCGCAGCAAGTCCAGGCCGCTGTAGCCTGGCATGTTGTAGTCGGTGACCAGCAGGTCATAAATCTCGGGTTGGCTGCGCAGGGCGGCTTCGGCCTCCAGAGGGTCGGTAAACACCGTGACCTTGAAACCCTTGCGGGTGAGCACACGGTTCACCAGAAAAACCAGAGCCTGGTCATCGTCCACATACATGACGTGCCGGCCGCGGCCCTCAACTTCGGTTACCGGCTCAGGCTCCAGTGCCTCTACAGGTGCGGCACCTGTGGCGGGGAAATACAGCGTGAATACGCTGCCTTCGTTGGGGGCGCTCTGCACATCGATACCCCCCTGGTGGGTTTGCATGATGCCGTGCACCACGGCCAAGCCCAGCCCGGTGCCCTGGCCCACCTGGCGGGTGGTGAAAAAGGGCTCGAAGATGCGCTCAATAGTCTGCTGGCTCATGCCGCTGCCGGTATCGCGCACGCGCAAAGTCACATAGCGGCCCGGAGGCACGCCGATGCGGTCATTGAACGGCAGTGAGAGGGTCGTAGTACCCAGCTCAATGGTCACGGAGCCTTTGTTGTGGCCCAGTGCAAGGATGGCGTTGGTGCACAGGTTCAGAAGGGCCTGCTCGACCTGGGTCGCATCGGCCAGCACCAAGGGGCAGCCTTCGGCCACCACCAATTTGAAATCCACGCCCGGCGGAATGGCCACGCGCACCAGGCGCTGGGTCTCGTGAATGACTTCGGCCAGCTGAATAGGTACTCGCTTGGGCGGCTCATTGCGGCTGAAGGTCAAAATCTGACGCACCAGATCGCGGGCGCGCCGGCCGGCTTTCTCGATTTCTACCAGGCTCACCAGGGCAGAAGATCCTGTGGGCGTGTCCTGCTTGGCCAAATCCACATTGCCCAGAATAGCGCTCAGGATGTTGTTGAAGTCATGCGCAATGCCGCCGGCCATGGTGCCCATGGCCTGCATTTTTTGTGATTCACGCAGTTGGGTTTCCAGCGCAATGCGCTGGGCCTCCGCCAGCTTTTTGGAGGTGAGGTCGCGCGCAAAAATCGTGGTGATGGAGCCCTGCATGCCCGGCTGTCCGCGCATGGCAATGGCGTTGGGGTCGTCTGAGCGAAAGGGCGTGCGAGTGCGAAGGCGGCGCTCCAGCGACACACTGATTTCCACATAGATTTGCTTGCCACCCAAGGTGGTCGCGGTGAACTCGCCCAACATGGCCTGAGCGGGCACATTGCCCTCACTCAGGGCTTTTTCCACATCCGGCAGAAACTGCCCCAAGCGGGCGCCGAAAGCCTGCTCCGCCGGGCATTCAAACAAGGCGGTAGCGGCCGGGTTGAAGACGGTAATGAGTTGCTTGTCGTCGATACACAAAATGGCATCCAGCGACGAATTGATGATGGCCGCCATGCGGTTTTCGCTCAGCAGCAGGTCCTCGTTGCGCTGGCGCAGAACGGCCGCACTTTCCAGGAGGGCGTGGCGCTGGGTGAGTAGCGGCCCTTGGTCAATCACAGCGCAAATAAAGTGCGCCAGATCGTCGCTGGGGTTCTCGATGCGGGCAATGTGCAGGTCGCCGGTGAACGTGCCTTGTGTGCCCGACAGGAACTGCACCTCATTGACTTCGCTGGTGCCTTCCTGGCGCGCGCTGGAGAAGGCCACTGCCACTTCATCCGTGTGTTCGGGACCCACAAAAGGCAGTAGGAAATTCAGCGGGGGGTCATTTTCCAGCGGCTGGAACAAGCGCAGTGCCATGGCATTGCTCGCCAGCACCAGGCCACCCTCGTCTACCACCATCAGGGCCAGCGGCACATTGGAGAACAGGGTGGCAAATCGTTCCGAGGCGCCTTCGGCTTCCTGTTGCGAATAGCGAAGCGCCTTGTTCTGGATTTCAAGTTCGGCCTGGTATTTGCGCAGGTCCTCAATCATCTGAGACGGCGCATAGCCGTCGATGATCATGTGTTGGCCTGCACGACCTTCCGCCCAGGGCGCGGGCACCGTCCGCAGGTTGAATTGCGGCCTGCGGTTACGGGGGAACGAAGGCATCAGCGGCGAACCACTTGGTCACCCGGCTGGAAATCAGCAGCTTTCAGCGGACTGTGTGCAGCAATAAAGCCGCGAAGCACGTCCGCATCCACAAAGCCGGTGTCCACGTAGCTGGGGTGCCCCACCACTTTGGGGTAACCGTCTCCGCCCGAGGCCACAAAATTATTGATGGCCATGCGGTACTTGCCAGCGGGGTCAATGGCTTTACCCGCTACGGTGGCTTGCATCACCGCACCTTTGTCGATGACAAGGCGTATTCCTGCAAACTGCGGGAAGGCACCGGAGCCCGGGGTCATTTTCGCAATGACACCCAAGTAATCCATGACTTCCTTGCCCGTGAAATCCACCACGGCAATGGTGTTGCCGAAAGGGTGTACGGTGACTACGTCTTTGTACGTGATCTTGCCTGCCGGGAGCGAATCGCGCACGCCACCCGCGTTGACCACGGCAAAGTCCGCCTTGGTTTTCTCCATCATGGAGCGGCCGATCATCACGCCCAAAGCGGCGGGCTGGCTGCGAACCACACTGCGATCGCCTTCGAGCTTGCCATCGCTGCTACCCACTTCCATCATCAGCTTTTGTTGCCCGAATTCCTGGAATGGCTTGAGCATTTGCAGCATCTCTGGGGACTCTGCGATTTCCGGGGTGTAGGTCACAAGGCTGTTTTTGCCGTCCGCCGTTTTGACCGGTTTTTTGAGGTTGATGGGGATCAGCGCGTATTTCACCAGCTTGAACTCACCGTTCTTGTACGTGAAGTCGGCCCGGCCCACGTACTTGCCCCATTCGTGCGCTTGCACGACCCAAGTGCCGTTCTGGCGATCAGGCTTGCAGTCGCTGCCGGGCACGTACGCGCGGTCAAGTACGTTTTCAGCCTTCATGCAGGCGGGGTTCTGGGTGTGGCCACCTACGATCATGTCAATGCCTTTGACCGCGCGTGCCAGTTCCACATCGCCGGGTGCCTGGGTGCCATGGGTGCCGTTCTCGTAGTGCCCCATGTGCGTAGCAGCAATCACGACGTCGGCTTTGCCGCGCAACTCCGGAACCACCTTCGCAGCTTCAGTCTGCGCATTGCGGAATTCGATGTTGCGAATGTTGTCGGGGTGCACCATCTTTTGGGTGTCTTCGGTGGTCAATCCCATCACCGCCACGCGCACTCCACCCAGGTTGAACAGCTTGTAGGGCTCAAACATGCGCTTGCCATCACGGTAGATGTTGGCTGACAGCATCGGGAAGGTCGCCAGGTCGCGCTGCATCTGCAGCACCACGGGGGGCTTGTCGAACTCGTGGTTTCCCACCGCCATCGCGTCATAACCCAGCAGGTTCATCCCGCGGAAGTCCGGAACGGCGTCTTGCAGGTCAGACTCGGGCACGCCGGTGTTCACGTCGCCACCATCGAGCAGCAGGCTGTAGCCGCCTGCGGCCGCCACTTCCTTGCGGATTTGATCCACCACGGTTTTGCGCGCGGCCATGCCGTATTCGCCATCCCGGTTTTTCCAGAAACGGCCATGGTGGTCGTTGGTGTGGAGGATGGTGATGGCGTACTCCTTGTCCGGCTGAGGGCTCGTTGAAGGGAGGCCTGCACAGCCCGCCAACACGAGCGCGGAACAAAGGGAAATCAGTCGGAAAGGGGGGGGGGCATGGTGGGCCTATCGGTCAGGGGCATTGCGAATCTTGTTTATATCAAACTCAGTCACGGGTAACGCGTGATTGCCCCAGCTATTGCGAATGAAACTGAGCACGCTGGCCATCTCCACATCATTGAGTACAAACTGGTACGGCGGCATGCCGAAGGGTTGCGGTTTGCCGGTGGTGGATGGCCCATAGGCCCCTTTGAGCAAGATCAGGACCAGGTTGTTGGTGCTGTCCATCAGCACAGCGCGGTTGTCTGCCAGGGCAGGGTAGGCGTTGTCCACCCCTTCACCGCTTTTGCCGTGGCATTGGGCGCAGTGTTTTTCGTACAGCTTTGCGCCCAAGGCGTTCTCGCGACCTGAGGCAGCCGCTGGCTTAGGGGCGGCCGCTCCCTTGTTCAGTGTTTGCAGGTAAAGCGCCATGGACAGGGCATCCCCGGGTTCCAGGTACTGGGTGCTGTTGCGCACGACTTCGGCCATCGGGCCCGCCACGTAGGCTTGCTGGTGCTGCCCTCGCGTCAGCAGGGTGACGATGTCAGCAGCTTCCCAGTTACTGAGTCCTGCTTCCGATGGGTCATTCAAGGCGGGCGCGTACCAGCGGCCATCGGGCAAAGTGGCACCATTCCAAGCGGCGGATGTGCGCAGACCGCCCAGCCGGTTCCGCGGGGTGTGGCATTCGGCACAGTGCCCCAGGCCTTGCACCAGTTCAGAGCCTCGGCGTGCCGAAGGGGGCGCATCTACCTGGGCGATGGTTGATGTTTCCGCTTCGCTGAAATGCAGGATGCGCCATGCAGTGAGTGCGGTTTGGGTGCCGAGTGGCCAAGGTAACTCGTGCGACTTGTTCTTCGTGTCAGATGCCGGCAGGGTGCGCAGGTACGCAAACAAGGCGTCGCTGTCGGCGCGGCTCACCCGGGTGAAGCTGGTGTACGGAAAGGCGGGGTTCAGCACGCGCCCGTCAGGTCCCACGCCCTGGTGCATGGCACGCCAGAAGTCGCCCTCGCTCCATTGGCCAATGCCGGCGGTGGGGTGGGGAGTGAGGTTGCCGGGATTCACGCGCCCGAATGGCGTTTGCAATCCAACTCCGCCTGCATAGGCTGCACCACCGCGCGCGGTGTGGCATTGGGCACAATTTCCTAGGCGTGCCAGATAGGCGCCGCGCTGCACCAGTGTCGCGTCCTGATTGGCGGGAAAGGTCTTTGGGGGGGGCGTTGACATGCGCACCGCCGGTGCCACCCATTCCGCTACCACGACGAACAACAAAGCCGCAGCGCAGAGTCCGGCAAAAATCTTTTTCATGGCGCGCTTCCGCATTCAGGCAGGGGGCTCAGTTGCGCGGGTCGCGCTGGTCGCACCGATACCGCCGTGCTATTGGCAGGTACGGGTTGGGACGACAACCACTGGGAGATGGCATTCACGTCTGCATCGCTCAGGCGCTTGGCGATGGTTGCCATGCAGTCAGGCGCGTGGGCTCTGCGCTGGCCGGTTTGCCATCCGCCCAGTTGGGCGTTCAGGTAGTCACGTGGCAAACCGAGCAAGCCGGGAACACCGGGTTGTAGTCCAGTTAGGGCCTGGCCGTGGCAGGCGATACAGGCGGGTAAGCGCCGGCTTTCATCGCCCTGCAGCACCAGCGCCTTGCCGCGCGCCAGGACATCAGGGGCTACCGTGGCAGTTGCTGGCGCAGGGTAGGGCACATGCAGGCTGGCAAAGTAGTCCGCCATGGCCCGCAGGTAATCGTCGCTCAGGGGGGCAATCAGGTGCTGCATGGGGCTGTACTGGCGGCGCCCTTCCTGAAAGTTTTGCAGCTGGTTGTACAAGTAGCCGGCAGGTTTCCCTGCAATTCGGGGGTAGTAGCCATCGGGCCCGGCCTTGCCTTGCTCGCCATGGCAGGCTGTGCAGGCGCGTGTCCGTTCTGCCATGCCGCCGGGCTGTGCATGCCCAGCTAGAGGCCACGCGAGTAGTACGCAACAGAAACAAAAAAGCGCAGTGATGGCACTGCGCTGGAGGAAGGTCAGGCTTGCTCGCATGGGGTGAGCTTACCCCAGCTGCCTTATGCGGTGCTGTCAGCCCAGACTACCCCTTTTTTCATGTGGGACCAGCGCTCAAACGATGGGCCGTAGGCGGTTTCTATGCAAGGGCGTTTGACCTTTAGAGTAGGGGTCACCATGCCGTTTTCTGCGGTCCACGTGGTGGTGACAGCAGCCAGAAAATCCAGCTTCTCGTGCGGTTCCAGCTGCTGGTTCACGTCGTGCAAATGCACCTCCAGCGCCTTCTCCAAGGTGTTTCGTCCTTCCGAAGTTTTGCTCAGATCGATAGCGTCGGGTGACAGCATGACCAAAGCAAACGGCTGGGCAAAGTTCGCGCCCGTCACCGCACAAGCCTCAATGGAACTGTGTGTGACCAGTTTGTCCTCAATCGGCGCGGGAGCGATGTATTTGCCCTTGCTGGTCTTGAACATGTCCTTGACCCGCCCGGTAATGCTGAGGTAACCCTCGCGGTCCATGTGACCTTTGTCCCCGGTGCGCAGCCAGCCATCCGGCGTGAAGGTTTCGGCTGTGAGTTCAGGTTCGCGGTAGTAGGCTTTCATCAGGCCCAGACTGCGCATCTGTATCTCGCCGCTGTCGGTGTCTATCCTGCTTTCCACACCGTCATAGGGTTTGCCGACCGAGCCGGTCTGGCGCGAGCCGGGCAAAGTGGAGTGCGACACGCCGCTGTTTTCGGTCATGCCATAGACCTCGACCAGGTCCAGACCCAGGTTGCGGTACCACTGCAGCACATCGGCCGGCATGGGCGCTGCCCCCCCTGCAGCAATGCGGCATTGGTCTAAGCCAAGGCCCTTGAGAATCTTGCGTCGTACCAATGTGCTGATGACAGGCAGGCTCAACAAGGTGCGCAGCTTCTTGGCCGGTACTTTGCCCAGCACACCCTGCTGGAACTTGACCCAGAGGCGCGGCACCGAGAAAAAGATGGTAGGCCGGGCGCGCTGCAGGTCCTGCAAAAAAGTGTCCAAAGACTCGGCAAAGAAAATGTGCCCGCCATAGCGCAGAGATGCCTGCTCAATCAACATGCGTTCTGCCACATGCGCCAGAGGCAGGTACGAGATATAGCGGTCCGCGCTGCTCATGGGGAAGCGCTGGGTGGCGCAGCTCACGCCCCAGGCCATGCTGTTGAAGGTGTGCACCACGCCCTTGGGCTTGCCGGTGGTGCCCGAGGTGTAAATGATGGTGCTGGTGTTCTCTCCTGCGGGCTCAGGGCTCGCAGCCATGGGGCTGGTGGCGCTGACCAGTTCCAACCATTGGTGGGCATGCATATTGGGTGCCAAGGGCAGGGCAATCAGTGGCAGCTCAGGGGGGACACCGGTGCGCAGGTTGGCAATGTCATCCATCTTGCCCACAAACAAGGCCTTGCTCTCGCTGTGCAGCAGGATGTAGCTCAGGGCCTCACCGTTGAAGGTGGGATAAATGGGCACCGACACGTAGCCCGCCATGGCAATGGCCATGTCAGCCAGAATCCAATGCGCGCTGTTTTTGCCGATGATGGCAACCCGGCTGCCGGCAGGCCAGCCTTGGGACTGCAGCCACTGGGCCATGCAGCGCACCTGACCGGCGGCCTGGGCCCAGGTGATCTCCAGCACCTGCCCGCCACTCATGGGCTGCGACAGGTAAATTTCGTTGGGGCGCTCCTTCTCCCAGCGGTACAGGCAGGCCAGAGGCAGGTCGGCAGGTTGTACGGTGATGGGTGTCATGGTGGTCCCTGTGTGGTTTCAGGGCATTGTTCTTTTGGCATATGGACGGGGCAATGGTGATGACCCTAGGTGCCGCATGCCTGCGACCCCCGTGTTTGTACCGATTCAGCGCGCTTGCGCGAAGGGCTGTTCGATTTGCAAATCCGACTGCGCCAAGGCCACGCAGGGCAGAAACCAGCCCTCGGCCTTTTCGTCAGCACTGAGGCCCGGCCAGTCAATGCGATAGCGTACGTTGCCCGATACCAGCCGGCACATGCATTCGCGGCAGGTGCCGTTGCGGCAAGAGCTCGGCAGTTCCACACCCCCTAGCAGGCCGGATTCCAGCACGCTGGCCACCCCATCGGTCACGAAGTTCAACCCGTCGGGCAGCACCGAAACTTGGTGGCTTGCTGTAGGTGTGACTTGGCTTTTGGGGGTGGTCATCCGGTGGGTGGTCGGGCTGTCAAAGCCCTGAAAAATGGCAGCGTAAGAGGCCTTTGTCGAATGCTGCGACAATCACGCTCTTTTTTTCAATTTTGCTTGAGTTTGCGTTAGACATGTCCAGTACGACTACTTTCAAGGTTCGCCCCGCCACACTACGTGATGCCAAAGCCATCGCTGAGCTCCACAATTCTTCTGTTCGCGAAGCCTTCAAAAGCATGCTGGCCGATACACCGGTTCCCGTGACCCCCTTGGACAAGCGCCAGGCTTACTGGCGCGAAGCGATTGAGTACGCCGAACCCCAGGTTCAGGTGGCTATGGATGACGACAAGATTGTCGGTTTCGTTGGTTTTGACCGTTCCCGCGACAAAGGCACCCCACCCACCATGGGCGAGATCTGGGCCATTTACGTCGCCTCCAGCCACTGGGACAAAGGCGTGGGACTGGCCCTGTGGGATGCCGCCCGCGAAGGCCTGCTCGAAGAAGGTTGCGCCAACGTGAGCGTGTGGCTGCCGATTGCCAACGAGCGCGCCATGCGTTTCCACGAGCTCGCCGGTTTCAAGCGCGAAATGAACACCGCCAAGACCGTGCAGTTCGGTGCCGTCAAGATCGAGGAAATGCGCCTCAAGCGTCCCCTGAACTAGTCTTTGACCGCTGCACTCCTTCGCGTAGGATGATCCGCAGCAATTTGCCGCCGGGCCGCCCCAAGGCAAATTAGCCCCCTCGGGGGGCAGGGACCCGCGCAGCGGCGGAGCGTGGGGGCCTAGGGCAGGCGCTTCACCACCACGCTACCGATGGAGTAGCCTGCTCCGAACGAGCAGATCACTCCCACCTCACCCGCTGCAATGTCTGCGTGGTGACGGTGGAAAGAGATGATGGAGCCCGCCGATGCCGTGTTGGCGAATTCGTCCAGAATCACCGGGGCATCGTCCACCGTAGCGTCCCGCCCCAAGAGTTTTTTGGCAATCAGCTGGTTCATGCCCAGGTTGGCCTGGTGCAACCAGAAACGTCGCACCTGCTGCGGCGTGAGGTCCAGAGATTTCAAGTGCTGTTCGATGTGCTCGGCAGCCATGGGACACACCTCTTTGAACACTTTGCGGCCCTCCTGGCGGAAGAGCTGATCACGGTCGTCCGGGTCACGGTCTTCCGAGCGCGACATGAAGCCGTTGTTGTTGCGGATGTTGTTGCTGAAAGTGCTCAGCAGCTTCGTGCCCAGCACCTCAAAACTTCCGGCGGGTGCCAGGTCCAGGCGCTCCACCAGAATGGCAGTGCACACATCGCCGAAGATGAAGTGGCAGTCGCGGTCTATCCAGGCCTGGTGGGCGGATGTGATCTCGGGGTTCACCACCACCACCGCACGGGCACTGCCGCAGCGCACGGCGTTCACCGCTTGCTCCAGCGCAAAGGTGGCGGAAGAGCAGGCCACGTTCATGTCAAAACCGTAGCCCTGCACACCCAATGCCGTCTGAATCTCGATGGCCATGGCCGGATAGGGGCGCTGCATGTTGGCGCTGGCGCAAATCACACCGTCCACATCGGCTGCGGTTTTGCCGGCAGCTGAGAGCGCGTCCTGGCAGGCTTTGACCGCAATTTCGGCCATCAGCGAAATCTCGGTGTCAGGCCGGGGTGTGAAGTGCGGGCGCATGCGCTCAGGGTCCAGCACACCGGTTTTTTCCATGACATAGCGGCGCTGAATGCCGGAGGCCTTTTCAATGAACTCCACGCTGGAGTCCGTGAGCGTTACCCGGGTGCCCGCAGCAATCTCGTCGGCGTGGCGGGCGTTCTGCAGGGCCGCATAGGCGTTGTACGAAGCCACCAATTCCGCATTGGTAATGACCTCGGGCGGGGTGAAGATTCCGGTGCTGCTGATGGCGACGCGATGCATAAATGTCTTCTCGGGCTGGGTTGGTCTGGGCCAGGCTAACGGGCCGTGCCGGTGGATTATCTGTCCAAGCGGCGGCAGTCGCGGGGGTTACAAGGCCGACATTTGGCGCCACCTCTTCGCGGTACGCTGCGCCTTGGCGCGCATGCCACGACCTATGCAGGAGACCCCTATGACTACATTTCGCAGCTGGGCAGCCCCCGGCAAAAGTGCTGATCTGCAACGGCTGGACTACGATCCCGGCACCATGGGCGCTGAAGAGGTGGAGATCGCGGTGGAGTACTGCGGCATCTGCCACTCCGACCTCGCCATGGTCGACAGCGAGTGGTTTCCGGTGAGCTACCCGGTCGTGCCCGGGCATGAGGTGGTGGGCACGATCGTGGCGGTGGGGCCGCAGGTCAAGGGGCGCAGTGTGGGGCAGCGTGTGGGCCTGGGCTGGCACAGCAACAGTTGCCAGCACTGCCGCTTCTGCCAGGGGGGCGAGCAAAACCTGTGCGCCACGCGTCAGCCCACCATCATCGGCCGCCATGGTGGTTTTGCCGACAAGGTGCGTTCGCACTGGAGTTGGGCCTTGCCCATTCCCGAGGGGCTGGACCCCGCGGCTGCAGGCCCGCTGATGTGCGGTGGCGGCACAGCGTTTTTGCCCTTTGTGATCAACGACATCAAACCCACCGACCGCGTGGGTGTGGTGGGCATAGGCGGGCTGGGTCATCTGGCCGTCAAGTTCGCCAAAGCCTGGGGTTGTGATGTGACCGCGTTCACCTCCAGCCCCTCCAAGCGGGAAGAGGCGCTCGCGCTGGGTGCGCACCGCACGGTGTCGAGTGTGGATGTGAAAGAACTCAAGGCCTTTGCAGGCCAACTGGACTTTTTGCTGGTGACCGTGGGTGCTAGCCTGGAGTGGGATGCACTTCTCGGCACACTGGCACCCAAAGGGCGCATGCACATGGTGGGCGTGGTCACTGAAGCCATGAAGCTGCGCACCGGCAGCCTGCTGTCCTGGCAGCGCAGCATCTCGGCATCGCCCACGCCATCTCCGGTCACGCTCATGAAGATGATGGACTTTTGTGCCCGCCACGGCATTGCGCCACAGGTGGAACACTTCCCCATGTCCCGCGTGAATGACGCAGTGGCCCACTTGCGCAGTGGTAACGCCCGCTACCGGGTCGTGCTGGATGCTGACTTTGCCTAGCCAACTGCACAGGTATGCTCTGCCCCCATGCAACGTCCCCGCTTTCTCCCTGACGACTTCACCCTGGTCCTGATCGGCGTAGTCACGCTGGCAAGTCTGTTCCCCGCCCAAGGTGCGGTGGCCCAGGCGTTTGAATGGATCACCACCGCCGCTATTGCCCTGCTTTTTTTCATGCATGGCGCCAAACTCTCCCGCGCCAACGTGGTGGCCGGCCTGAGTCATTGGCGGCTGCATCTACTGGTGTTGGGCTTTACCTTCGGGCTGTTTCCGCTGGTGGGGCTGCTGCTCAAGCCAGTGTTCGCATGGACGCTGAGCCCCGAGCTGGCGGTGGGCATGCTGTTTTTGTGCACCTTGCCTGCCACGGTGCAGTCGGCCATCGCGTTCACTGCCATGGCGCGAGGCAATGTGGCGGCGGCTGTTTGCAGCGCGTCGGCTTCCAGCCTGATTGGTGTGTTTGTTACGCCCCTGCTGGTGAGCTGGTTTGTGGTGCCCGGTGGCTTGTCAGGTGGCAGCGCGCTGGACGCGGTGATCCACATCATGGAGCAACTGCTGCTGCCCTTTGCGCTGGGCCAGTTGTTGCAGCCGCTGGTGGGCGGCTTTGTAAAGCGCCATGCCGCCACGCTCAAGATGGTGGACCAAAGCTCCATCCTGCTGGTGGTCTACACCGCCTTCAGCGCAGCGGTTATCGAGGGCTTGTGGAGCCACGTGCCCTTGCCCATGCTGTTAGCCCTTACTGTGGCGTGCTGTGTGCTGCTGGCGCTGGTGTTGGCCGCCACCACCTGGGGTAGTCGCAAGCTGGGCTTCATCAAAGAAGACGAAATCACCATCGTCTTCTGCGGCTCCAAAAAGAGCCTCGCCAGCGGTGTCCCCATGGCCAAGGTGCTGTTCGCAGCCCCGCAGGTGGGCATGATGCTTCTGCCCCTCATGATCTTCCACCAGATCCAGCTCATGGTCTGCGCGGTACTGGCGCAGCGCTATGAGAAGCGGGTGGATTGACGCAATTTGCTATTGATTTGGTAGCTGCTTGCGCATATCCGGTGAGCGCTAGCGGCGGTTTTGACTATAAATTGCGTGGTCCATTGGTGCTGCGGATGGCTCTCCACGCGACTCCGAGCATGACGGTCAACATGGAGAGTGCCAATGCAGGCCAGATCAACAAGCCGCTCTGTTCCTGGTGAACGACCAGGGTTTGCGCATCGAAATAGCGATCCGTTTCGTCGAAGAGGTTCCGGTACGGCCAATACACCGTGAAATAGAAATACCAACAAGCGAGTGAGACGCCCAGACACAATAGGGCTGCTGCAAGGACCAAGGTACTCGCGATGTGCGATGGGCCTTTGGTAGGCAAAACGGTACCCCTGTCCTGATCTTCGGCTAAAGAAGCAAGTGCCTGGCGGCCTGATTTTTCGGCCCTTACGCTTCCCCGCCAAAGTGTTTGGTGAGGTTGTCGATGTACTGCTCTACCATTTTTTCAAACTCGGCTTCGGCAACGGGGGCCGCCACCATCTTCATCAGGCCGGGCAGGGGCAGGGTGAGTTCGCCCTGGATCTCCAGCACGATGTTGGTGGACTTTTTGTTGTCGGTGATCTTCCAGCTGCCGGCCACCAGGGCGTTACCTTCGCCCTTCACCGGGGTCCAGCTCACAGTGCCTTTGGCCTTGTTGGAGGTGTATTTGGAGGCGTACACCGTTTGCAGCGTGATGGAGGCGATGCCGATTTTTTCCATCTCCCAGCGGTAAGCGCCGCCGCCCAGATCGACCAGCTGGTCGACCTTGGGGAAGTGGCTGGCTGAGGTGGGAACGTCCGACAGCACAGCGAAGACTTCGCTGGCCTTGGCCTTCACATCAAATTCGTAACCCAGGTTGATTTCTACGGTGATTGCCATGGCTCTTGTCTCCTTTGTAGGTGGTGCTTTACCGCCGCATGTTACTGCCTAAGCGGCTGCTGCCCGTGGAGGAGGGGCCCCAAAAAGGCCGGGGATTAACCCGCCCTGATGCGTTGCAGGGTGAGCTGGATCAAGCGCGCATCCGAACTCGCCCTGTGCCGCTGGGTGCCTCGCTCGCTGGCGATCTTGGCTTTGACCACGTGCCATTGGTCGGCCTCTTCGTCGCTGAGCAGGCTGCGCAGGTTTTCCAGCTTGAAGCGGGGGGACATGCCGGCTGCTTCATACAACACGTTGAGCCAGGTGAAGTCGTTGGCCCAGCCGTCGGAGTACACGGTTTGCCCGGCCAATTGGGTGTTGAGCAGGGTGGCTACTTCGCGGGCGCGCAGGCCACGTTCCTGCAGCAGCTCGCGGGTAATGCGGTGCAGAGCGGCAGCGCTGTCGTCCCAGTGCGTCCAGTCTTGCTCGGGCTGCACCAAGGTGCAGTAAGCGTGCCCGTCCGGCAACACATAGCCCACCTCAATGGGGTAGCTGCTGCGGCCCAGGCCGGAGGCCTCGATGTCGAGCACCGTGGGGGCGAGGTGGGTGGTGGGTCGGTCCAAGGTGACAGTGGGGGGCATGGTGTTCGCGTTGCCGCTGTGTTTTTTCATTCTCCAGCAAGCTTTGCGCCAGCCCGTATGGGGTATGCCCTGATGGGTGTACGCCAAACGGGTGACAATCCCCTTTTTTCATAGCGCAACAGGAGCCCCATGGCCAGCAGCCTTCTCGCCCTCATCGATGACATTGCCACCATCCTGGACGACGTGGCCGTGCTCAGCAAAGTCGCCGCCAAAAAAACCGCTGGTGTGTTGGGCGATGACCTGGCCTTGAATGCGCAGCAGGTCACCGGTGTATCCGCCGAGCGCGAAATTCCGGTGGTATGGGCGGTGTGCAAGGGTTCGCTGTTGAACAAAGTGATCCTGGTGCCCGCAGCCTTGGCCATCAGCATCGTGGCGCCCTGGCTGGTGACGCCGCTGCTCATGGTGGGCGGCGCTTTTTTGTGTTTTGAAGGTTTCGAGAAGCTGGCCCACAAGTTTCTGCATCGCGCGGAAGACGATCAGGCCCATGAAGCCGAGCTTCTGCAGGCGCTGCAAAACCCCGCAGTGGATCTGGTGGCGCTGGAGAAAGACAAGATCAAGGGGGCCATCCGCACCGACTTCATTCTCTCGGCCGAAATCATCGCCATCACCTTGGGCACGGTGCAAACCAGCGCCTGGACGACGCAGCTTATGGTGCTGGCCGGTGTGGCCTTCATCATGACGGTGGGCGTGTACGGCCTGGTGGCGGGCATTGTGAAGATTGACGACCTGGGCCTCTACCTCACCCGTCGGCCCTCCGCCACGCCCGAAGGCGGCTTCACCCAGGCGCTGGGGCGCGGCTTGCTGCGCGCAGCACCGGTGCTGATGAAGGTGCTGTCGGTGGCCGGCACCGCGGCCATGTTTCTGGTGGGCGGCGGCATTCTGGTGCACGGCTTGCCGTTTTTGCACCACCTGCTGGATGGTCTGCCGCTGGGCTTTGTGTGGGACGGTTTGGTCGGCATCGTGGCCGGCGCCCTGGTGCTGGCAGGTGTAACGCTGGTGCAGCGCCTGCGCCAGGGTTCGAAGGGAAATTAGCCATTGGCGCCCGTGCAATCTGCGCAAGCAGCTCCTAAATCCATAGCAACAGGTCTGGCGCTGGCTGTTGCCGGTGCCATTGCCTTCAGTGGCAAAGCCATCATCGTCAAGCTGGCCTACCGCTACCCCGGAGTGGATGCAGTCAGCCTCATCATGCTGCGCATGTTGATGGCATTGCCGTTTTTCCTGGCCATCGTGTGGTGGACCGGGCCGCGCGCACGCCGGCGGGGCCAGGACGTGGTGGCGCTGACCACCCGAGACAAGCTGGGCATTCTGGGCCTGGGCATTACCGGTTACTACCTCGCCAGCTTTCTGGACTTTGCGGGGCTGGCCTACATCTCGGCTTCGCTGGAGCGGCTGATTTTGTACCTCAACCCCACGCTCGTCGTGTTGCTGGGTATGGCCTTGTATGGCAAAAAGGTGACGCTGCCGCAGGGCGTGGGCATGGCCATCAGTTACGGCGGCGTGCTGCTGGTGTTCGGCCACGAAGTGACCTTGGCCGGCGGCCATGTGGCGCTGGGCGCGGCCCTGGTGCTGGGCAGCGCCATCAGCTATGCGCTGTATTTGAGCTATAGCGGCGAGCTGGTGCAGCGCCTGGGCTCGCTGCGGTTGGTGGGGCTGGCCACCAGTTTGGCCTGCGTGCTGTGCATTGCGCAGTTTGTGCTGCTGCGGCCGCTGGACACTGCGTTTGCCGTGGCGCCAGAGGTGCTGTGGCTCTCGCTGCTTAACGCCACAGCCTGCACGGTGGTTCCGGTGCTGATGGTGATGATGGCGATCGAGTGCATCGGCTCGGGCCTGGCTGCGCAGGTGGGCATGGTGGGCCCCATGTCCACCATCCTCATGGGCGTATTGCTGCTGGACGAGCCCATGAACCTGTGGGTGGTGGCGGGCACCGTTTTGGTGCTACTGGGTGTGTATGTGGTGAGTAGCCGGCGCTGACGCTGCGCTAACCAACAATAGAAAAGGACTCGACATGGATTTAGGAATCAAAGGCAAATGGGCATTGGTGTGCGGCGCCAGCAAAGGGCTGGGCCTGGGCTGTGCGCAAGCGCTGGCCGCCGAGGGTGTGAACCTGCTCATCGTGGCGCGGGGTGCGGAGGCCTTGGAGCAATCCGCTATGAATTTGAGAGCTGCTCACGCAGACAAGACGGGCGCTGAGGTGTTTTTTTGTGCCCAGGACATCACCACGGTGGTCGGCCGTGAGGCGGTATTTGCCATGCGCGCGGACTTTGACATTGTGGTCACCAACGCGGGCGGCCCGCCGCCCGGCGATTTCCGTGACTGGGACCGCGAGGCCTGGATCAAGGCGGTAGACGCGAACATGCTGACCCCCATCGAGCTCATCAAGGCCACGGTGGACGGCATGGCCGCGCGCGGCTTCGGGCGCATTGTGAACATCACTTCCAGCGCGGTGAAGTCGCCCATCGACATTCTGGGCCTGTCCAACGGCGCGCGCAGCGGCCTGACCGGCTTTGTGGCCGGCGTGGCCCGCAGCAGCCTGGCCGCCAAGGGCGTGACCATCAACAACCTGCTGCCCGGCAAGTTCGACACCGACCGCATTGCCGCCACCGTGAAGGCCACTTCGGCCAAAACCGGCCAGAGCGTGGAAGACATCCGCCGCCTGCAGCAGGCGCAGATTCCTGTGGGCCGTTACGGCACACCGGCCGAGTTCGGCCAGGTCTGCGCTTTCCTGTGCAGCCAGCAAGCCGGCTATATGACGGGCCAGAACGTGTTGGTGGACGGCGGGGCATTCGGCGGCACTTTTTAGCCCTTTGTAACTTGTGGCATCCGACTTGCTTGATGAGGGTCAAGCGGCCTCCCCGGGCCCCAAACACAGGGAGTTGGAACCATGACCGAAACAGTCAGGCTGGATATCGACACCTTCTTGCCTTACATGCGGGATGTGATCCGGTGTGAAGGCGCCCTGCACGAACTCAACCTGATGTGGCGGCTGATCGAGTCATCCGCCAAGATGAACTGCCCGGACGAGGCTCAGGCCATACTCCCCACCATGGCCGCCACCCGCGAGGGCTTTACCCGGCTGGAGCATGAGCTGGTGGCCAGCCTGGTCAGTGAGAAAGTGGGCACGGTGCTTGATGAAATCGGCACCCAGGCGCAGTACGTCATCGACATCGTGGTGCGCAACCTGTATGAGCGCACTGCCGACGTCGGCTTTCTGGCAACCGACAACGAGCTGTGCAACTTTGTGGCCGGCATCACCGACGACCAGGCCGCTGCCCGCGCGCGCTTGCGGGCCTATGCCACCAAATACACCGTGTATGACGAAATCATGTTGCTCGACATCGCGGGCAACGTGCTGGTCCAGATCGACGAGACCACGCCCATGGAGGGCAGCGATGACCCGCTGATCGCGCAAACGCTGGCCAGCGACGGCTTTGTGGAGACATTCCGCTTCAGCCAACTTCGCCCCAACAAACGCCTGGCCCTGGTTTACTCCAAGCGCATGCTGCACCCCCAGACGCAGCGGGTGGTCGGCGTGCTGTGCCTGTGCTTTCATTTCGAGCAGGAAATGGCGGGCATCTTCCGCTCGCACCGCGATGCGGCCAAACGCTCCAACATGCTGCTGCTGGATGGCGATAACCGTGTGATCGAGTCCGCAGACCCGACCTGGATTCCGCTGGGCTCGGTGGTGCCGGTGAATCACAGCGCATCACCACGTTTGTGGGTGTTCATGGGGCGGCAGTATTTGGTGCGCACCTTCCGCTCAGGCGGCTATCAGGGCTACCCCGGCCCGCCGGGCTGGCAAGGGCAGGTCATGATTCCGGTGGACATCGCCTTCACCGGGCGCGACACCCAGGCCCTGGCCGCGCTGGATGCGGGCATGCGCAGCGGTTTGCTGTCGCACGCGCAGGCCCTCTCGGGGCCTTTGTTTGAAATCATGGCTGCGGCCGAGACCATACGCTGCGTGGTGTGGAACGGGCAGGTCATGTCGGCCGGTCAGCAGGGCGACCTGAGCAAGCTCAAGGCCATCCTCGCGCAGATCAGCGAAACCGGTGCCCGCAGCAACGCCCTGTTTGCCAAGTCGATTGGCGATTTGTATGAAACCGTGCTCAACACCAGCCTGCAAAAGGCTGAGTTTGTGGCGCGCTTGCTGGTGGATTTGTTGGACCGCAACTTGTACGAGCGCTCCGACGACTGCCGCTGGTGGGCTCTGACGCCGGAGCTGCGCCAGGCACTGAGTGCACCGGTGTGGACCGATGCGCTGGCCGAGGAGGTGACCGGCATCCTCCGTTACATCAATTCGCTCTATACCGTTTACACCCGCTTGTTTGTGTACGACGCAGAGGGGCGCATTGTGGCCAGTACCGAGCTCGATGAAACCCATGGCCCCGGCATCGCCGGTGAGCAACTCGATGCGCTCACGCTGTCCCGGGTCAAGGCGTTGCGCACCGAGCAGGACTACTACGTCACGCCTTTTGGCCCGGACCCTTTTTACGGCGGCCAGTCCACCTACACCTACCACGCAGCCGTGCGCGACCCGCTGCGCCCGGACCGGGTGGTGGGCGGTGTGGGCATTGTGTTCAATTCGGCACCGGAATTCACTGCCATGTTGCGCAGCGGTGTGGGCGAGCGCCCGGGCATGCAGGCCTTGTTTGTGGACCGCGCAGGCAAAGTCATTGCCAGCACTGACCCGGCCATGCCGGTAGGCAGCCAACTGGCTCTGCAGGCCGAGGTGCAGCAGCTGCCGTCCGGGCGCAGCTTGTCTAAGGTGGTGGAGCGCGGCGGCAACTACACCATCATGGGCAGCGCCGCATCCCAGGGCTACCGGGAGTTCAAAACCAGCGATGGCTACCGTGACGACGTGATTGCCGTGGTGTACGACGCTCTGGGTGCAGTGCGCGAGGGCCAGGGTCGCAGCGCTGACCTGGAGCTGCCGCTGGTAAGCCTGCAAGGTGGCGAACGCGCGGAGTACGCCACCTTCTGGGGTGACGGCAAATTGTTTGCCCTCTCTGCAGAGCATGTGCAGGAGGCCGTATCGGCGGCCAAGCTCACCTCGGTACCGGTAGACGATGGCCGCGGGCGGGTAGGCCTGATGGCCTGGACGCAAAACGGCCGCGAGCAGGCTTCGGTGTGGGTGTTTGACCTGTGCTTGTTGCTGACCGGCCGTCGCGCAGTGGTGCAAAAGAGCAGCCAGATCATTGTGCTGCGCCATCAGGATCGCTTGCTCGGCCTGCTGGTGGATGCCTTGCATGGTGTCACCGAGTTCCGCACCGACCAGATCATTCCAACGCCCTTCGGCGGCAGCGCTGGCCGGCCCGCGCTGGTGAGGGCCTTCATCAAGGCCAATGGCGGCGATGTGCTGGTGCAGGTGGTGGATGTGAAAGCCTGCTTCGAGCGCGTGTACGACTAGGCTGCAGCGGTGCGGCGCGTACGGTAGGCCTTGGGCGTGAGCCCGAAATGCTGGCGGAAGCAGCGGATGAAGTAGCTGGCGCTGGCAAAACCGCAGCACCATGCCACCTCTTTGATAGCGGCATCGCCTTCCGTCAACAAGCGGGCAGCGCGAGCCAGGCGCTGCTGCAGTATGACCTGCCACAGGTGATCGCCTGTGTGGCTGCTGTACAGGTGCGACAGGTAGTCCGCCGTGCAGCCCAACTCCTGGGCCAATGAAGCGACCGTCAGGTCCACCTCGCCCATGCGGTTTTGCACCAAACGGCGCAGCTGGTTCAACAAGGCCGGTTCTTGCGACAGGGTCTTTTGCGGGGCATCCAGCAAGCGGGCCACGCTGCTGAGCGCAGCCGCGAGCAAGGCCCGTTGTTGCAGTGGCCACAGCCCGGGTGAATCCTGCGCAGGCGGCCGGGCTGCATCGCGCAGCCAGCCCTCAATGCGCATGGCCTCCAAGTGGCTGCAAGTCTCCAGGTACAAGCTGGCGGGGTGGCCGGGCCGGTCTTCATGGGCCAGGTGGCAGGACATGCGCTGGCTGTCTGCAGAGATCACCAGGTTGGAAAAAGCCTGTCCCTCACTGCCGCTCACCCGCTCGTCGTGCAGCAGCTTCGGGGGCACTACCAGCACCTCGCCGGGCATGAGAGTGAGCTGCGCGTGCGGGAAAGTGAAGGTCGTGTGCCCTTGCAGTTGCAAAAACACCTCCGCGTGCAAATGCATGTGCCCGGCGCCGCGCAGGCTGTCCTCTGGCAGAGGCGGCGGGTTACGCAATGGCAGGGTGCCGGATGCCGCTTCGTGGATAAATGCGGCCAGCGCGCTGCGCATGTGGCTGGCGTGCACGGGCGCATCCGGGTGGTCGCAGGCAATGGCGGCAATGCAGGGGCCATCGCCATCGATGCTATCGAGGATTTTTACTACTTTTGACATGGGAGTGGTATCGAATTCCTACCGAGAGTATCAGTCTAATGATTACGCTATGGCGATGGAAAACCTGTTTTCGCGAGCCTCAGTTATCTTGAACTCTGCGCAATTTTCTAAGAATTTCGCTATTTTCGTGTCGGAGGCTGCCCATGCACGCAGCTGAACATCACGGCACGCCCGCGCAAATCCGCCATGCCATCTGGGCGACGCGGGGGCTGTTTACCGTGCTGGGCGTCTTCAGCGCGGTATGGGGCGTGCACATTCCGTCCGTCAAGCGTCAGTACGACCTGGGCGAGGCGGCGCTTTCGCTGGTGCTGGTCGCAGCCGCGCTGGGGGCAATTGCAGCATTGTTCTTCGCGGGCCGAGTGATTGGCCGGCTGGGCGCGCGCAATGCTGCGGCGGCTTGTGCGGTGGTGATGGCTGCCATGTTGAGCATGGTGTTGCATTGGCCGGGGCTGCCGTGGGTGTTGGCGTCCATGCTGGTGTTTGGTGCTTCGCTCAGCGTGTACGACGTGGCCATCAATACCGAAGGCTCGGTGCTGGAGACAGCAGGTGGGCGGCCCATCATGGGCAGCTTGCATGGCATGTTCAGCGTGGGGGCCATGGGTGGTGCAGCGTTGGCGTCCGGCCTCTTGCGCGCCGGGGTTCCTGCCTTCTGGCAGTTGTCGGTGGTGGCGGTGTTGGTGGCGCTGTGTATTCTGGTGGGCTCGCGCTGGATGCTGCCCACACCGGCGCCCAGCGCCAAGCCCAAGGTGCATTTCACCTGGCCGCGTGGCGCCTTGCTCATCATGGGCTTGCTCACCTTTGCAGGCATGAGTGCCGAGGGTGTGATGTTTGACTGGTGCGTGCTCTACCTGCAGCAGGAAGTGCGCATGTCGCACGAGCTGGCGGCCTTGGGCTACTCCGCCTGTGCCGGGGCCATGGCAGTGATGCGCTTTGCCGCCGACCGGCTGCGGGCCCGTCACAGCGAGCAGCGGCTGCTGCAGGTGAGCGGCACCATCACTGCGGTGTCCATGGCGGTGGTGCTCATCGTCGGGCAGCCGTGGGTGGCCATCGTGGGCTGCGGGCTGGTGGGTGCGGGGCTGGCCATGATTGTTCCCATCCTCTACGGTGCAGCCAGCCGCGTGCCGGGCACCACGCCGGCTGCGGCGATTGCTGCAGTCTCGTCCATCGGCTATGCCGGTTTTATGGTCGGTCCGCCGCTGATTGGTGTGATCGCGCAGCACGCATCGCTGACCGCTGCCATGGCGGTGGTGGTGGTGGCTGCCACCATCCTCGCCCTCAGCGCCCGATATGTGCCGGAGAAGGCGGCTTGATCAGTGTGGGCGCAGCTTGACCAGTAGTGCCTCACAGGGGCGCAGGGTCGGACTCTGCAGCCGCTGCGCCAGTTCAGCGTTATCTGTCGGGTAGTTTCCCAGCAGCAGCTCTGCGGTTTCGAACTTCAACGCGCCATCCCACACCACAGTTTGTGGCTCGGCGCTGAAGTTGCACAGCACCAGCAGGCGGGCACTGTCGCTGTCTATCGTTCGCATGTAGGCCACAACATGGGGGTGCTCCGGCAGCAACATCTCTGTGCGGCCGTGCACCAGCAGAGGCTCCTGCTTGCGCAGGGCTATCAGCTGGCGGTAGTGGTGGAACACCGAGTCCGCATCGGCTACCGCTTGGGCTGCATTTATCTCCAGGTATCGCGGGTTTAGCGCGAGCCACGGGGTACCGGTGGTGAAGCCTGCGTTGGGGCTATCGCTCCACTGCATGGGGGTACGCGCGTTGTCCCGGCCCTTGGCCCAGATGGATTGCATCACCTGCTGAGGGTCCTGGCCGCGCTCGTGCACTGCCACGCGGTACATATTGCGGATCTCGATGTCCTGATAGTCCTCGATGCTTGGAAACTGCACATTCGTCATGCCCAGCTCTTCGCCCTGGTACACATAGGGCGTGCCCTGAAAGCCGTGCAAAAAAGTGGCCAGCATCTTTGCGCTCTGTACCCGGTAAGCACCGTCGTCCCCGAAGCGGGATACCGGGCGGGGCTGGTCGTGGTTGCACAAGTACAGGCTGTTCCAGCCATGTTCGGCCAGTGCATCCTGCCAGCGCATCATGCTGGCTTTGAGGTCGGGCAGATGCAGGGGCTTGAGGGCCCACTTGCCATTGGGTTGCCCGCTGATGCAATCCAGATCCATGTGCTCGAACTGGAACAGCATGTTGAGCGCACCTTCCTGCGCGTGGGTCAGCTCCACGCCCTGGCGGATGGTGGCCAGCGGTGCCTCGCCCACGGTGATGGTGTCGTAATGGTCCAGCACCTGCTCGCGCATTTCGCGCAGGAATTCACCCAGCTTGGGGCCGTTGCAGCTCAGGGCGAAACCCGGCTGCAAAAAGCCTTCGCGTACCACCGGCGCTTGCGGCAGGCTGCCATCGGCATTCCAGGGTTTGGAGATCATGTTGATCACGTCCATGCGGAAACCGTCCACCCCGCGGTCCAGCCAGAAGCGCATGAGGGCATACACCTCCCGGCGCAGCGCAGGGTTCTCCCAGTTCAGGTCCGGCTGTTTTTTGCTGAACATGTGCATGTAGTACTCGCCGGTGGGCTCGTTCCATTCCCACACGGAGCCGGTGAACGCGGCTTCCCAGTTGGTGGGGGGTGATCCGTCCGCCTGCGGCTCGCGCCAGATGTAGTAGTCGTGGTACGGGTTGTCGCGGCTTTTGCGCGCCTCGGTAAACCAGTGGTGCTCGTCCGAGCTGTGGTTGACCACCAGGTCCATCATGAGCTTGATGCCGCGTGCATGCATGGCCGCCAACATGGTGTCGAAATCGGCCAGCGTGCCGAACTCGGCCATGATGTTGCGGTAGTCCGAGATGTCGTAGCCGTTGTCGTCGTTGGGCGAGCTGTAGATGGGCGAGAGCCACACCACATCGACACCGAGCGTTTGCAAATGATCCAAGCGGGAGGTGATGCCAGGCAGGTCGCCAACGCCGTCGCCATTGCTGTCCGCGAACGAGCGGGGGTATATCTGGTAGACGGTGCTTTGCTTCCACCAGGGGGTACCGGTGCGTGTGAGGGCGTTCATGGATGCTTACTTGCGGGAAGAGAGAACAATGCCGGAGACGATGAGCACAAAGGCCAGCGCGTGGTACAGCTTGGGAGCTTCACCCAGGAAGATGGATGACAGGACTGCGGTGAACAAGGGCGTGAGGTTGATGAAGAACCCCGCTACCGCAGGGCCCGCCCGCGAGACGCCCGCCCCCCAGGTGCCATAGGCAATGACCGCGGGCCCCAATGCAATAAAGGCCAGTGCGGCGGCAAGCCCGAGGCTCCAGTCGATGTGTGCGGGAGTGAGCAGCCATTCACCGCTGGTAAACGCCAGAGACCAGCCCAGCCCGAAAACAATCTGCCCCATCAAGAAGGTGGACCAGTCGGAGCGGATTTCTTCGGACTCGGAGGTGGGGTGGGCCAACAACCAGCTGTAGGCGGCCCAGCCGATGGACGCCAACAGTACATACAAATCACCGGGCACAAGACGCAAATGAGTGATGACCTGCCAGTCCCCACGGCCCAGCACGAGCAGCACGCCTCCTATGGACAGCACCGCGCCCAACAGTTGTTTGCGCGACACCGGTGCCTTGAACAGCAGGCGGCCGATGAGCAGCATCCACACCGGTGTGCTGGCACCCACCAGCGTGACGTTGATGGCGGTGGAGGTGTTCAGCGCCAGATATAGCAGTGCGTTGTATCCACCGATGCTGAACAGGCTGAGCAGGGCAAACCGTTTCCATTGCGGCCACAACCCGCTGTTAGCGCGCAGCACGCGGCTGGCCAGGGGCAGCAAAATCAGGAAAGCAATGGCCCAGCGCAGCAGGTTGAGGGTCATGGGCGAAATCAGCGGCGCCACCATACGGCCTACCACTGCATTGCCGGACCACATCAGGGGAGGAATCACAAGCAGGAGGGCGGCGGTCGGGGTCAGGCGTTGAGTCATGGCCTGCACTGTAGCAAGGAGTTCAAAGCTGTCGCCGGCCTGCGGTTGTTGCCGATTTCTGGCACCATGTTGTGCGTTCATAACAACCACCATCGATGGAGACAAAACCATGAGTTCAGTGACATCCCGCGCCATTCACATCGCCCAGCATGGCGGCCCCGAACAGCTGCAGTTGGTGCAGGTCACTGTGGGCGAACCCGGCCCCGGTGAGGTGCGCATCCGCCATCATGCGGTGGGGCTGAACTTCATCGACGTGTACCAGCGCTCCGGCCTGTACCCCATGAATCTGCCGGTGCAGTTGGGTATGGAAGCAGCGGGCGTGATTGAAGCAGTGGGCGAGGGCGTGAGTCATCTCAAAGTGGGCGACCGCGCCGCCTACGCCAGCCAGCCGCCGGGCAGTTACTGCGAAGTACGGGTGATGCCCGCCAAGTGCGTGTGCAAGCTGCCTGACGGCATCAGCTTCGAGACCGGTGCCGCCATGATGCTCAAGGGCCTGACCGCTCAGTACCTGCTCAAGCGCACGCTGCCTCAAGGCGGCTTGCAGGCCGGCGACTTTGTGCTCTTCCATGCGGCCGCAGGTGGGGTGGGACTGATTGCCTGCCAGTGGGCCAAGGCGTTGGGCTTGCGCCTGATTGCGACTGCCGGTTCAGGAGAAAAATGTGCTCTGGCGCTCGCCAATGGTGCGGAGCATGCTATCAATTACAGAGCGGAGGACTTTGCGGCCCGCGTCAAGGAGATCACAGGCGGCAAAGGGGTGAAGGTGGTGTACGACTCGGTGGGCAAAGACACCTGGGACAAGTCGCTGGACTGTCTGGCCCCCTTCGGTTTGATGGCCAGCTTCGGCAATGCCTCCGGCCCCGTGGCCCCGTTCTCGCCCGGCATCCTCGGGCCCAAAGGTTCCATCTATGTGACACGCCAAACCCTGTTCACCCACATTGCCACCCGCGAAAGCACACAGGCCATGGCGGACGACCTGTTTGACGTTGTGCTCAGTGGAAAAGTCAAGATCCACATCGCCCAGCGCTATGCCCTGGAGGATGTGCAACAGGCCCACAAAGATCTGGAAGCCCGCCTGACGACGGGCTGCACTATTCTGACCCTGTAAAGCCAGATAGATAAAAAAAGGGCACACCGTGTGGTGTGCCCTTTTTTGTTGGGGTGTTGAACCGTCAGAACAAGAAGCCGGCGGAAAGCACCTGCTCGTTCATCCAGAGTTCCTGATCGGCAGTGCCCTTGTAGACCGGCACACCACGCAGCACACCATAGGCAATCTTGTTGGTCAGTTCGACGTACACGGATTTGTACACGCGGTAACGCAGGCCGACCTCTACACCTGCGGTCCAGCCGTTGATTTGCCACCAATCGTTTTTTTTGAAGCAGCAGACGTTTTCGTTCTTGGGGCCCACTTCATTGGCGTTGCCGAAGATCACGTTATCGGCATGGGGCAGCAAGATGCCGGCGCCCACACGGCTGATCAGCTGCAAGTCACCCGGCTTTTGCTCCGGGCCCCGCAGGCGGTGCAGCCAGACCGCGTTAATCATGATGTGGTTCAGGCCGTTGTGCAGTGCGTAGTTGAAGTTCTGCGGTGTGATGGCCAAAGTGGAAGGCGCGGCGGCATTGTTGATGGTGCCGTCTACCGCCACGGTCTGACCGTAGTCCACGTTGTATTTGCTGTGGTCGATGTTGAGTTCGACCGCAAATGTTTTTTCGGGGTTGAGGAATTTGCCGATCCGGATGTTTTCTTGCGGATTGGTGAAGTCCAGGTTGAACAGCGAGCTGATGGTGTCGCCGACGCTGGAAGGGAAGTCGCTGCCTTTGGCTTTGCGAATGGTGAAGTCATTGCCCAGCTCAGGTTGGGAAACCCGGATGTCCGATGGTGCGTACTGCTGGCGGCTGTAGCCCCAGGAGAAGTACCAGTTCTCATCATTGTTGATGGCTTTGTCGAACTTGGTGGTCACCGCGTTTGCAGCTGGTGTTGCCTCCGGGGCAGGCTGGGCATTCTGTGCTATGACTACACTTTGAGCCCAAGAGGCCGTACAAGGAGCCAGCGCCAACAGGGCGGCCAGAATCAGGGTTTTTCTAGTTGTGGTGGTCATAGGGGACTCGGGTGCGAGAGGTGCGCAACACCGGAAGAGCCGGTCACGCCAGTAGGAACCGATTTTAAGTCATCCCCCTGTCCCTCGAGGTTTCTTGATTTTGATCCGCCTCAAACCGGGCGGCTATTTCAGCGACCCGAAGTTTCCTGTGGCAAGCGCAAACGGTTGGGGGCCAGCTCACCCGCGGAATCCAGAATCGGGTAAGCGATAGAGCAGATATGCGAGTTGATGCGCTTGAGATCGCTGATCAAATCGAGATGCAGTGAGCTGGTTTCGATGCTCGGCAGCGTGTTGTCAGCCAGGCGGGCGATGTGGGTAGCAGCGTACTGGCGCTCCAGATCACGGAATTTGGTTTTTTCTTCCAGCAGACGGCGTGCGTCCCGCACATTGCCGTTCAGGAACACGCTCATGCCCAGGCGCAGGTTGTCCAGCAGACGGGCATGCAGTTCGCAAATCTCGGCCAAACCAGCTTCCGAGAACTGGCGGCCTTTGTTGATTTTTTTGTCTTCAATGTCCTGGATCACCCGCTCAATGATGTCGCCGATCTGCTCCATATTGATCGTGAAGCTGATGATGTCGGTCCAGCGCTTGGCTTCGTTCTCCCCCAGCGCCTCGCGGGAGATTTTGGTCAGGTAGTACTTGATGTCGCTATACAGCTCGTCCACCGTATCGTCCATCTTGCGCAGTTCCTGCGCCAGATTTACATCGCTTTCCTTCATGACCTTGATGCTGCCCATCAGCATGGCTTCCACCACATCGGCCTGGTGCATGGCTTCGCGCACAGCACACGAAATCGCCAGGCTGGGGGTGGCCAGTGCCGTGGGGTCGAGGTGGCGCTGTCGGCCGGCAACGGTGGTTTTGTCGGGCTTGGGCAACCAGTGCTCTACCCACCTGGCGACGACCTGGGTGAAGCTGATAAACGCAATGCCCACCCCGATGTTGAACGCGAGGTGAAAGCCCACCACCAAGGTGGCTGCATCGCTGATGTAGGGGCCGGCTACACGCATCCACACTCCGGGGAATAGCGACACCGCCAGCACGCCCAGCACCTTGAACACCAGGTTACCTAGCGGCACCTGGCGCGTCTCGATGTTGGCGTTCAGCGTGGTCAGAACGGCCAGCAGGCCGCTGCCCAAGTTGGCGCCCAGCACGAGCCCGAGGGCCACATCTACCGGTATCACCGCGGTACTGGCCAGTGTTGCAGTCAGCAGCACGATGGCCAGGCTGGAGTACGACACCACGGCCAAGGTGGCGCCTACCAGCAACTCCAGCAGCAGGTCACTGCTCAGACTGCCTAGCAGTGCCTTGACTGCAGGTGCCTGAGTGAGGACGGCGGTGGATTGGGTGACCAGCTTGAGTGCCAGCAACATCAGGCCCAGCCCGATCAATACGCGGCCCACCCGTCCGGGTGTGGTGGACTGTTTGGAAATGAACAGCACCACTCCCACAAAAATGAACAGGGGCGAAAGCCAGGACAGGTCGCGCGAAAACACGACGGCCATCAGGCTGGTGCCGATGTCGGCGCCCAGCATCACGGCGAGTGCCGCGGGTAATTTGATGAGACCCTGTCCTACAAACGAAGAGACGATCAGCGCCGTGGCAGTGCTGGACTGCACCACGGCAGTGACCCCGATGCCGGAGATGGCAGCGGCAAACCGGTTGCTGACGCTGCGGGACAGGATGGTGCGCAGATTGGCACCGAACACCCGGAGAATTCCCGTCCTTACCTGCTGAGTCCCCCACACCAACAACGCTATCGCGGCAAACAGATTCAGCAGGTGGGTCACGCAGGGTCCTTAAAGCAATTCGCGGTGAATTCGGATCAGGTTTTTCTGACCCGCAGCAGTTCGTCCAGTATCAGGCACATGGCGCCCACTGAAATTGCACAGTCAGCCACATTGAAGGCCGGAAAGTGCATGCCATTCCAGTGAAAGTCCAGAAAGTCCACCACATAGCCGTGGATCAAGCGGTCTATCACGTTGCCGACGGCTCCGCCCAAAATGCAGGCCATGGCAAAGCTGAACAGCTTTTGTCCCGCATGTGAACGCAACAGCCAGATGATGACCACGGCCGCCACAAAGCCCAATGCCGTGAAAAACCAGCGTTGCCAGCCGCCCGCCGAAGCGAGGAACGAGAACGCGGCGCCGGTGTTGTGGACCCGCACGACATTGAAGAAGCTGGTGACATAGGTGCTGTCACCCAGATGGTAGTAACCCACGATCAGCGTTTTGGTGAACTGGTCCGCCAGAAGCAAGATAAAGGCCAGGCCCAGCCACTGCAGCATGCCGCCGCTGTTGCCGGAACCTTTGCTGAAGGTCTTGCCGAAACCTTTATTGTTGCGGGCCATTACGCGAACTTCCGGGCTTCACCTGAGCCATACAAATTGCTGGTGCAACGTCCGCACAAGGTGGGGTGTGCGGCATCTGCTCCAACGTCAGCGCGGTAGTGCCAGCAGCGCTCGCATTTCACATTGTTGGAGGCTGTAACGCTGATGGATTGTGCGCCACCAGCTACCAAAGTGATAGCGCTGGTAATGAACACAAACTTCAAGTCCTCACCCAAGCTGCTCAGCAAGGCGAACTCTTCTGCCGGTACCGTGAGCGTCACCTCGGCTTGCAGGGAGGCGCCCACTTGGCCGGCCGCGCGCAGGGTCTCGATGTCTTTGTTGACCGCCTCACGTACCGCACGGATGCGGGTCCACTTGGCCAGCAAGGCTTCGTCCGGCTCAGCAAAGGCGGAGTAGCCGTCCAGGAATATGGAGAGCTTGGTCGCTTCGGGCGTTTTGCCTTCAGCGCCCAATACCGCCCAGGCTTCTTCAGCGGTGAAGCTGAGGAAGGGCGCCATCCAGCGCAGCATGGCCTGGGTGATCTGCCACAGCGCGGTTTGCGCGGAGCGGCGGGCTTTGGAGTTGGCGGCGGTGGTGTACAAGCGGTCCTTGAGTACGTCCAGGTAGAACGCGCCCAGGTCTTCACTGCAATACACCTGCAGCTTGCTCACCACGGGATGGAACTCGTAGACCTTGAAGTGCGCCAGGATGTCGGCTTGCAATTGCGCGGCACGGGCCAGCGCATAGCGGTCGATCTCCAACAATTGGTCGACGGGCACCGCGTCTTTGACCGGGTCAAAGTCGGAGACGTTGGCCAGCAAGAACTTGAGCGTGTTGCGCACCCGGCGGTAGGTATCCACCACGCGGGCCAGGATCTTGTCGTCAATGTTCAGGTCACCGGAGTAGTCGGTGCTGGCCACCCACAGGCGCACAATTTCCGCGCCCATCTTGCTCGTGATGGTTTGCGGCTCGACGGTGTTGCCCAAGCTTTTGCTCATCTTGCGGCCCTGGCCGTCGGTGGCAAAGCCGTGGGTCAGCAGGCCGCGATACGGTGCGCGGTCGTAGAGTGCGCAGCCCAACAGCAGCGAGCTGTGGAACCAGCCGCGGTGCTGGTCATGGCCTTCGAGGTACAGGTCGGCCTCGGGGCCTTCTGCGTGGAAGGGGGGCACCGCGTAGGCATCCTTGTGGCTGCCGCGCAGTACGTGCTGGAAGGTGGAGCCGGAGTCGAACCAAACTTCCAAAATGTCGGTGCTCTTGGTGTAGCTGGGTGCGTCGGCCGCGCCTAGGATGTCTTCCACCGACACGCGGCTCCAGGCCTCGATGCCGCCTTGTTCGACGATGTCAGCCGCTTGGTCCAGGATCTCCATGGTGCGGGGGTGCAGCTCGCCACTGTCTTTGTGCAGGAAGAAGGGCACAGGCACGCCCCAGCTGCGCTGGCGGCTGATGCACCAGTCCGGGCGGTTGGCGATCATGTCCCGCAAACGGCTGCGACCGTTTTCGGGGTAGAAGCTGGTCTGTTCAATGGCATCCAGCGCCAGTTGGCGCAAGGTCTTGGGCGCTTTGTCTTTGGTGAATACACCCTCACCGGCATCCATGCGGATGAACCACTGGGCGGCCGCGCGGTAGATCACCGGCGTTTTGTGGCGCCAGCAGTGCGGGTAGCTGTGGGTGATGCCCACGGTGGCCATCAGGCGGCCGTGTTCGCGCAAAGTGTCGATGACGTTCGCGCAAGCCTTCCAGATGTGCTGGCCGCCGAACAGGGGCAGCTCGGCGTCGTACACGCCGTTGCCCAGCACGGGGTTCAAGATCTGGTCGTATTTCAGGCCATTGGCAATGCAGCTGTTGAAGTCGTCTACACCGTAGGCGGGCGAGGAGTGCACGATGCCGGTGCCGTCACCGTCGCTCACATAGTCAGCCAGGTACAGCGGGGAAAGGCGTTTGTAGCTGTATTCGTTCCCGGCCACGTTCACGTCTGCGGGCAGGTCGTACAGCGGGTGGCGGAACACCTGGCCGCGCAGGGCTTCGCCCTTGGCGGTGGCCAGCACGGTGCCGGTCAGGCCGAAACGCTCCAGGCACTTCTCTACCAGGCTGGCGCCCAGCAGCAGCACGCCCTTGGGCGTGTCCACCAGCGCGTACTCCAGCTCGGGGTGGGCGTTGAGCGCCTGGTTGGCAGGGATGGTCCAGGCGGTGGTGGTCCAGATGACGGCGAATGCTTGCTTGCCGGCAGGCAAAGCGTTCAGTCCGAAGGCTTTTGCCAAGCCGGCCGCGTCGTTGGACTCGAAGGCCACGTCCAGCGTGTCACTCTTCTTGTCCGCGTATTCGATCTCGAACTCGGCCAAGCTGGAGCCGCAGTCAAAGCACCAGTACACGGGCTTCAGGCCACGGTACACAAAGCCCCGCTCGATCACGCGCTTGAAGGCGCGGATCTGACCGGCCTCGTTAGCAGGGTTCATGGTTTTGTAGGGGCGTTCCCAGTCACCCAACACCCCCAGGCGCTTGAAGTCTTCTCGCTGCTGGTCGATCTGCTCGGTGGCGTAGGCGCGGCTCTTGGCCTGCATGTCGTCGCGGCTCAGGTTGCGGCCGTGCAGCTTTTCGATGGCGTTCTCGATGGGCAGGCCATGGCAGTCCCAACCGGGGATGTATTGCGCGTCAAAGCCAGCGAGCTGCTTGCTCTTGACAATCATGTCCTTGAGCACCTTGTTCAGCGCGTGGCCGATGTGCAGCTTGCCGTTGGCATAGGGTGGGCCGTCGTGCAACACGAACAGGGGCTGGCCGGCGCGGGCGTCGCGCAGCTTTTTGTACAAACCTTCTTCGTTCCAGGTTTTGACCCAGGCCGGCTCGCGCTTGGGCAGGTCGCCGCGCATGGGGAAGGCGCTATCGGGCAGATTCAGGGTGCTACGGTAATCAACGGGTTCAGTCATGGCCAACTCTCGGTTTGGAGGCTTTGTGCAAGCAATTCGGGGAGGCGGCTACCGTCGCACGGGCGAAGGCAGCCTGGAGGGGCAGGTGACGCGGGGCAAAGTGCGTCGGGTGGCCGCGAGGGCCGGCCCCGTCAAATTCGGGTGCCGCCGGGAAGGCTGATGTGCGCTGCGAGCCAGGCGCGCGCGTCATCGCGGTCCTTTTGGATACCCTGCGTCAGGGCGTCCAGACCGTCGTATTTCAATTCGTCGTGCAGTTTGTGCAGCAGTTCCACGCGGATGATTTTACCGTAGGCCCCCTCAGTGCCCAGTTCTTCCGGCCAGTCCAGGCAATGGGTCTCCAGGAGCACGCGGCCGCGGTTCACATCGTTGGGGTCCAGCGAGGGGCGCACACCCAGGTTGGCAACTCCTTGCAAGGGTTTGGCGGCCAGACCGTGCACCAGCACCACAAAAATGCCGCTGGCGGCAGGCTTCCAGTGGGCAAAGCGCAAATTCAGGGTCTTGAACCCCAGGGTGCGGCCCAGCTTGCGCCCGTGCACCACATGACCCGAAATGCAATAGGGCCTGCCCAGCAGGCGGGCCGCGTCCTGCATGCGCCCCTGGCCGAGCGCCTCGCGCACCGCGGAGCTGGAGACGCGCAGGCCATGCACCTCATAACTGTTCATGCGGGCCACGTCAAAACCAAGGGCCTCGCCCGCCGCGTCGAGCAGTGCGTAATCGCCAGCGCGGGCCTTGCCGAAGCGGAAGTCGTCGCCGACGAGCACGTAGCGGGCGCCTAGGCCGTCCTGCAGCACTTGCTGGATGAAGTCTTGCGGACTCTGGTTGGCCAGCCGGGCGTCGAAAGGCAGCACGATAGTCTGGTCCACACCGGCCTTGGCAAGGTCGTCCAGCTTGTCGCGCAGGGTGCCTACGCGGGCGGGGGCCAGCTCGGGTTTTTGGTGGAGTTTGGCGAAATAGTCGCGCGGGTGGGGCTCGAAGGTCAGCACACAGCTGGGCACGCCGCGTTGCTGCGCCTCGCTCTTGAGCAGGGCCAACATGGCCTGGTGGCCCCGGTGCACACCATCGAAGTTGCCAATCGTCACCGCGCACGCCTCGGCCACGCCGGGGTGCTTGAAACCGCGAAAAACCTTCATGGAGTTGTTATCTTTTTGATAGCAGGCCGCGCACATCGCATCAGCGCCTGAAGCCAATTTGTCATGGAAACACGGTATATTGTGACCTAGCAGGGCCCGGACGGCTTGTCCGGTGCGCACTTGCAGACCTTTGCAGACTTGTGTTGGTGGTTGTTTGAACCGTTGATGGAGGCGTTGCGTGAAAGTCTTGAAGTTGTCGGCCCAAGGGCTGCCCCAGTCCTGGATATCGCTGGAACAGGCGGTGATTCATTACGCCGCAGACGAGGTGCGCTGGGAAGCCGGCGGTGAGGTGGCGGTGTTTCACGGCGGCCATAACGCGGTCACCGGGCAGCAGTCTGTCATCCGGGTCAACAGCATCATCGGCACCCGTGGTGTGCCCCGCATCAATCCCTTTAACCTTCGCCCCGGCCTGACCAATGCCAAATTGTTCATCCGCGATCGCAATGTGTGCGCCTACTGCGGCGGGCACTTCCATGAAAACGACCTGACGCGCGAGCACATCATTCCTTTTGCCCAGAACGGTATCGACAACTGGATGAACGTGGTCACCGCTTGCCGTCTATCCCTACCAAACGGATTACTAGTTCTAGTCGTCCCAACTGTTTTTCCGGCTGATTTCAGTTGTTTGCGTAGAAATAGACGTAGTAATCGTTACCAGTTTTCATTACTAGTTCGTCGGCACCGCAGGTGTAACGCTTGTTATGTCTAGCATTAACCAATTGTTTTTGGCTATTGATAGTGCCGGCTTCCCTGCTCGTTGGCTGGATTGGCAGGAAGCGGTTACTTGCGACGTATTGGGCAAGGTTGCCTATGGATTCGGCGATCATGAGTTCACATTTGTTGGTGGAACAAATCGGGACTCTGGTTTGGATTCAAAAGTCACTTTGAAGAGCATCCTTGTGTTGCATGGAGTGAGCAAAGTCGCAATGCGTAGGACTACGATTCCACTGACAAATTGCTCACTTTTTCGGCGCGACAGAAACATGTGTGCCTACTGTGGTGCGGTTCATTTAAGAGGGTTAACGCGTGACCACATCGTTCCCTTGTCAAAGGGCGGCGGCAATCACTGGCTCAACGTATGTGCGTGTTGCGCTGTTTGCAATTTGCGAAAGGGATCTCAATCGCTCAGTGAATTGGGTTGGCAGTTGCTTTACTTGCCCTATGCACCAAATCATCAGGAGGGATTGCTACTTGAAAATTGAAAAATCTTGTATGACCAAATGGAATTTTTAAGATCAATGCTTCCCAAGCATTCGCGACTGACCGAATAACGTTTTTGCGAGTTGCGCTGGGTCTTGACGTTCCTGAGAAATTGAGTTGCAAATGATCCCAGAATCGAGTCTTTTTCAGAGATTACAGGGCGTAGAGAATCGATTTTCTGAATAGCGACTCAGTCGTTTACTTCTGGAGGCGGGAGCAGGGCAGGGGGCGATCCGATCTGCCACGGGCACAGCTTCTCAGATGCAATCTTCTTCCTCTGGCGCAGCATTTCCAGCTGTACGAACGTGTATGTCGCCAAGTCTCTGTGGGCGCATGAAACTAAGAACGGACGACTCAAACCATTGCTGGCCTACGAGACGTTTGAGCACGAGGTTCTGCATTTTGCAGTCAAACCCGCCAGCATTGAATTTAGCTTTTTCTAGACACGCAGCGCCAACATGCCTTCGCCGTAGGCATCCTGCAAATTTTAGAACTGACGCTCATACTGCGCTTTGATTTCCTGCGGTTTTGTGCTCAAGGCGTTTTCCATGCCGCGTTAGGCTTCGTCCACCCATTCTTCAATTTCGGAGGGAGCATTATCAAGTCTGCGGCTTGCCTCTGCAACCGTAGACTTGCCTTTAATAATTTTCCTGTTTAGGGCAGCGTTGCGTTTGGTCGTCCAGCTTTTGATGTCTTCTTCCATCTTCGTGCTCATCTGTGTTTCCCTTCAAAGATAACACCTGAGCAAAAAATCACTGGGTCAATACACCGAGATGGAAAGAGACGGAGAAATATTTTTCCCGAATTCTTGATGTTGCCGATCAATCAAGAAGCCCGAGCTTCTTTATTGGGCGACCCTGACAAGTCAAACTTTAACTTGGCTCCAATCAACTTCGCTTTGAACGGGAGGCCATCAAAGCAATCGTACTTACTTCCATCGGCAGTTTCGAGGACTTCGACAGGGAACTCCTTGCCAGCAACGCGTTTGTGTCCGGAAACTACCTGTTTGATTCGCTCCATTTTCCAACTGTCAGTGCCATTCATGTAACTCGGTGTGACGATATGTGCTGCTTTCACGCTCAATGTGCTTTGTTTGCCCATCTCCAGCAGATCTTTAATACTTCGAAAGTCAAACAACAAAAAAGTTCTTTCGCAAGCGACTTGCAGCGCATCAATTTCTTCATATTCACGAAGCTGCAGCAAATACCAAGTTTGCTGCAAAGAAAGCTCACCACTGAGCCAAGAAGTTTCCCCCGAACCAAAAAAGAGTGATGAGATTGGGGAGCGAAATTTTTCTAGTGTGAGGAGCATAAGAGGAAAAATGAACACTATAGATTGTAGCCCTATAGTGTACATAGCTTACTAATTCAGGTGCATGAAACACGCACCAATAACTCATAACAACCTAGCAAAGTCACTGAGAACAATCAGGAAGTCGAAGGGAATCAGCCAAGAAGATTTCGGGCTTATATCCAGCAGGACTTATGTGAGCTCTCTGGAAAGAAAATTGAAATCTCCAACGCTAAGCAAAGTCGACGAATTGGCGGCAGTTCTTGGTGTCCATCCATTGACCTTGCTCGCTGGAGCCTATCTTCAGGCATTCGAGGCAACCTCTGTTAGTGAGCTTTTGGGGATCGTTGCTCGCGAAGCAAAAGAGATCAATCGAGTTGATCTGGTGAAGCCGACTGCCAGAAAGCCGGAAGGTGTCTTGATAGATAAATAGGTCCGCAGCGATTGTCACGATAGTACACACCGTGATGATTGGGAATCAAATAGAGAAGTGAATTAGCTTAAACCCGCTTGTACTGGACTGATCGCCACAAGTTTGTGATGGATACGTTGTGCCGCCAAGAACTTTTGCCGTTCATGGATGGCTTACGACCCCCAGTCAGCACCGCCCGAGCGAACTCTGCTGCAGTGAACTGGTTGCCCTGGTCGGTGGTGAAGATCTTCTGCAATTCTTAGTGCGCGAAGGCTTGCACCATGATTTCCATGGCGTGGCAGGCTTCCATCGTAATTACGAATTGGTGTGCCAGAACCATGTGGCTATGACTGGCTCGAATGTAAGAGTGACCAGGTCTTCGAGTCCACTCCGCATTGTTGGTACAAGGTGAGTTAGCCCTCTGAATCACCGTGCCGTCGGTATTCCTTAAACTAAGAAACAGGAATACGACCATAGATATGACTATGTCTTCAGCAACGCCCACTCGGGTGGAAATGGTGACCAGCGTTCAGCGCCGAAGGCGTTGGACCCCAGGGCAAAAGCTTGAAATCGTCAAACAGACCAACGAACCTGGCAGTTCTGTCTCGATGGTGGCCCTGCAATTCGGCATCACTTCAGCGCAACTCTTTCAATGGCGAAAGGCCTAACTGCAAGGCTCACTGGTGGCGATTAGCGCCAACGAAACCGTGGTGCCAGCATTTGAACTGCAAGTGGCTATGCGCCGCATCAAACAACTCGAAGGCGCGCTGGGCCGCAAGACTTTGGACATCGAGATTCTCAAGGAGGCTGTGGACTTTGCCAAAGCAAAAAAGTGGATTGCGCGCTCGCCAGTATTGCCCGGGGGCGAGCAGTGAGGGCCGTCTGCGTTGCCCTTAGCGTGTATCGTAGCCATGTGTTGGCCAGGCGAGATCGCCCATCCAAGTGGATCGACTTGAGAAAGTCTCCACCGCGCAGCGAGGACGTCGTCATCAAGCAAGCCATTGCCAACGTGGCCAATCACCGCGCCACCTACGGCTACCGCCGTGTTTGGGCACGCTTGCGGCTGGAAGGGCATGACTTGGTCAACCACAAGCGGGTTTACCGGGTGATGCGTGACGAAGGTTGGCTTCTGTACCGCCATGGATATAAGCCCGTCGACACAAGAAAGCACGACGGCACAGTGACCGTCAAGGACAGTGATGTGCGCTGGTGTTCGGACGGCCTGGAGCTTTCGTGTGACAACGGTGAGAAAGTCCGACTAGCGTTTGCGCTGGACTGCTGCGACAGGGAAGTCATGAGCTGGGTGGCCACCACCAAAGGCATAGATGCGGCCTTGGTGGGCGATTTGACGATGCAGGCAGTGGAGAGCAGGTTTGGCCCGGATGGCAAGCCGCTCAATCTCATTGAATGGCTCACGGAAACAGCAGCTGCTACATGGCGGCTGAGACCAGGAGCTTTGCCAAGCAATTGGGGCTCAAGCCTGTCACCACGCCCGTGACCAGCCCTCAAAGTAACGGCATGGCCGAGAGCTTCGTGAAAACGTTGAAGTGGGACTACGCCAAACTGGCCAATCGCCCAGACTCTCATACGGTGATGGCACAGCTGCCCAAATGGTTCGATGACTACAACTCGTACCACCCACACAGCGCGTTAGGCTACGTGCCACCCAAGCTGTTCAGGGAGAAACGAGCGGTAAATTAAACATACCGGCGGTACTGGGTTACGGGGTCAAGACCAGCCCTCGCGGCATGGGCCCGAAATCCATCCGTTGGAAAAGAAATAATGGATCGCGTGATGAGCGACTCACACCTTCTTGAAATAAAAGGCATATCAATGCCAATGCGCTGCAAGTCGTTTTTCTGCAAAATTCGACCGACCTAGACTAGGTGGAGCCACTGAATCGGAGTGGGTTGCTTTGAAATGGAAGCGCAATTCATGCACCCTTGAAAAGACCAAACCGATCACCGCAATCGATTTGAGTCGAAAAATTAGTCAAATCTAGCCAAAGTTCAACCCTTAGATCCCTGGTACCGCTAGTGGCTTAGTTAAGTCAAGCGTCAAAGCTGAAACAGAAATCCAGGATCGAGATTGGCCCAGAGACCACTCAGTCAAGTCAAATGAATTTGGCAATGTATTCGACGAATGCGGACTTTGGATGAATGCAAAGGCGTTGACCTAGTTAGCTTAGAAGGCTGTTTAAGGCTTGATGGCGTAGTCCGCTTTGTCTTTACCAGCGAGCCATTTCGGTGCAAGTCCCCGTCCACTCCATGTACGTCCGGTCAACGGATCGCGGTACTTTGCAGCGACCTTGGTCGAAGTCTTCGGTACAGCCTTCTGACCGCGACTACTGGATCCAAAAACATCTTCAGCTGTCAGCTTGTATTGGCTAACAAGTGCCTTTACATCTTCAATTGCCTTTGCAAATTCTTTTTCACGAATTTCTGCAATTTGAGCCTCCAGGGTTTCTTTTTGAGCAATGAGATCGAGAAGTTTTGACATAAGTAAGTTAACTCAATTTAAGCGTTGATGTTGATCCGGAAGGACTAAAAATTATATCAAGATATAGTCCAAGTCTGAATGTACTTTTTGGATTTTACAATTTGTAACGTCGACATAACTGATGCGAAATCTCTGTGACTATGAAGAGAGACGACGCTAGGTTAAATCAAAAAAATTAGCGTTATTTAAAAAAAGACACGTTTTTGCTTCATGACCTAGAAAAGATTCATTGAATTGGTCTCATCTTCAGTTTGTGTGAGGTGCGATTAGATCACCTGTGCCAGATTAGGTATTCATAAGCACATAAATGCTTCAGTATTCAAAGACCCGAAAGATGTCTTATTAGTATAAATGAGGATGCTGGGTAAAACGTCATCTCATTAGTATCGCTTTCGAAACCTATCGGTTTCCATAGCGGCTACGTGGAGTAGAGAAGATCTTCATCCTGCTCTCGTTGTATTAGAGGGGCTCATGATTCACTGAATGAGCTGCTGATTTGCGTCGATTTTTCGCTGAATAGGTGAAGGAATTAACGTCCATTTCCCTTCTCAACCAGTGAATTGGGAGGGCTGCAGGCAATCAGGAGAAGCTAAAGAAAGATCACAGCGTGAAATTTGTACCCGTTGGAACAATCTTGGGTTCATTTCGTACTCCCATCAAGGATATTAAAACAAATTGCCTTGAATCAAATTCTGCCAAAAGGTAAGCACAAAATCATTGCCGTTAAATCAAGACTCCAGTCGGTTGCCATTAAAGATAAATATTTGAAAACAAAGACTAGGCGGTAATGAATTTCATTGTTAACAATCTGATTGGTTTGCTTATCGCAGGTTTGGTTGCCTTTCTAGCTGTATCGCCGAACAGAGATGCCTTAGCTCGGTGTGAACTTCGTTCCGCGGTGGATAGAGAGCAATCCGGGAGGATGTTGTTGACTTTGTACCTCTGGGAGCAATTGCGAAGTTCACTTGGGGATTAAGGTGGCAGACTGGGTTCATCCCAACTAAAAGAATCAACTGAAGCGATTCGAGGCTTGGGTGAATAAATCAAATAAACGGCAGTGATGTGTACTTCAGTGTGACACACAGAACATAAAAATATACGTTTGGCAAGTTGTGAATAAATCAAGTTCTACCAAGCAGGTCAGTCTATTTTTTTCAGCATGCGTGGTTGTTGCGTTAACTCAGGCTTGTTTTGCTCAATCTGGGCTCCCTACAGCTGAGGTAGGAGGAGACTTTAAGCGCATGTTGATAGAAGCGATGTCGAGGAATCCGTCCATTCAAGCTGCAAAGGGGCAGGTGCGGGCGGCAAATTTCGACAAAGAAGGCGCTCGGTGGCAATACTTTCCGACTCCGTCGATTGGTGTCGAACAAAGTTCAAGCGAAAGCAAGCTCGCCAATAATTTAACTTCGTTTGCAAGACTTCAGCAGCCTATTTGGACTGGTGGGAAGCTGGATGCTCAATTGGATAGAACAACTGCGCAGGAATTAGTCAGTTTATCGGCATTAGATGAGCAGAGGTTAAATCTTGTACTTAATTGGATAGGCTTGTGGGGTGAAGTCCAAGGGGCTGAATGGAGAATTTCGGCTTATCGTGAAAGTGAGAGGCAGCATCTTGAATATGTTCAGAAGGTCACTCGGAGGGCGAATGAGGGGCAATCTGCAGCTAGTGATGTTCAGCTATCCCAATTCCGGCTTAGTTCTGTTCAAGCTGATTTAACCCAAGCAATGTCACAAAAGCAGATTGCTCTGAGCAAATTGAAAAGGATTTGGGGCGATACCTGGCCAGATAACGTGAATATTGAAGGTCCAGATGTTCAGAGTAGAGTAGTTGAATGGACTCCAGTCAGTCCTCAGGAGTGGATCGAGGCAGTTTATAAAAGCCACCCTTCGATTAGGAAGGCTCATGCAACGGAGCAGCTATTAGCCGCGGATCTCAAGGTTGCAAAATCGAAAGCTTATCCCGACATTTATCTCCGGGCGGAGATAACGGATGGCAACATATCGGGAACCAACAGACTCATGTACCTGGGAATGAGTTCAAGCTTGGGGGCCGGATTATCCACATTTTCGGGTATCTCTGCCGCGCAAACTAAATTGGATACTGCAAAAGATGAGTTAGAAATACTCAAGCGAAGCTTGGCTGACCAGATTCAGTTGGATATCGAAGCAGTTGCCATGCAGTCGCGCCGGATCGAATCAATTGAGAGTTCATTGATCGAATCAGAAAAGTACCTAGAGTCCTCTGAGCGTCAGTTTGCAAGTGGGCGTAAGAACTGGCAGGAACTAATGAATACTGCCAGAGAGAGATCCTCGACGCTTGTTCAACTTGCAGATTCTAAGACGCAAGTATGGATTGCCATGCAGCGATTGACAGTTCAGTCTCGTGGAGTAGACGCTTATTTAGGCGTACTTAAGGCTCGCGAATAACAAGAAGATAAACATGAATTCCATGAAGACACAGGGCATCCAGGCAGTTTTAATGCGAATGGGGCAAATTCGCAGGGAAAATTTGGATGTGCTTCAGTTGCAGGCGACTCTTCGCGAGGTAAATGAAGCGGTTGAAACACGCGAGTTTTTTGTGCAGCTAGCCAAAAGAATGAATTGGCCGAGCCCAAAATTCTCTGAGCAACCAGATTCAGGGCGTTTGCCGAACCTCATTGTTTCTGATTCAAAGGGCTATGGCCTTGTCACCGATAGAAATCCAAGTGGACAATGGGTTATCAATTGGTTTAATGTTGAAACCAAAAAATTTGAAGAAGTACTCCAAAGTCACATAGAAAATTCATTGTGTGTACGGATGAAACTCGCTGCACCGTATCGAGTCAGCAGTAGTCCAAGTTTCCAATTGATTTGGAATGAGGTATGGAGTCAAAAAGGTCCGCTTGTGGAGATTGCCGCGGGCACCTTGGCCATAAGTGTTTTTGCACTTGCAAATTCTTTCTATTCAATGCAAGTGTACGACCGGGTCGTGCCGACGCAAGCTTCTGGGACGCTATGGGTCTTGACCTTAGGTGTTATGGCAGCAATTTTGCTGGAGCTACTTGGTAAGTGGATTCGTTCATACCAAATTCATCAGCTTACAGACGCTGTTGACCAGAATCTGGCTAGAAGCGTTTATACCAAGTTTCTTAATATCAGGCTTGATCAGTTGCCGGCCAGTGTGGGTTCTACGTCTTCACGCCTTAGGAGTTATGAGGGTGCGAGAGGTTTTCTTGTCAGCCTGGCGACACAGGCCATGGTAGACATTCCTTTGGCAATTCTCACATTGTGTGTCTTGATGGCCATAGGTGGTTGGCTTTCCATAGTGCCAATTCTATTTTTTGTTGCGGGCCTGTCGTTAAGTTTTTTATTTCAAAAGCGACTTGAGCAGTTGGCGAAATTGGCAACGCCAGCTCAGCACCTGAAATCTGGACTTTTGGTTGAAAGCATAGAGGGAGCAGAAACCATCAAGTCTGGCCAGGGTGGTTGGAGAATGCTTTCCAAGTGGCTTGACATTACTGATGAGTCTCGATCATTCGAGCAAAAAATGAGGGAGATCACGGAGCATTCCCAATATATTTTGGCGATGTTTCAACAGGCGGCCTATGTGGGTCTCATTGCTGCTGGTGCACTTCAAGTCGGTAAGGCAGATTTTTCAATGGGTGGCCTTATTGCATGCTCCATTTTGAGTGGGCGCATTCTAGGTCCAGTAGGTATGGTCCCTCAGTTGGTTATGCAATGGGCCAATATCAAAGTGTCTCTTCAAGATTTGGATCGACTCTGGAAACTACCTAGTGATCATCCAGAGGGTATTCAGCCGCTTGCCATTGGGCAAATCCAAGGCGGTTATGAGTTGTCCAACGTGGAGATGCACTATGCCGGTACATTGGCATTGAAAGTTTCCAAGCTGCAAATTCAGCCTGGAGAAAAAATTGCATTACTGGGCGGCATCGGCTGCGGAAAGACATCGCTGCTTCGCCTTTTGTCAGGTATGTATAAACCGCAAAATGGGCGAGTGTTGTTGGACGGCATGGATATTGATCTGATATCCAAGGCCAATATCGCTGACAACATGGGTTATGTTGGGCAGGATGGGCGACTGTTTGCCGGGACACTGCGTGATAACTTGGTACTTGGCCTGACTGATCCAGGAGACGATGCGCTAATTGAGGCCGCCAAAAGAACCGGGTTGTTTGAAACGGTCGTTGCTCCGCACCCCAAAGGCCTTGAGCGGGAAATTTATGAAGGTGGGCAGGGGCTATCTGGCGGACAGCGCCAATTGGTTCATATTACAAGGGCGCTCTTGCGACGTCCTCTTGTTTGGCTTCTAGACGAACCGACCGCATCAATGGATTCGCCTGTGGAGCATCGTGTCCTGGCGACATTGGCTGCTGAGTTGCATGCGAGACCCACCAGTACTTTGATACTCGTGACCCATAAGCCTCAGTTGTTGGCTTTGGTTAATCGCATCATTATTTTATCGCAGCAACAAATTGTCATGGATGGACCAAGGGACGCAGTCTTGCAACAACTGCAAGCTAATTCAACCTCAACCCCGGCCCAAGCATGAAGTCCTCAAAAATCAAATCGAACTTTTTGTTCCCACGTCTAGGGGTAGGCAGTTTTTTGTTGATTGGTGTGGTGAGTTTTGTCGTTTGGGCAAATTACTTTCACATTGATCAACTGGTAAGAGCGCAAGGGCAAGTGATTGTCAAAGACAGGACACAAGTCATTCAGGTAGCTGACGGAGGAGTGCTCCGGGATTTAAGGGTCAGTGAGGGTGAAATTGTCCACAAAGGTCAAGTACTTGCGATGCTCGAAAGCGAAAGGGCGCATGCTGGAGCGGACGAGGTCGAGAACCGTTTGGCGGGTTTAAGTATCAGTAAAGCACGCGCTGATGCTGAAGCTTCTGACGCGTTGCCTGCATGGGGAAAGTATCAGAAAACGCATCCTCATCTGGTTGCTGTTCAGCGCGAACTGTACTTGCAGAATCGCGCGGCCGTCGCTAAGGAAGTTTCTGCATTGACTGAACATCACAAACTCGCTTTGGAAGAGTATCAAGTGAATGAACGGCTCTTTCAGTCAGGCGACATAAGTCGTGTGGAGCTCATGCGGGCGAAACGCATGACTATTGAGGCAGAGCAGAAAATTAACGCTATCTGGGATAAATACCGCACCGATGCCAGGCGGGAAATTGCAAAGATTCAAGAAGAAATCACCAGCCAGCAGAGCCGTTTACAGGAGCGACAAAGCGTGCTTGATCACACGACGTTGGAGTCGCCTGTAGATGGCATTGTGAAGTCATTGCGAATCAGTACTTTAGGCGGGGTTTTAAGGCAGGGCGATGAATTAATGCAAATTTCGCCGACTAACAGTCAGATTCTTGTAGAGGCAAAAGTAAGTCCAGCTGATATAGGACTTATTGAATTAGGTCAGCCTGTTATTTTGAAGTTTGACGCATTTGACTACAGCATTTATGGGTCTTGGAAAGGTGAACTTACCTACATCAGCCCAGATACCTTGACTGAGCAGGGCCCGGATGGACGCCCGAATACCTTTTACAGAGTCCAGGTGAATATTGCTGAACATGAAAACAAGGGCAGCAAAGTGGACTATGGACATATTAAACCGGGAATGACCGTTTCCCTGGATATTTTGTGTAGCCAACGCAGTGTACTTTTCTACATTGCCAAACCTATTGTTAAGGCTTTTAGTGGCGCCCTTGGGCAAAGATAAATCGGCCGTATTTTTTTTGAGGTAAATCATGACTAAATCTATTAAGTCCTCCAAATCAGTCTTGTTGAATCCCGGTGATGTTCTCTCTGCACTGGTAGTGAACCCAAATGTAAAACTTCAAAGCGGAAAACTAGCTGATGGAGTTTTGACGGACCCCATGGCAGCGCCTAAGGCAAAGGACCCAAAACCATTTGTCCGCCGAAAGATAGAGGAAGACAGCGCGGGGCAACTGGCTGTTGAACCCACTGACAGCGAATCACATGATGTCGCAAGTAGTCAGGGTGATGCACCGACAACAGTGCATGGAGTAGCCGATGCACAGGCAAGTGGCAGTCCGAGTTCTGAAGGAGGAGTGGATCTTGCTGGGATGTCGGAGGCAAGCACTTCAGCTGACTATCTATCGTCCTCAACAGCAAGTACTTATCAAGCTGCAGATTGGTTCCAATCGGTGGATAGAGATGCTGATGTACTTTTGGCGCAAGCTACAACTGGTGTCGTGAGTGACTCTGCGGTTGGCGTAGGCGCTACTGGTGCTTCAAGTACTGCGGAAGTGTTGGGCGCAGCTGCAGCCTCTTCTGTTTCTGCAAGCGCCGTGGTCGCAGCCGCAGCTTTTGCAGCCGTCGTCATCGGCAGTAGCAACAGCAACAGCATAACGCCTGCCCCATTCAGCAAGACGTACAGCATTGGCGTTACCTTTGGTCCGCAAACCGATGCTGGCGAGGGCACGATCGTCAGTTTGTACAAATCTACCGGCGAAAAACTTGGAGACGCTACTTACAACGCTACAACAAAGAAGTACGAATACACCGACACCACGGGCTACAGCGGTGTTCTGATCGTCAAGATGGTCGATACCGACCCCAACCCCGACTATATGGACGAAGCCACGGGCATTACCAAGAGTGCCGATGGCGTCTACCTTGCGGTCGTCAACGTGGCTGATGCGGCCAGCGGCAATCTCAACGTCAACCCCATGACCACGATGGCTGCACAAAAGCTGGGTGTGAGTGCCCAAGTAGAAACGGCGCCAAAGACGACAACGGTGCTGAAAACCGAAGACGTTGCTGCAACCAATAAAGCTGTGGCCAAGGCTTTGGGCGTAGTAGACGGCACCAACCAAGGTCTAGACATTGCCACCGCACCCGTGACAACAGTCATCACCACAACCGGAAGCGCAAACGCAAACGCAAATGCATATGGGAAAGCGCTGGCAGTGATCTCGCAAATGGAAAAAGTGGGCGTGCTCAGCACGACCGAAGTGATTGCCAAAATTACTGAGGCCATAGACACCACCGCTGGTTCACTCACCAACACAACCACCAGTACAGCGCAAACCACCACAGCCACCCAGACACTGCTGGTGCAAGCGCTCGTGGAGACTGCTGCCAAGGGTCAGATCAACACGACCGAAGTAGCCAGCCTAGTTCAATCGTCCACCGGCACCACGATGGCCACAGTCACTGACAACGCAACTGAGGTGACCGGATTCACGGCCTTGCAGGTGGCCGCCTTGACCGCGGCCGATGTGGCCAAGCTCTCTGCGACTCAGGTCTTGGCCCTGGGCGACAAGCTGGCCCAGTTGTCGGACAGTGCACTGGTCAGTTTGAACGCCACCCAGCTGGCTCAAATCAGTGGTGCACAAGTCACTGCCTTGGGCACCAAGGTGTTCAGCTTGTCGAAAGACGCAGTCGTCACAGCCAACATCACAGCCATCAACAACGCGCTGACCGCTGCAATGCCCGACAAAGCCGCAGGCATTGCCGCCTTGGGCAGCAAACTGGGCAACTTGTCGGATGCCACTTTGGCTGCTCTGTCCAACGACCAAGTCGCTGGCATCACCGCCACCCAGCTTGGCGCACTGACAGGTGCACAGGTCAACGCCTTGGGGACCAAACTGGCCCAACTGTCTGACACCGCAGTCGCCAACCTGAGCACAACCCAGCTGGGCGCCATCACCACGCTGGGCAACCTGGGCAGTAAGGTTTTCAGCCTGTCGACCACAGCCATCAGCGCAGTCGCCGACAAAACGGCCATCACCACCGCCCAAACCACCGAACTGGCCAAACTCACCACAGCGGGCAGCGTCACCGCCCTGGGCAGCAAAATCGCCACCCTGACCGATGGCGCCTTGTTCACGCTGAACGCCACCCAAGCAGGTGGCCTCAGCCCCCTGCAAATCCAGGCGCTGAGCAGCAACCAACTCGCGCAACTGAGTACCACCGCCTTTGCGGCCCTCAGCCCCACCGCCATCGCCAGCCTGAGCGCCAGCCAACTGGGAGCACTCACAGGCCCACAACTAGGCGTACTGACCGCAGACCAGATGACAGCGCTCAGCGTCACCCAGGTGCAAAGCCTGAGCAGCACCGCATTGGCCAATTTGTCCAATGATGCAGCGGGTGCCCTCAGCGGCAACCAACTGGCAGGCATGAACAACGCCCAGCTCACAGGTCTGGGCACCAAAATCACCGCTGTGCCTTTCGCCTCCTACGTCAGCTTGAGTCAGGCTCAACTGGACCTGCTCGCATCGGCACTGGGGTCAAGCACAGTCACGGCCATCAAAAATGACCAAGCCGCTGCTGGCCTGGTCACATCCGGCACCAATGTCAGCGCGACTGACCTTGGCGGCTACAGTGCCGCCATCACCTCGGCCCTCAGCCCCACGGTGATCGGTCAACTCAGCACCACCGCTATCGCCAGCCTCAAGACCGAAGGCCTCACCAGCGCTCAGGCCGCCGTGCTCAGCACCGCCCAAATCGGCGCTCTCAGCACCAACCAAATTACCGCCTTCAGCCCCAGCGCCTTGGCCAGCCTGAGCACCAATGCCGTGGCCAGTCTCGCCACCAACCAGATCGGCGCCCTCACGGCCGCCCAGGTGGCGCAGCTGACTGCCGCCCAAATTCAGGCTCTCGGGACCAAGGTGGCCAGCCTGTCTGTCGACGCCATCGCCAGCCTGAGCAATGCCGCCATCGCTGGCCTGGAAGCCGCCCAACTGACCGCCATCACCGGACCACAAGCGGCCAAACTCACCGCCAGCCAAATGGCCGCCCTGTCAGCCACCCAAGTGGCGCAGCTCGGCACAGCCGCTGTGGCCCAACTGAGCGCCAGCGCCTTGGCGCAACTGAGCGCTACCCAAGTCAGAGCCCTGACCGGTGACCAGGCCGCCGTGCTGACCACCACCCAAATCGACGCCCTCAGCCCCGCGCAAGTGGCCAGCCTGAGTCCCACCGCTGTGGCCAAGCTCAGCACCGGTGTGAACAGCGCCCTGCAAAGTCTCGATGACAGCCAACTCGCCGCCCTGACCGCCAGCCAAGCCGCAGCGCTCACCGGCACGCAGGTGGCAGATTTGGGTGCCAAATTGCTCAAATTGAGCAACACCGCGCTGAGCCAGATCAGTGCGAGCAACACTGACGCCATGACCGCCTTGAGCGGCCAGATCACATCGCTCACGGCGTCCCAAGTCAAAGCCTTGTCGCCCGCACAAGTGGCCAACCTGACCCTGACAGGTTTGAGTGCCACTGATCTGGGCAACTTCAACACCAACCTCACCAGCACCCAAGCCAAGGCCCTCACGGCAGGGCAACTGGCCACCCTCAGTGTTGTGACACTGGCCACCAGCCTCACCGACAACGTTGAACCCGTTGGCACTGTCGCCAGCCCAGCCACCGTCAGCGCAGGCGGCACCACCAACGACACCACCCCCACTTTCAGTGGCACAGTGACCCGCTTGCCAGCGGGCGCGGTCGTGGCCATCTACGACACCGTCAGTGGTGGAACCGCCCAGAAAATCGGCGAAGCCACCGTGAGCGGCACCGGCTGGACATTCACGCCCAGCTCCCCCATGACCGCCCAAGGTGGCCACAGCATCACCGCCCGTGTTGAAGTTACAGGCGGCAGCAGCAGCACCCCGACTGCAGCTTTGGCGTTCACGCTCGACACTGTTGACGATGCAGGCACCGTGAGCGTGACCAACACGACAGACGGCACCCGCGGCACGACCAGCTTGCAACAAGGCGACGTGCTCACTGCGGGCACCCCGGTGGACGCTGACGGTGGCGTGACGGGCGTGACGTACCAATGGAAGGCCGGTGGCGTCAACGTGGCGGCCAACGGCACGGGCAGCACCTACACGCTGACCCAGGCGGATGTGGGCAAAGCCATCACGGTGGTGGCGACCTACACGGACGCCTTGGGCCCGAACAAGACAGCGACCTCGACCCCGACGGGCAACGTGGTGAACGTGGACGATGCAGGCACCGTGAGCGTGACCAACACGACAGACGGCACCCGCGGCACGACCAGCTTGCAACAAGGCGACGTGCTCACTGCGGGCACCCCGGTGGACGCTGACGGTGGCGTGACGGGCGTGACGTACCAATGGAAGGCCGGTGGCGTCAACGTGGCGGCCAACGGCACGGGCAGCACCTACACGCTGACCCAGGCGGATGTGGGCAAAGCCATCACGGTGGTGGCGACCTACACGGACGCCTTGGGCCCGAACAAGACAGCGACCTCGACCCCGACGGGCAACGTGGTGAACGTGGACGATGCAGGCACCGTGAGCGTGACCAACACGACAGACGGCACCCGCGGCACGACCAGCTTGCAACAAGGCGACGTGCTCACTGCGGGCACCCCGGTGGACGCTGACGGTGGCGTGACGGGCGTGACGTACCAATGGAAGGCCGGTGGCGTCAACGTGGCGGCCAACGGCACGGGCAGCACCTACACGCTGACCCAGGCGGATGTGGGCAAAGCCATCACGGTGGTGGCGACCTACACGGACGCCTTGGGCCCGAACAAGACAGCGACCTCGACCCCGACGGGCAACGTGGTGAACGTGGACGATGCAGGCACCGTGAGCGTGACCAACACGACAGACGGCACCCGCGGCACGACCAGCTTGCAACAAGGCGACGTGCTCACTGCGGGCACCCCGGTGGACGCTGACGGTGGCGTGACGGGCGTGACGTACCAATGGAAGGCCGGTGGCGTCAACGTGGCGGCCAACGGCACGGGCAGCACCTACACGCTGACCCAGGCGGATGTGGGCAAAGCCATCACGGTGGTGGCGACCTACACGGACGCCTTGGGCCCGAACAAGACAGCGACCTCGACCCCGACGGGCAACGTGGTGAACGTGGACGATGCAGGCACCGTGAGCGTGACCAACACGACAGACGGCACCCGCGGCACGACCAGCTTGCAACAAGGCGACGTGCTCACTGCGGGCACCCCGGTGGACGCTGACGGTGGCGTGACGGGCGTGACGTACCAATGGAAGGCCGGTGGCGTCAACGTGGCGGCCAACGGCACGGGCAGCACCTACACGCTGACCCAGGCGGATGTGGGCAAAGCCATCACGGTGGTGGCGACCTACACGGACGCCTTGGGCCCGAACAAGACAGCGACCTCGACCCCGACGGGCAACGTGGTGAACGTGGACGATGCAGGCACCGTGAGCGTGACCAACACGACAGACGGCACCCGCGGCACGACCAGCTTGCAACAAGGCGACGTGCTCACTGCGGGCACCCCGGTGGACGCTGACGGTGGCGTGACGGGCGTGACGTACCAATGGAAGGCCGGTGGCGTCAACGTGGCGGCCAACGGCACGGGCAGCACCTACACGCTGACCCAGGCGGATGTGGGCAAAGCCATCACGGTGGTGGCGACCTACACGGACGCCTTGGGCCCGAACAAGACAGCGACCTCGACCCCGACGGGCAACGTGGTGAACGTGGACGATGCAGGCACCGTGAGCGTGACCAACACGACAGACGGCACCCGCGGCACGACCAGCTTGCAACAAGGCGACGTGCTCACTGCGGGCACCCCGGTGGACGCTGACGGTGGCGTGACGGGCGTGACGTACCAATGGAAGGCCGGTGGCGTCAACGTGGCGGCCAACGGCACGGGCAGCACCTACACGCTGACCCAGGCGGATGTGGGCAAAGCCATCACGGTGGTGGCGACCTACACGGACGCCTTGGGCCCGAACAAGACAGCGACCTCGACCCCGACGGGCAACGTGGTGAACGTGGACGATGCAGGCACCGTGAGCGTGACCAACACGACAGACGGCACCCGCGGCACGACCAGCTTGCAACAAGGCGACGTGCTCACTGCGGGCACCCCGGTGGACGCTGACGGTGGCGTGACGGGCGTGACGTACCAATGGAAGGCCGGTGGCGTCAACGTGGCGGCCAACGGCACGGGCAGCACCTACACGCTGACCCAGGCGGATGTGGGCAAAGCCATCACGGTGGTGGCGACCTACACGGACGCCTTGGGCCCGAACAAGACAGCGACCTCGACCCCGACGGGCAACGTGGTGAACGTGGACGATGCGCCTACGGCAATCAACCTCAACCAAGCTGAGACCTACACCAAAAATACGCCTCTTAACCTGACAGACATTGTGGTCACGGACGTGGACAGCGCGACGGTCACCGTCACCTTGACCTTGTCGAATGTGGCTGCGGGCGGCTTGAACACCGGGACATCGGGGACAGTGACATCGACCTACAACGCAGGAAGCGGTGTGTGGACGGCAAGTGGGGCCATAGCGGATGTGAACACCTTGTTGGCAGCGCTGACCTTCACGCCAGCGACCGACTATGTCGGCTCATTCAACATCACCACCAACGTCAACGATGGCACCAACACGCTCAATGGCAGCAAGGCCTTTACGGGCATTGCTACCAACACCGTGCCTACGCTGACAACCGTCAGCACATTGACCGGCTTTGTGGCGGGTGACGCCAAAGAAATCAGCTACGCCGATTTGGCGGCGGCTGCCAATGAAGCCGATGCAGAAAACGCAGCGATCTCTTTCCGCATCGAAGCGCTCAGCACGGGCACCTTGGAAAAGTGGAATGGCAGCACTTGGGCCACTGCAACACCCGGCACCACCACACTGTCTTCTGGCGAGAAACTTCGCTGGACCAGTGCTGCAGGGACTTCCGGAGACTCGGTGAATGCATTCACGGTCAAGGCCTTTGATGGCTCCCTCTACAGCACCAGCGCTGTTCAGGTCACCGCCAAAGTGGACGGGTATATCTTCCTGGGTGGTTCTGGCAACCGCTTGGTCGACGACGGATGGTCAACAGGCAGCATTTTGCAAAGCGCCGATCTGGGCTTGAGCGCTGCCCAACTGACAGCGCTTTCGGGGGGCAGCGTCAAGTTCACCAGCTTGACCAACTTGAAGCTCTACAGTCTGGCCACCGCTGGCAATGCAGCCAGCACACAAACTGAAATCACGGCATTCAGCACCACCAATCTGACTTATGCCGACATTGTTTCGGGCAAGTACCTGATCAAGTACAGCCAGAGTGACGAAGCGACAGCAGGTCGCAACGCCCTGGCCGCTTTGACGGTCACGCCATCCAGCGGTGGTGCATACGACAAAACCCTGGAGTTCGTGATCAGCACCGCCACGGGCGTGGCGGCTTGGGGTGATGAGAGTGGTTTTGGTGGTGGCGTCGGTAGCCTCAGCGGTGGTGCTGGTGGCGCTGGTGCCGATACGCTGCTGGGCACCACGCAGTCAGACATCATGTTCGGTGACGGCTCCGGCGGTGGCAGCAGCGATCACACCATTGCTAGCCGCAACGCCTCTGTGGGCGGTGCTGGCGGCGGCGGTGCCGACAACCTGTTTGCCGGCGCTGGCGATGACATCCTGTTTGGCGATGGCTTCACAGGTGGCACGGAGGGCCAATGGGGCCTCAACGGCGGTGCCGGTGGCTACGGCGGCGGCGGCGGCGGCTCTGCGGGCATGTACGGTGCCGCCAGAGGCGTCAGTGGCGCTGGTGGCGTGGGCGCGGGCAGCAGCGGTGCATCGGCAACGGTCACCGCAGGTGGGTCCACCACACTGGGATTCACCACGGCCGGTCTGACCGGCGGCGGCTCAGGCAACGCCACCCAATCGGGTGTCGGTGCCGGTGTCTCCGCCGATGGCAACAGCACGGCGACCAGCACCTACGTGGCCGAGCTCGACAGCGGTGCCATCAGCGCGGCAGGGCAGTTCAACAACACCGGCACGGTGTCGGCGGCGGTGGCTGCGGCCCGTGCAGCGTTCCTGGACGGTCCTGGCGGCAGCAACGCCGAAGACCGTTTGTTCACCCAGACCATGGGCACGGGCAATGACGTCATCCAGGGTGGCTCGGGTGCCGACTACATCATGGCGGGCAATGGCAACGACGTGATCACGGGCGGCCAGGGCAACGACATCATGTACGGCCGTGGCGGCGGTGCCTTGTCGGGCACCGACAACGACACCTATGTCTGGCAGCGCGGCGATGCGGGCAGTGCAGGCTCGTTTGACATCGTCCGTGACTTCACCGAGTGGAACAGCACGACGGGCGACAAGCTCGACCTCACCCAACTGCTGGAGGGCTACACCCCGGGCACCAGCACCTTGTCCAACTGGGTCACCGTCCAGACGGGGGTGACAGGGGCCTCCTTGGTGGGCAACGGCGTGATTTCCGGCAGCTGGGATGCTGGCCAGACCGGCACGCTGATCACCATCGACGTGGACGGCACAGGTGGGTCGGGCACGGCCACGCAACGCATCTTCTTGGCGGGCACCACCCTGAGCAGCACAAGTGCGCAAGCATTGGCCGGTGCTGGCGTCCTGGTGGTTTCAGTGCCCACGGTCCAAAGCTTCACGGTCACCGACAGCACCGCAGGCAACGGCACCCAACTGGGCAAATCGGGCGAAGCACTGACCTTTGTGGTGACCCTGTCCGAACCAGTGACCAGCACTGCCGGCTTGACGGCGGTCTTCACTGTCAACGGGCAAGACGTGTCTGCCACCGCATCGGCTGTGACCAACAGCAGCACCATCACCTTCACCGGTGGCAGCGTGCCCTCGACGGGCGACGGCACTGCCATCAGCTTGAAGAGCCTGGTGGCAAGCAGTGGTGTCATCACCGGCAACCTCAGCAACCAGCCTATGCAAGCGGTCTCGGCCGGCACCATCACGCACGCTGACTACAGGGTGGACAACACCGCGCCTACGCTGGCCACCACCAGCTACGACGTGAATGAAAGCACCACACTGCCCGCTGCTAATGTGAGCGTGGCCACACTCGCCGGGTCGGATGCAACCAGCATGACCTACACACTGGGCTCCACGGGGGTGGACAACACCCTGTTCACTCTGGTGAATGGTGTGCTCAAACTCAAGGATGGCAAGAGCTTCGAGGACACGGGCACGCACAGCAACACCTACAACCTCACGGTGGACATCACCGATGCTGCAGGTAACTTGCTCGATGAGAAGGCCATCACCGTCAACCTCAAGGACGTGAACGAAGCGCCCGTCGTCACCGGCACGGCCATTGCTGACGTGCAGGCCAGCGCTGGTACGGCGTACACCATCGGCAACCCGCTGTTCCTGAACGGCACCAGCAGCCACATCAGCAGCTACTTCACCGACCCAGACACGACCGGCGCCTTCAATACACTGACCTACACGCTGGGCAGCGGTGCGCCGAGTTGGTTGCAGATAGACGGTTCTACGGGCAAGCTGTACGGCACAGCGCCTGCTACACCCGTGCAAGACTTGCCAGTCACAGTGAACGCTTTTGACGGACTCAACACCGTCAGCAAAACGTTCAACATCGATGTGGCGGCACAGCAGGCAGCAGGTCCCGCACTGATGAGCACACAAGCGCTGGACAACGTCAGCAATCTGGACGTTCGCTCGGCCCTGGTGATTGCGTTTGACCAGAACATTGCGTTGGGCAACGGGCAGATCAGGATCTCTGACGACATGGGTACTACTGGCTGGCTATTGACCAATACCACCTCAGGTGAAACCAAGCAGGACAACAAGGACAACGACGTGGTCATTACTTTGACCAATGGGCAAGTCACGGACCTGACGGTTGGCGGTATCCCCTACACCCAACTGGGTACTGTTGGTCTGAGCGCACAGAGGCTGGCCGATTCAGTGAAGGTGAGCGGTGACAAACTCATCATCAATATTGGCGGCACCGATAAAACGACCTTTGGTACTGCTAACACAGACTGGAACTTCGACTGGGATTTTGGTGCCAACTACCATGTTGAATTTGATGCGGGCGTCGTCGCGAATCAAACCAACGCTAGCCAGACCAACGCTGCTTTGACCAGTAACACCACGCTCAACTTCACCACGGTCACCCCGGCTGGAAACGCTGTGGGTGCAAGCTCTCAGATCATGCAGGCCGATGGCTCGTTAGCTTCAGGCTTTATCTGGCACCACGGACATATTGGTGATGCAACCGGAGCTGGTGAAATAGCGATGAATTTCAGCGTTGGCTCGCACGCGCTGGTTCAACTTGTCGATGGCGGCAACACCAAGACGACAACGACGACTGGTCGTGTGTTGCTCTCGGGTTTCAGCGCTGACGACGTCCTCTACATGGACAACTGGGGGCAGATGTCGATGCTCACCACATCGGGCGTCCAGACGGCTGTCTATACCGGCTCAGGAAATAGCTTGAAACGATCACTGGCCAATAGCGACGGTGGTACGAGTGTCGATGTGGTGTTTGCCGACTATGCAAGCACGGGCTATACAGCGGTGACCAGTCTGAATGGTGGCGACAACGCGCTGGAAGCCGCCACACGTTACAACGCCAATGTCGTGATCTTCGGATAACAAATCCTCCCTTTCGAAAAATAAAAGGAAATACACCATGACCATTGCAATTAAATACTTCATTGGCGACCCCAATGGCAACTTCATCGACTGGGCGCAGCGAATTACCGAACTCAGCATTTTGGGGAAGGAGGCGCAAATCGTCGGCGGCGGCGGTGTCGATACGGTGTTTGTACAGGCGGGTGCCTCTGCTGACCTGACAGATCTGAGTACGGGTAATGATGTCGTTTATTTGACGGGTAATCTGGCCCACTACAGTCAGAGCATTGACCAAGATACAGGCGTGTACACCTTTACCCGGACAGTCGGACTGCCCGTCGGGCAAAGCGAGGTGGTCAAGGTCACGGTCAGCAATGAGAGTGATGTGCTCTATTTCGCCGATGGTCATATCACCCTCAACGCCGAGACAGATGCCCGGCTGTACGACGCCAACTCGGCCACGCCGTTCCAAACAATCGATCCAACTTGGTTAACTAACGGGGGCACGCCAGCAGTCTTGTCAGAGTTGGGTGCAAGCACCACCTCAACGACGCCAGTCAAGGTGTTTGTTTTTGATTCTGAAGGCGTAGCGATACCGCAGGCACCGCAAGTGGGGCAGGTGATGAAGGTGGTCGGAGCGGGTGGCGCGGATTCGGTTTATGTGAGAGCTGGCACATCGGTGGATGCCACTGACTTGGGACCAGGCGACGACAAAATCTATCTGACAGGCAACTTTGCCGATTACGCGCAAAGCATCAATCAAGAAACCGGGGTATACACCCTGACGCGGACAGCCGGTTTGCCAGTTGGTGCGGTGGAAGTCGTCACCATCACGGTGAGCAACGAAAACGATGTGTTGTATTTCGCAGACGGGCGCATCACTCTGAACGCCGAGACGGATGCTCGACTGTACGACGGCAATTTGCCCGAACCATTTCAGAAAATTCAGTCTGCATGGCTGGATACTTCTGCCACCACCCCCGGCCTGTCTGACATCCAGTCGGTCACCATCGACACCACCGCCACCAGCGCCACCACCAACAGCTACCTCAACGAAGGCGACACCGTCGTCGTCAGCGTGGTCATGAAAAAACCGGTGGATGTCGCAGGCACGCCCAAGCTGGCCATCCAGGTCGGCTCGGTCACTGAATATGCCAATTACGATGCAATACTCACCGGTGCCAACGCACAGGGCCTCACAACCCTCAAATTCAAATACACCGTGCCTGCTGGTGGTACCAAGGCCTTGTATGACTCGGATGGCTTCAGCATCACAGCCAACGCGATCACATTCACAAACGGCGGAGCCAGTGGCAGCATCAAGCTGCATGCCGATGGCACCACAGACGCCAAACTCACCCACGCCCTGGTGGCCGACAACGCCAGCTACAAGGTCGACAACGTGGCCCCCACAGCCACCCCAGGCACCGCAACATTCACTTTGGCGGAAGACGGTGGTGTCGGCAACATCACCAAAGGCCAAGACTCGTCCGAGATCACCGTTACCAAGAGCGACAACAGTGGCACGGCCAACTTTGACACCGCCACCATGACCTCGACCGGCGGCTGGTTGGCCACAGGCAATGCCAACCAGTTCACCAAAGTAGGCACTTACGGTACAGCCACGTTTGACAAGTCCACAGGCAAAGTCAGCTACGCGCTCGACAACAGCGATACAGACACCCAAAACCTGACCGCTGCCAGCACTGGCATCAAAGAAACCTTCACCATCTCCGTCATTGACAATGCGGGCAACACGGTCAGCACCGATGCCGTGTTCGCCATCACCGGCGCCAACGACACCCCTGCCATCACCGTCACAGGCACAGACAGCGCCACGCCGAGCCTCACCATCAACTACGGCAGCAACCGTGGCAACGCCATCAGCACCACCGGCACCCTGACCTTGCGTGACGCAGACACCAGCGACACCGTCAACGTGACGGTAGAAAGCGTGGCAGAAGGCGGCAATGGCGCGTCATACAAACCAAGCACACTGACCAACGATGCGCTCAAAGCGCTGCTCACCCTCACCGGCGGCACGGGCACCAACAACACCGCCGACAGCACGCAAAGCAACAACCTCAGCTGGTCGTTCGACAGCGGTGACAGCACCGCACTCAGCAAAGCCTTCAGCTGGCTGGCCACGGGCGAGACCTACACACTGACCTACACCCTCAAAGCCACCGACAACAGCGGTCAAGCTGCCACAGCCAGCAGCACCAGCACCGTGACGGTCACCATCAACGGCTCGGGCATCCGGACCAACGGCGTGGTCACGAACGGCCCGCAACTGAGCACAGACACCAGCTCCACCATGGCCTTGTACGACGGCCAAACAGGCAGCTTGTTGACCAACATGAGCTTTGACACCGGCAACGTCAAATACACCGGCGTGCTCGACAACAGCTATGCCGGCAAAGTGGTGATTGCCAAATTTGTAGACAACAGCAGCGCCCCCAACTACGTGAGCGAAGCCACAGGCTTGCCCACCGACCTGGGCGTGGGCACCGTGCTCACCACGGTGGCCGCCATTGACAGCAGCAAAGCAGGCCAATCCGTCACCCTCAGCGTCACCCCACTGACCACCGCTGCGGCCAACAAACTGGGCGTGAGCGCACCGGCGGCCAGCGGCGCGCCCACGCTGCCCAGCACCTGGGGCAGCAAAACGTTGGCTGATATCCAATCCGACGTACTCACCGCCAACAAAGCCGTGGCCAAGGCCTTCAGCATTGTGGACGACAGTGGCAACGGCATTGACATCGCCACCCAGAGTGTGAACACCACGGTCAACACATCCGGGAACGTGGTCGCGAGCGTGGTCACCGATAACAACGGCACAGCCGACACCGCCACCAAAATCGCCAACGCCTACGGCCGCGCCTTGGCCGTGATTGCCAATGCGCAAAGCGCTTACGCCAAAGCCCAAGACCTCAGCAACTTCACCGCCGCAGACATCGCGCTCACCATTGCTGGCGCGTTAGATACGACAGCAGGTTCGCTGACCAATACCTCCGCCCAAACCAGCAATTTGCAGACCGCCATCAAACAGGGCATTGGCGCGGCGGCCGTGGGCTTTGGTGGCCAAGGCGCACAACTGCTGACGGCACAAGGCAGTGCGATCATTCGCGCCTTCACGGGCGTGTCCATGACCTTGATGGTCGACACCACGAACAACGCCTCGGCCGACAGCTACCTCAACGCCAACGAAAACACGGTTGACCTCGTCATTGGCGGCACATTCACCGCAAACCAAACCCTCAAGCTGCTCAGCGGCAACACCTCCATCGCCTTCAGTGTGAACGGTATCCCCGTCACGGCCAGCGGCGCTGGCTACACCGTTCCAAGCCCCAGCACCGCCATCACCGTCACCGTGGCACGGTCGGCATTGGGTGCAGATTCCACCACCCCCTATTCAGTCAAGGCGCGGTTGTTCGCCGTCGGTGGTGCCAGCTACTCCGAATCCACCGTGCAGCCCCTGGTGGTCGACACCCAACTGGCCACCCCCAACGCCAAACTCGCGCTCGACAGCACCAACGGCCTGGCGGGCAACAACATCGACGGCATCACCAACAGCGGTGCCATCGTGGCCGCCAACAACACCGAAACCGGCGCCAAAGTCGAATACCGCGTCACCAAAGACGGCAATGTGCTCAACAGCGGCACCAACGGCGGCTGGAGCACCACCTACACCGCCCCCGTTGCCAATGGCGCGAACGAAGGCGTCTACAAAGTCGACATCCGCCAGACCGATCTGGCGGGCAACGTCAACGGCACCAGCGCAGTGGGCAACGTGGCCGCGATGCAAAGCATCACCTTCACGCTTGACAGCACGAAGCCCGCCACGCCCACGGCCACCTTCACCGACAGCACCAACGGCGTCAGCGGCAACGATGCCGACAACATCACCAACAGCCTCGCCGTGGGAGCGCCTGGCTACGCAGAGACAGGTGCCAAAGTCGAATACAGGCTCAGCAAAGGCACCCTGAGCGGCAGCACATTCACGGCCACCAGCGTGGTCAGCGACTGGAGCACCAGCTACGCCGCCCCAGCGGCCAACGGCACAGCCGATGGTGCCTACCAAGTCGAAGTGCGCCAGACCGACCGGGCGGGCAACGTCAGCGACGTGCAAACCCGCACCTTCACGCTCGACAGCACCGCACCCGCCGTGCCCAACGCCAAGCTGAGCTACGACACAGCCCCTGGCTTCAATATCACCACGGCCAGTGCGGTGGTCAACAACGACGGCATCACCAGCCGTGGCGACATCACCGCGCCCACCCGCGAGGCAGGCGACAAAGTCGAATACCGCGTCACCAACAAAACCACCGGCGCAACCGTTGCCAACTGGAGCGAAACCTACACCGTTCCACAGAGCGACGGCACCTACCAAGTCGACGTGCGTCAGACCGACAAGGCGGGCAACGCCAGCGTGCAAACCCTCAACTTCACGCTCGACACCCAGGCCACCAACACCCTCAGCTTCAGTGGTTTGAGCGGCACCGTCTATCCCAACACCATCATCTCTGGCACGGGCGCAGAAGCCGGTGCCACGGTGCAGCTCTTGTCTGACGGCACGCCTGTGGGCCAAACCACCGCAGGCAATGACGGCAGCTTCAACTTCACACTGGCTGCGCCAGCGAGTGCCGGCACCAAGGCCTTCAGCCTCCAATACACCGACAAAGCGGGCAACACCAGCACGCCTAGCGCGACAACCAACGTCGACTGGCAAAGCGCCGTACAAGCCGTGGCCCCCGCCCAGCTCACCAGCCTGGGCCTGACGGCCGCCACCGACAGCGGCGTGAGCCAATCTGACGGCATCACCAACGTCGCTGCCGCTACCCTGACCGGCAGCGGTGCCTTGGGCAGCGCCTACATCCAGATCTTCAAAAACGGGTCTCCCACTGCGCTCAACGCCAGCACCCCCGTTCAGGCCGATGCCAACGGCGTCTGGCAATACACCCTGAGTGGCGGGGATGTGCTGAGTGCCAACACCACCTTCACCGTCAAGCAAGCCAGCAGCCTCACCGGCACCTGGAGCCCCGCCTCGTCGGCTTACACCGTCGTGTTTGACAACATCAAACCCGGTGGTTCTGTGAGCACCGATCCAGGCACAGCGCCTGGCGCGGTGGCGCTTGACGCCAGCTCTGATACCAGCAGCAGCCTCAACAGCACCGGCACCAATGCCGACCGCATCACCAACAGCCGCACCCTCAAGCTCAGCGGCACGGTGGCCGCCAACAACAGCGATGGCTATGTGGACGTCATGGACAACGGCATCAAAGTCGCCACCGTGCAAGCCACCGGCACCAGCTGGACCACCACCCTCACCAACGTGAGCGAGGCCCGGCACAACTACACCGCACGTCAATACGACGCGGCAGGCAACATCAGCGGCACAGACAGCACCGCCACCTTGGTGGTGGTCGACCTCACCGCCAATGCCCCCACCGCTGCCGTGCTCGACCCCGGCAGCGACACCGGCACCAAAGGCGACGGCACGACCACCGTCACCACGCCCAGACTCAGTGGCTCAGGCGGCGAAGCCGGGGCCACCATCCAGGTCTATGCCGGCACCAGCACCACGCCCGTGGCCACTGGCACTGTCAACGCCGACGGCACCTGGGCCATCTTGCCTGGGCTCACCAGCGCATCGGGTGGCTGGGCCAGCGCCCTGACCACCGGCGTGCAAGTCCTCACCGTCAAGCAAACCGACTTGGCAGGCAACACCAGCAACGCATCTGCGCCGCTGAGCCTGACCATTGCAGCGCCAGTGACCGTGAACGCACCCACCGGCTTCAAACTCACCGGCACCACAGCGGTGGACACAGGTTTCAGCCAAACCGACAACATCACCAGCGCCACCTCGCTCACCTTCACCGGCAGCGGCGCGGTGGCAGGCGGCACGGTGGAGGTCTGGCAATTCGACCCCACAGGCACCACCGCCTTGAACCGACTGGGCACCTCGTCCACCACCACCAGTGGCACCTGGACCACCGGCGTCATCACCAGCAACGCCAGCGTACTGCCAGAAAGCTCAAGCGCCTACGTCATCAAAGCCCGCGTGCTCGACGCCCAAGGCAACGCCAGTGCATTCACCACAGGCATCAGTGGCACAGACACACTCAGCCTGACCATCGACCGCACCGCGCCTGTCACCAACCTCACGTTCGTGGGAGGGCTGTCCGTAGACAGCGGCCGCAACAGCACAGACGGCGTGACCAACGAGAGCACACAAACCCTCACAGTCAGCGGGGCCACACCGGGTTCCAGGGTGCAAATCTTCAACGGCACCAGCACCACGGCACTGGCCACACTGACAGAAACCAGCATACCGGGCACCTTCAGCGGCCAAGTCACCTTGCCCGCAGGCTTCACCTACAGCCTGCGTGCCGCCGAAGTCGACACCGCAGGCAACGTGGGCTCGCGCAGCACCGTCGCCTTGGCCGTCACAGTCGACCAAGCCGCCCCCAGCGCCTTGACCATCAACACCCCACCAACCAGCGGGGCCGCCCAACCCACCATCACCGGCAGCGGTGCCGAAGCCAACGCCATCATCGAACTGGTCAGCGCCGCAGACGGTACCACCGTCTTGGCCAGTGGCTACACCAGCACTTCGGGTACATGGTCTGTCCAGCTGCCCAACCAAGCCACCGGTTCGGACCAAATCATCAGCTTCAAGGCTCGCCAAAAAGACCTGGCTGGCAACGCCAGCGACCTGCAGGCATTGGCCTCATCGGTCACGATCAGCGCCACCAGTGCTGGCGTCACCGCCAACACCACAGTGGTGCCCCAACTGGCCGCGCCTGTGCTCAAGGCCAGTTCTGACAGCGGAGCCTTCAACAACGACGGCATCACCAACGCCACCCAGCCCGTGCTGGTCATCAGCGGGGTGAGCAGCAGCGTTACCGCAGGCACTCAGTTGAAGGCCTACAACGGCTTGGTCGAAGTCCCAGGCACCTTCTCCGCTGGCACTGGCGCAGGCGTGTGGGAGTTCACCCCCACCACACCATTGGCAGCTGCCAACTACAGCTTCAACGTCACCCAAACCGTGGGCAGCACGACTTCTGCGGTCAGCCCCAACCTGGCCGTCACGGTAGACACCGCCTCTGCAGCGCCCGTGCTCATCACCACCACCGCAGCCGTGGTGGGCACCAACACCAGCGTCACCGTCACGGGTGAAGCGGGGGGCATCATCGAAGTGATCGACAGTTACAACAACGGCACCACCACGGTCAGCTCCACCGTGGGTCGCATCACGCTCACCTCCACAGCGGGCACCACAGTGCCCGTCACCTTGCCAGGTGTAGGCACACACACCCTGACCCTGCGCCAAACCGACTTGGCGGGCAACACCAAGTTGGTGGGAGGGGCGGACGCCCTGTCCACCGGCTCCGTTGTCTACGCCGTCAACCCCGCGCCCGCCACAGCACCGGTACTGAACAACTTGTCGACAAGCGACGACACGTTCAGCATCACTGGCTCACAAACGGTTAACAGCCAAGTCGTGAACTACGGCACAGACAACACCACCAAAAATACCACCGTCACCGTCAGCGGCTCGTGGGCCAACAACGGCGACGCCATCCAGCTCTTCCAGCTCCAAAGCGACGGCAGCACCTATGTGGCTGTGGGCACCCCCATCACAGTCACTGCTGGGGCTTGGTCGACCACGGTCAACCTCAACACCAACGCCACCACCACGCTCAAAGCCCGGGCCAGCAACCCGATGGGCAGCTCGGACTTTTCAGCCAACGCACTGACCATCACCCACGACAGCCTGGCCCCCACAGTGCCCACCGTGGGCTTGGCCGCCGCTTCTGACAGCGGCGTGCAAGGCGACAACCGCACCAACAGCGCCACCATCACCCTCACCGGCACCGCCGAAGCGGGTGCGCTCATCAGGGTCTACACCGGCAGTGCCGAAGTCAACTCTGGCACAGTGGTCTATGCCGACAGCCAAGGCAACTGGAGCAAAGACGTACCCAACATTTCGGCCAGCACCACCTATGTGGTCACCGCCACCGACAAGGCAGGCAACGTCAGCAGCACAGGCACCGCCACAGGTGTGGCCAACACAGGAACAGGCACCAGCTATGCCGTCATCTTTGACAACACAGCCCCCACCAGCCAATTGATCATCACTGGCGGTGCCAATATCAGCACCTCTTTGCTGCCCAGCGTGGCAGGCACCGGGGCCGAGGTGGTCAACGGAGTAGGGGCCTTTGTCGAGATCTACTCCAGCAACAACGACCTGCTGGGCCGCACACAGGCCAACAGCGCAGGCGCATGGTCCTTGCAACTGACCAGCCTCGACAAAGCTGGCAGCTACGCCATCACCGCTAAAACACGCGACGCGGCTGGCAACCTGCAAACCACAGGCACCGCCACATCCACCCTCACGGTGGCAGACAACACCCCCATCGTGGCCCCCACGACCACAGCGCTGCCCAACATCACCCTGCTCGCTGCCGACGACACCGGCACCCCGGGCGACAACGCCACCGTGCTGGCCCGCCCGCGCCTGACCGGCACCGGCGCTGTGCCTGCGGCTGTTGTACAGGTGTTCAAGAGCGGCAGCTTGATCGGCAGCGGCGTGGTCAATGGCGACGGCACATGGACCATAACCCCCACGGTAGACCTCACCACAGGTTCTAACAGCCTCACCGCCACCCAACAACTGGCGGGGCAGAGCGTCAGCGCCAGCACGTCCTACAGCGTGACGATCAACACGCCCACAGCAAGCAACGCCATCACCATCACCGCGAACATCGCCACCGATGACAAGATCAATGCCACTGAGTTGAACGCTGGCGTGACCCTCAGCGGTGCCACCACCGCCACGAGCACGAGCCAGGTCAGCCTGACCCTGACCAACAAAGTCACCGGGGCCAGCTTCACGGTCAACCCCACCACCGTGAGCTCAAGCACTTGGTCGTACTCGCTCAACACGGCCACCGTCAACACCTACAACCTCGGCGGCGACAGCCAACTGGGCAACTTCAACGTCAAGGTCACCCAGACCACCAGCGCAGACAGCGTCAGCGCCACGCGTGACCTCACCATCGGCACCACGGTGCCGGTGGGGGCACCGGGCGGGCCGACCCTGGCCCCGGCCAGCAACAGCGGTAACCTCAACGACAACGTCACCAACATCACCACCCCCACCTTCACCGGCACAGCGGTGGCGGGCAGCAGGGTCAACCTGTACTACGGGGGCACCAATCTGATCGGCACCGGTGTTGCCGACACCAATGGGGTGTACACCATTGCCTACGGTGCAGGTCTGAGCAGCGCTCCTGCAGCCTTGACAGGCGGGGTGGCTGCAACAACGGGCGCAGGCACCACCTACAGCATCACCGCCAAGTACGCCGACGCAGCCAACAACAACGTGGCCAGCACCGCCAGCACCGCGCTCTCCATGGCCGTCGATCTTGCATCGGGCAAACCGGTCGTCAACAACACAAGCGCCAACACCACAACGATCAACCCCATCCTCTCCGGTACTGGCGAGGGCAGGGCCACCATCCAGTTGTTCGATAACGGCAGCGTGACGCCATTTGGCACCACCCAGGTCAGAGCAGACGGGACCTGGTCATTCCAGAGTACCCTTGATGCGGGCTCCCACAACATCATCGCCACACAAACCGACGTGGCGGGCAACGTTGCCAGTGCGGGCACCACGGCTGTGAATTTGACTCTGAGCGGCACTGCCACCACTGCCCCGACCTTCCCCACCTTGGCTGCCAACCAAGACACGGCAGGCGCGGACACCACCGGCACGACCACTGACCAAATCAGCACGGTCAGCAAACCCAGCTTCAACGGCACCAGCACCACCGCTGGCGCCACCTTGCAACTGTGGGCCAACGGCTTGCTGGTGGCCAGCACCACGGCCAGTAGCACCGCCAATGTTGGCGGAACTTTTGACTACGCCTTCACACCAGCCAGCTACACCACGGCCCTGACCAACGTCAACCAGTTGCGCGTGGTGCAAGTGGTGAATGGCGTCAGCTCCACCCCATCGGCCAGCTACACCTGGACGGTGGACAACTTCATCGCTCCCTCCACCCCGGTCCTGACCAGCAGCAGCACCGACAGCTACGGCAACATCTACAGCGCCAGCGTGGCCTCGGGCCTGACCCCCACACTGACCGGCACCACCGAGGCCGGAGCCCGCGTGCAAGTGCTCGACAACGGCGCTCCCGTGGCCACCGTCACCGCCAACGCCAGCGGCGTCTGGACTTATGCTTTCACCAGCCTGGCCAGCGGCAACCACAGCATCACCACCTTGGTGACCGATTTGGCGGGCAACCAGGTTACCTTGAACAAGTCGGCGGCCTATGTGTTCAAAACCCTGACCGCCACCCCCAGCACGCCCACCGTGCAGGTGCTCTCCGGGGGTGACTCGGGCCGCAGCAGCAGCGACGGCGTGACCAACGTCACCAGCCAGACCTTCAAAGGCACCGTGAGCGTGACGGCCGGGCAAGACGCCCCCACCGTCAACATTTATGACACCGTCACCGTCAACGGCACACCTACAACCACCTTGCTGGGCACCGCCACGGCCGACAACACCGGCGCTTGGGTCTACACCGCCACCCTGGCCACGGGCAGCACCCACACCATCACCGCACGGGCCAAAGACCTCTCGGGCAACCTGAGCAGTGCCACCCCCGTGACCACGCTCACGGTCGACACCACCGCCCCGAGCACACCGGCAGCGCCCACCTTGGGCACAGACCAAGACACCGCAGGCAGCGGCACCACGGGCACCACCGGCGACGGCATCACCCGCATCACCCAGCCGGTGCTCACCGGCACGGTCGAAGCCGACACCACGGTGGAGCTGTACGACAACGGCAACCTGGTGGGTTCACTGCTGACCGCAACTGGCAGCTACAGCATCAGCCCCAGCGCCCCTCTGGCGCAAGGCGCGCACAGCCTCACCGTGCAGGTGGTGGACGCCGCGGGCAACCGCAGCGCAGCCAGCCCGGCGACAGCCATTACGGTGGACAGCACCATCAGCCCCATCAGCTTCTTTGGCTTGCCCAGTGCCAACGTGCTTTTCAGCAGCGGTGGCGTGATCACCACCACCAGCACCAGCCCCACTCTGCAGGGCTTCGGCGAAGCCGGGGCCACCGTTACCGTTTTCAACGGCAGCAACACGGTGGGCACCGCCACAGTCGGCACCGATGGCAAATGGACCGTCGCACCTTCGTCTGCCTTGACAGACAACACCACCTACACCCTGACCGCGCAGCAGGTTGACCGGGCGGGCAACACCAGTACCGCCACGGCTCCGCTGACCCTTCGGGTTGAGACGGGTGCCACGGCCCCCACCCTCAGCCTGCAAACCAGCAGCGACACCGGCACGCTGGACGACGGCATCACCGCCCGAAGCACCCCCACCGTGGTCAACAAGGCGGGTCAGGGTACGGCCACAGCGGGCGACACCGTTAACCTGTACAACGACACCACCGGCGCCGTGCTGGGCAGCGGCGTGGCCGACGCCAATGGCAACTGGGCCATCACCCTCACCTCGGCCTTGGTCGACAACACTTACAGCCTGATCGCCAAAGTGGGTGCCTACAACGGCGGCACCACCCTGGGCACCCTCGGCCTCAAGATCGACAGCCAGCCCGACGCCGCTCCCACGGGCCTCGCTTTGGCTGCCGACAGCGACACCGGCACCCTGGGTGACAACCTCACCAACCTGAGCAGCCCGGTCATTGCCGGTGGCGGTGCCACCGCAGGCGCCACCGTGCGCCTGCTTGAAGGCAGCACCTTGCTGGGCCAGGGCGTGGCCGACGGCGCAGGCAACTGGCGCGTGCAAAGCGCCACCCTGAGCGCGGGTGCCCACACCCTCACCGCCGTGCAGGTGGACGCCGCAGGCAACGTGTCTGGTGCTTCCAACGCGCTGGTGGTCACGGTGGACACCGCCGCCGCCGCCCTGAGTGCCCCGGTGCTCAACGCCGCAGACGACACCGGCATCCTGGACAACCGCACCAGCCAAAGCAGCCTGACCGTGAGCGGGCAGGGGGCCGAGGCCAACGCCTGGGTCAGCGTGTTCAACACCGCCAATGGCGTGACCACGCAGCTCGCCCGCGTGCAAGCGGGTGCAGACGGCAAGTGGAGCGCCGCGCTCACCGGCCTGCCCGGCAGCGCCACCGGCACCGCTTACAGCCTGACGGCCCGCCAGCTGGACGCCGCAGGCAACATCAGTGCCGCCAGCACTGCGCTGGCCCTGGTGGTGGACAACGCCGCCGCAGCACCCACCATCGCGCTCGACAGCTCCAGCGCCACCAACGACACCGGCACCCTGGGTGACGGCCGCACCCAAAACACCCGCCCTGTGCTCAAGGGCACGGCCGAAGCCGGTGCCACCGTGCAGGTGCTGCTCGACGCCGGCAATGGCACCACCACCCTGCTGGCCACCGTGGTGGCTGACAGTGCCGGCGCCTTCAGCTGGACCCCCGGCGCCGACCTGACCCAAGGCACCTACCGCCTGCTGACGCGCCAGACCGACGTGGCGGGTAACACCTCGGTGCTGTCTGCGGCTTACTCGCTCCTGATTTTGCCAAGCACCACCGTGAACACAGACATCCTCAAAACCGGGGGAATCGGTGGCGGACAGTTGGTGGACTTGAACAACGACGGTTTGGTGGACGTGATGAAGTACACCACCGTCGCGGCGCAATCGGTGTATCTGAAAACCCCGACTGGCCTGGATTATGTGCAAGGCCCCTCTTTACCTGCTGGTTTCGCACCCAGTTTGTCCAGCTTGGTCGACCTCAACAACGACGGCATCATGGAGGTCGCCGACCCCTTGGCGAACGGCGCGACGGTAGGCATGAGGGTCTATTTCTGGAACTCCTCGCAGAGTACAGTCAGCATCTCTGCAGGTGTTGGCTCTGTCAACCAAGCCTCTGGTTATTTTGCCAATTGGCTGGGCAATGGCAATTTGGGTGCTTCGCTCAACGGCCAACTGGCCACGGCGGTGGCCAATGGCAAGATGGTGGGTGTGGCGGGTAACAGCAACAGTGACCGGCAGAGTGCTGCCTACGACGCCAATGGCGACGGGTACCTGGACGTGATGTACGCCAGCAACTCTGGTGTTTCGGGTCTCTGGATCAACAAAGGCGACGGTACAGCTTTTACTGCAACAGGTCTCCTAAACAATGCCGGGGCAGGTGTCCAAGGCCACATCACCACGATTGACTACAACAACGACGGTGTGTTGGACATCTTCAGTGGCTCTCGGGTGACCCAAGGTTTGGGTAATGGCGTGTACACCAACGTGACCGTCCAGGTGGGTTTCCTCAGCACAGGCTCAAGCGCCAGCAACACCAACGCGATGGTGGCCGATGTCAATGCCGATGGTTGGCAAGACTTGCTGGTATGGTCGCAAACCTACAACTTCGAGGTGTGGCTCAACGTGGGGGGCACCTTCCAATTGCAGACCACCAACAAGGTGTTTGACCTGAGCGGGTCTTTGGTGCTGGACGGTGGCGTGGGTGTTGCAGCCGTTTCGGCCATGGACATCAACGGTGACCGCAGCCTGGACTTGGCGCTGAGCAACTCTGGCGCAGGCATCGTGAGCTACAACGCCACGGCCGTGGCAGAAAACACCTACCTGCGCATCGAGGTGGCCAACAGCACGGGCAACACCACCCTGAGCACGGGTGCCCAGGTGACGCTGTACGACAGCAGTACCGGCAATTTGGTGGCCACCCAACTGGTGGGCAACAACGTGCTAGGTTACAGGGCTTCCCGTGCAGGCGCACCGTATGCCGAGTTCTTTGGCCTGGACCCGGCCAAGACCTACGACGTGGTGGTGCGCTACCCCGGTAACGACCAGGGTGTCACCGTGGTCAGCGGCAAGAGCGGCCTGGGCACCACGGGCATTGCGGGCAGCGTGCTGCGCGAGATCGTCGACAGCCAGCTCACGGCCGTGTCACCGGGCGGCAAAGACGTGATCACCGTCGCCCCAGAAAACCGCAGCACCGCCACCGACGGCGGCAACTGGGTGGGCACCCGCTACGCAGACTACATGGTGGGCGACAAGGGCGACGACACCTTCACCCCCAACGGCGGCAATGTGGGCGAGGCCGGTGACACCATCGACCTCAGCAACGGTGGCCACGACAAAGTGGTGTTCAACACCGTGCTCAACACCTACACGCCAGCGAACATCAGCGGCTTCTCGAACGGCTCGTTCACGCAGGCCGGGGGCAATGGCGACACCATCAATGTGTCTGGCCTGCTCACGGCGCTGGGCTACACCGGTGCGCGTGACGCAGCCAGCGTGGCCAGCGTGCTGCAAGTGGTCGCCTCCCGCGACCTCAGCAGCGACGGTTACACGGTCAGCAGCAGCGGTGCAGCCACACACCTGATGCTGCAAACCAAAAACAGCTCGGGCGCATGGCAAAACGTGGCGCTGATCAAGGGTGCGGGCGGTGTGGAGCTGGCCAACACGCTCACGCCCAGCAATGGGAACTACCTGTCCGCCCTGATGGCCAACGGCAACCTGCAGTTGGGCCAGTTGAGTCTGGGCGGCACCACGCCCGGCATCACCTGGTCAGAGACCCAAGCCAATAGCCTCCAGGCGCTGTACAGCGACCTCACGGTGCTGGCCGACGGGGGCACCTTCAGCCAGGACTTCAGCAAAGGCAGCCTCAAGGTCACCCTGGGCGACGCCTATGCCGAAGACAGGCTCAGCCTGGTGACCACCGGCCTGGTCTCCGTCTCGGGCAGCAACGTGAGCTACAACGGCGTGGTGATCGGCACGGTGGACAGCACGCTCAATGGCACTGCGGGCCAGGCCTTGCAGGTGAACTTGGCGTTTGCGGGCACCAGCCTGAGCAAAGCCGAGCAGGCTGTGGCCGTGCAGGCGGTGGCGCGAGCGGTGCAGTACCAAAACAACGGCAACACCCCGCCCGACTTCTACCGCGACCTGACGCTGCAAGTGAGCGACGGCGAAACCACCGCCAAGATGGTGGGCCAGCTGACCGTGACCCCGCAGGCCAACACCAGCACGGTGGCGGGCAAATCGGTGGTGTCGGGCACCAACGCTGTCGACACCAACCTGGCGGGCACCTCGGGCAACGACACCATCGTGGGCTACGGCGGGCCAGTGATCAATGCGAGCACCAGCAGCGCCACGGGCGACACCATCACCGGCAACGGCGGGCGCGACACCTTTGTCTACCGCAAGGGCAATGTGGGTCGGGACACCATCACCGACTTTGCCGTCTACACCGTGGGCAATGGCACCGCCGCCAGCACCGCCGCCGACACCATCAACGTGGCCGACCTGCTGCAGGGCTATGTGCCAGGCACGAGCAGCGTCAATGACTTTGTGCGCGTGGTGAACAACGGCTCGGGCGTGGCCCAAGTGCAGGTGGACTACAACGGCAAGGCCGACGGCTCAAGCTTCATGCCCTACATGGTCATGAACCTGACCGGCGTGACCCTGGCCAGCACGGGCATGGCCAGCTTTGACGCGCTGCGCGACAGCCTGGTGGCGCACGACCAACTGGTGCTCTCCAGCCAGCAGCTGACCGCGCAGACCACAGCCATGGCCAAAATCACGGCTTATGCCGCGGGCACTGGCACCTTGGGCGTGAGCGATTACGTCAATGCTGGTGTGAGCGGCGTGAGCACCCTCAATCTCGATACCGTGAATGCGAAGGTGCAGGCGGCCTATGTGGCCGCTGGCAACAGCGCCAGTGCGGTGAACGACTCGTTCAAGGTGCAAGACCTGGTGTACCCCACCATCACCGGCGCGGCCGCAAAACTTGTCACTTTGACTGTGAACTATGCGCTGCAGGGCGGCACCAACTACCAGTGGCAAGCCAATGGGGTGGACATCGCCAACGCCACAAACAGCAGCTACACCCTGACCCAAAACGAGGTGGGCAAGACCATCACGGTGGTGGTGAGTTCGGCCACAGACGCCACCCAGAAGTTCACCAGCCTGGCCACGGGCACGGTGGCCTTTGTCAACACGCCTGCGCAGGTGTCCATCAGTGGCACGCCAGACATCGGTCAAGTCTTGAATGCCCAAGTCAGCGACGACGATGGGGTGCCCGGCAGCATCACTTACCAGTGGCTGGCCAATGGCTCGGTCATCAGCGGGCAGACCGGCGCCACCTTGACCGTGACGTCGGCCCTGGCTGACAAGGCCATTGCCGTGAACGTGAGCTACACCGACGTGAAAGGCGGTGTGGAAAACCGCACCAGCGCCACCAGAGGGCCAGTGCCGCTTGAGCTCAGCAACAGCACGAACGATGTGGTGGAGGTCAGCACAGCCAACACCACGCATACGGTGCGCAACTTCGTGGCTTGGAACGGCACAAGCGGAGACAAACTCAACCTGACCAGCTTGCTCACCAACTACAACTCTGCCAACCCCATCACCGATTGGGTGACCAGCATGCAGAAAGTGGGTGCGGACACGGTGATCACCATTGATCCGGACAGCACGGCGGGCTCTGCCCCTGTTCAGACGCTCACCTTCACGAATGTGGACTTGACGGGGCAGACCATCCAGCAGCTCAAGGACAATGGGGTGTTCGTGGCCAGCCGTGCCGCCACGGGTGCCGTGAGCGTCAGCGGCACGCCCGCGCAGGGCGCCACACTCACCGCCGTGACCAGCGCGGTGACAGACCCCGATAACGACACGCTGAGCTTTGCCTACCAGTGGCAGGTGTCGAACACCTACAACGGCCTGTACACCAATGTGGCGACCAATGGCACCAGCAGCACCTACACCCTGGCGGCCGACCAGAGCCAGTTGGGTCAGTTCTTCAGGGTGGTGGTCACTGCCACGGGCGACGGCACGGTGAACGGCACCAGCTTCACCAGCGCCGTGCCCGCTGTGCTCAACACCCCCTTGGTGCTGGCCGCTACGGGTGCCACCGACACGGCCACTGACAATGTGCTGTCCGACGGCGGCTTGGGCAGCCTGGTGCAGTTGTCTCAACTGGGCCTGAGCCCCAGCCAGCTGGGCGCGCTGCAGAGCATCAAGTTCACGAGTTTGACCAACCTGCAGCTGTTCAGCCTGGCCACGGCGGGCGATCCCACCGGCTTGGCCACCAATGTGACGTCGTCATTGGCCACCACCATCTTGAGTCTGGCCGACCTGATCTCGGGCAAGTACCTGATCAAGTACAGCCAGAGCGACGAAGCCACCGCAGGCCGCTTGGCGGCCGGTGCCTTCACGGTCACGCCCACCAGCGGCAGCACGTACGATGCGGCGCTGGACATCGTGATCAGCACCGCCACAGGTGTGGCGGCTTGGGGTGATGAGAGTGGCTATGGGGGGCGTGCCAATTTATCTACCACCGTTGGAGCGGGCGCTGGCGGTATCGACACCCTGCTGGGCACCACACAAGCCGACATTTTGTTTGGCGATGGTTCAGGTGGTGGCGCGGGCGGTGCCGTTCTCAGTGGCAGTTTGTCGGGTGGTGGTGCAGGCTCTGGTTTTGATAATTTGTTTGCCGGTGCAGGCGATGACATTTTGTTTGGCGATGGTTTTGCCGGCAACTCTGTGACCGGTGGAAGCACCTCCGGTGCGAATGGGGGTTACGGCGGCGGCGGTGGCGGTTCCGCGTCCTTGTACGCCGCTGCTGCTGGGGTTGGTGGTACTGGTGGCGTGGGGGCTGGTGCGGGTGGTAGCACTACTGCAAACACACCTCCCAGTCAGTCTGGTGGTTCTTCCACATTGGGCTATCTTGCAACCGGTACAGCCCCGTCGGGCACCTCCAAGGCGAATAACCCATCAGGCGGACAGGGTGCTGGTGTCTCAGCCGATAGCGATGCCACGGCAAGCATCAACTACGTGGCCGAGCTCGACAGCGGTGCCGACAGCACGGCTGGCCAGTTCAACAACGCCGGTGGCACGGTGTCGGGGGCAGTGATTAATGCCCGTGCGGCGTTCCTGGACGGCCCTGGCGGGACCAACTTAGAAGACCGCTTGTTCACCCAGACCATGGGCACGGGTAATGACATCCTTTATGGCGGCTCGGGCAACGACTACATCATGGGCGGCAACGGCGACGACGTGATCACTGGCGGCCAGGGCAACGACATCATGTATGGCCGTGGCGGCGGTGCCTTGTCGGGCACCGACAACGACACCTTTGTCTGGCAGCGTGGCGATGCAGGCCCGACCAACACCAGCACGGCGCTCGACATCGTCCGCGACTTCACGGCCTGGAACGGCTCGGTAGGCGACAAGCTCAACCTCACGCAGTTGCTGGAGGGTTACACCTCGGGCGGCAGCACGCTGACGGACTGGGTCAAGTCCATCTCGACCGGGGTGGCAGGTTCGTCACTCACGTCTCAGGGCGTGGTGGCTGGCAGTTGGGATGCCAGCCAGACCGGCACGCTGATCACGATCGATGTGGACGGCATCGGCGCGGGCTCGGCCACGCAATACATCTTCTTGGCGGGCACCACCTTGTCCACGACGGATGTGAATGCGCTCAAGACCAGCGGGGTGATCATCGCCTGACTGCTTGGGGACAGCGGCCAGCTGCCCGCCACCGACGCGGCGGGCCTGGCCCGGACAGCCCGGTGGACTGGCAGCAATGGTTACGGTGAGTTCAGCCTCTCCCCCACGGGGGAGTGGTCTTACACGCCTTTGCCTGCGGCCCTGACCACCTGGGTGCCGGGCCAGCGTTACACCGACAGCCTGAGCCTGACCACGCCGCAAGGGGTGGTCAAGCGCATCACGGTGCAGATGGCCGCCCAGACCAGCCAGCCGCAAGGCTCGGATGTGTTGTGGGAGCCCCGCCCCCGGGGCGATGGTTACACGGTGCTGCTGGGCAGCACCGTCACAGCCCAGTTGCCTGCGTGGACGTGGACGGACACCAGCCCGGCAGCCGCCCCCAATGGTGCGGCCGCCGGGGTGTCGCTGGGCACGCTCACGGCCACGCTGCACGGCAGCGACGGCGCTGTACCCAAGGGCGTGGCCATCACCGGGCTGGACAGCCATGCGCTACTGTGGTGGAGCACCGACAACGGGGCCACTTGGCAGCAGGTGCAGGCCACTGATCTGGCGGGCCGCGCTTTGCTGTTGCAGGACGACGGCGCGACCCGCATCGCCGTGGCTGCGGCCAATGGCTACACCACGGCAGTCAGTGGTTTGGCGCAGGCGCTGAGTTTCAGGGCCTGGAGCGGGCTGGACGCTGCGGGCCAGAAGGCCAGCAACGGCCTGTTGGTCACGGCCCCTGCGCAAACCGGGGTGGGCACGGCCTTTGGCGAGTTGCTGAACTCGGCCACCTGGGTGGTCACGGGGGCGGTGGCGGTGTCGGATGTGCGGCTGGTGCAAGACTCGGGCGTGCAGGGCGATGGCATCACCCGCAACCCGGCCTTGACCGCGCCTGCCAATGTGGCCTGGGGCGTGAGCGTGGACTACCGCTGGCAAAAGGACGGCGGCAACTGGAGCGACTGGCGCAGCAGCTACACCCCACCCGCCACCGACGGCAAAGCCGATGGGGCCTACACGGTGCAGGTGCGCCAGCGCAATGCGCAGGGCGAGTCGGCCACGCAGTCGCTGGCCTTTGTGTTGGACTCGCAGGTGGCGGCGCCCGTCGTCGCGACCCAGCAGCTGAGGTACATCCGGGTCTACCACAGCGATGCGCAGACCCCTTTGGCGTTGTCCGAGCTGAAGGTCATGTCCGGCAGCACCAACCTGGCGGCGGGCAAAACCGCCACCTTGAGCGCCGACAGCGGGTATGCGACCCACGGGGCCAACAACACGGCGGCCCTGACGGATGGCGGGGCAGATGGCTGGTGGAACGGTGCATCTGGCGCTGGCTCCAACATCACCGTGGCGGGTGGCAGCACCAAGCCCTACATGGAGCTGGATCTGGGGGCTTTGCAGAACGTGGACACGATCGTGCTGAGCAGTGTGGCCGATGTGTTCACCAAGGCGACCAATATCCGTGTTTACGCATCGGCCAGCAGCATGGCGGGCCAGACTTACAGCCAGTTGGCCAGCAACGCGAATGTGAAAAGTTTTGATGTGGCCAATTTGATGGGCCTCACGTCCACCTGGTCGGGTCTGGGGGTTGCAGCGCAGCCCATGCTCAGCGGCACGGGCGAGGTGGGTGCCACGGTGGACATTTTTGACACGGCAGCCGTCAGCGTCAGCAACACCAGCGGTCAGATTGGCAGCGCCGTGGTCCAGAGCGATGGGTCTTGGCGCTGGCAGGCCAGCAGCATCGTCAGCGGCAGCCACACCATCACCACGCAGCAGACCGACCGGGCGGGCAACAAGTCAGCGCTCAGCAGCGGCTACAGCTTCACGGTGAATGGCACGCTCATGGGCACGCCCGCGCTGGATGCCGCCAGCGACAGCGGCACGCTGGGCGACACCACCACCAATGTGACTGCACCCACCTTGGTGGGCATGGGCGTGAGCAGCGGCGGCAGTGTCGAGATTTATGACAACGGCAGCAAGGTCGCCACCGTGACCGCCACGGTCAGCCCCAGCGGCCCGCGCTGGACCTACACGCCCGCCAGCAGCCTGGCCAGCGGTGTGCACAGCATCACGGCCAAAGACGTGGGCACGGGCAAGACATCGGCGGCGTTGGCCCTGAACATCGACACCAGCGCGGCAGCGCCCAGCATCACCGCGCCCGCAGCCAGCATCACGAATGTGGCACCGGTCATCAGCGGCACCGGTGCCGAAGCATTTGCCACCGTCACGCTCATGGCCACGCCCAGCAGCGGTGCGGCGGCCCAGACCTTCATCACGGTGGCCGATGCCAGCGGGGCGTGGCGTTTGGACACGGGCATCAACACGGTGGCCGATGCCAGCGGGGCGTGGCGTGTGGACACGGGCATCAACACGGGCAGCAACGGCCTCAACACCGCCCTCAACACCGCCTTGGTGCCCAACCAGCTCTACACGCTGCGGGCCAGCCAGACCGACGTGGCAGGCAACACCAGCGCGCTGAGCAGCGCGCAGGCGGTGAACTACGACACCCTGGCGTTGGCCCCAACCATCAACCCTGTGCCCGCCAGTGTGGCCAGCATGTTCACGCTCTCGGGCACGGGCGAGGCGGGTGCCACGGTGCGGGTGTACGACGCGCAGGGGGGCAGCACGAACACCCTGGGCACGGCCACGGTGCAGGCCAATGGCAGCTGGGCCTTGTTGGCCCAAGGCTTGGCCGCAGGGGCACACAGCTTCCGGGCCGAGCAGACCGACCTGGCAGGCAACCGGAGTGGGCAGACCACCGCGCTGAGCAGTGCGGGGACCACGGACGTGACCGTGAGCACCAGCGCCTTGAGCGCGCCCATGCTGACCTTGGCCAGCGACAGCGGCGTTTTGGGTGATGGCATCACCAAGGTCACCACACCGAGCTGGAGCGGGCAGGCGGCAGCCGGTGCCACTGTGGAGGTGTGGGACAGCTTCAATGGGGTGAGCAGCAAAGTGGGCAGCGCCACGGCCAATGCCAGCGGTGTGTGGACGCTGGGCGCCACCACCAGCACGCTGGGCGAAGGCAAACACAGCCTGGTGGCCAAGGAGCTGGCCGCAGACGGTGTGACGGTACGCCGCACATCGGACGCGGCGGCGCTGACCATCGACACCACGCCGCTGGGCGTACCCACCATGGGCCTGACCAGCAGCAGCGACAGCGGTGCGGTGGGCGACAGCGTCACCAACGTGGTGCTGCCCACGCTCACCGGCACGGTAGACGCCAACGCTTGGGTCAATGTGTACCGGGGCGGCAGCACCTTGCTGGGCACGGCGCAGGCCAATGGCAGCGGGGTGTGGCGCTACACGGTGGGCACGGTGCTGGCCGACGGCACCATCGGTTTCACGGCCAGGCAACTGGACGCCGCAGGCAACGAGGGTGCGGCCAGCACGGTGCTGAACTTGTCGGTCGACACGGATGTGAGCAACACGGTTCGTTATCTGACCCTGGCCAAAGTGAGTGGGAACCTGGGGTTCTATCAACGGCTTCAAGAGATTGCGGTGTACACCGACAACGGCAAGAAGCTGGACTTGAGGGCGCTGGGGGGCACTGCCTTGAGCAATTACGGCAGTGTGCCGGGCTTGATTGACGGGGCAGGGGGCGATGTGACAATCGACAACCCGGGATCGTCTTTGTCGTGGGTGCGCATTGATTTGACGGGCTTTTACCGTGTGTCCCGCATTGAGGTCACGGTGGCCAGCGACAACCCGACCAGGTCAAACAATTACCAGGTTTACGGCTCCAGTTTTGACACAGGCACTGGCGGCGGCATCAACTACAGTGCATCGAACCCGCCATCGGCAGATGCACGGCTCAAGTACCTGGGCACAGTCAATGCCAGCACGCCCGGGCAAACCGTGGTGTTTGACCAAACTTTGCAAACCCTGGGGGTGTTGAATGTGACGCCATTGCAAAGTGGCGCACAAGGCGTAGCACCTGCCCCTGTTTTGCAGGGTTCGGGCGAGGCGGGTGCAAAGGTGGAAGTGTTTGACACGGTGGCGGGCATCCGGTCCAGCCTGGGCAGCACCACGGTGCAGGCCGATGGCAATTGGCGCTGGCAGGCCAGCGGCATCGTCAGCGGCAGCCACACCATCAGCGTGCAGCAGATCGATGTGGCAGGCAACAAGTCACCTGTCAGCAGTGCCTACAACTTTACGGTGGACAGCATGCTCATGGGCATGCCCACGCTGGATGCCGCCAGCGACCGTGGCACCCTGGGCGACTACACCACCAACTTGACTTTGCCGACCTTCAAGGGCATAGCCTTGAGCGTGGGCGATGGCAGCAATGCGGTGCAGGTGTGGGACAACGGCAAGTTGCTGGGCAACGCCACCATCGAGAGCGACAAGACCTGGAGTTTGACGCCGGGAAATCCTTTGGCCAGCGGCGTGCACAGCATCACCGTCACAGACGTGGCAGCGGGTAAAACCTCCAACGCATTGGCTCTGAACATTGACACGGTGTGCACGGTGCCTGTGATCAATGCGGTGGCCGACAGCGCTTCGGCCCCGGTCGTCACGGGCACGGGCGAGGCGGGGGCCACCATCACGCTCACGGCCACACCGGCAGACGGCACAGCGGTGCAGACCTTCACGGCGCGGGTCAAGGCCGATGGCACCTGGTCGGTGGACATCGGCGCTGTGCAGGGCAGCCAGGCCCTGGTGCAGGGCAAGGCGTACACGCTGTTTGCCACGGCCACCGATGTGGCGGGCAACACGGCCGCTGCAGCGGCGGTGCAGCATGTGCTGTACGACAACGTGATGAACGCGCAGTTGCAGGCCGCAGACTGGCGCATGGACCTGGCCAGCAAGGGCACGCTGGACGCAGGCGATGTGCTGCGGCTGACTTTTGACCAGGCGGTGGCGCTGACGACGGCCAGCTTGCCCACGGCGGTGTTGGGCACCGGGGCGCTGGTGGCGGCGGTGGAGCCTGTGGCAGGCAAAAGCCGGTTTTGGGATGTGAAACTGGGCACGGGCCAGACGCTGGGCGGCGCGGCGGCGGGTGTGACTGGCTCAGCACTGGCCCAGGCCTGGGCGTTGACGGGTGTGAGCGATGCCGTGGGCAACGCGGGCACGGTCAATGTGGGGGCAGGCAGTTTGACGGCACTGACCGCGCAGGTGCAGGCCAAACAAGCGCCCTCCTGGCAGGTGAGCATGGCCGATGTGCAGGACGCGGGCACGCTGGTGCAGGGCTGGGCCACGCCCAGCGCAAGCCTGAAGCTGAACTGGGGTGGGCAGGTGACGGCTGCCTTCACTGCCGATGCGCAGGGCTATTGGTCGTACAGCTTCTACAAAAACGAGTCTTATTTTGGGCGCAAGGTGCCGCAGCTGGGCACCGACCAGACGATGAGCCTGCTGCAGGTGAACGCCGACACCAGCACGACCACGCTGTGGTCGCAAACGGCGCGGGTGGAGAGCACGCCGCAAGCCACCGCCATGGCCTTGCCCGCAGGGGCCACGGCGCGCCCGCTGAGTGTGCAGCTAGCGGTGCGCGCCGGGCGCAGTGTGGCGCTGGATGTGCGCGACGCGACCCAAGACATGCCGGCAGGCACCTGGCAGGTGCGGGTGGCGGGCCTGGCGGCGTACCACACGCTGAACCGTGGCAGCCGCGACAGCGCAGGCGTGTGGACGGTGGACGCCAGCGACTGGGCCGACTTGCGCGTCAACACCACGACGAACACGGTGCAAGAGGACCGGGTGCTGACGCTGAGTTACCAGCAAAAGCAGGGCAGTGGGCCGACCGCCACCTGGGTGACGCAGCGGCAAGCGAGTGTGGGCTTGTCGGTGGTGCCGTGGGTGCAAATTGCGGCAGGTGTGCCGACCGTGGACGCGCAAGGCTTCACGCAGGTGCAGCAGGTGTGGAACTTGGGCTTGAAAGGTCTGAACGGTGCGGGCATCACCATTGGCATCCATGAAGGCACGTCTATCGACATCAACAATGTCAACAACTTTGAACTGGGCAATGTGTTGGCGGGCACCTACACCACCAACGGCTACTATCACGGGCATCGTGTGGGTCAGCGTGCCGTGGGCAACTTTGATGGGCCGTTTGTGGGCATTGCCTACGGGGCCAACATCAGGTGGTATGACGCGCCTTTGGGCATGGACGTGACCAACTGGAGTGTGAGCACGGGTGCTCTCGACCGTTGGGCTTGGAACGATGTGGATGTGACGCAACGCAATGGCTTGGGGAATGTGTGGGCCGTTGCGGGCTCGAACTACGATGGGTATATGACCGCACTGATGAGAAGCACCAAAGGTGTGACAGGCATCACCGTGACGGCAACTGACCCTGTGTCGGGCGGGTGGGGTGGCCTCAGTACGGGGCCAGGTTTGTGGGTGGCGCATCCGGCCTGGAGCACCAGTGAGGCCACACCCAGTGTGTCGGGGCAGGCAGCGATGATGCTGCAAGCCAACCCTGGCTTGGGCACGCGGGATGTGAAGAACATCTTGGCCCTGGCCGCCACCTACTACACCACGGCCACGCCGCTGGATTCGTTTGCGCTGAACGGTGCCCGCAGCCTGAACGGGGCAGGCCTGCATTACTCGACCTATGTGGGGTTTGGCGTGAGCAATGTGTTCAACGCGGTGCGCTTGGCCGCCGACTGGCTGGCCGACGGCAGCGCGCCCAAGGTGATGACGAATTGGCAAACCAATTCGGCCACGGTGGCCACCACGCCGGTGAGCGTGGCCAAGACGGCGAACACCGTCACCACGGTGAGTGTGGTGGTGACGGACGATGTGAAGCTGGAAGCGCTGCAGATCATGTGCAACATCAACAGTGACTCGTTTGACAAGATGCGCATGGTGGTGACTTCACCCTCGGGCACCCAGAGCGTGTTGGCCAATGGCACCTCAGCAGCGAGCTTCAATGACATGTTGCTGATGACGAGCAACGCGTTTTTTGGTGAGTCGAGCAGGGGCACCTGGAAGGTGAGCTTTGAGTTCAATGCCGATGCCACTTCGGCGGGGGCTGTGAGCAATTTGTATCTGCAGCTGTTTGGCGTTGTGAACGAGGTGAATGACAAGTACGTGTACACCGACCAGTTTGGCCTGCACTGGCAATTGGCCGATACGCGCACCCGGGCCCAGATGGGCTGGTTGAGTGACCTGAACGGTGGCAATGACAGCCTGATGTTGTCGGCCATGAACACCGATGTGCAGGTGCATTTGGGGCGGCACGGTTGGTTGACCTCGCCCAGCTACAAGGTGCTGATGGCCCCGGGCACGCGGATCGAGAACGCGTTTGGCGGCGATGGCAGCGATGTGCTGGTGGGCCTGCCAAATGCCAAGAGCATTTTGCGCGGCAACGAGGGCAACGATTTGCTGCTGGCCTATGGTTCGGGCAGCACGCTGGATGGCGGCAACGCCGACGACTGGCTGTGGCTGGGTGGCAACACCAGCGCCACCGGCGGGCAGGGCAATGACCGCTTTGTGGTGTTCCAGGGCGAGGGCACGCTGACCAGCACGGCGGCGGTGCGTGCGCGCATGAGCGACTTTGACGCGACGCAAGACAGTTTGATGGTGTACAACACGGCGGGCAACTTCAAGCTGGCGCAGTTTGATGCGTCGGGCAATTTGTCGGGCTGGGCGGCGGTGAGCAACGCCAGCGTGTTGCAGACCTTGCGCAGCCAGTTGGCGCAGTCGGATGCCCCCGATGTGCTGGGCGTGGCGGTGTCGGGCAGCGCGTCGGCCCCGACCTTGACGCTGACCTGGGACCAGAGCCCATTGCACCCCACGGGCAGCACGGTGGGCAGTTATGCCGGCTGGAAGCTCAATGGCGTGGCGCCTGCGGCGGCCACGCTGACGGGGGGCAGTTTGAGCTTGGGGTACAGCGGCGTGGGCACTGGCACAGGTGTGTATGTGCTCGACACGTCGGACTCGCAGCTGTATTCCACATTGGGCGTGAAGTTGGGCTATCAAAAAATCTATGTGGGCAGCGCGGGGGCCGACACAGTCGATGCGTCGGGCCAGAGCGCGGCCGTGGCGGTGTTTGGGCAGGGCGGCAGCGATGTGCTCACGGGCGGCGCAGGCGCCGACCTGCTGGTGGCTGCGGGCCTGACAGCGGCCAATGTGCAGGTGCGCATGATAGGCGGGCAGGGCGCAGATGTGTTCCGCCTGGATATGGGCATTGGCAATGTGGGCAGCGGCAGTGTGGGGGGGGGGCAGTGCAGGCAGCGGCAGCGCCAGCGGCCGCCTGCAGGTGAGCGACTTCAGCTTGGCACAAGGCGACCGCCTGGACCTGGACGCGCTGCTGCAAACCATAGCCCACACCCAGTTTGTAGAAGACTGCGTGCAGATCAGCCGCCAGAACAACGACGCCGTGCTGGCCTTCGACCTGTCCGGCCAAAAAGCCTTTGCCACCAGCGCCTTCACCGTGCTGCTGGACAACGTCTACACCCAAACCACCGACATCACCCTGCGCACCCTGACCTACGGCAGCGGCATGGGTGCGGTGTTGGGGTGAAGTGCGTTGTGCTGTTGGAGATGGTATGGATGCCTCCCTCCCTCCTTCGGGAAGGGGTAGTGGTCTTTTGTCAGAAAATAATTTAAACTTCTGACAATCGGAGCCTGACCATGAGCCAAATTGTTTTGTCCATCCTTTCCCAAGCGCAATCTCTCCCTGAGGGGGGACTGCTTTCGCCCAAGGAGTTTTTGCATCTGGGTTCGCGGGCGGCCATTGATCAGGCGCTTTCTCGTCTGGCTCGTGAAGGAAAGCTGCTCAGGGTGGGGCGCGGTGTCTACGCCCTGCCTGTTCAGGGGCGTTTTGGTGTGCGTCCCCCTTCTGCCGAGTCCGTGGTTGAAGCGATTGAGTGCGCCAGTGGCGAGACTGTGGTGGCCAGCGGGGCGGCAGAGGCCAATGCTTTGGGATTGACCACACAGGTTCCCACTCGTGAGGTTTACCTGACTTCGGGGCCTTCCCGGCGGTTGAAACTGGGAAATCGGGAGGTTGAACTCAAGCACGGCAATCGCTGGCAAATGCTGCTGGGCAAACGCCCAGCTGGCAAAGCGATTCGTGCGCTCATTTGGCTTGGCTCTGAGCAGGCTCCCGTGGCTCTGAGGGTTCTCAAAAACAATCTGCCCAGTCTGGAGTGGGGTGCCTTGCATCAGGCACGAGCGGGCTTGCCGAGCTGGATGGCCAAAGCGGTCAGTGAGGTGAACATTGGCTGATGCATGGGGCACCCTGAGCCGCGAAGATCAGGCCGAAGCGCTCGAAGTGGCTGCCGCACAGACGGGCCGCCCGCCGCACCTTCTGGAAAAAGACATCTGGGTGGTATGGACGTTGTCGGCTCTTTACGAGTCAGCGCTGGCGAACAAATTGACGTTCAAAGGTGGGACCTCGCTGTCCAAGGTTTACAAGATCATTGACCGGTTTTCTGAAGACATTGACCTGACCTTCGATATTCGAGAGCTTGTTCCAGATTTGCTGCGCGACGGCAATCCGATTCCTGCGTCCCCGAGTCAAGCCAAAAAAATCACAGCCCATGTCCGCGACCGATTGCCGCAGTGGATTGAAGGTGAAGTACTGCCCATTCTGCAGACCGTCTTGCAACGCGATGGTCTGCAGGCCCATCTGTCATGGGGTGGTCATGAGAAAGAAAAGCTGATCTTGGCCTACGAGCCCATCAAGGTCGGTACTGGCTATGCGGCATCCACCATTCAACTGGAGTTTGGTGGGCGGGCCACAGGTGAGCCACACCAGTGTCATGGCGTCACATGCGACATGGCATTGGCCATACCTGGCCTGGTGTTCCCGGTAGCTCAGCCGTTGGTGATGGCCGCCGAGCGAACTTTTTGGGAGAAAGCCACGGCAGCGCATGTGTATTGCCGACAAGGTCGGCTGCGTGGTGAGCGCTACTCGCGGCATTGGTATGACCTGGCCGCGATGGTCAACTCAGGGCATGCCCAATCGGCGATGAATGACCTTGAACTTGCCCGCGCCGTGGCCGAGCACAAGGCCATGTTTTTTGCTGAAAAAGATGCCCACAAAAATCCGATTGACTACAAAGCAGCCGTAGGCAGTGAAATTCAGATCATTCCTGAAGGCACTGCGCTGCAGGCGCTTGAATCAGACTATGCGGCCATGTTGGAGGATGGCTTGCTTTCCACACATCAGCCCAGCTTCCAGGAAGTCATGTCCATTTGCAAGCGGTTGCAAGACCAAATGAACCAGCACGCTCCATTGGTTCCCAACTGATGGGTGTTTGTGAGAGAGCCCTGTCTTCTGTGGGCGCCGCTCCCACAAGGCACCGCTCCCACTCGGGGCGAATAAATTTAAAGGAGGTTTTTGAATGACGATGCATTTCATTTCGGGCTTGCCCCGTTCGGGCTCGACTTTGCTCAGCGCGGTGTTGCGGCAGAACCCGCGCTTCAAGGCAGACATTTCCAGCGGTTTGCATGGTGTGCTGAACGCCGCTTTGCCTTTGTTGAGTCTGGAGGAGTTGGCTTCGACCACAGACAATGCTTTGCGCCGGCGTGTGCTGCTGGGCCTGTTTGATTCGTTTTATCCGGAGCGCCATGACCAGGTGGTCTTTGATACCCAGCGCATGTGGACGAGCCATTTGCCCTTGCTGGATGAGTTGTTTCCGGATGCGCGGGTGGTGTGCTGTGTGCGCGATCTGGGTTGGGTGCTGGACAGTGTGGAGCAGATGCTGGCCAAGAACCCGATGCAGATGTCGGCGATTTTTGCGCACCAACGGTTGGAGTCGGTGTACCAACGCGTGGAGCACATGATGAACCTGGCCACGGGTTTGGTGGGCAAGCCGCTGACCAGTTTGCGTGAGGGGTGGTTTTCCAACTTTGCGCACAAGCTGGTGGTCGTGCCTTATGACCATTTGACGCTGCACCCTGTACGCACGCTCAAGGCTTTGTATGAGGTGCTGGATGAGCCGTGGTACGAGCATGATTTCAATGCCCTGGAGTTTGATGCCCCCGAGCGCGATGCCGCCCTGAACATGCCGGGCTTGCACAGGGTGGGCAAACAATTGCGTGCGCCCCGCGATGTGCCGGGCATTCCGCCCGACCTGTTCAACAAGTATGCAGGGTCTCAATTCTGGAAGACAGAAAACCAAAATCCGCAAGGGGTGTTGGTGTTATGAAGCCGTGCTGTTTTTGGATGACGGGCCTGTCGGGCGCAGGCAAGACCACTTTGGCCCACGCGATGCGCGAGCGCGTCAATGCCGATGGCGTGGTGCGTCTGGTGGTGCTGGATGGCGACGAGGTGCGGGCCAGTTTGTGCAAGGACTTGGGCTTCAGCGCGGCAGACCGGCAGGAGAACAGCCGCCGATTGGCCGCCATGGCCCGGTTGTTGGTGGACGCCGGTTTGGTGGTGGTGGTGAGCGCGATTTCGCCGTACCGCGCTGCGCGTGAGAGTGCGCGAAGTGCTTTTGTGGAAGGCACTTTTTGGGAGGTGCATGTGGCCACGCCTTTGCAGACGTGCATGGCCCGCGACGTGAAAGGCCTGTACCGCAAAGCCCGAGAGGGCAGTCTTGGCAACTTGACGGGGGTGGGCGCTGACTACGAAGAACCCCTGACACCTGATATCCGTGTGCTGGGCGAGGGCGATATCCACGAGGCGGTGTCATTGCTGCTGGATAAATTGGGGTTAGATCTCAATTAATTCTGTTGTGGCAGCGGCGCCCTCGCCGCGAATCGGGCCTGATATTCCACTGCGATAAGGGAAGTCAACATTGCAGATACGAATTCCAGGACGAATTGGATCGATGGAAAATCCGTTCATCCACGAGCCGCACAGGCAAATGCTGGGACAAAGCGCCGTTCTAAACCCTCTGGGGTCGCCTGATGACAGCATGCATTCATGGTCAATAACTCGCTTTGGTTTGGCAGGCAAAGAATGCGATGCTGAACTGGATCGAATTCAACTATAACTCTAGGCTCCATTCGAACCTGTGGAATCTCAGTCCAATGCAATTCGAACAACGCTGGTACGAGGCAAAGCGGAAAAAGGCTGCGAATTCGCTGAGCTGAGCGCTACAAGATTCAAGGGAAATGTCACCAAGCGTACCCCGCAGCCTGTCCTGAGCGAAGTATGCCTCGATTTTTTGCTATGTCGCGCTTCATTCGCAACTGAGCAGCATCTACCCACTGCCGGGCAAGCGCCATCTGCTCTGGGGTATTCACTGTAGGTCCCGCTTTCGCTTCAACTCTACGCAGTTTGACACGATCTTGGCGTGTCTAATTGCTCTGGCTTGCCTTAGGGATATTCAATACTTTAACCACCACCGAAATTGCCGTGCCGGACTTGACCTGGCAAACAGCCTCTGGCTTGAATACCATCGTGTGCATATCACATGATTGTTATTCAAAAGCAAAGAACTCGATATTTAGGGGACAACCAGGGGCCCTTGCTTGCACGTCTCTTTACCAGTCAGCTTGAGTTTCAAGGGGGATTGCTTCCTCTACATATTTTCCAAAAAAATTCCAACCAGCAATCTGTTCGGAACTTGCACTCGATTAAGTATTGTTACATTGTCTTGTTATACACAATTCTACGTTCCCAAGTACCATCCGCCACCTACTATCGACAACCGTTGGCTATGAGTTTTGCAGAGCGTCCGGAAGGACAAGGAGAACTATCGAATGTCATTGAGTACGCTGCTTTTCGTCGTGGCCATCTCGGTCATCGTGCTTGGATTTCACCTGCTCGTAAAAGGTGGAATGAGTAAGACCACCATTAAAATCACAGGTATTGGAGAACTCTCAACCACTTCGCTGGGCTTAGCTACACTCGTTGTCGGCGTTCTGCTCTCCTATATTTGTATTTCGTTTGACGAGAAGATCGAAGGTGCAGCCCAAGCCCGTCAGTCGCAGGAGCGGCAGGCTGCTTCCAGTTTCGCACCGCTCGCGCCATTACTGAATGTGAGCCAGTCCTCTACTGGCAAAGGCAGTCCCAACATTATCAATAGTGGATCAGCGATCTTGCAGGTAGATAAATCCGGTGACGGTATATGAGATCGCGTAACGTCATCATTACGGCGCTGTCGCTGGTCGTTGCGCTGCCGGCTTATGCGTTGAGCGGGGTAACCGCGTCCCAAAAGGCAGCGAAGGTGGTGGAGGCCCAAATACAGCAGTCGTCATCTGGTCGCTGTAGTCCAAATATCATTGGAAACTCTGGCCACATTCAGATATCGTTATTTTGCTGGGAGTCCGTTTCCTCGAGGCCGAGTACGCGTATGACCTCGCTGGAGATTTCGCAGGAGCGGCTACTGCTGGCCCAGAATCCGACGGAATTACGCATCACCAACGCCTATTTGCAAAGCTGGCTATCTGACAGAGAACGAGTGAGCCTGACGCTGGAATTCGAGAATCCGCGCTCCATTCCGATCCCTGAAATCGAAATCGACTTCCTCGATCCAAAAAGCGGCGTAAGCATTCCGATGCTCAAGCCGATCCCGTTCACGCGTAGTCAGGTTTATCGCGAAGCTGGTTCGAACAAGTTCAGCTTGGCGGCCGGTGGGAAAACGGCTCTGCCAGTTGCGTTCCTCGACGAGATTATTGATCGCCACTCTCCTGGTACGGGCTTGTGTGCATTTGATGCTGCGGTGACTTTAGATGCACCTGGCACAGATAGGTTCACCAATAATTCTTTGCAATCAAACATTGGCGCGAGTCGAATTCGGTACAAATCCCTACTGGTGCGCGCGCGCTTCAACTCGATTTTTAATCAGCAACTCTCGTCGACCTACTGGGTGTGGATTGTCTATGGTCAAGGTAGCGAAGGTTCGCAGTTCTGGTACCCGAGCAAGAAAGTCTGGAACCCGCTGACATGCGCCCTCTGATTGTTGGCAGCACAATGGGCATAACAGCCCTACTTGGGGCATCAAAGAAATGTGGCAGCTGCTAGCTTTGTCTGTAAATGTAAAACGGACGTCAAGTGACGCGATTTCTTGTGGCTTCATGCCTGGCTGCTTGCATTAAATGTGGTGTTCCTAAGTTTCTGGCCGGTCTCATAAGGCTTGCTCCCGTTTGCTGAGAGGCAAAACTAAGCAAGCGCGCCTCACACACAGAAATTCAGCCATTCTCATACTCATTAACCATAAACGCCGAGGAGGCCATTCGTATGGGGGCAGTTGTGCGTCTGAGCTGCATGTTGTGCCATTTCGCGTCGGCGAGTCGGCTTCGATTCATTCTTGTGAGAGCCTGGCTAACGATCTCGGACTTGAGTTTCTCTTCGAAATACAAGTTTTTTAGGAGCCGGAACTCGTCTTCGTTTCCCATCTTGCGCGCCAACATGGAGTTGTTCATACCGCCGAACTTGGCATATCACATGTAACAGGTGGTGGTGCTGATACTCAATCCCCGATAAATCTCAGACTCAGGAAGGCCGACTTAGACACGTTTGATTAAATCAAAGAATTGGCTGCCGGCAAATTTCGACTTCTTCTCATAAAAAACTCAACTTTCTAGTCTATTGATTTTTGCGGGGGATTATCCAGCAATGATCATTTGCTTGCCACTATTCCTGTCCGCGTCTACTGAAGGTGCTTGCCCTTACTTCTTTGCAAACCAACACTGGCAACTTAGAGATTCGCAAATTCAACGAACAGATTTGTAATAGAGCTTGACTTCCTGGAACGAGACTTCCCTCTCATAAGCCAATACGGTCTACTCAAAAACATCTAAACCGTATCGGAACAAACCCTTATTTTCAATAGAAATGTATTCGCCTGTACAAATCGGACAATCCTACGCGCCTTAATTTGTTTGAATCAGAAAGTGCACCTTGGTAGTTTATCAAAAAGCAATATTTTAACGATTAAAGCCGGCCGATACCTTTTAAATGTGATTCCAATCTGTTGAAGGTGTATTTTCGCATATGGTAAAAATAAAATTTAATTGGACTCGTCATCATTTGCAAATTTTTCCTAACTGCTGTGCGATCAATTATTGTCGAAAAAATAGACGGCACTTCCAAGTAAGCAATATAGATCAAAAAGACAATAGATTTGTTGATGCAAGCACTTGTATGCAACTATTTGGCAATTAAAATCTATTAATTCATTAAGTTCTCATAAAAATGATCATCGTTGGACAACGGAGCTTGTTTAAAAGGCAATTCATGAAAAAGCCTGCTGAAAATCTAGCACTTAATCGGCGATCAACTGATAAGTCTGAAGCTTGCCAAGCCCAGAAGTTGCAGCTGCCTTTATGGAGATCCTTGAAGGAAACGATGAAATTGCATAGTGCCGAATCTTAGTTGTGGAAGGAGAAAGTCGATGTTTTTCACATCAACCCTTCGAAATACATGGGCCTATTGCAGTAAACCGATGTTCATTTTTTTTCACCAACTATAGGAAGAAATTATCGTTGGATGGCGAAGTTACTAAGCCATGGTATCGAGCTCTCTAGGCCCCTGATTTTAGTTGAAGGAAATGAAAACGTTGTCCGTGAATTCATTAACCAGAAGCAAGTGTTTGAATTCAATCCGTTTCTTTAGGTGCTTACGCCGTCCGCTGGCTGAATTAGTGAAGATGGTATAACTAAGATTTGTGCAAATTGAGAGTTAGCCAAGTTTGATTTGATGTCAGAACCAAGTTCGATATTTATGAATGAAAAACTTTGAGCCTGTGATTTATTCACGTTTGACCTTACCCCATTTTCATTTAGAAAGAAGCGGTAAAAGCAACCTCTGATAGTTTCTCTACGTCCCCTTTCACTTAGTAGCAACTGTATACATTCATAGGGCTATCGGGTGACTGGAGAAAAGACGAGGATTGAATATGGGCTTGCTCGCATTATCTCCGAATGATGAATTTTTAAGGGTGAATGGCAGTCATATAGAACGCCTGACCCAGCGAGCAGTGTTTACAGATATTTGTGAATCCAAGGATCATCATCCTGTTTAGACACGTCTCATGGCATCACGTCGAGTTTTATTAAATTTGCCCGTACAGCCTCTAGTTGTGATTATTAAACGTAGGAGGTGCCTGAGCGTTCTTTTTGAATATTATTAGTAGTGTGAATAGATTAATTTACTTCTATTTCTATTGATTGATTTTTAATTAAATATCAGGAATTGAAGATGAACTTTTCTTTGAAAAATTTCTTTCGTTAAAATTTTTATCAATAATTAGTCGCCATGCAAAGAACTATCCTTAAATCATGTCAAGTAATAAATTTATTTATTACTCGTATATACACTTATCTTCTTGTTGAATTCTGAGGCCCGGCCTGTCTATCAGGTTATTTTAAATATATTTTGACTGTGCGAAGTGCGCTAAAGACCAATGAAAAAGATATTCCAATTAATCTTCAATTTTAATTCCCGAAATTGCTGCCAGATTAATTTATGTTGATGAACAGGGTGCTGAATTGGCAGTCCGATTGAATTGGGAAGCTATGACTGATGCGCTTAAAAAGGGACGTCGCATTGAAGTTCGAAAATTCGGTATCTTGCAAACGAAAGTACGAAGTGCAGTTGTTTATCGCAATTCCCGTACTGGTGAAAAGCTGCAAAAACGCCAATCGAAGGTAGTTCATTTTAAGGAAGGGAAAAATCTACGCATGCAGTTGTTGATCAGTTGTAGCAATTTGTGATACCAGTAGTGCCGCCACAAATGAAGAATGCTGAGATAAAGGCAGACTCCGAGCTTATTCCCTACCTGGTTAACGAGAACTATTTTGGCCGGATATAGGACTACGCCGTGCGTGCCCGGCTTGCAAGGCCGAAGTTGCTTTGGGCTGCTGCCGGTATCAAAGACACTTTGTTAAGGTTGTCGATGAAACTGGAGATTGCAAATGGCAACGAGAAGGCAATTCAGCCGGGAATTCAAGGTTGAAGCTGTAAAGCTTGTAACTGAACGCGGGGTTGGCGTGAGCCAAGCAGCACGGGATTTGGATGTGGGGGATACGGTTCTACGCCGTTGGATGTGGGAGCTGACGCAAGACCCGCAGCAGGAATTTCCTGGCAAATGTGTCATGAAGCCCGAACAAGCCGAGATTGACAGGCTGCGCAAGGAAGTCGCCAAGCTCAATATGAGTCGCGACATACTAAAAAAAGCCGCAGCCTACTTCGCCAGGGCATCGATGTGAGATTCGAATTTGTGGCGAAGCACCGAGTGGCTTGGCCAGTGGGTTTGATATGCGAGTCGCTCGGTGTCTCACGCAGCGGCTTTTACGCATGGTTGAGCAGGCCCAGAAGCCTATGCAGCCAACCCGATGAGGTTAAGTGCACGCTGGTGCTTCAAAGCTTCCTTGGCAGCGACAAGACCTATGGAGCACGACGTGTGTGACATGACGTCCTGACCTTGGCTCACAACTGTGGCCTGCATCGGATTGAACGTCTCATGCGTGAGCAGGCTTTGCGGGCACACCACGGGCGCCATGGACTTCCACAAGACCGAGGCCAGCGCAGCTCGATTGCTGACAACATTCTGGACCGGCAGTTCCAGGTTGAAGCGCCCAACCAGAAATGGGTTGTTGACTTCACCTACATCTGGACGGCTGAGAGTTGGCTCTACGCAGCTGCGGTTCTGGACCTTTACTCACGGAGAATCGTGGGCTGGTCAATGCACGACAGCATGACCTAGCAACTGTTGGCCGAAGCCTTGATGATGGCGTTGTGGCGTCGGGGTAAACCGGTGGCGCTGCTGCACCACTCGGAACAGGGTAGCCCGTACACCAGCGAGCACTTCCAGCAACTGCTCAAGGAATAAGGCATCACATGCAGCATGAGCCGCGCTGGCGAGGTCTGGGAAAACTCGGCCATGGAGAGCTTCTTCAGTTCGCTCAAGACCGAACGCACAGCCGGGAAGGTCTATCGAACCCGAGAGCAGGCACGCGCCGATGTGTTTAATTACATTGAACGGTTCTACAACTCTACGCGTCGGCATTCCACATTGAGGTACGTAAGTCCGATACAGTTTGAGGAAGCTTTAAATGCTTAGGTCGGTGTCCACGGGACCGGCAGCAGCCCAATTTTCATAGTTCAGCTTGCTATGCTACGTGGAGCTGCAGCAAACGTTCCAACGCAAAGGGTTCTTCAAGCAAATCTCTACCGGCTTGAAGCTTGTGCAGAAAGTGCACTTAAGAGCTGGATGAAAATATCGCATCGAAGCTTGGTGAGTGGATTAATCAGTGCACCACATTCCCTAGTAACTTTCTCATGGAATTCGTGTCCTATCAAACACGTTCATTCTTGTACACCAATACAACTCGTAAAAGCCGAGTTAAAGCACTTCCCATAATTATGGATAGCCTTTCACCATACTCGCCGGCGTACAGGGCATACGAGAAGGAAGTACATTTAATAGCTGAAAAGGAGAAATGCCGTCCTGATGATCTCCGTGATGTGGCTGAGTGGCCCGAATTTAAATGGTAGGCATGTAAGTAGATATCAGTGAATATCGCATTGGCTTATTGACTTTGCGATATTGTTTTGTATCAGAGGGTGAACTAAACACTGAAATATGGTACGGTCAAAAATTCGTGCACGAGTCGCGCATAAGCTACCAAGCAGTTGACAATGCAGAGCCTTATCGATCTTCCGCACTCATAACAGCGCGGTTTATGGCAGCATGGCCCCGTTAGCGGTCTTCCAGCGTTTTAGAGCCTCCAAAATGAAGACACAATCGCGCAATACCGCCACAACGGTCCCAAACTTTGCAGTTTCGCGCAGGGGCTTATGCTGTCGCTGAACAAAGGTGGAAGAGCATGCCGGCGTGTTCGCAGTGAAAAGAAATGGCCACGGTGACACTACGCAGAAAATCCCAAAAGCGCTCTGCCTGCAAGGCTATAGCTTCAGCCCTTCTCGCAGCGGTGCCCGTTTCAGGTCAAGTCAGCCCCGGCAGGCGTCACCTGCGGCGACCGAAGGTGGCGTTTACCATTCAACAGTGAGCTGACCCATGTATGACGCACCAACCGATGGTAACTGCCCATGCAGACCAGCGTGGTCGCAACTACGTTGACGGTAATTTTTAATAGTGCGGGCAGTGGCATTTGGTACAGCAAGGCACCAAAAATAATGGTGAATGGGAAATGCAGCAGATAGACCCAATAGGCGCTATCTGACAAATAGCCCAGCACCACATTGCGTGAATGCAAGAACTTGAGTGCTAGACCGATGCAAGCAAAGCTCCACAGCCAGCCCGCGCAGTGATAGCTGTAAGCACCCAACAGGTCCGGCCAGTGCCGATGCGCAAGCACACCAGTACCAACGAAAAACACCAGTCCTGCAGCGGCATATAGCCCACAGCGACGTTGGAACTGCGCGAACAGCTCTGTCTTGTGGCCATGAAGCATCAGACCAAAAACGAAGAACAACCCGTTGTGCAACCACTCGTTCCAAGGAGGCAGAAATGCGCCCGAAGACACCAGGAGCCCGCGCGGGTAACTCGCACCCGCAGCCAGCAGGGGAAGTGCGAGCACCGCAAATCCCCACGGCTGGCGGGCCAGCGATGCGAGCACGGATGCTGCCGGTGTGAAGCAGGCGCGCGGCAGACGTAGTAGTACCGAAGTGGCCACGCAGAACCACAGCAGCATCCAGAGAAACCACATGTGCACGGTGTTGGGTCCTTGGGGGACCGGCAGATTCGAGATCACGGTCTCATCTAGCCCCCATCGGCCCAACGCGATACGATTCAGGAAGGTCAGCGCGGCGAGACCCGACGCCACCCATAAAAAAGGCCAGAACAACACGAACGGCAGCGCGAGTCGTGCCAGCCGGTGGCGCAACAAGCCGCTCGGACCACGCGACTGGGCCAGTAGCATGGCAAAAAAACCGGCGAGGATGAAAAAAACAGGCATGCGGAACGCATGGATAGAAGTCATCAGTAGGTCCGCAAGAATCGTGCGCTGCTCATCTCGCCAGATGATCGGCGTCTGCTCAAAGCCGTAGATCGCTGAGACATGCAGCACGATGCCCAACCACATTAGGATGGCACGAAGGTTGTCCAAAGCATGCAGGCGTACTCTTGCAGTTGCGGTTGGTGGGCGTTCACTCATTGTTCGATATTTAGGACATATTTAGGTGATGGCACCCGCCACAAAATAAATTTCAATCTCACCCTTCCCCTTGGCTCCTACTTTGGCCCGCCATTTACACTGGAGCTCCACTGGGAGCAAATCCTAGGTGCTGGCCAAGTCATTCACGCACTAGGCTTCTTCGACTCACCATGCGCGAGAACATGGTCAGGGCTTCGCCAATTACACCGACTTTTTATCAAGCTACACCTGCAGTAACTAAGTGTGTGGCGCACAGAGAAGGCGTAACCTTTGGGCCTGACCACAGATTTTATGGAAGAAAACTAGTAGAGGGTGGAACTTCACTAATATAAGATCGAGTATCGAACTATGGACGTATTCTAAATCCGCCTGAAGCACATGCATACCGCTAAACCTACCAGATTCATAACTTTGTTTTGGTGCTCAGGAGTGATCTCCAAGGAAGCCGTCATTAATGGCGGTGACATGAAAGTAGGCTTTTAGCTCATCTGTAACATTCAAACTCTGGACCCAATTCACAGTTTAGAGTACACCATTCACGTGTCAATTGAGGTTGACGCAATTAGATCGACGGGACACGTTCTAAAAACATTGAGTGGTTAGTGTGACTTGGAATGTTTGGCGGTATTGCATAGTAATACAAAATAAGAAATGGATTAATCGGTTAAAGAATGATGAATCTATTTTAGGTAAAAATATCTCCGTGTGTTGAATTCCGCTGAACTCTGACCGACCGGGGTGCGGCGTAAAACTTGGACTGGTTAAACGTTAATTCCAAGGCTCGCCCGGTACTCAACTGGGCTAAGTGATCCTAAGGATATCTTGATCCTCTTCTCGTTGTACCAGCGGATATAGGCGTCCACTGTCTGCATGAATTGGTCAACAGAAACGTCCTGCCAGTTCCGCGGATAAAACATCTCCGTCTTCAATCGACCAAAGAATCCTTCACAGGCGGCATTGTCCGGTGAACAACCCTTGCGCGACATTGAGCGAATCAGCTTTGCATTGTCCACCCGCGTAAGCCAGCCTGGCCAACGGTAATGGGCACCTCGATCGGAATGGATGACTGGCCTGTTTGCGCTGCAGGCGACTCTCTCAATAGCAGCGTCGAGCATCGTGTTTACCAAGTCTGAATCCGGGCGGGTGCCGATAGTCCAACTCACCACCATGCCGTCGAAGCAGTCGATCATGGGCGAGAGGTATACCTTCCCCGCTGGAATCTGGAATTCTGTGATGTCTGTCAGCCACTTTTCATTCGGTGATTCAGCTTGGAAGTCACGGTTAATCAGGTTCTCCGGTGCTGGGCTGATTTCTCCAAGGTATGAACCGTAACGGCATCTTTTGTTGGCGGCAACAACCAAACACTCCTGCTTCATCAGGCGCTGCACGACTTTCTCCGAGATGTGCACATGCCGTCTGCCAAGCGCAGCCCGCATGCGCCTGTAACCATAGCAACGGTGATTGCTTTGGAACACTTCGGCGATGGCAATACGGGCTTCGGCGTATTTGTCTGGATTCCTGAGCCGAGCGCAGTGATAGAAGTAAGAGCTACGCGCCAAGTCCAGCTCGCAGAGCAACTCGGCCAGTGTGTAGGTATTCTTCAGGGCGTCAACCAGCAGAGTCTTCTCCCGATTGCTCAGGAGCTGCGGGGCGACGCCCAGGCCTTTTTTTAGGAGTTCATTGGCCTTCTTCAAGAGGTCATGTTCAAGCTGCAAACGCCGGATATCGCGTTCAAGCAGTAAAACTTGTTGCTCTAACTCCGTCAGGTCTTTGGGTTTTGGTGCCGTCTGCGATGTTTGTCGTCGCTTCATGGATGCTGAGGCCTCTCGGCCCAGTAGTTGATTCTTCCAGTTGTACAATGTCGGCCTGAAAACGCCTACGGATTCGGCAATAGTCAGCGCGTTGGTCGTCCTAGTGCACAGCTCCACTACTGCAGCATTCTTTGTTTCCGGCGGGTGCTGAACATTCGGTGCTCGACCCACCATACGAAGGCGCAGCTGTGGATGCAGCTCATCGATCCACCTGGTGAGTAATTCCCTGCAGGGGTATCCCAGTGCCCTGAGGGTGGCGGCAATGCATTGATCGTGATCGAGGTAGTGCTGGACTGCACGCTGCTTCTGTTCAGCAGAGTATTTGCTGGGTGCACGGGAATAGCCTACCTGCAAGTCTTGCTCTCGCTCGTACTCTCGATACCAGCTAATGAGGGAATTCTTAGTCGGATAACCCAATTTGCGAATGGTTGCACCAAGACGCCCTCCGAGCTTTATGTAAAGCTTGACTGCGCGAATTCGCTCTTCATATGAATACATGAACTACCTCCTGGTAGTCCAAGTTTTACGCCGCACCCCCGACGGGTCAGTTTTCAACGGAAATCAACAGGCTGAGTTCATTGCGGGCTTGAAAAACGATTTAGCAACCGAGACCAAGAAGTCAAGTTGAGATGGGTCCGAAGAAACCTGGCAAGTCAAGTCGGTCTAGCTTGCAAGTCATGGTGTGAACGTCAAGCTTTGGATTGAGGTCAAGATCTTCAAGTTTTACCTTGCGAATCACTGAAAGTGCTGGATTTTCCAGAGTTTCCGAAGGAGTCACGAATTGCTCCCTGGGGAACAAAGCTGGCAACTCATATCTTCAACTTTTTGTAATCTTGCCGGATTCATCTTTAAATGAGTCCGTATGAGCAACTTAAAAATCCGCACCCGTTTCCTATTGCTGGTTGGAATCTTTGTAGCCGGCTTGATGATCTATGGTGCATGGTCGTTTAGAACCCTTAATGACCTCAAGGTAAACGGTCCACTCTACGTGCACATAATCAAGACCAAGGATTTGGTAGCTGATATTTTGCCGCCGCCTGCATACCTACTCGAAACATATCTGGTGTCCCTTCAGCTAGCCTCGGTCAACGACAAAGCTGAACAGGCAAAGTTGACAGAACGTATGGCGCATCTCAAAGCCGATTATGAGAAGCGGCACGGCTATTGGGCAAAAGCATCTCTGTCTCCTCAGCTCTCCGAGTTGATCTTGAAACAAGCGGATGTCCCCGCACAGGAGATTTTCAAGGTCATCAGTATTGAATTGATCCCAGCGGTGAATCAAAACAACAAAGATGCCGTTCAAGCCGCTATAAAGGAAATTACGTCACTTTTTGAAACACATCGCGCTGCAATCGATAAAGCCGTGGAGATTGCCAGCAGGCTCGCTGAAGAAGATGAGGCAATTGGAAAGTCAAGTATTGACAGCGCCACTTCACTGATGCTGATCATTTTGTTCGTGACACTTGCAATAACCGTTGCTCTCGCTTTATCCATAGCAAATAGCATTCTTAAACCACTGCAGGAGGCGGTGCAATTAACTGAAAAAATAGGTGACGGTGACTTGAGTATGAGGATCGAGGTGACTGGCGAAAGTGAACTTGCGCTTCTTTTGAAGTCACTAAGAAGTATGCAGGAAAACCTGATCAAAGTTGTTTCCAACGTGCGAAGAGGTTCTGAAGGAGTTGCGACAGCGTCTTCTGAAATTGCACAAGGTAACCAAGATTTGTCAGCTCGCACTGAGAGTCAAGCTAGTTCACTTGAAGAAACTGCCGCCAGCATGGAAGAATTATCGGCAACAGTCAAACAAAATGCAGACAGCGCCCGCCAAGCGAATCAATTGGCGATGAGCGCTTCTGACATTGCGGTGCAAGGAAGACAAGTAGTTGAATTAGTAGTGGAAACCATGATTGGGATCAGCGAGTCAAGCCGGAAGATTGCGGACATCATAAGCGTTATTGATGGAATAGCATTCCAAACGAACATCTTGGCGTTGAACGCTGCAGTGGAAGCAGCCCGCGCCGGGGAGCAAGGTCGCGGTTTTGCAGTAGTTGCGTCTGAAGTGCGATCTTTGGCGGGGCGCTCGGCTGAAGCAGCCAAGGAAATCAAGGCACTGATCAATACAAGTGTAGAACGTGTTGAGCAGGGCACTGTCTTGGTAGACCGGGCTGGTAACACAATGACTGAAGTCGTAAGTTCCATCAAACGTACGACGGACCTCATGGCTGAGATTAGCGCTGCTAGTAGTGAGCAGGCATCTGGAGTTGCCCAAGTCGGGGAGGCTGTCCAAAACATGGACCAAGTCACCCAACAAAATGCAGCACTCGTAGAGCAAATGGCCGCAGCCGCAAGTAGCTTAAGTACGCAAGCTTCTGATTTGGTGAGGGTTGTCTCACAGTTCAAGCTAAGTAGCGACACACCTTTGGTCGCCAGTAGTTCCGCAGTTCAAGATGCCAAGCCCACAGACTTAACCGGGAAAAAATTCGCGATAAGGAATCAGTTGCCTGTTTTTAAAGCGGAGAAAACCATAACGCCGATGGCTTCATTAGTGAGCACCAAGTCCAATGCAAATGGGGACAAAGATTGGGAAACTTTCTAATCTCTTTTCTGAAATTGCCTGAGTGCATACAAGCACCTGATTTAAACACCACAAAAATTGAGTTGCGTTATGCATCATTCCCATATTTTTTTATGAATAATCGGAAACAAGATCTGGTTGAGTCATTGTTTCAATTGCGGGATGCTTGGATCAGCCTTTCCTTACTTCTTAAGGATCAATTGGTTGAACAGAGATCTCCCGAATATGAAGAAGTTTGTCAGGAGGTTGATCGGCTTATTTCTCGTTTGCAGGTGTCAAATAAAGGCACTGAAATTTAAAATACATATTTTCTATTTCGATAGATAAATTTCATTGAAACGCTGTTTTTTCTTTTCTGCAATAGTGACCATTCGTCAAGTGCAACAGGCAGTCTCAGGACTTCTCCCCATTTCTCTATGTCTCGGATAGACTTGGGGGGTACATTTACCGGCCACTTCTAGTCGTTGGCATTGATACTTAAAATTGTTGTGAGCTGCATTTAACTTCGGGTTTTTGACTGACTCCTGCGCGCTAGACAAACCAGACCGATCTTTTGTGCTTAGGAGTAGGTCAGCGAGTACACAAATGTTTTAGCCGGAACATAAGGAGAAAGAAGTAAAGCAGGAAACCGAGCGCTCTTTAGTGGCAAATGACGACAGCTTTGTAAATCAAAGACTAGCTTTACTTAACTTCTGTGTTGCCAATGGCAGCATCCACAAATTTGTTGACATCCGGTGTGCCCCTGCAACCATAACCGTGCCGCTTCGGCACGCAATTACTTCGAGAATTGGGCGGCACGCACATGTTTCACGAGCCCAGCAGCGAATTTTTCTTTGATTCGTCGGCAATCGGGGCAGTAGTCTACTTAAACTGGCGGTTCGGCCTAAGATTTTTCTAAATGCAGTTTTTGATATGGCACGCTTTCGAAAATTGCGGCACGGATTAGCGTCCATGGGTGGAGGCAAGAGCCCGTGTTGAAAACTTTTTCTTGCGGGGCGCGTATTCATTCAGACATGCGAGCCTGGGTAAAGCAGGAGTCGACCCAAAGCGGTCCTCCGAACTCCTGGAATACCTGCCCGAAAGCGGACATCCGACCTTATGCAAATGAGGGGGCCTTGCCGAGTTCGCCTATGCAGTGGAAGCGGACTCTCAGATATTCACCCAAAAGGGGGATGTTTAAAGCAAAGCTGGATTGACATAATCTAAGCGCTGCTTACTTGGAGCGTTAGGAATCTCGCCGAATGAAGCTCAAACGTACCATCGTCGCAATGCTTGTGGTTCTATTTCTCTCTGCATGCCGCGAGGAAATGTCGCCACTCGTCGCTGGATCCGTCAGCTACGCCACTCAAGGTGATGTGTGGATCGAAAAGACCTTGTCGCAACAGCAGTTGCAAGGCCTTTCTTTGTGGCTTGCGCAAAACAGTTCGAATTGGGGGCGCTGTTTCATTTCTCCATCAGGTTCAACGCTTAACATTTCCCTGAAACATGCCAATGGCAGCTCAAGCTCTATCTCGCAATTGAAGTTCCATAGTTCGCAGACAACACTGATGGCGAACCGCTTGAGCGGAAGCAACCTGAGCGAACAACCTTGCGCACTGCAATCGTTTACTCAAGTTGACATCGAGTCGTTACACCAGCTACTTGAGCTTCCTCGTTGAATACAACCAATGAGGTTTTCGCCGCGGATATGCAGAAAGATGCTGCTGCGCGGCGGAAGCGGACCTTCAAAAAAACACCCGAATAGGGGTAAATCACGCGCTTGCCAAAGTTTCAAGAAACAGTCATCCGTCCGAAGTTCATCGCTTCCATCTCTATGCGGGCGATGTCCCCCCGGTATTGAGTAGCGCCTAAGCTTGGAGTCCAATCCCAGAGACAGGAGATTGGACGTGAAAAAGCGATTTACAGAAGAACAGATCATTGGCTTTCTGCGTGAAGCCGAAGCGGGCCTGGCAGTAGCCGAGTTGTGCAGGCGGCATGGCTTCTCAGAAGCCAGCTATTACCTCTGGCGCAGCAAATTCGGCGGCATGAACGTATCTGACGCCAAGCGCCTCAAGGAGCTGGAGGCGGAGAACGGGCGCCTCAAGCGGCTGCTGGCAGAGGCGATGCTGGAAAACGAGGTAACGAAAGAAGCCTTGAGAAAAAATTGGTGAGCGCACCGGCCAGACGCGAACTGGTGCGCGACATGATCAGCCATGGACTAAGCGAACGTCGCTCGTTGCGCATCATGGGCATGAGCGCCAGCGCCTATCGCTACGAGCCAGCTCAGGACCGCAACTGTGTGCTCAAGGAGAAGATCATTGCCCTGGCACAGCGGCATCGACGCTACGGCGCAGGCATGATTTATCTGAAGCTGCGCCAGGCCGGTGAACTCATCAACCACAAGCGCGTGGATCGCCTGTACGCTGAAGCAGGTTTGCAGGTGAAGAAGCGCAAGCGCAAGAAGATTCCTCTGAGCGACAGACATCCCTTGGAGCGCCCAACGGCCGCCAACCAGGTGTGGGCCATGGACTTCGTGTTTGATCGAACGGCCGAGGGGCGCAGCATCAAGAGCCTGACGGTGGTGGATGACGCAACCCATGAGGCGGTAGCGATCGTGCCAGAGCGTGCATTAGGCGGAAACCAACTGGTGCGAATCCTGGAGCAACTGGCCAGCACCAGAGGGCTACCCAAAGCGATACGGACAGACAACGGCAAAGAGTTCTGCAGCCGCGCCATGCTGACTTGGGCTCATGCAAGAGGTGTTCAGCTATTCCTGATCGAACCGGGCAAACCAAATCAGAACGCCTATATCGAATCCTTCAACGGACGCTTCCGGGATGAATGCTTAAACGAGCACTGGTTTACAAGCCTGCAGCATGCCCGCATGATCGTTGAAGCATGGCGTCGGGAATACAACAAGGAAAGGCCGAAGAAATCACTGGGTGGCTTGACACCAACAGCCTATGAAAAACATTGATTCAAAAACCAGTTAAATTAACCACGGACTCCAAAGCCCAGTGCTACTGAAAATGGGGGGACGTCGCAGGCAAGGCCGGTGGCATGGGTAACTCAATGAAGCCAGGAGGCGTCAAATCAGCGGCTGAATTCACCCGAGGCTGGCCGCTGTCAGGCAGCTCACGCAACCAGCGGTGCAGGATGTTGTGATTGATGCCGTGGTTTTGGGCCACGGAAGCGACCGACATGCCGGGAATGCAGCAAGCGGCAATTAGTTGGGCCTTGAATTCTGGACTGTAGGTGCGGCGGCTGCGGCCAGTCTGGGAGTGTTGGCTGTTTGTGTACATTCGTCCACGATCACTTATGTGGACATGATGCTCGTAGATTGGAGACGTTATTGCCAGATGGGATGGCCGGACGTACATGGACGCTCCCGGTTTGCCAAGCTTTCAATTCATGACGACTCGAAGGTAAAGATTGCACCCGTACATTCGGACTTTAGTTGTGACTTTGGATCACTGTCCCTGATGGGATTCGCTGGTTGACGCCTCGATCGCTTACACGCACTCTAGGTGCCTCGTCCGGCACGGGCTTTGTCAACCACGGTCTGACCTATCTTGCCATCACTTCATGATTGCCTGAGCAATCGGTGGTTCTGTTCTCCCTGTCTGGCTTTCTTATTGCATTACTTCACTCGGCCGGCTTGGCTACGTGGCCGCCGTGGCGGGCGTGTAGTCAGGCCGGAACTCTCGCTCATGGGCTAACAATGCCCAGACGATGCGCGCATTTTTATTGGCCAGCGCCACGGCCGCCACATTCTTGTTCCGGCGATTAACGACCCCGTTAATCCAACTACAGGAATCCGGTTTCTGCTGCGCGCGGTAAATGACCGAACGTGCACCGTGAATCAATAGGGTGCGCAGATATGTGTCACCGCGTTTGCTGATACTCAGCAGGTTCTGCTTCCCACCACTGGAATGCTGCTTTGGTACCAGGCCCAGCCAAGCTGCGACCTGACGGCCTCCGTCAAAGTTCTTCGCATCTCCCAGTGAGGCAACCAGCGCGCTGGCAGTGATAGGTCCGATGCCTGGCACTTGTGCCAGTTTGCTACTGGCATCACTTTGGCGGTGCCACTTCACGATCTGCGACTCCAGTTCGTCGACTTGCCGGTCGAGCTCCTTCAGGTGATCCAGCAACCGCTGCACGAGAACCCGGAATGAACCCGGCAAATCGTTGCCGGCATCTTCAATGAGTTCAGGCACTCGGCCCGCGATATAGCCAATCCCCTGGGGAATGACCAATCCAAATTCCGACATCAAGCCCCGAATTTGGTTGGCCTGTGCCGTGCGCGCCCTGACAAAGCCCTGTCGAACGCGGTGCAATGCCAACACTGCTTGCTGCTCGACATTTTTGATTGGCACAAATCGCATGTTGGGCCTGGCTACCGCCTCACAGATTGCTTCAGCATCTGCCGCATCGTTCTTGTTGGTCTTGACGTACGGTTTGACAAATTGCGGAGCCATCAATTTGACCGTGTGACCGAACCCTTGCAGTTTGCGGGCCCAATGGTGGGCACCGCCACAGGCCTCCATACCGATAAGACAAGCAGGGAGATTCACGAAAAATTCCGCCAGTTGGTCGCGGCGCATTTGCTTCTTGATGACGACCTTCCCGTACTCATTCACGCCGTGCACCTGGAAGAGATTCTTTGCCAGATCAATACCTACAGTAGTAACCTTCATATCAGACGCTCCTTCTGTTCAAGTGGTTGTTTCGCATCTCCACTTTGGCACACTACGATGCCGCGAAAGGTGGGAGCGTCCATCCCATTGCTTACCGATTAACAAGGCGTCCGATTGAAAGTCCATGCTTCATGATCTCGTTTATTTCATGGGCTCGGCGTTTGGGTTGACGCAGCTGCGCCGCTTTGTTACGCCGAGGCCGTTTGAGGAGCAGCGTCAGACCTACTTCTCGGTTGATGCGATGGAACCGTTTGGCATTGTTCTGCTTCCAGCGATTACACACCAGCATGACTTCACGTTCGGGCCACGCCATTCAAAGCAATAGGATGGGATGCTGGAGAGTTTCGTGAAAACCTTTTATCGGGACTACTCCAAGTTGGCTGAACGCCCGGACCTAAAAACGGTGATGGCTCAACTGTAGTAATGGTTTGATGCCTACAACTCTTACCGCACACACTTTACCTTGGGCGACCTTCCGGCTGAGCTGTTCAGGAAACAATATGAGTGGCAATTCCAATGTACCGGAGGTGCTGGGCTAAATGGTCAAAACCACTAGAGTGCTGAAGAATCTCTATAGGCATGAACTTTAAGAGCAAACACACTACCAAATAATTATGTAGAAATGCACTACAAAAAGCAAAAACACTTAACCTCGTCTAAACAATTGGATAGAAATGGCTGTTGTTGTATTTACTATTTTGATACATTGCAAGGTATTTAGCTTCATCAGCATTAACAAGCGAATCTTCCGCTACATCGGCTTCATCGCCTTTATTAATCCATAACCACGTAGTTCATTTACGTTCAAATTTTTTGGAGACATACCTATATTCTGGAGTGTATCCATATCTGCATCTATACCAAACCACTGGTTTCTTCCATTATTCTTCGCTGCATACATACAAGAATCAGCCATTGAAACTACAGTCTCCCATGAAGGAAAAAATGATTGACTCGAGAGTGGGAATGCTGCAAAACCCATGGAGCAAGTACATTTTATTTTTTTTCCATCTTCACTTATGAATGAATGATTTTCAACCGATGTGCGAATTCGCTCAACCAAAAATTCGATACTATAATCCTTAATATCTTTGGCAATTATTAAAAACTCCTCCCCTCCCCATCGAATTATTTTATCTGTAGATCGGCATTGATTTTTCAAAATTATCGAAATCTCTTTTAATACATGATCGCCATATGAATGACCGAATTGATCATTGATACTCTTGAAATGGTCAATATCCAGTAGCACCAAGTGAATTCCTTGCGGAGCATCATCACTGTTTCGCATAGAGAGCGCAATTTCCTCTCGTATAGCAAGGTCCGCATAGCGACGATTCCATAGTCCAGTCAGTGGATCTGTCATGCTTGATTCCAGTAATTTTCTATTTGCCACCTCAAGTTCACGGGTTCTTTCAATAATTCTATTTTCCAAGCTTCTATTAATTCCAATCAGTTCATTCATATCTCTTTCAAAATTAGGGATGTTCGGATTTTGGTGATCCGGGGATTGATTTTCGCTCTTTCTTTGCACATCAATAACACCATGTTGGCTAAGCGGCAAAAACCCATCAACAAATTGCCCGTGAAACTGAGGTGAGTTGCAACAAAACCAAGCTAATGAAGCAGCAGCATGAGTTACAGGAACCAGTCCTTCATAACCTGGATTGTTGGACATCATTTTTCTAATTTCGGATTCATCTACTCCAATCAATTTTGAAAATGAATTAACCATGTTTGCTATTGTTAGCGTATCAACTGCACCCGGCATAACCGAAAAGACGGAAACTCCAGATTCTGGGGGAATCTCTTTAGCCAGTGAAATCATTAATGATCTGAGTGCCATTTTGCTGGAGCAGTAACTTCCCATAAATGGCATACCCTCAAGGGATATGAGCGAGATTACTGTACCGGACGCTGATTTCAACATTTTCGGAATAATTTTCTGCATTAAATTAAGCGGCGCAACAAGATTTATAGAGTAATCACTATTCCATTCCGAAATGGATTTATTTAATGTATGGCCAATCTGTATTTGTGCTGCATTATTAATCAATATGTCAATATTCCCAAATTTCTCGTTTATCGCTTGAAGGAGTATTGATCTAGATTCTTCACGCCCCAAATCAGAATTAAAAAATTCCGCTTTACCTCCAATATTTGAAATACGGTTTGCAACCGATTGGCCATGTTCTGAGATATCTGCAATAGCCACATTTACTCCCAAGTAAGCAAGAGCATAAGCAGTGTGTTCGCCGATACCTCTGGCTGAGCCAGTAATTAATGCTACCTTATCGGACATGCAATCCTTACGCATTCCGAGTTTCATCAATAGTTTTTCATCTACAAATTGTTTATTCATGGCGAATATCCAATAAATCAAATAGTCTTTTGATTGGTTAAGTGAATGAGGGCGATCATAATTGCGACACCATTTTTTACTCTAATAAGACTCCCCTCTCCATCAATTGTCCCGTGAGGAGCATTTGATAACACAATCCTCTGTTCATCATTGATGTTGCTTTTTATGGAAGCGTTTTTTTATTGTCTACTTTTGAGAGGTATATTGAATCTAATACTGTCCTGCCGGGTGAATTTCGAACTAATTGAAGCTTGAGAGAATGGTCTCTGCTGCAAGGAGCGACGGGAATGAAGCAGTGACGATTTAGCAACGAGCAGATAGTTCGGATAGAGCGCGAGACGGACCAGGACAGTGTGGCGGAGGTTGCCAAGCGCCATGGCGTCAGTGATGCGACGATTTACATCTGGCGCAAGAAGTTCGGCCAACTCGATACCGACGAGGTCAAGCGCCTCAAGGCGCTGGAGGCGGAGAACGTCCGATTGAAGAAGTTGCTTGTTGCAGCGTGACCTGGAAATCGAGGTCATGATGGAAAACAACACAAAAAATGGTGAACGCACAGGCCCGGCTGGAGCAGGCCCGCTACGCAGTACAGCATGGACTGAGCCAGCAGCGGGCGTGTGCGCTAATGAGAGCAGCCCGCTCGGGCTTGTATTACGACCTGCGCATGCCGGTTAAAGACGTACCAGTGGTTGAAGCCATGATAGATCTATCGTGGCAATTCCCGCGCTTTGGCGCTCGGCGGATCAATGTCTTTCTGTCGCGCCAGGGCATGAAGATCAGCAAGGACCGCGTATGGAGCGCAGCGGGTCTTCAGGTGCCGCCACGCAAAAAGCGCGGGCGCGACGTTGCCAGAACCAGCCCATGGCCAATGTCACCACTGGGGGGCAATTTGGTGTGGTGCTTCGACTTTGTCCGCGCCCCCCTTTGGCCGGTCGAATTTTCCTCCACCCCTGGGAGTTTCGGGCAGTCAGCCCGGTTACGACGGCGGGAACTCCATTCTGGGTCTGCCAGGCCGGCGTTTAATTTCTGCCGGTTGCTCGCCATGGAGTAACGGTCGATTGCGCAGATGGTCCGGAATCAGACCGGCATGTTCTCTGAGACGGTAGGAATTGCCTTCAATTGGAATTACCACTGCGTGATGCAGTAGCCGGTCCAATAATGCTGTGGCCACCACCGGGTCTCCAAAGATGTCTGCCCACTCCCCGAAGCCAAGGTTGCCTGTCATGATCATGGCGCTGCGCTCGTAGCAAGCATTAACCAGCTGGAAGAACAGATTTCCGCCACCCGAGCCCACTGGCAGATAGCCGATTTCATCGACGATCAGAACGCTGTAGCGGCTCAGGAACTTCACCCGCTCGCGCAGACGTCCCTCCCGTTCGGCCTTGCGCAGGGAATCGACCAACTCTGCCAGGGTCGAGAAGTACACGCTTTTACCGGCCTTGACTGCTTCCACCCCTAAGGCAATCGCCAGATGGCTCTTGCCGGTGCCCGGTGGCCCCAGGAAGTGCACGCATTGGCGCCGCTCCACAAACCCCAGTTCTGCTAACGCCAGAATCCTGTTCTTATCCAGACTGGGCTGGAAGCTCGACGTCCCCCCATTTTCAGTAGCACTGGGCTTTGGAGTCCGTGGTTAGCAATTTACTACGAATACGATATTGTTGGATCCAGAATTTTCTACTTCCTAGTGCTGCTAGGTTGGGTAAAGAGTCATTCTGCATCCCCACAACCGAAGACAAACGGCAGCAATTCTGAGAGCATGCCTACGAAGCGCATGTACCAGAATTACTGCCCATCGTCACCGACGCAGCTGACCATAGAAGCCCCACCATTCGTACTGTCGTACGCACCGATGGGCCATATTCAGCGACACATAGGATGAAAAACCAGCTACAAAGAACTACAACGCCATCACCCTTGGTGAATCATCGATGGGAACATAAAATGTATTTGTGATCAGACCAAACGAGTCAAGGTAAGCTCAGTATTTTAGTTAAAGTTCCGCAATACCGAATATATCTGATACGCAAAAGTCGTTAGTGCATATCGTCATTCCAAATTTCTGATGCTCGCTCAGCTTAGACGAAACAGGCACACACTCAGATCGTTGAGCAATTCGTCGATGGTGGGTTCATAATTGATCAAGCGCAAAGACCTCTTTGAGGCTGCAAATGCATGCCAGGTAGGTAAGTTCAAAACCTCAATCGTTCCGTACTCCAAACGCAGCCATCCTTTGTTTTCTAAAGAATGTAGGACGATCGAAAGCCGACTTCGAGACACCCCGCAGAGTGAGGCTAAAACTGATTGATTGATGGGTATGGATACTTGGGAGCCTATTCCCATGGTGGGTGGTCTGTCGGATTTGTAGGCCAGAGCTTCGGCAAATTGGCTGATACCAAGGACAGAACGTAATGCCGGATTTCCCATCCGGAATAGCATCAGCATTTCTGAGGTTCGTTGCATCCGCGACGCCACCACTTTTGCAAGTTTGGATGCAAATGCAAGTTCTGTATCCAGCATCTCAAGCATGGAGGCTGCCTCAATCCGCAGCGTATCTACAGAAACCTGACAGCGATAGTTCCCAAAACTCGGCTTCTCAGACAATATCGCGTGCTCGCCGAACCAGGAGTTTTCATTGAAAAGTGCGATGTGGATATCCCTTTTTTCTTCATCAATGAATGAGCAGGATACAACTCCATTGATGATCATGCACCAATGCGATATCGTCTGCCCCTTGCGCCAGATTAATTCCCCCATTTCAAATGATTTAATGGAAGTTTTTGTTGCAAAAGATTTCGCAGCTACTTCAGTACATCCCAGTGACCGCAATTTTTGGTAGGCATATCCACCGCTAAATGTCCCTGTGTTGTGCATATCAGCCATCTTCGCAAAAGTATAAGAAACTTTTACGAATAAGCAGACGACTCATCGTCGTAAACATCATTCACGAAGCTCCCCACAGTAGTCAGGTGTATCAGTGGTCTCTATTTGTCAATTATCAACCGATATATTGGAAGTGCTCTCCAAAGCATCTTCAAAAAGGCGCACATTCATTAGTAGCAATTGCTTTTTTGATTTGGTGAACAATATCGGATCGAATTTTTTCTTGATGTTAAGCCTATTCGTGTCGTCTAGCGCGAAAGATTATTGCAAACACACTTGAAGTTGATGGTGCACTCATTGATACATTTCAGCTGTGCCTTGGAAACCCGCCACATTGAGATGTTTTATCAGAGCCCGGTCTGGAGCCCACTTCCACAAACTCCCACAACTTACTCAAATCAGGTTTTGCTTAAACCCTTTTCCCCTGGATGAATACATGTCCTATAAGAGATTGCGCAGCCAGCATTGGCACACGTTAGTCCACCCCCTGCGTTCTCGCCACATTTTGTATCTAGCAGATGGGCCACCTTCGCGGCCCCGATGCGAACGCTGCGGTGAAGCCTACTTGGTTGAATGTCCGGGCTGTGTGGCTCAGCTAGAGAACGTCTTTGGCTAAAGTGTCTACCTCACCAACGGCAACCCTGTCGCGCTACCAATGGGACTGAACTACTGTCGAAGTTGCGGCAAGCGAATGCCATTGATGAACAGAGAAGTCAGAAGGGTTAAGCAACTGGACTTTGGGCGCTTGTTCATACACGCCCAGTGGAGCTTGCTCGCCCAAGGTTTGAAGCTGGTCAATATGCCGATGCAGTTGAAGCTGTCTTCAAAGAGTCGAACTCAGACGTGAAGACAATTTTCCGTTCCGCCACCAGGGAGGCATTGGATGGCGAACCGCAAATGCGCAGAGCTTTCGCTCCATCGAAGCCCGTGATCACGCTCGATGATCTGTCCACCGAGTCCGGGCGGAACATCTCACCAGAGATACTTGGATTTGTTCGCGGGGTCAATGGCCGGCATCCGCAATCCAAAGGCTCAAGGCAACATTGAAATCTCTGCAGAGCGTGCCTGTCATCATCTAGTGCTCGCTAGTCATCTCTTCCACAAGTTGGCCGAGCGTCGATGAGGCACAATCCCCGCCTTACCCCGGACGTTGAATGTCCGCTTTTCAAAACCTTGAGGTCTGTTTTGGGGCCACAGTCGCTGCGGGCCAGATGCAGTCTCCGGAGGATGACTCTTTTTGGTATTGAGTTGGCAAATTCACTGATGCAGTGCGTGGAGACCAGAGAGCAAGTTATTGCCACATTTCGACTTGGATCTCCAAGCTGGTTGCCGTCGACGATTCACTCACCAAGAAAAAGCTGTTGGATGCGGCAAAGCAATGGATTTGCCCCCCGCGCTGCGGCCCTAAAGATTGCTTTGGATACAAGCAGTTAAGGCTTCTTTGCTAAACGGTTTGGTCAAAAAATCGTTCATGCCTGCACTCAAGCATGCGTCTTTATCTGACTGCATTGCGTTGGCGGTGAGGGCGATGATCTTGGTGTCTGCATTGAGCCCGCCACCCGAACGTATGGCTCGCGTAGCATCAAAGCCGTTCATATTTGGCATCTGGACGTCCATCAAGATAACGGCGTAAAGCTTTTTGTTGGCTGCGCTGACTGCCTTTTCACCATCTTCTGCGAGGTCGACTTCGTAACCCATGCGCTGGAGCAAAACGGTTGCAACCTTTTGATTGATCGGGTGATCCTCCACCAGAAGTACGGGAGGAACTGAAGGTTTCGCTAAATCAGTAGATTTTGATAGGGCTTGCTCAGCACCTGGATGCGCCGGGTGAGCTGTCGATACAGGCAAAACCTCGGTCATTTTCGACAGAGCATCAACCGGGGCATTCCATATGCTGCGTTCAGATTGCTTTAGTGGCAATTCGAACGAGAAGCAACTACCTTGCCCCAGTTCACTCTCAACCCCCATGGATCCGTTCATGCCTTCGACCAACTTTCTGGAAATCACCAGTCCGAGGCCGGTACCTCCGAACTTGCGTGAAGTTGATGAGTCGACTTGAACAAAATTTGAAAATATTCTGGCCAGACCTTCTTGCGAGATGCCAATTCCGGAATCACGAACTTCAAAGCGAAGTCCGTTTGTAATGACTTTGATCTCGAGCCGAACCTCGCCCTGCATCGTAAATTTAACGGCATTGCCCAGGAGGTTGAACAGCACTTGTCGGATACGAAGGCTGTCACCGACGTAATCCATTCCGTCGCCTTCGGGAAGACCGACGCTAAAGAAAACGCCCTTGTCTTCGGCGCGAATTCGCAGAACAGAAACCACCGAGTCCACGAGTACATCCAGCGAAAAGGGATTCGACTCAAACTCCATTCGCCCGGCCTCAATCTTGGAGAGGTCAAGTATGTCGTTGATGATTGCAAGCAATGCCTCACCTGAATGGCAAATACTGGTTGCGTAATCCCTCTGCTCTTTATTGAGATTACTTTCCAAAAGCAACCCTGTCATGCCAAGTACGCCATTCATCGGCGTACGAATTTCATGGGACATGTTGGCCAAAAAATCACTCTTCGCTTGATTCGCCTGTTCGGCTGCGTCACGGGCTTGGCGCAATTCATCAGTTTGACGCTCCGCTACCCACCTAGAGCGTGCTGCAATTCCAAAGAGAATCAGCACCAGCATGACCCGACTACCTGAGGACTCAACGGTAGTCTCCCCCGCGGCGTTAGCGATGAGAAGACTCTCGCCAAAAAGATGTATCGCAACCATCGTTAACGCGCAGATACCAGCCCAAGGCACCCCATGCCGCACCCCCATGAGAAGTACAGCTGCCAGCGGAAGAATCACGAGCCACCATGACGAAGAAGTCATGCCATAAAGCACAGGGACCACCAGGCCAAGCGCGCAAAGAGCAATTCCGATGTGGGCGCAGAGCCTGAAGCGCTTGGTCTGGTCCATTCGAAAGTAGAAATAGAGCATGCTCAATGCCACAGCACCGAACACATTAATCCACCAACCGGTTACCTGGTTCGTAAGCAATTCAGTGACGAGGCGTTGAGCACCGAAAAGAACATTGGCGATCAAGGCCGCAATCAAACCGAGACCAAAGTAGCGCTCATTTGCAATTTGCTCCTCGTCGATCATTTGCGGCGCTCGTAGAGAATCGCGACCAATCTGATTTGGCAAGTCAGGCATGTTGGGTTTGATTAGAGGATGCTGAAACAGCGACTTTGGCGAGCACAGTTGCCAAGTAGTTGCCATGATCCCTAAACAGGTTGGAGATATCTGTGCCGCTGTCCCATTTGGCTTCGGTAATGTCGCCATAGCCGCAAGTCTGCTCCGCAAGCTTGTAAAGCGCCTTGGTCAGGCGGGCTTCATATGAGAGCAATGTAGTAATGCTTGGCGCGTGGGCAATCAAGGGTTTGAACTGGGCCACCAGCGCCTGCACTGCATCCATGGGCACATCAAAACCAGCATCGCGTAGTGCTCGGGTCGTCCATTGGGCAGGCAGCCAGTTCAGCCGATGCAGTTGCTTGGCCGCCGCCATCTGCAGATCATCGTCAATGCAGAAGCGCCCCCAACTTTGTAGGTATAAGCTAGGTCGGTATTCGCTTTGGAGGGAGAGCCAGGCAACTTCCACATTCATCTCGTTGGCGGCAAACAGTGGCGTGTCGCCGCCACCGCAAAAGCCCACTAGTACACCTGCCTTTGCCAGCTCGCTCCTAGCCGCTTGGATCATAGAGTTTCCCGTACCCAACAAAATGTTGGTGGTATTTGTGATAGGAATGTTCCAGTACAACTGGCGTTTGCAAGTGTCGGTGATGTATTCCGCACGTCCACCATTGACCAGCAGACGCGAGTACTCCAGCCAATAAATACTGGCTCTCTTAGAAACTAAGATTGACTTTACGTTCGTTGCCCGAATAAACGCAGATTTAGTAATCATACTGAGGAGCGACAATAGATTCGCGTTCAGGTTGCCTAATTCCTAAAGATGAGAAATGGAAATAGCAAAAACAGGCTCAATAAAGAAGTAATCAATCTACTGATGGCTCGCTAAATCGCAGCTTTCGATTTATTCAAGTCTGAAACAAAGCTGATATCACGGGAAGATGCATATCACTGCGCTGTAGATTTGCTCTTGAGTCAGGCAACTGAAAAGACCTTCGCTTACGAATCGAAACGCGTGGCATTGCCATCGGCATTCTGTTTCGTCTTGAGGCTGCAATCAACCGAGTTCTGATTGGGTGCGGGTCTTGGCACTTGCAAATTGCTTCGCGTACTGCGCGTTGAACCAAGTGTTCTACATACCATCCATTTACGCGCACAAACACTCCATCCGGGGCAATAGCCAACAAGCCTAGATTCATGCCGCGCCGGACGGTTCCAATGACTCTGTACCCTTGAGGATTTACAAGGATACTTTGCAGACTCAGTGGCCGTAAAGAAACAACAAGCGGGTGTTTACCCTGTCGTTTGTGCAATGCAATTGGTTTGATATCGTCCACTTAAAGTCTCCCGTTTAGGGTGGTAAGTTAAACATTGCACGTCAATTCAACATGTGACTTTGTCTACCAAGGGACAAATACTCAATTTTGCTGGCGGTAAATCTCTAAATCCATCGTTATTGATCTGCATCGTTTATTGAGGCCTCTAACTCTCGGAAGTAGCCTTCCAATTCAAAAGAAACCTATGAGCAGTTAAATGTGACTGCTCTGCTCAAGCGTCGACCTGCGCTTTGTACGGGAGCGGTCTTCCAACATTGCATTCGCCCAAAAAGTAGCGCAAACGCAGCACCTTCCTACTGTCAAGCTTCCACAGGCACCATTACCGCAGCAGGCTTCTGTGGAAACTGCTGTGTAACGTAAATCAGCTATGGACAGCCTGCAGGATTCAACGAAAATGCGCAGATGCGGTCAGGTTCATCCCTCCAATGATGTTTGTCCATTCCTGACGTGCAGGATAGGTCTTCAAGTAGGGCCTTTGCCCCGCCCTCGGTGCACAACAAGACCACGACGCCTTTCTCTCCGCGCTGCAAAAGAAGCATGTCAATGCCTAACTGTTGCTTGAGAGTAGGGTTGTCTGCAAAGGCTTTATCGAGAAGCGTTTTGTCACTCTCGGACTTACCTGTAGGGCTGTAGAGCACAGCGGCATCTACGTGCGCCGTCAGTTTTGTGAGCGCAGAGGCTTTGTCAAACATCTGCTGCGGCTCTTGAGCACTCGAACACGCTAGGTAGACTGTCGAAGTGGCTGCAACCAGCCAGTATTTCTTTCTCATTGTTAATTCCTCCAAAACACATACTTGCCTGTCGACACAGATCTCCCTGTGTCAAGGTTCCAGTCTTCCAGGCCATCCAAGAATGACATGTTCGTGCTGGTCAATGCGTGGTCGATTCCAGCCCACACAAGGATGATGTTGGCCAAGGCCTGATTGAAGACATCCTCGTAATTCATCACTCCCTCCGGAGTCTTGAGGTTTTCTGTGTAAACCTTGTTCAGTTGTGAGAGCTCCGGATACATCAAACCTTCATTTGCGGCTACGTGCCTGGCGAATGGAAATAGCTTCGTAGTGGCGCCGACACCTTTGAGAACCGTGCAAAAACCCGCATGCCACCGGTCGGGCCTTGCCTGTGGGCCACCCTCTTTTTCTGGGTTAGAGTAAGTCGCATTGAGCATCTGGAGCCACACTTGATTGATCGTCAGGTCCAGCATGAGTCCTTTATCCAGAGCGCAGCAACTCGCGATGCCAGAGTTCAGGTGTTTTGTGAGTCCGACGTCGCCTAGGTCCAGCGTGCTGAAGATGAGTGCATCTTGGTGCATCTCGCATAGGCGGTGTGCTGCCTTGTTGTGCTCATAGGGGCCAACAATACCCTCAACGATGGGATGGATGGTCATATCGGCAGTCATGTGACACGCCACCCCAAGTAGCCAACTGGTTGCCTTCTCTCTTTCGACGCCATGCAGCTTCTGCACGGCATCAATACCATTTCGAAGCAAGTTAGCCGTGTTCTTGTAGTGCATCTGGTCCGCCCAATACCCTTGCCCTGGACCTCCCAAATAGGGATAGTCCGGACTCACGCAACCGAGTTCAGCAAAGGGGAACCAAGTGCCAAGAGCGTAGAGGCTTTCTTTACTTAGCTTTTCTCTGGCAAGACTTTTTGCTTTGTTAACAGCAGTGATATGGGCATATGCACCGGGCATTTTCAATTTCTCCTTCTAGTTCTAAATCTCATGGGTCATTGGGTACAAAGTGAACTGAACGCCGTTAAGGCCGTCGCCTATAACGGAACCCTTTTCAAAGGTGACGGCTGCAGATCTTGAATAGCCACCACTAAGTCTCTAGACATACAACCTGCTGCAAATTGCTACCCGAGAGTCGAATTCGGAGGTTCTTTCTTTCTTTCATTGAATCGGATACTTCGTGTGGAACGCCTATTCAGCTTTTCGCCGGTTCGGGGATTGCGGCATGTTGTATCGGGGCGAGTACGTGTCTGAAGTACGCCGAAGTTACTGATCTCAATCCTGCGACCCTTTGTTAGCGCATTGGCCATTTCTTCAAAGATCAGACTCACTGCAAGTTCGGTGTCATTCTTGTCGCTTTCATCAAAGCATTTGTAAGTTGTTGGATGAGATCTGAGCGATTCATCAGTTATTCCAGTCTAGATTTACGCTAGGTCGAAGGGTGAATTTGAGAGCTAGTGCAGTACAACCAACTACTTGTGCTGGATGTACTGTCTGGCAGTTCAACTAGTGGGCTGTGAACAGGTTAGTAAGATGGTTGGTGACCGCGGTCTGAGCTGCAGGGATGCTGAGTACGCCACCATGGGTGGCAGAGTTACTTTCGTGATAGCTCAATGACACCTGCGACCCCTTGGACTGCATAGTGGTCAGCAAGGTTAGAGTGCTGGAAGGAAGCACCGTGGTGTCTGCAGATCCTTGAACAATCAAGGTGTTACCGGGCAGCTTCACTTGGCCCGGCTCATTCATATTCAATACCCGAATGACGGCCGGCGTATTGATCGCAGAATTGATGACACCGGAATAGCCAGCTGGTGTTGCACCGCTAATTGCCGCGTATTGAGTGACATCATTGGTGATGGACGTGGTGAATTCAACTAGGCACTGCGTCGCTACCTTGTCGTCATAGACAGCCAGCATTCTTGAGCCGAACACGCTATTTTTGGATACCGGTGTTGGCGTGCTTTCGGTTCCCTTGACCAAGTACGCCGCGTAAAGATTGCTGATTCCCGCCGCTTCATAGCCTGCTGTGTAGTTTGCAGGATTGGCCGAGCTGTTTTGAATACCTGCCCACATGATGTTCAGCGACGATTTCAAGTTAGATGCCGGGGCAATGGCGATGGCGCCTTTGTAGCTTAAGCTTGACTCTTGTTTCTTGGCCAGTCCAGCGAATTGGGCACCTGCCAAGGCGGCATGCCCACCCTGGGAGTGACCCATCGTCGCCCACGCGCCTGAGAGCTGTGTGGTCAGTAGCTTCTTGGCGCCAACAGCTGCCAGTGCCATGGAGCGCCCGGCACTGCCAAGGTCAAGATAGGGGTGACCAGCCGTTACCCCCATGGTGGTGCTACCCAGTCCCTCATAGTCTGGAGCTACAACCACAATACCTCTTGAAACCAGCAACGCCACGAGGTCCGCATATCCCCATGTGCCGGTGGCTTTTATGGTCACACTCGGCGCACAGTTTTGTCCTACACCTGCGGTCCCGTGACCGAAGACGACCAGAGGCCAACCACCCTGCGGCATCGTAGTATTTGGAGTGAACAGCATGGCTGTGGCATGGATCTGCTTACCCAATGCGCTTGGCATTTTGTAAGCGAAGAGCCTGCCGGTTGCCACACTGGAGAGAGTCGCCGGCATGTTCAAGGGATTGACGTCCGAGGACTCCAAAGCAATGGACCCGGCTGCGTCTTGGGCCGTCTTGATGGTTTCTTGGAGTTTTGTCAGACGTTGTTGTGCCGTTGTGCCAATTGGCAAATCCTTTTGCGCCTGTTGAAGTTGCGCTGCCAGTTGTCGTGCGGCTCCGTGGACGACGCCATTGCCCGAGGCGATATGGTCATCATGTGGATTGGTGTCAGAAGGCAGACCCAATTCTTCCAACACCCGTGTTCTGGCAAAGGCAGAGGAAATGTTGTCTGTTTTGACCTTGCCCACGATCATCGTAGTAATGGGGGTCACGACGGATGGCTTCGCCGCTGATGTTGCCATGGTGTAGGCAGATTTTCCTGCTGCGAGCAAGGTCAAGCCACCGTCATCAGAATCTCTGGCCGTTTCAGGAATCTCCGCGATGACATTCAGTCCGCTGGTGTCTATGCTTCCCGTATCCAGTTTGTACTTGCCTCCACTGTCCGAAGTAGCTGAGGGTTCACCTGTATCGCAAGCTCCGTTGGAATTGACATCCAGACAAACCTTGGCGCCCTCAATGTAGCCATCGATTACCGTGCCGGATAGGGCGCTTGGGGTGGAGCTGCCGCCACCGCTACATGCAGCCAGAAGAGCAGCAGTGATTGTCGATAAAGCAATGGCTTGAGTTATCAGCTTGATAGATTGCATGATGGTCATTCGGTCAGGTTGAAAACAAACGTACCGGTTAAGGGTCTTATTTGGGGTTCGGATGTACCGACAACAGATGGTTTCAGTAGATGCTTTGTGGGAGATGCATCGGGCGAAGTGAACACAAGACTCAAGGAATCAATAAAGACTTTCTGCTTCGCAGTGTCTGATGGCGCTTCCTTGCTCAGACTTTCGTCATCGGAGACTGGCGGAGTTACGTTCAAATGAAATTCACTATCTGTAGGTGCATTCCAGTTTTGACTGGCTCGGAAGATCGCCGCTCTCACGTCTGCGGAGTCCAGTAGCTCTTTGTAAGAGCCATTGACTCGCACATAGTCTCCGTTTGGATCGATCGTTAAGAGTCCGAACTCCAGTTCCCATCGGACAATCCCGATTACCACAAATGTGGGGCCCGATATGGTGAACGCTTTCAGCGCTTTGGGAGTTAAGGCGACCGTCATGATGGAACGCTGCAGACGTACCTCCAACGGCGCACGAAAGTACTTCTCCTTGATCTTCCTCAAGGGTCGACTGCGCTTGGATTTTCGGAAACCACCAGATGCACCGGAAAGATTCAAGGTGCTTGGTGCATCACTGAAATCTGTCATTTCGACGCCCCACTAAGAGAGGTCATTTCGGGTGGTACCGAGTGATGAATGCACCCCTGGGCCTTCGGGACACCTACGAGCAGAAGTTCAAACGCAGCCTCCCACTTACGCACACCTCGGCATTGAGTTCTGCTCGACGTTGTGAAGCTAGTTGGGATCATCTCCGTCATAGTTCAGTCCAAATGCATATGGTCCACATCACTGTTGAGGGCTAGTCACTGTTTTCAGCGACGCCTCTTGCAGGGTATTCGTCACCAGTTCCAGAACGTCACCAATACTTTGCAGCTTCACCCCTTGATCCAAGGGTATGGTCGTTTTGAGTTCTTCTTCCAGCAGAAAGAGCATCTCCGCGAGGTCCAGCGAATCCATCTGCAAAGACTCAAAGCTGGTTTGCAAGTTGAGCTCTTCGACTGGCCTCCTCATTCGCTTGGCCAGGGTTTCGAAAATCAACTTGGCAAGTGCGTCACGAGCAGTGGGAGTGGTGAGGGTCAATTCATTCATGGCTTTTGAAGACAAGTGAGACATTCGTTCCCCCAAAGGCAAAGCTGTTGGAGAGGCAAACACCTAGTGGTTGTAATGGTTTAGATTTAAGTGGGACCTTGAAACGAATTCGCGAATCAAGCCTGCGAACCCCAGTGTTCGGCGGACATTTCTTGAGTCGCAGGGCATTGATGGAAAGAATTGCCTCCATCGCTCCTGCAGCACCCATCAGATGTCCTGTCGCGCCCTTGGTGGAACTCACCAATGCGTCCGATGTTTGAAACAAAGCATTCAGGGCATCGATTTCTGAGGCGTCACCAGCAAGCGTTCCGGTGGCGTGCGCATTCACATAAGCGACTTGATGGGTTTTGATACCCGCTTGCTGGAGTGCGGCGTACATGGAGCGCAATTGCGGCTCCGCATGGGGGTGCGTCACACAAGCAGGATCATTGACCTGGGCATATCCAAGGCAATGCGCAAGGACCTGAGCTCCCCGCGCTTGCGCATGACTCCCGCTTTCCAGTACCAAACACGCTGCGCCTTCACCCAACACAAAGCCGTTGCGAAACTGATCAAAAGGGCCATGCCAATCCATGTGGGATTGGTTAGACACTGACTTTGCCAAAGCGCCCAATGACTCCCAGGCTTTGACGACACCTGGCACTATCAAGGCTTCAGATCCTCCGACGATGGCAACGTCACACCTACCTTGGGCAATGGCCAAGATGGCCTCGCCAATGGCCACCGCTGAAGAAGCGCAGGCATTGGAATAGGTCATGACCGGACAATCCAACCTTGCCCAAGCCGCAATGCTCGCTGCACTGGCGTGGTTCATGGCTTTTGGAATCGTCAATGGCGAAACCCTGCCGGAGAGGTCATGTTGCCCAAGGTACAAACGTTGATAGGCTCCGTCCAGAGTGGCAGCACCTCCGAAACCGGTACCCCAACCAAGCATGCCTACATGGACCGGATCAAGTCTCGCTATTTGCATCGCCTGATTTGCGGCGAACACGGACATTTGGGTAACCCGGTCTGCATCCTCAACCCGTCGGTCAAACATTCCTTCGGGAAGAGTTTGTGTGAGCTTTGCGGCCCAAAGATCAGTAGCGCCCGGGAGTTCACTCAGGCGGTGACGGGCCACAGCAGTTTTTCCTGCAAACACAGGTGCTAGATGTTGGACGCCCCATCCATAGGCGGACACTGCTCCCCAACCGGTAACGACGACTGAGCGATCTAACATGGTGCTCACTGAACTAGGCTGCCGCTGCGGGTGTATTCAACTGCGCTCGATGCTCTGCGCGCTTTGAGGCTCCCTCCAGGTCCACGGGGGGATTGAGGTTCGGATCCTGGGCTTTGGCTGCAGCATTGGCGCCGTGGATGTAGATGATCTGCATCTCATCTGAGCCGGGCTTGACGCGCAGCGCGCGTCCGACCTCGTCTTTGAACAAGCCTTCGCGGAGGTCTTTCATGACCAATGCGCTGTCCCCGAAGGGGGCGATCCAATCCACGATCCAGCCACGCTCTCCACTGGTCCAGTCCTTGGGGTTCAGGCTGCGGGGATTGAGCACATAGCCTTCTTCCACCTCCTTTGACATACGGGCCCAGGCCACGTAAGCCACGGGCCGTCCGTCGCGCTTATACAAACGGCACTGCTTGTGCATCAAGGCCGGCACCACCCATTGGAAGATGCTGGCCATGGGCCAACCCTTGTGCAGTGGAGAGTGCGCCATGAGCCACACGATCTCCCCCAGCATGGTCATGTTGGGGGAGTCGGCCCGAACAGCAGGCGCAGCTGCGCCCGCGCTTGTCGCGGTGTTTTGAGACATGGGCACCCTTAAGCCACAGAGACCCAGGCCGAGTTCACGGCGGAACGCACGCTTCCCGGCAACTCAACCGCATTCACGCCATAGACGGACTGACCGTCATTGGGCGTGAAGCCGTTCATTGCATTGACCAAGGTTTGCACCTTGTTGTAGGTCAGCAGTTCACCGTTCACCTCAAAGCCGTACACATAGCGCTGGGCAGTGTCTGTTTGTGCACGCTTGATCGCGTCGTCGCTGTAGTACCAATCCTTGAAGGTCATGGTGTCTGTGGCACCCAGCAAGCGCATGGTCAGGTCATTGCCGACCCGCTCGAACCAGAGAGACTCCTTGGTCACGCCGGATTCCAACTGGATCACGTCGGTTCCATTGATGTCTGCCTGCTCGCTACCGATGTAGGTGTCGTTACCATCCCCAAAGCCGAAGCGATAGGTATCAAACCCGGTGCTGGCTTGGTAGGTGTCATTGCCCGCATCACCCATGATGAAGTCATCGCCCGCGCCGCCGTTGAGGATGTCGTCTCCTTTACCGCCAGCCAGCACATCATTGCCTTCATCGCCAAACAGGGAATCGTTGCCAGCATCACCGACCACGATGTCGTTGCCTGTTCCACCATAGACGGTGTCATTGCCCAGACCGCCGGAAAGCAAGTCGTCATCCGCTTCACCGTAAATGGTGTCGTTACCGGAGCCGCCTTGCACGAAGTCTTTACCGGCACCGGCGCGCAGGGTGTCATTGCCTGCAAAGCCATCCATCCAGTCAGCACCCGCGGAGCCGGTCAAGGTGTCAGCGATGTCCGCACCGCCCTGGCCCAAATAGGTGTTGGTGATTCCCGAGACATCAAAGTCTTTGCCATCAAAAAACTGGAACACTTCCACCCGGTTGTTGGTGTTCGACCAGTTTGTGATGGTTACGGAGTCGGTCAATGCCGACAAGGCGCCTTCAGGATTGTTACGATCACGCAGGTAAACCACCATGTCTTCGCCGGAGCGTTGGAGCACCAGGTCTTCCATAGTGATGTTGGTGCCGAAAAGCAGCTTGTCGCCACCCGGGCGGGACTTGTCGGTTCCAACCCCCGCACTTCCGCTGTCATTCAGGATGTCTTTACCATCCCCACGACCGAAGATGTACACGTCGTCACCAGTGCCACCGTTCAAAGTGTCCGCACCGGCAGCGCCATGCAAGATATCAGCTGCGGACGAACCGGTCAGAGTGTCGTTGCCGGCGCCGCCGCCCAGCCAAGTGGCCACGTTGGTATCTGCAGTCAAGACGTCGTTGCCAGTAGTGCCTTTACGGGCATCAGCAATATCGCCGATGTCTACAGCGAAGTCATTGATGAAACGCAGGTTCTCAATCCGATACTCAGGAGTGTCCCAACCCTTGATGGTGATGCTGTCGGTCACCTCCGTACCTGTGAGCGGAAGCAGAGAGATCACCATGTCGCTTCCGTTTCGCTCCAGCATGATGTCGGAGATGTCAATGTTGCGTCCGAACTGGAGAGTGTCTTCACCGCCTTCCACGGCGCGCAGCACCGAGCGGTAGCCGGTGCGGGTTTCGTTCACCCAGACCTGGTAGCTGCTCTTCCCGTCCGACTGGGTCTGCAAGACTTGCTCGGTGTAGGTATAGGACTCTTGGATCGTCTCTGTACCCAGCGCAGCCTCGTTGATGGTGTCTTGCCCGTCTCCCCGGTTGAAGTGGTACACATCGTTGCCCCGGCCACCGTTCAAGATGTCGTTGCCGGCACCACCGGTGATCACGTCGTTGCCGTTGCCACCATTTATGGTGTCAGCACCGGAGCCACCGATCAGGTAGTCCACGCCTTCGCCACCTTCCAGAGTGTCGTCGCCAGCACCACCAAACAGGTCATCGTTGCCGTCACCCCCGTTCAACTGGTCATTGCCAGCGCCACCGATCAGATAGTCATTGCCGCCCAACCCATTGAGGGCGTCATTGCCGGCGCCACCGGAGAGCAGGTCACCGCCGGCATGTCCGGTCAGGGTGTCATCAGCTCCATAGCCACTGGCAACCTGGTCGATGTTGCCCATGTTCAGGCTCAAGCCATCAGCAAACCCGAATGTCTCAATCCGGTTCTTGACGTTGTTCCACTGCTTGATGGTGACTTGGTCGTCCATGTCAGCGAGCAAGGTGTTTGCCTCTTCGCGCAAACCCACTACCAGGTCAGAGCCCGACATCGCGAAGAACAGATCGTCCAGCACGATGCCTTGACCGAACTGCAGGCTGTCTTTGCCACCGTCGTCCTGTACGGTGCGCACCCGGGTCTCTGTGCGGTACTGGTTTACCCAGTTACCGCCCTTGCCGTAGTCTTCATAGACCTGACCGGTGTACACCTGCTCCTGGTAGGTTTCCTGATGTTCGAGGTTGTCAAAGATCTGGTCTTTACCGTCTCCACGGAAGTAGAAATAGGTGTCGTCACCGCCACCGCCTTGGAGGATGTCAACCCCGACACCGCCCAGCAACATGTCTTTGCCTGCCCCGCCGCGCAGGGTGTCGTTGCCATCCATACCGACCAGCACGTCGTCACCGTCGCCACCTTCCAGCACATCGTCACCCGCTTCGGCAATCAGGTAGTCATTGCCATCGCCTCCGATCAGGGTGTCATTGCCTGCACCGGCAAACAGGAAGTCTTTGTCTGCGCCGCCGTCCAGACTGTCATCTCCGGTGCCACCCACGAGGATGTCTTTGCCAGCAGCGCCGGACAGGGTGTCGTTGCCACCACCACCGGACATGAAGTCGCCTTCCGCTGTACCGCTCAAGGTGTCATTGGCACCCATGCCGCTTTGGGCATTGACGATTTGGCTGAAGTCCAGCAAGTTGCCGTCGGTGAAAGCAAAGTTCTCAATGCGGTTCTTGGTGTCAGCCCAGCCTTCGACAGTCACGCTGTCAGCGGAAAGGGCGTTCTCGTTGTCGCTGGCACGCAAGGAGACCACCATGTCCTCGCCCACGCGGGACAGAACCAAGTCTTGCACCGAAATGCCCAGCCCAAACTGCAGGGTGTCAATGCCACCATCGATTTCACCAAAGACGTCGCGGTAACCATTGCGATCTTCCATGCGCGTAGCAGCTCGATATCCACTGCGCAGCTCGTTGACGTAGCTGCCGCTCTTGCCGTCGGTGTGGTAGACGCTTTCGTAATAGTTGTACTGCTCGCTGTAGGAGACTTGCTCCTGGTAGCTGTACTTTTGCTTGTACCAGTCTTCTGCGTAATCGAGGATGCGGTCTGCGCCATCGCCACGGTTGAGTACGTACACGTCGTCACCGGCTCCGCCCTCCAGACGGTCGGTACCCTCGCCACCGGACAACACGTCAGCGCCTGCGCCGGACTTGAGGGTATCGTTCCCGGCACCACCCAACAGCACGTCTTCACCACCCGCAGTGGTCAAGTTGTCATTGCCTGTACCACCGTCAAACACGTAGTTGACGGCATTGTTCTTGCCCGTGATGCTGTCGTTGGCACTGCCTGCCAATACTGATTCGACATTGATGTCGTCGGCGACCAAGTTCAACTGGCTGTTGTCCAGCACCACCAGGCTGTCGTATCCGTCACCGCCATTGATGCGGGTGGCTTTGGCGGAGCCTGTGAGGGCAGATAGAGCCGCAAGGTCCGCCCCGTCTACAAACAGCTGGTCGTTGCCCGCACCGCCTTGGAGTTGGTCTGCACCTTCACCGTCAAGCAAGATGTCGTCACCCGATCCGCCCAGCAGGATGTCATCGCCAGCTCCGCCATCCAACAAGACTTCGGTAGTTTTGCTGCTGGCGCTCAAAATGTTGGCGCCGGCGTTACCGCTGGCACCTACCCATAGAGTGGTGTCGGTGTCAGTGCCCAGGTTGAAGTTGGCATTGCCTTCTGAAGCACCGATGTTGCGGTAGTGCAGTGCGCTGCCGCTTTCGAACTCGACGACGGTATTGCCATTTGCATCGGTGCGGGTGCGGTAGCCCAGGTCGTTGTAAGCAAGAGATACGTCTGCACCTTGGATGACTTTTCCGTCAGCACGCTGGATGTCGAACAGGCCGTGGATCACGCTGCCGTCATCCAGGCTCAGATTGGTGCCGTCTTTGACCTTGAGGTTGAAGCTTTTGATGCCGGCTTGGGCAAGGGTCTGCATTTCTCCGGCGTCCACCACTCCGTTGGAGTTGGCGTCTTTCCAGACCTTGAAGTCGGCAAAGCGTTGATCCCGGGCATCCAGTACGCCGTCGTGGTTGCTGTCAAAGGTGGCAGCCAGCCCTTTGAGGTCGGTGTCGCCTTCTGCGGCTGTCCACTTGGCAAAGGCGATCTCTTTGCTTTGGGTGATCTGGTTGTCGTTGCCTTCGTCGATGACCAGAATGCCGTCCTGGGGACCTGCCCACGCGGTGGTCTCAGCATAGCCATCGTCATCGAAGTCGAACTGTGCCGGGCTGTTGTTGCGGGAGTAGAGCTCTATGCCGTTGCCATCGAGGTCGATGACGATAGGGTCACCGGTACTTGATGATCCATAACGATTCGTCAAGCTAGAGATTTCGCGGCCCATCTCGCTCTTGCTATTGCCGCTGTAGTCTGAAGAGGACCATTGGCTGTAATTGGGCGAAGAGGAATTTGTATACGTGGTTTCGCTGGCACGGAATGCTTCGCGGGCAGACTGTGCTGCTGCATCAGCAGCAGCTTGCTGTGCGCGTGCTAGGCGACTGATCTCACTCTGGGCCTGATTGGAAGTGTTTGTTCCAGATTCTTGCTGTTGACTAAAGGAAAGCGACGCTATCAAAGCGCTATCTATTTCCGAGTTTTGTCTTCGTAGTTTCTGCTCTTCTGCCAAATAGGGCGAAGGAGGTGGGAACATTTTCATATAAGACTTGACGCTGGTTCCATTCGCGTCTTTCTTCTCATTTTTATTCTTTACAAAATCTATTGTTGCTCCTATCCCCACCAAATGAGTTCCTGCCAGAAGTCCTTCGGCAGTGATTTGTACACCTTCAACTTCTGAACCAATGAATTTGTCTAGACCATATTTTTGAATGTACGTCCAGTTTTTATCCGTGTACGAACGAACTGCTGCCTCTTGGGCTGGCGCGCTTCTGAGAAATTCTTCTTTATTCGTTACGCCGAATACCTCCGCCTTGAAGGACCATGAATCATCACTCCAATTTTGATACTGTTTATCAACCTTTCCCAAATAAAAACCTGCCTCTTTTAATGCAGCAGTGCCTAGCTGATATTTACCTAAATATCCAAACTGATTTTCAGTCGAATACCGATCCGGCGAATCAAGAGGTGCCCTAAGCCCCGACTCTCGTCGAGCAATGGCGTCATAATAATCTTTGCTTACAGGCGCTTCCATCTTAGATCTCCTCACACAATTTGTTATTAAAATCTTCTACTGGGGGTATATTCTTTTCGCTACTAAATTTCGCCTTTAATTCATAATCCTTCTCCACAATAAGTAGAATAATGTTCCTTTGGGGGAAATAGGCAATTTTCACACTCTCGCTTCCATCATGCACTTTATTTCCTGTGTAAACCACCCCATTACCTATTTTTGAAAAGCAAAAGTAATTTGCGTCTTTTGAAGATGCAAAACTCATTGACCTTATCCAAGTTGGAAGATTTTTCTCTCGTGAAAATTGAATCCACTTACCGCGAAAATCTTTCTTCTTTAGTAGTTCCCACGGAAAGATGTTGTAATTATTTAGCTCATCAGAAACACGACTACGTTTCTCTGATCCTTTGTTTTCATTCTCTTCTGCTCTTAGACCTGAAGTTGTAAAAATGAATATAAACAAAAAAAGAATCAAAAGATATTGATGAAGTTTTATTGTTTTCATGACTAATTTCAGCCTTTCATTCTTAGCGAACTTGATTTACGTTTCAAACGAATAGGTAGTGCACTTTTCACCGCGTGCTACTAGCTCATGCTTTGGGCAAATAGCATATAGAAAAGCACATCGCTCTTTAAGGCAGGCAACCCCATTAATCCTGTCTAATTGCATTTTTTCGCCTTTGCTCAAATGACGATTCTTTTTTGCAGTGAGAAATATGTCATTCCAGTTATCCGTTGTTAATTCTTGCAGTGGGCTAATTTTTTTCGGTCAATTTGTAGGGTTTCACCACTATCGATTAATACCCAGTCACCGACTCCCTTCCAATCGAAATCGCCATCACTGAAATAAAGGACCAGGTTCACATCTTCAATAACAGCGCCCAATTGAGGAGACTTTTCCAAATTGAAGTTGCAAGCACTTAATTCGAAAATCACTGCACTGGCAATTAGTTTGTTTATAATTTCTTGAACTCAATAACTGAAAAAAATTCACGATATAAATTGCTATATTTTTGAATTTGAAATTACCGCTCCCCCGCACTCTCATCAATCGTTTTCTGAATCGGACTTAACAAGTAATCCAATACCGTCCGACGCCCTGTCTTGATCTCTGCAGTAATGTTTAGCCCTGGTGTCACCGGCATGGTTTTCCCTTCGATATCAATGGTTTGCTTATTCAATTTCACGTGCGCCGGAAAATAAGCCAGCGGTGCCTGTCCATTACTCGCCGGGTTATTCGCCGAATTAGAGTTTTGTGGGTCACGGGTTAACGCGTCTGCACTCACCCAAGTGACTTCCCCATCAATCGTTCCGTATCGGGTGAAGTTGAAGGTTTCCAGCTTGATGCGCACCTTTTGGCCTGTATGGATGAATCCGATGTCTTTATTCGCCACCATGACTTCTGCGCTGATGTCGTGCGCAGCAGGGACGATCACCATCAGGGCTTGTGCAGGGGTGACTACGCCACCCGCGGTAAAGACTGCCAGTTGCTGGACGGTTCCTTTCACTGGCGAGCGCAGTTGGAGCAGTTCTAGGCGCTGTTGGGACTTCACCTGTTCCTGGGCCAATCGCTCAATTTCTTGCTGAGCAGTGAATTGCCGTTGCGCCAGGCTCTTCTGAATCTCTGCCAGGTAGGCGTTCTGTTCTTTGAGCGCTTCCTGGTGCGCTGACATGGCGGTTGTCAGCTCAGCACGAACCCTCAGCAGTTCGTTGTCAATATCCTGGCGATCCCGGGTTTTGTCTTGCAGGCCGTGTTGGCTCACAAATCCTTGTTGGGCCAGTGCTGCGTAGTCCACTTCCCGCTGATTCAGGGTGACTAGCAATGATTGCAAACGGTTGATCGCAGCTTTGCTGACCTGGATTTGGTTGTCGCGCGTTTGGACGGTGGCAGCGAGTCTTTCCCGCTTGCTGCGAATGTCCTGCCATTCGGTTTGCAACTGCTGGCGCAAGGTCTGCCATGGCGCGCAGCTTTCGATGTTGGTGGCTGCGCACCACAGAGAGCTTTGCTGCTCGGCTATTGCAGGCTGAACGCCTGAGTTCAATGCCAGTTGCAAGCTATGACTGCGTAGCTTCTCGGAGTTCGCCGCCAGCCACTGTTGCTTGTTCTGTGAATGCTCAGCTCCGACTTGGGTACTGTCGAGCTCAATCAAGAGCTGGCCTTCTTGCACTTCTTGGCCATCCTGGACATGAATGGACCGGACGGTGGCAGCCTCCAGGGGTTGTATGACTTTGCTGCGTTCACTCACGATGACACGCCCGGGTGCCAGAGCCACCACGTCAATCTTGCCGAACGCTGCCCAGATCAGCGCTGCGACCACGCAGGTGCAGATGATGGCCATGATGCGCCGGGGTGCCGGATGGGGCGGGGTTTCCTGCAAGCTGAGAGCCGCTGGCATGAAGGCGCGCTCACTTGCCAGTCGGTCTGGCCCTGCTATCTCGTGGCGGGCGGCCCATGCCAGTTGAAGCACCTGCTGGTAGCGTTTCATCAAGGCTTTGAGAACAGACAGTTGGTCTGTCATTCCCTGCATCCAACCAGGAGTCCTCATGCCTGCACCTCCTGACCGGATTGCATTCCCCACAGTCGGGCATACAGTGACGGCTTGGCCAGCAGCTCGTCGTGGGTTCCGCCTTCTACGACGCGTCCTTTGTCCAGCACCACGATGGCGTTGGCATGGCGTACAGCACTCAGACGGTGGGCAATAATGAGGACAGTGCGGCCCTTGCAGATGGCGGACATATTGCGCTGCAGGATCTGCTCGCTCTCATAGTCCAGCGCACTAGTAGCTTCATCAAATATCAGAATGCGGGGATTGGAGAACAAGGCGCGGGCAATAGCCAAGCGTTGCTTTTGCCCGCCGGAGAGGCTGCTGCCTTGCTCACCGACCAAAGTGTCATAGCCTTGGGGTAGCTCACTGATGAATCCATGGGCCCCTGCCAGCTTAGCCGCATAGACGATCTGGTCCATAGAGGCAGCGGGTTGGCTGATGGCGATGTTTTCTCGGACTGAGCGGTTGAAGAGCCAGTTGTCTTGGAGAACCACACCGATCTGGCGTCGAATCTGGGCGGCATCCACCTGGGCAATGTCGACGTTGTCGATCAAGACGCGCCCATGCTCTGGCACATACAGGCGTTGCACCAGTTTGGTCAGGGTGGATTTACCGGAACCTGAGCGGCCCACAATGCCGATGACCTGACCGGGGGCGATGTCCAACCTCACATCCCGCAGTACCGGGCTGGAATCCGCGTGGTACCTGAAACTCACTTGATCGAAGGTGATGCGCCCGTTCAGCTTGGGTAACTGAGCCGCCACACTGGGCGGTACTTCTGCAGGAGCATTCAGGATGTCTCCCAACCGCTGCATGGAAATCCCCACTTGCTGAAAATCCGCCCAGAGCTGGGCCATGCGCATGATGGGTTGTGCCACCCGGCCGGCAAACATGTTGAAGGCGATGAACATCCCCATGGTGAGCTCACCGGCCATGACCAGTTGTGCCCCGAAGAACAAGGTCGAAGCAGTCACCAACTTGCCGATGACACTGATGCCCTCTTGACCTGCACTTGCCAAAGTCTGGGTACGGAATGAGGCGGACACGTAGGCGGCCAGTTGGTCATCCCAGCGCTTGGCCACCATGGGCTCCAAGGCAGAGGCCTTGACGGTTTGAACACCGGTAATGGTTTCCACCAGAAGGGCTTGGTTCTCGGCTCCGCGGGCGAACTTCTCATCGAGACGGCGACGCAGCGGGGGGACGATCAGGACCGTCAGCGCCACATAGCACGGGATGCTCAGCAGGACGATGGTGGTGAGCTGCACGCTGTACCAGAGCATGACGGCGATGAATACGACTGAGAACACCACGTCCAAGACCACGGTCAAGGCCTGCCCTGTCAGAAAGCTTCGGATGCTTTCCAGCTCACGGATACGGGCGACCGAATCACCCACCCGCCGCGCCTGAAACCAAGCCAAGGGAAGGCGTAGCAAATGACGGAACAGTCTGGAACCCAACTCCACATCGATGCGGCTGGTGGTGTGGGCGAATACATAGCTGCGCATGAAGTTCAGTGCACTCTCAAACAAAGAGATGACGACCAAACCAATGACAAGCACATGCAAGGTGGACAGGCCTTGGTGCACCAGCACCTTGTCCATCACCACCTGAAAGAACAAGGGCGTGACCAGGGAAAACAGCTGCAACACAACCGACGCACCCAACACTTCACCCAAAAGACGGCGATAGCGGACCAGACTGGGAATGAACCAGCTGAAATCGAAGCGTGCTATATCGCCCACCAAGGACGCCCGACTGGCAATGAGCAGCATGGAGCCGCTGGGTTTCTCTGGGGATTGCGCTGCTTCTCCCAGCCAGGCTTGTGCGAACTCAGCATGCGTCATGCGCACTGGCAGGTCATCTGCAGGGGCAGCACCAGTAACAGTTCCAGCACCCATGGCTTTAGGGGCGGAATGTTGGACCAGGACTTGGTTTTCATTCGCAGCGGCCACCATGACCCAAGAGCCATCCGCCATTTGGACAAGAGCAGGGAGCGGTGTGTAACGCAACCGGTTGAGAGCAACAGACTCCACCCGCGCCTTGAGATTGAGCTTTTGTGCTGCCAGACGCAGCAAATGAAAGTCTGCTTGGGTGTCTTCTGTCAGTGCCAATTGGTGAGAGAGGGAGGCCGCGTCCACAGCAACACCGTGCAGGCGCGCGACCATGCACAGAAGTTCCATCGGCTGGCGCGCCGAACCCATGACTACTGAGTCTGCGATTGAACCCAAAGCTGCTCCCGTCAATTTAACGGCTGATCAGCAAGGAATGAGTGTGTGGCGCGTGCCTAGGGTTCGTCAAAAACATATTGGCTTTGCAGAAACAATGCCAAAGGCGACCCGACCCGACGAAATGATTGGTGCGACAGAGCGCGCACTCGAACCTGAAATGAACATACTCTCCCCATTTATGGACTGCGATCTAACCGCCTAGCACTCTCTGTTTCGAGAGTTTTACTAGTCTTCACTTCCAACGCTGCGCTTGGTGGATGCAACGATTGCCGATGCGCACTTCAAACTACAGCCACGCACCTTAGTGAAAAAGCGACTTAAAGATAAGCAACACTGTCCACTGGAAAACAATCCTCTTAAAGACGAGGGTCGATTGCTTGAACTCGAATCTCTTTAAAAGAGGTGACGATTGGTTATGAGCTTTCATGCATGCTCATCATCTGTCACATCTCGCATGAGTTCTTTTGAAGTGCGGCAAACGTCTTTTGATTCCCGGCTTCCTATGAACTTTTGCTTGCGAATTCCTTTGGGGACACATCGCTTTCCAGACGCTTGAACTTGCGGTCAGAAGAAATTTGTTCCAAACAGCGAACCGAATCGCCGACGTTGCTCGCAAAAGCTGCTTTCACTGCGTTGGGCGCATGCAATCAGTCAAGTTTCTTTAGACTCGATGATGAAGCCGAAGATGGTTGCTGGATCCATAGTGGCAAGTGACACGCAAGCAGGGCCTAGCAGCTAAGCACCCTTGCCGGACGGTCCATGAATGCGGTGCAGAGTACTAAAACAGTATGTCCCTAACTCAGAAACAAGCCGCTCCAACTGCAACAGTCGCCGACGCATGCATCGCAAGTTGATACAGCCCTCAGAGATTGCGCGACCTGCTGACGGTGACAGAGTCAACAGCACTATCCTGTTAAGTTCAGGCCATGTCAAAACCACCTGCACTCAAAGGTTCTGTCGTGAGTCCCTCTTTCAATGTCCCATTGGTAGAGGGGCAGATGCCCGGTGATTACCGGTTTTGCGATGGCAGTTGCAAAGCCAACCGGCCTGAAGAAGGGGGTGTGGCTGTATCTTCAACCAAGTGGTTGTGTGCCCGATGCTGGCCACAGTTTCAAAGTCGGTGGCGCCAGAAGAGACCCGGCTAATCAGCGTCGCCTTCTAGGTGACCTTGCCCATGAATCGGGAACAGGCCAATCTTCTGTTCCAAGTCATTGCCAAACGCTATGAAGTGGGAAGTCTCATCTTGACCTCCAATCTGCCGTTTGGGCAATGGGACCAGACGTTTGCAGACGATGCAACGCTGACAGCGGCGCTACTTGACCGACTGCTCCACCACGCCCATGTGGTCCCGATCTCAGGAGACTCCTATCGCCTGAAAGATAAGCGGCGTGCCGGTGCGATTGCCGCCAGTAGCAAAGCCCTACTCAAACGAAAACGCAGTCACCTTGATACACAGGAGGAGCAAACAGCCTAAAGGCGCCAAGCATTCAGTGGCTCGCCACTGCCTGCTTGAAACAAGACAGACAAAGACAAAACAGCAAATCGCCCCACACAACGGTGCATCAAATCCACGCCGCGTTTGCGTTCCACAACTGTATCAAATCGAAACTGTGTTTGACGCCATGCCTGCAGCACAGCTCGGCGACCGCAAGGCCCGCTTCCGCTTCCTGCAAGAAGCCAATGATTTGTTCTTCGGTAAATCTCTTCTTCACATCCAATCTCCTGTCGTATGGTATTGGACTCCAACATCATTTGCTACTCAAATACGGGGGACATAGATTCTACGCAGAGGAAGTTTGCAAGCGACAGACCGTATATGGGGAAATTTGTGAAGCTGGAGCCAATCACCAAGCAGCAGGCACCGTCTATCTAGACTCCCCAGGACTGTTCAAGCGGTCAATGCTTGGGGGGCGTTTCGTCAGTTATCAGGACCGAGAACATTACAGGGTACAAGGTGACTTACAGGTATGGCGCTAAGACGGCTGTGGCCGAGACGGACGAAGCCCCAACGGGAATCACTATCGAGTTGGTTAAAGAGACCTGCATTGACAAGGCAAGGTGCAGGCCATTGAGGACCGGTTCGGACTAAAGGAAAGCAACGGTGGAATTTAGACTGATCGCGTGATAAACGTTTCACCAAATGTGCCGGCCTTCAAGCCTGCGACGCAAGACGGCTCAAGCTTGAATGCCGGCACATTGGCAAGGCTTATGCGAGCACAGCACTCGCCATGCCGTTCGCCACATACAGCTTCAGGGTTTCGTTATTGCTGATGATTTGGTACAAGGCATAACCCGCCTGATCACTGCTTTGCTGCAAAGCCCAGTTGTCAGTTGAAAGCAGATTCACGCGGTCATTGGCATCGCCATTGACGGTAAAGGTGCGGGTGCTGGCCATGTCTGTGACTTCACGCAGCCAGGCGGCGGTCATTTGCAGGGTGTTGCCAAGTGCCCCATTGGTGGTGCTGCCGGTCAGATCGACCACCTCAAGGCTGCTGAACTGAGCGTCGACGTTGCTGGGTTTGTAAAGAGTAACGCCATCGACATCCGCACCCAGTGCCAGCGTGTCAGTGCCAGAACCACCATGGATTTGCAGGCCCTCACTGCCGGTCATGCCAGTTTTCATCAAGCGGAATGTGTCATCGCCTGCGCCGCCCATCATGAAGGGGCGCAGACTGCTGTCCAGCACAAAGGTGTCATTGCCGCCCAGACCCAGCAGCCAAGCTTCTTGTGATTGGCTCGCGTACAGCGTGTCGGCACCGACTGTTCCGCGCAGTAGGCGCTCACCGCTGGTTTGGTTGTTGTTTTGGAAGGTGAAGTACATGGATTCGATGCCAGTGGCGGTGCTGGTTTCACTAGTCTCCATACCACCGGCAAAGCGCTTGGCGGTAATGTCGCCCGTGCTTTGGTCAAAACTGAAAACCCAGTCGCTCGCATAACCGTCAGCATCGGCTACAAATCGGCCATTGGTCCAGCTGCCATTGGCACTTTGGATGTGCAGGCGATGGCTGGCGTCCACCCAGCCTCGGGCATCTGCGCCATGCAGGTGCGCGCCAAGGGCATCGGTGCCGTCACCACCGTTGAGGATGTCGTTACCGCCGCTGAGCCAAATCAGGTCGTCACCAGCGCCGGCGTTGATGCTGTCGCTGCCACCTTCGCCAAAAATCTCATCAGAACCGGCATGGCCTGTGATGGTGTCACTGCCATAACCCGCCTTGACGAGCACTCGCTTGTCCACCGCGACGTTAGATACGTCAAAGGTATCGCTGCGGAAGGAGCCTTGTTTGTACACATCGCCATTGACCGCGTCGGTGCTTGTGTAACCGTTTTTCCAAAGTTCAATGAAACTGCCGGGACTTTTCACACCTTGGTATTCGTTCGCGACATTGCGATACTGAATGTAAAACGCCATTGCCTCGATTTCGGCGGGCCAGTCATTGATGTTTTGACTGTTGCTGAAATTGGGCACCGTGAACACTTTGACCGCTTCGCTCACGCCCGCTTTGTAAAGGCTGATCGTGCGCACAGTGCCATCCGTGTTTGACGCATACGACAGGAAATACTGGTTCGCCTGCTCTTGCGTGGTCACATCTGTGGGCAGCATGAAGGGAATGCCGAGGACATCTCGGTCACCTGTACCGCCGTGGATGGTCACGTTATTGAAGGTAGAGTTGGCCGAAAGGCTAGTGGGCGCTGAGGCTGGATCGCTCGCCCAAGGCAAAATGACGTCGTTGTAGGAGGTGCCAGTGGCGCTGTTTTTGACCACCGCGTTCTTGCCCAGCAGCCAGTCGCCTGCAGTGATGTCCACCCGATGGAGTTGCAGGTTGGCGTTGACAGAACTGCTGGCGTTGTGGGTAATGGCACCATTATTCAGCTGCAGGCTGTCGACGTGGATACGCCAACCGGCGTCTGAAGCATCTTGAGCGGTGTAATCAAAAACAAATTCCAAAGTGGTTTGCACCATATCAACTGTGCTGCCAGAACGTTGGAAACTTGCCATGACCGTGCGGCTCTGAGTGCCGTCAGGGCTGATGAGCGTGAGCTGCAACTGCGGTGTGCCGGTGATGCGCACCGCATCGGACATCTCGACAGTGAAGCGAGCACCACCATCGCCTGGGATGATGAACTGGTTGTTCTGAGAACGAACCCGCATAACCACAGGGGCGGGGAGATTGATGGGTTGTTCGATGATTCCACCGCCAGATCCTCCTTCGTAGGTGATATTGCCCACAGCGCTGGCGCGCGAATCGAGCAACAACTGCACACCGTTGGTGTGTTCCAGCAGCTTGTAGGTCTGGTTGTTGTAGCTGACGGTGCTGGTTTTTTGTGTCCAGCCACTAGTATCGGTCAGGTTCACAGTCGTGTTGCCTGACGTGGCGGTCAACAAGAATTGTTGCTTGCTGGCATCCAGGCTGCTGATAGCGCTGCCCCAAGCGTTGGTGTTGCTGCCCACCAGCTTGGAGATATCGGATGCGGCCAGTTGCACGTAGCCACCCTGGCTCAAATTCAGGCCTTCGATGTTTTGGAGCACACGCGAGGGGTTGATGCTGTTGCTGTTCGACTCGAAGGCCTGACTGAGTTGACCGCTCACATAGGTGCTCAGCTCCAACACATCGCGGCCTGATCCACCGTCAATCAGAAGCGCTCTGTTTTCATAGCGCCAGTCATTGGTGTGCAACCAGCCACTGCTCAGAGTGATGGTGTCGTTGCCAGTGCCCGCCAACACAACATCGGCGGCACTCAGGGCATCGTCGCCTGCTGTGCCGACCTTGAAGGTGTTGGTGTTACGCCCGCTGCTGTTGTCGTCCAGACGCCACTGCAAGCGTTCCATGTTTTTGGCCATGGCGACGTTGCGCCCCAGCGCCAGATCGAACACGGCGATGCGGTTGCTGCCATCTGTGCCGTAATCGCTGGCAAGACGATAGCGCTCCACCCAGCCGTTGGTATCGGGCACAAAGCTTCCCGTGTTCCAGCTGCCACTGGCAGAGTAGACGTGGATGACGCCTGATGCATCGACTGTAATTTTTTTCTCTTGCCCGGGCAGGTCAAAGCGCAGGGTGTCGGTGCCCTCGCCACCGTCAATGGCGTCGTTACCGCCACGGATGACCACTTGGTCATCGCCTTTACCTGCGCTGATGAGGTTGTCGCCCCCACCACCGCGAATCAGGTCAATGCCATCATGGCCGACGATGATGTCGTTGCCCTGTTCGCCTTCAATGAAGATGCGTTGCGCCACATCGCGGCCGGACACATTGAGGGTGTCGTCTCCTAGGCTACCCTGAAGCCAACGTTGGTTGAGGTTGCCTGGTTCAATGTATTCGTGCGCGCCAAGAGTGAGAAGAACCATATCGCGATCAGCAAACTGCACTTGACCTGCGCTGTCTTTATAAACCGCATGGAAGAGCAACTGCTCGACACCTGTCGGCCAATTGTTGTCGGCAGGTACGGTGTAGGTGTCCACCGTGGCGCTGCCGTTTTTGAGCAAGACCTGGCGCACCCCCGCTTCGGTGACGTTGTAGCTCAGGCTATAGGCCTGCGCTGCGCTGCTGCTGGTGACGCTGCTGGGCAGTAACACGGTCATTGCCAAGATGTCGCGATCGCCTTCGCCACCAGTGGCCGAGATGCCGGTCAACTGGTGTGGGGTGTTTTCAGGCGTTTTGAACCAAGGGGTCAACAGGTTGTTCCCTGCGTCGCCCGTGCTCGCGATCAGGCCTTCTGGATAAATCCAAGTGAATGGCGTGAAGAAGCTTGAGTTGCTAAGGGTGGTGTTGGCGGCCACTACACCGGCGCTGTCATAGGCGGTGATGGTGCCACCATTGAGGTCGAGTGCCGTGACGCTGATTTGACCTTTGACACCCGCTGATGGACGGTAAACAAACTCCAAAACCTGTTGACCACCTATTTGGTTACTGATGGCCTCGTAGTTGGCGTACACCGTGCTGGTCGCGCTGCCATCGCCCAGAGTCAGCGTCAAGCGGGGCGTGCCGGTAATGCGAACGTTGTCTGTGTATTTGATAGTGAAACGCATATCGGTATTACCCGCCAACTCTATTTTGTCAAAGCTGGTGGCGGTGTAGTCGATGGTGGGCGCATCGATGGCATTTATGGCGTAAGTCCCCACGCCATTCAAGTCATTGCCTGCCAAATCTTGTACGGCCTTGGCATCGTCATTGCTGCTGGGGTCGGTGTAAGTGACTTGAACACTTTGACCTTGTTTGGCAGCAGTGCCCAAAGTGAGTACCAAGGCACTGGCGTTGGTGGTGGAGACGGCCACGCCTTGGACCACCGAGCTACTGCCGTTCACCATCACTTTGAAAGCCTCTGTCGACGGCAAATTGGCGGCATCCAGTGCTTCGCTGGCCTGCAAAACCACGGTGTTGCCACTGGCATAACTCGTCCCGAGCGAAGGCGGTAAAGTATCCCCCACGGTGATGGTGTTGGAGTTTTCTATCACATCGCTAATGACAACGGGACGGTTGTTTGCGGCATCAAACATTCCCACTGAGCCACGGTTCATGGTCCCCACGGTGATGCCACCTTGGGTGTCGGAATCGTCAGCCTGGATGTAGTAGTCATACACCAGTTTGTTGCTGCTGAAGCCCGATGTCGTCGAGCCATTGCTAGAGCTGGCCTGGAGATTGAGGTAAGCGTAACGGGTTTTACCGCCGATATCCAAAGTCACATAACCGTTGGAAACACCAGATTGATAGACCTTGATCGTGTCAGTCATCGGTATTTCAACCCGAATACGGTCATGCTCCACCAAAGGATGGCTGGTTTCGGTGTAGGTGCTGGTATTTGTGCTGCTGCTCCAAGTTTTTTTGAATCCTGTGACCGTGGCTGTGCCAAATGTGGGCCGGGTGATGTCGGCAGGCAGATCAATGCTCAGATCGGCACTCGGGCTGTTGCCCGCTAGGTCGGCCACGCCCGATTTGTCAAACACCAGCTTGTCACCTTGCTGCACATTGCTGCCCGTGCCCAATGACAGGCTGAATGTGAAAGCGCCGCCACTAGCTTCGAATGTGGGCAGTGTGCTGACCTGGGTCCCACTGATGGAGGTGCCTGAACGGCTGTACCAATCTGCGGCCAACAACACGCCTTCGCGGGGCACGGCTTGACTCACTGTGGTTTGGTTGGTGCTTGCACTCCACCAAGTTTGAGGGTCAGAGCCCGTCACGCTGTTGACCGGGGTCAACACATAGCTGGCATAGCCGCTGGGTCGCCAGAAATAAAACTCCTGCCCAGTGGCGCTGTCGGTATGTTTGTAAGCGGCGTAATTGGCATCTGGCGTCAAGCTCACGCCGCTGACATATGAAAACCCGCTGAACATGGGCAGTCCTACGTTCTGACCCTGGCTGCTGCTCCATAAGGTTTTGTATGTGCCATTGGCTTGTGCGCTGAAACCAGTGACCGCAATTTCGCTGGGATAAGTGGCCTCGACGGTAGCCCCGGCGCCCAGGTTGCGAGTGACGGTGCCGTCTGCACTGGTGACTTTGACCAAGCCATGAGTAAAGGCTTGCTCCAGTTGATCGACTCGTATGGCTTCGTTGAACTTGAAGCTGATGGTGTCGGCGATGAGCGATGTGGCCAGAACACCACGGTCATCGCTGTAGATTTTGGCGATGGTGGGTGGTGTTTGGTCTGCGGCGATGATGATGCTGTTGGTGACTTCTGCCAAATCAATGGGTGGGGTGAACCTGTTTCCGGCTGCGTCAGTCAGATTGCTGTTGTTGCGGTTGTAGGCTCCCAGTTGAATGCCGCCGCTAACGTCCACATCGCCATCTTTGACGATGTAGTCGAACACCAAGGTGCTGCTGGTGGTAGCGCTATTTTTGAAGCTTTCAGCACGGTTGATGGTGGCTTGGCGAATCAAAGTGTCGAGCAATAGACTCACACTTGGATCGGTGTTGGCAGACACACTCACCGCCTCGGCCATGGCCAGGGTTACGCGAATCTTGTCGCCGATCACCAATGCACCGGATTTGGCATTGCCTTGTGCGTCCATGCCCACCAAGGTGGCAGGTGTGTTGGCAGACACTGTGGGGCGCGTTATGTCGGCAGGCAAAGTGAACTGCACATCGGTGCTGGCAGCATTACCGGCCACGTCTTTGACCGAGCCTTTGTCAATGACCAGTACATCGCCTGCTTGGGCGGTGCTGCCAGTACCCAAGGCCAGTAAGAAGGTGCGGCCATAGCCTTGCGTCTCGATGTTGGCATTGCTCAATTTCGGGGCATTGGCCCATGGATCAGTGCCATCGGTCAATGCACCAGCTTTGCTGTACCAAGCGCTCACACCCAGCACCGCATTGCGGCTGGACGGGTCTGTGCTGCTGCTGGTACCCGCCAAGAACCAAGGCAAGGCGTTGCCATTGCCATCCACGGGGCTGCTTTGCGAGACGATCCAGCTTGCCCAGCCGTTTTGTTGCCAGATGTACCACTGCGTGCCATCGCTGGCGGTGCGGGTGTAGATGGTGCTGCTGGTGTTGACGGTGAAGTTGTTGGGGCTGCTCAGGCCAAAACCGTTCGCAAAGTTGACCGCCGGGCTGGTGCCCGTGGCAGTGTTGTAGGTGCTGGTGTAAGTGCCGTCAGCGCCTGAACTTAAACCGCTGACCAATAGGCTGTTGGGGGTGTAGGCATCGAGTACGGCCCCATTGCCCAGGCTGTGCAAGGTACCAGTACTGTCTTGCATCTTGATTTGGCCTTGGGTCATGGCGGTTTTGATATCGTCCACCTTGACCGATTCGCTGAAACGCAACATCACCGTGTCTGCCAGTGTGCCATGCAGCACACCTCGGTCGTAGCTCTTGGGCGCCTCGGCTTGCAATGAACTTGCTGTCGGCGGTGTGGTGTCTGCCGTCACATTCAGGTTGAAAGTGGTCGAAGTGCTGAGGTTGCCGTCATAGGCTGATACCCTGACGATCAAATTGGTGGCGCTCAGGCTGCTGGTGCTGCTGCCGTCTTTGATGCTGAAACTGCGGGTATTGCTGTCAAAACTCAGCCAACTTGGCAGAGTTGACCCATCGGCCAGCGTAGCGGTGTAGCTGAGCGTGTCGTTTTCTGCATCGGAGAAGGCGGGCACGATGTAACCGCTCCAGTTTTGGCCAATGCCGATGGTTTGCGTGCTCAAAGCGCTGGCAACGGGCGCTTCGTTCACATTGGTGACACTCAGGCTGAAGTCTTGACTCAATGCCGTACTGAAGGTGAGCGTGTTGTCCTGTGCTTTGACGGTGACGGCGTATTGGGTTTTGCCTGACTCATAGTTCAGCACGGTGCCTGCTTTGAGGTAGAGGGCGTTTGCATCGATTTCAAAGGAAGCTTTGTCAGCACCATCAAGCGTGAGGGTGTTGCCGCCCTGTGCATCGTCCGTGATGGCGATGTCGGCCACTTTGACGCGTGACGTGGTGCTTGTGTTTTCCTGCAAAGAGGTCACGGTGTTGTTCAGATCCAATGATGTGGGCGCTTCATTCACGTCAGTCAGGTTGATGGTGACTTCTTTCGTAGTAAAGTTGCCCACTGCATCGGTGGCTTTGACTTTGACTGTGTAGGTTTTCTTGTCTGTTTCGTAATCCAAGGTACGTTTGGGTTTGAGTAGTCCCTGCCATGCCAGTGCCAAGTCGTCCTCCGTTGTGCTTGGAGTGAACAGTGGGTTGTCGGTGCCGCCGTCCACCAAACTCCATGTGAGGCGGCTGGCGTCGGTGGCAGTCAGTTGAACACCTTTGGTGGAGAGTTCTGCGAGGCTGAGGGGGCTAGAGGAAATCTCGGGATTGGCGTTGTCCACCAAGTAGTCGCTGGTGCTTTGGCCTACGGCTGTTTGCAACAAGTCCAAGCCGCTGGTGTTGCCTTTGATGCTGGCATCGGTGGGTAAAACAATGGATTTAATGCTGATGGCATTGCCATTGTTGTTGGCAGGCACAATGGCTGTGAAAATCGCCACAGCATTGTTGCCTTGGACCATGTTCTTGAATGTGGCGGTCACATCTGCGCCGTTGATGTTCAGGGTGAGCGTGGGATTGCCTGTGATGGTGACGGGCTCGGTGAACTGAACTTCCAAGTCAAGAACATCGCCTGATTTGCCAACAGATTTGGACGCCACATTGAATGGCGCTATCAAAGCAATCACGGGTTTGTCCACCACGCGCAAGCTGAAGGTTTGTGTGGCTTTGGCGTTGCTGCCATCGGTGCGGGTGACGGTGACGTCTTGGGCGTCTCGGGTGTTGGTGTAAGTGCCCGTGATGACTCCATTGGCATCAATGCTCAGGCCCATAGCGCCTGTGCCACTCAGGTTGTAGGTGGCCGTGTCACCTGCATCGGCATCGTTGAAGGCGCTGGACACGTCAAGCCTGAAATTCACATTTTTGACGGCAGTTTGCGCATTCAATGTGCCCACTACCGTGGGCGCGTCGTTGGTGCCTGTGACTGTGAGGGTCGTGATTTGTGGCACGCTGCCGCCTTTGCCATCGTTCACGCTGTAACTGGCAGTGATGGTTTGTGTGGCCCCCGATTTGAGGCTGTCGAAGGCTGCATGGGCGGTGTCAACGCTGAGGGTTTTGCCATCGGCGCTCAAGGTGACGCCTGAGGGCAGGTCTGCGCCGTTGTTGCCTGTGGCTGCATTGCTTACTTTGTACGTGATGCCTGTCACGCTCAGGATATCGCCTGTGTCCACGTCGCTGGCGCCATGCAGCAGGTTGATGCTGACGGGCGTGTTGTTAGTGTTGGATTCAGTCACGGCCTGGGTAATGGCTGCGCTGACAGTGGGCGCGTCGTTGGTGCCAGTGACGATGATGGTGGCTTTTTGGGCCACAGTGGCTTTTTGGTCGTCTTGGATGAGGTAGCTGACCAGGATGTCGCGCTTGACGCCTTGGGCCAAGCTGTTGAATGCGGCGCTGGCAGGGTCAATGTTGAGTGTTTTGCCGTCGGTGCCGAGAGTCAAACCAGCGGGCAGTATGGTGCTCACGTTGCCTGTGCCCACTTTGTAGGTTATGTCCGTCACCTTCAAGGTGGCGGTTTCTGAGGCTGTGCCAACGCCATCGATATCTCTGGCGCCTTGTAGCAAATTGATGCTAATGGGCGCGGTGGAGGTGTTGGATTCGGTCGCGGTTTGGGTGATGGCCGTGCTGTCGTTGCTGGCGGTGAGGACGGGCGCGTCGTTGCTGCCTGTCAAGTTGATGGTCAACTGTGTGCGGGCTTTTTGGCCCGTGCTGTCGGTCAGCTCGTAGGTGAAAGTGTCGGTCGCTTTTTCATTGGCCTTGAGGGCTTGCACGGCGCTGGCATCGTTTTTTAGCGTGTAGATGTAGCTGCCATCAGCGCCGAGCTTGAGGCTGCCAAAGGTGCTTGTGAGTGTGGCCGCGCCGCTACTGGCTGTGCTGCTGGTGCTGACAGCTTTGAGTGTGCTGGTACCTGTCACTGTGCCCACGTCAGCCGATGTGACGCTGAAGCTGCTGGCGCTGCGGCTGTCGTTGCCCAGCACATTTCCCGAGGCAATGGCTTGGCCCACGGCTATCCCTGTGGGGCTGATGCCTGCTTCCACCACCTGGTTGGTATCTGCGGTTGAGACTGGGGCGGCGGGCAGTGACAAATTGAGCGTGATGTCTTGACTGACAGTGCCGCCTTTGCCATCGCTGGCGCTGATGCGCACGGTGGTGGTGCCCGTGATCCCCTCGGGTGGGGTTCCGCTGACGGTGCGGTTGACAGGGTCAAACTTGAGCCAAGTGGGCAAGGTGTCTGTGGTGGAGCTGCTGTCGTTGCCTGTGACTTGCAGGGCGCTCAAGCTGAAGGTGTCGGCATCTGGGTCGGTGAACAGGCCCGTGGGCACGGTCCAGGTAAACGCCTTGCCCGTTGCCAAGGTGAAACTGGTGGGCACTGTGACGCTGGTGCTGAGCACCGGCGCGTCGTTGCTGCCGGTGACTTGCACGACCAACTGGCTTTGAGCCGTTTGACCCGTGCTGTCTTTGAGCTGATAGGTGAACACATCGCTCACCACCTGGTCTGATTTGAGACGCTGAGTGGCGGTGGCAGCGTTGTCTAGAGTGTATGTATATGAGCCGTCGGCACCGAGTTGGAGGCTGCCATAGATGCCTTTCAGCGTGGTGACGTTACTTCTGGATGAACTGCTACCACTTTGAGCTTTGATGGGAAAGACAAGCATGGCCGTCCCCCCGTCGAGCGCAGTGACGCTCAACATAGCTTTGTCGGTGTCGGTCTCGTCGTTGTTCGTAACATTGCCAGAGGCAATCGCTGTACCTGCGAAGACGTTCCCAGATGAGTCGATGCCGCTTTCTGTGACGCTGGATTGGTCAACAACTGCCACGGTTGCGCCTGTGGGGTTGATGGCTAGGGTGAATGTTTGTGAGGTGGACAAAGACGTGGATGCCGTGCCGTCGCTGGCCGTGACTTTGATGCTCAACTGGCTGGCGGTGCTAGAGGCAGGGGCTGTGCCGCTGAAGCTGCGGGTGCTTGGGGTAAAGCTCAACCAAGTGGGAAGTGCCTCGCCGTCGACCAAGGTGGCGCTATAGCTGAGGGTATCGCCTTCGGGGTCGGTGAAGGCGTTGGCATCGAAGCTGTAGTTGAAACTGCCGCCCGCAGTGGCGGTGGCACCGAGCAGGGCTTTGGTGGTGTTGACTTGCGGCGCATCGTTGCTGCCTGTGAGGTTGAAGGTGGCGGTTTGCGCCACGCTGCCGCCCTTGCCGTCGCTGATGGTATAGCTAGCCACGATGGCTTTGGTATCGCCCGATTTCATGTTGTTGTAGTCGGGGTGGCGCGTGTCTAAGCGCAAGAGACCGTCTAACCCCAGGCTGATGCCTGCGGGCAGGTCTGCGCCGTTGTTGCCTGTGACTGAGCCAGCGACGGTGTAAGTGACGTTAGACACGCTGAGGGTGTCGCCTGGGTCTGCATCTTTGGCGCCTTGCAGTAGGTTGATACTGGACAGGCCCGTACTTTCGCTGGCGTTTTGTGCGAGGGCTGTGCTGTTGGTGGCGGTGTTGACGGTGAGTGTGGGCGCGTCGTTGGTACCCGTGATGGTAAGGGTGGCGCTTTGTTTGACGGTGGCGCCTTGGGCGTCTTTGACGAGGTAGCTGACCACAATGTCGAGCTTGGCACCTTGGGCCAGACTGTTGAAGGCGGCGTGAGCGGGGTCAATGCTCAGGGTTTTGCCGTCAACGCTCAGGGTCAAACCAGCGGGCAGCGTTGTGCTGGCGGCGCCTGTGCCTACTTTGTAGGTGAGGTTCGTCACGCTCAGGGTGGCAGTCTCACCCATGTCCACGTCACTGGCGCCTTGCAGCAGATTGACGCTGACGGGGTCAGTCCTGGTGTTGGATTCGGTGACGACTTGGGTAATGGCTGTGGTGCTGACCGTAGGCGCGTCGTTGCTACCCTTGATGGTGATGGTAGCTGAGACGGGGTCTGTAGCACCAGAAACCCAGAACTTCAAGGATTCGGTGGGCTTGTCATCCGCCTTGAGACTGTTGGCGGCCTCGTTGTTGAGTGTGTAGGTGTAGCTGCCGTCGGAGTTGATCGTCCATTTGCCGTAGCTGCCCACGACTTCGGTGTCTGTGTTGCCGCTCAGGGTGACTTCGGCATTCGTGCCAAACTGCACTTTGCTGATGGTTTTGCTGTCGGTGATCTCGCCTCCCTTGAGCAGCTTACCGCTGGCGGAGGCTTTGCCTGCTGAGGGTGTGTTCGCACTGGTCAAGCCCGCTTCGATCACATTGAGCGCCAGGTCGGCAGGGGTGTCTTTGATGCTGCCGTCTAACTTGAGGGTGGAGACGGCAGCCACTTGGGGCGAAGTGACGATGGCAGCGGTGCCTAAAGCGACATCTTTGATAACGGCTTTGTTGGTGCCTGTGCCCAATTGCAAGGCGTTGGCATTCAAAGCCACGCCATCGCCGTCCTGATCCTCAGCCACCACTTTGTAGCTGAAGATCAGTTGCTTGCGGTCGGCTGAAATGCTTGCAAAGTCGGCTTGACGCGTTGTACCGTCTACATCAATGGCGAGTTTCAAAGAGGTGGTGTTGTTCACCGTCACTGCTTTGTCAAAGTTGACGACGGCGGTGAGTGTGTCGCCTTGGATCAAGGTGCCGCTGCGGTTGCCTTGAAGCGTGATGCTGTCGATTTTGGCTGCGGCAGGTGGCGCTTCGATGCTGAAGGCTTGGGTGACTTTGTCGTTGGTGTTGCCCGCCACGTCGGTGACTGTGGCTGTGACGGTGAAGTTGCCTGTGCCCAGTTTGATCAGGTCGGCTTTACTCAGGGTGACGCTGTCGGGGCTGTTGCCTGCTGCGCTGGTGAAGGTTTTGGTGACGGTCTTGGCGGCATCCGAGCCGTTCGTGAACGTGATGCTGCCGCTGCTACCTTTTTCTGCGACAAAGCTGTAGCTCAAGCTCTTGCCGCTGTTGATGATGGATTGCTCGGTCAGGCTGATTTTGTTGTCGCCTGCCACAGCGCCCAAGGTGACTTGGGCTTGGGTGTCTACCAACAAGGCGCTGGTAGCGCTGGCTTGTACGTCAGCAGCATCGATGTTGACCTTAACCACATAACCGCCTTTGAGGTTAGCAGCGTCAGCGGCGGCTAGCGTGGCATTCCAGCTGCCGTTGTTCAAGCTGGTCACTTTGGCCTGCACCGCTGTACTGCCATTGATGTGCCTGAGCCAGACCTGCATATCCGCCGCTGTGACGCTGGTGCTGCCCTCACCACTCAAGCTGCCCGAGAGGGTGATGTCTGACTTGATGTCTTCGCCATTGAGCAGGTTGTCGCCGCCCACTTTGTCGATGCCGATGGACACAGCGCCCACGGTGAACGACCAGATGCCGTCACTGGCGAGTGCGCTGGTGCTGATGGCGTTGCCCGCTTTGTCGATCACGGGGCTTCCTGTGGCCACGATGGTATAGTTGCCGGCGGTCAAGGTGGTTAAGCTGGTGGGCAGAGCGTAGCTCATGGAGAGTTCGTCGCTGGACACGGTGCCGTCGGCGGCTGCCCAGCTGGCGATGGTGTTCCCATTGGCGTCTTTGAGTGTCAATCCGCCTGTGCTGCCTTTGTTGATGGCTTCGCCAAAGCTCAGGCTGACGCTACGCACGCCCGCATTGCCCACGATGCTGTTGTCAATGGGCACTTGGGCCAACACCACGGGGGCGGTAGTGTCTACAAAGACGGGCAGGCCGTTGTAGCCGTTCAGGCTCTGGTCGGCGGCGTTGTCGGCCATGTCTTTGATGGTGGCGCCTGTCAGTCCCACCACGCTCACGCCTTGCGTGTCGTTGAGGTTGTTGCCCACGGTGTATTCAAACACCAGACTGCGGGTGCCGCTCTTGTCGGCGTTGTAGTTGGCGTTGACGGTCTGGCCGCCAATATTCAGTTGCAAAGTGCCGCCCTCGGTCACGCGCACGGCTTCGCTGGCGCTCAAGGTCACGCTCAGCGTGTCGCCCGCTTTGAGGATGGTTTTGGCTGCGCCTGCACTGTCCAGGCCCTCGATGCGGCTCACGCTCAGGCTGGGATGTGTGTTATCGAGCACCATGCTCACGTCGTTGGCAAAATAGTCTGTGCCAGTGACGCTGATTTGCGGCGCGTCGGTGCCCGCTTGGGTGAAGCTGGCTTTGTAGGTCAGGCCCGTGGTGTCAGAGGTGTCTACAGTCAACCCACCCAAGCTGCCACCTGTAACGCTCAGGGCGGTGGTCAGCTTGATCAATTGGTCTGTTGTCGGCACTTTGTCAAAGCGAAATTGCACCTCGGCTGTTTTGTCGTCGCCAATCAGGTTGCGGCTGCTGGTCATGAAGAAGGCCAGCGTGGTGTTGCCCGCGTTGGATGTTTGTGATGTCACCGCTTTGAGGGCAATGCCCGCAAGGTCTTTGGACAGGTCACTTCCCTGGGTTTGCGCCACTTCGGTCACTGCTTGCGACAACAAGTCCAGCAGCTCAGGGTCGTTGAAGTCGGTCTCGACTTTACCTGAGACAAGCGTGAAAGCGTTGGCCAGTTTATCCAAAGAAGAACCTGTGGCGTTCAAGGCACCGCCACGTTCGGCCACGGCATCCATGCCCGAGAGTAAGGCCAGTCCTTTTCCATATTTATCGTTGGTGTTGTTGCTGTCGCCTTTTCCAACGATATCGGGCGCATCTGTGTTGACGATATCTGAAACGCCCAAAAAGTCAGCGATCGCCTTATTGGCTGCTTGAATGTTTGTGGCCGAGGTATTAGCCAAGCTATTGCTATCACTACCGATACCAAGTACACGGGTAGCTAATTCAGTAGCCGTTGAAATTTGAGCTTTTTGTGTTTGGGTGGTGTCGGTTCCCACTTGCACCATGGCGCGTAAGTTGATTGAAAAGTCTTTGCTTTCGCCCGTGGCTTCGTCGGTATAGCCCTTACCGTCGGCCGTCACGTCTGTGGCTTTGAGCAACAGGACTTGTCCAGCGTATTTGGCGTCAATTTTGAATGCGTATTTGCCTTCTAAATCCGTGACGGTTCTGCTGACCTCTTCCCCTGCTTTGTTGTAAGCAATGATGGTTATGCCTGCCATGGCCTTACCCGCACTGAGGCTGCCACCGAATTCCATTAAACCAATTTCTCCGTTCCCGCCTCCGCCATTCGTACTTCCGCTGTTGCCGGAACCACTACCACTAGCAGCACTGACAACAATAGCACTAACCGCTATGGCGGCGGCAACAGCACCAGCAGATGCAGTTGTCACACCAATGGCCGTGCCTGTTGCAGCGGTTGCGGCTGTTGTAGCCTCAGTGACCGTAGTTGCAGCAGTACTACTGGCTTGTGCGATAAGCGTACCCCACGACGGAGTGTTGGCGCCCAAGGGGGCATCACTCAGATCAGCTGCAGCCAATTGGGCGCTTGCGCCATCTTGAAGCAGTGCATAAGTATCAATCGGAGTGGCCTCGGTGTTGACTATTGCATCTCCATCCGCCACATTGGGGTGGTAAAAACCTCTAACTTCGAGCAGGGGCTCCAAATGGTCATCTGCTAACAACAAGAGGGCATCACCTTTACGCTTGAGACTGAGAGCTATGCCCTTAATCTGCTTTTGACCCGCATACACCTGTCCATCCACTATGATTTTGAAGGCTTGGCCCGGCTGGACTGCAATTTTTCGGACTCCGTTTCCGCGACTGAGCAGTTCAATGGTTTGGGTAATTTGGCTGGATGTACTTGCTTTAGATGCGGAAAAAAAGGTCATGCTTACTCCAATTGAATAGGACGCAATGTGCTCTCAGCACGGGCTAGTGAATAGTTAAACGGGGATTGAAATGACTCACGCTCGCTCATTGGGGGAGGTAGCCATGGTCCATTTGCACTTGGAAATCAACTAGATATTGAGTTCATGGAAGGATGTTTTCAGATCGGTTATCAATGACATCAACCCCACTCCATCTGAGGGCGAAATCGCTCCAGAAGGTGCATTGGGCTAACTATCCATCCGTTCCAGTGACTTCATGTATTCCCCCTTGGTAAATGCGCGGGCTTTTGTTACACAAGCTCTTTTATTAAAAAACTGATTCCAACCATGCAGGCTTCGACAGGTTTTATCAATTAGGAGCAAAAATAGTCATCGCAAATGACCCTAAATAAACAATGTTTATGAAAATGGCTTGTCGGGCGCGTTCGTACTCTTAGGTTCGCCCGCAATCAGGTAGTGAATCGCCCCGGGTTTGAACTGACCCGCAGAAGTTGGAGCCATGAGAAGGTCAAGGAAGTTTTGCCCCGAAGTTCGCGAACGCACAGTGCGCATGGCGCAGCAACATCGTGGCGAATATCCTTACCTATGGGCCGCGATTGAGTCCATATCAGACAAGATAGGTTGAGTGCCCCAGACCTTGAATGAATTGGTTAAGAAAAGTGCTAGTGATTCAGGTGCGCGCGAAGGCGACACCAGCGATGAGCGTGAGCGCATAAAGGCCCTTAAACGCGAGGTCAAGGAACTGCGCCGTGCCAATTATGGCTGCCGCTTGAATAATGGGTCAATGGGGGAGCGGCATTGACACCTATGAAATCCTGGAACTGGCCAGCGCTTTTTTCGCCCAGGCGGAGCTCTACCGGGAACTCGTGTCAATGCCGCTCGTAATTTCCGCCCCTCCCCGGGCCTCATTTCCAGACTGCGCGTGACAACTCTCCAGCACAACTGCCTGTAAGCTCAAAGAATTAGGGGAAAACCCGTGCCTACTAGCGTTAGTATTTGCACGGAAATCGAGATAACCAAGCTAGGGTTTGCATGCCGTCAACTCTGCCGCCAAAAGTGCTCGATCACGGCTTGCCTCAAACCGCAGGTTCCTGCTGTGTGGTGCAGTGAATCCCGCCACCGCCGGCGGCCACGCCATCGATGTTGAGCTGCACAGTCTCACGTTTCGGAAACAGGTCCTTAAGCGTGTCGCGAGCATTGGCGTCAGCTTTTTTGTCACCGAACTCAGGCGCAATCACTGCGCCGTTGCACACATAGAAATTGATATATCCGGCGGCGAAGTCCTTGCCCGCGTAGCGTTCTCGCACTGTTTCGGGCCCCTCTATCACCACCACATCCAGCTTGTTGCCGCGGGTGTCGGTCATCTCGCGCAAAAGGTTCAAGTGCCGCTTGGTAACGGCGTGGTCATACGAAGCGGGATCCGTGTCGTAGCCCGCCACCACCACCCCTGGGGCAGCGAAGCGTGCGTAGAAATCGGTATGGCCATCAGTGATGTCCTTGCCCTTGATGCCTGGCAGCCAGAGGATCTTTTCCAACCCCAGAAGGCGCTTGAGTTCTGCTTCACAGTCGGTCTTCGATACGCCCGGGTTTCGGTTGGCATTGAGCACGCAGCTCTCGGTGATGATGGCCGTGCCGTGGCCGTCCACTTCTATACCGCCTCCCTCCAGTACTAACGACGTTTTCAGCCTCGCCACGCCAGCACGATCAGCGACGAAGGCTGCCACTTTGGCATCATGCGGATGCTTCTGCTTCTTGCCCCAGCCATTGAAATTGAAGTCAACTGCTGCCTTCTGTCCTTGGTGATTGGTCACGAAAACCGGGCCTGAGTCACGTACCCAGAAGTCGTCCACCATCTGATCGATTAGCTCTACCCTTGACCCCTTAAGCAGCTCGGAAGCCCGGGCCATGTCGTTCGGACGCACAAGCATCGACACGGGCTCGAAGCGGGCAATCGACATGGCTATATTTGCCAGGCCTTGCTGCACCGCCGGCAGCAGCTTCCTGCCCCAAATGTCTAGGTGCGCCCCAAACGCCATCCAAGTGCGCGCATGCGGCTCGGCCTCATCTGGCATTCGCCATGCTGCTGGCGACGGTGTGGCGGCGAGGCTTGGCTTCGCCTGGGTCAGGGTCATAGGAATTGCGGCGAGAGAAAGAAGTGAGTGGCGACGATTCATCATAAATTTGTCATTTGCTTTTTTTGAAGGCCAAACGGCCTTGGCCCGAGGCATCAAATAAAGGCCGACACAAGGATGCCGCCGAACGCAGCGCTGAGCCCAGCCATATACAGCTTGAGCGTGACCCGGTAATGGGCGAGAGCCTCCTCGGACGCTACGCACGGCTGAAGCATGCGAAACAAGGCGCTAAACAACAGCAGTGCCCCAATACAACAGGCCAGCAGTACCACGCCGTCCGACAGCGAGCGCAGCGCGAAGTTGTCCTCTGTCACCCACTGCCCCAGAAATCCGATGAGAAAACCGAGGATCACACCAAGCGAAGTCACCACAGGCTGGCGGTAGTCTTTTAGTTCGAAGGCGGGTGAGCTCATGAGTCGTGCTGAACAGAATGTTGGTCTTTTCATTGTGCCTTCTGATTCTCGCGACAGGTCCCCGATTCGGCGGAATGGGTAGGACGGGTGAGTTGGAGGAGTTCAAGGAAGTTACGTTTGCTGGAGCTGACACCTCTACCTGCCCAACTCTGACACTGGATTGGCATAGCGAAGCTACCGGTCCAGTAACACCGCTACAAAGCAGTCAATCATTGGAGTCCGTTACTAGCCCAACGCTGACATTCGGTGCAAGTAGGCTTTTCAAACCTACCCGGCACAGGCGGTCAGTTCAGCCGGAATATGCAGGGACCGGGCTACGGTAATCAACATATGCAATGTAGCGGTCTTTCCTCACTCCAAAATTCTCAAGGCGCTTACGCTGCGGCCTGCGCGTAACTGTCAAGCTTCGGCTGAAGGAAGCAAACTTCATCCTGCATCCTAAATTGGCTTATCGCGGTCCAGATTGGAGACATTCACAAGTTTCATACCCCCCTTTTTACTTTTTTGAAGTCGATGTGATCACCCATACGCCAGTCTTCTTGCTGAAGAAAAATTTCACTGAACTTCAGGATCATTTCACCAGTTTCCGGATCAGTTTCGAGCTCGGTGCTCCAAGACCTTATGCATTTTGTATTCGTCATTTCATATCTCTACAATGAGTCGCGGATTGAATTCAGAATTTTCAAACTGCGCTTCATTTATGCTGTTTATTGAGCGCCGGTTTAACACGTATCCAGCCGGATTTGCTATGACTCTGCATCGGCCAATCTGGTAATCAAAACTGTCGTGGACATGGCCGTGAATCCAGAGGTCTGCACCCTGCAGAAGGTCACCTAAGTCACTGACAAAGGCTGCACTCAAAAGGTCGTCTGTGTATTTCTCATGGACTGAATTTGGATGTGAACCGTGATGCGTCACGACTACGGTCTTACCATCAAAAGGTTTCGCAAGTTCATCCTTGAGCCATTGACGCGATTGCGCATGAATGGCCAACGCATCAGCAGGAGAGAAGGCGCCTCTTTCCATCCGGATCAACCGATGATCGTTCAGCTTCTCTTTGGCCTCATGCATGGCTAGAGGTTGCGAGTAGTGTGGTTCAAACAGCCTGTAATCCGTCCAAAGTGTTGCACCCAGGAATCTCACACCTTTGAGTACATCAGAACTGCATTCCAGGAAATGAATGCCCAAGTCCTTCGCTCGCGCCCGAATCTGAGCCTGTTTGCTTCGATAGCCATGACCGTAGTACTCATGGTTACCCGCCACTTAGATGACATCGGCATTTGAAGTCCACGGTTGGAAGCGCTCAATGCCTTCAGATCCATCGTGAATGTCACCAGCAAGAATCACCACATCAGCGTCTGTGCGTTCAATGATGGTTGGGGGAGTTCCATCTGGTCTCGGTAGGAGATCAAGATGAAGATCAGAAGCGATCTGGATTTTCATAAGCGAGGTCCGTTGAACTGGGCTGTTGCAAAACCTTCAAGGTACTTTGCTCGAGTATCTTGAGGCATTTCCAGAAGCCACTGTTCCAGGCCGACAAAGCGAAAAGCCTCCACAAGGGAGGCCTTCACTCTCTACACCGGGGCGCCCAAATGGGTAATGCCGTTCGGCGCTTCGGGTCGGAGTGTAAGCCAAATCCAAGCGTGCTACAGAGAGCGGATATCCGTTTCGCTGCAAAGCTTCTATTCGTGCGCTGCTTAGGGCCGGTAGTCTTTTGAAGTCCGGATCAATGCAAACGATAGGTAGTAAAGAAGTCATTTAAGTGCCCATGGCCTTCGTCAAGCAAACGAGATCTGTTTCAGTCAGTCCGATTTTTCGGTCGGTTAGTACGAGCCGCTTTTCAAAAGGCCGGAAATTCCATGAACGGTCGTCCAGAGCAAGCCATGGAATCCAGGGATCCGAGTGATCTCGCATCCAGGTTTCGCACTCGTGCTGTCTTTGATAGCTTTCCTGAGGGACGTCAGGCGTGACGCCAACGATCCGATCACCCCATTGGGGAAACAGGGCTTGAAGTTCTGGGTGAGAACGCTTGAGTCTCCAGGTGGAGGAGATCACAACATCCACATGCGGATGCGCTTCTAACCATTCCTGTAGCAAGAACGCTCGACAGAAAAACGAAGCTTCGCCAGTTGGCGGATCCGGGTGCAGCACTCCATCGAAGTCGAGGAACAAGATGAATGGGGATGTCATGGGTGTGCAATCCTTGGTCAAGCACCTAGGTCGTTTTTCCTGATTGCAGAGCGCGCTCTCGGAGCCAGTCTTGGCTGGAGTAGCGATAGACAGCTCAGGTCAGTCTGTCCCTTGATCAGCCTCTTGGCCAAGCTTGCAAGCTCAGCCAAGTCCGTTTCGTTGCGGACTTCCAAAGGCGCAATGATGTTGACACCCATGGCCCACCTAAGTCGCCGTGGTTTCCAATTGACAGGTACGGTGTGCTCGATGCCTACGCTACTGATACTTTCGAACGTCGTCTTGAGAAGGTCATAGTAGGCCCGCTTATCAGGCGATGGCTCCCGCAGTGTGGTGGATACCAGTTTCTTTCTGGAACGACCAACCCGCTTGTAGTTCTTGGTACCACCCTCTGTTAACCAACTGTCGGAGGGGCCGTCACCCACCACTTTGTAGACTTCATCCCACAGAGCCTCGTAATAGACATGTCTGGGATGCTGCCACCAAACTATCACTCGGCGTTTATTCCAAATTAAGCCTACGTCATCCCAGCTGCTTAGGCTCTCTGGTGTCATGTCAGCATAGCTGTGGGGAAAATAAAGTCCGCCTGCAGACAGTCGCCTTGGGTGGGAGCGCTGGTACTCCCGTTGTAATCGGCGCATGGCCTCAAGACTGGGGATTCTCATTTCAACTTCCATGCGTTCAGGTACTGGACCTCAACTGTTCTGACACTTGTTGACTCGTCAGCGTCATTGAAAAACTCGACGTCAACCAGGTCGGTGGTGTCATGAACGTGGATGACCGAGCCGTAAGCACCAGCCTCTAAGTCCAAGTCCGGAATTGACTTATTGGTGAATACCGGAGTTCCAATTCCGAAGAAATTGGATGACGAGGGTCGACCGGATTGTTCGATAAGTTGGCGTTGGCGCTTCTCACTCCTTACTTGGTCGAGGCGTTCTGCCAAATTTGCGATGACGTGGTCTGCAGGTACACCATCATCATTTACGATTGACTTGGCGATGTTTGCTTTTGCACGTGCCCTAAAAGACCGTTCAGACTCGTCCGGGAAATCCCCCCCATGTTCATCTTGGCTGTAGCCATCGAGAGGGTCAGTGATTCGAATCCAAGCACCTAAGGTATCTTTGACGCAATGTTGGCAAAGGTCAACATCAACCCGATTTCCGTCACCGAAGATGGAACCGTATCCGGCTCGATTTTGAATAGACATGAACTCATGGAATTCACAGTCCATGTCATCTCGTTCGGCTTGACGACCACAGCGATCACAAATGAACTTTTGGGTATAGGGTTGTGAACGAACGGCTTCAATCTTCATTGAGGACTCCATAAAACGCTAAGACTGAACCCGACAGGAAAAACGGACCAATGTTGTTGCAACAGGAAGACGGATACAACTTCGTTTCCTGCAGACGAGTATCTTCATTCAAAACTCTGTATGAGTTGCTTTGCTACCCACGCCTGTCCCTCTTTGCTGAGATTCCAGCCATGCAAGGACATGTGATTGACGATCTCATCCACGATCTCCACAAGTGGCACTTTGGGCCTCTGGTCTCGCTTTGCATGTGCGTATGCAATGAGTTGGTTCATGAAATCCAGGTATACATAGTGGTGTTCAAACTGTTCCAGGGGGGTAAGCCTGACGACATACTTGCCGTTGATCAGGCGAGCGGGAAGCTTGGTCTGAGTGCCTGCAGGCGCAGTGGGAAGGGGATAGCGGGGAAAGTCGCCTGGTACTGCCGCCCTTGATGAGAGCTCATGTGACGGGGAGATGTCGGACTTGAAGGGTTCAGGCATGTTGGTATCCCAAAATTTGCGATGAAAAAATCCATCGGATCACCAAACGCGGAATTGCGTTTCGCGGATCCCAATAATCCTTCCCAAGGCGCACATCCCACAAACGGATACCAATAGAACCTGAGCAAATCGCATCGGTACCATAAATGGGTACCTTTCGACGTCCCCCCGGATTTGAGTAGCAAATGATGTTGGAGTCCAATCCCATATGACAGGAGATTGGACGTGAAGAAGAGATTTACCGAAGAACAAATCATTGGCTTCCTGCGGGAAGCGGAAGCGGGCCTGGCGGTCGCCGAGCTGTGCCGCAGACACGGCTTCTCAGAGGCCAGCTATTACCTTTGGCGCGGCAAGTTTGGCGGCATGAACGTGTCTGACGCCAAGCGCTTGAAGGAGCTGGAAACGGAGAACGGGCGACTCAAGCGATTGCTGGCCTAGGCGAGGTTAAAGAACGAGGTGACGAAAGAAGCCTTGAGAAAAAAGTGGTGAGCGCACCGGCCAGACGCGAACTGGTGCGCCATATGGTCAGTCATGGGTTGAGCGAACGCCGTTGCTTACGTGTTGTCGGCATGAGTGCCAGCGCCTACCGCTATGAACCTGCCCAGGACCGCAATTGCGCACTCAAGGAAAAGATCATCGCCTTGGCACAGCGCCATCGCCGCTACGGCGCTGGCATGATCTATCTGAAGCTTCGCCAAGCCGGTGAACTCGTCAACCACAAGCGCGTAGACCGTCTGTATGCCGAAGCAGGCCTGCAGGTGAAGAAGCGCAGGCGCAAGAAGATCCCGATTGCCGACCGGCATCCCTTGGAACGGCCAAACGCAGCCAACCAGGTATGGACTATGGACTTCGTATTCGACCGCACGGCCGAGGGACGCAGCATCAAGAACCTGACGGTGGTGGATGACGCAACCCATGAGGCCGTGGCGATCGTGCCGGAGCGTGCATTGGGCGGGAATCAGCTCGTACGCATCCTGGAACAACTGAGCACCACGCGAGGCTTACCCAGAGCGATCAGGACCGACAACGGGAAAGAGTTCTGCAGCCGGGCCATGCTGACATGGGCCCATGCACGGGGTGTTCAGTTATTTCTGATCGAACCCGGCAAGCCCAACCAGAACGCCTGTATCGAATCATTCAACGGGCGATTCCGCGATGAATGCCTGAATGAGCACTGGTTCACCAGTCTGCCGCATGCCCGCGTGATCGTTGAAGCATGGAGGAAGGAATACAACGAGGAAAGACCGAAGAGATCACTGGGCGGACTGACACCGGCCGACTATGCAAAAACACTGATTCAGAAACCAGTTAAATTAACCCCGGACTCCAAACCCAAGTGCTACTGAAAATGGGGGGACGTCGCTTTTGTTCGGATCGGTACGACATTTCGAATCTCAGACGGATTCAATGCACGATTTCCACCTGTGATGTGTGTTTCTTCAAGGTCCTATTGAGCCGCTATTCTTCGGGAATTAGAACAGTGGACCCTCGGTGAAACGCCATCAGATGGCGTAGAAACAATCAACGCTGTCGACCCAAAGCGGTCCCCGATCAATCTGAATTCATGTTCAAGAAACTGACGTTCGAGCAACAATTGACTGGCGGGCACGATGAAAGGTCGGAATGCAGCGTTTCCCGACCTTTGGCTGTCAAAGGCTGATTCAAGTTGTCGGCCAACTGCTGGTCAGTGAATTTCCATATCAGTTCAGCGATATAGGCACTCCGAAAGGAAATACTGAACTGTTCACTTTGAGCAACCCCAAGCTCGCGACAAGGATGTTTCATCCTAAAAACTTAAGTTATGAGGCCAAAAAAGTCACTGCGTCAGATCTCTCTGGCGAGCTGGCTCCAAGACTCGTCAACTGTTAGATTGCATCCCAAACTTCATCCCGTCTTAGCTCAAATGCACAGGGGTCAATCGTTGAATCTGACGCGGCACTTCGATATGTTTTGGGGCTTCAGGCGTATGAGAAGGTTCTGACCGAACTTTGCATCCTCTAAGCCCTAAAGAACCCAGCAGGGCCTCAACACAGAAGTAGCTTGGACCAACAAATGATCGCTTGGTTAAATGCAGATAACTTTGGTAACAGGCGATTGAGTCATATCTGTTCCACACTGAACAATAATAATTCCGTTTTAAAAAGACACTTTTTGATGAATCTGTGTAAGCTACGCATGTTTCGTCAAACACCTACCAATTTCACACCAGAAATTGGAAGCAATTGAAAACTTTGCATGGAAGCATTTGTGTTCTGGCCACCAATGGAAGTAATGTGGACAGAAGCGGCCCAGATATGGTTCCAGTGACCAAGCTAGGCTTGGTAGTGGGTATGTACTTGATGCCTTGCAATCCGATCGACGGACATACACTTGAGGAAAACGTCTAGCAGGTGGGCATCTTGGCCAACCAGCATCCGCACATGATGTTGGTGGTCAAGGTCAAAAATGTCGAGGACCTGCATATCCTCCGGTCGAACCACCGGCAAAGTGTGACTCGCACGAAGAAAGCGATGATTAAACTGCGCCGCGCCAATGATTCGATCATCAGACGCATAAAGAGCGACGGCGAGCTCTATTGCAATCCATTCAGGGGCTCTCTGGGTGATGTCCTGATTGCAGTGCTGTTCGACTCCGGGCACAACATCCGCATGCTGATAAGCCTCCTGAGGCTTTCTTCGCTGCTTAATTTCGTGTCATGTCTATAGATTTGATAGGCTGTTCGGCCAGTGACTCTCGCCATTCGCCCGTCTTGGCTGTCAGGAGAGTCAGTTGCTTAGGAGGAACTCAATACCTGACTCTCAACGTTTATGCCCTTGATGAGTTGGACAAACTGTTTATAAACACGGGGAGTTAATTTTGTGCCAAAGTCACTCGATATGCACTTGGAAATATGGAACCAGGGTTACGGCTTGACTAGGCTCACCTCTATGTCTTCTTTGACCAATCCCCGCAAAGGCCTGAGGATCACTATTCGTTCGGGTATACCAGCAATGGGGGCCTCAATTCTGGAATTTAGATTCAAAATCGCTCCGTCGAAGACCCACTGCAGATCATCGATCTGGCGTTTGCATAGCTACTCACCTTAACTGGTTGAAGCCGCGGTGCATTCTCGATGTTTAGTTTGGCTTACCTTCATTGATCAACTGTTCAACCTAGGGGGGAAGTAGTGTATGCCCGAAGACCTAGTAGACGGACGGATTGAATTTAATGTAGACCAAGAACAGGATTTTTTCCTTAACCACTTTACGCTTTATACAAAATCGCTCGTTCAGACATAAGAAGTGCACTGTGACGTTGGGTTTATTTATTCCAGACAAATTAATCGCCAAAATCGGTTGCAGCTCATTTAAGGGCTACTTAGTTCCGACGTTCAAAAATTTCTATCAAGACTGTTTTCTCATCGCCGTTTTCTGATCTGGATAAATTAAAACTCAAGTCGCGAAGTGAGCGTAATAACTGATTTAACTCATCCCTGAGGTCAAGCAACTGTTAAGAAAGCAACTCATACTTCATTCTCTTCGACATGATTTAATGACTTTCGAAAGGTAAATATTTATTCTCGCTCTGAGTAGTAGTTATAGGCTGCTTTAAATAGATAGATAAAGTTTCCGGCAAATATTCCATAGATGGCGCAATAGATTTTTGGGAAACCTAAAAGAAAAAAAGAAATCATGCATGCAGCTGAAAGTGCAGCAATAAAAAATCCTGGCAAGTTATTCTCCTTTAATAAATTGATTTTTGTTATAGATTAAGAGTACTTGTTGCGTTCTCGTTTCCGAGCTGAAGTTAATTATTTGTCTAATGCTGAATTTGAGTTTCTGGGTTATTAAACTATTTGCTCTGCTTCTATGGCGGAGATAAATGCTTTACGTAATTGAATTGAATTCTACTCAAGTTTCGCAATAGGTCTAATTTGTAGTTATGCTAGGGGCCTAAAGCCAAAGGGCCTTACTGATGTTTTTTCATCACGACTAGACGGTCTCTTACTCCAAAATGCTCCATCCACTTTACGTCGGTCGCCTATAGTTTTTTCTAATCCGATTTGTAAATCATATCTGTTTCTTTTTTCAGGGTCAGATAATACTGAATATGCATAATTTAGTTCGGACATTTTTCCTTCTCTGTCGCCAGATTCGGTAGGCAGTGATTTGTCGGGATGGTGTTTTTGGGCAAGACAGCGATAAGCAGCTCGGATGACTTCCCCACTAGCGTTAGTGTTGACTTCAAGTATTTCGTAAAGTGTCTGCATATATCTAACATCACATGCGACGGAAAAAATGGAAATTCCGATTTAATTTTAATTGCAGAGCAAGAATATATTTAATTTTCATGTGGGGGATTGAGAGCATTACCCATTTGGAGTTTAGAAATAGTGCTGTGCAATGTGATCGCTTCAGAGACAAAATTCTTAAACTGAAATGGTGTACATACTTTTGAAATTACAATATTTTCAGACTCTCTCCCCTCAATTAGGACTGTTCCAAAATTAAAAACTCTTCCGAGTCTGCTCTGAAATATATGAATGCATTCAACTCTATTTAATGTTACCTCGGCGGTTTTTCGGTGAAGGCAGCCGATTTTCGCAATAATTCTCTTGTTGGTTATTGCTAACTCTGTTGAGCTAGTATTTAACCAATTTTGAATCAGCAGGAATATTCCAGTAATGAACACAGGCCAAAGACTAACGCTAATCAAGAGAGACAATAGCATTCCAAATACTGAAATTGTTAGGGAAAAGAAATCTATCCAGTGAATTTTGGCAATTGAAATTATTTTTTCGCCCGGCATTAAACTGGACTGAACGTAATTCATAAGGCAATTTGTATTCGTTCGAAGTCAAAAAGATGAGTTAAATCTCCACTGAAGCTGATAGAGTACTAATATCTTTGATATTTTCGCGTCTTTGCCCCCTGTGAATCATTGGCAATTGACTACTGAGAGACAATTAAAGACATGTCTAGTGCTTGAAATTCCAACTGAAAGCGATTCGGTTGGGAGGAATGTGTATCGGTGACGTTTTTATTTGTTTTGCTAAGCTAGTGCCAAGTTTCTCTGGATTTGTGCGGCGCCAAGGCTAGGAGTCCAATCCGACTGAAAGATTGGATCGGGCTTCGGAAGGAGATTTAATGAGGCATAAATCGTTTGTTCCCAGCGTGCAGTTGTGGTGCGCTGGGCGAGGTGCTGGGCTGTGTTGCAGGTACGGCAACCCATAGGCCTGCTATTGCCTTGCGCAAGTGCAAACCGTAAGGGCCAACTTAAGATAGTAAATGCGCACTCAAAGTCACGATCTTTGCCCTGGTTCGGTGACATTGACACTAAGGCGCAGGCGCGATTTATTGAAGGTGCGCCAACAAGGCGTGATCTTCAATCAAAAGCGACTAGACCAGTTGTATGCAGGGCCGGGCCTGCAAGTCAAGAAGCGTAGACGCAAGAAGATTTGCCTGAGCGACAGGCATCACTTGGAGCGTCTAACATTTGCCAATCTGGTTGATTTATGGACTTCATGTCTGATTGCAAGGATGAAGGTCGCAGCATGAATAGCCTGACGGTAGTTGAAGGCTATTCATGCCAATTGATACGCGTTTGTGCCGGAGCGTGCATTTGGCCGAAATCAACTGGTTTGGATCCTGAGACAACTTGCCTGCACCATAGGTGCTGACCAAAGCTATCCGGATAGGCAACTGCAAAGAGTTCTGCAGTTGTGCAATATTTACTTGGGCCCATGCACGCGTTGTGAATCGTACCTGTTTGGGCCAGGCCAGCCCAATTAGAAAGCATAAATCGAATAGTTCGCCGGTCAGTTTTGGGACGAAAACCTGAAAGAATATCGATTTACCATCTTGCAACAGGTCAGTGTAATTCGGGGGGGGGAATACAACGAATAAAGATTCAGGAGATCACTAGGTGGCCTTACACCATATGCCCATGCGAAAAATTGATTCAAAGTGCAGTAAATAATTACACCAGTTACTACAACCCAGTGCTATTGAACTGGGTAGGGGCATCTGTTGAAATGCTGTATTTTCTATGATTTATTGGAGGGGAAGGAAAATCTTGCCGTAGTTGTCCCTGCAAACTGAAATACAGAGCCTGTATTCCTATCAAAAAGTGTGCTCAAGCGAGAGATGAATTGCCGATGCAGAGTTTGGTGGTAGCAGCAAAGAAATGCGTGCTCCAAATCCGTTCGGAAGATTTACTCTTATGGAGGGAATAATTGCGGGCAGGGGGTCAATACGGTAGCCCGTTAGTACCACCGTCGACACATCAAACATACCACCAAAAACTGGCATAGTTAAACCAACATAGTTTGACTGCCTACGCGCGCTGTTGAAGTAACTACCCGCAGTAAAACCGCCTTCGAGTTGAATGTACAACCCAGGGTTGTTGTCGTTATAGCCTGGAGTCGAATGCACAGTTTGCAAATGGGTGCCGATGGTGATTCCTGCAAAAGCTGGACAACAGGCAAAAGTCATTAAAAAATAAACTATATGGACTCGCATGAATGCAATTTATTTAAATTACATTCACTATAACGAAGTGGTAATTATTGTCTTTAAAGACTGTTCTCCGGGAAACAATGGTTGGAATTCTGTATTGGGCAATCCCCCGATAAACCAAAGGACCGAGAAGTGGGATTTCCCAAGAAGTTCTAGGTGAAGAAGTCGAAATTTACCGACAGCCAGATCATTGCTGCCATCAAACGTGTTGAAACCGGTCTGCCGGTGCCGGAGATTTGTCGGGAACTGGGCAGCAGTACCGCCACGTTCTACAAGTGGCACGCCAAGTTCGGCGGCATGGACACCTCTATGATGTCTCGCATGAAGGAGCTCGACGACGAGAACCGGAGCCTGCGCAAGATGTACCTCGAAGAGAAGCTCAAGGCTGAGATCGCCAACGAGTACTTCGCATAAAAATAACCCGGCCGTCTCGCCGGCGCGAGATGGCCAAGGAAGTTGTTGAGCAGCGTCGCCTGACCATACGGGTGGCCTGGGCCGCGCGGTGTTTTCGATCAGCGAGTCCTGCTACCGCTATGAACCCAAGCAGAACGCTGAGAACGCGCTGATCGCCGATTGGTTGGTCCTTCTGACGGACAACCACCGCAACTGGGGATGTGGCCTGTGCTACTTGTACCTGCGCAACGTGGAGAGCTTTGGGTGGAACCATTTGCGCGTGTACCGCATCAACTGTGCGCTGGAGCTGAACCTGCGCATCACGCCTAGGAAGCGCCTGGTGAGTGAGAAACCTGAGCCGCTGAAGGTGCCAGAGGTCATCAATCTGGTCTGGTCGATGGACTTCATGCACGACAAGTTGGAGGACGGCCGTAACCTGTGCTTGTTCAATGTCATCGACGACTTCAACTGTGAGGCGCTGGGCATTGAGGTTGAATTCTCGCTGCCCTCGGAGCAGGTGATCTGGGCATTGAAGCAGATCATCTCCTGGTGCGGCAAACCGCAGGTGATTCGCTGCGACAATGGGCCGGAGAACATCAGCGGCACCATCCAGAACTGGGCCAAAGAATGGGGCGTTAGGATCGAATACATCAAGCTAGGCAAACCACAGCAGATCGCCTATGTAGAACGGTTCAATCGGACAGCTCTCTACGAATGGTTATCCCAGCATTACTGGTCCAGCATTGAAGAGGTTCAGGACTTCGCCACGCAATGTATATGGTCCTACAATCATGACCGCCCGAAAATGGCCGTGGGCGCTTTCACCTTAAAGCAGCGTCTGGTCATGGCCGCATAACCGTTCTACTCTTAGGTCCAGTGGAATAAGGGAAGGGGTTACCGGGCTATTCAGGACTCTTTGGCTTAAATTGTCTCCCAGTATACACTCTTGCCATAACTTCCTCTGTGAAAAATCAATACTATCTTTTTAATATTAGAGGTAGAGGTTTATATGGGTGCATTAATTAATCTAAAACAAGATGCAGAATTCGCTGTTCTATTTCTTCGAGTGCTCAGCGAGGAAGTTGAGATGGCGCGAAAAAATGATAAAAATTTCGACTTGGCAATTATTAATTCATGTATCTTGTTAATTCGTCGAGAGTTTCAGTTGTGAACTGCTTTTTTGACTAAAAAATTAAGCGAATTTAATTCTTCTTTTTCCAACAGACCAATGTTTTGTTGATGAAAGTCGCAGGCCTGCGAATGTGTGTATATTTAGCCAAAAAATCCTGAATACTTTTCTCGATTGCTATAGAGTGATGCTATTGCTCCATCATTCGTAAGTTCCCCTACCAAGTAAGCAGCAGATATTAGAGAGTCCCCCATCCCAAAAAGAATGGGCCGATGAGAAAGAGAAAATATTCGGTGAGGCAGATAGTGGAAATACCGAGGGAAGTCTAGACCGGCATGCCGATCGTTGAGGTATTCCACAAATTGGGTATCGGCGCGCAGAGGTATTTCGCCTCGGAAGAGCAAGTACGCAGGGGCAACGGTGTCGAACCTGACAAGCATGCGAGAACTGTAAGCGCCAATTTCTCCCCCTTCTTGCGCAGTGTGGGGGTAATGGGTCACGGCATCGAATTGAGCCTGCATTGCAGCGCCATTTCGTAGGCTTTCTCGAAATGCGGAGCGAGCGGGCGCTCCATCGACTGGTGTTGTGCAATGACGGTCGCCTTGTCCGAGTCACCAAGGCGGCCTTTGAAGATCAGCCATGAAAACAGATGCGAAGTGGTTTGCGCGAGGGCATGGCCTGAATCTTCAGCCAGCTTGCGCGCCTTCATGTCGTCGGTGATGACGGCTTGGCCAATCTTCATGGCGAAGGCGATGGAGGACAGCTCACCCTTGCCCAGCTTTTTCCTGCTTTCAAGGAGTTTGATGGCCTGTAGGTCGCCGATGTAGCATGAGTGGGCGGCGAAGCCGCCTCGGGCCTGCTCTTGGGTCAAGCGCCGCATGAGCTCTGTCTCCGCTTGGGTCGAGGTCTTTCGCGGCTTGGTCAGGCACTCGTAGCGCACGAAGCTGGTGACGCAGAACTCGCAATGAGCCTCTTTGGCTGCGGAGTGCAGCCGAGCCGACGACAACACGTTCCACACCGAACAGGTGTCGGCGACATTGATCAGGTGAAACTTCGACGGGTCAATGGCCATGGAGCGTCCGGCCATAGAGGTTCGCCAGGTCGGCGAGCTCGCCGTGGCTGCACAGCAGGGCCTCGGCCAAACGACCGATGCTGATCACACCAGCGCTGAAACCTTCGAAGCACAGGCCGACGTAGAAGTCGGAGAGGCCGAGTTCCAGGAGGTGGGCCTTGCGCTGGCGCTGCGTGGCATTGAGGCTATCGGGCAGCTCCGGGTCGCGCTTCGCTTCACGCGGCACGCGCAATCGGCGGATGCGGTCGTAGTTGGCTTGGTCGATGAGCTTGGCCTCTTTGAGAGCGATGGCGAGCGCGACGCAGCTCACTCGCAAATCGTTGGCCCATCGCAGGGCATCCGCGTCGCTCCATTGGTTTGGCGGCGGCAGCTTCTTCAAGAAGGCCGGTGGCATCAGAAAGCACGATGCGAAGCGATTGGCGCGAAGCTCCAAATAGTCCGACCAACTGGGGCCATCAAAGCTGACGCTGGCGCCTTGCGCGGAGTCGAAGATGGCGTGAGCCACTTCGTGAGTAGCGCTGAAACGCTGGCGGTAGATGTCCTCGCTGTGATTGACCAGGGTGCATTTGCCGGCGACCGGATGCGTGATGAAGAGGCCGGAGATGTTCGAGTTGCCCAGCTTGCGGCGGAAGACGTGGACGCCGACACTGCGAAATTCCGCGTAGACATCGCGCGGAACCGCGCGGTCGTCATGTCCCAGTGCTTCGCGCAGTCGCGCGGCTGCTGCCTCTCCGTGGCCTTTGAAGAAGTCGCCGCTGGGGGAAAAAGAAAAGTCCTTGGGTGGACGCCCCAGCTCCCGCATCAAGAAGTCTTCAGTCTCGCACAGGTAGAGGAATTCTTGGACGGCCCGGCGGTCTTCCTTCGTGAAGTCGTTACCATGGGCGCGGTAGAGCGTCTCGGTTTGCTCGAACGGCGCCACTAGTTCGTTCGATATGAAGAACTTGAAGTCGCAGCGATAGTGGTCGGCCAAGATCAGCACATCGTCGCCCGTTGGCTCGACTTGGCCTGCCTCGATGGCTGTCAGACGCGCGGCGTCAATGCCGGTCGCAGACGCAACCTCAATGACGGACTCTTTGAGCTGCCCTCGGTATTTGGCGAGTTTGGAGCCTAGGGTTTTCAGGTCGATGGCCATGGCTCTCCATCATAGGCGGACTGGTGCCGATGTCGGCCTCAGCGGTCACTTGCTCGCCGAAGTTGACCGGCAGCAACCAGCCTGAAACCGCCAAACGCAGTAAAAGTCATTTTTCCCACGTGACAGGCAGATCAGGTCGGCGCTACGGTGTAACGGGCAACGATGTGCGACGCATCAAGTCCAAAGTGGACCAACGCTTCTGCAAACTTGGGGGCCGGCGCAAAGGTGGTATCGCCAAAGAGGACTGCCTTGACGAATCCGTCTACCGTAACCTTCAGTGTTGATTCCAATTGAAGACTGGGCCAAAGGGGGTGCGGACAAAATCTTGGACCGGTTAAACGTTAATTCCAAGGCTCGCCCGGTACTCAACTGGGCTAAGTGATCCTAAGGATATCTTGATCCTCTTCTCGTTGTACCAGCGGATATAGGCGTCCACCGTCTGCATGAATTGGTCAACAGAAACATCTTGCCAGTTCCGCGGATAAAACATCTCCGTCTTCAATCGACCAAAGAATCCTTCACAGGCGGCATTGTCCGGTGAACAACCCTTGCGCGACATTGAGCGAATCAGCTTTGCATTGTCCACCCGCGTAAGCCAGCCTGGCCAACGGTAATGGGCACCTCGATCGGAATGGATGACTGGCCTGTTTGCGCTGCAGGCGACTCTCTCAATAGCAGCGTCGAGCATCGTGTTTACCAAGTCTGAATCCGGGCGGGTGCCGATAGTCCAACTCACCACCATGCCGTCGAAGCAGTCGATCATGGGCGAGAGGTATACCTTCCCCGCTGGAATCTGGAATTCTGTGATGTCTGTCAGCCACTTTTCATTCGGTGATTCAGCTTGGAAGTCACGGTTAATCAGGTTCTCCGGTGCTGGGCTGATTTCTCCAAGGTATGAACCGTAACGGCATCTTTTGTTGGCGGCAACAACCAAACACTCCTGCTTCATCAGGCGCTGCACGACTTTCTCCGAGATGTGCACATGCCGTCTGCCAAGCGCAGCCCGCATGCGCCTGTAACCATAGCAACGGTGATTGCTTTGGAACACTTCGGCGATGGCAATACGGGCTTCGGCGTATTTGTCTGGATTCCTGAGCCGAGCGCAGTGATAGAAGTAAGAGCTACGCGCCAAGTCCAGCTCGCAGAGCAACTCGGCCAGTGTGTAGGTATTCTTCAGGGCGTCAACCAGCAGAGTCTTCTCCCGATTGCTCAGGAGCTGCGGGGCGACGCCCAGGCCTTTTTTTAGGAGTTCATTGGCCTTCTTCAAGAGGTCATGTTCAAGCTGCAAACGCCGGATATCGCGTTCAAGCAGTAAAACTTGTTGCTCTAACTCCGTCAGGTCTTTGGGTTTTGGTGCCGTCTGCGATGTTTGTCGTCGCTTCATGGATGCTGAGGCCTCTCGGCCCAGTAGTTGATTCTTCCAGTTGTACAATGTCGGCCTGAAAACGCCTACGGATTCGGCAATAGTCAGCGCGTTGGTCGTCCTAGTGCACAGCTCCACTACTGCAGCATTCTTTGTTTCCGGCGGGTGCTGAACATTCGGTGCTCGACCCACCATACGAAGGCGCAGCTGTGGATGCAGCTCATCGATCCACCTGGTGAGTAATTCCCTGCAGGGGTATCCCAGTGCCCTGAGGGTGGCGGCAATGCATTGATCGTGATCGAGGTAGTGCTGGACTGCACGCTGCTTCTGTTCAGCAGAGTATTTGCTGGGTGCACGGGAATAGCCTACCTGCAAGTCTTGCTCTCGCTCGTACTCTCGATACCAGCTAATGAGGGAATTCTTAGTCGGATAACCCAATTTGCGAATGGTTGCACCAAGACGCCCTCCGAGCTTTATGTAAAGCTTGACTGCGCGAATTCGCTCTTCGTAGGAATACACGAGCTACCTTATATGGATGCCTCCCGGCGATAGGTAGAAACCCGCGTCGTGTTGTGAATAAAGTCGGCTGCTACCTTATATCAGGCCTTGAACGTGATTCGCTGAGTTACCCCAGCTAGTCACTGGCCCCTATGTAATCCGCTGACAATCACCTCATCTCCAGGGCGGACTGTTGAAGTCCAGTAGTTCATTCAGGTTTTGCTCGTCCCGGTCTGACCTGTTTCACATCACTTCGCTTTGCTGCCTCTCGCCCTCAAAAGGCTGACCATATCCCTTCTTTCAGGTAGTTAATGTTGGCCACCATGCTCAAGCCGTTTGTGGCCTGATGCTGTGATGCCCCCGTTGATACTCCAGCTGTCTGGCCGTCACGGCCCAAATCGTTCGTGCCATCTTGGCCGCTTGTGCCACGATGACCACATTGGCTGGACGCCTAGTTTTGAGCTGCTCCAGCCATGGCGTAGGCTCTTTGGCATGAGTGAGTACGGCGCGCGCACCGTGGATCAATAAAGTTCGCAAATACGTATCGCCTCGCTTGGAGATACCCAACAACTGGATCTTTCCCCCCGTACCTCGCTGCTTGGGTACCAGGCCCAGCCACGCACAGAATTCCCGTGCCGACTTGAATGCGCTGGCCTCTCCCATCGTGGCGATGGTCGCCGTGGCGGTGAGCAAACTCACGCCTGGAATTTCAGCTACGCGCTTCATATCGGCATTGGTGCGCAACCGTTGCGCGAGTCGCAGCCGAATGGCCTTGATGTCCAGTTCTGCCTGTTTGATCCGCTGGACTTGTTCACGCAAGCTCTCAGCAACGTACTGTGGAATATCCTTGGCAAGTGATTCCAAGGTGGCCTCAATCTCACTGAACAGCGCGTTCTTGCCGCGGGCAAACGTGGCGCCGAATTCATAGAGAAGTCCACGCAGCGCGTTGGTCTGCATGATCTTCATCTTCATGAGTAACTCGCGCTGGCGATGCAGCACCAACGTTGCTTGCTGTTCCAGTGTTTTCATTCCTACGAATTTCGTGCCAGGCTGTTGAATGGCCAGCCAGATCGCCCGTGCATCCGTTGCATCGGTCTTGTTGCCGGCTACAAACGGGCGTACCGCCTTGGCATGAATCAATCGAACATTGTGGCCCAGTGCCTTGAATTTGCGCGCCCAATGGTGTGCGCTGCCGCACGCTTCCATGCCGATCAGGCAGGGCTGACGATTGGCAAAGTAGTCAAGCATCTTGGCACGCTTGAGTGAGACATTGACGATCTCCCCAGTGCGCATATCCACTGTGTGCAGCTGGAACACACTCTTGGCAATATCCAACCCCACCACTTGCTCGCCATTGATCAAGCCGATTATTTGCCCTGCATACATGCCTGCATTACGATTCATGTCGGATCCTCGATGGTGTTTGTGAAGACCGTGGTCTATCACGCCTTGGGCACTTCAATTCCGTATCCATTAGAGGATCCACTTCAGCTCCAGTGGAATTTCACCTCAGACAAACGGTTGTTTCATCTCAGTGCTCCTCCTGTTTACCTGCCCGTAGGCAGGGAGGCATCCATTACATCTCCAGGTAGTCCAAGATTTTGTCTGCCCCCCCACTGTCAAAATTCCACTGGCGCCAACAGGAAAGAATGAATGAAATTAGGATGTTTATCATTGCGCAAATGAAAGAATGAAAATTTCAAAGCGAGTTATTTTAAGCTTTTTTTGTTTTAAATGTTCCCTGTGGAACATTGTGATAGCTTCCCAAGTTCATGTCCTCATAATATTATTCCATTATTGAAATGGCTTTTCGAAATGGGTAATTCAGATCACTACGGCGGTGGGTATGCGTATCAAAAACTGCGTTCACTTGGGTGCTCGGATTCCACAGCGAGAATTTATGCAGCCAAAACATCCATCAAATCGTATGGAGCGTCTGAATTGGTTTGGTCAAAGGGCCAAGACATCACGCATTGGTGTACCATTATTAATGGTCTGGTGTCTTGCTCATTAGTGACCCCCAACAAAGAAGATGTTCATGTGGCTTTGTTTGGTGAGAACTCTTGGTTCGGAGAACACTCGATACTCTCTCAAAAACCAAGTTTTGCGAACTACAGTTGCTTGGTACCGGTCGACCTGCTTCAGATCTCGTCATCATCTGTCCATGAACTCCTTGAAACCGAGATTGCATTCGCATCGAAATTAGCAAAAATTTCTGCATGGAGAGTCCAGAGAACGTCAGAGATGCTAATGTTGATGCGCTTGGGTAATCCAGCTCTGCGCTCTGTCATTGGGATTAGTCAGTTTGCAGAAACATTGGCATATAACGCTGACAGACCTCCCACCATAGGTTTCGGCTCGGAGATCACAATCCCGATAAATCAAACCGTCCTTGCTTCACTTTGTGGTGTTTCCCGGAGCAGATTATCAACTGTTATTCATGCACTTGAAAAACATGGTTGGTTGAGACTCGAATACGGCAGGATTGAGGTACTAAATTTACCCGCATGGCATGCTTTCGCTTCTACAAGAAGACATATGAGCGTTCTCAAGTATGATCCCACTATTGAAGATTTAATTGAGTCGCTTTATGAAAGTGCTCCTCACTAGTTTTTTCAAGTCATAGAAAACTAGTTCATATCAATTACATTTCGAACTGCAGTTACATTGCTTTTATCCTTAAGTCGATTTGCAATCTAAGTATCAAGTGCTCGACTTTGAGCATCAGACCTTTATCAAGCTCGTCTTTTCTTTCAATCAGACAATCTTCACGAAGATAGAGAGATTGTCTGATTTGAAGTAAGGTAGTGAGAATCTCACTTTTTGTCATAGCTTCCCTTCAGGTGTCTATCACCTCTTTGCACCAAAAATCATCTGCTATCAAACTAATCGGCGAGTCGGTTTGAATTCGAATTCCAGAAATGCGTATTAGTCGCAACAGATCTATAGACGACTTATAGACATAAGGTTCTCCATCTACTATGGCAACCAAAAATTCATCACCTCTGATGACTACAAGTACAGGGCTTTTAAAACGGTCGGAAGAAAGAAGTCCGTCACTTTGAATGGGAAGCACGCCATTATCAGAATTCATATTTATTCTCTGCCGACCGTATTCAATAATTCGCTAATTTTCTGTTTTTGCTTAATGTCTGAATTTGTTTATTCAGCAGGCATCGTTTTTCCGAATTCTTTTTCATTTCATGCTCAGTCAAATATGACTGAGAGAAAAGCGAACACCAGACCTTGAAGTTTTCACCATCCTTGTCCTTGTCTTTGGCATCACTCAAATTGAATATTTTTTTCGACATGATTTTTCTCTGGCAATCGTTTAGCGCTCAAACATGCTTGCGGGCTTCATGTTTGGCAGCGGCATTGGAATTGTCTCCACCCATTTTGACTGAGGATTCTTCCGCCTTGGACTAGCAGTTTCTTGGAGCTGACCATGCATAAAGGCATTCAGTTCGCAGACATCAAAGTTGTCCTTAAAGCAAGGCAACGCAAGAATCCCAGAACTATTCCCGAGGACGATAACATTCATTGATTTAGCATCGTTTAAGACAGATGCCAAATCTCTCCAAGATAATTCCTTAGCATAAACAATTGATACATCAGGATATGGAGTAATCGCTTTAATGCTTTCATTCCACTCAATCCAGCGGTACCCCTGAGCCATAGATACTTTAAGTTGACAACGAATTATCCTGGCGACATCTAAAGCTTCATTTTCAAAATTTACTAGTTGATATAAAAGCATGAAGCTCCTCCAGTCAGTTTCATTGAGTCTGTCGATGTCATTTGATTTACGACTGATTTCTCACTTTCAATGTGGCGCATCCTAAGGAGATACATACACTCCTCAATCAAAACGCAATCAAAATTCCTTTTTCTCACAAGGAAGTCGGCATGCAATAACTCCAAGACACTCAAGGTTTTATCTTTAGCCAGCTCACCAAGATCTGTCATATGTACTCCTCTTGTAATTCTTGGACGTGACTTTAGTTGCCAAGCCGCTAATAGGACTTTTCAAATTGATCACGTGGATACAAACTCGAAGAAGTAACAATCTTTAGCCAGTTTTTTCTCAGCAATGAGGGGCTCATCCCAGAGTAGTCGCTCTTAATGACTCGACGTGAAGGGTCTACATCTTGGAGTCAAGAGGCCTGAATATCCAGTAGGTGGCGCGAGCAAGGCTTCGAGGTTGCTCCTCATGCGGTGAAGATTGAGTTCAAGCACGCGGGCCGGGATGCAAGGCCAAGGTTGCTTTAGCAGAGTTGCTCAAGGAAGCCGATCAGTACTCCTCTCAGATCAACGACTTGAGTCGCCAGTTGCTTTAGGGCGCTGCCGGGGTGTTCGGTTCCATAGCCCGTTAGGAGCCTGTTGATATTGCTCCGTCGCATGCCATGGTTGGACAATAGGTGTTAGTGAATGATGTTTTCTGGGGCAGCCATTCATAGCCACTCGCATGATGCGCTGGAGAGTAAAGCGCTAAGTTATCCACGTTGGCCGACTCCACTTGAGCACGTGGATGGAACGAATGGGCGCCTACGCTCAATGTCCAGAGTCCGGCTCGTCACCCATAGAGCAAGGTTTATCCAAACCTTCTGAGTAGGGTGGCAAAACTGCGCACTAGTCAAGTTTGGGCGTCGGGATATGACCCACATTCCAATGGAACGGGGCTTTGTCTACTTAACTGCCGTGGTGGATGTGGCTAGCCGCATGGTTCTGGCACACCAAGTCGTAATTACGCTGGAAGCCTGCCAAGGCATGGAAATCATTGAGCAAGCATTCGCGCTCTAAGAATTGCCGGAGATCGTCACCACCGACCAGAGCAGCCAGGGCGGATTCAACCGGTCGTTGCAACACCTTCAACTAGGAGGTGTTTATGGGGCGACCCGCAGGATGGACGGCAAAAGTGCTTGGCGGGACAACGTATTCATCACAAGCTTGTGGCGAACAGTCCATTACGAGCGGGTATATCTTGTTCCTGTAACTCAGTCCTCTGAGCAAAAGATGACGTGGCCGCGTACATTGACCGGCAGTACCGCGAATGGGTTCTTCCGGTATTGTGGAGCGGCCACAAAAGTGACCATTTTTTTGGGGGGGCGAAAAAGCCCGACGTGCATTGAACGAAAATTCCGAATGCGCCCCGAGTTACCCACGGCTTTCACCGTTGACAACTTTGCATCAATTCAACACGCACGCCTTTTCACTCTCTCTTGGGGTGGAAATGAGCAGGTGAATGGACCCAATCCTCAAGAAGGTGGGAGTCGATACGAATTGTCTCCAAAAAGACATTCTGAGCAATATTGGTCTCGAATGCCAAGAAGAATATGGAGTTAGATCAACTTACTAAGAATTGAAATGCAAGACTCTGAAAAACTCGATTTGCGATACAGACTACTAAAAAGTTCCGCAAATGATTCTCATCAGGAGAGCATTCCAATTGAAGATGAAAAAAAGCTAGATCGAGTGGATCATCTAGTAAAGGAAACTGGTAATCGCTTGGTAAGAATAGAGGCGAAACAAAGAGAAATTTTAAATAGTTCGGCTACAAAGGAAGACATAGAAAAAGCAAAGCGTTTTTTTGTTTTCTGGGTTTTATTTTCAATTGTTTCAATGCCATTGATCGGACTGCTATTTAAGAAGTTTCTTAACTAATTGGAGAACGTTCTGAATAACTCGTTGCGAGTTGCAATTAGCAAGTCGGTGTCGTTAAAATGGCGGGTGGATCGCGACGGGGTTTGAACTGACCCCCAGAGGTTGGGCAAACTTCAAGGGGTTTCATAATAAAGTACGAAACTGAGTTCAAGCTCAAGCTAGTCAAGAGTTGTTTTGACGGGGGATGGCGGAGCGAAGCTGCTTGCGCGGCAGTGGTCGGTGGCAGAGGACAAGATCCGTACTTGGGTGGGCCACTACCGCCTGCTCGGCCCTGACGGGCTATGGACCAAGCGCAGCAAGTACAGTTCAAGTTGCAGGTGCTGTCCCACCAGGACCATGAGCAGCTTTCGAGCCGTGAGGTCGCGGCGGTTTACGAAATCCGCAACTACAAGCAAGTCGTTACCTGACGAGGCAAGCTCGATGAGGGCGGCGTGGAGGTCTCTGGGATAAGGGAAGAAGAGCACTCCAGTATGAAGAAAGAACGACTCTTTCCAGCGCTGCAAAGCGCTACGGTCACCGATTCGGTGCAGGCCTTGCGCGAAGAGAACGAGTGATTGCGTGCAGAGGTGGTCTCGACGTCCCCCCGGTATTGAGTAGCGCCTAAGCTTGGAGTCCAATCCCAGAGACAGGAGATTGGACGTGAAAAAGCGATTTACAGAAGAACAGATCATTGGCTTTCTGCGTGAAGCCGAAGCGGGCCTGGCAGTAGCCGAGTTGTGCAGGCGGCATGGCTTCTCAGAAGCCAGCTATTACCTCTGGCGCAGCAAATTCGGCGGCATGAACGTATCTGACGCCAAGCGCCTCAAGGAGCTGGAGGCGGAGAACGGGCGCCTCAAGCGGCTGCTGGCAGAGGCGATGCTGGAAAACGAGGTAACGAAAGAAGCCTTGAGAAAAAATTGGTGAGCGCACCGGCCAGACGCGAACTGGTGCGCGACATGATCAGCCATGGACTAAGCGAACGTCGCTCGTTGCGCATCATGGGCATGAGCGCCAGCGCCTATCGCTACGAGCCAGCTCAGGACCGCAACTGTGTGCTCAAGGAGAAGATCATTGCCCTGGCACAGCGGCATCGACGCTACGGCGCAGGCATGATTTATCTGAAGCTGCGCCAGGCCGGTGAACTCATCAACCACAAGCGCGTGGATCGCCTGTACGCTGAAGCAGGTTTGCAGGTGAAGAAGCGCAAGCGCAAGAAGATTCCTCTGAGCGACAGACATCCCTTGGAGCGCCCAACGGCCGCCAACCAGGTGTGGGCCATGGACTTCGTGTTTGATCGAACGGCCGAGGGGCGCAGCATCAAGAGCCTGACGGTGGTGGATGACGCAACCCATGAGGCGGTAGCGATCGTGCCAGAGCGTGCATTAGGCGGAAACCAACTGGTGCGAATCCTGGAGCAACTGGCCAGCACCAGAGGGCTACCCAAAGCGATACGGACAGACAACGGCAAAGAGTTCTGCAGCCGCACCATGCTGACTTGGGCTCATGCAAGAGGTGTTCAGCTATTCCTGATCGAACCGGGCAAACCAAATCAGAACGCCTATATCGAATCCTTCAACGGACGCTTCCGGGATGAATGCTTAAACGAGCACTGGTTTACAAGCCTGCAGCATGCCCGCGTGATCGTTGAAGCATGGCGTCGGGAATACAACAAGGAAAGACCGAAGAAATCACTGGGTGGCTTGACACCAACAGCCTATGCAAAAACATTGATTCAAAAACCAGTTAAATTAACCACGGACTCCAAAGCCCAGTGCTACTGAAAATGGGGGGGACGTCGATAGAGGTAGAGGTTTCTCGCCGTCTCAAATTGAATTGCGATAGGTTCTGGGACTGCTGTACCAAGTTTGATTCCCGCCACGTTGGCATGATGTGCTTCCAGCGATAACTGGGCTGCTACTGGCTCCTCGAATTTACCTGTTCGAGGGTCTGGCTCTGTGATAGACCTTGGAGTGCGCAGACTTTCAGCGAGGCTGAGCGATGCTTTTGTCATGTGGAGTCTTTGAGGAAACTCACTAGATTCGGGCTCCGGGTGGCATTGATCCGTTTTCAATGTCAGCGGTACTGTTCATCACGATATCCTGAGACCACAGCTGCGCATTTGCTTAAAGCTTAAGCATGCGCTTCATCAGCAATGTCGGAAAGTCTTGCTTGTGCCCTGCGACGGTATAGACATACACATCCCCGTTGATGCGCCGGTACACCAGCTTGTGGTGTGAAGTCAGGACATACTGGTAATCGGCTATGCCGACAGATGCCAACTCTTGGACGGGTGGGCCAGTTAAAAGTCCCGTGTCAATCAAGGCCAACTTGTCGAAGATTTCGTCTTCGGCTTTGAGCCAGTCGGACTCGCTCCATTGATTCAACATGTATTCCTGAAGCGACAGGAGGTCATCCTGGGCATATGGAAGGATGAAGACCGCCATTACTTGCGCTTCTGGCGGGCTGCAACCAATTGCGCACGAGATTCTGCTGCCGAAATGGCTTTGCCGTGCAGGCGGTCTTTTTCGCCCAAAGCCATGACCTTCAACGCAGCAATCAGGGCTTCCTTCTCTTGGTACTGCTTGACGCCTTCAATGACCATGCTGGCTTCACCGTTCTGGGTGATGAAGAACGGATTGCCGTTCAGCGTCAGATCCTCGGAAATCTGGGCGGCATGGCTTTTCAGGTAGGAGATGGACTTTATGTTGGCGACGGAAGGCATGCAGTGAATCCATTGGGCTGATGGGTTTAAATTTAGTACCGAATTTAGTTGTCGTCAAGCATTGACGTTCCGCCTGTCGTGGAGACAATGCAGGTGTCACATTCAGGGGTACCAGTAAAATTGGGACACTTGTAACGCCGGTTTTGAAAAAACCGAATGGAATCAACTGCTTAGGTGTGTGGAGGGGAGTGTCCCGTCCACGATGCTCAAGGGCGCAAGGTTGCCGGCCCTCGGCAAGCCCCCTTCATTGGCCGCAACAAGCCTCATCGTGGTGACCGAAAGTGGGTCAATGGCTGGTCGCCAGAGCAGATTGCCAACCGACTGTGGGTTGACTTCCCCGATGATCCTTCCATGCGCATTTCTCACGAAGCCATCTACCAGGCCCTCTACATTCAAGGTCGAGGTGCCCTCAAGCGCGAGTTGGTCAGCTATCTCCGCACTGGCCGTGCTTTGCGCACGCCGCGGGCAAGGTCTCAGGCCAAAGCATGGGCACATGTCAGTGAAGAGGTGATGATCTCCAGCCGCCCTGCTGAAGTAGAAGATCGTGCTGTACCCGGTCACTGGGAAGGAGACTTGATCATCGGTCTGGACAGGTCGGCCATTGGAACGCTGGTAGAGCGCTCAAGCCGCTTCACCGTGCTCGTGCACCTGCCGCGCGAGGAGGGCTATGGACTGACTCCCCGAACAAAGAACGGTCCTGCGCTCGCTGACTATGGAGCCATCACCATGACCAACGCTCTCAAGAGAACGGTGACGAATCTGCCTACACAGTTATGGCAGTCATTGTCATGGGATCGTGGCAAGGAACTGTCGGACCATGCCCGTTTCACCATCGACTCCGGGGTGAAGGTCTTCTTTGCTGACCCCAATAGTCCTTGGCAGCGTGGTACGAACGAGAACACGAACGGGCTGCTACGCCAATACTTCCCAAAGGGCACTGACCTATCCTGGTGGAGTGAGCGAGAGATTCAAGCCGTTGCACTGACCTTGAACAACAGGCCACGCAAAACGCTGGGTTGGAAGACTCCAGCGGAGGCGCTGAACGACTACCAAAAATCTGTCGCGTAATCCGGTGTTGCAACGACCGGTTGAATCCGCCCAATACGTCTCCATCCGGTACACCGAGCGGCTAGCCGAAGCTGGAATCGAACCTTCCGTGGGCAGTCGCGGCGACAGCTATGACAACGCGCTGGCCGAAACTATTAACGGCTTGTACAAGGCTGAATTGATCCATCGCAGGGCACCCTAGAAGACCAAAGAATCGCTGGAACTTGCCACGCTGGAATGGGTGTCCTGGTTCAACCACCACAGGTTGCTTGAACCGACTGGATATATTCCTCCTGCCGATGCTGAGGAAAATTACTATTGGCAATTACCCAGTCAGGCAGCCATACCGGCCTGACTTAACCCAACGGGCCTCATCGATACTCGGGGCGATTCAATTGCCATGTACCCGGTAGACGGCCCGCGTGAGCAAATCCTGAAGAAAGCAGACATGGCCATGTACGCAGCAAAACGCGCTGGTGGCAATGCCTACGTTTTCTTTAGTTGCTACAAGAACATGAAATCCGCTTGAATCATATTCATCTCCTTACTGACATCGATAGGCCCGTGGGAAACACACAAATTCAGGTGTTCCTCTTTTGGTAGACACAGAATTCACGAATGGCCCACAGCTTCAGACGGGTAGCCAACGATCGCAAGACAGGTCTGCGGCTTGATGGCCTACCAAGAATAATGCAGCGGCGCATCAGGCTCAGCCGACGAGCCACCTGAGTCATCTATTTGTCCTCCCGGGAACAATGGAGGCCCCTCATTGCAAGGTATTTCGATAGGCTGAGAAAAGTCTTGATGAGGCTCCCATATGAAAAATTTGAACATTCGCACGCGCTTTATTCTGTTGATTGGCGCTTTTTTTCTTGGTCTGGGGATTTACGGTGTTTGGTCCTTCAAGACGCTCGGTGATCTCAAGGTCAATGGGCCGCTATACCACCACATCGTGCAGACCAAAGATTTGGTAGCTGACATATTGCCGCCACCGGTGTACATCTTGGAAACCTATCTGGTCACGCTGCAATTGGCGATGGCCAAAGACAAAGTTCTTCAGGATGAGTTGATAGGTCGCATGAAATCCCTTAAGAAGGACTACGACACGCGCCACGAATACTGGTCCAAGGCGGCGTTGAATCCCCGATTGGGGGAAGTACTCTTGAAGCAGGTTGATGTCCCCGCTCAGCAAATCTTCAAAGTTATCGAAAGCGAGTTGATACCGGCGGTCAAGAAAGACAACCAGGATGCGATGCAGGCAGCACTCGGAGAAATCACAACTCTCTTCAATACGCACCGAAAGTCGATTGACCAAGCTGTAGAACTTGCCAGCAAGCTCGCTGAAGAAGATGAGGCACTTGGCAAGTCCAGCATTGAGAGTGCGTCGACGCTGATGATGATTATTTTGCTGATAACGCTTGCAACAACGATCGGCTTTGCTTTCGCTATTGCCAACAGCATCCTCAAGCCACTGCGCGAGGCGGTTGAAGTCACCGAGAAAATTGGTGATGGTGATCTAAGCTTGACGATTCACGCAGCGGGTGACAATGAACTTGCGCAATTGCTGCAGTCGTTGCAGGTCATGCAGGACAAATTAATTAACGTAGTGTCCAGTGTGCGCAGCGGCTCTGAAGGAGTAGCAACTGCCTCTGCTGAAATTGCTCAAGGGAATCAGGATCTGTCTGCGCGGACAGAAAGCCAAGCGAGTTCACTGGAAGAAACTGCGGCAAGCATGGAAGAGCTATCAGCCACGGTTAAGCAAAATGCGGACAGCGCCCGGCAAGCCAATCAATTGGCGATGAGTGCGTCCACCATCGCCATGCAAGGCGGACAGGTCGTTGAGTTGGTTGTGCAAACCATGAAGGGCATCAGTGAGTCGAGCAAGAAGATATCAGACATCATCAGCGTTATCGACGGAATCGCATTCCAAACGAACATTCTGGCTCTGAATGCTGCGGTTGAAGCCGCGCGAGCCGGTGAACAGGGGCGCGGTTTTGCTGTTGTCGCCTCCGAAGTTCGTTCCCTCGCTGGACGTTCAGCAGAGGCGGCCAAGGAGATCAAGACACTAATCAACGCAAGTGTTGAACGAGTTGAACATGGCACTGTGCTCGTAGATCAGGCGGGTTCGACAATGACGCAAGTTGTTGATGCCATCAGGCGCACAACCGATCTCATGAGTGAAATAAGTGCGGCAAGCAGTGAGCAAGCAGCTGGAGTGGCCCAAGTTGGAGAAGCTGTTCAAAACATGGACCAAGTCATCCAGCAGAACGCCGCACTTGTAGAAGAAATGGCAGCTGCTGCCAGCAGCCTGAGCAGCCAGGCAAGCGGATTGGTTCAGCTCGTCTCTACATTCAAGTTGGGGACTTCGAGTCCATCCGGGGCACAGGAAAAAAATCATACTCCCCAGTTGAAATTGATTCATGGCTCCCAAAAAGGCGCACCGTCCAAAGTGCTTCCACAGCAGTCCCAGATAAAGCCAGTCCCCTTCACTCCAAGTAAATCTGACTCTCAAGAAAGCTCGAAAAGTGGAGTTGATGATTGGGAGTCGTTTTGAACGCTAATCGGCACGTTCTTTGCGTCTGAAAAAGGCTGTACGTTTGGTTGACCGCGCTCAGTCCCATCTCGATGCTGTCTATTTATCCCTAGGTAACATGGGCCACACGATAGAGTATTTGCATAAAGAACTCTTGAACCTGAGTATTCATTTGGAAGCGTATGAAGGCGACCCCAGTCCCGAACTTTGGGATCAACTTTCCCGAAACTTTGCTGCAATGCGGGATGCGATAACGCTGAGGTCGGAGAATTTAAAAGATGCAATTAGTTTGGTAGATTGGCAAGAGAGAGGTGGTTCGTGCCGGATAGCTGAAGAAGCACTTTCAAAAATCAGGACTATGTAGATGAAAGTCGTTATGAAAATTGCGCTGTAAATAGGCAGGAATTCGCGTCTCCTCGCGAACTACAACCCGCCATATGCGATCCGCGACTTGGGCCAGAGATTTCTACTCGATCTCAATAACGCCCACTCTTCCAGGGCAACATAATGTCTCAGCACCTTTACGGCTTTATCTCTGTCTCGGCATGACAAAGAGGTGTGCTCGCAAGCCAGCCCGAGTCGTTTGCATAAAGCCTGAAGATTGGTGTGGTGGGCAAGCACTTTCGGGCTCAAGGAAGCATTGCGCGCTAACTGAATGCAGGATTGGTACTGCTTTAAAGCTTCATCCATGATGAAGACGTTTGAAAGCGCTTCAGAGGTTCCCGCAGCCACCATCGATTGATTTTTTTATCCTGAGTCCATAGCCTTTTTTGGTGCAAGTGTCGGCCAAACAAGACCCAGCTGAGTACTTCTATCCGCAATAGTACCCTGTGTGCGAACCTCTCGTACCCCTCGGGCAATGTCAGGTTGGCTTGGATGCCGGCCACCATCTTCGAGAGGTCGTTCTCGGTAAATCTGGGCTTCTTCACGTCAGACTTCTCCCTCCTCAATCCAGATACCTCTACTTTTTTGACGGTCGTTGCTCAATGAAAAAAGCATTGTTCTCGGTAAATTGTATTTGTTATTACAAATCAAGCAACATGAAGAATGCGCATTCGATTGAATAGAGCCATGTTCATGATCGAACTGAACAAAAGTCGCAGCCAACTGATATTTAGAGCGATGTGGAGCATCTGAATCAGCTCACTGGATCGTTTTGACTGATCAAAAGCAATGGACGACTGACGGTACGGGCCTTAAACACGAAATCATCTAGGAAACCAGCCGTGTTATCTATCCTTAGGAAGCCTGAACGGGAAATCGTCATTTCTCAACCGGATGTTCAGGCTGCATTGACGTATCTTCGTAACTTGCCAGGTTTCACTTGGCAAAAGGGCTGGGATCGTCAGTGGTTGTTGAATCAGGTACGCGCTGGAATCCGAGAATTAATGAACGCTCCATGAAACAGAGATGTTTGCGTCCAAGTCGCGCCAGGAGTTTGCGCGATTTCGCAACCATTTGGACTTGATCTAGGTCCACCTGCATACATGGCCGATACGCGGGTTCAAGTACTGCTTCTGATCCGTGCAGTTTGGATTGACCCCAAAGCGATAACAGAACTAAGGGAAACCGTTACATGAGCAAGTAACCGGCAGTAGGTCAAACCAAAAACCGGATACCTTCGTTGTAGGTGGGACTTCTTGCCCTAGCCTCAAAGTGAGTTGGACATTATTACGCCAGCGTTCCAGTTCCAACCCCATTGCTCCACTTAGTTCTTGTGTGATGGAAAGCTCCTCTAGAAAATCAATATTCAGGCCCAGAGGAAACAGCTGATTTATGTTCATGTTGCACGCCCAGCAACCAATTACAGACCCGAAAATTGGCTTAATCTCATCAAAATTGTATACGTAGACACAAATGAGGCAATCCTCAATTTATCAATTTGATCAAATTAGGTTGTCGTCGAATTAATCAAGTTAATTCAGCGTGAAAAGTAAATAATCAGAAGATTGATTGTCAGAACGTAGCTTGCGACCGCAGCGAGCGGTGTTTTTGTGCGGAGGCTCAAATAGAGTATTCCTTCATTACTGCTCTGATCAGTGTTTGTGCGGCCATAGTGGGGGGAATTCTGGCCCATTGTTTAACGTTTCAGTTCAAGAAAAGGCGCGTTGTTGCGGAGTTGCCGTATCCGAACCATAGTGCACTTCCCCATGGTTATAAAGAGCAGTTGCTCACCTCTGCATTGCCGAGAGAAGGCATAGAAACCCTGATTCCGCAAAGGCAAATACTAGCGGCCTGGCAACGAGATTTGTTTGAACATAAACGAGTAATGGATAAATCTCACGCCTGTCACCTCAAGAGGTCCCAAATGTCGATGTGGACCCGCAAGGACCGTTCTATCGAACCACATGGCGTCGATCATGCCCTCAAAGATGAAGAAATCGCAGTTCTTCAACTCAATGGTGATGAATACAAAAAATTCTACTTCTCAGGCAAACAAATCTTCTGCACCAGACGTGGGAAGAATACTGCCGTTGGACAGAGCAGCTTCTGCAACAAGGCTTTGAATGCTGCAGACCCTTGTATTCAATACAAGGCACCGCGCAGGGTGTAGCTGATTTCATGCAGCAAAGTAAAGAGCGCGAACTCCATCCGTTCACTTTATGTGCCTATGCCGTCAGTTTGCTTCATATTCGACGTTGATATGTCAAAACATCAAAGAGGAATCCGTAAACTGAGCAATCATGGTTGCCCCTTCAATTGCAGCGAATTCGTGAGGAACACCAATCACTCAATCCCAATCCAATGTTATCTGCTGGATATGAAAAAAGCTAAGTCGCGAGATGGCATGTCAAGTCATCAAATCTTTGTATACCTCCTGATTGCCTATGTATTTGTCTGCGTGGTGAGTTCAGGAGCTTGGTCCATGATCTAGGCTCTTGAAACTAATGACTATGCGACCCAAGCAAAAGTCTCCTCAAGAAGAGCTTGCGATTAATCGTTCCGATATCGTTCGAGGAATCGCCGCCAAGTTCAAAGATATTGATACCAAAGATTCGGAACTTGCAGTCCGTTTGATTTTGGATGCAATGGCAACAGCACTGACAAAGGGTCAACGGATTGAAATTCGCAATTTTGGGGTGATGCAGACCAAGACCAGACTAGCTGTAACCTATCGGAATCCGCGAACCGGCGAAAAACTGGTAAAGAGGTCTAGCAAGCTCGTGCGTTTTAAGGAAGGAAAGAATTTGCGTAAGCGATTAGCTACTGACATGTCGGCGCGCGCCTGAATACAAGGATGTCCCGAAAATACGGCGTGCTGTGCCTGGTGGCAATGGCTGATTTGTGCTCGTGCCGTGCGCCTTTGTCCAAGTGCTTTCACGGGTACCGAACTAGGCAAGATTCGATGCGCGAACCTCCCAAATGGAAAATCAAAAGTCCCTCGCAGGTGAGCCTGTCAGAAATTTTGTGTGTGAGGCATAACTTGTCATCAAGGAACATGAATGCCGTGCAATACACGCAAGCCCAAAGCAGCACAGGTGCTGCCAACCATCCCCGAAGAACTCATTGACCAGTTTGTCAACGGCCCCATGAGCGCGGAGGCGGTGAATGCCGACTCCATGGCGTTCAAGAAGGCGCTGATTGAGAGAAGTGGCTCGGTTAGTTTGAACAGTCAAACCCCGATAGATAATTGATGAAGGGCGGGTTTGAAGAGATGCAGAGTTGTCCACGCATGCAGTCAACTCGGGGCGCATCGAAGAATTCATTTTACGCAACCTCTTGAAGTTCAGGCAGCCCTGCAAGCCAAACCTCATCGGGTGTTTGCCCTGCATGGCTGGAGTGCTGGCGCTCTGCGTTGTACCAATCGATATAGCGTGCAATGTCCGAGCGGGCTTGGCTGACCCCTGATGGCCACCCAAATTCCCCCACTTATGGCCACCTCAAACTCCCCCACCTGAATTGATCGGGGACAGGGTCTCAACGCCGACACCGTCGGCACCTGTGGGCAGGACGCATGTTCTGGCTTTCCTCGAAGGAAGGCCAAGGAGTGAATGTCTTGAAACCCAACCAATGCGCTACCGTCATCACGCTGCTGGAGCGCAACACCCTCCAGCGCGAGATTGCCCGCATCACCGGCATCGACCGCAAAACCATTCGCAGCCACCACCAGCGCTGGCTGCTTGACCCCGCAAACTCCCCCAGGGTGGCCACCGGCTCTGAGGCTGTGGCCACTCAAATTCCCCCACCCTGGCCACCGGCTCCAGTTTCCACTTCCTGCAGCCTGTGCGAAGTCCACCGCGATTTCATACAGGCCCAACTGCTCTTGCGCCGCAACGCCACCGCCATCTACCAAGACTTGGTCGATGCCCACGGCTTTACAGCCGCCTACAACAGCGTCAAACGCTTTGTGCGCGCCTTGCGTAAGAAGGCACCCGAGCAGTTTGACCGCCCGTCATTCCTGCCCGGCGAAGAGATGCAGGTCGATTACGGCGAAGGTGCGCCGATCTTGGTGCCCGGCTCTGATCGCTACAAGAAGCCCCGCCTGTTTGTCGCCACACTGCGCCACTCCCGGCGCAGTTTCCGCCGGGTGGTCTGGAAGTCCAGCCAGCAGGTGTGGGCTCAGCTGCACGAGCAAGCGTTTCGCTACTTCGGGGGCTGCCCCCAGTACGTGGTGCTGGACAACCTCAAGGAGGGCGTGCAGAGGCCCGACCTGTACGAGCCCGAGCTCAACGGGGTGTATGCGGCCATGCTTGATCACTACGGCGTGGTGGCCGACCCAGCCCGCGTGCGTGACCCCAACCGCAAGGGCACGGTGGAACACGCCATCGGCCACACCCAGGCCACCGCCTTGAAGGGCAAACGCTTTGATTCCATTGAAGCCCAGAACGAGTTCCTGGAGCATTGGGAAACGAATTGGGCCTCCAAACGCATCCACGGCAGCGAGCGCCAACAGGTTCAGGCCATGTTCGAGGCCGAACGCCCACACCTCAAGTCCTTGCCCCTGCTGGGCATGCAGTACTTCACACAAGGCGTGCGCACCGTCTGCGACGACAGCTGCGTGCGGGTCGATCACAGCAGCTACGCCGCCCGCCCTGCAGCCATTGGCGCCAAAGTGCTGGTGCGTATCTTTGAGTGGCGCATCGAGATCCGGGACCTGCAAGGTGCGTTGCTGCGCACCCACGCCAAGGCCGAGCGGCCAGGCACTGTGGTGCTGCCCGCAGACGAGCGGGTGTTCAACCCATCGCGCGAGACACGGTTGATCTTGCGACAGGCCAAAGAAATTGGTGAGCACGCCAGCCGCCTGTGTGAGCTGATGTTTGCAGCCGAGGGCCGGGTAGGCCAAAGAAAGCTTTGGGGCATCGTGGGTTTGACCAAACGCTACCCGGCGGTCTGCATTGACAGCGCCTGCGCCCAGGCCTTGGCGCGAGGGGTCTACAGCTACAACCATGTCAAGACTTTGAGTGAGCGTTTGTTTGTCAATGCCATGACGACCATGGACGAGGCCGCAAACGATGGCCATGACGGTGGTGGTGGCCGTGGTGGTGATGGTGGTGACCTCGTTCACGCAGACCCTCTGGCCCAGCGGCATGCGCTCATTCGCCAAGGCAACGAGTATGCGGATTTGTTCACCCATGCGGCCATGGTGGCCAGTGCGGCGGTGGGCCGGGCCATGGATGCGGCTCAAGGGGGTCAATCATGAACATGACCGAGATTGACAACGCTTTGTGTCAGCTGCGCCTGTCGGGCATGCAGCAAACCCTTTCCACACGAGCGATGCAGGCCCAGGCCAGCGAAGAGCCTTTCTTGGAGACCTTTGCCGCCTTGCTGCAAGACGAGCTGGAGCGGCGCAGCTCGGTGCTGCTGGATCGCCGCTACAAGCGCTCGGGTCTCGATGAGAAGGCCTCGTTGGCAGACTTGGACTGGCGCTTTAACCCCAAGATACCGCGCGCTGCGTGCTTTGAGTTGCACAACTTGAAGTTCATCACCGAAGGGGCCAATGCGCTGATCGTGGGCAAACCGGGCACAGGCAAGAGCCATGTGGTCAAGGCGCTGGCGTACCAGGCCACGCTGCAGGGCTATGACGTGCGGTACTTGGAGGCAGACACCGAGTTTGCGCGGTATGCACTGGCACCCAGTCCAGACAGGGCGAACATGCTGCGGGCGTGGGTCAAGCCAGATTTGCTGATCGTGGACGATTTGTTTCTGGCCAGGCGGATCACGGCGGAGGCGGCAGAAGTTTTGCAGGCCATCGTTCACCAGCGCTACAAGCTGCGAAGAGCGTTGGTTGTGACATCGAACCGGGTGGTCCAGGACTGGGGCAAGTATCTGGGGGATGCGACGATGGCCAGCACGATCCTGGACAGGCTGATGCACCGCTGCGTGATGCTGGAGTTTGAAGGTAAGAGCTACAGGCTCAAGGAGGCGGCTGCTCGCTTGGCCATCCAGCCTGAAACGTCAAAATCTAGCTGCGCTGCCTGGGGGAATTTGGGGTGGCCACGGGTGGGGGAGTTTGGACTGGCCATTAAGGGCTGACAGACTCGTAAGCCTTGAGGTATACGCATTCGTACTTCACCGAACGCCAAACGCGCTCCACAAACACGTTGTCCCGCCAAGCCCCACGCCCGTCCATTGACAGCTTGACTCCAGACCCGAACACGGTATCCACAAACTCCTGAGCCGTAAACTGGCTACCTTAGTCGGTGTTAACTAACTCGGGCGTGCCATAACGATTGACCGGGTGGGCAGTCGCGCCACGCTCATCACCAGCCAACTGCCGGTGACGGCCTGGCATGCATGGCTCGATGAGTCGACCCTGGCTGATGCCATCCTGGACCGCATCGTGCACGGCTCCCACAAGATGGCCTTGAAGGGCGAGCACCTGAGGAAGCTGGCCAAGGCTGCCTAACCAATGCACCGCGACTGGCACATTCCACGGCCATCGTGGACAGTTGGGATAGGATTGCCACCGTCACTCAGGACACCAGCACAGGGTGTCCGCCATCGAACGGAATGCTGTCCGCGATGAACGTGGAATCACAGTCCGCCATCAATGGAATGCGCAGTAAGGTACAGAAACCCGCGCTCAATGCGGATGTGAGTGGTATCCAGTGCCCAGTATGGCTGCCGCTTGAATAATGGGCCAATGGGGGTGCGGCATTGACACCCAGACCTGTTTGCTGCGCACGATGGCCAACTTGCGCAGCAGATAGGGATAAACCTTGTGCTGCGGGTTGCGTTCGCTGGTGCCTGGCTGCGGGGCCAGTGCTTCGATGCCCATCTGGGTCATGAGCGTTCGCACATGCAAACGGCCTGTTTTTGGCCACGCTTAAACAGGTGGCGGCTGAGCAGGCGAGCTCCCATGAGGGGGAATTCCAGATGCTACTCGTCAATGACGCGCATGAGCGCCAAATCTGCTGCGCTTGTGGAGCGCGGCAGGTAGTACACCGAGGAGCGGCTCATGCCCAGTAGACCCGCCTGCTTGGTGATGCCCAAAGTATGGTCTCAGTCAATCATTTGCCTGCGCTCAGCAATCCCGCCTTGGTGAGCGCGTTGTTAAAAAAATCCAGCTCCAGCGCTTGCTGCCCGATCTTGGCATGCAGGGGAGCCAGATTGACGGGTTCTTCGGTCTTGCCTGAGTCAAAAAGCTCAGCTGCACGGGTCAGCAGAAGCTTCTTCCAATCGTTGATCTGGCTGGGGTGTAGCTCGTACTATTGGCATAACTGAGCCATCGTCTTGTCCTCGCTTAATGCGGCGAATGCCACCTTGGCCTTGAACTCGGAATTGAATAGACGCCGTGTGCGACGGCCTGATGATGTCTTACTCATTTTGGACTCCTTGCCAGGCCGTCATCGGCCCAGCTTGATACCCCAATCATCCACTTAGCCAAATTGTACAAATTCGTCGGGCCACTTCTTTATCGAGTTGTTCGGCAAGCTGAAGCAGGCCCACCTTGTTCTTTATTACTTTGCTCTGTTGTGCAATGTTCATCTGACTTTCCTTCCTCTTGCCAGTTCAGCAAGAATATCAAAAAGTCAGATTAAGTCTTGACTAGTACACATGAACTACTTTCAAGTAGCAAAAATAAATGTCCTCGCCCCAGTGTTTAGTTTCTGATTGGAGCCATCACAATGAACCGATTGACTTACGGCTTCCATTGAAAAGAATCAGCATTATGGAATGATCTCTAAGGAAGGAATGATGATCGTTATTCACTCCCGCTGTGCTTCTCACCGTAACGAGCTTGCCACGATTCTTCCGAAAGACCGGACGCTTCTCGGTATGTCCTAAACTCGCGCGCATCAAGCACGATCTTTCCGTTGATGGTGAGGCGGCCACGAGTTTCCTTGTACTGCCGACTGCTCACCATGTGATCCATTAGCTTTAGCAACAGGCCGCTCAGTTCATTCATGTCGGGACCGGGTAGGGAAGTCGGCACGACAGACTTGACGGGTTCTGGTTGTGGCATATCAGAAGCCTTTCGAATGAGTCCATCAATATCTACGCCCGGGCGCAGAGTCTTTAGCAATGTCCGTAAACTATTGTTCTCGCGAGTAACCAAGCGCGCTCTGCTCTCCGTGTCTTTTATTCGAGCGTGTAGCACCGGATCTGAAATCATATCGGCAAGGCTATTATTGCCGCTCGACCCATTGGAGGTATTTCCAGCTGCCTGCTCGGTAAGACGAAGCCGGATGTACTCACCCAACTGGGAGCCTTGATTGGATACCGTGGAATATGCTGGACCATCTTTACCGCAGCGACGGACGACTTCCGCAGCTGTGATGGGCACCTTGTCTTTCTCCATCCGGTCGCAAATTTCTTTGATGAGCTGGATGTTTTTTCGCCGCAAACTGTTACGCGACGTGGCAATTTCGTCGTGAAGTATTTCTGAAGCACGTCTAATCGGATGCCCTAACTGGATGCTGTTCATTCAGATCCTTGGGTTAATCGGCGTTTAGCGCCTACCATTGCTTTATTCACGCCACCGGAAAGAAGTGACTTCAAGTCACCTTGGAGGTGGGGAAGATTTTTCAATTTGATTTTCCCTTCGAGCAATGCATTGGTGTCCATCGGAGATGCTGATGCGCGTTGTAGCAACTCTATTGCGAGATTCGCTGCGGCAAGACGTTGAGCTTCATCAAGTTTGAAAAACATGGACGATAGTTCTTGCTCATCGTTAACTGCAAGAAAACGGCCTACGGCTAGCTCGATATCCTGATGTGCGCTCAAGCCCTCATCAGTGAAGGCCGGCAGGATTTCAGAGCAGGTAGACAGGAAATGCTTGAGTTCAAGCTCGGTGGCAGAACCGTAGCCAAAGTGAGGATCGCCTTTGTCCTGGCGCCTGAAAAGCACGATTGGTTCGGTTCCTTGAGCTGATTCTTTCGTATCGCGAGCTTTTCGGTATGCATCTAGTTTGGCAATCGAACTTTCATAGAAGCGCATGCGGTGCCACCATTCGGCCAGCATATTGTTCAACTGTCGCTCTTCCACATCATTCTTACCACGCAAGAGATCCGCAAGAGCGGTATCGTTGGCATCCTCTGCATCCATGATTTTTTGTCGACAGGAGGCTAACGAATCTACCTTTTTTCGAATCTTCATGATTAGTTGGTTGCCTTCAATCACTTGCCCGAGGAGGAAAGCCGGTCCGGTGAGCCAAAACCTGCACTGTGGGCAGGATGGACCTCGATCACCCACTGGAACCGGATCTATGCGCCCCTTGCTCGTTAACCCACCTTCTTCGCAGCGAGTGCCGGGGCAGATGCCTGAATGGCGAACGTGAATAAGCCCGGTGTTTTCTTGAAGCGCATCGAATCCGGTGTACATGCCCTCGTGATCTGGGTGCGAGATCAGAAACGGCTTCATTTCTGCAATCTCGCTGTCGAGCAATCGTGGCAAGGGGCCTAGGCTTTCACCTGCCCGTTCATGGGCTTGCATCATGGCGCGGCGTACCGAACCCGGTGCAGGTGAGTCATACCAGAGCGTCATAATGTAAGTCGCATGACCCGCAACATATTCCGATACGATGTTGAGCGGCACGCCTCTGTCGAGTAGATCGGTGATGCCAGAGACACGCAGTGAGTGTAAATCGTGAAGCGCAATAGGGTCGGTATCTCTTTTGCTGCCAAACCGAGCAAGCGTTACACGATTCTTGTCTTCAGATGCAAGCGCATTAAGTCGCTCTTGAACTGCAAACGACAGCCTTCCCCAAATTTTCCCGAGCTTTTGCTTGGACACTGGAAAGGACTTGTCGGAGACTCGGTCAATCACCGCAGGGTCACGGAATAGACAGTAAAAACGATTTTGCGAGTCAATCCACTCCTGCGGGGTATTGCGATGACCTTGGGCGTCTTCGATGGTCTGGGTGTTCGGATGAGGTGCGTAGCGCTGTATCCACTCACGCTGATATCGAAGATGGTGCAGCAAGTCATCACTAATCCAAGGAATTGCATAGCCTTCGTCGCTTGTCTTGTTGACGCAAATCCACAGTCCAAGCAACTCGGGATCAGAAGCTAAGCCTGACGGCATCACCTGCAAGAAACCTTCCCGCCTGTTTGGATCAATTCGGCCGTTAACGGGTAATTGATTTGGGTTAGGGAGCATACGCCCGCTGTCGAAGTCATAGATTACCGCGTCACCTTCACCGGAATCAAACATCCGGGCTTGTAAACTTCGAAGTGGTAATGATAAAAGCGTATAGAGGCATAGCGCCGCACTGGGGCACCACACATACTCTAAGCGCTTAGTTTCTTGGTTGACCAGATGAGCCCAGTCGCAGTCCCACTGCTTGGCCCAGGCATAGTCGTCTTCAATCAGCAATTTCCTCATTGTCTCCAATATGTCGGCTGAGATTGACTTGCGTGTAGTGCCGGAGCGTAGTTCGACATTGAATCGGTCACGCCTCATATCTATCGGATTTGCGAACCACTTTGCTTCATGTAGGCCACCCTTAAACTCCACCCGCTGCCTGTCTTGAATGAAGCTGAAAAATTGGCTCATTTGCTGCAAACGAGAATTGCACCCGTCTGGAGTCTTGATTTCTCTCCTCAAATAGTTACGAAAGCACGGACCACCTTCTGTAAAGTCGTTGATATGTGAACGTTGTGTATCTAGGGGGTGCAACGGCGGTGTGGGCAAACTCACAAGAAAGTCTAGAAACTCAACGCAATAGCTCTTGCGTTGCAAACCACTGCCAGGAGCATTAGGGTTGTCGCGAATGAAGGCCGACAGTTGCTTCGCCCAACCAGCCAAGTGTGGATGCTCGACCACACTATCCGAAAGAGATGAAAACTCGTCCAGAGAGATTTTGGGACGATTCTTGGTTATTTGCGCTTGTCGGGGTGCACTTGCGAAATGACTGTTATGTAACAAGAGCATCGCGTTATAGCATCGGCGCGCGTAGCCGATTTGTCGATGAGAGTCAGGCTTACCGTTATCAACCAACTCAGCGCATCGATTAAAAAGCGCGGTGCTAGCTTGTCCAATATTTTTGAAGGTTGAACAAACAGTCAGATATTTGGCGTACTTGTGAGAAAAACTGTATTCCGTGTCATTTTTTGCCAATCCGCTGAGCATCTCCAAAATCGGGACATGCTGCTGCGGCCCAAACACAGGGTTGAGATAGCGTCGGGTGTTGTCCTTGTGCATGAGCGCGCGTATTTCATTGGTTCCGCTTTCTCCAGTGATAAAGGGAAAAAGTATCCAACCACGCTTGGCGGCCATGCCCAGGAATTCGAAGATGCGTGGTTGATGGAAACTTGGTTTTGGCGATCCAAGCTTATAGTCAGTAGATGCAAAACCGGTGAATAGGGCAGTGGTCAAGTTACCAAAGAAATCTCGTGCAGATTTGGCCTTGCCCAGTTCATGTTGAAAATAGCGATAACCGGTCTGGTCTATACTCGAAGTATCCAAATAGAGCGCCAACATTTCTCCTATGGTTTTGGGCTTAATTTGTGCGATAAAGTCTCGCTGTTCACCTAAACTCATTCTTCTAAACTTTTTCGCAATCTGAACCAATTGAGTTTCGCCTGATAGCTGAATTATTTGGTCCAATGAAAAGGCCCTTAAACCAATTTCTTTGACTTGCAAAGCTCGAATGAGGGGGCCTTTGTTGCTTGCTTGCATTAACTCGGACCATCTGTCTTCCAATCGTTTGAACGCATGCTGCTCTACTGCCTCGGCTAACTCTTCAAGTGACGGTTCGACAAGAATGAGAAACTTAAGCTTGTGCGGATTTAGTAAAACCGATTTATCAATACTTCCCGGTGCTGGATAAATCTCAGGTGGTTGATCCGATATGAACTCATAGGTCATTACATTGTCCTGGTTAGGGCTCTCGTGTCGATTTTTCCAAAGGGAATACTTCCAAGGTTCATCTGGGGAAGCGGCTTCAATCCAGCATCAGCGAATTCTTTGGCAAGTTGTTCACGTTCAATAGCATTGAGTCCAGTTCGGCCCTCAATCTGAGCGATTTTTTCTGCCTGTTGCAGTGCTTTATGGGCGCTGCCTGGACTGATATGCGCATATATCGCAGTAGACTGAATCTGCACGTGCCCCATCCATTTTTGGATGAGCAACAGATCTGCCTTCAAGACGTCGGCGCAATAAAATCCATAGAAGTGGCGTAAGGAATGAGGTCCGTATCCCTTCAAAGATACGCCATGTTTTTTTTCCAAACGGCGGCAAGCTAAGAGGAATTGCTTTTCGACGGCTTTGATAGTGAGTGGCATGCCATCTTGTGCAACAAAATAGTATGGATGGCCTCGTGTGGGAGCGGTAGCGCGCGCGCCGTGAAGGTAATCTCGATGTAGTTGCAAAAGGTATTCGCCAGCATCCCGAATCCAGTAGATCTCCGAACTATAGGCTGCTTGGTCATCGAACTTTATTCCTTTCCATCCTACAGCGCTTCGATTGGCGCCATGCTCTGTACGTGGAAGCAGGTTGTGCATAGCTTTGAGATACTCACGTCGCTGCCCGCTTACCTGCTGGTGGGCTTTGTTTGTCCATCTCATCGGTGCATAGGACGGATGTTTGAGTTCGACCAATAGCTCCGTACCGCGGCTTCTGATGTCCACTAAGAACAAATGAAGCATCTCGGAAAGGCGTCTGCCTCCATAAGCCAACAAAGCAAAGAGTAGTTTGTCCCGAAGATTTTGGGTCTGGTCGATAAGGTCTTGTACCAAGTAAGGTGGGAATGGTTTGTACTGCGTAAGGCCAACAGTCTGGCGTTTGCGGCCTCCTGTCTTCTTTCGTGACCTTGACTTAGTATGGAACAACAGACTTTTCTCAGCATGGCTCAAACTGATCCATGACTCTCGACACGCTTCTATGAATTGAGCCTCACCCACACTCCAGAAGGGGCGGCTAGTGTCCATCAGGAATTTGACATATTCAAACACTGCGGATCGTGTGAATAGGTACTGCTGGGTACTTGCAGGTCGCCATTCAAGTACGGTTCCCCGATCGAACGCAGCAAGAAAGTCTTCCAGAATATTGCGTAACTTCCCTGATCCAACGGGAGTGTCACCACAAACGAGCTTATAGAAGTCGCGAAGTTTGCCAATAGCTATCACTGATTTGGTGATCGATTCATAGCTTAATGCACCCTGCAACTGGTGGTATCGCGCAAACTTCGCGGCACTCAGTGAGATGAGCGGATTTTCCGGATTGTCCAATTCAATTACAACCGGCAACGTTTGAGCATCAACCGCGTCGATAGCTAAGTGCACAACTGTGTGGGAACTTGAGAGTTCAGTCATGTCTTGAATAGTAAACTAGTTGGGCGTATTAACTATTTTGTCTGACACAGTTTAATCAGCTTTTTGAAGGTAATGCCTATAGCGTTCAGTCAGAACTAGTAGATCATCTGTGGTAGAGATAATGTCGCCCGTGCAACCACCGCAAGAGCCACCGCACCCCCGAGCAGGCCAACATGCCGCTGCTGTACACGCCCTATGTGCCCAGCTTATGGGAGGACTTCATCCTGCGCAACCGTCGCATCCTGGCGGACCAGATGGAGTTTTTGATGGCGCATGTGCCGGCGTCGTCCCGTTTGCTGGTTTAGCATGCGGGCATGAGTACCAGCCCTGCCCAAAGACCCGCTACCCGCACCCCGTCTGAGCGCCCGCGCATCGCCCTGATTGCGCACGACCGCAAAAAAGACACCATGGTGGCGCTCGCCCGCGAGTTCGCCCCTTACCTGAAAACTTGCACCCTGATGGCCACCGGCACCACGGGCGGCCGCTTGGTCGATGAGGTGGGCCTGCATGTGGAGCGCATGCTCAGCGGCCCCTGGGGCGGCGACTTGCAGATTGGCGCGCGCCTGGCGGTGGGCGAGGTGGACGCGGTGATCTTCCTGCGCGACCCCATGACGCCCCAGCCGCACGAGCCCGACATCAACGCCTTGGTGCGCGCCTGCGATGTGCACGATGTGCCCTGTGCCACCAACCTGTCCAGCGCACGCCTGGTGCTCGCGCAGTTGCTCCTGAAAGCATAGCTGCTCGCGCACATGGGGCGGGCGCTGGAGGCCGATTTCGTGCTAAATGGGTGCTTACCCCACGGTCACGGGCACAAACAATCGGTCCTCACCGCGTAGCACCAGCAACGCCATTTTCTTGCGCCCTTGGCCCAATTGGCTCTTGAGTGTGTCGGGTGAGCTGGCCAGCTCGCCATTGACCGACAGGATCACATCGCCGCTGCGCAGGCCGGCGCGCTTGGCAGGGCCGTCGGCTACGTCTTCCACTACCAAACCGCCGGCGACTTGCGCTTCGGCGCGTTCCTGACGGTTCAAGGGGCGCACGGCCAGGCCCAGTTGCTTGTCTTGCGGAGCGGCGGACTCAGCGGCGACCTTGCCCGATTCCATCTGGCCGAGCGTGATGCTCAGCTCTTTGGGCTTGCCTTGGCGCCACACGCTCAAGGCCGCGTTGCTGCCCGGTGCAGTGTCAGACACCAAGGGCGGCAGCTCGCTGGACTGGCTGATGGCGGTGCCGTTGAACTTCAGGATCACATCGCCTGCCTGCAGGCCGGCCTTGTCGGCAGCGCTGCCTTTGTCCACTGAGTTCACCAGGGCGCCGGCGGGCTTGTCCAGTCCGAAGGACTCTGCCAGCTCGGGGCTGACTTCCTGGATGGTCACACCCAAGCGGCCGCGGCTGACCTTGCCGTGCGCGAGCAACTGGCCTTCGACCTTCATGGCCACATCGATCGGGATGGCAAACGACAAGCCCTGGTAGCCGCCGCTGCGGCTGTAGATCTGCGAGTTGATGCCAATGACTTCACCCGCAAGATTGAACAAGGGGCCGCCGGAGTTGCCGGGGTTGATGGCCACATCCGTTTGCAGGAAGGGCACATAGCCCTCGTCGGGCAAGCTGCGCGATTTGGCGGACACGATGCCGGCTGTCACCGTGTTCTCAAAACCGAAGGGCGAGCCGATGGCGACCACCCATTCGCCCACACGGCTGTTTTTCGGATCACCAATTTTGACGGTGGGCAGGTCTTTGGCATCGATTTTGAGCACCGCCACATCCGACAGTTTGTCGATGCCCAGCACCTTGGCCTTGAACTCGCGCTTGTCCTTGAGCTTGACGGTGACCTCGCTGGCATCGGCCACGACGTGTGCGTTGGTGAGCACCACGCCATCGGCCTTGACGATGAAGCCGGAACCGGTGCCACGGGTGGGCGCGTTGTCAGACTCTGCAGGGGGCTGGAAGCGGCGGAAGAATTCATAAAACGGGTCACGTGGGTCCAGCTGCGGCACACCGCTGCGGGCGCTGGTCTTGACCGCACCTTGCACGCTGATGTTTACCACGGCCGGTCCCTGCTGCTCGGCAATGTCGGCAAAGCTCGCTGGTGTGCCGCCGCGTGCATCCATGGCGCGGCTGATGGCTGTGGGTGTGGCGTCGGCGGGTGCGGCGGCCGGGTTACGTTGCGAAAGCGCATAGCCGCCCAGAAAGCAGCTGGACGCCAGCACGCCGATGAATGTCGGTTTGAGGTAGAGAGAACGCTCTGTGTGTTGCATGGTGTCATCTTTCAAGAAACAGACTAGACCTGCTTCAGATAAGGACGCGCCAGCCCGAGTTCCAGCGCGGAAATGCAAAGAAATGTGAAGCGTTCGGGTGTGGAGGCTGCGCCCGAAGCAGGCGCTACAGCGGGTGGCTTACCAGTTTGAAATCAGCGTCTTCTTCAAAGGTTTTGACGGTGAAGCCCAGGCTGCGCATCAGCTTGAGCATGCCGGGGTTGTGGGTGAGCACCAGGCCTTCGATTTCGCTCAGGCCTTTGTCGCGTGCCACGTCCATGATGGACATCATCAGCCGCGAACCCAGGCCTTTGCCGGCAAAGTCGTCCGCCACCACCAAAGAGAACTCACAGCTCGATTTGTCGGGGTTGGTCACATAGCGCGACACACCGATGATGCGTTCGGTTTCCAGCATCTCGCCGTCTTCGCCCGCAGTGCGTGTCTTGTGAATGGCCACCAGCGCCATTTCCCGGTCGTAATCAATCAGTGTGAAGCGGGCGAGCATCGCGGGCGGCAGCTCATGCATGCTGGAGACAAAGCGGAAGTAGCGACTCTCCTTGGAAAGGCCTTGCACCAGGTCCTGCAGCATCTGCGCGTCGTCCGGTTGCACCGGGCGCACGGTGTATTCACCGCCCCCGCGCATGGGCCAGAGTTGCTCGTACTGGGCGGGGTAGGGCAGGATGGAAAGGTGGTTGTAGTTGTGGACGCGGCTGCTGACGCCTTGCGGTGCGTTGTCGATGACGATGCGTGCGTCCACCGCGAGCGCGCCGTGTTCATCCACGATGATGGGGTTGATGTCCATCTCGCGCAGCTGGGGCAGCTCGCACACCATCTCGGAGATGCGCAGCAATATCTGCTCCAGCAGGTCGATGTTGGCGGGTGCGTTGCCGCGCCATTCACCCAAGGTCTCGGCCACCCGCGAGCGTTCGATGAGGCGGCGCGCCAGAAACTGGTTGAGCGGGGGCAGTTCCATGGCGCGGTCGTTGATCAACTCGATCATGGTGCCGCCGGCGCCGAAGGCAATGACTGGACCGAACGGGTCATCCGTGACCAAACCGATATAGATCTCACGGCCATGTCGGGAGCGCACCATACTTTGCACCGTGACGCCATTGATGCGGGCATCGGGGCGCAGGCGCTTCACGGTTTGCATCATGTCGTTGTAGGTGTCACGCACACCGGTGGCGTTCATGATGTTCAGCGCCACGCCGCCCACATCCGATTTGTGGCTGATGTCGGGCGAGTCGATTTTGAGCACTGCCGGAAAGCCCAGCTGTGTGGCAATCATCATGGCCTCGTTGGCGCTGCGGGCCAGGATGGTACGTGTGACGGGAATGTGGAATGCCGAGAGCAGGGTCTTGGACTCCATCTCGGTGAGCACCTTGCGCCGCTCGGCCAGCACGCTTTCGATCACCAGGCGCGCGCCTTCAATGTCCGGCTTGGCCAGCGTGGAGAGCGGTGGTGGCGTTTGCTGCAAGAGCAGCTGGTTCTGATGGAAGGAGGCAATGTTGCCGAAGGCGCCCACTGCAGCTTCCGGAGTTCTGAAGCTGGGTATCTCGGCGGCTTTCAGGATGCCACGTGCCGCGTTGACCGTGCTGTCGCCCATCCAACAGGAGAGCAAGGGTTTGCCGATGGTTTTTTTGACCTCTGCCAGGGCGGTGGCCACCGCAGACGCGTCGTGGCCCGCTTTGGGCGAATAGATGGCCAACACGCCGTCTACCCCTCGGTCCTTGCCGGCAGCGTCCAGCGCTGCCTTGAAGTGTTCTGCGTCCGCTTCCTCCGACAGATCAATCAGATCCGTTAAGGAGGCCAACGGCGGGAGCAGGGGTTTGAGGGTCTCTGTGGTCGTGGCAGAAAGCCTGCCGAGTTCCAGCTGGAGTTCGTTGATCCAGTCGGCGGCCAGCACACCGGGGCCGCCCCCGTTGGTGACCAGTGCCAAGCGCTTGCCGACGGGGCGGTAGCGCGATGCCAGGCACTTGGCTGCCGAGAACAGCTCCACGAAAGAGCGCACCCGCACGGCGCCTGCGCGGCGCAGAGCAGCGTCGAACACATCGTCACTGCCCACTATGGCGCCGCTGTGGGTTTGGGCGGCCTCATTGCCGGCAGGGCGCCGCCCGGCCTTGAGCACTACCACCGGTTTGGCGTTGGCAGCCATACGCAGGGCACTCATGAACCGGCGGGCATCCGAAATGCCCTCCATGTAGACCACGATGCTTTGGGTTTGCGCGTCATTGGCCAGAAAGTCGAGCACGTGCGCCAGATCCACGGAGGTGTGGGGGCCCAATGACACGACAGTGGAGAAGCCCACAGCGTTGTTGGCAGCCCAGTCCAGCATGGAAGAGGCCAGGGCGCCCGACTGCGACACCAGCGCCAGCGGCCCGCGGTGTGCCAAGGGGCCTGCGAGGCTGGCATTGAGCTGCAGCTGCGGGCGTTGCAAGCCCAAAGAATTCGGGCCCAGCAGTTGTACGCCTTCGCGTTTGGCGATTTTGGCCAGGGATGCTGCCAGCTCTGCACTGATGCCACTGGACACAATCACTGCGGCTTTGCAGGCTATGCGCCCTGCAATTTCCAGCGCAGCGGTCAGATCCTCAGGAGGGAGGGCGATGACCGCCAGGTCTGCGCGCGATTGCGCCAGGTCTGCCAAGGTGCCGGTGCTGTGGATGTCCAGAAAACGCAGCAGGCCGGTAAATGTCTGGGCCTGCAGGGCGGCCACCAGCATGCGTGCCTGAGGCGGCAGTTGCTCAGGTGCATCCACCTGCCCGGCAAACACGATGACCGATTGCGGGGTGAAAAGAGGGGACAGGTAATGCTTTTCCATGGGGTGTGACTCCAGATTCAATCGGCGCCGATGAGGACTTTGACGTGCTCGGCCACGCTGCGGGCCAGCGGGTTCAGCACATAGCCGCCCTCCAGACAAGAGATGATGCGCCCCTGGCAATGCCGTTGGGCGACACCCATGAGCTGCCGGGTGACCCAAGCATAGTCCGCATCGACCAGACCGAGGTTGCCCATATCGTCTTCACGGTGTGCGTCAAAGCCTGCAGAGATGTAGATGAGCTGAGGGGCAAAGGCGTCCAGCGCAGGCACCCACTGGGTGGCCACCGCCTCGCGGAATTTGTCGCTGCCCGAGCGTGCGGGCAGACCTACATTCATCATGTTGGGGCCCACGGCCTTCTCCCCGTTATAGGGATAGAGTCCCTGCTCGAAGATGGAACACATGAGCACCCGGTCATCGCCGCGAAAAATGTCTTCACTGCCATTGCCGTGGTGCACATCGAAGTCAATCAAGGCCACGCGTTCCAATCCGTGCACGTCCAGCGCATGGCGTATACCAACCGCCACGTTGTTGAAAAAGCAAAACCCCATGGCAGCCGAGCGTTCTGCATGGTGGCCCGGCGGGCGCACGCTGCAAAAAGCGGTGGGTACCTGCCCGCTGATGACCAGATCTGTGGCCTGCACGGCAGCCCCCGCCGCGCGCAAGGCAGCACGTACTGTGAAGGGGTTCATGTCGGTGTCAGGGTCCACCTTGTGGTAACCCTCTTTGGGAGACGCCTCAATCAGCTCATGCACATAGTTGATGGCGTGGGCCCGACCCAGCTGCGCTTCGGTGGCCAGAGGCGCGTCATAGGTGTTCATGTAGTCCAGCAGTCCGCGCAGCAACAGCATGTCCTGGATGGCACCCAAGCGTTCGGGGCACTCGGGGTGGTCCGGCCCCATTTCGTGGCGGGCGCAGTCGGGGTGAGAAATAAAGGCGGGCAGCATCGTGTCTCCTGCATCTGTTTTTTTGCCAGTCTAGGCAGCCAAGCTGACACGAGTCTTGATATGGGGCAATAAGGACCGCATCAAGCCTTTACACAACCTTCACCGACCAGCGACTTGATTTGTACCCTCGCGACGCAAACTGGACCTGGCAAGCGAACGCACTGTCACAACCGCAAGGAGTTTGTAGCGATGAACAAAAGCATCTGGAAATGGGCGCTGGTAATGGGCATGTTGGCCGGTAGTGCCGCGTGGGCTCAGCAGGAGCCGTCGTTGAACGACATTTACACCACTGCGCAGGCCGGCAAGCTGGAGCAGGCACAGGTAATGGTGCAACAGGTACTGGTTTCGCACCCCAACAGTGCCAAGGCCCACTATGTGCGCAGCGAGCTGTATGCCCGACAGGGCCAACTCGCCAGTGCACGCGAGTCGCTGGCCAAAGCGGAAAAACTGGCTCCCGGTCTGCCCTTTGCCAAGGCAGAGGCGGTACAAGCCTTGCGCAGCCAGCTCTCGGGCAGCCAGGCGAGCGCTGTGGTAGCCCATGCCAACGCGGCGCCGGTGGCTTACAGCAGCCCTGCACCGTCCTCGTCGGGTGGCTGGGCGCTACCTGTGCTGCTTGCCGGCGGCGTGATTGCCTTGGCGTTTTTTGCTTTCCGCCGCCGTACACCGGACGTGAAGGTCCTCCAGCCTGCCTATGGTGCTTCCATGAGCGGAGGGTTGAACGGCCCGCAGACCTTCGGCGGCCCAGCGTCCAATCCCTATGGTCCGCAGCCATACGGCCCGACTTATGGCGCCGGATATGGTCAAGCCCCCGTCAGTGGTCTGGGGGGAAAAATCATGGGCGGTGTTGCCACCGGGCTGGCCGTAGGTGCTGGCGTGATGGCGGCGGAAGCCATAGGCCGCAACCTCATGGGTGGGCATGACGCGGTGCATGACAGTGGCAACTTCAGCAACCCGGTGTCAGATAACAGCGTCTTGGGCAACGACCTCAACCGCGACATGGGCGGAGCGGATTTCGGCATCAGCGACAGCACCACGTGGGACGACCCCGGAGTTTCCAGGGATTCGTCCTCGGATTGGGATACTTGAGTTGGTACCATCGCGTCACTCATGACGCCCAAAGCCACCCCTCACTCCTCCCCTCGCGTTCCCCCCCGAATGGTCACCACCAGCGCCTATGTGCTGGCGGGTGGTGTGTGCCTCGCGGTCTTGGTGTACGGCCTCCTGCCTGGACTTCTGGCGGTTTGCCTGGGTTTTATGGCCACTCAGGCTTTAAGCACCAGCCGGCGCTTGGGCCGCTGGCGGCCTAGTGGCTTTGCGGCGGCAGCGTGGGTCATTGTGGTTCCGCTGGTGCTGTTGGCATTGGTGTTGTCCAACGCCAAGGGCATGGTGTTCAGCGCGGGTGCGCAGTACGAAGCCTTGCTCCACCACTTGGCTGGTACGGTGCTGGAAATCCGCCAAAAGTTGCCGCCCAACCTGGCCGCCCACCTTCCTGATGAGCTGGTCGCTGCACAAGCTTGGCTGGCGGCGTACCTGCAAAGCCAGGCCCATGCCCTGACGGGTTTCGGCTCTGCCGGCCTGCAGGGCGGGCTCTTGGCTTATGTGGGCTTGGTCATTGGTGCGCTGATCGTGGGCTCGCCCGGAGTAGAGCATCCCGCGCCTCTGCGCGCCGCTGCACGCGCCCGTGCCCGGTATTTCATCAGCGCCTTCCGGCAGATTGTGGTGGCCCAGTTTTGGATCGCTACTTTCAATGCTGTTTGTACGGCGCTCTTTTTGTTCGGCGCCTTGCCCTTGTTTGACGTGCACATTCCGTACTCGGGCATGCTGGTGGCGCTGACTTTTTTTGCCGGACTGATCCCGATTGTCGGGAACCTGTTGTGCAACGGGGTACTGACCCTGGCAGGTGTGTCAGTGGCCCCCATGGTGGGCTTGGCTTGCCTGATGTTCTTGATTGCCATCCACAAGTTCGAATACGTTATCAACGCCAAGGTCGTGGGCAAGCGCACCGGCACCTCCGCGTGGGAGTTGTTGACGGTGATGTTTGTGGGTGAAGCGATCTTTGGTGTCGCTGGCCTGGTGGCCGCGCCCCTGTACTACGCCTACATCAAACGCGAGCTGCTGGAAGTCGGCTTGGTCTGAAGGAGGGCTGATGTTTTCGCATATTTTCATCGGCGTTTCCGATTTCGAGCGGGCCATGCGCTTTTACCGGCCGCTGATGGACGTATTGCAGTTGGACTTGCGCTTTTGTGAACCCGAGCGGCCTTGGGCCGGTTGGCAGCAGGCAGGCGTGAGTCGCCCCCTGTTCTTGGTGGGCACGCCTTTTGAAGGCACGCACCACGCGGGAAACGGTCAGATGACGGCATTTCTGGCTGAGACACGCGCTATGGTGGATGCGGCCTACCAAGTCGCTCTTGCGCAAGGTGGTGTGTCCGAAGGGGCTCCGGGCCTGCGCCCCGAGTATCACGCTCATTACTACGGCGCCTACTTTCGTGACCCGGAAGGCAATAAGCTTTGCGTGGCCTGCCATGCGGCAGGCCAGCCTCTCAGTCCAGGCTAGTCATCGCCAGCCGGTGGGTTTGGTCTTGTCCCAGTTCTCCCGGAAGACCACGAACTCCTGCAAGGGCATGGGTTTGGCCACGATATAGCCCTGTACCTCATCACAACCGGCACGTTGGATGGCCTCGAGTTGTTGTGGTGTTTCCACCCCTTCGCACACGGTTCGCATGCCCAAGGTCTGGGCCAGGCCGGTAATCATGTGGACGACGGCCTCTGCATCCTTTTTCTCGACCAGTTCAATCACAAATGCCCGGTCTATCTTGAGCGTGTCAAACGGGAAGCTGCGCAGGTAAGACAACGATGAGTAGCCCGTACCAAAGTCGTCCATCGCCAACTTGACGCCGGTTTTCTTGATGGCATGCAGCATCGCCAAGGCGTGGTCGGCGCTTTCCAAGAATACGGATTCGGTGAGTTCCAACTCCAGCTGGCCGGGGTTGACCTGGAATTCATCCATGGCGTCTTGCAACACCGACAAAAAGCTGTCATCGCGCAGCTGCATCGATGACACATTGACCGATACCTTCAGCCCTGCCAACGCGCTGGAGTGCATGCGGCAGGCCTCCAGCAAGGCCCAGCTTCCCAGCGCTGCAATCATTCCACTTTGCTCCGCGATGGGGATGAATTCACCGGGACTGATCCAGCCCAGCACCGGGTGTCGCCAACGCATGAGGGTTTCTGCTCCCACAATTTTCCAGGTCTTGAGGTCGACCTTGGGTTGCCAGTAGAGCTGTAGCTCCTGCTGGTGCAGGGCCTTCCGAAGGCCATATTCCAGGGTGGCCCGTCGCTGGTTGACGGCCCCCAGTTCAGGGGTGTAGGCCACACATTGCCCGCGTCCGGCGTCTTTGGCCGCATAGAGGGCAATGTCGGCCTGAACCATCAGTTCATCCAGGGTAACGACGTCCCCACGGCTGATAGTCAAACCCACACTGCCGCCCACGGTCAGGCGGCGCACGCTGATGTCCAAGGGCTCTTGAAGCAGGTGTACCACCCGGCGACCCAGTGTGGGTGCTTGCTGGATGTCGCCCGGTTCTACCAATACAACCGCAAATTCATCGCCACCCAGGCGGGCAATCATGGTTTGTGGGCCGAGTTGCTGCCTCAGTCGCTGGGCGATCAAACGCAGCACATCGTCCCCTACGCTGTGGCCATGGCGATCGTTGATGGCTTTGAAGCGGTCCAGATCGATGGATAGCAGAGCCAGGGGGTGCTTTCCGGCGACCTTCTCCGTCAAAAATTCCCGGAGCTTGAATCGGTTGGTCAGTCCGGTCAAAGAGTCCGTGTGGGCCAGTTGCCGCAACAGGTTGGTGCTTTGCACTTTCTCCGTGACGTCGGAGACCACCCCACGCCATCCGGAGAAGGCGCCTTCATCGTTTTGCAGTGCTTTGCCGTTCAGCTGAATGTGTCGGTTCCCGCTGGGACTTTTGAAGGAGATCTGCAATTCTTTGAAGGGCTTGCCACTCGCCAAAGCCTCTGACAGGGTGACTGCACCGCTGGCATCAATGGGCACCAAGATGCTCATCCATGTGTTGCCCGAAACTTTTTCTTCGCTGACTTGGAGCAGCTCACACAACTTCGGCGAGATGTGCACCAGCCGACCGGCGGCATCGGTTTCCCAGAGTGCATCGCCGGCGTTTTGTTCAAAGTCCGAGAGAAGCACAGAGATCGTCTGTTCCTGCTGTTGCGATTGGCTCTCCGCATTGATCAAGGCCATGGACTTGCGCCAGGCAGTCAGGGCGGCGAGCGTCACCAAGGGGGCATAGACACTGACCAACGCCGCAACGCCTGAATACGCAGGGTTACCGCTACGCCACAGAGCTGCGAGAGCGGAGGCACTGAACACCGTGACATAGGCCACGCTGGCCAGTGGTAGCGGGTTCAGTACAAAACCGCCGGCACCGATCATCCCGGTCAGCAGGGTGGCGATGGTCAACTGTTGGCTGTCAGAGGCGCCCGGAAACCAGAAGACCGGAATAAAGGCCCATACGCCACCGAGCACGATGGCGTGCCAAGTGGCTTTGTGGATGGTGCCAGGTGAAGCTTGGGTGAATTGCCGACCCAAACTCCGGCGCCAGCTGCGCAACGCAAACAAGCACACGGTCAGGATGCCGGCAAACCAAAGCAACAGTTCCCAGCTGATGTCTGGAGAAAACGTCCACAAAATCAGCCCGGCGCTGGCGATGTTGGCCAGCATGGTTTCAGGTGTCAGCCGGACGACGGCAGTCAGATGCGCAGCACGCAGCCTGCCCGCTTGCGGAGTCGCGGCGCTGTACATGTCTACCAAGCCGGCCCGGAAACCGGTAGCAGGGCGGGAGGCGTTGCCTTTCATGGTGCTGGGCTGGGGATTACACGGGTTCTACAGATATGTTGATGTACATCCTACACCGCGACTCAGCTGTCAAAGGCGAAAAAAAGCCCGGTGCTTCGCAGCAACCGGGCCTATCGGACACCGCCGCAGATCAGGCGAAAACGCCAGCCGTGTCCTGCATGCGGGCTGACACTTCACCCAGGTGGTGAAGGGTGTCGCCGAAGCTCATTTCCAGTTCGGTGAGCTTGCGGAAGTAGTGGCTCACGATGTACTCGTCCGTCACGCCAATGCCGCCGTGCAGCTGCACCGCTTGCTGGCTGATGAAGCGCATGCTGGTCCCGAGTTGGTACTTGGCGCGTGCCATGGCCGCGCGGCGTTCCGGTGCGGGTGCATTGAGCTTGAGGCTGGCGTAGTAGCTCATGGAGCGGGCCAGTTCCAGCTGCATCTTCATGTCGGCCATGCGATGGCGCAGTGCCTGGAAGCTGCTGATCGCCACACCGAACTGTTTGCGGGTGTTCATGTACTCGGCGGTGATGTCCAGGGTCTTGTCCATCACGCCCACGGCCTCTGCGCAGGTGGCGGCAATGCCGATGTCCACCGCGTGTTCCAGCGCAGCTTGGCCTTGGGTGGTGATCAGGGTCGCAGGAGCATTTTTGAAGGCGACTTCTGCCGCACGGCCACCGCCCTGGGTGTTGTAGCCCCGGGTGCTGACGCCCGCGGATTCGCGCTCTACCAGGAACAGGCCCATCACGCTGTTGACCTTGGCGGAGACGATGTAGGCGTCGGCCTTGTCGCCGGCAGCTACTATGCTTTTTGTAGCGTTCAGCACATAGCCACCGGGCGCCTGGTGCGCTTTTCCTGCAATGGCATCCAGAGCGTAGCGGCTGCCGCGCTCCTGGTAGGCCAGGGTCACCAGCTTTTCGCCACTGGCCACACCGGGCAGCCAAGCGGCACGGGTGGCGGCATCCGCATAGCCTGCCAACACCGCACCGGCGATCAGGCTCTGCGCCAGAGGCTCCATCACCATGCCGCGGCCCAGCTCCTCCATCACCACCATGCCTTCAATGGGGCCCAACCCCATGCCGCCATCGTCTTCGGGCACATAGAGGCCGGTAAGTCCTAGCTCTGCCAGCTCGGCATAGGCGGCGGCATCAAAGCCACCGGCTTTCTCGGCCGCGCGACGGCGTTCGAAGGTGTAGCCCTTGTCAACGTACTTTCGCACCGCGTCGCGCAGTTGTTCCTGGTCGTCAGAAAAATCAAAGTCCATGTTCTTCTCCCGTTAGCCCAGGACGACCTGAGCAACAATGTTTCGTTGCACTTCGTTGCTGCCGCCATAGATGGTGGTCTTGCGCAGGTTGAAGTAAGCGGAGGCCAAGGGCGCATTGCCCACTTCGCCACCGGGGAAGCCACCCAGGGCGCCAGCAGTGGCGTCGCCTTGCCAGCCGGCTTCCATGGCTTCGCGGATGAGCGGCAGGGCAAATGGGCCGGCAGCCAGCATCATCAATTCGCTGTAGCGCTGCTGGATCTCGCTGCCCCGGATCTTCAACAGGCCGGCAATGTCCAGCGAGTTTTTGCCGCTCTTCTCAGCGGACAGCACGCGCAGCACCAGCATCTCTAGGGCAACCACATCCACTTCCAGCTTGGCGATTTCATCGCGGAAGCGGCTGTCTTCCCACACGCCCTCGCGCTTGGCAATTCGCTTGAGGCGCTCCAACTCGCGCTTGGAGCGGTTGATGTCGGCAATGTTGGTGCGCTCGTGGCTCAGCAGGTGCTTGGCATAGGTCCAGCCCTTGTTCTCTTCGCCGATCAGGTTCTCCACCGGGACTTCCACGTTATCAAAAAAGACTTCGTTCACCTCGTGGCCGCCGTCGAGCATGATGATGGGGCGCACCGTCACGCCAGGGCTTTTCATGTCGATCAGCAGGAAGCTGATGCCGGTTTGTGGCTTGCCTTCATTGCTGGTGCGCACCAGACAGAATATCCACTCGCCGTACTGGCCCAGCGTGGTCCAGGTCTTCTGGCCGTTCACGATGTATTTGTTGCCCTGGCGCTCTGCACGCGTCTTGACCGAGGCCAAGTCCGAGCCGGAGCCCGGTTCGCTGTAGCCCTGGCTCCACCAGACTTCACCACTGGCAATGCCGGGCAAAAAGCGCTGCTGCTGTTCAGCGTTGCCGAAGGCCATGATCACCGGCGCCACCATCACCGGGCCGAAGGGGATGACCCTTGGCGCACCGGCGAGCGCGCATTCTTCTTCAAACAAATGCTTTTGGATGGCCGTCCAGCCGGGGCCGCCAAATTCCTTGGGCCAGCCGAAACCCAGCCAGCCTTTGGCGCCCAAAATTTTGGCCCATCGCTGGTGGTCTTCGCGGGTCAGCTCCAGGGCGTTGTGCACTTTGTTGGCGATGTCGGCGGGCAGGTGGGAAGTCACCCAAGTGCGCACCTCCTCGCGGAAAGCCTGTTCCTCAGGCGTGAATGCCAGATCCATTGCAGTCTCCTCGGTCTCGTTATCAGGTTCAACAGAACTTTACGCCGTGTTTTAGCACGGTCGTTCTTTTATTCTTGTCCGGGTTGTGACATTCCGAGTTCGGCGCACAGTTTTTGTACGGTGGCGCGCAGGTCGGCTACCTCCGCTTCCAGTTGCATGACACGGGCCTGAAGCTCCACGTTGGCCGGGCCCGTTGCAGCGCCGGACCGGCTGCCCACCGCCGCGCTGGCATCCACCGGCCCGCACAGCAGGTGGGCCCAACGTTGTTCGCGGGCCCCGGGTGCGCGGTCCAGCTTGATGACCAGGGGGCCGCCTTTTTCTTCACTGCGTTCCTGCAGCTCGTCCAGAAACGCTTCGACCGACGAGGTGTCGGCAAAACGGTACCAGCGCTCGGCATTCAGACGCAGCTCGGCGGCCGTCTGCGGGCCGCGCAACATCAAGAGGCCCAGCAACACAGCACTTTGTTCAGGCACACCGATACCCCGTTGGGCGTTGTGGGTGAACTTGACGGCGCGTCCGCCGCTGGTTTCATGCAACAGGCCGGCCTCGCGCAGGCTGTCGACGGCGCTGCTGACTTCGGACTCGCTCAACTCCATCAGTGGCTCCCGGCTGGTCTTTTGGTTGCAGCCCAGCAGCAGGCTGTTCAGGGTAAGCGGATAGCTGTCGGGCACCGTGCGGGCTTTTTCCATCAGGGTGGCCAGCACGCGGGCTTCGACAGGGGAGAGCAGGAGGGGGGTGGTCATAATTCAGCCAGTTATGAAAAACATCGTGATTTTGATCTCTGGCGGTGGCTCCAACATGGCAGCCATCGTGCGCGCATCCCAAAAAGAAGACTGGCCGGGTCGATACGGCGCCCGGGTGGCTGCCGTTATCAGCAACAAGGGTACCGCCGGTGGCTTGGTGTTCGGCAAAGAGCAGGGCTTGGATACCCATGTGCTTGACCACAAAACCTATGCCGACCGCGAAGCGTTTGATGCCGCCCTGGCTGAGGTGATCAACCGCTATGACACGCCGCAGGCACCCGTCCTGGTGGTGCTGGCCGGGTTCATGCGCATCCTCACCGCGGGCTTTGTGGAGAAGTATGCCGGGCGTCTGGTGAACATTCACCCCTCGCTGTTGCCGGCTTTTGGCGGCTTGAACACGCACCAACGGGCGCTGGATGCCGGTTGCAAATTTGCCGGTGCCACCGTGCACCTGGTGACGCCTGAGCTGGACCATGGACCGATCTTGGAGCAGGCCGTGGTGCCCGTGTTGCCTGGCGATACAGCAGACGCACTGGCCGCCCGGGTACTCACGCAGGAGCACCGCATTTACCCCCAGGCGGTTGCGACGCTGCTATCAAAAAAGTAGCTGCCAGCGCACATTCCGTTTGCGCTAGCAGCACTTTTTATGCTGAAGCGCTGAGCAGGCTGCTTGTGCTTCCGCCCAGACCCTGCGCGACTTGGGCATAGATCTGCTTGGCAAGGTTGGCAATCACAGCGCTGGTTTTGCTGTCATCCGTGTCAGTCGCAGATGCAGACGACGTGCTGTCTGTCCCGGAATCGCTGTCACTTCCCGACAGCGAAGCCACCGCGTTCTTGATTTCTCCCACCAAGCGCTCAATCTCTGACACCGTGCCGTCCTGGTTGGTGTCCAAGGGGTCGTAGGTCGCACTGCTGCTGGACTCTGTTTTCTCGGCACCGCCATGCCCGCCACCGGGGGGCGGTCCGCCCGGTCCACCGGGGCCATGCGCACCTTGTGTGCCACTGCTGCCTTGGGAACCCTCAGGTGGCTGGGGCCGGCCGGCATCGAACTCGGTTTGCGACAAGGAGCCACTGCCGTCGGTGTCGAGCTGGCTGAAGTCCTGGCTGACATCCTGGCCGGTATCGGCCTTGATTTTGTCGGTCAACACTTGCAGCTCGTCCTTGCTGACGAAACCGTCGCCATCGGTATCGACCTTGGCGAACAAGTCGTCCTGGCTGCCATTGCTGCCACCCATGCCGCGGGACTGGGCGAAGTCCATGGTCGAGGGCGGAGGCGGCATCAGGTCTTTCATGCCCTTGTCCAGCTCATCGCTGGAGAGGCTGCCGTCGGAGTTGCTGTCCATTTTCGTGAACAGTTCTTTGCTGTCGCCCAGGCTGGTGCCTGTTTTGCTGGCGATATCGCTCAACATGCTGCTGAGTTCGGTCTGGTCGACGCTGCCACTGCTGTCGGTGTCGACCTTGGCGAACATCTTCGCCTGGTGCTGGGCCCGTTGTGCACTGACTGCCGCCCAGGCATTGCTGGAACCGCTGACCCCGCTGATGGTGCTCATGGTCATTTCCTTTCTCGGTAGGTGGGTGAAGTGCCACCCGGAACCGATGGAGCCGAGCGACAGTTTGATTCTTGAAAGCGGAGGTATCGCCGGTTTGTCGGCTTTGTACCGGGCTTGATACAAAAGGCGGTTTCAAGCGTTGAGAAGCGGGCCGCACACCTGCCAATTCAGGGCTTTGCGAGGCGGGTGGTTTTCTACACTGAGCGGGCCGAAGGGACTGTCCATGCATACCAAGATATCCATCCTCATCGTTGACGACGACGCCGAAATCACCGAGCTGTTGGGCGAATACCTCAGCCGATTCAACTTCGAGGTGCACACGGCTTGCGACGCAGACAGCATGCGTGCCCAGTTGGCCCGCCATGCGGTGAATCTGGTGGTGCTGGATGTGATGCTGCCCGGTACGGACGGGCTCACCTTGTCCCGCGAAATCCGTGAACGCTCCCAGATCCCGGTGATCATGCTCACCGCCCGGACCACCACGTTTGACCGCATCATGGGGCTGGAAAACGGGGCGGACGACTACATGGGCAAACCCTTTGAGCCGCGTGAGCTGGTCGCCCGTATCCACACCGTGCTGCGCCGCTCGCAAGGCGCCAAAGAGGTCGCCCCGAATGTGGCACGCAGTGATGTGGTCTGCTTTGACGGCTGGGAGCTGCACCGCGAGGAACGTACGCTGGTGTCGCCAACCGGCTTGGTGGTGGCCTTGTCAAACGCCGAGTTCAGGCTCCTGAATACCTTTTTGCAGACACCACGCCGTTTGTTCAGTCGTGACCAGCTGATGGAGCAGGCACGCGGCCGGGCCATGGACGCGTTTGAACGCAGCATCGACTTGCTGGTGTCCCGCCTGAGGCAGAAGCTGGCGGATGACCCCGACGAGCCTTCCATGATCAAAACCGTGCGCGGAGCGGGCTACATGTTCAATGTGCAATCGGTGCAAGGGCGGATGGCTTGGCGGGTATGAGGGCCTCGACGGCATGGCTGGCACGATGGAAAGTGATGGCCGCGCGTTGCGTGCCGGACACCTTGTTCGGACGTCTCGCATTGCTATTGGCTGTGGCGGTGCTCAGTAGCCATGTGCTGGCATTGACCCTGCTGTTTGAAATGCGGCCCGACTTCAAGCCGGGTTTTCCTCCGCGTGGCGCACCCGGTGAGCAGATGGCATTTGTCACACCTATTGCGGATGCTGGCACGGGATTGCAGGGTCAAGCACTGCCGGAGCCTCCTCCTCATCCCGGCCCGGGGCCCCACGGTGGCCCGCCGCCTGCAGGACTCCTGCTGGATATCGGGGTGCGTTTGGGGGCCTTGCTTTTGGCGGCTTGGGTGGGGGCGCGCTGGCTCTCCGACCCGGTGCGCCGGCTTGCCGGTGCTGCCCGTGAGTTGGGTCATAACATCCACCGAGCGCCCTTGCCTGAGACAGGCACCCTGGAGTGCCGTGAGGCCACGCAGGTGTTCAACCAGATGCAGCAGCACATCCGAGCGCAGCTCGAGCAGCGCGACCAGTTCGTAGCTGCGGTTTCGCACGATCTGCGCACGCCGCTCACCCGCTTGGCGCTGAGGGCAGAGTCATTGAAAGACGAGGCGGAACGTCAACGCTTTGCCAAAGACATTACCGAGATGGACGCGATGATCCGCGCGACCTTGGATTATCTGCGCGGGGCAGCGGATGCTGAACCCTGGATGCCCATGGACGTGGCTTCTCTGGTCAGCAGCCTCGCGCATGACCAGCAGGACTGTGGTCACGACGTGTCCGTGGAGGCCACTACTTTGCAGGGGTTTCCCCCCGTGCGCACCCAGGCCAGCGCACTGCGGCGATGCCTCAATAACCTGCTGGACAACGCCGTGCGCTACGGCGGTGGGGCCAAGGTGCAATTGGAACTAGCAGACAAAACTCTGCGGGTGCTGGTGCGGGACCGGGGCCCCGGCATTCCCGAAGGCGAACTCACCAAGGTCTTGCAGCCTTTCTACCGGGTGGAAAGCTCGCGCAATAGGCATACCGGCGGGGTTGGCTTGGGCCTGGCCGCAGCCCATGACATTGCCCGGCAGCACGGTGGTAGCCTGCTACTGCGAAACCTCCCGCATGGTGGCTTGGAGGCCGAGTTGGCCTTACCAGTCATCTGAAGACGCTATCAAATCAGGAGCTGCTTGCGCATATCCCGCGGGCGCTAGAGGTTATTCAGCCATCAATCCTGGTGAAACGGGGCTGCGCTACCCCCTCAATCACCACCGTTTCCAGAAACATCGCTGCGGGTCTGACCCAGAGGCCTTGTTCGCCATACAGAGCGCGATACAGCGTCATGGGTTCACAGGTTTCGCTGTGGCGCACCGTGTCCAGCACTTGGTATTCCATGCCCTTGTAATGGCGATAGCGGCCGGGCGGGGTGATCACGAGAGGGGGTAGTTTTTCATCGAACATGGGACAATACTAGGTTATGCATCCAAAAGCCCTGCTTGAAGCCTGTACCGAACTGGTCCGGCTCACCCTCAAATTCGACCACCCTGCAGACGCTATCGTCTCCCGTTTCTTCCGTGACAACCGCGGCTTGGGACCGCGTGAGCGTGCCACATTGGCTGAAACGGTGTACACCGTCCTCCGGAAAAAACTGCTGTTTGACCACCTTGCTCCTTCCGGGAGCGGCCCCAAAGAGCGCCGTCTGGCCATTCTGGGCTTTTATGGCCCCGGCGATTTCCTGCGTAGCGCATTGACGGACCAGGAAAAGCGCTGGCTGGACCAGTGCGAAGCCGTCAAGCCTGACGACCTGATGGAGCGCCATCGCCACAACCTGCCGGAGTGGCTGGTGCAGCCCCTGAAAGATCAGCTGGGGGATGGTTTTTGGCCTCTGGTCGAAAACCTGAATCTGGGCGCTGGCTTGGATTTGCGCGTGAACGCCCTCAAGGCCAAGCGTGCAGATGTACAAAAAGAACTGCAGCAAGCCGGCATCAAGGCTGTGCCCACGCCGTTCTCTCCCTTGGGGCTGCGCATTGCCGGCAAGCCGGCCCTGAACAAGAACGAAGCCTTCCTGCGTGGTGACTTTGAAGTGCAGGACGAAGGCTCCCAGCTCTTGGCCATGCTGGTCGACGCCAAGCGAGGTGAAATGGTGGTGGACTTCTGCGCAGGCGCCGGTGGCAAGACATTGGCGCTGGGCGCCGCCATGCGGAGCACCGGACGCCTGTACGCCTTCGACACATCCGCGCATCGCTTGGACGCGCTCAAGCCCCGTATGGCCCGCAGCGGCTTGTCCAACGTACATCCTGCAGCGATTGCCCATGAGCGCGACGACCGCGTGAAGCGCCTCTCCGGCAAGCTGGATCGCGTGTTGGTAGATGCGCCTTGCACCGGACTGGGAACTTTGCGCCGCAATCCGGACCTCAAATGGCGCCAGACCATGGCGGGCGTGGAAGAAATGGCGGTGAAGCAAGCTGCCATCTTGCAAAGCGCTGCGCGTATGGTGAAGTCCGGCGGGCGATTGGTCTACGCGACTTGTAGCGTCTTGCCACAAGAGAACGAGGCGATTGCGGATGCGTTTTCTGCGGCCAACCCGGAATTTGTACATCTACCGGCTGGGGATGTCCTTTCCAACCTCAAGGTTGAAAATGCACCAAGCCTGTGCAGCGGGGGCGATGACGGACAGTTGTACCTGCGTTTGTGGCCACATTTGCATCAAACCGACGGATTTTTCGCAGCGGTTTGGCAAAAGAAGTGAATCTTTTGACGAAAGTTAATGTTTTTTAACTTCACGTTGATTTATCTGGCTAAAACTGACTGCTGCATCTAAAATAGCGGCTTCACAAGGGGGCGTGCGTCGTCCCCTTGTCATACATAACCAAACCTCGTTGAGAGATTGAGCGAACTATGTTCTTACCTGACTGGGCTGTGCTGAACGCAGCAATTGATTGGCTGGCCCACGGTGCCTGGAATATCGCCTGGTGGCAGATGGTGCTGTTTACCCTGGCATTGACCCACGTGACCATGATCAGCGTGACCGTGTTTTTGCACCGCCACCAAGCGCACCGCTCGCTGGACCTGCACCCCATTGCCTCTCATTTTTTCCGTTTCTGGCTGTGGCTGACCACCGGTCAGGTCACCAAAGAGTGGGCTGCCATCCACCGCAAGCACCACGCCAAGTGCGAGCAGGCGGAAGATCCACACAGCCCTCACGTCCACGGCATCAAGACCGTGTTGTTCCAGGGTGCTGAGCTGTACCGTGCCGAGTCCAAAAACAAGGAAACCATGGCCCGTTTCGGCCACGGTACCCCGGATGACTGGATCGAGCGCAACTTGTACACCCGCTACTCTTGGCAGGGCGTGGGATTGATGATGATCATTGATCTGTTCATGTTCGGCGCTGCAGGCCTGGCCGTCTGGGCGGTGCAAATGGCGTGGACGCCCATCACTGCGGCCGGCATCATCAACGGTGCGGCTCACTACTGGGGTTACCGCAACTTCGAAGCACCTGATGCTTCGACCAATATTTCCCCTTGGGGCATCATCATTGCCGGCGAAGAGTTGCACAACAACCACCACACCTATCCCACATCCGCCAAGTTGTCGGTGAAGCCTTACGAGTTCGACATCGGCTGGATGTACATCTCCATCATGAGTGCCTTGGGTCTTGCCAAGGTCAAAAAGACGCCTCCCAAAGCTGCCTACGGCGACGTCCGCCCTGTGGCTGACGAGAAGACTCTGGAAGCGCTCATTGCAAACCGCTACGAAATCATGGCGACCTACGCCAAGGGCGTTCGCCAGGCCGCTCGTGACGAGTTGGAAGCCATGAAGGCACGCAGTGCGGATGCCGCCATGATCCAAGCCGCCAAGCGCTGGATGCACCGTGATGTGGAAAAGGTGCCTGCGGCTGCTGCCCCTCAGTTGGCCCAAGCCCGCGCCGCTTCTCCAGTGCTCGATAAGATGGTCACCATGCGTGAAGAGCTGCGCCAGATGTGGCTCAACACCAGCGTGTCCCGCGAACAGTTGACCAAGGACCTGCAAGGCTGGTGCCACCGTGCGGAAGAAAGTGGCATTGCCGCTTTGCGTGACTTTTCCATGAAGCTGCGCGCTGCACGCGTCTAAGAGTTCACCTAACTGATCTGAAGCCCGCCTAGTGCGGGCTTTTTTGTGCTTCCGTATTCTTGACTTTGTTTCACAGCGGTGATGGGTACACCGGCTTTGCTCCGTGTCCCCCGCCCTGCGGGCTCCTCCTTGATCTACGCAAAACCGGCATACCCATCACCTCCTCTCGGGCGAGGTAGTCTTGCGAGCATCAAACGTAAAAAAGCCCGCTCAAGGCGGGCTTTTCATCAAGGCAAGCGTGAATTACTTCAGCTTGATTTCCTTGTAGTCGACGTGCTTGCGAGCAACGGGATCAAATTTCTTGATCAACATCTTCTCGGGCATGGTCTTCTTGTTCTTGTCGGTCGTGTAGAAGTGACCGGTACCAGCTGTGGATTCCAGCTTGATTTTTTCGCGTCCGCCTTTGGTTGCCATGGTGCTTTACTCCTTAAGCTTGACCACGTGCGCGCAGATCGGCGAGCACAGAATCGATACCGTTTTTGTCGATCAGACGCAGGCCGGCGTTAGAAATACGCAGGCGAACCCAGCGGTTTTCAGACTCCACCCAGAAACGGCGGTATTGCAGGTTCGGCAGGAACCGGCGCTTGGTTTTGTTGTTGGCGTGGGAAACATTGTTTCCGACCATGGGGCCTTTGCCCGTTACTTCACATACGCGTGCCATGTGGACACTCCGATTGATACGGCCGGTGCAAAAGTGCGCCGGCCTCACCTCGCCAAGAGAAAGGGTGGCGGTAACCCCCCGCTGAATACTCAGCGGAACTTGCCAAACCCCTCGATGAGAGGGCGGCCCCTCACGGGGCGAATTCAGCAAAGCCTCAAATTATAGCGGGTCCTGCAGGACCGCGCCAATTTCCCTATTCCTGCTGCTCAAGATAGCGCTGAGCGTCCAGCGCGGCCATACAGCCGGTTCCCGCACTGGTGATCGCCTGGCGGTAAACGTGATCCTGCACATCGCCGGCAGCAAAGACGCCCGGAATGCTGGTCTGAGTCGCAAACCCCTTGAGGCCGCCCTGGGTCACGATGTAGCCATTTTCCAGCTCCAGTTGCCCTTGGAAAATCTCTGTGTTCGGTGCATGGCCGATGGCAATGAAGCAACCTTTGAGCGTCACGTCTTCAGTGGATCCGTCATGCACGCTCTTGAGGCGGATGCCGGTAACGCCGGACGCGTCGCCCAATACTTCTTCCAGGGTCTTGAAGGTTTTCAGCTCGATCTTGCCTGCCGCAACTTTGTCCATCAGCTTGTCCACCAAGATAGGTTCGGCCTTGAATTTGTCGCGGCGGTGTACCAGGTACACCTTGCTGGCGATGTTGGAAAGGTAGAGTGCCTCTTCCACCGCAGTATTGCCACCACCCACTACGCAGCACACTTCATTGCGGTAGAAAAAACCGTCGCAGGTGGCACAGCCGGAAACCCCGCGGCCCATGAATGCGGATTCGGAAGGCAGGCCGAGGTACTTGGCAGAGGCACCGGTGGCGATGATTAGCGAATCACAGGTGTAAGAGTCTGTGTCGCCTTTCAAGGTGAAAGGGCGCTTGGTGAGGTCTACTGCATTGATGTGATCAAAAATGATCTCGGTTTTGAAACGCTCAGCGTGCTCCTGAAAGCGCTGCATCAATTCGGGGCCTTGCACACCATTCACATCGGCCGGCCAGTTGTCCACCTCCGTGGTGGTCATGAGTTGGCCGCCTTGGGCAATGCCGGTGACCAAGACCGGATTCAAATTGGCACGCGCCGCGTAGACGGCGGCGGTGTATCCGGCAGGACCGGAGCCCAGGATCATTACCTTGGCGTGTTTGGTGTTAGACATGATGTAACCTTCTTCTACGAAAATCGTGAACCGAGCCGTGTACAGTTCGGTGGGACAGCTTTCCATATGGATGCTGTTGCGGGATCTGCAAGGCTGCTAGCAGCCGGACCCTTGATTGTAAGAAGCAGCACATTAGCAAGCAGGAACCCCAATCAATGGCAATGTTGAGCAACCAGGATTTGATTCGACGGGTGCCCCTTTTCGCCAATTTGACTCAGGAGCAGATTGACGATCTGGCGGCAAATGTCACCAAACGCAAAATCAAAAAAGGGGAGGACGTCGTCCGGCAAGGGCATAACTCCAACGCGCTGTTTCTGATACTGTCTGGCCGGTCGCATGTGGTGATGACCGACAGCAAGGGCAAAGAAGTCATTCTGGCAACGCTGAAGGCCGGTGACTACATCGGTGAGATGAGCCTGATTGATAACGAAGCCCACTCGGCCACGGTTCAGGCCGAAACCCAGATGGATGTGCTGGTGCTGGGGCGAGATGATTTCACCCGCTGTGTCAGCAACAATGCGGCCATTGCCGGTGCTGTGATGCGCGGTTTGGTGCAACGACTGCGCACAGCGGACCAGAAAATTGTGTCGCTTGCGTTGATGGGTGTTTATGGACGCGTGGCCAACGTGTTGTTGGACATGGCGGAGCCCATCGACAAAGGTGAAATGCTGATCCGTGAAAAAGTGTCCCGTTCGGACTTGTCCAAGATGGTCGGCGCCTCACGTGAAATGGTGAGTCGTGTGATGAAGGACTTCGAAGACCAGGGCTTCATCAAAACCAACAACGATGGCGGTATACGGGTGTGGGAGCGACGCTCCAAGCCACGTTGATTCCGTTTGCGCAACGCTAAGCTGTTGCGCACCATGACATGACCTATTCACTCCACACTCTTCATTCACCGACCCGCAAGAAGGCGCCAGAACCTGCCGCCCCGGGCCTGAGCCGATTTGCGAACGAAATTGCATTGGTGGTCGGCTTTGTTTTGCTGGCTTTGTGGCTGATCGCACTGTTGAGCCACTCCGTGCAGGATGCCGCCTGGTCGACATCCGGCTCCGGTGCGCCCACACATAACCATGTAGGTCGTTTGGGTGCGCTGTGGTCGGATTTGAGCTATTTCCTGTTCGGATTTTCGGTGTGGTGGTGTGTGGCTGCTGCAGGTCGTGTCTGGTTATCTTTGTTGGCAGACCGGCTTCGCGGAGACGAAGACGTGGAGGCTGCTTCTGTGGTCAATCATCGTCAGCGGCGCTGGATGTTCTGGGGTGGCTTGTTTTTGCTCATGTATGCCAGTACCTCCTTGGAGTGGGCGCGCCTCTATCGCCTGGAACTGATGTTGCCTGGGGCCAGCGGTGGTGCCATGGGGCAGTTGTTGGGCCCGTGGAGTGTCCGCTGGATGGGTTTTGCCGGCTCCGGCCTGATTGCCATTGTTTTGGGCTTGGTCGGTGTGTCTTGGGTGTTTAATTTCTCGTGGCCGCGTGTGGCTGAACGCATCGGCAGCTTTTTGTATTCTTTGGTCGAATCCCGGCGTGAGAAAAAAGAAGAAGCACAGGACCGCGAGCTCGGGCAGCTGGCGGTTCGGGAACGGGAAGAGGTTTTCCTCGAAGAGCGTGGTGAAGAACTGATCGTTCACCCGCCACCGGCACCGGTGGTGATTGAGCCCGTTTTGGTAGAGCTGCCGCCCAGCGTGCGGGTCGCCAAAGAGCGGCAGAAACCCCTGTTCAGCGAAATGCCGGACAGCAAGTTGCCGCAAGTGGCTCTGCTGGATGATCCGCAAGTACGGCAGGAAACGGTGTCCCCTGAAACGCTGGAAATGACCAGCCGTATGATCGAGAAAAAGCTCAAGGACTTCGGCGTGGAAGTGCGTGTGGTGCTGGCCCAACCCGGCCCGGTTATTACCCGTTACGAGATCGAACCCGCCACGGGCGTGAAGGGCTCTCAGATTGTGGGCCTGGCCAAAGACTTGGCGCGGAGCCTGAGCCTCGTGTCCATCCGTGTGGTGGAGACCATCCCCGGCAAGAACTACATGGCGCTGGAGTTGCCAAACGCCAAGCGGCAGAGCATTCGTCTCTCTGAAATTCTGGGATCGCAGGTCTACAACGAAGCCAAATCTATGCTCACCATGGGTCTGGGCAAAGACATCATCGGTAACCCCATCGTGGCCGATCTGGCCAAGATGCCGCACGTGCTGGTGGCGGGTACTACCGGCTCCGGCAAGTCGGTGGGTATCAACGCCATGATTCTGTCCTTGTTGTACAAGGCGGAGGCGCGCGATGTGCGCCTGCTGATGATTGACCCCAAGATGCTGGAAATGTCCGTGTACGAAGGAATTCCACACTTGTTGGCACCCGTGGTCACTGATATGAAGCAGGCGGCGCATGGCCTCAATTGGTGCGTGGCCGAGATGGAAAAACGCTACAAGCTCATGAGCAAAATGGGCGTGCGTAACCTGGCCGGCTTCAATACCAAGATCGACGAGGCCAAAGCCAAAGGCGAGTTCATTTACAACCCCTTCAGCCTAACCCCTGAAAGCCCAGAGCCCCTGCAGCGCCTGCCGCACATCGTGGTCATCATCGATGAGCTGGCGGACTTGATGATGGTGGTGGGCAAGAAGATTGAAGAGCTGATCGCGCGGCTGGCCCAGAAGGCACGTGCGGCGGGTATCCACTTGATCCTCGCCACCCAGCGTCCCAGCGTAGACGTGATTACGGGTCTCATCAAGGCCAACATTCCGACCCGCATTGCCTTCTCGGTGGGGTCCAAGATCGACAGCCGCACGATTCTCGACCAAATGGGGGCTGAAGCCTTGCTTGGCATGGGTGACATGCTGTACATGGCCAGCGGCACCGGTTTTCCGGTGCGGGTACACGGCGCATTTGTGAGCGACGACGAGGTGCACCGCGTGGTGAGCTATCTCAAAAGCCAGGGTGAGCCGGATTACATCGAGGGCGTGCTGGAAGGTGGTACGGTCGACGGCGAGGATGGCGTTGGCGGCGAGGACGGCGGTGGCGAAAAAGACCCTATGTACGACCAGGCGGTTGAGGTGGTGCTCAAGAACCGCAAGGCCAGCATCTCATTGGTGCAGCGCCACCTGAAGATCGGCTACAACCGCGCCGCCCGTTTGGTTGAGGACATGGAGAAGGCCGGGCTGGTCAGTGCCATGAGCGGCAGTGGGCAGCGAGATATTCTGGTTCCGAGCCGCAACGAATAAGGTTTGCATGAAGCGATTTGCTACTTTTTTTATAGCTACTTGCGCACTATCTGCGGGCGCTACCGGTTTGAATGACTTGGAATCCTTTATCAAGGGCGTCAAGTCGGGGAAAGCGGAGTTCAGTCAAGTCGTTACAGCGCCTGCCAAGGAAGGGCAGGTCGCCCGAAGCAAAGTCTCCAGCGGCACCTTCGAGTTTTTGCGCCCCGGGCGTTTCAAGTTCACCTACAAGAAGCCTTTTGAGCAAACCATCGTTGCAGATGGGCAGACGCTGTGGCTCTATGACGTGGATCTGAACCAGGTCACTGCGCGCAAACAAGCCCAAGCCCTGGGCTCCACGCCAGCAGCACTGATTGCATCGTCGGCAGACATCAAGGCTCTGCAGGCGGATTTCAATCTCGCTGATTCTCCTGACAAAGAGGGTCTGCAATGGGTGCAGGGCGCACCCAAGGCCAAAGACAGCCAGCTGCAAAGTGTGCGGGTCGGATTCCGGCAAGGAAAACTCGAAATACTTGAAATAGTTGACACTTTCGGCCAGAAATCAGTGCTGACGTTCAACGGATTCCAGAGCAACCCCGTTACGGACCCTGAACTATTCCAGTTCAAGCCGCCCGCTGGGGCGGATGTTGTCCGTCAATAGACGGTATATCGGGGCCAGCCAGAAAATGTTGGCTTGGCCTCCATCTGAGGGAGATTGCGTATGAATACAGAAGTCATCTGGAATTTTTTGACGACCCAGGGGGCTGATTTCGGCCTGAAATTGTTGGGTGCTTTGGCTGCCTGGATCATCGGCCGCTGGCTGATCAGTATGGCTCTGCGGCTGCTCGGGGCGGGGTTGCAGCGGGGCGGCAAGGTGGACCTGACCCTGTCCAACTACCTGACCTCCATCATCTCGGTGTTGCTCAACATTGTGTTGATCCTCGCCATTCTGGATATCTTCGGCGTCAAGACTACGTCGTTCGCCGCTTTGCTGGCTGGTGCAGGTCTGGCCATCGGCACCGCCTGGGGCGGTTTGCTCACCCACTTTGCAGCGGGTGTGTTTATGCAGGTGCTGCGCCCCTACAAGGTGGGCGATTTTGTGACCGCAGGCGGTATCACCGGTACGGTGAAAGAGCTGGGCCTGTTCGGCACCACGCTGATCACGCCGGACAACGTCGTCACCATCGTGGGCAACAACACCGTGTTTTCTGGCTCTATCCAGAACTTCAGCGCCTTGCCCCATCGCCGTGTGGACTGCGTGGCCAAGGTCGCCAATAGCGTAGATGTGCAAGATGCTATTGCCCGATTGCGTGTGGCCGTCACTGCGATTCCGAACGTGGCTACTTCGCCTGCGCCGGACATTGAGATTCTTCAGTTCACACCCGAAGGGCCATTGCTGTGCGTGCGCCCCTACACCCACACCGACCACTATTGGCAGGTGTATTTCGACACCCATAAAGCGGTGGTGCAGACCTTCGGTGCAGCCGGCTACCCCGTGCCTGAAACGCCGGTGGCACATCGCAATTTGTAACGCCTGAAGGCCTGACGCATCCCTGTGGCAACTCCCCCATCCAAACACCAGCCACTGGCCGAACTGCTGCGCCCCAAAACGCTGGGTGAAGTCATCGGCCAGCAGCATCTGCTGGGGGAGGGCATGGCCTTGCGTCTGGCGTTCGAGTCGGGCCAACCGCACAGCTGCATCCTGTGGGGGCCGCCCGGCGTGGGCAAGACTACGATCGCGCGCTTGATGGCCGACGCCTTTGACGCCCAATTCATCACCATCAGTGCGGTGTTGGGCGGAATCAAGGAAATCCGCGAGGCGGTGGATCAGGCCCTGAATGCGCGTGATGGCCTCGAGCAGCGTCGCACCATCATCTTCGTGGACGAGGTGCACCGGTTCAACAAGAGCCAGCAGGACGCGTTTCTGCCGCATGTGGAGAGTGGCTTATTTACCTTCATCGGTGCGACCACCGAGAACCCGTCGTTTGAAGTGAATTCTGCTTTGCTGTCGCGTGCAGCGGTGTACGTGTTGCAGCCTCTGGACGCTGACAGCTTGAAGAAAATTGTGCTGAAAGCGCAGACGGAATATGCGCTACCAGCTATCGAAAGCATAGCAATTGATCGATTGATTGCGTATGCAGATGGTGATGCACGCCGTCTTCTCAACACACTGGAAACGCTCGCCATTGCTGCCCGCCAGGAGCAAGCACCAGAGATTACGGATGCATGGCTGCTCAAGGTGCTGGGCGAACGCATGCGGCGCTATGACAAGGGCGGGGAGCAGTTCTACGACACGATCTCCGCCCTGCATAAAAGCGTACGGGGTTCCGACCCGAACGCGTCACTCTATTGGTTCACCCGTATGTTGGATGGAGGGGCAGATCCGCGCTACATGGCCCGCCGCTTCATTCGAATGGCTGCTGAAGACATAGGATTGGCGGATCCCCGTGCCCTGCGTTTGGCATTGGATGCGGCGGATGTATACGAGCGCTTGGGCAGCCCGGAAGGTGAATTGGCCTTGGCCGAATGCGTGGTCTATCTGGCTGTAGCGCCCAAGAGCAACGCGGTTTACAAGGCCTTCAATGAGGCCAAAGCGTTCGTGAAAAAAGACGGTACACGCCCAGTGCCCATGCACCTGCGCAACGCGCCCACCAAGCTCATGAAGGAGCTGGACTACGGCAAGGGTTATCGCTATGCCCATGACGAGGAGGGCGGCTTTGCAGCGGGTGAACGCTATCTGCCGGACGGCATGCCAGACACCGACTTTTACCGCCCCGTGGAACGGGGGCTGGAAATCCGTATTGCTGAGAAGCTACGGGATTTGAAAGATCGCAATCAGAAGAAAAACTAATAGTGCATGAAATGCGGGACGAATTGCTGAATCGGCATAAGACTCAAGGGTAAACCCACCCTGTACCCCCGAGACCCCCAAGCCTGACATCGCTAGAATCGCGGCACTGCTTTTGGCCTGCACCGCCAGTGAACCTGACGTGGCAGGCTTATTGCTTTCGATGGTCTGACGCCACCAGTGTTAACGGCCATGGCCGTTCGCACACAAGAACAACGGAGTTTTCTATGGATATTTTGATACAGCAGATCATCAACGGTCTGGTGTTGGGTAGCATGTATGCGCTCATCGCGCTGGGCTACACGATGGTGTACGGCATCATCAATTTGATTAACTTTGCCCACGGCGAAGTCGTGATGGTGGGGGCTCTCACCAGTTGGACCATCATCGGATTGATGCAAGAGTCCATGCCCGGCACTCCGGGCCCTGTCATTCTTTTGATCGCCTTGGTGATCGCATGCGTCGTTGCCGCTGCGTTGAACTTCGTGATCGAAAAGGTCGCATACCGTCCTTTGCGCAACAGCCCCAAACTGGCTCCGCTGATTACCGCTATCGGTATGTCCATTCTGTTGCAGACTTTGGCCATGATCATCTGGAAGCCCAACTACAAGTCTTACCCGACTCTGTTGCCCGGTAACCCGATTGATATCGCCGGCGCTGTGATCACTCCAACCCAAGTCATGATTCTGGGTGTGACGGCGGCGTCCCTCGCAGTCCTGATGTGGTTGGTGAATTACACCAAGTTGGGTCGTGCCATGCGTGCGACCGCTGAGAACCCACGCGTTGCCGCCCTGATGGGTGTGAAGCCCGACGTTGTGATTTCTGCCACCTTCATCATCGGTGCCGTCTTGGCGGCCATCGCAGGTGTGATGTACGCATCCAACTACGGCACAGCCCAGCACGCCATGGGCTTCCTGCCCGGTTTGAAGGCCTTTACGGCTGCGGTGTTCGGAGGTATCGGCAACTTGGCCGGTGCTGTGGTTGGTGCACTTTTGCTTGGCTTGATCGAAGCCATCGGTGCCGGCTATATCGGCGCCTTGACCGGCGGCGTTTTGGGCAGCCACTACTCCGACATTTTTGCCTTTATCGTGTTGATCATTGTGCTGACTCTGCGTCCTTCCGGTTTGCTGGGTGAGCGCGTTGCGGACCGTGCTTGAGGAGAACCCGCACATGAACCCCCAAAAACGTCTTTTCACCATGCTGCTGGCTGCTGCCGGCTTGCTGATTCTGCCGTTCGTTCTGCAAGGCTTCGGCAACGCCTGGGTGCGCATTGCCGACATGGCATTGCTTTTCGTATTGCTGGCACTCGGCTTGAATATCGTTGTCGGCTATGCCGGCCTGCTGGACTTGGGCTACGTGGCGTTTTTCGCCATCGGCGCCTACATGTACGGCTTGATGTCCTCGCCACACCTGATTGAAACCTTCCCTGCCATCGCAGCCATGTTTCCGGATGGCATGCACACGCCTTTGTGGTTGGTCATTCCCTTGGGTGCGGCGCTAGCGGGCATCTTCGGGGTGTTGCTGGGTGCTCCTACACTGCGTCTGCGCGGTGACTACCTGGCCATCGTGACATTGGGCTTCGGTGAAATCATCCGTGTGTTCATGAACAACTTGGATCACCCGGTCAACATCACGAACGGACCCAAAGGTATCAATCAGATTGATTCACTGCACTTCTTTGGCCTGAACCTGGGCAAGAAGCTCATGATCGGCGACTTTGAGATTGCGTCGGTGACCTTGTACTACTACCTATTCCTGACATTGGTAGTGGTCAGCGTGATCATTTGCCATCGCTTGGAGTTGTCCCGCGTTGGACGTGCCTGGATGGCCATCCGTGAAGACGAAATTGCTGCCAAAGCGATGGGCATCAACACCCGCAACATGAAGTTGTTGGCCTTCGGTATGGGCGCTACTTTCGGCGGCGTGTCCGGTGCCATGTTTGCCTCTTTCCAGGGCTTCATCTCTCCCGAGTCCTTCAGCCTGATGGAGTCCGTGATGATTGTGGCCATGGTGGTGTTGGGAGGTGTCGGTCACCTGCCGGGTGTCATTCTGGGCGCCGTCCTGTTGGCGGCCTTGCCGGAAGTGCTGCGCTATGTCGCTGGTCCTCTGCAAACCATGACCGATGGCCGCCTGGATGCCTCCATCCTCCGCCAGTTGCTGATTGCATTGGCAATGATCAGCGTGATGCTGCTGCGCCCCCGCGGTCTGTGGCCTTCGCCTGAGCACGGCAAATCCCTGCAAAACGCCAAGAGCTGAACTTTGCGAGCTTCCCGCTGCATTCGTGTGGCGGGGACCTTCAACTGATTGGAATACCTATGACAGATACAGTATTGAACGTCTCCGGCGTCTCCAAGCGCTTCGGTGGCTTGCAGGCCTTGAGCGATGTGGGCATCAAAATTGAACGTGGCCAGGTGTATGGCCTGATCGGTCCCAACGGTGCCGGTAAGACCACCTTCTTCAATGTGCTGACCGGCTTGTACACACCGGATAGCGGCAAATTTGAACTGGCCGGCAAACCATACCAACCGACAGCGGTTCACACCGTAGCCAAAGCCGGTATTGCCCGCACTTTCCAGAACATCCGCTTGTTCGCTGAAATGACAGCCTTGGAAAACGTGATGGTGGGCCGCCACATCCGTACGCATTCAGGCTTGTTGGGCGCCGTGTTCCGCACCAGCTCCTTCAAAGCGGAAGAGGCAGCGATTGCTCAACGCGCCCAAGAACTTTTGGACTACGTGGGCATCGGCAAGTTTGCCGACTACAAAGCCCGCACCTTGAGCTATGGCGACCAGCGCCGTCTTGAGATCGCCCGTGCGTTGGCAACCGACCCCCAGCTCATCGCTCTAGACGAGCCAGCCGCCGGCATGAACGCGACTGAGAAAGTCATGTTGCGTGAACTGATTGACCGCATCCGCAAAGACAACCGCACCATCTTGCTCATCGAACACGATGTCAAACTGGTCATGGGCCTGTGTGATCGCGTAACGGTGCTGGATTACGGCAAGCAAATCGCCGAGGGCACACCTGCGGACGTGCAGAAGAACGAAAAAGTGATTGAGGCCTACTTGGGCACGAGCGGCCACTAAGGATTGACAAATGACTACCCAGACTCTGCTCAAAGTAAAAGGCCTGAAAGTGGCATATGGCGGCATTCAGGCCGTCAAAGGTGTGGATTTCGAAGTGCACGAGGGTGAATTGGTCTCCCTGATCGGCTCCAACGGTGCCGGCAAGACTACCACCATGAAAGCCATCACGGGTACCTTGCCCATCAACGCCGGTGATATCGAATACCTCGGGAAAAGCATCAAGGGTCAAGGCCCTTGGGACTTGGTGAAACAAGGCCTGGCCATGGTGCCGGAAGGTCGCGGTGTGTTCACCCGCATGACCATCACCGAGAACCTGCAAATGGGTGCTTACATCCGCAACGACAAGGAAGGCATCCTGGCGGACATTGAAAAAATGTTCACCATCTTCCCCAGATTGCGCGAACGCAAGGACCAATTGGCGGGCACCATGTCCGGCGGTGAGCAGCAGATGCTGGCTATGGGCCGTGCACTGATGAGTCGCCCCAAGGTCCTGTTGCTCGATGAGCCTTCCATGGGTCTGTCTCCCATCATGGTGGACAAGATTTTTGAAGTTGTGAAAGACGTTTACGCCCAAGGCGTAACCGTGTTGTTGGTAGAGCAGAATGCCAGCCGAGCCCTGTCGATCGCCAACCGTGGCTATGTGATGGAGTCCGGCATTGTCACCATGACCGGTAATGCTGCTGACATGCTGACCGACCCCAAGGTGCGGGCCGCCTACTTGGGCGAATAAGCGACACCGCCGACGTCCGGATACAGGCTGTTACACAGCTTTGCATTCCGGATGTCGGAGTCTTTTGCTGGCTCTCCGTTGAAAATGCATGGAACTGTTCCATGCCACTTTGAAAAGGAGCTTCGCATGAAATACCGTGCTTTGATTGTTACTGCCGTTTTGCTGTCGGCGGGTGTGACGTTTGCTCAAAACGCACCCGTACCCAAAGACCCCTTGGCCACCCCAGGCATCGACAAGCGGGAAGTGAATCAGGAAAAGCGCATTGCGCAAGGCACTACGTCCGGTGCCTTGACTGCCCGTGAAGCCCGCCGGCTCAACCGGGGCGAAGCCCGCATCGACAAAGCAGAGGATCACGCAGAAGCCGACGGCAAGGTGACGCGCCATGAGCGCAAGCAAATCACCGCGATGCAGCGTGCCGAAAGCAAGGCCATCTATTTGCAAAAGCACGACCGTCAGGTTGACTTGAACCACGACGGCAAGCGGGATCGCAAGGGTTAACAAGCCCCTATCTTCAACAAGCCGCTGTAAATCACAGCGGCTTTTTGTTTTCATACTTGGGCTTTGTCGGCCTCTGAGGTAAAGGCGTCCGCGAAAAACTCTTCTTCAGGTAAACCGCCTAGCGAAACATAGTCGCGCCGAGCAGACTCCACCACCACAGGCGCGCCGCACGCATACACCTGATACCCGCTCAAATCGGTGTAGTCCGCCAACACTGCACGATGTACAAATCCTGTACGGCCGGCCCACGCGTCTTCCGGTAGGGCATCGGACACGACCGGAACGTAGGCCAAGGTAGGCATCTGTATTTGGAAGTCTTTTACCCAAGCGTCCATGTAAAGGTCTTGTGGACGGCGGCCGCCCCAGTAGAGGGTGGTGTTGCGCGCAATGCCTTGCGCGAGCATGTGCTCCAGCAGCGCCTTGATGGGCGCAAAGCCCGTGCCGGAGGCCAGCAGGATCATGGGTTTGTCGGAGTCCTCCCGCAGGAAGAAAGACCCATGAAGCCCCTCCACCCGCAGAATTTCTTTTTCCTTCATGGCGCCGAATACGTGGTCGGTGAATTTGCCACCGGGCATATGGCGAATGTGCAGTTCCACACTGTTGCCCTGCGGCGCGTTGGCCATGGAGTAACTGCGGCGCGCGCCATCGCGGAGCAAGAATTCAATGTATTGACCGGCGCGGTACAAAAAAGTGTCGTTCGCTGGCAGTTGAAGTTGCAGCACCATGACGTCGTCAGACACCTTTTGCAGGGTCGTTACACGGGTAGGCATCTTTTTGATCGGCAAAGCACCTTCTGCTGACACCTGTCTGGATTCCAGCACCACATCGGAGGTAGCGGTCGCACAGCAGGTCAACACCAGTCCTTGCGCCTCTTCCTCGGGGCTCAGTGCCTTGGCTTGATGGGCGCCGTGCACCACGCTTCCGGACAGCATCCTGCACTTGCAGGAGCCACATGCGCCGTCTTTGCAACCATAGGGCAGGCCTACCCCTTGGCGTATGCCTGCAGCCAGCAGCGTTTCGTCGCTGTGTGTGCTGAAGGTGCGTCCGCTGGGCTGCACGGCAACAGAAAATGTCATGGTGGCGGATGCGGTCTCGCTCATCTTCGGTATCCTAGGTGGCTGCTTTGTCAACAACCCTCGATTTTGCCTTCAAACCAATCCCCCCTCGGTGCGCTCCCGGCGCGGTTCAGACGTCAGCGTGTGCTGGTGGTCGGTTGCGGCGATGTGGCGATGCGCGCCATTCGACAGTCCGGTTCGCACATTCGTTGGATGGCGCTCACCTCCAGCGAAGAACGCATTACTGAGCTCCGTAAAGCCGGTGTGATGCCTTTGCTGGGCAATCTGGATAAGGCGTCCAGCCTGAGAAGATTGGCAGGCTTGGGCAGCCGTTTGATGTACCTGGCGCCGCCGCCCACGGAAGGATGCACCGATCCGCGCGCTGCAGCCTTAACGCGGGTACTTCGATTGCGCAGTCCCTTGCACTCCGCGGTCTATGGTTCGACCACCGGGGTCTATGGTGATTGCTTCGGTGAATGGGTCGCAGAGACGCGCGCTGTATCCCCGCAAACCCCTCGTGCGCAGCGCCGTGTGCATGCAGAAGCAGTGTTGCGCACATGGGGCAAGGCAACGGGTACACCCATCGCTGTGCTGCGTATTCCGGGCATCTACGCGCCGGACCGGGAAGGTGGGACGCCGCGTACCCGGCTGCAAAAAGGTACGCCTGTGCTCCAGCCGCAGGATGACGTGTACACCAACCACATTCATGCGGATGACCTCGCCCGCGCTTGCATGCGGGCGCTATGGGCTGGCGCTCCCCAGCGAATCTACAACGTGAGCGACGACACCCAACTGAAGATGGGGGATTACTTCGACATGGCGGCAGACTTGTACGGTTTGCCACGCCCGCCCCGAGTGGCACGAGACAGTGCCCAAAAGCAGCTGCCTGTGATGTTGTTGAGCTTCATGAGTGAGTCGCGCCGAATCGACAACCGGCGCATGAAGACTGAGCTTCGGTTGCGATTGCGTTACCCGGATGTGGCTGCCGGATTGGTGTCTGTGCCCTTCAGCCCGTAGAGCTTCAGTAGCAGCTGCCAAACAAGCCAGCTGCTCATCAGCGTGATCGGGTAGGCCCACAGCACATCGCTCAACCAATGGGCGACCGCTGACATGCGGGAGAAACCGATGGCAAGTCCGGAAACAGTTCCCACCACCAACCACAACTTGCGCCCGCGCGCATGGATCAACATCAGGCTGCTGAAGAAGAAGCCGCATGCCACGTGCCCGCTGACAAAAGAGCAGTTGTTGTCGCACTGGTCTGTCATCACCGCAGCTCGGGTGAACTGCTGGGTGCCGCCAAAATTTTCGACCTGATAGGGGCGGGCACGTTGCCAGTGCTCTTTGAAACCCCAATTGACCACCGCACCCGGTCCGGCAATGCCGGCGCAAACCACAAAAGCCAGCGGCAAGCGCCACGCCTTCCATCGCTGCGCAAAGTGCGAGATGAGCCATGCGATTGCGCAAATGGCCAACATGGTCCGGAATGCGGCGGGCATCCAGGCATTGATCCATTCCACCCACCACCAGTTGACTGAATCAATGGCGGGTGTGGCGCCGGCAAAAAGAGCCGCCGCGCGAAGATCCAGCGCCGGCCAGAGGGTGGGTATCAGTGCCACCAGAATCGAAGCCGCCACCAGTTTCCAGAACAGGGCAGGTGTGCGATCTTCTGTGGAGTGCATGGACATGGTGTGTGGGACGTACACAAAAAGCAGATTGTGATGCAAGCCATTTCGGGCATACACCGGATCAGGACATTGCAGGCGGACCAGCCGACAAAGAAAAAGCCGAATGTTGCAAGAACATTCGGCTTTAATCTGGTGCCCAGGGCCGGACTCGAACCGGCACGCCTTGCGGCGGGGGATTTTGAGTCCCCTGAGTCTACCAATTTCACCACCTGGGCAGGTATTTCGTGAAGCTCGAATTATGGCACATTTATGGCATGAAATATCCAACTATTGAAGAAGCAATCGGAAAAACACCTTTGGTAGCCCTGCAACGCATTCAGGCTACCGACAACCTCGCCCGCAACAATGTGTTGCTGGGCAAGCTTGAAGGCAACAACCCTGCGGGTTCGGTGAAAGACCGCCCCGCACTCTCCATGATTCAGCGCGCTCAGGAGCGCGGCGACATTCAGCCCGGTGACACGCTGATTGAGGCCACCTCAGGCAACACTGGCATTGCGCTGGCCATGGCTGCTGCGGTCAAGGGCTACCGCATGATTTTGATCATGCCCGAGGACCTGTCCATCGAGCGCGCGCAGACCATGAAGGCCTTCGGTGCTGAGCTCATTCTCACGCCCAAGAGCGGCGGCATGGAATACGCGCGAGACCTCGCAGAACAGATGCAACGTGAGGGCAAAGGTCGGGTGCTGGACCAATTCGCCAATGGCGACAACCCGCGCATCCATTACGAAACGACCGGCCCTGAGATCTGGGAACAAACCGGCGGGCGTGTGACCCACTTTGTGAGCGCCATGGGCACTACAGGCACCATCACAGGTGTCTCCCGCTTCCTGAAAGAGAAGAACCCTGCCATTCGCATCATCGGCGCGCAGCCCTCTGAAGGCTCGCGCATTCCCGGCATCCGCAAGTGGCCGCAGGAATACCTGCCCAAGATTTACGACCCGTCCAACGTTGACGAGCTGATTTATGTGAGCCAGGGCGACGCCGAAGACATGTGCCGCCGCATGGCCCGCGAAGAGGGCATTTTCGGTGGCATCTCTGCCGCCGGTGCATGCTGGGTGGCACAGGAAATCGCCAAGCGCGAGCGCGATGCGGTGATCGTTTTCATCGTCTGCGACCGCGGCGACCGTTACTTGTCTACCGGCGTTTTCCCCGCCTGATATTGAAGGTAAATCAGCCATTGGCGCTCGTGGATATTGCGCGGGCAGCTCCTGAAATAATAGCAAAGGCTTCCATGTCAGCAGTTTTCAAGTTTTGCCCGCAATGCGCTACACCATTGGCTGAGATCACCCTGGCCGAAGACGGAGGTGACAAAACACGCCTGCGGTGCCCGTCATGCGACTTCACCCATTGGAACAACCCCACGCCCGTGCTGGCGGCCGTGATTGAGTACCGCGGGCAGGTGCTTCTGGCCCGCAATGCGGCTTGGCCCGGCAAAATGTACGCGTTGATCACCGGCTTCATGGAAGCCGGCGAAACGTCCGAGGAGGGCATTGCGCGGGAGATCGCGGAAGAGACCAACCTCCACACCAGTGCCCTCAAGCTCTTGGGGGTGTATGACTTCCAGCGCATGAACCAGGTCATCATTGCCTACCACGCAGTGTGCGACGGGGAGGTGAAGCTCAGCCCCGAACTGGTGGATTACCGTCTCTATGACCTGCAGGACGTGAAATGCTGGCCTGCCGGCACCGGCTATGCACTTGCAGAATTTTTGCGGTCTCGCGGCCATGAGCCGGAGTTCATTGATCCGGTGTGGCGCAAAGACATCGAGCAACGGGCCGACTAAAATCAGTTCCAACGCCAGAAAGCAGCCTGCATGAACTTCGACAAAGAAATTGACACCAGCGGTTTGAATTGCCCGCTCCCTATCCTGAAAGCCAAGAAGGCGCTGGCCGAGTTGCACAGCGGACAGACCCTCAAGGTGGTGGCTACCGACCCCGGTTCATTGCGCGATTTCCAGGCTTTCACCAAGCAGACCGGGCATGAGCTCGTGGACCAGCAAACCGTAGGCACCATGTTCATCCACGTGCTGCGTCGACGCTGACATTGCGATCAGCGCGCTAACAAAAAAGCCGGCTTGAAGCCGGCTTTTTTGTTGTCCGCCGGCGTACCGGCAAACTTGCTATCACCCCAAACGAGCCAATTGCTCTTGCACCTTGGTCAAGGTGGCGGCGAAGTCGGCCACGCGCTTGCGTTCCTGCTCCAGCACGGCAGCAGGCGCCTTGGCGACAAAAGCCTCGTTGTTGAGCTTGGTGCTGGCTTTGGCAATCTGCTCCTCTAAGCGAGTCACCTCCTTGCCCAAGCGCAGCTTTTCGGCCGCCACGTCCACTTCCACAAACAGGCACACGCGGGCTTCGCCCACCACCGCCACAGGCGCAGACTGGGCGGCGGCTTGCCATGCAGCCTCGTTGTCGAACAGCTTGACTTCGCTCAGCTTGGCCAATGCCTGCAGCACGGCGGCAGACGATTGCAGGAAAGCACCCTCAGCTTCTGTCTGGGCCACCACATACAAAGGCAGGCGGGTCGCGGGCGATACGTTCATCTCACCACGAAGGTTGCGGCATGCGTCCACCAGTTGCTTGAGTTTGGCGACGTGCGCAATCGCGGCTTCGTCAATGCGCTCAGGCTGGCTGACAGGGTAGGCCGCAATCGAGATCGAGGGACCGCTACGACCCGCGACGGGTGCCACCTTTTGCCACAGCTCCTCGGTGATGAAGGGCGTGATGGGGTGTGCCATGCGCAGGATGGTCTCCAGGGTGCGGATCAGGGTGCGGCGGGTGGCGCGTTTTTGCGCGTCAGTGCCGGTGTTGATTTGTACCTTGGCGATTTCCAGGTACCAGTCGCAGAACTCGTTCCACACGAAGTCGTAAATCGTGTTGGCGACGTTGTCCAAGCGGTAGTCGGCAAAGCCTTGGGCCACGTCAGCCTCGGTCTTTTGCAAAAGCGACACGATCCAGCGGTCGCTTTGGCTGAACTCCAGGTAGCCATGGGCAACGCCTCCGGGCGCACACTGTTCTTTGCTGTGCTCCATCAGGCCGCAGTCCTGACCTTCGCAGTTCATCAGCACAAAGCGGGTGGCGTTCCACAGCTTGTTGCAGAAATTGCGGTAGCCCTCGCAGCGCTTGCTGTCGAAGTTGATGCTGCGGCCCAGCGACGCGAGTGCGGCAAAGGTGAAGCGCAGTGCGTCGGCACCGTAGGCGGGAATGCCCTCGGGGAATTCTTTCTCGGTGTTTTTGCGAACGGCAGGCGCGGTCTCTGGTTTGCGCAGTCCGGTGGTGCGTTTGTCCAGCAGGGGGCTGAGCGCAATGCCGTCGATCAGGTCCACGGGGTCCAGCACGTTGCCTTCGGACTTGCTCATCTTCTTGCCTTGGGCGTCGCGCACCAGGCCGTGGATGTAGACGTGCTTGAACGGCACGCGGCCGGTGAAGTGCGTGGTCATCATGATCATCCGGGCGACCCAGAAGAAGATGATGTCGTAGCCGGTCACCAGCGTGCTGCTGGGTAGGTAGAGGTTGTAGTCGTCGGTGGCACCGGTGCCGGCGCCTTCGTTGCCCCAGCCCATGGTGCTGAAGGGCACCAGCGCGCTGGAGTACCAGGTGTCGAGTACGTCTTCATCACGGCGCAGTGTTTTGCCCGGTGCCTTGGCTTGCGCTTCTGCTTCGTTGCGGGCCACGATCACGTTGCCGTCCTCGTCATACCAAGCCGGAATCTGGTGGCCCCACCAGAGTTGGCGGCTGATACACCAGTCCTGGATGTTGTTCATCCACTGGTTGTAGGTGTTGACCCAGTTCTCGGGCACAAATTTCACCTCGCCGCTTTGCACAGCGTCAATGGCTTTTTGGGCGATGGACTTGCCGGTGGCGTCGCCTTTGCCCACCTGGTTCATGGCGACAAACCATTGGTCGGTGAGCATGGGCTCGATCACCTGGCCAGTGCGGGCGCAGCGCGGCACCATGAGCTTGTGCTTCTTCACCTCAACCAGGAAGCCGCCGGCTTCGAGGTCTGCCACCACTTTTTTGCGGGCCACAAAACGGTCCAGGCCTTGGTAGGCAGCGGGGGCGTTCTCGTTGATCTTGGCGTCCAGGGTCAACACGCAGATCATGGGCAGCTTGTGGCGCTGGCCGACGGCATAGTCGTTCTGGTCGTGGGCGGGGGTGACCTTCACTACACCGGTACCAAAGGCCTTGTCCACGTAATCGTCGGCAATCACGGGGATGGTGCGGCCGCACAGGGGCAGGGTGACATGCTTGCCGATCAGCGCGGTGTAGCGCTCGTCCTCGGGGTGCACCATCACCGCCACGTCGCCCAGCATGGTCTCGGGGCGGGTGGTGGCCACGGTGATGTCACCGGAGCCATCGGCCAACGGGTAGCGGATGTGCCAGAGCGAGCCGTCTTCTTCTTCGCTTTCCACTTCCAGATCCGACACGGCGCTCATCAAGATCGGGTCCCAGTTCACCAGGCGCTTGCCGCGGTAAATCAGGCCTTGCTCGTAGAGCTGCACAAAGGTCTCGGTGACCGTTTGCGACAGCTTGGGGTCCATGGTGAAGTATTCGCGGCTCCAGTCCACGCTGTCGCCCATGCGGCGCATCTGGGTGGTGATGGTGTTGCCGGACTTTTCTTTCCACTCCCAGACCTTTTTGGTGAAAGCCTCACGGCCCAGGTCGTGGCGGCTGACTTTTTGCTCTTGCAGCTGGCGCTCTACCACGATCTGGGTGGCAATGCCGGCGTGGTCGGTGCCCGGAATCCACGCGGTGTTGAAACCGGCCATGCGGTGGTAGCGGGTCAGGCTGTCCATGATGGTCTGGTTGAACGCGTGGCCCATGTGCAGCGTGCCCGTCACGTTGGGTGGTGGCAGCTGGATGGAGAAGTTTTTGCCCTGTGCAGCAGCCGCTGCATCCGGTGCGCTGGTGCCGCGGAAGCCGGCGATGCCGTAGCCGCGCTTTTCCCACTCGGGGCCCCAGTGCGCTTCCAGCGCAGCGGGTTCAAAAGACTTGGAGAGGGACTGCAGACCCGGTTGTTCGGGGGCGGTGGGGGCGGCAATGGGGGTGTTGGCGTTGTCAGACATGGAGGTTCTTCTAAGAGCGAGCGTCGATTTTACCGGTGCAGGGCTATACCCCGGTATTTGCTATGCTTTTGATAGCTATTGGCGCATATTCAACAAGCGCTAGGGGCATATTCCATTTGCAATCGTGCACGGGTAGCCGGGGGCGGCATCTTCTACACTGGCGCCAAGCATTCCACAGGAGACAAATATGCCCAAGGGTTACTGGATAGGCCGCGTTGAAGTGTTCGATATCGAGGCGTACAAGGCGTATCAGGCCGCGAACGCCGCGCCGTTCAAAAAGTACGGCGCCCGCTTTCTGGTGCGCGCCGGCCGCTTTGAGAACCCCGAGGGTCAGAGCCGCAGCCGCAACGTGGTGATTGAATTCCCCAGCTACCAGGCGGCGGTGGACTGCTGGCATTCCCCCGAATACCAAGCCGCCATCGCCCTGCGCAAAGACGTGTCGGTGATCGACCTGATCCTGATTGAGGGCTACGAGGGTGCGCAGCCGGGGGACTAAGCGGCTGACAGCGCGGTCAGGCGGTGGGCGGGGCGAGGTAGGTGCCCGACTTGCCGCCGTGCTTTTCAAGCAGCTTCACGTCGGTCATGACCATGCCTTTGTCCACGGCCTTGCACATGTCGTAAATGGTCAGCAGGGTGACCTGTACGGCGGTCAGCGCTTCCATTTCCACGCCTGTGCCACCTGTGGTTTCGGCAATGGCCAGGCACTGGATGGCGGGCGGGGTGGTGGCCGTGGCGTGAATCACTTCAAATTCGATAGCCACCCGAGTGAGCATGATGGGGTGGCACAGGGGAATGAGGTCGCTGGTTTTCTTGGCGGCCATGATGCCGGCCACACGCGCCACGCCCAGCACATCGCCTTTGGCGGCCTGCGCGTTTTGGATCAGGTCCAGCGTGTGCTGCTGCATCTGGATGCGCCCGCCGGCTACTGCCTTGCGGTGCGTCAACGGTTTGCCGGCGATATTGACCATGTGGGCATCGCCTTTGTTGTCGAAATGGGTCAGGGCTGAGCCTGCATCTGCGGGGTTGCTCATGGTAGTTTCCTCGTTCGCAATCAATGATGGGTGAGGCGGGCAGCTTCCTGGCCAGGTGCTTTGCGGGCTTACAGCCTGCGCAAGGCGCCTTCAATATGCGGCTCGCCCTGCGGCAGCACGTTCAGCACAAAGCGGGTGCTGTCTGCCTCTTGCCGGGTATGTAAGGCCACTTCGCCAGGAATCAACAGGGGGCGCTTGAAGCGCAGGTCGATTTGCAGGGGCGCGCAAGCGGGCAGATCGCGGCAGAGCAAGTCTACGCAGCGGGCGGCGCTGAACATGCCGTGTGCAATGGCCCGTGGGTAGCCGAACAGGCGTGCCGTGAAAGCACTCACGTGGATCGGGTTCCAGTCACCGGACGGGCCCGCAAAGCGGCGCCCGGCGTTGCCCGCCACCGCCCAGCGAGCCACAGGGCTGCCCCAGTCGGGCCGATCGTCAGGTGGCTGACGTTTTCCGCCACGGGGCAGGGGGGCTAGAAAGGTGCTGGTCTCGGTCCATACCGTCTCGCCCGCAGTTTGCAGCCGGGTATGCAAGGTAAAGGTCTGGCCGCGTTCGGTCGCCTCTATGCCATGGAGCTGGCAGTCCATATCCAAGGTCTCAAAGTCGCCGATGGGGCGCAGGCACTGCATGCTGTTGGCCAGATGCACCAGGCCCAGCAGGCGCAGGGGAAACTGCAGGTGACTCATGACCGCCATGTGCAGGGGCATGGCCATGGCGTGCAGGTACAGCGGGGGCAAAAATCCGGCATCCGTGAGGCCACACACTTCACGGTACTGCTTCAGTCGCCTGGCATCTGCTTGAGCACCGTGCCAGTGGGCATGGATGGCGATGGAAAGTTGATCCGGTGCGGCCTGCGCCGGCCGTCCCGCCAGCAGGCTGCGGAACAAAGCTCCGGCATTGCGGGGCCGGGAAGAAAACGCCAGAGAAACGGGGGGCGAAGCAGTAAGAGGCATGGTGCCGCCATTGTGCATGGCGGCACCGGCCTGCAAACCCAATTACTTCGCGTCGATCAGCGCCTGGATGTTGAGCAGGGTCAGCTCATTGTCATCCGGCTTGCCCAGGGTGCGGCCGCTGGAGTAGGGGAAGTTGTTGTCGTTCACCACCACGATGTGCTTGGCGTCCACCACGGTCAGGCCTTCAGGTCCGAGGTGGGGCAGCACAAAAGTTTCCTCGTTCGGGCCGCGCTTGGCCAGCCGGTTGGGGTTGGCGATTTTGGTGAGGTCAATAAATGCCACTTTTTTCACAAAACCATCGGCGTCGGTCTGGGCGAAATCGATCTTGTAGACACGCTTGAACTTGGCAGGACGGGTAAAGCAGTCGGTGCGCGGCTCGTCCTTGCAGACGTTGCCGGAGCCTTCGGTCATGTCGTCGCGTTCGATGACCAGACCCGTCGTGGCGCTCAGCATCTGGAAGTCGGCGGCAATGTTGCCGGCTTCTTCAAACGCGTACTTCCTCTGGCGGGTGCTGTAGGTTTTGCTGGCGGCATCCAGTTCCAGAATGCGGGTGTAGGGCTTGCCCTTGTGCATTTCATGGGCCTTGGTGGTAGCGTCCCACAGAGGCCACTCAAACATGGGGTAGAGGGTCTTGCCGTCCAAAGACTTGGCCATGGGCTCAAAGCCGCCGCTACGGCGCACTTCAAAGCTGGCGTCGCCGGGGTAGTTGGGCAAGCGGCCGTTCATGTAGTGGTCGGGGCTGCGGTAGGCCTTGCCGCCCACCACGGTTTCGATCACACCCAGTACCTTGCCTTGGGGGGTCACGCGCAGCACATAGGGGCCGAACTCGTCACCGATCCACCATTCGTCACCCACGATCTGGATGGATTCGGGGTCGAAGTCGATACCGGTCAGAAAGCGCTCTGCGGTAGCTTCGTTCTGGATGGCAAAGGGCACTTTGCGGTCCGGGTCTTGCAGGAAGGTGGTCTTGAGGCGGGTGACTTCGCCCTTGGCCCAGTCAGCTTTGGCGTGGTGCACCATCAGCAGCGCGTCCTGCGAGTTGAGCTTGCTGCCGAAGCCGTTGTCGGTCAGCACCAGGAATTCGCTGTTGCCCAGCGACACGATGCCGGAGAACCCTTGAACGGATTGGCCCTTGATGGGCAAGCTGCCACCGGACTTGCGTGGGTACTTGGGGTCGCCCACAAAGCTGATGCCGTCAATGCTGCCCAGTGCCTCGGTGCGCTGGCGATTAGCCGCGTTGAACTTGCCGGCGGTCTCAAAGAACGGACCGGCGGACTTGGGCGCTTCCACCGTGGTGGAGGCGGGCAGGGCGGCGTGGCCGGCCAGCACGGCCGTGACTTCCGTTTGGGCGGAGGCGCTGAAGGCGGTCACAGCCAGTGCAAGCGCGGCTGCGAGGCGGGTGGGGGAGAAAGCGTTCATGGTGGTCAAGGTTCCCGGTTGAAGAAGGCGCCGAGACTAAGCCGCGCATATGAACAAACCGTGACGCTTGCACGGGCCTTCACGCCTGCGATCTGTGCGACATAAGCCTTAGCGATAAACTGGCCGGCTCGCCTCGCGCAGCCCTAAATTGCCATGTTGTTTTTGCTTTCCCCCGCCAAATCGCTGGATTTTGAGACCCCGCTGAATGGTCAGCCCCACACCGCGCCTCTGTTTGTCAAGCAGTCCAAGGAATTGATCAGCCTGTTGCGTGCGTATTCGCCGCAGGACATAGCCGGGCTCATGGATCTGTCCGACAAGCTCTCTGCCCTCAATGTGGCGCGCTACGCGGCCTGGTCGCCCAAATCCACCGAGAGGAATGCCCGCCAGGCCGTGCTCGCCTTCAACGGCGATGTGTACGACGGCCTCAATGCCAAGACATTGGGCGCCGATGACTTGGCGTGGGCCCAAGAGCACGTGTGCATCCTGAGTGGCCTCTACGGCGTGCTGCGCCCTTTGGACCTGATGCAGCCTTACCGCCTGGAAATGGGCACCGGCCTGAAGGGCCCGCACGGCAGCAACCTCTACCACTACTGGGGCAGCCAGCTCTCCGACTACCTGAACAAGCGCCTGAAAGTCGACACCACACCCGTGGTGGTCAATCTGGCCTCGAACGAATACTTCAAGGCCGTGGACCTCAAGGCCCTGAAGGGCCGGGTGGTGGAATGCGTGTTCCAGGAATACAAAGACGGGAACTACAAGATCATCAGCTTCTTTGCCAAAAAGGCGCGCGGCCTGATGGCGCGCTATGCCATTGAGCACCGCCTGAGTACGCCCGAGCAGCTCAGGGGCTTTGATGTGGACGGCTACGCCTTTGCTGGGCAAGAGTCCACGCCCGAGCGGCTGGTTTTTAGAAGAAAACAGGCCTGAGCGCCCGTTGAATTTGCGCGAGCAGCTATGAAAATAAGAGCAAACGGTATCGAGATTGAAGTCGAAGACAGCGCCACGCAGGACGCGTCGTTCGCGGCCAAGCCGGCGGTTCTGCTCATCATGGGGCTGGGCCTGCAACTGATCGCCTGGCCGCCCGACATGGTGCAGGGGCTGGAGGATGCGGGCTACCGCGTCATCCGTTTTGACAACCGCGATGTGGGCCTGAGCACCCGTATGGATGCTGCGGGAAAGCCCAACCTGATGTGGGCCAGCCTGCAGTACAAGCTGGGCTTTACGCCTGCAGCCCCTTACTCCTTGAGCGATATGGCCGCAGACGCGATTGGCGTGCTGGATGCTCTTGGTGTGCGTCAAGCCCATGTGGTGGGCGTGAGCATGGGCGGCATGATTGCGCAGCGCGTGGCACTGGCCGTGCCGCAGCGGGTGCTGAGTCTGACCAGCATCATGAGCAGCAGCGGCGCCAAGGGCCTGCCGGGCCCCACCCCCGAGGTGCTGCGCGCCATGCTGAGTCGCCCAACAGGCAGTAGCAAGGCGGCCGTGATTGAGCATTCCCTCGCGCTATTCCGTGCCATCGGCAGCCCGGCTTTCCCATTACCGGAAGCGGATTTGCGAGCACGCATCACCCGTGGTGTGGAGCGGGCGTTTTATCCCGTGGGCACCTTGCGACAGATGGTGGCCGTGGTGTCCGACCATGCGCGGGCAGCACTGCTGGGGCGCATTGCGGCGCCTACTTTGGTGGTGCACGGGACTGCCGACCCGCTGGTGCCTTTGGCCTGCGGCCAGGACACGGCGCGCCGCATACCCGGTGCTAAGCTGGTGACCATTGACGGCATGGGGCACGATCTGCCCCCGGAACCGGTGCGCCGCATTCTGGCCGCGCTCTTGTCCCACATCACGGCCCACCCCGCAGTTTGAGAACATCGCATGAACACCCCTGAACAATCCCAACTCGGCAAATCGTCGGCGTATGTTGACCGGTACGACGCCTCGCTCTTGTTCCCCATTCCCCGCTCGGGCAAGCGTACCGAGATCGGCATTACCGGCGCGGCGCCGTTTTTCGGCGCCGACATGTGGACTGCGTTTGAGCTGAGTTGGCTCAACACACGTGGCAAGCCCCAAGTGGCGCTGGTGCACTTCACCATTCCCGCTGAGTCGCCCAACATCATCGAGAGCAAGTCCTTCAAGCTCTACCTCAACAGCTTCAACAACACGCAGTTTGCTGATGCTTCCGACGTGCTGCAGCGCCTGCGCACCGACATTGCTGAAGCCGCTTGGCGCGGCGGGCCCGTGCAGTCAGTGGGGGTGCGCCTGATAGCGGCCGACCAGTTTGACCGCGAGCCGGTGTATGAGCTCGACGGCCTGAACCTGGACCGCTTGGACGTGGAGTGCACCCGCTACCAACCCGCGCCGGAACTGCTGAGTACCGCGCCGGCCGAGGAGGGTGTGGTGAGTGAAGTGCTGGTGAGCAACCTGCTCAAGAGCAATTGCCTGGTGACCGGCCAGCCGGACTGGGGCAGCGTGCAGATCAGCTACACCGGCGCGCAGATCAATCAGGAAGGCCTGCTGCAGTACCTGATCAGCTACCGCAACCACAATGAGTTCCATGAGCAGTGCGTAGAGCGCATCTTCATGGACATCTGGAGCCGCTGCCACCCCACCAAGCTCACGGTGTATGCCCGTTACACGCGCCGTGGCGGGCTGGATATCAACCCTTTCCGGACCAGCCACCCACAGGCGCTGCCTGCCAACACCCGCACTGCACGCCAGTGACCCTGTTGCCGGCAGGTCGCCGGCATGTATTTGCTATTGAAACAGTAGCTGCCAGTGCAGATTTGGTGAGCGCTAGGCAGTGATTTCTTCAGTAATCAGCCCGCCGTTGAAGGCATCTACCGGCTGGGGTCGCCCGAACAGGTAGCCCTGGCACAAGTGGCAGCCGTGCGCGGCCAGGAAGGCGCGTTGGGCTTCGGTTTCCACGCCCTCGGCCAGCACTTCCAATCCCAGGTTGTTCCCCATGCCGATGATGGTCTGGATGATCATCGAGTCGGTAGCCTGCAGTCCGATGTTGTGCACAAAGGATTGGTCGATCTTGAGCTGGTCCAGCGGCAGGCGCGTGAGGTAGGCCAGCGACGAATGGCCGGTACCGAAATCGTCCATGGAGAAGCGCACACCCAGTGACTTGAGTGCGTGCATTTTTTCTACAGTGTCGTCCACGTTGTCCAGCACCAGACTCTCGGTCAGCTCCAGTTTCAGCAGGCTGGCCCGGGCACCGCTGGCGCGCAGCGTGGCACGCACATGCTCCACAAATTCGGCTTGCCGGAATTGGCGGGCACTCACATTCACCGACAGCTGCAAATCCGCTGTCTCCGGGGTAGCTTGCCATTCGGCTAACTGTTTGCACGCCTGCTCCAGTACCCACTGGCCCATAGGCAAAATCAGGTTGGTCTCTTCCGCCAGACTGATGAACTCTGCCGGCATCACCATGCCGCGCAACGGGTGGTGCCAGCGGATCAAAGCCTCGGCGCCTACCGGTGTACCGTTGTCCGTGACCTGCAACTGGTAGTACAGCTCAAACTGAGATTCGCTGATGCCGCGGCGCAGATCGTTTTCAAGGTTGGCGCGTGCCTCGATGATGGCCAGCATGCCAGGGTCAAAGAAGCACAGCGCATTGCGCCCAGTGTTTTTCACCTGGTACATCGCAATGTCCGCTTGTTTGAGCAGCTCAGCCGCATTCTGTTGGCTATCGCCGAACATGGCTGCACCCAGACTGCAAGAGCTGCGGTAGTGCTTGCCTTTGAGTGTGTAGGGCTCGTTGATGGATCGCAGCACGTTGTCGCCCACCAGTCGGGTCTGGCGCGCGGCCTCCGCGGCGTCCGGGCTCAGGTCCAAGAGCATGACCACAAATTCGTCACCACCGAGCCGCGCTACCGTGTCTGCTTCGCGCACGCAGCCTTTCACGCGCTGTGCCACTTGCTGCAACAGCAGGTCCCCCACATCGTGCCCCAGGGTGTCGTTCAGCGTTTTGAAGTGGTCCAGGTCCATGAACAGCAGGGCGCCATGCCGGCCACTGCGCACAGTGGCCACCAGCGCCTGTTGCAGCCGGTCAGTCAGCAGCCGGCGGTTGGGCAGGCCGGTGAGGGGGTCAAAGAAAGCCAGCTGCTCGATCTCGGCGCTGGCACGGCGCAGGCGGGTCACGTCCTGGTAGACGATGACCACGCCGCCATCCGGCGTGCCACGCTCCGTGATTTCGATGATGCGGCCGTTGGGAAACTCGCGCTCGTGGCTGTGCACCCCTTGCGACATGAGCGACATGCGGTTGGCCACCCACTGCACTCTGGCCTCTTCCGGCACATCGCCCAGGGTTTCCAGTGCCGTGACCATCAGCATCTTCTCGAAAGAAGCGCCTGCTTTGATCTCACCCGCCTGCCAGGGGTACATCTCCAGGTAGCGGCGGTTCCAGGTCACGACTTTGCGCTGGGCATCCAGCAGCAGAAAGCCGCTCTCCATGGATTCAAGGGCGCGGTCGGTCGTGGCCTTGGCGTCGCTGATGGAGCGCTGGGCGCGGCCCATGCTCTGCAGGTAGCGCACCGCGGCAAAGCCTGCCCCGGCCAGGAACAGGCTGAAGGCCAGTCCCACCAGACCGATCAGTCGCACCTGGAAGCGCCAATCTGCCATTACGGTTTCCATTGGAATGCTGGCCGTGATCAGCAGGTCGTTATAGAGCATGGGGCGCGAGGCCACCAGGGCAGGGCGTTGCTGGATGCGCGACTGCATTTCCCGGGCGTTCACACTGGCGTTGCTCCCCAAAGCCGGGTTGAGGATGACGCCGTTCAGCGCGTCCTGTGCCGGCATGCTGGCCAGAAGTTGCCCGTTCCCCCGCTCCAGGGTGGCTTCCAGCTGGCTGATGTCGGCCCCTTGCACGAGGATGGTGGTGATCAGGTTGACCGGTACCTCCGCCACAGCAAGTAGCTTGCTGCCATCGGCCAGTTTCAGATGCCGCCCGAAAAACAAGACCTGCTCCGCACTGCGTGGGCTGATCACCGGCTGGCTGATGATGAGGGTGGACACCGGCACGTTGATGGCCTCACTCACAAAGCTCGGTGGTGTCTCAGGGTTGGTCTCCGCACCCTGGCTTTCGGAGCTGGCGACGACCGTGCCTTGGGCGTCCATGAGCCAGACATTGCGCACCAGCAGGTTTTGCCGAGTGGCGCCCTGAATCAGTTTGCCGGCCAGCGGCCCCTCCAGCCAGTCGGCCTGCATGCTGTCCAGATTGAGCAGGCTACTCAGACTGGCCAGCAGCACATCGACCCCCAGCAAGCTGCGGTTGACCGCAGCTTGTGCTCCTGTGACAAAGCGGTCTGCTTGCGATTTGCCATCCGTGATGGCACCGGTGTAAAGGTTTCTGGCCAGCAGCGTGGTGGCGGCGGCTACTGACAAAATCAAGGCCACCGTCACCACGACGGCAGACAAAGTGGCCTTGGAGTAGCGTTGTGGCATCAGCGAGTGGCAGCGCCGGGCGGCGCGGCGGTCCATACGCTGCCGATGGTGTTGTCCCACATGTCTTTGCAGCGCTGGTTACACCGTTGCATCCAGCGTGGAATCACCACTGAGCGCAGGATTTCTTGCATTCTTTGGGCATCTTTTTTGGAAGGAGCGACTTCTTTCATGTGGCCTTTGCGTGTACCTGTGCAGGATGCATCGCCTCGGTTGCAGGCCAGTCCTTCGGCAGTCTCACGTTCGCTCTCGGCCCATATGTTGGCCTCCAGCTTGGGTATTTCGCGCCCCAACACTGCGCGCAAGTCCGCAGGCAGTGCGTTCCAAGCATTCAGATTGGCGCCGAAAAGTGCCAAGCCCCAGCTGATGGGCATGGGGTGGTAATACTCGGTGACTTCGTGCAGGCCGATGGTGTAGCCGGACATGGTGCCGGTGATAGCGCACTCGGTGTTGCCGGACTGCATATTCGCCACGATCTGGCTGAATCCCACCAGCACGGGCACTCCGCCCAAGGCAGCGACCATGTCGGATTGGGTGGGTGAGGAAACACGGATGCGCCGCCCTTCAAGATCCAGCAGGCTGCTGAATTGGCGTTTGCAGAACAGCACTTGCGCCGGGTAGATATACACAGCCAGCAGTTCCACCCCATGTTTTTCACGCAACATTTTTTGCAAATAGGGGCGGTACGCGGAGAGATTACGGCGCAGGCTGGCGATGTCAGGGTTCAGGCCTGCGAGGTCGATGGCACCCAGCATGGGATTTTGGGCGGAGGAAAGGTTCATGAGCGCAGTGCCGAATGGCACGACGCCGAGTTCCATCAAGCGAAGCATTTCTTCACCAGGAACTCCGGACCGGTCAAAAGGAGCTATCTCTGCGCTGTATTTGCCTGCGGTCAGACGGGACAGCTCTTGGGTCCAGAAGGGCTCCTCATTGCGCACGTACTGGTGTATGCCCGCCAAGCCGCCGACGATGCGCAAGCGTTGTCCGCCCGCGGGTGCTGGTGGAGCGGCCTGAGCCCAAGCCTGCGCAAGGCAAGTCCAGAGTACCAACATCCAAGCCAACAACGTGCGGGGGCTTAGTTTTTTCTCCACAGTACGCCTCCTGCTGATCTGCAGGTTTCATCCTAACGCCAAGGAGCAAAGTTTTATGTGAAAACCTTCACAGATTCAGATTTTGGGTCCCAGCGGACAAGATCAGTGCATCAGCGGGCGCCGGGCGCCCGAAGTAATAGCCTTGGAAGGCATCACATTGCATGGCGGCCAGGGCATCGCGTTGTTCGGCGGTTTCCACGCCTTCCGCAATTACCGTCAGTCCCAGGCTGTGGCCCAGTGCGACCACGGTGCGAGCGATCACCGCATCGCTAGGGTCAGTCAGTACGTCGCGGACAAAGGACTGGTCAATCTTGAGTTGCGACAGGGGCAGACGCTTGAGGTACGAAAGAGACGAATAGCCTGTGCCGAAGTCATCGAGCGAGAAGCTCACCCCCAGCTCCTTGATCGCCATCATCTTGACGATGATGTCTTCCACATCGTCCACCAGCATGCTCTCTGTCAGTTCCAGCTTGAGCTGACCGGCCGGCGCACCGGAGCGTTGCAGCGCCTCGCGTACGCTGGCCACGAATTCGGGTTGCGCCAGCTGCGAGGCACTTACGTTGACAGCGAGGGTCCAGTGGGCGGTCATGGGGTTGCGGCTCCATTCCACCAATTGCTGGCAAGCGGACTCCATCACCCATTCGCCCAGCGGCAGGATCATGCCGGTCTCTTCGGCCAGCGGAATGAAGTGGGCTGGCGACACCAGCCCGCGCACCCGGTGGTTCCAACGCACCAGCGCCTCTGCGCCAGTGCAGCGGCCCTGGCTATCGATTTGCACCTGGTAGTGCAGCACGAATTCGTGCCGCTGCAAGCCCAGCCGGATTTCCTTGGCCAGCTCGGCGTGGGTGGTAACGGCGGCCTGCATGACCGGGTCGAAGAAGCGCGCGGTGTTGCGGCCGGCCGCCTTGGCCTGGTACATGGCGACGTCCGCTTTTTTGAGCAGGTCGTCCATGGTTTCATGGTCTTCCATGAACACCACAATCCCGATACTGGGGGTGCTGTTGTAGCCGTGGCCACGCAGGCTATAGGGCAGGGCCAGTGCGTCCAGAATTTTGTGGGCGACCACCTCGGCCTGGTTGGCGGCGTCGGTGCGGTTGTCACTCAAGCCTTCCAGCAGCACCACAAATTCATCGCCGCCCAGGCGCGCCACGCTGTCGCCTTCGCGCACGCAGTTGCGCAGGCGGTAGGCCACTTGCTGCAAAAGTTCGTCCCCCACATCGTGGCCCAGGGTGTCATTGAGCAGCTTGAAATGGTCCAGGTCCAGAAACATCAGCGCGCCATGCTGACCCAGCCGCGCGCTATTGACCATGGCCTGGCGGACTCGGTCCATCAACAGGCGCCGGTTGGGCAAGCCGGTGAGCGGGTCGTAGAAGGCGAGGCGGCGGATTTCTTCTTCGTCCTGGCGCTGCTGGGTAATGTCCCGCAGCGTCACCACAAAGGTATCGTGTTCGGTGTGCGGTATGCGTGAGGCAGACACGCTGATGGGCCGAATGGCCCCGTTGGCATGCCGTCCGTTGACCTCGGCGCTTGCGCCTTCAATGCCATCCACCGTGCTCAGCAAATCGAGGTGGCCTTGTACATTGAGCGGTAGCTGCGTGCCCAAGAGTTCGCTGAGCGTCTGGGGGCGGGGAGCCTCGGGGTCGCGCCCCATCATCCGGCAGGCGGCATTGTTGAAAGTGTGGATGCGCCCATTCAGATCCAGCGTGACCAAGCCGTCAACCATGCTGTCGAGGATGGCCTGGCGATAGAGCCCCGCTTCTTCAATGGCCTGGCGGTCCTGCCGGATCTGCCGGTCATTCAAATCGTTTTCAATCGCCAGGCTTAGCAGGTAGGCGCTTCGGCGTGCCGACTGGAGTTCCGAGTCAGACGGAATGCGGGCTACGCCGTAATAGTTGGCAAAGGTACCTATCACCTTGCCCTTGGTGGACCGGATGGGCACCGACCAGCAGGCCCGCAGCCCATGGCTCAGCGCTAGTTCCTTGTAGGCAGCCCACAAGGGATCATTGGCGATGTCCGAAACAAGGACTTCCTTGCCGGTGAATGCCGCAGTGCCGCAGGATCCCGCCGAGGGGCCGATGGCGCCGCCATCTATAGCTTTGCAGTATTCGATGGGGAGATTCGGGGCCGCGCCATGTCTCAGGTGCTTGCCTTCTTCGTCCATCAATAAGACCGAGCCCATCACACCGGTGAATATGGCCTCGTAGCGCAGGATGAACTCCGACATGATGTCCTGCAAGGGCACATCAGAGGCCAGCATCTCCAACAAGCCGCGCTCTGCCGCGTTCTGTTGCTGTAGTTGGCGTTGTTCAGTGATGTCAACCGTGGACCCCACAATCAGGGAGGGCTGTCCATCCGCATCAAAAAGGGGAACCAACGTGGTCAGGGTATGGCGTGCGCTTTGTTGCCCGTTGCCCTTCACCTCGTCTTCGTGGGTGACCGTAGTCCCAGCACTGAACGCCTCAAGATCCCGCTGGTGAAAAGATGCGAGCTGCTCCGCGCTCAGCACATCGCTCACTGCGGCAGCCGGTGAGCCGCCCAATGCGGGAGCCATGGACTGGCGCCAGGTCCGGTTCACATAGATGACATGGCCTTGGGTGTCTTTGACGAACAGCGGAACCGGCACCCCTTCCAGCAACTGGATCAGATCGTGTGGTTGGAGTGAGCGCAGGTTCGTGTCAGGCATGTCCGGTGAAGCGTTCAGCGCGCGGTGTTGATTGCATCCTATGGTAGCTGGAACACCTGAACCGCACGCGCAACCGATGAGGCACTGTTGTTTAGACCGTCCGAAGACGCGGCCGACTCTTCCACCAAGGCCGCATTTTGTTGGGTCACCGTGTCCAGTTGGGTCACTGCTTCGTTCACTTGGGCAATGCCGATGGCCTGTTCTTTCGTGGCGCTGGTAATCATCTGGATCAGGTTGCCCACTTCCTGCACGTTAGCCACCACCGCATCGATGGTGCGTCCGGCATTCTTCATCTGCGTCGCACCTTCAGAGATCTGCTCTGAAGACTGGGCGATGAGTTCGCGGATTTCTTTGGCAGCGGTCGCACTGCGCTGGGCCAGAGCCCGCACCTCGGATGCCACCACGGCAAAACCACGGCCCTGTTCACCGGCGCGAGCAGCTTCCACTGCGGCATTGAGGGCCAGAATGTTGGTCTGGAACGCAATGCCTTCAATCACACTGATGATGTCGCGCATCTTGCTGGAGGACTGGTCAATCCGCTCCATCACTTCAATCACATGGTGTACCGCTTGCCCGCCCTCGGTGGCAACCTTGGAGCTGCGGGCGCTCTGGTCCGCCACGCGGGCTGCCGTGTCTGCCGTTTGTTTCACGGTGCTGGAGAGTTCCTCCATAGAGGCAGCAGTCTCTTCCAGGCTGCTGGCCTGGGACTCGGTGCGTGCAGACAAATCCATACTGCCGGATGCAATCTCTGAGGCAGAGCGGCTGAACGCATCAATCTCCTCGCGCACATCGCCGACCACGGCCCGCAGGTTGATTTGAATCTGCCGCAAGGCCCGGATCATGTCGCCCAGCGGGGGCGGGTAGGCGCCCGAAACGTTGGTGGTCAGGTTGCAGCCCGAGATGTCGTTCGCAAAGTCTTCGGCTGCCTTGATCGCAGCACCGAAGCGGAGTTGGAACCAGGCCATGACGCCCAGGCCACCGGCGGAGAGCACAGCCAGTTGGGTCCAGAACAAGGCGTGCCCCTCCAGTCCCAAAAAGTCCGGAAGCATTCCCAGCAAGACCATGGCGGCCAGTGCCAGCCCCAGTCGTGCAGTCAGCGACAAGCGGCCCAGCGCACCAGCCCAGCCTTTGATGCCGTGGTACCGGACCCGGCCATTGCGCAGGTAAATGGTGGCTTTGCCGGATTTCTCCTCGGCACGCATCTGGGCATACAGCGCTTCTGCTTCCTGGATTTCTTGCCGGCTGGGCTTGATGCGCACCGACATGTAGCCTTTGGGCTTGCCGTTGTCCAGAATCGGGGTCACGTTGGCCTGCACCCAATAATGGTCGCCATCCTTGCGGCGGTTTTTGACCAGTGCTGTCCACGGCAGGCCGCGGCCTATGGTGTTCCACATGTCGCGGTAGGCGGCAGGTGGCATGTCGGGGTGGCGCACCAGGTTGTGGTTCTGGCCTATCAGCTCTTCATAGCTGAAACCACTGGTCTCCACAAATGCGTGGTTGCAATGGGTGATGACACCCTTGGTATCTGTCATCGACACCAACATCCGGTCGGATGGGTAGTCGTATTCCCGCTGGCTGATCGGTAGATTCACGCGCATATGGACTTTCCCCTTTTTTTGGATGGTGTAACTACTAAAGACCTTTGCACCAAAGCATTTAGCAACAGGGATGTTGATCAAGTCAATGTGCAATAACCCAGAGAATGCACGCTTGTTTTTCTGTGGGGTTGACCTTGATCAAGTGTTTGATCGATTCTTGACCGGTATCAATTAATTCAGGCTTGGCGAGTTAGTCACCGTGGCATTGCTGGGTTAGCATGACCCTCAGACACTCCCATGACGAGAGGCCGAACGCTATGTTGTCGCAGCTCATCTACACCAGCCAGGCCCAGCCCGGTATCACACCTGAGATGCTTCAGGCCATAGCCTCTACGGCTGCGCGTGACAACGTACGCATGGATGTTTCGGGCCTGTTGATTTACGACCAGGGTTGCTTTCTGCAGGTGATGGAGGGTGAGGACGATGTGCTCATCGCGCTCTATCAGCGCCTCAAGTCAGACCCCCGCCACAGCAATCTGGTGAAGCTGATTCACGAGCCTATTGCGCAGCGGCGGTTCGCGCAGTGGAGCATGGGCCTGGCGGTGCCGCGGCTTGGTGTGCAGGCTGAGTTAGGCCTTGAGGGCTTCTCGACCTGGAGCGAGCTGCTGTCAAGCCGTGCGCTCCAAAACTTGACGGAAGACCGCGTTCGCACCGTGCTGGACGCTTTCACCCAGGGACGTTGGCACCATGCTGTTGCCCCCCTTGCGGCCCACGACGGGCATACCAGCGCGGGCCGGGACCCCGAATTGCTCATCCCCGGCAGCACGCTCAGCGCAGTGCAGCGACAAGCGCTGCCTCACGTCGGACCCAGGTTCGCTTATCAGCCGATTGTGGATTTTGAGAACCGGCGCATCAGCTCTTACGAAGCTTTGTTGCGTGGCCCGGCGGGCGAATCTCCGCAGGCCGTGCTCAGCGCTTTCGAGGGAGATGCCTTGCACCGGTTTGACCTCACGAGCAAGGTGGCGGCCCTCTCCATTGCGCAACAGCTGGGCACCGATGCCCGTTTGTCGCTCAACCTCCTGCCCGAGTCCCTGTTGGTAGACGCCCATGCCGTCGACTTTCTGGTGCAAGCGGCTGCGCGCCACGGCTTCACGCCGGATCGCATCGTGCTGGAGGTGACCGAAGAAGAAGCAATAACAGACCCGGACATGTTTGCCGACGCGGTCAAACGCGTGCGCTCTGCGGGCATGCGCGTGGCCATTGATGACTTTGGCGCCGGGTTTGCTGGTTTGTCGCTCTTGGCGGACTTTCAGCCCGACAAACTCAAAATTGACCGTTGCATAGTCCAGAACGTGCACGAAAGCGGGCCCCGCCAAGCCATTGTGCGGGCCATCGTGGAGTTTTGTTATTGCCTTGGCATTGCCGTGGTGGCAGAGGGCGTGGAGACCGTCGAGGAGTTCAACTGGCTGCGCCATGCGGGCGTCAACCGGATTCAGGGATATTTGATTGCCAGGCCCGGACTGTGTGCCTTGCCACCGGTGGAGTGGCGGGGTTAAAAGAGCTGACCTGTCAGTGGGTCGTTTGCTATGTTTTTAGTAGCTGCTCGCGCATATTCCACCTGCGCTACCTGCTTGTTTTTCATTAATTCCAACGCTTCGTCCTCACTGAGCAGTGCGCCTACGCGGACGCCCAGGAGGCGTAGGCGTTTTTGCAATGGCGCGCGCTTGAGGCACAGGCCCGCAATGCGTCGTATGTCTTTGGCGTCAGCCGTGAAGTAGTCCACCGTGATGTCTCGGGTCACGCTTTTGAAATCGTCAAACCGCAGTTTGATTCCCACGGTTTTTCCGCGGTAGCCCTTGCGCTGCAGGTCTGCCGCCACCTGTTCACACAGACGGGTAAAGATGGCGCCTAGCTCGGCCTTGTCGCGCACTGCGTGCAGGTCGCGGTCAAACGTGGTCTCGCGGCTCATGCTCACCGGCTCGCTCTCGGTTTCTACCGGCCTGTCGTCCTGCCCGTGGGCAGCGGCGTGCAGCCAGGCACCGGCGCGCGGTCCAAAGGTGTCCATCAGCCACTGCAGCTCTTTGGCGGCCAGCTGGCCAATGGTTTCTATGCCGTGCTTTTTGAGCTTCTCGTCGGCCTTGGGGCCTATGCCGTTGATCTTGCGGCAGGCCAGGGGCCAGATCATGGGCTCCAGGTCGCTCTCATGGACGATGGCAATGCCGTTGGGCTTGTTGAACTCACTGGCCATCTTGGCCAGTAGCTTGTTCGGCGCTACGCCTACCGAGCAGGTGAGGCCCGTGTCATCAAAAATCGCCTTCTGGATCAGCCGCGCCAGCACGCGGCCGCCTTGGCGTTGCCCACCGGGCACGTGGGTGAAGTCGATGTACACCTCGTCCACCCCGCGGTTCTCCATGACCGGGGCAATGTCAGTGATGATGGCTTTGAAGCGCTGCGAGTAGTGCCGGTACTGTGCAAAGTCCACCGGCAACAGAATGGCCTGCGGACACAACTTGGCCGCCTTCATGAGCCCCATGGCTGAGCCCACGCCGAACTGCCGGGCGGCATATGTGGCGGTGGTGATGACGCCGCGACCGGTGTAGCCATCCAAGAGCGGGAAATCGGCGACCGGAATTTTGTGCAGCGGCGTGTCTGCGTGTTTGACGAGCAGCGCGTCATCCGCATGCCGCCGCCCGCCGCCAATCACCACCGGCAGCCCCTTGAGCTGCGGGTAGCGGAGCAACTCCACCGACGCATAAAACGCATCCATGTCCAGGTGCGCAATGCGGCGCACCACCTCGGGCGAGGTGTTTGGCAGGGGGCTTTCAGCTTGAGACATGCGGCGCACAGCATAGCAAGCTCAAGTACGCAGAGGGCATGACGATGTATTTAGTAAAAACGCTGTATTTAGATGAATTTGATAAAAACATTTACATTGACATTCATTGTTTGTGACGATAAATTATCAAATAAATCAAATTTATTGTGATTTTCCCGATCCATTTGCCGGAGCTGACATGACTGACGCTGACCTCCCCGTTCCTACCGGAACCGCCCACATTGATCTAGGGGCACTTCCTCCAGCCGCAGTGGAAGATGCTTTGCTCATAGGCAAGGCCTGGTATGAAACCCAGCCCACCGTGCAATACACGCTCGACGGTCAGGTCATAGGCGCCAGCGTTCCGTACCTGGAACTCATGGGCTACTCGTCGGACGAAATCAAAGGCATGAACCGGCGTGAGTTCTGCACCCCCGAGACGCTGGAGGATCCGGCATTTGAATCTTTCTGGAACCGGGTCGTGGCCGGTGAGTCACTCACCCAGGTGCGCACCATGGTGCGCAAGGACGGCAGCACCCTGTTTCTGAACTGCGTGTTTGTGCCGGTGCGAAATACCGGAGGCGAAATCTACAAGGTGCACAAGCTGGCTACCGATGTATCCGGCACCAGCGTGCGCGCCCTGGAAGACATGGCAAAGTTCGCCGCCATCGACGGCATGCAGCCGGTCATTGAGTTCAATGCGGATGGCCTAGTTACCGATGTCAACCAGCACTTCCTAAGTGCTGTGGGTTACACGCGGGATGAGCTGGTGGGCCAGCATCATCGTGCATTGTGCTTTGAAGACTTTGCCGCGACCGACGCGTATGCCACCTTCTGGGACGACCTGCGTGCGGGTCATTCCCACGTGGGTGAGGTGGAGCGCCGTCACAAAAACGGCAGCCCCGTCTGGTTGCAATGCACCTACACGCCTATCACCGACGTAGAGGGCCGTACCGTCAAGGTCGTGAAGTTCGCCATCGACATTACGGCGTCCAAGCTTCAGTCGTTGGAGGTCAACGCCAAGCTGCATGCCATCGATAACACCCAAGCCGTCATCGAGTTTGATGTGCAAGGCAACATCCTGGACGCCAACGCCATTTTCCTGAAGGCCATGGGCTACAACTTGCAGGAGCTCAAAGGGCAACACCATCGCATCTTCTGCCCCTTGGACTATTCGGCGAGCGATGAATACAAGGCGTTCTGGGCCGCACTGGGTTCTGGCCAATCGGCCACCGGCGAATACCTGCGCTTGAGCAAGACGGGTCACCCCGTCTGGTTGCAAGCCACGTACACGCCCGTCATGGGCACCAGCGGCAAGGTGGCCAAGGTCATCAAGTTCGCTACCGACGTCACGCGGGCCAAACAAAAATCTCTGGAGGACGAGGGCAAGGTCAATGCTATTGCCCGGGCGCAGGCGGTGGTGGAGTTTGACCTGGCAGGCAACGTGATTAGCGCCAATGACAACTTCCTGAAGTTGATGGAATACAGCCTGGAAGACATTGTGGGCCGCCACCACAGCATGTTTGTAGATCACAACGAAGTGGGCTCCGGGGCTTACCGGGCCTTCTGGCAAAAACTGGGACGGGGCGAGTTTGATGCGGGTGAATACCTGCGCTTTGGCAGGGACGGAAAGCGCGTCTGGCTCCAGGCCACCTACAACCCCATCCTCGACCTGGAGGGCAAGCCGTTCAAAGTGGTGAAGTTCTGCTCAGACATCACTCCTGGCAAGCTAATGGCTCTGGAGAGTCAGGTGCGCATGCAGGCGGTGATGAGCGCATCGTGTGTTTGGGAGATGGATCGCAACGGCACCATTCTCAAAGCCAATGATTTGATGACCAAAGCCATGGGCTGCGCAGAGGCTGACATGGTGGGGCGCAACGAAAACGAATTCATGTTTGACGATGCGCAAGACCAGGAAGCACGAAAACAGCGTTGGCTCAATCTGCGCGAAGGCAAAACAGTGTCTGCTGAGGTTCGGCGCAAAGGCGCTAACCGGAATGAGGTCTGGTTCTCTGTCATCTTGAGCCCCCTGATGGGACTGGATGGCGCGCTCTCCAAAGTGATTGTGGTGAGCCAGGATGTGACCGAACAAAAGCTCTCTCGTCTTGAAGCCGACGGCAAGCTGGGTGCCATAGACCGGGCCCAGGCCAGCATCGAATTTGACCTCAGTGGCAGGGTGCTTACCGCCAACAAGAACTTCCAGAAGCTCATGGGCTATGAGCTTGATGAAATGGTGGGTCGCCACCACCGCATGTTCGCCGAAAGTGCCTACGCATCTTCCGCGGACTACCAAGCATTTTGGGAGCGACTGGGTCGCGGCGAGTTTGAAAGCGGTGAATACAAGCGCATTGGCAAAGACGGCAAGGAGGTCTGGATTCAGGCCACCTACAACCCCATCCTCGACCCACGTGGCAACCCGGTCAAGGTGGTCAAGTTCGCCAGTGATGTGACGGAAGCCAAAATCAAGAGCGCAGATTTTGAAGCCAAGGTCGACGCCATCGACAAGGGGCAGGCCGTGATCGAGTTTGACCTTGATGGCAAGGTCATCACCGCCAACCGCAATTTTCTGGCGTCCATGGGCTACACCTTGCGCGAAATCGTCGGCCAGCACCACAGCATGTTTTGCACGGTGGATTACCAGCAAAGCACCGAGTACCGCGACTTCTGGCTGCGCTTGAATGAAGGCCAGTTCATCAGTGGTCGCTTCCAGCGATTGGGCAAGTTCAACCGGGATGTGTGGCTGCAGTCCACCTACACGCCGGTGTTTGACCTGAACGGCAAGCCGGCCAAGGTCATCAAATACGCCTTCGATGTGACCAAGGAAGTGACGCTGGAGCAGAGCATCATCACCCGTGCCCACGAAATGAAAAACAACATCAAAAGCCTGGTGCAAAGCATCAGTGAGGTAGCCGACAACTCTGCGACGGCCTCGGGCAAAGTGAACGAAACCGCAGAGGCTGCACATACCGGCAGTGCGTCGGTGTTGCAGTCCATGGATGCCATTGAGCGCATTCAAAGCAGCACCGCCAAGGTGGCGGACATCGTGCGGGTTATCAGCGATATTGCCAACCAGACCAACCTGCTGGCCTTCAATGCGGCCATTGAGGCAGCGCGTGCCGGTCAGCATGGCGTGGGCTTCTCGGTGGTGGCCTCTGAAGTGCGCAAGCTGGCTGAGCGCAGCAGCGTGGCCGCCAAGGAAATTTCCAACCTGATCGAGGAGTCCTCCGCACACGTCAAAGAAGGTGCACAGGTCAGCCGGGCGGCAGCGAAAAGCTTCGAGGGCATTTTGTCCAGCGTGAACATGGCGGTGGACAACGTGGCCCATATCGCCAGTGCCACCGGCGACCAGCGTGCCATGGCGGACTATGTGGCTGAGCTGATTGCCGGCCTCTCGATGGCTGCCAAGCAGAAAAAATGAGCACCGAAACCGCGGGCCAGCGCTTCGGCGTGTTCACCCTGGGGCAAATGCAATTGGCCCTGCCGATTGCCGCGCTCAAGGAAGTCACGCCCATGGGTGCGCTCAGCGCGCTGCCCAGCGAAGCGGCGTGCGTGATCGGGGCGATTTCACTTCGCGGGCTCATGGTGCCGGTAGTGGATTTGCGCCTCATCATTCACAGCAAAGGCGAGCTGCTACCCAATGCCGATGTGGTGGTCATGGAACACGAAGGCCGCCTGTTGGGCCTGGCTGCAGACGGAGTGGTGGGCGTTTACGTGCTGCCCGACGATGCGGTGAATGCGGTGGGCCCCATGGACCCGTTGTCATCGGTACTGCAAGCGGGTTTTCAGCGGCCGGATGATGCTTCCATGGTCAGTGTGCTGAGCCCCGCGGCGATTGCTGGCATTCCCAAGGTGCCTTTCGTGACAGCGCCGCAGAACGTGCTCGCCACCAACGCGCTGAACGTAGGGGCCGGCAAAAACGTATCCGGGCTGATTGATGATCCGCGCCACCTGATGCTCATGCGCTGTGGCGGTATCCCGCTGGCCATTGCCTCTCAGGCGGTGCACACCACGCTTATACAGCCGGAGGTACGCGGCTCGCACATGTCGGCGGGCAACTTCAAGGGGATGATGCGGTTTGGCGATCAGGACATTCCTGCGCTGGAGCTGTCGGCCCTGTGTGGTTTCGCACCCATGGAGGCCGGCGTCAAGCCGCAGGCTTTTTTGATGCAGTTCCCCGCCGGCCTGGTGGCTTTTCTGGTGGATGAAATTGTGAATGTGGTCGTGGCTGACGGGCACCAGATCGCCCCTGTGCCCTTGTTTGCCAGCCTGCAGGCGGAAATGTTCAGCGGCACCTTGCCCGGCGAAGCGATTGCCGATGACGCGGTGCAGTCCGCACCGCCGGGGGCGGGCTTCCATTTGATTTTGAATGATGCACACATGGCGGCCGACGCGCATTTGCAAGATGTGGCCGCCATGACCCGCCAGACCGGGCGCAGCGAAGGCGGCCTCAGCAACGTCGCACGCACCGCCGAATCCAAAGGCTTCCGTGAAAGCGGGCAGATGGTGAGCTACAACGTGGGTGTGGACGTGGCCTCGCCCATCCAGCAGATTGCCGAGATATTGCCGTGGGACGCAGCTTGCGCAGTGCAGGGCATGCAGGGCAGCAGCCTGTTGATGAGCCGCGGCCGGCCTATTCCGGTGTATTGCCTCTCAGGCTTGCTGGGCAATGCCAAGGGCGCCAGTGCAGCGCAAACCAGTGGCAATGTGCTGGTGGTGGAGGCCGAAGGGCAGTTGATCGGCTTCAAGGTGCCGCATCTGGTGACTATTGGGGAGGGCAAATCGGCGCCCCGCGAATCGTCGGATTTGATGCCCGATGTGGTGCTCATGGGCCATGGTGATGGCGAACGGGTGCTGCGTTTGGTGGACCTGCGCGGCCTGTCTGCCGGCCTGAAAGGGTCAAGGGCTGTTTGATACAGCGTAAGCGCGGCGCCAAGCGGCTGGGATATCATGGATTCGGGGATATCAGCAGCGCCACAAAAACCAAAGAGCGCTGCATGAATGGATAGCAGGTACGTCGTTGTTTTCCAAAGCCGTCAGCCGCCGCAGACTTCTGGCCGGTAGTGCGCTTACCGTGTTCGGCAGCGCGCTGCCGGTGGCCAGCAGCCGCGCGCAGGACCGCCATGCCCGATTCAAGGGGCAGACGGTGGCTTTCAGCATCCCGGATCACCCGCACTTTGACGCCATGCTCAAGCTGCTGCCGCAGTTCACGGCAGAGACGGGCATCAAGGTGGACGTAGCGCGCGACAACATCTTGCGCATGAAACATGTGCAAATGGCCGAGCTGGCCAAGCCACAAAGTAGCCTGGACCTGGTGACTTACATCGTCACCTGGAAGGGCGAGTACGTCAAAAAGAAACTCATTGCGCCACTGGATGGCTTCCTGAACAACCGCCTGCTGGCCGACCCGGACTACGCCTTTGGCGACCTGGTGCCGCGCTATGTGCAAAACATCGGCCTGGTGGGTGGGCCCAAAGGTTATTTGCCCGGCCCGGGTGCCAAGCTGTACGGCTTGCCCTACGGTGCAGAGACGTCTGTGCTGGCTTACCGGCGCGACGTATTTGAAAAACATGGCTTTGCGCCGCCCCGCACCTATGCGGAGTTAGCCGACCTGCTGGGCCCCTTGCACGACAAATCTGGCATGGGTGCTTTGACCTCGCGTGGCCAATCCGGGCACAACTGTGTGCACGCTTGGTTGCTGCACTTCAATGCCCTAGGTGGTCGTTTTTTTGACGATCAGTGGATGCCGCTGTTCCACCGCAGTGAGGGCGTGCAGGCGCTGGAGCTGCTCAAGCACATTGCCGATACCGGTCCCAAAGGAATCCCCCAGTTTTCGTACAACGACTCGCTCGCAAGCTTTCTGCAGGGCGAGAGCGCGATGTACCTGGACTCCACCGCGGTGTTCGGCGCGGTGCGCAGTTCCCCACTGTCCAAGGTCGAGGGCAAAGTGAGTTATGCCTTGCATCCGCGTGGCACCCGCTATGCCTCGCAATCCGGCGGGTTGGGTCTGGCCATCGCACGCAACTCGGTCCGCAGTGAGGCGGCCTTCCTGCTTTTGCAGTGGTTGACGTCCAAGGCGCAAGACAAGGCGGTGGTGCGTCACGGCGGAGGCCCGAGCCGGGTCTCCACCCTGGCGGATGCCGACATGGTGCGGCAGTTCCCTGAGTTCATCACCCTCAAGGAGCAGCTGCGCTATTCGGAGCCTGACTGGCGCCCCATCATCGCGGAATGGGACGACATCAACACCGGCCCCCTGGGGGCAGCGGTGTACCAGGGCATGACCGGCGCGAAACCGGCGGACAAGGCGCTGAGCGATATCGTGCGCCGGGTGAACGACATCATGGCCGCAGCGGGTTACCGCTGAGGCGCAAGGGGCCGGTTCAGAACGTGCCGGGTACCAGAATGTTGCGGTCTACGTTTTGGATGTTGGTGTGGCCGCAGAAGGCCATGGTTACGTCCAGCTCTTTGTGGATGATTTGCAGCGCTTTGGTCACCCCGGCTTCGCCCATGGCGCCCAGGCCATACACCATCGCACGGCCGATCATGGTGCCCTTGGCGCCCAGGGCCCAGGCCTTGAGCACGTCCTGTCCGCTGCGAATGCCGCCATCCATCCAGACTTCCAGTTTGTCGCCCACGGCCGCCACGATGGCAGGCAGTGCACTGATGCTGCTGGGTGCGCCGTCCAACTGGCGCCCGCCATGGTTGCTCACCACAATCGCGTCCGCTCCGCTCTGGGCGGCCAACACGGCGTCTTCCACGTCCTGAATGCCCTTGAGGATGAGCTTGCCGCCCCATTTTTCCTTGACCCATTTCACATCGTCCCAGGAGAGGCGGGGGTCGAACTGTTCGTTGGTCCAAGCGGCCAGGGACTTCATGTCGCTCACCGACTCCACATGCCCCACCAGGTTGCGGAAGGTGTGGCGGCGGGTGCCCAGCATGCCTAAGCACCAGCGCGGCTTGGTGGCCAGGTTGATGATGTTGGCCAGGGTGGGGCGGGGTGGGGCGCTCAGGCCGTTTTTCAGGTCTTTGTGGCGCTGGCCGATGACTTGCAGGTCCAGCGTCAGCACCAGGGCACTGCAGCGCGCGGCACGGGCGCGCTCGATCATGTTGGCCATGGCGTTGCGGTCCCGCATCATGTAGAGCTGGAACCAGAAGGGGGCGCTGGTGTTCTCGGCAATGTCCTCGATGGAGCAAATGCTCATGGTGGACAGCGTGAAAGGAATGCCGAACTTCTCAGCAGCCCGCGCAGCATGGATCTCGCCATCGGCGTGTTGCATGCCGGTCAAGCCTACCGGAGCAATGGCCACAGGCATTTTGGCCACGGTGCCCACCATGGTGGTGGCGGTAGTGCGGTTTTCCATGTTCACGGCGACCCGCTGGCGCAGCTTGATCTTCTGGAAATCCTCTTCATTGGCACGGTATGTGCCTTCGGTCCAGGAGCCGGAGTCGGCATAGTCGTAAAACATGCGGGGAACCCGCTTCTCAGCTAGAACGCGCAAGTCTTCAATATTCGTGATCACAGGCATGCAAAGTCTCCTTCATCGATGCGGCATGGTAGTCCGCAGGCGGTGGTTTGCCCGTGAAATCCGGCCTGCGGCGCGTGAAATTATTGAATTGGCGCGCTGGTTGCCGGTGTCCGGCCTGCTGCTGGCCACCATGGCGGCCGGTGCCGAGCCGCCCTCCTTTGCACCCCGGGTGTCCGAATTTGCATGGTTGGGCACCGTGGCCGGGGTGGAGTCCGGCAGCCTAGTGCGCATTGCCCTGCCTGCCGATGCATTGACCCGCCTTCAAAGCCGCGCCGGCCATGACGTGCGGGTGCTGAATGCCGCGGGTGAGGTGATTCCCTATGCGGTGACGGGGGGCGATGGGCCGGTGCGCCAACGCCATGCGGTGCAGACCCGGGCTTTTTCATTCACATCCACCGCCACTCAGGCCATTGCCGACCTGCGCACTGAGGTGCAGTTGCTGGCTGCGCTGGATATCAAGGGTGTGTGGCACCGCAACACGCTTATTTCTTTGCAAGTGGCTGTGAGTGACAACCTGCAAGACTGGACCCCGGTGACCGTGAAGGGTCCGGTCTACCGCTTTGAAGGTGCCGAGCCCCCTGTAAACACCGTGTTGGAGTTGCAAGAGCCTTTGAGCGTGGAGGGACGCTACCTGCGCGTGACCTGGCCAGGTCATACCGGCGTCAAGCTCGCCAGCCTCACCGGGCGGGTGGCCGGTTTGCGCCCTCCGGTGCCCGCAGTGCGCGCCGAGTTGGGGGCCGGTGTGGCCGATGGCGCGTCAGGCTTGGTCTGGTCTTTCCCGTTCGCTACGCCCTTGAGCGCGGTACACCTGCACATGCTGCAGGGTGACGATCCTGTGCCCTTGCGCATCTCGGCCCGCGCCGACCCTGCACAGCCTTGGAAGCTACTGGCCTCAACCGTGGTGTACCGGCAAGACTTGCCGGGCGGGCAGGGCAGCAACCCGCCACAAGCACTGCCGGATGCACAGATTGCGCAATTGCGCATAGAGCCCGGTAACGGCGTGCCTTTGCCGGCCGGCGGCTTGCGCCTGGCGGCGGAGCTGGCGCCCATACAGGTTTTGTTTCTGGCCACAGGCAAAGGGCCCTACACCGTGGCGGCCGGCCGGGCCGGCACTGCGCAGGCTGCCGTGGAACTGGAAAGCCTGATTCCCGGCCCTGCGATGGTGCCCGACATCGTGCCGCTGCGGCCGGTCAAGCAGCTGCGGGCCGTGCTGCCCGGGGCGCCCCAGCTGTGGGCCGCATCGCTGATGCCTGCACATTGGAAGGTGCGCGGCCCGGTGTTGTGGGATTTGTTTCTGGTGGCTTTGGCAGTGGCCATGGCCGCTGTGTTTGCGCTGCTGCGGCCACCTGCCGCCAAGCCCGTGGATACCTTGCCGCCTCAGTGAGCCGCGTGCTGCTCCAAGGCCTGCCCCAACGAGTGGGCACCGGGCGCATACAGCCCTAGCCCGCCACCGACCAGGGCCAACAACAGTGCCGTTACCGCAAAGGGCACGACTGTGTGGCGCATGGCGGTTTGCACCCAATGCGGGCTGTCTGAGGTGCGCAAACGGCGGTACAGGGTGTACGAGAGCACGCCGTCGAACATCAATTCAGAGAACAGCACCGGCGCGATGTAGATCACATACAGCGAGGCCAATGCCATGCCCACGGCCATCACGATGGCAATCAGCGGAATGGCAATCTCATCCGCATCGCTCACACTGCCTGCAGCATCGCTCAGCCCGGAAAACAGGTTGGGTGTTTCCGTCGTGGACAACGCAGGGCTGTCGAAGGCAGGCCCATCCAAGCGGGCGCTTGCACCGCCACCCGCATAGTCGCCTCCGCCTCCACTTTTGAAGGGCGTGGTGGCCAGGTCCGTTGTGTCTGCACAGTGGCGGCTACTGCCACTGCCGTTCCAGTTGGGGCTGGGCAGGTCGATGTAGTCCCGGCTGTCGGTGCGAAGCCACAGCCACAAAAGCAGCATGAAGAAGCCATAGGCAGCGACCACCGCCAGCGGGTAGCGCAAGGCCATGCGGTGTATGCCGGCATGCAAGAGCAGGGCAGAGCAGAGCCAACCACCCGCGCCCGTGAGCGCTACGAGCAGGGCCATTTGCAGTCGGGGGAATGACTTGGTTTCCAACTGCTGTTGCACGCGCAGGATCGCGTGGTAGCGGGTTACGCGGATGTGTCGGGTCATGGTCGGCGTGGGGCGGTTTTGCTGTCCTGCATTTTGACGCCGGCGCCGCGCACCTCCAGGCGAACCTGGTCCAGCACCTTGCCTTTGCTGTCGACGATCTGGATCACATGCCGCCCCGGCCAGGGCAGCCACAAAGCCGTGTTGCCTTTGGCGATTTGCTTGCCGTCGATCAACCAGCGCAGATTGCTGCCTTCGGCCTCCAGGCTCAGGCGCTGGGCCTGGGGCGGAATGTCGGGGTCCAGCGCGAGGATGGTGCCGCTGGTGGGGGCCGTGATGCGGGCAGTGCTTGGGGCATTGTTGCTGGAGTTTTTTGAATGATTTGGGCCTCTAGAGCCCGTGGAATCTGCGCGAGTAGCTCCTTTTTCCATAGCAAAACTAGCCTGCTCAGTGCCGCTGATGAACCACTCGCTGCGGGGCGCTTCGCCTTCCACCGTCACCGCTTTTTGCAGCAGACCGGCAGGGGGCTGGGGCGCGCGGCTGCTTCGCTGGCGGTGGAGCTGGTTCATGACCGCGGCCCAGATGGGGGCGGCGCCGCTGGTGCCGCTCACGTCCCACATGGGGACGCCGCTGGCGTTGCCCACCCACACGCCCACGGTGTAGCGCTGGCTGTAACCCACGGCCCAGTTGTCGCGCATGTCTTTGCTGGTGCCGGTTTTGACGGCGGCCCAGAAGCGGGTGGCCAGCACGCTGTCGGTGCCGAAGGTGCGGGCACGTGCCATGGGGTCGCTGAGGATGTCGCCCACGATGAAGGCGGCCCGCGCATCCAGCGCCGGGCTGAAGGGCGGAGGCGTGCGACCCACGGTGAGGCGGGTGGGGCTGGCGCGGCCGCCATTGGCCAGGGTGCGGTAGCTGTTGGTCAGGTTGAGCAGCGTGGTCTCAGCGCTGCCCAAAGCCAAGCTGTAGCCATAGAAGTCGCCGCTTTCCTTGAGCGGCATTCCCATGCGGGCCAGTTGTTTCTGAAAAGCGTCGGGCGACACCATGACCAGCGTGCGCACTGCCGGCACATTGAGCGAGGCGCCCAGTGCGGTGCGGGCCGATACCCAGCCTTTGAACTGGCGGTCGTAGTTCTGCGGGATGTAGAGGCCGCCGGTGGTTTGGATCTGGGTGGAAGAGTCTTCGAGCAGGGAGGCGGCGGTGATGCGCCGCTCCGCCAGCGCCTGCCCGTACAAAAACGGCTTGAGCGTGGAGCCGGGCTGGCGCAGCGAGGTCACAAAGTCCACCTCGGGCGCGGCGCTCAGGGGGCCGCTGCTGTTGACCCAGGCCAGCACCTCGCCGCTGGCGTTGTCCAGCACCAGCAAGGCGGCGTCTTCCACATGCCGGCCGCTCAACTCACGCAGCTGGGTTTGCATGGCCTGTTGGGCAAAGCGTTGGAGGGGCGCACTCAAGGAGCTGCGGATGGTGGCCGATGCGGCGCCATTCCCCGCCGTGGTGCGGGCCAGCTGGCGCGCCACGTGCGGGGCCATGCCCTCGCTCGCCGCAAAGTCGCGGCGGGCCAGGGCGGAGGCCACCAATAGCTCCATGGCTTCGCAGCCACCCATGTTTGGGCCTGAAGCATTATTTGCATTGGGGGGCTCCAGGGTTTTGAACACACTGCAGGCCCGCAGGGTGACCTGCGCCTCTTTGGCGTTGGGCGCCCGGATCAGGGCGGCCGCCACGGCGGCCTCGCGGTGGTCCAAGCCGTGCGGCGCCTTGCCGAAGAGGCTGCGGCTTAAAGCATCAATGCCCACGAGCTCGCCCCGAAAAGGCACGAGGTTGAGGTAGGCCTCCAGGATCTGGTCCTTGCGCCAACCGCGCTCCAGGCTCTCGGCGGCCATGGTTTGGCCCAGCTTTTGCACCACGCTGCGGCCGGAGTTGCTGCGCTTCAAATCCTCGTCCAACAAGCCTGCAAGCTGCATGGTGATGGTGGAGGCGCCCCGGGTTTTGGTGTTCCACAGGTTGGCCCAGGCGGCGGCGGACACGGCTCGCCAGTCCACGCCGCTGTGCTCGTAAAAACGCTTGTCCTCGCTCAGCACCAGCGCCGTGCGCAGCGCAGGCGACACATCGGCCAGCGCCACCCACTGCCCGCGGCGCACGCTGGTGTCGGTGCGCAGGCGGTGCAGCACTTCGCCCTGGCGGTCCAGCAGCAAGGTGTCGGAGGGCTTGTAGCCAGCCTTTACTTGCTCAAAAGCGGTCTTGGCGCCCGCCGAATGTGCGCAAGCAGCTATCAAAAGCGTAGCAAAAGTGAGGCGCAACCTGCCTGTAGCCTTGGTGACCTTGGGCACGGTGTGCCAAGACCGGTCTGCGTAAACTGTGTTGATCTGCAACCCACCCACCTTTGCTCTTATGTCTAACGCCGCACCCTTGTTCCAGCCCTTCAGCTTCAAAGGCTTGAAGCTTGCCAACCGCATTGTCATGGCACCCATGACCCGTTCTTTCTCGCCCGGCGGCGTGCCCACCCCGGCAGTGACCGAGTATTACCGCAAGCGCGCTGCTGCCGCGGTGGGGCTGATTGTTTCTGAGGGCTCGGTGGTGCAGCGCCCCTCTGCCGCCAACGACCCGGATGTGCCGCACTTCTGGGGCGACGCTGCTTTGGGCGCATGGCAAGACGTCATCAACTCGGTGCACCAGGCCGGTGGCGTGATGGCGCCGCAGCTCTGGCACGTGGGCGCAGCCCGCAACCCCCGCACCACCTGGACAGCGCCACCGCCCGTGGATTCGCCCTCCGGCCTCTCGCGCCCCGGCAAAGCCTTTGGCGAACCCATGACCGACGAAGCCATTGCCGACACGATTGCCGCATTCGCCAAAGCCGCCGGTGCGGCCAAGCGCCTGGGCTTTGACACCATTGAGCTGCATGGCGCTCACGGCTATTTGATCGATCAGTTCTTCTGGGAAGGCACCAATGCGCGCACCGACAAATACGGTGGTGATTTGGTGGCCCGTGGCCGCTTTGCCGCGGAAATCTTGAAGGCCGTGCGTGCCGAGGTGGGCCCGGACTACCCGGTCATCATCCGCCTCTCGCAATGGAAGCAGCAGGACTACAACGCCCGCATTGCGCAAACGCCCGATGAAATGGCCGCATGGCTGCAGCCACTGGCTGACGCAGGCGCAGATATCTTTCACTGCTCACAGCGCCGTTTCTGGGAGCCGGAGTTTGAAGGCTCTGACCTGAACTTTGCCGGTTGGGCCAAAAAGCTCACAGGCCGCCCCACCATCACCGTGGGCTCGGTGGGCCTGAGCGGTGAGTTCATTGCGGCGTTTGGGGGCGAAAGCTCCAAGCCCGCATCGCTGGATGAACTGCTGCGCCGCTTTGACCGGGGCGACTTTGACTTGGTGGCAGTAGGCCGGGCGCTCATCAGCGACCCGGACTGGGCCGTGAAAGTGCGTGATGGCCGCGAGGCAGAGTTGTCGAACTTCTCGCCGGCAGCGCTGGGCACCTTGGTCTAAGGCACGCCATGGCCACGACGATCCGCCGACGGCAGGTATGTGTGTTGGGCAGCGCAGAGCCCGGCTCGGCGGCCTATGCGCTTGCGGGTGAGGCCGGCCGCCTGATGGCGGGGCTGGGCATCACGGTGGTCAGTGGTTGTGGCAGCCCGGCCACCCGCCATGCCGCCGAATGCGCGGTGGCTGCGGGCGGGCAGGTGCTGAGCATCATCCCCGAAGGCGAAATGCCACCGCCCGATTGGCCTGCCACTGTGGTGGTGCCCTCAGGCGTGGGGGATGCGCGCAATTTGTTGATGGCCCTGGCGGGCGACGCCTGCCTGGTTATAGGCGGGCGGGCCGGCACCATCTCGGAGGTGTGCCTGGCTTGGTTGCACAAGCGGCCTTTGCTGCCTTTGACAGGTTGCGGAGGCTGGTCCGATCAGCTGGAGCAGAACCCGCCGGATGAGCGCAAAAACTCACCCATCCTGCCTTGGAGCTCGGTGGTAGAGCTGGAAGCGCGCTTGAAAGCTTTAGGATTGGCTTGAGGCTACTGCCTGCTTCAGAGGAAGTAGAGCGCAGCCAAGCCCAGCACGGCGGGCACGGTCTGGATGTACAGAATGCGCACCATCACCGTGACCGCGCCCCATACGCCTGCCACCGCCACGCAGGCCAGCCCGAAAGTGGCAAATGCCTTGGCAATCGCCGGGTCGGGATAGACCAGGCCCAGCAACAGGGCCGCGGCCAAAAATCCGTTGTAGCAGCCCTGGTTGGACATGGCCGCCTTGCGCGACTCCACCTCAGAGGGCGGAATGCCAAATACCTTCACCCCACGGCTCTTGTAGAGCACGGTTTCCAGCAGAAAGATGTACACGTGGATCAGGCAGACCAGTGCAATGAAAACTTGGGCGGCGATAGGCATGTAAGCATCCCGGTTGATAAAGTGATTCGAAGAATACATAATCACGTTATGTTTGTAAAGGGTGCCGTTGTCACCCCAGTTACCCATGACTGACACCCCCACCAAACGCGACGGCCGCAAAGAGAACGCGAGTGCCACCCAGGCGGCGTTGCAAAGCGCCGCACTGCGCTGGTTCAGCGAGCAGGGCTTTGAGAAAGCACCGGTCGGCAGCATCTGCGCGGATGCCGGCGTGACCGTGGGCGCGCTGTACCACCACTACGGCGACAAAAAAGGCTTGTTTGCTGCGGTGGTGGAGCAGGTGGACGGGCAGTTGGTGCAAGCAGCCATGGCAGCAAGCCAAGGCGTGACCGCGAAAGGTGGCAACGCCTGGGATGCGTTTTTGGCCTCTATCGACACCGTGCTACAAGCCGGCACTAATGCACCCATGCGCCGCCTGATGCTGGTGGACGCGCCTGCAGTGCTGGGCGCGCAGGTGTGGGGTGACATCCGCCAACGGCAGGGCTTGGGCGCCATGCGCGGCAGCATCGCCGCCATTCAAGCAAGTGGCATCTTTCAGGGGCACGATGCAGAGCGCTTGGCGCGCATCGTGTTGGGCGCGCTCTATGGCGGCATGGACTCTCTGCCGGACGATGAGGCTGGCGTGCAGGACGCGCTGGCAGACACCCGACAGTGTCTGGTGGCCATGCTGGAAGGCCTGCGAAACAAGGATGCGCGATGACAGTTCAAACCACACTTCAACTCAGTACGGAGACCAGCACTGTGTTGTGCACGCAGGACGGCCATGTCGTCTTGCAACAAAAGTTGCAGCTGGGCACCGCCTCGCTGGCCCGTCAATGGATGGGGCACACACCGCCCACGCCGCTGGACATTGAACACGCCATAGAGGTGACTGAGGACGTGCTGATGCCGCTTGCTGCCAAGGTGGCTCGCACGGAGCAGTTGCAGCTAAGCGGCTCTGGTGCGGCGTTGATATTGCAAGGTGTAGGCGTTGCGCCGGACGCCGCATTGCACTGGAATCTGGATGAGGTGGAAGACCTGTTCAACCGCATCGCCATGGTCAGCCAAGGTAGGCCGATCGGCCATGAGGCCTTGCCTACGGCGCCGGAGTTTTATGCGGCAATGGTGATCGTGCGGGAGTGCTTGCACCACCTGAGGTTTGGTTCAATGTTGATAAGAGGTTGATTGCAGAACTTCAACGATCAAGCTTTGTATCAAATGTCGCAGGACGCTTTCGGTGCGTTTGGTTGTACCCAATAGATGGTTCGTTGCTTTTGAGTTCTCTGATGAACTCGCTTTCTTTTTTGCGAATTTCAAGCTTGTCATCAGACTCAAAAAGAATCTGCTTTCGTAGAGTGAGGTCTTGAAGTTCGGATTTAGAGAAGTCTTTTTCAACTATCGCGTTGTCCCAGCTACCGAAGTACCGCAGTGAGTGTCCAGGTTCTCCCTCGTCTTTACCCACATAGATCTTTCCATTGGGAAATGTGATTTTGTAAATCACATAACGAAAGAGAGTTGATCGCACGTCGTTGCTCACTTCACCCCCACCACTTTCACCTTCATATTCGGCGCCTCCCCGAACATCTCCGGCGCATACATCGCTTCCACGCGTGATGGCGGCAGCGAAAACTCACCCACGTTGTTCAGGCGAATGGTGTATTCCATCTTCACCACGCCCTTGGGCAAGTATTCGTAGTAGCTGCGGAAGGACTCGAAGCTGCGCTCTTCAAACGCCGCCCAGCCGTAGCCCTCTTTCTTTTCTCCTTGCGTGGCGATCTCGCTGTCGCGGCCCAGGCCGCTGCCCAGAATCGTGGCGCCGCCGGGCACGGGGTCGGTGATGGCGACCCAGGTCATGTCGGCGCTCGCGTTGACCTCAATGCTGATGCGCAACACGTCTCCGCGCGTGTAGCTGCCGGCCGGCAGGCTCTTGTTGGCCTGCTCCACGGGTGTAATGGTTTTCTTGATCTGGTAGCCCGCAAAGAACGCCGCTTTCAGTTGCACCGCTGCTACGGAATGCAATGTGAGCCAAGGCTTGCCTGCGCCCTGGTGGGTCACGTTCAGCGTGTCTTTGGCTGCAGTTTTGCTCCAGGGCAGGAACATGGTGTTGTTCTTCAGGTTACCCGGAGATGCGGGCGCGCCGAACCAGGTGGTCTGGTGTGCAGCGCCGGATGCATCGGTGGTCTTGATGCGTTCCACCTTGATCCAGTCCACTGCCGCAGTGCCTGTGCTCATGCTGGCCTTGGTGCTTCCAGCGACCGGCACCGCTTCAAACTTGGCGCTGAATTTTTCCAGAGCCAAGCCACCCCACAGGTTGGCGGTGGTGGTGTGCCATGCGCCGTTCTGCTGGCGACTGATGAAGCCGTTGGCCAGGCGGCCCATGTCGTCTTTCCAGGCCGGGTCGTCCAGCACGCTCAAGATCAGGCGCGCGGTGTTCACGTCGCCGCTTTGCATCAGCCACCACCAGTAATCGTCCTTCTCGGTGCTGAAGATCATCTTGGTGCCTTGGTAGCTGATGCGGCTGCGCAGAATCTGGTTGGCCTCAGCCAGGCGCTTGTCGCGCTCTGGTACATCAGTCACGCGCTTCAAGATGTTGAGCCAGTCGATGACCGCATGCGTGGGCCACTGGTTGGGCGCGATGGTGATGCTGTTCACCATGCGGCCTTGTGCTTTGCCGTAGCGCGACAGGGCTTCGATGGCGGCCAACTTGCGGATGTCCAGGTCTTTGCGGGGGCTCCAGAACTCGCGCTGGATACGGCCTTCCACAAAGGCAATCAGGCCGCGCTCCATGGGCGCGCGAATCTCGTCGCTCAGAGCAAACGCCGGGTCAATGCTGGCGGCCTCATGGGTTGCAGCCAGCAAGTAGGCGGTCAGCGTGTCGCTGCCGCGGTTGGCTTCACCATCGCGCGGCGGGAAGTAGTTGGCCAGGCCGTCGCTGTCCAGGTAGCTTGGTATTTGCGCGGCCACGCTTTGCCACAGCTTGCCGTCGCGCAGGCCCACGCTCTTGCTGGTCTTTTGCTCCAGGCATGCAAAGGGGTAGAGGGCAAACCAGTCTTTCACGCCCGGCAGGCCTTCGGCCAGCTTGGGCTGAAGCGCCATCTTCAGGCCGCCACGGCCAGGCAGGGCATCGGCAGGCGCATTCACGTCCATGGTGAGCGGACCGTCAATCTGCACAAGCATAGCCTGCTGCACCGTGAGCGGTACCGCTGGCACGATGCGCTGGCGCGCCTTCAACGCGTCTTTGGCGCCGCTGATGGTGTCCTTGGCCTCAATCTCCCACAGGATGGCCTCGTTGCGGCTCAAGGCGAGCTGTGCGGGGGCAGTCACATTCCATGCAACCTCACGGGCATCTCCCGCAGGTACATCAATGGTTTGTTGCTCTAAATTTAATAGCGTGGCCCGCGGAGTCACCAGCACCTTCATGGCCTGCTTGGTGGTGTTGCGCAGGGTCAGTTGGGCGCGGTACTGGTCGTCTTCACGCACCAGGGGCGGCAGGCCGCTGATGATCTGCAGATCTTGCGTGGCGCGTATGCTGGTGCTGCCGGTGCCAAACAGGCCGGTGGAGGCATCGGCCACTGCCACGATCTTGAAGGTGGTGAGCGCATCGTTGAGCGGCACCGTCACTTGGGCTTGGCCATTGGCGTCCAGCTTGACCACCGGCTTCCAGAGCAACAGGGTCTCCAACAGCTCACGCGCGCCGCTGTGGCCGCCCCCGCCACCAGGCGCCACGGCCTTGCGGCCATAGTGGCGCCGGCCAATGATTTCCATTTGCGCGGTGGATGTTTCCACTCCCCAGCTGCGCCGCTGCAACATGGCATCGAGCAGGTTCCAGCTGCGGTTGGGCATCAGCTCCAGCAGGGCCTGGTCTACCGCGGCCACAGCCACTTCGGCGTTGGCAGCGGGTTGACCGTTGGGCAGCTTGACGGTGATGGTGACCTGCGCTTTGCCGCGCACGGCGTAACTTTCCTTGTCGGCCTTGACGCTCACATTCAGTTCATGCGCCTGCGTGCCCACGCGGATTTCGGCCACACCCAGCCTGAAGGCGGGCTTGCTCAGGTCCACCAGTGCAGTGGGCGCCACGTACTCGCGCCCCTCGTACCAGAAGCTGGTCCACCACTCGCGCGGAGCCTTGTAGCCCCAGGTGAAGAAGCTGTACCACGGCACCTCGCGCAGGCGGCCGCGCAGCACCAGTGCGCTCACATACACATTGGGGCCCCAGCCTTCCTGAATCTTCAGGTGGATGGTCGGGTCCTGGCCGTTGAGCTCCACCACCTCGGTGTGCACAATGCCTTCGCGCTCCACGGCTACCAGTGCCGTGGCAAAGCGGAAGGGCATGCGCACTTGGAAGTTGGCCGTCTCGCCGGCTTGGTAGCTTTTCTTTTCGGGCAGCAGGTCGATGCGGTCGTTGTTATCGCCACCGAACCAGAGTTCGCCTTGTTTGGTCACATACACGCTGCTGGCCGCCTGAATGCTGTTGCCCGAGCCGTCTTTGGCGGTCACCACCAGCTCCACTTGGCCAGCTTCGTTGACCTCGGTTTCGCACAGCAGCAGGCCGCGGGCATCGCTCTTGCCGGAGCACACGCTACCCAGGTCTTTGGTGCTGGTTTTGTTGTCGTAGGTGTAGAAGCCTCCCACCATGCGCTTGCGCGTGGTGGTGGTGATGCGGGCGGTAGCTTTCACCTCCAGCGCCACCCCGGCTTGAGGCTTGCCGGACAAGTCCAAGGCGAGCGCGCGGAACTTGATCTTTTGTCCGCTGGAAACCCAGCCCTCGGTCTTGATACCGGCAATTACGCTGGCAGGCCACAGAGTCTGGGTGCTGCGTATGGTTTGCACTTCGCCGTTGGGGTCGGAGTAGGTGGCTTCCAGCAGCAGGTCTTGCGGCTGGCGGCTCTTGGGCACATCAGCAATAGTCAGCTTGCCGCCGCCGTTCTTGTCGAGGGTGATCGGCATTTTGTCGGCGATGACACGCGCATCGGCGCTAGCGGTGTTTTCTTCTTCGCCGTCGTCTGAGCGGGCTTGCTGCCCCACTTGCGGTGGCGAGAAGCTGAATTCACTGAAGTCCGCAAAGCTCAGGCCTTTGGCCCGCACCGGGGCAGACACGCGCACCGGCAGGTTGACCGCACCGCCTCCGGACACGTAGTTGATCTGCACATCCACCGGCACCTGGGTGGCGTTGACCAAGGGCTTTTTCTCGGTGGGGGTGACACGGCCCTCCAGCACCGGCAGGCGGAACTCTTCGACCCGGAACTCGCCGGTGTAAAAGTCCTGCCGGCCATTGCCACTCGTGAGCTGCACCTGGTAAGCACCCAGCTTGGCGCCTTGAGGGATGGAGAAGCTGTTTTCTGCACTCAAGCCGCCGGTGGCGGTTTTGCGCCACCCGAGTTGCAGCGCGTATTGCTGGCCGCTGCCCATGTGGGTGATGAGTAGGGTGTCGGGCTTGGCATCCGGCAGGCCAAAGCCTTTGCTGGTTTGGGTGCGCAACACGTGCTTCATGGACACGGTTTCGCCTGCGCGCAGCAGGGTGCGGTCGAAGATGGTGTGGGCGACTTCGTCGGGCAGGGCCTGGCGGCTGGTAGGCACGTTGAAGCGCCAGGGTTCAATGCCGCGGTTCCAGTCGCTCCAGGTGAAGGCCAGGTCTTGCACCGTGCCTTTGCCATCGGCCGCAGGCTGGGCGGCGCGGGCGCTCACAAAGTAGGCACTGCTGTAGTAGCCGTCTTCCCCGTTGCAGCGGGGCGCTTGGGGCGACACGCCACTAAGGGTGGCAATGCCTTGGGCATCGGTCAGGCCACGGGCCACTTCTTGGCCCCGGCAATCGGACACCACGACTTGGGCACCGGCCACGGGCTTGCCCTTGTCCAGAGATGTCACCCAGGCGAGCGCATTTTCGCGGCCCAGCTTGAAGTGCACACCCAGGTTGGTCACCAGTGCGGCGGTGCGGACATACATGGTGCGACCTTCGCCGTAGCGCTCGTCCAGTAGGCTGGTGCCCAGCTTTTGGGAGGCGATCTCCACCACATGGAAGCCGGGGGTGAGGGGAATGCCTACCACCTCGAATGGGCGTGGGTCTTGGGTCTGGGGCTGGGGCAGGTCCAGCGTTTTGGCGCCGGGGCGGCCGTCCAAGAGCGAGAGCATGCGCGTTTGCACATAGTCGCGGTCTGTGGGCGTGGAGGGCTTGGGCAGTGAGGTGCCCAGTTCGCGGGCTGCTTGGCTGCGTGAGATGTTGGTCTCGTCATAGCGCAGTACCTTGCGGTACCAGGCAATGATGTCGGCGTCCGTCCCCGGCTGGAAGGTACGCACTTTGCCGGCAGGCGCCTTGGCGGCGGATTTGTCCTGCTCGGCGTTCAGACCCTTGACCTTCAGCGCAGCTTCGACGTTGCGCAAAGTCACCGGCAGCATGGCCACGCCATCGGGCTCGGCAAAGCGCTCCACGATGCCGAAGGGCGAGGCGGCAAACTTGGCCAGCGGCGGCATAGCGGCGGTGGCGGTTTTGAGCGGGAAGCTGTCCGCATTGCGCAGGGTGCGGCCGGACGCGTCTTTGAAATCTTTGGGCAAGGTGATGGTCAGCTGGGCCTGCTCGGGCAGCGCGCCTTCAAAGCGCACGCTGTTGACCACGTTGTCTTCATCACCGCTGTCTTCCGCGAGCACGGGCTTGAAGCTGTTGTTGCCGTCACTCAGGCGAATGGCTTGCAGCAGCTTGGCCGACACCGGCGCATTGAAGCTGAGCTGCAGGGGGCGGATGGGCAGGCAGGCGGCCTGGGCGTTTTCCCGCTCGCAACTGAAGTTGGCCGCAAAGGGCTCGCGCACCTGGTAGGCAAACTGGCGCTCCACCGTGTTGGGCACACCGGGGGTGGTGCCGTTGGCTGGCGTGGCCACACCCTTGCCGAACACCACACTCACTTTGGCCGATGACGACAGGCGGCGCGCGCAAGTCATGGTCACATACGACAGCGGGTCCGCCTTGGCGTAGCCGTCCAATCCTTGGGCCTCCAACAGCGCCGCGCGCTCTTTGCCCTCGAGCAGGCGGATACTGATCTTTTCGCCCAGGTCGGATGCCTTGCACCACACATTGGCTTTCACGCTCTCCAGCGTGGCTGGGCCGCTGAGCTGCAAGATAAAGAACTGCTCCTCATCAATGCGATAACCCTGGTAGGGCTGGATGCTGCGCACAAAGGGGCCACCGCTATTGAATTTATAGCTGCTCGCGCCCGTGATATCTGCGCCTTTCGGCGATTTGAACCCGGGTTTGGTTTGCACCGTGCAGCGCACGCCGGGGGGCAGGTCGCGGTCGAAGTCGTAGGCCCACACCCGGTCGTTCACCCAGCGGCCTGTACCTTGGGTCACTTGGGCGTCACTGCAGCTTAGGGTGAGTGGGGCTTCGGCCTTCGGGTCGCCGAAGTTGACTGCACTCTCGTCAAACTTGGCCACCAGCTGGCGCACCTGCGCCACTTCGCCTTGGGGCGAGAGGCTGATGATTTGCAGTGCCTGGGCGCTCCAGCTCAAGGCGGCCAAGCCGCAGGCCAGAAATGCATTTTTTGTTTTCATGGTCGCTCCCCGAAAAAGAGCGCTCAGCGTAGCCGAAAACAGGGGCGGCAACGTGACCATCCGGCGTGGTTTGACGCCCGCGATCGGGTGGATTCAAAATTATTTGTAAAAAGTTGAATCCGGAGCGCATCCGGCCGCGTAATAGGGTCAGGAACTGATTTTTCGCCCGAACTATAGGACTGGACGTGCCCATGAAACAACTATCCACCGCCATCGCTCTCAGCGCTGCCGCCCTGTGCAGCGGCGCCCTTGCTGATACCGGCAAGCTCTTGCTCACCGGGGGCGTGAGCTCCATCGACGGCGCTGCCGGCGGTGGCTTGACTCCGTGGGCCACCATTGGCACCAACGCGACCGAGGGGGAGATGGGTGTCTCTGCCCATGTCAGCCGCGCCACCGTGACGGACTACCAGCTCAGCACCATGGGTGTGGCCTTTGCCTTTAACGACCGGGTGGAGGTGTCTTTGGCCCGCCAGGATTTCAATGCTTCGCCGGTAACGGCTCTCAATGGCCTGGGCTTTGCGGTGCAGGACGGCCAGCGCATCAAGATGGATGTGCTAGGTCTCAAGGTAAAAGTGGCCGGCGATGCAGTACTCAACAGCGACAGCTGGATGCCCCAGGTGGCGGTGGGTGTGGAGCAGAAAACGGTAGATGCCGGCTCCATCACACCAGTACTGGACTTTTTAGGCGCCAAGACCAGTGGTACCGACTTTTATGTAAGTGCTACCAAGCTCTTTCTGGCCAACAGCCTGCTGGTGAACGGCACGCTGCGCTACACCAACGCCAACCAGAATGGCCTGGTGGGCTTCGGCTCCAAAGATCCGGGCACCAACAACGCCAGCTGGGTCCCTGAAATTTCGGTGGCTTACCTTCTGAGCAAAAACATCGCCATAGGCGCCGAGTACCGTGCCAAGCCCAACAACCTGCGTGCGTTCGGCATGGCCAACGGTTTGGGTGAAGGTTTGCAGGAAGACGCATGGAAAGACGTGTTCGTCGCATGGGCGCCCAACAAGCACAGCTCCGTCACACTGGCCTATCTGGACCTGGGCCGCATCCTGCCGGGTGTGACCTCCAGCCGCAACCAGAGCGGCTACTACCTGTCTGCCCAGTTTGCGTTCTAAGACGCGCGCGCTTTAGATTCAAAGGAAATCACCATGAAAAACTACCTTGTCGCTTGCCTTGTGGCCCTGTCCGCCCTGGTCGCTGTGAGTGCCCATGCCCAATCCGCCATGCCCATGGCCCCTGCAAAAAATGACGCCCTGTTTCAAGCGCTGGGTGGCAAGCCCGGCTTGCAAGCCCTGATGGACCTGTTTGTGGCCGGCCTCAAAGCTGACAAACGCATTGGCGAGCAGTTCAAAGACACCAAGGCTACTTACCTGTCAGAGCAGTTGGTAGACCAGGTGTGTATGGCCACCGGTGGCCCCTGTAAATATGAAGGCGCTGACATGAAGACCGCACACGCCGGTATGGGCATCACCAAGGGTAACTTCAATGCCTTGGTAGAGGTACTGCAAGCCTCCATGGATGCGCGCAACATTCCATTCGCTACCCAGAACCAATTGTTGGCACTGTTGGCGCCCATGCACCGCGACATCATCACGGCCAAATAAACATGCGCTACACCAGACTAAAGCATGGAAAGAAAGTCGCCGCCAGTGCGGCTTTTTTTGTAGCCTGCGTCACCGCGCAGGCCGGCACCTTGGAGGTGCTGGTGCTGGACCGGGATGGCAAACCCGCGCCGGACTCCGTGGTGATCGTGCTGCCCAGCGGCAAAGGCCAGCCTCGCACCGCGCTGCCCATGAGCGCTGTGGTGAACCAGGAAAAACAGCAATTCATCCCTGCTGTTACTGTCGTGGGTGTGGGCGCCAAAGTGCGTTTCGCCAATAGCGACCCATGGAATCACCATGTACGCCTCAGCACACCCGGGGCAGCGCCCGGAGCTTCCGATGGACAGTCCGCTTTGCTTGAAGGCAAGCTGGACGGAAAAGCCGCCAGCGCTGCCGTTTTCACCATGGACAAGCCCGGCGCGGTAGGCGCAGCTCTCTTGGGCTGTTTCATCCACAGCCGCATGGGCGGAGCCATTTACGTGGCGGAGTCGCCATGGACGGTCAAGACCAACAGCGAAGGCATTGCCGTGCTGGAAGACGTGCCTGAGGGGGCCGCCACGATCAAGGTCTGGAACGCTGCGCAGCTGGTGGAAAAAGCACCATTGCAGGTGAACGTACACAGTTCGTCGGGCAAAGCCACGTTTCAACTGGATGTGGCACCGCGGCGGCGGAGCTAAGGTTCATTGAAGCGCTGATGACAGCGCCCGCCTTTAGGGCCGGGTGTCTGTCGGCGATTGCCATGCGCCGAATACGGCTTCAACCCAAGCGCAAGCGGCATCGCGGTCCGCAAAATGCGCAAACGGGACACCAGTGCCCTGAAACACTTTGGCATAGAGAGGCCCCATCAAGGCAGATCCTTCGACGGCCGCAGGCAGAACAAAAGCCATCGCTAGTGGGGCTACGCCACCAATTGCCATCTCGCTCAATGCGCTGCCCAAATCGGTCAGGACTTCGGGAGAGCACAGTGCGCTTTCGTGAAAGGTGCAAATGTGTACCCAGGGCCCTTGGGCAGTCATCACGGGAAAAGCGATGCGTGCCATTTCCAGTACTGCCGCCATCAATTCCTGATTGAAGGGGCCTATCGCATTTGCCCAGAGCATCTTGCCGCTGTATTCGTAGGTAACGCGCCCATGCGGTTTGAATTTGCGAGGACCGAACTGGTCCGAGTAGATCGGAGTGGAGTCAGGCATGGCTGGGAAAAAGTACGACGAGGCTACAACATCTTCTGAATCAAAGCACCTTTGAATAGCACCGGTCCGGTCGGGCCGGTTTCACTCGGCACGCCGCCTTTGGGCTCCAGGCTGATGGCGAGTGTAGGTACTTCGCGCACGTCGTTTTCACCGGCGGTCAAGCGCAGCAGTTTGTCGTTGGTGAGCACCCCCAGTGACTTGGGGCCGCCGCTGGGGGGCAAGGCCCAGAGCTGCAAGGAGCGGTCGCTGGCTTCCTGGTAGCCGCCCACGCGTTGCAGGGTGAGTTTTTTGTTCTTGGGATCGAAAGTCACCAGCATGGAGGCGGCGGCTTTGTCGTCGGCCAGCACGGCCACGTATTCGATTTGCGGTGTGGCCTGCAATTGGGTTTGCAACTTGGCAATCTCGCTGCCTAACTCCTGGCGCAGGTTCAGGCCTACGGTGACTGCGGCCACGGTGGCAACAGCACCAGCTGCGCTCGCGACGCGCCAGACCGTGAGGCTTCGCAGCCACGCGCTCCAGCGCGTGTCATTCTCAGACTGAGCGGCTGCTTTGGCGCGCGCAGCCCGCAGGGCGGCCTGCTCGCGCTCCGCCAGTACCAGATTTTCAATGCGTGTCCACACCGCGGGCGCGGGGGCCACGTCGGGTTGGAGTTCGTTGATGCTGGAGAAGCGGCTTTGCCAGATGAGGGCTGCTGCGCGCACCGGGGCCTGCTCGCGGGCCATGGCTTCAAAACGGCGGCGGGCCGCGCCGCGCAGGGTGCCCAGTGCGTAGCTGGCGGCCAAGCGGTCCAGTAGTTCGGGATGTTGGTGGATTTTCATGGCGGCCTTTTATGCAAAACGTGCCATGCACAGGCGCAGCTGGTCGAGGCCGCGGCGTATCCAGGTCTTGACGGTGCCCAAGGGCAGTTGAAGCTGGGTGGCCAGCTCGCTGTGGCTCAGGTCGCGCATGTAGGCCAGGTTCACGACCTCGCGCTGTTTGCTCTCCAGCCGGCCCAGGCATTGGTTCAGGGCCCAGGCTTGTTCACTGGCCTGCGCCGTGTCCAGCGGTGTGGGGCCATCGCCCTCCAGGGTGTCGGCCAGTGTTTCGTCAATCTCCTGGGTGAGATGGGTGCGCTCGGCGGCACGGCGGCGCAACAGGTCCAGCGCGCGGCTGCGCACGATGAGCCCCATCCAGGCCATGGGCGGGCTCAGGGATGCGGAGTAGTCCGGGGCCGAGCGCCAGATGTTCAAGAAGGCCTCCTGCAGCACGTCTTCCGCAAATTCGCGCTGGCTGACAACCCGCAGAGCCAGACCATAGAGCTTGCCCGCGCACTCGTCGTAGAGCGATTTGAGGGCTGCCTGGTCTTTGAGCGCAATACGCTCCAGCAGGGCAATGAGCTTGGCGTCGGGGTGGTCGGCATTCATGGCTCCATTGTGTGGGCGTTTGGGTGGCTGAGCGTTGGTTGGGGGCTTGTGTTTTGAGTACGCACAAACCCTTGACGCGGATTCAAAAAAATTAAATTCAAAAATTTGAATCCAAGGTGCGGGTGGCCTGCGTATTCGAGGGGAGAGCCGGATTTCCCGGTCTCGCTTAGTTGCCCAACACTCCTCAAAGGATTCCGCAATGCAAACCATCGTTCAAACAGTTGCTTCTTCTGCTTCTTCCCGCCGCGCCTTCATGGGCCGCACAGGCACCTTGTCCGCTGTAGCCGTCGCCCTTCTGGCCGGCAAAGACACCATGGCCCAGGGCATGGCCGGTGACACCTCCAAAGACGTGAGCATCTTGAACGTGGCGCTGGGCTTGGAGCACGAAGCCATCAACGCATACCAACTGGGCGCCGGTAGCGGCTTGCTGCAAAAGCCGGTGCTCGATGTGGCGGTGCGCTTCCAGGCCGACCACAAAGCCCACCGTGACGCACTCATTGCCACTATCCAAAAGCTCGGTGGTACGCCTGTGATGGAAAAGAAGCTGGATGACTACGCAAAAGCCCTGAAGGCTGACACCCTGCGCAATCAGGGCGATGTGCTGGACTTGGCAGCGCGTCTCGAGTTGGGTGCCATCAATGCCTACCTCGGTGTGATTCCCGCCTTCGGGAACAAGGATCTGGCCAAGGTCGCCGGCCGTTTGGCTGCGGACGAGACCATGCACTACGTGCTGTTGAACAACGCGCTGGGCCGTCCGCTGCCCGCAGGCGCACTGTCTTTCGGCGCGTAATGACGCCGCGCACCTTCATCCGTCGGTGCGCTGGGCTTATGGCCTTGGCAATTTCCATGGCCGCGCCTGCACTTGTGCAGGCCCAGGCCCTCGTGCCCGATGTGCAGCGCGGGCAGCAGCTGGTAGAGAGCCGCTGCTTTGCCTGCCACAGCCTGGACGCGAATCGCGCAGGCCCCGCCTTGCGCGGTGTGGTGGGCCGCAAGGCCGGCAAGGCAGAGGGGTATTTCTTTTCCGAAGCCATGGCAGCTGCCACCCATACCTGGACGGTCGCAGGCCTCAAAGCCTGGCTGACCAACCCGGAAAAAGTGGTACCCGGACAGGAAATGAACTACTACCTGACCGAAGCCCAGGACCGCGAGGACGTGGTGGCCTATCTGGCCAGCGTGTCCAAGCCCGCACAAAAGTAAACCTTTGATTCCCCAACCTTCTCCGCAGGACAAACCTATGCAAACCCGTACCGCTCTCTCTCTGTTGGCTGTTGCCGCACTCACCGCCTGTGCCAGCCAGCCCATGCGCGCCCCGTTCAGCCAGGCAGAATTGCCCGCCGCCGTGCAAGTGCCCGCCGGCCACACCGTGGTGATGGAAACAGCCGCTGCCGGCGACATCACCTACCAGTGCCGCGCCAAGAAAGACATGGCCGGCCAGTTCGAATGGGTGTTTGTGGGTCCGGATGCCGGACTCAAAGACCGCAGTGGCAAGGTCATCGGCAAGTACTACGGCCCACCCGCCACCTGGGAAAACAACGATGGTTCCAAAGTGACTGCCACGCAGCTCGCTGTGGCGCCCAATGGGGCTGCCAACATACCCCTGCAGTTGGTCAAAGCCAACCCGGCCATGGGCATGGGTGCGATGCAGGGCGTGAGCTACATCCAGCGCGTGGCGACCGTGGGCGGCATTGCACCGGCCAGCACCTGCGCCAAGGCCAACGAGGGTGCAAACCAGCTGGTGCGCTACACCGCAGACTACATCTTCTACAAAGCGATGTAACGCCGGCGTCAGTTTGCTATCAAAATGAGAGCTGCTCGCGCACTATTGTTGTGCGCCAGCAGCTTTTTCTATTCATAAGCTTTGACTTGCAGGCCGATTGCATTTGCGGATAAGCTGGAGCGTCTGTTGTCTGCAAGGAATCGTGTGAAGCCTCCTGCGTCGCCAGCCCGGGCTCCGGTCACTGCCGGGTTCGAGGGCACCGAACTCAATCTGCTGTTTGTGCGCCTGTTGCGCACCACGGTGGCCGTGGCGCTGCTATACAGCGTGGTCAGCATGGTGTTCATCGGCGAATGGGTCATGGTGCTCGGCCCGGTGTTGATTGCTGCGGCGGGCATGGTGTGCTTGGGCTTGCACGCACGGGGACACCATGCGCGGGCCATGAGCCTGTTCATCTGGGCTTTGTGGGCGGTGGTGGTCTTGCAGTCCACATTGCGCGGTGGCGCGCTCAATCCGATTCTCAATGTCAACGTCGTGCTGGTGCTGCTGGCAGGGTGGTTGGTCGGTATGCGGCAAGCGGTGTGGGTGGGCCTGGCGTCAGCGGCTTGGTATGTGGCCTTGGCGCTCTCCACCCAGTTCGGCTGGTGGACACCCACCAATATCACCAGTCATTGGAGCCTGCTGATTGCGCAGTTGGGGGTGCTGGGAGGCGCGTTCATGGCGTTCCGTCTGGTGCTCAAGGCCTACCAGCAGCACGTAGACAAAGTCCAGACGCTGAACCGGACGCTTGAAGAAAAGCTGCAAGCCCTGTCTGACCAGGACGACGCCTTGCGCATGAGCGAGCGCCGTGTGATGCAGATTCTCAAGGCCAGCCCTTTGCCCATCATCGTGGCCGAGTTCGAGACAGGCGTGGGCCTGGAGATCAACCCCGCCTGGGAGCAAGCCTTCCAGCGCTTGCGCGCTGATGTGATCGGCAAAACGCCGGTTCAGTTGGGCTTCTGGCGCGATCAGGCGCACCGTGAGCAGTTCAAGCAGGAATTCGGCACGCAGCGGCGGGTCAGTGGCTATGAGGTGACTTTCACCTTGCCGGACGGCGCGGAGCGCACCTTTTTGTTGTCGTCTGAGCGCTTCATGTACGGCGAGCTGGACTGTGTGATGACCATTTCCATGGATGTGACCGAGCGCAAGTTGCTGGAACAGCAGCTCAAAGACTTGAACGCTACTCTGGAACAGCGGGTACTGGACCGCACCAGCGCGCTCGATGAGGCCAACAGCAACCTTCTGGAGACCATGCGCACCTTGCAACGCGCGCAGGATGAACTGATAGGCGTGGAAAAACTCGCTTCGCTGGGCAGCCTGGTAGCCGGCGTGGCCCACGAACTCAATACTCCGCTGGGCAATGCCTTGATCACCGCCAGCGCCCTGCATGAAATGACCGAGCGCGCTTCTGAACAAGCGCTGGCGGGCACCCTCAAACGATCTGCGTTTTTGGAGTTCATGCAGAACATGAACGACGGCGCTGCGCTCACTCACAAATCGTTGGAGCGGGCGGTGGAGCTGATCCGTAGCTTCAAGCAAGTGGCGGTGGACCAGGAGTCCGAGCGCCGCCGCAGCTTCGACCTGCACCAGACGGTGCATGAGGTGGTAGAGACGCTCAAACCCAGCTTCAAACACCAGGAAGCGCAAATTGAACTGGCAGTGCCTGCGGACATGGTGCTGGAGAGTTTCCCGGGGCCCTTGGGGCAGGTGGTGATCAATCTGGTCAGCAACGCGCTGGTGCACGGGCTGGCTGGTCGTAATGACGGCGTGGTGGAGCTGCGCGCGGAGGAGGCTGCGGATGGTAAATCGGTGGTGCTCACGGTGAGTGATAACGGGCGCGGTATTGCGCCTGAGCACCTGGGCCAGGTGTTTGACCCGTTTTTTACGACCAAACTGGGGCAAGGCGGCTCCGGGCTCGGGCTGGCAGTGAGCCACCGTATCGTGAGCCGTATTCTGGGCGGACGCATCAAGGTCAGCTCAGTGCCGGGGCAGGGCGCAGAATTTGAATTGACGATTCCGAAGGTGGCGCCGCAGGTCGTGAACTAGGCTTTATACTGATCAAAAAAACAGTATCTCAGCGTACCCAGCGGAGGCCCCATGCTCAACGACACTGCCGCGCCCAACGGGCTTTTTACCGACGATGACCACACCGCACGTTGCGTCTGGTGCCGCAGCACGGCCGAATACCAGCGCTATCACGACCAAGAGTGGGGTTTTCCGGTGCACAGCGACACGCGCTTGTTCGAGAAGATTTGCCTCGAGGGCTTTCAGGCGGGCTTGAGCTGGCTCACCATACTGAACAAGCGCGAGTCCTTCCGCGCCGCCTTTGCAGGGTTTGATATGGACAAAGTCGCCCTTTTTGATGAAGCGGATGAGAAGCGCCTGCTGCTGGACGCCGGCATCGTGCGCCATCGCGGCAAGATTGCTTCCACCATCAACAACGCCAAAAAGGCTCAGGAGCTGCGAGCAGAGTTCGGTAGTCTGGCGGCCTACTTCTGGGGCTTTGAGCCCGTCAGCAGCAGTCGCCCGGCCACCATTACCCACCAAACGCTCAGCGGGGTGACCACCTCGCCGGAATCAATCGCACTGTCCAAAGACTTGCGCAAGCGCGGCTGGAGCTTTGTGGGCCCCACCACCATGTATGCCTTCATGCAGGCCATGGGGCTAGTGAACGACCACCTGGAAGGCTGCCACGCCCGCGAGCGAGCCCTGCAAGCCAGAGCGGCCTTTGTGCCGCCCCGCAAGGCTTAGGCCGCGGCTCCGGCAATCGCTGCCAACAGGGCGTCGTGGCCGTTGTAGAGCGCGTCGCCACGCACCAGGCGAGCACCGCTCGCGCCGTGAACCACCATGGCCGGCACGCCTTGTGCGCCATGGGCCTGCATGAGGCGGCGGGCTTTTTGCACGCGGGCATCGTGCTGGAGTTGCAGGTCTGGGTCCTGTCGGGCTAACAGGTCGGCCGCCGCTGTCAGGCCCCTGGCACGCAGTACGCCGTCCACACCTTGCGGGGTGCAGATGTCCAGGCCATTGACGTTGCGTGCCTCTTGCAAAAGCTTCAAGGTATTCAGTTCTTCCGCCGGTGCGGTGTGTGCCACGGCAGTGAGGGCGAGAGAGGCGGCGGATGAATCAAATCGGGTGCCGTGCTGACCCAGCACCTGGCTGCGGTAGGCCTCGCTAAAGGGCTGGCCGGTGAGCTTTCCGATGCGTATATCGTTCGACCACGCAAAGTCGGCGAAGTCTGCGCTCATCACGCGCCCGCCGCCACTGAACAAGCCGATGGGCGCCAGTTCCAAGGTGATGGAGGCTTCCTGCCCCAGGCGCTGGATGGCAGGGGAGGCGCCGTAGCACCAGCCACACAAGGGGTCGAACAAATAGGTCACTGTGGTGGACATGGGGTGGAATTCTTTCAATGGTTGTTAAGCGTGGCGGCTGCGAGCGCTTGCTCAAAAAGGGCAATCTCCTCTTGCAGGTTACCGCGGCTGCGGAAGTGCCGGGCGGCGCGGTTGTACCAGTTCTCGGCGTCTTCCAGATCGCCTTCCTGCAGGTGCAAGATGCCGTGCAACCAGGCGCCCAGCATGGAGTCGTCCTTCTGCACCTGGTCATGGGCGGCGTTCCAGCGACCCGCGTTCAGGTCTTGCAAAACTTGGTGAAGAAGGGACATGTGGGCTCCTGGGTGCTGGGATGGATGCCATGCCTTAGGGCATGGCGACGGGGTTTACCACTTCATTTCGCCGGTGTTGACCTTGGCGCCGATGTCCAGCGACAGGCCGCCGTCGGTCAGGGCAGGGTAGGCTTGCTTCATGGCGGAGATCAAGGTGGCGCTGGTTTTGTTGGCAGCGAGGTTTTTCTCGAAAGTCTGCAAGTAGTCTTTGGTGAAGGCAATGGCGCTTGCGTCTACCTTGGTACCTGCCTTCATGTGGCCGGGAATCACCAGTTCAGGCTTCAAAGCGGCCATTTCGTCCAGCTGGGCTACCCATGCGGCGCGCTCTGCAGCGGTTTGTGTGTCAGCGGTCCAGACATGCGTGTTGCCGAACACCCCTATGTTGCCGACCACCGCCTTGATGGACGGAATCCAGGCATAGGGGCGGTGTGCCAGCAGTCCTTGGGTGCCGCGGATCTCGATGGTCTGGCCCTCCAGTGTCAGGGTGTTGCCTTCCAGGGCGCGGGGCACCACGGGTTTACGGGGGGCGTTGGCGCCCATTTTTGGTCCCCAGAATGCGACCTTGCCAGCCAGCTTGGGCGCGAGTTTGCCCAGCACGGCGGGTGTGGTCACCACGTCGGCCTGGGGGAACACTTCTTTCAGGGCTTCCACGCCGAAGTAGTAGTCAGGGTCAGCCTGGCTCACGTAGATGGTGGTGAGTTGCTTGCCACTGTCGAGCACGTTGGCCGCGATGCGCAAGGCGTCGGCACGGGTGAAACCGGCGTCAATCACGATGGCGTCTTTCTGGCCATAAACCAGCGTGGAATTGACGTTGAAGCTGTTGCCGTCGGCGTTGTAGACCTTGACGGTGAGTGGCTGCTGAGCATTTGCTGCCCCAGACAGTGAGGTAAAGGCGATGGCCAGTGATGCGGCGATAACGGTAGTGCGGATCATGGTGAACTCCTGGTAGTGGTTAGACGCTAAGAGGACGTCTCATCAGCGTTGGGTTGAACTTTAATTTCAATATCTGCGCAGATAAACCCGATAATTCTGCCATTACTGTTTCATAAATTGAGCAAATCATGGACCGTTTGACCGCCATGCAGGTGTTTGTGGAGGTGGCGCAGAGTGGCAGCTTCAGTGCCACGGCCGACAAGATGGACATGTCGCGCGCCATGGTGACGCGCTATGTCGGCGAGCTGGAGCAGTGGCTGGGCGCACGCCTCCTCCAGCGCACTACCCGCAGCGTCACACTGACCGACGCCGGCGAGAGCTGCCTGCGCCGCAGCCAGCAGATGCTGGCGCTCATGGAGAACGTCGAAGAAGAGACCAGCCGCCACGACGGCGCGCTGCGCGGGCAATTGCGGGTGACCTGCAGCATGTCGTTTGCCTATGCGGAAATGGCGGCGGCGATTTCCGATTTTCTGGCGCTCTATCCGCAGCTCAAGATCGACCTCAATGCCAGCGAAGGCGCACTCAACCTGGTGGAGGCGCGCATCGACTTGGCCATTCGCATCAGCGCCGAGCCGGACCCGGCGCTCATCGGCCGGGTGCTGGCGCCATGTGCTTCGGTGCTTGTGGCTTCGCCCGGCTACTTGGCAAAGCACGGCATACCGGAGAATCCCGCAGACCTGCAGGCCCACCGCTGCTTGAGTTATGCCAACTTCGGCAAAAGTGTGTGGAAGCTGCAGCGCGGCGAGGAGCATGCCGAAGTGCATGTGGGCAGCCACTTCAGCGCCAACGAGGCTACGGCCTTGCTGCGGGCTGCGCTCGCAGGCGGCGGGGTGGCCATGCAACCCACGTACCTGGCAAGCCCCCACCTCCATGATGGCAGCTTGCAACAGGTGCTGCCGCAGTGGCAGCTGCCCATGATGTCCATCTACGCGCTTTACCCCTCGCGCAAGCACCTCTCGCCGGCGGTGCGGGCTTTGCTGGACTTTTTGGTGGAGCGTTTTGCGAGCGAGCCCTGGAAGCTGCAGCGCTGAATTGCTATCAATTCAGTAGCTGCTTGCGCATATTCAACGGGCGCTAGAGCCCGTTTTTATATGGAAATCAGCCTAGGTGCTCCACCACCAGCACCGCCTTGGCCATGCCCTTGCCGGTGTTGCTGATGGCGTGCTGCACGTCCACCGCGTAGCGCGCGCTGTCGCCCGCCTTGAGCACCTTGCTGCTGTCGGCGGCCTGCACCGTGAGGCTGCCGCTGAGCACCGAGAGGTGCTCTTTCGCGCCCGCCTCGTGCGGCTCGGAGGCCAGCACGCCGCCGGGCTCCACGGCCAGCTCGTACCACTCCACCCGGCCCGCCAAGGCAATGGGCCCGAGGATGCGCAGGGTGCACTTGCCGTCCGGGCTGGTGGTGACGGGAATGGTGTGGGCCGGTACCAGCTCCACCGTCGGCGTAGCCTTGTCGGCAGTGGTGTTGCTCAGCAGGTCAGTGAGGCTGATGCCCAGTGCCGTGGCCAGGCGCCACAGTACGCCTACGGTCGGGTTGGCCTGGTTGCGCTCTACTTCGGAGAGCATGGATTTGGAAACTCCTGCGCGTTTGGAGAGCTCGTCCAGCGAAAGCTGTTGCGCCTTTCGGGCGTCTTGCAGTTTGGAGCCTACGGCCGGAGGGCCGTCGACCAAGGGAGTAGGGTGGGGGACTTGCGCCATGTCGATGTTGGTCGGTAAAATGGATTTTTGTTCGATATACCGGAAATATCCGCTGAAACGATATTACACCGCCATGACCACTTTGCCTACCTCCGTGTCCACCGTTGCCCCTGGTCACTATTTGCAATTCGCCAGTGACAACACCTCTGGCGTCTGCCCCGAGGCCATGCAGGCGTTCATGGCGGCCAACACGGGTTTTGCGGCGTCCTACGGCAATGACGACGCCACGCGCTTGGCCTGCGACCGCATCCGCGAAGTCTTTGAGGCGGATGCCGAGGTGTTCTTTGTGTTCAATGGCACTGCGGCCAACTCGATCGCGCTGGCGTCGCTGTGCCAGTCCTACCAAGCCGTCATTTGCAGCGACACCGCCCACGTCGAAACCGATGAGTGCGGCGCGCCCGAGTTTTTCTCGAACGGCTCCAAGCTGCTCTCCGCCCCGCACCGTCACGGCAAGCTCACTTCTGCGGGTGTGCTCGAAGTCATCACCCGCCGCACCGATGTGCACTACCCGCGGCCCAAGGTGGTCACGCTGACCCAGTCCACAGAGATGGGTTCGGTTTACCAGAAGGGCGAAATCAGCGGCATCAGCCGCATCGCGCAGGAGCACGGCCTGAAGGTGCACATGGACGGCGCCCGCTTTGCCAACGCAGTGGCCGCCCTCAAGGTCGCGCCCGCCGACATCACCTGGCGCGCCGGTGTGGATGTACTGTGCTTTGGCGGCACCAAGATGGGCTTGCCGATTGGTGAGGCGATTGTGTTTTTTGACCGCAAACTGGGCGAAGAGTTTTCTTACCGCTGCAAGCAGGCCGGACAGCTGGCCTCCAAGATGCGCTACCTCTCAGCCCCCTGGCTGGCCATGTTGACCGAAGGCACCTGGCTGCGCCACGCCGCCCACGCCAATGCGATGGCGCACCGCCTCTCAGAGCGTATAGCCGACATTGCCGGTGCCGAGTTGCTGCTGCCCACTGAAGTGAACGGCGTGTTCGTCAACCTGCCCGAGCCCGCCATTGCCCGCCTCAAGGCTTTGGGCTGGACTTTCTACACCTTCATCGGCGGTGGTGCGCGCTTTATGTGTTCCTGGGCTACCACTGAAGAAGCTGTCGATCAACTGGCAGATGATTTGGAGCGCGCTCTCGCTGCATAAAAAAAGCCCCCCGTTTGCACGGGAGGCTTTTCGTAGTCTCGCTACAGGATCAGCCCAAGCGCTTCTGGTGCCGCGCAATCTGGGCCCGCACTTGGGTAGGCGCAGTGCCACCCAAGGTGTTGCGGGCGTTGAGTGAGCCGCGCAGGCTCAAGCACTCAAACACATCGGCTTCCACGTTGGGATTGAAGCTCTGCAGGACCTCGAGAGGCAACTCAGACAAGTCCACACCGCGCTCGGTGGCGGTCTTGACGGCGTGGGCCACGGTCTCGTGCGCATCGCGGAAGGGCAGACCCTTTTTCACCAGGTAGTCGGCCAGGTCGGTGGCGGTGGCGTAGCCCTTGAGGGCTGCGCGCTCCATGGCTTCGGGTTTGGTGGTGATGCCGTTCACCATGTCGGCAAAGATGCGCAGGGTGTCTTTGAGCGTGTCCACAGTGTCGAACAGGGGCTCTTTGTCTTCCTGGTTGTCCTTGTTGTAGGCCAGGGGCTGGCCTTTCATCAGGGTGATCAGGCCCATCAGGTGGCCGACCACGCGGCCGGTCTTGCCGCGCGCCAGCTCAGGCACGTCGGGGTTTTTCTTCTGCGGCATGATGGAACTGCCGGTGGTGAAGCGGTCGGCAATGTGGATGAAGCCGAAGTTCTGGCTCATCCAGATGATCAGCTCTTCACTCATGCGGCTCACGTGGATCATGGCCAGGCTGGCAGCGCTGGTGAACTCGATGGCAAAGTCGCGGTCACTCACCGCGTCCAGGCTGTTTTGGCAGACTTGTGGGTTCCCCGCATCGTCCACCATGCCAAGCGTCTTGGCTACGCGCTCGCGGTCCAGCGGGTAGCTGGTGCCGGCCAAAGCGGCAGAGCCCAATGGCAGGCGGTTGGTGCGGCGGCGCACTTCGGTGAAGCGCTCAGCATCGCGGCTGAACATTTCCACATAGGCCAGCATGTGGTGGCCAAAGCTCACTGGCTGGGCCACTTGCAGATGAGTGAAGCCGGGCAGGATGACGTCGGCATTCTTATCAGCCAGAACCAGCAGGGCTTTTTGAAGGTCTGTCAGCAGGCCGCCGATCAAATCGATCTCGCCGCGCAACCACAGGCGCACATCGGTGGCGACCTGGTCGTTGCGGCTGCGGCCGGTGTGCAGGCGCTTACCAGCGTCGCCCACCAGTTGGGTCAGGCGTGCTTCGATGTTGAGGTGCACGTCTTCGAGGTCCAACTTCCATTCTAAAGCGCCGGATTCGATTTCGCTCCAGATCTGCGCCATGCCTTTTTGGATGGATGCGTGGTCGTCGGCGCTGATGATGCCTTGGGCTGCCAGCATTTCGGCATGTGCCAGGCTGCCGGTGATGTCGGCCTGCCAGAGGCGCTTGTCGAAAAACACGCTGGAGGTGTATCGCTTGACCAGATCGCTCATGGGCTCGGAGAACAGCGCGGACCACGCTTGGGACTTTTTATCGAATTGGTTTTGTGACATGGGAAGCGCTTTTCAGGAAAGGAGTCAAAATCCGGTGGACATGAACGACAACCAAATATTATCGACGTTCCAGGAACTCACCCCTGCGGTGCCGGCTGCGCAGCCTGCACCGGTGCTGGTGTTTGATGCCTGCCACATCGGAGTCGTGCTGCGCGCGGTGTTGTTTGTGGAGCTGTCTCTCTCGGTGGTGTGCATGTTTGCCGCTGCCGGCCTGTGGGATTGGATAGCGCGTCTGGCTCTGGTGACCGGTGCAGCTTTGCCCGGCACACTGGCGTGGCTGTTGTCCGCCTGCATTGCCAAGCGTTGGCTGGCACGCATGCCCAAGTCTGCCCAATATGCACTGGCCATTTCGCTGGGAGGGGTCGCCGGTTTGTATGGCTGCGGCTTGCTGGCTCTGTCAGGTCTGCTGGAGAGCCCCCCCCTGGGTGTCCAGTTTCTTTTCCGGCGCCTTGTTGTCCAGCCTGTTGGTCGCAGCGTTGGTCATGCGCGCCAAAGGCCGCACTCCCGCAGATACCGCGGCCCGTCTCGCGGAGCTGCAATCGCGCATCCGGCCGCATTTTTTGTTCAATACTCTCAATAGCGCGATCGCTCTGGTGAGGGCAGAACCTGCCAAGGCAGAGGCGTTGCTGGAAGACCTGAGCGACTTGTTTCGCCATGCGCTCAAGGACCCCGGCAGTTCGGTCACTTTGGGCGAGGAGCTGTCGCTTGCGCAACGCTATTTGGCCATTGAGCAGGTGCGCTTCGGTGACCGCCTGCGGGTGCAGTGGGATCTGGACCCGCTGGCAGATGGCGCCCATTTGCCTCCCTTGATCTTGCAACCGCTGGTTGAAAATGCGGTCTGCCACGGCGTGGAGCCCAGCAACACGGGAGCGTCCGTCAAAATATCGACACGTTGCAAAGGCTCGGTGGTGGTGATCAAAGTCACCAACACGGTGCCGGCCGGGCAGGGCGCTCGGGGTCATGGCTTGGCGTTGCGCAACGTGCAGGAGCGGCTGGCCTTGTTGCATGATGTGCAGGGCCAATTCAAGAGCGGCCTGAAAGATAGTGTGTACCAAGTGCGTATGGAGGTGCCTTTATGACTGCAATGCAGCCTGACACCCTGTTACGGGTGATGCTGGTGGATGACGAGCCCCTGGCCCGGGCCCGTATGCGCACCTTGCTCGGCGACTGCACCCATCCTGCCGTCCATGTAGCCGCTGAAGCCCCCAACGCCGAGCAGGCTGCTGCCTTGCTGCGCCAGCAACCGGTGGATCTGGTGTTTTTGGATATCCATATGCCGGGCAACAGTGGCCTGACCCTGGCCCAGACATTGCGCACTCTGCAGCACCCGCCTGCGATTGTGTTTGTGACGGCACATGCCGAGCATGCAGTGGCGGCTTTCGATCTGGAAGCGGTGGACTACCTCACCAAACCCGTACGCTTGGAGCGCCTGCAGGCGGCGCTACAAAAAGCGGAGCGCTTCGCGCATGCAAGACGGGCGCTACAGGCCGATTTTGCCAGTGAAGAGGTGCTGATCATCCAGGAGCGCAACAGGACAGAGCGGGTGCCTTTGACGCAGGTTCTCTACTTCAAGGCAGAGCTTAAATACATCACGGTACGCACGGCCACACGCAGCTACATCCTGGATGGTGCCTTGAACGACTTGGAAGAAAAACACGGTGGCCAGTTCATCCGCATCCACCGCAATGCATTGGTGGCCCGCAAGATGGTGCGATCACTGGAAAAGCATTTCGATGCTGAAGAGGGCGAAGGATGGGCGGTGAGACTGCAGGGGCTGGACGAGCTGCTGTCGGTATCCCGCCGGCAATTGCCCTCGGTGAGGGCACTGATTTCTCAATGAATTTGCGTCGCGCTTTTTGTATCGCGGGGCTGGCGGGTCTGGTGTTGGCAAGCTCCACATGGGCTCAGAAGCCGACTGACAAGCCTGTTGTCACCAAGGTCCGCATTGGCGCTGAAGACGATTGGCGCCCCTACGCATATGTGCAAGCAGGCCAGCCTGCCGGCTTTGCGGTGGACTTGGTCCGTGCGGCCTGGGAGGCGGCAGGGGTAGAGGTGGAGTTGGTCCCCTTGCCGTACGCGCGCTGTATGCGCGAGGTGGAGGCGGGAAAGCTCGCCGGTTGTTTCGATACGCTGCGTGACGCCCGTACTGAAGACAAATACCTCTGGCACAAGTACCACCTGTTTCGTGCACGCATCGGCATCTATGGCCGCAATGACGGACCTGCAGATCCCGTGAATGTGCAGGCTTTGCGGGGCAAGCGAGTAGGGGTGACGAATGGTTACGACTACGGTACCGCCTTTGATGACGACCCGACTATGGTGCGGGACGTGGCAGCCTCCGACCTGACCTCGCTGCGCAAACTGGTTGCCGGGCGGGTGGACTATGCGTTGGTGTTTGACCGGGTCGCTACTGAAATTGCGGCCAACAACCCGACCTTGGGCCAAGGGTTCAGGCTGCGCGGTGTCCTGCTGGAGCCCAGCTTGTATCTCTCGTTTTCCAAGAAGTTTCCCGGCGTTGAGCCATTGATTGCCCGCTTTGATGCCGGTTTGGACAAGATCCGCAAGAACGGTGAATACGCACGCATTGAGGCTCGTTGGCGTTGAGGTTGGACCGGTTCGTGCTGCAATAAAAAAGGGCCCTGAGGCCCTTTTTTATTGCAGGAGATCGCACTGTCAGCCTGTGTTGCGCAGGCCGGCAGCAATGCCGTTGATGGAGATGTGGATACCGCGCTGCACCCGTTCGTCCGCCTTGCCTTCGCGGTAGCGACGTACCAGCTCCACTTGCAGGTGGTGCAGGGGGTCGATGTAGGGGAAGCGATGACGGATGGAGCGCTGCAATGCGGCGTTGTTGGCCAGTCGGTTCTTTTCACCGGTGATGGTGGCAAGCGCTTGGGCGGTGCCATGCCACTCAGCTTCGATGGCCGTGAAAATCTTCTTGCGCAAGCGCGCATCGCCCACCAGCTCGGAATAGCGCGAAGCCAAAGCCAGGTCGCTCTTGGCCATCACCATGTCCATGTTGGAGAGCAGGGTGCGGAAGAAGGGCCACTGCTTGTACATTTTCTGCAGCAATGCCACACGTTCTTTTTGCTCCGCAACGGTGCCATTGCCGATGAACTGTTGCACGGCAGAGCCGAAGCCGAACCAGCCGGGCAGCGTCAAGCGGCACTGGCCCCAGCTGAAGCCCCAGGGAATTGCACGCAGGTCTTCAATGCGCTGGGATGCCTTGCGCGAAGCAGGACGGGAGCCGATGTTGAGCTCGGCAATTTCACGCAGCGGGGTGGAGCTGAAAAAGTATTCGGTGAAGCCGGGGGTTTCGTACACCAGCGCCCGGTAGGCCGACATGCTGTTTTGCGACAGCTCGGCAGCGGCCTCCAGGAAGGCTTTGGTAGCCGACTTGGTGGGTTGCAGCAAAGTGGCTTCCAAGGTAGCTGCGACCAAGGTTTCCAGGTTGCGACGCCCGATTTCCGGGTTTGCGTATTTGGAGCCGATCACCTCGCCTTGTTCGGTCAGGCGGATCTGGCCGCGCACCGTGCCGGGAGGCTGGGCCAGGATGGCCTGGTAGCTCGGGCCGCCACCGCGACCCACGGTGCCACCACGGCCGTGGAACATACGCAGCTGGATCTTGTGTTGGGCGGCCAGCACGTCAAACAATTCGACCAAGGCGATTTCGGCGCGGTACAGCTCCCAGTTGCTGGTGAAGATGCCGCCGTCCTTGTTGGAGTCGGAGTAGCCCAGCATGATGTCCTGCTCGCCACCGCTGCGTTTGACCAACTCAGCCACGCCGGGCAGCGCGTAGAACTCACGCATGATGGGCGCAGCGTTGCGCAGGTCTTCAATGGTCTCGAACAGAGGCACCACGATCAGATCGGCAGTCACTTCAGCGTCCAGGGTGCCGCGCATCAGGCCGACTTCCTTTTGCAGCAGCAGGACTTCCAGCAAGTCGCTTACGGTTTCGGTGTGGCTGATGATGTAGTGACGGATGGCTTCATGGCCGAAGCGCTCGCGCATGACCTTGGCCATGGCAAAAATCGCCAACTCACCCTGCGCATGGGCCGAGTAGGCCACGCCATGCACGCTCAAGGGGCGTGCGTCATTAAGCAGGCCTAGCAGCAGGCTGCGTTTTTCTTCTTCGCTCAAGCTGCTGTAGTCGGCATGCACCCGCGCGGTGGACAGCAACTCGGCGACCACTTCTTCGTGTTTGTCAGAGCTCTGGCGCAAGTCAACCGTGGCCAGGTGGAAGCCGAACACCTCTACCGCACGAATCAAGGGATGCAGGCGTTGGGCCGTGAGTGCAGCGCCGTGGTTGGCTTTGAGGGAGGCCTCGATCACACGCAGGTCAGCTACAAAGTCTTCAGCCAGCACATACGGGTTTTGCGGTGCCACGGCGTGACGCGCAGCTTCGGTACCGGTCAGTTCCTTGAGGGTGGCAGCCAAACGCGCGTACATGCCGGTCAGCGCACGGCGGTAGGGCTCGTCTTTGCGGTGGGCGTTCTGGTCGGGCGAGCTTTCGGCCAGGGCTTGCATCTCGGGGGTGCAGTCGGCCAGCATGGCGGAGATGGACAACTCACCGCCCAGGTAATGCACCTCGGTCAAGTAGTGGCGAAGGGCCACCTCTGCCTGACGGCGCAGGGCGTATTCCAGAGTCTGTGCGCTGACGTTGGGGTTGCCATCGCGGTCACCGCCTATCCATTGGCCCATGCGCAAGAAACTGTGTACCGGCTGGTTGCCCAGCATGTCTTCGAGGTCGGCGTACAACTTGGGGATTTCGCGCAGGAAGGTGGACTCGTAATAGCTCAGGGCGTTTTCAATCTCGTCGGCCACGGTGAGCTTGGAGAAGCGCAACAGGCGGGTCTGCCAGAGCTGCATGACGCGGGCGCGCATCTGTGCTTCGTTGGCGGCCAGCTCTTTGGGGGTGAGTGCGTCTTTTTTGCTGTCGACGATGCTGGCGCGTTGCTTGATCTCATCGCGCTGGGTCAGCAGTTGGGCGATGTCACGCTCTGCATCCAGAATGCTCTTGCGTTGCACTTCGGTGGGGTGGGCCGTGAGCACCGGGGACACAAAGCTTTGGGCGAGTGTGTTGGAAATTGCCTTGGGCGCAATGCCGGCCCAGCGCAGGCGGGACATGGCAACTTCAATGCTGCCTTCCTGGGTATCGCCGGCGCGTTCATGGATCGCACGGCGGCGGATATGGTGGCGGTCTTCGGCCAGGTTGGCGAGGTGCGAAAAATAGGTGAATGCGCGGATCACGCTGACCGTCTGGTCGCCAGACAGGCTCTTGAGCAATTTTTTGAGGGCCTTGTCGGCTTCCTGGTCGGCATCCCTACGGAAGGCCACCGACAGAGTCCGGATTTTTTCGATGAGCTCATAAGCGTCAACACCTTCCTGCTCCCGGATCACATCCCCCAGAATGCGCCCAAGGAGGCGGATGTCTTCTACCAAGGGACGCTCGTTGTCTTTTGCGCGCTTGGCCGTTTCTGCGGCAGGTGCTTTATTCATAGGTCTGGGAGTGATGTGAGAGAGGCTTCGGATGAAGCAAGGAACGCGCCCATGCTAGCATCGAAGGCATATTTTCGATTACAGCCGAGTTACGATTTTGCCCACTTTTACGATCGCCACCCGGGAGAGCCGTTTGGCACTCTGGCAAGCAGAACATGTCAAAGCCCTTCTCGAGCAGAGCGGGGCCTCGGTGTCCCTGTTGGGCATGACGACCAAGGGCGACCAGATTCTGGACCGTTCTCTCAGCAAAGTCGGAGGCAAGGGCCTCTTCGTCAAGGAGCTGGAAGTTGCTCTCGAAGACGGCCGTGCTGACCTCGCGGTCCATTCCCTCAAAGACGTCCCGATGGAGTTGCCCGACGGATTTGCGCTGGCCTGCGTGATGGAGCGTGAAGACCCCTGGGATGCCTGGGTGTCCGGCACCTATGCCAGCGTGATGGATTTGCCGAAGGGTGCGGTGGTGGGTACGTCAAGTTTGCGCCGTGTGGCCTTACTACGGGCCATCCGCCCGGACCTGAAGATCGAACCCCTGCGGGGCAACCTAGACACCCGTCTGCGCAAGCTGGATGACGGTTTGTACGACGGCATCGTGCTGGCAGCTGCCGGACTCAAGCGTCTGGGGCTGGAGTCCCGCATTCGGGCTGTGTTTGAGCCCGAGCAAATGCTGCCCGCTGCAGGTCAGGGGGCGCTGGGTATTGAAGTCCGTGCCGGCCGGCAAGACGTGGAGGCGGCATTGCAGCACTTGGTGCACCAGCCCACCTGGCTGGCTGTGAGTGCCGAACGTGCCGTCAGCCGCATGATGGGAGGAAGTTGCTCCATGCCATTGGCGGCTTATGCCACGATTTCCGGCGATGAACTGCACATCCGCGCAGCCTGGGGCGATGCAGAGGGTATCCAGCCGGTGGTCTATGCCCGGGCTTCCGGCCTTGCCAAAGATGCCCCAGAGGCCACTGCACTCGGCGAGCAGGTTGCCCGCGACTTGCAGGCTGCGGTTCAGGCCCAGACACGATAAGGCTACTTATGCGCGTCATCATCACCCGTCCCCAAGCTGAGGCCGCTCCGTGGCTCAAGGCTTTGGATGCTGCCGGCTACACCAGCTGGAGCCTGCCGCTGATTGATATCCGTCCCGCCGCTCAGTCCGCGCACGTGGAATCAGCGTGGAGCCGTCTGTCAGACTTTGACGCAGTGATGTTTGTCAGCCGTAATGCGGTGCATTACTTTTTTGAAGGAAAAGCGGCTGTAGCGCCCGTATTTACTGCGCAAGCAGCTATAGAAACAAGAGCATTTGTCACCGGCCCCGGCAGTTACTCGGCCCTGCAACGGGTCGGCGCGGAGCCGGGCTTTGTGGATGCGCCTGACTTCCATGCAGGGCAGTTTGATTCCGAAGCCTTGTGGGCCGTAGTGCGAAGCCGGGTCACGCCCGGTTACCGGGTGTTGATTGTTCGCGGTAGCACCATTGACGAAGGCGCCAGCGATGAAGGCTCCGGGCGCGACTGGTTTGCACTGCAGGTGATGGATGCCGGTGGTGAAGTCGAGTTTGTGGTGTCCTATGAACGCCAGCGCCCACAATGGGACGCATCCACCATCGCACAGGCCCAAGCCGCTGCCACCGATGGCACGGTGTGGGTGTTCAGCAGTTCTGAGGCCATCCGCAACCTGCAGCATGCCTGCCCCGGCGTCAGTTGGGCGCAAGCGCAAGCGGTGGTGACCCATGCGCGCATCGGCGATGCCGCTAGGGAGGCGGGATTCGGTCGGGTGCGGGAGTCCAAGCCATTGCTGCCGGCGCTGATGGCGTCGATAGAATCCTTGCAATGAATCCAGAAGCATCTGCCCCTGTGGCCCCCACCGTTTCTGACGCGCCCGCAGCGCCTTTTCCGGGTGCACTCCTCCCTACGGTCAAGTCATCCCGCCGCTGGTTGCGGGGTGTTGCGGTGGTGGCCGTGGCCGGTGTGATCGGCAGCGTCTTGCTGTGGCAAAAATTGGGCAATATCCAGGAGCAGTTGGCCCGCCAGACGGCAGAGTCCGGCTCCCAGGCCGGTGAAGCCCGCGCGACCGCCAAGCAGGCCCAGGAACTGGCGATTGAAACGGCCGCCAAGTTGGCCGTGTTGGATGCGCGTCTCAGCGAAGTCGCCTTGCAACGCACTCAGCTGGAAGAGTTGATGCAAAGCCTGTCGCGCTCGCGCGATGAAAATCTGGTGGTCGACATTGAATCTTCGCTGCGTTTGGCGCAGCAGCAGGCGCAACTGACAGGTAGCGTGGAGCCCTTGCTGGCGTCGCTCAAGTCGGCAGAGTTGCGTGTGGCCCGTGCTGCACAGCCCCGTTTGACACCGGTGCAGCGGGCTATTGCCAAGGATGTTGCCCGTATCAAAGGCACTGCTTTGTCTGATACCCCGGCTATGCTGGTACGGCTGGACGAGTTGGTTTCTTTGGCCGACGAATTGCCGGTTGGCAATGCGTTGCAGGCACCCAAGGCTGCGCCCAGTCTACAGCGCAAGACGGAGGAGACCCTCACCGGCTGGTCCGGTCGGATGCTGGAGGTAGTGCGCGAGGAGGTACGCGGCTTGGTGCGGGTGAGCAAGATCGAGAGCCCCGACGTGGCCTTGCTCTCGCCGGAACAATCGTTTTTCGTGCGCGAAAACTTCAAGCTCAAGGTTTTGAACGCACGCTTGGGTCTGCTTTCCCGCCAGACGGATGCCGCCCGTGCAGATCTGGTAGCGGCCTCCAACTCCCTGACGCGTTATTTCGATGCCGGTTCGCGCAAAACCCAGACGGCACAAGCCGCTTTGCAGCAGTTGCAAACCCAGATGCGGACGCTGGAAGTGCCCCGGGTGGATGAGACGCTGGCAGCGCTCGCTACTGCTGCTGCAGGACGCTGACCATGCGCTTTGCTCTCTGGCTGATGGCCTTGTTCGGTATGGCGGTAGCTTCTGCATTGTTTGCAGGCAATAACCAAGGCACTGTGACCTTGTACTGGCCACCTTACCGGGTCGATGTGTCCTTGAACCTCGTGCTGCTGGGTCTGGCGCTGGCCTTTGTGACGCTGCACCTAGCGCTGCGAGGGATCTCCGGTCTGTTCAGCATTCCACAGCAGGCGCGCCGCTGGCGTTTGTCCTACAAAGAGCGCACCATTTATTCCGGTTTGCTGGACACGATCTCGCATTTGGTAGCCGGCCGTTTTGTGCGGGCTCGCAAGGCTGCGGAGGTCGTGGTTGCGGTGGAGGATGCCATGCTCTCCAGCGGAGACGCCTTGCCCGATGCGGCGCGGCTGCGCACGCTGGCGCATTTGCTGGCCGCGGAGAGTGCGCACGCATTGCAAGACCGTGGCACACGCGAAACCCATTTTCAGCGGGCGTTGGAGGAAGCGGGCAGCAAGGATGCGAGTGACCTGCGCGATGGTGTCCAGCTGCGTGCCGCCCGCTGGGCCCTCGAAGACCGGGATTCCACCGGAGCAGTCCAATGGCTGGAGCAACTGCCCGTGGGTACCGCCCGCCGCACGATTGCCTTGCGGTTGCGTTTCAAGGCAGCGCGTCAGGCCCGCAATACGCGGGTGGCGCTGGACTCAGCCCGTGTACTGACCAAGCACCGTGCGTTCTCGGAAGTTGCTGGTGCCGGCATCGTGCGGGGCCTGGCGTTGGAACTTTTGCGTGGTGCGCATGATGCAGCGCAGTTAGAGCAGGCTTGGGGTGCACTGGATGATGTAGAGCGTTTGTTACCCGATGTGGCGCTCGAAGCGGCAGAGAGATTGCTGCTGCTCCAAGGCGACGTGGCGACCGCCCGTTTGTGGGTGTTGCCATTGTGGCAAGGCCAAAACCCCCAGGCTTCGGCACTGAGCTATGAGCAGCGTGTGCGCCTGGTCCGGTTGCTGGAGCGCAGTTTTATGTCGGAAGAAACCCAGCCCGATGGCGTCTGGCTGTCGCGTATTGAGGCCGCCCAGATGGCGCAGCCCGGTGACCCGCTGCTGCAATACCTCGCAGGGGTACTGTGTGTACGTTTGTCCCTGTGGGGCAAAGCCCAGGCACTGCTGCGTCAGGCGATCCCCATGCTCAAAGATGCCGACATGAAGCGTCGGGCCTGGTTGGCCATGGCCGAGCTCGCAGAACACCGCTTGGACACCAAGGGGGCGGCGGACGCCTACAAAGCCGCTGCCAAGGCGTAAAACCCTTGGTGACGCGCGTGCGCGTTAGGGCTATTATGGTTTCATGGCAACACTCATTGAACACCTGATCAAGCTCACGGACCACCGCGACCGTGATCTTCTGGAACTCACACTCTCCAAGGCCCTGATTGATCTGGTGCCCATACAGCGGGTACTGGTGTCCAAAGTGGTCAGCGAAGAAGGCATCAAGCGCTGGATGGACGTCACCGTGCTGGACGCCCGGGGCGGTGGCAAAGTCGTGGATCCTTTGCGCGTTGACTTCCAGACGCTACCCTTGCTCGAAGACAACCGTGACCGCCTGCATTGCATCCAAGGCCAAGAGCGTGTGGAAATTGCATGGGCGGGCGAAGACGGCCCCCGCATCACCTACCTGCCGCTCTTCACGGACCCGGTGGCGGGAGACGAAGGTGTGTTGGAAATTCATTCGGCCAGCCCTCTGCAGGATGACCAGTTGGCGGTGGTGGGGGACGTGTCCCGGGTATTCCGCAATATGTATCGGCTGCTGGCCTACAGCGACCGTGACGCCTTGACCGGTCTGTTGAACCGCAAATCCCTGGACGATACGTTTTACAGCGCAGTGCTCGAAGAATTGGGTCAGGTGGAAGAGACCGCAGCGGCTGCCCGGCAGCCAGCGCTCTCAGCGGGTCAGGAAAGACGTCACCGCGTCCCGCCGAATTACTGGCTTGGTACGATTTCTGTGGATAGCTATGGCGTGATCAACGACCAGCACGGGCATTTGATTGCTGAAGAAGTCTTGTTGCTGGTCGCCCGCATCATGAACAACACATTCCGCACCTACGACCGCTTGTACCGCTTCGGTGGCGAGCAGTTTGCGGTCCTGATGCATTGCCCGGATGAAGCCTTGGTTCTGGCGGCGTTTGAGCGCTTCCGAGCCAATATTGAGAAATTCAATTTCCCGCAGGTGGGGCGTCTTACCATCAGTGGCGGCTTCACCCGGGTCAGTCCGGACGACTCACCCAGCACCGCACTGGAACGCGCCGAGCGTGCCGTGGACTATGCCCAACATCACGGACAGAACAAGGTGTTCAGCCATGCCGAGTTGGTTCGCAAGGGCTTTTTCGGCGAAGCATTGAAGATCGGTGCAGTCGATATCTTTTGATATTCGGACTGCGTGAACCCAACAAAAAGGGCGCCCGATAGGCGCCCTTTTTGTTGGCCCTTGTCACCCCCTGAGGGATGACAAGTCCGGCCTTTACGCTGTTTGGTTTTCTTCAAACGGCAGCTTCATGTCGCGCAAGTCGCGGCGGGTTTCCACCAGAACCAGCGGGCGGTCATCCAGCACAACGGGAGCGGGACGCTCACGGGGCACATGGACCGGTTTGGGTTCGGCAGCAATGGCGGCTTGGACGGCGGCGATCTTGTCAGCGTCCGAATTCACCCATTGCAGACCGGAGCTGGATGCCACCTGAGCCAGTGCTTCAGTAGGGAGCGCATAGCTCACCACTTTGGGCATGCGGCCTTCGGGAGCGGCCACCACGGAAGCAGCAGTAGTCGTGGCGACAGTGACCGGCGCAGCTACAGGAGCGACCGGTGATGCCGGAGCTACTGGTGCCACTGCCTCAACAGGGGCTGCGGGAGCAGATTCCGGTACAGGTGCAGCGTCAAAGGTAGCGGGAGAGGCTTCTTGTCCGTCAGCCTGCTGGCGCTGTCCATTTTCACCACGCGGGCCGCGATTACCACGGTCACGGCCATAACGGTCGCGGGAGCGACGTTCGCGTGGTTCCTGGCCTGTGGTTCCTTCTGAGGGTACGTCGGTTGCTGAAGCAGCGTCTGTACCTTCAGCAACGGGCAACTCGCCGGGCTGATCTACACGGTTGGCCTCGTCCTGGCGTGGGCCACGGTCGTTGCGACGGCCACGGCCGTTGCGGTTACGACCTTCGCGTGGCTCACGCGCTTCGCCTTGCGACTCCGCGATTGCTTCCACGCCTTCTGCCGAAGCTTGGGCTGCAGGAGCTTCCGCATTCACCTCTGCGTTGCGGGTTGCGTTGTCGATGCGATCGCCATTGCGGGGACCACGGTTGCCGCGTTCATTGCGGTTGCCACGCTCCTGGCGGCCTTCGCGAGCCTGTGGTGTAGGTGCGCCGTCGGCTTGCAGGCTGACTTCAGCGCCTACGGCTTTGGACTGCTCGCCATCCATGCGCTCCTGACGGGGCGCATTGTTGCGCTCGCCGCGTTCATTGCGGTTGCCACGGTCTTGGCGTTCGCCGCGTTCACCACGGCCATTGCGTTCACCACGTTCGTTGCGGTTACCGCGTTCGGAACGCTCGCCACGGTTATCAGGGCGGGCCTCGTTGCGTGGCTCGCCACGACCTTCACCGCCGCGATCACCGCGCTGGTTGCGACCGCCGTTGCGGTTGCCATCGCGTCCATTGCGGCCTTCGCGCTTGTCATCGGTCTTGGCCGGCGCAGGCGCTACGGCAGGCGCAGGCGCGGCTTCAGGCGCAGCAAACAAGCTCTTGATCCATCCTAAGAATCCTTTGGATGCCGGAGTTGCAACAGGCGCTGCCACCGGTACCGGAGCTGCCTTGACGGGCTCAGGCTTGGGAGGCGCTATAGGGGCTGGTGCATCCGGTAGCACGCCCTTGATGACAGGGGTCTGCTTGTTGGTAGGCTCTTGCGAGCGACGGGTCACGCCGGTGGCTTCTTCCATGTCGTCGGCCATCTTGTAGCTGGCTTCGATGTGGTCCAGACGGGGATCGTCGTGCTTCAAGCGCTCGAGCTTGTAGTTGGGAGTTTCCAGAGTCTTGTTGGGCACCATCAACACGTTGATGCGTTGCTTCAGCTCGATCTTGGCGATTTCAGTACGCTTTTCGTTCAGCAGGAACGAAGCCACTTCCACGGGAACCTGGCACAGCACGGAGGCGGTGTTGTCCTTGAGGGACTCTTCCTGGATGATGCGCAGAATCTGCAAAGCGCTGGATTCGGTGTCACGGATGTGGCCGGAGCCGCCGCAACGGGGGCAGGGGATGGATGCACCCTCGGAGAGAGCCGGGCGCAGGCGCTGGCGGCTCATTTCCATCAAACCGAACTTGGAGATCGTACCGAACTGCACTCGGGCACGGTCCTGGCGCAGGGCGTCGCGCAAGCGGTTTTCCACTTCGCGGCGGTTGCGGGACTCTTCCATGTCGATAAAGTCGATCACGATCAAGCCACCCAAGTCGCGCAGTCGCATCTGGCGCGCTACTTCGTCGGCGGCTTCCAGGTTGGTGCGGGTGGCGGTTTCTTCGATGTCGCCGCCCTTGATGGCGCGGGCCGAGTTCACGTCCACCGATACCAGCGCTTCGGTGTGGTCGATCACGATGGCGCCGCCGGAAGGCAGGGTCACGGTGCGGGCATAAGCCGATTCGATCTGGTGTTCGATCTGGAAGCGGCTGAACAGCGGCGCGTCGTCACGGTAACGCTTCACGCGGGCTGCGTGCTCAGGCATCACGTGGGCCATGAATTGCTGGGCCTGCTCGTACACGTCGTCGGTGTCGATCAGGATGTCGCCGATGTCGTGGTTGAAGTAATCACGGATGGCGCGGATCACCAGGCTGGATTCCTGGTAAATCAGGAAAGCACCCTTGGCGCCCTTGGCGGCGCCGTCGATGGCACCCCATAGTTTCAGGAGGTAGTTCAGGTCCCACTGCAGTTCGGGCGCGCTGCGGCCGATGCCGGCGGTGCGGGCGATGATGGACATGCCGTTGGGGTACTCCAACTGGTCCATGTTTTCTTTGAGTTCGGCGCGGTCGTCACCCTCGATACGGCGGCTGACACCACCACCACGGGGGTTGTTGGGCATCAGCACCACATAGCGTCCGGCCAGCGAGATGAAAGTGGTCAGAGCTGCGCCCTTGTTGCCACGTTCTTCTTTTTCGACCTGAACTAGCAGCTCCTGGCCTTCGCGGATCGCGTCCTGGATGCGGGCATTGCTCGCAGACACGCCTTGCTGGAAATACTGTTTGGAGATTTCCTTGAAGGGCAGAAAACCGTGGCGGTCTTCACCGTAGTCCACAAAGCAGGCTTCCAGAGAGGGTTCTACACGGGTCACGACCGCTTTGTAGATGTTGCCTTTGCGTTGTTCGCGGCCTTCAATTTCAATTTCGTAGTCGAGGAGTTTTTGTCCGTCGACGATGGCCAAGCGGCGTTCTTCAGCCTGCGTGGCGTTAATCAGCATCCGTTTCATGGATTGCATCCTTCTTCAATAAGCACATGCCCTGTGTGGGGCTAACGGAGCCGGACTGACGAATTGAAGTGAGGAGGAATTGCCGGAGAACTTCAGGTCACACGAGGTGTCGAAGCGTAGGCGCGTGGATGGGGACGAGGGATTGCGTTTGTGAATCAGCTACAAAAATGCTAGCTGGTTGCGCTGGTGGTACCGGGGCTGCAGGCCGATTTGTGCCACCAAACGGAGCGAATACGCTCCGTAGGCACATGGTCATCAGGCTCAGCAACACAAACATCTCGTTTCATTCCGTCCGTCAACCGTGGGTTGGCGGACTTGGGGTATTCCGTATCAGGGTTTCAATTCGTAGTCTTGACCGTTGGGTGACACCGCCATCACAAGCAGCTGGCGTGTGATTTGCGGGTCGCGCCCAACGGCGGCTTCGACCTTCCAGCGAAGCGTTCAGTGGGGTGTGGACTAAACTCCAGACAAATCAACCACTTACGGCGCGTCGCTAGTGAAACACATTATAGAGGGCAATCTGCCCTCACCGGCCCCCCTTGCCAACTCCCAAGTCAAATCTGTGACGGTGGACGAAGACAGCGCCGGCCAACGTCTGGACAACTTTTTGATGCGGGAACTCAAAGGGGTGCCCAAAACCCATGTCTATCGCATCATCCGCAGCGGCGAAGTCCGCGTAAACAAAGGCCGCGCCAGCGCCGACACCCGTCTCGCCGTGGGCGACGTCATTCGCCTGCCGCCGGTGCGTACCTCCGAGCGTGCGGAACAGAAAACCGCCGCAATGGCCGAGCAGGTGGGCCGTTTCGTGCCGGCCAAGGATTTTCCGGTCTTGTTTGAAGATGACCATTTTTTGGCGGTCGACAAACCCGCCGGGGTAGCCGTGCATGGCGGATCCGGGGTGAGCTTCGGCGTCATCGAGCAGCTGCGCATGGCGCGCCCCAAAGCGACATTTTTGGAATTGGTGCACCGGCTGGACCGGGAAACCAGCGGCATTTTGCTTGTGGCCAAGAAGCGCAGCGCTTTAAAGAATTTGCAAGACCAGTTCCGGGAGCGTGAAACCGGTAAGACGTATTTAGCGTTGGTGGCAGGGCAGTGGCCGGCCAACAAAAAGGTATTGGATAAATCCCTACAGAAATACCTGCTGGCCGATGGCGAGCGCCGCGTGCGGGTGGTGGCCAAAGACCACCCGGATGCCATGCCGTCTTTGAGTCTGGTCAAGGTGCACTCCGTGACCCCGGCAGCCCGCACGGCGCAAACACCGCAACAAAAAGTCTATTCCTTGCTGGAAGTGACCATTAAAACCGGCCGGACCCACCAGATCCGGGTGCACCTGGCCTCGGAAGGCATGGGCATCGTGGGTGACGACAAATATGGCGACTTCGACTTGAACAAGGCGCTGGCACGTGACGATGGGGCTTTGGCGCTCAAGCGCATGTTTTTGCATGCCTGGCGTTTCCAATGCAATCACCCTGCGACGGGAGAGCGGGTTGTCCTTCAGACAGGTCTGCCCCCTGAGCTTGCCCGTTTTCTGCTGCAGGCCATTCCGGAAGAGCCGGGCGCGACGGCTCTGGTTCAGGGTTAAATTGGGGCATGAATTCCAACGCTTTCCGCCCCCGCCGCTTTGACCTGATCGCATTTGATTGGGACGGCACCCTGTTTGACTCCACGGCCTTGATCACCCGATGCATCCAGCTGGCGGTGAAGGACGTGGGCGGCACCGTACCGAGTGACAAAGATGCGGCTTACGTGATCGGTATGGGGCTGATGCAGGCGCTGGCCCATGCCGCGCCTGACGTGCCGCCCGAAAAATACCCGCAGCTGGGCGCCCGCTACAAGCACCATTACAGCGTGCATCAGAACGACATTACCCTGTTTGCTGGGGTGCTGAAGATGTTGGATCGGCTCAAAACCCGACAGCACCTGCTGACGGTGGCCACCGGCAAAAGCCGCGGTGGGTTGAATGAAGCCCTGCGCGATGTGAATCTGCAAGGCATTTTTGATGGCTCGCGCACCGCAGACGAGACTGCCGGCAAGCCGCACCCCCTCATGTTGCAGGAGCTGATGATGGAGTTCGGAGTGGCTGCTGACCGCGTGCTGATGATCGGGGACACCACCCACGACCTGCAAATGGCGGTGAACGCCGGGTGTGCCAGTGTGGCCGTGAGCTACGGCGCGCATGAGCCGGAGAGTTTCGCCGCGCTGGGCCCCCTGACGATTGCCCACTCGGTAGCGGAATTGGATGCCTGGTTGCTGGCCAACGCCTGATACTTATTAGCCTGACAAGGAGCCCTCATGCCGGACGCTGTTCCCGATACCCCCGGAATTGCCTTGTGCAACTCCGCTGATCTGGTGGATAGCGGGCTGGCGGTGCCCTTTGACGTGATCTATTGCGGGCAGACCTGTTATGCCTTTGCCATTCGCTACGCGGGCAAGGTGTATGCCTACCTGAACCGCTGCTCGCACGTGCCCATGGAGATGGACTACCAGCTCAACCGGTTTTTTGACTTAACCGGGCATTGGCTGATCTGCGCCACCCACGGTGCTATGTATTCCCCCCAGACGGGGCAGTGTCGCACCGGGCCGTGCCGGGGCAAGCTGGTGTCTATCGCCGTAACCGAGGTGGACGGCGTGGTCCGCTGGCATACTTCACCCCATCTTCAACCGGTATCTTTTTAAATGACCGACTTCAACTTCCCTTCTGGCCAACCAGAAGAGCCAAAAGCGCCAGTAACGCCCGTGGAATCTGCGCGGATAGCTCCTGAAAATATAGCAAAAAATGCTACTGGAACTGACGGCTGGGAGCGGGCTACGCTTGAAAAGCTGGCTACGGCCGCCTTGGTCGAACAGCGCGCAGCCCGTCGCTGGCGCAACGGCATCCGCCTGGCGTGGCTGGGGTTCCTGTGTGTGGTGGTCTGGTTGGGCATGCAGCAGAGCGGCACGCCCAGTGATATCTCGACACCTCACACTGCGGTGGTGAGCATCCATGGTGAGATAGCCTCGGGTAATGAAGCGAGCGCAGAAGTGGTTGTCGCTTCAGTGCGCGCTGCCTTTGAAGACCAAGGCGCCAAGGCGGTGGTCTTGCTGATCAACTCCCCCGGTGGCAGCCCGGTGCAGGCGGGCATCATCAATGACGAAATTCACCGCCTCAAGGCCTTGCACAAGAAACCGGTGTACGCGGTGGTGGAAGAAACTTGTGCCTCTGCGGCGTACTACATCGCGGTGGCAGCGGACGAAATCTATGTGGACAAAGCCAGCATCGTGGGCAGCATCGGGGTGTTGATGGATGGTTTCGGCTTCACCGGGCTGATGGAAAAGCTGGGTGTGGAGCGCCGCCTTCTCACTGCCGGCGAAAACAAGGGTTTCCTCGACCCGTTCAGCCCGCAGACCGACAAGCAGCGCGTGTTTGCGCAGGCCATGCTGGACCAGATTCACCAGCAGTTCATTGGCGTGGTGAAAGAAGGGCGTGGCAAACGCTTGAAAGAGACGCCCGACATGTTCAGCGGCTTGTTCTGGACGGGCCAGCAAGCTATCGACCTTGGACTGGCCGACAAGCTGGGCAATATTGACTTTGTTGCCCGCGAGGTGGTCAAGGCAGAGGAAATCGTGGACTACACCCGCAAGGAGAACGTGGCGGAACGCCTGGTCAAGCGCTTTGGTGCCTCCATCGGCGAAGGTGCCGTCAAGGCCGCGCGCAGTCTGCCTGCATTCCACTGAACATCGGCCTGGCTGGTTGATTTAGCGACCCAGGGCAAAAACCGTCGGTATGGCGTTGTCCAGCGCCCACCCGCTGTGTTTCCAAAGCTTCACTGTCTGGCTGTGGGTGGTGGCGCTTTCCAGCGTGAGCCCGCTGGATGTGGCCAGCCGGGTATTGGTCTGCAGGGTATGTAGCAGGCTCTGGAGCAGGGCGGTGTTGCGGTAGGGCGTTTCGATAAACAGCTGTGTTTGCCCGGTTTTGAGGGCCAGGGACTCCAGCTCCTTGATGCGCTTGACCCGCTCGCCAGGGTCTGAAGGCACATAGCCCACAAACGCAAAGTTCTGCCCGTTCAAGCCGCTGGCAGCAAGCGCCAGTAGCAGGGATACAGGGCCGACCAGAGGTACCACGCGTATGCCCAGCTCATGGGCTGCGCGCACCACGGAGGAGCCGGGGTCGGCGATGGCGGGCATACCTGCTTCACTCACCAGTCCCACGTCGTGTCCTTGCAGGGCCGCAGCCAACAAAGGCTTGGCATCAAAGCCGCCTTGGTGGTCGCCTTTCTTGTGGACCTCGCGCGGCAGCTCCTGCAGCTGCATCTCTTGAATCGGGGTGCATAAAGGGTGAGATTCGCCCACCCGCTTGAGATAGGCTCGTGTGCTCTTGGCGTTTTCGCAAATCCAATGGCGCAGGTTTGCCGCCCGGCTCAGTGTGTGCTGGGGCATGCTGTCAGAGAGGGGGCTTTGGGTGGCACAGCCGAAATCCAGCGGCGCGGGCACCAGGAACAGCGTGCCTGTCATGCGCCGGTGCTCAGCAAGTCCAGACCTGCGGCGCGCAGCATGCGGCAGGTGCGGATCAGGGGTAGCCCTACCAGCGCGGTGGGGTCGTCGTTGTCGATAGCGCTCAGCAGGCTGATGCCCAGACCCTCGCTTTTGGCGCTGCCCGCGCAGTCGTAGGGTTTTTCGGCTTGCAGGTAATGCTCAATTTCGGTGTCTGACAGGTCGCGGAATTGCACTTTCACTGCCGCCAGATCTTCCTGCACAAAGCCGCTGGCCAGGCACACCACGGCGACCGCGGTCTGAAAGATCACAGTCTGCCCGCGCATGGCTTGCAGTTGGGCGATGGCCCGTTCATGCGTGCCGGGTTTCCCGAGGGGCTGGCCATGAAGGTCTGCCACTTGGTCGGAGCCGATCACGATGCAATCCGGGTGCACTTTAGCCACGGCACGGGCCTTGGCGAGGGCCAGGCGCCGGGCCAGCGCCACCGGTGTTTCACCGGGTTGGGGGGTCTCATCTACGTGGGGTGCAGCCACGCTGAACGGCAGGCGAATACGCTCCAGCAGCTCACGCCGGTAGATGGAGGTGGAACCTAAAACGAGTTTTCTTTGCGGGGTGCTTTGCATGGGGTGATTCTCTTACACTGCGCGCATGAAACATGAATACTCGCCCCGCAGCCTCTCCATCAAAGCATTCGCCCAGGCCGCCGGTGACCTGGAATCCAGCCTCCCGCTGTCGGACTTTGAGCGTCTGAGCGAGGAATCGTTGGGGCCTATGGAAGGCGTTATGGTGGCGTTTGCGGCCCAAGGCGAAATGCAGGAAGACGCGGCTGGACAGGATGAGCCTTGGGTGCACTTGTCGGGAACCACTACGCTGACCATGACCTGCCAGCGCTGCCTCGGGCCCGTGGCGGTCGATATCGAGTTTGAGCGCTCTTTCCGTTTTGTGGCCAATGAAGCGTTGGCGGAGGTGGAAGACGAAGAGTCGGAAGAAGACGTACTGGTGATGAGCCGCGAGTTCAATCTGTTGGAACTGGTGGAGGACGAGTTGCTGATGTCAATTCCGGCGGTTCCCAAGCACGAGGAATGCCCCACCACCGTGAAGCTGGCGGCTGCCGATGCGGATTTCGTGGATGCACCCGCCGACAAACCCAATCCGTTTGCGGTTCTGCAGCAGCTCAAAAAGTAGGCCTTGGCGAGCGCCCTGACTTTGGGCTATAATCACAGGCTCCGTGTGCGGAACCCGCCGCGTTTTACTAACCCTAACCGTGTTGCCACCTGCGCAGCACCTTTGCCCAGGAGCCGATCATGGCCGTTCAACAAAACAAAAAATCTCCTTCCAAGCGCGGCATGCACCGTTCGCACAACGCACTGAACGTGCCTGGCATCGCTGTGGAACCAACTACTGGTGAAACCCACCTGCGTCACCACATCAGCCCCACCGGTTTCTACCGTGGTCGCAAGGTGCTGAAGACCAAGTCTGAAGCCTGATTCTTCTGAATCCCGCAAAGCCCGAAGCTACAGTTTCTGTAGCGACGGGCTTTTGTCATTTTGGGGCCGGATAATCTCCCGCTACCTTGTCGTTGGATTGAATTGCGCATGATTACGATTGCCGTTGACTGCATGGGGGGCGACCATGGCCCCCAAGTGACCTTGCCTGCGTGCACCGAGTTTTTGGATCGGCATCCTGATGCCGCTCTGGTGCTCGTCGGGCTTCCGGAGGCTTTGAAGGGCTTCTCGCATCCTCGCGCCACGGTGGTGCTGGCAAGTGAAGTGGTCTCCATGGACGACCCTTTGGAAGTCGCCTTGCGCAAGAAAAAAGATTCATCCATGCGGGTAGCGGTGCAACAGGTCAAAGAAGGCGCCGCGCAAGCCGCTGTGTCCGCAGGCAACACCGGTGCGCTGATGGCCATCTCCCGCTACATCCTGAAGACCATTGACGGCATAGAGCGCCCGGCCATTGCGGGCCAGATTCCGAACGCAAAGGGCGGGGCCACTACGGTGCTGGATTTGGGCGCCAATGTGGATTGCAGCGCAGAGCATTTGCTTCAGTTTGCGGTCATGGGTTCTGCTTTGGTGTCGGTGTTGAGTGGCGAAGAGTCTCCCTCGGTCGGTTTGCTCAATATTGGTGAAGAAGTCATCAAAGGTAACGAAGTCATCAAAAAAGCAGGTGAACTGCTGCGATCTGCCGCTAAAACGGGCGACTTGAACTTTGTCGGTAATGTGGAAGGCAACGATATTTTCAAGGGCACAGCTGCTATCGTGGTGTGTGACGGCTTTGTGGGGAATGTGGCGCTCAAGACCAGCGAAGGTCTGGCATCAATGTTCGGCACCTTCTTGAAGGCCGAGTTCTCTCGCAACATTTTGACGAAACTGGCTGCTATCGCTGCTTATTCGGTTCTAAATGCTTTCAAAAATCGTTTTGACCACCGTCGATACAACGGTGCAGCGCTTTTGGGCTTGCGTGGCTTGGTGTTCAAGAGCCATGGATCAGCGGATGCGATGTCCTTCGGCAATGCCTTGAACCGCGCGTATGATGCAGCCCGAAACAACTTGCTGGACCGCGTTCAGGTCCGCATTGCCCACGCTGCCGCTCTATTGACGGTGGCGGACGCAAGCGCATAAGCTGAACGGGGTGCCCACCACATCACCCATGACACGTTATTCCCGCATCACAGGCACCGGCAGCTATGTGCCTCCCCGTCGGCTGACCAATGCCGACCTGGCCGCTGAGTTGGCGGCCCAAGGGGTCGAAACATCGGACGAGTGGATTGTTGAGCGAACCGGTATCCGTGCCCGTCACTTCGTGGCAGACGGCGTGTACAGCAGTGACCTGGGTCTCGAGGCCTGCAAAAACGCATTGCAATCGGCAGGCCTGCAAGCCTCTGATATTGACCTGATCATTGTTGCCACGTCCACCCCGGATATGGTGTTCCCCTCCACGGCTTGCATTCTTCAGAACAAGCTGGGGGCCAATGGTGGCGCTGCTTTTGATGTGCAGGCGGTGTGCAGTGGCTTTGTTTATGCATTGACGGTGGCTGATGCCTTGATCCGCACCGGCTCTGCCAACAAGGCGCTGGTGGTCGGTGCTGAAGTTTTCTCCCGCTTGCTGGACTTTACCGACCGCACCACCTGCGTGTTGTTCGGCGACGGTGCGGGCGCAGTGGTGCTGGAAGCCTCCGATACCCCTGGCATTCTGGCCAGTGACCTACATGCAGATGGCAAGCATGTCGGCATCCTGTGTGTCCCAGGCCACGTGTCCAACGGACACATTCTGGGCGACCCTCTTTTGAAAATGGACGGCCAGGCGGTTTTCAAGCTCGCTGTAGGCGTGCTCGAAGACGCAGCGCGGGCCACGCTGGCCAAGGCCGGCAAAACCGAGGCGGATATTGACTGGCTGATTCCCCACCAGGCCAATATCCGCATCATGCAAAGCACGGCCAAAAAGCTGAAGTTGCCTATGGACAAGGTGGTCGTCACCGTGGACCAGCATGGCAATACCTCTGCAGCCTCCATTCCATTGGCCTTGGATTCTGCGGTGCGGGCGGGTCGGGTTCAGCCCGGCCAGAACCTCATGCTTGAAGGCGTAGGCGGAGGCTTTACCTGGGGCGCTGTGCTCCTGACTTTGTAGCTGCTTGCGCAAACTCCACGGGCGCTAGCGCCTGTTTTGACGGTGAAATGATATGAAACCTTTTGCTTTTGTTTTCCCCGGACAGGGCTCCCAATCGGTAGGCATGCTGGATGCTTGGGGTGACCATGCCATCGTGTCTGAAACCCTGAAGGAAGCTTCTGATGCTTTGGGCGAAGATGTTGCCAAGCTGATCCATGAAGGCCCCAAAGAGGCGCTGGCCCTCACGACCAACACGCAGCCGGTGATGTTGGTGGCCGCTGTGGCTGCCTATCGCGTCTGGATGGCGGAAACCGGCGTGGCGCCTCAGGCCGTGGCCGGTCATTCACTGGGCGAATATTCCGCCTTGGTGGCTGCCGGTGCGTTGACACTTGCTCAAGCTGCGCCCTTGGTTCGCCTGCGTGCCCAGGCCATGCAAGAGGCGGTGCCCGTAGGCGTAGGGGCCATGGCAGCGATTCTTGGTATGGATGCTACTAAAGTGATAGCTGGCTGCGCAGAAGCAACGGCGGCTTTCGGCACTTCCGGTGCTGAAGTCGTCGAGGCGGTGAATTTCAATGACTCCGCACAGACCGTGATTGCCGGCAGTAAGGCAGCGGTGGACAAAGCCTGTGAGATTCTGAAAGCTGCGGGCGCCAAGCGCGCGCTGTTGCTGCCGGTGTCTGCGCCTTTCCACTCCAGTCTGATGAAGCCTGCCGCCGAAAAGCTCAAGGCTCGCTTGGAAGACATCGAGATCGCTACCCCGCAAATCGCCTTGATCAACAACATTGACGTGGCGATCGAGATGGATGCAGACCGTATCCGTGATGCGCTGTACCGTCAGGCCTTTGGTCCGGTGCGTTGGGTGGAGTGTGTGCAGGCGATCAAGGCCCGCGGTTTGACCACCTTGGTGGAGTGCGGCCCCGGCAAGGTGCTGGCCGGCATGGTCAAGCGCATTGATGCCGAGATGACCGGGGCAGCCCTGTTTGACCCGGCCTCATTGGAAGAAGTGAAAGGTTTGTTGGTATGAGCGAAATGAAATATGAGGGCCAAGTGGCTTTGGTTACTGGTGCGTCCCGGGGCATCGGGGCATCGATTGCCCTAGAGTTGGCACGCAAGGGCGTCAAGGTCATTGGCACTGCCACTTCGGAGGCAGGTGCAGCCAAGATCCGCGAAGCGTTGGCCGCTTTTCCCGGTTGCGACGGTCGTACCTTGGATGTGACGGATGGCGCTGCCGGCGATGCCTTGGTGGATGCCATTGCCAAAGAGCAGGGCGGTTTGCACATTCTGGTGAACAACGCCGGCATCACCCGCGACACCTTGGCGATGCGCATGAAGGATGACGACTGGGATGCCGTCGTGGACACCAACTTGAAGGGCGTATTCCGCATGAGCCGGTCCGTGCTACGGACCATGATGAAGCAGCGCTATGGCCGCATCATCAGCATCACCTCGGTGGTGGGTGCGTCCGGCAACCCCGGCCAAGCCAACTACGCGGCCGCCAAGGCAGGCGTTGCGGGCATGACCCGTGCGCTGGCGCGCGAACTGGGTTCCCGCAACATCACGGTGAACTGCGTGGCCCCGGGATTCATTGAGACCGACATGACGGCCGGGCTGCCCGAAGAGCAGCAAAAGGCTCTTCTGGGCCAGATTCCCTTGGGGCATCTGGGCAAGCCTGCTGATATTGCACATGCGGTTTGCTACTTGGCTTCGCCTCAGGCGGGCTACGTGACAGGGCAGGAAATGCACGTCAACGGCGGCATGTACATGTAAGAAAAAAACCGCCGAAGTGTCCGAACGGCGGCCCGGTTAGAGACAAGTCTCTAGGGCGGGTAAAATCTCGGATTCTTTTACAACCCTTAGAGGGAACCCATGAGCGATATCGAAGTCCGTGTCAAAAAAATCATTGCTGAACAACTCGGCGTTGAAAAGTCCCAAGTCACCAACGAAAAGGCCTTCGTGGCTGATCTGGGTGCTGACTCCCTGGACACAGTGGAACTGGTGATGGCTTTGGAAGACGAGTTCGGAATTGAAATTCCTGACGAAGACGCAGAGAAGATCACTACCGTGCAAAACGCGATCGACTACGCGAACACCCACAAAAAGGCCTGATAGGCCTCTGCGGCGCCAATCAGGTTCCGCGCCCCCGGACCGGAACCGCAGGATGAATGCCTGTTGGTGTCCGGCCGGTCCTTTTGAATTCTCTTGTATCGCCCAAAGGCGGTATTTCTTTGACGAACTGCTGAACCCAGATTTCTATGTCCCGTCGTCGCGTTGTTGTTACCGGTTTAGGTTGTATCAGTCCCGTTGGAAATACGGTGACCGAGGCTTGGTCGAATCTGCTTGCCGGCAAGTCCGGTATTGACGTGATTTCCAAGTTCGACGCATCCGCATTCGCTTGCAAGATTGCCGGCGAGGTCCGCAACTTTGACTTGGAGTCGTACATCAACTCCAAGGAAGCGCGGACGATGGACACTTTCATCCACTACGGCATCGCAGCAGCAGTGCAAGCGGTGAAAGATTCCGGCTTGAAGACTAATGACGAACTGGGTGAAGACGAGGCCACCCGTATCGGCTGTGTGATTGGTTCGGGCATCGGCGGTTTGCCGATGATTGAAAACACCCATACCGAGTACACCAACCGCGGCCCACGCCGGATTTCGCCATTCTTTGTGCCGGCATCCATCATCAACATGACGGCCGGCCATGTGTCCATGCGCTACGGCTTCAAGGGTCCGAACATCGCGATTGTGACGGCATGTACTACCGGACTGCACTGTATCGGTGAAGCAGGCCGCATGATCGAGTATGGAGACGCAGACGTCATGATCGCCGGTGGCTCCGAAGCTACGGTTTCTCCGTTGGGTATTGGCGGCTTTGCCGCCATGCGTGCATTGAGTACCCGTAATGATGACCCTGCGACTGCATCCCGCCCTTGGGATAAAGACCGTGATGGTTTTGTGTTGGGTGAGGGCGGTGGCGTTATGGTGTTGGAAGAATATGAGCACGCCAAGGCCCGGGGCGCCAAAATCTACGCTGAACTTGCCGGTTTCGGCATGAGTGCCGATGCAGGCCATATGACCGCTCCCAACATGGATGGCCCGCGCCGTGCCATGTTGAGTGCCATGCGCAATGCCGGTGTCAACGCGGATCAGGTGGACTATTTGAACGCCCATGGTACGTCTACTCCCTTGGGCGACGTGAACGAAACCAATGCCATCAAGGCAGCTTTAGGTGTTCATGCCAAGCGTGTTGTGGTGAATTCCACCAAGTCGATGACCGGTCACTTGCTGGGTGGCGCTGGCGGCTTGGAATCGGTGTTCACTGTGCTGGCTTTGCATCACCAGAAAAGTCCGCCCACCATCAACATTTTCAACCAGGACCCGGAGTGCGACCTGGACTACTGCGCCAATGCTGCGCGCGACATGAAGATCGATGTGGCTGTGAAAAACAATTTCGGCTTCGGTGGAACCAACGGCACGCTGGTCTTCAAGCGCGTTTGATTTCCGCCGCAGCACGCTGAGGCACCATGCAACGCCCACCAGCGACCAGTTTTCAAATAGTTCGTTCGCAACGTGCGGGGCGCATCCTCATGGCGCTTTCACTCGCGTTTGCAGGTGTCCCGCTATGTGGCTGGCATGCTGGCATGCCGATGGCACATGTAGTGATTTTGGCAATTCTGTGGTCTGCTACATCGGCTTGGCTAGTCCATTACTGGCAACACATGCCCCAAGGGCGGTTGCGCTGGGACGGGGACTCCTGGTATTGGTCCGGGGTGGCAGAGCCTTTGAAGGCGGTTGCCATCCAATATGATTTCCAGACTTCGGTATGGCTTTTGCTGGTGCCAGTCACCGGTAGGAGCTTTGGGGTGTGGATGGATGCTGATCCAAGGCATATGTCGCATTGGCGCTCCATGCGCAGGGCACTTGTAGGTGTTGGCCCCTTTCACCCTGAGTCAGATAACCCCCTCGAAGTCGGTCGGCACGCACTCAGATGACCGAACCCCTTGAAAAAACGGTGGATGCTGATTGGCCGTTGGTCGAGCGCACGATTGCCGGCGACCAGCGAGCCTATGGCCTATTGGTTATCAAATATCAAAGAAGGGTTCAGCGACTTGTCGGGCGCATGGTCCGGGATGTTGATCTGGTCGAAGACATTACTCAGGAAACGTTCATCCGCGCCTACAGGGCTTTGCATCAGTTCCGGGGAGGCGCCCAGTTTTATACCTGGCTGTATCGCATTGCGGTAAACACCGCCAAAAAAGCACTTTTGGAATTGAAACGGGACAGGACTATTTCAGAGTCTTTTTTCGCACGGGATGAAGAAGATGAAACTTCTTTGCGCCAGAACGAACCAAGTAGTGACGAAACGCCTGAATCAGTGTTGGCGGCCAAAGAGATTGCTGGCGTGGTGAACAGTGCGATGGATGAACTGCCTGAAGAGTTGCGCCAAGCAGTGGTGCTACGGGAAATTGAAGGGCTGAGTTATGAAGAAATTTCTCTTGCCATGTCTTGTCCGATAGGGACTGTACGCTCGCGGATATTCCGGGCGCGAGAAGCAATATCGGCCAAGGTCAAGCCCCTTTTGGATAAGCAAACAGGCAAGCGTTGGTAAGGACATGGGTATGGAACACAACACATCGCTGACTTTGCAAGAGCAAATTGCGGCGCTTGCAGACGGGGAATTGTCAGCGGACGACATTGGCACTTTGCTGGACGCCATGGAAGCTGAACCTGCCACCTACGAGGCGTGGGCAGTGCATCACGCTGTGGTAGCCTCCGTACGGGGCGAGCGGGTTGAAGCTCCTTCTGGGGATTTGGCTTTTTGGCAAACTCTGCAAAAACGCTTGGCTCAAGAATCTGATGGACCGGTTTTCCACAATGAGATACAGGTGCCAAATCCGGTAATCGTTGCAAGTTCGGCATCCAATGAATCATTCTGGAAAGTCCGGGCATTGGCCTCATTCGTAATGGTGCTGGCAGTAGGAGGGCTTGCTGCGGTCCTGTGGCCTCAGGGTGATCCCTCCGAGTCATTTGCCCTGAGCGGTACTCCTGCGGCCCCGGTGGCAACCGAAGTAGCTACTGCTGACGGCAGTGTCATGTTGCGCAACCCGGAGCTCGATGCATTGATGGCAGCCCACCAGCAAATGGGTGGCCATTCCGCATGGCAAGCGCCATCCGGATTTTTGCGCAACGCAACTTATGAAAGACCCGGCCGGTGATGGAAATCCGAACGGTGTCTATTGCCAAGGCATTGCTTTGCTCCGCCTTGGTGGTCCTGTCCTTTATGCCGGCGATGGCACTGGCCGAGGACCCCTCGGTTAGCTCTTGGCTCATGCGTTTGCATGAAGCTTCCCGCTATCGCACTTACACAGGTACCTTTGTTGTATCCGCAGGCACACAGATGGCCAGTGCCAAGATCTGGCATGTGTGTGATGGGGATCAGCAAATGGAGCGGATCGAGTCGCTCAGCGGCACCCCACGCTCCACTTTTCGGAAAAATTCCGAGGTCTTGACTCTGTACCCGACTGCCAAAGTTGGCATTGCGGAAACGCGGGATTCGTTCGGATTGTTTCCGGGACTGTTGAAGTCGCAAAGTACCGCTCTGGATGAGTTCTATCAACTGAAGCCTCAGACGACCGACCGGGTGGCAGGGATTGACGCTGATGTAGTTCAGATTGCCCCCAAGGACGGCATGCGCTACGGGTACCGTGTCTGGAGTGAGAAGAAATCCGGCTTGGTCGTGCAGCTGCAGACACTGGATGTAGACGGAAAGACATTGGAGCAATCCGCCTTCTCTGAATTGCAATTGGATGCGCCGGTGAGTGCCGCCAAGCTGAGTCAGTTAATGGGGCAGACGGAAGGCTATCGAGTGGAGCGCCGCACTACAGAAAAAACGACTGCGGCAGCCCAGGGTTGGACGATGTCCAGCGTAGTACCCGGATTCAAATCCGCAGGCTGTTATACACGGCCGGTTGCGCTCTTGGCTGGAGCCTCGGGGAAAGCTGAGAGCACGATGCAATGGATGTTCTCAGACGGCTTGGCAACCGTGTCTCTTTTTGTGGAGCGATTCGATCCGACTCGCCACACACAAGCGGGCCGTGCGGACCTTGGGGGGGCTACGCGTACCCAAACCCGCAAAGCAGGCGCGTGGTGGATCACCGGCGTCGGTGAGGTACCCGCTGCCACGCTGGCCTCTTTTGTTCAGGCTCTTGAACGCAAAAAATAAGTCGCCATATCGATTTTTTTCAGGGGATGAAGACGATGACCGCTTGGATTTCTACCGCACGACGATTTTGTTTGACAGGCTTCTTGGCTGTATCTGCCGTCGCATTGGTTCCGACGGGAGTTGCCCATGCGCAAGCTAGGGCATTGCCGGACTTTACGGATCTGGTGGATCAAGTGGGCCCTTCGGTGGTGAACATCCGCACTCTGGAAAAAGTCAGTGCCCGTGCCCAGCAAGGTGGGCCCGGCGAGGAGGAGATGCTGGAGTTCTTCAAGCGCTTTGGTCTGCCGATTCCCAATTTGCCCAAACAGGCGCCCAGGCAGAATCGTCCCCAGCAGCAGGAAGAGGAGCAGCCACGCGGTGTCGGCTCCGGATTTATCCTGACTTCTGACGGTGTCATCATGACCAATGCGCACGTGGTGGAAGGGGCGGACGAAGTGTTGGTGACTTTGACGGACAAGCGGGAATTCAAAGCAAAGATTTTGGGTGCCGACAAACGTTCGGATGTAGCCGTTGTCAAAATCGAAGCTAGTGGATTGCCTGCCGTGAAGGTGGGTGATGTCAACCGCCTGCGTGTTGGGGAATGGGTGATGGCCATCGGCTCGCCATTTGGTCTGGAAAATACAGTGACAGCTGGCATCGTTAGCGCCAAGCAGCGCGACACGGGTGATTTCTTGCCTTTCATCCAGACGGATGTTGCGATCAATCCCGGAAATTCTGGCGGTCCATTGATCAACATGCGTGGTGAGGTGGTCGGCATCAACAGCCAGATTTACTCCCGTTCGGGCGGATTCATGGGTATTTCGTTTTCGATACCCATGGATGAAGCAGTCCGGGTGAGTGACCAATTGCGGGCGACTGGTCGTGTTTCACGTGGACGTATCGGCGTCCAGATTGATCAGGTCACCAAAGATGTGGCGGAGTCTATTGGCCTCGGAAAGCCGACCGGTGCTTTGGTGCGCGGTGTGGAGACGGGTTCTCCAGCTGAAAAGGCCGGCGTTGAGGCTGGTGACATCATTACGCGCTTTGATGGCAAGGTGATTGAGAAATCGAGTGACCTGCCGCGTATTGTGGGCGGTACCAAGCCCGGTACGAAAAGCACGGTAACGGTGTTCCGTCGTGGCGGAAGCAAAGATTTGCAGGTCGTGATCGCCGAGATTGAGGCAGATAAGCCTGTTGCCAAGGCAAACAGCAAGGACGACAAGCCTAGCGCTTCCCCCGCAGCTCAGGTGTTCGGTCTGGTGGTGACTTCCTTGACGGAAGCTCAGCGCAAAGAGGCGGGCGTGCGTGGAGGTGTTCGCATTGAAGGCGCAGCAGATGCGGCCGCGCGGGCGGGTTTGCGGGAGGGTGACATCATTCTTCAGGTTGCCAACGTGGAAGTCCTGAACGTCAAGGAATTTGACGCAGTCATTGCAAAACACGATAAATCCAAGCCGCTGAACGTATTGTTCCGCCGGGGGGGGGGCTGGACGCAATACGCGGTCATTCGCGCCAACCGATGAGACGGAAACAACCCTAAAGCAGAGCGGGCTTTGGGGTTGTTGGATCACACATCAGCCACAGTTTTTTTTTCTTTGGACCATAGATTTTTTGGCGCTGGCGTTAATTCAATAGTGTGAATTTATTGAGATGGTTAGAATAGACAGATTCTTTGGTGCAAAGAAGATATATAGAACTTGCGATAATCCATGATGTGGGACGTTGTTGATTGCCCCACAGACACTCCACAGCTCTCCCACATGTTGTCCAGTTATTGAGAGAGTGGTCTGTGGATAAGTTGTGAGTATTTATGATGTTGCCATGGTGCAACGTCCCCTGAACCGGGTTTTTTGGGCTGTGCTCTCTGGACTTTTTGCCTACAATGAGCTTCCAACTATCGCAGTTGCCAAAAGATTGTTGGTTCAGGGCGCGTCCTCACTCGACGCGCCCTTTTTTCATGGCTGTTCCTTTTAATTCAATTACTTGAAGCTCGTCGTTGATGAATCACATCCGAAATTTTTCGATCATTGCCCACATTGACCACGGCAAATCCACGCTGGCAGATCGCTTGATTCAGCGTTGTGGCGGGTTGGAAGCGCGTGAGATGGAGGCGCAGGTTCTGGACTCGATGGACATCGAAAAAGAGCGTGGGATAACCATCAAGGCGCAGACCGCTGCATTGCAATACAAGGCCAAAGACGGACAGGTTTACAACCTGAACCTGATCGACACGCCCGGTCACGTGGACTTCTCATATGAAGTGTCCCGCTCACTCTCCGCCTGTGAAGGTGCATTGCTTGTGGTCGATGCCTCCCAAGGTGTAGAAGCGCAAACCGTAGCCAACTGCTACACCGCCTTGGATCTTGATGTGGAGGTATTGCCGGTCTTGAACAAGATCGACTTGCCGAATGCGGACCCTGACAATGCCCGCAGCGAAATTGAAGATGTGATCGGCATAGATGCTACCGATGCCATCGTGTGCTCGGCCAAAACGGGCCTAGGCATTGATGACATTCTCGAAGCCATTGTGGCCAAGATTCCCTCACCTAAAGGCAATCCGGATGGCCCTCTGCGGGCCATGATCATCGACAGCTGGTACGACAGCTTCGTGGGCGTGGTGATGTTGGTGCGCGTGGTGGATGGCCGCTTGGGCAAGGGTGAACGTATCAAGATGATGGCGTCCGGTGCGACCTACAACGCGGACAATTTGGGTGTCTTTACCCCTGCGAACCAGCCACGCACGTCGCTGGAGGCCGGAGAGGTGGGTTACATCATTGCCGGGATCAAGGAACTGCAGGCCGCCAAGGTGGGCGATACGGTGACCTTGGTGAAGCCCGGCACGGGTGGCGCCGCCCTGACAGCCACAGAGCCATTGCCTGGCTTCAAGGAAATTCAGCCGCAGGTGTTTGCCGGTCTGTACCCGACCGAAGCCAGTGAATACGACTCCCTGCGGGACGCATTGGAAAAGCTCAAACTCAATGACGCTTCCTTGCATTACGAGCCAGAGGTGTCGCAAGCGCTGGGCTTTGGTTTCCGTTGCGGATTTCTGGGCCTGTTGCACATGGAGATCGTCCAGGAACGCTTGGAGCGCGAGTTTGATCAGGACTTGATCACCACTGCCCCGAGCGTGGTGTACGAAGTGGTCAAGAGCGATGGCGAAGTGGTTATGGTGGAGAACCCCTCCAAGATGCCAGAGATCGGCAAAACTGCCGAAATCCGCGAGCCCATCGTCACGGTGCACCTCTACATGCCCCAAGAGTACGTGGGCGTGGTCATGACGCTGGCCAACCAGAAGCGTGGCGTGCAGATGAACATGGCCTACAAAGGCCGCCAGGTGGTGTTGACCTACGAAATGCCGCTGGGTGAAATCGTGCTGGATTTCTTTGACAAGCTCAAGAGCGTGAGCCGCGGATACGCGTCCATGGACTATGAGTTCAAAGAGTTTCGAGCATCCGACGTGGTCAAGGTAGACATCCTGTTGAACGGTGAGAAGGTGGATGCCTTGTCCATCATCGTGCACCGTAGCCAGTCCGCCTACCGGGGCCGCGCCGTGGTGGCCAAAATGCGCGAGATCATTTCGCGTCAGATGTATGACGTGGCGATCCAGGCGGCCATCGGAGCCAACATCATTGCGCGTGAGACAATCAAGGCACTGCGTAAAAACGTGCTGGCCAAGTGCTACGGCGGCGATATTTCCCGCAAGCGCAAGTTGCTGGAAAAGCAAAAAGCCGGTAAGAAGCGCATGAAACAAATCGGATCGGTGGAGGTTCCACAGGAAGCCTTCCTCGCCATTCTCCAAGTGGAAGATTAATGCAAGCATTCACAGCGGCCGTACTTGCGGCTTTCGTTGCCTACGGCGCCTCCTGGTATTTCGGTCTGGTCGATGGCAACTTTGCGTTGCTGCTTTTCCTGGCCAGCGTGGTGACCGGTGCCTACTGGCTAGCCGAGCGCTTTTACTTTTTGCCCCAGCGCCAACGTGCCGTGGCTGAGTTGGAAGCGCAGGATGCAAAACGGCGCGAAGGCTTGGCTAACATGGGCATCACCCAGGTCGATGGAGACATCCAGGAAGCCAAAGTCAAACTGCTAATGCAGCCTTGGTGGCTGGACTGGACGGCCGGTCTGTTCCCGGTGATCATCGTAGTTTTTCTGTTGCGCTCGTTTTTGTTCGAGCCCTTCAAGATCCCTTCCGGATCCATGATCCCAACCTTGTTGGTAGGCGACCTGATTCTGGTGAACAAGTTCACCTACGGAGTGCGATTGCCAGTCATCAATACCAAAATCACCGAAGGCAACAAGCCGCAACGCGGTGATGTGATGGTGTTCCGCTACCCCCCCAAGCCAAGTTTGGACTACATCAAACGTGTGGTGGGTGTACCGGGCGATACGGTGGCCTACCTGAACAAGCGTTTGACCATCAATGGCAAGCCTGTGGAGACCAATACCTTGCCGGACTTCTTTGATGAGGATGCCAGCCAGTACTTCAAGCAGTTTGAAGAGACTTTGGGCGAGAAGCCCCACCGCTTGTTGAATGATGCTCGCCGGCCCGCCTTTGTGGCCGGAGTTGAAAAGTTCGAAGGCATGGAAAATTGCAACTACACCGTGGAAGGCGTGACCTGCAAAGTGCCGGAAGGCCACTACTTCATGATGGGCGACAATCGCGACAATTCGCTGGATTCACGCTATTGGGGTTTTGTACCGGACAAAAACATCGTGGGCAAGGCTTTTTTTGTGTGGATGAACTTTACCAATCTCAAGCGGATTGGCGGGTTTAACTGAATCTTTATCGACCTTGAGTTTCGGGAGTCACAACATGCACAGCAAATCCAAACAACGCGGCATCTCTTTCATTGGCCTGCTTTTTGTAGGCGGCATTCTGGCTATGACAGGGGTCATTGCTGCTCAAGCATTTCCGACCGTGATCGAATACATGGCCATTGAAAAAGCAGCCCAGCGTGCGACAGCCGGTCAGTCGGTGGTCGAGGTGCGTGGTTTGTTTGACAAGTCAGCTGAGATTGACAACATCAAGTCGATCACAGGCAAAGACCTTGAAGTGACCAAAGAAGGCGACAAAGTCGTGGTGGCGTTCTCCTACCAACGTGAAATCCACCTTGTCGGCCCCGCTTTCCTGACCCTTAAATACGCAGGACGATCCAAATAAGTGGCAGATGGTTTGACCGCGCTGCAGCAACGGCTACAGCACCAGTTCTCGAATGTTTCTCTGCTGTCGCGGGCATTGACCCACCGCAGCTTCTCTGCTGACCATTACGAGCGCCTGGAGTTTCTGGGCGATTCCGTTTTAGGCTTGGCCATTTCTGATCTCTTGTATTCGCGCTTGGGCAACCTACCCGAAGGGGATTTGTCCCGTGTGCGGGCCAACCTGGTCCGGCAAGAGACGCTGCACCAGTTGGCACTGAAATTAGGTTTGCCCGATGTGCTCAAACTGGGAGAGGGCGAAATGCGCTCCGGAGGTCCCAAGCGCGCCTCCATCCTGGCCGACGCCTTGGAGGCCATCATCGGCGCCGTCTATTTGGATGCCGGTTTTGCCAAGGCCCAAGCCTTGGTACACCGCTTGTTTGAAGCGGTAGAAATCAACCCGCAGATGCAGGCCATCGGCAAGGATGCCAAGACCGAGTTGCAGGAGTGGTTGCAGGGTCGCAAAATGAAACTTCCGCTCTACACCGTGGTGGGCACCATCGGCGCAGCCCATAAACAAAGTTTTGACGTGGAGTGCGAGGTACCCGAACTGCGCTTGTCGGAACGCGGCATCGGCGGCTCACGCCGGGCCGGAGAACAAGCAGCGGCCGCGGCCATGCTGCAAACCATCAAAGCAAAGGTCAAATCATGAATGCTCCTAAAAAAGTAGCTGCTCGCGCAGAATCCACGAGCGCCAAGGGGCAAAAAGGCTCTCAAGCTCGAGCGCCGGTTGAGGTGCAGGAAAACCTAGATGCCATGCTGGAAGGCTTGCTCAAGAGCACGCCGAAGTTGGCCACTCCCGGCACCGATGGTGCGGGCCAACGATGCGGTTTGGTCGCCATTGTGGGCAAGCCCAATGTGGGTAAATCCACCTTGCTCAACGCATTGGTGGGGCAGAAGATCAGCATCACCTCGCGCAAGGCACAAACCACGCGTCACCGTATTACCGGCATGCGCACCGAGGGGCAGACGCAGTTTGTGTTTGTGGATACCCCCGGTTTCCAGACTATCCACGGCAATGCACTGAACAAATCCTTGAACAAAGCGGTGCAGGGCGCAGTGTCAGATGTGGACCTGGTGTTGTTCGTGGTGGAGGCCGGCAGCTTTACGTCGGCGGACGAAAAAGTATTGAAACTCTTGGGCGAGGGCATCCCTGTCGTCTTGGTGGCTAACAAACTGGATAACGTGAAAGAGCGCGCCGGCTTGGCGCCCTGGCTGCAAGCCATGCAGGCCCGCGCCAAATTCACCGAGATGATTCCCCTCTCGGCCAAGAACGCCAAGGACATTGACCGCCTGCTGGGTATTTGCGAAAAGTTCCTGCCCGAGCAAGCCTGGTGGTACTCCGAAGACGAGTTGACCGACCGCAGCGAAAAATTCCTGGCCAGTGAGCTGGTACGCGAAAAGCTGTTCCGCCTGACCGGTGACGAGCTGCCATACACCTCTACGGTGGTGATCGACAAGTTCGAAGAAGAGCCACCCCAGAAAAAGGGCCAGAAGCGCCTGCTGCGCATAGCCGCCACAATCGTGGTGGAGCGTGATGGCCACAAGGCCATGGTGATCGGCGACAAGGGCGAGCGCATCAAACGCATCGGCATGGAAACCCGTGTGGAACTCGAAAAGCTCGCAGACGCCAAGGTGTTTCTGGAGCTGTGGGTCAAAGTGCGCTCCGGCTGGGCCGATGACGAAGCGCGCGTGCGCAGCTTCGGGTATGAATGAGCACACCCCCCGGCTTACTCGTTTCGCGTAGTCGCTTTCCCCCTTGCAGGGGGCAGCGCCAGCGGCCTGGCAGAGCCAGCTCCGCGGCGTTTGCTGGTAACAAGACACGCTGATCCATGGCGACCAAGCGGATTGCGGACGAGCCGGCGTTTGTATTGCATCGCTACGACTGGAGCGAGAGCAGCCTGATTTTGGAAGTGTTCACCCGCCACTACGGTCGGGTGGCGCTGGTGGCCAAGGGGGTGAAGAAGCCCACGTCGAGCTTCCGCCCTATCTTGTTGCCGCTGCAGCCCTTGCATGTGGCTTTTGGAGGCGACGCTGAGATCCGCACTTTGCGCAGCGCAGAGTGGCAGGGCGGGCATGTGATGCCGACAGGGGACGCGCTGCTGTCCGGCTACTACCTCAATGAGTTGCTGATCACCTTGCTGGCGCGAGACGACCCGCACGCTGAACTCTTTGACATCTATGCACAAGTGGTTCGGGTCATTTCCAGTGAGCATGGCGAAGTGCTGCAGGCGGCCCTGCGGACCTTCGAGTTATTGTTGCTGCGCGAAGTGGGTTTTTTGCCCCAGCTCGATGCACAAACCATGACCCTCGCGCCTTTGCAGGCCGACGTGCGCTACGTGCTGGTTCCTGAAGGTGGTTTGCGGCAGGCTGGGCCTGACGACCGCGCGGGCCTCTCGGGCAGCCAGTGGGTGACATTGCAAGACGCGATTGCAGTCCATGCCCCCTTCACCACCACGCTACGGGCCTGCTCTGAGGTGATGTCTGAACTCAAGCCCCAGTTGCGGGCTTTGCTGCACTACCATTGCGGCGTCAAGACGCTGCGAACGCGGCAGATGATGATTGATATTCAAAACCTATGAAAACCCATCTCTCCGTCAACCTGAATAAAGTGGCGCTGGTGCGCAACACCCGCCACTTGGGTATTCCCAGCGTCACCCGCGCAGCGACTTTGTGCCTGGAGGCGGGCGCTGCGGGGATCACGGTGCACCCACGTCCCGACGCGCGTCATATCCGTGCACAGGATGTCTTGGACCTGGCAGCCCTGCTCAAGGCTTGGCCGGATCGTGAATTCAACGTGGAGGGCAACCCGTTTCACAACCTGATGGACTGTGTGCGCGATCTGCGCCAGCGCGGCTTGCCGGTGCACCAAGTGACCTTCGTGCCGGACTCGGAAGGCCAGTTCACCAGTGATCACGGCTGGAGCTTTCCCGCGGATGCCGAGCGCTTGAAGCCCTTGATTGCCGAAGCCCACGCACTGAACCTGCGCGTCAGCCTGTTCATGGACGCAGACCCCACGGCCATGGCGGCTGCCAAGGAGGTGGGCGCAGACCGCATTGAGCTCTATACCGAGCCATTCGCCGCCGCCTGGGGCACCGCGGATCAGCAAGCGCAATTGGATCTTTTCGCCGCTGCCGCCCAAGCCGCATTGGACGCAGGCCTGGGCGTCAATGCCGGCCACGATTTGAACCGCGACAACTTAACCGCGTTTGCGCAGCAGGTTCCCGGTTTGCAAGAGGTCTCTATCGGCCACGCGCTGATTGCAGACGCGTTGGAGCTGGGCTACACCGCCACCATCCACGGCTATCTGGCCTGCCTTAGGCAATAAAGGCACGCCTTGATTTACGGCATTGGCACCGACATTTGCGATGTGCGCCGCATACGCGCCAGCGTAGAGCGCCATGGCGAGCGCTTCGCGGCCAAGGTGCTGTCAGACGCAGAGCTAAAGACCTGGAAGGCCCGCAGCGCCCGTTGGCCCGAACGCGGCTTGCGCTACCTGGCCACCCGCTTCAGCGCCAAAGAGTCGTTCAGCAAGGCCATCAGGCTGGGCATGCGGATGCCCATGACCTGGAAGCTGTGCGAGATTGCCAACGAGCGCAGCGGCAAGCCGGTCATCGTGTTGCATGGCGAGTTGAAAACGTGGTTTGAAGACAAAGGCTTGCAGGCCCATATCACTGTCACTGACGAAACCGATTACGCCGCCAGCTTCTGCGTGGTGGAAACCCGCTGAGAACTTGAATAAAAATAGCCGCTGGCGCTCGTAGAATGTGCGCAACCAGCTCCTGAATTGATAGCAACAGACACCATGACATTCCACGCCCCCCTGATCATTGACATCGCCGGCACCAGCCTCACCGCGGTAGACCGCAAACGCCTGAAACATCCACTGGTAGGTGGCATGATTTTGTTTGCCCGCAACTGGCAAAACCGTGAGCAGCTCACGGCGCTGTGCCGCGAGATCAAAAAGGTGCGCGCCGATTTGCTGATCTGCGTGGACCACGAAGGCGGGCGGGTGCAGCGCTTCAAGACCGACGGCTTCACCCACCTGCCGCCCATGCGCGCCTTGGGTGAGATGTGGATGCGGGACATCGCGCCCACCACCTCCGCCAAGAAGGCTGGCGCCCTGAACGCTACCAACGCCGCCACCGCCACCGGCTATGTGCTGGGCGCCGAGTTGCGCGCCTGTGGCGTGGATATGAGCTTCACGCCGGTGCTGGACTTGGATTACGGTGAGAGCAGCGTCATCGGCGACCGCGCTTTTGCACGCGACCCGCGTGTGGTGAGCATGCTGGCCAAGAGCCTGATGCATGGCCTGCAAAAAAGCGGCATGGCCAACTGCGGCAAGCACTTCCCCGGCCATGGCTTTGTGAAAGCCGACTCGCACATCGATATCCCGGTAGACAAGCGCAGCCTCAAAGCCATTTTGGCGGATGACGCCGCACCGTACCGCTGGCTCAACACCGTGACCAGCAGCGTGATGCCCGCTCACGTGATTTACCCCAAGGTTGACAGCCGTCCCGCCGGTTTTTCGAGCGTGTGGCTGAACGAAATTTTGCGCGGCCAATTGGGCTTTACCGGCGCCATCTTCAGTGACGACCTGTCCATGGCCGGCGCCCGCTTGATCGACGGCAAAACCGTGAGCTACACCGAAGCGGCTGTGGTGGCGTTAAACGCAGGCTGTGACCTGGTGCTCTTGTGCAACCAGTCCATGGCCAATGCCGAGGGCGGTGGCAAGGCGGTGGACGAATTGATTGACGGCCTGACCGAAGCCCAGCTCAAGGGCCAGTGGCAGGCGCTGGAGGCGAGCGAAGCCCGCCGCCGCGCATTGCTGCCTACCAGCCCTGCGATGGCGTGGGACGACCTTATGGTGCACCCCGACTACATGCAGGCACTGGACTGGATCGCCTGAGACCCTGAGCAGCGCCGGCCATGGACTTTGCCGCGCTGATCTATCGCCGCCAAGTATTTCTGGACGGGCAATGGTGGCTGCCTTTCAGTGCCCAATTCGCACACTTCAACTCTGTTCACGCTCTGGCGAACCTGGCAGGTGCCATCCTTTTGTGGAGCCTGTTTCGTCCATGGATACGCTGGCAAGAGCAAGCCCTTGCGATGGCTGGCGGAATGCTGGGTGTCGCTTTGGTCGTGGTTTGGGATGCGCACTGTGACTACTACGCCGGCGCTTCCGGTGCCTTGCACGGATGGGCGGCTGGTGGGGCCGTCCTCATGGCGATACGGCACTTCCGCAAATCGCGAATGGCCGTTTGGATAGCTTTTGCTCTGTTGGCAGGCCTGGCAATCAAGCTGCTGTTAGCACTGGGGTTGGAAACAAGCCCTGCGGTGTGGGGTTTCCCTGTTTACTATCCGGCACATTTGGCTGGAGCCGTCGGCGGACTTTTTCCAGTCCTAACGCACCTTCGTAAACCTTCTTGGCGCACAAACAGTGGCCAATAGGGCTAGGACAGCCAAGGTCAAAAGACTGAGGCTCTCCAAGCTGCCTCCACCTCCACCGCCGCCGGAAGCGGCGACTGGCGCGGACACCATGTTGACAGTGACGAAACTATCCGCTGTTTTTGCGGCGGGTGCCAGCGTAGTCGCTCTGAAGCGGAAAACGAGGTTGTTGTCGTTGGAGCTTGCAGGGGTGAGGATGCTTGCCACATTGCCGGTAGCGTTGGAAATGGTGACTGCCGGGCCGGAAACCTGGGTCCACTGTACGGTCGCTAAGCTAGTTCCGCTGGTTCCGGCACCAGCCACTCCTGTCAAGGTGATGGAGGTACCCCGTCCCACGTTATGTGTCTGGCTCGCATATGCGTTGGCAAAGGGCGCATCGTTGTCCAATGTTTGTGCAACTGCGGCATCTGCATCCAGCAATCCTGCTCCGCACAGGTAGTTGCCGCTGCAAAAGGTGCTGACCGGAAAACTGCGAACGCTGTTGATAATTCTGGACGTGACCTCGTCAGGCGTAATCCCCGGTTTAATCTGGTAAAGCATGGCAGCGACACTGCTCACCATGGGGGCGGAGAAACTGGTGCCGTTTTCCGATGTAAAAGTGTCGTTCCCGGGGGCCTGGGCCCCGTCGTTGCTGGTGCTGTATATCTCCACACCTGGCGCACTGATGGTCGTTCCCGCTCCTACATTAGCAAATACGGGGCTGGCGGCATCTTTCCTGTGCGCAGTTACTGCAATCACATTCTTGCAATTCGCAGGCTGTGTGATAGTGGTGTTGCTGCTGTCATTTCCAGTGGACACGACGACAGTTGCATTTTTTGAATTTCGCACGTCATCAATCGCCGATTGATATTGAGAGTTGCATGTTCCGCTTCCGCCTAAACTCAAATTGATTACCTTGGCCGGGTTGCTATTGGTGAGTCCATTCACAGTAATACCGACTGCCCAACGCATCGCATCGACTACGTCTGAGATGTAGCCACCACAGACGCCCAAGACTCTCAGGGGCAGTACCTTTGATTTGTAGGCAGTACCGGCCATGGCCGGCTGACCAGATATGCTGGCTAGGGCCGCGTTGTTATTGGTGACAGCTGCAATTATTCCTGCCACCCGAGTGCCATGCCAGCTCGAAGTGGCCTGCGCCGCACATGCGCTGGTATTGGTATTCCAGTCCCCGGGGTCTTGCGCATCAGTATCTCTGCCATCACCGTCATTGGCCGTAAAAGCAGAACCATTCTGATCTAAACGGACAAAATCGTAGCCAGTCAGCAGGTTGGCGGCTAAATCTGCGTGTGGTCGATAGCCGGAGTCCAATACGGCTACAACGACGTTCTCGCCGCTGACTGCAACTGAAGCAGATGTAACGCGATTCCAGGCCCCAGCGAAGTTTGCTGCTCCCAAATCCGTCGTGGGCGCCTTAAGTTGCCACTGGGTGTTGTTCACGTAGGCTGCATCGTTCGGGCTGAACGCATGTGGAACCATCCGTTCGTCGATAGAGACACTCTCGATCGCCGGATCGTTGGCCAGTGCCTGAATCACGGTCTGCATGGAAGACCTGTCTAGTGTGCTGTCTGTGAGGTAAACGTGGCTGTTACCTGAGACCGCACGCAGATAGGAGAGCCCCTTGACCTTGCCAGAGCTGGCCTCTGACGCAGCAGTGGCCATCCGGTCTTTCATTCGCTGCTCCACCGTGGCCTGACGAGAACTCCGGGGTGCAGAGTTGTCCTTGAAAGTCACCAAAATGCGTTGGAGCTGCTCCGTGGCTTTCGGCACAGAGGGCTGAAAACTTTCGCCTGACCGCGTGCGGGATCGCAGATCAAAGTAGCCGGAAGTTTCCGAAAAGGCAAATCCCACAGTTCCCAGGAGAACAGGAACGAGAAAGGCACTAAGAATGGTTCGTGGAGACCTCATGCGGCGGCAGTTTAGCCTGTCATCAGGGTTTTCAATTTTCCTTCCGCGCATAGGCGACTATGAAACCTTCGATGTCTCCGAGCGAGCCCGACCGCATCCCGGACAAGCGAACTTCGAGTTCGCTTGTCCATTCTTGGAGTGGCAAGCCCATACATTTAAGTTTTGCTTCATGCAGGGCCCACTCTTCGGCAAATGCAGTGGCGCGCTCTAGGCCTGCCAAGCCTTCAATTTTTCGTGAGATCGCAGGTGGCAGAAAATCTTTGGCCACCCTGATGCATTCCTCAAGCCATTCCGCTTCGTGATTGATGAACGTAACATCAATGCCGATGGGGCTGTGCATATCGAGAGCTATGAACGCCCAGTCTTTTTCGTAGCTGAATGACACATGCACTCGCTGGCGTCGAACCTTAACGACAGGTGCATTGCCGGACGCCGTTTCGATGGAGACAGCGTTGGCATCGCATCCGAAATGGTGCTGCAAAGCGTCCTGCAATGTTGCTCTGGACATCTTGCGCGCCTCTGCGTGCGGGAGGCCGGGCCGCAGCGCTAAAGAGATCAGTGCGAAGTCCTGTTCGCGCAAGTCTTGCACAGCTTCTTCTGTGAACCGTAGATGGATTCGCACAGGCTTTACGACGGCTCCGCAGGGCTCAGGCCGCCGTAGGCGCAGCCGGGCAACCACTCCACTTGCTGGCGGCGGGAATGCTTTCTCCCTTCATCACCAGAGTGAGGGGGCCCAGCCACGCGCCGGAGCCGACCTCTGCGCTGTAGAGCACCGCGCTACGGGGTGCGAGGTACACGCGATCTCCGATCCGCACACAATCGATTTTCATCACCCGATCCTCGAACAAGTGGGTTTGCGGGCAGGTGAGGGCGTTGAGTTCGCTGTAGTCGCCGATGTACACACAGTCAAACTCGGTGATGTCTGTGGTGTCCATGTACACGCCTTTGCCGATGTGGCAGCCGAGCAGGTTGAATGCGACCGGCAACCACGGTGTGCCACGCAGGTAGCGCATGAAGTTCGGTACGGCAATGCCTTCAAACAAGTTGGTGACTCCCTCGGACAGCCAGACGAAGGATGTCCACATCGGGGAGCTGCGCTTACGGTAGCGGCCCATCAGCAGCCACTTGAGTGCGACCACGAAAAGGTAAGTCCCCAGTCCGTACAGCAGGCCGGAGAGGGTGAGGTACCCGATCACTGTCCACCACAGCCCTTCACCTGCATACGGCATCACTTTGAGGACGATGGTGTAGCCCACGGAAATCACAATCGCGTGGGGTGCCACGATGCGAAAGCCCTCAATCAGCCCCCGCGCCAAACGGCGGCCCGGTGACGGCTTGAATGTGAGTGATTCGGAAAATCCAGCGGTCTCTTCCCGTGCCGGCAAGTGCAGGGGCGGGGAACCCAGCCAGGTATCCCCATTCTTCATGCGCGCGTTGGCAGGGGCAGTGGAATGCACGCCGATCAACACGTTCTCCGGCAACACCGTGCCATCCGGGATGTAGGCGCCGTTGCCTACAAAACTGCGTTTGGAAATGACGGTGGGCTGCATGCTCATCCAGCCGCCGTCGATGTGCTCATCGCCCAACATCACTGCGTCAGCGATAAAGGTCTCGTCCCCCAAAGTCAGCATGTCAGGCACCAGCCCCAGAGCCGATGAAATTTCCGCATCGCGGCCGACCTTGGCCCCCAGCAGGCGGTACCACCACGGCGCGTACAGCGTGGCATAGACCCCGTGCACCACGTGCAGGCTGGATTCCTGAATCTGGTTCACCAGCCATTTGGCGCAGTACAGCGCACTGTGCACCGGCCAGCTGCCGGGGCGTAGCCGGGGAAGCACCGTCCACCTTATGCATGCCGATAGCAGTGCCGTGCACACGAGCAGTACAGCGGCTGCGGGAAAAGCCAACACAAAATACTTCACAAGTTGCCAGCCCAGCTCGTTCGAGGACAGCCAGGGAAACAGCTCGTTTTCGTCGATCCAGTCGATCAGCACAAAGCTGGGGAACACGGGCAGGAAAAACAGGGTCGTAATCAGCAGGGCACCGACCACGAAGTACATACCTTCCAGCCACTGGGTGGTACGCGTTAGCACCGGGCGAGGTTTTTGTGCTTCACGCTCAAAACGGCCGGTATCCCTTGCCGGTGAGCCCGCCCACACGCGTTCGGCGGGAATGGTCTGTCCATCACGAAGTGCGGACTGGCCTTCCAAGTGGGCCCAAGCCTGCAAGCGGGTGTTGCCCTCCAGCACGGCGTAGGAATTCACCGCGCTGTTAGCTTCCAGTGTGATGGTGCCGATACGCAGCAAGCCATGCTCCACCCGCGCGTTTTCGAAATTCACCGCATTACCAATGCTGCAGCCATCTCCAATGTTCAGCAAATCCGGCACGCGCAGCGTAACGGAGCCGATCACTACATCGTGCCCTACCTTGGCCCCCAATGCGCGCAGCCACCAGCCATACATGGACGAGCCGCTCAGCAGATACACCGGCGCTGCCTCCAGCAGACGGTCCGCCAGCCACCAGCGGTAGTAGGTGAGCCCCCACAGCGGGTAGCTGCCCGGCTTCATGCGTCCCATGAGTAACCACTTACCGGCAATCGCTACCGCGAACTCCAGCACAGTGGCCAGCAGATAAGCCAGTACGGAGGCGGCTATCGCCAAAGGAATAGAGTCCTCTGGCTCACCCGTGAAGAAGTGGTAGGTGAAGAAAGGCGCCAGCCACTGGCCCATGCGCATGGCGACCAGCCAGGGAATAGCCGCCGCCTGCGCGAGGCCACAACGCCAGCGTTGCCAGGTGCCGGGTGGTACCCAAGTAGTGTCGACTTGGACGGCATCAGCCCGTGGCGCGTCCATGGCCTGAGCAATCGCGCCCACTGTGCGGTGTTGGTAGATGTCGCGCACCGTTACATGGGCGTAGCCTGGCTGTTGCCGCAGGCGCGATGCCAGGCGGGCTGCGAACAGCGAATGCCCGCCCAGGTCGGTAAAGAAGTCCGCAGTGCGCCGGATAGCCTGCCCGGCGAACAGATGGCCTAGCGCAGCAAACAGCACCTGCTCCGCAGGGGTTTCCGGTGTGTCGGACCCGGTGTCGGCCGTGGCCGACTGACTCAGCGGTCGCGCCTTGAGCTGCTTGCGATCAATCTTGCCCGAGGCCAGCCGTGGCATGGCAGGTAGCACCTCGTAGTGGCCGGGCACCATGTAGGCGGGCAAACGTTCCGTCAGCGCGTGGCGTAATTCGAGTGCGTGTGCCGCATCCCCCACCAGAAAGGCGATCAGCTGCTCCACGCCATCTTCCACGCGCAGGATGACGGCGGCGGCAGCCACACCGGACTGGTCACACAGCGCGGACTCAATCTCGCCCAGCTCTACCCGAAAGCCGCGGATCTTGACCTGGTCGTCCGTGCGGCCAAGGCACTGCACCTGTCCCTCCGGGGTGATGCAGGCCAGGTCCCCGGTGCGGTACAGCCGCTGGTCGTGGTCGCCGGTAGACCAGGGGTTGGGCAGGAACTTTTCGGCCGTCAAATCAGGGCGGCCCAAGTAGCCGGCGGCCACACCCGGACCCGTGATGCACAGCTCCCCGGTCGAGCCAAGTGGTGCCAGTTGCAGGTTCCCGGTGCTATTCACATCCAGCACCATCAGGCCATAGTTCGGCAGGGGCTGGCCGATGGTCACCGGCTCGCCCGCATGCAATTCGGCCAGGCTGGCAGACACCGTCGCCTCTGTAGGCCCATAGGTGTTGAACACCTGCCGTCCGGGTCGTGCCCAGCGGTCCACGAGGGCCGGTGGACACATTTCGCCACCGAGGTTGATGATGCGCAGTCCGGGGATGTCGCGGTTGAAAAGGCCCAGCAGGGTGGGTACCGCGTGTAGCACGGTAATGCCTTCGCACTCCAGCACGCCCGGCAGGCTCTCGATGTCGCTGGCGACTTCCTTGGAGGCGACCCACAGGGTGGCCCCCACGAGGTAGCTGATCCAGATTTCCTCAAATGACATGTCAAACGCCACCGAAAAACCTTGGTATACGCGGTCCGACGCACGCACGCCCAATCGCACGTTCTCACTGCGCAAAAAGTGGCAAATGCTGCCTTGCGTGATGCTGATGCCCTTGGGCTTGCCGGTGGAGCCGGAGGTGTAAATCACATAGGCCGGGTGATTCGGGCTGCAGTGCGTGCGGCGACGGGGCGGGGCTTCGGCGGAGAGGGTTTCCGGGGTCCACAGGGCAATGCCTTGTGCCTCCATGTGTGAGGCGAAGGGCGCCGCGCTGTCAGGGCTGCTGATCAATCCTTTGGTTGCCGCATCTTCCAGGCAGCTCCACACCCGCTCAGCGGGGGTGTCGGCATCCATGGGGAGCCACGCGGCACCGGTTTTGGCAATGGCAAGTTGCAGTACCAAGAGCGGGATGCCGCGCGGCAGCCACAAGCCCACCATATCGCCGCCACCAATGCCGTTCGCGAGCAAATGGTTCGCGGCGCGGTCAGCCTGCGTATTCAGTTCTTCATAGGTGAGGCTGGTCACTCCATCGCTCAGGGCGATGGCGTGAGGTGTGCGCAGTGCGCTGGCTTCAAACAGGTCAGCCAGAATTTCCGGGCGCAACAGCTCCGGCATGTCCGGGCCGCGCAGGACGAGACCGCCCTCTGGACCGGGCGAAAACGAATCAAAAGACATCAGGGGGAGCGGTGCAGGCGGGGGGCGGAGAGTGCCACGATCTGGTCGCGGGTTGCTTCGTCAATGAGGCGGTGCTTGAGCAGGCTGCCATCGGCGGTCATCAGGGCGCGCAGTTGCTGGAGGTCTCTCACCGTGGGCGCGACCTTGATTTGTGCAAGCGCAGCCTGGCTGTTGTTGCCTTTGATGAGAGCGGCCACTTTGGTGGCCCAGACGCTTTGACGGGACATGGTGCGGATGATTCGCCGGAAATGGTTTAAGCACTATTTTCGCACACTGCGCCCGACGGTAGTGCGCGGCTAGCTATAAAAATGATAGTGGTTGTATTCGGCTGGACGACGGCGCGTGGCGGGGCCTTCGGTGTATCAGGGTGCGTCCGGTACCATGGAGGGCTACGTTCCCAATGAATCCACCCATCATGAAGTCTCCCTCCCTCTTGGTGCCCGGCCTGCTCTGCGCACTGGTTTTGCTCACACAGTCCGTGCAGGCGCAGGAAGCCCGCAGTGGCACCTTCAAGGCTGTGCAAGGCGCCGTTACCGTGGGGCAGGGAGATGCCAAGCGCCCAGTCGCTTCAGGCGGCGGGGTGGTGGAGGCGGATCGTGTGCAGACCGATGCCACCGGTTCTGCGGTATTGATGTTGCGGGATGGCACCACCATCGCTATCGGCCCCAACACCACGGTAGACCTCACCCGCTTCCAGTTTGATGGCACCACCCAACAAGGCAACCTGGCTATCCGCGTGTTGCAAGGCACCATCCGCATGGTGACCGGGCTCTTGGGCAAGGTCCAGCCTGACAACGTCAAGGTCACCACCCCGGCATCGACGGTCAGTGTGCGCGGCACCGATTTCATCGTGGAGGTGCTATGAACATGCGCCTCGCCTTGTTGGTGCTGGTTGCCTGCTTGCAGGCCTGCGCGCCACTTAGTCGCGTGACCTTGCTGCCCCAAGACGACGGGCGTGCCACTGCGGTGCAGGTGCAAAGTGCCGCTGGCGTGGTGGACCTGACGCAGCCTTACCAGACGGCAGCGCTACAACGTGATGGCCGCCTGGAAGCCCAGCTATCCAATGCGGAAGAGGTATCCAAGCGGCATGGTGCTGTGCTGGCGTTGCCTTTTCTGCCGCCGGTTCGCTTTACGTTGCAGTTTGAGCCCGGCACGTCGACATTGACCCCCGATTCGCAAAACCAGTTGCCTGGCATCTTGGAGCAGGCAACGGCCCGAGCCGGTGGCGACATTCAGGTGGTGGGGCATACCGACCGGACCGGCAGCCCGCAAGCCAACGACACCTTGTCTTTGCAGCGTGCACAGGCCGTCCGCAATCTGTTGATTCAGCGTGGATTCGAGCCTGCATTGGTGGAGGCCATTGGTCGTGGCGAGCGAGAGCCCGTGGTGCCCACAGAAGCCAATGTCAACGAGCCCCGCAACCGCCGCGCGGAAATCATCATCCGCTGAGTCCGGGTTGACTTTTGATGGCGAAAAAATCTCTCTCTGATCTGGGTGGGCTGGTGTATTCCACCGAGGTGGGCCGCACCTGTCCGGTGTGCCGCCAGGCGATTGCCGAATGCGTGTGCCAGGTGCCGAAACGACTTGCCGGCGACGGCATTGTGCGTGTGTCCCGCGAAACCAAAGGGCGCGCAGGCAAAGGTGTGACGCTGGTGAAGGGCGTGCCCTTGGACGACGACGCTCTGATTGCGCTGGGCAAAAAACTCAAGGCCGCCTGCGGCTCGGGCGGCACCGTCAAAGATGGTGTGATCGAGGTGCAGGGTGACCATGTGGACAAAGTCATGGCCGCACTGGTCGCGCAAGGCTTTACCGTCAAGCGTGCGGGCGGCTGATGCAGGCAGAAGACCTGCAAAAACTGGTGGAGCGCACCATGCCCTTCGGCAAATACCAGGGGCGTCTGATTGCAGACTTGCCCGGCGACTACCTGAACTGGTTTGCCCGATCAGGCTTTCCCAAAAGCGAAATCGGCCGCCTGTTGCAGCTGATGCATGAAATCGACCATAACGGCTTGAGTGATTTGCTCACGCCTCTGCGCCAGCGCTAGCTGTTAAAGGCCCAACAGTGCCGCGCGCAGTTCCGGTTTGCGAGCCTTTGGGTCCAGCCAGATTTTGAAAAATGCTTCACTGAAGGCCGCATCGGGTGTTTCGCCCAATAGTCGACCGTTCAGAAAGAATCGAGCCCCGGCGCCGGGCACATGGACGCCCAGCAGGCGGTCGCCGGATTTCACATCCACAAACATCCCTGTCATGAAGGCGGACCATGCCTGCACTTGTTCGGGCGTGGCTGCGCTGATGCGCGAGATTTCAATCAGCGAGGTGTTGTTGATATCGCTGGCTTTGACCGAGGTGTTGTAAACAATTTCCAGCGCAAAAGCCCTGTTGAAGCTGAAACTCCCCCCGCTGGCTGCGGGTAACCACAGCGTGGCGTCGTAAGCTTTGAACCCGAAGAATTTGAGTGGTCCGCTTCCTTTGGGCAGCCAATCAGCGCCATAGGCGTTCAATACGGAGGGCGCGCGGTTGGCGGACGCGTCTTGCGCCCATGTTGGCGGCACAAGGGTGCCCAGCAGCGTCAGCATCACCACCTTGCGGCGGCGCAAGACGACGATGTCGGGATCTGTAGGGCCGGTGGTGTGGGGTAGGGCTTGCATGGGCGTATTTTTGGCCCAATTCCCAGAAAATGCAACTATCTAGGATAAAAAATTACTGGTCGGTAATTTTGAAAACGGGTCCCTCACATCGCAGTTGGTGAGTCATCCTTCCAGGTTCCCTGGGGCAGACCCTGCAAGCGGTAGGGGCCGATGGCGGCACGAATCAATCGCAGGGTCGGGTAGCCGACGGCCGCCGTCATCCGCCTCACCTGGCGGTTGCGCCCCTCGCGGATCACCAACTCTATCCAGCTGGTCGGGATGGTTTGCCGGACCCGCACCGGCGGGTCGCGTTCCCACAAGCCTTCTGGTGGCGGGATGCGTTGGGCGCGTGCTGGCAGGGTGATGCCGTCGTTGAGCATCACGCCCTGGCGCAGAGCGGTGAGGGCTGCTTCGTCGGGTTCGCCTTCTACCTGCACACAGTAAGTCTTTTCCATCTTGAAGCGCGGGTCGCTGATGCGCGCTTGCAGCTTGCCGTCGTTGGTGAGTAGCAGCAGGCCTTCGCTGTCGGCGTCCAGTCGGCCTGCCACGTAGACGCCGGGAATGTCGATGAAGTCTTTGAGCCCGCGCCAGCGCCCCTCAGGGGTGAACTGGCTGAGCACGCCGTAGGGCTTGTTGAAGCAAATCAGGCGCACCTCAGATGCAGGTGTCTGCGGCGACGGAGTGGCACGCACCGAAAGGCGAGGGCGGCGCGGTGCGTTCTGCATGGTTTAGTCGGCTGCCGCCCACAGGCGTTCGCCAGTTGCTTCCAGATGCGTGAGGTAGATGCGCACCTCGAACTCCAGTTGGTGGTAAGCGGGCTCCATGTGGGTGCAGAGCTGGTAGAAGGCCTTGTCGTGCTCGCGCTCGCGCAGGTGGGCCAGCTCGTGCACCACGATCATCTTGAGGAAGGGCTCCGGCGTGTCCTTGAACAGGCTGGCCACCCGGATCTCGCGCTTGCTCTTGAGCTTGCTGCCCTGTACGCGCGACACCGTGGTGTGCGTGCCCAGCGCGTTTTTGACGACATGCAGCTTGCTGTCGAACGCTACTTTGCTCAGGGGCTCGGTGCTGCGCAGATAGTCTGACTTGATGTCCTGCACATAGTCGTACAGCACCTTGTCGGTCCGCACCCCGTGCGCTTGCGGGTGGCGGCGGGTGAGCCAGTCACCCACCCGGCCCTCGTCTAGCATGCGCTGCACTTGGGCCAGCGTGTCTGCAGGATAGCCATTCAGGTAGCGCAGCGCAGGTGTTGCTACCATTTTCATAGCTGCTCGCGCAGATTCTGCGGGCGCCAGAGGCCGATTTTTCTTCAAATCTGAATCACACCTCGCGGCGCAGCGCGGGGAACAAAATCACGTCGCGGATGCTGGCGCTGTCGGTCAGCAACATCATCAGGCGGTCGATGCCGATACCGCAGCCGCCGGTGGGGGGCATGCCGTATTCCAGTGCGCGCACAAAGTCGTGGTCGAAGTGCATGGCCTCGTCGTCGCCGCTGTCTTTGGCAGCCACTTGGGCTTGGAAGCGGGCGGCCTGGTCTTCGGCGTCGTTCAGCTCGCTGAAGCCGTTGCCGAACTCGCGGCCGGTGATGTAGAGCTCAAAGCGCTCGGTCACTTCAGGGCGGTCGTCGTTGGCGCGGGCCAGTGGCGAGATTTCGGTGGGGTGCTCCATGATGAAGGTGGGGTTCCAGAGCTTCTCTTCCACGGTTTCTTCAAAGTACAGCACCTGCAGGCTGGCCAGGCTGCGGCCTTCCAGTCGGTTCTTGGCTTCGGTCAGGCCCAGCTTTTTGACGGCATTGGTCAGCCAGGTAGCGTCAAACACGTTGTCGCCAGCGTCGGTGTATTTTTGGATGGCTTCAACAATGGTCAGGCGTTCAAACGGCTGCTCCAAGTCCACAGGTTTGCCGGCATAGCTGAGTTGCAAGCCGCCAGTGGCCTTCCGGGCTGCGTCGCGGATCAGCTTCTCGGTGTAGTCCATCAGGTCCTGGTAGTTCCAGTAGGCCGCGTAGAACTCCATCATGGTGAACTCGGGGTTGTGGCGCACCGAGATACCTTCGTTGCGGTAGCTGCGGTTGATTTCGAACACGCGGTCAAAGCCACCGACGATCAGGCGCTTGAGGTACAGCTCGGGCGCAATGCGCAAGAACATTTCCTGGTCCAGCGCGTTGTGGTGGGTTTTGAACGGCTTGGCGTTGGCACCACCGGGAATGGGGTGCAGCATGGGAGTTTCCACTTCCAGAAAGTTGTGGCTGACCATGAACTCGCGTAGGGCGCTCACGGCTTTGCTGCGTGCCACGAAACGCTTGCGCGACTCCACATCGGTCATCAGGTCCACATAGCGCTGGCGGTATTTGGTTTCCTGGTCGGCCATTCCATGGAATTTGTCCGGCATCGGGCGCAGGCTCTTGGTGAGCAGGCGGATGCTGGTGGCGTGAATGGAGAGTTCACCGGTCTTGGTTTTGAACAAGGTGCCTTCGGCCGCCACGATGTCGCCCAAATCCCAGTGCTTGAAAGCGGCGTACAGGTCCACACCCACGTCTTCACCACGCACATACAGCTGTATGCGGCCGCCGCTCGGGCCGAAAGAGGAGTCTTGCAGCGTGCAGAAGCTGGCCTTGCCCATGACCCGCTTGAGCATCATGCGGCCTGCGACCTTGGCGGTGGCGCCCAAGGCGGCCAGTTCTTCGGTGGTCTTGTCGTTGTAGCTGGCGAACAGTTCTTCAGCCTTGTGCTCGGGCTGGAAGTCGTTCGGGAAGGCCACGCCTTGGCCGGCCACCTGTTGCTCGCGCAGTACCTTGAGCTTTTCGCGGCGCTCGTGGATCAACTGGTTTTCGTCTTGCGGTGCGGGAGCGACTTGGTTTTGGTCAGACATGGAGTGACTTTTGGGTTCGGGTGGGAATTCGGCACCCCTCACGGGGCTTTGGCCGTAACCCTCCATTGTAAGAGGGCGGCCTGCCGCTATGATGCGCTCGCACTTCACTTGGATGGCCCATGCTCTACAAAATCGTTGCCCTGTTGTTGGAAGTCGTATCCGGTTTGTTAACCACAACCGCCCTGATGCGCCTATATATGCAGCATCAGCGCATTCCGCTCTCCGCCCGATCGGGTAATCCATTGGGACGATTTGTTTTTGCCTTGACGGACTGGATCGTCTTGCCCTTGCGGCGTGTGATTCCTGCCTTGGGCCGTTGGGACATGGCCAGCCTGACGGCTGCTTTTTTGATTCAGCTGGCCCACTTCGCGGTTCTGTGGTCCTTGAATGGCTTTGGCGTCACGCCCATGTCTATCGTCGTGCTGGCCCTGCTGGGGCTGGTGCGTTTGAGCCTGTCCGGCCTGACAGCCATGGTGCTGGTGTACGCAGTGCTGAGCTGGGTGCAGACCCAGTCTTTTTTGTCCGACCTCATGGAGCGTCTGGTGACCCCCGTATTGGCGCCCATCCGTAAGGTGTTGCCCTTGGTGGGCGGTGTGGATTTGTCGCCGCTGGTGCTGCTGGTGTTGCTACAGATATTCACCATCGTGCTGGGCGATGTGCAGTACGGGCTGCTCTCTGCAGTGGCGTGATAAAAAAAAGAGGCCCGATGGGCCTCTTTTTTTGGAGTGTGCCGGTAAGGCTTACATCACCGAGTCCGCAGGCTGGCGTTGCAACATCGCCAAAGTCTCGGCAATGGTCTTGCGCAGCTCGCGGCGGTCGGAGATGAAGTCGATCGCACCCTTGGTTTGCAGGAATTCCGAGCGCTGAAAGCCTTCGGGCAAAGTCACCCGCACGGTGGACTCGATCACGCGGGGGCCGGCAAAGCCGATGAGGGCCTTGGGCTCCGCAATCACGATATCACCCAGGAAGGCAAAACCCGCGCTCACACCACCCATGGTGGGGTCAGTCAGCACGCTGATGTAGGGCAGGCCCTTCTTCGCCAAACGGGTCAGGGCGGCATTGGTTTTGGCCATTTGCATCAGGCTCAACAAGCCTTCCTGCATACGGGCGCCACCGGTGGCGGTGAAGCAGACAAAAGGCACTTTCTGCTCAATGGCAGTCTCCACGCCTCGGACAAAGCGCTCGCCGACCACCGAACCCATGGAGCCGCCCATGAATTCAAATTCAAAGCACGCTGCCACCAGGCTCACGCCGTGCACCGCACCGCCCATAACGATCAGGGCATCTGTCTCGCCGGTGTTTTCCAGTGCCTCTTTCAGACGCTCTGGGTATTTGCGGCTGTCCTTGAACTTCAATGCATCGACAGGAATCACTTCTTGGCCGATTTCAAACCGGCCTTCGTTGTCCAGAAAGGCATTCAGACGCGCACGCGCACCAATGCGGTGGTGGTGGCCACAGCCGGGGCACACGTTCTGGTTCTGCTCCAGATCGGTTTTGTAGAGCACGGCTTCGCAGCTGGGGCACTTGATCCACAGGCCTTCGGGCACGCTGCGGCGCTCGTTGGGGTCGGTGTGTTGAATCTTGGGGGGTAGCAGTTTTTCCAACCAACTCATGGGATTTCTCCAGTGCAGTGCCCGAATGGGCTTCCAACAGACAGGGGGCGATTATCCGTCAAACCGCCCCCGCCGATTTTCAGGATCAGCCTTGGTCTAATGCAGTGCGGATTTCCTGCAGGAAGGCTTGCGCCACAGGCCCCACTTGGGCACGTGGAGCGTCTTCCAGCAATTGGATGATCTTGCTGCCTATCACCACCGCATCTGCCACCTTGGAGATGGTCTTGGCGGTCGCCGCGTCGCGAATGCCGAAGCCCACGCCCACAGGGGTGCTGATGTGCTGGCGGATGCGGGGCAACATGGCTTCCACTGCATTGGTGTCCAAAGCGCCGGAGCCCGTCACGCCCTTGAGCGACACGTAGTAGACATAGCCGCTGGCTACGCGGGCCACTTGTTGCATACGCTCGTCGGTGCTGGTAGGCGCCAAGAGGAAAATCAGGTCCATGTGGTGGGCCCGCAAGTCGGCAGCAAAGGCCTCGCATTCTTCGGGCGGGTAGTCCACGATCAGTACGCCGTCTAAGCCCGCTTCAGACGCGTCTTTCACAAAAGCGCTAGCGACGCCTTCGCGGGCAAACTTCTGGTCGTAGCGTTCCACCGGGTTAGCGTAGCCCATGAGTACCACGGGGGTGCTGCTATTGGTTTTGCGGAATTCGCGCACCATGGCAATCACCTGCACCATGCCGATGCCGAAGGCCAAAGCCTTGTCGCCCGCTTTCTGGATCACCGGGCCGTCGGCGCTGGGGTCCGAGAACGGTACGCCCAGCTCAATCACATCCGCGCCGCCCGCGACCATGGCGTGCATCAGCTCGGCAGTGACATCTGCATAGGGGTAGCCAGCGGTGACGAAGGGAATGAGCGCCTTGCGGCCTTGGGCTTTCAGGCTCGTAAAGGTTGCAGCGATACGGCTCATGCTGCACCTCCTGCTTTGACCAACTGCACGGGTTGTTCGCCACCTTTGACGGATTGACCACGGCAGCTGGGGCGGCAGTAGAAGTCGGCATTGCTCAGATCGGCGACGGTGCCGATGTCCTTGTCGCCACGTCCGGACAGGTTCACCAGAATGCTTTGGTCAGGGCGCATGGTTTTCGCCAGCTTCATGGCGTAGGCGACGGCATGGCTGGATTCCAGTGCGGGGATGATGCCTTCGGTGCGACACAGATAGTGGAAGGCGTCCAGCGCTTCCTTGTCGGTAATGCCCACATACTCCGCGCGGCCGATGTCGGCCAGGAACGCATGCTCAGGGCCCACGCCAGGGTAATCCAGACCCGCGCTCACACTGTGGGTCTCAGTGACTTGGCCGTTGTCGTCTTGCAGCACATAAGTGCGGTTGCCGTGCAGCACGCCGGGGCTACCCTTCTGGATGGACGCGGAGTGCTTGCCGCTCTCCAGGCCTTCGCCCGCTGCCTCCACCCCAATCAGGCGGGTCTGGTCGTGCTGGATGTAGGGGTGGAATATGCCCATGGCGTTGGACCCACCGCCCACGCAGGCGATCACCGCGTCAGGTTGCTCGGTTTTGCAGCCGGCGGTTGCCAACATCTCGGGCATTTGCACCAGACACTCATTGCCGATCACGCTCTGGAAGTCGCGCACCATCATGGGGTAGGGGTGGGGGCCCGCCACGGTGCCGATGATGTAGAAGGTGTTGTCCACATTGGCGACCCAGTCGCGCATGGCTTCGTTGAGCGCATCTTTCAGCGTCTTACTGCCGCTTTCCACAGGCACTACGGTGGCGCCCAGCAGCTTCATGCGGTAGACGTTGGGGCTTTGGCGCTTCACGTCTTCACTGCCCATGTACACCACACATTCCAGGCCGTAGCGGGCGCAAATGGTGGCGGTAGCCACGCCGTGCTGGCCGGCGCCGGTTTCGGCAATCACGCGGGGCTTGCCCATGCGCTTGGCGAGCATGGCCTGGCCGATGGTGTTGTTGACCTTGTGGGCACCGGTGTGGTTCAGGTCTTCGCGCTTCAGGAAGATTTGTGCACCGCCCATTTCACGGCTCATGCGGGCTGCGTGGTACACGGGGGAAGGGCGGCCGACGAAGTGCGCGAGCTCTGACTTGAATTCCGCCAGGAACTCGGGGTCGTGCTGGTACTTGGCGTACGCATCTTTGAGCTCGTTGATGGCGTGGGTCAGTGTCTCGGAGACGAAGCTGCCGCCATATTTGCCGAAGTGACCTTTGGCGTCGGGTTGTTGGTAATCGAACATGGTGTTTACATTCCTGCAAGATGCCGGTCCGCCGCGCGCACGGCGGCAACGAACTGGCGTATTTTTTCGGGGTCTTTGATGCCCTTCTGGGGCTTGCCGTCAGCGTCTTCGGCTTCTACGCCGGAGCTCACGTCTACAGCCAGCGACTTACAGCGCGGCCGTACCGACGTGATGCCATCGCCCACGTTTGCACTGGTGAGTCCACCACTCAAGACGAGGTGAGCGTTGACGCTTGGAGGAAGAAGTGACCAATTGAATGTTTTGCCACCACCACCGTAGCCGTCCACATGGGCGTCTAGCAGAATGGCTTGGGCGTTCGAATAATCGTGGGCAAATTGTACGAGGTCGAAGGCCTGTGCGTCTTCGCCCAAGGGAATACGCGCGGCGCGAAGATAAGGGCGGGCAGCATCACCAGTAGCCAACTGGCAATCCTCGGCGGATTCATCTCCATGAAATTGCACGGTAGCGCCCGCCACAAGTGCGCAAGCAGCTCCTATTTCTGTAGCGTATGCGTTGACGAACAACAACACAGGCGTCACGAAGGGCGGCAGCCGTTTGGCCAGCTCGGCCGCGCGTTCGGCAGTGACGGCCCTAGGGCTCTTGGCGTAAAGCACGAAACCGATGGCGTCCGCGCCGGCGGCGACCGCGGCGTCAACGTCCTGTTCGCGGGTCAGGCCGCAAATTTTGATTCGGGTACGGATATAAGTGTCGGTGTGCGTAGTGCTTGCGTTCATGGCAACGCATCATACGCAGGCGTGCGCTCCGGCATGCCCCATTGGGGGTCATAGCGGGGGCCGAGAAAGTACAAACCATCCGGTGAGAAGGTGGGGGCTGCCACTTTGCGGCTACGGGCGGCCAGCACTTCTTCCATCCACTCAGGGGGCTTTTTCCTTTGGCCGATTTGCACCAGACAGCCCATGATGTTGCGGATCATGTGGTGCAGAAACGCGTTGGCCTCAAACTCGATCCGCCAGTAGGCGCCGCGCTTGTGGAAGTCAATACGCATCACATTTTTGACCGGACTCAGCGCTTGGCACTGCGCGGCTCGAAAGGAAGTGAAGTCGTGCTCGCCGATCAGGTAGTCGGCCGCCTTGCGCATGGACATCTCGTCCAGATTGTTGAAAGTCCAGCCAACCCTGCCTGTTTCGACGCTGGGTCGTATTGGAGACTCCAGCAGCACATAGGCATACCGTCGAGAAATGGCCGAGGCCCTGCAGTGAAATTCCGAAGTGGTTTTTACCGCCCACTGAACCGAAATGTCTTTGGGCAGATTGGCGTTGGTACCACGGATCCAGGAGTAAGTGTCGCGGTCTGTATCCGTGTCGAAGTGCACCACTTGCATCAGTCCGTGCACTCCTGCATCGGTGCGGCCGGCGCACAAAGTGGAAACGCGCTGGGCAGTGAATTTGCCCAGCGCGGTTTCCAGTTTGTCTTGAATCGTCTGACCGGAGGATTGGCTTTGCCAACCCTGGTATCCCTGGCCGTTGTACGTGACGCCTAAAACTACGCGCACAGACCCTCAGTCGTCATCGTTAGCCGCATAAATCGCTTAGCTCAGTTGCGCCAGAGCTTTTTGTGCTTTAGCTCGCATATCACCCGTGGCTTCCGACATCACTTCTTCGATCAAAGCACGTGCACCATCTTCGTCGCCAATCGAGATGAATTCTTCGGCGAGTGCCAGCTTGGTTCCCAGTGGGTCTTCGCTCAGGCTGTCAGGCGCAGAGGCTGGGGATTCGGCAGGGTTGTCGAGCTCCATGGACAAAGAGCTGAGGTCGAATTCCATCAGGCCTGTATCGGCGAGTTGGTTTGCAGTTGCAGCGGGCGCAGGTTCCACAGGGGCAGGGCCTGTGGGTTCGAAGCGCAGCGGATTGGTGCTGCCAGCATCCAATGGAACCTCAAGGTCATCCAAAGACAAGGAAATCTCTGGCATCTGGTTCACAGGCTCAAAGCTGGGCTGGGGTTGGCTGGGTTCGTCTTCGCCCAGATCAAAATCCATGTCCAATGCATTGTCAGCAACAGGAGCTTCCATCTTGACGGTGTCTTCAGTGCCTGAAGTGATTGTTCCGCCGGTTACATCGCTGATGGCACTGGCTGCTGGTTCGTCATCCAAGGAGAAATCCAGATCCAGATCCAGATCGACACCGCCGCCAAGATCCGGTTCAAGCTCTGCGTGAGCTGATTGGGCCACGGTGCTTCCGCCAAAACCGGAAATTGGTCCAGCTGCAATGGCCGCACCACCCATGGAGGAAGGAGCGCCGCCTGGCTGGTACAGAGGGTTGGTTGGATCAATGCTCTGGCCCATTTCACAGATGCGGGTCCACTCGGGGCTGGTAGCCCCGGTCAGCTTGTAGGCTTGGGTCGCCGTGCTTTCAAAGCTGCGGGTATCCCGGCGCTTGGCAAAAATTTCCAGCAACTTGGTGTGGATTGCCAAACGTCCGGGGTTGGACCGGACAGCTTCTTTGAGGATTTCTTCAGCCTGCAAGTCGCGACCGTAGGCAAGGTAAACATCCGCTTCTGCAACGGGGTCCACGTCATCGGCGGCGTCCAGTTGACTTGCTGAATACACCATGGAGGACGCACTGACAGGGCCGTTCTGGTTCGTGTCTACCCGCTGACCACCACTCGCGCCGAAGAAGGAGTCGGGTTGCAGGCGACTTTCCAGGAAGGCGCTATCCACTTGCGACGCATTCTTCTTGCGTTGACGGACGCGGTACGCGGCAAAACCACCCAAAAGTGCCAGCAATCCAACTGCGCCAGCGGGTACCAGGGGGTCTTCGAGCAAAGTGTCCAGCAAAGATGGCTCTTCTACTGCAGGCGCTGGAACTGCTGCCTTGGCAGGGGCTGGCGCCTTTGCAACAGGTGCTTCAGAGGCAGCGGTCTGGGGCGCAGAGGCCGCAGCGACAGGCGCTGGTGCAGAAGCTGGGGCAGCAACGGCCGGAGCAGATTTGGCTGGCTCGGATGCTGCAGGTAACGCCGCAACCGGAACGGTGACAGCCGCAGGGGCTTGAGGTGTCGCAGGCTTGGCTGGCAACGCATTGGCTGCTGCCTTCAGAGATTCCAGTTCTTTCTTGTTCTTTGCCAGCTCGGCTTCGCGTGCAGCAGCGTCTTTGGCCTCACGCTCTTTGGCAATCTTGGCTTCATCCGCCTTGGACGAAACACCGCCTTTGGACAGAGTCAGCTTGTCTGGCGTGGGCGAGGCAGGTTTCTTTTCATCCACCTTGGCTTCAATCGAACCACTGGCTTTGCGGTCCGCTGCGCTCACGGTTGCTTGTGGCGCATTTCCTGCCAGATTGCGGCGGAAATCGTTGAAGTCCTTGCTCTGCGCTACAACGATTTTGGAAGCTTCAGCCGGGGAGACGCTAGTTGCGCTTTCCGCGGATGGGACTGTCATGACCGCGCCGGCGCGGACACGGTTCAAGTTGTCATTGACGAACGCATCCGGGTTTGAGCGCAGTAGCGCGACCAGCATCTGGTCGAGCGACACACCTGCAGGCTTGTTGGCGCTGGCAATCTTGCCGGCCGTGTCACCCGGCTTGACCGTGATTTGTTTTTCATCGCCAGAGGCGGGTTTGGGTGCGGGTGCTTCGGCGGCCGGTGCAGCAGGCCGCACGGGTGCGGCCTGACGGGCAGGTTCAGTTGATGTGGCTCGGGCTGCTGGAGAAGCGGCGGGCGCAGCAACTGCAGGCGCACCGGCTGCTGCAGGGGCTTGGGCCAACGTTGGCGCCGGTGCGGCCTTTTTCAGGCTGGGTGGATCCAACAAGAGCGTGTAGTCCCGTACGATGCGGCCGGATGCCCAGGTGGCTTCCAAAATCAGATCGACAAAAGGGTCATTGACGGTGCGGTCACTGGTCAGCCGCAGGTAAGCGCGACCGTCTGCACGGCGTTGGAGGGTGGCCTGCAAGCTGGTGAGTGCGGCGCTGTATTCCAAGCCGGCGGCAGTAAAAGCCTCCGGTTGGGCAACAGCTGCTTTCAGCGAGGCGGCTTCTTCTGCCGTGATGTCAGGAACTTCAACTTCAGCACGCAGCGGTTCGCCCAACGCCGACTGGACCGTCAATCGGCCCAGCGAAAGCGCGTAGGCCCCGGTTCCGGACAAGCCGAGTAGCGCAATGGCTGCAGCCGCAATGGCGGTCCTCTGCCAACGATGTGTCTTTGCGATCAATTTATAGGCCTCCGGTGCTCAGGCGAGCGGCAATGTACTTATCGGTTTTCAGGCAAACAAACCCGATACTTGAAACGTAAAAAGTACCATAACATCAATGTCTTACGGAGACAAGCTAAGAAAGCTCTTAACTTCCAAAGCTTGCCCCGATTGCCTATTGTCGCGCTCGCGCATGTTGCCTAGGGGCAACGACGTGTAACTCTCTGTTACGCGTCGAGCAGGATGCGCAGCATGCGGCGCAGCGGCTCCGCGGCACCCCACAACAGCTGGTCACCGATGGTAAAAGCGCCAACGTATTCAGGCCCCATGGCCAGCTTGCGGATTCGCCCCACGGGGATAGTCATGGTGCCGGTCACCGCTACAGGTGTCAGATCCTGAATGGTTGCCTCACGGGTGTTGGGCACCACTTTGACCCACTGGTTGTCTGCAGCGATCATGGCTTCGATGTCGGCCACAGGCACGTCTTTTTTTAGCTTGAAGGTCAGGGCTTGGCTGTGGCAGCGCATGGCGCCTACGCGCACACAGAAACCATCTACGGGAATGGCGGAGCTGCCGAATCCTTCACCCATGCCCAGAATCTTGTTGGTTTCGGCCATGCCCTTCCACTCTTCCTTGGACATGCCGTTGCCCAGATCCTTGTCGATCCAGGGAATCAGGGAGCCACCCAGTGGCACGCCAAAGTTGGCGGTCTCCGTGCCGGTCAGTGCGCGCTGTTTGGCAATGACCTTGCGGTCGATTTCCAGAATCGCGCTCTTGGGATCGTCGAGCAGGGCTTTGACTTCGGCATTCAAAGTGCCGTATTGGGTCAGCAGCTCACGCATGTGCTGTGCACCGCCGCCGGAAGCAGCTTGGTAAGTCTGGGTGCTCATCCACTCGACCAAGCCTGCCTTGTAAAGTGCGCCCACGCCCATCAGCATGCAGCTCACGGTGCAATTGCCGCCCACCCAGTTCTTGCTGCCTTTGGCCAGCGCGTCTTGGATGACGGGCATGTTGACCGGGTCCAGGATGATGACGGCGTCTTTTTCCATGCGCAGGGTGGACGCAGCGTCAATCCAGTGGCCATTCCAGCCGGCAGCGCGCAGCTTGGGGAACACTTCGGTGGTGTAGTCGCCGCCTTGGGCAGTGATGATGATGTCGCAGCGTTTGAGGGCGTCGATGTTGTAAGCGTCTTGCAGCGTGGTTTCGTTCTTGGCCTCTGCTGGAGCCTTGCCGCCTGCGTTGCTGGTGGAGAAGAAAAGCGGTTCGATCATATCGAAGTCTTTTTCCTGCGCCATGCGATCCATCAATACCGAGCCGACCATGCCGCGCCAGCCGACCAAACCTACCAACTTGCTCATATCAACGCCCTTTCAATGTAAACAAACGATGCCCGACCTGGGCTGTTTGCTCCGGCTCGTCTGGCCGGGGGCGCACGACGATACCGGAGCTGGATCAGCCCTTAATGGTCGTGGTTTTGGAAATGATTGCGCGCGCGGCCTTGGCTGCCTTGGGGGCAGTCAACAAGCTCAAAGAGATGGGGCGTGCGACAAACATGGATTTATTGTAGCGCAAAACAAGAATTTTTTGCTCCGCGCGGACTGAAATGATTTTGCTTGGCGAAGGCCTGTTGCGCAACAGACCCTCGCCTCACGGTCTTTAGGCGAGAGCCTTGAGCACCGCGTCGCCCATCTCTTTGGTGCTGACCTTGGTAGTGCCTTCGCTGTAAATGTCGGCTGTGCGCAAACCTTGCTCCAGCACCTTCTTCACGGCGGCTTCAATGCGCTGTGCAGCAGTCGCTTGGTTCAGACTGAAGCGCAGCATCATCGCGGCGCTCAGGATGGTGGCCAGCGGGTTGGCAATGCCTTTGCCGGCGATGTCCGGTGCGCTGCCGTGGCTGGGCTCATACAGGCCCTGGTTGCTGCTGTTCAGGCTGGCGGAAGGCAGCATCCCGATGGAGCCGGTCAGCATGGAGGCTTCGTCGGACAGGATGTCGCCGAACATGTTGCCGGTGACCAGCACGTCAAATTTCTTGGGTGCTTTGACCAGTTGCATGGCGGCGTTGTCCACCAACATGTGGTCCAACTCCACGTCGGGGTACTGTTGGCCCACTTCAACCATCACGTCTTTCCACAGCTGCGAGGTTTCAAGCACGTTGTTCTTGTCGACACTGGTGACGCGCTTGTTGCGCTTCTGGGCCGCCTGGAACGCTACGTGCGCAATGCGTTCGATCTCGGGGCGGCTGTAGCGCATGGTGTCGAACGCTTCTTCGGCTCCGGGGAAGTGGCCATCAGTCGCAATGCGGCGGCCGCGGGGTTGGCCGAAGTAGATGTCGCCAGTCAGTTCGCGGATGATGAGGATGTCCAGGCCCGCAATCAGCTCGGGCTTAAGGCTGGAGGCGCCTACCAGCTGCTCGTAGCAAATCGCGGGGCGGAAGTTGGCAAACAGGCCCAAATTCTTGCGCAAGCCCAGAATGGCCTGCTCGGGGCGGAACTGGCGCTCCAGCTTGTCGTACTTCCAGTCGCCCACGGCGCCGAACAACACCGCATCCGCTTCCTTGGCCAGCTTAAGTGTGGCTTCGGGCAAGGGGTGGCCATGGGCCTCATAGGCGCAACCGCCCACCAGTGCGGTTTCCATTTCCAGCTTGAGGTCCAGAGCGTTCAAAACCTTCACGGCTTCCGCCACGATTTCGGTGCCGATGCCGTCACCCGGCAAGACTGCAATTTTCATGATGTCCTTTGAATACTATGAATTTGATAGCTGCTCACGCAGACATGGTCTGCGCCAGCCAGGGTTTTGTGGCCAAACGTTGGGCTTCGAACGCCTTGATCTTGTCGGCATGGCGCAGGGTCAGGCCGATGTCGTCAAAGCCGTTGAGCAAACAGTACTTGCGGAAGGCCTGTACGTCGAACGGAATTTCTTCGCCCTGCGGCTTCACGATGACCTGGCGCTCCAGATCAATGGTGAGCTGATAGCCGGGGAAGGCCAGTGCTTCGTTGAACAACTGGTCTACTTGGGCTTCGCTCAGCTGGATCGGCAGCAGGCCGTTTTTGAAGCAGTTGTTGAAGAAGATGTCGGCGTAGCTGGGCGCGATGATGGCGCGAAAGCCATATTGGTCAATCGCCCAGGGCGCGTGCTCGCGGCTGGAGCCGCAGCCGAAGTTTTTGCGCGCCAGCAGGATGGATGCGCCGGCATAGCGGGGTTGGTTCAGCACAAAGTCCGGGTTGGGCTTGCGGCTGGCGGGGTCCTGGCCGGGGTAGCCCGCATCCAGGTAGCGCCATTCGTCAAACAGGTTCTGACCGAAGCCCGTCTTGCGGATGGATTTGAGAAATTGCTTGGGGATGATCGCGTCGGTGTCCACGTTTTCGCGGTCCATGGGCGCAACCAGCCCTTGGTGAACAGTAAAGTTTTTCATTTCTTGGCAGCGCCTTCAATTTTTTCGCCGGCCTTTTGAATGTCCTGGCCCATGCCTTTGACTGTGTTGCATCCAGACAGCAACAGCAGGGTGGCTGCGCATGCGGCGATAAGTGCGGTTTTCATATTCAGTCCTTTCAATGGGTCAGGCGAACTTGCGGATATCGACAAAGTGTCCATGGATGGCTGCTGCAGCGGCCATGGCGGGGCTCACCAGGTGGGTGCGGCCACCGGCACCCTGGCGGCCTTCAAAGTTGCGGTTGCTGGTGGAGGCGCAGCGCTCACCAGGCTCGAGGCGGTCGGCATTCATGGCCAGGCACATGGAGCAACCGGGTTCGCGCCACTCGAAGCCGGCAGCCTTGAAGATCTCATGCAGGCCTTCGCGCTCAGCTTGCTCTTTCACCAAGCCGGAACCTGGCACGACCATGGCCAGCTTGATGTTCTTGGCCACTTTCTGGCCGAGCTTTTTCACCACGGCAGCGGCTTCACGCATGTCTTCAATGCGGCTATTGGTGCAGGAACCGATGAACACTTTGTCCACGAACAAATCGTTCAAGGCCTTGCCGGGCTCCAAGCCCATGTAGGTGAGTGCCCGCTCAATGGCGCCGCGCTTGCTCGCGTCTTTTTCTTTGTCGGGGTCCGGCACGATGGCGTCCACACCCAGCACCATTTCGGGCGAGGTGCCCCAGGTGACTTGCGGCACGATTTGGGTGGCGTCCAGCTCGACCACGGTGTCGAAATGCGCGCCGGCGTCGGAGTGCAGGGTCTTCCAGAAGGCGACAGCCTGGTCCCATTCCACCGCTGCGGCTTCTGGCGACGCGGCGTTGGCGCCGGGTGCCAAGGGGCGGCCCTTGACGTAGTCGATCGTCTTTTCATCAACGGCCACCAGTCCGGCGCGGGCGCCGGCCTCAATGGCCATGTTGCACACCGTCATGCGGCCTTCCATGCTCAACGCACGGATGGCGGAGCCGCCGAATTCGATGGTGTAGCCGGTGCCGCCTGCGGTACCGATTTTGCCGATGATGGCCAGCACAATGTCTTTGCCGGTGATGCCGGGAGCGACGCTGCCTTCGACCTTGATCAGCATGTTCTTGGCTTTTTTGGCCAAGAGGGTTTGCGTGGCCATCACGTGCTCGACCTCACTGGTACCGATGCCATGGGCCAAGGCCCCAAACGCACCGTGCGTGGAGGTATGGGAGTCGCCGCACACCACGGTCATGCCGGGCAGGGTGGCGCCGTTTTCAGGCCCCATGACGTGCACGATGCCCTGGCGCTTGGACAGAAACGGGAAGTAGGCTGCAGACCCGAATTCCTTGATATTGCTGTCCAGTGTCGTGACCTGTTCTTTGCTGGTCGGGTCGGTAATGCCGTCGTAGCCCAGTTCCCAGCCAGTAGTGGGGGTGTTGTGGTCGGCGGTGGCGACGATAGAGCTGATGCGCCAGACCTTGCGACCTGCTTCACGCAGCCCCTCAAACGCCTGGGGGCTGGTCACTTCGTGGACCAGATGGCGGTCGATATAGAGGATGGAGGTGCCATCGTCTTCGGTATGAACGACGTGGTCGTCCCAGAGTTTGTCGTAGAGCGTGCGTGCCATTTTTGCTTCCTTTAGAGAGACGATTTTAGGTGGTCGATCAGCATGCGCGCACTGCGCGGCAGGGTCGAGAAGTCGCGGGCCACCAGCTCAATGCGGCGGTGGGCCCAGGGGTCGGTGAGGGGAACTGCGGCCAGTTCACCTGCGTTGTGCATCAGGGTGAATGCGCGCAGGGGCATGACGCCCACGCCCAGGCCGTTGTGAATCATGCGGCACATGGCATCGAGCCCGGTGACCTGGATGCGCAGTTTGATGCTCTGGCCCAGCGCTGTGGCCGCCTGGCGCATGGCGACATAGATGGAGCTGTTGGAGTGCAGGCCCACATGATCCAGCGCCAAGGTGTCCGCGAACGCGACTGAGGGCTCGCGGGCGAGCGCATGGGTGCGGGGAACAATAAGCACCAGTTGGTCCTGCCGGTAGGGCAGGGTCTGCAATTCGCCCACACCGTCCGCCGTATTGCAGACACCGAAATCGGCGGCACCTTCCTCAACGGCACGAATGACTTCGGTGCTCAAGTGCTCTTCCAGATCAATCTTGATGCCTTGGTGGGCACGGATGAAGGCGCCCAGGTCTTCCGGCAGAAACTGCACCGTGGCCGAGATGCTGGCATGTACCCGCACCTGGCCTTTGGCGCCGTCTGCATATTCCGTGAGCTCGGTGTGCATGCGGTCCAGGCTGAAGAACACGCTGCGGGCGTGGTGCAACAGGCTTTGCCCCGCTGGGGTAGGGTGGGCACCGCGTGAATGGCGTTGTAGCAGCTGGCTGCCTAGCGCCAGCTCCAGATCACTGAGCCGCTTGCTGAGTGCCGAGGGGGCAATGAATTCGCGCTCCGCAGCCTTGCCGATGCTACCTGTCTCGCAGACAGCCACAAACATCTGTAGCGATGTCAGGTCCATCCGGCGGGTGAGGGGGCGGTCAATGTACGGCATTTAGAGACGGCATCGTGATCGGCGATGTGAAGTCGGTATTTTCCCACTTGCTACGGGATTAGTCATCGCATTTCGAGATGCCATAGATCTTGACTGGGAAAGGCTTCTTCTCGCCATGCAGCAGTCGATGGGTTGTAAATTGCTATGAAAAAAGTAGCAACTCGCGCAGATTCCATGTGCGCTAGAGCTGGATTGGATACAAAAAAACCCGCGGCCTTTGCAGGCGGCGGGGTTTTCAGGGTAGGTCCGAGAGGGCTTAACGCTGGTCCAGTGGCTTGACGTCGCGCTTGACGGAGCCGGTGAACAACTGGCGTGGGCGGCCGATCTTGTACTCAGGGTCGCCGATCATCTCGTTCAACTGGGCAATCCAGCCGACGGTACGAGCCAAAGCGAAGATACCGGTGAACAAGTTCACAGGGATGCCGATGGCGCGTTGCACGATGCCGGAATAGAAGTCCACGTTGGGGTACAGCTTGCGCTGAACAAAGTAGTCGTCTTCCAGAGCAATCTTTTCCAGCTGCTTGGCCAGCTTGAACAAGGGGTCGTTTTCCAGACCCAAGGCTTCCAGTACTTCGTTGCAGGTTTCCTGCATGAGCTTGGCGCGGGGGTCGTAGTTCTTGTACACGCGATGACCGAAGCCCATGAGCTTGACACCGGAGTTCTTGTCCTTGACCTGTTCCATGAACTGGCCGACCTTGGACACGCCGCCTTGGCGCTGGATGTCTTCCAGCATGTTCAGGCAGGCTTCGTTGGCGCCACCGTGGGCAGGGCCCCACAAGCAAGCCACACCGGCGGCAATGGCTGCAAACGGGTTGGTGCCGGAAGATCCGCACAGGCGCACAGTGGAGGTAGACGCGTTTTGCTCGTGGTCTGCGTGCAGGATGAAGATGCGGTCCATCGCACGTTCGATCACGGGGTTGACCTTGTACTCTTCGCAAGGAGTGCCGAACATCATGCGCAGGAAGTTGCCGGAATAGCTCAGGTCGTTCTGCGGGTACATGAAAGGTTGGCCCACGCCGTACTTGTAGGCCATGGCCACGAGCGTAGGCATCTTGGCGATCAGGCGGATCGCGGCGATTTCGCGGTGCTCGGGGTTATTGATGTCGGTGCTGTCGTGGTAGAACGCAGACAGTGCGCCCACCAAGCCGGTCAATACGGCCATAGGGTGCGCGTCGCGGCGGAAGCCACGCAGGAAGAACTGCATCTGCTCGTTGGCCATGGTGTGGTTGGTCACGAGTTTGTGGAACGCCACTTGTTCGGTTTTGTTGGGCAATTCGCCCTTCAGCAACAGGTGGCAGGTGTCGAGGTAGTCGACGTTGGTGGCCAACTGTTCGATAGGGTAGCCGCGGTACAGCAGTTCACCCTTGTCGCCGTCGATGTAAGTGATGCCGGACTGGCAGGAAGCTGTTGAGAGAAAACCGGGGTCATATGTGAACATGCCGGTCTGGGCGTAAAGCTTGCGGATGTCGATCACATCCGGTCCGATGTTGCCCTGGTACACGGGCATTTCCACGCTGGGGCTGCCGTTACTGAACGACAGGGTGGCTTTGTTATCAGCTAGTTTCATCTTTCGCCTTTCAGAGAGGTTCTCTCAACATTTTTAAAACTTCATGGACGTCTGCGCGATCGAGGGCAGCGTCCACCTGCAACAGCGTTTTTCGTGCCAGATGGACGTCCAGCAGGTCGTTGTCGCTCAAGTCCATCAGCGCCGACAGGGCATCGGCATGGCGCACAGTCAGCGTATCGCTGTACCGGCGGAAGAAGCGCTCGATGAACAAGTCGTTTTCCAGCAAGCCGCGCCGGCAACGCCATTGCAGCTTGCTCAAACCCCGTTTATCAATCAATGCTTCAGTCACGCGTGTGCACCTTGGTCTGTATCAAACGGCACGCAGGACCATCATTTCCTTGATCTTGCCGATGGCCTTGGTGGGGTTCAAACCCTTGGGGCACACATCGACGCAGTTCATGATAGTGTGGCAACGGAACAGGCGGTAAGGATCTTCCAGATTGTCCAGGCGCTCACCGGTAGCTTGATCGCGGCTGTCCGCAATAAAGCGGTAGGCCTGCAGCAAGCCGGCCGGACCCACAAACTTGTCGGGGTTCCACCAGAAGCTGGGGCAGCTGGTCGAGCAGCTGGCGCACAAAATGCACTCGTACAGGCCGTTGAGTTCTTCACGCTCTTCGGGGGACTGCAGACGCTCTTTCTCGGGAGGCACAGTGTCGTTGATCAGGTAAGGCTTGATCGAGTTGTACTGCTTGAAGAACTGGGTCATGTCCACGATCAGATCGCGGATCACGGGCAGACCGGGCAGGGGCTTGAGGACGATCTTGCCGGGCAAGGTCAGCATGTTGGTCAGGCAAGCCAGACCGTTCTTGCCGTTGATGTTCATGGCATCCGATCCGCAGACACCTTCGCGGCATGAGCGGCGGAAGGAGATGGAAGGATCGATGGCTTTGAGCTTCATCAAGGCGTCCAGCAGCATGCGCTCGGAACCGTCGAGTTCTACCTCGATGTCCTGCATGTAAGGCTTGGCATCCTTGTCTGGATCGTAGCGGTAGATGGAGAAAGTACGTTTGGTCATGTTCAGGTTCTCGCGAAGGGTCTACGCTTAGAAAGTACGGACTTTGAGTGGAACGGAGTCCACAGTCAAAGGCTTCATCTGCACGGGCTTGTAGCTCAGGCGGTTGCCTTCGCTGTACCACAGGGTATGTTTGTGCCAGTCTTGGTCGTTACGGCCATTCGGGTGCTCAGGGGTATCGCCGTAATCGTCAACGGTGTGGGCGCCGCGGCTTTCGTGGCGAGCAGCTGCCGACACGATAGTTGCTTCGGCCGCTTCGATCAGGTTTTCGACTTCCAGCGCTTCGATGCGAGCTGTGTTGAATACCTTGGACTTGTCCTTGAGGTTAAGGGCTTTGACGCGTTCACGCAGCTCGGCGATCTTGACCACGCCTTCGTCCATGCTCTTCTGGGTACGGAACACGCCGGCGTGTTGCTGCATGGAAGCGCGCAGGTCGTTAGCAACGTCCTGGGCGTACTCACCGCTGCCGGCATTGTCCAGGCGGGAAACGCGCGCCAGGGTGCGGTCTGCGGCGTCCTTTGGCAATGGCTTATGCTCTTTGCTGCCCTTGATGTAGTTGACGATGTGATTGCCTGCTGCGCGGCCGAACACCAGCAAATCCAGCAAGGAGTTGGTGCCCAGGCGGTTGGCGCCGTGCACCGAAACGCAAGAGCATTCGCCCACTGCGTACAAACCGTTGACAACCTGGTTGTGCACGTCGCCGTTTTGCACCACCACCTGGCCATTGACGTTGGTGGGAATACCACCCATCTGGTAGTGGATGGTGGGCACCACTGGGATAGGTTCTTTGGTGATGTCCACGTTGGCGAAGTTCACGCCGATTTCATACACCGATGGCAGGCGCTTGTGGATAGTTTCTGCACCCAAGTGGTCCAGCTTCAAGAGCACATAGTCCTTGTTCGGACCGCAGCCACGGCCTTCCTTGATTTCCTGGTCCATGGAGCGGGACACGAAGTCACGCGGAGCCAAGTCTTTCAGGGTAGGCGCATAGCGCTCCATGAAACGTTCGCCGTTGCTGTTGAGCAGAATAGCGCCTTCGCCGCGGCAACCTTCGGTCAGCAACACGCCGGCACCAGCCACGCCGGTGGGGTGGAACTGCCAGAACTCCATGTCTTCCAACGGTATGCCAGCACGCGCTGCCATGCCAAGGCCGTCACCGGTGTTGATGAAGGCGTTGGTTGAGGCCGCAAAGATACGACCTGCGCCACCGGTGGCCAGCAGGGTGGTCTTGGCTTCCAGAATGTGGATATCGCCGGTTTCCATTTCCAGGGCGGTGACACCGACCACGTCGCCTTCGGCGTCACGGATCAGGTCCAGTGCCATCCACTCCACGAAGAAGCTGGTCTTGGCTGCCACGTTCTGCTGGTACAGCGTGTGCAACATGGCGTGACCGGTACGGTCAGCGGCAGCGCATGCGCGTTCCACAGCCTTTTCGCCGTAGTTGGCGGTGTGGCCGCCGAAGGGGCGCTGGTAAATGGTGCCGTCAGGGTTGCGGTCGAAAGGCATACCCATGTGCTCCAGGTCGTACACCACCTTGGGAGCTTCACGGCACATGAACTCGATAGCGTCCTGGTCGCCGAGCCAGTCGGAGCCCTTGACGGTGTCATAGAAGTGGTAGTGCCAGTTGTCGTCGTTCATGTTGCCCAAGGAGGCACCGATGCCGCCTTGTGCTGCCACGGTGTGGGAGCGGGTGGGGAACACTTTGGACAGAACGGCCACATTCAGACCGGCACGTGCCAGCTGCAGGGAAGCGCGCATGCCGGAGCCACCGGCGCCGACGATCACGACGTCGAATTTGCGTTTAGAGACGGAGTAAGACATGTATTAGTGCCTGTTGGAGGGGATCAGAGACGCCACAGAACCTGGATAGCCCAGCCGGCGCAGCCGACCAGCCAAACAATGGAGAACACTTGCAGAGACAAGCGGATGGAGACGGGTTTGACGTAATCCATCCAGATATCGCGCACACCCACCCATACGTGGTACAGCATGGCGATGATGACCGCGAAGGTCAGGAACTTCATCCACTGCTGGGAGAAGATGCCGGCCCATTTGTCGTAGCCGATGGGGCCTTTGAACAAAATCACTTGCGCCAGCAGGGCGATGGTGAACAAAGCCATCAAGACGGCGGTGACGCGTTGCGCCAGCCAGTCCCGCAGGCCGTAGTGCGCGCCAACGACGACGCGCTTGGATCCGTAATTCACTGCCATTTGGTTTTCCTTTTCTCGTTGTTAGTAGGCGCCGAAGAGCTTGAGGGCCAGCACCAGGGTGAGCAAGCTGCCCAGACCCAGAGTGAAGATGGCGGAGCTGCGACCGAATTCTTTGCTCACAGCATGGTTGATGTCCATCCACAAGTGGCGCATGCCTGCGATGAAGTGGTGCAAATACGCCCAGATGATGGCCAGAGCCACCAGCTTCACAAACCAGCCGGGGATAAAGCCGACTCCAACGCTAAAGACGCTGGTGAACTTTGCAAATGAGATTTCCGAGGATACGGATGTGTCGAACATCCAGATAATGAAAGGCATCAGGATGAACATGATGGCGCCACTGATGCGGTGCAGGATGGAAACCCATCCGGCGGGGGGGAGGCGATAGGTGGGCAGGTCACTCAGCGCATTGATGTTGCGGAATTCAGGCCGCGCGCGCTTGGGTTGGGAGTTGAGCTCAGTCATGGATGGGCTTTCTTGGATGTAACGTGTTTGTAATTCTGGGAATCGCAGGCCAAAATTCTATTGCACCGCACCAATCTGACATTGGACTTGCATGGTGCAACGCATCAATTTAGCGCATTTCGATAGTAGTGTGTGTCGGTCAAGTACAAGCCCCGACGGAGCTCCATAGGTAAATCGTTGTAGGTGTACGCGGTGCGTTCAACACTGAGCAAGGGGGTGCTTGCACCGATTTGGAGCAGATCTCGCTGCTCGGGGTCCGGAAGCACGGCTTTGATCTTTTCCTCGGCACGCACCATGCGCACGCCGAATTCTGTTTCAAAAAGCGCATACATCGCACCGTCATAGCTGGTCAGGCGCTCTGCCGTCAGCCCTTTGAAAGGGCCGCCGGGGAGCCACAAGTCTTCCAGAATGGTAGGAGTGCCTGCGAAAGACAACACGCGCCGCACTTGCAATACCGCATCACCCGATCGCAAAGACAAGGCGCGCGCCACATCGGCGCTGGCGCGGGTGCGCTTGCAATCGATGATGCGGCGCTGGGCCGGCCCTTCGTTGGATGGGTCGCCCGCCTCAGGGACCAGTCGCAAAAAGCGGTATTGAATGTGCCGTTCAGCATGGGTGGCGACAAACGTACCCTTGCCCTGGCGGCGAACGACGAGGTTTTCGGCGGCGAGCTCATCAATGGCTTTACGCACCGTGCCCTGGCTGACTTTGTACCGGCCGGCAAGCTCTTGCTCACTGGGAATGGCCGTACTTGGTTTCCATTCCCCACTTTGCAAGCTTTGCAAGATGAGGGCCTTGATTTGCTGATAGAGCGGACTGAATGCCGGTGTGCCCGATGCCCCGGATTGCGCGCCCGGGTCGACCGATGCGCCTGTAGCGCTGTCGTTCGCAGAGAGGGTGTTTGCAGGCATGGATGCGGGGTTTCTGTCAGCGACGAGTCAGGCTCGAAAAATTTCGCTAATCATATCTTATATAAGACATAAGACAAATTGACCCGGCACTAAATTCGAGGGTAAACTCTCGGGCATTCTGCAGCGCAGCACGGCTTGTTGCGGGCGCTGCTCAGTCGCCGTTTTCTCAACACTTCCTGGAGTTTTACCATGAGCAAGAAACCCGTCCGCGTTGCCGTAACAGGTGCAGCAGGTCAAATCGGTTACGCACTTCTGTTTCGCATCGCCTCCGGCGAAATGTTGGGCAAAGACCAGCCCGTGATCTTGCAATTGCTGGAAATCCCCGACGAGAAGGCCCAGAACGCGCTCAAGGGCGTGATCATGGAGTTGGAAGACTGCGCATTCCCGCTGTTGGCTGGTATCGAAGCCCATTCCGATCCCATGTCCGCATTCAAGGACACCGACTACGCTTTGTTGGTGGGTTCCCGCCCACGCGGCCCCGGCATGGAGCGTGCTGAACTGCTGGCCATCAATGGCGCCATCTTCACCACCCAAGGCAAGGCACTGAACGCTGTGGCTTCCCGCAACGTCAAGGTGCTGGTCGTGGGCAACCCCGCCAACACCAACGCCTACATCGCCATGAAGGCCGCGCCGGATCTGCCGGCCAAGAACTTCACCGCCATGCTGCGCCTGGACCACAACCGTGCTGCCAGCCAGTTGGCTTCCAAGACCGGCAAGGCCGTGGCAGACATCGAAAAATTGGCCGTGTGGGGCAACCACTCACCCACCATGTACGCCGACTACCGGTTCGCCACCATCGCTGGCCAGTCTGTGAAAGACATGATCAACGACGAAACCTGGAACCGCGAAACATTCCTGCCCACCGTGGGCAAGCGTGGCGCGGCCATCATCGCCGCACGTGGCTTGTCGTCCGCAGCATCTGCTGCCAACGCAGCCATCGACCACATGCGTGACTGGGCTCTGGGCACCAACGGCAAGTGGGTCACCATGGGCATTCCTTCCAACGGCGAATACGGCATTCCCAAGGAAGTCATGTTCGGTTACCCCGTGACCTGCGCGAACGGCGAATACAAGATCGTCGAAGGCCTGGAAATTGACGCGTTCTCGCAAGAGTGCATCAACAAGACCTTGGCTGAACTGCAAGGCGAACAAGACGGCGTGAAACACCTGCTGTAATCCTTGGCCCACGCACCGGCACCCACCGTGAAGCATCCTCGCGACATCCTTTTAGGTGCGCAGGGTGCTGCGGGTGTACTGCCGGTGTGTGACCATTACAGCGGCGTAGAAGCCCGCATGGTCAAGAGCCTGCAAATGCAGGCGGACATGACCCAGGAGTTCGGCGCTTGCGTCTTTGATGTGACGCTGGACTGCGAAGACGGTGCGCCCGTCGGTGGAGAGCTTGATCATGCCAATATGGTTGCGGCGCTCGCCAATTCTGCGCAAGAAGCTCCTGATTTGGTAGCAAATGGCTTGCGCCGCCGTGTGGGTGCGCGCTTGCATGCGGTAGACCACCCTGCGTTTCTGCAGGATGTGGCGTGTGTGGTCGGCGCTGCTGCCCATGCCCTGAGTTACATCATGCTGCCCAAGGTGGAGTCTGCCGCCGATGTGGAGGTTGCAGTCCGCGCTATCGATGCGCTGGGGCCTGTGGCTGCTGCGATTCCATTGCATGTATTGATCGAATCCCCGGCAGCGGTGCATCGCGCTTTTGAGATTGCGGCCCATGCGCGCGTGCAGTCCATAAGTTTCGGTTTGATGGACTTTGTGTCCAGCCATGGCGGCGCCATCCCCGCGACAGCGATGGGGGTTCGGGCATCCACCGATGGCGATACCTTGGACCAGTTCCATCATCCCTTGGTCGTGCGTGCCAAGACAGATATCTCCAGCGCCTGCCATGCGTTTGGCAAGGTGCCATCGCATTGCGTGGTGACTGAGTTCAAAGACGCACAAGCCTTGAGCCGTGCAGCCCGATATGCCGCCCAAGCCTTGGGCTACACCCGCATGTGGAGCATTCATCCGGACCAGATCCGGCCTATCGTTCAAGCGTTTGCCCCGGACGCAAGAGCTGTGGAGCAGGCAGCAGACATCGTGACCCGCGCTGCAGCGGCCGATTGGGGCCCTGTTTCCGCTGGTGGCGTTTTGCACGACCGGGCCAGTTACCGGTTTTTCTGGCAGGTGCTGGAGCGTGCGCACGCAACCGGTGTGGCCGTGCCGTCCGATGTGGCTGCCTATTTCGAATCGCCCCTCGTGAAGGAGGCCGCATGATGAAATTTGTCTGGCTGGTGACTGCCATGCTGTGTAGTGTGCTTTGGACCGGCTTCGCCTCCGCCAGCAGCGTTGCGCCGCAGGCTGCCAGCTCCAAGAAGAGCCCTCGCGTGCTGGGGCCTGCCAAGGCTGTCGACAAGCCGGTGGTCTTGAGCGAAGAACAATTGGCAGTAGCTCCCAGGGTTGCGACCGGCGTATTGCCCTGTGAGCTGGCCCAGAAAGTGTCTGTGCAGGCGCACCCCGAACATGCGGGGCATTTCGCCGTGGAATCCGGCAAGCAGCGGTTTGTGATGGTGCCCGTGGCTACTTCGACCGGAGCGATCCGGCTGGAAGATGCAGCACGGGGTGCCGTCTGGTTGCAGTTGGCCAACAAATCCATGTTGATGGATCACAGGCAAGGCCGGCGTTTGGCGGACGCCTGTATGAGTGCCGAGCAGCAGGCCGTGGCACTGGCGATGGAGAAGAACCCGGCACCCAACTTGCTGGAGCCATTGCCCGCGCCACAAGATGGTGCTGCTATGAAATAAGTAGCTGCTCGCGCAGATAGTGCGGGCGCTGGAGTGTGTTTTTATTGTTTTTGAAGGAGAGTGAAGATGTTGCAAGCTTACCGAGACCATGTGGCTGAACGCGCTGCGTTGGGCATTCCCCCCCTGCCTTTGTCTGCCAAGCAGACCGGCGAGTTGATCGAGCTGCTGAAGGCGCCCCCCGCAGGCGAAGAGGCAACGCTCGTCGAACTGATCACCCACCGCGTGCCCGCGGGTGTGGATGATGCTGCCAAAGTCAAAGCCAGCTACTTGGCCGCTGTGGCTCACGGCACTGAAAAGTGCGCTCTGATCTCCCGCGCCCGCGCAACCGAATTGTTGGGCACCATGCTGGGTGGCTACAACATCAGCCCGCTGGTGGATCTGCTGGACGATGCCGCCGTGGCTGCAGAAGCTGCCGAAGGCCTGAAGAAAACCCTGTTGATGTTCGACCAGTTCCACGACGTCAAGGAAAAGGCCGACAAGGGCAATACCTTCGCCAAGGCCGTGCTGCAAAGCTGGGCCGATGCCGAGTGGTTCACCAGCCGCCCTGAAGTTCCCCAGAGCATCACCGTGACCATCCTGAAGGTCACCGGCGAAACCAATACGGACGACCTGTCTCCTGCGCCTGACGCCTGGAGCCGCCCTGACATTCCATTGCACGCATTGGCCATGCTGAAGAACAAGCGCGATGGCATTACCCCTGAGGAAGATGGCAAGCGCGGCCCTGTGAAGTTCATCGAAGACCTGCGCGCCCGTGGCAACCTCGTGGCCTATGTGGGTGACGTGGTCGGTACCGGCTCCAGCCGCAAGTCCGCCACCAACTCCGTGCTGTGGTTCACCGGTGAAGACATTCCTTACGTGCCCAACAAGCGTTTCGGCGGCGTGTGCCTGGGCACCAAGATCGCTCCCATCTTCTACAACACCATGGAAGATGCGGGCGCGCTGCCTATCGAGCTGGACGTGAACCAGATGAACATGGGCGACGTGGTGGAACTGCGTCCCTATGACGGCAAGGCCTTCAAAGACGGCAAGGAAATCGCTTCGTTCCAAGTCAAGAGCGATGTGCTGTTTGACGAAGTACGTGCCGGTGGCCGTATTCCCCTGATCATCGGCCGTGGCTTGACTGCCAAAGCCCGTGAAGCTTTGGGTCTGAAGCCTTCCACCTTGTTCCGCTTGCCCCAGAACCCTGCTGACACCAAGAAGGGTTTCAGCCTGGCACAGAAGATGGTCGGTCGCGCTTGCGGTTTGCCCGAAGGTCAAGGCGTGCGCCCCGGTACCTACTGCGAGCCCAAGATGACCTCTGTCGGCTCCCAAGACACTACCGGCCCGATGACCCGCGACGAGCTGAAGGACTTGGCTTGCCTGGGCTTCTCTGCAGACCTGGTGATGCAGTCGTTCTGCCACACCGCGGCGTACCCCAAGCCCGTGGACGTGAAGATGCACCACGAGCTGCCCGACTTCATCAGCACCCGTGGCGGCGTGTCATTGCGTCCCGGTGACGGTGTGATCCACTCCTGGCTCAACCGCATGTTGTTGCCTGACACCGTGGGCACTGGTGGCGACAGCCACACCCGTTTCCCTATTGGCATCAGCTTCCCCGCAGGATCCGGTCTGGTGGCATTTGCTGCCGCTACAGGTGTGATGCCTTTGGACATGCCTGAATCGGTGTTGGTGCGCTTCAAGGGCAAGATGCAGCCCGGCGTGACCCTGCGTGACTTGGTGAACGCGATTCCTTTGTATGCCATCAAGGCCGGCCTGTTGACGGTTGAGAAGAAGGGCAAGAAGAACATCTTCTCCGGCCGTATCCTCGAAATCGAAGGTTTGCCAGATCTGAAGGTTGAACAGGCGTTTGAGTTGTCTGACGCGTCTGCTGAGCGTTCTGCTGCAGGTTGCACCGTGCACCTGAACAAAGAGCCCATCATCGAATACGTCACCAGCAACATCACCATGATGAAGTGGATGATTGCCAATGGCTATGCGGATGCGCGCACTTTGGGTCGCCGTATTGCGGCACAGGAAGCCTGGCTCAAGAACCCTGAGTTGCTCAAGGGCGATGCCGATGCAGAGTACGCAGCCGTTATCGACATCGACCTGGCCGACATCCATGAGCCTATCGTGGCATGCCCCAACGACCCGGACGATGTGAAGACTTTGGCCGAAGTGGCCGGCGCCAAGATCGATGAAGTGTTCATCGGCTCCTGCATGACCAACATCGGCCACTTCCGTGCCGCGTCCAAGCTGATGGAAGGCAAGCGCGACATCCCCGTGAAGCTGTGGATTGCACCGCCTACGAAGATGGACGCCAAGCAACTGAGCGACGAAGGCCACTACGGTGTGCTGGGTGGTGCCGGTGCGCGCATGGAAATGCCGGGCTGCAGCTTGTGTATGGGCAACCAGGCGCAGGTGAAAGAGGGCGCCACAGTGTTCTCTACGTCCACCCGCAACTTCCCCAACCGTCTGGGCAAGAACAGCAATGTGTACTTGGGCTCGGCCGAACTGGCAGCTATCGCTTCCAAGCTGGGTCGCATTCCTACCAAGGAAGAGTATCTGGCGGACATGGGCGTGCTGACGGCCGCCAGCGACAAGGTGTACCAGTACCTGAACTTCGACAAGATCAGCGACTACACCGAGTCTGCTGCCACTGTGAAGTAATCAGTCGCTTTGGCGCCCCCGCGCCATTCGCAGCAAAAGCCCTGCAACTCCGGTTGCGGGGCTTTTTTTATGGGGTCTTTGGGTGGCTCTGGGGGCGGGTGTAACTCCCTGAAACCTGTAGGGCTGTAGCCGGTTAAACTCGCGGACATTCTTAAATCAGTCACGAGACTGTCATATTTAACCGTTAGGAGCTCCGCATGTTGTTTGGAAAGTTGTTGCCTCGTGAAGGCAATTTTTTTGAGATGTTCAATCAGCATGCGGATCGTATCGTGGAGGCCGCCCAGGCTTTTTCCAAGCTGGTGGCTAACTACAACGACGCTGATCTGCGCGCGAAATACAACCAGGAAGTGGACGACGCCGAGCGTGCAGCAGACCGCGTGACCCATGAGGTGAACAAGGCGATTCACATCACCTTCATCACGCCCATCGACCGCGAGCAAATCCACTCCCTGATCAACACCATGGATGATGTGGCGGACCTGATTCAGGATTCTGCTGAAACCATGGCGCTGTACGACGTCCGCGTGATGACGGAAGAGATCGTGCGTTTGACCGACCTGAGCGTGAAGTGCTGCGAGCGTTTGCGTGATGCGGTAAAGCTGTTGGCGGATATCGCCGATCACGCCACCGCCGAGGCAGCCTTGAAAACCTGCGAAGAAATCGACCGTCTGGAGTCGGATGCCGACCGCGTGATGCGCACCGCCATGAGCAAGCTGTTCCGCGAGCAGGAAGATGTGCGTGAACTCATCAAGCTCAAAGCCATTTACGAGCTGCTGGAAACGATCACTGACAAGTGTGAAGACGTGGCGAATGTGATCGAGGGCATCATCCTCGAGAACTCCTGATCCACCGCGCAGGTTCAATACGATGGAACAAGTCCAGACAGCCCTGTGGGTCGTAGCCCTGTTGGTGGCGCTCGCGCTGATGTTCGACTTCATGAATGGTTTTCATGATGCAGCGAACTCGATTGCGACCGTGGTGTCCACCGGGGTACTCAAGCCCGGTCAGGCGGTGATTTTTGCCGCCTTCTTCAACTTCATAGCCATTTTCATTTTCCACCTGAGCGTCGCGGCCACCGTGGGCAAAGGCATTGTGCAGCCCGGCGTCGTGGACACCCATGTGGTGTTCGGTGCGTTGGTGGGCGCTATTACTTGGAACGTGATTACCTGGTACTACGGTATTCCCAGCAGCTCTTCCCACGCGCTGATTGGTGGCATTGTCGGCGCGGTGATTGCCAAGGCTGGAGCAGGGGCCTTGATCTCCGCCGGCATTATGAAAACGGTAGCGTTCATCTTTGTGTCGCCACTACTGGGTTTCACTTTGGGCTCCATGATGATGGTGGCAGTCGCCTGGATTTTCCGGCGCGCACGGCCTTCGCGCATCGATAAATGGTTCCGGCGTTTGCAACTTTTGAGCGCAGGTGCCTACAGTCTGGGTCATGGCGGTAACGACGCGCAAAAGACGATCGGCATCATCTGGATGATGCTGATTGCGACGGGGTATGTTTCCGCCAGCGACGCTGCGCCACCCACCTGGACCATTGTGTCTTGCTACATAGCGATTGGTGCGGGCACTATGTTTGGTGGCTGGCGGATTGTGCGCACTATGGGTCAGAAAATCACCAAGCTGAAACCGGTGGGTGGCTTCTGTGCGGAGACCGGTGGCGCAATGACACTGTTCCTTGCCACTGCTTTGGGTATACCGGTATCTACCACCCACACCATTACCGGCGCTATCGTCGGGGTAGGCTCCACCCAACGCGCCAGTGCGGTGCGCTGGGGCGTTGCTGGAAACATTGTGTGGGCTTGGGTGTTGACCATCCCGGCTGCGGCTTTTGTCGCGGCAATCGCTTACTGGGTCAGTCTGCAGATTTTTTGATCAACGCGCCCGTGTCGGGCGCTTTGTCTTCTTGCATCTGGTACTCAAAAGTGCGTTGAATGCTGAAGGCGAGGGTCGCCATCAAAATGGTGGTGCCCAAGCCCAGAGCGACGATCAAGCCACCCACGGTGAGCCAATTGGTTCCGCCTTGGGGGCTATCGGGTTGCTCCGGGTTGTACCGGGCGTTCCACTTTTCAAGACTCATGAGTCCGAAAATCAATGCATTCAGCGCGCAAGCCGCGAGCATGAAGCCCAGCAGAGGGATCAACGCCCAGCTCAGCTGATCGTCTACCCCCAGATTGCGGGCCCGCAGTACGCCATAGGTGCCCAAGAGGGTAGGTAAGGGGGATAACTTGGCAATCCAGTCGTAGCGCCCGAGGTAGAGCCGATGCAAGCCCAAGGCCCCCAGCGTCAGCGTGAGCCAGACAGCGACAGTTTTGTTTTTCATGCGACAGGATCCACTGGCGGGGTGGATGAGCCGGCTCCAATGGTTTTTTCCATCAACACGATGTCCAGCCAGCGGTCAAACTTCCAGCCACAGGCTGAAATCACGCCCACTTTGTCATAGCCGCAGCTGGTGTGGACGCCAATCGAGCCAGCGTTGGCGGAGTCGCCGATAACCGCAATCAACTTGCGAACTCCACAGCGCTCTGCTTGCGACATCAGTTCAATGAGCAAGAGTTTTCCAAGTCCCTTACCGTGTGCGTTCGGAGCGAGGTAAATGGAGTCTTCCGCGGAAAAGCGGTAAGCGGGCCGTGGCTTGAACCAGTTGCAATAGGCGAAACCTATGACCTCTCCGTCTACTTCTGCCACCAGGTAGGGCAGTCCTTTGGAAAGGACGTCGGCCCGTCGTCCCTGCATGTCACTTTCGCTGGGCGGCGTGGTTTCAAAAGTACCCGTGCCGGTCAGTACATGGTGTGCATAAATGGCGGTAATAGCGCTGATATCGGATTCGGTACTGGGTCGGATTTTGGTCATGAATGAGAAAACGGTATAATGGAGGGCTATTCAGAGTGTCACTGGCCGGGTGGTCAGTTGCGTGTCTCAAACTTTGAATCGAACTTTGAATACTTAGGCTGAATTCTCTCAGCTGCCCAAAGGATAAATCATGGTCGTCATTCGACTCGCTCGTGGTGGTGCAAAAGCCCGCCCGTTTTTCAATATCGTTGTTGCTGACAAGCGCACCCGTCGCGACGGCCGCTTCATCGAGCGTATCGGGTTCTACAACCCCATCGCCAAGGAAAACGAAGAAAGCATCCGTATTGCGCAAGATCGCTTGACCTACTGGAAGGGCGTTGGCGCACAGGCATCTCCTACCGTGGAACGCCTGATCAACCAAGCTGCTAAAAAAGCTGCTTAATGGTTTAGCCGGCGTGCGGCGCTTGTGCCCGTACGCCGGTTGATATTCCCACCCATGCTCACAGGACTCGAAGTCGCCGAATTGCCGGCAGACGCCATCGAAGTCGGTCGCATTGCGGACGCTTGGGGTATCAAAGGCTGGTTCAAAGTCCTGCCCTACAGTGCCAATCCTGAGGCACTCTTCTCTGCCCGCCAGTGGTATTTGTTGCCCACTGAAAAAGGTAACAAGCCTTTTTCCGGCACAGCGCTGATGGCCGTCAAAGAATCCAAAGTCCATTCTGATTCGGTGGTTGCCTGTGCGGCCGGCATCGATGACAGGAATGGGGCCGAAGCCCTCAAAGGCTCCCGCATCTTCATCTCTCGCGCCACATTTCCAAAAGCTGCTGCAGACGAGTTTTATTGGGTCGATCTCATCGGTCTGCAAGTCGTCAATCGCGAAGCCCAAGCGCTCGGCATCGTCCGTGAGTTGATGTCAACCGGCCCGCAAACTGTCTTGGTCATTGAGGCCATGCAGGATGACAAACCGGTCGAACGGATGATCCCCTTCGTCTCTGCTTATGTGGACGACGTCAGCCTGACCGACAAGACCATCCGCGTGGACTGGCAACTGGACTATTGAGGCGCCTGCAGTGCGCTTCGACATCATCACGCTTTTTCCTGAGCTGTTTGCGCCCTTGCTGACAGCCGGCATCACACGCCGGGCGTACGAGAGTGCCTTGGTAGATGTGCATCTTCACAATCCCCGCGATTTTGCGTCTGGCAATTACCGTAGAGTTGATGACCGACCTTTCGGCGGAGGTCCCGGTATGGTGATGATGGCTGAGCCTCTGGAGGCTGCGCTTTTGGCGATCCGGGCTCAGCGTCAGGATGCTGTTCCCGTCGTGTTGTTCTCGCCCATCGGGGCACCGCTACACCATGGCGCAGTCGAGCAATGGTCCCGCAGTGCGGGCGCGATTTTGCTGTGTGGCCGCTACGAGGGCATAGATCAGCGCTTCATCGAAAAGTATGTGGATCAGCAGATCAGCCTGGGTGACTTTGTGTTGTCCGGTGGAGAAATCGCTGCCATGGCACTTCTGGATGCAGTGGCGCGCTTGCAGCCCGGTGTATTGTCAGACGCTGATAGCCATCACCAAGACAGTTTCAATCCCGCACTTGATGGTCTATTGGATTGCCCGCATTACACCCGTCCGGAAGAGTGGTCAGGCGTGCCTGTGCCGCCCGTGCTGATGTCCGGACATCATGCGCGGATTGAAGAATGGCGGCGTGCCCAGCGTTTGCAACTGACGGCTTTGCACCGGCCTGACATCCTCGACAAAGCGAGAGCCCAAGGCCACATTACCGCCGCTGAAGAACGTCTTTTGCAGCCCAAAGATTGAACTTGTTATAATGGCTGGCTAACCGATCCTCTGCCCGGCCAGATAACAAGCCTCAAGGCTCTGCTATTGGCGCCAATTCCGGTGCCGGCGCGAGCAAGATCACGAAGGAAACTATGAGCAACATCATCCAAGCGCTCGAGCAGGAAGAAATCGCCCGCCTCGGCAAAACAATCCCTGAATTCGCACCCGGTGACACCGTCATCGTGAGCGTGAATGTGGTTGAAGGTAACCGCAAGCGCGTGCAGGCTTACGAAGGCGTGGTTATCGCCAAGCGTAACCGTGGCCTGAACAGCGGCTTCATCGTGCGCAAGATCTCCAGCGGCGAAGGCGTGGAACGTACATTCCAAACCTACTCCCCTCTGATCGCCAGCATCGAAGTCAAGCGTCGTGGTGACGTGCGCCGTGCCAAGCTGTACTACCTCCGTGACCGTAGCGGCAAGTCTGCTCGTATCAAGGAAAAGCTGCCAGCAAAGAAGACTGCAGCGTAATTTGCCGCAAGCTCTTCATGAAAGCCGCCCCGGTGACAAGCTGTGGCGGCTTTTTTCATGGGATTCCAAATTGACCACCAAGTTCACCCGAACCCTGCCGGCTTTTGATCCACGCCAAGTCCCCGTGGTGGGCGTGGACAGTCATCTCACCGCAGTACCCCCTGCCGACTTGGTACCGGACGCTTTGCGGCGGCGTTTCAGGCTGCCACCGGAATGGTCTCCCGAGGTCAGGGCAGAGCACAAGTTTTCTGAGCGGGAGCCGTCGCACGCATCGGTGCTTATTCCGATTGTGTTGCGGGATCAGCCCATGGTGTTGCTCACACAGCGTACTGCTCACCTGTCCAGCCATTCGGGGCAAATTGCGTTTCCCGGTGGCAAGGCGGATGCCACCGATGTGGACGCAGTTGCCACTGCCCTGCGCGAAGCGCAAGAAGAGGTGGGCTTGCTCCCCTCATCGGTCGAAGTGCTGGGCAGTCTGCCGCACTACACCACGGGTAGCGCATTTATCGTGACACCGGTCGTTGCGCTGGTGGAGCCTTCCATTCAACTCGCACCCAGTCCAGACGAAGTGGCCCATGTGTTTGAGGTGCCTTTGGGCTTTTTGATGAACCCCGCCAATCACCGCCGCCACCGTGTGGAGTGGGAGGGGGCGAGCCGGGAGTGGTACTCCATGCCGTATAGCGAACAGGGGATGGAGTGGTTTATCTGGGGCGCCACGGCGGGCATGTTGCGCAACTTCTACCAGTTTCTCCGTGCCTGAGCCGGTACATCGCTGGGTATGATAGTTCCATGAGCTTTATCTCCATCTTGCTGGCGCTGTTGCTGGAACAGGCCAAGCCCCTGCCGCAGATCAATCCGGTACACAACACGGTACGTAACTGGGTGCGTTGGGTGCTGCGCAATTTCGATGCAGGTGCCAAGCCGCATGCCTGGTTGGCTTGGTGCTTGGCAGCCTTGGGGCCTGCGCTGCTGGTACTGGCGGTGCATTGGCTGTTGCTCTGGCAATTGGGCTGGATTGCTGCTGCGGTGTGGAATGTGATGATTCTTTACGCCACACTTGGTTTCCGGCAGTTCAGCCACCATTTCACTCAGATTCGCGATGCTTTACTGGCTGGCGACGAGGTCGCTGCCCGTGCCGCGCTGGCCCGTTGGAAGCGCATGGACGCCAGCGAACTGCCCCGCAGTGAAATTGTCAGGCATGTGATTGAGCACTCTGTCTTGAGTGCCCACCGACATGTGTTCGGCGTGTTTGTCTGGTATTCCATCCTCGCAGCCTTGGGTTTGGGCCCGGCCGGCGCAGTGTTCTACCGCGTTACCGAATACTTGGCCGTGTTTGCCAAACGCCCGGTTAAGCCTGAGCTGCCACCGGTAAGCGACGCTGTGCGAGAGCGGGCCTTGCGTGCATGGGAAGCCATTGACTGGCTACCGGCCCGTGTTACTGCCCTGAGTTTTGCCTTTGTTGGAAGTTTTGAGGATGCGGTCGACAGCTGGCGTCGCCATGAGGCTGTACATCCCTTGGACAACGATGGCGTGGTATTGGCTGCCACTGCGGGTGCTGTGAATGTCCGCCTCGGCGAAGAAATGGACAGCGGCGCTCTCACACCCGAACCCGCGCACCTGCGAGCGGTAGTGGGCCTTGTCTGGCGCACTGTCGTGATGTGGATGGTGTTTCTTGCTCTGCTTTCGACGGCGCGCCTGATAGGCTAGATACAGTCAAGCTCCGACCGGCCCTTCTTCCGGGCTAGTACCGTGTCTGAGATAACTCTGCAAATAAATCGCTATAAATTTTGTAGCGGTTCGTGGCGATTCCACCGGCGCCAGGGGCTTCTTTCATTTGATTCAATACACCGCAGCCGGGTTCATGCAGATGGCTGCAGTTGTAAAACTTGCAGTCGCCCGCGTGGGCTTTGATGTCCGGCATCAGGCCGGCCAGATGCATGGGGTCAATGTGATTGAGTCCGAACTCCTGGAAGCCCGGGGAGTCAATCACTGCCGTGGTTTTGGCCTCGTCCACCCAATACAGACTGGTGCTTGTAGTGGTGTGTTTGCCCGAGTTCAGGGCGGTCGAAATTTCATTGGTCAAAACGTCAGCATGCGGCAGCAGACGGTTGATCAGAGTGCTTTTGCCGGAGCCTGAGGGGCCGAGTACCAGCGTGGTTTTGCCTTGCATCAACTCCAGCAACAGCGCCAGTTCGGTCGCAGGCGCACCCTCCGCCTTCGGCTTGAGTGCCAAGGGCAGCAGGGTGTAGCCCATGTCGCGGTAGATTCCCAGCCGGTCCCATGCGCGTCCGAAGGGTTCTGCCAGATCGCTCTTGTTCAAGGCGATGATGGGGCGGATGCGCTCGGCCTCTGCGGCAATCAAGGCCCGTGAAAGCTGGCTCTCAGAAAACTCGGGTTCTGCAGCAATCAGGATCAGCACCTGGTCGAGGTTCGCGGCAAATGACTTGGTGCGGATTTCGTCCTGCCGGTAAAACAGGTTACGCCGGGGCAGCACCTTCTCTATGGTGCCTTCATCCTGCGTGGCTTTCCAGAGCACCTGGTCGCCCACCACCGTCACGCTTTTCTTCCCGCGCGGATGGCAGATCAGGCGCCGGCCATCGGGTGTTTCGACCCACACATGGCGGCCGTGTCCTGCCACGACCAAGCCCGGTTCAAGCAGGTGCTGATTCAAAGGGCGGTACTCATGTGCTGGCACCTGTAGTGCTTGCAGGTGCACCTATGAGTGCATCTACCAGGGCGGCGCATTCAAAGTCAGACCGCGATACGCCCTGCACGTCATGGGTGTTGAAGCGTACGCTGCAGCTGCTGTAGGTGAGCAACAGTTCGGGGTGATGATCCTGCTGCTCCGCGATGTACGCAATCGCGTTCACAAAAGCCATGGTCTTGAGAAAGTTCTCGAACCGGTAGGTCTTTTCGATGGCGACATCCGCGCCGTCACCGTGGAGCTTCCAGCCCTCGGTTTTGGCTAGGCTTGCTATGATTTGTGTAGCTGTTAGCGCAGTTCTGACGGGTGCTGAAGGCATATTCTTGTCAATTCAAGCAGTGGCAATGACGGGTGTGGCTGCAGGCATACGGGCCAGCCGCTCCGGTGCCGGTGGGTGGGAATAGTAAAACTTCACGTACACCGGATCGGGGGTGAGAGTAGACGCATTGTCCTTGTAAAGCTTGAGCAGCGCGGACGACAACGCCGCACCATTGGCGTGGGCCACGGCATACGCGTCCGCTTCGAACTCATGCTTGCGGGAGAGCTGCGCAAACAAAGGGCCGATGAAGCTGCCTGCCAGCGGCAGGACCATCATGAACAAGAGCAGGGCCAGTGCATCGTTGCTACCTGTCATGTTCGGGCCTACACCCAGCCCTGTGTAAAACCATGCCTGCTGACTGACCCAACCCAGCAGTGCAAATGCCAACAGGCTCAAGCCGAACAGGGACACCATGCGCTTGGCGATGTGGCCGTGTTTGAAGTGGCCGAGCTCATGGGCCAATACGGCATCCACTTCGTCAGGGCTCAATTGCGCCAGCAAGGTGTCATAAAACACCACGCGCTTGGAAGCTCCGAAACCGGTGAAGTACGCATTGGCGTGGGCACTGCGCTTGCTACCGTCCATCACATAAAACCCCTTGGAAGTGAAGCCGCAGCGGGCCATCAGGGCGGATACGCGTTCCTTCAAGGTAGCGTCTTCCAGAGGCTTGAACTGGTTGAACAGCGGTGCAATCCAGGTGGGGTAGACCAGCATCATCAACAGGCTGAAACCCATCCAGAGGCTCCAGGTCCACAGCCACCACAAGCTGCCGGTGGCGCCCATGACCCACAAGGCTAAAGCTGCTAGAGGCAGACCGATGAGCGCGCTGAAAAACAGGCCTTTGACCGCATCGACCAGCCAGAGTTTGGCGGTCATGCGGTTGAATCCGAAACGCTGCTCCAGCACAAAGGTGCGATACAAAGAAAAGGGCAGGTCGATCACCGAGCCGATGACGGAAAAGCCCACCAACAAAGCCAATTGTTGCGGCAGGGCGCTGCTGAATCGACCGTCGAACCATGCCAGCAAGGTCTGGTTCAGTGCGTGCAAGCCGCCCAACAGGGTCCAGCCCATCAGTACGGCAGTGCCCCATGCCAGTTCCAGCAGCCCCAAGCGGGCCTGCGCGATGGTGTAGTCCGCGGCTTTCTGGTGGTCTGCCAATGGGATGTGCTTGGCGAACGCCGCAGGCACTGCGTCGCGGTGGCGGGCTACATGGCGCACCTGCCTGGTGGCCAGCCAGAATTTCAGCATCACGCTGGCGACCAGCGTGATGGCGAAAAAGATGGTCATCCACAGGGACGGCGAGAATTCAAACGGGGTGTCTTGCATGGCGGCAGAGTTTAGGTCATCGGCGACAATGGCGGCATGGCTGAATCAAACTCCCCCATTGCGCCCGTGCTCATCAAATCCGATAAAAACTTGGTCTGGTTGGACTGCGAAATGACCGGACTGGAGCCCGAGACCGACCGTCTGCTGGAAATCGCCGTCATCGTGACCGACCCGCACCTTGGTCAGCGGGTCGAAGGCCCGGTGTTCGTCATTCATCAGTCCGATGCCCAGCTCGACAAAATGGATGCCTGGAACAAGGGCACTCACGGGAAGAGTGGACTGATCGACAAGGTCAAGGCTTCCACAGTGACAGAAGCCGAAGCAGAGGCTGCCCTGATTGCCTTCCTGACCCCCTATGTGCCCGCTGGCGCTTCACCCATGTGCGGCAACACTATCGGGCAGGACCGTCGCTTTCTCGTCAAGTACATGCCCAAGCTGGAGGCTTTTTTCCACTACCGCAACCTGGATGTGAGCACCCTCAAGGAGCTGGCAAAGCGTTGGAAGCCCGAGGTCGCTGATTCATTCAAAAAGCAGCAGAAACACACAGCCTTGGCCGACGTGAATGAATCCATCGAAGAGCTAGCACACTACCGTGAGCACTTTTTGAAATTAAATTAGGTAGAAACCCGAATTCATGCCATAATCGAGGGCTTCGCAGGTAACGCCACGTTGGCGGCTTGCGAGATTTGTACATCTCCCTTCATTCACCGGGCACGCTTTTTAAAAGCGATATACGCCCCCAGCACTGAAACACACCCCTTTGCGGGTCAGAGCAGGTTCCGTTTGATGGTTGATGTTTTTTAACCATTGACGGAGCAGCCGCACAACCTGCGGCGCTTTCGTGTGAGAAAAAATATGACTGACGCTTTTGAAGTGACAGGCGAATTCGCGCCTGCCGAAAACCTTTCCGTTTCCGCAACTTCTGTGGAATCCAACGTGCCTGCTGAGGCTGTGGAAGCTGCCGCTCCCGAAGCCCCCAACGGCTTCGTAGAACTGGGTCTGGCACCTGCTTTGGTGCAAGCCTGTAAAGACCTGGGCTACACCCAACCCACCACCGTGCAGCAAAAGGCTATCCCTTTGGCCATGGCTGGTGTGGGATCCGAGAAGGCCGGCAAGTTTGTCGACCTGATGGTGTCCAGCCAGACAGGTTCCGGCAAGACTGCCGCATTCTTGTTGCCTGTGTTGCACACCTTGTTGACCCAGCAAGCCGAAGCTGAAGAAGCTGAGCGCGCTGAGTACGAACAAGCCTGCGCTGATGCAGCCGCCAAAGGCGAGCCCGCTCCCAAGCGTGCCAAGCGCAAGGACCCCACCAACCCCCGCAATTTCAAGGCACCTACTCCTGGCGCCCTGATTGTTTGCCCCACACGCGAACTGGCCCAGCAAGTGGCGCACGACGCGATTGACCTGGTGCAGCACTGCCGTGGCCTGCGCGTCGCCAACATCGTGGGCGGCATGCCTTACCAGTTGCAAATCGCCAAGCTGCAAAACGCCAATCTCGTGGTGGCCACTCCCGGCCGTTTGCTGGATCTGCAACGTTCCATGCAAATCAAGCTGGACCAAGTTCAGTTCCTGGTGGTGGACGAAGCCGACCGCATGTTGGACCTGGGCTTTGCCGATGACCTGGCTGAAATCAACCAGCTCACCATCGACCGCAAGCAGACCATGATGTTCAGTGCGACCTTCGCACCCCGCATCCAGCAACTGGCCGCCCGTGTGATGCGCGAACCCCAGCGCGTGACCATCGACAGCCCCCAGGAAAAGCACGCCAACATCAAGCAAGTGCTGTTCTGGGCTGACAATGCCCAGCACAAGCGCAAGCTGTTGGACCACTGGCTGCGTGACACCACCATCAACCAGGCGGTTGTGTTTGCCAGCACTCAGATCGAGTGCGATGGCTTGGCCAACGACCTGCAGCAAGACGGCTTCTCCGCTGTGGCCCTGCACGGTGCCCTGAGCCAAGGCCTGCGTAACCGCCGCCTGATGGCCTTGCGCCAAGGTCAGGTGCAGATTCTGGTGGCTACCGATGTGGCAGCCCGCGGTATCGACGTGCCCACCATCACCCACGTGTTCAACTTCGGTTTGCCCATGAAGGCTGAGGACTACACCCACCGTATCGGCCGTACCGGTCGTGCAGGTCGTGATGGTCTGGCAGTGACATTCGCCGAATTCCGCGACCGTCGCAAGATTTTTGACATCGAGGCTTACAGCCGCCAGCCCATCAAGCCAGAGACTATTCCCGGCCTAGAACCCCAGCAGCGCGCTCCTGAGTCCCGCCCCAGCTTCGGTGGTCGTGGCCGCGGTGGCGACTTCCAGCCTCGCGAACGCAAATTCGGCGGCCCACGTGAAGGCGGCTTCGGCGGTGGTCAGCGTGATGGCGCTCCCCGTGAAGGTTATGGCGCAGTGCGCGGTTTCGGCGGACGCCCTGAAGGCGGCGGTCGTGGTTTCGGTGAAAACTCCCGTGACTTCGGTGGCGCTTCCCGCGAAGGCTTCAGCTACGAACGCAAAGGTGGTTTCAACGACCGCTTTGCCGGCCAGGGCGCGCCCCGTGGCGATGCGCCCCGCGGTGATGCGCGTCCTCCCCGTGGTGACTTCCAACCCCGTGGCGATTTCGGCGCCCCTCGCGGTGACTTCGGTGCACCGCGTGGTGACTTCGCAGCGCGCAAGCCTGCCTTCGGCAAGCCCGCTGGTTTTGCCAAGCCCGGTAACGGCGGCAAGGTCTTTGTGCCCCGCGATGCCAAGAAGCGTCCCGCACGCAACTTCGACTAATCTGCCCATCGGTAGATAACAAAAAGCCCCGCGGCGCGAGCCGGCGGGGCTTTTTTACGTCGGCACTTGGCGATGTGCAGACCGGTGATGGTGCTGTGTCAGGACATGCCGTTGCGGCTGGCCAGCTCGACAAACAAGCCGGCGTGGTCCAGGTCAGACAGTCCGTGCTCGATGCCTTCGGCATATAACTTTTCAAACAAGGTAGTAATCGGCGCATCAAAACCCACCTCAGAGGCCGTGGCCAAGGCGTTACGCAAGTCTTTGATCTGCACCGTCATGCGGGCGCGGGGTGCAAAGTCACGGTCCACCATGCGCTGGCCGTGGACCTGCAGGATGCGGCTGTCCGCAAAGCCGCCGGTGATGGCTTCTTTCACCTTGCCCATATTCGCGCCGCCGCGTTCACAGAGCAGCAGGGCTTCTGCCACGATGCCGATGGTGGCGCCCACGATCATCTGGTTGGCCAGCTTGGTGAGTTGGCCGGAGCCGATGGGCCCCACATGGGTGGGGCGCCCGAAGATTTTGAGCACCGGCATGGCCCGCTCGAAGTTGGTGGCCTTGCCACCGGCCATGATGGCCAGCGTACCTTGCTCGGCCCCCAGTGTGCCGCCGGAGACAGGTGCATCCAGATAGTCCACACCGCGCTCGCTCAGGCGGGCGGCATGGTCGCGGGCTTCTACGGGTTTGATGGAAGACATGTCCACCAGAAGTGTCCCCTGTTTGATGGCGTCTGCCGCGCCCAATTCAAACAGCACATGGCTGACGATGCCGCCGTGGTCCAGCATGGTGATGACCATGTCTGCCTCAGCGACGGCATGGGCGGCTGTGGGGTGAACGATGGCGCCGAAGGCGATGAGGCGTTCCGCTTTGGCGGGGGTGCGGTTCCAAACGTGGACGGTATGGCCGGCTTCACAAAGGCGGCGCCCCATGGGGAACCCCATGAGACCGATGCCGAGAAGTGCTATTTTCATGGTGTCAGTGTGCTCCTGCACCTGAGAATAGCGCCGCCCCGCGAGGGGGGGAGAGGGTTTGTACCGTGAAGGCTGTCGAGGTGCTGACAGCCTTCACGGCAGGGGCTTACATCAGCAGGTGTTCGCCCGCGTTGTCGCCGCCCAGGGTCACGTAGTTCACCTTGCGGATGTCCATGAGCTTCTTGCCACCGGCGTAGCTAATGGAGCTTTGCACGTCCTGCTCCATTTCAATCAGCGTGTCGGCCAGCTTGCCCTTGATCGGCTCCAGGATGCGCTTGCCTTCGACGTGCTTGTACTCGCCCTTGTTGAAGTCGCTGGCCGAGCCGTAGTACTCCTTGAACATGGCGCCATCGACTTCCACCGTTTTGCCGGGCGACTCCTCGTGGCCCGCAAACAGGGAGCCGATCATGACCATGCTGGCGCCGAAGCGGATGCTCTTGGCAATGTCACCATGGCTGCGGATGCCACCGTCGGCAATGATGGGCTTGGTCGCCACACGGGCACACCACTTGAGCGCGCTGAGCTGCCAGCCGCCAGTGCCGAAACCGGTCTTGAGCTTGGTGATGCAGACCTTGCCCGGGCCCACGCCGACCTTGGTTGCGTCCGCACCCCAGTTTTCCAGGTCGATCACCGCCTCAGGTGTGGCCACGTTGCCGGCGATCACAAAGCTGCCGGGCAGGTGTTTCTTGAGGTAAATGATCATGTCGCGCACGCTGTCGGCATGGCCGTGGGCGATGTCGATAGTGATGTACTCGGGCGTCAGGCCCAGCGCCACCAGCTGGTCCACCGTGGCATAGTCCGGCTTCTTCACGCCCAGCGAGATGGAGGCAAACAGGTCCTTGGCGTGCATCTCCTGCACAAACTTCACGTTGTCCAGATCAAAGCGGTGCATCACGTAAAAGTAGCCATTACGCGCCAGCCATTCGCAGATGGACTCGTCCACCACGGTTTTCATGTTGGCGGGTACTACCGGCAGGCGGAATTTGCGGCTGCCCAGCTCGACGCCGGCATCGCATTCAGAACGGCTCTCCACCCGGCATTTGCGGGGCAGCAAGAGGATGTTGTCGTAGTCAAAAATTTCCATGGTTCCCAAGCTCCTATCCAAAGTTTCAAACCAAAACACTGAGCACTTGGACTGGCACCGGCCATAAAAAAACCGGGTGCCAATTGCTTGGGCCCGGTGCTTGATTGTAGAAAGGTTGCGGCCGGCGCGGTATATGAATTTGCTTATGGCCGCCAAAATGTGGCGCACAAGGGAATCGTGTATGCCGCGGGTGCGGGCTCGCCGCCTTTCTACAATCACCCCATGCATTCCTTCGCCGCCGCTGGCTCCACTCCCCCCCTGTTACACAACCTGAACCCGGAGCAGCTGGCCGCTGTGACCCTGCCTGCCGAGCACGCGCTCATTCTGGCGGGGGCGGGTTCCGGCAAAACGCGAGTACTCACCACCCGCATTGCCTGGCTTTTGCAGAACGGCTACGTGTCGCCGGGCGGCATTCTGGCCGTTACCTTCACCAACAAGGCCGCCAAGGAAATGATGACGCGGCTAAGTGCCATGTTGCCGGTGAATGTGCGCGGCATGTGGATAGGTACCTTCCACGGCCTGTGCAACCGCTTCTTGCGCGCGCACTTTAAGAACGCCGGCCTGCCACAGGCCTTTCAGATTCTGGATACGCAAGATCAGCTCAGTGCCATCAAGCGGCTGTGTAAGCAGTACAAGATCGACGACGAGCGCTTTCCGCCCAAGCAGATGGCATGGTTCATCGGCAACTGCAAGGAAGAAGGCCTGCGCCCCAAGGACGTAGTGGCCAGCGATCCGGACACGCGCAAGAAGATCGAGATCTACCAGCTCTACGAAGACCAGTGCCAACGCGAAGGCGTGGTGGATTTTGGCGAGCTGATGCTGCGCTCTTTCGAGCTGCTGCGCGACAACGCGCCTATCCGCGAGCACTACCAGCGGCGCTTTCGCCATATCCTGATTGACGAGTTTCAGGACACCAACAAGCTGCAATACGCTTGGATCAAGATGATTGCCGGCGTGGGGCAGGGCGGCAGTGATGCTGGCGCTGGTTCGGTGCTGGCGGTGGGCGATGACGACCAGAGCATTTACGCCTTCCGTGGCGCGCGCGTCGGCAATATGACGGACTTTGTGCGCGAGTTTGCAGTGCGCCAGCAGATCAAGCTGGAGCAGAACTACCGCAGCTACAGCAACATTCTGGACAGCGCCAACGCGCTCATCAGCCACAACAGCCGCCGCTTAGGGAAAAATCTGCGCACCGACCAGGGCGCAGGCGAGCCGGTGCGGGTTTATGAAGCGCCCAGCGACTTTGCCGAGGCGCAGTGGATGGTGGACGAGATGAAGCAGCTTATCCGCGACGATGTGCCTCGCTCGGAGATCGCCGTGCTCTACCGCAGCAACGCGCAAAGCCGCGTGATTGAAACCGGGCTGTTCAATGCCGGCATTCCCTACCGTGTGTATGGCGGCCTGCGCTTTTTTGAGCGCGCTGAAATCAAGCACGCACTGGCGTACCTGCGCCTCCTGGAGAACCCCAACGACGACACCAGTTTTCTGCGGGTGGTGAATTTTCCTGCACGCGGCATCGGAGCGCGCAGCATCGAGCAATTGCAAGACCTGGCCCGGGCCACGGGCTGCTCGCTGCACGATGCGGTCAGCACGCTGACCGGCCGCCCCGGCGCCGTGATTGCCGGCTTTGTGGCCAAGCTGGACGTCATGCGCGAGCAGACCGCCGACCTGAACCTCAAGGACATCATCAAGCTCATGCTGGAGCACAGTGGCCTGCTGGAGCACTACCGCAACGAGCGCGAAGGCGAGGACCGCGTCGAGAACTTGGACGAACTGGTCAACGCCGCCGAGAGCTTTGTCATGCAAGAAGGCTTCGGCCGCGAAGCCCCCGGCATGGCGCCGCTGGTCAGCAGCCCCGAGGCCTTGCTGAGCCAGAGCCCGGCTAGCCAGGGCTTGAGCGGCGAGGCGCTGGAAACTGCACCGGATGAATTCGGCGACACCGGCGAAACCCTCTCGCCCTTGCAAGCATTCCTGACCCACGCCGCGCTCGAAGCGGGCGACAACATGGCCGCTGCCGGGCAGGACGCCATCCAGCTCATGACCGTGCACTCCAGCAAGGGCCTGGAATTTGACTGCGTGTTCATCACCGGCATGGAAGAGGGCTTGTTCCCCCACGAGAACTCCATGAGCGACCACGACGGTCTGGAGGAAGAGCGCCGCCTGGCCTACGTGGCCATCACCCGCGCGCGCAAGCGCCTGTACCTCAGTCACTCGCAGACGCGCATGCTGCATGGGCAGACGCGCTACAACCTCAAGAGCCGCTTCTTTGACGAGCTGCCGGAGGAATGCCTGAAGTACCTCACACCCAAGCAGCAGGCGATGCCCGCAGGTGGTGGCATGGGCGGCGGCTTCGGCGGGGGAGGCTATGGCGGCTCCGGCAACAGCTGGGGTGGCGGAGGCTATGCTACGAATTCAGGAGCTTCTCGCGCATATTCCACGGGGGCTGGAGGCACATTTGGCGCGTATTCAGCCCCGCAGAAGGAAGTGGTACGCAAAGAAGAGCCCACCGGCCTGCGCAAGGGGCAAAAGGTGTTCCACGCCAAGTTCGGCGAGGGCACCGTACTCACGCTGGAAGGCGCGGGCGACGATGCGCGTGCCCAGATCAACTTCCCCCGCCACGGCACCAAGTGGCTCGCCCTGAGCGTGGCCAAACTCACGCCGGTACCTTGAATTTCTGGAGATCCCGATGAGCCTGGACATTGCGAACACCCCACCGGCGCCGTACTACGCCGTCATCTTCACCAGCCTGCGTACCGCCGTCGATGAGGGCTATGGCGACATGGCCGAAAAGATGGTGGCACTCGCCGCGCAGCAGCCCGGTTTTCTGGGCGTAGAGTCCGCGCGCGACGGGCTGGGTATCACCGTGTCGTACTGGAAAGATCTCGAGTCCATCCGTGCCTGGAAGGCCCATGCCGAGCACCAGGTCGCGCAGCAGTTGGGCCACGAAAAATGGTACGCAGCCTTCAAGACACGCATTGCCAAAGTCGAGCGGGACTACGCGCTCTGATAGCGCTCGCCCACGCGCTGACCTAGCCCCATGACTGACCCCGCAGGCGCAGCCGCTTCGTCCCGCCCCTCTCTGCAGGTGGTGGCGGGCCGCTACCAGGTGCTGCGCAAAATCGGCAGCGGCGGCATGGGCGCGGTGTATCTGGCCAAGCAGATCGGTGTGGGCAACCAGGTCGCCCTCAAGTTCTTGCCGGCGCACCTGTCCGACGATGCCCAACTGCGCCGCCGCTTTGAGCGCGAAGCGGCCCTCAGCCTGGAAGTGCGCCACCCCGGCGCAGCCCAATTGCTGGACTCGGGTGTGGACAGCGACGGGCAGCTGTATCTGGCCTTTGAGTATGTGGAGGGTGAAGACCTCTCGGCCTTGCTGGACCGCGAAGGCGCGCTGTCGTTTGAAGACGCTACTGCCTTGACCTGCAAGGTGGCCGAAGTGCTGGCCTTTGCCCATGCCAAGGGCGTGGTGCATCGCGACATCAAGCCCGAGAACATCCGGGTGCGGCGCGACCTGGCGGGTCTGCATGTGAAGGTGCTGGATTTCGGCATTGCGAGGCTGGTGGACGAGGTGGGCACCAAGCTCACCATCGACGGCGGCGTGGCCGGCACGCCGCGTTACATGGCCCCTGAGCAAATTGCGGCCGGCACCATCGATGCGCGCACCGACATCTATGCACTGGGGCTGGTGCTGTTTGAGGCTGTCACCGGCCGCGAAGCCTTTACCCGCGAGACCACCTCGCAGCTCATGTGGGCCCAACTCAACGACCCGGTGCCGGCCGTCGTGGAGGTGCAGCCCCTGCGCGACTACCCCGCGCTGGACGCCGTCATCGCGCAGGCCTGTGCCAAAGAGTCCTCAGGGCGCTTTGCCAGCGCCCAGGCCTTGGTGGAAGCGCTCAAAGCCCTGCAAGTGCCGCAGTGGTGGGGTGTGCCGGTGCCGGTGGTGCGGCGCGCCCGCGCCAACCCAACGCTGCCGGGCGGCTTGAACAGCGGCACCCCCGGAGGTGCCTCGCAGCGCGACCCGGTGCAACTGCCCCGGCCCGGCCGCAAAACCTTTTTGCAAATCCGTGCCAGCGCATGGGTTGCCATGGCGGTGGGAGGGCTGGCGCTTGCGTTGGCAGGGGCTGCCTTGTGGGTGGCTCTGGACCAGCGCAAATCTGCAATGCCTGCCAACGGGCAGCGCCTGCCGGATGGCAGCATGGCCCTGCCACCCGGTCTTGCCGCCAGTACACCCACCGTGACCCGGCCGGTTCCAGAGCCGCCGGATGAAGTGCCTGCCGCACCCCGGCCCGTCGTGCCCGCCAAGGGCGGCGCCTCGGCCCCGCTGGCCCCGGTTGCCCCGCCCGTGACCTTGCAGATGCCCGCACAGCCTGCAACCCCGGCCTCTGGCAAGGGGGCCGCTGTGCTGCCCGCCAAGCCTGCTACCGCAGCAGCGGCAGAAGGCGAGGTGCCCGAATGTTCCCAGCTCGCCATCTACGACACGCCCATGACGCGCATGCCGGTGCCTGAGCTGGAGCGGCGCGCGGCATCCATGAAATACATGTCGCCGTCCATGATGGCCAACCAGCTCAAGACGCTCAAAGCCACGGTGGAAACCTTTCACCCCGACCAGCGTGAGTGCACCTACCGCGCCATGCTCATCCGTGTGGTGCTGAATGAAAAAGTGGTGCTCGCCTCCAGCCCGACTTTGTGGGGCCACAGTCGCGATGTGCCCGAGTTGGAGCGCCTGTTTCTGGAGCAGCCCTTGCGCAATGACTGGACTTCCGCTCAGCGTAAGGACGTGCTGCGGCAGGTGGAAACCATCTTCATCGCCAATCTGCAAAAAGATGCGCCCGGCGACGATGTGTACTGGCGCCGCATGTATTACGGCATCTTGGTGGCGTGCGAACTCACCGATGAAGCCCGCGCCAAGGTGGGCGCCCCACGCATTGGCGAGAACAACTGCCTGAAGATCAAGCCTGCGGGGGCTTGAGTTCTGCCGGTATGAGGCGAAATATGCCTCTGGCGCCCGTGGAATGTGCGCGAGCAGCTATCATAAAAATAGCGGACTGCGTTGCCGCAGTCCGCTAGCTCAGGCTCCCTTGGAACCGTTGACTATCAGGTACCGATCACGCCGCCGTCGGCCTTGCGGATCACTACGGTGGCAGAGCGTGGGCGTCCGTTGGCCTTTTTCTCGGGCCAGTTAGACACGGCGCGCGGGTTCTTGGGGTCGCTCACTTCGTTGGCAGGTTCACCGGGGTGCTGGATGTTGACGAACATGGTCTTGCCGTCCGGTGTGCCGGTAGCACCGGTGATTTCGCAACCGGCAGGTCCCACCAGGAAGCGGCGGGCTTCGCCAGTGCGCACGTCGGCGGCCAGCATCATGTTGTTGCCGAAGTTCTTCAAGTCGCCCTTGCCCATGGCGGAGGTGGACATATCGCACTGAATCCACAGCACGCCGCGGCCATCGACCCACAAACCATCCGGGCAGGAGAACATGTCGCCCTTGATGTTGCCCTTGGCATCTGCGCGCTCCAGGGATGGGTCGCCTGCCAAGATGAAGTGGTTCCAGGCGAACGTGGTGCCAGCGAAGTCGCCGTCTTCCTTCCAGCGGATGATGTTGCCCTGGGTGTTGTTCACGCGGGGGTTGGCAGCGTCCACGCCGGGCTGTTTGTCGCCACCGCGGTTGCTGTTGTTGGTCAGCGTGGTGTAGACCCAGCCTTGCTTGTCGACGGCGATCCACTCGGGGCGGTCCATCTTGGTAGCGCCCAACAGGTCGCTGGCCTGGCGTGCCTTGATCAGCACTTCGCCCTGGTCGGCAAAGCCGTTGGCAGCTGTCAACGGGCCTTGGCCGTGGGTCAAAGCAATCCACTGGCCCTTGCCGTCTGCATTGAACTTGGCCACGTACAAGGTGCCGTGGTCGAGCAGGGTGGCGTTGGCAGCAGCGCCGCCGGGTTTGATGGCGTCGCGGCTGACGAACTTGTAGATGTACTCAAAGCGGGAGTCTTCACCCATGTACACCACGGCACGGTTGTCCTTGGTGACAGCTACGGTGGCGCCTTCGTGGGCTGCGCGGCCCATGGCAGTGCGCTTCATGGGGGTGGAGCTGGGGTTGTAGGGGTCGATTTCCACGATCCAGCCGAAGCGGTTGGGTTCGTTGGGAGTCTTGGTGGCATCAAAGCGGGCGTCATGCTGGTGCCAGTTGTAGCCGCCGCCACCTTTTTTCAGGCCCCAGCGCTTGTCGTGTTCAGTGAGGCTGTCGCCACCGCTGAAATAGTTGATGAAGTTTTCTTCCGAGGTGAGGTAAGTGCCCCAGGGCGTGATGCCGCTGGCGCAGTTGTTGATGGTGCCCAGCACCACACGACCGGAGGGGTCTGCCGCTGTCTTGAGCATGGCGTGACCGGCCGCAGGGCCGCTGAGTTCCATGCGGGTGTTGGCGGTGATGCGGCGTGCCCAGGGAGAGGGCTTGACCACTTCCCACTTGCCGCCTTTTTCTTCCACTTCAAAAATCGACACGCCATGGGCGGCCTGGGGCTTGCGCACTTTTTCCAGGTTCCAGTTGTCGGTGCCGTCGGTGAACAGCAGGCCGTGGTCCACATACTCGTGGTTCATGGCCAGCAGGCCGCTCTTGGAGCCTTCCTGTGCGAAGTAATGGATACCGTCGTGGTTCATGCCGAACTGGGTTTCCTGATGGGCAGCGGTATTGCTGGCATCGTCCTTGAACGCAGTGTTTTCGCCGGACATACCCACGGGGTCACCCCAAGGCGCAATCACTTGCACGGTGTAGCCTTCAGGAACGGAGACGGTGTCGGCGGTCGACACAGCCACGCTCTTGAAGCCGAGCAACGCACCGCCGGCCATGCCGGTAGTCGCGCATCCGGTCAGTGCTGCAGCACCGCCGATGGCGCTCAAAGGCGCGAAGAAGCTGCCTGCCAAAGCGCCCAAACCACCGCGCAGGATGGTGCGGCGTGCGGGGTCAGACACTTCGTGAATACTGGGGTTGGAAGAGCGGTTGCTGTCTTCCATCAAGGAAAAATCTTTTGCCATGGTGCTTGCTCAGTAAATGGAGAAAATGGCTCTGCCGGGCGGCAGGTTGCAGGCAGGTTTGTATCTGTTGGATGTGACAGTAGAGTGACAAACCCTTGACCGGCAACGTTGGCAGGAATCCGGTAATCTGCCTTCACCCTTGAAGGAGAACTTGATGAAAACAGTCTTGTTGGCTCTGGCCCTGAGCCTTGCTGCCCCGTTGTATGCCGCCGATACCCCGACCATCACAGCGCCCACCGTGAGCGAGCGCATGGCCACGGCCCGGGAAGCCATTGCCCGCAAAGGCTGGAGCCGGGCGCAATACGACCTGAAGCTGGTGCTGCGCGATGAGCCGGGCAATGCCGATGCCCACAATCTTCTGGCCTACACTTTCCGCAAGCAAGACAAGCCTGATCTTGCGCAAGCGTTTGAGCATTACAAGACGGCGCTCAAGCTCAACCCTCAGCACAAAGGGGCGCACGAATACATAGGCGAGGCGTATCTCATGGACCGCAAGCCCGAGATGGCGGAGCAGCATCTGGCGAGTTTGGAAAAAATCTGCGGCAACCGCCAGTGCGAGGAATACCAGGACCTTTCCAAGGCCTTGGCCGCTTACCGCAATGCCAAACCCTGATCGGGCAGGCTGAGGGGCGCATTCAGGCCCCTGGGTTGACCGCGGCCGGGTGCATCTGGCCGGGCTTGTCGTCCATATAGCCCTTGCCGTCCTTCACGCCTTTTTTGCCAAGGCGCTGCCAGGCGGTTTGCTGGTCCACCAGCTTGGCCAGGTATTCCAGCTCTTCGTCGGTGTGGTTGATGGCCTTGGCAGGGGTGAGCAAACGTCCGTCTTTGGGCTGCACTTCGCCCCAGAAAGCCTGGTGGTAGTCCGAGCGGCTGACCAGCCGGTCCCGCCCCGCAGCCATGTCTACGGTGCCGTAGCAATTGCAAAAATAGCTGCGGTTGTCCTGGTCGGCAAACACTTCGGTGTACACGCCGGTGCCACGGATACCCGCAGTGACAGTAGGGGTCACGATGCTGCGCGCATTCCCTCTGCCCCACACGCTGATCACAGCACCCGTGAGCAGGCGCAACATGCCCACCGTACTCAAAGTGGCTCCGCGTTCCACGGTGAGTGTGCTGTTCTGGCGCACATGGAAGGAGGAGTTGCCGATCACAAAAATCAGGTTCGATGCGGGCCCTGTGGTGATCTGGTCACCACTCTGGATCGCTTGCTCCGGCCGCAGACGACTGCCATTGAGCAAGGCGTCGCCCACCAGTTGGACGATGTTGCTGCGGCTTTGCGCGTGGGCTGCCGCAGCGCCCCCCATGGCAGTCCAAGCGGCAGCTGCCTGCAGAAAGCTGCGGCGCTGGAACCAGGTGACTTCCGCATCACTGCGGCCTTGGAGGGTGTGCTGTGTCATGGTGTTTCCTCTGTGGGCGTGTCAAAACAGTCCCGGTAAGTGAAATAGAACGACGTGAAAAACATGGCGGCCATGGCCAGACCCACCGGGAAAAGGATGGCGTTGATCAATTCCACATTACCCAGCAAACTGACCACGATGGCAACCCCGGTGGCTACGCCAAGGAAAGCGGCCATCCATACCATGCCAAACACGGTGAAGGCCCAGAAGTTGCGCAGGCAGGCTACTGCGCTGAAGAACAGGCTCTTGACCGGGCTGATGCCATGCCAGTGCACGAGTGCGGGGGCATGCCAGAACAGCAGTGAGAGCGGCAGGTAGAGCACCATGGCCACCAGCGCCGCGGTCTGGAAGTCACCTTGCAGCACCACCTCAGGGGTGAGCTCGCCGCCCAGCAAATACACACGGGCGAACTGGCCGCCGTCCATCGTGGCAGAGATGCCCATGAGCAAAATGAAGCCCACCGCATAAAGCACACCGAGCACTACCATGGACTGCAGTCGTTCTTTGCCCGCTCGGAAACCCGCAATGAGCACTTGCGGCATGGGGAACTGGCCTTTGTCTGCAATCTCTGTCGCGGCCATCAGGCCCAGAGTGGCTGCCGGCAGCAGGGCCAGCGCAATCGGCGTGCCGATCACCGGCAACAGGCTGAGCAGCGAAATGGCGGCCATGAACATGAAAAACAGGCCTGTGAATGCCAGTGGCTGTTTCATGAAGGTGCGCACACCTTGCTGAAACCACACAACACCTTGGCGGGCGGGAACGATCTGGAGTTTCATGCGGTCTGGGTTTCCGGGTTCATCAGGGTGTCCAGTGTGAGCGGATGCGCGATGCGCTGCTGGAGCACCCGTTCAAAGTGCGTGGGATCGTGGGGTTTGAGCATGGAGGCTTCCCGCGGCAGGTACCAGTCCCACAAGCGGGAGAGCCAGAAACGCAAAGCTCCGGCCCGCAGCATGGCCGGAAGCAGCTCGCGCTCCTGGGAGCTCAAGGGGCGCACGCTCTCATACGCTTGCACGAAGGCGCGGCTGCGCTCCAGGTCGGCGCGGCCGGTGGGCAGGTCTATGCACCAGTCGTTGAGGCAGACTGCCAAGTCAAACAACCACGTGTCGGTGCCGGCAAAGTAAAAGTCAAAGAAGCCGCTGAGGCGGGGTTCGCCGTCCAGGGTTTCAAACATCACGTTGTCGCGGAACAAATCTGCGTGGATGGCGCCGCGGGGCAGGGCGGCATAGGCACTTTGCGCGGCGACATGGTTCTGGTAGGCCAGCTCGCTCTGGATGAGTGCAGCCTGAGGGACCTCCAGGTGGGGGAGCACGACGGGCACGGTTTCGTTCCACCAGGGGAGCGCCCGCAGGTTGGGCTGTTGCATGCCGAATTCCCGGCCGGCCAGGTGCATGCGCGCCAGCATGGCGCCGACTTGGCGACAGTGCTCCACGCCCGGACTCAATTCGCTTTTGCCTTTCAGTCGGTTCACCACGGCGGCAGGTTTGCCGTTCAGGCTGTGCAACACATCGCCATCGCGGTTGGCGGCCGGGTCCGGCACGGGAATGCCGTGGAACGCCAGGTGCTTCATCAGCCGCAGGTAAAACGGCAACTGCTGCGCTGTCAGCCGTTCGAACAGGGTCAGCACGTAAGGCGCCTGGTCGGTGGTGACAAAATAGTTGGTGTTCTCAATGCCACCGGAGCAGCCCTCCATGGTTTGGAGAGTGCCCAATTGCAGGGAGGAAAGAAAAGTGCTGGCCTCGTCGAGCGAGACCTCTGTGTAAACCGCCATGGCGCAATTGTAGGTGGGGCAATGACCGGCGAAGTGGCGCAACTTGGGAGAGCAATTCGTCGCCGGGCCGCCCCAAGACGAATTAGCCCCCTGAGGGGGCAGCGACCCGCGCAGCGGCGGAGCGTGGGGGCCGTGAGTGCTTGCGCGGGGCACAATACCTTTTATGACCGAATCCAAGAAAACCCTGTTGCTGGTGGATGGCTCCAGCTATTTGTATCGCGCCTTTTTTGCCGGCGGGGACAACATGAGCGTGACGCTGCCGGACGGCACCGTCCAGAAAACCGGTGCGGTGCGCATCATGATCAACATGATGAACAGCCTGCGCAAGGAGTACCCGGCCGACTATGTGGCCTGCGTGTTCGATGCCAAAGGCCCGACCTTCCGCGACGAGATTTACCCCGAGTACAAAGCCCACCGCGACCCGATGCCCGACGATCTGCGCAGCCAGATCGCGCCCATCCATGAAATCGTGCGCCTGCTGGGCTGGAAGGTACTGGACGTGCCCGGTGTGGAAGCTGATGACGTGATCGGGACGCTGGCGGCCACTGCCGCTTCGCAAGGCATTGAGGTGATTGTGAGCAGCGGCGACAAGGATTTGGCGCAGCTGGTGAATGAGCACATCACCATCATCGACACCATGAACGGAAAGCGCCGCGACTTGGCTGGAGTGGAGGCCGAGTTCGGCGTGCCCGCCCGCCTGATGCTGGACTACCAGACCCTGGTGGGCGACACGGTGGACAACGTACCTGGCGTGGCCAAGGTCGGTCCCAAGACGGCGGTGAAATGGCTGCAGCAGTACGGCTCGCTGCAAGGTGTGGTGGACAACGCCGCCAATATCGGCGGTGTGGTGGGGGAGAACCTGCGCAAAGCGCTGGACTGGTTGCCCACCGGTCGCACGCTGCTCACCATCAAGACCGACTGCGACCTCACGGGTTGGGTTGATGGCTTGCCTGCTATGGATTCGATAGCTGCTGGCGCACAGGATACGGGCGCTCTGCGTGCTTTTTATGAGAAGTACGGTTTCAAGGGGCTGGCGAAGTCCGTAGGTGGCGCTGAAACTTCGGCTGCCGCTCCTGCGCCCTCTGCGCGCACAGCCGAGCCGGGCTTGTTTGATGAGCCAGCCGGTGAAGCGGCTGCGCCTGCATCGCGCGTGAGCACGGTGGAATACGAGACCATCTTTTCGTATGAGGCGCTGGACGCCCTGATACAGCGCATACACGCGGCCCCGCTGACGGCATTGGATACCGAAACCACCTCGCTGGATGAAATGCGTGCCGAGATCGTGGGTATCAGTTTCAGCACCGAGCCGGGCAAAGGCGCTTACATCCCGGTGGCGCACCGTTACCCCGGCGCGCCTGAGCAGTTGGACCGCGACGTGGTGCTGGCCAAGCTCAAGCCTTGGCTGGAAAACCCGCAAGCTTTAAAGCTGGGCCAGCACATCAAGTACGACCGCCATGTGTTTGCCAACCATGGCATCGAAGTGCAGGGCTACGCCCACGACACCATGCTGCAGAGCTATGTGCTGGAAGCCGACAAGCCCCACGGCTTGGCGAGTCTGGCCGAGCGCCACCTGGGGCGCAGCGGAATCAGCTTTGAAGACTTGTGCGGCAAGGGCGCAAACCAAATCAGCTTTGACCAAGTGGACATTGCCAAGGCCGCCGAATACGCCTGCGAAGACTCGGACCAGACGCTGGATGTGCACCTGGTACTCTGGCCGCAGATCGAGGCCAACGACAAGCTGAAGTTCATTTACGAGCTGGAGATCGCCAGCAGCGAAGCGCTGTACCGCATTGAGCGTAATGGGGTACTGATCGACGCACCCACGCTGGCGGCCCAAAGTCACGAACTGGGCCAGCGCATCCTGCAACTGGAAACCGAGGCCTATGAAATTGCCGGTCAACCTTTCAACTTGAGCAGCCCCAAGCAGCTAGGCGAAATCTTCTTTGACAAGTTGGGCATGCCGGTGGTGAAGAAGACCGCCACCGGTGCGCGCAGTACCGATGAAGAAGTGCTGGAAAAACTGGCGGAAGACTATCCGCTACCGGCCAAGCTGTTGGAGCACCGCAGCCTGGCCAAGCTCAAAGGCACCTACACCGACAAGTTGGCGCAACTGGCACTGCCCCGCACCGGCCGTGTGCACACGCACTACGCGCAAGCCGTGGCGGTGACCGGGCGCTTGAGCAGCAACGACCCCAACTTGCAGAACATTCCGATCCGCACCGCTGAAGGCCGCCGCGTGCGCGAAGCCTTTGTGGCTGCGCCCGGCTGCGTGATTGCCAGTGCCGATTACAGCCAGATTGAACTGCGCATCATGGCGCACATCAGTGACGACCCGGCGCTTTTGCGCGCCTTCCATGACGGACTGGACGTGCACCGTGCCACGGCGGCTGAAGTGTTTGGTGTGCCGGTGGACCAAGTGAGCAGTGAGCAACGCCGCTATGCCAAGGTGATTAATTTCGGGCTGATCTACGGTATGAGCGCCTTCGGTTTGGCGCGCAATTTGGGTATCGACAACACAGCTGCCAAAAACTACATCCAACGCTACTTTGAGCGCTACCCCGGTGTAAAGGCCTACATGGAGTCCACCCGCGAACTGGCCAAGCGTCAGGGTTATGTGGAGACCGTGTTCGGCCGCCGGCTGCAATTGGCGGGCATCAAAAACGCCAAGGGCGCGCAGTTGGCGGGGCTGGAGCGTGCGGCTATCAACGCGCCCATGCAGGGCACAGCGGCAGATTTGATCAAGTTGAGCATGGTCAAAGTGCAGCAGGTACTGGATGCGCAGAATAAGTCCACCAAGATGATCATGCAGGTGCATGACGAACTGGTCTTTGAGGTTCCGCAAGACGAGGTGGATTGGGTGCGTACCGAGATACCAAGCCTGATGGCCGGCGTCGCAGAGCTCAAGGTCCCTTTGTTGGCGGAAGTAGGGGTAGGTCCTAATTGGGACAAGGCCCATTAGCGCCGAGTATGGCTGGGAACACACTTTTGTTTAAAATTTGTTGAAAGTGTGAAAATTTTGTGGATAATTGAGCTAATTAATTAAACAGGGGCGTCGTATGGGACTCAGCGGAATCAAAATCGCGACCAAGCTCTGGTCTTTTATCGTGTTGATCATCGTGGCCATTTGTATGGTCGCCGTGATCGGGCTCATGCGCAGTTCTGCGATTTTGAGTGAAGGTCGCCAAAAGCAGGCCATAGCGCAGGATTTGGTGCAAATCGCTACGGAGTGGAACGGTTTGACCTCCACGAACTCGGCTCGCAATACGGCCATTCTGTTGAGTTCCGGCAATGCGTTGAATGACGCATTCAAGGACGTGGTGACGGCCACTTCCAACCAGATCACGGAACTGCAAACCAAGATCGAGGGCATGGCCCAGACCGAGGAAGACAAAGCCCAGCTGAAGAAAGTGGCTGACGCCCGCAAACTGGTTCTATCTTCTCGCGGCAAGGCACGTGACCTTAAGAAAGCCGGGCAGGATGCAGAAGCCATGCAGGCCTTCACCACCGAGTACGAACCCGCCTTGAAGGTGTATTTGGCTGAGCAGCAGCGATTCATTGAACTTCAAAAAGAACAGACGGCAAAGTTGCAGGTGGAAATTGAGGCCAAGCGGGCGACCAATACCACTGGCATTCTGGTGAGTCTGGCCGTGATCGTGGCAGCCATCTTTGCAGGTACGACTTGGCTGGTGCGTTCCATCCGCGAGCCTCTGAATATGGCCAATGATCTGGCTGCGCGCATCGCTGAGGGCGATCTGACGCATTCGGTGCATTCCGACCGCACTGACGAGTTCGGTCAGCTGCTGCATTCCCTGGAGGCGATGAACATTTCCCTCGGACGCATGGTGTCCGAGATCCGTGGTGGTACCGACAGCATTGCGATTGCCAGTGCTGAAATTGCCACCGGCAACAACGACTTGGCGCAGCGTACCGAACAAACCTCCGGCAACCTGCAGGCCACCGCCTCCAGCATGGACGGCATTACCCAGATGGTGCAGCACAGCACAGACAGCGCCCGCCAAGCCAGTGGCTTGGCGGCCAGTGCCTCCAGCGTCGCCCAGCGCGGTGGCGAGGTGGTGAGCCAGGTGGTGCACACCATGCAAGAGATTGATGCCAGTAGCAAAAAGATCTCCGACATCATCAGCGTGATTGACGGCATTGCCTTCCAGACCAACATCCTGGCGCTGAACGCGGCGGTAGAAGCGGCCCGCGCGGGTGAGCAAGGCCGCGGCTTCGCGGTGGTGGCGTCTGAAGTGCGCTCTCTGGCAGGCCGTAGCGCTGAAGCTGCAAAAGAAATCAAGGCCCTGATTAACACCTCGGTGGAAAAAGTGGAGTCCGGTACCCAGCTGGTGACGGACGCTGGCTCCACCATGGAAGAGATCGTGCAATCAGTGCGCCGCGTAGCGGATGTGATCGGTGAAATCACCTCGGCCGCCAACGAGCAGAGCAGTGGTATCGCCGGCGTGAACCAGGCTATTGGCAATCTCGACCAGATGACCCAGCAAAACGCTGCGCTGGTGGAAGAGAGTGCGGCAGCGGCGGAAAGCCTGCGCGAACAAGCAGACCGCATGAAACAAGCCGTGGCCGTTTTCAAGGTCTCGGGTAACCAGGGCGGCACACCACTGGCCTCGGTGCCCGTGCGTTCCGGCAAGCCCAGCCCAACATTCAAGGGGCCTGAGCGCCGCAGTGGTCAGGCTGCAGGCCCTCAGGCTCGCGCCTCTACCGCAAAAGCATCTGCACCCAAGCCATCGGCTCCCAAGCCTGCTCCGGCACCCGTTCCAAGCTTGCAAAAACCTGTCGCCACCGCCTCAAACCGCACTGTTCCGGCCGGTGGAGACGACGATTGGGAAACGTTCTAATAGTGGTCGCCTTGGTTTTCCTGTAGTCTGCGTGTTGCCTCGCAAGTGCCTACACTTGTGATTGGTTTTCTTAAAACATGGAGACACGCATGCTGGAAAATTTAAAGAATGAATTGGATTCCCTGCGCCCCGGTCGCAGCACGGAAGCTGGTGCCACACGCCGCACCGCCCTGAAGGCCGCACTCGGCGTGGGCTACGCAGCCACTGCGATGCCCATCATGGCGCAGACCGCGATCAAGACTTCCGCCGATGGCCTCATTTCCGGTGAGCAGATTTATGACGTGGACGGCTACACCGTTCCGTTCTACTACGCAGCACCCGCTGGCGGAACCGATCTGCCCGTGATCCTGGTGGTTCAGGAAATCTTCGGCGTGCACGAGTACATCGCTGACACCTGCCGCCGTTTTGCAAAAGCCGGTTACCTGGCCATTGCCCCTGACTTGTATTCCCGCCAAGGCGATGCTTCCAAGTACACCGACATCGGCAAGTTGCTGGCAGAAGTCGTCTCCAAGGTGCCGGATGAGCAGGTCATGGCTGATCTGGATGGCGCCTTGGTTTGGGCCGCCGACAACGGTGGCGACCTCAAGAAGCTGGCGATCACAGGCTTCTGCTGGGGTGGACGTATCACCTGGCTCTACGCTGCGCACAATAAAGACGTGAAGGCCGGAGTGGCATGGTACGGGCGTTTGGTGGGCACCCCCTCCGAGCTCACCCCCAAGAACCCAGTCGACATTGCCGGCTCTTTGAACGCACCGGTGTTGGGTCTGTATGGCGGCAAAGATAACGGCATTCCGTTGGACACCGTGAACGAAATGAAGAAGGCCTTGGCTGCAGCCGGCAAAAAAGGCAACAAGGCTGCCAAGGCGTCGCAGTTCGTGGTGTACCCCGATGCAGGCCACGCCTTCCATGCCGACTACCGCCCCAGCTATCGCGAAAAAGAAGCCGCTGACGGCTTCAAGCGCGCATTGGCCTGGTTCAAAGCAAAGGGCGTTGTTTGATTCTTCTGGCGATAGTGGCCGGCACACTCGTGGCCGGCATAGGGAGTGTGTGGCTGGCTGCGGCACTGAGTTTCGGTGCTTTGGCCCGCTACACCCAGCATATGTTGAGTCTGGCGGCGGGGGCCTTGTTGGCTACCGCCTTCATGCATTTGCTGCCCGAAGCGTTTGAAAGCCAGGCCGGCGCCCATGATTTGTTTCTGGTGCTTCTGGTCGGGCTGGTCTTTTTCTTTCTCCTGGACAAAGCCGAGCTCTGGCACCACGGCCACGAGCACCACCACGGCCCTGCGGCGCATGGGCACCAGGCGCATGACGATCACGGACATGCTCACCATGGCCACCATCACGGGCACAGCCATGGCGCGGACAAGCCCGCGGGCAGTTGGGCGGTGCTTACCGGCGACAGCGTACATTGCTTCGGAGACGGTGTGTTGATTGCCTCGGCCTTTGTGGCGGATTTGCGCTTGGGTGCTATTGCCGCCTTGGCGGTGCTGGCCCACGAAGTGCCGCACCATATGGGCGACCTGATGGTCCTGCGGGCAGGCTCCAGCAACAAGAGGGCAGCCCTGATCAAGGTCACGCTGGCAGGTGCAGTGACTGCGTTGGGCGGTATAACCGGTTACTGGCTGGTCGACCAGCTGCAAGACTACCTTCCCTATTTTCTGGCGGTGGCGTCCAGCAGTTTCATTTATGTCGCGCTGGCGGACTTGATTCCCCAGCTTCAAAAACGGCTCACCGCACGGGAAACTGCGGCACAAATTGTGTGGTTGGGTGTGGGCATTGGAATGGTCGCGCTCGTCAGCAGCATAGCGCACGCTCACTAAGTCCGTCCTGACCTATGGACGTTCCGGCTGAGTTTGAGATGGAGTTCGCGGACTCCGAAATCCGCCAAACTCTTTGGCGTGGTGACGATCTTCATGTGATCTTTTCTGCCGTTTCTGCGACCCGGCAGGTACCTGGTGATACGCCGGTAAACGGGTTCATGCAGGGAGTGGAGCTGGTGCTCCAGCGCTGCACGCCTGCCGCTACCACCACCTTGTTCGGGCGCGTGCGGGCTGGAAGTTTGCGCGTGCAGGGTCAATCGCCACAACTCCGGATGTCCGTACCGTCCCGGTGGGAGATGCCACTTTCCTTGGAGCTTGAGCCCGCCCAATCCGGTGTGGTGGTGTTGCAGGCGCAAGCGATGGAGTGCCATTTGCAGACAGGAGGCGTTTTCCGCGAGTCCTTGTTTTGCTGAGCGAAAAACCCTGCTTGTCATCATAATTTAATCAAACGTTTGATTTATATGCTTAGAATCGGCACCTATGTCGATTCCTTTACCTGAGTCCGTTTCCGCCAAACCCACGCGCAGTGATGGCGTAGAAGCGCGCAACCGCCTGTTGGATGCTGCGTTGCAACTGTTTGCGGAGCAGGGTTTTGCCAAGACCTCCATCCGCGAAATTGCCCTGGCTGCGCAGGCCAATGTGGCGTCCATCAGCTACTACTTCGGTGACAAGGCCGGTCTGTACCGCGCTGTGTTTTCCGACCCACGCACCAACCCGCCGTTGCCCCCCGAAGCACTGGAGGGCACCGATGTGTCGCTGGAGCAGGCGATCCGCGGTTTGTTGTCCAGCTTTTTGGAGCCGCTCAAGCAGGGCCATGTCACCCAGCAGCAGTACATGAAGCTCTGCTTTCGCGAAATGCTGGAGCCTACCGGCGCCTGGCAACAAGAGATTGACACCAATATTGCCCCCGCCCACATGGCCCTGACCCGCGGGCTTTGCCGCCATGTCGGGCTCGCTGAAGCGGATGACGATATCCATAGGCTCGCCTTCACCATCAGTGGTCTGGGCGTCATGCTCCATGTGGGCAATGACCTGTACACCCAGATCCGCCCCGCCCTGGTCAACACGCCGCAGGCGCTGGATGCCTATCTGGACCGTCTGGTCTCCTATGCCCTGGTGCTGGTGGACGCAGAAGCGCTGCGACGCCGCGCCAAAGCTCCGGCTCCCGCCCATTCCCCTGAATTCATCTCACTTCAAGCCCCATGAACCCCATGCATTTACGAACCTTCACTGCCGTATCAGTGGCATTGGCACTCAGCGGATGTGCCATCGTCATGCCGCCCGCCAAAGTCGATGCTGCTCCTGCCTTGCAATGGCAGGCTCCTTTGCCCCACCAAGGGACCGTAGGCTCGCTTGCCCAGTGGTGGCAGAAGCAAGGCGACCCGCTGTTGGTGGAACTGATCGATGCCGCACAAGCCGTCAGCCCCAATGTGGCCCAGGCACTGGCGAGGGTGGAGTCCGCCCGCGCGCAGCGCACCACCGCCAACGCCGCTTTGCTGCCCAAGCTGGATGCGAGCGTCAGCGCCAGCCGTGGCGTGAGCCAGCCCGATGTGCCGGTGGCCACCACCCAATCGCTAGGTCTGCAAGCCAGCTGGGAGCTCGATCTGGTGGGCGCCAACCGCGCCGTCAGCAATGCGGCGGACGCGCAGTTTCAGGGCACCCAGGCCCAGTGGCACGACGCCCGTGTGTCAGTAGCCGCCGAAGTAGCCACCACTTATTACAGCTACGCCACCTGCACCCAGTTGCTCGGTGTGGCGCGCAAAGACGCAGCGTCCCGCCAGGAAACCGCACGCCTGACCGAGCTCAATGCCAAAGCCGGTTTTGCAGCGCCCTCTGTGGCTGCCTTGGCCCGTGCCAGCGCTGCCGATGGCAGCAGCCGCGTGACCCAACAACAGGCTGCCTGCGACTTGGATGTGAAAGCCTTGGTGGCCCTGACGGGCTTGCCCGAGCAGGATCTCCGACAAAAACTGGCTGCAGCGCCCATGGAGCGTGCGCAAGCAGCTCCTGTTTTCATAGCAAGCGTGCCCGCACAAACCCTGACCCAACGTCCCGATGTGTTTGCAGCTGAGCGCGACGTGATCGTCGCCAGCGCCCAGGTGGGCAGTGCCAAAGCCCAGCGCTACCCGCGCCTGACCCTGAGCGGTTCGGTGGGTGCGCTGCGCTACAGCAGCATGGGGCGCGAGACGAATCTGGATACCTGGTCCTTTGGTCCCTTGGCGGTCACATTGCCACTGTTTGACGGTGGTCAGCGCAAAGCCAATGTGGTGTCTGCCGAAGCGGCCTATGCGCAAAGCGTCTCGGTCTACCGCGGCAAGGTGCGCCAGGCCGTGCGCGAAGTAGAAGAAGCACTGGTCAACCTGCAAAGCACCGATGCCCGCAAGCAGGATGCCGCTGTGGCCACCGCCGGCTACGCCGAGTCGCTCGCAGCCACCCAGGCCCGCTACGGCCAGGGCTTGGCCAGCTTGGTGGAGCTGGAAGACGCACGTCGCAATGCGCTGGCTGCGGAGTCGGCCCAACTCTCGCTGGGACTGGAGCGTAACCGCGCCTGGGTGTCGCTCTACCGCGCCTTGGGTGGCGGCTTCGAGCCGGACCGCCTAAACGCGGACGCCACCTCAAGCGCCGCCGATCAGCCACGCCCCTAACTCCCTCATAAGTCGCGCACAACTCCCGCATACCTCCCGCATAACCCCCCGATTTTTTGTTGTCACCTCTTTGAGAGCAAAGCCATGAACCAATTTCACTTCAAACCCCTGACCCTGGGTCTCCTGACCGCCAGTGTGCTGACCCTTGCCGGCCTCGGCCTGTTTGCCACCCGCACGCAGGCGGCTGATGCCCCCAAGGCCGCTGCTGCGCCCAAAGCGGCGCTGACCGTGTCCACGGTGCAAGCCAAGAGCAGCCAGCTGCCTGTCAAGCTGTCGGCCAACGGTGGTGTCGCCGCTTGGCAAGAAGCCAGTGTGGGCTCAGAGGCCAGCGGCCTGCGTGTGGCCGAGCTGCATGCGGGTGTGGGCGACAGCGTGAAGCGCGGCCAGGTGCTGGCGACCTTTGCCTCTGAAAGCGTGCAAGCCGATGTAGCACTGGCACGTGCCAGCCTGAATGAGGCGCAAGCCAATGCGGCGGAAGCGCTGGCCAACGGCGACCGTGCGCGTGCGGTACAAGGCACCGGCGCCATCAGCGCCCAGCAGATCAACCAGTACCTTACGCAAGAGGCCACTGCCAAGGCGCGTGTGGCATCTGCCCAGGCGCAGCTGGACGCCCAGTTGCTGCGCCTGAAGCAAACCCAATTGCTCGCGCCCGACAGCGGCATCATCTCGGCCCGCAGCGCCAGTGTGGGTGCGGTGGTGGGGGCTGGCACCGAGATGTTCAAGCTCATCCGCCAAGGGCGGCTGGAGTGGCGGGGTGAAGTGACCTCGGCTGAATTTGCCCGCATCAAACCCGGCATGACGGTGCTGGTCACCTCGCCGGGTGGCGTGCAGGCCAAAGGCAAGGTGCGCATGCTGGCGCCCACCGTGGATGCTGCTACCCGCAATGGCTTGGTGTATGTGGACTTGTTGGCTGCGTCGACGGCCGGCCAGTCGCTGGGTGGCGCGTTCAAGCCCGGCATGTATGCCCGTGGTGAGTTTGAGTTGGGCAGCACCGGCGCACTTACCGTGCCACAAACCGCAGTCGTAGTGCGCGACGGTTTCAGCTACGTGTACCGCGTGGGCAGCGACAACAAGGTCAGCCAACTCAAGGTGCAGACCGGCCGCGTGGTGGGTGAGCAGATCGAAATCCAAAGCGGCGTGAAGCCCGAGGACAAGCTGGTGGCCAGCGGCGGCAGTTTCCTGAGTGAAGGCGACTCCGTGAAGGTGGTGGACGCTGCAGATTCCAAGCCAAAAGCGGCTGTGGCGCCCGTAGCACCTGCGCAAGCAGCTACGAAATAAGGAGCAAATCCGATGAATGTCTCCTCGTGGTCGATCAAAAACCCCATACCGGCGGTCATGCTCTTTGTGATGCTGACATTCGCCGGCATGCTGGCTTTCAACAGCATGAAGGTGCAGCAGTTCCCTGACCTGGAGCTGCCCAACATCACCATCTCGGCCAGCCTGCCCGGTGCGGCGCCGGCCCAGCTGGAAACCGAAGTGGCCCGCAAGCTGGAAAACGCGATTGCGTCCATCCAGGGCCTGAAAAACATCTACACCAAGGTGCAGGACGGTGGTGTCTCGATTACCGCCGAGTTCCGCTTGGAGAAGCCCACGCAAGAAGCGCTGGACGAAGTGCGCAGCGCCGTGCAAGGCGTGCGCAGTGAGCTCCCCAGCGATGTGCGCGATCCGGTGATCAACAAGGTGAACCTGTCGGGCGCGCCCATTCTGGCGCTCACGATCCGCTCGTCCAAGATGGATGACGAAGCGCTGAGCTGGTTTGTCGACAACACCGTTTCACGCCGCCTGCTGGGCGTGAAAGGCGTGGGCTCAGTGGTGCGCGTGGGTGGGGTGACCCGCGAGGTGGAGGTCGCCCTCGACCCCATGAAGCTGCAAGGTCTGGGCGCTACCGCTGCGGACATTTCGCGCCAACTCAAACAGGTGCAAACCGAGAGCGCAGGTGGCCGCGCCGATCTGGGTGGTAGCGAGCAGCCCATGCGCACGTTGGCCACTGTCAAAACCGCTGAAGAGCTGGCCAATCTGGAGTTGACACTGTCCAACGGACAGCGTGTGCGCCTCGACCAAGTAGCCACCGTCAAAGACACGATTGCCGAGCCCCGCGCAGCCGCGCTGCTTAACGGCGTGCCGGTGGTGGGATTTGAGATCACCCGCAGCAAAGGTGCCAGCGAGGTGGAAGTCGGAGCCGCAGTGAATGCAGCTTTGGACGAACTCAAGGCCCAGCACCCCGACATCGAGCTGACCCAGGCCTTTGACTTTGTGAAGCCCGTAGCCGAAGAGTTTGATGCATCCATGACCATGCTCTACGAAGGCGCCTTGCTGGCGGTGATTGTGGTGTGGCTGTTCCTGCGCAACTGGCGTGCGACCTTTGTGTCTGCGGTGGCCTTGCCCTTGTCCGCGATACCGGCCTTTATCGGCATGGCGTATCTGGGCTTCACCATCAATACCGTGACGCTGCTCGCGCTCTCATTGGTGATCGGCGTGCTGGTCGACGATGCGATTGTGGAGGTCGAGAACATCGAACGCCACCTGAACATGGGCAAGACGCCTTACCAGGCGGCCATGGAAGCGGCGGACGAGATCGGCCTTGCCGTGGTGGCGACGACCTTCACCCTGATTGCGGTGTTTCTACCCACCGCGTTCATGAGCGGTATTCCCGGCAAGTTCTTCAAGCAGTTCGGCTGGACGGCAGCACTGGCGGTGTTTGCCTCGCTGGTAGTGGCCCGGGTGCTCACGCCCATGATGGCCGCCTACATCATGAAGCGCAGCCCGCGCGAACACAAAGACCCGTTCTGGATGGGCGCCTACATGCGCGCCAGCAAATGGGCGCTGAGCCACCGCTGGATCACCATGGGTGCCGCAGCGGCTTTCTTTGTGGGCTCCATCATGCTGATCCCCCTGTTGCCTACCGGCTTCATCCCGCCGGATGACAACTCGCAGACGCAGGTGTACATCGAGTTGCCACCGGGCTCGACCTTGAAGCAAACGCGCGATGCGGCGGAGCATGCCCGCCAGTTGCTGGGCAAGGTTGATCACATCCAGAGCATTTACACCACCATCGGTGGTGGTGCAGCGGGCTCTGACCCGTTCGCGCCTCCGGGTACCACGGAGGTCCGCAAGGCCACGCTCACCGTGCTGCTGACCGAGCGTGGCAAGCGCCCGCGCAAGCAAGGCATTGAAAACGCCATCCGCGCGGCCATGGCCGAAGTGCCCGGCATCCGCAGCAAGGTGGGCTTGGGCGGCAGTGGCGAGAAGTACCAACTGGTGCTGACCGGCGAAGACCCCTTGGCCTTGGCCAGTGCTGCCGCTGCGGTGGAGCGCGATTTGCGCACCATTCCCGGCTTGGGCAGCATCACCTCCAGCGCGAGTTTGATCCGCTCTGAAATCGCAGTGCGCCCCGACTTCGCGAAGGCTGCTGACTTGGGTGTCACCAGTGCCTCTATTGGCGAGACCTTGCGCATTGCGACGGTGGGTGACTACGACACATCACTGGCCAAGCTCAACCTCAGCCAGCGGCAAGTGCCGATTGTTGTGAAGCTGGATGACTCCGCGCGACAGGACCTGGACTTGCTGGGCCGACTCGCGGTGCCAGGCGTCAAAGGCCCTGTCATGCTGAGTCAGGTGGCGACGCTCGAAGTGGCCGGTGGCCCGGCGGTGATCGACCGCCTGAACCGCTCACGCAACATCACCTTTGAAGTCGAGCTCTCCGGCGCGCCACTGGGCGATGTGACTGAGGCCGTGCAAAAACTGCCCTCGATCACCAACCTGCCGCCCGGCGTGAAGCAGTTGGCGTTGGGTGACGCTGAAGTCATGGGTGAGCTGTTTGCCAGCTTCGGCCTGGCCATGCTGACCGGGGTGCTGTGCATTTACATCGTGCTGGTGCTGTTGTTCAAGGACTTCTTGCAACCCTTCACCATTCTGGCGGCGCTGCCACTGTCCTTGGGTGGCGCGTTTGTGGGCTTGCTGGTGGTGAACCAGAGCTTTTCCATGCCTTCGCTCATCGGGCTCATCATGCTCATGGGCATTGCGACCAAGAATTCCATCTTGTTGGTGGAGTACGCGATCCTGGCGCGCCGGGGTAGCGATGGCAGTGATGGTCACCCCGTTGCGGCGCCCATGAGCCGGTTTGACGCGCTCATTGACGCCTGCCACAAGCGTGCGCGGCCGATTGTGATGACCACCATCGCCATGGGCGCCGGCATGGTGCCTCTGGCCGTGGGCTGGGGTGCTGCAGACAGCAGCTTCCGCAGCCCGATGGCGGTGGCGGTGATCGGCGGGCTGATCACGTCCACCGTGCTCAGCCTCTTGGTGATCCCATCGGTGTTCACGGTAGTGGACGATCTGGAACATCTCTTGGGCCGCTTGAAGCGCTGGGTGTTGCGCGAGAAACCCGCCGCGGAGGGGAAGCCGGTACAATAGGGCTTCTGTCATTGGGGAGTAGCCTCTCTTGCGTCGCAAGAGGCTTGCGTCAACACACTGGGTCCGCAGACCCTGGCGCCAGCAGTTCAGTCTTGGCAAGACCTTTGACCACCGCACATCCGCCTTGGCCGGTGATGTGCCGTGGTCATTTGTCTTCTACCGGCCTTGGAACTCGTGCTTATGGAATCCCTTCTCGTCTCTACCGGTGTGGTCGCTCTGGCCGAAATCGGTGACAAAACCCAACTCCTTGCCTTCATCCTCGCGGCCCGTTTCAAAAAGCCATTGCCTATCGTGCTGGGCATTCTGGCCGCCACCATCGTGAACCATGGGTTGGCCGGAGCTTTGGGGGCCTGGATCACCTCCGCCATCAGCCCCGGCGTGCTGCGCTGGGTGCTTGGTGCGTCCTTTCTGGGCATGGCCATCTGGACGCTGATTCCCGACAAGATTGAAGACGAAGAAACCCGGATTGCCGGACGATTCGGAGTGTTCGGTGCCACGCTGATTACGTTCTTCCTGGCCGAGATGGGCGACAAGACACAGATCGCTACCGTGGCCATGGCCGCCCACTACGCGACACCGGTGATGGTGGTCATCGGCACCACCCTGGGCATGTTGATTGCCGACGTGCCAGCAGTGTTTGCCGGAGACAAGCTCGCCAACAAGATCCCGATGAAGCTGGTGCACTCGATTGCGGCAGCCATTTTTGCCGTCTTGGGTATCGCCACCTTGCTGGGGGCCGGCTCAGGTTTCGGCTTTTAAAGAAAGAGCGGAGTGGGGCGCTTCAGGCACCTTCCTCTTCCTGCCGGGGTTCGGGTGCGCTGCGCGGCAGCCTGATGGTGACGGTGGTGCCGTGGCCCACCGTGGACTGCACTTCCAGGGTGCCGCCCAGGGTTGCTTTCACCAGGTTTTCGACGATGGACATACCCAGCCCTGTGCCGCCGCGGCCGATGCGGGTACTGAAGAAGGGCTGGAACATTTTTTCCAAGGTATCCGGGGCAATGCCGCGGCCGTTATCGGTGCAAACGAGGGTGACTTGGGTCTCATCGGCAGTGGCACTGATGTGGACTTCGCCGTGTTCCATGCCTTCGAAGGCATGCAGGTAAGCGTTGTTGATGAGGTTGATGAGGACCTGGCCCAGCGGACCGGGGTAACTGTCCATGCGGATACCCTCGGGCGCTTCCAGCAGTACCGTGTGGCTTTGGCGTTTGAGACTGGGCGCCAGCGTGTCCAGAATCTCGCGCAAGCCCTGTTGAAGGTCAAAAGTGCGGCGCTGCTCGCTGGCCTGGTCGGCCGCCACTTGACGGAAATTCTTGAGCAGGGCCACCGCGCGTTCCAGGTTGCGCAGTAGCAGTTCATTGCCGCTTTGCACTTGGCCGACAAACTGCGCCAATTCCGAGCGCTTCAAGGTGCCCGCCACCATTTGCTGCTCAAACTGGTTGGCCTGGGCGACCAGTGTGCTGGCCGTCATCATGCTGTTGCCCATGGGTGTCGCCATTTCGTGCGACACACTGGCAATCAGGGTGCCCAGCGTGGCGCGTGCTTCACTGCGCGCCATGGCCTCCTGCATCTGGGCCTCAAGGCTGGCGTTGAGGGCATGGATGCGGATCTCCGCCTCCTTTTGCTGGGTGACCTCCAAGTTGATGCCGGCAACTTTGATCGGTTGGCCATTTCCATCACGCGCCACGATGTGGGCCAGGGATTGGACCCACATCCATTGACCGTCTTTCTGGCGCATGCGGTATTCGTACTCAAAACGGTCGCCCTGCAACTTCGTCAGATCCGCGAAGGTCGCGCTGATGCGGGGTCGGTCCTCGGGATGCACCATGCCCAGCCAACTCGTGAGCACGTTGTCACCCAGTTCCTCGCGGCTGTAGCCGCTGACCACGTGCCAGCGCTCACTGACGCTAAGGAAGCGATGGACCAGGTCGTATTCCCAGATGGCAACGCCCGTGCTTTCCACCACCTCTTTCAGGCGGTATTGCTCTGCCAGCAATTCATCCCGCAAGGCCTGTTCGTGCGCTATGGCGGTTTCAGATCGTCTGCGGTTGATTTGGCTGCGTGTCAACAAAATGGTGAGCAGGGCGGTGACCAACAAGCCCAACACCAGTGCGAAGGTGGCCTGATGTACCCAGCCGGAATTCAGCAATTCGGGTTTGGGGTGCAGCAACAGTTCCCAATTGCGGGAACCGAAGTTCAACTCCAGGGCGTAATCTGCGCTTTCCCGGTGGGCGCTGTCTTTGTCGTGCCCCGGCGTATGTGCCGCGGCTCCCATCGAGGTGAACAAGGGGGCATCACTCTCGGTCTGTCTGTCGCGGACGATCAATTCATTGCCTGCGGCCTCTGCCTGATAGGCTGCGTTCCGGGCCAGCGTACCCACATCCACCAGCGCATTGATGAAGCCGATATGGCGGCTGATGCTGTCCGTGTCCGCACTGCGCTGGTACACCGGGACGGTGATGATCACGGCAGGCTTGGCGCCTTCTGCCAAAGGTGTGACGGCAGCAAATGCACCGGTGGCAATGGGTGTGCCTACGACCCGCGCGTCTTTCTGGGCCTCATCCAACAGGGGGCGGGCCTGGTGCGTCCACTCTTTCAGGTTTGTCGGGAAAACAAAGCCCTCCGACGCTTCCATTTTTTGCCACTCGAGGGCTGCGACCGTGGGGTGCGCGATCTTGAGGCGGTTGGCGTACAGGTCAAACTGGGCCCGGGTCATGGCGGGCTGCATTTCGGCCATGAGGGCCGCACCGCGCACGGCTTCGATGGTGCTGGTCGCGTCGTGGTCCAGGGCGCCGAGTACGGTTTCGGCCAGTGCGCTACGCTGCTCGTAGATCCGCAGGGCCTCGGCCTCCCGCAAGTTGCTGTAGACCGCAGCCGTACTCAGCAGACCCGCCGCTACCACGCCCAGCACCACCATCAGGTCGGCGGCCAGGCGCTTGGCGGGAAGGCTGAGGCTCGGCAGGATCATGAGGCCGCAGTGTAAGCGGGGTCTCAGCCTTGCGCTACCGGGAAGCCCGGACGGTTGCACCACTCGCTCCAGCTGCCGGCAAACAAGGCGCTGCCTTGCAAGCCGGCAATCTCCATGGCGAGGATATTGGGCACAGCGCTGACACCGCTGCCGCAGTGGTGCACCACGTGCTCCGCTTGCCGCTGCCCCAGCAAGGCCTCGAATTCACCACGCAGCACAGCGGCCGGTTTGAAGAAGCCATCAGCGCCCAAGTTGTTGCTGAAAACCCGGTTCAAGGCGCCGGGGATGTGGCCGGCCACCGGGTCAATTGGCTCGGTTTCACCCCGGAATCGCGGGGCACCACGCGCATCCAGCACATGCTGGGTAGGCTTGCCCAGATGGGCCAGCACCTGGTCGCTGCTGCGCAAAGCCACCAGCGGGTCGGCCACCGCAAAGGTAGAGGGTGCGCGCGCAGGTTCATCACCGCTGCTCACCGCACCACCCGCTGCCTGCCAGGCTTGGAAGCCGCCGTCCAGCACGGCCACATTTGCATGGCCCAACCACTTGAGCATCCACCACAAGCGGCCGCAGTAATTGGCGCCTTGGCGGTCGTACACCACCACCTGGTCGGTGTTTTTGACGCCCACGCTACCCAGCCAGGCCGCGAACTTTTCACGCGCAGGGAGCGGGTGCCGTCCGCCGGACTGCGCGCCGGTCAAAGCCGGGTCGCCCTTGGCGCTCAGGTTGTTGTCCAGATGGGCGTAGAGGGCGCCGGCAATATGGCTCTCGGCATATTGAGCGGGACCCTTTTCGGGCCGCATAAGGTCGCAGCTGCAGTCGAAAACGACGGCAGGCGTGGCGCTGGCTTGCAGGGCTTGGAGTTGGGCGACGGAGATCAGGGTGGTGTAGGGCATGGGGTTGGGAGGCGGCTGGTCTAACAAAAAGGGGGGCCAAGTTGCCGACAAAAGGTCCGGAAAACTTTGTAAATCGGGATGGACTTGAGTCTAGCCTCGCTTGGGACATCGTCCAATCCAGCCAATTTAAGCGAAACCGAAAACTTTTTTCAGCACCTTGTCGATTGGAGCTTCATCCAAGCATCACATGAATGAGCCAACGCAATAATGCTCGGGCTCTCACCTTGGAGATCACTCATGTCTGAAGACAACGCGCAACGGGCTCTGCCCAAATGGTTCTGGCCCGTGGCCATTTTGGGGCTGGCCTGGAATATTTTTGGAATCATCCAGTTTCTGCCCACCGTGCAAGGCTCAGTGGGCAGCCTGATGAGCAACGGAATGACCAAGGAACAAGCGGAGCTGTATGTCAGCTTGCCGTCTTGGATGACGGTCGCCTTTGCTACCGGCGTGTTCGGTGGTGCGCTGGGTTGCTTGTTGTTGCTATTGCGTTCGCCATGGTCACGCCCTGTGTTTGCGGTTTCTCTGGTCGTATATTTGGTGCTCTATGTGGGTGACATCACGCAAGGTGTCTTCCAGTCTTTCGGAATGGGGCAGGTCGCCATTCTCACCACCGTAGTGCTCATTGCTGCAGGTTTGCTGTGGGTTTCCATGCGGCAAATCCGCCGCGCCAGCTGGTAGTCGCGCATTTACTCGTTTCACCCTACTTATATTGAACTCATCTTTTTTCAGGAGAAAACCATGCAATTCATGTTGATTCACAAAGAGACCGCGGAAGATTTGGCCCAACGTGCCAACCCTGAGACTGCACCCGCTTACTGGGGCGCATGGAATGCCTATATTGGCGCGATGGGCCAATCCGGAATTTTTGTGCAAGGCAATGGTCTGCAGGACCCCAACACCGGTACCCAGGTTCAATTGCGCAATGGCAAGCGCGTCATCCACGACGGACCTTACGCAGATACCAAAGAGCATATCGGCGGCTATTTCATTATTGAGGTTCCGAGCTTGGATGACGCTTTGGAGTGGGCCGCACGCAGCCCCAGTTCTTTGACCGGTACGACCGAAGTACGGCCGGTGTTGGTCATGGCCCCGCCGAACTGAGTGTCGGCTGATTCCCGCGCTGCTTTCAGGGCCGCCGAGCTGGCGGCCCGGGAGTCGTATGGCCGTTTGGTGTCCTACCTGGCATGGCAGTGGCGCGACATTGCCGCCGCGCAAGATGCCTTGAATGATGCATTGTTGAAAGCCTTGGAGGTATGGCCTGTCAGTGGGGTACCCGCATCGCCGGATGCCTGGATCCTGACTGTTGCCAAGCGCCAGTTGCTGCAGGTTGCCCGCCATGACCAGGTCCGCTTTGATCCTGCGGTCACGGTGCTCCTTGAGCAAGAGGCCATTCAGGAGGAGCGCCCTGTGGTACCTGATGCACGGCTCAAGCTCATGTTTGTGTGTGCCCATCCGGCGATTGATGAAAAGGTGCGGATTCCGCTGATGCTGCAGGTGGTTCTTGGATTGCAGGTGGCGGACATGGCGCCTGCCTTGATGGTTTCGCCCGCAACCCTAGCGCAGCGGCTGGTGCGTGCCAAGCAAAAAATTCGTGATACTGCCATCCGTTTTGAAGATCCCGAGAGGGCGGAGTTGCCCGAGAGGCTGGGGTTTGTGCTCGAGTCCATTTACGGCGCCTTCGGTTTGGCTTTGGACGCGGTGGACGGCGCAGAGACCCGGATTACGGATCTGCGGGAAGAGGCGCTGTATCTGGGCAGCATTGTGTGCGCTCTCTTGCCGGATCAGCCGGAAGCCCGGGGATTGCAAGCCTTGATGATGTTTTGTGACGCGCGACGGGATGCCAGGACGGGGCCGTCCGGTGAGTTCATTCCTTTGGCCGAGCAGGACACCCAGCGTTGGAATCGCGAAGCGATCGTGCGAGCGGATCAGCTGCTGTGGATTGCGGCCCAGCAAAGGCGGCCGGGTCCTTTTCAGCTGGAGGCCGCCGTCCAGTCGGCCCATTGTCAACGTCTCTTTACGGGAAAGACGCCGTGGCGAGGCATTGATTTGCTCTACCGACAAATCAATGCGCATTACCCCACGCAGGGAGCCTTGGTAGCGGGCGCAGTGGCCATGGGCGAGTCAGGCAATGTGAGCGAAGGGCTCGCGCAACTGGACGCGATGGACAGGTCCGTGACCAAGTCGTTCCAGCCCTGGTGGGTTGCCAAAGCGCATTTGTTGCGCTTGCGAAGCGATAGCTCCAAGGCAGAGGTCGAGGCTGCTTTGCAGATAGCCATCGGGCTCACCACACAACAATCGGTGCGCACATATCTGGAAGCTATCCGCTCCAGTCTCAGTTAAGGCTGGCCTAGTGCTCCTCAGCCGGCGTATTCGGTAGCAAGCGCGTCCGCAGCACGGTCGCCAGCACGCCGCTGGTCACGATCACGGCAATGCCTATCCAGCCCAGCGTCGGAATCTGGTCGCCAAACAGCACCAAACTGAAGATCACCCCGAACACAATGCCCGAATACTGCATGCTGGCCACCACCAACGTGGCGCCTTTGCGGTAGGCGCGGGTCATGCACCATTGACCCAAGGACGCCAGCACGCCGATGGGAATGACCCAGACGGCATCCCGCCAATCCACCTCACTCCATGGGGTGAAACCCGTGAAGGCAATGCCCACAGCGCCAACCACTGCGCTGCCTACCGAGAAGTAAAACACGGTGCGCTCTTCCGGCTCGCCGACCTTGCCCAGCGCCGTTACCTGCATGTAGGCCAGTGCAGCGCCCAGGCCGGAGAGCAAGCCGATCAGGCCGGCAAACAGCTGGTTCTGGTCGATGGTGGGGCGCAGTGTCATGACCACGCCCACAAAACCCATCAGCACCGTGCCCAGTAGCGCGCCCTGTGGTTGCTCTTTGCCGTAGAGCAGGGCACCGCCCACTACAAAAGCAGCCACCCAGACGCCGCTCATGTAGTTAAGTGTCATGGCAGTGGCCAGTGGCAGGTGGGCAATGGCGTAAAACCAGCTGCCCAGAGATACCACACCGATGGTGCTGCGCCACACGTGCATCAGCGGCACCGGGGTGCGCAGGCTGGAACCACTGGCCCGCACCACGATGCCCATAAACACAATGCTGACCAGGCCCCGGTAGAACACGAGCTCAAAGGTGCCAAAGCTATTGGACGCGTACTTGATGCCCACCGCCATCAGCGCGAACCAGAACGAGGCCAGGACCATCCACAGAGCTTGCATAGGTGTTTAGTAATAAAAAGAGCTGCTAGCGCCCATGGAATGTGCGCGAGCAGCTATGCTTTTAATAGTAAGTGTTCAGCCGCCGACTGCGCCGCCCAGCTTGCGCCGGTACCACTCGTGGAAGTGCTGCATGCCGTCTTCCATGGGGCTCTGGTAGGGGCCGACTTCGTTGTCGCCCCGGTCAAACAAGGCGCGGCGGCCGGCGTCCATGCGTTCGCCGATTTCGTCGTCTTCGATGCAGGTTTCCATGTAGGCGGCCTGTTGGGCTTCCACAAACTCGCGCTCGAAGGCGGCAATCTCTTCGGGGTAGTAGAACTCCACCATGTTCATGGTTTTGTTTATGCCCATGGGGAACAGGGTGGACACGGTCAGCACATGCGGGTACCACTCCACCATGATGTGGGGGTAGTAGGTGAGCCAGATGGCGCCGTACTGCGGGGGCACGTTGTTGCGGTAGCCCAGCAGGGCCTTGTGCCAGCGCTCGTAGGTCGGGCTGCCGGCCTTGCCCAGGCGGTTGGCCACACCCACGGTTTGCACCGAGTAGTTGTCCTTGAACTCCCAGCGCAGGTCTTCACAGGTCACAAACTGGCCCAGCCCGGGGTGGAAGGGGCCTACGTGGTAGTCCTCCAGATACACCTCAATAAAGGTTTTCCAGTTGTAGTTGCACTCGTGCATCTCCACCTTGTCGAGCACATAGCCCTCAAAGCTCAGGTCGGCACGCGGGCCCATGTTCGCCAGTTGGGCCGCCACGTCCACGCCTCCATTGGCGCGGTCGTCTTCAAAATGGAGGCCGTTCCATTCCTGCAGCTTGTAGTTGTTGAGGTTCAGGCACGGGTCGTGGGCGAAGTGGGGGGCGCCGATCAGCGTGCCGCTCTGGCTGCCGTTGTGGCCGGCGTGGGCGCCGCTGTAAGTCCAGCGGTGCAGCGGGCAGACGATGTTGCCGCTTTGGATCTGGTTGCCGCTGTGCGTGAGTGAGCCACGGCCCTTGAGCATGATGGCCTGGCGGTGGCGGCAGACGTTGGAGATGAGTTCAATGCCTGCTGCATTGCGCACCAGCGCTCGGCCCCCGTTTTCCTGGGGCAGGGCGTAGTAGTCCCCGACGTGGGGGACGCTCAAAGAGTGCCCCACATAGCGGGGCCCTTGCTGAAAGATACTTTGCATTTCAAGCGCGTAAAGCGCCGGGTCAAAGTAGCTCGAAACTGGTAGTTGGCTGTTCGCCTGCTGCAGTTGAAGACTTAAATCAGACATGGGTGACCTGACCTAAAGACTCCCCACAGGGGGATGCACCAAAGTGCGCGGTGAATGGGAGCCGGCCAGTCTAGAAGCGGGTGGCCGGAAGCGGGAGGGGCGATTGTACCCGCACCCCGTATCAGGCACTCTGCCTTAGAGACAGTTGCCCATTCGCTATGCGCCTAAAATCGCGGTTTGCTTCAGATTGCTCCACCCATGCCCAAGGCCAGCCCATCCCAACCCGACGCCACCGCGCTCCCTGCCACCTATGAAGCGGCCATGGCCGAACTGGAAGGGCTTGTCGCGCGCCTGGAGTCCGGCGACCTGCCCCTGGACCAGCTGCTGACCAACTACCAACGCGGTGCCGCGCTGTTGCAGCACTGCCGCGACAAGCTGCAGGCGGTGGAAGACCAGATCAAGGTGTTGGACGACGGTGTGCTGAAACCTTGGAAAGCCCAATGAGCCAGGCCGCAGACATGACAGTTGATTTTGAACTGGACACCTGGATGCGCGAGCGCCTGGACCGCGTGGAGCGCGCCTTGGAAGCCTGGATCACCGCAGATGCACCGCAGGGTGTGGACCATGGGGCCCCGGCTGCCTTGGTAGACGCCATGCGCTACGCCGTGCTGGACGGTGGTAAGCGCCTGCGGCCCCTGTTGGTGTTGGCCGCCCACGAGGCGGTGGCGGAATTGGGCCATGGCTGTGATGCCGCGGCTTTGCGGGCTGCATGCGCGGTGGAACTGATTCACGCCTACTCGCTGGTGCACGACGACATGCCCTGCATGGACAACGATGTGCTGCGCCGTGGCAAGCCGACTGTGCATGTGCAGTTCGGCGAGGCCAGTGCCTTGCTGGCTGGCGACGCTTTGCAGGCGCTGGCCTTTGAATTTTTGACCCCCTTGGATGGCTCTGTGCCCTGCACTGTGCAGGCCCGTTTGTGCGGCTTGTTGGCGCGCGCGGCCGGCAGTTCCGGCATGGCCGGTGGCCAAGCGATCGACCTGGCCAGCGTGGGCCTGCCACTCACGGAGAACCAGTTGCGCGAAATGCACCAGCTCAAAACTGGTGCCTTGCTGCAAGGCAGCGTCGTCATGGGTGCCCAATGTGCCCAACCTACTGCACAGGTGCTGTCCGGTTTGGAGGCTTATGGCGCCGCGATTGGCCTGGCGTTCCAGGTAGTGGACGACATACTGGACGTGACAGCAGATTCTGCGACGTTGGGCAAGACCGCCGGCAAGGATGCCGACAACGACAAACCCACCTATGTGTCCCTGATGGGCCTGCAAGCCAGCCGCGACTACGCGCTGAGCCTGTACACCCAGGCGCTGGACGCGCTCGATGCCAGCGGTCTGCCCGATACCGCTGCCCTGCGGGCGCTGGCCGGCATGGTGGTGCACCGCGCCCATTGAAAGACAGGCGAGCAATTATTTATATGAAATCGGCCTCTGGCGCTCATGGAATGTGCGTGAGTAGCTACTAAAAGAATAGCAAATGTCATCCAGCAATCCCTCCACAACGCCCTTGTTGGCCACCATCGACGATCCGGCCGCCTTGCGGCAGTTGCAGCGTCCGCAATTGCGGACGCTGGCGGACGAGTTGCGCAACTACCTGTTGCACAGCGTGGCCCGCACGGGTGGGCACCTGAGCTCCAACCTCGGCACGGTGGAGCTGACGGTGGCATTGCATTACGTGTTCAATACGCCGGATGACCGCATCGTCTGGGACGTGGGTCACCAGACCTACCCGCACAAAATTCTGACCGGCCGTCGCGACCGCATGGACAGCCTGCGCCAGTTCGGCGGCTTGTCCGGCTTTCCCCGCCGTGATGAGAGCGAGTACGACACCTTTGGCACTGCCCACTCCAGCACCTCGATTTCTGCCGCACTGGGTATGGCGCTGGCCTCCCGCATCAAGGGTGAAGACCGCTACTCAGTCGCCGTGATTGGCGACGGCGCCATGACTGCCGGCATGGCCTTTGAGGCCCTGAACAACGCAGGTGTCGAGGACTGCCGCTTGCTGGTGATCCTGAATGACAACGACATGAGCATCAGCCCGCCTGTAGGCGCGCTGAACCGCTACCTGGCCCAGTTAATGAGTGGCCAGTTTTATGCGGCTGCCAAAAGCGTGGGCAAGAGCGTGCTCAAGGGCGCGCCTCCTCTGTTTGAGCTGGCCAAGCGCCTCGAAGAACAGGCCAAGGGCATGGTGGTGCCGGCCACGCTGTTTGAAAAATTCGGCTTCAACTACATAGGCCCCATCGACGGGCATGACCTCGACTCGCTGATTCCGACCCTGGAGAACATCAAGCAGCTCAAAGGCCCGCAGTTCCTGCATGTGGTGACCAAAAAAGGCCAAGGCTACAAGCTGGCTGAGGCGGACCCGGTGGCCTACCACGGCCCGGGCAAGTTTGACCCCGCCGTGGGGCTGGTGAAATCCACCACGCCTGCCAAAACCACGTTTACCCAGGTATTCGGCCAGTGGTTGTGCGACATGGCGGCCGCTGACGAGCGCTTGGTGGGCATTACTCCCGCCATGCGCGAGGGCTCAGGCATGGTGGAGTTTGAAAAGCGCTTCCCCCAGCGTTACTTCGATGTGGGCATCGCTGAGCAACACGCAGTGACCTTTGCAGGTGGTCTGGCCACCGAGGGTCTCAAGCCGGTGGTGGCGATTTATTCCACCTTCCTGCAGCGTGCCTACGACCAGTTGATTCATGACGTGGCGCTGCAAAATCTGCCAGTCGTGTTTGCGCTGGACCGCGCAGGCCTGGTAGGTGCTGACGGAGCCACCCACGCCGGTGCCTATGACATTCCTTTCCTGCGCTGCATTCCCAACATGAGCGTTGCTTGCCCCGCTGATGAAAACGAATGCCGCCAGTTGCTCAGCACTGCATATGCGCAAAACCATCCGGTGGCCGTGCGTTACCCGCGTGGTAGTGGCGCCGGAGTGGCAGTCAGCAGTTCTTTGGAAGGTTTGCCTTTTGGCAAAGGTGAGATCCGCAAGCAGGGTGGCAACATCGCCATTCTGGCGTTTGGCACTTTGCTGTATCCGGCGCTGGTGGCTGCTGAAGCATTGGGCGCCACAGTGGTGAATATGCGCTGGGCCAAGCCTTTGGATACCGAGTTGCTGCTGCAAGTGGCGGCCACGCACAGTGCATTGGTGACGGTGGAAGAGGGCGCCACCATGGGAGGCGCAGGCAGCGCAGTTCTTGAAGCGCTGCAGGCAGCCAAGCTGTCCATCCCAGTCCTTCAGCTGGGCTTGGCGGATGAGTTTATTGAGCATGGTGACCCTGCATATCTGCTGCAAATGCAGGGGCTGGATGCCGCCGGCATCCAAGCGTCTGTGCGCCAAAGATTCGGCCATTTGCTGACGCATTTGGTGCGTGTGGTGTAAGACTGATGTCAGTCAAGCCCGCAGCCCGCGAGGCTTGGCTTGCAGGAAGCTGAACGTCTACACAAAAGAGCCTGTTGCCGAGGGAAAACCCCCACGAGTAGGGTTATTCGCATTCCTACAATCGCGCTTGACTTACACAGTCCTTGATGCGCGGAAGAACTGCGCTTCAAGCTGGTTACAACTCAATTACCGGAGAAAAGCGAATGGATCGTCGTTCAATAATCAAAAACGCAGGTATTGCCGGCGTTTTGGCTGCTGGTGCAGCTCCCGCCGTGCACGCACAAGCTGCCATCCGCTGGCGCCTTGCCTCCAGTTTCCCCAAGGCGTTGGACACCATTTTTGGTGCCGCTGATGTGTTCGCCAAAAAAGTGGGCGAAATGTCCGGTGGCAAGTTCACGATCACTACCCACGCTGGCGGTGAATTGATGCCCGCCTTCGGTGTGGTGGACGGCGTCCAAAACGGCACTGTGGAAATGGCCCACACTGCTCCTTACTACTTTTTCGGCAAGGACGAAACCTTCGCCTTGGGTTGCGCCATTCCTTTCGGCCTGAACAGCCGTCAGATGACTGCCTGGATGTACGAAGGCAACGGTGGCAAGCTGATGCGTGAGTTCTACGCCAAGTACAACATCGTGAACTTCCCAGGCGGTAACACTGGAGCCCAGATGGGCGGCTGGTACCGTAAAGAAATCAAGTCCGCTGCTGACATTAAGGGCCTGAAGTTCCGCGTGGGTGGCTTCGCAGGCAAGGTGATTGAGCGTATGGGCGGTGTTCCACAGAACATCCCCGGCGGAGAAATCTACACAGCGCTGGAAAAGGGCACTATCGACGCAGCAGAGTGGGTTGGCCCCTACGATGACCAGAAACTGGGCTTCGGCAAAGTCGCTCCCTTTTACTACTACCCCGGCTGGTGGGAAGGCGGCCCAGAGCTCGACTTTTTCATTAACGACAAAGCTTTTGCTGCTCTGTCGCCAGAAAACAAGGCCATCGTTGAAGCTGCTGCCTCCTATGCGCACGTGGAAATGCAAGCCAAGTACGACGCGCGTAACCCCAAGGCCTTGAAGGAACTGGTGGGCGCCAAAGTCAAGGTCATGCCTTTCCCCAAAGACGTACTGGACCTGGCTTTCAAAGAATCTATGGCCTTGTACGAAGAAATCAGTGCCAAGAACCCCAATTGGAAAAAGGTCTACGACGACTACTCAGCATTCCGCAAGGACCAGAACCTGTGGTTCCGCTTTACTGAAGCGCGTTTTGACAGCTTCATGCAAGCGCAAAAGCTGTAATCAGAACTTCGTTCTGACAAGCAAAAAGCCCCGCAATGCGGGGCTTTTTTTATGCGCGCTCCTAAGCGCAATTGCAGCCTCCGGATTTTTTGTTCCGGAAGCCTGCTTTCTTAGAGGAACCTGAACGCCACAATTGCCACGATGGTCGCTGGCAAAGCTGCCAGGAAGAGGCCGACCGGGTGAATGGTCTCGTCTTCAAAATTGCCCCGCAGAATGGCAAAGCCCGCAGGATTGGGGGCGTTTGCAATCACAGTCAAGCCACCGCCAGTCACCGCACCTGCAACCAGAGCGTACTTGAACTCATCACTCAATCCTTCCACCAGGGAACCCAGGTAGGTCAGAGCTGCATTGTCGGTAATGGCCGTCAATGCGGTGGCGCCGTAGTAGACGGTGGACGAATCCATGCCGCGCAGCAGGGGCTCCAGCCACCACTGTTGTTGCCCGCCCAGCACCACCAGGCCTGCAAGGAAAAATGCGACAAGCAAACCTTCACGCAGCAGCAAGCGGCTGTCCTGGTAGCGCGGGTAGGCTTGTGCGAAGCCGATGAAAAACAAAAACAAGCCCAGGAACGCTGCAGGGTGGTGGGCGAATGTCACGACGCCGGCGAGGAACAGCACGTGCACCAGCATGACGCTGAAGGGAATCTCGAAATCACGGGCTGACGAGGTCTTGGGCAGTTGCACCAGCTGGTCTTTGAAAAGCAGGGTGACTGCGAGCGCATTGACGAACACTGCGATGGCTGCCTTCCAACCGAAGTGGGTCAGCATGTACCAGCTGTCCCAGTTCCATTTCGCAGCCACCATCAGAACAGGTGGCGCTGCAAAGGATGTGAGGGTTCCGCCGATGGAGACATTGACGAACAAGACGCCCAGGGTGGCGTATTTCAAACGGTTAGACAGCCCGACACCGAAAATGCGCTCTTTGAGCATCATGGCCGCCAGGGTCATGGCGGCAGGTTCGGTAATAAACGAGCCCAGCAGCGGAACAAAAGAAAGCGCCACAAAGTAAAACGCCATGCCCCCTTTGAGCGGGACGATGCTGGCGACTGCACTCACTCCTTTTTTTGCCATGTGCAGCACCGCGCGGCTACCCGCAATCACCACGATGGCAAATACGAACAAGGGCTCCGTAAAGTTCCTGCTATCGAGGTACTGCGATGCTTCTTTGGTGCCCACCAAACCCAGCATGGCAAACATCAACACCATGGCCCAGAAGCCGAAGACGACTTCCACTTCACCCAGCAGGTGCCAAAGCCCCGCGTGGTTGGGGCGGGTGTGCGCAAGGTGTTCAAAAAACTTGGTGGAAAACGTGTGAATCACGGCGAGGCCGAATATCACGGCCCCCACAATCTGTACGGTGCTTGGATCAGTCATGTGCTAGAGAAATAGTGAAGTTGGATTGATGGACGCCAATGACGAAAAAGGGACCGTGGCAGCGTTTAGGCTGGCGACGGTCCCGTCTTTATGTCAACGCAGGATTAAGGTTTTTTGGATGCCTCTTTGGCGGCATCCTCCAAGGCCTTCATCGGGTCCTCTTCCTTCGCAGAGTCAGCGGGGGCTGCTGATGCATCCTTGGAGCCGTTGTCCATGCCTGCCAGAGGATCAGCCGCTTCCTCTGCTTTGGGCGTATCGAGCTGCTGCATGATCTGGTCAGCGCTCAGCGACTCCACTTTCTCGATGCCGCCTGTTACCAGAGCCGGGAAAGAGATAACGGCCACCACCATAATCAACTGCAGGATGATGAACGCAATAGAGCCTTTGTAGATCTCAACAGTTTTGACCGAGGGAATCAGCTTGCCGGTTACCCGGTCTTTGTAGTCGAACTTGGCGGCCACACTGCGCAAGTAGAACAACGCAAAGCCGAAGGGCGGAGTCAGGAAGGAGGTCTGCAAGTTCATCGCAATGATCACGCCGAACCAGATCATGGCCTGGTCGGGTGTCATGCCGGGCACGAGGCCGGGCAGGATCTTCTCAGCCACCGGTGCCAACAAGGGGATCACGATGAAGGCGATTTCAAAGAAGTCGATGAAACAGCCCAAGATGAACACCAGCACGTTCACCACCACCAGGAAGCCCCAGGCGCCGCCGGGAATCTTGTCGAACAAGTGCTCGACCCAGATGTGGCCGTCAGCCGCGTTGAAGGTGAAGCTGAACACAGTGGAGCCGATCAAAATGAACAGCACGAACGACGCCAGTTTGGCGGTGTTCTCCAACGCTTGCTTCATCAATGGCATGTCCAAGCGGCGTTTGCCGAAAGCCAGAATCAGCGCACCCAAAGCACCCATCGCACCGCCTTCGGTGGGAGTGGCAACGCCCAAGAAGATGGTACCCAGCACCAGGAAGATCAAGATCAGCGGTGGCATCAGCACAAAGGTGACCTGCTCTGCCAGTTTGGACAACAAGCCCAGCTTGGTGACGCGGTTGATGATGGCCAATGCCAATCCGGTGAGGGAAGCCAAAGTCAGCGACAGAATGACGATTTCATCGCCGGCAGAGGGCGTCGCGCGCTCCAGCCACTTGGTCAGCAGGCCATCATGCACTTGCGCCCATGCGTAACCCACGCCCGCGCACACCAGCACCAGAGCCAGCAAAGACTTGTGGCCCGAAGCTCCGTTGTCTTCCTTGTACAGCAAGGCTTCAGGTGGTAACGCGGGCACCATGGCAGGTTTGAAAATCGCCACAGCCACAATGAATGCGATGTAAAGGCCGACCAGCAGCAAGCCGGGAATCAATGCACCGGAATACATGTCGCCCACGGAGCGGCCCAACTGGTCGGCCAGCACGATCAACACCAGCGACGGTGGAATCGCTTGAGCCAAAGTGCCCGAGGCGGTAATCGTGCCAGTCGCAATCGTCCGGCTGTAACCGTAGCGCAGCATCACGGGCAGGGAAATCAGGCCCATGGAAATCACAGCGGCAGCCACCACACCGGTAGTAGCAGCCAACAAGGCGCCCACCAGAATCACGGCAATCGCCACGCCACCGCGCACGGGGCCGAACACTTGGCCCACGGTTTCCAGCAGGTCTTCGGCCATGCCGGAGCGTTCCAGAATAATCCCCATGAAAGTGAAGAACGGAATCGCCAGCAGCGTGTCGTTCTGCATGATGCCGAATATGCGAAGCGGCAATGCTTGGAACAAGGCCGCCGGGAATATTCCGGCCTCAATACCGACAAAGCCTAACGCCAAGCCGGTAGCGGCTAGGCCGAAAGCCACAGGAAAGCCGGTCAGCAGAACGATGAACAGCGTGATGAACATCAAGGGCACAAACTGTTGTGCCAAGAGAGTGGTTTGCATTATTTGTCTCCGGCCAACAGCTTGGCGGTTTGGGCCTCGAGCTCTTCGAGCTTCTTTTGGTCGTCAGATTTGGACTCTTCGCTGCTCAATACATCCGGACCATTGCCGGTCAGGAAAGCGATGCGCTTGATCAATTCAGATACGCCTTGCATCATCAGCAGCGCAAAGCCCAAAGGAATCAAGGCATAGGCAGGCCAGCGGATCAAGCCGCCTGCGTTTTGTGACATTTCGCCGCTCGCCAAGGCCTGCATGAAGAAGGGCCAGCCTAGAGAAATGCTGATGGCACAGAGGGGAAACAGAACCAAAATAATCCCGCCAATATCGATCCAATTACGGGCGCGGTCGCTCAGTTTGGTGGAGATAAAGTCAATTCGCACATGCGAGTTCTTCAGCAAGCCATAGCCTGCGCCCAGCATGAAAACGGCTGCAAACAGATACCACTGGATTTCCAGCAAGCCGTTGGAGCTGTTGTTGAAGATTTTGCGCACCAGCGCATTGCCAGCGCTGATCAAGGTAGTGGCCAGAATCAGCCACATGGTGAGTTTTCCGACCCAAGTACTGACCGTATCGATCAGCCTGGACAGTGATAGCAGGGGTGCCATGGTGTCTCCGTTTGTAGTTATCCAATGCCTTGACTACGAAAGCGCAGGCTCGCAGTAAGAACCAACGGAGTCTAAGCCTTAGCCCTGCATTTAGGGCTGAAGAAACCCTGACGGGCGGGCCTAGGGGTAAACCATGATGTGCATGGGGGTGCGCTAGGATTTTAAAAAGAAAAGACTCGCTAGCGCTCTTGAATCATGCGCGAGCAGCTATCAAAAATGTAGCAGAGCGCATGCCGGCAATCGTCAGCGCCAAAGAGCCCAGCAGGTGCACGCCGGCGGTGCCCAGTGCCAACGCATACCGTTGCTGCCCCAGCATGGCGACGACTTCGGCCGAGAAGCTCGAGAAAGTTGTGAGTGCGCCCAGAAAGCCCGTCACTAGCGCAAGGCGCCAGGCCGGGTCCAGCTGCGGCATGGCCTGGAACACGGCAACGCACACACCGATCAGGTAACCACCAATCAGATTGGCTGCCAGCGTGCCCCAAGGCAGCACAGTACCGGCGGTGGCGACCGGGTTGAGCCACAAGCCCAGTTGCCAGCGCGCAAGGGCACCGGTGCAAGCGCCAATACAAATGGCAATCACGGGATGCATTATTTGGACTCCGGTGTGTAGGTCGCACCCTGGACGGTCAGCCCTTGCGCAGAGAACTTGGCGGCCGTAGCAGGTTTGATGCCTTTGACGCGTGCCATGAAGTCCGCCCAGCTTTGGAATGGACCCGCCGCTCGGGCCTGCAGTATCCGTGCGGTGCTGCTGGGGCCCAGGCCGCGCAAGCCGTCGAGTTGGGCCTCGGTGGCCTCATTGAGTTCGAGTGCCTGGCTTGCCCCGCATGCCAGCAGCACTGCGCCACACAGTAGGCGACGGATCGCTGAGCGGGTTGTGGGTGCGTGGGCCTGCGACATCGGTCGGGTCGTTAGGTTTTCAGGCTTTACGGCTGGCCAACCAGTCCACATAGCGGCTGACGCCGGTTTGCACATCCGCAAACTGGTGGTCGCAGCCGGTGGCGCGCAGGGCGCTCAGGTCGGCCTGGGTATAGCACTGGTACTTGCCGCGCAAGGCATCGGGGAAAGGCACGTATTCCACCAGCCCCTGCTGGGCGATGTCATCCAAGGGCAATGCGGACTCGCCGCACAGGCGCCGCATGGCGTTGACCACAGAGCTGGCCACATCATTGAACGGCTGTGCGCGGCCGGAACCCAGGTTGAAGATGCCGCTTTGAGCGGGGTTGTCAAAGAACCAGAGGTTCACGGCCACCACATCGTCAATGAACACAAAGTCGCGCATCTGGCCGCCTTGCGGGTAGCCACCGTATTCGCCGAAGAGCTTCACTTTGCCCTCGGCATTGAACTGGTTGAACTGGTGGAATGCGACGCTGGCCATGCGACCTTTGTGTTGCTCACGTGGGCCGTACACATTGAAATAGCGAAAGCCCACGACCTGGTGGGTACGGCCTGCCTTGGTGCGTTCAAAGTTCACACCACACTCGCGGCGCATGCGCTGGTCGAACAGCAGCTTGGAGTAGCCGTAGACATTGAGCGGACCTTCAAAGGCAGGGTCTTCACGGAAAGTGTCAGATCCGCCATAGGTGGCCGCGCTGGAGGCGTACAAGAGCCGTGCACCACGCTTCTGGCAAGCCTGGAACAGGTGCCAGGAGAGCGTGTAGTTGTTGGCCATCATGTACTTGCCGTCCTGCTCCATCGTGTCGCTGCAGGCGCCTTCGTGGAACACGGCTTCGACTTGGCCGTAGTGGCCGCCGGCGAACTCGTCATAGAAGGTGTCCATGTCGACATAGTCGGCAATCTTCAGATCGACCAGGTTGCGGAATTTGTCGCCTTGCTTCAGGTCGTCCACCGCAATGATGTCGGTCATGCCGCGGGCATTGAGTCCGGCAATGATGTTGCTGCCAATGAAACCGGCCGCGCCGGTAACCACGATGCGTGTCATGCAAAAAGCTCCTCGTAAGACACCGTGGCGGTGCCGAATTTTCCGACCACAATGCCGCCGGCGCGATTGGCTAGGGGCACAGCTTCGCGCAGGGTCATGCCGGCGCCCACCAGGCTGGCCATGGTGGCAATCACCGTGTCACCTGCGCCGGTGACGTCAAACACCTCGCGCGCTTGTGCGCTGACGTGCAAATGTCCGTCTGCATCAAACAGGGTCATGCCTTCTTCACTGCGGGTCAACAGCACTGCATCCAATTGGAGTTGTTTGCGTAGTGCGTGAACTTTGGCGTGCAGATCGTCTTCACTGGTCCAGGCGCCAATGACTTGTTGCAGTTCGGCGCGGTTGGGGGTGATAACGGTCGCTTGCTGGTAGCGCGAATAGTCGCTGCCCTTGGGGTCAATGAAGATGGGCTTGCCGGCCGCACGGGCACCGGCAATCATGTCGCTCACGTGAGCCAGGCCGCCCTTGCCATAGTCGGAAAACAGGATGGCATCGTGCTCGGCCAGCAAACGGGTGAAGGTGGCTGTTTGGGTTGCCAGCACTTCGCTCTTGGGCGTGTTTTCAAAGTCGAGTCGGATCAGCTGTTGTTGTCGCCCGATTACCCGCAACTTCACCGTGGTCTTGAGGTCTGCATCACGCCCGAAGTGGGTGCGTATGCCGGTCTTGGCGACCAAGGCTTCCAGCTTATGGCTGGCTTCGTCATCGCCCACTACGGTCAGCAGCGACGCTTGTGCGCCCAGGGTTGCTGCATTGAAGGCCACGTTGGCCGCACCGCCACAGCGCTCTTCCTCGTGAGTGATGCGTACGACCGGCACGGGGGCTTCCGGAGAAATCCTGTCCACCGCGCCATACCAGTAGCGGTCCAGCATGACATCGCCGACCACGAGAACGCGCGATGCCGAGAGTTTGTTTTTGGTCATGCTCATAATGGGTTCAAAGCTCCTCGACCCGCCGCGCGGGGTAGCTGTCCCACGCTTGGCAACCGGGGCACTGCCAGAAATGGACTTTGGCTTCAAAGCCGCAGGCCGCGCAGCGGTAGCGGGTCAGGGGTTTGACGGCATGGTCCAGCGCACGCTGGACCTGCGGATGAAAGGCTTCGCGTTCCAGCTTCTCGCCGGCAATCCATTTGGTGGCTGCGACCAGGGAGGGTTCTTTTTCGAGATGGCGGGCATACCAGTCGCGTGCCGTGGGGGTGAGTTCGGTTGTACTGGCCTCCAGGCTCACGATGGCGTCCAGCACATCCAGCGATGGCACCTCCTGGTAGGTGGCCTTCAGCAGTTCCAATGTCTCAGCGATTTGGCCGGATGCAATGGCGCTCTGGGCCAGCAAGGGGGCAATGAGCGGAATGGCGGGAGGCGAGGCATGCAGTGCGTCCGTCAAGACCCGGCAGCTCTGGGCAGCTTGCCCGGACTTCGTTAGCAGTGCGGCCATGTCCATGCGGGGGCGCGGAACCTGAGGTGCGCTGTCTATGGCCTGTTGCAGAAGGGACTGGGCACCTGCAGAGTCCGCTTTGGCTATCAGTGTGGCAGCTTGCTCGCAGAGATAGTGTGCAAGGCGGCCGGTGAAGCTGCCTTGACCGGAGGCTTCGAGCTTGCGAGCGATGCCTGCGGCATGTTCCCAATCGCGTGAGCGTTCATAGTTGGCCAAGAGCGCCAAACGGGCCTGAGCTTCAAATCGGGTGCCTTCGAGCTTCAGCAGGGCTTCTTCGGCACGGTCCAACAGGCCTGCCTTGAGGTAGTCCAAGGCGAGCGCATGTTGGGCCCGGTGCTGGTCGTCCTGACTGAGGTCGCCGCGTGACAGCAGGTGCTGGTGGACGCGCACGGCGCGCTCGTACTCGCCGCGGCGACGGAAGAGGTTGCCTAGTGCAAAGTGCAGCTCTGAGGTGTCGGGGTCGCTTTGTACGGCTTCGATGAAAGCGTCGATCGCCTGATCCTGCTGTTCATTCAGCAGAAAGTTCAAGCCCTTGAAATAGGCCTTGGGTGCCTGGCGGTTTTCGATGCGCAGTTGTCGCAAGTCGAGACGCGACGCCAGCCAGCCCAGCACAAAGGCCAGCAGCAGGCTGATCAGCAAAAGGGAAATATCAAAGTCCATGCGGGGGCGCTATCGGGGAAGCGTTGGTTTCAGCGGCCAGCGTGGCACGTGCGGAGTCGGCATCAGATCGGGCGCGGCGTGCGGCTTTGCGGTGTCGCCACCAGCGGGGCACCATGCCCAGCACTCCAATCAGCAGGCCTGCAGCAAATGCGCTCAGGACTACCAGCACCATGGGCGCCGTCCAGCGGGTGCCGAAGAAAAAGTGCACCGTGACGTCACCCTGGTTGTTCAGGGCGAAGGCGAACAGGGTAAAAAAAATGGCCGCTTTAAGTAGCCACTTAAAGAGCCATGCGATCTGTTTCATTCATCTCCTCGTTGTCGAGGGATTCTACTCAGGGTTTTGCCTTGGATTCCAGCTCCGCAGTGCGTGTGTCCACCGCTTCACGTAAAGCTTTTCCGGGCTTGAAATGAGGTACCCGCTTTTCGGGAATGGCCACGCTTTCGCCGCTGCGGGGATTGCGTCCCATGCGGGGAGGGCGACGGTTGATGGAGAAGCTGCCGAAACCGCGGATTTCGATACGGTGGCCACGGACCAGTGCGTCATTCATGGCATCCAGAATGGCTTTCACGGCGAACTCGGCGTCGCGATGGGTCAGCTGGCTGAAACGGTTGGCCAGTTCTTCAACGAGGTCGGAGCGGGTCATGGCAAGGAGCAATGGTTGGGGTAAGAAAAAACGACCGGTGCAGTCAAGCAGCCGGTCGTTCAATCAGGTCAGCAACAACAGATTAGTTGTTGTTGTCCAGCTTGGCACGCAACAAAGCGCCCAGGCTGGTAGTACCGGCGGAGCCAGTGTTCTGGTTCAGGGATTGCATGGCTTCGTTCTGGTCAGCCATGTCCTTGGCCTTGATGGACAACTGGATGTTGCGGGTCTTGCGATCCACGTTCACCACCACAGCAGTCACTTCGTCGCCTTCTTTCAGCACGTTGCGTGCGTCTTCAACGCGATCGCGGCTGATTTCGGAAGCACGCAGGTAGCCCAGGATGTCGTCGCCCAGATCGATTTCAGCGCCCTTGGCGTCCACGGTCTTGACTTTACCGGTAACGGTCTGGCCCTTATCGTTCACGGACACGAAAGTGGTGAAAGGATCGGAATCCAACTGCTTGATACCCAAGGAGATGCGCTCGCGGTCCACGTCCACAGCCAACACGATAGCTTCAACTTCTTGGCCCTTCTTGAATTCGCGCACGGCGGTTTCGCCGGATTCGTTCCAAGACAGGTCAGACAGGTGCACCAGGCCGTCGATACCGGCAGCCAGACCAACGAACACGCCGAAGTCGGTGATCGACTTGATCGGGCCCTTCACGCGGTCGCCGCGCTTGGTGTTCTGGGCAAATTCTTGCCATGGGTTGGCCTTGCACTGCTTCATGCCCAAGGAGATACGACGCTTGTCTTCGTCGATTTCCAGAACCATGACTTCGACTTCGTCACCCAGGGCAACAATCTTGGAAGGAGCCACGTTCTTGTTGGTCCAGTCCATTTCGGACACGTGCACCAAACCTTCGATTCCGGGTTCGAGTTCCACAAACGCGCCGTAGTCGGCGATGTTGGTGATCTTGCCGAACATGCGGGTACCTTGTGGGTAGCGGCGGTTCACGCCCATCCATGGGTCATCGCCCATTTGCTTCAGACCCAGAGACACGCGGTTCTTTTCGGTGTCGAACTTCAGGATCTTGGCAGTGATTTCCTGACCGGCTGTCACCACTTCGGAGGGGTGACGGACGCGGCGCCATGCCATGTCAGTGATGTGCAACAGGCCGTCGATACCGCCCAGGTCCACGAACGCACCGTATTCGGTGATGTTCTTGACCACGCCTTGCACCACAGAACCTTCTTTGAGGGTGTGCATCAGCTTGGCGCGCTCTTCGCCCATGGAGGCTTCCACCACAGCGCGGCGGCTCAGCACCACGTTGTTGCGCTTGCGGTCCAGCTTGATAACCTTGAATTCCAAGGTCTTGTTTTCGTACGGAGACAGGTCCTTGGTAGGACGTGTGTCGACCAAGGAACCGGGCAGGAATGCACGGATGCCGTTGACCAGAACGGTCAGACCGCCCTTGACCTTGCCGGAAGTGGTACCGGTCACGAATTCGCCGGATTCCAGGGCCTTTTCCAGGCTCATCCAGGAAGCCAGACGCTTGGCCTTGTCGCGGGACAGGATGGTGTCGCCGTAGCCGTTTTCGACGGAGTCGATAGCCACAGACACGAAGTCGCCTACTTGGACTTCGATTTCGCCCTTGTCGCTCTTGAATTCTTCGATTGGCACGTAGGCTTCAGACTTGAGGCCGGCGTTGACAACGACGAAGCTGTGCTCGATGCGGACGACTTCAGCGGTGATCACTTCACCGGTGCGCATTTCCGAGCGTTGTAGCGATTCTTCAAATAGGGCTGCGAAAGATTCAGACATGAGTTTTGCGGTTGGTACCGCGGGGTTAAGTTGTTGAACCCCACAGCTTCTGGTGTGAACCGGTGCGCTGACGCGCGAGGGAAGCAATGGGGGCCAGGTTGCTTTTCAGGCCGGGGCTAGAAAGGCTGTTTGCTCTGCCACCAGTCCAGCACGGTTTGAACAGACGCTTCGACTGTCAAATCCGAGTTATCAAGCAACAAGGCATCTTGCGCAGGCTTCAGGGGGGCAACAGTCCGGGAGGAGTCCCGGGCGTCGCGCGCCTCCAAGTCAGCACGAAGACCGTCGAGTGTAGCGGGAATTCCCTTTGAAATCAACTGCTTATGGCGACGCTCCGCACGGCAGGCCGCGCTGGCCGTCAAATAGACCTTCAAAGGGGCTTCCGGGAAGATGACCGTGCCCATGTCGCGGCCATCGGCAACCAGGCCCGGAAGTTTGCGGAAATTGCGCTGCAAATCAATCAAAGCGGCACGAACGGCCGGGAAAGCAGACACTTTGGAGGCGTTCATGCCCGCTTCTTCGGTGCGAATCGCGTCGCTCACATCTTCGTCGGCCAGCCAGATATGGCTGCCCTCAAAGTGAATGGGCAGGCTTTGCAGCAGAGCCACGATAGCCGCTTCATTGGCCGCTTCCAATGCTATGTCCGCACGGCTGGCCGCCAGGCCGGTAATGCGGTAGAGCGAGCCGGAGTCCAGGAAGTGGTAACCCAATTTTTCTGCCAGAACCGCAGCCAAGGTACCTTTGCCGGAGGCCGTTGGGCCATCGACGCAGATCACCGGAATGTTCCGTGTATCTGCCGTGGCCACAGAAAAGAGAGCTTCAAAGTAATCCGGGAATGTTTTGGCTACGCACTTGGGGTCTTCAATCCGCACCGGCACTTGGGCGGGGTTGAAAGCAGCCAATGAGAAGCACATGGCTACGCGGTGGTCGTCATAGGTATGGATGCTCGCAGCTTTCCAGTCGGCAATACCGGCCGGAGGCGTGACCTGGATGTAGTCCTGACCTTCGACGACGGTGGCGCCCAACTTGCGCAGCTCGGTGGCCATTGCGGCAATCCGGTCAGTTTCCTTCACGCGCCAGCTGGCAATGTTGCGCAGGTTGGTGGTGCCATCGGCATACAGTGCCATGACCGCCAACGTCATGGCGGCGTCGGGGATGTGGTTGCAATCCAGGTCGATCGCTTTGAGTGGCCACGCCCCGCGCTGAATGTGCAGCCAGTTCGGGCCGCTTTCGATCTTCGCCCCCATGGCCTGTGCGGCTTCCATGAAGCGGATGTCGCCCTGGATGGAGTCGGCGCCTACACCTTGAATTTTGATGCCATTGTGGCCATTGGCGCCCGTGGATAGTGCGCCAAGCGCTATGAAATAGCTAGCACTGGAAGCATCGGCCTCCACATGGATGTCACCGGGCGAACGCAACTTGGCGCCCGCTGGAATGGTGAACCGCTCCCAGCCATCACGCCGGACCTTCACGCCAAAGCGTGCCAACAGATTCAGGGTGATTTCAATATAGGGGCGGGAAATCAGTTCGCCCACTACCTCGATCACGATGTCTTTGGATGCCACCAGCGGCAGCGCCATCAGCAGGGCGGTCAGGAATTGGCTGGAGACATCGCCACGCACCTTGATGGGTGCGTCGAGCTGCAAGGCTGGCGTGCCCAGCTTCAATGGCGGGTAACCCTCGTTGCCCAAATAGTCAATGGCGCACCCCAGCTGGCGCAAAGCGTCCACCAGGTCGCCAATGGGCCGCTCGTGCATGCGGGGCACGCCGCTGAGTTCAAAGTCGCCTCCGACCACCGCGAGTGCGGCGGTCAATGGGCGCATGGCAGTACCTGCATTGCCAAGGAACAGTTGGGCCGAGCCGTTGGGCAACTTCCCGCCCAAACCGGTGATCTTGACGATGGCGCCCGACTGCTCTACTGCACATCCCAAGGTACGCAGTGCGATCAGCATCACGCGGGTGTCGTCTGAGTCCAGCAGGTCGTGGATGGTCGTGGTGCCCTCGCTCATGGCGGCGAGCAGCAGCACGCGGTTGGAAATGCTTTTGGAGCCGGGAAGCGTGACCGCGCCAGCGGCGTGGGCCAAGGGTGGCAGGTCGAGAAATGCGGTGGAGAACATTATTTGTTGAGCTTGGTCGCCATGGTCCAGTTGGCGCGCGTGTTGCTGGCTTGTTCGATCAGGCCCTCCAGCGCGTCGCCGTTGCCACTGGAAATCATCAGCTCCATGGCTTGCAGGGTGCGCTGGAAAACTTTGCTTTGCGCCAACAGCTCTTCGCGGTTGGAGATCATGATGTCGCGCCAGATTTTGGGGTCGCCCGCAGCGATGCGTGTGAAGTCCCGAAAGCCTGGTCCGGCCAGCGACAGGTAGTCCTGTCCCTGGGGTTGGCTGGTGATGCCGTTCATGAGCGCAAAGGCAATCAAATGGGGCAAGTGGCTCACCGCCGCAAAAGCGGCATCATGCTGCTCGGGCGACATTTTCAGCACCCGGCAGCCGAGTGCGGTCCAGACATCGACGGCCTTTTGCAGTTGCACAGTCAGCGTGCGTTCAATCGGGGTCAAGATGATTTGCTTGCCGGCGTACAGGTCGGGGTCGGCGTGCTCCACCCCCGAGAGTTCTTTGCCTGCAATAGGGTGGGCCGGCACGAAGGACCCGATGTGCTCACGCAGGCCGCGGCGGCCGGCATCGATCACGTCGCGCTTGGTGGAGCCCACATCCATGATCAGCATGCTGGGGGTGACCAGATGTTTGATGGCTTTGAAAGTAGCTTCAGTGGCAGACACGGGCACCGCGATCAAAACAATGTCGGCGCCAGACACCGCCAACAGCGCAGAGGGGGCTTCGATGTCGATCACACCCATCTGCCGGGCACGCTCGGTAGTGGAGGGCGATTTGCTGTAGCCGACGACGCGCTTTACCAGCCCTGCGCGCTTGAGCGCCAGGGCGAAGGAGCCGCCCATCAAACCGCAACCAATCAGACCGAGTTGTTCAAACATAGTGGGTGTCCTGCAGTCCGCTCAGTCTGCCAAAGGGTAGGTGCCCAGCACCTTGTAGAAGGCACACAGACCGGCAAGATCCTTCAGCGCAGCGGCCACATGGGGCTGCGAAGGGTGACCCTGCAAATCGATGTAGAAGTAGTACTCCCATTGGCCACTGCGGGCCGGGCGGGATTCAAAGCGTGTCATGGATACGCCGTGTTGTTTGAGGGGCACCAGCATGTCGTGGACCGCGCCCGGCTTGTTGGGCACCGAAACCACCAGGCTGGTGCAGTCCTTGCCTGACGCTTGCGGCGCCGGCAGCACGCTGGGCAGGCACACCACGACAAAACGGGTGCGGTTGAACGCCTCGTCCTGGATGGCATGTGCCGCCGTATGCAGGCCGAACTCGGACCCCGCACGTTCGCTCGCAATGCCCGCCCAAGCGGGGTTGGAGGCCGCCAAGCGTGCGCCCTCGGCGTTGCTGGAGACGGCCCGCCGCTCGGCATGGGGCAAATGGGTGCTGAGCCATTGCTGGCATTGCGCCAAGGCTTGCGGGTGCGCGAGCACCACTTCAATGCCTTCCAACGAGGCGGTAGTGCGCAGCAAATGGTGGCGCACCAGCAGGCTGATTTCGCCCACGATGTGCAGCGGGGAATTCAGCAGCAGATCGAGCGAGCGCGTGACGACGCCCTCGGTGCTGTTTTCAACGGGCACCACGCCAAATTCGGCAGAGCCAGCGGTCGCGGCGTGGAACACCTCGTCAAAGTTGGCGCAGGGCACATGGGTGATGCTAGAGCCGAAGAAGCGCAGTGCAGCTTCTTCACTAAACGTGCCTTTGGGGCCGAGATAGGCCACGCGTTGCGGTGCTTCCAGCGCCCGGCAGGCAGACATGATTTCGCGCCAGATCACGGCGACGCTGCTGTTCTTGAGCGCGCCATCGTTGGCAGACTGCAAGGTCTGGATGACCTGTGCTTCGCGCTCGGGGCGGAAGACCGCGGAGCCTTCCACTTTTTTGATTTCGCCCACTTCGTTCGCCAAGGCAGCACGGCGGTTCAGCAGGGTAAGAAGTTCAAGGTCCAGGGCGTCAATCAGGACGCGGAGTTCGGGGAGTGTTCGTGCCATGTGTGCCTCAGCCGTGGGTTCGCTCGAACTCGCGCATATACGCCACCAGCGCCTGCACGCCTTCCAGGGGGATGGCGTTGTAAATGCTGGCGCGCATACCGCCGACCGACTTGTGGCCTTTGAGCTGCAGCAAGCCCGCTTCTTTGGCGCCGGCCAGGAACGCATCGTTCAGGCTTTCATTGCGCAGGAAGAAGGGCACATTCATGCGGGAGCGGGCATTGCGTGCCACGCCGTTGATATAGAAGCCGGATGCGTCGATGGTCTCGTACAGCAACTCGGCCTTGGCGATGTTGCGGGCTTCCATTGCGGCGACCCCTGTCAGCCCATTCTCACCTTGGCGCTTGAGCCACTTGAACACCAATCCCGCCATGTAGATCGAATACGTGGGCGGGGTGTTGTACATGGAGCCGTTGTCGGCCACGGTTTTGTAGTCAAACGCGCTGGGGCAAATGCTCTGGGCATGGCCCAGCAAGTCTTCGCGCACCACCACCAGGGTCAGGCCCGCGGGGCCAAGGTTCTTTTGTGCGCCGCCAAAAGCCAAGCCCACGTGACTCCAGTCCACCGGACGGGATGCGACGTGGGAGGAGAAGTCAATCACCAGCTCGGCTTTAGACCCCAGCGCCTTCAGGTCGGGCAGGCTCTGGAACTCGATGCCGTTGATGGTTTCGTTGCTGCAGATGTGCACATAGCTGGCCTCATCGCGCAGCTCCCAGCTGGCCGCAGGAGGAATGGCGGTAAAGCCATCAGCCTTGCCCGTAGCGGCCAAGTGGGCGCTGCAGTATTTGCCCGCTTCCTTGAGCGACTTTTCACTCCAGCTACCGGTGACCACGAAGTCCGCGGCACCATTGCCACTGGTGGCACGCAGGCGGCTCAGATTCAAGGGCACGATGGCGTTTTCGGCCAGACCCCCGCCCTGCATGAACAGGATCTTGAAGTTCGCAGGCACCGCCAGCAACTCACGCAGGTCAGCCTCTGCAGCCTCATAGATGCTCAGGAACTCTTTGCCACGGTGGCTCATTTCCATCACGCCCATGCCGCTGAGACGGCCGTTGGCATCGGGCCAGTTCAGCATTTCAGCAGCGGCTTGTTCCAACACTTCGGCTGGCATGGCGGCCGGTCCGGCCGAGAAGTTGTAGGGTCGTTGCATCAGTGGCTTTTGGGATGAAATCGTGCTTTGGCGCCTATGGAGTGTGCGGGAGTAGCTATCAAAATGATAGTTACTCAGCGGCGGGCGCATCTCCTTCGGTACCGGCGGCTGTGTCGTCGCCTTCACCTGCATCGGTCGGGTTGGCGTCGTTTTCCACGATGCGCTGCAGACCGCTCAGCTTGGAGCCTTCGTCCAGGCCGATAAGCGTCACGCCCTGGGTCGCACGACCCATTTCACGGATCTCGCTCACACGGGTGCGTACCAACACGCCCTTGTCGGTAATCAGCATGATTTCGTCTTCGGCGTGCACCAAGGTTGCGGCCACGACCTTGCCGTTGCGCTCAGATTGCTGGATGGCAATCATGCCCTTGGTACCGCGGCCATGGCGGGTGTATTCGGTGATATTGGTGCGCTTGCCGTAGCCGTTTTCGGTGGCAGTGAGCACGCTTTGTTGCTCGTCTTCAGCGACCAGCATGGCGATCACGCTCTGGCCTTCATCGAGCATCATGCCGCGCACGCCGCGGGCGTTACGACCCATGGGGCGCACATCGTTTTCGTCGAAGCGCACAGCCTTGCCGCCGTCGCTGAACAACATCACGTCGTGCTTGCCGTCGGTCAGTGCTGCGCCGATCAGGAAGTCGCCTTCGTCGAGGTCCACGGCAATGATGCCGGCCTTGCGCGGGTTACTGAATTCGTCGAGCGCAGTCTTCTTAACCGTGCCCATGCTGGTGGACATGAACACATACTGGTCGGCAGGGAAGGTGCGCTTTTCGCCGGTGAGTGCCAGCACCACCGTGATTTTTTCGCCCTCTTGCAAGGGGAACATGTTGACGATGGGGCGGCCGCGGGAACCGCGCGAGCCCTGCGGCACTTCCCAAACCTTGAGCCAGTACAAGCGGCCGCGGTTGGAGAAGCACAGGATGTAGTCGTGGGTATTGGCTACAAAGAGCTGGTCCACCCAGTCGTCTTCTTTGGTGGCGGTGGCCTGTTTGCCCCGGCCGCCGCGCTTCTGGGCACGGTACTCATGCAAGGGCTGGCTCTTGATGTAGCCGCTATGGCTCATCGTGACCACCATATCGGTGGGGGTGATCAGGTCTTCGGTAGACAGGTCGAACGAGGAGTGTTCGACCAGGCTGCGGCGCGCGCCGATCTTGGTCTGGCCGAATTCCTGTTTCACATGGCCCAATTCTTCGCCAATGATCACCGCCACGCGTGCGGGCTTGGCCAGGATATCCAGCAGGTCTTCGATCTCTGCCATCACGTCTTTGTACTCGGCAACGATCTTGTCTTGCTCCAGGCCGGTCAGGCGTTGCAAGCGCATTTGCAGAATTTCCTGCGCTTGCGTTTCTGACAGGCGGTACAGGCCGTCGTTGCCCATGCCGAATTCTTTTTCCAGGCCTTCGGGGCGGTAGTCGTCTGCGTTCACCACGCCACCGTCAGCACGGGTGCGGGTCAACATTTCGCGTACCAGCTTGCTGTCCCAAGGGCGGTTCATCAGTTCGGTTTTTGCCACCGGTGGGGTGGGCGATTCGCGGATGATGCGGATGAAGTCGTCGATGTTGGCCAGAGCCACCGCCAAGCCTTCCAGCACGTGGCCGCGCTCGCGGGCTTTGCGCAGGTTGAACACGGTGCGGCGTGTCACCACCTCACGGCGGTGGTTCAGGAAGACTTCGATCAGGTCCTTCAGGTTACACAGCTTGGGCTGGCCGTTCACCAATGCCACCATGTTGATGCCGAAGGTGTCCTGCAGCTGGGTTTGCTTGTACAGGTTGTTGAGCACCACTTCAGGCACTTCACCGCGCTTGAGTTCGATGACCAGGCGCATGCCGGACTTGTCGGACTCGTCCTGGATGTGGCTGATGCCTTCGATCTTCTTTTCGTGCACCAGCTCTGCCATGCGCTCTTGCAAGGTCTTTTTGTTGACCTGGTAGGGCAGCTCGTCCACGATGATGGCCTGACGCTGGCCTTTGTCGATGTCTTCAAAGTGGCAACGTGCGCGCATGACCACGCGGCCACGACCCGTGCGGTAACCGTCTTTCACACCTTGAATGCCATAGATGATGCCGGCGGTAGGGAAGTCAGGTGCCGGAATGATGTCCATCAGCTCGTCGATAGAGGCTTCCGGGTTCTTCAGCAAATGCAGGCATGCATCCACGACCTCATTGAGGTTGTGGGGGGGGATGTTGGTGGCCATACCTACGGCAATACCGCCCGAACCGTTGACCAACAGGTTGGGAATGCGGGTGGGCATCACCAAGGGCTCTGATTCGGAACCGTCATAGTTGGGTCCGAAATCCACGGTTTCCTTGTCCAGATCGGCCAGCAATTCGTGGGCAATTTTTGCCAAGCGAATCTCGGTGTAACGCATGGCCGCAGCACTGTCTCCGTCCACGGACCCGAAGTTGCCCTGACCATCCACCAGCATGTGACGCATCGAGAAGTCCTGCGCCATACGGACGATGGTGTCGTACACCGATTGGTCCCCGTGCGGGTGGTACTTACCGATCACATCGCCAACGATACGTGCAGACTTCTTGTAAGCACGGTTCCAGTCGTTGTTGAGCTCATGCATCGCATAGAGCACACGGCGGTGCACGGGCTTCAAGCCGTCACGGGCATCGGGCAGCGCCCGACCCACGATCACGCTCATGGCGTAGTCGAGGTAGCTGCGGCGCATTTCCTCTTCAAGACTGATGGGCAGTGTTTCTTTGGCGAACTGGGTCATGTTGGGTATCTGTCTATCAATGTCGAGGACAACCTTGGATTCTACGGCCGCGGGCATGTCGCTTCATTGCAACAAATTTGCCATGTGCGGCCCTCGTTACTCCGGGGTTACCAACGAGCTTCAAATCGGTGCGCACGCTATGGCACAATGTCGAGAACGTCTTTGGTGCATCAGCCTTGGGGCGTCACAAAATTAATCGCAGCTTGCTGCAGTCTTTGCCGTAACTAGGAAGGTCTCATGAAACAATTGAACAAAGTAGCAGCCTTGATCGCTACCGCCGTATTGGCATCTGCCGCTGGCGCTCAAGAAATCCACAACTGGCGCAGCGCTTCCGGCGACGTGTGGAAAAACGTTGACGGCCAATGCTGGCGCGATGCAAGCTGGACTCCAGCTACTGCTGCTGCTGGTTGCGATGGCGCAATCGTTGCTCCTAAGGCTGCCGCTCCTGCACCCGCAGCAGCTCCTGCTCCCGCACCTGCCGCAGCTCCTGCACCCGCCGCTGCTGCACCTGCCCCAGCTCCTGCTGCCGCAGCCGCCGCAAGCAAAGTGACTTACGCCGCTGACGCTTTCTTTGATTTCGACAAATCTGTGTTGAAGGCTGAAGGCAAAGCCAAGCTGGACGACCTGGTTTCCAAGGTCAAGGCCATCAATCTGGAAGTCATCATTGCTGTGGGTCACACCGACGCTACTGGCGACGACTCCTACAACCAGAAACTGTCTGTTGCACGTTCCGAAGCTGTGAAGGCTTACTTGGTGTCCAAGGGCATCGAAAAGAACCGCGTTTACACAGAAGGCAAGGGCGAGAAGCAACCTGTTGCTGACAACAAGACCAAAGAAGGCCGCGCTAAGAACCGTCGCGTGGAAATCGAAGTGGTTGGCACACGCTCCAAGTAATCTGTTCTCTTGAACGATTCGAAAAAACCCGCTCCGGCGGGTTTTTTCTTGCCCCTACATAATCAAGCCATGCAAACCACACTCAACGCCGATCCTGCTGAACTTGCCAAATTTTCTGAGCTCGCCCATCGTTGGTGGGACACGGAAAGTGAGTTCAAGCCTTTGCATCAGATCAACCCCCTGCGGTTGGCGTGGATTCAAACTTTAGTGCCCCTGGCAGGCAAGACCATGGTGGATGTCGGCTGCGGTGGCGGGATTTTGGCCGACTCAGCAGCCCGGCAAGGTGCCAAAGTGCTGGGTATTGATCTGTCCACCAAGGCATTGAAGGTCGCCCAGCTTCATGCTTTGGAAGCTGAAACCCCTAATGTCACCTACCGTGAAGTCAGCGCAGAAGCGCTGGCCGCTGAAGCGCCTGGAAGCATGGATGTAGTTACTTGCATGGAAATGCTGGAGCATGTGCCCAACCCGGCTTCTGTGGTTGAGGCCTGCGCCCGCATGGTCAAACCGGGAGGGTGGGTGTTCTTTTCGACATTGAATCGCAACCCCATGTCGTTCATTCAGGCCATCGTCGGGGCTGAATACGTGTTGAATTTGCTGCCCAAAGGCACGCACGAGTACGCAAAGATGATCCGCCCGAGTGAGCTGGCGCACTATTGCCGTGAGGCTGGCCTGGAGCTTCAAGCGACCAAGGGGCTGAGCTACAACCCCTTGACCCGTCGCTATTCCATGAATAACAACACGCAAGTGAATTATTTGTTTGCTACCCGGAAACCTGCGGCATGAGCTTGAAAACACCGGTGGGTGAAGTAAAAGCGGTACTTTTCGACTTGGACGGCACGTTGATCGACAGTGCGCCGGACTTGGGGGCTGCAGCCGACAAAATGCGAACTGACCGCGGTTTGCCCTCCTTGCCAGATGCTGCTTACCGACCCATGGCAGGTGCGGGTGCGCGAGGAATGTTGAGCGTAGCGTTTGGAATGAATCCGGATTCCCCCGGGTTCGAGGCGATGCGTGAAGAGTTTTTCGTGAACTATGAACGCTGCATGACCGAACGCACCTATGTGTTCGAGGGCGTTGAGGACATGTTGAGCCAGTTGGAAACCCGCGGAGTATTGTGGGGTGTAGTCACCAACAAATCAAAACGGTTCACCGAGCCCTTGGCCGCTCAAATGCCATTGTTCGCGAATGCCTCGGTTGTCATCAGCGGAGATACAACGCCCCATGCGAAGCCGCATCCCGAGCCTCTCTTGGAGGCTGCACGCCGCTTGAAGCTTGATCCGTCGCAATGTGTCTACGTGGGCGACGATGAACGTGACATCCTGGCGGCGCGTGCTGCGGGTATGTATTCTGTGGCCGCGTGCTATGGATACCTGGGTGCCAAGGCGGACACGGCTGAATGGGGTGCTGACCTGGAAATTAAATCTCCTACCCTGCTCTTGCAAAGTCTGACGAGCGCCTAAAATAGGGACTGAGGGGCTGCACTGGTTTCGACGTGGATTGGAATCGCTGTGGTGCATGTCGAGCTGAATGCGCTCGTAAAACAGATTCAAACAAACTAACTGCAAACGACGAACGTTTCGCACTCGCTGCTTAATAACCAGTGAGCCTTACAACGGCAGGCCGATGGGCCGGGCAAGGGTGGCGCAAGCTGTCCAGGCTGTAAGGTCATTCACATCGGCTGGCTTTTTACCGGGTACCTTGGTGAGAGGCGAGAAAGTAGGGTACTGGCGTCCGGCATAGCGTGCGACTGCGCGATTCCGGTGGCGAGACTTAAATCAGACCGCTAAACATGTAGATCTGCTCGAGGAAGTTTTGCGGACGGGGGTTCAAATCCCCCCAGCTCCACCACTCTCAATGAAAAAGCCGCTTGCTGGCAAACAGCAAGCGGCTTTTTTCTTTTGTGGATTTTTTGTGCCAAACGGGCTGCTAGCGCTCATGGAATATGCGCGAGCAGCTCCTTTTTTGATAGCGTTTCCGACGGCCCTTCTGATGATGACTACTCTTCTCCGCGGTTGCTGCGGGCTCGCTTGATGCCACTACGTTGGGCTTTGTCTTCCCGCCTGCGCACGCGGGATGCGTAGGTGGGCCGCGTCGCCTTACGCAGCAGAGGCTCAATGGCAGCGGCCTCCAGGATGGCGCGCAAGCGTTCGTAGGCATCCTGGCGGTTCAGTTCGCGTGTGCGGTGCTGTTGGGCTTTGAGAATCAGGACCCCTTCCCGTGTGATGCGGCTGTCAGCGCTTTGCAGCAAGCGCTCTTTCATGGTGTCCGGCAGTGAAGAGCCCGGAATATCAAATCGCAAATGGATGGCACTGGAAACTTTGTTGACGTTCTGGCCACCGGCGCCTTGAGCGCGGATGGAGATCAGCTGTGCTTCCGCGGCAAAGCGGTCAAAAAGAAAAGCCACGGTGGGGTGTTTAGGCGGTTAGACTGCCTCGCACCATACCACTCCCGAACAAGGACTCTCCCATGGCCAAAGGTCAACAAAAATCCAACAAAGAGTCCAAGAAGCCCAAGAAGGACAGTACTGCGCCCAAGCCCTTGTCCAGCGGGGAGCCGGTGCGCGCTAAGGTGACGACTGCGATGATGCCACGCGGCAAGCTCAAAAACAAGGCCTGACGAATCAGGCCTTGTCGGTTTACAGAAGCGCTTGGGTTTCTGAGTAAGTGGGGGGCTGGCAGCCCGCCCTGGAACAGTTGATGGCCGCAGCCTGCATGGCTTCCGTCAAGGTTTGCTTCACGCGTCCTTTGCCATCGGCATTGAGGACCCAGTCGCCCAGGCAATTTCCCCAGAACGTGTCGCCTGCGCCTACCGTGTCGACCACGGTCGTGCGTGGTACGTCTGCATCTGCAAAAGCGCCGTCCACTTCCAGCCAGGCTCCTTGTCCGCCAAAGGTCAAGGCGATGCGGCTGGCGCCTTGGTCACGGAACAGTGCTGCAATCTGGAGACCTTTTGCCCGGCTTGGGGCATGTACACCGAGCAACTCCAGATCTTCGTCGCTGGCTTTGATCCAGTCGGCCAGCTTGGCCACTTGCTTCACTGCTTCCACATAAGCAGCCAGATCAGCTGCGAGTTTGGGGCGCAGGTTCACATCCACACTGATGATCCAGCCTAAGTCTTTGGCGCCTTGGAGGATCGCAAGCACCTTGGTGTGCTCGGGCGGCACCAACAGCAGGGACCCGGTGTGTAGCACGCCGGGCGGGTGGGCTTTGAGCATGGCCAGCACGCTCTCGACGGTGTAATCCCGGTCCGCGATGCCTTCGCGATAGAAGCCATAGCTAGGCTGGCCGTCCGTAATCTGCACCACGGCGAGCGAGGTCGGCAAACGGCTCTCACCGGCCAGCACTTGGACCCCGTCTTGTTGCAGTTGCTGGCCCAGTTGTTGCCCGAAGCGGTCAGTGGACAGCGGGTTCACATAGCCCACCGACGCACCGCGCAGTGCCGCTGCACGCGCCATGTTGTATGGGCTGCCGCCCATAAAAGGGCGCAAAGTCCCCTCAGGCTGCGAGAGGCAGTCCATCAATGCTTCACCGAGTACCCAGATAGATGCTGTCATTTTTTCAAAAGTCGTTGACGACGGATCACGTCAATCCACACAGCCACGATCACCACCGCACCGATGGCCATCATCTGTTTGAACTGCGAAATTTCCATCAAGTTCATGCCATTGCGGATCATGGTGATCAACACAGCGCCCAAAAGGCTGCCCCAGATACTGCCACGTCCGCCAAAGAGAGAGGTGCCGCCCAGGATGACCGCCGCAATGGCGTCCAGCTCGAACATCTGTGCCATTTTGCCGCTGGACGAATCCATGCGGGCCATCAGCACCAGCGCACCAAGAGCACAGCTTAAACCGGACACCACATACACGCCTAGCTTGTACCAGCGGATATTGATACCTACTTGTCGTGCACCCATTTCATTGGAGCCCATGGCATACACATAGCGCCCCAGCTTTGTGCTGGAAAGAATGAATGCCATCACCACGAAAAAGATACCGGTAATCCAGATTGGCATCGGCACGCCCAAAAGCTGGCCGTAACCGATGAAGGGCATGGGGTCGGGCATACCGGAGTTGTCGAAGCCGCCGGTGGACTCAAAGGCCAGGCCGCGCCACAAGGTCAGGCCACCCAAGGTCACGATAAATGAAGGGATGCCGACAAAGGCAACCAAGTAGCCGTTAAAAAGGCCCACAGCGGCGCCAATGGCAAATGCTGCTGCGATACATAGGTAGGGATCAAGCCCGAGTTTGATCATCATGTGGCCCGCCACTGCGCCTGCCAGTGCGGTTAGGGCGCCCACCGCAAGGTCGACACCGCCGGTCAGGATCACAAAGGTCTGGCCACCCGCCAACAGGGCGATGACAGAGGCCTGCACCAGAATGTTGGACAAATTGCCGGTGGTCAGAAAATAGGGCGATGCAACGGTAAGCAAAGCACCCAGGACCAATACGGCGACAAGGGCTCCATACCATTCCTGGCGGGTGATGGACTTCATGAAATCAATTCCTCAAATAAAAAATGACGACCGCCATGCAGCGGTCGTCTGTGCCCGATGGCATGCCATCGGGCAGGATCACCGAAAGCTTATTTCACCTTCATGAACTGGACTACTCCGGAGTCCTTGGCGAACTGGTCCACGTTAGAGGGCAATACCAGGAAGGAGCCGGTGTCGATACGGGCTTCCACTTTTTTGCCTTCAGCTGCAGCGATAGCGGTTTCCACGCCGACCTGACCGATCTTGGCCAACATTTGCGCGGCGTTGGCAGACTGCCAGCCTTGTTTCATCATGTCCAGACCGCCGGGGGAGCCGTCAAAACCAGCGATCTTGACGTCGCCGGCCTTCTTGCCCGCTGCCATCAATGCAGCCTTGGCACCTAAGGCGCCGCCGTCCCATGCGCAGGCGATCACCTTGGCTGTGGGGTTCGCACGCAGTGCGGTTTCCACACCGTTTTGGGCCATGGTCTGGTCCCAGGTGGTGGCTACTTCCACCACTTTCACGTTCTTGCGCTTGGCATTCAGACCGTCCAGGAAGCCTTTCTTGCGTTCCTGACCAGTGGATTGGCCTTGGTCGCCAGTCACGTAGATGACGGTATCGCCGTCCTTGATTTGTTCAGCAGTCCAGTCGCCTTGCACCATGGCGGCCTTGATGTTGTCAGTAGCCACGTAAGAAGTGATCTTGGCGCCGCTGATGCCGGTGTCCACCGCCACCACTTTGATGCCGGCAGCCAGTGCCTTGTTGATTGCGGGGGCGATGCCTGCGCTGTCCACGGGGGCGATGGCGATGGCATTCACCTTACGGGTGATCATGTCTTCCACGATGGCGAGCTGCTTGGAGAGTTCGCCTTTTTCTGCTGCTAATTCAATGAACTTCACACCGGCCTTTTGACCGGCTTTCTTGGCGCCGCCGTTGATCAACGTCCAACCTTCGTTGGTGTTGCCATTGGTGATGTAGGCGATGGTGGTTTCTGCCATGGCGGCAGACATCAGGCCGGCGGTGGCCATGGCGATGGTCAAGCGGCCCAGCATGCGTTTGGTGATCATTCGTTATCTCCGTTGTAGGTTGAATTAGCAGCCGAGGTGGATTCCATGGCTTGCTGGGACCGAATTACAGCAGAGTTTCATTTAATTAAATCTAGTAGTTTTACTAATACGATGACGAGTGCGTCTCTGGCATGCTTACGCCCAATTTCCCGAAATGAGTCCCCAATGACAACTTCCCAACCAGTTCTCCAGATCAAGAATCTGACCAAGCACTACGGCGGCGTAAAGGCCCTGACAGACGCCAACTTCCGCCTTCTGCCCGGCGAGCATGCCGCTATCGTGGGAGACAACGGTGCAGGCAAAAGTACCTTTGTGCGTTTGATCACGGGTGTGGAGCAGCCCAATTCCGGCGACATCACGCTGGACAGGCAAAGCGTGCATTTCAGCTCGCCGTTGGACGCACGGGATCAAGGCATTGAGACGGTCTATCAGACCCTCGCGCTGGCTGAGGATCTTGACGTGCCTGCGAACATTTTTTTGGGCCGCGAGATCACCCGCCTGTCACTGGGGCCTTTGTCCGTGTTGAACCACAAAGCCATGCGGGAGCAATCGGCATCCATGTTGTCCACGACCGGGGTAAAGATCCAGGATATGTCCGAAAGCTTGCGTGGCATGTCCGGCGGCCAACGCCAATGTGTGGCTATTGCACGTGCGGCTGGTTTTGCCAAAAAGCTGATCATTCTCGACGAGCCAACCGCGGCTCTGGGCGTTGCAGAAACAGCGCGCGTCGAGCAAATCATCAAGGGTTTAAAGCAGCAGGGCATTCCGTTGATCATCATCAGCCATAACCTGCGCCAGGTTTTCGATCTGGTGGACCGTATCTGGGTGTTCCGCCAAGGGCGCATCATCTGCAGCCGATTGACCCGAGAGACTAACCCCGAGGAAATCGTCGGCTTGATTACCGGTGCGATCGATCCCGCCACCTTGACCTCTGAGGAGGCGGTGGCATGCTGAAAGGACTGGACCCCCTGTTGACGCCGGAACTGCTGATGCATTTGTCTGCGATGGGGCATGGCGAATGGGTGGCCGTGGTGGATGCCAACTTCACGGCAGATTTTCTGGGCAAGGGCAAGGCGCTGGTCCGCTTGCCGGGCCACAGCCTGGAGCGAGTCAGCAAAGCAGTGCTTTCTGTATTCCCGCTGGCTGAGGATGTGGCGTGTCCTGCTGCATACATGCAGGTGTGCAACAGCCCCGAAGGCCACAGGACGGCCGCGCAAAGTTCGGTAGTCGACTTGCTGGGGCGCGACGGCCTGCCCGCAAACCGTGTGGAGGCGGTGGAGCGCTTCGCGTTTTACGAAAAAATCAAAGGCGCCAGCGTGATTGTCCAGAGCGGTGAAGCCACTGCCTACGGCAACGCGATGTTTTGTAAAGGCGTTATTCTCTGAGGCCTTGGCCGGTAAAGCCCGGCCTTCATGAGAGAGTTGCATGGTCAAAATTTATCTGGATTCAGCCCGCGTGGACACGTGGGCCTTGCCGGCGGGTTGTCCGCCGGTTCGAGGCGTTACAACCAACCCCACCCTCGTGTTTCAGGCGGGTCTTCCTGTCAGTCTGTCCACTTATTTGGGCTTGATTTCGGCGGCAGCTGATCACGGCATGTCCGAGCTGATGTTGCAGTTGCCCCAGAGCAATGCCGAGCAGGCGCGAGAGTGGCTCAAAGCGCTCCAGCCGGCAGCCCAAGCTCGCAACGTGCTGTTGACGATCAAGCTGCCCTGCGCCTCCGATTGGGAGGCTTGCATTGACGCGGTAAAGGCTGAGCAGCAGGACATTCTGCTGACCGGTTTATCTAACGCCGTTCAACTGCTGTGGGCCCAGAGTAAGGGCGTACAGTACGTGGCGCCTTACGTAGGCCGCTTGGCCAATGACGGACGCAACGTCTGGGCACTGATGGAGGCCTGTATTCGCGTGCAAGCCAACGGGCCCGCACTGCTGGCTGCCAGCATCAAGACGCCCGAAGTGCTGGCGCAACTGGTGGCGGTGGGTGCAGCTGCTGTGACCTTGCCGCCCGCCAGTCTTGCAGCGTGGTGTACCGACGCCTTGACCCAAACTGCAGTGCAGCAGTTTGACCACGACATTCAGGCGAGCTTGAAGATTCCCCAACGCTGAACGCAGTAGTCGGACTTGTGCGCTTCACGTGCAGGGTTAACGCAGTTTCGCGATACTCGCCTGCCAGCCATCTTGCTGGGATGCCGGTAGCGCATTTATGTCTTACAGCGTTGTCTGGTTCAAGCGGGACCTCCGGACGCACGATCACGCGCCATTGAAGCAGGCCCTCCAGTCAGGGCCCGTGCTGTGTCTCTACTGCATAGAGCCCACGCTGTGGGCGCAACCCGACGCGTCCACCCAGCACTATCACTTCGCGCTGGAGTGTCTGCGGGACCTGTGGGTGCAGCTCAAAGAGCTAGGTCTGCGATTGCAACTCGTCGCAGGGGATGCGCCAGAAGTATTGGCTAGATTGCACGCAAAGGCGCCATTTATGGCGATCTATTCGCACGAGGAAACCGGCAATGATGCCAGCTATGCCCGGGATCGGGCGGTCTCCCGTTGGTGCAAGGCGCAGGGAGTGGACTGGCATCAATACAAACAATTCGGCGTGGTGCGAGGAGTCGTCAACCGCGATGTGTGGCATCTGCAATGGACCGAGCACATGTCCGGGTCGCAGGTCAGCCTAGATGGTTCGTTGCATGCGGTCAGCGTGGAGTTGCCCTGGGATGCGTCCAAGCCACCGGTGGCAACCAGTCTTGGCCTAGAAGGGACTGACAAGCCTCAACGGCAAGTCGGTGGCAGGGCGCGCGCTGAGCAAGTTTTGCAGAGTTTCTTGACAGACCGCAGTGCGAGGTATCGGGGCGGAATTTCTTCGCCCCTTTCTGCCAGCGAGGCCTGCTCACGCCTGTCCCCTTATCTGGCTTTGGGTTGCCTCAGTGTCCGTGAGGTGGTGCAGGCTGTACAAGAAGTGCAAGGGGCCAGAGGAGAGGGGCGTAAGCGCCATCAGGCGGGTTTGCGATCTTTCACCAGCCGCTTGCACTGGCATTGTCACTTCATTCAAAAGCTTGAATCCGAGCCTGATATCGAATTCAGGAACATGCACCGGGGCTATGACGGCCTGCGGGAGGCCGAGCACAACCCTGAGCATCTCAAGGTGCTGATGGCAGGCCGTACAGGTTGGCCTTTGGTAGATGCGTGCATCGCCATGCTGCGCGAAACCGGTTGGGTCAACTTTCGTATGCGGGCCATGATTGTGTCCATTGCGGCCTATCCTTTGTGGCTGCACTGGCGCCCGGTAGGCGAATGGCTGGCCAGAGAGTTTTTGGACTATGAGCCCGGCATCCATTGGAGCCAATTGCAGATGCAGTCGGGCACGACGGGCATCAATATTCCGCGCATTTACAACCCCATCAAGCAAGCACGTGACCAAGACCCCGATGGCCAATTCGTCAGGCGATGGTTACCCGCCATGCGCAAAGTGCCGGATGCCTGGTTATTCGAGCCCTGGCGCATGCCCTTGGGCATGCAAAGCCGCCTCGGGCTGACAGTGGATGGTCCGGAGCCCGACATTCCGCAGCCCTCGGTGGATTTGGAGGCTGCAACCCGTGCCGCCAAAAAACGCTTGTTTGAACTGCGAGCACAACCCAGTGTGCGGGCGGCAAAGGCCGGCATCGTGCACAAGCACGGATCGCGAACATTCCGATCTTCGCGCGGTGCTGACAAGAGGTCTGCGTCGGATCACACCCAATTGGAACTGTTATGAAAATGCGGAAGAAATCCGACTTGCCCCGCAAGACATGCGTGGCGTGTGGCTTGCCCTTTCAATGGCGCAAGAAGTGGGAAAAAGTCTGGGACGAGGTCAAATACTGCTCAGACCGATGCCGACAACAAGGAGCCAAGAAGTTATGAGCCTTGTTGACGTTGGCGCACCGGTGATTTACTGGTTCCGGTCTGACATGCGCCTGCAAGACAACCCTGCCTGGACGCGTGCATGTGCAATGGGGCGTCCGGTGCTCGCTGTTACTTTTGCTCCGGTCTTGTCTGCTCGGGAGGCTGCTTGGGGCATTCCGGGCCTCAGCCCTTCCCGCAAAGCATGGTGGGCTGCGACTGTGCAGGAACTGCGGAGGGAGTTGGATGCGCTGGGCGTCTCGCTGCTCGTTCTTCGGGGTGGGTCCATGGAGGCTCTGGTGCGTTTGTTTGAAGCCAGCGGCGCCGTCGCGTTGGTATGCGAAGAGATCGCGGCTCCCTATGAAAGAGCTCAGTTGTCTTCACTGCGCGCGTCCGGCATTGTGGTGCACAGTGTCTGGCAAGGCACTTTGTTTAAGGCGGAGGATCTTCCCTTTTCCGTGACCGATCTGCCGGGCGTGTTTACCCGTTTTCGTAACGAGGTCGAGCGGGCCAAGGTTCCATTCCGCACCCCTTTGCCGGCTCCCGTGAATGTGACGGGCTATGACCTCGCTTGCGACGCTGTGTCATTCGCCGAAGACTTTGTGGATGGGGCAGCTGCCGGTAAATTTGTGGCCGATCCCCGCAGTGCATTTCAGTGGCGTTCCGGATCTTCTGGTGCCAACGACGAAGTTCTGCATCTTGATGAGGTGCTGGCGGGCAGTGGAGGTGGCCATGCGTATCTGCAACACTATCTGGAGTCCGGCCGGGTGGCGCAGTACAAAGCGACGCGCAATGGCCTGACCGGCATGGCCTACTCCAGCAAATGGTCGCCGTGGTTGGCGCTGGGGGCAGTGTCAGCCCCGGAGTTAATGGCTGCCCTTAAAGCGCATGAAAGAGAGCATGGCACCACGGATGGCAGCTATTGGTTATGGTTTGAGCTGCTATGGCGGGACTATTTCCGTTGGCTGCATTTGCAATACGGTGCCGGCCTCTATCGCCCGAAGGGCTTGCTGGAGGCCGCGAAGTCAGAGCGAGTGCCACACCACCGGCGCTCATTCACCTTGTGGACACAAGGGCGCACCGGTTGCGATCTGGTGGATGCGGGCATGCGTGAGTTGGCTTGCAGCGGGTACTTGTCGAACCGGATGCGGCAGGTGGTGGCCAGCTTCCTGATTTATGAACTGGGTTGCGATTGGCGCGCTGGCGCGGCGTGGTTCGAGTCGCAGTTGCTGGATTTTGATGTGTACTCCAACCAGGGGAACTGGCTGTACATCGCCGGTTTGGGCACTGACCCGCGTGGGGGGCGTCGCTTTAACGTGGCCAAGCAAACGGCTGACCATGACCCCGATGGCGCCTACCGTGCTTTATGGAGCGCCGGGTCATGAGTGCACCAGAGGCATCTGCCCACACCGTTCGCCTGATTCTGGGGGATCAGCTCAACCCGCAACACAGCTGGTTTGCAGCGGTTGACCCGCAGGTGGTGTATTTAATGATGGAAGTCCGCCAGGAGACGGACTATGTGCTTCACCACGCCCAAAAAGTCATCTCTATCTTTGCCGCCATGCGCGCCATGGCCGCCAAGCTCAGGGCGGATGGCCATCGCGTGCACTACATCTCGATTAGTGAGCCGGAAAGTGAAAACGCGATGGTAGAAGACATCGCAAAGTTAGTCCATTCATTGGCTGCAACGCATTTTGAATACCAGGAACCGGATGAGTGGCGTCTGGACGCATTGCTCCGTGAATACGCCGCCATGGCCGATGCCTCCGGCACCCATACCAGCCGCATGGTATCGAGCGAGCATTTCCTTACCGGACGGCTGGAGACGAGGCAGATGTTCAAACCCGGTAAACGCTGGCTCATGGAAACCATGTACCGCCAGATGCGCGTACGCCATCGGGTGTTGCTGGATTCTGATGGCGAGCCTGAGGGCGGCCAGTGGAACTTCGATGCGGAAAATCGAAAAGCTTGGAAAGGCGATCCCGTTGAGCCGATCGATTTCAGGCCCAGCCATGACCACGGCTTACTTTGGAAAGAGATTCAGGCGGCGGAGGTGAAGACCTTTGGCCTTCCAGGGGCGAACGCTATCAGGTGGCCTCTGGACCGGGATGAGGCACTGCATCAACTGGAGGCGTTCATCGCCCATGCACTGCCGCATTTCGGTGACTACCAGGATGCCATGAGCCGGGAAGCCAAAAGGCTGTTTCACTCGATGCTGTCTTTTGCGCTGAACACCAAAATGCTGTCGCCGCGTGAAGTGGTAGGGCGTGTGGAGTCAGCTTGGCGATCCGGTGGGGTGCCTCTCCCTGCGGCCGAGGGGTTTATAAGGCAGATACTCGGTTGGCGTGAGTACGTACGCGGCGTGTATTGGGCGCAGATGCCGGGGTACGAATCTAACAATTTTCTGGAACACAGTGCCGATTTGCCCGAGTGGTTCTGGACGGGCAAGACGCACATGGCGTGCATGTCAGCCGCCATTACCCAGTCCTTGGAAATGGCCCATGCACACCACATACAGCGGCTCATGGTCATTGGCAACTTTGCTTTGCTGGCCGGCTTGAATCCGACGGCCTTGCACGCGTGGTACTTGGGCATTTACATCGATGCCTTTGAGTGGGTAGAGTTGCCCAACACCGTTGGCATGAGCCAGTTTGCTGACGGCGGTGGGCTGGCCACCAAGCCTTACGTGTCCAGCGCCGCCTATATCGACCGCATGGGGGACTATTGCTCCGGGTGCCGGTACAACAAAAAGCTCAAAACTGGCCCGGATGCTTGCCCGTTCAATGCACTCTACTGGGAGTTTTACGAGCGACACACGCCCAAGCTCGGGCACAACGCCCGTATCGGGATGGCCTACCAACAGTTGAAAAAAATGGACCCGGTGACCAAAGAAGGCCTGATGGAAAAGGCCCGCGAACTCCGGGCAGACCTTAACCGGCTTTAGTCGCTTCTCCTATTGGAGCTTGTCCATCCGGCTGTCCAGGGGGCTTACAAACGAGTTCAGCTCCCAGCCGGAAGCGAGGCGGCTTTCCTGAAATTCTCCGCTGGAGAGGGGTGTGAATCCGGAGGTACTGCCCTCGGCGGATTTGCTCTGGCGTCTGCGGGTCACTGCGGCCTGCAAATGTTCGCGAACGTTCTGGAAACGGGTATCCAGTTGCTTGTCGTTGGCGACCATCGCAGCATGCTCACCCAGAAACGCCGTGCGGATTTGGGTCAGGTGGGGGAGGTTGTCCGGATCTACCACCCAGTAACGCACATTGCATTGCTCCAGCAGGGTGTGCTTGAGGGTCTGGTTCCCTAGGGACAAGCCGCCGGGGCCCGGCACATCAACACAGCCGATGACTTTCCCGTCCAGCCCGCATACGGTAAAGGTGCAGTAGACGCCATTGAGCAGCTTGTACCAATGCGTGGCTTCTGTTTGCTGGGAGGGAACGGTAAACCGGGTCACTGGCAGCTTGACCAGCACCTGCTGGTCAAACATCACTTTGGTCAGCCAGAGCCACACTTTGCGCTCACGGCTATTGACCATGGGGCGCACCTTCAGCGGCCAGACAGACGGGATCCGGCGCCGTTGCCTCTGCACGTAACGGTTGCGCCAATAGGCGGCTGCGATGCCGACTATCAACCCGCCCAAAAAATAAAGGAACATGACTTCACCCTGAATGTGAGGCTTTCTGTGAAGCCTTTAGTGCTTGCAAAAGTTTATCCGTCTTTTGCAATCCCCGCTATCGGTCCGAAAGAGGGGGGAGTGGGTGAGCCAGACTATTGACTAGCCACTTCAATTAGCCTTGGTAAATATGCTCGACATCGGCCCGGTGCGATAGCAGCACGCTGACCAGCATCGGGTCAAAATGGGTGCCGGCCCCTTGTCGCAGGTAGTCCAGCGCAGTGCTGAGTTCCCAAGCGGGTTTGTAGCTGCTGGGGCTCACAAGCGAGTCAAGCACGTCTGCGATTGCAGAAATGCGCCCCACCAAGCTGATGGCGTCCCCTTTGAGGCCGGCGGGGTAGCCGCTGCCATCCCAGCGTTCATGGTGCTCGCTGGCGATGAGGGCGCCAAGTGCATGCACCCGGGAGGCGGATCGCGAGAGGAGCAAGTGTCCCTCGCTGGAATGGGTGCGCATGACGTTCCATTCTTCATCTGTCAGCGGCCCGGCTTTGGTCAGGATCTGGTCGGGGATGCAGGCTTTGCCGACATCGTGCAGGGTGGCAGCGGTGCGGATCAGTTCTGCTTCCGCTTCATTGCTGCCAGTGAGCTTGGCTAACAATGCGGCAATCGCTCCAACCCGCTCCAAGTGCCGTGACGATACGCTGTCTCGCCGCTCGATGGCGTTGCCCAACACCGAAATGGTGTCTCTTTGAGTGCTTTCGGTTTCTTCCCGCAGCAAAAGGCTGTCATACGTAATGGCGACATTGCGGGAGAAAAGCTCCAGCAATTCACGGGCTTGGGTATTGATAGGGTCCGGAAACTCCATGTAAATGAGGCTCTCACTGCCGGCTTTGGTGCAAAAATAGCCGGCGTAAAAGCGCTCGCCATGGCGGCTGGCTTTGGCAGAAAGTGACTCCCGGATGGCGGTTTGCACCGCAACCGGCAAGTTGGCGACCTGGTCATCGACCATCAAACGTGAGTAGGCATCGGTAACAGCCAGTACTTTGAGCTGACCGTGTGCCGCATTGGCGGTGTAAGCCGATACTCTACTGGCGCACAGCCCTTCGCCATTGAGGCCCAAGAGGGAGTTGAGTTGTGCCAACACGGCTGAGGCAAAGCTGCGCAGGTTGTTGGAGTCGCATACCTCGCAAATCGCTTCAATCGAGCGGATCAGGCCCAAACGAGCGTTTTCAATACGCATCAAATCCCGGTAAGCCCGCAAGCCGGCATAAAACACGGTGATCAGCTTGCGGCGAGTGAGGTCTGTTTTTTCCTTGTAATCGTTGATGTCGTAATCGCGGATTACTTGTTCTTCGGGCGCCTGCCCGGGTTGACCGGTGCGCAGCACAATGCGCACATTAAGGTTGCCCAGGTCTTCACGGATGTACTTGGCCAGATCCAGCCCGGCATGCTCGGACTCCATGACCACATCCAGCAGAATCAACGCGATGTCGTTGCGCTGGGCCAGCAAAGCCCGGGCTTCGGCAGCGCTGTAGCAGTGGGTGAACTGCAAACCGCGGCCGTCCATCTCAAAGTCCGACATCACCAGCTTGGTCACTTCATGCACGGCCGGCTCATCGTCCACCACCAAAACCTGCCATGGAGCGGCTGCCTTGGTTTGAACGTCTGCCTCTAGCTCGTCACTGAACACCAAATCGTCGGTCATGGCACAGATTCCGGTTGGAAGGGTAGGCTTCAAGTCTAGCGGAAGTCACTGCGATACTACGGTCATGCAGCTTCAGGAAATACTCTATACCCAAGGTTTTGGCACGCGCCGTGTGTGTGCCGGATTGATCCAGCAGGGCCTGGTTCAGGTTTATATGCCCAATGAGGGTCCAGCGCCCGTCACCATTGCGCAAGCAGCTACTGAATTTGTAGCGGAAGGCTTGCGTTTCAGGGTGCAGGGTGTGGACTGGCCCTACGCCGAGCGGGCCTACTTGATGCTCCACAAGCCCGCTGGTACCGAGTGTTCGCAAAAGCCTTCCACTTACCCCAGTATCTACACCCTTTTGCCCAGCCCATTGCGCCTGCGTCCTCAGAAAGCGGCGGTGCAGGGCGTGCAAGCCGTGGGGCGGCTGGACCAGGACACCACCGGCATGCTGTTGCTCACCGATGACGGCAAATTCATCCACCGGATGAGCTCACCCAAGCACCATGTGCCAAAGGTGTACGAGGTGACGGTGAAGCACCCTCTGGATGACAAGCAGGTCAACAAACTTCTGAGTGGCGTGGTGCTGGACGATGACCCCAAACCGGTCCGTGCAGCAGCCTGCGAAGCGGTGAGCGAATTTCACTTGCGCCTGACCCTGACTGAGGGCAAATACCACCAAGTCAAGCGCATGCTGGCAGCCGTCAGCAACCGTGTGGAGGGTTTGCACCGGTCCCGCATTGGCGGGGTGTCCTTGCCCGACGACCTGGCCCCGGGCCAATGGCGCTGGCTGAGTGCGGAGGAAATTGCCGCCGTGCAATCCAAGGAGTAAGCCCATGAATGCCGTCTTGGATGCCTTTTGGCGATCGCTGGTGTACTGCCTGCACCCCAAGGTCATGCTGTGGTCGCTGTTGCCCCTGGTGCTGATGGTGGGCGTGACCGCAGGCCTGGGCTACTTTTACCTGGACGGCTTGCTCGCCTGGGTGACCCAGTTGCTCGAATCCATGGACTGGCTGCAAATGATGTGGAGCTGGCTGGAGTCGGTGGGGGCCGGAAAACTCAAAACCGTACTGGTTCCCCTGATCGTGATCCTGATGCTCACCCCGCTCGTGCTGGTGGGCTGTCTGTTCGTGGTGGCCACGCTGATGGCACCCATGATCGTGCAATTGGTCGCAAAGCGCCGCTTTCCCACCTTGGAAAAGGCGGCCGGGGCCTCCTATTTCGCCAGCGTGGGTTGGGCTGCCATGTCTACCATCGCTGCCTTGCTTGCGCTGATGCTGTCCATGCCGCTCTGGCTGGTGCCACCCCTAGTGCTGATTTTGCCGCCACTGATCTGGGGCTGGTTGACCTACCGCGTGATGGCGTTTGACGCCTTGGCAGACCATGCCAGCGCGGAGGAGCGCCGTGAGATTTTCAAGCGCCACCGCTGGTGGCTGTTGGGCATGGGCGTGGTGACCGGGTACATGGGCGCTGCGCCAAGCCTGGTGTGGTCTCTGGGCTTCATGGCAGTGGCGCTAGCGCCGTTTCTGGTGCCGCTGTCCATTTGGTTGTACACCCTTATTTTTGCCTTCTCGTCACTCTGGTTTTCCCACTATGGACTGAGTGCATTGCAGAGCCTGCGGGCCCAGCGCTCGCCTGACACCGCCACGACCCAAATGCCCTTGGTGGTGGACACCGTGGATATGGAGCTTTTATGAAATTCGGCGTCATCATCATCGGGGACGAGATCCTCTCCGGCAAGCGGGCCGACAAGCATTTGTCCAAAGCCATTGCACTGCTGGGCGCGCGTGGATTGCCTCTAGCCTATGCGCACTACGTGGGGGATGACCCCGAGCGGATCACAGCGACATTGGCAGCGGCATTCGCCTCCGGCGACACCGTGTTCTCTTTTGGTGGAATCGGCGCGACACCGGATGACCACACCCGCCAATGTGCAGCCAACGCACTCGGCAAAAGTCTGGCGCTCAGCGAAGCGGCCCGCGCCCTGATCATGGAGCGTATGCAGGACGTGGCCCGTGAGCAAGGTACCGCCTTCGAACCCGACCGGCCGGACAATGTGCACCGCCTGCAGATGGGCATGTTTCCCGCCGGGTCGGCCATCATTCCCAACCCATACAACAAGATTCCCGGCTTCAGCCATCCAGGCAAGGGGCAGGGGGCTGTCCACTTTGTGCCGGGCTTTCCTGTGATGGCATGGCCCATGGTCGAGTGGGTGCTCGATACCCATTGCAGTGCATGGTTCCAAACCGATGCCTGGCGCGAGCAGTCGGTCATCGTGTTTGGCGCCATGGAGTCTTTGCTAACCCCGCTCATGGAGCAGTTGGAGCAGCAGCACCCGGTGAAGGTGTTCAGCCTGCCCAGCGTGGATCACCCGCAGTACGGCAAGCACATTGAGCTAGGGGTGAAAGGTCGCCCGCAGGATCTGCCCGCCGCCTATGCGCAGATGCTGGAGGGTCTGCGAAAACTGGAAATGCCTTTAGGCCCCGAATTGGTGCGTTAATCAATCCGCATTGTTTTGGTGCGTATTTTGATATGCACGTTTTCGGTGCGTTCGAGTTGCTAATCTGGGCTCCAGGCAGTTTCTTTGTTCTGGCAGGGGTGCAAAAGCACGTTTTAACGATGCAAAATAGAGCGGTTTGTCGAATTTGCTTTGGTGCGTGCTTTGGCACAAAAGCTGCATTAACAGCAGGGCAAATCTTTTTACAACCGTGCAACAGGAGTATTTGATGGCCAAGACCGTCGCAGATGTGATGAAGATGGTGAAAGAGAACGAAGTCAAATTTGTTGACTTCCGTTTCACCGATACCCGTGGTAAGCAGCAGCACACCACTGTGCCTGTTTCGCATTTTGACGAAGACAAGTTCACCTCCGGCCACGCATTCGACGGCTCCTCCATCGCCGGCTGGAAGGGTATCGAAGCTTCCGACATGTTGTTGATGCCCGATCCAGGCACAGCCAACATCGATCCTTTCTTCGAAGAAACCACCCTGATCATGAACTGCGACGTGGTGGAACCTGCCGACGGCAAGTCCTACGACCGCGATCCACGTTCCATCGCCAAGCGCGCAGAAGCCTACTTGAAGGCTTCCGGCATGGGCGACACCGCTTACTTCGGTCCCGAGCCAGAGTTCTTCTTGTTCGACGGCGTGCGTTGGTCTACTGATGCCAACAACACCTTCTACGAAATCGAAGAGTACGAAGCTCCCTGGAACACCGGTTCCAAGCTCGAAGGCGGCAACCGCGGTCACCGTCCCACCGTCAAGGGTGGCTACTTCCCCGTTCCTCCCGTTGACAGCACGCAAGACATGCGCGCTGAGATGTCCCTGATCCTCGAGTCCCTGGGCATCCCGGTTGAAGTGTTCCACCACGAAGTGGCGGGCGCTGGCCAGAACGAAATCGGCACCAAGTTCTCCACTTTGGTTGAGCGCGCTGACTGGACGATGTTGCAAAAGTACGTGGTGCACAACGTGGCCAATGCTTACGGCAAGACAGCTACTTTCATGCCCAAGCCTTACCACGGTGACAACGGTTCCGGCATGCACGTGCACCAGTCCGTGTGGAAAGACGGCAAGAACCTGTTCGCCGGCGACGGCTATGCAGGTCTGTCTGACTTCGCGCTGTACTACATCGGCGGCATCATCAAGCACGCACGTGCCCTGAATGCCATCACCAACCCCGGTACCAATAGCTACAAGCGCCTGGTTCCTCACTTCGAAGCTCCGGTCAAGTTGGCTTACTCTGCCAAGAACCGTTCCGCTTCCATCCGTATTCCTTTCGTGGCGAACCCCAAGGGCCGTCGCGTGGAAGCACGTTTCCCCGATCCATTGATGAACCCATACCTGGGCTTCGCAGCCTTGTTGATGGCGGGTCTGGACGGCGTGGAAAACAAGATTCATCCCGGCGAAGCAGCCACCAAGGACCTCTACCATCTGCCTCCCGAGGAAGATGCAAAGGTACCAACCGTCTGCCACAGCTTGGATCAAGCCTTGGAGCACTTGGACAAGGACCGCGCGTTCCTGACCAAGGGTGGTGTGTTCACTGACTCCATGATCGATGCCTACATCGACCTGAAGATGCAAGAAGTGACCCGCTACCGCATGTCTGTACACCCTGTCGAATACGACATGTACTACAGCCTGTAATCCCGGCGCTGCAAAGCACTGAGACAAGCGAAAAAGGACGGCGTGAGCCGTCCTTTTTTCATGGAACACTTGCTCACAGATAGCCTCCCCCAAGTCGGGGATACTCGGGTGTTTTGTTCTTGGGCACTTTTTAGCGCATACTGAATCCCAGCGCTCACGAAAAGATAGCGCGGACACCGACACAGCATGAAACCCACACTCCTGATTCTTTTGCTCACTGCAGGCGCCATCTCGGGCGTAGCAGCGCAGGAGCGCATCTACCGTTGCGGCAACGAATACACCAACACCGTCACTGAAGCCCAGGCCAAAACCTGCAAGCTCATTTCAGGCGGCAATGTCACGGTGGTGCAAGGGCAGAAGCCTGCCGGGGGTGGAGGCGGTGTGAAAGTGGCGTCTGCACCGAGCTCCGCACCGCGGATAGACAGTGCCGACCAGCGCGCCAAAGACTCCGATGCCCGCCTGATTCTGGAAGCCGAGCTCAAAAAAGCCGAGGCCCGCCAAATCGAGCTGCAAAAGGAATACAACAACGGCGAGCCTGAAAAGCTGGGTCCCGAAGCTCGCAACCACCAGAAATACCTGGACCGTGTGGCGGAGCTCAAGGCCTCACTGGCCCGCAATGAGAGTGACATCGCCGGTATCCGCCGCGAACTCGGCCGCTTGCCTGCGGCGACCGTCAAGCAGTAAGCCCGTCTGCGCGTGGCCCCGTGGCCGCTATGCTGACGGCAAATCCTTCATTTCATCCACCGGACAAGCCCCATGGAGCGCTTCCATTCTTTTGACTTGCTGGCCACGCTCGTGGCAGTGGTCACGGCCGATGCTTCGGTGCAGTTCTCGAACGCAGCCCTGGAGGATGCCTTGGGCATCTCGCGCCGGACCATCATAGGTTCCAACTTTGCTGAGGTGTTTACCGAACCGGCGCAGTTGCACAGTGCCCTGGAGGGCGCGCTCGACAACGCGTTCGCGGCTTTGCGTTACGACGCTTTGCTCAAGCGCAACGGGCTCGATGCCATGCCCGTGCACGTGATCGTGACGCGTACGGAACTCTCCAATGACATCATTGTGGAAATGGTGCCCCAGGAGCAGCAGACCCGCCAGGACCGCGAAGAACGTCTGGCTGAACAGGCACAGACCAACAAGGAGCTGATCCGGAACCTCGCCCACGAAATCAAAAACCCTTTGGGTGGCATTCGTGGCGCGGCGCAACTGCTCGAGATGGAGATGGAGTCTCCGGAGCTCACCGAGTACACGCAGGTCATCATCCATGAGGCGGATCGCCTGCAGAGCCTGGTAGACCGCCTGCTGGCGCCGCACCGCCGGCCTCACTTGGTGGGCGATGTGAATATTCACGAGGTGTGTGAGCGCGTGCGCTCCCTGATCCTTGCCGAGTTCCCCAAAGGCTTGCGCGTGGTGCGGGACTACGATACCTCCATCCCCGAGTTCCGGGGTGACCGCGAGCAGCTCATTCAAACCGTGCTGAACATTGCCCACAACGCCTGCCAGGCCCTGGCCGAGCGCATTGCTGCGGGTGACGGTTGTGTGACATTCAAGACCCGCGTGACACGGCAGATCACCTTCGGCAAACAGCGTTACCGGTTGGCATTGGAATTGCATGTCATTGACAACGGACCTGGCGTGCCAGATTCGATCAGAGACCGCATTTTTTACCCGCTGGTGTCGGGCAGGGATGGCGGATCCGGACTGGGGCTCACACTGGCGCAAACCTTTGTTCAGCAACACCACGGTCTGATTGAAGTGGACAGCGTGCCGGGCCGTACGGACTTCAAAATCTTGATTCCGTTACCGTAACAGATAGACAAAGAATATAGGGTGCCGCACAACATGAAGCCGATTTGGATCGTAGATGATGACCAGTCCATCCGCTTCGTGCTGGAGAAGGCACTGCTGCGTGAGCACCTGCCCACACGCAGTTTTTCCAATCCACGCGATGTACTGACTGCGCTGAGCACCGCAGCAGACGATGAAGGCCCGCAGATCCTGGTGAGCGACATCCGCATGCCCGGAGGCTCCGGTCTGGACCTGCTTGAAAAAGTCAAGGCCAAACACCCCGGCCTGCCCGTCATCATCATGACGGCCTTCTCGGACCTGGACAGCGCGGTCAGTGCCTTCCAGGGCGGCGCTTTTGAATACCTGCCCAAGCCCTTCGACCTGCCCAAAGCAGTGGAGCTCATCCGCCGTGCGGTGGAAGAAAGCCAGCGCGAGGAAGTAGCCGAAGAGCGCATGGCCGAGTCCCCCGAAATGCTGGGTCAGGCGCCCGCCATGCAGGACGTGTTCCGTGCCATCGGCCGCTTGAGCCAGAGCAACGTCACGGTGATGATCACCGGCGAATCCGGCTCCGGCAAGGAGCTGGTGGCCCGTGCGCTGCACAAGCATTCCCCGCGCGCCGATGGCCCGTTTGTGGCCATCAACACTGCAGCCATTCCCAAAGACCTGTTGGAGAGCGAACTCTTCGGCCATGAACGCGGTGCCTTCACCGGCGCGCAAACCATGCGCCGTGGCCGCTTTGAGCAGGCCGATGGCGGTACGCTGTTTCTGGACGAAATCGGCGACATGCCGTTCGAGCTGCAGACCCGTCTGCTGCGCGTCTTGAGCGACGGCCATTTCTACCGCGTGGGCGGGCACAGTGCCGTCAAATCGAACGTGCGTGTCATCGCTGCCACTCACCAGAACCTGGAGCAACGCGTCAAGGACGGCGTATTCCGGGAAGACTTGTTCCACCGCCTGAATGTGATCCGCCTGCGCCTGCCGGCCCTGCGCGAGCGCAAGGAAGACGTGGCCATGCTGACCCGCCACTTCTTGCAGCAAAGCGCCAAGCAATTGGGCGTAGAGCCCAAGCGCATTTCGGATTCGGCACTGACCTGGCTGGAGGGCTTCAGCTTCCCCGGCAACGTGCGCCAGCTGGAAAACATCTGTCACTGGCTGACCGTGATGGCGCCAGCGCAGGTGATTGAGCGCAAGGACCTGCCGCCTGAGGTGAGTCTGGGCCGTGCGGAAACCGGCGAGCCTTTGGTGGCCAAGCCCGTGCTCACTGCAGCCCCTGAGGCGCAGCTCAAAGATGTGCCGCTGGATGCGCATGCCCACGCATCCGCGAGCCACGAGTCGGAAGACCTCTCGCATGTGTTGGCACGCGCGGCAGCGGCCCATGGACCGCTGGAAGGCTGGGAGGCCGAGCTGGAGACCGAGGCGGTGGCTTTGCTCGGCTCCGGTCAGCCCGAGGTGTGGGACACCCTGACCCGCCGTTTTGAATCGCGCCTGATTCTGGCGGCCTTGGCCAATACCAAGGGCCGCCGCATTGAAGCCGCGCAAAAGCTGGGTATCGGCCGCAACACCATCACCCGCAAGATCCAGGAGCTGGGCCTGGAGTGAGTTTGAAGTAAAAAGAGCCGCTGGCGCCCAATAGATAAGCGCGAGTAGCTCCTGATTCGATAGCAAAAAGCCGGCGCGTGCGCCGGCTTTTTTGTGGGTGGAGCTTGCTCAGGCTGCCGGGCTGATGTCCACTACCACCGGCGCGTGGTCGCTGGGGCGCTCGTTCTTGCGGGGGGTCTTGTCGATGGTGCAGGCTGTCACCTGAGGCTTGAGGGCGTTGCTCACCAGAATGTGGTCAATGCGCAGCCCGCGGTTGCGGCGAAAGCCCGCATCCCGGTAGTCCCACCAACTGAAGCTTTTGGGCGGGTAGGGGAACAACCGGTAGCTGTCGCACAGGCCCAGCGCTATCAGGGCGCGCAGGTGGTAGCGCTCTTCCTCGGTACAGTGGATGGTGCCTTCTAGGTTCACCGGGTCCCACACATCGTCCTCGTCAAAGGTGATGTTGTAGTCGCCCATCAGCACCAGGTTCGGGTGGGTGGCGAGCTCATCTTTGACCCAGCGGCGAAGGGCGGAGAGCCACTCCATCTTGTATTCGAACTTGTCGCTGCCCGGCTCCTGCCCGTTGGGGAAATACGCGCCAATCACCCGCACACCATCCACGGTGCCGGTGATCACGCGAGACATATCGTCGTCGAAACCGGGGATGTTCTTGATAACGTCGCTGGCGGGTGTGCGGGAGAGCAGGGCCACGCCGTTGTAGGTCTTCTGGCCGAACCACTGGGCGTGATAGCCGATAGCCTCAAACGCATCCGCGGGAAATTTGTCGTCAGTCAGCTTGAGCTCTTGCAGGGCCAGCACATCCACCGGATTGGCGGCCAGCCAGTCCAGCACTTGGGGCAGGCGCACGCCTAAAGAGTTGATGTTCCAGGTAGCGAGTTTCATGGTTGTTTCCAAATAAAAACGGGCGCTAGCGCCCGTCTGATCTGCGCAAGCAGCTCCTAAATATGTAGCGCAGCCAGTGCGCCCACGGCAACACCCACGCCGCCCACGCCGAACATGGCCCACTCCAGCCACTTCTTCTTGGTCAGCAGCGCAATGGCGGCCAGTGCAATGGCGACCTGCAGCACGGTGGTGGCTTGCGCCCAGCGGTGGTGCTGGTGCATTTGCTCATCGCTCCGGTGGTCCCACTCGGTGGCCTCGGCTTCCAAGGCTTCGGCCTTGGTTTTGATCTCGGCCTTTTCGCCTTCGTAACGGTCAATCTTGGCCTGGTATTTGGTCTTGTCTTCCGGCTTGGCGGTCAGGTCGCGGGCCAGTTCGGCCAGGGACTGTTTGGTGCTCTTGGCCTGAAAAAAATTCCACTGGTTGGAGGCTTCGGTCTTTTTCAAGGCCGCGTTGTTTTTGTAGAGGCCGGCATTGGCCTGGGTGGCGCCGCCCATGTAGGCAAAGATGGCGCCCACGGTGGCGATGATGGCCGTGAACATGGCGATCTGGTTGATCATGCCGCCGCTGTGGCCTCCGTGCTCACCGCCGTGGCCGCCCCCATGTCCTCCTTGGGTGGCGTGCTCCAGCTCGTGGTCGTGGGGTCCGTGGACGTGAAAGCCTCCGCCTGACATGTGCGAATCTCCTTAACTGCGTGTGTAAGTTACAAAACTGAAAGGCAGCCCGCTGGCTGCCACATGGCGCTCGCGGGCAGTCTCCTGCCACGCTTCGCCCAAGGTGGGGGCGAAGGCGTCACCTTCAAAGTCTTTCTCTATCTCGGTAACCACCGCCGTGTGCGCTACAGGCTCCGCCAGGGCGTAGAGCTGCGCACCACCGATGACCCAGACATCGGTTGCCTGCTCACAAAGTTGTAGCGCCTCGCGCAGTTCGGATGCGCGCTGGGCACCGGTTTCACTCCAATCCGGTTGGCGTGTCACCACGATGTTGGCGCGGCCGGGCAGGGGACGGAACTTCGGTGGTAGCGAGTCCCAGGTCTTGCGGCCCATGATGACCGGGCAGCCCAGCGTAGTCCGCTTGAAGTGGGCCAGGTCTTCGGGCAAATGCCAGGGCAGGGTGCCGTGGATGCCGATCACGCCGTTGGCGGCGCGGGCGTAAATAAGGTGAAGGCGGGGGCCTCGGATGCTTGTACTCATCGTGCCTGCCATCACACCGCAACCGGTGCCTTGATGGCGGGGTGGCACTCGTAGCCCAACACTTCAAAGTCTTCAAACTGGTAGTCGAAGATGCTCTCCGGCTTGCGTTTGATGTTGAGCGTGGGGTAGGCCATGGGCGCGCGGCTCAGCTGCAGCTCCACCTGCTCGGTGTGGTTGCTGTAGATGTGGCAGTCGCCACCGGTCCAGATGAAGTCGCCCACGTCCAGGTCGCACTGCTGCGCCACCATGTGGGTAAGCAGGGCGTAGCTGGCAATGTTGAATGGCACACCCAAAAAGATGTCCGCACTGCGCTGGTAAAGCTGGCAGCTCAAGCGGCCTTTGCCACCCGGTTCGGTGGCCGGCGCCACATAGAACTGGAAGAAGGCGTGGCATGGCATCAGGGCCATCTTGCTCAACTCCGCCACGTTCCAGGCGCTCACGATGATGCGGCGGCTGTCGGGGTTGCTTTTGAGCGTCTTGATGACATCCGCAATCTGGTCGATGTGGCCGCCGTCCGGCGTGGGCCAGCTGCGCCACTGCACACCGTAGACCGGGCCCAAGTCACCGGTCTCAGGATTCGCCCATTCGTCCCAGATGGTGACGCCGCGCTCTTTGAGCCAGTTGTTGTTACTCGACCCGGTCAGGAACCACAGCAGCTCCTGAATGATGGAGCGCAGGTGCACTTTCTTGGTCGTGACCAGCGGGAAGCCCTCGTTAAGGTCAAAGCGCATCTGGTAACCGAACACGCTTTTCGTACCGGTGCCGGTGCGGTCGGATTTGAAAACGCCCGTGGTGTGCACGTGGCGCATGAAGTCTTCGTACTGGCTGCGCACAGGGCAGAGGGTGGTGGGGCTGGTCATGGCTGAAATTGTAGGTCCGTCAGGGGTATGCCGTGCGCGCATGTGGTGAACACATTTCCGCATGGAATTCGGGCAATTTTCGCTGGCTGTGCGGCAACAACGCGCGCAGAATCTGGCGCTCCGCCGGACCCGGCCTATCGCAATCCCTGCAGAAACGCATTTCACGCATGTCTACCTCCGCACCCCAGATGGCGGCCGCCCAGGCCACAGGTTCCGAACAACAACAGCAATTCGTGGGCGCCGACGGCAGCGTCAGCCTGCATGAAGCCGCGCTGGCCTACCACCGCGCACGGCACTCGGATGATATCGGCGGCAAGATTGAAATCCATGTGACCAAGCCCGTGGGCAGCCAAGACGACCTGTCACTGGCCTACTCGCCCGGCGTGGCCGTACCATGCCTGGAGATTGAGCGCGACCCGGCACTGGCCTACGAGTACACCGCCAAGGGCAACCTGGTGGCCGTCATCACCAACGGCACCGCCGTACTGGGCCTGGGCAATATCGGCGCGCTGGCGGGCAAGCCGGTGATGGAAGGCAAGGCCGTGCTGTTCAAGCGCTTTGCCGGCATCGACGCGTTTGACATCGAAATTGACGAGACCGATCCGCAAAAACTCATCAACACCATTGCCAGCCTGCACCCCACGTTTGGTGGCATGAACCTGGAAGACATCAAGGCGCCCGAGTGCTTTGAGATCGAGCGTGCTCTGCGGGCCCGCTTGTCCATCCCCGTGTTCCATGACGACCAGCACGGCACCGCCATCGTGGTGGCCGCCGGCCTGATCAATGCGCTGCACTTGCAAGGCAAGTCGCTGGATGCGGTCACGTTGGTGTGCAACGGTGCGGGCGCGGCGGCCAACGCCTGTCTGGAGCTGCTGGCGAGCCTGGGCGCCAAAAAGTCCCATATCACCGTATGCGACTCCAAGGGCGTGATCTACACCGGCCGTGGTGCCAAGGGTGACGACGGCGAGAAAGCCGCCTGGGCCCGTGACACCGCCGCCCGCACACTGGCCGATGCGCTGGCGGGTGCCGACGTGTTCCTGGGCCTCTCGGGCCCCGGCGTGGTGAACCAGGACATGGTGCGCAGCATGGCCGCCAAGCCGGTGGTGTTTGCGCTGGCCAACCCCGAGCCCGAAATCCGCCCCGAGCTGGTGATTGCCGCCTCGCGCGATGCCATCACCGCCACCGGCCGCTCGGACTACCCCAACCAGGTGAACAACGCGCTGTGCTTCCCCTACCTGTTCCGCGCCGCGCTGGACGTGGGTGCCCCGCAGATCAATGAAGACATGAAGAAAGCCGCCGTGCTGGCGCTGGCGGATTTGGCGCGTGAAGACGCTGCCTTCAGCAAAGACAAGCTGCTGCCCACCTTGCTGGACAAACGCCTGCTGCAAACCGTGTCCTTGCGCGTGGCGCAAGCCGCGGTGGACAGCGGCAGCGCCCGTCGTCCGTTTGATGCCGAGAGCTACAAAGGCCGGCTCGAGCAGCTGGCCCGCAAGCTGGCCCGTACCTGATCGATGCTGATCGGGTCAGGTCATCCGGTCCAGCGCTACCGCCAGTGCCAGCAGCGCCAGCAGGATGACCACCACCACCGGCATCACCGCGCCCAACCCGGCCCAGGTCGCCAGTAGCCCGAAGCCGGCGGGAATGACCGAGCCACCGGCATAGGCAAAGGTCATTTGCCGGCCGATGACGGTGCGGGCCACGTCTTCCGGAAAGCGGCGCGCGGTTTCGTGCATCAGCGACGGAAACACCGGCGCACAGCCCAAGCCCATAAGCACCAGCCCGAAGCTGGCGGCGCTGCCGAATACACCGGGCAGGGCAAACACCAGAGCGCCCAGCGCAGCCACTGCAATGCCCAGCCGCACCAATTTGCGGTTACCCAAGCGGTTGGCAATCAGCCCCACTGCAAATCGCCCTGCGGTGATGGAGCCGAAATACACAGACACCCAAATGCCTGCTTGCGCCTGCGTGAGGCCCCGGTCGGTCACCAGAATACTGGCCGCCCACAGGCCGGTACCCATCTCCGCTGCCACGTAAAACAAGAACAAGGTAGGGGCCAACCAGGTGGCCAGCGGGCGTACGGGTTGGAAGGCCGCCTCTCCATGGGCGTCTTCACCGGCAGGTGGTTTGGAGTGCTCTTTGGCCCAGAGTGACAAGGTCGCCCAGAGTACGACAGCCAGAGTCAGTTGCATCAGGCCGATGCTGCGTACACCCAGCGCCCAGCCTCCGGTGCTGGCCAGTGCCAGGCCCATGATCAGCGGGCCAGTGGTGGCGCCCACGCCCCAGAAACCGTGCAGCCAGTTCATGTGGCGGGAGGAGTAGTGCGCCGCCACAAAGTGGTTCAAGCTGGCGTCCACAGCGCCAGCACCCAAGCCCAGTGGCACCGCAAGTGCAACCAGCCAACCGAAAGAAGGGGCCACCGAGAAGCCCAATAGCGCCAGCGCTGTCATCAGGCAGCTGCTGGCCACCACGGCACCAGTGCCCATGCGTTTGGCAATCGGCCCCGCAAAGAAGCTCGCCGTGGCCGAACAAATCGTCATGGTGATGGTGATGGCGCCCACTGCCGCCAACGGCTGGCCCATGTCCGCACGGATGGCCGGCCAGGCCACGCCCAGAATGCCGTCCGGCAGCCCCAAGCTGATGAAGGACAGATAGACGATGGCCAGAAGAATGATGTGTGCCACGACGGGATCCTGAAAAATGAAGAGGAGTCGGCCTGAGTCTATATAAAACAGGCCCCTATTGCCGATGGAATATGTGCGAGCAGCTACTCAATTGATAGCACTCTGCCTGGATTCATGAGATTTTTCGGATCCAGCGCGCCCTTGATGGCCCGCATGGCGTTCAAGGCGACTGGCGATTTGTGGTGCGCCAGCTTCTCGCGCTTCAGGCTGCCGATACCGTGCTCGGCGGATATGGAGCCATTGAAACGGTCCACCACCTCGTACACGAGTGTGTTGATGGGGCCTTCCTGGTCGCGCAAAAAGGCTTCTGCATCTGCGCCGTCCGGGGCCTGCACGTTGTAGTGCAAGTTGCCGTCGCCCAAGTGGCCGTAATTGACCAAGCGCACACCGGGGAAGTACTGCTCCAGCGACGCATCCACTTCGGTCACAAAGGCCGGAATGCGCGACACGGCAATCGATATGTCGTGCTTGATGTTGAGTCCTTCCTGGGCTTGCGCCAGAGGGATGCTTTCGCGGATGTGCCACAGCGCGCGGGCTTGGGCAATGTTTTCTGCCACCACGGCGTCGAGTACGCAGCCTTGGTCCAATGCGGCCTCCAGCAACCGCTCGAATTGCTCACGCGCGTGGCTTTCAGACTCGTGGTCGGAATTCTCCAAAACAACGCAGTACGGGCTGAGTCCGCCAAACGGCACGTTTTGCTGCGGAAAGTGTTTGCGCACCAGGCTCAACGCAAAGTCCCCCATCACCTCAAAGCCGGTCAGGCCGGCGTTCAGGTGCTGGTGCGCCAGCCCCAGCAGTTGCACGGCCGCGTCCAGCGAGGGCACGGCGGCAAAGGCGGTGAGTTGGGCCGCGGGCAGGGGGTACATGCGCAAGGTGGCTGCGGTGATCACGCCCAGCGTGCCCTCGGAGCCGATGAACAGGTGGCGCAGGTCGTAGCCGGTGTTGTCTTTGCGCAGGCCTGTCAGGCCGCTCCAGACCTCGCCCTGCGCCGTCACTACCTCCAGGCCCAGGCACAGCTCGCGCGTGTTGCCATAGCGCACGACCTGCGTGCCGCCCGCATTGGTGGCCAGGTTGCCGCCAATGGTGCAACTGCCTTCAGCGGCCAGGCTCAAAGGGAACAAGAAGCCTTCTTTTTCACACGCCTCTTGCAGCGTCTGCAGCACGCAGCCGGCCTCTACCGTCACGGTCAGGTTGGCAGCATCGATGGCGCGGATGCGGTTCAAGCGCTGCAGGCTCAGCAGTACCTGGGTGCCCGACGCATCGGGGATGGAGCCCACCACCATGCCGGTGTTGCCACCCTGAGGCACCAGGCTCACGCCGGCCGCTGCACAGGCTTTGACCACTGCGGCTACTTCTTCGGTCGTGCCGGGGCGGACCACGGCCAAGGCGCGGCCGCGCTCGCGTTTGCGCCAATCTTGTTCGTAAGCAGTGAGGTCGCCGTCGGTGAGTACATAGGCTTCACCGACAAGGGTGCGCAGCGTGGCGCGCAGGGCTTCGATGTCCATCATGGGGCAGGGCGGGTGGTGGGTTCTTCGGGGTTGGCAGGGAGCGCCTTGGCGTGCTTCAGGCGCAGGCGGATATGGAAGGTGCAAGCCACAAACAGCACGATACACAGCAGCACTTCCAGCAGCGCCAGCCAGTTGCCTGGCGGCTTGTCACTCCAGGCGCGGACCACGCCTTCGGTGAAGTACAGCCACACCATCAGGCTGAGCCAGCGGTAGGTGTACATGCGGCTCTTGAGCAGGCCGGCCAGCGGTATGCACAGGGGCAATACCTTCAGGGCCAGCGTCCCGCGGCCGGTGGGGGCCAACCACAGCTCCCACACCAGGCCCAGAAGAATCAGCGCAATCAGGCTGATGACGGCTGCCCAGCGGGCGATGACAACAGAGGAGGCGGGGGTAGCAGCTTGCACGGGGTGGGCGCCGGTTTATGGATAGCCGCGTAGCTTAAGCCAAACGGCTGAATGGGTCTGAATAGGGGGCTTGATCTAAGCTTTCCCGCGGATTGCCCTATTGCCAAGGCCGTCCTGCGCGATTACTGTGCGATGTGTCCCCAGTGGGACAAAGGGATTACATGATCTGGCGAAAAGTCGCACAAGGCTTGCTGGCGGTCTGGTTGGTGACGTGCAGTTTCTTGGCACAGTCCCAGTGCACCCGCATGGTGGTGACATCAGACCCCGCTTATCCGCCTCTGCATTGGTATGACGGCGAAACGCTGCAAGGCGCCAGCATCGAGATCGCCAAGCGCGTCCTTGGTGATCTGAAGATCGACTTTGAGATCCGCAGCGTGGGCCCCTTTCCGAGGGTGATGGCGCTGGCTGAGCGTGGCGAGGTGGACATGGTGGTCACCTTGAAAAAAACGCCCGAGCGCGAAACCTTTTTGCTCTACCCCAAAACCATTGCGCTCCAAAACCCGGTGGCCGCATTCACCTCCAAGGACCTGCCGCTGGTCTACCGCGACAAGGCGGACCTGATCGGCATGCGGGGTGCCATGGCCCGTGGGAATGTGTTTGGCAACGGCTTGGACGAATACATCAAAGAGAAGCTCAACGTGCAGGAGGTCAACCGGCCCGATGCCAGCTTCAGCCTGATGTTGCTGGGGCGGGCGGACTACTTCATTACCGGCTACTACACCGGCATGGCCCTGATCCTCAAGCGCGGGGATGAGGCCAACTTCGTGGCCAAAGAACCGTTTCTGGTGGACACTCCCAATTACCTCGCCCTGACCCGCAACGGCAAGTGCGCCGATAAGCTCGAGCAGATCGATGCGCGCTTGGCTATCCTGAAAAAAACCGGGGTGCTGGATGAGATTCTTCGGGCCAGCTTCCTGCGCTGGAAGAACCATCCGGTGATGTTGGAGCGCTGAGGCTTACAGCCCGACACACCCGCTGGATTGCGGCGGTGGCATGATGCGGGCCATGCAAGCCAAACCCCTTTTGACTTCCTGGTTGCGGGACATTGCCAGCATCCCCTGGCGGGACGCTGCCATCACCCTGCGCGAGCGCTTCCGCGAAGACCGCCTGGGTCTCACTGCCAGCAGCCTGACCTTTACCACCACCATCGCACTGGTGCCCCTCATTACCGTGGCACTGGCGGTGTTTACCGCCTTCCCGATGTTTGCCAAGTTTCAGGACGTGCTGCAAAAGTGGCTGATCGAGAGCCTGGTGCCCGACAACATCGCCCGCCAAGTGCTGGGCTACTTGAACCAGTTTGCCGGCAAAGCCAGCCGCCTCGGCGTGGCCGGCCTGACCATCCTCTTAGGCACCGCGCTCGCGCTGATCTTCACCATAGACCGTACGCTCAACAGCATCTGGCGCGTGAAGAAGCGCAGGCCCTTCGGGCAGCGGGTGCTCATCTACTGGGCCGCAGTGACCCTGGGGCCTTTGTTGCTGGGGGCCAGCTTGTCTATCACCTCGTATGCCATCACCGCGTCCAAAGGTGTGGTGGGTGGCTTGCCCGGCGGGCTGACCCTGTTGCTCGACAGCTTGCAGTTCGTGCTGGTGGCAGCTGGCACGGCGGCCATGTTTCATTACGTGCCCAACACCCATGTGCGCTGGGGACATGCGTGGATGGGTGGCCTGTTTGTGTCTACTGGCATGGAGCTGGCGCGCAAGGGGTTGGCGCTGTACCTTAGCAAGGTGCCTACCTACTCGGCGGTATACGGCGCATTTGCCACCGTGCCGATTTTGCTGATCTGGATCTATATCGCCTGGGTCATTGTGCTGTTGGGTGCCGCGCTTACTGCCTACCTGCCCAGCCTGTTGGCGGGTGTGCCGCGCCGCAAACTGGGCCACGGCTGGCAGTTTCAGTTGGCGCTGGAAGTGCTGCACATGCTCGATGCTGCTAAACGCGCCGAAGACCGCGGGCAGATCTTGTCGACCCTGCGCTTGGCCCTGCAAGTGGATTCACAACGCCTGGAGCCGGTGCTGCAGACCCTGCAGGAGCTGGATTGGGTCGGCCAATTGCAAGAGACCAATGACCGCGATGGACAGGCCCGCTACGTGCTGTTGGCCGATTTGAATCAAACAGTGCTGGAACCCTTGATGCAGCGCCTGCTGCTGGCCCCCGAGCCCATTACCGCTAATTTATGGAAAATCGGCCGCTGGCGCACGACCACTGTGCGCGAAGCGCTACAAAAAGAGTAGCAATTGTGGTGCTGCGACCTCGAACTGAGGTCGCGTCAAATCCTTATTTGCGGACTTGGTTACCGATATAGCCCCCTACCGCTGCTCCACCAACGGTTCCCACGCTGCTGCCTCCAGTGAGGATTGCCCCCGCGACTGCACCCACTCCGGCACCCGTGATGGTGTTGCGGTCGCGCGCAGACAAACTGGCGCAGCCGCTGGTGAATAGGATGGTCACCATAGTGGCAACGGTGATGAGAGTTTTGGGCAATAAAGTCATGGCGTCATCATCGCTCCATGGCTCTTTCGTCGGAACTTGAATTTGTATCGGCAAGTTTCTGCCAAGGCGCTGTGAAAACCTTGGATACAACTATCGTTGGCGCAAAAGTCGTATGTTCAAAGCAAGGTCAGAACTTGATCTTCCCCGTCCAGATATCTGCGTACATGCGCCAATCTCCCATCAGGCTGTAGAGCGGGCGCTTGAAGCTGGCGGGTTTGTTTTTCTCAAAACCGAAGTGGCCCAGCCACGCAAAGCCGTAGCCGCACAGTAGCGCATACACAAAATATTGAGGCTTGCCCGTAGCAATCAACATGCCCAAGCACGCCAAGCTGAGGGTGGAGCCCACAAAGTGCAGGCGGCGGCAAGTGGTGTTGCTGTGCTCGCCCAAGTAAAACGGATAGAACTCGGCAAAGCTCTGGAAACTGCGGGGGTCCACGGATGTGTCGGTTGGCATGGGGGCTCCGTTGTCAATGCAGCCCTCATGCTCTACCGCGCCGGCCGGGCCGGCAAGAGGGTGCGCCCTAGGGTTTGCCCAAAAACTGTCGCAAGGCCGACAGAGTTTCCTCTGGCGCCTCGGTCATCTGGTGGTGGCCTACCGCGATCCGCACGGTCTCTGTGCGCACGCCTGCTGATTTGGCTGCTTGCACCAACGTCTGCGCGGCTTTGGGCGATGTCATCTGGTCCTGATCACCCAGCACAAACAGCACCGGGCATAGCACCTGTGCCATGGCCGCCTCGCCACCTGCGTAGCTGTCGCAAGCCTTGAAGCCGCGGTGGAACACGTTGGCCGTTGTGTTACTGGCCAGCACCCGCCGGCCCAGTGCCATGCTGGCGCCATAGACCCAGGTGCCCGGGCCCAGCGCTGAGGGGGGCGCTGCCAGCGTGCTCCGCGAAAACACGTTGATCATGGTGAGCGCCTTCGTCGGCTCATGGAGTGAAGTTTCCAGCAGGGCAGGGGATACCTTCATCGGGTAGGCCGTGCCCACCAGCACCAGGTGGGTGGCGCGTGCGCCCATCCGGCTGGCGGCCTCCAGCGCAATCAGCGAGCCCCAGCTGTGGCCCACCAGAGCGGCTTTGGCGATGCCCGCAGCATCCAACATCGCCACGATAAAAGCGGCGGCTTGCTCCACAGTCTCAGGTGCTTCGCCGCCGCTGCGGCAGTGGCCGGGCAGGTCCACGGCCAGCACGTTGTAGCCGTGGTGGGCGAGGTAGCGGCTTTGCAAAATCCAGACGCTGTGGTCATTGAGCACGCCGTGGATAAAGACCACCGTGGGTTTGGCCGCATCGAAGGGTTTGCCGCCCGTGTAGCAGTAAGTGTTGGCGCCGTTGACTAGTAGTTGCATGTGGCCTCCTGCCGGGCCGCCCCAAAGGAGGCCAGCGCCCCCATGGGGGGCAGCGAATACACGAAGTGATGAGCGTGGGGGCACATATCAAGCACCTGCCTTTTCTGCGGCTTTGAGCGCGCGTTTGAGGTCGTCAATCAAGTCATCCGCGTCTTCCAGCCCGACGGACAGGCGGATCGTGCCCTGCGTGATGCCGCCCGCAGCCAGCGCCTCATCGCCCATGCGGAAGTGGGTGGTGCTGGCCGGGTGAATGACCAAGCTGCGGCAGTCGCCCACATTGGCCAGGTGGCTGAATACTTTGAGGGTTTCAATGAACTTTTTGCCCTGCTCGCGGTTGCCCTTGAGGTCGAAGCTGAATACAGAGCCTGCGCCTTTAGGCAGCAGCTTTTGCGCCAGTTGGTGGCTGGGGTGGCTTTCCAGCAACGGGTGGCCGACGCGGCTCACAAAGGGTTGGCTGGCCAGGAACTGCACCACCTTTTCGGTGTTGCTGATGTGACGGGCCATGCGCAGGCTCAGGGTCTCAATCCCTTGCAGAATCAGCCAGGCGCTGTGCGGGCTCATGCAGGCGCCGAAGTCGCGCAGGCCTTCGCGACGCGCGCGAAGCAAAAAGGCGCCCACGGTACTTTCCTCGCTGAAATTCATTTGGTGAAAGCCCTCGTAGGGCGCTGCCAACTCTGCAAATTTGCCGCTCGCTTCGAACGCGCGCGCCCAGTCAAAGCTGCCACCGTCCACCACCACGCCGCCAATCACGGTGCCATGTCCGCTCAAGAATTTGGTAGCCGAGTGGTAGACCAGATCGGCCCCTTGAGTGAAGGGCTGCACCAGCCATGGCGAGGTGAGGGTGGAGTCCACCAGCAGCGGCACACCTGCCTCGTGCGCAATTTGCGCGATGGTGGGCGTGTCCAGCACATCCAGGCCGGGGTTGCCCACGGTTTCCCCGAAAAACAGGCGCGTGTTGGGCCGTACCGCGGCGCGCCAGGCATCCACATCACCGGGCTTCACAAAGGTGGTTTCAATGCCGAAGCGGGACAAGGTGTAGTGCAGCAGGTTGTGCGAGCCGCCATACAAGGCGCTGGACGACACAATGTGCCCGCCCGCGCCCATGAGGGTGGCAATGGCCAGGTGGAGAGCGGCTTGGCCGCTGGCTGTGGTGATGGCGCCTATACCGCACTCCAGCGCGGCGACCCGTTGCTCGAGCACTGCGTTGGTGGGGTTGCTGATGCGGCTGTACACGTGGCCTGCGCGCTCCAGGTTGAAGAGGGACTGCGCATGCTCGCTGGACTCGAACACAAACGAGGTACTCAGGTGGATGGGCACCGCGCGCGCGCCGGTGGTGGGGTCCGGTGCGGCACCTGCGTGAAGCGCTAGGGTGTCGAAGCCGGGGTCTGCGTAACCAGCCATAGGTGTCTCCAGTGATGAAACCTTGATGAAACCCGCGCATTGTGGGCTATATTTGCTATACAAATTCAACCCCAGTGTCACGAGGAAGTCCCCATGAAAGTCAGCGATATCCTGCGCGTAAAAGGCGGAACGCTTTACACGACCACGCCGGAGGACTCTCTGGCGGATGCGGCCCAGCTGATGGCGGAGAAAGATATCGGCTCGTTGGTCGTGATGTCACATGGCTTGGTAGTGGGCATGTTGACTTTTCGCGAAGTGATCCAAGCAGCTGTCAAAAACGGTGGCACCTTCGGCAGCACCAGCGTGTACCGCGCGATGGACCCCGGCCCGCTGACCTGCACTCTGGAAACCGAGATGGATGAAGTGCGCCGCATGATGCTGGAGCGCCACGCCCGCTACATGCCGGTCATCGACAACCGCATGTTGCAAGGCGTGATCAGCTTCTACGACGTGGCCCGCGCCGTGGTGGACAGCCAGAACTTCGAAAACAAGATGCTGAAGGCCTACATCCGCGACTGGCCCGAGGGCGAGGCTGAAAAGCCGGAAGCTGAGAACACGTAAGAGCTCGCCGCCGGGCCGCCCCAAGGCGACCTAGCCCCCTTGGGGGGCAGCGACCCGCTCAGCGGCGGAGCGTGGGGGCAATGCTTTAGCCTTCGCTGGCGTGAATCATCTCCCGCACCCGCGGGTAGATTTGCTGGTTCCACTTGCGACCACTGAACACACCATAGTGCCCCACACCGGTCTGCACATGGTGTGTTTTTTTATAGGGGCGAATGCTGCTGCACAGGTCTTGCGCAGCTACGGTCTGCCCCACTGCACAGATGTCATCGCGCTCTCCCTCCACCGTCATCAAGGCGGTGCGTCGGATGGCCGCCGGGTTGACCAGCCTGCCGCGGTAGCTGAGCTTGCCCAGCGGTAAGTCGTAGGTCTGGAAGACCTTCTCCACGGTCTCAAGGTAGAACTCGGCCGGCAGATCATTCACCGCCAGGTACTCGTCGTAAAACACGCGGATCACATTGGCCTTTTCCACATCGCCGTTCACCAGGTGCTGGTACAGGTCTTTGAACGACTGCTTGTGCCGCTCCGGGTTCATGCTCATGAAGGCGCTGAGCTGCACAAAGCCGGGATACACGCGGCGCATATAGCCCTTGTGGGGCAGGGGCACGTGGCTGATGAGGTTCTTCTCAAACCAGTCAATCGGCTTGCTCACCGCCAACTTGTTCACCTCGGTGGGGTTCACCCGGCAGTCCACCGGGCCGGCCATCAGCGTGAGGCTACGGGGCTGGGCCGGGTCATCGTCTTCGGCCATCAGGGCGGTGGCAGCCAGCGCTGCCACGCAGGGTTGGCACACCGCCACCAGGTGAGCACCGGGGCCAATCGTCTGGGTGAAACGGATCATGTGGTCGATGTAATCGTCCAGTCCGAAAGGGCCGTGGCGCAGCGACACATCGCGGGCGTTGTGCCAGTCGGTGATGTAAACATCATGGTGCTGCAGCAGGGTGCGGGCAGTTTCACGCAGCAGGGTGGCAAAGTGGCCTGACAGGGGGGGGGCACCAGCAGCACTTTGGGCTGAGGTTCCGCCAGAGCCGCAGTTTTGCGGAAGTGCAGCAGGCTGCCGAAGGGCAGGCTCAAGACCGTTTCTTCTTCAATCGGGTAGACCTCGTCGTCCACCGTCACAGAGTCAATGCCGTAGTCGGGCCGCGAATGGGTCAGGCGCATGCGCGAGATCACCTCCATGCCGGCGGACATTTTGCGCAGCCAGCTGCCCTCGGTCTGGTTCATCCACAGCATGGCGCTCATGCCCTGGGCCATGAGGCGCAAGGGGGAGCTCAGGTCGGTTTGGTTCTGGTAGGCCTGGTACAGCATGAGAGTCCTGTCTTGGTGCGGCAAAAGCCTTGTGTTCATTCCTAGGCAATTTGCGCGCCAAGACCGCGGATCAGACTATGGCTGCAGTGCTTGGCACAACCCTTGCACGGCATGGGGTACACCGACAACCCCGAAAGCAGCACCATGGCCAAAGCGATTCTTACCATCAGCAGCAAAAACTACGGTGCATGGGCCCTGCGCGGGTGGCTGATGGCCAAGCTGGCGGGGTTGGATTTCTCGGAAAAAGTGATTTCCCCCGACGATCCGGCCATGCGCGCCGAAATGCTGCTGCTCTCCAGCAGCATGCTGGTGCCTACCTTGCAGCACAACGGCGTGACAGTGTGGGACACCCTGGCCATCGGTGAATACCTAAACGAAATCAAGCCCAAAGCCGGCCTGTTGCCGGCCGACATCAAAGCGCGAGCCCATTGCCGCGCGGTCAGTGGTGAAATGCATTCCGGCTTTGCGTCCATGCGTGGTGCATTGCCCATGAACATCAAAGCGCATTTCCCTGACTTCAAGGTCTGGTCCCGCGCGCAGGCCGATATTGACCGGGTGCTGGCCATCTGGAAAGAATGCCTGGAAAACTACGGCGGGCCCTACCTCTTCGGCAAACAACCCTGCATTGCCGACGCCATGTATGCACCGGTGGTCACCCGCTTCATGACCTATGACGTCAAGCTGGACAAACCGGCCGCCGCGTACTGCAAGCTCATGATGGCTTTGCCGGCCATGCAAGAGTGGGTGGAAGCCGCCCGGGCGGAGCCGGACGAGATTGACGAATTGGACGCCGAGTTTTAAGTCTTGGCGCCCTGCGTCTTCAGGCTGCCTTTTGCTCCGGCCACGGGGTTGGCGCAGGGATCTCGCAGACCGGCTCCACATCAATCGATTTGAAGTCCGCCGGGGACACGATTTCCAGGTACTCCATGTCCGGGGAATAGTCGAACAGGTAGTGGCGGATACCGGGGCGCTGGTGAATCACATCGCCGGCTTGCACCAGGGTTTCTTTGTCTTCGTACATGAAGCGCGCCCAGCCTTTGGTCATGATGACGATTTGAAAGTCCGCCTCATGCCGGTGCCAGCCGGTGCCTTTTTCTGGTGCCATATTGGCTTTGACCAGGTGCGCAATCACTTTTCCGTGCGTGGCTTCGGCGATGCCCAGATCCCGGTACAGGAAAAAATCACGCAGCCCCCCGGACACAAATTGCGTGTCCTCAGGTTTGACATGGGAGAACTTGGTTGCAGTGCGGTCTAGCATGGCTCACTCCTGGTTCAAAAAGCGGTGAAACACTGAAATGGTGCACCGCAGCACGATGCATAAACTGTTCCAGCCCGGTTACCGGGTCCGACAGCCGCGTCGGGGATAATCGGGGCACTATGAGCGGCAATACCTTCGGACACACATTCACGGTCACCAACTTTGGTGAATCCCACGGCCCGGCCATCGGCTGCATCATTGATGGCTGCCCCCCGGGCATGGAGCTCTCAGAAGCTGACATCCAGATCGATTTGGACCGCCGCCGCCCAGGCACCAGCCGCCACGTCACCCAGCGCAACGAGCCGGATGCGGTGCAAATCCTGAGCGGTGTGTACCAGGGCAAAACGACGGGTACCCCGATTGCGCTGCTCATCCAGAATACCGACCAGCGCAGCAAGGATTACGGCAATATCCTCGACACCTTCCGCCCCGGCCACGCGGACTACGCCTACTTCCAGAAATACGGCATCCGCGATCCGCGCGGCGGTGGCCGTTCCAGCGCCCGCCTGACGGCGCCCATGGTGGCAGCAGGTGCTGTGGCCAAGAAATGGCTCAAAGAAAAATATGGCACCGAATTTCGTGGCTGCATGACCCAAGTGGGTGAGTTGCCTATCGCGTTCGAGTCGTGGGATCACGTGCCCAACAACCCTTTTTTCGCCCCCGTGGCCGATGTGCAGGCTCTTGAGGACTACATGGACGCCCTGCGCAAAGCCGGCGACTCCTGCGGTGCCCGCATCCGCGTTAAGGCGAGCAACGTGCCGGTGGGTTTGGGCGAACCTTTGTTTGACAAGATGGACGCCGACATCGGCTACGCCATGATGGGCATCAATGCCGTCAAGGGCGTGGAAATTGGCGCCGGCTTCGCCAGCGTGGCCCAGCGCGGAACCACGCATGGCGACTCCCTGACTCCTGAAGGCTTTGCCACCAACAACGCAGGTGGTGTGTTGGGCGGCATTACCACCGGGCAGGACTTAGAGGTGAGCATTGCCATCAAGCCCACCAGCTCCATCATCACGCCACGCGCCTCGATTGACTCCCAAGGCATTCCGACCGAGGTGGTGACCAAAGGCCGCCACGACCCCTGCGTAGGCATACGTGCCACCCCCATTGCCGAGGCCATGTTGGCTTTGGTGGTGATGGACCACGCACTGCGCCACCGCGCCCAATGTGGCGATGTGGTGCCTACGCTCACGCCCATTCCTGGCAGCATTTGAGCGATACGCCTCAGCAGGCCGCCGCACCAGGCATGCGGCAGGTCTTGCCCTTTGCCGCGCTTTCCGCCGTGTATTGCGCACACGGCGCGCTGATGAACCCGTTTTTGCCGCTGTGGTTGAAGAGTTTAGGCCTGAGCCTGGTGACCATCAGTGTGCTCACTTCCATTCAAGCCGCGACCCGCATGTTTGCCCCTTATGCCTGGGGTGCGCTGAGCGACCGCACGGGTGAGCGCGCCAGGTTGATGCAATGGGGTGCCGGTCTGGCGCTATTCGCTTCTGCGGGGCTCTGGTGGAACGGCGGCTTCTGGTGGCTGGGGCTGGTGTTGTTAGTGATCTACCTGCAAACCAGCGGCATGATGCCCATGACTGAGGCGGCAGTGGCCCATGTGGTGATCAGGGGAGGGGTGTTTGACACCAAGCTATACGGCCGGGTGCGTTTGTGGGGTTCGCTGGGCTTCATGTTGGCTGTGATGGCCGCAGGTGCTTGGTATGAGCATGTGGGCATGGCCAGCTTTCCGCTCATCGTGTCTTTGAGTCTGGCAGCCTTGCTGGTGTTTGCATTCCGCATGCCTGATGTTAAAGAGCAGCACGCGGCATCGCGCTCAACGTCGGCCCCCATCCTTCCGGTGTTGGCCCAGCCAGTGGTACGTTGGTTTTTTGCCTCGGTGTTTTTTCACATTCTTTCCCACATGGGCATCTACAGCTTCTTCTCGCTGTATCTGGATTCGCTGGGCTATTCCAAAACCATGATCGGGGTGCTGTGGGCAGTGTCGGTCACGGTCGAGATCGGCTGGTTTTTTACCCAGAGTCGTTGGATGCCGCGGCTGAGCCTGAGTGGATGGTTGGTTTTGTGTGCCGGAGTGATGGCATTGCGCATGGGAGTTACTGCGTCCATGGCCTCGGTACTCTGGCTGCTGGCAGTCATGCAGGCGCTGCACGCGCTCACATTTGCGGCGCATCACAGTGCTTGCATCGCTTTGGTGTCGCACCACTTTCCCGGCAGCTTGCGCGGGCGTGGGCAAGCGCTGTACACCGTCATCGGCTATGGCGTGCCGGGCGTGATCGGTGGTCTGGTGGGCGGACAGCTCAGCGCCCGATGGGGGCTGCAGAGTGTTTTCTGGGCTACTGCGGTGATGGCCGTGGGCGCGATGGGGTGTGCCATCCGCGTGTGGCGCCTCAATCACCGGGTTGCTACACCTGCGTGATCGTTTCGGCTGGTTGTAGCGGCCTCAAAAAGTCCGCCAGAGAAGTTTCGAATCGTTCCACAGGCACCGGTCTGCTGAACAGGTAGCCCTGGTATGCATGGCAGCCATGCCGTGCCAGATACTGCATTTGCTCCACCGTTTCCACGCCCTCGGCAATCACGCTCAGGCCCATGCTATTTGCCAGCGCGACGATCATGTTGGCAATCGCCGCGTCATTGGTGTCTACCAGTACGTCCCGCACGAAGCTCTGGTCGATTTTCAGCACATCCAACGGCAGGCGCTTGAGGTAGGTAAGGGATGAATAACCGGTACCGAAGTCATCCATGGCAAAGCCCACGCCATGGTGCTGAAGCTCCTCCATGCGCACAATCACATCATCGACGTTGGCAATCAACATGCTCTCGGTAATCTCGATCTTGAGGCCGCTTGCTTGGGCGCCATGCCGCGAAAGCGCATCCAGCACCTGCTCTACGAAGTCATGCTGGTGGAACTGCTTGGCACTCACATTGACTGCGATCGTCATGTGGGCAAAGGCCGGTTGGGTGGCCCACAAAGCCAATTGCTTGCAAGCCGTGTTCAACACCCAGTTACCGATAGGAACAATCATTCCGCAGTCTTCTGCCACGGCAATGAACTCGCCGGGCATCACGAGACCCCGCGTGGGGTGCTGCCAGCGGATCAAGGCCTCGGCACCGGTAACGCGCACGTCTTCGGAGATCTGGGGCTGCAGGTAGAGGACAAACTGTTCCTCTTCCAGGGCGGTGCGCAGAGCAGCTTCCAGGTCCGCACGCAGGGTCACCGCGGCTTGTGTTTTGGGGTCAAACAAACGCGAGGTGTTCCGTCCTGCAGCCTTGGCCTGGTACATCGCTAGGTCTGCCCGCTTGAGAGGCTCATCCAGGGATTCCTGCTGCTTGCCGAACACCGTGATGCCCACACTGGGTGTGCTGCTGCGGGTCAGTGTGCCAAGGTCATAAGGCTGGTTCAGGGCCTGCATGACTTTGCCCGCTACAGCCTCCGCTTGTGTCGAAGCCTCGGCCACGTCTTTGCTCAAGCCTTCAAGCATCACCACAAATTCGTCGCCGCCCAAGCGTGCCACAGTGTCAGCTTCCCGCACACAGGACTGCAGGCGGTTGGCCACTTGCTGCAACAGGATGTCGCCCTGGTGGTGCCCCAGTGTGTCGTTGAGCGTCTTGAAGTCGTCCAGATCCACAAACAGCAGGGCGCCCAAGTGGCCTGTGCTCAGGGCTGCGTGCATGGCAGTTTCCAGGCGACCCATGAGCATGCGCCGGTTGGGCAACATGGTCAGCGAGTCAAAGTACACCAGTGTTTTGATTTCGTTCTCAGCGGCTTTGCGCGCACTGAAGTCGGACAGATTGGCCACATAGTGGGTAACGTCTCCGCTTTCGGACCGCACTGCCGTGATGGTGGTCCATGCAGGGTAGGTTTCTCCGTTCTTGCGTCGGTCCCAGACCTCGCCCTGCCAACTCCCGTTGGAGCGGATGCTCTCGTTCATGACCTCATAGAACTCCTGGGTCTGAATCCCGGAGCCCATGAGGTCCCGTGGTGCTTTGCCGATCGCTTCTTCCGGCAGGTAACCGGTTACCCGCTGGAACGCTGAGTTCACCTGCAGGATCCGCCAATCGGCGTCGCACACAAACATGACATCGTTGGACTCAAAAGCGGTGGCTGCAATCCGCAGTGCATCCCGGGATTGCACCAGTTCCTGCTCGCGTTGCTGCAAGGTGTCCAGCATGGCGTTAAATTCCTGCGCGAGCCGGGCCGCTTCGTCGCTGCCCTTGATGTCGACGCGCCGGCCGGTGTCGCCGGCTTGCACCGCGTCAGCCACCTTGCTGATGGCGTTCAGGCGGCGGGTGAAATACAGGCCCGTGATCGATGCGAACAGACCAATCAGTGCGATGCTGCTGGCAAGGTACCAAAGCCCGCTTTGGAGCATGCGCTCGACCTGTGTGTTGAACTGGGTGCGCCCCATCCCGATACGCACCCAGCCGAGGTGTCTGGCGTCCAGCATGACCGGACTGACCAGATCCAGCAAAGTACTGGCGTCTTGCAAGGTTTGAGTGTTGGGCTCTTCCGGCAGGTCGTTCATGTACTGACCCAGACGCGCAGCGTCCGAATGGGCCAAGACCTGCCCACGCCTGTCCAGAACGATGACGTAGCGGATGTCCGGAAATGCGGCAGCACTGTCCACAATCTCTTGCAATCCGGACAGATCGCGGGATGCCACCCAGACACTGGAAGACAAAGCAATGCTCTCGGCCATGGTGGTGGCCTGCTCGGTTTGCCGGATTTTGACCTCGCTGTGTTGGCGTTGGGCCAGTTCCCACATCAGCAACAGCATCATTAGCAGAACCACCAGCGCCATGCCCACCATGAGCTGGCGGCGCAGGCTTCCCAGAAGCAGTTGGCGTAGAGAGAGTCGCATCAGTTCAATTGGAGTTGTACCGGCCGCACGTTTTGCTCGAAAGTTTGCAGATAGGTTTGCACTACATCGTAGCTCTGGTTGTCCGCAGGATAGAAAGCTGCAGTCTCCAGATTCGCCAGTATGGCTGCGCCTTCAGGCACTTTTTTCAACCCGACCAGTAGTGCTTTGACTTGTTGGCGAACGGGCAGAGGCACCGATTCATGGGCCATTACCGAGTTGTTGATCAGGGGGGGCGTTTCCCAGATCTGCATCATCTGGGCAGCCTCGGCAGGGTGGTCTTTCTGGAACATGCGCCAAGGGGGTGGCCATGTTGCCGCAGCGGACGAAGTGCCGAGGTAGGCGTTCAAGATGGAAGACTCCTGAGAGCCTACGTAGGAGTTTTTCAGATCCCGCTGCACATCAACACCCTGCTTGTACAAAAAATACTGCGGCATGATGGCGGCCGCCAATGCGGTCGGCGAGGGGTAACTGACTGTCTTGCCCTTCAGGTCTTGCGGCTGGCGTATGCCTGCATCCTTGCGCACAATGAAAATGCCCCTGAAGTCTTCGGCGTCGCCAGCCATGGCCAACACTTGATAACCCCTCTGACGCGCGAGAAGGGTTTGCACCGGGTTGGGCAATAGGAATGCGGGCCCGGCTTCTCCGACTTTGACCTCAAAGGCTCTGTAATCTCTGGAGGCCTCCACCTCCAGATGCGCATTGATCAGATGCGCGTTGAGGTAGTCGATCAAGGGTTGGTAAGTTTGCAGCAGCTTGTGCGGGCTATGCAGTGGGTGAACCGCAAACCGGTAGACAGGCACCGTGCCCTCACGGGCCCCTTGGCTATAGGTCAGAGCATGCTCCGGTTCCCCGGGTGAGCAGCCGGCCAGCAGCATCAGTGCCGCAGTGGCAATGATCAGGGCTCTGCAAAAGTTTGGCATCCGGACTCCCATCAGGGCCAATGTAGCGGTGCGTCGGCTTGTCAGATTGATATTGGTCAAGCCTTGGCCGATTCAGGGCACGATAGTGGTGAACAGGTAAGTTGCCAACAGCACCAGATGCACCGTGCCTTGCAATACGGTAGTACGTCCCGTGCTCAATGACAAGCTGGTCACGAACAAAGACAGCAACAGCAGCACCACGGACTTCACATCCAGCCCGAGTGTCAGGGTCCAGCCGGTCGCCAAAGACACGATGGCTACAGCCGGAATAGTGAGGCCGATACTGGCCAAGGCAGAGCCCAGCGCCAGATTCAGGCTGGTTTGCAGCCGGTTGGCCTGGGCTGCCCGGAACGCGGCAAGCCCTTCGGGCAGCAGCACCACCATGGCAATGATGATGCCCACCACGGCTTTCGGAGCACCGGCCCGGTCCACGGCAGCTTCAATGGTGGGCGCCAGGGCTTTGGCCAAAAGAACGACTGCAACCAGACCCAGAAGCAGCAGGCCACTGCTCATGGCTGCCACCTTGACGCCCGGGGGCGCGGCATGGGCTTCCTCACCGGTTTGGGGCAAAAAGTAGTCGCGGTGGCGCACGGTTTGCACCAGCACAAAGGTGCCATACAACACCAGAGACACCACCGCCACAAAGGCCAGCTGGCTGGCGCTGTACACCGGCCCGACCACACTGGTGGTGTAGTTGGGCAAGACCAGTGTCAGCACCGCAATGGCGGCCAATGTGGTGAGCGACGCGCTTACGCCCAGTTGGCCGAAGGTCTGCTCACGGTGCTTGCTGCCACCCGCCAGCAGGCACAGGCCGACAATGCCATTGAGGATCAGCATCACGGCCGCGAACACGGTGTCGCGCGCCAGCGCGGTCGTTTGCGGACCGCCGGCCAGCATCATGGACACGATCAGTGCCACCTCAATGACCGTAATGGCCAACGCCAGCACCAAGGTGCCGTAGGGCTCACCCACTTGATGGGCCACCACTTCGGCATGGTGCACTGCGGAGAGTACCGCGCCTACCAACCCGGCGGCCAGCAAAGCAACCCACCAGCCGCCAGCCAGTCCGGCCATATTGCTGGCCAGCAGACACCAGGCAATCAGAGGCCAGGCGACGGACCACTTGGGCAGGGGGGCATGGGGCGCTTGCATAGGGAGTTTTCTCGTGCGAATGAAAAAACACCATTGTCGGCAATGTAGGGTCGCTTGGGCCGCAGTCACCTGATTTTTTGGCCCCCATAGGCTGCGGGTAAACCCCGCTTTTTTCGGGGTTAAGGCTTGCAGCCTTGTGCCTACACTGTGGTGGTCGGGGCCTCGTACTCCACCTTTACTACCGGAACGCTTATGCCCGTTTTTGATTCCATGACCTTGAGCCGGCGCATGGCGCTGACTTATGCGCTGGTGCTCGCGCTGACACTGGCGGTTCTGTACAGCGGTTACTCCGCCCTCAATGCCGTGGTGGCGCAAGCCCCCCAATTCAAAACGCTGGCGGGTGATGCGCAAAGCAGCATGGTGCTGTTTGCGGTGCTGGCGGTGTTGTTAGGGGTGTTTTCCGCGTTCCGGCAGGTGCAAAGTATTTCCAGCCCCTTGGCCGATGCCATTCACATTGCCGAGACGGTGGCTGCCGGTGATCTGAGCCACGACTTTGATAACACCCGCGGGGGCGAATTCGGCAGGCTGCTGGACGCCATGGGCACCATGGAAGACACGCTCACCGACCTGGTAACCCGCATCAAGGACAGCACGCAACCCTTGACGGCATCGAGCGGCGACATTGCGCACGCCAGCGCCAACCTTTTGCAACACACCGAGATGCAGACCCATGCGCTGGACTCAACGGCAGCCAGCATGGAAGAGCTGACTTCGACCGTCCGCGAAAATGCACAACGCGCCCAAAGCGCAAGCACCCTCGCGGTGAGCGCATCCGGCATTGCCCAGCGTGGCGGTGAGGTAGTGGGGGAAGTGGTAAGCACCATGCAGGCCATTACCGACAGTTCGCGCAAGGTGGTCGACATCATTGCGGTGATTGAGGGCATCTCCTTCCAGACCAACATCCTCGCGCTCAATGCAGCCGTAGAAGCTGCCCGCGCCGGAGAGCAAGGCCGCGGCTTTGCCGTGGTGGCCAGCGAGGTGCGCTCATTGGCCGGGCGCAGCTCGGAGGCTGCCAAAGAAATCCGCCAACTGATCAGCCATTCGGCAGAACAGGTGGAAAGCGGCTCCCAGCTGGTGGGCCGCGCCGGCAACACCATGCAAGACATCGTGAACGCTGTGCGCCAGGTCACCGAAATCCTGGGCGAAATTTCGGCGGCCAGTCAGCAGCAAAGTCACAGCGTGCAGGAGGTCAGCAGCGCGGTGGTTCAGATGCGCGCAGACACGCGCAGCAACCACCAGCAGGTCAACCATACGGCTGCGGCGGCTGAGGCCATGCGCCAACGGGTGCAGGACCTTCAACGCGCCGTGGACCAGTTCAAGGTCTGACGGACCTTAGAACTTGTAGCCGATACCGATGCTGTAAACGTTTTCCTGCAGTGCGGCCGTTGTGCCGTTGCTGTAGGTGATGTCGTTGAACTTGTTCAGGTCATAGCCGGCTTGCACAAAGAGGTTTTTGTCCAGCATCTTGCGCACGCCGATGCCGTAGCCCACGCCCTGCACATTGCTGGTGGCCACGCCATCGGTGCTGGCGGCCGTGCCGTAGATGGATGACAACTTGCCGTAGAGCTGGTAGTTGTTGGACAAGGCCACCGTGGGCACGATATCCAGCGAGTAGCGGTTGTTCACAGTGGCGGCGGTACCGTTGGCGTAGCTGCCGAACGCATGGTTACCGGTGCTGTAGCTTGCGCCCAAGCCCACTGCGAAAGTAGGGGTCAGCGACCAGTCGTAGCGGGCATTGATGCCGGCGCTGGTGGTGGCGCTTCCGTCTGAGCTGCCGTCGTTGGCGCTCACCGTGCCGCGGGAGAATTCGACATTGGTGCCGATGCTGAAGCCGGACAGATCCGTGCCGCCGGCAGGGCCAGCAGCAAACGCTGAGCCTGCAGCCAAAGAGCCAAGAACAAAAGACGTGATCAACAGTTTTTTCATGGAGAGGTTCCTAAGTGAAGGGACCTTCATGGTGCTCGCCGGCTGTGAAGCAGGTTTGCAGCTCCGGCAAACGTGGGTAAAGCTGTGTAATGCGCTTGCAAGCAGATGTTGGCTGTCGCGCTACAGTCGTGCTTTGGTAAAGCTTGTACCCGCACGTATGCAACGCAAACACATTCTGGCTCTCTTGGCCGTCATCCTCGTCGCGCTCGTCGTAGTGCTATTGCTGCCGCATGGCGAGTTGGTGCAAACGCTGGCGGCCGTGCCCATCTTCGGCGCGCTGTCGGCGGTGGTGGTGGACATCCTGCGCGAGCAGGCCAAGCGCCAGCAGGAGAGCCAGCTCGCTGAATCCCAGCAGCGGTTTTCTCTGGCGGCAGGCTCGCACATGGCGTCTACCGCCTTTGATAAGCACGTTGCCTTCTGCGAGGAATATGTGGCCGAAGTTTTGTCCGCATTGCGCACCCTGTTCCGCGAAGGACCCACACAGGAAGCCCTGGACCACTCCGACCGGCTGCTGCAAATTAAACAGAAATACGTGCTCTGGATCACCCGCGATGTAGAGGCCCGGCTGGAGCCCTTTGAACGCGCCCTGCGCCGCATAGGCGCCAACGACCGCGCCGAGCGTCTGTTCCCCGAAGGCGAAGGCAGTGTGCAGCGCATGACAGAAACCTACCGCCAGTTCGCCGAAGTGCTGGGCACCGAACACATGGGCACTGAGTGGGATGGCGAACCCATCACCGATGTCGCAGCCGTCAGCCGCGTGGTGGCCCAACTGCGGGACATCCTGGGCGTGGAAGAGCTGACCCGCCTGCGCGCCGCCATCGTGCGCAACGCGCTGGCTTAGCGTGTAAAAGCGCCTGGTGCGATTGATCAGGCCAAGGGATTATTGAGGCGAAGTTTTAAATGATTTCGGCCTCTGTCGCTCATGGAATATGCGCGGGCAGCTATTGATTTCGGAGCAGTTTCGTCAACGTCAGTATGGCTATAGACGAAAACATTAATGACCAACATCTCCGTTACTTTTCGCCCAGACGAGCATCTTTGAAAGTTCACTCTCGAACTCTTGTCTCGTAGTGCATTCGCCTACGTGGGGAAATGAACTTATCTCGGTGGCAATCTCCAAGATTTGTACGTCCATGCAAGAGGCGTGATCCCACACACAGACCTCTGTCATGTATTGCGTTGATTCCAATCGGACCAGAGCAGAGCCATTGGCAGTGGCTTTGAATTCAGATTTGAAGTTGTAAGTGTTGAAAAGCCCTTGGTGTTCCTTGAACCAAGCCTTCAACAAAGCAACAGCGTATGTATCGTGGGAGTCTCGCATGGCTACTAACTTGATTCAGAGATAAACTTTTTTTCAAGTCGCGGTTCACGGGATTCATTTTGTCGGCAAATCACATACCTGATCGGAGCCCTCAAGGCCAGTCACTCAACGCGCTGCACGCGCCCACATGCACGATGCCGGCGCGGCTGTCGTTGGGCACAAACACTTGGGTTTGCGCCGTTTTGGGGTAGATGCTGCCATCGGCACACTGCGCGCTTTGGGTGGTTCCTATCACCAGCTGAGTGCCGGGGCGCACCTGGCAGGACACCACTTTGTTCAAAGGGCTCCATTCCGGGCAGATGGCGTTGTCCGCGCGGTACTGCTCTTTGGTGCCCGAAGGCGGCTGCAGGGACCACCAGCTGCCCAATTGGGTGTAGGGCTTGTCAGCATCAAACACCCGGTAGAGCACCACGGGTGCGGTGACGGCCAGCACCTTGGCTTCGCACACGCCGCCCTTGTCGCTGGGAAGCCGGGCAATGGCCATCAAGGCCGGGTTGTCGGAGGCCTGCACGCCTTGCGCAGGTACCTGCGGGGTGCCTACGCACGCTACGCCGTCCACACCCACTGACCCGTCGGGTGCGCTCGTTGGCAGGCTCGCACAGCCCGTCAAAACAACGGCTGTCGTTAACGCAAACAACGCACTTTTGAGCATGACCCGACTCCCCTGAAGTAAACCGGGATTGTGCCTTCGCCAAGGCGCTCAGTCGCGGCCGATCAGCACTCCACGATGTTCACCGCAAGCCCGCCGCGGGCCGTCTCTTTGTATTTGGTTCTCATGTCCGCGCCGGTTTCGCGCATGGTCTTGATGACCTTGTCCAGGCTTACGAAGTGGCTGCCGTCGCCGCGCAGGGCCATGCGGGCGGCGTTGATGGCTTTGACCGACGCAATCGCGTTGCGCTCTATGCATGGGATCTGCACCAGCCCGCCCACCGGGTCACACGTCAAGCCCAGGTGGTGCTCCATGCCGATTTCGGCGGCGTTCTCCACCTGCTCGGGTGTGCCGCCCATCACCGCACAAAGGGCGGCGGCGGCCATGCTGCAGGCCACGCCCACTTCGCCTTGGCAGCCCACCTCAGCGCCGCTAATGGAGGCGTTCTCTTTGTACAGGATGCCGATGGCCGCAGCGGTCAGCAAAAAGTCGATCACACCGGCATCACTCGCGCCCGGCACAAAACGGCTGTAGTAGTGCAGCACGGCGGGGATGATGCCTGCTGCCCCGTTGGTGGGTGCGGTGACTACGCGGCTGCCTGCGGCGTTTTCTTCGTTCACGGCCAGGGCATAGAGGTTGACCCAGTCCAGCACCTGCAGCGGATCACGCAAGGCCTCCTCAGGTTTGGACACCAGCGCATCACGCAGGGCCTTGGCACGGCGCTTGACCTTGAAGCCGCCCGGCAGCACGCCCTCGGTCGCACAGCCGCGCTTCACGCAGTCTTGCATCACATTCCAGATGCGCAGAAGGCCGGTGTCGATGTCGGCATCGCTGCGCCAGTGCTGCTCGTTGCGGCGCATCACCTCGGCAATGCTTAAGTCCTCGCGGCGTGCCACCTCCAGCAGCATTTCGCCGCTGGTGAAGGGCAGGGGCAGCACGGTGGCGTCCGGCGCAATCACCTTTTGGCGACTGCCGTCGGCGGCTACCTCGTCACTTACGATAAAGCCGCCGCCTACGGAGTAGTAGATGCGGCTCGCCAGTTCCTGACCTGCAGCGTCGAGCGCCACCAGCCGCATGCCGTTTGCATGGAAGGGCAGGGGCGCGCGCATGAAAAGCAGGTCTTCTTTTTCGTTGAAGGCAATCGCGTGTTGCCCCGCGAGCTGGATGCTCTTGTTGCCGCGGATGCCGGCCAGCGTGGGGGCAATCTGCTCCACCTCCACCGTGTCGGGTTCCAGCCCGGAGAGGCCCAGCAGCACCGCTACATCGCTGGCGTGGCCTTTCCCGGTGGCGCCCAGCGAGCCATGCAGCCAGCATCGCACAGCGGCGGTGCGCGTCAGCAGCCCCTCGTGCTGCAGGCGGCCCACAAACAGGCGGGCGGCCCGCATTGGCCCCACCGTGTGCGAGCTGCTGGGACCGATGCCGATTTTGAACAGGTCGAATACGGAGACTGCCATGCTGGTTTCCTAAGGTCGGTGAGAAATGGTAGATCAGGCCGGCAGCTGCTGGTGCACATGCCCGGCCAATTGGTGGGCGGTGATGGCCGAGAGCGTCCAGCCCAAGTGGCCGTGGCCGGTGTTGTAGAACACGTTGTTGCGCTTGCCGCGGCCCACGCGGGGCATCATGTTGGGCATCATGGGGCGCAGGCCGGCCCAGGGTTCGCAGCGGCGGGTGTTCACACCAGGGAACAGCTGGTTCACCCATGCAATCAGCGGGCGGATGCGGTCGGCGCGGATGTCGTAGTCAATGCCGTTGTACTCGGCAGTGCCTGCCACGCGGAAGCGGTCTGCGCCCAAGCGGCTCGTCACTAACTTGGTCTCGTCGTCCAGCAGGCTGACCCAAGGCGCGGCTTGCTGGCTGGCTTCGTCGTTCAGTTGCACAGTGATGGAGTAGCCCTTGACCGGATAAATGTTCAGCCGGTCGCCCAGCTGCGCGGCAATGCCACGGCCTTGCACGCCGGCGCATACCACCACGCCGTCAAACCGGTGGGTCTCAGTGCTGCCTTCGTGTTGCAGCTCGAGGGTGGCTACCGTGCCGTCGGTGCTGGCGCTGGCGACCTGGTGGCCGTAGAGCGTGGTCACGCCCAAGCGCGCACAGGCTTGCGACAGGCCGTGAGTGAACTTGTGGATATCGCCGGTGGAATCGCTCTCGGTGTAGTAGCCACCGTAGTAGGTTCCTTGCAGGGTGGGCTCGATGGCGCGCATTTCTTCAGGTGTGACTGTGCGGCGAGCGAGTCCCCCAGCTGCCAGCATGGTGGAGACCTTGCCCGCGTGTTCAAAACCTGCCTTGTTGCGATAGATGTGCAGGATGCCTTTGCGCTGGTGGTCGAAGTCAATGCCCTCCGCCTGCGCCCAGGCAAACAGGTGTTCGCGTGCTGCAATGGCCAGGCGGGTGGTGGCTTCGGTGTTCTCGCGGTACTTGGGGATGGAGGCCACAAACTCGGTCATCCAGCTCAGCTTGTGCCAGGTGGGTGCGGGGTTCATGAGCAAGGGAGCGTCCTTGGTGAACATCCACTTCAGGCCCTTCACGAGGGTGCTGGGGTGTGTCCAGACCTCGGCGTTGGAAGCCGAGAGCTGGCCGCCGTTGGCATAGGACGTTTCCATGCCCGCGTAGCGGTTCTTCTCGATCAGGGTGACCTTGTAGCCGGCCTTGGCCAGGGTGTAGGCGCTGGTAACGCCGGTGATGCCGCCGCCGATGATGGCAATATGTTTCATGTGAGCTCTCTCTGTGTGTCGCAAACAAGGGAACACGCCTGTGCACACTGTGTGCCAGGCGAGCCCCCTCTGTTTGAGACCTGAGAGATTCACCCACTGCCTGGTGGGCAGCCGGCTTGCTCCTGCGGTGTGCCGGCGGACAAATGCGCGGCAGCTCTTCAGAGTGCAAACGATCGCAGCGGTCCTGGGTGCCTGAGAGTTTCCGGGGTGGTTGCTCCTTCGGCGCTGCTGCCCTGGTGGGCGGCAGGCTCTCCCGCTGCGATGCCGGGGCCAGCCCGGCAAGGGCGGCGGCATGCAATGCACAGCCGCCCTGAAAACCATGGTTAGTGGTGTGAGACCTACCTTTATGCGCTGGCGTAATCCGCCACTGGCACGCAGCTACAGAAGAGGTTGCGATCGCCATACACGTTGTCTACCCGGCCCACCGTCGGCCAGTATTTGGCCGCCTTCAAGGTCGCTACAGGGAAGGCTCCAACCTCACGGCTGTAAGGGCGATCCCACGCGGCGCCAATCACACTGGCAGCGGTGTGGGGAGCATGCTTCAAGGGGTTGTTGTCCTGGGGCCAGACACCGCCCTCGACTTGCGCAATTTCGCCTCGGATGGCGATCATGGCGTCGATGAAGCGGTCCAGTTCGGCCAGCGTCTCGCTCTCGGTGGGCTCCACCATCAAGGTGTTGGGCACGGGGAAGGACAGCGTGGGCGCGTGGAAGCCATAGTCCATCAGGCGCTTGGCCACGTCCTCAGCCATGACGCCACAGGTTTCCTTGAAGTGGCGCAAATCCAGAATGCACTCGTGGGCGACATGCCCGTTGGCCGATGCGTACAGCGTGGGGTAGTGGTCAGCCAGGCGGGCACTGATGTAGTTGGCGCTCAGGATGGCGACTTCGGTGGCTTGCTGCAGGCCGTCCGGGCCCATCATGCGGCAGTACATCCAGCTGATGGGCAGCACGGCTGCGTTGCCCAAAGGTGCGGCGCTCACCGCACCGGTGCCGGGCACACCACCCGTGGCATGGCCGGGCAGGTAAGGCACCAGGTCTTCCACCACGCACACGGGGCCCACCCCGGGGCCGCCACCGCCGTGGGGGATGCAGAAGGTCTTGTGCAGGTTCAGGTGGCTGACGTCGCCGCCGAACTCGCCTGGGGCGGCGGTGCCGACCAGCGCGTTCATGTTGGCGCCGTCCACATAGACCCGGCCGCCGTGCTGGTGCACCAAAGCGCACAGCTCTTTGACCGAGGTTTCAAACACACCGTGGGTGCTGGGGTAGGTGATCATCACCGCCGCCAGGTTGGCGCTGTGCTGCTCGCACTTGGCCTGCAGGTCGGCCATGTCCACGTTGCCGTTGTCGTCGCACTTGGTCACAACGACGGTCATGCCGACCATCATGGCGCTGGCAGGGTTGGTGCCGTGCGCGCTACTGGGGATCAGGCAGATATTGCGGTGGCCCTGGCCACGGGCCTCGTGGTAGGCCTTGATGACGAGCAGGCCGGCGTATTCGCCCTGGCTGCCGGCATTGGGCTGCAAGCTGATGCCCGCGTAGCCGGTGGCGGCGCACAGCCAGGCGCGCAACTGCGCGTCCAGCTCGGCATAGCCCTCGCGCTGGTCGGCGGGTGCGAAGGGGTGGATATTGGCGAACTCGGGCCAGGTGATGGGGATCATCTCGCTGGTCGCGTTGAGCTTCATGGTGCAGGAGCCCAGCGGGATCATGCTGCGGTCCAGCGCCAAGTCCTTGTCACTCAGCATGCGGATGTAGCGCAGCATGCCGGTCTCACTGTGGTGGGTGTTGAATACCGGGTGGGTGAGGAAAGCAGAAGTGCGGCGCAGGGCGGCGGGGATCAAAGGTTGTGCGCCGGCTTGCAGCGCTTCGACCGTGGGCAGTGTCTGGCCCGGTTGGGCGAAAAGGCTCCACAGCAGCTCGACATCGTCGCGGGTGGTGGTCTCATCCAGCGAGATGCAGATGTAGTCATCCCATGCAATTCGCACGTTAACGCCCGCAGATACTGCGCGGGCAGCTATGGATTTAGTAGCGCCATCGGTCTTGAGGCATAGCGTGTCGAAAGTCTCAGGGCGTCCGGTATTGATGCCCAGTTGCTCCAGGCCCTTGGCCAGAATGGCCGTGAGGGTGGCAACGCGGGTGGCGATGCGCTTGAGCCCTTCCGGTCCGTGGTACACGGCGTACATGCTGGCCACCACCGCCGGCAACACCTGCGCGGTGCAGATGTTGGAAGTGGCTTTTTCGCGGCGGATGTGCTGCTCGCGGGTTTGCAGGGCCAGGCGGTAGGCGGGGTTGCCGTGGGTATCAATACTCACACCGACCAAGCGGCCGGGCATGGAGCGTTTGAACTCGTCACGGCATGCCATGTAGGCGGCGTGCGGGCCACCATTGCACAGGGGCATGCCAAAGCGCTGGGTGGTCCCCACCACAATGTCGGCCGCACCTGTGGGGTCGCCCGCGCCCCATTCGCCAGGAGGCACCAGCAGGGTAAGGGCCAGCAGGTCGGCCGCCACGATGTAGGCGCCGCCCTTGCGGTGCACGGTTTTGACATCCTCGCCTTCTTCACCTAAGCGGCCGCTGGTGGAGGGGTATTGCTCCAGCACGGCAAAGTAGTCGTCGCCGGCAATCAGTGCATCCCATTCTTCCTGGGAGTTGGCCAGCTTGACGGTGATGCCCAGTGGTGCCGCGCGGGTCTGGATGACCTCGATGGTTTGCGGGTGCGCATCGCCCGCCACCACGAACACATTGCCTTTGGCCTTGACCGAGCGGCGGGCCAGTGTCATGGCCTCAGCGGCGGCTGTGGCTTCGTCCAGCATGGAGGCGTTGGCAATCGGCATGCCGGTCAGGTCGCACACCATGGTCTGGAAGTTCACCAGCGCTTCCATCCGGCCCTGGCTGATCTCGGCCTGGTAGGGCGTATAGGCGGTGTACCAGGCCGGGTTTTCCAGGATGTTGCGCAGGATCACGCCGGGGGTGTGGGTGCCGTAGTAGCCCTGGCCAATGAAGCTCTTGAGCACCTTGTTTTTGCCTGCAACCGCCTTGAGTTCTGCAAGCGCAGCTGCCTCGGTGATGGCCGCCGGAATCGCCATGGCGCTCTTGCGCGCAATGCTGGCGGGCACGATGCTGGCAATCAGGTCGCTGCGCGACTTTTCGCCGATGGCTTGCAGCATGACGGCTTCGTCATCCGCAAAGATGCCGATGTGGCGTGCCTGGAATTCGCTGGCGTTTTCCAGCTGGGCCAAGGTGGGCGTGGAGGTTGTGGCAGAAGTGGACATGGCGGTGGCGTTCGGTGGTGGGCAGTTCACACAAACGGGTAGCCTGCTGGTTCAGGGCCGGCTCCCGGGGATTTTGCAGGCAGGGCCTGCAAAGCGGCTTTAAGCGTTGGCGGCGAAAGCGGTGTAGCTGGTTTCGTCCATCAGGCCTTCGAGTTCGGCCGGGTTGGCCAGCTTGACCTTGAAGAACCAGCCGGCACCCAGCGGGTCGGTGTTGGCCAGCGAGGGGTCGTCGCGCAGGGTTTCGTTGACCTCAAGGATTTCACCGGTCACGGGCATGTACACGTCGGCGGCCGCCTTCACGGACTCGACCACGCCGGCCACGGCCTTGGCGTCAATGCTGGCGCCCACGGCGGGCAGATCCACAAACACCACGTCGCCGAGCGCATCCTGCGCGTGGTGGGTGATGCCGACAGTGGCGATATCGCCTTCGACCTGGAGCCATTCGTGATCGGCTGTGTACTTGATAGACATAACGTTCTCCTGAAACTTGAAAAAAGGGTTTGCGGTAAAGGGTTGAACCACCGGAACTGGAACCTGCCAGACGCCACTGTAGCGGCTGAATCTGCAGTTTTCAGTCTCTAGCAGCCTTGGATCAGCCGCGGTAGTAGTTCGTGGGCACAAAGGGCATGGCGCTCACCACCATGGGCACCGGTTTGCCGCGCACGATGGCTACCACCGGGGTGCCCAAAGCCGCCAGCGAAGCGTCGATGTAGCCCATGGCCACGCACTGGTTGATGGTGGGGCCGAGCAGACCGCTGGTGACTTCGCCGATACGGTTGCCCGCGCCGTCTTGCAGCTCGGTGTGCTCGCGCACCGGAATGCGCTCCTGGGCAATCAGGCCCACCCGTTTTTTAGTGCCTTTTGTGCCGCTGGCGCCCGTGGAATCTGCGAGAGCAGCTAGTATTTTTGTAGCGCCGGGGAAGCCGCCTGCGCGTGCGCCACCGGTGCGGCGCACCTTCTGGATGGCCCAGTTCAGGCTGGCTTCGACCGGTGTGGTGCTGGTGTCAATGTCGTTGCCATACAGGCACAGGCCCGCTTCCAGGCGCAGGGAGTTGCGGGCGCCCAAGCCTATGGGCTGCACTTCGGGTTGCGTCAACAGGGCGCGTGCGAGGGCTTCGGCGTGCTCGTTGTGGACCGAGATCTCAAAACCGTCTTCACCGGTGTACCCGCTGCGGGTGAGGAACACGTTGATCTTTTGGGTGCCGGTATCAACTATGAAGTCTCCACCGGTCATGAACACCAGCTTCTCCACACCAGGCGCCAAGCGGGCCAGCGCCGTTACCGCCTGGGGGCCTTGGAGGGCCAGCAGCGCGTAGTCGGGCAGGGGGGTGACTTGGCAGCGGCTGCCGATCTTGGCTTGGATGTGGGTGATATCACCCACCTTGCAAGCACCGTTGACGATGACGAAGAGTTCGTCTTGCGCCTTTTTGAAGAACATCAGGTCATCGATGATGGTGCCCTCGATGGTGAGCAGCAGGCCGTAGCGCTGCTTGCCCAAGGGCAGGTCGATCACGTCTACCGGCATCAGGCTCTCAAACGCCGCGCAGGCGTCCGGGCCGCTCAGTCGCAGCTGGCCCATGTGGGATACGTCAAACAGGCCAGCGGCCTTGCGGGTGTGGTGGTGTTCGGCCATCAGGCCTGCTGGGTACTGAACCGGCATGGAGTAGCCGGCGAACGGCACCATGCGGGCGCCCAGCTCTATGTGCAATGCGTTGAGCGGCGTGGTTAACAAGGTTGTGTCAGAAGCGGACATGGCGGCGATCCAAACAGTCCCGGCGCAAGGCGCCGGAGGGGCAATCCAAACCCGGATGCACGCAAGTCTGCGCCCATCCGGTGCTGCCCCCGCTGTCCGCTTTACCTGAGAGATTCGCCGGGCCTGCGTGCACGGGGTGGGGTGCGCAGACTGCGGGTTGCTCCTTCGGTGGTTTGCAGGCCGCTGTGCGGTGCAAACTCTCTCCAGTGGGGTGTTGCCGGCAGAGCAAGCCTTGCCGGCAGGGATCAGTCCTTTTGCCTGAGCGTTCAGACCGCTGCAATCAGCCGTCCTGCGCCTTCGGCGGCCCCGAAAAAGGGCTCTCTCCTGAACGGGATGGATTCTAAACCAGCCACAGCGCCGGCGGGCCACTTGTTACCATTCGGCAGGCATTTGCCGGTTTTAATCTTCATTGCATGCTCTATCTATTCCGGCTGGTGCTGATCAGCATCCAGTTCCTGTTGGCCTCTGTGGTCAACCTTCTGATCTGTTTTTCCCGGCCCTTCAATCCCGACAATTCCCGGCTCTCAGGGTGGATGTTTTCAGTCCCCGCGCTGAAGATTCTGGGCCTGAAGATGCGCCTGGAGACCGAAGGCTTGAAAACCCAGCCCAACCCCTTTGTGATCGTGGCCAACCACCAATCCAACTGGGACTTGTTTGTGCTGGGTTGCGCGGTGCCACTGCGCACGGTTTCACTGGGCAAAAAGAGCTTGAAGTGGATTCCCTTTTTCGGCCAGATTTACTGGTTGGCCGGCAACATCCTGATCGACCGCGGTAACGCAGTCAAAGCCAAAGCGGCCATGTTGCACACCACGGCGGTGATGCAGGAGCGGGATACTTCGATTTGGGTGTTTGCCGAAGGCACCCGCAACCTCGGCCGGGGCATGCTGCCGTTCAAAAAGGGCGCCTTCCAGATGGCCATTAACGCTGGCGTGCCCATCGTGCCGCTGTGTTGCAGCAACTACAAAAAGACCATGCGCCTGAACCGCTGGAACAGCGGCAACATCATCGTCAAGACACTGGCACCCATTCCCACCACGGGCATGACGCTAGACGACATGCCTGCCCTGATGGAGCAGTGCAGGGCGCAAATGGAAGCGTGCATCGCCGAGCTGGACGCCCGCGCCGCCGCACTGTGAATTCAGCGGGAAGTCTGATGCTCGCCGAACCAACGTAGCACGTCGCTCCACAAAGGCTGTGCCTGTTTGCGGAAGTAGCCCATGTGGCCGATGGGCCCTATGCCTTGTTGACCGGGGTGGATGTCCACCTTGCTCACGGTGGTGTTGCTGTAGGCGGCCATAAAGGCATCGCGTGACGCGGGTGGCGCCCAAAGGTCATCGGTCGCATTGGCCGCGATGATGGGGGTGCGCACCCGCCCGAACAAACCTGCCACATGCGGCATGCCGGGGTCATCAAAGAAGTAACGCGGAAACTTGCACCAGCGCTTCCAGTCCCGGTAAACGCCTAGTGGCAAGTCCTCGCCCATCTGGAGCTTGCTCCAGGCCAGATAGCCCTTCCAGCGGGTGAGCAGCGGGCCGATAACGTGCCACATCAGCAGCACCTTGAATTGCTCGGCACGTGGCATCCAGCCGTGCCAGCCCGCCCCGGTGGCAAAGGTATAAAACCGCGCGACCTTGTCGTGGTTGGGGAGCAGGCCGAATGCATGGCCACCGAACGAGTGCCCCACCATGAACAGAGGAACGGTGTCATCCGCCATAGCGTCTACCGCAGCTGCAACATCGTGAAAAGCCCAATCCAGATAGTCCATCTGAAAGCCGCGCAGAGCAGCCGGTTTGGAGAGGCCTATGCCGCGATAGTCCACCGTCAGAGTGGTGTAGCCCTGCTGTGCAGCGAAGAGTGCGAAGTTCTTGTAAAACAACTGCGGAACGCCAGTGGCACCTGCGACCACCAGATGCCCGCGCAGAGGGCCTACTGCGGTGTAACGCAGGGCTTGCAACGTATAACCGTCGCGGGTTGTGAGTGTCAGTGACTCTGGTGTGTTCATGGGCTGGTGGGCTTTCATGGCGAGCTGGGAATTCATGGTTTGGATGCGATGCTCAGACGAATCAAGTCCACCAGTGCGTCGGTGGTGTTTTGCATGGCGTCCACCTGCCCGGCCACGCGGGCCTGGATAAGGGCGCCTTCATACGCAGACACCATCAATGCCGCAAGGTTGGCGCTCCGGGTAGGGGCGACTCCGGCGTTTTCCAAAGCCATGCCAAGCTGCTCGCGAATATGGGTGAAGCCCTTTGCCAAGGCCTCCCGAATGGCGATGTCTTCCGGTGTCGATTCCGAGGCCATAGAGGCCAGCGGGCAACCTTGCTGGTAGCCGCTGCTAGCCAGCAGTTTCTGGGCGGATGCCATCCATGCCTGCAAAGCATCTGCGGGGTCCGCATGTCGTTGCATGAGCTTTGCCAGTCCTCCGGTGATCTGGCCGACCACCAGGTCGATCGCGGCAATGGCCAATTCCGACTTGCCACCGGGGAAGTGGTGGTACATCACCCCTTTTGGGGCACCGGCTTCTGACAAAAGCTCACTCAAGCCCACACCATGAAAGCCGGTGCGTCGCAGGGCATTCAGCATCGCAGCAATCAGCCGGTCCCTTGTGGGGGCGGGGATGTTGTCGGTAATGGGTGGTGGTGGGTTGTGAGTGGCCATACGGAATTCTATAGACCGGTCGGTCTAGTTGTCAATTGACCATGGTATAAAAAAACGGGACCCTGAGGTCCCGTTTTTTTGTGAAGCGTGGTTTACATGCCAGCGTAGTTGGGTCCGCCACCGCCTTCGGGTGTGACCCAGACGATGTTCTGGGTCGGGTCTTTGATGTCGCAGGTCTTGCAGTGCACACAGTTCTGGGCGTTGATCTGCAAGCGGTCGGTGTTGTCTTCGTTCTTGACGAACTCATACACACCGGCCGGGCAGTAGCGGGCTTCGGGGCCCGCGTACTTGGCCAAGTTGATGTTCACAGGCACCGAGGCGTCCTTGAGTGTCAAATGCGCGGGTTGCTGCTCTTCGTGGTTGGTGTTGCTGATGAACACGCTGCTCAAGCGGTCGAAGGTGAGCTTGCCGTCCGGTTTGGGGTAGACGATGGGCTTGCACTCGGCTGCGGGCTTGAGGTAAGCGTGGTCGGGCTTGTCGCGGCGCAGGGTCCAAGGGATGTGTCCGCGCAGCACGAATTGTTCAAAACCGTTCATCAGCGTCGCGGTGGTCAGGCCGTACTTGAACCAGTTTTTGAAGTTGCGGTCTTTGTTCAGTTCGGTGTGCAGCCAGCTCTTTTCAAACGCTTCGGGGTAAGCGATCAGCTCGTCGTGCTGGCGTCCGCCCACCACGGCGTCATAAGCCGCTTCTGCGGCCAGCATGCCGGTCTTGATGGCGGCGTGGCTGCCCTTGATACGACCAACGTTCAGATAGCCTGCATTGCAGCCGACCAGGCAGCCACCGGGGAATACCGTTTTGGGCAGGGCATTGATGCCACTTGCGTTGATGGCGCGAGCGCCATAAGACAGGCGTTTGCCGGTGATTTCACCTTTGTCGTTCTCGAAGTAGTAACGCACATTCGGGTGAGTCTTCCAGCGCTGGAACTCTTCAAACGGGCTGAGGTAGGGGTTGCTGTAGCCCAAGCCGGTGACAAAGCCCAGAGCGACTTTGTTGCCCTCGAGGTGGTACAAAAAGGCGCCACCGTAGGTGTCGGACTCCATGGGCCAGCCGGCGGTGTGCATCACAAAGCCGGGCTTGTGGCGGCTGGGGTCGATTTCCCACAACTCCTTGATGCCGATGCCGAAGCTTTGCGGGTCGCGACCCTCGTCAAGCTTGTATTTGGCGATGAGCTGTTTGCCCAAGTGGCCGCGGGCGCCTTCAGCAAACACGGTGTATTTGCCCAGCAGCTCCATACCGAGCTGGAAGCTTTCCATCGGCTCACCGTCTTTGCCCACCCCCATGTTGCCGGTGGCCACACCCTTGACAGAGCTATCGTCGTTGTAAAGCACTTCAGCCGCAGTGAAGCCGGGGAAGATTTCCACGCCCAGACTCTCCGCTTGCTCTGCGAGCCATTTGGTGACAGCGCCCAGGCTGATGATGTAGTTGCCATCGTTGTGCGCGAAGGGCGGCAGCACCATGTTGGGCACGCGAAAGCCGGACTTCTCGCTCAAGAAAATATAGGCGTCGTCAGTCACCGGCTGGTTCAGGGGGGCGCCCAAGGCCTTCCAGTCGGGAATCAGTTCGGTCAGCGCTTTGGGGTCCATGATCGCGCCGGACAAAATGTGTGCGCCGGGCTCAGAGCCTTTTTCGAGTACGACCACCGAAACATCGGTGCCTTTCCCGGCCGCCAGCTGTTTGAGGCGTATCGCTGTTGCCAGACCGCCGGGGCCTCCGCCAACGACGACCACGTCGTATTCCATGGATTCACGGGGGCCGAATTGAGCCAGTATTTCCTGGTTTGTCATGGGGAGTCTCGCTTAATAATGGGTGGTCTTCTTGTCAGCGTTCGCGCGCTGGAGCGCACGCGACCGGCAGCAGATTTTATTCGCTGATTTTCAAAAAAAGAACGACCGTTCTTTTTTAATTTGTGGAGGCACTCTAAATGGCTTACAGCATCGATCTTTCCGGGCGAATTGCATTCATCACAGGTGCTTCCGGCGGGCTGGGGGCGCAGTTTGCCCGCACCTTGTCGGCAGCCGGTGCCGCGGTCGTGTTGGCCAGCCGCCGCATCGACAAGCTCAAAGACTTGCGCGCCGAAATTGAGGGGCAGGGCGGTGACGCCCATGTCATCGAATTGGATGTAACCGACCACGATTCGATCAAGTCTGCGGTGGCCCATGCCGAGACGGAAGTGGGCTCTATTGACATCCTCATCAACAACTCCGGGGTGAGCACTACGCAGCGCTTGCAGGACGTGAGTCCGGAAGACTACGACTTCATGTTTGACACCAACGTCAAGGGTGCCTTTTTTGTGGCCCAGGAAGTCGGCAAACGCATGCTGGCCCGTGCCAAAGGATCGGCGCCCGGCAGTTACACCGGCGGGCGGATCATCAACATCGCGTCCATGGCGGGTCTGCGGGTGTTGCCCCAGATCGGGGTGTATTGCATGAGCAAAGCGGCGGTGATCCAGATGACCAAGGCCCAGGCGCTGGAGTGGGGCAAGTTCGGGATTAATGTCAACGCGCTGTGCCCGGGTTACATCGACACCGAGATCAATCACCATCATTGGCAGACTGAAAGCGGGCAGAAACTGGTGCAAATGCTGCCGCGCAAGCGCATCGGCCACCCTACCGACTTGGACGCCATGTTGGTGACTCTGTGCTCGGACCAAAGCCACTTTATCAATGGAGCGGTGATTGCGGCGGATGATGGATTTGGAATTTGAGACTTGCCTGAATATAGGCAGCAGCACTGACGCAATGGTGGTTGTTTGCTAGCCGGGGTAATTGCTGGTCTGGCGGCCGGTGCCTTGTGGGGCTTGGTGTTTGTGGCGCCTGCAATGGCACCAGGTTTGTCGCCGGTGGATCTCACCGCCGGGCGTTTTGTGGTTTTCGGTCTCACATCGCTGTGCATGATTGGCATTGGCCTGTTGAATGGAAGTTCACGTCTGCCTACCCTGAAGCAAGCGGGAACTGCACTGCTGCTAAGCGTCTTGGGTTTCTCCGGCTACTACTTGCTGCTGGTTTACGCCATCCGGGATTCGGGTGTGGAAGTGCCCACCATGATCATCGGGACCATTCCCGTGTGGGTCATGTTGCTCGGTAAGCCTGTGGGGTTGCGCTGGCGCAGCCTGATTCCGGGCTTGCTACTCACACTGGCAGGTGTCACCACAATGATGGCGGCTGAAAGCAGCGGCAGCGACGTTCAAATACACGGTTGGATATTCTGGCGCGGGGTGCTCTATGGCTTGTTGGCCATGGTCTTTTGGGTGGCCTTTGCGATCATCAATTCGGCATGGCTTAAGCAACACACGAATGTGAACTTGAGGGACTGGACGAGTTGGATGGGCGTGAATGCGGGCTTGGCGGCGTGGTTGCTATGGGTGGCCTTGGGAACACCTGTCGAAGACCTGCTGGAGCACGCAGATGTTGCGCGGGCAGCTATGGTTTGTATAGCAACGGGCATCGGTTCAGCATGGATCGCGGCCGTGCTGTGGAATTTTGCCAGCCGGCGATTGAGTGCCAGTTTGTGCGGACAACTTATCGTCTCTGAAACTTTGTTCGCACTCGTCTATGCGTTTCTGGTGTACGGAGACTGGCCTACAGCCTTGCAATGGCTGGCTAGTGCGATCTTCATTTTGGGGATGGTGTCTTCTATCCGGGCGCACCGATAAAGGTTGTACGCCCGGAGCGAGAAGTCTTCTTCTACACAGGAACCCGACTTACTTCGGTGCCAGGCGAATGGCTCCGTCCAATCGAATCACTTCGCCATTGAGCATGTCGTTCTCAAAAATGTGGATCGCGAGTTTGGCGTAGTCCTGCGGAGTACCCAGACGAGAAGGGAATGGAACGCCAGCAGCCAATGAATCCTGCACTTCCTGAGGCATGCTGAACAGCATAGGCGTCCCAAAGATGCCGGGGGCGATTGTCATATTGCGGATGCCGTTACGTGCCAGGTCGCGTGCAATGGGAAGGGTCATGCCCACCACACCACCTTTGGACGCACTGTAGGCCGCTTGGCCGATTTGTCCGTCGTAAGCTGCAACTGATGCTGTGGAGATCATGACGCCGCGCTCGCCCGTGGATTCGGGGTCGTTTTTGCTCATGGCTTCGGCAGCCAGGCGGATCATGTTGAAGCTGCCGATCAGGTTCACAGTGATGGTTTTGCTGAATGAGGCGAGGGCATGGGCGCCGTTTTTCCCCACCGTCTTTTCGGCCGGTGCAATGCCGGCGCAATTCACCAACCCCATAAGTTTGCCAAGCGACAAGGCCTTGGCAACCACAGCCTGACCATCGGCGTCATTACTGACGTCGCACTTCACGAAAGCGCCGCCCAATTCGTTGGCGACTGCCTCACCTTTCTCAACTTGCATGTCCGCAATGACAACCTTGCCGCCTTTGGACGTGAGCATGCGTGCGGTGCCTTCGCCCAAGCCCGATGCGCCGCCGGTCACGATGAAGACTTTTCCTGCGATATCCATGAAGTACTCCTTGTAGTAAAACTGAAAGGGATTGACGTTTACGTAAACGTCAATTATGGCTCAGCGTGAATGCTGGTTTTTTGAACTTTCTATCGTGGTTTGTCCGGGATGCGGTTTTTATGCTGCTATACTTCGGCCTCTCGGATAAATGTAGGCGCATAGCTCAGCTGGTTAGAGCACCACCTTGACATGGTGGGGGTCGTTGGTTCGAGTCCAATTGCGCCTACCAAATTTTCCGGACGTCTCTTATCACTAGGGTAATCCTAGGTCAGCATCAGCCGGTCCCTCTCTAGAATGTGCTGCAGTGCAACACTAACTTGGCTCCCACACTTCGTGCCGAGCGATCGCAATGCAAAAAAACTCCACAAAAGATTCCAAGTCGTCGCAGCGGGTGATCAAAAAGTACCCTAACCGCCGGCTTTACGACACTGATACTTCTACGTACATCACACTGGCTGAAATTAAACAGTTGGTCATGGACAGTGAGATCTTTGCGGTGGTGGATGCCAAGACCGGCGATGATTTGACGCGCAGCATTCTGCTGCAAATCATCCTGGAAGAAGAGGCCAATGGTTCGCCCATGTTTACCACTCCTGTGTTGTCCAACATCATCCGTTTTTACGGACATGCGATGCAGGGCATGATGGGTGGGTACTTGGAAAAGAACATGCAGGCGCTCATGGAGATGCAAGCCCCCATGGTGCAGGGCGTCATGGGCAACAATATGTTCCAGCAGATGCAGGAACAAATGCAAAAACAAACCGAGCAATTCCTCGGCACATTCGGCCTCAAGCGCTAAACGCTAGGGCCGGTGTCTGGGAGGCGGGCTCCGGAACTTCGCTATATGACTGATATTTTGACCCCCACCCAGACAGCGCAAGCTGCCCCCAAAGTCGGTTTTGTGAGCCTGGGTTGCCCCAAGGCTTTGACCGACTCCGAACTCATCCTGACCCAGCTCAGCGCCGAGGGCTACCAAACATCCAAAACCTTCCAGGGCGCGGATTTGGTCATCGTCAACACCTGCGGATTTATTGACGATGCGGTCAAAGAAAGCCTGGACACCATCGGTGAGGCGTTGGCCGAAAATGGGCGCGTGATCGTGACGGGTTGCCTGGGCGCAAAGACCACCGATGGCGGGGAAAACATGGTTCGCCAGATGCACCCCAAAGTGCTTGCTGTTACCGGCCCGCATGCAACCCAAGAGGTGATGGATGCGGTGCACTTGAATCTGCCCAAGCCGCATGATCCGTTTCTGGATTTGGTGCCGCAGTCTTTTGGTGTTGCAGGTGTCAAGCTCACGCCACGGCACTACGCATACTTGAAGATCAGCGAAGGGTGTAACCATCGGTGCACCTTCTGCATCATCCCCAGCATGCGCGGCGACTTGGTGTCCCGTCCCATTGGAGATGTACTGAGCGAAGCTCGGGCATTGTTTGAAGGCGGTGTGAAAGAGCTGTTAGTCATCAGTCAAGACACATCGGCTTACGGTGTGGATGTGAAGTACCGCACGGGTTTCTGGGATGGAAAGCCTGTCAAGACCCGCATGCTCGAGCTGGTTCAAGCCTTGGGTGAACTTGCCGAGCCTTATGGTGCTTGGGTTCGTTTGCACTATGTGTACCCCTATCCGAGCGTGGATGAGATTGTCCCCTTGATGGCAACAGGCCGTGTGTTGCCATACTTGGACGTTCCCTTGCAACACAGTCACCCTGATGTGTTGCGTCGCATGAAGCGGCCGGCCAGCGGTGAAAAGAACCTCGAGCGTTTGCAGCAGTGGCGTGAAGCGTGCCCGGAGTTGGTGGTGCGCAGCACGTTCATTGCGGGCTTTCCCGGCGAGACAGAAGAAGAGTTTGAGCACTTGCTCGACTTTGTGCGTGAAGCCCAGATTGACCGCGCGGGCTGCTTTGCCTACAGCGCCGTGAATGGTGCGACTGCCAATGATTTGCCGGGCATGTTGCCCGTGGAAGTGCGGGAGGAGCGCCGCGCCAGATTCATGCAGGTTGCAGAAGAAGTGTCTGCGGCCCGGTTGCAGCGCCGTGTCGGCTCTGTGATGCAAGTGCTGGTGGATTCCGCGCCGGCTTTGGGTCGCAAGGGCGGTGTCGGTCGCAGCTATGCGGATGCCCCTGAAATTGATGGCGTGGTGCGTCTGTTGCCACCCGAAAAAATCAGCAAGACTCTCAAGGTGGGCGAGTTCACCAAGGCCCGTATTGTGAGTGCGCAAGGTCACGATTTGGTCGCACTTCCCATTTGATTTTTGGGCCACTGACTGATGCATCAAACGGTCAGTGGCACGAATCACACAGGCAAAAAAAAGCCGCTGTTTTCACAGCGGCTTTTCATTAACTACATTACCATTGTTGGTGCCCAGAAGAGGACTCGAACCTCCACGATGTTACTCGCTAGTACCTGAAACTAGTGCGTCTACCAATTCCGCCATCTGGGCATCTCAGGAAAGAGAGAAGTATATCAAACATTTAGGCCAAAACAGCAGTTTGCTGGAAGAAGTTGAAGGAATTGTTCAGGGGCATCGTGATGGACACGGCTTCGTGTCCCGCGATGACGGTGCTCCCGACATTTACCTTCCCCCCAATGAAATGCGGGCCGTGCTGCACAAAGACCGCGTCAAGGTCCGCATCGTTCGCAGCGATCGAAAGGGACGCCCCGAAGGGCGGGTGGTGGAAATCACAGAGCGTTCCAAACAGCCCATCATCGGCAGGTTGTTGCAGGAAAGCGGTGTCTGGCTGGTGGCGCCTGAAGACAAGCGTTATGGGCAAGACGTATTGATCCCGAAAGGCGCCACCAGTGTGGCCAAGCCGGGGCAAGTGGTGGTGGTGGAACTTATCGAACCTCCCGCCCTGTTTGGTCAGCCGGTGGGGCGTATCAAGGAAGTGCTTGGCGAGGTGGATGACCCCGGCATGGAGATTGAAATCGCAGTGCGCAAATACAGCGTACCGCATGAATTTTCAGATGCCTGCGTAGCGCTTGCGCGGACTCTGCCGGACAAGGTACGCCCCCAAGACAAGTTGCACCGGATTGACCTGACTGATATTCCTTTGGTCACCATCGACGGTGAAGATGCCCGCGACTTTGATGATGCGGTGTATTGCGAGCCCGCCAGCAAAGGTCGTGGCAAGACGGCACTGAAAGGTTGGCGTTTATTGGTGGCGATTGCGGATGTCAGTCATTATGTGGAGACAGGCAATGCCATTGATGTGGATGCCTATGACCGCGCGACCAGCGTGTACTTTCCACGCCGCGTCATTCCGATGTTGCCGGAGAAACTGTCCAACGGTTTGTGTTCGCTGAACCCGGAAGTCGAGCGACTGTGCATGGTGTGCGACATGTTCGTCACCGAAGACGGCGAGGTCGATGCTTACCAGTTTTATCCCGCAGTGATGTGGAGTCACGCACGTTTCACATACACAGAGGTGGCTGCCATTCTCGGTAACACGCGTGGTCCTGAAGCAAGCAAACGCAAGGAACGTGTGCAGGATCTGTTGAATTTGCATGGTGTCTACCAGGCATTGCTCAAGTCTCGCCATAAACGGGGCGCTGTGGATTTCGAGACTACTGAGACGCAGATTGTTTGTGATGAAAACGGGCGCATCGAGAAGATCGTTCCCCGTACCCGCAACACGGCGCACCGTTTGATTGAGGAGGCCATGTTGGCTGCGAACGTCTGTAGTGCAGACTTCATTGCCCAGAACAAGCACCAAGGTCTCTTCCGCGTTCACGAAGGTCCTACGCCTGAAAAGCAGGAGATGCTTCGCAATTACCTGAAGGCGAGCGGCATCGGCATGTCGATCAGCGACAAGCCTGCCCCTGGCGAATTTCAAGCGATCGCAGAAGCCACCAAAGACCGGCCAGATGCGCAGCAGATCCACTCGATGCTCTTGCGCTCCATGTCGCAGGCGATTTATACGCCTATCAACAGCGGACACTTTGGTTTGGCATTTGATGCCTACACCCACTTCACCAGCCCGATCCGGCGCTATCCGGATTTGCTGGTGCACCGTGTGATCAAAGCGATCCTCGCCAAGAGCAAATACCAGCTGCCAGCGCTGCCGACTCCGGGTGAGGCACACGCCAAGCTTGCCCGACGCCTGGAGAAGAATCTGGCGTCGCGGGTGGCCAATCCGGAAACCAAACCCAAAAAACTCAATGCGGAAGGCACTGCCTGGCAGGCGGCCGGTTTGCACTGCAGTGCGAACGAGCGCCGCGCTGACGAAGCCAGCCGCGATGTGGAGGCATGGCTCAAATGCAAGTACATGCGCGAGCACTTGGGCGAAGAGTATTCAGGTGTCGTGTCCTCAGCGACAACCTTCGGCCTGTTCGTGACCTTGGACGCCATGTACGTGGAGGGGCTTGTTCATATCACTGAGCTGGGGGGCGAGTACTTCCGGTTCGACGAAGCCCGCCAGGAGCTGAGAGGTGAGCGCACGGGTATCCGCTACGCGATCGGTACACGGGTCCGTATCCAAGTGAGCCGAGTGGACCTCGATGGGCGGAAGATCGATTTCCGTTTGGTGCAAGAAGGGGCCGGATCCATTCCCAGACTGCCTCCTGAAAAGGGCGTCGGCCGCGACATCAAGCCGGGTCGCGCTGACTTCGCGGGGCGTTCAGATTCGGACGCCGGTGCGGGCGCCGCCTTCAAAGGCAAGGTTCGCCAACAGCGAAGTACCGCGAAGTCTTCGCGCAGCAGCCGAAGTGCCGAGAAGGTGAGTCCCACAACAAAGAAGACTACCAAGAAGCGCAGATAGCCTGATGACTATTTGCTATTAAAATGGTAGCTGCTGGCGCATATTCCATGAGCGCTAGCAGCTATTTTTATATGGATTCCAGCAGTCCGCTGGCAGTGAGCGACGTGGGCTTCATCCACTGGTCAGCTAGCGCACCGTGGTGGTAGCAGGCTGCGCATGCCGCTTTCCACGCACTTGCGTGGCGCGCCAGTGCGGCGCCTGTCATACCAGCAAGTACGTCACCCGTGCCGGCGATGGCCAGTTTGCCGTTTCCGGTGGGGTTGATGTGCGGTACGCGATCTGGCGCTGCGATGATGCTCCCGGAACCTTTGAGAATCACGGTGCACTTGAACTGATTCGCTAGAAGTTGCGCGGATCGTAAGCGGTCTGTTTGCACTTCACCGACGCTGCAGCCCAGCAAACGTGCTGCCTCCAAGGGGTGAGGGGTGATCACTGTGGTATCTCCGGCGCGACCCTGAAGCAGTTTTTGGAGGTCGGCGGACGCCGCAATGGCGTTGAGCGCGTCGGCGTCCAAAACCAAGTGCTTGGACTCCATGAGCCAACGTGGAAGAGTGTGTGCAATTTCTTCGCCACCGCCACAGCCGACGACCAGTGTCAACTGTTGTGGCTGCAGTGCGTCTGCATGTCGCTGCATGATGTCCGCGGGTACGTCGACCGAAGTGCTTCCTTGTGCAGAAGGCAGCAAAACCAAGTAGACCCTGCCAGCACCGGACTGCAATGCTGCCCGAGCCGCCAATACAGCGGCGCCTTGCATGCCCAGCGTTCCGCCGGCAATGGCAACGTCTCCAAAACTGCCTTTGTGGGAGAGATGGGGGCGTTGGTGAACAACGGGCAAGTGGTTCAGCCACGCTGTCGACTCCGTGGAAGCATCTACTCCCAATGTGTTGAGCCAGACACTACCGCAGGCATCCCGCCCCTGAAATGTCAACAAGCCCGGTTTCAAACTTAACATCGACAAGGTGTGCGTGGCCGCCACACAGGCGCCGGGTGCATCACCGGTATCAGCCATCAGTCCGCTGGGAATGTCGGCGGATATCACGTCGCATGATCGCGAATTGATGAGGCCTATCCAATCAGCGTATGTCCCGGTGGGCGCATTAGTCAGTCCGATACCCAGCAATGCATCAATGCATGCATCCCAGTGATCCGGAGCGTGGTCATGTATGGCCAAGCCTGCTTGTCGTGCCCTTGCGAGGGCCAGTCCAGCGTCAGTGGGCAAGGGCTTGTCTGCGGCTGGCATGCTGACATGGATTTCTTTGCCCCACTGGTGCAGATGGATGGCGGCCTCTAATCCATCGCCGCCGTTATTGCCGCGTCCGCAGGCGATCCAAAAAACGTGTGCATGTGGTGCTACGGCTAGCGAAAGCTTTGCCAAAGCGAGGCCGGCCCGTTGCATCAGGTAGCCTGGCAGGTGGTTCTGTATCGCGTTTTTCTCAAGAGTCCGAGATGCGGTTGCGCCGAGTATGGGCAGGCGCGCAAAAGTCTTGGGGCCTCGAGTGGAAAGAATCCACTCAGAATTCATAGGTGTCGCCCTCTCGGGCAAGCCGGATATCCATGCCCGTGCTCAAGTGGGCGTTTTGTTCCAATGCTTCGGCAAAAGCCATTTCCAGGGCGTCGTCACTGCGGGTCGGTTCGTGGTGTGTGCAAAAAAGCACTTTGGCCCCCGCTGCATGGGCCGAAGCAATGCTGGTACTGAAAGTGCCATGCCCCCATCCTTTTTTGGCAGGGTACTCGGCATCGGTGTATGAGGTGTCAGCGATGTACACATCCACTCCCTTGATAGCCTCCAGAATGGACTTGTTCTTCTCATCGACAAAAGCTTGGTAGTCAGCAAACCCTTCATCTCCGAGTTCGTAGATGTTGTAGGGGGGCTCATGGTCGCCGGTGAAGAACACAGACTTTCCGTTGCATTCGATGCGGTAGCCGAAATCCACTACCGGATGATTCAGGAGGCACGGTGTCACGGTGGCACTTCCAATCTGGATAGGCTGGTCAGGCATGAGCGTGACGTACTCGATGCGGGCTTTCATTTCTTCCTCACGCACCGGAAAGTAGCTGTATTGCAGTTGTACCGCCATCACTTGCTCGATGCCCTTGCCGGAGACCGGGTCGAAGCCACCATGCAATCGCAGGGTGTTTCCAGGGATGAAATTCGGGATAAAAAATGGAAGCCCCTGAATGTGATCCCAATGAGAGTGGGTAATTAGCACATTGGCGGTTACCGGCATTTCTGCCAGCAGGGTCTGGGAGAGTGGGAAGATGCCGGTGCCTGCGTCCAGAATGATCAATTCGTTGTTGTCTGTACGGATTTCAATGCAGGTCGTATTGCCGCCGTACCGCACGGTTTTGGGACCGGGCGAAGCTATGGAACCGCGTACTCCCCAAAACCTGACTTTCATAAGCCTGTCCTTTACAACTTCGCAAATACTTGTGCTTCTTCAAACAAGCCTGTCAGATCACCCAAAGAGGCGATGACCTGCTCCAGATTGCCACCTAAGCGCTTCTGAAGTGGTGCTGGAAGCTCGTCAATGCAGTGGTTGCCGGCAAAGCCAAAAGCCAAGCGTTTGCTGATCTGATTGGCGCCAAAAACGCAGGCAATCATGTCGGTGTCTTTCAGGTTGTCTGTTCTTTGGTGCCTGATGGTGTCCACCAAGGCAGGTGCGAATCGCCACTTCTCTACCAGCATGGCACCGACTACTGCGTGATCTGCGCCGATAGTGGTTTGCAGGGCCGTGTGCAAAGAGCTGTTGTCTGCCGCACTTAATGCCAAAGCGGCTTTGAATTCCTGCGGCATGAATTGGGCAAAAACCATCTTGCCAAAATCATGCAGTAGGCCGGCAATGAAGCAATCCATTGGGTCTGCATCGTCCACCTTCAACGCAAGTTGCTTGGCGATGCTCGCTGTGGCCAATGAATGCAAAAGATACTGCTGAACGTCGAAACCCGCTTGGTTTTCTTTTGGAAGCATGCCAATGGCCGCGATACTCAACGCCAGATTTTTGATCGTGTTGAAGCCAAGGTAGACCACCGCATGACCGATGGAGGTCACTTGCCGTGGCAGGCTGTAGTACGCAGAGTTGACGACCTTCAAGATTTTTACCGTGACCACCGGATCTTTGTCTATGACATCAACCAGATCCTTGGGTGTGCTGTTGACGTCCCTGGTCAGTTCCAAAATACGTTGGACGCTTTTCGGAAAGGCAGGCATTCCGTCCACCGCGGCGGCAAGTCGTTGTGACAGTTCTGGGCTCATGACGTCTCTTTCCCTGTGCTGCTTTGCCTGCCGGAGGACAAGGTTCGCAAAATCTATCGGATAAAGCGTTGCGGACTTAGCGGTTCACTCGGCAAGCTGGTGGGTTGGCCTGCAATTTGTTCGGATAGTAACCTTGCGCTGGCTGTTGCCAGTGTCCAGCCATTGGCTCCGTGCGCCAGATTGAGCCAAACGCCGGGTAGTCCAGCACTGCCTACCAATGGCAGGCCGTCCAAGGTAAATGTGCGGCTGCCGCGCCAGATTTGTGTCCCTGCCGGGTAATTCGCTGCGCCTGGAAAGTATTGATCCAGCGTACGAAACAGCTTGTTCACAACGCGTTTATCGTGTTCATTTGTACCTGACTTGTTCAATTCCGCTCCACCGCACACTCGCAATCTCTTGCCGATGCGAGCGATCGTAATGCCTGACCTGCAGTCCTGCACTGCGCTACGCGGTGCATTCAAAGGTTCGCGAATGGCCGCACTCAGGGCGTAGCTGTCGATCCGTGCGGTAGATGTCTGAAGGCCAGTCTTCAGAACATCCTCCCTTGGAAGGGACTCAGTACAAATCACAACATGATCAAAAGACTGAGTGTCCCCGGTTTTGAGGCGAACCTGGGGCTTGCCTTGTGCTTGTAGACCCGTGATTTCAGTATCAAAGTGAAAGTCTACCCCGTTGCGTTGAGCCGCCTGTTTGACCAGAAGCGAGAACTGGCGGCAGTTCATTACACGATCCCCGGGCAGGTGTATCGCCTTGAATATTTTGTCTGCTCCATGTAGCGCAGGCTCATGGGCTTCCATTTCTTCCCTGACCAGTATCCGGTAGTTTTGTTCAGCGTCCTTCAAAAATTGGAGCCTCGCCGAATATCCATTCAGTTCTTCCTCATTGCTAAGCAATATCAGTTGCCCCTCACTTTGTTCTACCTCCCACTGGTGATGCGAGATCAATGTGTCTGTTACCTCCATCCCCAGGCGTGCCATTTGTTGTCCGAATGACTGAATCGCGCGCACCTTGGCAGCCTCTGCCGCTGAGCTTTGTGCCCACAGCCAACGAAAATTGGCCGGTGCCGCCCAGTACGAATGCGACATCTGGCGGGTGTTTTGCCAAAAACGGCGCAACTTGTGCCCACCAAATGTGGAAGCCGAGAGTGGCAAAGTAAAGCTGTTGCAGTGAATGCCGCCATTCGCAAAGCTTGAGGATTCACTGGCGGCACCATTTTTCTCAAATACGGTCACAGCATGGCCGGCTTCGGCTAATTCATGGGCAGTCGTTATTCCTGCAACTCCCGCGCCCACAATGGCTATTTTCATTTCAACTTTCAAATTCGTATGCGTCTTTCGCCTGCCCTTATTTTTTCATAGGTTTCGGGTGGTTTGACGGAAATGCACAATGCGTAGACCCAATTGGCGCACTTGAAGGTGTGGGTCACTGGAAGCCGGTGCGTGTTATACTCGACTGGCTTTGGTGGGCGTACCCGCCAAGGTATTCACAAACCACCCCCACAAGGTGTTTCCTTCAGCGCTGTCTGAGGGCGATCAGCGGGGTGGATTTCAGACCTAACCTTCGGAGTTAAATATGGCAGTAACAATGCGCGAGATGCTGGAAGCAGGTGTCCACTTTGGTCACCAAACCCGCTTCTGGAACCCCAAGATGGCCCCGTTCATCTTCGGTCACCGCAACAAAATTCACATCATCAACCTGGAAAAATCGCTCCCGATGTTCCAGGAGGCTGCCAAGTTCGTGCGCCAGCTGTCGGCAAAGCGCGGCACCATTTTGATGGTGGGTACCAAGCGCCAAGCCCGCGAAATCGTGGCGGCTGAAGCTCAGCGCGCCGGTGTTCCTTTTGTGGATCAGCGTTGGTTGGGCGGTATGTTGACCAACTTCAAGACTGTCAAGACTTCCATCAAGCGCCTGAAGGACATGAAAGTCCAGCAGGAAGCCGGTTTGGACAGCATGAGCAAAAAAGAACAGTTGATGTTCGCTCGCGAGCTGGAGAAGCTCGAAAAAGATATCGGCGGTATTCAAGATATGAACACACTGCCTGACGCTATTTTCGTGATTGACGTGGGTTACCACAAGATTGCGATCGCAGAAGCACGCAAGCTCGGCATTCCTTTGATCGGTGTGGTGGACTCCAACCACTCTCCCGAGGGTATTGACTACGTGATTCCCGGTAATGACGACTCTTCCAAGGCAGTGACTTTGTACGCTCGCGGAATTGCTGATGCGATTCTCGAAGGCCGCGCGAACGCTGTGGATGACGTTGTCAAGGCGGTTGCCGCTGAAGGCGATGATGAGTTCGTTGAAGTGAGCGAAGCTTCCGCTTAAGCACTTCTGCACCCGAAAAAGGGGGCTTCGTTGCCCCTTTTTTTTAGCCCTTATTTAAACTGTTGAAATTCGGAGAATACAAATGGCAGCAATTACAGCGAGCATGGTGGCAGAACTGCGTGGCAAGACCGATGCGCCCATGATGGAATGCAAAAAAGCTTTGACCGAAGCTGACGGCGATATGTCAAAGGCGGAAGAGATTCTGCGTGTCAAGTTGGGCAGCAAAGCTGGCAAAGCCGCTGCACGTGTGACGGCTGAAGGCGTTGTTGCGACTAGCATCACAAATGGCGTGGGTGCATTGATCGAAGTCAATTGCGAAACTGACTTTGTTACCAAGAACGACAGCTTCCTGGCACTGGCAAATGCCGCGGCCAATCTGGTGGCGGTGAACAATCCTGCCGACGTTGCTGCGCTAGGTGCACTGGCTTATGAGCAAGACGGTTTCGGTCCCACCTTGGAAGATGTCCGCAAGGGCTTGATCGGCAAGATTGGTGAGAATATGACCTTCCGCCGTTTCCAACGTTTTGATGGTTCCAGCAAATTGGCTTCTTATCTGCACGGTACACGTATCGGTGTGGTGGTTGAGTTTGAAGGTGATGAAGCCGCCGCTAAGGATGTTGCCATGCACGTGGCGGCGATGAAGCCGGTGTCTTTGTCCTCTGACCAGGTTCCCGCAGAGTTGGTTGAGCGTGAGCGTTCTGTGGCGGCAGCAAAGGCCGCGGAAGACGCAGCGATCGCAACCGCTGCAGGCAAGCCTGTGCAATCCGCTGAGATCGTTGCAAAGCGCATCGAAGGTGGCGTCCAGAAGTTCCTGAAAGAGGTTTCTTTGTTCAACCAGCCTTTCGTCAAGAACGACAAGCAGACCGTGGAGCAAATGCTCAAGGCCGTCTCTACTACTGTGAAGGGTTTCACTCTTTATGTGGTGGGCGAGGGCATTGAGAAGAAGGTAGACGATTTCGCTGCTGAAGTTGCTGCGCAAGTGGCTGCGGCCAAGCAGTCTGCTTGATCTCATAGAAAAGTTGTTAGTCACCGAACGGGAGTCGTCCATGAGCCAATCCAAACCTGCTTACAAGAGAATTTTGCTCAAGTTGTCCGGCGAGGCATTGATGGGCGATGACCAGTTCGGTATCAACCGGGACACCATTGTCCGCATGGTTGATGAAATTGCGGAAGTCACCCGATTGGGTGTAGAGGTTGCCGTTGTGATCGGTGGCGGCAATATCTTCCGTGGTGTTGCGGGTGGTTCTGTCGGTATGGACCGTGCGACTGCTGATTACATGGGTATGCTCGCGACGGTGATGAACGCACTTGCGCTGGGCGACACGATGAACAAGGCTGGACTAACAGCACGTGTCATGTCCGCTATCGGCATCGAGCAAGTGGTAGAGCCCTATGTCCGTCCCAAGGCCTTGCAATACCTCGAAGAAGGCAAGGTGGTGATTTTCGCTGCGGGTACCGGTAACCCATTTTTCACTACGGATACTGCCGCAGCATTGCGCGGAGCAGAGATTGGTGCCGAGATGGTGTTGAAGGCGACGAAAGTTGATGGTGTTTACACAGCGGACCCCAAAAAGGATCCGTCGGCAACCCGCTACTCGAAGATTACGTTCAATGACGCGATGACCCAAAACTTGGGCATCATGGACGCAGCTGCATTCGCCCTTTGCCGGGATCAAAAGCTGCCGATCAAAGTTTTCTCTATCTTCAAACACGGAGCGCTGAAGCGAGTGGTGATGGGTGAAGACGAAGGCACTTTGGTGCATGTGTAACCTGAGTGCAGGCCAAGTGATCGCATAGGAGAAAATAATCTATGTCCATTGAAGAAATTAAGAAGACTTTGGATGCAAAGATGGATCAGTCCATCGCATCCCTCAAGAACAATCTCACCAAAATCCGCACAGGTCGAGCGAATCCTGCTTTGTTGGATACCGTACACGTGGATTACTATGGTTCGATGGTCCCATTGAGTCAGGTTGCCAACCTTTCTCTCATTGATGCTCGTACCATCAGCGTACAGCCGTGGGAAAAAAACATGGCTCCTAAGATTGAAAAAGCTATTCGCGACTCGGATTTAGGCTTGAATCCTTCCAGCATGGGTGAGTTGATTCGGGTCCCAATGCCCGCGATGACTGAAGAGCGTCGCAAGGAACTGACCAAGGTCGTCCGCGGTGAAGGTGAAGGTGCCAAAGTTGCTGTCCGCAATTTGCGCCGTGACGCCAACGAGGCAGTCAAGAAGCTGGTCAAAGACAAGCTAGCGTCCGAGGATGATCAAAAGCGTTGTGAGGCAGATGTGCAAAAGACGACCGACAAGCACATTACCGAGATTGATCGTTTGGTGGCTTCCAAAGAGCAAGACATCATGGCGGTGTAACGCTGAACCGCATGTCGGCTTCAGTTTCACCGAGCCCCTTGCATGTCGCCATCGTTATGGATGGAAACGGGCGATGGGCATCCAAGCGCTTTCTTCCCCGCTTGGCAGGACACAAGCAGGGTGTGGACACGCTTAAGCGGATAGTCAGAGCCTGCCCCCCCAGGAACATAGCAACTCTTACGGTTTTTGCTTTTTCCTCTGAGAATTGGAATCGTCCAGCAGACGAGGTATCGGGCCTTATGGATTTGCTTGCCGGAGCACTTGCCCGAGAAGTTTCGCAGCTCAAGCAGGAAGGTGTTCGTCTCAGGTTCGTGGGTAGCAGATCCGGACTATCAGAGAAAGTACGGCAAGGACTTCACCTGGCTGAGTTGGAAACGTCCTCCAACACGGGGTTGACACTTAATGTCTGCTTTAACTATGGCGGACGATGGGACATCGTCCAGGCAGCCCGCGCGCTGGCTGAACGCGGAGAGGACATCACGGAGGATAGTCTTTCCAGTGCGATGGCTTTGTCACCTAGTGCGGATCCCGATTTGTTTATTCGTACAGGCGGTGAGTACCGGATCAGCAACTTTTTGCTGTGGCAGTCTGCATATGCTGAGTTTTTCTTCAGTCCTGTTTTGTGGCCGGATTTCAGTGAAATTGATCTTGATACAGCGTTGACCGAGTTCAATAGCCGTGAAAGGCGATTTGGTAAGACTTCTGAGCAGGTTCGCTAAGCGCGCGTTGCTCCATCTGAAGGGTTTTCTATGCTGCGCTTGCGCATCCTTACTGCGATCGCCCTGTTGGCTGTCTTGGTTCCTGCAGTTTTTTATCCGCACACCTTCGCATTTGCCTGGGTTGCTGGCGCATTGATGGCGTGCGGAGCTTGGGAATGGTTCCGGTTGAATGGAGCAAGCCAAACACACTCTGTTATTGCGGGGGCAGGGTGTGCACTAGCCTGTGGTGCTTTGTGGGTGTTCCAACCCTCTGCTTTGGTCTTGCAGTGGATCTGGTTGGCGATTGCAGTTCTTTGGGTTGCGGGTGGCGGCGCATTGATTCGTGCCGGTGTAACCGCTTGGATAGACCTCCATCAACCTCTGCGCCAATTGATCGGCTTCGCTGTTTTGTGTGCAGCATGGCTCGCGGTTGTGTTGGCGCGGGCGCGCGGAATCAACTTCCTCTTTTCGGTTCTGGCGTTGGTTTGGGTGGCTGATATCGCCGCTTACTTTGTGGGGCGCTCTTTGGGGGGGCGTTTTTTCAAAGATAAGTTGGCACCCGACATCAGTCCGGGAAAAACCCGCGAAGGCGCCCTAGGCGGAATCGTTGGTGTGCTGTTGCTTGCTGTTTTTTGGGTCTACATCGACCGTACTTGGATGATGGACTCTCTCAGCATTTACAGTGTTCTAGTCGCCTGGCATTGGGCTGTCATGGTTCTTGCTGTTCTCTTTCTTGGAACCATGAGTATCTCTGGCGATCTTCTGGAGTCCTTGGTGAAGCGTGCAGCGGGCGCAAAAGATAGTAGTCAACTTTTGCCAGGCCATGGCGGTGTACTGGATCGAGTTGATGCGTTGTTGCCCGTAGTGCCGCTAGCAATGCTTATGCAGTCTTTTTCATCGGGTCCCCTATGAAAAAAATTACAGTGTTGGGATCGACAGGGTCTATCGGGGTCAATACCCTGGATGTATTGAGACGCCATCCCGAAAGTTTTTCTGTCTTCGCGCTCACTGCTTCGTCCAACGTTGAGGTGATTTATGCCCAATGCATGGAGTTCCGGCCGCAATTTGCGGTCATGGTGAACCCCAATCATGCGATGGAGCTTCAGGCACGCCTGAAGCAATCCGGTGCAAAGACGGAGGTGCTCGCGGGACCAGCCGCACTGGATGAGGTGGCAGCACATGCCGATGTAGATATGGTGATGGCGGCGATTGTTGGGGCCGCAGGCTTGTCGTCGTGTATTGCTGCGGCAACCGCCGGGAAAAGATTGCTTTTGGCAAATAAAGAAGCTCTAGTAGTTGGCGGTGAAGTGTTTATGTCGGCCGTAAAGCAAGGTGGAGCGGTTTTGTTGCCCATTGATAGCGAGCACTCGGCCATTTTCCAGTCGCTTCCGGATAATCGGGATCATTGGCCATCCGTTATTGACAAACTGATCTTGACGGCATCGGGCGGTCCTTTCCGAACATGGAACCAATCTCAAATCCGTGAGGCGACACCTGAACAAGCCTGCGCTCACCCCAATTGGGTCATGGGGCGCAAAATTTCAGTGGATTCTGCGACCATGATGAACAAAGCGTTGGAGGTCATTGAGGCTAAGTTTCTATTCAATGTGCTTCCCCGACAGATTGACGTCATTATTCACCCACAAAGTGTGGTGCACTCCATGGTGCAGTACGTCGATAACTCAGTGGTTGCCCAATTGGGTACCCCCGACATGCGCGGCCCTATCGCGTATGGATTGGCTTGGCCGCATCGGGTTGCATCGGGGTCTTCTGCATTGGATTTTTCCACCATGGCGTCGCTGACCTTTGAATCCATTCATTCGGAGGCGCACCAAGCACGATTCCCCGGGTTAAAACTCGCTTGGGAAACTTTAATGGGGCAAGCAGGATCTACAGTCGTGTTGAATGCAGCAAATGAAATTGCTGTTGCTGCATTTTTGGATCGCCGTATAAGTTTCGATCAAATCCACATCGTGAACACTCGCACCTTGAACCAGTTGGATTTCGTGTCCCCTGACAATTTATCGTCTTTGATGGCCCTGGATACAGAAGCCCGGCGTCTGGCTGAGAACATTTGCACATCACTTCTGCAGTAAATAGGCAATAGTGTCTCTATGCAAACAGTTCTGGCTTTCCTCGTTGCCATTGGTTTGCTGGTTGCCGTGCACGAATGGGGGCATTTCTATGCAGCCCGCCTTTGTGGGGTCAAGGTGCTCAAGTTTTCCATCGGATTTGGCCCGAGGCTATGGGGATGGTCATCTCCACGGACTGGTACAGACTTCGTCCTGAGTGCCGTTCCTCTTGGTGGCTACGTCAAGATGCTCGATGGACGTGAGGGGCCAATCGCAGAGTCGGAAGCATCTCAGGCTTTTGACAGGCAATCTTTGCGCCGTCGATCTTTCATCGTGGCAGCCGGCCCTCTTGCTAATTTGTTGTTGGCGATAGGTCTTTACTCCCTTGTGAATTGGCAGTCAGTCACATTAGCCACTCCAGTTCTCCCGACACCGGTCGCGTCTTCATTGGCAGAGAAGGCTGGTTGGGTAGGCGGAGAGCGGATTTTGGAGGTGGGTGTTTCGCAAGACGCGCTGATCCCGATCCAAACCTTTGAAGAGTTCCGATGGTGGCTCACAACGGCCAGCCTGGATCGCAAAGTTTTGTATTTGAAACTCAATGAGTCTGGTGGCAATGCGCCTGCTGACAGTACGTTGCGTTCGCTGGATTTAAGCTCGCTGGGGGGCAGTGCCGCCGATGCAGCGCTTTTTCAGAAGATAGGCTGGCTCGCTCCTTTCTCCAAACCGCTTATGGGTGACTTGAGCGCGGAGGGGCGTGCCACTGTAGCGGGGCTGATGCCTGGTGACTTGGTATCAGCAGTAAATGGAACACCCATACGCGATGCCAATCAGCTTCGAGCGCTGATCCGTAACTCTCCAGAAATACCGATGACTTGGCAAGTCATGCGGGCAAGCCGAGCTGTGACCATTGTTGTGACCCCAAAAGCCGAAAGACAGGGCGAAGAGGTCGTCGGTCGGGTTGGTGCCTTTATTGGTGGCGCCCCTGACACTGTGTCTGTTCAGTACGGATTTACCGAAGGCCTTGCGCGGGCCGTTGAGAAAACGTGGGACATTTCCCGCATGTCTTTGGTCGCAATGGGCCAAATGATCACCGGTCAGGTATCACTTCGGAATTTGAACGGGCCATTGGCAATTGCTGACTATGCCGGTAAATCTGCTGCCTTGGGCCTCCTGCAGTTTCTGAGTTTTTTGGCGCTCATCAGTATCAGTCTCGGGGTGTTGAACCTGCTTCCCTTGCCGGTCTTGGATGGAGGGCACCTGATGTATTATCTTTGGGAGGGGATGACCGGTCGTCCGGTGCCCGAAAAATGGTGGGAAGTGCTTCAGCGTGCTGGTGTTGCGTTGTTGCTGGTGATGATGTCAGTCGCCTTCTATAACGATGTTTTGCATATCTTTGGTTAAGTCCCTTTTTGCTTGACCTGACCCCCGGAGATTCAACTTGAGTACTATGAAATATCGTCGTCGCAGCGTCCGTTTTGCTGCTTGCAGCGGCTTGCTCGCTGTCTTGCTGCAATCTGCTTGGGCGCTTGAGCCGTTTGCGGTTCGTGACATCCGGGTGGAAGGCCTTCAGCGTGTGGAAGCTGGGACAGTGTTTGCGTCCATTCCTGTGCGTGTGGGGGATACCTACACCGACGAGAAAGCAGCAGCCTCTATCCGCTCCTTGTTTGCGCTCGGGCTTTTCAAGGACGTACGGATCGAGAGCAAAGATGGTGTTGTGGTCGTTATTGTGGAGGAGCGCCCCAATGTCGCGGATGTCGATTTTTCTGGTAATCGTGAGTTTGACAAAGACGTCCTGAAACGTGCTTTGCGGGACATCGGATTGTCCGAAGGTCGACCGTTCGACAAAGCATTGGTTGATAGGGCAGAGCAAGAACTCAAAAAGCAATACATCAGCAAAAGCATGTACGCTGTGGATATCGTTACCACGGTGACACCAATTGAGCGCAATCGTGTGAATGTCAGTTTTGCTGTCGCTGAAGGTGACACTGCAAAAATCAGCGAAATCAATATTGTCGGGAACAAGAGCTTTCCCGTAAGCACACTTCGGGGGCTCTTTGACTCTGATACCGGAAACTGGTTGAGCTGGTACACCAAATCCAACCGTTATGCGCGCACCAAGCTCAATGCGGATATCGAAACCCTGCGCTCCTATTACCTTGCGCGCGGGTTTCTGGAATTCAAGGTCGATTCGACCCAAGTGGCGATCTCGCCGGACAAAAAAGATATTGCAATCACAGTCAACATCACCGAAGGTGAGCAATTCGCAGTTTCGAAGATCAAGCTAGCCGGCAATTTCCTGGGGAAAGAGCAAGAGTTCCAGTCACTGGTGACCATCAAGGCAGGTGAGCCCTACAACGCTACGGATGTGGCTCAGACGACCAAGGCATTTACGGATTACTTCGCCAATTTCGGCTACGCCTTTGCGCGAGCCGAAGCGCGCACAGACATTGACCGCGCCACGAATCGTGTTGAAATTACATTGGTAGGCGAGCCGTCCCGCCGGGTCTATGTCCGTCGGATTAACGTTGCAGGTAACGATCGCACCCGCGATGAAGTCATTCGCCGTGAGTTCCGGCAACTGGAAGCGGCTTGGTACGACGGAGAAAAGATCCGGCAATCTCGCAATCGTGTGGATAGGTTGGGTTATTTCACCAATGTAGGTATTGATACTCAGGAAGTGGCAGGATCTCCCGATCAGGTTGACCTGACGGTCACGGTCGCAGAGAAGCCCACGGGCAGCATCAGCTTGGGAGCAGGTATTTCCAGTGCGGACGGATTGGGACTTTCCTTTGGTTTCAAGCAGGAAAACGCATTCGGGTCGGGCAACTCTTTGGGTATCGAAGTCAATACCAGCAAGGCGAACCGTACCGTGGTGTTGAGCACCACCAATCCGTACTTCACCGACGATGGCGTTTCCCGCACCTTTGATTTGTACCAACGCACTTCCCGACCCTACGACGACGTGGATACGTACGCGATCGAAACAACTGGCGTTGGGGTACGTTTTGGGGTTCCATTTTCGGACTCGGACACCGTTTACTTCGGCCTCGGCGCGGACAAGACCCGGATCATTCCTGGCACCTATTTGCCAACGGTGTATCAGGACTACGCCAATGAGTTCGGCTACAGCGCAACGGCTGTCCCGCTCACTGTAGGTTGGTCCAGGGATACGCGTGACGGCGCATTGGTACCCAGCTCAGGTCGCGTTATGCGGACGAATGCCGAGTGGAGTGTGGGGGGGGACATGCGATATGTGCGTGGCACAGCCCAGTTTCAGCAATTCATTCCCGTTACCAGAAGGGTGACTGCTGCATTCAATACGGAGTTGTCCATGGGAGCCGCCACCGGTTCCGGTTCATATCCGGTATTCAAGAACTACTACTTGGGTGGCTTGGGCTCGGTACGCGGATTTGAGCAGGGTAGTTTGACCACTGCGGCACAACGCGCCTCGTCTCTTACCGCTACAGGCGGCGCCAAGAAAGTGGTTTTCAACGCAGAGTTGCTGTCTCCGCTTCCAGGTGGAGGCAATGACCGTACATTGCGGGGCTTTGCATTTGTAGACGCTGGTGGCATCTATGGTGTGGACGAGGCGATTCAGTTGTCCGACATGCGCGCTTCATTCGGTGTGGGCATTAGTTGGATATCTCCGGTGGGTCCATTGCGTCTTGCCATTGCCCGTCCCTTGTCCAAGTTCGACGTGGATAAAATGCAAAACGTTCAATTTCAAATCGGAACAACCTTTTAATGAAAACAGCACAAGTGAAATGGGCGTTGGCGGCTGCGTTGGTATTGGCTTTGGGTAGCAGTTTTGCTCAGGAGTCCAAAGTAGGCTACATCAACACGCAACGGATCACCACAGAGTCGGCACCCGCAAAGGCAGCACAAGCCAAGCTAGAGCAAGAATTTTCCAAGCGACAGAAAGATTTGACGGACCTGCAGCAATCGCTCAAGACCATGAGTGAAAAGTTTGAACGTGATGCACCCGCCATGTCGGAAGCGCAACGCGCAGCACGCCAGAAAGAATTTGCAGAGCAAAACCGCGACTTTCAACGCAAACAACGCGAGTTCCAGGAAGATTTGAATGGTCGCCGCAACGAAGAGCTGCAAAAAGTGCTGGACGCGGCAAACCGCGCCGTGAAGCAAGTGGCAGAAGGTGAAAAATATGATCTGGTGCTTCAAGAAGTTGTTTACAGCAGCGCCCGTCATGACATTACCGAAAAGGTTCTGAAAATTCTCAACGCCGGTGCCAAGTAAGCCTTGACGACTCCGGCCGTTCATGTGAAATCAATTTCTCTTGCTGCGCTCGTTGAACAACTGGGTGGCGAGCTTGTCGGGTCTGGCGATGTGTTGATTTCCGGACTGGCTCCCTTGGAGTCAGCTACCGACAAAGACATCAGTTTTCTCAGTAACCCCAAATACCAGCAGCAAGTTACACAGTCGCATGCGGGCTGTGTGATTGTGGGCCCCGCTATGGCGGCATTGGCATCGGCCCGTGGGCCTTGCATCGTTACACCCAATCCGTACCTATATTTCGCCCGTTTGACGCAGCTTTGGCGGAAGCGGACGGCGCGTGATGTTTCCGGTATTCCGAGCATTCATCCCAGCGCGGTTGTAGACCCCGAGGCCCATATTGCTGCAACGGCCCGCATCGGACCTTTGTGTGTCATCGAGGCCGGCGCAACGGTAGGTGAGGGCACCGTATTGAAGTCCCGTGTCACCTTGGGCGAGGATTGCCATATCGGGGACCGTTGCACCGTGCATTCGGGGGTGGTTATCGGTGCGGACGGTTTCGGCTTTGCGCCTGACGGCGGGCGCTGGGAAAAAATTGAACAGCTGGGTGCAGTCCGCATCGGAAACGACGTGGAAATCGGTGCCAACACCTGCATCGACAGAGGTGCGTTGAGTGACACCATCATCGAAGATGGTGTGAAGCTGGACAACCTGATCCAGATCGGTCACAACGTGCGCATAGGGGCGCATACCGCCATGGCAGGTTGTGTCGGTATCGCAGGTTCTGCGACCATCGGGTCTCACTGCACGGTAGGTGGCGGCGCAATCATTCTGGGGCACCTCACCCTGGCTTCCGGTGTGCACATCTCGGCAGCTACCGTGGTCAGCAAGTCGATTAACAAGCCGGGCAACTACACCGGCATCTTTCCGCTCGATGAAAATGCAAACTGGGAACGCAACGCAGCTTCTTTGAAGCAGCTTCATAGTTTGCGCGACCGAATTAAAACCTTAGAAAAAGAGAACAAGCCATGATGGATATCCACAAAATTTTGAAGCAACTGCCGCATCGCTACCCCTTCTTGTTGGTGGATCGTGTGCTGGAGTTGGACAAAGGCAAGACCATCAAGGCGCTGAAGAACGTCACCATCAACGAACCTTTTTTTGAAGGCCACTTCCCTCATCGGCCGGTGATGCCGGGTGTGTTGATGCTCGAAGCATTGGCTCAGGCAGCAGCGCTATTGGCATTTGATGCCCTGGACACTGCGCCCAACGACCAGATGGTCTATTACTTCGCTGGCATCGACGGCGCCCGCTTCAAGCGTCCTGTTGAGCCGGGTGACCAGCTTCACTTGAATGTGGAAATGTTGCGCATGAAGGCCGGAATTTTCAAGTTCAAGGCCAGTGCTACGGTGGGCACCGAGTTGGCTTGCGAAGCCGAGTTGACCTGCGCTATGCGCGCTATCAGCTAAGGGGTGGGGCGTGTCAAACGTTCACCCTACCGCCATCGTAGCGCCCGATGCTGAGCTCGACAGCTCGGTCACGGTCGGTCCTTACACCGTCATCGGGCCTCATGTGCGAATCGGTGCCGGCACCACGGTGGGACCGCACTGCGTGATCGAGGGGCACACCACCATCGGTGAGAACAACCGGATATTCCAGTTCAACTCCCTGGGGGCGATTCCGCAAGACAAGAAATACGCCGGTGAGCCCTGCGAACTGATCATTGGCGACCGCAACACCATTCGTGAGTTTTGCACCTTCAACATCGGCTCCCCCGGGGATGCCGGCGTTACCAAAGTGGGAAACGACAACTGGATCATGGCCTACGTTCATCTTGCACACGACTGCATGGTGGGCAATAACGTGATTTTTGCCAATAACTCCCAGCTTGCCGGCCACGTGCATGTGGGCGACTGGGTGATTCTGGGTGGCTTCACCGTGGTGCACCAGTTTGTCCGTTTGGGCGCGCACAGCATGAGCGCTATGTGCTCCTTGCTGTTCGCGGACCTGCCTCCGTTTGTGATGTGCCAAGGCCAGCCGGCCGGCGCGCGGTCCATGAACTTCGAAGGTCTGCGTCGCCGTGGCTGGACCCCGGAGCGCATTTCCGGCGTGAAGGCGATTCATAAAGCTTTGTACCGGGACGACCTAACGCTGGAGCAGGCCAAAGAGCGCATTGCCACCATGGCCTTGGAGCGCCCTGAAACTGCGCCTGACGTGGCGATGATGAACGACTTCCTGGCTGGCGTATCCGCGAACCGCGGCATCGTGCGCTGAGCGTTAGCGTTCACTGCTTGTGATGGACAGCAGCCCCTGTGCGAAGGATGCGCCTGTCATCGCGATGGTGGCGGGCGAGGCTTCCGGCGATTTGCTGGCGGGGCTGCTACTGGCAGGCGTGCGTCAACGCTGGCAGGGAGCGATCGCTCACGGCATAGGCGGCCCGCAGATGGCCAAGCTGGGCTTCCAAGCTTGGTGGCCACACTACAAGTTGGCAGTGCATGGCTTCAGCTGGGAGCTGTTGCGACGTTACCGTGAAATCGTGGGTATCCGCGCTGCAATGGGTGATCGGCTTTTGGCCCATAAGCCGGATGTGTTCATTGGCGTCGATGCGCCTGACTTCAATCTTGATCTGGAGGCCCGCCTCAAGGCTCAGGGGGTCAAGACGGTGCATTTCGTGTGCCCCTCTATCTGGGCCTGGCGCCCGGAGCGGGTGGAAAAATTGCGCCGCAGCACCGACCATGTGCTTTGCATTTTTCCCTTCGAGCCGGAATTGCTCGCCTCACATGGGATCGCCGCGACCTATGTGGGACATCCTTTGGCCAATGTCATTCCGATGGAGCCGGACAGGGCAGCCGCGCGCCGCGGGCTGGGCCTATCCGACACTGACGAGGTGGTAGCCATTCTGCCGGGCAGCCGCCAGTCGGAAATCCGTCACTTGGCTTCCAGGTTCTTTAGGGCTGCAGCGCTTATCCAATCTGCGCGACCAGCTATCAAATTCATAGTGCCAGCAGTTCCCGGTTTGCTGCCTGAAATAGAAGCGATTGCGCTGCGCAGTGGCATGGCCGGGCGCTTGCAGCTACTGACAGGGCAGTCCCACACGGCCTTGGTCGCCTGTGATGTCACCCTGATTGCCAGCGGCACCGCCACCTTGGAGGCCGCCTTGTTCAAGCGCCCCATGGTGATCGGGTACCACATGTCCTGGTTGTCGTGGCAGATCATGCGCCGCAAGCGGTTGCAGCCCTGGGTGGGCTTGCCCAATATCTTGTGCCGTGACTTTGTGGTGCCTGAGCTGCTGCAGGATGCAGCCACTCCGGAAGCAATCGCGGCCGGCGTTCTGCAATGGTTGGATGCGGCGCGTCAAGAGCCTGCGAAAATAGCTGCTCTCGAATCCACCTTCCGAGCGCTGCACACCGAGTTGCTGCGCGACACCGCCGCCCTTGCCACCGATGCCATTGAAAAAGTCCTCCAAAGCTAAAAGCACCGTCGCTGCCAAGGTGCGGCAAGTGGCCTTCAGCTGGGACATTCCGGGACTGGTAGCCGGAGTGGATGAGGCCGGTCGCGGCCCCTTGGCCGGGCCGGTAGTGGCTGCTGCTGTCATTCTGGATGATCTGCGTCCGATTGCGGGATTGAACGACTCCAAGAAGCTCAGCGCTGCGCGCCGAGAAAAGCTCTTTGACGAAATTCGCGCCAAAGCCCTGTGCTGCTCCATCGCACAGGCCAGTGTGGAAGAGATCGACGAGATCAATATCCTGCAAGCTACTTTGCTCGCCATGCGTCGCGCGGTAGAAGGTCTGCGCCTCAAGCCGGCCAAGGTGCTGGTCGATGGCAACCGCCTGCCGGTACTGGATGTGTTGGCTGAAGCCATCGTCAAGGGCGATGCCACGGTGCCCGCCATTTCTGCTGCCTCCATCCTCGCCAAGGTCACCCGCGACCGTTGGTGCGCCGAGTTGGACGCTCGATACCCCCAATACGGCTTTGCCACCCACAAGGGCTATGGCACTGCCGAACACCTGGCCGCCTTGCAGACCCACGGTGCCTGCCCGGAGCATCGCAAAACCTTTGCGCCGGTGATCCGCGTGCTCTGAAGCCTTTATGACCGAACCCATCCTCATCAGCTCCCGCGAGAACACGCTCCTCAAGGAGCTGCGCAAGCTCAGCACCGACAACACTGCGTACCGCAAGGCGGGGCGCTTCTGGATTGAGGGTGACCACTTGTGCAGTGCCGCACTGGCGCGGGGTGTAGTCCCATCAGTGCTGGTGGTTTCTGAGTCATTTATGCCACTGGCGCCCGTGGAATATGCGCGAGCAGCTATCAAAACGGTAGTAATTCCGGACGCCGTGTTCCGCGAAATCAGTGGGTTGGAGTCGCCTGCCAAGGTCGGTTTTTTGGTGGATTTGCCGGAGGTTGTAGGCATCGAACCTATGGCCGCCACCGTCATTCTCGACCGGGTGCAGGATGCCGGGAACGTGGGGTCCATCCTGCGAAGTGCAGGGGCCTTCGGTTTTCGTCAGGTGCTCGCGCTCAAAGGATCGGCCGCGCTCTGGAGCCCCAAAGTATTGCGGGCAGGGATGGGCGCGCACTTTGGCCTTCGATTGATCGAGGGGCTGGAGCTGCAAGACTTGGATGCGTTGAAAGTGCCCTTGGTCGTGACAAGTTCACACCAAGGCGATCTGGTGCAAAAGCTGGACTTGCCTCACCCCTGTGCATGGGCCATGGGGCACGAAGGGCAGGGCGTCTCCGAGGCGCTCATGGCCAAAGCCTCGGTTTTCGCGCGCATTGGTCAGCCGGGCGGGGAAGAGTCCCTCAATGTGGCAGCGGCAGCGGCCATTTGCTTGCATGCAAGCAGCTTGAAGCTTGCCTGAAACTGAATTCGGGTTTGCCCTCGGCTATAATCAGAGGCTTTCCAGAAAACAGCCGTCCCAAGCGCACCTCTGCACATTCCCTCGTAAAAAGCACCCGCCAGGAGTCACCTCCCGCGCGGCACCCGCCAAGAGCCTGTCTTGAGCGCGTTTGGGCGTACCCGTAAAACATTCGGAGAAACCAGTGCTTTTGTCTCTCAAGGGAACCACCCCACCCGCCATCCTGGCGCTCGCAGACGGCACGGTCTACATTGGCAATTCCATTGGAGCCGCAGGCTCTACCGTCGGTGAAGTCGTGTTCAACACCTCCATGACCGGCTACCAGGAGATCCTCACCGATCCCAGCTATTGCCAGCAGATCGTCACCCTGACCTACCCCCATATCGGCAACTACGGTGTCAACCCCGAAGACGTGGAGTCCAACAAGGTCCACGCCGCCGGCTTGATCATCAAGGACCTGCCATTGGTGGCCAGCAACTTCCGCAAGACCCAGACGCTGACCGAGTACCTGGTCGCTGAAGGCACCGTGGCGATTGCCAACATCGACACCCGCCAGCTGACCCGCCAGCTGCGCACGCAAGGCGCGCAAAACGGCTGCATCATGGCATTGGCTGCCGGCGAAACGGTGACCAAGGAAGCCATTGAAAAAGCCGTGACTGCCGCCAAAGGCGCGCCCAGCATGGCGGGCTTGGATTTGGCCAAGGTGGTTTCCAGCGCCAGCAGCTATGCGTGGACGGAGGCTGAATGGACCCTGGGCCAAGGCTACGGCCAGCAAACGGCTCCCAAGTTCCATGTCGTGGCCTATGACTTCGGTGTGAAGAAAAACATTCTGCGCATGTTGGCCGAGCGCGGCTGCAAGGTCACTGTGGTGCCTGCGCAAACCTCCGCTGCTGATGTGCTCAAGCTCCAGCCAAACGGCATCTTCCTATCCAACGGCCCTGGCGACCCAGAGCCTTGCGATTACGCGATTGCCGCGGCCAAAGAACTGATCGAAACAGGTACTCCTACTTTTGGCATTTGCCTGGGCCACCAAATCATGGCGCTGGCCAGCGGTGCCAAGACCTTCAAGATGAAGTTCGGCCACCACGGTGCCAACCATCCAGTTAAGGATCTGGATAGCGGCCGCGTGTCCATCACCAGTCAGAACCATGGCTTTGCGGTGGATGAGAAGTCCCTGCCTGCCAACCTGCGCCCCACGCACGTCAGCTTGTTTGACGGCACCTTGCAGGGTCTGGAGCGCACTGACAAGCCGGCTTTCTGCTTCCAGGGGCACCCTGAAGCATCGCCGGGTCCGCACGACATCGGCTACCTGTTTGACCGCTTCATCACAGAGATGGAAAAGAAGGCAGGCTGAGCAGCATGAGCTTCTACGGCGTCACTGATCTCTGGACCTACGTGATAGGCGCTTTGGGCATCATTTTGTTGCCCGGGCCGAATTCATTGTTCGTGCTGTCAGTGGCTACCGTGCGCGGAGTCAAGGCCGGCTACCAGGGCGCCATGGGCGTGTTTGTAGGTGACACCATCTTGCTGCTACTCACTGCGCTGGGGGCAGCAGGTTTGTTGCGTACTTACCCTGCCTTGTTCATGGTGGTGAAGTACGCGGGTGCTGCCTACCTGACTTGGGTAGGTGTCAACCTCGTGATCGCAGCCATCCGCAAATGGCGCAGCGAGGCTCCGGTTGCGGCCGAAGCTGCCGTCGCAGAAGCCGCAAGCAACTTGCAACAGCCTTTCAAGCGGGCGCTGGTGATCAGCTTGCTGAACCCCAAGGCGATTCTGTTCCTGCTTTCCTTCTTCGTGCAGTTCATCGATCCCGGTTACGACACCCCGGCTGTGCCATTCCTGATTCTGAGCGCCATCATCATGGTGTTCAGTGCTATGTATCTGTCTGCCCTGATTTTTGCAGGCGCCCGCCTGGCCCAAGGTTTCAGCCGTCGGAAGCGGCTGAGCGCCACCTTGTCCAGTGCTGTGGGTGGCCTGTTTGTCTGGTTCGGCGCCAAGTTGGCAACCGCCAGCCTGAACTGACCCCGATTGATTTGATTAAAAAGTAAAAAGCCCAAAAGCTAAGAGTCCACCATGCCAAAACGTACCGACATCAAAAGCATTCTCATTATCGGCGCCGGCCCCATCATCATCGGGCAGGCCTGTGAGTTCGATTACTCCGGCGTGCAAGCATGCAAGGCTTTGCGTGAAGAGGGCTACAAGGTCATTCTGATCAACAGTAACCCTGCCACGATCATGACCGATCCGGCCACGGCGGATGTGACTTATATCGAGCCCATCACCTGGCAAACGGTGGAGAAGATCATCGCCAAGGAAAAGCCTGACGCGATCCTGCCCACCATGGGCGGCCAGACCGCGCTGAACTGCGCACTGGACCTCTGGCACCACGGCGTGTTGGACAAGTACAAGGTCGAGCTGATCGGCGCAACGCCTGAAGCCATCGACAAGGCGGAAGACCGCCTCAAGTTCAAAGACGCCATGACCAAAATCGGTCTGGGTTCTGCGCGCTCAGGTATTGCCCACAGCATGGAAGAAGCCTGGGCGGTGCAAAAGACGCTGGGCTTCCCCACCGTGATTCGCCCCAGCTTTACCTTGGGTGGTACCGGTGGCGGTATCGCCTACAACTCCGAAGAATTCGAAACCATCTGCAAGCGCGGCTTGGAGGCTTCGCCTACCAACGAGCTGCTGATTGAAGAATCTTTGCTCGGCTGGAAAGAGTACGAGATGGAAGTGGTGCGCGACAAGGCGGACAACTGCATCATCGTTTGCTCGATCGAAAACCTGGACCCCATGGGCGTGCACACCGGCGACTCCATTACCGTGGCACCCGCACAGACCTTGACTGACAAGGAATACCAGATTTTGCGTAACGCCTCTTTGGCTGTGCTGCGCGAAATCGGTGTGGATACGGGTGGATCGAACGTGCAGTTTTCCATCAACCCCAAAGACGGCCGCATGGTGGTGATCGAGATGAACCCGCGCGTGTCGCGTTCCTCCGCACTGGCCTCGAAGGCGACGGGTTTCCCGATTGCCAAGGTCGCGGCCAAGCTGGCGGTGGGCTTCACGCTGGACGAACTGCGCAACGACATCACCGGTGGTGCTACCCCCGCGTCGTTCGAGCCTTCCATCGACTATGTGGTCACCAAGATTCCGCGTTTCGCGTTCGAAAAATTCCCCGCTGCCGACAGCCGCCTGACTACGCAGATGAAGTCGGTGGGTGAGGTGATGGCCATGGGTCGTACCTTCCAGGAGTCTTTCCAGAAAGCCTTGCGCGGCCTGGAAGTGGGCGTGGACGGCATGAACGAGAAGACCCAAGACCGTGAAGTGCTGGAAAAAGAGTTGGGCGAACCCGGCCCCGAGCGCATCTGGTACGTGGGCGATGCCTTCGCCCAAGGTATGAGCGTGGACGAAGTGTTTGCGTTGACCAAAATCGACCCATGGTTCTTGGTGCAGATCGAGCAGATCGTGAAGCTGGAACTCGAAATCGAACGTCTGCCCCAGCCGGCCAGCGGCTCTGCGCTGGACAAGATTGATGCGCCCACACTGCGTGCTTTGAAGCAAAAAGGCTTCTCGGACCGCCGCTTGGCCCGCCAGTTCAAGACCACCGACAAGGCCGTGCGCGAGAAGCGCCGCGCTTTGGGGGTACGCCCGGTTTACAAGCGCGTGGACACGTGTGCCGCCGAGTTCGCCACTAACACGGCTTACATGTATTCCACGTACGAGGCAGATGGCTCCGAGTGCGAAGCTGCGCCAACCGACAAGAAGAAGATCATGGTGCTTGGCGGTGGCCCCAACCGTATCGGCCAGGGTATCGAGTTTGACTATTGCTGCGTGCACGCTGCCTTGGCCATGCGCGAAGACGGTTACGAAACCATCATGGTCAATTGCAACCCCGAAACCGTATCGACCGACTACGACACTTCTGACCGTCTGTACTTTGAACCCCTGACTCTCGAAGACGTGCTGGAAATCGTAGACAAGGAAAAGCCGGTCGGCGTGATCGTGCAGTACGGTGGTCAGACGCCTTTGAAGTTGGCGCTGGACCTCGAAGCCAACGGAGTGCCCATCATCGGCACCACACCCGACATGATCGACGCAGCCGAAGACCGTGAGCGCTTCCAGAAGCTGCTGCACGCCCTGAACTTGCGCCAACCGCCCAATGCCACTGCCCGTACTGAAGCTGAAGCGCTGGAAAAGGCAGCTGCTCTGGGTTACCCGCTGGTCGTCCGCCCCAGCTATGTGCTGGGTGGCCGCGCGATGGAAATCGTGCACGAGCAGCGCGACCTGGAGCGCTACATGCGCGAAGCCGTGAAGGTGAGCAACGACAGCCCCGTTTTGCTGGACCGCTTCCTGAACGACGCTATTGAGTGCGATGTGGATTGCATCCGTGATGCGACCGGCGACACCTTCATCGGTGGCGTGATGGAACACATCGAGCAAGCCGGCGTGCACAGCGGCGACTCCGCGTGCTCCTTGCCGCCCTACAGCCTGCATGCAGACACCGTGACCGAGATCAAGCGCCAGACCAAAGCCATGGCCGGTGCCCTGAACGTGGTTGGTTTGATGAACGTGCAGTTCGCTATCCAGAACGTGGACGGCAAAGACGTCATTTACGTGTTGGAAGTGAACCCTCGCGCCAGCCGCACCGTGCCATTTGTCTCCAAGGCCACGGGCATCCAATTGGCCAAGGTGGCTGCACGTTGCATGGCTGGCCAGTCTTTGGCGAGCCAGGGCATCAGCAAGGAAGTGACTCCGCCGTACTTCAGCGTGAAAGAAGCCGTGTTCCCCTTCGTCAAGTTCCCCGGTGTGGACACCATCCTCGGACCTGAGATGAAGTCCACCGGTGAGGTGATGGGTGTGGGCAAGACCTTTGGCGAAGCCTTTGTGAAGAGCCAGTTGGGTGCGGGCGCCAAGTTGCCACGCGGCGGCAAGGCTTTCATCTCGGTGAAGCAGACTGACAAGCCCCGCGCTGTCGAAGTGGCGCGAAAACTGGTGTCCCTGGGCTTTGAAGTGGTGGCGACCAAAGGCACCGCGGCGGCCATTAACGCTGCTGGTGTGACCTGCGGTGTGGTCAACAAGGTGACCGAGGGTCGCCCACACATCGTGGACATGATCAAGAACGAAGAAATTTCCATGGTGGTGAACACTGCGGAAGAGCGCCGCAATGCGATTGCCGATTCGCGTTTGATCCGTACTTCCGCCTTGCTGGCCCGCGTGACCACCTACACCACCATTGCGGGTGCTGAGGCTGCCGTAGAGGGCATGAAGTATCTGGACAGCTTGGGCGTGATCTCTGTGCAGGAAATGCACGCAGAACTCACTGCTTAAACTTTTCAGGTTTTACCGCCGGGTCGTCCCAAGGTAAATCGCGGCCCCCTCGGTGGGGCAGCGCAGCCAACGAAGTGGCAAGCGTGGGAGCCCAATAACTTGGCATAATCGAGGCCAACCGCATAGGACAGTGCCGCGCGCAAGCGCCGCACTGTCCTTGTACTTTGAGGCTCCATAAAACCTGGCTAGAGACACCATGGCAACCTATCCCATTACCAAGCGCGGCGCTGAAATGCTCAAGGCCGAGCTGCACAAACTCAAGACCGTAGAGCGTCCCTCGGTAATCCAGGCGATTGCCGAAGCCCGTGCGCAGGGCGACCTGAGTGAAAACGCGGACTATGATGCCGCCAAAGAGCGCCAAGGCTTTATTGAAGGCCGCATTCAGGAGGTCGAAGGCAAATTGTCTGCCGCCCAAGTGATCGATCCGTCCACCATCCAGGCCGACGGACGTGTGGTGTTCGGTGCCACGGTCGAGCTGGAAGACGAAGACAGTGGCCAGCAGGTCAAGTACCAGATCGTCGGGGAAGACGAGGCGGATCTGAAGCAAGGTCTGATCAACATCAGCAGTCCGATTGCCCGAGCCCTAATCGGCAAAGAAGTTGGCGATACCGCCGTCGTGCAAGCCCCCGGTGGCGAGCGCGCCTACGAGGTCGTTGCGGTTCACTACATCTGATGCGGCAACTCCCGGTCTGGTTGGCGGCAGCGTGGGCCATGAGCCTGACGATGCTGGGTTTTATGGTGGTGCCCATGTTGTTTGTGCACCTGCCTACCCCGGCCATGGCCGGCCAGATGGCGGCCAAACTCTTTAGTGCCCAGACTTGGATTTCAGTGGCTTCCGGTGCCATGCTTCTGATGACTTTCAGGTCAAATCGCCTGTTGGTGTCCGTGGAATCTGCGCGGGCAGCTACACTTTTTGTAGTGGGTGGTGTGTTGCTGGCCTTGTTGGTGGAGCTGGCAGTGGCACCCCGCATCGTTGCCCGAGAAAACTTGGCCTTGTGGCACCGCTTGGGTAGCGTGATGTACTTCGCGCAGTGGGTGTGCGCGCTGGTGGTGTTCAAGAAAATGATCAGTGCACTCTTGCCTGCGAATGCCGGGAGCGACGTTCAGGCATAAAAAAACCGGAGCTTTGGGCTCCGGTTATCAGTAGAAAAATCCGTATCAGGTCTGGCTGCGTTTCTTGACGCTGGTCTTTGGCTTCGGCTTGGCGCGCTTGATGTTGCCGCCGGGTGTGAGGCGCTGGTTACCCAGTACGCGCAGTGTCTTGACTTCGGGGCGGGTGCCTGGGCGGCCGAACTTCAAGACCTTGAAGTCACGAGGGCCGGGCATGCGGTCTTCGTCAACCGCTTTTTCCTTGGCCGGCTTGGGGCGCCAGAGCACCAGCAGTTTGCCGATGTGCTGGATGGGCGCAGCATTGAGTTCTTCCGCCAGGGTTTTGAACATCTCGTCGCGGGCAGTGCGGTCATCAGAAAACACGCGGACTTTGATCAGTCCGTGGGCGTTCAGGGCAGCGTCGATTTCTTTTTTTACGTTGGCAGTCAGGCCATCGCCACCGACCAGAACCACGGGGTCCAGGTGGTGGGCTTCAGCGCGGTGTTCTTTGCGCTGAGCGGGTGTCAATTGGATTTGAGGCATGTGGGTATTATCAACGCAATGAAAACGCAGAGCAAAAGTAACAAGCCCGATAACAAGGCGGGCAACAAAAAGGTCAATAAGGCATGGTTGCACGACCATATCAATGACCCTTACGTCAAGCTCGCAAACAAAGAGGGATATCGCGCCCGCGCAGCCTACAAACTCAAGGAAATTGACGAAGCCCTGCACCTGGTCAAGCCGGGGCAGTTGGTGGTGGACTTGGGGTGCACCCCAGGTGCATGGAGCCAGTACCTGCGCCGCCGCATGTCGCCTCAAGGTGCGGCGGTCGGTGAAATGAACGGCACCATCATCGGCCTGGATTTGCTCCCGATGGAACCCATTGAGGGGGTGACCTTTATCCAGGGTGACTTCCGGGAAGTCGAAACCTTGGCGAAGCTTGAAGCGGCCCTGGGCGGGCAGAAGGCGGATCTGGTGGTGTCGGACATGGCGCCTAACCTCTCAGGTATTTCGTCGGCTGATGCCGCGCGGGTGGAATACCTGGTTGAGCTGGCTATTGAATTTGCCCAGAACCACATGAAGCCCCAAGGGGCTTTGGTCGCAAAGGTGTTTCATGGCGGCAGTTACAACGAGGTGGTGCAGCGTTTCAAGCAGGCGTTTGTCACGGTCAAGCCGCTCAAACCTAAAGCCTCGCGCGACCGTTCGTCAGAAACCTTTCTTATCGGGCTGGGGCTCAAGGGTTTTTGAGCCTGAGTTGACTAAACCCATGCAGTTTCTATGGCCGCGATAGCGTAAAAAACGGTGCCGCTTGCTTGAAAGGCCTAAAATGGGTCCCATGTACGCGGAGCACGGGCCTTCGCGTCCTTATTGGAGCTTCGCTTGAATAATCAGTGGTTTTCTAAAGTTGCAGTGTGGTTGGTGATCGCCTTGGTGCTGTTCACCGTGTTCAAGCAATTTGACTCACGCACGGCAGCGTCGGGCACGGTCGGCTATTCCGATTTCCTGGAGCAGGTGCGGAACAAGCAGATCAAGAGCGCCATCATCCAGGAAGGGCAGGGCGGAACCGAGATCCTGGCCGTCACAGCTGACGACCGCAAGGTACGCACCACGGCCACTTACCTGGACCGCGGTCTGGTGGGTGACCTCATCAACAACGGCGTGAAATTTGACGTCAAGCCCCGCGAAGAAGGCTCTTTGCTCATGACCCTGCTGGTCAGCTGGGGCCCCATGTTGCTGTTGATCGGCGTGTGGGTGTACTTCATGCGGCAGATGCAAGGCGGCGGCAAAGGCGGAGCTTTCAGCTTCGGCAAGAGCAAGGCCCGTTTGTTGGACGAAAATACCAATACCGTGACTTTTGCCGACGTGGCAGGCTGTGACGAAGCCAAAGAGGAAGTGAAGGAAGTCGTCGACTTCCTAAAGGACCCCAGCAAGTTTCAGAAACTCGGCGGACGCATACCTCGCGGTTTGTTATTGGTGGGCCCTCCCGGTACCGGCAAGACTTTGCTGGCTAAGTCGATTGCCGGTGAAGCCAAGGTGCCTTTCTTCAGCATTTCTGGCTCCGACTTCGTGGAGATGTTCGTTGGCGTGGGTGCATCCCGTGTGCGCGACATGTTCGAGAACGCCAAAAAGAATGCACCCTGCATCATCTTTATCGATGAAATTGACGCCGTAGGCCGTCAACGTGGTGCTGGCTTGGGTGGCGGCAACGATGAGCGCGAACAGACCCTGAACCAGATGCTGGTGGAGATGGACGGCTTTGAGACCAACGTCGGCGTGATCGTGGTGGCTGCTACCAACCGCCCTGACATTCTGGACGCCGCTTTGCTGCGCCCCGGCCGTTTCGACCGTCAGGTCTACGTGACACTGCCCGACATCCGTGGCCGTGAACAGATTCTGAACGTTCACATGCGCAAAGTACCCTTGGGCCAGGACGTGAGCGCCAGCGTGATTGCCCGCGGCACCCCCGGCATGAGTGGCGCTGATCTGGCCAACCTTTGCAATGAAGCCGCCCTGATGGCCGCGCGCCGCAATGCGCGACTGGTCGAAATGCAGGACTTCGAAAAGGCCAAGGACAAAATCATCATGGGACCTGAGCGCAAGTCCATGGTCATGCCCGAAGAAGAGCGCAAGAATACGGCCTATCACGAAGCCGGCCACGCCTTGATCGGCAAGATGTTGCCTAAGTGCGACCCGGTGCACAAGGTCACCATCATTCCCCGCGGCCGTGCCCTGGGTGTGACTATGAGCCTGCCTGCGCAAGACCGTTACTCCTATGACAGCGAATACATGCTGAATCAAATCAGCATGTTGTTCGGCGGCCGTATTGCCGAAGAAGTGTTCATGAACCAGATGACCACGGGTGCCTCCAACGACTTCGAGCGCGCGACATCGATTGCTCGCGACATGGTGACCCGCTACGGTATGACCGACGCCTTGGGCCCCATGGTGTATGCTGAGAATGAAGGCGAAGTGTTCCTGGGGCGCAGCGTGACCAAAACCACCAGCATGAGCGAGCAGACCATGCAAAAGGTGGACTCGGAAGTGCGCCGCATCATCGACCAGCAATACTCTTTGGCCCGCAAGCTGATTGAAGACAACCAGGACAAGATGCACGCCATGGCCAAGGCCCTGCTGGAGTGGGAAACCATCGACAGCGACCAACTGGACGACATCATGGCCGGCCGCGAGCCCCGTCCTCCCAAGGACTGGACGCCCCGTACTCCGCCCAACAGCGGTGGCGGCAGTGGTGGCGCCCCTGCCGTAGCGGCAGACCCCGCACCCAACGCGGCTTGATTCGCTAGCAATCACGTGACAACAGGGCCTTCGGGCCCTGTTGTCATTGGGGATAATCAAACGCTATGCATTGGCAAACCACCCGTTTCTCGCTTGACCTCAGCCGCCCACGCGTCATGGGGATTGTTAACGTCACGCCGGACTCGTTTTCTGATGGCGGCTTGCATGCGACTAGTCAGACGGCAATGGCGCATTGCGAGACTCTGCTCAAGGATGGTGCAGACATTCTGGACATTGGTGGAGAGTCCACCCGCCCTGGCGCGCCTCCAGTCTCGCAAGAGGAAGAGCTCGCCCGCGTTTTGCCGGTGATCCGACATGCGGTCACTCTCGGGGTGCCGGTGTCAGTGGATACCTATAAGCCGGCCGTCATGCAGGCTGCGCTGGACCTGGGCGCCGACATCATCAACGACGTGTGGGCGTTGCGCTGGGCGGGCGATGCACAGGACAAGACCGGCAAAGACGTCATCGCAGCGCACCCCAATTGCGGCGTGTGTCTGATGCACATGCACCGTGACCCACAGACCATGCAGGTCGCGCCCATGGAAGGTGACGTGGTGCCCCAAGTGCTATCATTTTTAGAGCTGCTCGCGCAGGATCTGCGTGCGCTAGGCATTGATCAGGCTCGAATTTGCCTCGATCCGGGCATTGGTTTCGGCAAAACGGTGCAACAAAATTTTTCACTCCTCGCACGCCAGGCACAGGCCGTTCCTCAAGGCTATGTGGTGTTGGCGGGATGGTCCCGCAAATCGTCGCTGGCGGCGGTCACTCACGCCTCTTTGGCGCAAGCGGCCGGCATGAACATCGAACTGCGCCGTGCGCCCAGCGTCACAGCAGCGGTGCTGGCTGTGCAGAACGGCGCGCATGTGGTGCGCGTGCATGATGTGCGTGATACGGTCAGCGCCCTGCGGGTGCTGGCTGCCATGCAGGCTGAAGAAATGCCCCCACGCTCCACAGCTGCTCCCGCAAATACATAACAGAACAGGAATTCCATCATGGGACGACAATATTTCGGCACCGACGGCATACGCGGCACCGTGGGCCAAGCCCCCATCACCCCCGACTTTGTGCTGCGGCTTGCGCATGCCGTAGGCCATGTGCTTAAGGAAACCGAGGCACGCCCCACGGTGCTGATCGGCAAGGACACCCGCATTTCCGGCTACATGCTGGAAAGCGCGCTGGAAAGCGGCTTCAACTCTGCGGGGGTGGACGTGGTGCTTTTGGGCCCCTTGCCCACACCTGGCGTTGCTTATTTGACCCGCGCGCAACGTGCTTCATTGGGCGTGGTGATCAGTGCCAGCCACAACCCGTTTGCCGACAATGGCATCAAGTTCTTCAGTGCAAAAGGCAGCAAGTTGCCTGACGCCTGGGAGCTGGCGGTGGAAGCTGCCCTTGAGAAACCACCCGTGTGGGTGGAATCCGCCCATTTGGGCAAGAGCCGCCGGCTTGACGATGCAGCCGGCCGCTACATCGAGTTCTGCAAGAGCACGTTCGCCAATGACTTGACCTTGAAGGGCATGAAGATCGTGGTGGACGCGGCCCATGGCGCGGCGTACCACATTGCGCCCAAAGTCTTTCACGAGCTGGGTGCCGAAGTGATTGCCATCGGCTGCTCGCCGGATGGGCTCAACATCAACAAAGGCGTGGGCGCCACCCACCCCGAAGCGCTGGTGCAGGCGGTCAAAGATCACCGCGCAGACTTTGGTGTGGCGCTGGACGGCGATGCCGATCGCCTGCAGCTGGTGGATGCGAATGGCCGCCTCTACAACGGCGATGAGCTGCTGTATTTGATGGCGGACGACCGCCTGGGCCGCGATGAACATGTGCCCGGTGTAGTGGGCACGCTTATGACCAACATGGCGGTGGAAGTGGCCCTCAAGGCCCGTGGTGTGCAGTTCGTGAGGGCCAAGGTGGGTGACCGTTATGTGCTCGAAGAGCTGGAAAAGCACAAATGGATCTTGGGTGGCGAGGGCTCTGGTCACTTGCTCGCGCTGGACAAGCACACCACCGGCGACGGGCTGGTATCCGCCTTGCAGGTGCTGCAAGCTTGCGCGCGTAGCGGCAAGACCGTGGCCGAGTTGCTGGCCGGCGTGACCCTGTTCCCCCAGACCCTGATCAATGTGCGTCTGACCCCCGGTCAGGACTGGAAGAGCAACACCCGCATGGCCGAAGAAACCAAAGCCGCTGAAGCCGCTTTGGGCGACAGCGGCCGTGTGCTTATCCGCGCCAGCGGCACCGAGCCACTGGTGCGCGTGATGGTCGAAGCTCGCAACGCGGCATTGGCCCAAAGCTGCGCCCAGCGCATTGCAGACACCTTGAAGGCCTGAGTCATGAGTCACCCTATTCGCGTCGTGCGTGCTAATTACGCCAACCCTGTACATGCAGCGGCGCTGGTCATGCTGCTGGACGCATACGCCAGCGACCCCATGGGTGGCGGTGAGCCCCTGAGCGACTTTGCAAAGGCGCAGTTGGTGCCGGCATTGGCGGCGCGTCCACAGGCCTACAGCGTGCTGGCCTTTGCGTCTACCGACGATTCCGTGCCCGTGGGTCTGGTGAACTGCATCGAAGGATTCTCGACCTTCAAATGCCTACCACTGGTCAACGTGCACGATGTAGCCGTGCTGGCGGGCTACCGCGGCCAACGCATCGGGGAACAGATGCTGGACTTGGTAGAGCACATCGCACGCGAGCGCGGCGCCTGCAAGCTCACGCTGGAAGTGCTGTCGGGCAACACGGGCGCCGAAAAGCTGTATCGCCGAGTGGGCTTTGCCTACTACGAACTGGACCCCGCGATGGGGCAGGCCGGCTTCATGCAAAAGTGGCTGGACTGACCAGCCAAACGCTGAATGGAAGAGGGCTCCCCATGTTCAAAATCTACTGGACCGACACCGAGGGCCAATCCCACGGCGCTGAGACCGCTGACCTGGTACAGGCCTTGCAGATCACTAAGGAAAAGCGCGATGCCGGCTACACCTTTGTGACCATGGCCAGCGAGAACCCGCAAAACGTGGGCAAGCAGGGCGTCGACGCCGTGGTGGACGGAAAAACCCCGGACGGCGAGGACTACGACTGGTCCAAAGCCGGTCGCGCGGGCAAGCCGCGCAGGGGTGACAAGGTCATCACGAACAAAGACCACTGAGCGCAGCACACCCGATGTCCAGCAGCCAATCCTTGACCGTGGCGGATGCTTTGAAATCCTTGCAAGACGCGGTACAAGCTGAAAACACCCTCATCGCCAGCAGAGTGACCTGGTATGTGACCTCACAGGCTTTTTTGCTGACTGCCTACGCCACCTCCTGGAACGCCCACTTCGGCTGGCCCGGTTTCTTTCATTGGGCCCTGCCGATTGCCGCCATCGTGCTGTCGGGGATCATCTTCACCTCCATTTACGCAGCCACCTGGGCCCAAGATATGTATCTGCGGGAGCAGACCCACCTCATTCGCCGTGCTCGTGGCGAGCTGGAGCTATCTGCTGCCGAGTTGTTGGCGCTCGATGTTTACGAACGCACCACCGTGCCGCAGCGTACGAACGCCCTTGGCCATGTCGTCGGTGCCCGCGTGCATGGGCTGGTGCGGATCACACCCTTGCTGCTGCCTGTTGGATTCAGTCTGATCTGGCTCTACGCCTTGATGCTGGCCCCACGACTCGGCTGAGTGATGGCATCTGCCTGAAAGCGATTTTTCCCATGCAACTGTTGTTTGCCCTTTACACCCTTGCCAGCCTCACGCACTTTGCGCATAACGCCGAATACATCGCGTTCTATCCCGGCTTGCCGGTGTGGATGACGCGGGAGTCGGTGTATCTGGCCTGGTTGACAGTAGCCGCAGTGGGCGGCCTGTCCTTGATCGCCAGCCGCTTGGGCTTGTGTCGGTGGGCAGCCGTTTTGTTGGTGGTTTATGGTTTGCTGGGCGTAGATGGTCTGTTGCACTACACCCTGGGCCTGTGCTCGGAGCACACGCTGGCAACCAACCTCACGATCTGGGCGGAAGTGCTGCTCGGTGTGACGCTGGCATGTGCGGCGGCGCTGCGTTTGAAGCGACTGGGTTTCCGCAAGGCAGCTGCCAGATTTTGAATAAATGTTGCCTGTAGCGCCCGATGAATATGCGCGAAAAGCTATGTTTTTGATAGCGTAGTCAATGTGCCCAGTGCGGCAAGCCCCACCGGCCGCTCGGCCATCCAGGGCACGACATAGCTGTGCTGAGACAGACCGTGGGCAATCCGGGCCATCTGCTTTTCTTCTCCGGCGAGTCGTGCTGCCAACAGCGGATCGCGTGTGCCGGCTGCGGACATGCTTTTGTTGATGACCCACGCATAGGGCTCAATCTTGGCGCGGCGCAGGTCGTCCTGCAGCGCGGCCGCTTGCGACACGGGCGTGATTTCGGGCAATGTCACCAGCACGATCTTGGTGTGGTTGGGGTCTTGCAGGCGCATCAGCGGAGTGACCAGGCGGCCGGGGTTGGCATCCCCGTACTCACGCAGCATCTGGCGGTGATAAGCGCCGGTGGCGTCCATCAGCAGCAGGCTGTGGCCAGTGGGCGCGGTGTCCAGCACTACGAAGGCACTGCGCGCCTCGCTCACGATGCGCGAGAACGCGTGGAACACGGCCACCTCTTCGGTGCAGGGGGACTGCAGGTCTTCGCGCAACAACGCAATGCCCTCAGCATCCAAGCCGGGTGACTTGGCAGCCATCACTTTGGCGATGTACTTTTCCGTCTCTGCCCTGGGGTCTATGCGGTCCACTTTCAGGCCGGGCAGCTTGCCATCCACCGTCACTTGCAGGTGGTCGGCGGGGTCGGTGGTGCTCAGGTGCACCGAGTGACCACGTTGCACCAATCCTGCGGCGATGGCAGCGGCAATGGTGGTTTTGCCCACACCGCCTTTGCCCATGACCATGATGAGTCCACGGCCCTGGGTAGCTAGTGCGTCGGTCAGCGCAGAGAGGGTATGGGTAGGGTGGATACCTGCATGCGCCGCTGCGGGTTGCACCCGAGCTACTGGTTCTTTGTTAGACAGAAGTGCACGCAGAGCAGACAGGCCCACGGTGTCAAACGCCCGCAGCGCAATCTGGTCTTGCGGCAAGGCTTGCAAGTGCGCCGGCATGGCGGCCAAGGCTTGGGCACCCAGTGCTTCAAAGGCTGTCGCCACCGCATCACCCGGGGCACTGGCATGAAACACCCCGTTGATGGCCAGGCGCTGGTTATGTAGCTCCAAGTCTTGCAGCTCCAGAGAGGTGCGCGCGGCCTCGGCAATCGCACCCGCATCCGGCCGGGTGACCAGCACCACGGTGGTTTGCGCTGCGTCGCTCAGGGTCTGCAAGGCTTGGGCAAAGCGGGCTTCCTGCATCTTCAGGCCCGAGTGCGGCCCGAGGCAGGACGCGCCCCGGTCGTTATCTGCCAGAAAGCCGGTCCAGGCTTTGGGCAGGCTCAAGAGGCGCAATGTGTGGCCGGTGGGCGCGGTGTCAAACACCACATGGTCATAGCCTGCAGCGTCGCCACTGAGCAGGTTGGCGAATTCGTCAAATGCGGCAATCTCGGTGGTGCAGGCACCGGACAACTGCTCTTGCACCTGGCTGCGCTCGGCCTCCGTACTGGTAGGGTCCATCTGCGCCAGCACACGGGCGCGGTAGCTTTGGGCCGCGTTGTCGGGGTCGATGTTGAGCACCGACAAGTCGGGCACACCAGGTACATGCACCGGGGTGTTGGCCAGGGTGATGCCCAGCATCTCGTCCAAGTTACTCGCTGCATCGGTGCTCACCAGCAGTACCTGCTTGCCGCTGTCGGCCAGCGCGATGGCGCAGGCGGTGGACAGCGAGGTTTTGCCCACGCCCCCCTTGCCGGTGAAGAACAGGTGGCGGGTGGGGTGCTGCAGGAGCTGAAGTGCGTTCATGGCTTACAGGCCACGCTGATTTACCCGCTTCATCAGTTGCTCAGCGCTCTCTTTGCGCTCCGAGTAGCGGTCCACCAGATAGGGCGTCGCGTCGCGGGTGAGCAGGGTGAACTTCATCAGCTCCTCCATCACATCGACCACGCGGTCAAAGTAGCTGGATGGCTTCATGCGGTCGTCGTCGCCGAATTCCATAAACGCCTTGGCGACCGAGCTTTGGTTGGGGATGGTGACCATGCGCATCCAGCGGCCGAGCACGCGCATCTGGTTGACGGCGTTGAAGCTCTGCGAACCGCCACTCACCTGCATGACTGCCAGCGTCTTGCCCTGGGTGGGACGCACTGCGCCGCTGTTGAGCGGTATCCAGTCGATCTGCGTTTTCATGATGCCGGTCATGGCGCCGTGCCGCTCGGGCGATGTCCAGACCATGCCCTCGCTCCACTGCGTCAGCTCGCGCAGCTCTTGCACCTTGGGGTGGGTGTCGGGTGCGTCGTCGGGCAGGGGCAAGCCGCTGGGGTTGAAGATGCGGGTCTCAGCCCCCATGGCCTGCAGCAGGCGGGCGGCTTCTTCGGTTAGCAGCCGGCTGAAGGACCGGGGCCGGAGCGAGCCGTAGAGCAGCGCGATGCGGGGCGCATGGGTGGACGGTGCCGGGCGCAGCGCGGCGGCATCCAGCAGGCGGAAGTGCGCGGCCTCCAGCTGGGGCAGGGTGCTCAGCAAATCAGACACGTTGGCCTTTGTCATTCACCACCGCTTCGCCATCTTCTTTGGTGAAGGCGGCTTGCTGGGCCTGGGGCAGGATGTCCAGCACCAGCTCCGACGGGCGGCACAGGCGGGTGCCCAGGGGTGTTTCCACCACGGGGCGGTTGATGAGGATGGGGTGGGCCAGCATGAAGTCCAGCAGCTCGTCGTCGGTCCACTTTTCGTTAGCAAGATCCAGCTCGGCATACGGCGTGCCTTTTTCGCGCAGCAGCTCGCGGGGGCCGGTGCCCATGGCCGCCAGCAATTCCTGCAGGCGAGCTTTGGTGGGCGGGGTTTTCAGGTACTCAACGACTGTGGGTTCCACACCGCTGTTGCGGATCATGGCCAATGTGTTGCGCGAGGTGCCGCAGGCGGGGTTGTGAAAAATGGTGATGCTCATACAGAAGTCTTCTTGGGGGAAAGTGCGTGGGCCAAGGCGACGCCGAGGGCCGCGCCCACGGTTTGCGCCAGCAAAAAGCCGATAGCGCTGGCCGGGGCGATGCCGGCAAAGGTGTCGCTGAACATGCGGCCCATGACGGCCGCCGGGTTGGCAAACGAGGTGCTGGCAGTGAACCAGTAGGCCGCGCCGATGTAGCAGGCCACCAGTGCGGGCGCTTTGCCCTCGGGTGCGCGCAGGATGGTGAACAGCAGCCCCCCGGTGGCGACCGCCTCGGCGACCCATTGGCCCCAGCCGGTGAGTTGGCCGGCAGCGTCCCAGCCGCCGCGCAGGTGCTGGCTGAAGTGCAGCAGCGGCAGCTCGAACATGGCGTTGGCCAGGGCTGCACCCGCCACCGCGCCGGAGAGTTGGGCTGCTATAAAAAGCGTAGCTGCTCGCGCACTATTGGCGTGCGCTAGCTGCCTTTTTGACCACATGACCAGGGTTACCAGCGGATTGAAGTGCGCGCCGCTGATGGGGCCCAGGCTTTCGATCAGGACGTAGAGTGCGAACACGGTGGCCAGGGTGTTGGCCAAGAGCGCTACGCCGTCGTTGCCACCACTAATGCGCTGGGCCATGATGCCCGAGCCTATGACGGCGCAGAGCAGGGCGGCGGTGCCTGTGAACTCTGCAAGCAGTTGCTTGGACAGTGGAGTCGGTTCGCTCATGCTGTTGCCAACTCCTTGGCCGTGCGCTGGAGCACCATGGCATCGAGCTTCTCTTCCGGCAGGTTAACCAACAGCTCCAATCGGCGATGGATGGCGTGCAGGGTGTTTTTGAAGGCTTCAGCCATTTCGGCATCGCTGCCGTCGCCCGCGGACGGGTCGGCATAGCCCCAGTGGGCGGTGGCGGGTTTGCCGGGCCAGAAGGGGCAGACTTCGCCGGCGGCGTTGTCACAGACGGTGATGATCAGGTCCATGTGGGGGGCGTCGGGCAGGGCGAACTCGTCCCAGCTTTTGCTGCGCAGGCCTTCCACGTTGATGCCGGCGTTGCGCAGGGTTTGCAGGCCGATGGGGTTGGGCTGCTGGTTCTCGCGCGGGCTGCTGCCTGCCGAGAAGCCTTGAAAGCGGCCGCCACCTATGTGGTTGAGAGTGGCCTCGGCCAGGATGCTGCGGGCCGAGTTGTGGGTGCACAAAAAGAGTACGTTGAGGGGTTTGGCAGACATGGTGGCTTCCTTTGCGAGTGGAACGTAAATGAAAGTTTTGCTATGAATTCAGGAGCTGCTTGCGCATGTTTTATGTGCGCTGGAAGCAGATTTGATATTTGCTATCTCTAGCAGGTGGTGCAAGCATTGGCCGTGATGCTCACCTCGCAGGCAGCGCCCTGGCAGCAGTGCTCGGTCAGGTAGGCCAGCACGCCGTTCATGCGGGCGAAGTTGGCGCGGTAAATCAGGTTGCGTCCGCGCTGTTCGCTGTCAATCAGGCCAGAGTGGGCCAGTTCCTTCAGGTGAAACGACAGGCCACTGGGCGTGGAGCCCAGTTGCTCCGCCAGTACGCCGGGGGTTAAACCGTCCTGCCCGGCCACCACCAGTGCCTTGAAGATGCGCAGGCGCTGGGCCTGCGCCAGGGCGGTCAGGGCTTTGAGAGTCCGGGCTTCGTTCGAAGCGGCATCGATGTCAGTGTTCATATTTCAATAATACTTGAAATATTGAATTGATCGACCTGACGAATGGCATGTCACGAAAACTTCACGCAACTGCCACGTCCGGGTCATGGCGTCTGACCACACTTCATGTTCATTGAAACCGCACTCACAGAAGGGGATAACAATGACAAGTACCGCCATCCACACCACGCCCACGCTGGCTTCGCCCACCATCCAGGCACCCGCCATGCCGGCAGCAGCGGTACCCATTGCCCTGAAACTGGCCGAGCGCGCCACCGGCATTGAAGTGCAGTGGGCCCGCCATCAGGACGATGTGCGTGCCGCCCAGCGCCTGCGTTTTGATGTGTTTGCCGGCGAGATGGGTGCCCGCCTGAACACTCCCTTGGCCGGACATGATGTCGATCTGTTTGACAACTTCTGCGAGCACCTGCTGGTGCGCGACCAGGCCACCGGTCAAGTGATAGGCACCTACCGCGTGCTGACCCCTGCCCAGGCCAAGCGCGTGGGCAGCTTCTACAGCGACACCGAATTCGACCTGACCCGGCTGCGTTCCTTGCGTGAGCGCATGGTGGAACTGGGCCGCAGCTGCGTGCACCCGGATCACCGCCACGGCGGCGTCATCATGGCGCTATGGGGCGCGTTGGCGGAGTTCATGGTGCGCAACCAGCTGGACTCCATGATCGGCTGCGCCAGCATCCCCATGCTGCACAACGGTGTGGTGAGCGGCGATGTTGCAGCCAGCATCTGGCGCCAGGTGCAAGCCACCCACCTGGCACCGATTGACTACCACGTGCGTCCCCGCTTGCCATTGCCGATTGAACAGCTGGACAGCACACTGGACGTGGAGCCGCCTGCATTGATCAAAGGCTACTTGCGCTTGGGTGCCAAAGTGCTGGGCGCGCCTGCCTGGGACCCGGATTTCAATACCGCAGACCTGCCGATGCTCATGCGCATCGCAGACCTGCCGGCCCGTTACCGCAAGCACTTCCTGGGGGCGTAATGCGCAGCACATTCGACGCCCTGGGAGCCAACTTGCATGGATTGGTGACGGGCGCCGAAGGCCCCGATACCGACGATGATGTGGGCCACCGCCGCTACCGCGCGGTGTTTGTGTCAGACATCCATTTGGGCACGGCTGGTTGCCAAGCCAAGCCGCTGCTGGACTTCCTGAAGCACCACCCCAGCGATAACCTGTATCTGGTGGGCGACATCATTGACGGCTGGCAATTGCGCCGCCGCTGGTTCTGGCCCCAGGCCCACAACGATGTGGTGCAAAAGCTGTTGCGCCGCGCCCGCAAGGGTTGCCGTGTGGTGTTCATTCCCGGTAACCACGACGAGTTTGCCCGCGCGTTTGTGGGCCACCAGTTCGGCGGCATCGAAGTGCACGATGACACGGTGCACACCACCGCCGACGGGCGAAAGCTCTGGGTCACCCATGGCGACTATTTCGACGCGGTGATTCAGCGCGCCAAGTGGCTGGCCTACACCGGTGACTATGCCTACGAATTCACCCTGCGGATGAACCGCCATTTGAACCATTGGCGTGCCCGCCTGGGGCTGCCCTATTGGTCGCTTTCGGCCTACTTGAAACACAAAGTGAAGATGGCCCTCAATTACGTGACGGACTTTGAAAAGGCCGTTGCACAAGAGGCCCGCAACCGGGGGCACGACGGCGTGGTGTGCGGCCATATCCACCGCGCTGAAATGCGCACGATTGACGGCACTTTGTATTGCAACGATGGTGACTGGGTGGAGAGCCGCACCGCGCTGGTAGAGCATATGGACGGTCAATTGGAATTGGTCCAATGGGGCGACACACCCGCCAAACCGGCAGCTGCCTTGTTGCCTGCACCCTTGCAGGGAACCGTGGCATGAAATTGGTTCTGGTAACGGATGCCTGGCTCCCGCAGGTGAACGGCGTGGTAACCACGCTGGTTGAGCTGGTGCGCGAGCTGGAGTCCTTGGGGCATGCGGTGCAAGTCATCCACCCCGGTTTGTTCCGCACCCGGCCTTGCCCCGGCCACGACGGCATCGACATCGCGGTGCGCCCGGCCAAGCCCCTGGCTGAAATGCTGGACGCCGCCAATGCAGATGCCATCCACCTGGCCACCGAAGGCCCGCTGGGTTGGGTTGCACGGAGTTACTGCCGCAAGCGCGGCTTGGCGTTCACTACGGCGTATCACACCCGGTTTCCCGAGATTCTGAAGGCTGCACTCAAAGTGCCTTTGTGGATCGGCTATGCGCTGTTCCGGCATTTCCACAAACCTTCTTCCGGTGTGCTGGTGCCGACCTCCGCCATGCTGCGCCTGCTGCATGACAAAGGCTTTCGCAATTTGCAGAGCTGGACGCATGGAGTGGATACCCACCTCTTCAACTACCAGGATGCTCCGCAGGTGTACGCGCCTCTGGGCGCGATGGCACGACCCGTGTCCTTGTTTGTAGGCCGGGCTTCGTATGAAAAGAACATCGAAGCCTTTTTGAAGCTCGATGTGCCGGGCACCAAGGTCGTATGCGGCGTCGGGCCGTTGGAAAAAGACCTGCGCGAGCGCTATCCCATGGTGCGTTGGTTGGGGGTGTTGCCACGTGCCGAGTTGGCGCAGGTGTATGCCGCGGCCGATGTATTTGTCATGCCCAGCCAGCACGAAACCTTCGGGTTGGTGATGTTGGAGGCCATGGCCTGCGGCACACCGGTAGCCGCCTACCCGGTGGAGGGCCCGACCGAAGTGGTGGGTGTGCCACCACAGGGCGGCGTAACGCACAGTGATTTGCAGCAAGCCTGGTATGGTGCGCTCAGCGTCCCACGCCATGAAGCACGCAGCCGGGCCCTGCAGTTCAGTTGGGCGTATGCTTCGCTCATGTTTGCGGGCCATCTGGTTCCTGCCCGCGCCGGCACACGTCTTCAGCGCGCAGCGGTTGGTGCGGTAGACGTCATAAATATGTCATCTGAAGCGTCAAAAATCTGACATCTATCAGTCATTTGAAAAACGCTATGTGGACCTCTTTTCAGGATCGCTCCTCCATTGCAGACCCTCGTCTGTTGGACCGCGACCTTAGTCTTTTAGCTTTCAACGAGCGCGTGCTGGACTGGGCGGTGCGTGAAGACGTGCCGCTGATGGAGCGCCTGCGTTTCCTGTGCATTGTCTCCAGCAACCTCGACGAGTTCTTTGAAGTCCGCGCAGAACCGCATTTGAGCGCCGCACGTGCCCGCGACGAAAAAGGCCAGTACTCGGTGGCCAGCTTTGACCGTTTGGCTGACTCGCTGCACAAGCTGGTGAGCCGCCAGTACACGCTGTACAACGAACAACTGATGCCGGCCTTCGAGGCACAAGGCATCCGCATCATGTCGCACGGCGAGCGCAATGCGGCGCAGCGTGCTTGGGTGAAGCAGTACTTTGAAAAAGAAGTGCGCCCCTTGCTGATCCCGGTGGGGCTGGACCCTTCGCACCCCTTTCCGCAGGTAGCCAACAAATCGCTCAACTTCATTGTGCGTTTGACCGGCAAAGACGCCTTCGGTCGCGAAAACGAAATCGCGATTGTGAAAGTACCGCGGGTATTGCCGCGCCTTATCCGCATGCCTGACAAGGTGGCGGGGGCCAAGGCCTCGTTTGTGTCACTTTCCAGCGTCATCCGTGCGCACTTGGCCGAGCTCTTTACCGGACGGGAGGTCTGGCAGTTTTCGCAATTCCGCGTGACGCGGCATTCTGATCTGGCGGTGGACGAGGACGACGTGCAGAACCTGCGCATGGCGCTGCGTCAAGGACTGGAGCACCGGCACTACGGGCAGGCTGTTCGCCTGGAGGTGTCTGCAGGTTGTTCCGAGCACCTTGCAGACTTTTTGCTGAAGCAGTTTGAGTTGCCAGCCAAGGCGCTTTACAGGGTACATGGCCCGGTGAACCTGGTGCGCTTGACGCAGTTGATTGACCTGGCTGAACGTCCCGATTTGTGCTTCGCACCGTACAAGCCTAACTTTCCGGTTCAGATGCATCCTGGGCGTTCCATCTTTGAGCAGCTCAAAGAGCGGGACATCCTGATTCACCAACCATATGAAAGCTTCGATGGTGTGCTGTCTTTCCTGCGCGAAGCGGTGAACGACCCCAAGGTGCTCGCCATCAAGCAAACCATCTACCGCACGGGCTCAGATTCCGAGCTGATGGAGTTGCTGCGGGAGGCCGTGCGCCGCGGCAAAGAGGTGACAGTGGTGGTGGAGCTCAAAGCCCGCTTTGACGAAGAAGCCAACATCAACTGGGCGGAGATGCTCGAGTCCATTGGCGCCCAAGTGGTGTACGGGGTGGTGGGCCTCAAAACCCACGCGAAGATGATGCTGATCACCCGCCGTGAGGGTAAAAACCTCAAGCGCTATGGACACTTGTCCACCGGTAACTACAACCCGCGCACGGCGCGTCTGTACACCGACATCAGCCACCTGACTGCCGATACCTCCATCACCACCGATATGGAGCATGTGTTCGTGCACATGGCCAGTCAGAGCAAGCTGCCGCGTTTGTCCAAACTGTGGATGGCCCCTTTCCATTTGCACCGCAACACGATTGCCAAGATCGACGTGCTGGGCCGTGCCGCAGCGGCCGGGAAAGACGCTCGCATCGTGGCGAAGATGAACTCGCTGACGGACGAGGCACTGGTCCGAAGCCTGATCGCTGCCGGTCAGCAGGGTGTCAAGATTGACGTCATCGTGCGGGGCGCCTGCATTCTCCCGGCGCAAGTGCCGGGCTACACCGACAACATCCGGGTCCGCTCGGTCATTGGCCGGTTGTTGGAGCACTCACGGGTGTTTTACTTCCGTATCGATGCCGTGGACGAGCTGTACCTCTCGAGTGCAGACTGGATGAACCGCAACATGGTGCGCCGTGTAGAAGTGGCGTGGCCGGTCACGGATGAAGGCTTGCGGCAACGCTTGGTCGATGAATGCCTTGTGGCCTATTTGCATGACGGCGTGGACGCCTGGGACATGCACGCGGACGGGCTGTACTACCGCAATGGCTCGGTGGAGCAGGGCAACGCCCATAGCGCTCAAAAAGCGCTGATGGACCGCTACGGCCGCTTCGAGAAACGCTGAGGGGGGAACCAAGGCATGGACCTGATTTTGTGGCGGCACGCAGAGGCCATAGACCTTGATCTGGTCGGTGACGACATGCTGCGCTCACTGACCAGCAAAGGCGAAAAGCAAGCTGCTCGCATGGCAGCATGGCTGGACCGGCAACTGCCGGATGGCGCGAGGATCTGGGCCAGCCCGGCAACCCGCACCGAGCAAACGGCCATGGCTTTGCAGCGCAAGTACAAGACGCACTCTTCCTTGGCGCCGCTCAGCAATGTGGATGATTTATTGCGCTTGGTGCAGTGGCCCAATGCCAAAGGATGTGTGGTGGTGGTCGGCCACCAACCGACATTGGGGCAGACGATTTCCCGTCTGCTGGGTTTGAACGAGAGCGAGTGCGCCGTGAAGAAGGGCGCACTCTGGTGGCTGCGCCACCGGGAGCGCGACGGCGTCGGGCAAACGGTGGTGGTGACGGTGCAGTCACCCGAGGTGCTGTGACCCCGTCAGCGCACTCAGCAAAGGCCTGAATCAGGCCTTTTTGCCTTTGGCAGGGCGGCCGGTTTTCAGGCTGGGCACTGCGGAAAGGGCAGCCTTGAAACCTGCGTCGCCCAGGGCGGCGATGGCTTTCATGCCGGCGCGGATCAGTTCGGTCTTCTTGACCGGGCTGCCCAGCTTGGCGGCACGCATTTTCAACACATCCAGCACGTCATATTCATTCTTGGGGATGGTGAAGCTGTCACGAACCATTTTGGGTTTCTTCGCTTTTTCCACTTTTGGGGTGGCCGCCTTGGCTGCTGGCTTTGCCACAGGTTTGGTCACTGGCTTTGCAACAGGCTTGGCAGCTTTAGCGGCCGGCTTGGTAGTGACTTTGGCAGCTACTGGCGTCGTAGCTGGTTTAGCGGCAGCTTTGGGTGCTGCCTTTGCAACGGCCTGTGGGGCCGCTTTGGCGGGAGCTTTTGCAGCGGGCTTTGCAGCTACTTTCTTGACAGGCTTGGTCGCAGGTTTGGCGATGTCTTTTTTAGCAGGCTTGCTTGGCACTGCTTTGGCTACCGGCTTCGCTGCAGTTTTTGCAGGTGCAGCACTTTGCTCAGCAGTAACTGTGGGGGTGATAGTTGGATTTTGTTCGGTAGTTGTCATGCAGGGAACTCCTTTGCTAAACGGTATATACAGTTTATACCGTTTCACGTTTTGTGTGAATGAAAGCACCCGGGATTCAACATGAATCGGGCAGGGATGAAGAGGTTTTGTCACTTCACTGTCATTCATCGGCGGGAAAATCGCGGCCCCTACGTCGTTTGGAAGCTCGCCATGCAGTCAACCCAGTTGCGTTTGGTCAAGGGCAACATGCCTACCAACAGCGGGCCAAGACCCCTGGAGGCAATACTGCAACGCAATGCGTTGTACCCCGTTTTCCAACCCATCATTAAATTGGATGATGGGGCTGTTTATGCACATGAGGCTCTGATCCGTGGGCCTCAAGGCAGTGCTCTGCACACTCCGGACAAGTTGTTGATTGCCGCGGTCCAGGAAGGTCTTTCCTATGAACTGGAGACCGCCTGTGTTGCTGCAACCCTGAGCAGCTGGGGGCGCCTCAAAACCGCGGGACGCTTGTTTGTGAACATCAGTGCCGAGGCGCTGATCAAGGCCTTTGATTCGCGTGGGCGCGAAGGCTTGCTGCTTTGGATTCAGGATTTCCATGTGATCCCCCGCATGCTGGTGTTGGAGATTACCGAGCACGAGCGTGTGGAGAACATGGATCGTCTGGCCGAGGTGGTGAATGAGGTCCGGTCTGCGGGCTTGTCTCTCGCCTTGGATGATTTCGGTGATGGCCGTTCCAGCTTGCGTCTTTGGTCCCAGATCAAGCCGGAGGTAGTGAAGATTGACAAGTACTTCACCCGCAACATCAGCGCCCATGGTGACAAGCTCAAAACCATCCAAGCGCTGCAGCAAATTGCCAACATCTTTGGTACCGCCCTGGTCGCGGAGGGCATTGAAACCGCCGAAGACTTGCGGGTGCTGCGAGACGTGGGCATTGAGTACGGCCAAGGCTATTTTCTGGGGCGCCCTGAGGGGAGTCCGCTACAAACTTTGCCGGAAGAGCCCCGGCGTGTATTGGCAGAGCGTCAGGTGGTAGTACTGCCGGAGCTGGGCCGCATTTCGCAGGGTGGGCATTTGCGCAGCCTGTCGCTGCTGAAGGCGCCTACCGTGACGCCCGACACCAACAATGACACGCTGGCACGGATATTTTTGGAAAACCCGGTTTTGCATGCGGTGGCAGTGCTGCAGGGCGAGCGTCCTGTGGGCATTATCAACAGGGCACAGTTCATGAACGAATACACCAAGCTGTATTACCGCGAGGTGTGGGGCCGCAAACCCTGTGTGGTGCACGCCAACCCTGAGCCCCGCCTGATTGAGCGGGAACACAGCGTGGATGAGCTGGTGGGCATTTTGACCTCACAGGATCAGCGCTACCTGAGTGATGGTTTTATTGCTACAGAGAACGGTCGCTATGTGGGCTTGGGCACCGGAGACCAGCTGGTGCGCTCGGTGACCGAGACGCGCATTGAAGCCGCCCGGCACGCCAATCCACTCACGTTTTTGCCGGGAAATATTCCCATCACCCAGCATATCGAACGCCTTCTCAAGAAGCAGGCGTGCTTTGTGGCTTGTTACGCGGATTTGAATCACTTCAAGCCTTACAACGACTATTACGGCTATTGGCGGGGCGACGAGATGATTCGTCTGCTTGCCCGTATCGCCATGGAGCAATGTGATTCCCAGCGGGATTTCCTGGGGCACGTGGGGGGCGATGACTTTATTTTGTTGTTCCAGAGTACCGACTGGCGTGAACGCTGCGAACGTCTGGTGGCCGAGTTTGCCGAGCGGGCCCGCGCCCTGTTTGACGACAAAGCGCGTGCGGCGGGGGGCATCGAAGCCGAGGACAGGCACGGGGTACGACGGTTTTTCCCATGTACCACTTTGTCCATCGGTGCTGTGGTGGTTGACGGTCAGCACTTCACCCGTGCGGAGGACGTGGCCAACCTGGCCGCCATGGCCAAGCACGAGGCCAAACTGTCCACTACCGGTTTACACGAAACAGTGCTGGCCTAGATTCCGCTGATGTGCAGAGTCCATGGCGTTTTCTGCCATGCGAGCTCTTCTTCCCGCAACAGGTGGGCACTTTGCGGGTAAGCAGTCGCCCAAGCCGTACGGCAATTCAAATGCACCTCGTGGCTGCCTGCAGGTCCGGCTGCCAGGGTCATGCCCTTGAGGTCCGGGTCGCGTCGTGCGTGGCACAGAATCACTGCCAAGCGCAGGCAAATCAGTTGCAGCACCAAATCATCCTGGGTGAGCACCGGTTCCAGTTTGCGCAGCTTGCCGCGGTGCCCCAGCACCAGCAGGCTCAGGCGGTGCATCTCTGACAGCGAGAAGCCGGCAGCATCTGCGTTATCCAGAATGTAGGCCCCATGCTTGTGATAGTCGCTGTGCGAGATATGGCTGCCGATTTCGTGCAGTTCCGCAGCCCAGGCCAATTTGCGCAGCAGCCGCTCCGGTTCCGCCGCTTCGTAGGTGCCAAGTACCTGTTGCAGCAATTGGGTAGCGACCTTGCCCACGCGAGCGCCGTGGGTAGTATCGATACTGAATTTGGCAGCCAGCCGTTGCACACTCTTGGCACGCAAGTCGCCGTAGTCGCGAGCGCCGCCAGTCAAGTCGCAGATCAGGCCGTGGCGCAAACCACCGGTCGCTTGTTGCATTTCTGAAATGCCCAAGAGGCTGAAAATGGCCCGCATCACGCTCAGGCCACCGCCAATGATGGCGCGGCGGTCTTCGCGCATGCCGGCGATACGCAGGCGGTCCGCACTTTGCGCGCTTACCAGTCGCTCCAGCAGCCAGTCCAAGCCCTCCTGGGTTAGTACGCCTTCAGGCCAGCCGGCGGCCACCAGCACATCGCCAATGGCGCCCACGGTGCCTGCGGAACCGTATGCGGTGTCCCACAGGTCCGGGTGGTAGGCATCGAATGCTTCGTCCAATACTGCTTTGGCGGCGACTTCGGCAATCTCAAATGCTTTGCGGGAGAAGGTGCCGTCCGGGAAGTAGCGTTTGGACCACGCAATGCTGCCCACGCGGTAGGACTCCATGGTGCCAGGCACCAGGCCTTGTCCCAGAATGAGTTCGGTGGAGCGGCCTCCCACATCAATGACCAGTCGGCGTTCATCGCTGGCGGGTAGCATGTGTGCCACGCCTTGGTAAATCAGACGGGCTTCTTCCCGGCCGGAGATCACGTCGATCGGAAAACCCAGCACGGCGTTGGCTTTTTCCAGGAACACGTCGCGGTTGCGGGCTTCACGCAAGGTTTGGGTGGCAACGGCTTTGACTTCGTGCGGCTTGAAGCCCGCCAAACGCTCCCCGAAACGCGCTAAGCATTCCCATCCGGCCTGCATGGCGGCCGGGGTGAGGTTGCGCTCTTCGTCGAGCCCGCCCCCTTGGCGCACGGTTTCTTTCAGGTATTCGGTGCGCTGGAATTCGCCGTGGTCCACCCGTCCGATTTCGAGCCTGAAGCTGTTGGAGCCCAAGTCCACTGCAGCCAGGCGGTTTCCGTTGTTCATGAATAAGTCAGGTGAAAAGATTAATCGGCGTGGTGTGCATGGTACCCCTGCACAAAGCGGGGGTAGAAATTCAGCCCACTATTTTGCCGTCTGCGCCCAACATGCTTTGGGTGACGAGGACACCGGTGCGTTTGCGGGTGTCCGGGTTCAGTCGCAAACCCGCGAGTTCCAGGGGTTGGCGTTTGGCAAAGGCCTGAAACACATTGGGGCGGTTCAGGCTGCCTTCTACCGTCTGGAGCATCTCAGCACAGTAGCGTGCCGACACAAAGCCGGCCAGGCTTTGGGCGGTGGGCGGCTCGTCATACAGGCGGCCCAGCACTTCGCGGTAGTTGCGCACGATGGGCAGGTTACTGTTCACGGCCGGCACACTCTGGGTGGCGATCACGGGGGTGAAGCGTGACACGCCAAATTGCTGCAAAGCGACCACATTCACATCCGACATGGCAACGATGTAGCGCTGAGCGGCCTGCTTTTCGATAACTTGGGCGAATTGGGCCAGTTCCGGCGTGCCGCCCAGAAAAATCAGGATGCGCGGGCTTTGGGCATTGAGAGTGGTGGCCAAGCTGTCCAGGGTGGTCGTGGGCGCGTAGGTGCGGACCTTGAGTTTGAGCTCGGCGGCGGCACGCTCCACGTCTTCGCGGTAGGTGGCCAATTCCGAGGTGCTGCCATATACGGCGCCTACTTCCTGCACGCCCATGACAGAGAGCGACTTGATGGCGTAGGCAATCTGCTCCTGCCGTGTGGCAAAAATGCTGAAGGTGTTATCGGCGCCATCACCGGGGTTGTGCAGCCAAGGCGCTACGTGGGGTAAATCGGGCAGTTCCCGTCGCAGAACAGCAGCTAACTGGGCAGCCACTTTGTCGCCCACAGTGCCGACGGCAGCGACGCATTCGTTCATGCCCTTGAGCGCGTCCGCCACGCCCCGCAAGGACTTGGCGCTGCCATCCACTTCCAGCACCATGTGACGCACCGCCTTGTTGCGGATACCCCCGCGCGCATTCAGGTCCTGCCAGGCAGCGCGGGATCCGACCAGAAAGTCCCGGGAAACGTCGATTTGTGAGGCTGACACGTCCACCACTTGCACAACCACGGGGCCATTGGAAGCGGAAGCTGCCTTGTTGCCCTGCGCAAAAGCGGCAGGCGCTGCAAGGGAAGAACTGCCCAGGGTAATTTGGGCGAGCAGGGAGCGGCGGGTCAGGCGGTACGACGTCTGGAACATGTAGTAATTGGATTGCTATAAAAAGAATAGCTGCTGGCGCACGTTCTATGTGCGCCAGCAGCTCATTTGCTTGTTGCTTAAAGACTTATTTCGCCGGCGGCAACAACACGGTGTCGACCACGTGCACCACGCCGTTGGTGGCAAGCAGGTCAGCGTCGGTCACGGCAGCGTTCTCTACGGTGACAAAAGTTCCGGCCTTGGAAACTGCGAGAACTGCGCCATTCAGCGATTTCACATTGCTGTTTTTGATGTCCGCAGCAGCCAGCTTGCCCGGCACCACGTGGAATGTCAGTACGGCCTTGAGTTTTTCAGGGTTGGCGGCCAGTTCGTCCAGGGTTTTGGCTGGCACAGCCTTGAATGCGTCGTTGCTGGGCGCAAACACGGTGAATGGGCCCGCGCCTTTGAGCGCTTCTGTAAGTCCGGCTTTGGACACCAGGGAGTTCAGGGTGCTCAGAGAAGGGGTGCGGGCGATGGTGTCAGCCACGCTGACGGGCTGGGACACGGTGGCGCAACCGCTCAAGCCGGCCAGGACAGTGGCTGCGACGATGAGTGTGCGGCGGGAGAGGTCGAATACGGACATGGCGGGCTCCAAGGTTGAAAACCGCAGAGCGTAAGTATCTTTTGCGTCAGTTTTGTGACAAAAGTTTGAAAATCGGGCTTGGCGAAGCTCCTTTGTTTGCCCCTTTGCATTGGATGCGCTTCGTCACATACTTGTCATAAAAGATTCTTAAAGTTCAACCTGTTCGAATTTTCCAACCCTACGTCTAAAGGCTTCCCATGACATTGACATTTCAACGCATCGCCTTGGCTGCCGGAGTAAGTGCTGCTCTGGCTGCTTCCGGTTTCGCCTCTGCTCAGGAAATCACCGGTGCAGGCGCTTCTTTCCCTGCACCCATCTATTCCAAGTGGGCTTCTGACTACAACAAGGCCACTGGCGTGAAGGTGAACTACCAGTCCATCGGCTCCGGTGGTGGTATCAAACAAATCGACTCCAAGACCGTGGATTTCGGCGCCTCTGACGCTCCCTTGACTGACGACGTTTTGAAATCCAAGGGTCAAATGCAGTTCCCCACCGTTTTGGGTGGTGTGGTTCCCGTGATTAACGTGAAGGGCATCGAACCCGGCACCCTGAAGCTCAACGGCCAAGTGTTGGGCGATATCTACTTGGGCAAAGTGGCCAAGTGGAATGATCCTGCTATCAAGGCTTTGAACCCCAGCTTGAATCTGCCAGACGCTCCTATCGCCCAAGTGCGCCGTGCGGATGGTTCCGGTACCACCTTCATCTTCACCAACTACTTGAGCAAAGTGAACGCCGAGTGGAAGTCCAAAGTGGGTGAAGGTACAGCGGTGAACTGGCCTGTAGGCGCAGGTGGCAAGGGCAACGAAGGTGTGGCTGCATTCGTGGCACGCCTGCCCAATTCCATGGGTTACGTGGAGTACTCCTACGTCAAGCAAAACAAGCTGAACTACGCCATCATGCAAAACGCTGCCGGCAACTTTGTGAAGCCTGAAGATGACACTTTCAAGGCAGCGGCTGCAGGTGCTGACTGGACCAAGACGTTCTACCAGATTCTGACCAATCAGCCCGGCAAGGATGCATGGCCTATCAGCGGCGCTACCTTCATCTTGATGCACCTGAAACAAGACAAGCCAGCTAACGCTTCTGAGACCCTCAAGTTCTTCAACTGGGCTTACACCAACGGTGCCAAGGCTGCTGAAGATTTGGATTACGTGCCTATGCCTCCAGCTGTGGTTGCCGCCATCCAGAAGTCCTGGGGCGAAATCAAGGATGGCGCTGGCAAGCCCATCGCTTTCAAGTAAGCAGCTGTTGAATTGACACTGACGGAGGAAATCCCCATGTCATCTACACTCGTCCATGGGGATTCCCCGAGTCAGAACACTGTTCAACAATCTTCCCGCGTCATGACAAAACCACCCCCGATGAAACGTGCCCGTTCAGGGCCCCTGGCTGACCGCATGTTCGGTTGGGCGGCCAAGGCCTCCGCTCTAGTCACCCTGGTCCTGCTGGTGTCCATTTTGGTTACTCTGACCATGAGCGCCTGGCCGGCGATCAGCAAGTACGGACTCTCCTTTTTGACCAGCACCACTTGGGACCCTGTACAAGAGGATTTCGGTGGCTTGGTCATGATCTACGGCACCTTGGCAACTTCGTTGATCGCACTTTTGATTGCGGTCCCCGTCAGCTTCGGTATTGCTTTGTTTTTGACAGAGTTGTCACCCGCGTGGCTCAAGCGTCCCTTGGGCACTGCCATTGAATTGTTGGCTGCCGTACCGTCCATCGTGTATGGCATGTGGGGGCTTTTGGTGTTCGGCCCGGTGTTGGCCACCTATGTGCAGCAACCCATTCAAGCCTGGACGGCTGGCGTGCCCTATATCGGCGCATTTTTCTCCGGCCCGCCAGTAGGTATCGGCATTTTGTCGGCCGGCATTATTCTGGCCATCATGATCATTCCCTTCATTGCATCCGTCATGCGTGATGTGTTTGAAGTGACCCCACCCATGCTCAAAGAGTCCGCTTACGGTCTGGGAGCCACAACCTGGGAAGTCGTGTCCAAGGTCGTTTTGCCATACACCAAGACTGGTGTCATTGGCGGCATCATGTTGGGCTTGGGGCGTGCCATTGGCGAAACCATGGCAGTGACCTTTGTGATCGGCAACTTCAACCAACTGGATTCGCTCAGCCTGTTCCAGGCAGCCAACAGCATTACCTCTGCACTGGCCAATGAATTCGCCGAAGCCGGTGAAGGCTTGCACCAAGCTTCATTGATGTACTTGGGTCTGGTGCTGTTTTTTATCACCTTTGTGATTCTCTCTTTGTCCAAGCTTCTGCTGGCGCAATTGCGCAAGTCGGAAGGAGCCAAGTCATGAGCGCAACTTTGTCTGAAATCCGCACCGCGCGCTTTGCGTATCGCAAGCGTGTCAACGTTGTCGCAACGGCTCTGGCCTTGGCTGCCATGGCTTTCGGCTTGTTCTGGCTGTTCTGGATCCTGTGGGAAACCGTCCGCCTGGGACTGGGTGGCTTGTCGATCGCTACCCTGACGCAAATGACTCCGCCGCCCAATGAGGCCGGTGGTTTGGCCAACGCCATCTACGGATCTTTGTTGATGGTGGTTCTGGCTACTTGCGTAGGCACTCCTATCGGCGTGATGGCAGGCATTTACCTGGTCGAGTTCGACAGCAAGAGCTGGCTGGCAGCCACAGTACGTTTTGTCAATGACATCCTCTTGTCTGCGCCCTCTATCGTGGTCGGCTTGTTTGTCTATGCCGTGGTGGTATCGCGGTTCAAGTCATTCTCCGGCTACGCAGGCATTCTGGCCTTGTCCCTGATCGTGATCCCGGTCGTGATCCGCACCACGGAAAACATGCTCCAGTTGGTTCCAGCAGGTTTGCGTGAAGCGGCCTATGCATTGGGCGCGCCCAAGTGGAAAGTGATTCTGAGCATCACCCTGAAGTCGGCCCGTGCCGGTGTGATTACCGGTGTGTTGTTGGCGGTCGCCCGCATTGCCGGCGAAACAGCGCCCTTGTTGTTCACGGCGCTGAGCAACCAGTTCTGGACGTCTTCCTTGAGCGAGCCCATGGCCAGCCTCCCGGTGACCATCTTCAAGTTCGCCATGAGCCCCTATGAAAACTGGCAACAGCTGGCTTGGGCAGGCGTGTTCCTGATCACCCTGGCTGTTTTGGGACTGAACATTCTGGCGCGGGTGCTGACCCGCTCCAAAGCCTGATGCGCACCGCGCACTGACGTTTAAAGGATTACCTGTATGTTGAACACACCTAGCGCCCCCACCAAGTCCAAGATTTCTGTCAAGGACCTGAACTTCTACTACGGCAAGTTCCACGCCCTCAAGGGCATCAACATGGAGATCCCGGAGAAGCGCGTGACCGCCTTCATCGGCCCCTCCGGTTGCGGCAAGTCCACTTTGTTGCGCATTTTCAACCGCATGTTTGAGCTCTACCCCGAGCAGCGCGCGGAAGGCCAGATCCTGTTGGACGGCCAGAACCTGCTAACCAGCAAGGAAGACGTGGCCTTGCTGCGTGCCAAGGTGGGTATGGTGTTCCAGAAGCCCACACCGTTCCCGATGTCCATTTACGACAACATCGCCTTCGGCGTGAAGTTGTTCGAAAACCTCAGCTCCACCGACATGGAAGAGCGCGTGGAATGGGCCTTGCGCAAGTCCGCGCTGTGGACTGAAGTGAAAGACAAGTTGCACCAAAGCGGCTCCAGCCTCTCGGGCGGTCAGCAGCAACGTTTGTGCATTGCCCGCGGCATTGCGATCAAGCCGGAGGTTTTGTTGCTCGACGAACCTTGCTCTGCGTTGGATCCTATCTCTACTGCCAAGGTGGAAGAGCTGATTGTGGAATTGAAGAACGATTACACCGTGGTGATCGTGACCCACAACATGCAGCAAGCGGCTCGTTGCAGCGACTACACCGCTTACATGTACTTGGGCGATCTGGTCGAGTTCGGTCCTACAGAACAAATGTTCTTCAAGCCGACCCGCAAAGAAACAGAAGACTACATTACAGGCCGCTTCGGCTAAGCAAGGAGAGGACCCCATGCCAGATAAACACCTATCAACCCAGTTCGACAGCGAACTGACCTCGGTTTCGTCGCAAGTGATGGAGCTGGGTGGATTGGTTGAATCCCAGATCCGCCAGGCAATCTACGCACTGTCGCAGTTCAGCGTGGAAGTGGCTGACGAAGTCACAGCCCGCGAAGCCCGCGTGAACGCCATGGAACTGGAAATCGATCGTGATCTCTCCAGCATCATCGCCCGCCGCCAACCGACTGCCCGCGATCTGCGTTTGTTGATTGCCATCTCCAAGACCACCGCCAACCTTGAGCGTGTGGGGGATGAAGCGGAGAAGATCGCCCGCATGGTGCGTTCCATCATTCACAGTGGCGCACCCCGTTCATTGCCTTCCTTGGAGCTGCGCGTCGCCGCCGACCTGGCCTCCGGTTTGTTGAACAAGGCGCTGGATGCGTTTGCCCGCTTGGATGTGAACGCTGCAGTGTCTATTCTCAAAGAAGACGACTTGATCGATGCCGAGTTTGATGGCTTCGTGCGCAAGCTGGTGACCTACATGATGGAAGACCCACGCATGATTTCCCCCAGCTTGGACTTGTTGTTCCTGGCCAAGGCGATCGAGCGTATCGGCGATCACTCCAAGAACATCGCCGAGTTCATCATCTACGTGGTCAAGGGTGAAGATGTGCGTCACTCGACCATGGAAAAAATCGAGTCTGTCGTCAAATGAAAACCATGCCCGCCGTTCTGGTGGTCGAAGATGAATCGGCCATTGCTGAGTTGATTGCAGTGAATCTTAGGCATAACGGGTTCCGGCCTCGTTGGGCTATGGACAGTGACTCTGCGCAGCGTGAGATCGATGCGGGCGTGCCTGATTTGATCCTTCTGGACTGGATGTTGCCCGGCGAAAGCGGCTTGACCTTGGCCAAGCGCTGGCGCTCTGATCCAAGGACCAAAGAGGTCCCCATCATCATGCTCACAGCCCGTGGGGATGAGGCGGATCGGGTTGCCGGCTTGGACGCAGGGGCGGATGATTACATTGCGAAACCGTTTTCCACGAAGGAGTTGCTGGCCCGTGTACGCGCAGTCTTGCGCCGCCGTACGCCGGAGAGCACCGGCGAAGCGCTGACTATCGCCGGCTTGACGCTGGACCCCGCCACTCATCGCGTGTCTTTCGAAGAAACGGCCCTCAAGCTGGGACCTACAGAATTCAAGCTGTTGCATTACCTTATGGGACATGCTGAGCGGGTACATAGCCGGGCGCAACTGCTTGACAACGTCTGGGGCGATCATGTCTACATCGAAGAGCGAACTGTGGACGTGCACGTCAAACGTTTACGTGAAGCTTTGGCGCATGCCGGTTCAATGGTGGAGACGGTGCGCGGTGCAGGCTATCGCTTGACGGCAAAGCCCGCCATTCCGGTTCAAACTGTTGTGCAGACTGCTGCCCGGGCGAGCGCCTGAGCGATTACAGTTCACGAATGTTTTTTCGAGTTCTGTCGTTCCTGCTTTTGCAGGCGCTGGGGGGTGTCCTCGGCTATCTGCTTGCCGGTCAGTATTCTCCCGTCTGGGGTGCTGTGGTCGGCATTCTCGTGGGCAGTTTTCTCTGGTTATTGATCGATGCGGTGCGTGGTGCAAAGCTCATGCGCTGGCTGCAGTCGGGCAAGTCCACGGAGTTGACCCTCGGGTATGGCTTCTGGAGTGAGGTGGCAGACCGCACGCGCCGTCAGATGCGTTCCCGCGAGCGTCGCGTGGCCGAAGGTGAAACCAAGCTCCAGGATTTTTTGGCTGCGCTGCAAGCCTCTCCGAACGGTGTTGTTCTGCTGGATGCAAATGGTCGCATCGAATGGTTTAACCAGATGGCAGGGCAGCACTTCGGCTTTGATGCTCGTCGTGACATGCTTCAGCATTTCGGGAATCTGGTTCGCGACCCTGGTTTCGCTACCTATTATTCCGGTCAAGATTTCTCACAAGGCCTGGTGATGCCGGGCCGCGAAAGCACAGGTTCGAAGCCTGTGCGTTTGTCTGTGCACCTACATCCCTACGGGGAGGGGTGCAACCTCTTGCTGTCCCGTGACATTACGGCCCTGGAACAGGCCGAGGCCATGCGCAGGGATTTCGTGGCCAATGTGTCTCACGAAATCCGTACGCCCTTGACGGTGCTCGCTGGTTTTGTTGAAACCCTCCAGACGCTTCCCCTGGATGAGTCTGAGCGGCAGAGCTACTTGAATTTGATGTCCCAGCAAGCGACCCGCATGCAGAGCTTGGTCAACGATTTGTTGACGCTTTCCCGCTTGGAGGGGAGCCCTGCGCCTTCAGGCTCAGATCTCGTGGACATGGTGCAGCTGTTGCAGCAGTGCAAGCAGGAAGCCCATAACCTGTCGTCGTTGGTCTGGGGCAAGCCTCAGGACATTCAGTTTCTGGTGTCGGATGCCGTGGCGGTCACCGGTTCACCGTCTGAATTGCACAGTGCGGTATTCAATTTGATCGGCAATGCCATCCGTTACACACCGGCAGATAAGAGTATCCGGGTCCATTGGCATAAAACGGCTGAAGGCGAAGGCGAACTATCGGTCCAAGATACGGGGCCGGGAATCGCGCCTGAACATATACCTCGCTTGACCGAGCGGTTTTATCGGGTCGACAGAAGCCGCTCGAGGGATACGGGAGGGACGGGGCTGGGTCTTGCTATTGTCAAACACGTGGCACAGCGCCATGGTGCTGAATTGCTGATTGAAAGCATTCCCGGACGGGGCTCTACCTTCACCCTGCGGTTCAGGGCGGCACGCGTCCGCCCTCAATAGGTCCTAGGTTCGCCAAGGTTCCGGTCGTTTAGCGGCGCTTCATGATCCAGAACATTTCCGAGTTGGCCACAGGGTGCTGCACCAAAGTGTGCGGTGCCCATACTGATCGGTCGACGATGGATGCAATTTCGGAGTTTGCTCCTGGTTCTGTCAGCAGCCATTCGCATGCTGCGGCTTCAGTGGCAGGGCGCAGATTGAGCTGACCGTACCACTGGAGCGCCGCAATTTGCGCGGTATCGAGGTTCAGTACTTGGGCACATTGGTCACGGGCAACAATTTGTGTTGCTTGCCGCACCATGGTGCGCGCGCTTTGCGCATAGTCCAGCAAGGGCATCCACAAGGTCATCAACAATAGCCAGCATAGCGACGCCCCGCTAGCGGGAAGCACCAGGCTTTTCCAGATCGCTGCGCGATGACGTCCTGCCCGCCAACGAACCAACCATCCCCAGGCCAAAGTGGCACCCAATGCAAACAAGAAGGGCAGTATCTGGAAGCTCGCCTCATAGCCCGGTGCCAAGCGGGCCACGTTCGCTGCCGGTTGCGGCGGGGTGCCGGTTTGCATCGCAATCCAAACGACCCAGATAATCACTCCACACCCTGTAAAGAACAACAACGTGAACCAGTCGATCAATGCCGCAACTTGTCTGCGTAGGGTAGGCAATGCAAAGGCAGCCATGGCAGAGAAAGCGGGGAGTGCCAATAGCAAAGTCCGATCCGGAGCTCCTGAGAGCAGCATGGTGCCTACGCTGGTCACGATAAACCAGGATGGCAACGAGAGGTGCCGGCTGATGTTCAGATTGAACAACTGCTTGCGCCAACGCCAGACACTGTAAAGCGCCAAGGGCCAGGCAGGCCATGTGAACCAGAGGAGTAATTGAATGTGTCCATTCCAATAGGCCCAAGTCAGGGCGGGCCACTCCACCTTCCAACTCCAAAGTCCCAGCTTCCAAGCAAAGACGGCAGTGATGACGGAGACCGTCGCGAGGCCTATGGCTTCGAGGGTGATGTAGCTTTTGACTGCGTCATTTCCTGCACCCGTGCGTTTGTCCATGGCGTGAATGCAAGCGCCGCCCATCCCGAACATTAGTGACAGGGCAGGTGCCCCGCTCAAAGCCAAGCCGGCTAGTCCCAAGACTGCACTGACGTAGGGTCCAGTGCGGTGGTAGGGAAGTGCGCTGAGCGCAAAAAACAGGAGCGCGCTGAATCCCAGTTGCGCGAGTGCAGGTGTGGTTTCGTGTCCGAGTTGCGCCAGACCCAGGGATGCCAAAAATGCCAATAGGCCTCCATCTGCCATGGCTCGCGCATAGTCGGTAGGTTTGGCTTCTCCGCCGAACGCGAAAGCGACTGGCTGGGCTGCAGGAGTGCGCGCGAGGTAATAGCTGCCGTACCAAGTTCCGACAAAAGCCAATGTCAACAAGAGCGCAAAGGGAACCCGAACCCAGAAGTCTGCCGGCCATCCTGCTGGTGTCCAATTCAAGACCAAGGCTCCAATCCAGTAAGGGAGGAGTGCAGGGAAATCCGGCTTGATGCCGAGTAGCGTCGGGTGGATCCAGGATGCGTCCCCGCGTGCGAGCGCTGCCATGAATCCCAGGGCGCTTAAGTCGGCTGTCCGCCATGCATCACGACCGATAAAGCCTGCACCGACAAAGGCCAGACACAACAGAATCAGTGCGGGACGCGGGAGGCGCCTGACAGAGGCTTGCGCAACGATGGCGGGGTTCGGTAGGTTCACGCGGATCAGTGGGGAAACAGGTTTAAATCAAAAAAAAAGCAGCCCGGGATTCCGTGCTGCTTTTATACCAACCCAGGCCGGAGCCTGAACTGAGATTACTTCGCTGCGGTCTTGCCGAAACGGTTGCGGAATTTTTCCACGCGTCCGCCCATGTTGTCCACCGACTTTTGCGTGCCGGTGTAGAAAGGGTGGGATTCGCTGGTGGTATCCAACTTGAAGAGTGGCAGCTCGCGGCCGTCTTCCATCTTGATCATTTCCTTGGTGTTTGCGCAAGAACGTGTCACGAACTTGAAACCGTTGGACATGTCCTGGAAGCAAACTTCGCGGTAGTTGGGGTGAATGCCTTCTTTCATACTCTTCTCCATCAGTTGCGCTAGCCGCGCCGGTCCTTGCGCAAACCCTGCGCAATATAAAAACTCGGCGTACTTGTCGCGAAAACCCTAAATTATAGCTTAGTCCGAATCAGCCGCCCCGACGCATCATGTCGAAGAACTCGCTGTTGTTCTTGGTGGCACGCATTTGCTTGAGCACCATTTCCATGGATTCGATTTCGTCCATGTTGTAGAGGAACTGTCGCAGGATGCGGGTCTTTTGCAGAATTTCCGGCTGCAACAGCAATTCTTCGCGGCGGGTACCACTGCGGTTCAGCTGGATAGAAGGGAAAATCCGCTTTTCGTACAGGCGACGGTCCAAATGCACTTCGCTGTTGCCGGTGCCCTTGAACTCTTCAAAAATCACTTCGTCCATACGGCTGCCGGTATCCACCAGTGCGGTCGCAATGATGGTGAGTGAGCCGCCTTCTTCGACGTTACGGGCCGCACCCAGGAATCGTTTGGGGCGCTGCAACGCATTCGCATCCACACCACCGGTCAACACTTTTCCGGAAGATGGAACCACGTTGTTGTAGGCCCGGGCCAGGCGGGTGATGGAGTCCAGCAAGATCACCACGTCTTTTTTGAGTTCTACCAAGCGCTTCGCTCGCTCGATCACCATTTCGGCCACGTGCACGTGACGTGCTGCGGGTTCATCGAAGGTGGAGGCAATCACCTCGCCTTTGACGGTGCGCTGCATTTCGGTCACTTCTTCGGGGCGCTCATCGACTAGCAGCACCATCATGTGGCTGTCGGGGTAGTTGGCAGAAATCGCATGGGCGATGTGCTGCATCATCACGGTCTTGCCACTCTTGGGCGGGGCGACCAGCAGGGCGCGCTGGCCTTTGCCGATAGGGGCAATGATGTCAATGACCCGGCCGGTGATGTTTTCGTCGGTCTTGAGGCCATCTTGCTCCAAGCGCATTTGCACCTTGGGGAACAAGGGGGTCAAGTTTTCAAACATGACCTTGTGCTTGTTGCCTTCAGGCGGTCCGCCGTTTACCTTGTCCAACTTGTTCAGCGCAAAGTAACGCTCACCGTCTTTCGGTGTGCGGACTTCACCTTCAATCATGTCCCCGGTGTGCAGGTTGAAGCGGCGCACCTGGCTGGGGCTGATGTAGATGTCGTCCGTGCTGGCGGTGTAGCTGGTATCGGGGCTACGCAGAAAGCCGAAGCCGTCCGGCAGGATTTCCAGCACGCCGTCGGCAATGATCTGCTCGCCGGCACGGGCCCGTTTCTTGATGATTGCGAACATCAGCTCCTGCTTGCGCATGCGGCCGGTGTTTTCAATCTCAAGTTCTTCGGCTTGCTTGAGCACTTCGGACACGTGCAGTGCTTTGAGTTCGTTTAAATGCATGGAGTGGGTCCCGTCAGGGCGTTAACCGGAAATCGGCAAGGAAACCAGGGTTGGTTCGAAAAATTCAGGGGAGTGGGGGTTGAGGCAAGACCTTGTGCTTGGCCTCGGTGTCCTGAGCCTGATCTGGCTGACCGCCTTCAATCCGGCGGGTGAACACAAATATTATGACAGGAAATTGCGACCGTGCTGCAGTGTCACGGTCGCTGGGGCGAAAGGCGGATCAGGCCAGTTGCTGGTCGATGAAGGCAGTGAGTTGCGCTTTGCTGAGTGCGCCTACCTTGGTAGCAGCCAATTGACCGTCCTTGAACAACATCAATGTGGGGATACCACGGATACCGAACTTGGCTGGAATGTCGCGGTTTTCGTCCACATTCATCTTGGCGATCTGCAACTTGCCCTCGTAGGTAGCAGACACTTCGTCCAGAATGGGCGCGATCATTTTGCAGGGGCCGCACCACTCAGCCCAGTAGTCCACCAGGATGGGTTGCGCAGACTGCAATACATCGGCTTCAAATGTGGCGTCGGTGACGTGTTTGATGAGTTCGCTGGCCATGGAGTTTCCTTTGGAAGAGTGCTAATGCAGCTAAAGTTGCGGCATTGTGACAGAAACCAAGCCCCCCCATGTCGCCCCGCAAACTATCGCTGGCATAGCCAAAAGCGATGCAGCCCGGGGGCTGCGGGCCTTTGCTTATGTGCCCAGTCATCCTGCGATGGCCTTGTGGTCAGCACCCGGCAGTGGGTTGATGGTTCGGCTTCAGCGCTGGATCGCTGATTCCGGCGCCCACCCCGGCCGCACGCTGGTGTTGCTGCCCTATGCCCAACTACTGCCCTTGGCACGCAGGGTGTGGTCGGATCTACATCCGCAAGGTTTTTCTCCCCGGTTTGAAACCACCTCGAATTGGCTGGCATCCTTGTCCGCGCGTAGCCTCCAAGCTACCGATATCAGCCAGGACATGGCACTGGACACGCTGACAGCTCAACATCTGCTGGCCCGGGCAGGCATGGGGGATGAATCTTCACTCGCTGGCCTGCTGGCAGAAGCGGCACAGCAACTCGCACCTTGGGCTGCGGCTGCAGGTCCGCAGGGGCGCGGGGAATGGGCCTCGCAGGCGCGCGTTGCCGTGTCGGTGGGCATGGAAAGCCAAGCGCTTGCTTGGGAGGCCCAGGTTGCCCGGGTTGCTGTGGAGTGGGCGGCGGTGTCTTCCTATTCCACCGATGTGTTGTTTGATAAAGATGTGTTGGAAGCTTGGGATGCCGTCGCTTTGGTGCAAGGGCTGGCCTCCGACCCGGTTTCCGGCGCACTCAAGGCGCACTGGGGCAGCAAGGCGGAGTTGTTTCGGTTGGACGACGCCGAACCCCATGCAGGCACCACGTTGAACCTGGCGTCGGATCATTTGCATCTTCATGCCTGTGCCGATGCCGAAGACGAAGCCCAGCGGGCGGCTGCGTGTGCCATTGGGCATGTGGCGGCTGATCGCTATCCCTTGGCGCTGGTGTCTTCAGACCGTGCACTGACGCGCCGGGTGCGCGCCATGCTGGAGTCTGCAGGTATTGCCATGCGGGATGAGAACGGCTGGAAACTATCGACCAGCCGGGCCGGAGCGGCGCTCATGGCCTTGTTGCGGGCCGCGGTGTGGAATGCCAGCACGGATGCCGTATTGAATGCGTTCAAGCAAGCGCCAGCTTTTGCTGAGGTTCTACAGGCTTTGGAACAAGCTTTGCGCAAAGAGCAGGTGCGCGACTGGCGCCATGTGTCCGGCTGCAAACCCGTCAAGGACTCTGAGGCTTTGAGCGCCATGTGTGTCCGTATCGATCAGGTGCGCACTGAGTTGAGTGGCAGCCGCCCCTTGCCCGCATGGCTGGCACGCATGCAATCGGTATTGCAGACCTGTGGATGGTGGGAGGCCTTGCAGGCCGATGAAGCCGGAGCCATGGCCCTGGAGGTACTACGCATAACGCCACCGGAGCCACAGGTTTGGGCGGAGTACGTGGATGCAGCCTTGTGGGCCGGCACCCGCATGGACTTGAGCGCCTTTTCGTCCTGGGTGAATCAAGTGCTGGAGGCTCACAGCTTCCAACCCGCATATCCCGATGAAGAGCAAGTCGTCATTCTGCCTATGAGCCAGATGCTGGCCCGCCCCTTTGCCGCCGTGGTGTTGGCCGGCTGCGACGAGGTGCGTTTGAATCCGTCCCCAGAGCCGGCAGGCATTTGGACTCCCGCGCAGCGTGCGGCACTGGGCATGCCCTCACGCGCTGAATTGGAGTCCCGTCTGCGCGCATCCTGGCGCCAGGCCTTGCAGGCGCCAGCGGTCGAGGTACTGTGGCGCAGCAGTGACGACACCGGTGAACACATCGCGGCCAGCCCACTGGTGCAATGGTTGCGCCTGCAACCCGGTGTGGCAGAGGCGCTGGCGAGTGATCCACGAACATCCAGGCAGGTCATGCCCGCGACTGTGCTCCCGCCTCAGCCGCACGGTGACCGCATTCCGGTGCGTCAACTATCAGCCAGTGCCTACGAGGATTTGCGCACTTGCCCCTACCGCTTTTTTGCGCTACGGCAACTCGGTCTCAAGACGGTGGACGAGTTGGAGTCCGATGTGGACAAGCGGGACTTCGGGCTCTGGCTGCATGCGGTGCTGCAGGAGTTTCACAGCGCTTTGCAGACAGAGCCTTTGAGCGGGCTTGAGCAGCGCGGCGTTTTGCTGGAAACCTGTGCGAACTCGGTGACCGCATCCATGGGTTTGCCCGATGGAGAGTTTTTGCCCTTCGCCGCAGCTTGGCCTAATGTGCGCGAGGGCTACTTGCAGTGGCTGGAAAAGCACGATGCCCAGGGCTGGACCTATGCCAGTGGCGAGACCGCGCACACCCAGGCTGTGGGCAGCGTCATGCTTATGGGTCGCATAGACCGCACGGACACCGGCACCGATGGAGCGACCATGGTGCTGGACTACAAAACCGAGCCTTCGGCCAAAACCAAAGAGCGGGTCAAGAACCCGCTGGAAGACACCCAGATCGCCTTTTACGCTGCGCTGCTGCCCCACGACACCTTGCAGGCCGCCTACATCAACGTGGGCGAGCGGGACGGGACTATGCCCGTAGAGCAAAAAGACATTGTGTTGGCCCGTGACGCCTTGGTGGAAGGTATTGCCTCTGACATGACCCGCCTGGCGGCCGGAGAGCCCTTGCCGGCGCTGGGGGATGGCGTGGCCTGTGACTACTGCCAGGCGCGTGGCTTGTGCCGCAAAGATTTCTGGAGCCCGTCATGAGTGCCGTGCACGACACCGCCGCTTATGAGGTGAATGGCCGCCACGTTGCACGGGCTGACTTTTATGCCATCGCCTGCGACCCCCGCCGCAGTGTGGCGGTGGAGGCCTGTGCCGGCGCCGGCAAGACCTGGATGCTGGTGTCCCGCATGGTGCGCGCCTTGCTTGACGGCGCAGCGCCGCATGAGATTCTGGCCATCACCTTCACCAAAAAAGCTGCCGGTGAAATGCGCGAGCGCCTCTATGACTGGCTGCGCAGCTATGCCCGGGCCGATGACTCCACCTTGCGCCGCGAACTGCAGTTGCGCGGTGTGCAGGGCGATCCCGGTGCGGAGCAGCTGGCCAAGCTGCGCAGCTTGCATGAGGCTTTGCTGCTTGCCGGCCGGCCGGTGCAGGTGCGCACTTTCCACAGCTGGTTTGCGGCCCTGTTGCGCAGCGCGCCGCTGGGCATGTTGCACCAGCTGGGCTTGCCCACGCAGTACGAGCTGCTGGAGAACGATGCCAAGGCCATCGCCCAGGTCTGGCGCCGCTTTCACACCCGCATTGCCCAAGATGCGGCGGCGCGTGCCGACTACCTGGAGGCGGTGGGTGTATACGGGCGCCACGGCACGCTCAAGGCGCTGGAAGCCGCCATCCACAAGCGCACCGAGTTTGCCCTGGCTGACGAACAGGGCGTGGTCGATGCCTCGGTGCTGCAATTCACGCAGCAGTTTCCGGCCATGGCCAATTGGTCGCAGCCCCAGGACCGTTTGTTCAGCGACGTGGTGCAACAGCTGCTCTGGGCCAGTGCCAAAGCGCTGGGTGCCAGCAGCCTGAAGACCTGCACAGAAGCAGGCTCGGAGCTGGAGAAAGCGCTGACCGCGCGCGATGCCACCGCCATTTTCAAAGCCCTTTTCACCGACAAAGGCACTCCTCGCAAACTGAGCGAAAAGGTCGTCGGAATTGAGACCGTGCGCGAAGCCCAAGCCTTGCTGGCCGAAACCAAAGCCGCCATAGACCAGCACCAGGCCTGGCTGCACCAGCAGCGCATGGCCCGTCTCAGCAGGGGCTTGCTGCAAGACTACGCCGCCCTCAAGCGCGAGCGGGGCTGGATCGACATGGGCGATCTGGAGCAGGCCGCATTGCGCCTGCTTTCGGACGAAGAGATTTCAGGCTGGCTGCAGGAGCGCCTGGATGCGAGGGTCAAGCACTTGCTGATCGACGAGTTTCAGGACACCAACCCCTTGCAATGGCAGGCATTGAGCACCTGGTTGCAGGGCTACAGCGGCGCGGGCAACCGCCCCGGGGTGTTTATTGTGGGCGACCCCAAGCAGAGCATTTACCGCTTCCGCCGTGCCGAGCCCCAAGTCTTCCGCGCGGCCAAAGCGTTTGTGGTGGAGGGCTTGCAAGGCGATGTACTGAGCTGCGACCACACGCGGCGCAATGCGCAGGCCATCATCGGCCTAGTGAACACGGCCATGCTGGGCGCGCAGGATGCCGGCGAGTTTGAAGACTACCGGCCGCACACTTCCGAGTCGGTGGACGCCGGCTCGGTGTGGAAGCTGCCACGCATCGAGCGCACCGCCAAACCCGAAGAAGATGGGTCTGAGGACCTGGTCTGGCGCGACAGCCTGACCACACCTCGCCACGAGTCCGAAGACACCCTCAAAACCCTGGAGTGCCGGCAGGCCGCCCGGTGGTTGGCTGGGCAGCTCAGCGGGCGCGGCGGGCAATTGCGGCCCCAAGACATCATGGTGCTGGCCCGCAAGCGCGAACGCTTGACGCTGATGCAGCAAGAGCTGGCGGCACTGCGCATTCCGGCTCAGCAGCCTGAGAAAAACGAGTTGGGCGAGATGCCCGAAGTGCAAGACCTCGTGGCCTTGCTCGATGTGCTGGTGTCGCCCGCGCACGACCTGTCACTGGCGCGTGCGCTCAAGTCGCCTTTGTTTGGTGCGAGCGATGAAGATCTGGTGGACTTGAGCCTCTTGCACCAGACAGCCCGCCGCCAGGCACGCGCGGCAGACCCCGACGCGCTCGTACCCGGCTGGATGGCGGTGTTGTGTGAGTTCGCCGCCGCCGACCCGGACGTGGAGGGCGGCTTGCCCCTGAGCCAGCGCATGCTGTCGGCAGCCCGGTCCCTCACCCGCTGGCAGGGCTGGGTACAGAGCTTGCCTGTGCACGATGCGCTGAGCGCCATCTATGACGACGGTGACGTATTGGCCCGCTTCGCCGCCGCCAGCCCGGCGGTGCTGCGGGAGAGCGTCTTGGCCAATGTGCGCGCGTTGCTCAATGCCGCCTTGCAGGTGGACGGCGGGCGCTACAGCACCGCCTACACCCTGGTGCGCGCGCTGCGTGCCGGCGGCATTCCCGCGCCGGTGCGGGCCGACGCAGGCGCGGTGCGCCTGCTCACCATCCACGGCGCGAAGGGGCTGGAGGCGCCGCTGGTGATATTGCTGGACACCGATGCCGAAGGCACCCGGCCCGAATCCATGGGGGTGCTCGTGGATTGGCCGGGCGAGGCTGCTTACCCCCGCAAGTTTGTGTTTCTGGCCAGCGAGTCCCGCCCACCTGCCTGTGTGGTGGATACCCTGGCGCTGGAGCAAACCGCCCGCGCGCGGGAGGAACTCAATGCTTTGTATGTAGCGCTCACCCGCACCCAGTCCACCCTGGTGCTCTCCAGCACCGCGCCCCACCGCGAGCGCGAGGGCAGCTGGTGGAAGCGCTTGCAGGAGCTTGCGGCAGACGTTGCGCCTTCCACGGCTCTCGAGGGGGTAGACAGTGCGGAGTCGACCGAATCGGACACTGCTGAGCCCTTCGCTTTGTGGGAGCTCCCCACTGAAGGTTTGAAGAGAAAAGTGCCTCTAGCGCCCATGGAATATGCGCGAGCAGCTCCTGAATTGATAGCGGTGACTGAGCCGGAAAGTCTGGAGTCCCGTATCGGCCAAGCCATGCACCGCTTGCTGGAATGGCTGCCGCTGCGCGAGGGCCAGGTACCAGACGCAGATGCATGGACGCCTGAGCAGTGTGCGCAGGCTGCACGCACTTTTTCGCTCACCGAAGCGCAGATGCAGCAAGCCCAGCGCATGGCGCAAGGCATACTCGGTGGGGAAGGCGCGTGGGCGTGGCGGCGCAGCGCATTGGCGTGGCATGCCAACGAAGTCGCATTGACCCACGGTGGCAGAACGCTGCGCCTGGATCGCTTGGTGCAGCGCCGCGACACTGCAGCTTGGTGGGTGCTTGACTTCAAGTCCTCGGCCAGCCCGCAAGACCAGCCCGAACTGTGCGCCCAACTCCGTGAATACCGCGCCGCGCTGACCCAGATTTATCCGGGGGAGGGTGTGCACACCGCGTTCCTGACGCCGCAAGGCCGCTTGATTGAAATTTTGTGATGGACTCCTTTGACTGATCTGCCTACCTCTCCCCGTTCTGAATCCCAAGCCCTGCACGTGGACGTTGCCATTGTGGGCGGCGGCCCTGCCGGACTCATGGCTGCCCAGGTGCTGTGCGATGCCGGTGTGACCGTGCACCTGTTCGACGCCATGCCCTCGGTGGGCCGCAAGTTTTTGCTGGCCGGCAAGGGTGGCCTGAACCTCACCCACTCCGAAGGCGCCGACACGTTCGCCGGCCGCTATGGCGAACGGCGCAGCGCCATTGAGACCTTGCTAGCCGGACTGGATTCCACCTCGCTGCGTGAATGGGCCCATGGCTTGGGCGTGGAAACCTTTGTGGGCAGTTCGGGCCGGGTGTTTCCCAAGGACATGAAGGCGGCGCCCTTGTTGCGCGCCTGGTTGCACCGCTTGCGCCACCCCGCAGCAGGCGGCGGGGTGCAGTTCCACATGCGCCATCGCTGGACAGGTTGGGCGCAGGGCGCATCCGCCGAGCCGGGCCAACAAGCGCTGGTGTTCGACACGCCTACCGGTCCGGTAGTGGTGCAAGCCCGCGCCGTGGTGCTGGCGCTGGGTGGCGGCAGTTGGGCGCGCCTGGGGTCGAACGGCGCCTGGGTGCCTTTGCTGGCAGCCCGTGGCGTAGCCGTGGCACCTTTGGTGCCGGCCAATTGCGGTTTCGATGTGCAGGGCGGGTGGACACCGTTTTTCAGCGGAAAGTTTGCCGGTCAACCCTTCAAGTCGGTGGCACTCAGCTTTACCAATTCGCAGGGCGTGGTGTTCTCGCGCAAGGGCGAGTTTGTGGCCACGCAGGGCGGTGTGGAAGGCAGCTTGATTTACGCGGCATCGGCCTTGCTGCGCGACGACATCGTGCGCCATGGCAGCGCTACTTTCCATTTGGATTTGTTGCCTGACATGCCCGCCGAGAAGGTACTGGCCGAAGTGCGCCACCCGCGCGGTAGCCGCAGCCTGTCCAGCCACCTCAAGAGCCGCTTGCATCTGGACGGCATCAAAAGCGCCATTCTTTACGAGTGCCTGGGCAAAGAGGCGGTAAACGATCCCGACAAGCTGGCCGCAGCCATCAAGGCACTACCCGTCACGCTGCAGGCGGCACGCCCGATTGACGAGGCCATCAGCAGTGCGGGGGGGGTGTTGTTTGAGGTGCTGACGCCTCAGCTCATGCTGGAGCAGGTGCCCGGTGTGTTTTGCGCCGGCGAAATGCTGGACTGGGAAGCTCCTACCGGCGGCTACCTGTTGCAAGCCTGTTTTGCCAGTGGCAAGCAGGCGGGGCAGGGTGCGTTGGACTATCTGCGTTCTTGATCAAAGCGCCTTGCGGCGCCCGTCGAATCTGCGCAGGACGCTCCTGAATCGATAGTACTCCGGCCTTTCAGGCCGGCAACGCACTGCTGGTCAAGCCGGCGAGTCGCGGCGCTGCGGCACGCACGCAGTTGCGTCCACCATGCTTGGCTTCATAGAGGGCCTTGTCCGCATCGCCTACAAACTGGGACGGTGTGAATTGCATGTCCGGTATGGCGCTGGCCACACCGATGCTGGCGGTGAAGCGCAAGGTGCGACCTTCAAACACCACTTCCAAGCCGGCAATATCCGCCCGGAATTCGTCCGCCAGATCCAGGGCATCGCCCAGCGTGCTGTTGATCAACAGCACGGCAAATTCCTCGCCACCGTAGCGGGCCAGCAGATCACCGGCGCGCTGCACTTTTTGCCGCATGTAGTCTGCCAAGGTCCTCAGGCAGGCGTCCCCTGCGGGGTGGCCGTAGGTGTCGTTGATGGCCTTGAAATGGTCAATGTCCAGCAGCAACAAGGCCAGAGGTTGCTTGAGCCGGCTCGCGCGCTTGTGCTCGGTGACCAGGGACTGGTCGAAGAAAGCGCGGTTGCCGACCTGGGTCAAACTATCGGTCATGGACAAACGCTGTAACTGATCATTGGCCAGCCGGAGTTGATCCATGGCGGCATGGAGTTCGTTGGTGCGGGCTTGGACACGATTTTCCAGCTCGCGATTGGCATCTGCGGTCGCCTGCAGCATGGCCTGTTGCGAAGCTCGCGCTTTTTTGGCGTGGGCCAGCGCCACGGCCTGGGCGTTGATGCGCAAGCTGCGGTCGGTGTTGATCCGGTCGGCGAGGGTGAAGGACAGAAGCACGACCAGGGACAAAATGCCGATTTGCGATGCGTTGTCCACCCAAAAATTCGCAGGCAACCAGCCGAACTTGCTCGCGGTTAGCACGCTGACTCCGACGAACACCGCAGTCCAGGAGAGGCAATAGAACCGTGCAAAGCGTGCACCCAACCACCAGCGCCAATACCCGATCGACAAGGCAGCGCACGACACCACCAGAATGAAGGCTGAGGTGGCCCGGATGATCCACACATAGGGCAGCACAAACGAGCCGAGCATCAGCCCGGCACTGACCAGCGCCATGCCCTGCATGACCCGATGGGCAGGCGGCGAAAACCGGTACAACTTGAGGAAGTTGTCAGCAAACAGGCTGGCAGACAGGCAGGCCCATGCGATGGAGAAGGGTACAGCCACGCTGTTCCAGCGGATGGCCTCCGGCCAGGCGAGCGCAAAGGCATAGCCATTCAAGGTGGCCCAGAACATCAGGTAACTTGCGACGAAGCTGATGTAGTAAATGTAGTTCGCGTCCCGGGTGGAGAGGTACACAAACAGGTTGTAAACAATCATCACCAGCAGCATGCCGAACACGGCACCAGCCAGCAGGTTTTCTTTGGAAGCAGCCTCATAAAAGGCAGCAGGCTGCCAGAGTCGCAAAGGAGCTTCCACGGTGCCGGTGGAGGCGATCCGCAGTACGACTTGATTGCGCCCGGGTTCCAGATTCAGGGGCATGACAAAGTTCTGGTGCTGCATCACCCTTTGGACAAACGGTTGCTCGTCGCCCAGCGAATAGCGGGTGATGATGCGGCCATCCACGAAGTGGAACAAGCGCACGTCGTCCAGAAAAGGGCGGGGGAGTTCGATGAAACGCGTCACCGGCTTGCCGGTCTGGTTGTCGAGCGCGAAGCGGAACCAGTAAGCGTTGTTGGTAAAGCCGAAGTTGGGGCTGGTGCGGGCTACTGGCATCCAAGGCTGGCCATCGGCCATGGCCTGGTTAACTTGCAGTTGACGTGTGTCGTCCTGCAGATAAGCGATGCGGGCACCGATGTCGGTGTGCGCGACATTCTCGGAATTGATGGCGATAACGGGGAACGTGGCAGACGCGCTACTACCTTGGGCGCCTGCAGACCCACTCAGTACAAGACACAGGGCCAGCGCCCAACGCATGAAACCCAGAACCATAACGAAGTGGCGCACTGAGAGGGGGAAGTTGTTAGTTGACGAGCCTGACCCCGGCACTGGCTCCACAGTTAGGGCTGCTTGGTTCCCCACCTGACCCGGTTGGCCGCTTCACCATGCGGGAAGGCCCGTCAACGCCTATTGTACCCCTGACTAGCCCGTAGAATCCCCGCATGTCCTATCTCGTGCTCGCCCGCAAGTACCGCCCCCGCAATTTCACTGAAATGGTGGGGCAGGACCACGTGGTGCAAGCCTTGACCAACGCACTTACGACCCAGCGCCTGCACCATGCTTATTTGTTCACTGGTACGCGCGGCGTAGGCAAGACCACCGTTTCGCGCATTCTGGCCAAGTCGCTGAACTGCCAGGGCGTGGACGGGCAAGGTGGCATTACGGCGACGCCCTGTGGCGTGTGCCAGGCCTGTACCGATATTGATAGCGGACGCTTTGTGGATTACACCGAGCTCGATGCCGCGTCCAACCGGGGCGTGGATGAAGTGCAGGCCTTGCTCGAGCAGGCCGTTTACAAGCCGGTGCAGGGACGCTTCAAGGTCTTCATGATCGACGAGGTGCACATGCTCACCAACACCGCCTTCAACGCCATGTTGAAGACGCTGGAAGAGCCACCCGAGTACCTGAAATTTGTACTCGCCACCACCGATCCGCAGAAAGTGCCTGTGACTGTGCTGTCGCGCTGCTTGCAGTTCAACCTGCGGCCCATGGCGCCGGAAACCATCCGCGAGCACCTGACCAAAGTGTTGGACGTGGAGCAAGTGAGCGCCGAAGCCCAAGCCCTACGCTTGCTGGCCCGTGCCGCCCGCGGCTCCATGCGCGATGCCCTGAGCCTGACCGACCAGGCGATAGCCTTTGGCTCCGGCCAGTTGCAAGAAGCCACCGTGCGTCAGATGTTGGGTAGTGTGGATCGCTCGTATGTATTCCGGCTGATTGAGGCGCTCGCCGCAGGCGATGGCAAAACGGTGGTCGACACCGCTGAGACCTTGCGCCTCAATGGCTTGAGTGCTGCCTCCACGCTGGAGGAAATGTCCACCGTGCTGCAGCGCATGGCCGTGGCACAAGCAGTAGGGCAGGGCGCATTGGATGAGGGTGACCCCGAAGCGGTGGATACCGCCCGCCTGGCTGCTGCCATGTCTGCTGATGAAACCCAGTTGCTGTACAGCATCTGCCTGCATGGCCGCGCAGACCTGGGCCTGGCGCCGGATGAATACGCGGCACTCACCATGGTGTTGCTGCGCCTATTGGCATTCAAGCCCTCGGCTGAAAAAAAAACTCTAGCGATTCCTGAGCGACAGCGTGTCGCGGCACCTGTTGAGGGTTCCGCCGCTTCCTCGAGCCTGGTTGCGCAGGGTTCTACTGCATCAGGTACGCCCGCAACGCCCTCTTTCCCCGCGGAATCGGCATATTCCGCGCCTGCAAAATCAGCCAATCAGCCTGTTGCGCCTGCGGCACCCAAAGCGGTTCAACCCTGGGAAGACACCCCGGTGGCTCCACCTGCGAGCGCGCCTCCCGCCCCTGCAGCTGCCGCGCCGCAAAACTTCCCGCCCGTGGTGCCACCAGGCCAGGTCTTGGCGGTGCGCGAAAGCGGTCCGGTGCATGTGCCTGAAGGTGCGGAGGAAGATGACGTCATGGTGGCGGATGACCCGGTAGACGATGCGTTTGAGGCGCCCTGGGTCGACGACATAGATGAAGACTACGAATCCAATGTGCCGCTGGCGCCCATTGCTTCTGCGCCGCCAGCTACTAAAATCGTAGCAATTCCGGTGCAGGAGTTGCAGGAAAGTGCCCTCGATGAACCCTTGTCGGCTACCGGCTTTGAGCCCACCGAGGAAGGTGACTTCTGGCACCAGACGGTCTCGCAACTGATTGAGACGGAAGCCATTACGGCCATGGTGCGCGTGCTGGCCTTGCAGTCTCAACTGATCGCGCGGGATACCGACCAGTGGCTGTTGCGTCTGGAGCGCGAATCCCTGAATCAGCCCAGCACCCGCGAACGCCTGACCAATGCCTTGCATGCTGCAGGGTATCCGGTGCAGCTTGCTATCGAAGTCGGGCGGGTGATCGACAGCCCGGCACGACGCAACGCCGCCGCTTCGGCAGAAAAACAGCAGGCTGCGGAGCGGATAATTCTGGAAGCCCCTTTTGTTCAAGCCATGATGCGGGACTTCGGCGCGAAAATCGTGCCCGGATCCATCAAGCCCCTGTGACGGGCGATCACCTTTTTCTTTTCTCTCACCTCTCTTAAGGAAGACCATGTTCAACAAAGGACAACTCGCGGGCCTCATGAAGCAAGCCCAGGCCATGCAGGACAACATGAAGAAAGCCCAGGACGAGTTGGGCAACATCGAAGTCACCGGTGAGTCCGGTGCCGGTCTGGTCAAGGTCACCATGACCTGCAAGCACGATGTCAAGCGCGTAGCCATCGACCCCAGCCTGCTGGCCGATGACAAAGACATGCTCGAAGACCTGGTGGCAGCTGCCTTCAACGCCGCAGTGCGCAAAGCGGAAGAAACATCGGCTGAAAAAATGGGCAAGATCACCGCTGGCATGCCGGGTCTGCCCGGTGGCATGAAGTTCCCGTTCTGAACACGGCCCACAGCCATTTGCCATGTCTGACACCAACGCGCTCGACACGCTGATCCAGGCCCTGCGGGGCCTGCCGGGCGTGGGTGTCAAGTCGGCACAGCGCATGGCATTTCATTTGCTGCAGCACGACCGGCCCGCGGCGCAGTTTCTGTCCCGCGCGCTCCAGCAGGCGGCAGACACTGTGCACCACTGTGAGCGTTGCCACACCTTTACGCAGGATGCGGTGTGCTCCACCTGCCTGGATGAACGGCGTGATCGCAGCCAGCTCTGCGTGGTGGAAACGCCTGCCGACCAGAGTGCCATGGAGCGCACCGGGGCTTACAAGGGCTTGTACTTTGTGCTGATGGGCAAACTCAGTCCCTTGGACGGGGTGGGACCGAACGACCTTGGCTTCAAGAAGCTCTTTGACCGCGCGTGTGATGGTGTGGTGCAAGAAGTCATCCTGGCGACCAACTTCACAGCCGAGGGTGAGGCCACGGCGTATGTCATTGCCGAAGGACTCAAGGCACGGGGCTTGCGTCCGACCCGACTGGCGCGTGGCGTGCCGGTGGGCAGTGAGCTGGAGTATGTGGACCTTGGCACCATTGCCCATGCGCTGGTCGACCGCCGTTAGGTGTTTTCTGATTACTTTTTACTGAAAGACAGTTTGTTCATGCAATACGCCCATTTCACCGTCGCTTATTGGTGTGTCCTGATTGCGGCGATATTGCCGATCGTGTGTGCCGGTATCGCGAAGTCCGGCCGAATTGGCGTGCCGCGCAAGCAAGGGGGTTACGACAACGTGAATCCCCGCGAATGGCTGGCCCGTCAGACGGACTGGCGTGCCCGCGCCAATGGTGCGCAGGCCAACAGCTTCGAAGCGTTGCCGTTCTTCATCGGTGCGGTAATCATTGCGCACCAGCTGGGCGCCCCACAAGCGCGTCTGGACGTGCTGGCTTTCCTGTTCATTGTCCTGCGCCTGCTGTACATCATGATGTATGTCTCCGGCATGGCCAACGTCCGCTCAGCGGTTTGGTTTGCAGGTTTTCTGGCAAACGTGGCCATTTTGTTGGTGGGCTACCGTTAACCGGCACTGATGGCAAAAGAAAAAAAAGGGCGCTGTGCGCCCTTTTTTTATTTCTCTTTCTTTTTGCTCTCTTTGGAGTGCTTCTCAGTTTTTCCAGAGGCCGCGGATTTACTGCCGGATTTACTCGTTTTACCTTCGGCTTTGGTACCACCGGACTTGCTTTTGGCTTGACTGTCCTTTGAGGCTCTGCCTTTGGCCGTGCTGGCAGACTTTGCTGCCCCGCCAGTCTTCGGGCTTGACGATGCTACGACTTTGGCGTGTGCCGGGAGAAAAAGCACTACGCTCTGCCCGGGCTTGAATCCGGCAGAGGTGCTGACTTTGTTCCACTCCGCCACGTTGGCGGCCGTAGTCTTGTACTTGCGGGCGATGCTGGCGACCGTCTCGCCACGTCCAGCTTTCACCGTGCTGCGCTTGAGCACCACTTCAGGCGCCAAGGAGAGCTGGCTGTTGTCTGCCACTTTCTCGGTAACGTCCGGCATGTGGTTACTGCGGGGAACCAACAATGTCGAACCAGCGCGCACAACCACGCGAGGAGGGATGTTGTTCATGCTGCGCAAGTCCGCTTCGCTCATCCCTACCTTTTTGGCGACCTCAGCCGGTCGCATGGTGGTAGGTACCACCCAGGCAGTCCAGCTGGCCAAACGACCGCTATAGCTCTCGAGGTTGGACTGGAATACCTCTGCGTTGTCCCAAGGCAGCAAAATTTGCGGCGTGCCGGCGGCCAGGATCACGGGCCGGTTGAGGGACGGATTTAGCGCCTTGAAATCGTCCAAGCCCACTTCGGCCAGTTTGGCGGCCAGAGCCACGTCTATATCGCGCCGGATCGTGACGCTTTGGAAGTAGGGGTGGTTTTCAATCAGCGGCAGCTTCGAGCTGTACTTGCCCGGGTTGGACACGATGTTTTTCACGGCTTGCAGCTTGGGCACGTAAAAACGCGTCTCCATCGGCATGTTCAAGTCGTTGTAGCTGGTGGGGAGTCCCGCCTTGGAGTTCTTGGCAATTGCGCGAGACACACTTCCCTCGCCCCAGTTGTAAGCCGCGAGTGCGAGATGCCAGTCTCCGAACATTCTGTAAAGCTTTTGCAGGTAGTCGAGGGCCGCGCGCGTGGAGGCCAGCACATCGCGTCGATCGTCCCTGAATGTGTTTTGTTTGAGTTCGAAATACTTGCCGGTAGCAGGCATGAACTGCCACATGCCCGCTGCCTTGGCACTGGAGACTGCCTGCGGGTTGAACGCACTTTCAATGAAGGGCAGCAGGGCCAGTTCGGTGGGCATGTTGCGGACTTCCAGTTCCTCAACAATGTGGAATAGGTACTTTTTGGACCGCTCGGTCATCCGGAAAATGTAGTCCGGGCGAGAGGAGTACCACTGTTCGCGGTCCCGCACCAGATCGTTTTCCAAATCATTCATGGCGTAACCACGCCGTATGCGCTCCCACAAATCAGCAGGGGGCGCAATGGCCGCCACATTGCGGGAGCCTTGGGCCATTTCAATGGCTGTCAGTGGCACGGATTCCCCGCGCGCTGTGGTGGCTGACGGTGGCACAGGTTTGGGCCGCGCTATTTCACGGCTTGGGCGCAAGTTCAAACTGTCGGCGTCGCTGACCGCAGGCTTGGCAGCCGTAGTGTTGGGACTGGTGGTGGCGACTCCGGGCGGTGTGTTCTCTGCCGGCATCGGGGAGTTCATGGTCCCCGCACATCCGGTCAACAGCACCAGCAAACCTGCGGTGGCAATGTGAAATAGATTCATTGAAAGGTGTTTTTCCATTGGCGCAGGGTGGCAAACACGCCTGCGGCTGCAACACCTGCCGCGTCGTGCGACTGAACTGCGTCAGCCACACTGCTCAGGTGAGTGCGTAAAAAAGGATTGATATTGCGCTCCAACAACATGTTGGAAGGAAGGGTTGGTGTGCTGTTGGCGCGCAGGGAGCGGCAATGCATGTCGTAATCCGCCAGCGCTTGATTGCCGGGTTCCACGGCAAGTGCGAATTTCAAATTGCTCAGGGTGTATTCGTGGGTGCAGCACACGCGGGTGTCGTCCGGAAGGCTCGACAATTTGTGGAGAGAGTCCAACATCTGGGCAGGTGTTCCCTCAAAAAGCCGTCCGCACCCCGCACTGAACAGGGTGTCTCCACAAAACAGCAGGGGTTTGGCGGCTGCTGGCGCTGCAAAAAAAGCGATATGTCCTGCAGTGTGTCCGGGCACATCGATCACAGTGAAATCCCAGCCCAAGGCATGTACCCGATCGCCCTCCATCAAGCGAGTGATCGGCTCTGGCATTTTTTCATGAGCCGGACCATACACCGACGCTCCAGTGGCTTCGCGCAAATTTGGCACGCCCCCTGTGTGATCGCCATGGTGGTGCGTGACTAAAATGGTGTGCAGTGTCAGGGACTCGCGTTCCAGGGCTTCAAGCACCGGTTGCGCCTCCCCGGGATCGACCACCAGAGCTTCTTGCCCGTTGTGCAACATCCATATGTAGTTGTCAGTCAATGCGGGCAGTGGTAGTAACGTCATGAGCGACCAAATTATAGGTTTGCAGGAATGGTTCCAATCCCCCGCAGGTGCTTACCTGCTGGAATGGGAGCAGGCCCAACTGGATGAAGCGGTAGCCGACCTGTTCGGCTACCACGCTCTTCAGTTGGGGGTGCCTGAACTGCAGGCCCTGCGCACCAATCGCATGCCGCACCGGTGGTTCACCATTCAGGAGCCCGCAGAGCAGGCCGGCAAGCAATGTGCTGTCGTGGATTTCTACACGGACTTTACCGCCTTGCCTTTCCCTGCGAACAGCATGGACTTGCTGGTGCTGCCCCATGCGTTGGAATTTAGCCCCGATCCGCATGCGGCGCTGCGCGAGGTTGAGCGGGTGTTGGTACCCGAGGGTAAGGTAGTGATCTGCGGATTGAACCCCGCCAGTTTATGGGGTTGGCGACAACGGCGCAGCCGCTGGTACCAGCGCTTGGGGTGGGGGCGGGTGTTCTTGCCGGGCTGGGGCGACCTGATTGGCTATTGGCGGTTGAGGGATTGGCTGCGATTACTGAGCTTTGAGGTGGAAGCCGGGCGCTTCGGTTGCTACCGGCCTGCCGTTGACTCCCCGGAATGGTTGCGCCGCTTTTCGTGGCTGGACCGGATAGGGGGGCGGTGGTGGCCCATTTTTGGCGCAGCATATTTTGTGGTCGCCACCAAGCGCGTCCGAGGCATGCGATTGCTGGGCGGTGCCTGGAAAGCAGCAGCCAAACGCAGCACAGCCGCAGTCCCTGTGACTCAACAGACTCACAAGACCCGGAACGAAAACTAAATAAGGACAGTGTGTGACAGAAGTGTTGACAAAAGTGGTGGTGTACACCGACGGTGCTTGCAAAGGTAACCCCGGACCCGGTGGATGGGGCGTGTTGTTGCGCTCTGCCGATGGCACAGAAAAAGAGCTATTCGGAGGTGAACTGGGGACCACCAACAACCGGATGGAAATGATGGCGGTAATAGAGGCCTTGTCTGCATTGAAACGGCCGTGCCAGATCACCTTGCACATAGACAGTCAGTACGTGCTCAAAGGCATCACTGAGTGGCTGCAAGGATGGAAGGCCAAGGGCTGGAAGACGGCCTCCAAACAGCCTGTCAAAAATGTGGACTTGTGGCAGCGTCTCGACGCCTTGGTCAGCGGTGCCGGCCACACCATCGATTGGCGCTGGGTGAAAGGTCATGCGGGTGACCCCGGCAATGAACGGGCCGACGGGTTGGCTAATCGCGGCGTGGAGCTGGCATTGCGTCAACGCGCCTGAGTGCTGCCCGGCGGCACATCACCCGCCGATGTAGCTCATTTCCACCCGTTTTGGGCCGGCGCTGTTGTCGTTTGAGCCGGATCCCCGCAAAGCGGAATAACGGTCCGAGCGGGCCCCCCAGATGCTGGCGATGGCCTCTTGAAGTTGCTCGGGTGACGCACCGCTACGTACCAAAGACCGGAGGTCGTGTCCCCGGCCTGCAAACAGGCACAAATAAAGCTGCCCCTCAGTGGATAGCCGCGCCCGATTGCAGTCGCCACAAAATGCCTGCGTCACACTGCTGATCAGTCCGATTTCACCCGCTGAACGGTCATGCATGCCGTTGGTATCTGCATAGCCCCAACGTTGGGCGGTTTCTCCGGGCTGGGAGCTTGGCAGAGGTATCAGCGGCAGGTGATCGCGCAGTCGTTTCAGCACGTCCTGAGATGGCAGCACTTCATCCATACGCCAGCCGTTGGTCGCCCCGACATCCATGTATTCGATGTAGCGCAAGGCCACACCACTGCCACGGAAATGGCGTGCCATGGGCAAGATTTCCTGCTCATTGGTGCCGCGTTTGACCACCATGTTGACTTTGATGGGCCCCAGCCCTGCGGAGTGGGCAGCTTCGATGCCGTTCAATACATCGGCGACCGGGAAGTCCACATCATTCATGGCTTTGAAAATGCGGTCATCCAGTCCATCAAGACTGACCGTGACCCGTTGCAAACCCGCATCTTTGAGAGAGCGGGCTTTCTTTGCCAAAAGGGATCCGTTGGTCGTAAGGGTCAGGTCCAGGGCATGGCCCTCTGGCGTTGTGATGGCCGCGAGCTGCTCGATCAAGGTCTCGATGTTTTTGCGCAGCAGTGGCTCACCACCGGTCAGACGGATTTTTTGTACGCCCAGCGCGACAAACTGCTTTGCCAAGGTCGTGATTTCCTCAAAGCTCAGCAGGGCGCTGTGCGGAAGATAGGGGTAGTCCTTATGGAACACCTCTTTGGGCATGCAGTAGCTGCAGCGGAAGTTGCAGCGGTCCGTGACGCTGATACGCAAATCGCGCAGGGGGCGCCCCAATGTGTCACTGACTGAACCGAGCATTCCGGGGTGGGGCATGCCGGTGGCCGCTGTGGCGGGTACAGGAATGCCTGATGAGCGTTCATCGATCAAAGGAAAAACACGTGGATTGCGGCTGGCCATGCAGATTTATCAATGTTGTGTGCTGTGAGGCCCGCAGACAGGGCAAAATCAGCTTGCAAAATAATAGCAATCGTCGTTGGGTTGAACTCCCATGAAACAATTACCGTTCGCCATATTACTGACATTGCTATCTCCCTGGGTTGCGGCCCAGCAGGCGGAGCCTGCTTCGCTCTCAGAGAAAGACTTTCTGGACGAAATGCCGGTTGTTCTGTCGGTGTCCCGGCTTGCTCAGCCTGTCGATGAGGCTCCCGGTGCTGTTACGGTGCTGGACCGTGCGTTCATCCGGATGACCGGAGCACGTGATGTCGCGGACTTGCTCCGATTGGTGCCGGGCTTTCAGACCACCACATCCTTCGAGACGGATGCACCCATGGCGAGCTACCACGGCCGCAATGATGATTGGGCCAACCGTATTCAAGTGCTGGTAGACGGGCGTTCGGTGTATTCCGGCCACCTTCAAGGGTCGGCAGGACTGGGACTCCAAACGCTTGCTATTGACGATATCGAGCGCATAGAAGTGCTGCGGGGTTCCAATTCGGCTTCTTACGGAGCGCGGGCGTTCCTCGGTGTGATCAACATCGTGTCCAGAGATGTGCGCGAAACGGCAGGTGGCCGGGCCAGGCTCACTGGCGGAGATGGCGGCGTCGCCGACGCCTATGCTGGGCTGGGCTGGGGAGATCAGGACAACGCATATCGCCTGAGCATAGACAGCCGTGGCGATATGGGCTTGCGCGGGGCCTACGGGGTGAATCGGGTCTCGCGATTGAACTTCTCGGGTGCCATCAGTCTGGCTCCTGCGTCCTCATTGGAAATTCGGGCCGGCAGTTTGGGAATTGATGCAGGACGGGGTGAGGCAACGTCTCCCGGAAATGTGTCACGTAGCCGATTCCTGGGCTCGCAGTTCGTTCAAGCAGACCTGCAACTCCCTTTGGCTGCGGACCAGGACCTGCAAGTTAGTTTTTCACAAACGGAAAATACCCATAGAGACCGTTTCCCCTATTACGACAGCCAGGCACCTGCCAGTTACCAAGGTGTGCCCGTGGACTTCAGCGCTTTTGAAGTCAACCAGGCGATGACGCTGCAACACACCGCCCGATGGAACCCGTCTTTGCGCACGGTGTGGGGCCTGGAGTTGCGCAAAGAAGTGATTGACTCGCCATCCAGCTTCGATATGCGTGGATCCGTGACCAGCAATTTCCAGCGACTGTTTGGAAATGCAGAGTGGCGTATCCAGCCGACCTTGTTGCTCAATAGTGGTGTCATGCTGGAGCAAAGTGAGTTGGGCGGGGGCTCTGCATCACCAAGGGTCATGTTGAATTGGCATGTGACCCCGGGTCACACCTTGCGCGCGGGGGTCTCGACAGCCTTTCGTCCTCCTAGCGCCTATGAGAAGTATGCGGCCGTGCGTTACTACGACGCGAGTCACACGCTTTTGCAAACCACCGTGTTAAGCAGCGGAAACCTGGTGCCCGAGAAGATTGCGACCCGGGAGTTGGGCTACAACTTGAGCGTGCCCGCTTATGGCCTCGCGGGTGATGTGAGGCTGTTCGACGAGCGGATATCCGATGGCATTGAACGACCCGCCAAAGCCAATGACTCTGATCCGGACGACTACCTCAATATTGATAACTACCGCATTTCGGGCGCTGAACACCAGCTCCAATGGCGGCCTAGTTCCTCTGCACTGGTGTTCTTTACCCAGACGTGGACCAACGTAGAGGGGGCTGAGCGCTTCCGCGTGACACACAGCGCAGCCCGCTATGCCATGTCGATCAGCGGCCAGCTCACAACTTCGGGCGGGTACGTCTGGTCGGCGATGCACGCGCAGTCTGAAGATATAGCGCTGATGTCAGACAAAGAGAAACTCTACAGCGTCGCCCGCACGGATGTGCGTGTTTCCAAACCCTTTCTGCTCGGGCGCCACAAGGCGGAGGTTTCGCTGACACTCCAAAACTTGGACAAACCTTATCGTGATGGCGATTGGAAATTCATGTTTGACCGCCGCGCGTTTGTCACTTTGCAGGTAGAGCAATAGTGCCCATGCGCCGCATACTTCTGCAAATCATGTACACGCTGCTCGCGTGTTGCATGGGCGTGGGGTTTGCGGGCGCCACAGAGTTGGTCGTAGTTAGCGGTGACAGAAGTCCGGGCTACTCGGAGGCAGCGCAGACCATTGCAGCAGACTGGTTGCGACCTGGCGTTGATAAATCGGAAGCTCAGATTTTGTTTCTGACAGATGCGTCCGCTCTTGATGCACCTTCGCTGTCCGCCGCCAAAATCATTGTCACATTGGGTAGCGAGGCACTCCAGAAGGTACTCGCCAAGGATCTTCGTGTTCCTGTGATTGCGGCCTTGATTCCAAAGGCGGGGTTTGAGCGGATTGTCAGGGAACAAGCCAAAAGGCCATCCACGCCTGTGGTTGCGTTGTATCTGGAACAACCGTTCCCGCGTCAGGTCGAGTTGCTGAAACTGGCACTGCCGGATGCGAAAAAGGTGGGTGTGTTGTGGGGTGCGGAGTCCGGCATGCAAGCGGGCAGTTTGCTCGCCGGCCTTCAAGCGCGTGGAATGGAACTGGTGAGCGGCTACGTGGGCGGTACCAACAATCTTTTTTCAGGTCTGAAAGCAGTGTTGGACGACACGGATGTGTTGTTGGCCGTGCCAGATCCGCAGGTCTACAACGGTTCAAGCATTTCGAATGTGTTGCTGGCCACCTACCGTGCCCGGGTCCCCGTCGTGGCATTCTCACCCGCTTATGTAAGAGCGGGGGCGCTGCTCTCTTTGCACAGCACGCCCAAGCAGATCGGTCAGCAAGCTGTACAGATGGCCCGGGCGCTTCAGCAGGGTAGTGGTGCTGTCAGTTCTCAATACCCCTCAGACTACACCATTGTGCTCAATGACCATGTGGCGCGCTCACTGGGTTTGAATCTGGATGAGCAATCGCTCACAGAGCGTCTGCGTCGGTGGGAGAAGCGACCATGACCTTCCGAGGTATCCGGTTCCGCATGCTTCTGGCCGCACTCGCGCCGGTGTTTCTGGTTGTGGTGTCCTTGATGGCAGTGTTCTGGTCGACGCGGGTCTCCGATCTGGATGAAGCCCACATCATGCGTGCCAAACTGATTGCTCACCAGATTGCCATGTCCAGCGAGTACGGACTTTTTTCCGGCAACGTGGCAAGCCTGCAGGCGATTTCGGCAGGCTTGCAGAACGAGGCGGATGTGCGTTCCATCGCCATTTTTGACGCCAATGGACAGCTTTTGGCCAAAACCGGAAAGAGCCGGTATGGCGAGCTGTCAGAAGCAGTAGGGGCGAATTACATCGCCCTGCAAAAAACACTGGGTGTAGACGTGATTTGGGAGAGTGTCTCCAGCAGCAATGTCTCACTGGACGACTTTTTCAGCCCTAGAACGGCAGCCCGTGGGAGCTCCGTTCTCGGGTACGTGGTTCTTGAAGTGTCGCGCGAGCGTCTCGATACCCGCGGTCGGGAAACGCTGCTCGTAGCAGTGGTCATCGGGATGGCGGGTCTGCTTCTGGGCGGTTTGTTGGCCTTGCGACTGGGCGAAGGGGTGATCGGGCCGGTGATGCGGGTATCCCGCACGATCGAACGCATTGGTGAAGGTGACTTGTCGCCAAGTTCAGAAGCCTTGCCATCGGACCCATTGTTTGACCTGCAGATCCGGCTGAATCAGATGGCACAGCGCTTGGCCTGGGGGCGTGAGGAGTTGGAGTACCGGGTAGAGGCAGCAACCCGGGAACTGCGCCTGAAGAAAGAAGAGGCGGAGACTGCCACTTTGGCCAAGTCCCGTTTTCTTGCCGCTGCCAGCCACGATTTGCGGCAACCAACGCACGCATTGGGCATGTTTGTGGCGCGCTTGGGCCAGTTGCGTCTGGATGCGGAAACCCGCCAGGTGGTGGGTAGCCTGGAGGCCTCTGTTCAATCCATGCAGGACTTGTTGGACGGGCTGCTGGATGTCTCCCGTCTGGACGCTGGCGCGGTGCAGGTGCAACGGGTCGCTGCACCGGTGGAGGACATTCTTCAAGGGCTTCGCAAAGCTTTGCTACCTTTGGCCGAAGGCAAGGGTTTGCGCCTGAGGGTTCGGGCCTCCGGCGAGTGGTTTTTGAGTGACCCTGTGCTCTTGCAGCGCATGCTCATGAATCTTGCCAACAATGCCATCCGCTACACAGAACGGGGTACCGTTTTGATTACCTGTCGTGTGATCGAGGGCGGAGCCCAACTGCGTTTCGATGTGTCAGACAGTGGCATTGGCATTTCGCCCGAGCACCAGCGTGAAATCTTCCGCGAGTTCTATCAGGTGGGGAACTCCGGGCGGGACCGCACGCAAGGGCTTGGCTTGGGGCTGAACATCGTGGAGCGGACTGCCAAGCTGTTAGGCCATACCGTGTCCTTGCGGTCCGATCTCGGCTGTGGCACCCGCTTCTCCATTCGCGTTCCGCGCGCCTTGCCACGTGCAATTCCGGTGACGTCCAACCCTTTGTCGGAGCCTGCAGGTTTCGGCGAATTGGAAGGGATGCGCATCCTGATCGTGGAAGATGATGGCTTTGCGCTGGAGGCATTGCAGGAGCTTCTGCGCTCCTGGGGCTGTGTGGTGAATGCGGCGGCCGGTGTACAGCAGGCCCTGGATTTTGTGAATGCTTACCCCGCGCCAGATCTTGTTCTCACGGATTTCCGTCTCGGTGAAGACCGCAACGGCATGGATGTCATCGCCATGGTCAGGTCTCATGCCCGGCGGGATATACCAGCCTGCCTGATGAGTGGTGACACGGATGCGGAGCTGATTCAATCTGCCAAAGCCGCCGGCTTGACGCTTTTGCACAAGCCTGTGAGGCCCGCAAAATTGCGTAGCCTCTTGCGGCGCTTGGCGATTAACAGCGCCCCGGAAACTCAGGAAAAATCCTAGGCGGCGGTAGCGGGGCGGTAGCCGCTGCGGGCGGCGGCCACGACAGCCTGTGTGCGGTTTTGTACGTCAAAGTGGCGCAAGATGGCTGCCACATGGGTCTTCACCGTTTCTTCCGACACGTTGAGCGTGGTGCCTATTTCCTTGTTGGAACGTCCGTCGAGCAATTCACGGAGGACCAATTCCTGGCGCTGGGTCAACGGGGCCTTGTCGGTTGCCGCTTCCAGGGCTCAGAAATCGGAGCGTCCTTCCAGCTCACGGGGTGAGTACACATCACCGTTGAGCACCAGCCGCACTGCATGCAAGAGCTCATCACTCAGGGTGGATTTCGTGACAAAACCGGAAGCGCCGTTCTGTAACACCTGACGCATGATCTGCGTGTTGGCAGATCCGGACAACATGACGATCGGCAGCTCGGGATGGCGCTGGCCGAAGATATCGAGCGCGGCAAGGCCCGTCATGTCCGGCAAGTGATAGTCCAGCAACACCAGATCCAGATCGGGGTGGTCTGCAGCTTGGTCGAACGCCTGCGCGCAGGTCCCTGCCTGCAACACCGTCACATCTTCATCCAGTCCCTTCAGGACTTGATGCAAACCTTCACGCACCAATGCGTGGTCGTCAATCACAAGAATTTTCACGTCAGTCTCTTTGTAGACGCCGAGTTAGCGAATGTGTTGCATGTTATCGCAAGGCAGATGTCTTTACACGTCCAACAAAAAGGCCCGCAGCGCTTGGCATGCGGGCCCTGTCTGGCTGGTGACAGCGCGAATCAACCGCCGTGGATCTTCATCATGAGTGGCACGATCAGCAAGGCCACGATGTTGATGATCTTGATCAGCGGGTTGACGGCTGGACCCGCGGTGTCCTTGTAGGGGTCGCCCACCGTGTCACCGGTTACGGCGGCCTTGTGCGTCTCGGAGCCCTTGCCGCCGTGGTGCCCGTCTTCGATGTATTTCTTGGCGTTGTCCCAAGCGCCACCGCCGGTGCACATGGAGATGGCCACAAACAAGCCGGTCACGATGGTTCCCATGAGCAAGCCACCCAACGCAGCCGGGCCGAGCGCCAACCCGACCACGATAGGCACCACTACGGGCAGCAGGCTGGGGATCATCATTTCCTTGATCGCGGCGGTGGTCAGCATGTCGACTGCGGTGTCGTACTCCGGCTTGCCGCTGCCGTCCATGATGCCCTTGATCTCCTTGAATTGGCGGCGCACTTCAACCACCACAGAACCTGCGGCACGACCCACGGCCTCCATGGCCATGGCGCCGAACAGGTAGGGGATCAGCCCGCCGATGAACAAGCCGATGATGACCATCGGATCGCTCAAGTCGAAACTGATGTGCTTGCCGTAAGCATCAAGCTTGTGGGTGTAGTCCGCAAACAGCACCAGGGCGGCCAGGCCGGCGGAGCCTATGGCATAGCCTTTGGTGACCGCTTTGGTGGTGTTGCCTACGGCGTCCAAGGGGTCGGTTATGTCCCGCACGCTGGCAGGCAATTCGCTCATCTCGGCAATACCACCTGCGTTGTCGGTGATGGGGCCGTAGGCGTCCAGTGCCACCACGATACCGGCCATGCTGAGCATGGACGTTGCTGCAATCGCAATGCCATACAAGCCGGCCAGTGCATAGGCGGTGTAAATGGCCATACACACAAAGATCACCGGCCAGGCGGTGGAGCGCATGGAAACACCTAAACCCGCAATGATGTTGGTGCCGTGCCCCGTGGTCGATGCCTGGGCGATGTGCTGAACAGGCGCGTACTGGGTGCCCGTGTAGTACTCGGTGATCCAGACCAGTGCTGCGGTGAGCACCAGGCCTACGGCGCAGGCGCCGAACAGTTTGCCTGCAGCTCCGGTGCCGCCCAAGGCGTTGTCGACAATCATCGATTGCGTCACAAAATAGAACGCAATCAGGGACAGCACACCGGCTACCGCCAACCCCTTGTACAGCGCGGGCATCACGTTTTTCATGCCGGGCGATGCCTTCACGAAAAAGCAGCCGATGATGGACGCCACGATAGAAACAGCCCCCAAAGCCAGCGGATATAAAACGGCGTTGGCGCCCGCCCCACTTGCGAGAAGTGCTCCTAAAACCATAGTGGCGATCAGCGTGACTGCATAGGTCTCGAACAGGTCAGCAGCCATGCCGGCGCAGTCACCCACGTTATCGCCTACGTTGTCGGCAATCACGGCGGGGTTGCGCGGATCGTCTTCCGGAATTCCGGCTTCCACTTTGCCTACGAGGTCCGCGCCTACGTCCGCACCTTTGGTGAAGATGCCGCCGCCCAAGCGCGCGAAGATGGAAATGAGGGACGAGCCGAAGGCAAACCCGATCAGCGGGTTGAGTTTGGCCGCAGTAACGGCGCCGTCCGGCACCAGAAACCAATAAAAGCCCGTCACACCCAGCAGGCCCAGGCCGACCACCAGCATGCCGGTGATGGCGCCGCCGCGGAATGCAACGTCCAAGGCGGGGCCAATGCCCTTGGTGGCAGCCTGCGCCGTGCGCACATTGGCACGCACCGACACATTCATGCCGATGAAGCCGCAGGCGCCGGAGAGCACCGCGCCCAGCACAAAGCCCACCGCAGAGAGACTGTCCAAAAAGATACCGATCAGGATGGTGAGCACCACGCCGACGATGGCAATGGTTTTGTATTGCCTTGCCAAGTAGGCTGCGGCGCCGGTTTGAATGGCCGCCGCAATTTCTTGCATGCGTGCGTTGCCTGCGTCCTGGGAAAGAATCCAGCTGCGTGCCCAAAAGCCGTAAGCCACGGCAATCAACCCACAGCCAAGCGCCAGAAATAGCGCTGTGTTGCCCGTCATAGAAATACTCCTCTATGGTTGTTTCGCAAAGATGGGAGCAACGCCAGCGTTGTCCCCGCTGCGTTGCTTCCTCAGTGCTCCAACCCTGCATGGCAGAGGGAGGTGATTGGCCAACACAATCAATGTAGCGTGCTTTGTCGGCCAAGCGGTGAATTCGAAAGTGCCAAGTCAGTAAAATCAGGGTTAATCCGTACGTTTCCTGTTTCAACTCAAACAAAGAGAGATTGCATGTCCCTAGACAATGTCACCCCTGGCAACAAAGTGCCTGAATCGTTCAACGTCATCATCGAGATCTCGATGAACGGCGACCCCATCAAGTACGAAGTGGACAAGGCCTCCGGCTGCATCTTTGTGGACCGTTTCATGAATACGGCCATGCACTACCCCACCAACTACGGCTACGTGCCCAAGACCATCGCTGGTGACGGCGACCCGGTGGACGTGTTGGTGATCACCCCCGTGCCCTTGCCACCCGGCGTGGTGGTTCCTTGCCGTGCCATCGGTATCTTGAAGATGGAAGACGAAGGCGGCCTGGACGGCAAAGTGCTGGCGGTGCCTACTGACAAGATCCTGCCCCTGTATTCCCGTTGGAAGACGCTGGATGACCTGAACCCCGTGCGTCTGAAGGCCATCGAGCACTTCTTTGAGCACTACAAAGATCTGGACACCGGCAAATGGGTCAAGGTCCAAGGTTGGGGCGGTGTGGACGAAGCCCACAAGGAAATTCTGGACGGCATCGCAGCCTACAACCAGCAGTAAGCGGCACTGACCTGAAACACGACATTCAGCGTGTTTCAGGCCTCTAGCGCCTGTCCAGTGTGCGCGAGCAGCTATCAAAAAAATAGCGTCCCGGGGAAATCCCGGGACGCTATTTTTTCGTCTGAACTCCGCACGGTTCAGCGTTGCGGGTCAGGAAAAAGCAGGCGCGCCAGTGAGCTACCGGGCTGAAATGCTTGCCATTTACCCTCCGCCTGCGCAAGCCGGTCTGCCACCACCCACCATGCGCTGGGGTTCAGCCCCAGGCCGATATGGCTGGCAAACACTTCCACGTTTTCGGTATGAGGCTGCTTGCGGCTTTTGGCCTGCAGACTTGCTTGCCAAGCCACGACACCGTCGCTGCGTGAATACACCGAGGTGGTAGGCACAGGGGGCGCGCCAGCCAAGTCAAACTGCTCAATCGCGTCTGTGATCTTGTGTCCGGCAGTGAGTTCATAGAGCTTCCAGGCATTGGTGCTGGTGTGGGAGCCGCCAAAGGGCGTTCCCAACGTAATCACCGCGCGTACCTGGTCCGGCAACTCTTTGGCCAATTCGCGGGCGTAGATTCCGCCCAGGCTCCAGCCGACCAGGCTGACTTTTCGGCCGGTACTTTGCGCGAGCTCCAGGATTTGCTGGCGCGCAGTCTCCAAAACGCCAGCGCGCGGGCCGAAGTTGTAGCCCTGGTTCCAGCCGGACACGTCATAGCCCAGGTTCTTCAGGTAGGCCCGCAGAGGCAAGGTGGATCCGTCACTGGCCGTCAGGCCGGGGAAAACCAGCACGGGGTGGCCGTCGCCGGCGGGGGCCTTGGACAACACCGGCCAGCTGGGCAGCACCGACCAAAGCTCCCACGGCGCGCGCAACTCGAGCGCAATCAAGTGCCAGCCGGGTGCAGCAGGGTGGGGTGTGGGTTCTGACAAAGGGGCTTTGCTTGCCATGGCTTGTTGTGTCTCCTGCAGCCCTGATGATTCAGGGGGCTTTTGCTTTCCAAGAAGTTAGCAGCATTCCGGGCCATGGGCACGGATACCCGCGCGCTTTAGGTGCGGCTCCTCAGGCGCGACGCGGGGGCGGATTCAAGGTGTATTTCCGCCTTTGCATTATTCCGGAGCCGGTGTATCATGAATCGATAAAAATGTTAAAAAACATTTAAATTGATTTTTGAGGTACGCCGATGGAAACCGCCCACACTTCTTCGTTGTTCGACAAATCGCACGAATCATCATCCGCTTTATCGTCCGGCGCCGATTCCGGCCAGTATTTGAGCTTGCGGCTCGGCAGTGAGGAATATGCGATCGATATCCTGCGTGTGCAGGAAATCCGGTCTTACGAGGTGCCCACCAAGATGGTCAACTCGCCGAGTTTTGTGAAGGGTGTTATCAACCTGCGCGGCGTCATCGTGCCGATTGTGGATTTGCGACTCAAGCTCAATCTGGCCAAGGTGGATTACAACGACTTCACCGTGGTCATCATCCTGAACATCCGTGGCATGGTGGTCGGCGCGGTGGTGGACGGTGTATCGGACGTGGTCACGCTGAATGCCCAAGCCATCAAACCTGCACCGCAATTTGAATCCGCATTGGAGTCCCGGTTTATCGTGGGGCTGGCGACCTTGGGCGAGCGCATGCTGATCGTGATGAACATGGACGCTCTGATGAGTAATTCCGAGATGGGCATGATGACCGCGACCCTGTAAGGTCAGGCAATGCACGCTTCTTGCGTGCAGTTGCGCAGGCCAAAACAGTAGTTAACTTTTGTTGGAGTAGACGATGCCATTCTCTTTTTTGAGTTCCTTGCGCGGCAAGATTGTGGGCCTGGTCGGCTTGCTCGTGCTGGTTGGGCTTGCGGGCTTGTCTACGACCAATGTTTACACGGCCCGCTCGCATGCATTGGAGTCGCTCGACAACCAGACTCGCGCTCTGGCCCATTCGCATGCCACCGGTGTGGCGGAGTGGATTGCCAGTCGGCATCAGGTGGTCAAGGCCTTCGGCTTTGCTGTCAATGAAGCAGATCCACTGAAGTTTCTGGAAGAAGCCAAAGTGGCGGGCGATGTCGACTCGGCCTACATCGGTTATGCCGACAAGCGCACGGCCTTCTCCGAAAAGCAAAATCTGCCACCGGATTACGACCCGACGGCACGCCCTTGGTACCAGTTGGCCGCTGCATCACAAGGCCCGGCGCTGACGCCTCCTTATGTAGATGCCGGTTCCAAAAAATTGGTAATCACCTTCTCTGCTGCCATCCGCGAGGGTGGGGCAGTCAAGGCGGTGACAGCGGTTGATGTGTTTATGGACGGTGTAGTGCGGAATGTGGCCTCTATCCGGCCGACGCCGGGCACCTACGGTTTCATCGTCGATAAAGCCGGCAAGATCATGGTGCACGAGGATATGGCCTTGGTGCTCAAGCCGGTCACCGATATTGCGCCTGATCTTGGAGGCAACGGACTGGAGGCCTTGAGCAAGGCAGAGGCAGTTCGGGACATCCAAATCTCCGGTGAAAGCCGCTTGGCCTACGCCACGCCCATTGCCGGGACCGACTGGTTTCTGGTGATCGCGCTCAAGCGCCAGGAAGCCATGGGCGGCATTACCGCCATGGTGTGGTCCTCAGCTGTGGGCAGTCTGGCGATTGCCGTGGTCGCGGTCTTGCTGATCGGTGCCGTCCTGACCAAGGTGCTGGCGCGCCTGGTGGTGCTCAAAGATGCCATGCAGGACATCGGTTCCGGCCAGGGCGACCTGACTCGCCGTATTGAAACGTCCGGCAATGACGAGTTGGCTGCAATCGCTACCGGCTTCAACCAGTTTGTAGAGAAGACCCAGGGTGTGCTCAAGCAAGTGCGCTCCAGCGCCGACGCAGTAGCCACCGCCAGCGCCGAAATCGCCCAAGGTAACAACGACCTCTCCGCCCGCACCGAACAACAAGCCAGCGCGCTGGAAGAAACCGCAGCCTCGATGGAAGAGCTCGGCTCCACCGTCAAACAAAACGCTGACTCCGCCCGTCAAGCCAATCAACTGGCCATGAATGCCTCTACCGTGGCTATTCAAGGCGGAGAAGTCGTGGGCCAGGTCGTGGAGACCATGAAAGGCATCAACGAATCCAGCCGCAAGATTGCAGACATCATCAGCGTCATTGACGGCATTGCCTTCCAGACCAACATCCTTGCTTTGAATGCAGCGGTAGAAGCAGCACGTGCCGGGGAACAAGGCCGGGGCTTTGCAGTCGTAGCCTCTGAAGTCCGCTCATTGGCAGGACGGTCTGCCGAAGCTGCCAAAGAAATCAAGACCCTGATCAACGCCAGCGTAGAGCGGGTAGAGCAAGGAAGCAGCCTGGTAGACAAAGCCGGTGAAACCATGACCGAAGTGGTGAGCAGCATCCGCCGGGTGACAGACATCATGGGAGAAATCAGCGCAGCCAGCTCAGAACAGAGTGCAGGTGTCTCTCAAGTTGGAGAAGCAGTCACCCAGATGGACCAGGCTACGCAACAGAACGCCGCCTTGGTGGAAGAGATGGCAGCGGCTGCCAGCAGCTTGAAGAGTCAGGCCAATGATCTGGTGCAGGTGGTGGCGGTATTCAAACTGGGCAACGAAAGCCACGGCGGTTATTCCAGCAGCAGCCCGTCCAGCGGTGGTAGTCACGCATTGGCAAGCCCTATGCCCAAAGCAGCAGTGCGGTCCAACCCGCCCCAAAAGCTGAACTTTGCTGGGCCCGAGCGTAGGGCCGCGGCCGCCGCAAGTTCTTCCAAAACTCCCCCCAAGCCAGCCGCCAAACCAGCAGCCTCACCGGCCAAAGCACCGCCGGTGCTGACTGCTCAGGCCATCTCGCCCCCCAAGACCAGCAGCCGCGTCACGCCTGCGGGCGGGGATGATGATTGGGAGACTTTTTAAGCCGGCTTCTTGAGCGGCGTACGCTGCTCCAGGTGCTCCAAGTAGTTCTGGATACCTTCGCCTTCACGCTCCAGAAAGCGCTGCACCGCATCCGCAAACGCAGGGTGCTGCAGCCAGTGGGCACTGCTGGTTTTGGCGGGGAGCAGGGCGCGGGCCATCTTGTGTTCGCCCTGGGCGCCGCCCTCAAAGCGCCGGTAGCCATTCGCAATACACCATTGCAATGGCTGGTAGTAGCAAGCCTCGAAGTGCAGGCAGTCCACCTGCTCCACGGCGCCCCAATAGCGGCCGTACGCAACCCGGTCTTCTGTATCAAATAGGCCTGTAGCGCCGGTGGAACGTGCGCCAACAGCTATCAAACTGCTAGCAATGGGCTTGCCTTCGCGCTCCGCCACAAACAGCAGCCAATGTTCGGGCATGCTTGCGGCCATGCGCCGGAAGAAGTCGGGCGTCAGGTAGGGCGGGTTGCCGTGCTCGCGGTAGGTCTGGGCATAGCAGCGGTAGAAGAAATCCCAATCTGCAGCGCTGATGTCTGCGCCTTGGCTGTGGCGGAACGTGACCCCAGCCTCAGCCACCTTGCGACGCTCCTGCTTGATTTTCTTGCGCTTCTCCTGGTTCATGGACTGCAGGAAATGGTCAAAGTCCGCATAGCCAGGCATGCTGTTGTGCCAGTGAAACTGCACGGTGTGCCGTGCCATCCATGCGGCATCCTTAGCAGTCTGCATGTTTGTATCGGCGGCAAACAGCATGTGGGCCGATGACACGTTCACCGATTCGCACCACGCCTGCACCGCCTGCAGCAGCGCTGCGCGGGCCTGTGCATCCACCGCCAGCAGACGGGCGCCGGGCACGGGGGTGAAAGGTACGGCAATCACGGCCTTGGGGTAGTACTCCAGGCCGTGCTGCTGGTAGGCGCTAGCCCAGGCCCAGTCGAACACGTATTCGCCATACGAATGGTCTTTCAGGTAGACCACACAGGCGGCGCAAAGGGAGTCGTCCCGGTGCAGGGTGATGAAGTGGGCGCTCCAGCCGGTCGCGGCCGTGGCGCTGCCGCTCTCAGCCATGGCGGCCAAGTAAGCGTGGCGCATGAAAGGGGTTGGGTGGGCTTGTATGGCCAGCAGCGCATCCCATGTGCGGGAATCCACCTCAGAGGGTGCGTTTGACACCCGGATGACATAATCAGCGCTACCCATTTAGCGCCCCCGGCGCGACAGCCACACGGCGACTGCAAACGCCCTCAGGCTGTGAACTTCGATCTGCTGGTTCATGACTCTCAAACTGTGCGTTGCGCAACTCAATTTCATCGTCGGTGACCTGAACGGTAATGTGAAGAAAATCGTCGATGCGGCCACCCACGCCTACGACCAAGGTGTGCGGCTGGTGTTGACGCCTGAATTGTCCATTTGCGGCTATGCCGCTGAAGACTTGTTCTTGCGCCCCGCCTTCATCCAAGCTTGTGATGATGCCGTGAAATCGGTGGCGCGGCAGCTCGCCGGGTTAAAGGGCTTGAGCGTGGTGGTCGGTCACCCCACCGGAGGTGACAGCCGCACCCGCTCGGTCGCCATCCAGAGTCGCTTCAACGCGGCCAGTGTGTTGCGCGAAGGGCAGGTGGTCGCCCACTACGCCAAACGTGAATTGCCGAACTACCAAGTGTTTGACGAGCGTCGCTACTTCAGCCCCGGCCAAGGTGTGTGTGTGTTTGAAGCGGGCGAGGGCGCAAGTGCCGTGAAAGTGGGCTTGCTGATTTGCGAAGACGCTTGGTTTGAAGAGCCTGCCCGTTTGGCCAAAGAAGCAGGTGCCGAGCTGCTGGCGGTGATCAACGCGTCACCTTTCCATGTGGGCAAGGGCTATGAACGCGAAGCACGCATGGGTGAGCGCTGCCGTGCCACGGGCTTGCCTTTGGTCTATGCCCATTTGGTAGGTGGTCAGGATGAGGTAGTTTTTGAAGGCCACTCCTTCACCTTGGATGCACAGGGTGCAGTCACCGGTCGGGCTCCGAGTTTTAAGGAAAATCTGTTTGTAGCGCAGGTGGCGCGTGCGCAAGAAGCTATCAAATTGGTAGCGGTTGTTGAGCCTGAGCGGTCTGCTGAGGCGGACCTGTGGGACGCGCTGGTGCTGGGGGTGCGGGATTACGTGGGCAAGAACGGCTTCCCAGGTGCGTTGCTGGGTTTGTCGGGTGGCATCGATTCCGCCTTGGTACTGACCGTTGCGGTGGACGCGCTGGGGGCCGACAAGGTGCGTGCCATCATGATGCCTTCGCCCTATACCGCTGACATCAGCTGGATCGATGCCCGCGACATGGCGGCTCGTATGGGCGTACGCTATGACGAAATTTCCATCGTTCCGGAGTTCGAAGCCTTCAAGGCCTCGTTGGCAGGTGAGTTTGCCGGCCGCGCGGAAGACACGACCGAAGAAAACATCCAGGCCCGTATCCGCGGAACTTTGTTGATGGCCTTGTCCAACAAGTTCGGCAGCATCGTGCTGACGACCGGCAACAAATCTGAAATGGCCACCGGCTATTGCACCTTGTATGGCGACATGGCCGGCGGCTTTGCGGTCATCAAGGATTTGGCCAAAACTACGGTGTTTAAGCTGGCATGGTGGCGCAACGCCCATGACCCCTATGGCACCTGCGCCTCCCCGATTCCTGAGCGCATCATCACGCGTCCGCCCAGTGCCGAGTTGCGCCCGGATCAGAAGGATCAGGACAGCCTGCCGCCTTACGAGGTGCTGGACGGTATCCTAGAGCGCTATATGGAGAACGACGAGAGTATGGAGACCATCATCGCCGCAGGTTACCGGACGGAAGATGTCGAGCGCGTCACCCGGCTCATCAAGATCAATGAGTACAAACGCCGCCAGGCGCCGGTAGGAATCCGTGTTACCCACCGCAGCTTCGGCAAGGATTGGCGTTATCCTATTACCAACCGTTTTCGGGCCTGATTTTTACAATGGACACGCAGATGAAACAAATTACCGCCATCGTCAAACCCTTCAAGTTGGAAGAAGTCCGTGAAGCGCTCGCTGAATGCGGCGTGACCGGCCTGACTGTGACCGAAGTCAAAGGCTTCGGCCGCCAGAAAGGCCATACCGAGCTCTATCGCGGTGCGGAGTACGTCGTGGACTTTCTGCCCAAGATGAAGGTGGAAGTGGTTGTGAAAACTGATGACGTGGACCGCTGCGTGGACGCCATCGTCAAAGCAGCTCACACCGGCAAAATTGGCGACGGGAAAATTTTTGTGACCAGCGTGGAGCGTGTAGTCCGCATCCGTACTGGCGAGCAGGATGAATCCGCTGTCTAAGCTAAACGCTTAAACAGCAAAGCGCTGCCAAAGCGCCGCACACCAGATGACGGCGCAGAGCAGCAGGCTTAGCAGCACGGCTGCACTGCCTATGTCTTTGGCCCGTTTGGACAGCTGGTGCCACTCGGGGCCTACCCGGTCGACGACGGACTCGACCGCGGTGTTCAGTAACTCCACCACCATCACTGCAATGACGCTTGCCGCGAGGACGGCGCTCTCTAGCCAGCTTTGGCCCACATAAAGGGATGCCGGTAGCAGCACCAATGCCAGAACACATTCCTGCCGGAATGCGGGCTCGTTCCACCCGGCTTGCAAGCCAGCCCATGAGTAGCGCGTCGCATGCAGAATGCGGCTCAAGCCCCGACGTTGTTTTTGCGGGTTGACCGCAGGATCAATGTGATTTTCAGGCGTGGATTCCATGAGGCCTTTGGGTCGCCGTTCAGCGGCTGAGGGGGGCAGAGGTGACGAGACGAGTGCCAGCCCATGCGTCGTGCCAGAACTGCTGTTGAGGGTGAAAGCGGCTCAAGATTGCCCATACAGCAAACCAGCCCAGGCAGATGACGACGATCTCACCACCCGACAGGTGAAAGGGCGATACCGCCAGCAAGGGCGGGAGGAACCATACCCAGCTCAACACGTAGCGTCCCAAAGCGCGCAGTTGCGTAATCTTTTTCCCGTCACGGCCAACTACTCGGATATTCCATGTTTTCATGGCCAGCGTCTGCCCGTGGGCCCAAAACCAGACGAAGTAAATGCCCAGCACCACAAACAAGAAGGCTTGCAGGGCGTGCCGGTTGTCCAACGCATAACGCGTCTGACTGAGGGTGCCGAACAGGTATCCGGCCAGGAATACAACCCCGAAAAGCAGAATGCCTTCATAAACCCAGCACGCCATGCGGCGCCACAGACCGGGGGTGTCCAACGCGATTGTCATCAAAGTAGCGACCTTCGTAGAAATGAAGGCCAGATTGTAGGCACCCCAGTATCGCCCGCGCATAGATGTCGGGTAACCAAGGTCCTTAGTTGGTGCTGGTGGGCTTGGCTGCAGGCGCCAAAGGCAGCAGCGTGTTGCGGTCCACAGGCTGTTGGGCTGCCAGTTTTTCTCTTTGGGTGTCTGGCGAGTTGCGCGTCAAAGGAACTGGAGTCAACTTTTGAGGGGAGGGTGCTTTGGCCGCAATTGCAGCACCTGCGGGCTTAGCGTTAGCCTTTTTTGCCAATGCCTCTTTCTCTTCGGGGCTCAAGGCTTGGTAAGCCTCCCAGTTGGCAGCTCGCTCTGCAGCGGGCGTTTTCTTGGTTTCCGCAAAATTCAGTCGCGCTTGCTGACGCTCTTTCGGCTTGAGGGCCGCCCATTCGCCCATGCGGCTGTGCAGCTTTTCCTTATCGCCAGCAGACATATTGCCGAAGTTCTGCGACAAGGCAATCCACTTGCGCTGATGTCCGTCTGTGAGTGTCTCCCAAGACGTCTGAAGCGGTGCAAGTGCCGTCTTTTGTGCGTTCGTGAGGCTCGCCCACGTAATTGCAGGGGCTGCAGCGCCAGCCTGAGCGACTGGCGCGGGCACATTTTGGGCCCATGGCATTTCAGGCGCACCAAGCATCGCCGTTGCGCAAATTGCGGTCAACGCGACGTTCTTGGCAGTGGCGTGAAAGGGGAGGCGTTGCATGGCTGTCAGAAAAAAGGAATGTAAAGGCAGCGGCGCTTACTTTTCCTGGTTGTTGCGTAAAAACTGTGCAAATCCTGGATCGGTGTAAGCCGCAGGGGGCAGGGCATCGGTCAGCAATTCGGTATCCACGTCTGCAATTTCTTGGGCCGTCCAATCGTCTTGCGCTATCCCGATCACGACCATACCAGTGATCAGCGCCAACAAAGGCAACCAGGAACCTAGTTGAGTCATCCAATTCCGGAAGCCGGAACGCATTCCCATGGTCGCCTGACCGGCCTGTGCGAGCACGACGCTGTCTGAAACTGCCTCAGCGACCAGCTTGCGCTTGGCTAAAGCCTGCATGCGAGCCACCTTCAGCCGCTCCGAGATGTCGTGGGGTAAAGCGTTGGCGCTCTCGTTCAAGCGTGAGGTAATCGCGCGTGCAACAGCTTCTTGTATGTCGGCACCGGAATGGTGCGATTTTCTTGTTGTCATAGCCGAATTCCCTTTCCTTTCAACGCATTTCCCAGGGCCTGCACCGCTCTGGAGCAGTGTGTCTTGACGCTGCCTTGTGAGCAACCCATTGCGGCAGCCGTTTCCGCAACATCCATATCCTCCCAGTAACGCATAAGGAAGGCTTCCCGTTGACGTGGCGGCAACCGCAAAATTTCTTCTTCTATCGAAAGCAAGGTTTGTGCGCGCTCGGTCTGCGTTTCCGCACTTTCCGATTGCTCTCCGCCTTGGTCTGTCACCAAGGACTCCAATAGATTGAAGTCTTCGTCCTCAGTTCCCGACTCGAAATCACTCAATGTAGAAAAAAGAGCGCTGTAAGTTTTTTGCCGGCGAAACCAGTCCAGGGTGCTGTTGGACAAAATCCGCTGAAACAGCATGGGGAGCTCTTCAACCGGCTTGTGGCCGTAGTGTTCGGCCAGTTTCATCATGCTGTCCTGAACGATATCCAAAGCGGATTCATCGTTGCGGACATGGTATGCCGCCCGTTTGAAGGCCCGTCTTTCGACACTTTTCAGGAAATCAGAGAGTTCTTTTTCGGTTGCCAAGTGACTGGACCATTGAAGGCATAAACAAAAGTCTGACAGACTGTCTCAACGCAATTTCTGGCGGAGTAGCCCGTGATTATTGCATTCCGGCAAGGATTGCAAACCGTTGTTCGAAAGGGCGTGTCTAAACAAATGCCATAATACCGGTGCAATTAAAAGGCAAACGGGTCCTGGTCCGGCGCAACATTCAATGCGCCCATGGCTTTGACCTTAAGTCCCGACGCGACTCCACAAGTGTTTGCGAAGGGGCACCCAAGGTTTTTCGTCAGAGAAATTCACAAAGGTTCATCATGGAAATTTCTAAAGCCGAAATCGCTTCGGCCGCATCTGCATCCAAATCCGCCGCCGTTCCCGAGTTGAGGGGCGCGGAAGTCCTTGTCAAAGCGCTACAAGCCGAAAACGTCAAATACATCTGGGGTTACCCCGGTGGTGCAGTTCTGCACATTTACGACGCTTTCTACAAGCAAGACACAATCCAGCACGTTCTGGTACGCCACGAGCAAGCAGCCGTGCATGCTGCCGACGGCTACGCACGCGCCACCGGTGATGTCGGCGTGGCGTTGGTGACATCCGGGCCGGGTCTGACCAATGCCGTGACCGGCATTGCCACTGCTTACATGGATAGCATTCCCATGGTGATTATTTCCGGTCAGGTGCCTACGCACGCGATCGGACTGGATGCTTTCCAAGAGTGCGACACAGTCGGCATCACACGCCCCATCGTGAAGCACAACTTCCTCGTGAAGGACGCCAAAGACATGGCGGAAGTCATGAAGAAGGCGTTCCATATCGCTCGCAGTGGCCGTCCCGGTCCTGTGGTGGTCGATATCCCCAAGGACGTGTCATTCAAGAAGGTGCCTTACCACGGCTACCCTGAGAGCGTGGAAATGCGTTCTTACAACCCAGTGCGCAAGGGCCATGGCGGACAAATCCGCAAGGCCTTGCAACTGTTGTTGACCGCCAAGCGCCCCTACATTTACACCGGTGGCGGCGTGTTGCTGAGCAACGCATCCAACGAACTTCGCACTCTGGTGGACATGTTGGGCTACCCCTGCACCAACACCTTGATGGGTCTGGGTGCGTACCCTGCGAGTGACCGCAAGTTCCTCGGCATGCTGGGCATGCACGGTACCGTCGAAGCCAACAATGCCATGCAGAACTGCGATGTACTCTTGGCGGTTGGCGCCCGTTTTGATGACCGCGTGATCGGCAACCCCAAGCACTTCGCCCAGAATGAGCGCAAGATCATTCATATTGACATTGACCCATCCAGCATCTCCAAGCGGGTGAAGGTCGATATCCCGATCGTGGGCGATGTGAAGGACGTGCTCAACGAAATGATCGCGATGATCCGTGAGGGTTCGACCAAGCCTGACGCGAACGCATTGGGCGCGTGGTGGGACACGATTGAAGGATGGCGCAAGCGCGATTGCATGAAGTACAACCCCGGCAACGGCGATGTGATCAAGCCGCAATTTGTCGTGGAAACTCTTTGGAACATGACCAAAGACGCGGACACCTACATCACGTCTGATGTTGGCCAGCACCAGATGTGGGCTGCGCAGTACTACAAGTTTGACGAGCCCCGTCGTTGGATTAACTCCGGTGGTCTGGGAACCATGGGCGTGGGCATTCCCTATGCCATGGGCATCAAGCTGGCCAAGCCGCAAAGCGAGGTGTTCTGCATTACCGGCGAAGGCTCGGTACAAATGAACATCCAGGAGCTCTCCACCTGCCTGCAATACAACACGCCAATCAAGATCTGCTCCTTGAACAACCGTTACCTCGGGATGGTGCGTCAGTGGCAGGAAGTGGAGTACGAAGGCCGCTACAGCCACAGTTACATGGATGCGTTGCCGAACTTCGTGAAGTTGGCGGAAGCCTACGGTCACGTCGGTATGCTGATTGAGCGCCCCCAGGATGTGGAACCCGCATTGCGCGAGGCCCGCAAACTCAAGGACCGCACAGTGTTCATGGACTTCCGCACAGATCCCACTGAAAACGTGTTCCCCATGGTCCAGGCCGGCAAGGGCATCACAGAGATGCTGCTCGGGTCGGAGGATCTCTAAGCAGATTTACGTCAATTAGTGCTCTAGCGCACATCCAGTGTGCGCGAGCTGCTATCATTTTTGAAGAATCTATTGTCTGCCAAGCTGTGCGGTTACCGCCGCACGGGGAGGGCAGCGAAAAGAGGAATCGGTACTTATGAAACACATCATTGCAGTTTTGCTCGAAAACGAACCCGGCGCTTTGTCGCGTGTCGTGGGCTTGTTTTCGGCCCGCGGATACAACATTGAATCCCTGACCGTGGCTCCCACAGAGGACCCGAGCTTGTCGCGCATGACCATTCAGACCACTGGCTCGGATGACGTGATCGAACAAATCACCAAGCACCTGAACCGCCTGATTGAGGTGGTGAAGGTTGTGGATCTCACAGAAGGTGCCTACATCGAGCGTGAGCTCATGATGGTAAAGGTTCGTGCGGTGGGCAAGGAGCGCGAAGAGATGAAGCGCATGGCCGACATCTTCCGTGGCCGCATCATCGATGTGACGGAAAAGAGTTACACCATCGAACTCACAGGCGATCAATCCAAGAACGATGCGTTCCTGGAAGCCATCGAGCGCACCGCCATTCTGGAAACGGTGCGAACCGGCTCCAGCGGCATCGGTCGCGGCGAGCGCATTCTGCGGGTTTGATGAAGTTTTTCCTGTGTGTGCTTCGGCTGGCTCAACACACAGGGATTGTTTGGCGACAGTGTTTACCGTTCGCCCCGAGCTTAGGTAGTTTTTGCAACAGGGCGCTTTTCGCCAATATTTATTTCGGAGAGAAAAATGAAAGTTTTTTACGACAAGGATTGTGACCTGAGCCTGATCAAGGGCAAGACAGTTGCCATCATCGGTTACGGCAGCCAAGGCCATGCACACGCGCAAAACTTGAACGACAGCGGCGTGAAGGTCGTGGTCGGTCTGCGCAAGGGCGGAGCTTCATGGGACAAAGTCGGCAAAGCCGGCTTGACCGTGATGGAAGTGAACGATGCAGTGAAGGCTGCTGACGTCGTCATGATCCTGTTGCCCGACGAGCAAATCGCCGAGGTGTACACCAACAACGTGGCTCCCAACATCAAGCAAGGCGCTTCTTTGGCGTTTGCACACGGCTTCAACGTCCATTACAACCAAGTCGTGCCTCGTGCCGACCTGGATGTCTGGATGGTGGCTCCCAAAGCTCCTGGCCACACCGTGCGCAACACATACACCCAAGGTGGCGGCGTGCCTCATTTGGTCGCTGTACACCAGGACAAGTCCGGTAAAGCCCGTGATCTGGCTCTGAGCTACGCGATGGCCAACGGTGGCGGCAAGGCCGGCATCATTGAAACCAACTTCAAGGAAGAAACTGAAACCGACTTGTTCGGTGAGCAGGCTGTGTTGTGCGGTGGCGCAGTTGAGTTGATCAAGATGGGTTACGAGACCCTGGTGGAAGCCGGCTACGCACCTGAAATGGCGTACTTCGAGTGCTTGCACGAACTGAAGTTGATCGTTGACCTGATCTATGAAGGCGGCATTGCCAACATGAACTACTCCATCTCCAACAATGCGGAGTTCGGTGAGTACGTGACAGGCCCTGAAGTCATCAACGAAGAGTCCCGCAAGGCCATGCGCAACGCATTGAAGCGCATCCAGAACGGTGACTACGCCAAGATGTTCATCCAGGAAGGTCGTTTGAACTACCCAAGCATGACAGCGCGCCGTCGCAACACCGCTGATCACAGCATCGAGGTGGTGGGTTCGCAATTGCGCGCCATGATGCCTTGGATCGCCAAGAACAAGTTGGTGGACCAGACCCGCAACTAAGCAGTTGCAGGTATACCAAAAGGCCACTCCGGTGGCCTTTTGCGTTGGTGGGTGTTCTTCAGAAGGGCTTCATTGCACTGCTTTACACTGCACCCCAATCGTGCCGGCACGGAGTGCTCCAATCTGGATCGCTTGGTCGTGTGTGGCTGGCAAGGAGAATTTATGCATGATGGTTCTGAATCAAAAGTTGCAAGCGCTGACGCTGTGGTCATTGTGAAGCGACGCAAGGGCATTTATGTTTTGCCCAATCTGTTCACCCTGGCAGCTCTGTTTGGCGGGTTTTACGGCATCGTGATGGCGATGAATGGCCGATACGATCTGGCCTGTGTCGGCATCTTTTTGGCCATGGTTCTGGATAGTCTCGATGGCCGCGTAGCGCGCATGACCAATACCCAAAGTGCCTTCGGTGAGCAGATGGATTCTCTTTCCGACATGGTGTCGTTTGGTGCGGCTCCTGCGTTGATTTCGTATATCTGGGCTCTCAAGGAGCTGGGACGTTGGGGTTGGATCGCTGCCTTTGTCTACTGCGCCTGCGCTGCGCTTCGACTTGCCCGATTCAATGTGAATACCGCCGTTGTGGACAAGCGCTATTTCCAAGGCTTGCCTTCACCGGCAGCAGCAGCGTTGGTCATTGGCTTTATCTGGCTGATGACCGAGTTGGGCTTCAAGGGAACCGAGTCGGTCTGGGGCATTTCTATCGCTTGGGTCACCTTCTCTTTTGCTTTGTATGCCGGCCTGACCATGGTGACCAACGTGCCTTTCTACAGCTTCAAAGATGTCAGCATGAAGAAGAGCGTGCCATTCGCCGTGATCGTTCTGATTGCTTTGGGAATCGCGGTTATCAACATTGATCCGCCTACCGTCATTTTTGGAGTTTTTGTGGTCTATGGTCTGAGCGGCTATGTGATCTATGCCGTCAGAAAAGCTCGCGGCGTGCAGACAAGCGTGATCAGCACCTCTACCGACGAGCCGGACGAACGCGGCTTGCACATGTAAATCTGTATTGGAGAAGAAGCGATGACAGACAAGTTGATCATTTTTGACACGACCTTGCGTGACGGTGAGCAGTCGCCCGGTGCATCCATGACGCGCGACGAAAAGTTGCGTATCGCGCGCCAACTGGAGCGCTTGCGAGTGGATGTCATTGAGGCTGGCTTTGCAGCTAGCTCGAACGGCGATTTTGAGGCTGTTCAACTGATCGCAAGTTCCATCAAGGATTCGACCGTGTGTTCGTTGTCGCGCGCCAATGACCGTGACATCGCCCGTGCAGCCGAGGCCCTCAAGGGCGCCAACAGCGCACGTATTCACACTTTCATTGCAACTTCTGCCTTGCACATGGAAAAGAAGCTGCGTATGACACCTGAGCAGGTGCTGGAGCAGGCCAAGCAGTCCGTACGGTTTGCGCGGAATTTGGTGGCAGATATCGAGTTCAGCCCCGAAGATGGCTACCGCAGTGACCCTGATTTTTTGTGCCGTGTTCTGGAGGCCGTGATTGCTGAAGGGGCGAGCACCATCAATGTGCCGGATACCGTGGGTTACGCAGTGCCAGAGCTGTACGGTAACTTCATTAAGAATTTGCGGGAACGCATACCTAATTCGGACAAAGCGATCTGGTCGGTGCACTGCCATAACGACCTTGGCATGGCTGTCGCCAACTCGTTGGCAGGCGTCAAGATCGGGGGGGCACGCCAGGTCGAATGCACCGTCAATGGTTTGGGCGAACGGGCCGGCAATTGCAGCTTGGAAGAAATCGTCATGGCGGTCAAAACCCGCAAGGATTATTTTGGTCTGGAGCTGGGTATCGATGCCAAGCACATCCTGGCTGCAAGTCGTATGGTCAGCCAGACGACCGGGTTCGTGGTGCAACCGAATAAGGCAGTGGTTGGGGCCAACGCATTTGCCCACGCGTCGGGCATTCACCAGGACGGCGTCCTGAAAGCGCGGGATACCTACGAAATCATGCGCGCTGAAGACGTGGGTTGGACCGCCAACAAGCTGGTGCTCGGAAAGCTCAGTGGTCGCAATGCGTTCAAACAGCGTTTGCAGGAGCTGGGTGTTCAGCTCGACAGCGAGTCGGAAATCAATGCAGCGTTTGCGCGGTTCAAAGAGCTGGCTGATCGCAAGAGCGAGATTTTTGACGAAGATATTTTGGCTCTTGTCGGTGACGAAAGCGTGTCGTTGGAGAGTGAGCAATATGGCTTCGTATCTCTGTCCCAGCACAGTGAAACCGGCGAACGTCCCCGTGCGGCCATCGTGTTTACTGCTGGTGGCAAGGAAATGAAGGGCGAGTCCGATGGAAATGGTCCTGTGGACGCATCTCTCAAGGCCATTGAGTCGCTCGTCAAGAGTGGTGCTGAGATGGTCTTGTATTCTGTGAATGCCATCAGTGGTTCAACAGAAAGCCAAGGTGAAGTCACGGTACGTTTGCAAAATAGTGGCCGGGTCGTTAACGGAGTCGGCGCTGATCCCGACATCGTGGTGGCTTCTGCGAAGGCTTATTTGAGTGCCCTGAACAAGCTTCAGAACAAGGCTGACAGAGTTGCTGCTCAAGGTTGAGTACAGTCTTTTGAAAAATAGTTGAGGTTTAGCCTGCAAGTAGTTGATCTATTTAGAGTTTTTTGATTAAACTGCCGGCAAACATCACAAAAAGCGTTTGCATCCCGTGTGAAGACGCTTTTTTCAAAGGAAATACGTTGAAACGCATACTCATTCAACTGGGCGTCGCAGGCTTTTTGGTCTCGTCGCTGTTGCTTTCTCAGGATGCAGCTGCGACGACCAAGCAGAAAAAAGTGGTAGCGAAAGCCACGGCGACCAAAGTGCAGGCCAACGTCAAATCGACTCGCAATAAGAAGCAAATTGCCAAAAGTCCTAGGACTGCCAAAATAGTTGCAGTTGCTCCCAAGCCTTCCTATGGGCAACTCGCGGGATTGCACGGTAAGCAGGATGCGTTGGACTTGAAGTCCAGTGTGGCTTTCGTAGTTGATCAGGACACCAAAGAGGTTCTGTTCAGCAAAAATGAAAACGCCGTGTTGCCCATCGCCTCCATCACCAAATTAATGACGGGTGTCGTTGTGAGCGAGGCACGATTGTCGATGGACGAAACCATCGAAATCACACAGGCAGACGTAGATACTGAAAAAGGCAGTTCCTCACGCTTGCGTGTGGGCACCGAGTTGTCCCGTGGTGAGTTGCTGCACTTGGCTCTGATGGCCAGCGAAAACCGGGCTGCCCATGCTTTGGGTCGTACATTCCCCGGTGGACTGCAGCATTTCGTAGGCCTGATGAATCAGAAAGCCCGTATCTTGGGTATGACCGATACCCAGTACGTAGAGCCCACAGGATTGAACAGCCGCAATCAGTCCAGCGCCAAGGACTTGGCTACTTTGGTCAACTACGCCTACAGCGATGCCACATTGCGTGAGTTGTCGACATCCACTGGATACCAGGTGGAAGTGGGCAACCGTACTCTCCAATACAACAATACCAATCGCTTGGTGAAAAATCCGGCTTGGGAAATCGGCTTGCAGAAGACTGGTTACATCACAGAAGCCGGACAATGTTTGGTTATGCAGGCCAAAATTGCGGGTCGCAAGCTGATCATGGTTTTCCTGGACTCTGCAGGCAAACTGACTCGTATTGCAGATGCTGAACGGGTTCGCAAGTGGGTCGAAACGGGGCATCCTGCAACTGCCACCAAGTCTTCACCCTTGGCCCTACGCGGCTTCGACAGTCGCATCGCGACGAACTAAAAAAGGGCCTGTAAAGACAGGCCCTTTTTTCTTGAGGGTCAGCGCAGATTCGGCCTGAAGCCCAATGTCTCGGAGATGTGACGGGCGGTTTCTTTCAGCTTGGGCAGCCAGTCGTCTTCCAATCGCCCGGAAGGCGCTGAAATCGACAGGCCTGCGACCAATTTGCCTTGGTCGTCGTAGATGCCTGCGGCCATGCAACGGACACCCAATTCGAGTTCCTCATTGTCACTGGCTTGGCCATATTGCCGGACCTTTGCAAGCTCACGCTCTAATGAATCCAGTTCGGTAATGCTGTTTTTGGTGTGCCCTTGCAGGCCCGTCCTGCTGGCGTAGGAGCGTATGCGCAGCGGGTCATCGGCTGCCAGAAACAGTTTGCCCACGGAGGTCAAGTGAAGTGGTGCTCTGCCACCGATAGCACGCACCACTTGCATGCCACTGCGCTCACTGTAGGCGCGTTCCACATAAATGATTTCGTCTCCTTGGCGCATGCTCAGATTGACGGGCTGCTGTGTCAGCTTGTGAAGCTCGCGCATAGGGCCTAAGGCAGCGTCCCGCACGTTGAGTCGGGCTTTCACCAAGTTACCTAATTCCAAAAGACGCATGCCTAAACGGTAGCTGCCCGACTGAGGGCGATCCACAAAACGACCGGACACCAAGTCGTTGAGGATGCGGTGGGTCGTTGAAGGATGCAGGCCGGCCCTCTCACTGATTTCCTTCAATGGAATCGCATCTTCACGCGATGCCAACACATCGATCAAGGTGAACATGCGTTCCAGAACCTGGACAGCCGGCGCGGATTGTGGGTCGTGTTCTTTTTTTGTCATGGTGGTGCTTTGCTGGATGTTAACCCGTCAAAGGATCATTCATGGTTCCTCAGGCTCGGCGAGTGTTTTCCAACTACCGTTTACCAGTAGTTCGTGAGGGCGAAACCGTGCCTTGTAATCCATTTTCGGGCTCTCAGTGATCCAATAGCCGAGGTAAACATATTGCAAGCCCAATTGCCGCGCCTGCTCAATTTGCCAGAGCACGTTGAAGGTGCCGTAGCTGGTCTGGGCTTCCGGGGCGAAAAAAGTGTAAACAGCCGAGATACCGTTGTCTAGAACATCGAGTATGGAGACCATCTTGAGTTCGCCGACCGCGTCAGGAGTAGCAGGCGCTTTCCGGAATTCAACCAAGCGGGAGTTCACCCTGCTGTGGAGCAAGAACTGCACGTATTGGTCGATACTGTCTTCGTCCATGCCTCCGCCTGCATGCCGGGTCACCTGGTATTTCAGATAGAGGTCGTAATGCTCACGTGAGAACCCCAGATTCAACACGCGAACCTGCAAGTCAGCGTGCTGCTTCCAAGCACGACGTTGGCTTTTGTCTGGCTTGAACTCGTTCACGGAAATCCGCAGGGGCGTGCAGGCTTGGCAGCCATCGCAATAAGGGCGGTAAGTGAACATGCCACTACGACGGAAGCCCTTCGCAACCAAGCTCGAATAAGTTGCCGTGTCGATGATGTGGCTGGGAGTCGCTACTTGGGATCGTGCCTGACGATCGGGCAGATAGCTGCAGTCGTAAGGCGCTGTAGCGTAAAACTGCAGCGTCTGGAGAGGAAGGTCGGTCAGATCCGTCATGTGGGGTTTGCGCAGGCTGACAACAGCTGATCCCAGTATAGGGGCTGAAACTTCCATTCGATTCCGGGTTGGGCTGTTGCATCCGATAAGTAGTTCGAGAAAATGCTCCGGTCAACCGGCCGCGCTCCCATGAATGCCAAATGATCAGTCACCTGCTGGCAGTCGATCCAATCAACACCTTGTGCCATCGACATGCTCACCAATGCTGTCAGTGCGATCTTGGATGCATCTGTCTGTCGCGCAAACATAGACTCTCCGAAAACCGCACGACCTATGGAAACGCAATACAGCCCTCCCATCAAGACACCGTCCTGCCATGTCTCCACACTGTGAGCGTGCCCGCGTTTGTGCAGCTCCAAATAGGCAGCTTTTATCTCTGGAACGATCCAAGTCCCGCTTTGACCGGCTCGCTCGCTGCCAGAGCACGCATCGATGACCCCTCCAAAGTCGTGATCCACCCGGATCTCCGCGCCTGGCGTGTTACGGAATTTTTTGATGACTTTCCGCAGCGACCGGTGCAGCCGGAATTCGTGGGTGTGGAGAGTCATGCGTGGATTGGTGCTCCACCATAGAGTCGGTTGTCCATCGCTGAACCACGGAAAGATTCCGTGTCCATACGCATCCAACAAGGTAGCCGCGTCCAGTGCGCCACCAGCAGCCAATAGCCCGGGCGCAGGCGTATCGTCCCCCCACGCCTCGAAAATGGAGGGAAACGGATCAGCCGGCTGCAGCCATGGCAGGGGAGGGGCGGAAACAGACATCAGGTGGATTGCAAAAAATCAGCGTGGTGGCCAAAATAGCCCTTGAATCGGGTTAGAATACCAGCTGTCGGGGTGTAGCGCAGCCTGGTAGCGCATCTGCTTTGGGAGCAGAGGGTCGCGAGTTCGAATCCCGCCGCCCCGACCATTCTTTCAAAATCAAAGGCTCTGAAGTTGTACTGCTTTGGGGCCTTTGTTCTTTGTGCCCGTAGCTCAGTTGGATAGAGCAACAGCCTTCTAAGCTGTGGGTCGGGGGTTCGATCCCCTCCGGGCACGCCACGGTACGGGTTTAAGTACCTAGCGGTAGCACTACAGCCTCCAAATCTAGCCACCGCAGCGCCGCTGATGCCAGTGCAGACGGTTCGCCTGAACTGTAGAACGCGACGTCAGCTGCTTTTTCCGGCTCCTCATCGTGGAGCTGGTTTGCAGCCTCCAACAATCGCCGGGTCTGCTTTGCCACTGGCGCCCCTCCCTCCAGGTAAGCGACTGCCTCACCAGTACTCGCGCGCAAGGAACTCTCTGCGAAGGGGTAATGGGTACACCCCAGTACCAAGGTGTCGATTTCTCCCGCATTTGAGCCAAAAGGGCCTATGGCGCCCGTATATTGTGCGCAAGCAGCTCCTATTTTGATAGCATCGAAAGCTTCGATGGCAGGTACTAGGCCGGAGCAGGGCTGTAGAACGAAGGTGGCCTGGTTCTCCAGCGATGTAAGCAGCCGCTTGAACTTTTCACTATTGAGCGTGCTGCGCGTCGCCATCACGCCGATGACCTTGGTCTTGCTTTGTACCACTGCCGGCTTCAATGCCGGCTCGATGCCGATGATGGGTAGCTCGGGGTGGGCCTCCCTCAGGACGTGAATGGCCGCTGCGGTTGCCGTATTGCACGCCACTACCAATGCTTTGATCTGGTGGCGGTCTCTGAACCAGCGAACAATGGTGTGGGATCGCTCGATCAGGTAGTCGTCATCGCGCTCCCCGTAGGGCGCATGGCCGCTGTCAGCCACATAGACAAACTTTTCATGGGGCAGCTCGGCCCTGAGCGCCCGCAGGACGCTCAGGCCACCCACCCCACTGTCAAATACCCCGATGGGGCAGTTGCTGAGCTTGGACAAAGGCTTAGCGCGAAGTCACAGGGATGTTTTTGAATTCGCCAGTCGCAATTTTCTTTTGCCATTCCGCGGGGCCGGTGATGTGCGCGCTGGTGCCACCTGAGTCCACCGCCACAGTGACGGGCATGTCGACCACGTCGAACTCGTAAATGGCTTCCATGCCCAGGTCTTCAAAGCCCACCACCTTGGCGTGCTTGATGGCTTTGGAGACGAGGTAGGCGGCGCCACCCACGGCCATGAGGTAAGCGCTCTGGTGCTTCTTGATGGATTCAATAGCGACCGGTCCACGCTCGGCTTTGCCCACCATGGCGATCAGGCCGGTTTGCGCCAGCATCATTTCGGTAAAGCCGTCCATGCGGGTGGCCGTGGTAGGGCCGGCGGGGCCCACCGCTTCGCCTGCCACGGGGTCTACCGGACCCACGTAATAGATGACACGGTTGGTGAAGTCCACAGGCAGCTTTTCGCCCTTGGCCAGCATGCCTTGTATGCGCTTGTGTGCGGCGTCGCGGCCCGTCAGCATCTTGCCGTTCAGAAGCAACGTCTGGCCGGGTTTCCAGCTGGCCACTTCAGCGGGCGTCAGGGTGTTCAAATCCACGCGCTTGCTCTTCTGGGTGTCGGGTGTCCAGTTGGCGTTGGGCCACAGATCCAAGCTTGGCGGGTCGATGTAGACGGGGCCGGAACCATCCAACACAAAATGGGCGTGGCGGGTAGCCGCGCAGTTGGGGATCATGGCCACCGGCTTGCTGGCGGCGTGGGTGGGGTACATCTTGATCTTCACATCCAGCACCGTGGTCAGGCCGCCCAGGCCTTGAGCGCCTATGCCCAGGGCATTGACCTTCTCGTACAACTCAAGGCGCATTTCCTCCACCTTGTCCAGCGCTTCGCCGCGGGACGACTTGGCCTGCAACTCGTACATGTCCAGGTCATCCATCAGGCTTTCTTTGGCCATGAGCACCGCCTTCTCCGCGGTGCCACCGATGCCGATTCCCAGCATGCCGGGTGGGCACCATCCTGCGCCCATGGTGGGCACAGTTTTCAGCACCCAGTCGATAACGCTGTCGCCGGGGTTGAGCATGATCATCTTGCTCTTGTTCTCAGAACCGCCTCCCTTGGCTGCCACGGTCACTTCGACGGTATTGCCCGGGACGATCTCGGTAAAGATCACAGCAGGTGTGTTGTCTTTGGTGTTCTTGCGCAGGAATTCTGGGTCCGCCACCACCGAGGCGCGCAGGGTGTTGTCAGGATGGTTGTAGCCCCGGCGAACGCCTTCGTTAATGGCGTCGTCCAGGCTGCCGGTAAAGCCTTCCCAGCGCACGTCCATACCGACCTTGAGGAACACGTTCACGATGCCGGTGTCCTGACAGATGGGGCGGTGTCCGGTGGCGCTCATTTTGCTGTTGGTCAGGATCTGGGCGATGGCATCTTTCGCGGCAGCGCTCTGCTCGCGCTCATAGGCGCGGGCCAAGTGGGCAATGTAGTCGGCGGGGTGGTAGTAGCTGATGTATTGCAGCGCGGCGGACACGGATTCGATCAGGTCAGCCTGGCGGATGGAGGTGGTCATGGTCTGTCTCTTTGGAGAAGTGGAAAGCGGAGAAACGCGAACCTCTTGAGTTTAGCGAATGACTCTCTCGCCATCCTGACGGCCGGGCTTGACCTGCGTCAGTCAGTGATTTGTAAGTGCATGGGATAACCATTCGCGCAGTTTTTAATAATTCCGAGGAGACAAACCCGTGAGCGCTTCCACCTCTGCCATTGAGTCCGTCCTGGTTGAAAACCGGGTATTCCCGCCCAGCGAAGCCACCGTCAAAGCGGCCCGCATTTCGGGCATGGAGGGCTACAACGCCCTGTGTGCGGAGGCTGAGAAAGATTTTGAAGGTTTCTGGTCCCGACTGGCCAAAGCCAATGTGGTTTGGAACAAGCCATTCACACGCACACTCGACGAATCCAATGCACCTTTCTACAAATGGTTTGACGATGGCGAGCTGAACGCCTCTGCCAACTGCCTTGACAAGCACATCGGCACGCCCACAGAAAACAAAGTGGCCGTGATCTTCGAAGCCGATGACGGCAAAGTCACCAAGACCACCTACAAAGAGCTGCTTGCCCGAGTCAGTCAATTTGCCAACGCCTTGAAGGCCGATGGCATCAAGAAAGGCGACCGCGTACTGGTCTACATGCCCATGACGCTGGAGGGCGTGATCGCCATGCAAGCCTGCGCCCGTATCGGCGCCACCCACAGTGTGGTGTTCGGCGGCTTCTCTGCGAAAGCATTGCAGGAGCGCATCATTGACGCAGGCGCGGTGGCTGTCATCACCAGCAACTACCAGATGCGCGGCGGCAAAGAGTTGCCTCTGAAATCCATTGTGGACGAGGGCATTGCCATGGGTGGCTGCGAGTCCATCAAGACGGTGTATGTGTACCAGCGCACCCAGACCGCATGCAACATGGTGGCAGGGCGCGACAAGACCTTTGATGAAGCACTGGCCGGCCAGAGCACTGACTGCGCCCCCGTGCCTGTAGGCGCTGAGCACCCCTTGTTCATCCTTTACACCTCGGGTTCAACCGGCAAGCCCAAGGGTGTGCAGCACTCCACCGGCGGCTACCTGCTGTGGGCCAAGCTCACCATGGACTGGACGTTTGACCTGAAGCCGGAAGATGTGTTCTGGTGCACGGCCGATATCGGCTGGATTACTGGCCACACCTACGTGGCCTACGGCCCCTTGGCCGCTGGCGCCACCCAGATCATTTTTGAAGGCGTGCCAACTTTCCCGAATGCAGGTCGCTTCTGGCAAATGATTGAGCGCCACAAGTGCACCATCTTCTACACAGCGCCCACGGCAATCCGTTCGTTGATCAAGGCTGCAGAGGCTGATGCCGCTGTGCATCCGGATCGTTCTGACCTGTCGTCCTTGCGCATTCTGGGATCAGTGGGTGAGCCCATCAACCCCGAAGCCTGGATGTGGTACTACAAAAACGTGGGTCACGAAAAGTGCCCGATTGTGGATACCTTCTGGCAAACCGAAACCGGTGGCCACATGATGAGCCCCATGCCAGGTGCCACACCTTTGGTGCCCGGTAGTTGCACTTTGCCTTTGCCCGGCATCATGGCGGCCATCGTGGATGAAAGCGGCAACGAAATGCCCAATGGATCCGGTGGCATTCTGGTGGTGAAGCGCCCATGGCCCTCGATGATCCGCACGATCTGGAACGATCCTGAGCGTTTCAAAAAGAGCTACTTTCCTGACGAGCTCAAAGGCTATTACTTGGCCGGCGACGGCGCAGTGCGTAGCGCGGACCGCGGGTACTTCCGTATTACCGGTCGTATCGACGACGTTCTCAACGTGTCCGGTCACCGTATGGGTACCATGGAAATTGAGTCTGCGTTGGTTGCCAAATCCGATCTGGTTGCCGAGGCCGCGGTGGTGGGCCGTCCTGATGACCTGACGGGTGAAGCCATTTGCGCCTTCGTGGTGCTCAAGCGCTCCCGTCCTGAAGGCGACGAGGCCAAGGCGATTGCCAAAGAGTTGCGTGATTGGGTTGCCAAGGAAATCGGCCCGATTGCCAAGCCCAAGGACATCCGCTTCGGCGAGAACTTGCCTAAAACCCGTTCCGGCAAGATCATGCGCCGATTGCTGCGTTCGCTGGCCAAGGGCGAGTCCATCACGCAGGACACCAGCACGCTGGAAAACCCGGCGATTCTGGATCAGTTGGGTCAAGCCTACTGATGCCTCCTTGCGAACGGGCAACTTTCAAGTTGCCCGTTGCCGGGCACAAAAAAAGCCGCTGGTGACAGCGGCTTTTTTTTCCTTGGTGCTTGAGTGATCAGTTCAGGGATAGCACCCAAGCGGCCAGTTTCTTGGCTTCGGCTTCATTCACCTGGGCGTTGGCAGGCATGTAAGCGGTGCCCCATACGCCGCTGCCACCTTTCATTATTTTGGTGGCCAAGCGGTCAGCGGCAGCTTTGTCGCCCTTGTATTTGCCGGCCACTTCTTTGAATGAAGGGCCCGAGACCTTCTTGTCCACCATGTGGCAAGTCATACAGTTTTTGGCTGTGGCCAAGGCTTGGTCTGCCCACGCTGCAGGCGCCATTGCCATCAGGGTTACTGTCACACTGCGCAAGAAAAATTGTTTCATCACGAGCCTCTCGGGTTTGGATACCATCTCCACAACGGGATTGTAGTAACGCACGTTGACCCCCCAGCAGAAACAGGGGCAACGCATTGGAGCAACGACGATGTACTTTTTGGGTTTGGGTTTGATTCTTCTGGTGATGAAATACATGCTCATCGAACCGGTAGCCAACTGGGCATGGTGGCAGGTATTGATTCCTTTTGCATTGGCAATTGCCTGGTGGGCATGGGCGGACAGCTCGGGTTACACCAAGCGTAAGGCCATGGACAAAGAAAATGCGCGCAAACAGGCCCGCATTGACCGCCAGCGGGAAGCCATGGGCCTTCAAGGGTCTAAAAAACGCCGATGACAGGGGCTGGGGGATAATTACTACCGCTTTCTCACCGTTCAACCGAATCTCAATTAATCACCATGCCAGCTTACCGTTCCAAGACATCCACTGCCGGCCGCAATATGGCGGGCGCTCGCTCTTTGTGGCGCGCCACCGGTATGAAGGATGCCGACTTCAGCAAACCTATCATTGCCGTGGTGAACTCCTTCACCCAGTTCGTGCCTGGTCACGTACACCTGAAGGACTTGGGCCAGTTGGTGGCGCGTGAGATTGAGGCTGCGGGCGGTGTGGCCAAAGAGTTCAACACTATTGCCGTGGATGATGGCATTGCCATGGGCCACGACGGTATGTTGTATTCGCTGCCCAGCCGCGACGTCATTGCCGACTCGGTGGAGTACATGGTCAACGCGCATTGCGCCGATGCCATGGTGTGCATCTCCAACTGCGACAAGATCACCCCCGGCATGTTGATGGCCGCCATGCGACTGAATATCCCCGTGGTGTTTGTGTCCGGCGGCCCGATGGAGGCTGGCAAGGTGAAGCTGCTGAACCCTACGACCCAGAAAATCGAGTTCAGAAAGCTCGACTTGGTTGACGCCATGGTGATGGCGGCTGACGACAAGGTCAGTGATGCCGACGTGGCTGAAGTGGAACGCTCTGCCTGCCCGACCTGCGGTTCCTGCTCCGGCATGTTCACGGCCAACTCCATGAACTGCCTGACAGAAGCGCTGGGATTGTCCTTGCCCGGCAACGGCACCGTGGTGGCCACGCATGCTGACCGCGAGCAACTGTTCAAGCGCGCCGGTCACCTGGTGGTGGAGTTGTGCAAGCGCTACTACGAAGAGGAAGACAGCAGCATCCTGCCGCGCTCCATGGGTTTCAAGGCGTTTGAGAATGCGATCGCGCTGGACATTGCCATGGGTGGCTCCACCAACACCATCCTGCACATCCTGGCGATTGCGCAGGAAGCGGAAATCGACTTCACCATGGCTGATATCGACCGCATGTCCAAAATCGTGCCGCAGCTGTGCAAGGTAGCCCCCAACACCAACAAATACCACATCGAAGACGTGCACCGCGCAGGCGGCATCATGGGCATTCTGGGTGAGCTGGACCGCGCAGGCCGCTTGCACACTGACGTGCCCACCGTACACAGCAAGACCATGAAGGACGCGCTCGATCAGTGGGATATTGCACGTAACCCATCGGACACGGTCAAGACCTTTTACATGGCTGGCCCCGGTGGTATTCCCACCCAGGTCGCGTTCAGCCAGGCGGCCCGTTGGCCCAGCTTGGACACCGACCGCGCAGAAGGCTGCATCCGTTCGTTCGAACATGCTTTCAGCAAAGAAGGCGGCTTGGCGGTACTGGTCGGCAACATCGCCCTGAACGGCTGTGTCGTCAAAACCGCCGGTGTGGATGACAGCCTCTTGGTGTTTGAAGGCCCTGCCCATGTGGTGGAGTCGCAAGACGAAGCCGTGGCCAACATCCTGGCCGACAAGGTCGTGGCAGGTGACGTGGTTATCGTGCGTTATGAAGGCCCCAAGGGCGGCCCCGGCATGCAAGAAATGCTATATCCCACCAGCTACATCAAGTCCAAGGGTCTGGGCAAGGCCTGCGCCCTGCTGACCGATGGCCGTTTCTCGGGTGGTACCTCAGGGCTGTCCATCGGCCACGCCTCACCGGAGGCAGCTGCAGGTGGTGCCATCGGTTTGGTTCGCAATGGCGACCGCATCCGCATCGACATCCCCAACCGTTCCATCAATGTGTTGGTTTCTGATGAAGAGCTGGCAGCACGCCGTGTAGAGCAGGACAAGCTCGGCTGGAAGCCTGCCCAACCCCGCCCACGCAAGGTGACTGCTGCCCTCAAGGCCTACGCCAAGCTGGTCATGTCTGCCGACAAGGGCGCTGTGCGCGACCTGTCCTTGCTTGACTAAACCCACCCGCCCGGAGCCCTCACAGGCTCCGGGCGCATTTGTTTCCCCATGTTGATCCATCCCCAAATTGACCCGGTTGCATTGCAGCTCGGGCCGGTCGCCGTGCACTGGTACGGGCTGACCTACCTCGTGGCCTTCGGGCTTTTTTTGTTTCTGGGGTCCCGCAGACTGCGTCACGCGCCGTTTGCGGCAGTGCAGGGCAGTGGAGCCTGGTCGTTCAAGGATGTTGAGGATATTCTGTTCCTGGGCGTATTGGGCGTAGTGCTCGGCGGGCGCATCGGGTACTGCCTGTTTTATAAGCCCGCGTATTACGCCGCCCATCCCCTGGAGGTGTTGTTCGTCTGGCAGGGCGGCATGAGTTTTCATGGCGGCATGCTGGGCGTGATTGCGTCCATGTTCTGGTTTGCGGTGTCCCGTAACAAGCCCTTCTGGCAGGTGGCGGACTTTGTGGCGCCTTGCGTGCCTACCGGCTTGGCATCTGGCCGGGTGGGTAACTTCATCAACGGCGAGCTGTGGGGTCGGGTCGCCGATCCGTCCTTGCCGTGGGCCATGCTGTTCCATGATGGTGGCCCGTTGCCGCGGCACCCCTCACAGATTTACCAGTTCTTGCTCGAAGGGATGCTGCTTTTTGTGCTGCTATGGTGGTACGCCAGCAAACCGCGCAAGCAGGGGCAGGTGGCTTCGGCCTTTTTGTTCGGCTATGGCGTGTTCCGATTCATTGCCGAGTTCTTCCGGGAGCCGGATGCGCATCTCTTGTGGCTGCAGCAGCAAACCGGCATGAGCATGGGCCAATGGCTGTGCGTGCCCATGATTGCGGGCGGCGCAGCCTTGTGGGCATGGGCAGCTCGCAGGTCCCACTGATATCCAAGACAAACCGGGTCGCGCCCCGAGGGTAAATACGGGGCACAAAAGAACGGCATCTCTTTACCATTGCTTGTAATTACACGTAATTATGAAAAATTACGTAGCACTTATCAGCCTTGTGGAGCCCGACCCAACCCATGCGAGCCGTCCCCAATTCACTGCATGACGACGTAGCCGACCGGCTGCGCTCCCGCATCTTTGAAGGGGCTTTGCACGCGGGCGCGTTTATTGACGAAGCCGCGCTATGTACCGAGTGGGCGATTTCTCGCACACCGCTGCGAGAGGCACTTAAGGTACTGGCCGCGGAGGGCCTGGTGCGCCATGAGCCCCGCCGCGGTAGTTTTGTCAGCGAGGTTACCGAACAGGATCTGGACGAGATTTTTCCGGTGATTGCACTGCTAGAAGGGCGTTGCGCCTTCGAGGCCACCCGCAAAGCCACTGCTGCAGACATTGCCGCGCTGGATACTTTGCATGACAGTCTGCAGGCCCACGCAGCGGCGCGCCGCATCCCTGACTACTACGCCGCGAACTACAGCATCCATGAGGCCATCATCACGTTGGCGGACAACCGCTGGCTGGCCCAGGTGATTGCGGATTTGCGCAAGATCCTCAAGCTGGCCCGCCTGCAGCAACTGCATGCCCCCGGCCGCTTGGAGCAGAGCCTGAGTGAGCACTTGGCCGTGTTTGCCGCCATTCGTGCCGGGGATGCCGATGCGGCCGATGCCGCCATGCGCAACCATTTGATGCGCCAGCGTGATGCCTTGCGGGAGCTGGCCCGCCACGGAAAGAGCAGGTTACTCGCATGACTCAGGACTCCTGGATCAACCGCAATGTGGCCCGCCTGCTGCCGCGAAGCTTTAAGGAAAATACGGCTCCGGCGCCCGCGGGATCTGCGCAAGCAGCTCCTAAAAAAGTAGCAAGCGAGGGGGCGCCTCCGGTAACCAAGCGTGCCGGTGCCCGCAGCACGCGCGAGCGCCTGCAGGCCACGCTGCGCCAGGGGGATGAGGCCTTGTCACCCCGCGTCTTGCGCCGCATCCTGCAGGAGCTGCAAGCCGTTATCGATGAGCGGGTCAGTGAGGTCGAAGGTGGTCGTCGCGCCGCAGCCCTGATGGCTTGGTACGCCGGTGCCACACCCGCCCGGCGGCTGGACCTCTGGTTGCTGATGAGCGAAATGTTTGTCGCCGACCCGGTCAAGGCCCAGGCCGCTCAAGCCAAGTTTGCGGCCGCCTTGGGCACGCCGGACGAGGCAGCCGCCGAGGTGCACTACCGCCGCGCTACCGTCTCTCCACGCCGGCGCCTCTTGCAGCGCTTCAGTGCAGACGCCACCGGCATTCGCTTTCTGGTCAACCTGCGGGCAGAGATGCAGTCCGCCGTCAAAACCGACAAGCGCTTGCAGGCGCTGGACGTGGAGATGGAATACATGTTCTCCACCTGGTTTGATGTGGGTTTCCTGGAGCTGCGGCGTATCAGCTGGGATTCACCGGCTTCGCTGGTTGAGAAGCTCATCAAGTACGAAGCGGTGCACGACATCAAGAGCTGGGCAGACGTGAAAAACCGTCTGGACTCGGATCGCCGCTGCTACGGCTTTTTCCACCCCCGCTTGCCGGATGAGCCCCTGATTTTTGTGGAAGTGGCGCTGGTGGATGCGCTCACCGATTGCATTACACCGCTCCTGGACGAGTCCGCCGACGCGGCTGACCTGAACGCTGCCACGACGGCCATTTTTTACTCCATCAGCAACACCCAGGACGGGCTGCGTGGCGTGAGCTTCGGGGACTCGCTGATCAAGCGCGTGGTCGAAACCCTCAAGGCAGAGTTTCCCCAGCTCAAGACCTTCGCGACGCTCTCGCCCATTCCCGGCTTCCCCAGCTGGTTGCAGAAGAACGCAACGGCCCAGCTCGAGCAACTGGACGACAAAACCCGCGAAGAGTTGGGCCGCGCCTCCGGTTTCGAGCCCGTGACGGCCGCGCACTTTCTGGCGGCGGCCGAGTCACCCCTGTCTCTCAAGCCCGGCTCACCAGTGCAGCACATGCTGATGCGCTGCGCTGCGCAGTATCTGGGCCGCGAGACTGTGCATGGCAAGCCGCTGGACCCGGTGGCGCGCTTTCACTTGGGTAACGGTGCGCGGGTCGAGCGGCTGAACTGGGCGGGAGATCCGTCGTCCAAAGGCATCAAGCAGTCCTACGGACTGATGGTGAATTACCTCTACGACCTCAAGCGGCTCGACAAGCACCGGGAAGGGCTGGCAAGTGGGCGCATTCCGGTGGCCAGCGCGGTGAGCAATCTGTTTTTTTAGTGTGTGCGAACGGTACTTCCATTAATACGAGCAGGAGACAAACATGGCTAATGACAACACGCTTTTTCCATTTCAACCCGATGCAGCGCTAAGCCGCCGCAGTCTGCTGGGCGCAGGTTCCGCGGCCGCCGCTGCTTGGGCACTGGCTCCGGCAAGCGCTCTCGCGCAGGCCAAGTGGCCCGCCAAGCCGGTCACGCTGGTGGTGCCTTTCCCTGCCGGTGGCGGTACCGATGCTTTTGCGCGCCCCATGTCGGCGCAGTTTTCCAAGCTCACCGGTACCCAGCTGGTCATTGACAACCGCGGCGGTGCAGGCGGTACCCTGGGGGCCGGCATTGCGGCCAAAGCGCAGCCCGATGGCTACACCTTGTTCATGGGCGCGGTGCACCACGCGATTGCGCCCAGCATGTACCCCAAGCTGGACTACGATATCGAGAAAGACTTCATCCCCCTCGCGCTGGTGGCCAACGTGCCCCAGGTGCTGGTGGTGAATCCCAAAAACGTACCCGGAGACTACAAGGCGTTTCTGGCGCAGGTCAAAGCCAGCCCCGGCAAGATGAACTATGGCTCCGCAGGCGGCGGCACCTCCCACCACCTGGCAGGCGAATTGTTCAAGCAGCAGACGGGCACCTTCATCACCCACATTCCCTACCGCGGCGCCGGTCCGGCTCTGCAGGACTTGATGGCAGGCAGTGTGGACATGATGTTTGACGGATTGGGTTCATCCGCCAACCACATCAAGGGTGGACGCATCAAGGCGCTGATGGTGTCCGGCACCAAGCGCAGCCCGGCCTTCCCCGATGTGCCCTGCGCGGCCGAACTCGGCTTGCCCAACTACACCGTGACCACCTGGTATGGCTTGTGGGCACCCAAGGGTACACCCGCCGATGTCCAGGCGCGTGTGGTGGAAGAGGTGAACCGCCTTTCCGCGGCCGACGAGATCAAAACCGCGTGGGCCAACAACGGTGCCGAGTTCGGCAAGCTCACCCCTGCGCAATTCGGCACTTTTGTGAGTGCAGAAATCAAGCGCTGGGCGGCAGTCGTCAAGGCCTCCGGCGCCAAACTCGACTGAGGGGCGACATGGCGGGTGGTATTGCAATCGAGAGGGACGCTTTCGGCACCCCCGGGGTCTGGCGGCTGACCTTGACCCACACGGGCAAGTTCAACGCCATGTCCCGCAGCATGTGGGCGGAGTTGAAGGCGGTTTTTACTGCGGTGCAGCAGGACACCAGTGTGTGCTGTGTGCTGTTGCAGGGTGACCAAGGGCACTTCTGTGCCGGAGGCGACATTGCCGAGTACCCGTCCTTCCGCTTTGACGAGGCGCAGCTGCGCCACTTCCATGAGCAAGAAGTGTGGGGCGGTTTGCAGGCGATGTTGGATTGCGATGTGCCCATCGTCGCGCGCATCGAGGGCAACTGCATGGGCGCGGGCATGGAAATCTCCAGTTGCTGCGACCTGCGCCTGGCGGCTGACACCGCCCGATTCGGTGCGCCGATTGCGCGTTTGGGTTTTCCCATGGCGCCGCGGGAAGCTGCGCTGGTGGGGCAGGTGGCGGGCGCCACCGTGGCACGCGCCATGCTGCTCGCCGCCGAGGTGTTTGACGCTGCCGCCATGCTGGCTCATGGCTTTTTGACCCGCGTGCACACGCCAGACACGCTGGACGATGCCTGCCGCGATGTGGCCGTTCGCATCGCCGCTTTGGCGCCACAGGCCGCCCGCTTGAACAAACAGACACTTCGGGCATTAAATCGGCCTCTGGCGCCCGTGGAATATGCGCAAGAAGCTCCTGAATTGATAGCAAATGAGCAGGCTGGAGTCAACCCTTACGCCTACGCCGACTCCGCTGAACACCGGGAAGGCATTGCCGCCTTTCTGGCCAAGCGCCCGCCGGTGTTCTAGCCCGGTCCCGCACTGCCATCTTTCCCACGTAATCATGAACGTTTGAGATCCCGTTATGAACACTCTCTCCACCGACCACAACCTTTTCACCGCGCTGCGTGCGGCATTCCCCGCTGACCTGGATGCTGTTGCGGTAGAGACAGACAGTGGCCTGCACTATTCCTGGCGCGACCTGGACGAGGCCACCGCCATGGTGGCTAACCTGTTCGGCTTTCTGGACCTGCCGGCGGGTACCCGCGTTGCGGTACAGGTGGACAAATCAGTGGAGGCACTGGTGCTGTATCTGGCCACGCTGCGGGCGGGCTTGGTGTACCTGCCGCTCAATACGGCCTACCAGAGCGCGGAGATGGACTACTTCATCAGCGATGCCAAGCCGGCGGTGCTGGTGTGTGCAGGCCGCAACTTCGGGTGGCTGAGCAAAATGGCGTTTCTGGCCGGCACGCAGCACGTGTTTTCGCTCAATGACGACCGCACCGGCACGCTGCTGGAGCGGGCATCCAAATTTCCCCGCACCCACACGCCGGTGCCGCGCGCTGCCAACGATCTGGCCGCCATCATTTACACCAGCGGCACCACCGGCCGCAGCAAGGGCGCCATGCTCAGCCATGGCAATCTGCTGAGCAATGCCCGCGTACTGCAAACGTACTGGGACTGGAAGGATGGCGATGTGCTGATCCACGCTTTGCCTATTTTCCACGTGCATGGCTTGTTTGTGGCCATTCATAGCGCGCTGATCAATGGCAGCAAGATGCTCTGGTGCGCCAAGTTCGAGCCGCAAACGGCCTTGCGCATGATGGCCCGGGCCACGGTGTTCATGGGCGTGCCCACGCTGTATGTGCGCTTGCTGGCCGAAGCGGGGCTGAACACCCAGTCCACCCGGAACATGCGTCTCTTCATATCGGGTTCCGCCCCCATGCTGGTGGATACGCACCGCCAATGGCAGGAGCGCACTGGCCATACGATTCTGGAGCGCTACGGCATGTCGGAGACCGTGATGTTGACGTCCAACCCCTGCAAACCGGGAGACGGCGAACGGGTGGTGGGCACCGTAGGGCAACCACTGCCGGGTGTGCAGTTGCGGGTACGTGACGAGTCCGGCCGTGACGTCAAGGCGGGTGACACCGGCGGCATCGAGGTGAAGGGCCCCAATGTGTTCCAGGGCTACTGGCAGATGCCGGAAAAAACAGCGCAGGAATTCACCGCCGATGGCTTCTTCAAAACCGGGGACGTAGGCCATGTCGATGCCAAGGGCTATGTGACCATCGTCGGCCGCAGCAAGGACCTGATCATCAGTGGTGGTTACAACGTCTACCCGGCCGAGATTGAGGGCTATATCAACAACCTCCCCGGTGTGGACGAAAGCGCAGTGGTGGGTGTGCCGGATGCCGATTTTGGTGAGGTGGGCGTGGCCGTCGTGGTGCCCAAGGCCGGTCACCAGGTGGACGGTGCACAGGTGGTTGCCACCTTGAAAGGCATGTTGGCCAACTTCAAGGTCCCTAAACGCTGCGTGGTGGTGGATTCCTTGCCGCGCAACGCCATGGGCAAGGTGCAAAAGAATCTTTTGCGCGACCAGTACAAGGCGGCTTAGAATACGGTAAATTTGTTAAGTGTGAGATAAATGCCAATTTCTATGCATTTGTCTCCCAAGCGTCGTATCATGGTTACGGGCTGCAAATTCCAACATACCGGAGCCGACGCATGCAAGTATCTCAAGCCACATGGCGCACCAGTTCTCCAGCTGCGGAGGGCTTGTCTGCCATGGCTGCATCCGGGCCCCAATGGGTGCTGGCCTTCGGCAATGAAGACCTGTTGCGATCTGCCCAACCCGAACTGAGCAAGGCCTTCGCCGGTGCCGTCCTGATGGGGTGCTCCACAGCCGGCGAAATTTCCGGCGACGGGGTGGCCGACGATTCTCTGGCGCTGACAGCCGTCCGCTGGGACTCCACCTGCATGCAGCCCGCCGCCACAGACCTCAAAGACATGGACGATTCCTTTGACGCGGGTGTTCGCCTGGCGTCCGGTTTGCCGCGTGATGGTCTGCGTGCCGTGGTCGTGCTCGGGCAGGGCGTCCAGATCAATGGCAGCGCATTGATCCTCGGCATGTCGCACGTGCTGGGCGCGGACGTGCCGATTGTGGGCGGTCTGGCCGGCGACGGCGCAGCCTTCGTGCGAACCGTGGTGCTGGATCACACGGGCGTCAGTGCTACCCGGCTGGTGTGTGCTGGCTTGTATGGCAGCGACTTGCAGGTGTCTCACGGGGTGTATGGCGGCTGGTCAGCCTTCGGCCCTGCTCGGCGGGTGACCAAAGCCCGTCGCAATGTACTTTTCACCCTGGATGGCGAGCCGGCGTTGGCGACCTACAAACGCTATCTCGGGGAGCACGCCAAAGATTTGCCTGCGTCCGGATTGCTGTTCCCGTTCTCGGTGGTGTCGGCAGGCGGGAAAGAGGAAGGTTTGTTGCGCACCATTCTCGGTATCGATGAGGCCGAGGGCAGCATCACGCTGGCCGGCGACGTGGAGGAGGGCGGTTACTTGCGCATGATGCAGGCAGGCACTGACGCGCTGGTGAATGGTGCAGAGCAAGCTGCCCAGGGACTGAAGATCCAACAGGCTGACGGACTGGCCTTGATGGTGAGCTGCGTGGGACGCAAGCTGGTCATGGGTGGGCGTGTGGATGAGGAAGTGGAGGCCGTGGCTGCCGTTGTAGGAAAAGGACCGACTCTGGCCGGTTTTTATTCGTATGGTGAAATCAGTCCGGCGCACAATGGGGCGCAGTGTCTCCTGCATAACCAGACGATGACCATTACCTATTTTTCGGAATCGGCATGACAGAGGCGGGGCGTCCCTTGCATCACAAATTGCTGGCCAGGCAGGTCAAACGGAACCTGGGGTTGGACCCGCAGGCTTGGGCCACTGTGCAGCAGGAGCTTGGAGGTTTGCAAGAGGGCGTACCGCTGTCCCCGGCTGCCTTGCAGGCGATCAAAGGCCTCGGGCCTTTGTTGCATCAAGTGGAAGAGGCTTACCTGCAGAACGACCGGGACCTCGAGCTCAAAAGCCGCAGCCTCGAACTCAGCTCTGTCGACCTGACCGCCAGCAACACGCGCCTGCGTGATGAACTGGAAAGCCGCACGCGTGCCATGGACTCCCTGCGCGCCACGGCATCGGCACTGATGGCGCAGGTAGATCCGGATCATCCGCCCCTGATCGACGATTCTCTGGAATCCTTGTCGGAGCTGATGGGCACATTGGTGCGCCAGAAGGAAGACAGCCAGAAGGACCTGCAGTTCGCCCTGACCGATTTGGCCAACCAGAAGTTCGCGCTGGATCAGCACGCCATCGTGAGCACCACGAACGCGGCGGGTGACATCGTTTACGCCAACGACAAGTTCTGCCAGCTCAGTGGTTACTCCCGCGGGGAGTTACTGGGCCAGAACCACCGGATGATCAATTCGGGCGTGCAGGACAAGGTGTATTTCACCAACCTGTGGGCTGTCATCTCGTCGGGAAAAGTCTGGCGGGGTGAAATTTGCAATCGCTCCAAGTCCGGCCAGCTTTATTGGGTGGACGCCACCATCGTGCCTCTCAAGGACGAGAGCGGCAAGCCCAATATGTACATCGCCATCCGCACGGACATCACGGCCCGCAAGCGCATGGAAGTGAACATCAAGGCCGCCGAAGCGCGCCTGCGGCACATCACCAACACGCTGCCCGGCGTGGTGTTCCAGGTCCATGTAAGCGAACGCGGTCAGCGCTACACCTTTGTGAATGACCGGGTCCAGGAAGTGCGGGGCATCAGCGTGCAACAGCTGCTGGATGACCCCAAGTCCGCCTCGAGGCAGGTGCTGGAAGAAGACTGGCCCCTGGTGCGCGACGGCATTTATCTGGCAGCCCAGCGGCGTGAGGCGTGGCAGGGCGAATACCGCATTCAATTGCCCAACAAGACAATTCGCTGGATCCGCACCGAGGTCAGCCCCGAGCCTGAAACCGGGCAGGATGGTGCCACCATTTTTACGGGTATCTGGCAGGACGTCACGCTGGCCAAAGAGGCTGACGAGCGCCTGCGGGAGGTGACCCGGCACATACCGGTGGCGGTATTCCAGTATTTCGTGACCAAAGGTGGCTTGTTCAAGATTGCCTTCATGAGCCATGCCGCCGAAACCATGATGGGGGTGCGCACCGAGGTGATGACCACCGACTCCAATGCGTTTTTGCAGTGTGTACACCCGCAAGATCGCACCTCGGTGGCGCAGTCACTGGTCGAAGCTTCCGCTGCTGGTGCTCCTTGGGGCATGGATTTCAGGATGGTCAATGCCCAGACCATGGAGATTTTCTGGGTACGTGGCGAGTCTCAACCGCAGCACAAGGCGAACGGCCATATTGTGTGGAACGGCTTCCTGACCGATGTCACCCAAGCCCGTCACATCTCCGAAGAGTTGCAAAAGGCCAAGGACGCGGCGGAGGCGGCCAACCACGCCAAGTCTGACTTCCTGGCCAACATGAGCCATGAAATCCGCACGCCCATGAACGGGGTGATCGGCATGACCGAGCTGCTGCTGGACACCACACTGGACGCAGAACAACAGGAATACCTGAACATCGTGAAGTCCTCGTCCGAAGCCTTGCTGCGGGTGATTAACGACATTCTGGATTTCTCCAAGATTGAAGCCGGCAAGATGGACATTGAGTCCATTCCCTTCAACCTGGAACGCACGGTGGCCGACACCCTCAAGACCGTGGTGCTGCGCGCCCATGACAAAGGGCTTGAAGTGGTGTGGGACGTGGCCCCAGATGTGCCGCGCGCACTGGTCGGCGACCCGGGCCGCTTGCGCCAGGTGCTGGTCAATATATTGGGCAACGCCATCAAGTTCACCGAGCGCGGCGAAGTGGTGTTGCGTATCCGCCAGGAAGTGGCGTCCAACGGAAAGCCCCTGCTTCACCTCGCTGTGAGCGACACCGGTATCGGCATTCCTGCCAACAAATTGGGCAGTATTTTTGATGCGTTCTCCCAGGAGGACAGCTCCACCACCCGAAAGTACGGTGGCACGGGATTGGGCTTGACCATCTGTGCCCGCCTGGTCGAGGGCATGGGTGGAACGATCTGGGTGGAAAGCACACCGGGGCAGGGCAGCGTGTTCCACTTCACCGTGGCGCTGGTCAAAGATACTTCTGCGCCTGTAGAGACCGCAGCCTTGATCCGGTTGGATGGCCTGCACATCCTGGTGGTCGACGACAACCTGGTCAACCGCGAAGTGGTCTGCGGCATGCTGCACTCCTTCGGGGCCCGCACCAGCCAGGCGGATTCCGGCCGCGCGGCGCTGGATTGGCTGAGTCAACAAACCGCCGCGAATGCGCAGGTGCCCTGCGATCTGGTGTTGTTGGATGGGCAAATGCCTGAGATGGACGGATTCTCAACTGCGCCCTTGGTCCGTGGCCTCCCCAATTGCAGCAGCTTGCCCATGGTGCTGCTGTCGTCCGCCGGCATGAAAGGCGACGGTCAACGTTCACGCCAGGTGGGTATTGCGGGCTACCTGTCCAAACCGATTGCGCGGCAGGACTTGCTGCAGATGGTTTCAGGCGTCTTGCAAATGCACAAGGTGCGGCCTGAGGTGCTGGTCACCCGCCACTCCATCCGTGACTCCCATCCGGTCCTGGACATCCTGCTGGTAGAGGACCATGCCATAAACCAGAAACTGGCGGTTACCTTGCTGCAGCGCTGGGGGCATCATGTGGACGTGGCCGGCAACGGACAAATTGCACTCGACATGCTGCCCAAACGGCCGTACGACCTGATCCTGATGGACATGATGATGCCGGTGATGGATGGGCTGGAAGCGACCCGCCATATCCGGGCCAATGAGCGCGGCCGACGCATTCCCATCATTGCCATGACGGCCAATGCCATGGAGTCGGACCGCAATCTCTGCCTCGAAGCCGGCATGGATGACTACATTGCCAAGCCCATCAAGTCGGAGGAGCTGCAACAGAAAATCTTGCAACTCTCTCACGCTGCGCCCGAAGAGCCTGATGCCGAAGAGAGTGGGGATATTTCGCCCTCCATCCTGGCGATGCTGGACCAAGGCAATTTTGATTACGCCCAAGCTTTGAGTGAGGCGGATCAGGAAATGGTGGATATCGTGGCGGATGCCTTCATGGAGCAATGGCCCAAAGACAAAGAACGGTTGGGTAACTTGGCTTCAGCGGGTGACTTCAACGGTTTACTGCACGTGGCGCATGCCCTGAAGGGAACTCTCGCCCTTTTCGGTGCTGCACCTGCCAGTAATCTCGCGCATCGCCTGGAGGCCATGGCTGCTTTTGCGGACAAGGCTTCAGTAGGCGGTGTCGTGGAGCCTCTGATACATGAGGTAGAGCGCCTCATGGTGATTTTGCGCAACCGGTCTGCCGGGTTCGGCGGTCAGATTTAAGGCGATACTGTGACCATGCAGGAAGTACTGATCATTGACGATACCGAAATCAATCTGATTCTTTTCGGCGCGCTGATCAAAAAGCTGGACAACTGTCAGAGCTACAGCTTCGCCAGCCCCTTGGACGGACTGGCATGGGCTGCGACGCACACCCCTGACTTGGTGATCGTGGATTACATGATGCCGGACATCGATGGTCTGGAATTCATCCAACGCTTCCGGGCGCTGCCCAATTGCGTGGACGTGCCCATCCTGATGATCACGGCCAATGACCAGAAGCAGGTGCGTTACCGTGCACTGGACTCGGGTGCCAACGACTTTTTGGCCAAGCCGGTCGACAAGGTCGAGTTCCTGGCTCGCGCCAAAAACATGCTGAGCTTGAGCAGCGCACGCCGCAAATTGGCCGACCACGCCGAGTGGCTGTCGTCCGAAGTGCGCAAAGCCACAGAAGTAATTTTGCAGCGTGAGCGGGATACCGTTTTTCGCCTGTGCAAGGCCGCTGAGTTCCGCGACCCGGAAACCGGCGCGCACATCCTGCGCATGGCGCACTATTCCCAGCTGATTGCCAAGAAGCTGGGTTTGCCGCCGGAAGAACAGGAGCTGTTGCTGGAAGCTGCCCCCATGCACGACATCGGCAAAGTGGGCATTACCGACAACATCCTTTTGAAGCCCGGCCGGTTGGATGCCGCCGAGTTTGAGATCATGAAGCAGCACGCTGCATTCGGATACGAACTGCTGAAAAACAGCAACTCACGGGTGCTGCAGGCGGGGGCGGAAATCGCGCTGGGCCACCATGAAAAGTACGACGGCAGCGGCTACCCGCAAGGCCTCAAGGGCGAGGCTATTCCGATCTTCAGCCGCATCGTCGCGGTGGCAGACGTGTTTGATGCTTTGACCTCGGAGCGTCCCTACAAAAAAGCCTGGTCCCTGGAGCAGGCGGTGGACTTTCTAAACGCCGGCTCCGGCACTCACTTTGATCCGCAATGTGTGCAAGCCTTCCTGGACGGGTTTGACGACGTCTTGGCGATTCGCGACCGGTACCAGGAAGAGGAAGAGTTCTCTTTCACCCCTTCTAAACTGCTCTGATTTCAGGAGCAGTCCGCGCACATTGCACGGGCGCTAGAGCCACATTTACTTCAAAACCAGCACAGGAATGGTTGCGTGGGTGAGCACGTGCTGGGTTTCGCTGCCCAAGAGCAGTCGCTTGATGCCCTTGCGACCGTGAGACGCCATGATGACCAGATCGCAACTGTGCTTCTTGATGGTGGCCAAAACCGCGTCTGAGACCACATCGGATCGCACTACGACGGCTTTGGTTACCACTTTCTTGGACTCTGCGGTCTTTTTGACGGCGTCGACCACTTTCTGGGCAGCGTCGCTCCAGGCTTTTTCCACCTGCTTGATATCGTCACCGGCAAGAGCGATACCGCCTTCGAAGTAGGTCTGGGGGTAGCGGGGCACCACTTTGAGCGCGATGAGTTCGGCGCCGCACAGACCGGCCAGGGAAATCGCGGTGCTTACGGCCTTTTGCGAGAGTTTGCTGCCGTCGGTGGTGACAAGAATACGTTGGTACATGGTGAGGCTCCTGTGTTGTGAGCATTCAGGTTACGCCGTCCATCCCTGAAAGACTTGATTTGCATCAAGGTTCGTTCTGCTCCACCGACTCAGAATCCTTTGCAATGATCAGCACTCCGGCCAATGCTCCCACTTCTCTGCCTTTGGACAGGGATTCGCTTGCCGTCGTCGATAGTCCGGCTGAGTGGACTGCCTTCAGCCGCGCGTCGGGCACAGCGCCCGGTTGCTGGGAGTCGAATGTCGTGATCGAGGGCATGCACTGCGCTGCCTGTGCCATGACGATAGAGGATGCATTGCGCAGCGTGCCCGGCGTGCAGGAAGCCAGGGTAAGCGCAGCCAGTCAGCGCGCGCAAGTGCGCTGGTCGCAAGACCAGGTCAAGCCTTCTGAGTGGATGCACGCGGTGCAAGCTGCTGGGTACCGCGCGGTGCCTGCGAACGATGTGTTCGCCTTGGAGCGCCGCAAGGCCGAATCCCGCAAGGCACTCTGGCAGTGGCTGGTGGCCGGCCTGTGCATGATGCAAGTGATGATGTATGCGTGGCCTGCCTATCAGGCACGCCCCGGCGACCTGACCGGCGAGTACGAGCAATTGCTGCGTTGGGCCTCGTGGGTCTTGTCGCTGCCGGTCATCCTGTTCTCTTGCGGTCCGTTTTTCCGCAAGGCATGGGCGGACGTACGCCACGCCCGTATCAGCATGGACCTGCCCGTGGCCATCGGGATGTGGATCACGTTTGCAGCCAGCACAGCGGGTACTTTTGATCCGGCCGGGCTATTCGGACGCGAGGTGTATTTCGACTCGCTCACCATGTTTGTTTTCTTTTTGCTGACCGGCCGCTGGCTGGAGCTGCGCTTGCGCGACCGTACCGCAGGTGCGCTGGAGGCGCTGATGAACCGCATGCCCGACAGCGTGCAGCGAAGGGCTGCCGACGGCAGTTATGAGCGTGTGGCGGTGCGTCGGCTGGTGGTGGGTGACCTGATGCAGGTGCACGCCGGGGAGACCTTTGCGGCTGACGGTGTGATCGAGCAGGGGTACACCCTGGTGGACGAATCCTTGCTGACCGGTGAGTCGCATGCTCTGCAGCGCGGTTTGGGGCAGGGCGTCATTGCAGGCAGCCACAACCTGTTGGGCACTGTGCTGGTGCGGGTGCAAACCTTGGGGGAGTCCACCCGTTTTGCCCAGATTCTGGCCCTCATGGAAAGTGCCTCCCTCACCAAGCCCGGCGCGGCGCAGATGGCCGACCGTTGGGCTAAACCCTTTTTGATCGGCGTGCTCCTCGCTGCTGTAGGTGCCGCCATCTGGTGGTGGCCGACCGACCCTGCCCATGCCCTGATGGTGGCGGTCGCGGTGTTGGTGGTGACCTGCCCTTGTGCTTTGTCGCTTGCGACTCCAGCGGCCATGCTCGCGGCAGCTGGAAATCTGGCACGCAACGGGCTCCTGGTCCGCAGCTTGCCCGCCTTGGAAACTCTGGCGGCTGCCGATACCGTGGTGTTTGATAAAACCGGGACACTGACCCGCGATGCTATGGCTCTGCAATCGGTCGCCTGTCGTGCTGGCGTTAACCGGGCTTCAGCCTTGGCCGCTGCCGCCGGACTGTCGCAGTCCCTGCATCCGCTATCAAGGGCGTTGGTGCTGGCTGCGGAGCGCGAAGGCATATGCCCCCTGCACGTAAACAACTCGCACGAAGTGGCGGGGCAGGGGGTAGAAGCGGATATCAGCATGGAATTGACGATAGATGGTCTCGTGGAGGGGCGCTTCCGCTTGGGGGGCGCATCGTTTTGTGGCGGTGTTCCGCCAGAGTTGTTATCGGCTAAGGCACAAGGTCCGGTCGTGCACTTGAGCGATGCTTCAGGCTGGGTGGCCAGCTTCCATTTGCAAGAAGAAGTGCGTGAAGATGCCGTGCAGGTGGTGCGCACCTTGCAAAGCATGGGAATAGGGGTGCATCTCTTATCCGGCGACCGTGTAGAAGCGGCCCGCACCATGGCCAGCCGATTGGGCATCGCTCATGTGCGTGGCGCGTGCTCGCCGTCGGACAAGTTGACCTATATGCAGCAGCTGCAGGCTGACGGGCACGTGGTGGCCATGGTGGGCGACGGTTTGAACGACGGGCCGGTGCTGGCAGGCGCGCATGTGTCATTTGCCTTCGGGCGCGCGGTGCCGATTGCGCAATCGCGATCTGATTTCGTAGCCATGGGTGACAAGTTGGCCAGCGTGAGCAGCACATGGATGCTGGCCCGCAAAACCATGCAGGTGGTGCGCCAGAACCTTTGGTGGGCCTTGGCCTACAACGCAGCTTGCATTCCTTTGGCCGTAGCCGGCTATTTGCCAGCATGGCTGGCCGGTTTGGGCATGGCCTGCAGCTCCTTGCTGGTGGTGTTGAACGCCTTGCGCCTCTCCGCGCCTTTGAGTTCGCCTGCCCCTGCGGCAACGCACACGGCGCCTCTCTTTCCACTCACCCAGGAGTAGTCATGGACATCTTGTATTTGTTGGTTCCCCTGTCGGTGGTGCTGGTGTTTTTCATTCTGGCAGGTCTCTGGTGGGCCATTGACCGCGGCCAGTTCGAGGACATCGAATCCGAGGGTGAGCGCATTTTGCGCGAACCCTGAAAAAGGTTCCCCGCTTTTTCTCTGCCGGTTGATTTGGGTCAACCCGCGTTTGTAAAGCCCGGCAGACACTTGCTTTGAAGTAATCCAAGAAGAGGTAAATATGGCATTTCCAAATCAGCAGGCGACGGTGTACAACGATACCGTTGTGCGCCAGTTCGCCATCATGACCGTGGTCTGGGGGGTGGTCGGCATGTTGGTGGGCGTGATCATCGCCGCCCAACTCGCCTGGCCCGAACTCAACTTCGGTATTCCGTGGCTCACCTATGGGCGCTTGCGCCCGCTGCATACGAATGCAGTGATTTTTGCGTTCGGCGGTTGCGGCTTGTTCGCTTCTGCCTATTACGTCGTGCAGCGCACCTGTCACGTGCGCATCTTCAGCGACAAGCTGGCCGCATTCACCTTCTGGGGTTGGCAGCTGGTGATCCTGGCAGCAGCCATTTCTCTGCCATTGGGTTACACCTCCGGCAAGGAATACGCGGAGCTGGAATGGCCGATTGACATCCTGATCACACTGGTCTGGGTGTCGTTCGCGGTGGTGTTTTTCGGAACCGTCGGAACCCGCAAGGTCAAGCACATCTATGTAGCCAACTGGTTCTTTGGTGCGTTCATCATTGCGGTGGCCATCCTCCACCTGGTGAACAGTGCAGCGATCCCCGCAGGCTTCATGAAATCGTATTCCGCCTACGCTGGTGTGCAAGACGCCATGGTTCAGTGGTGGTACGGCCATAATGCTGTGGGCTTCTTCCTGACCGCCGGCTTCCTGGGCATGATGTACTACTTCATTCCCAAGCAGGCAGAACGGCCTGTGTACAGCTACCGCCTGTCCATCGTCCACTTCTGGGCGCTGATCTTCACTTACATGTGGGCGGGTCCACACCATTTGCATTACACCGCCTTGCCGGACTGGACCCAGTCTGTCGGCATGGTGTTCTCGCTGATTCTGTTGGCACCCAGCTGGGGCGGCATGATCAACGGCGTAATGACTCTGAGCGGCGCGTGGCACAAACTGCGTGACGACCCCATCCTTCGCTTCCTGATCGTGTCCTTGTCCTTCTACGGCATGTCCACTTTCGAGGGCCCCATGATGTCCATCAAGACCGTGAACGCCCTGAGCCACTACACCGACTGGACTGTGGGCCACGTGCACTCCGGCGCCTTGGGTTGGGTGGGTCTGGTGACCATGGGTTCCATGTACTACCTGATTCCCCGCCTGTTCGGCCGCAAGCAGATGTACAGCGTCAAAGCGATTGAGTTGCACTTCTGGACTGCCACTATCGGTATCGTGATTTACATCGCTGCCATGTGGATTGCCGGTGTGATGCAAGGCCTGATGTGGCGCGCCATCAACCCTGACGGTACCTTGACCTACACCTTCGTGGAGTCGGTTAAAGCGACCTACCCCTTCTATGTGTTGCGCTTGTTGGGCGGCCTGCTGTACCTCGGCGGCATGCTGATCATGCTCTGGAACACCCTGATGACTGCTACTGCAGGACGCGCCAATACCGTGGCCATTCCCGCAGCAGCCCACGCTTAAAAGGACCTTTGTATGGCAAACGAAAAAAGTACATCCGGTCTGTCGCACGAGAAGATCGAGACCAGCAACTTTCTGATGATCGTGCTGATCCTGCTGGTGTTGCTGGCAGGCGGTATGGTGGAAATTGTTCCGCTGTTCTTCCAGAAATCCACCACAGAGCCCCTCCAGGGCATCCAGCCCTACACCGCCTTGCAATTGGCCGGGCGTGATGTGTACATACGTGAAGGTTGCTACAACTGCCACTCGCAGATGATCCGCCCCTTCCGGGCCGAGACACTGCGTTACGGCCACTACTCCGTGGCAGGCGAGTCGGTGTATGACCACCCCTTCCAGTGGGGCAGCAAGCGTACCGGTCCGGACCTGGCCCGTGTGGGCGGCAAGTACAGCGATGAATGGCATCGCATTCACTTGACCAACCCACGTGATGTGGTGCCTGAGTCCAACATGCCGGCCTACCCCTGGTTGGAGAAAAACCTGGTGGATGCCGAGTCCCTGCCATCGCACCTGCGCGCCTTGCGCAAAGTGGGTGTGCCTTACACGGACGAGCAGATCGCCAAGGCCTCGGAAGAAGTCAAGGGCAAGACCGAGCTGGAAGCCACCATCGCTTACCTGCAGGTTCTGGGCCTGGCACTGAAGTAAGGGGATGACCATGGACATCGATGTCAACAACCTGCGCTCTATCACCACGGTTATCAGTTTCGTGGTCTTTATCGCCATTGTTCGCTGGGCCTGGTCCAAGAGCCGTTCCAGCGACTTTCAAGAGGCCGCCAACCTGCCTTTCGAGCAGGACTGAGCCCCAAAAGGAATCAAAATGAGTGACTTCACAAGCAACTTCTGGTCGGTCTACGTGACCGCCGTCACGGTCATCGGCATCGTGGCCTGTCTGTTCCTGTTGTGGTTCAGCGGCAAAGCCAAGGCCATGACCGCCAATGACAACACTACCGGTCACGTCTGGGACGGCGACCTGCGTGAAATGAACAATCCTTTGCCCCGTTGGTGGGTAGGCTTGTTTGTCATCACCATCGTGTTTGCCGGCGTGTATCTGGCCTTCTACCCCGGCTTGGGCAATTCCGCCGGCAAGCTGGGCTGGACTTCGACCGGCCAGCTGCAAGCCGAAATCGCCAAGGGTGAAGCCGACATCGCGCCCATTTATGCGCGCTTTGACAGCATGACGCCTGAAGACATGGCCAAGGACCCTCAGGCCCATGCCATCGGCGAGCGTTTGTTCATGAACAACTGCTCCCAATGCCACGGTTCGGACGCCCATGGCTCCAAAGGCTTTCCCAACCTGACCGATGCTGACTGGCTGCACGGCGGTACACCCGACAAGATCATCGAGACACTGAACCAGGGTCGTATCGGCCAGATGCCACCCATGGCAGCAGCCGTTGGTACCGCAGATGACGTGAAGAACGTAGCGAACTATGTGCTCAGCCTGTCGGGAAGCCCTAACGACTCGGTGCGCGCTGCTCTGGGCAAGCCCAAGTTCGCAGCTTGTGCAGCCTGCCACGGTGCAGACGGCAAGGGCAACCAGGCGCTCGGTGCACCGAACCTCACCGACGACATCTGGTTACACGGCTATGGCGAAAACGCCATCATCGCCATGGTGAACAACGGCAAGGTCAACCAGATGCCCGCGCAGGCGCAAAAACTGTCTCCCGCGCAGATCAAGGTTCTGGCGTCCTATGTCTGGGGTTTCTCCAACACTGGTGCGGCCAAGTAAAGCCGGCTGCCAAGCAAAGGACATTCCTTGAGCGTACCCGCCTCCACTGCAGAGAAGAAAATCATTCCTATCGTCGCGTCACCGGACAAGGGGCCTATTGCCCCGCCACCCGGTGCCGACGAGGAGACGATTGCCCTGTACGAAGCGCACAAGAAGATTTATCCGCGCAGCGTGTCGGGCTACTTCTCGAAGTGGCGGTGGGCGTTGGTCTTCCTGACCCAGTTGGTGTTTTATGGATTGCCATGGTTGGAGTGGGGGCAGCGCCAAGCGGTGCTGTTTGATCTCGGGGCTCGGCGGTTCTATATCTTCAACCTTGTGCTGTACCCGCAGGACTTTGTGTATCTCACCGGCATTCTGGTGATCTCCGCACTGTCCTTGTTTTTGTTTACGGCGGTAGCAGGGCGTTTGTGGTGCGGCTATGCCTGTCCGCAAACGGTGTACACCGAAATTTTCCTTTGGTTGGAAAAGCTGGCGGAAGGAGACCGCTCTGCCCGCATGCGGCGTGACGCAGGTCCTTGGAATCTCGATAAAGTCTGGCGCAAAGCAGCCAAGCAGCTGATGTGGATTGCCGTTGGCTTGTGGACCGGATTCACGTTCGTGGGTTACTTCACACCCATCCACAGTCTGGGCGCTGAATTCATGGCGTTGTCCATGGGCCCTTGGGAAACCTTCTGGGTGTTGTTCTACGGCTTTGCCACTTACGGCAATGCGGGCTACATGCGCGAGCAGGTCTGCAAATACATGTGTCCTTATGCGCGCTTCCAAAGCGCCATGTTTGACAAAGACACCTTGATCGTGACCTATGACCAGGAGCGCGGGGAGCCACGGGGTGCCCGCTCCAAAAAGGCCGACATCGCAACCTTGAATCTGGGCGCCTGTGTGGACTGCAGCTTGTGCGTGCAAGTCTGCCCGACCGGTATTGATATCCGCAAAGGCTTGCAATACGAATGTATTGGTTGTGGTGCTTGTGCCGATGTGTGTGACACCGTAATGGACAAAATGGGCTATGCCCGTGGCTTGGTGAAATACTCTACACAGAACGCCTTGAGTCAGCACTGGACCAATTCCCAAACCTTGCGCCATGTGCTTCGACCTCGAGTGCTGATCTACACCGGCATCCTGCTGGCCGTGGTAATCGCGATGCTGACCAGCCTGTTGTTGCGACCGCCATTCAAAGTGGATGTGGAGCGCGACCGCGGCACTTTGGCCCGCATTGTGTCGGGCGGTCGTCTGGAGAATGTGTACCGCCTGCAAATCATGAATACCCGGGAAACTCCGCAAACCTATGAAGTCAGCGTCGAAGGTCTGCCGGGGTTAACGGTGTCGACCGATGTCAGCATGGAGGTCGGCCCTACCGAATCGCGTTGGATCGCCGTCCGCGTGCAGCTTCCCTACGAAGGTGCGGCTTCCGGTTCGCACCCCATCCATTTCACGGTGAAATCGGCCCCCGCGTCTGCCGTAGTGACTGAAAAGTCCGTATTTATTGTTCCGCGTTAAGAAAGACTGCTTATGTCCAACCCTACAACTTCGTCCAACACACCAGCACCCTGGTGGAAGTTCGGTCATGTGTGGCTGGTAGTCTCCGGTCCGCTCATCGTGGTGGTGGCGAGTTTCCTGACCTTCTACATTGCCGTGCGTGGCATGGACCCCATCGTCGATGAAAATTACTACCAGGCCGGCTTGGACATCAACAAGTCTTTGGCGGCCAAGCCTGAGAGCCTGGCCCCAGCCATGCAGGCGCGAAACCATGCAGCGACAGGGGTAGTGCCCACCACTGCACCGCGCTAAAGCGGATTTTCAGGAGCGATGTATGCCGACAGGTAAATGGATGGCAGTCGTCTGGCCCGCTTTTCTGGCGGCCGGCGTACTGGAGATCGTGGTGTTTGCATTCATTGACCCGCACGATCTGCATTGGCACGATGCAGCGCTACCGCTTTCACGCCAAGGGATTTACACCTTGGCGTTCTTCGTTTTCTGGGGGGTGACGCTGGCCTCCAGCGCCTTGACAGCCTTGCTCAATATGAGTGCCGCCGAGGTCAACGACTAGGAGTTTGAGCCCCGCTCAGTTGCAGACCTTGGGGTTGACGATGTCCTTCAGAGCCTCTGTGTTCAGGATGCGCACATGGCGCTGCTTGACTTCCACAATGCCGTCTTCCACGAATTTGGAGAATGTGCGGCTCACGGTCTCAAGCTTCAGACCCAGGTAGCTTCCAATCTCTTCGCGGGTCATCCGCAACACCAACTCGCTTTGCGAGAAGCCGCGGGCATGCAGGCGCTGAACCAGGTTCAGCAGAAACGCAGCCAGTCGCTCTTCGGCTCGCATGCTGCCCAGAAGGAGCATCACGCCGTTTTCACGCACGATTTCGCGGCTCATGATCTTGTGGACATGGCGCTGCAGCGAATTCACTTCCCGCGAGAGCTCTTCAATGCGGTCAAAGGGCATGACGCAGACTTCGGCATCTTCGAGGGCTACTGCATCGCACGTGTGGTGGTCGTTCACGATGCCATCGAGCCCTACGATCTCACCGGCCATCTGGAAGCCGGTCACTTGGTCGCGGCCGTCTTCAGAAGCAACGCACGTTTTGAAGAAGCCGGTGCGAATGGCAAACAGGCTGGTGAACTTTTCTCCGTTGCGGAAGAGGGTTGCTCCGCGTTTGATCTTGCGGCGGCTGGCCACTACGTCGTCAATCTTGTCCAGCTCTGCAGCGCTCAACCCCAAAGGCATGCACAGTTCGCGCAGGTTGCAGTTGGAGCAAGCCACTTTGATGGTGTGGGGGTTCAATGCCGCTGTGCCGACCGGCGTGATCGCGATGGACGTATGGTTGTCGAGAGACTTGGCGGTAGGTGTTGCGTGTTCAAGCATGGTGTTCCCCTGATGCAAGTCAATTATGGTCCCGGTCATCCTGAAACTCCTTGATGTAAATCAAGGAGCTTGGCGGGCGCTTCGGTCACAGTCTGTGCGCTAGCTTGGAGTATTCATGAACGCAGCCATTGCATCCGCACCCATATCAGAACATTTATTGACCCGGTTTGATGTCTCCGGGCCGCGTTACACCTCGTACCCGACGGCAGATCGCTTTGTCGAGGCCTTCAGTGCGGACGATTACACCCAAGCCTTGCAGCAACGCCGGTCCGGGGCTGCTGCGCTGGCCTTGCCCTTGTCTCTCTATGTGCACATCCCATTTTGCGAATCGCTGTGCTACTACTGCGCTTGCAACAAGATTATCACCAAGCACCATGACAAGGCAGCTACGTATTTGCGCTACCTGACCCGGGAAGTGGAGTTGCACACGAAATTGATGGGAACGGGACAGTCCGTCAGCCAGTTGCACTTGGGTGGGGGCAGCCCCACCTTTTTGAGCGATGCTGAACTGCGGGAACTCATGGCGATGCTGCGCCGCAACTTCAGCTTTGCCGCCGGCGGTGAATATTCCATAGAGGTGGATCCCCGCACGGTTGATGCATCGCGCCTGGATACCTTGGCCGAGCTGGGTTTCAACCGACTGAGCTTCGGCGTGCAAGACTTTGACCCCGCTGTCCAGAAGGCTGTGCACCGTGTGCAGCCCGCCGAGCAGGTATTTGCCTTGGTCGAAGCGGCACGGGCTCGTGGATTTGAGTCCATCAATGTGGACCTGATTTACGGCTTGCCCCGCCAAAGCCCCGAGTCCTTTGACCGTACCCTCGCACAAGTGAATGCCTTGCGCCCTGACCGCATTGCCCTCTACGCTTATGCGCATCTGCCGGAGCGCTTCAAGCCCCAGCGGCGTATCGCCACAGTGGAGCTGCCCGGTGCCGCCTCCAAGGTGTCCATGTTGGCGCACTCACTGGCATCCTTCATGGGGGCCGGCTATGTGTATGTGGGTATGGATCACTTTGCCTTGCCGGACGACTCGCTGGCCATTGCCAAACGTCAGGGGCGCTTGCATCGCAACTTCCAGGGCTACAGCACCCAGCCGGATTGCGACTTGATTGCCTTGGGGGTGTCTGCCATCGGCCGCATCGGTGCCACTTACAGCCAGAATGCCAAGACGCTGGAAGAGTATTACGACTACCTGGACCAAGGGCGCTTCCCCATCGTGCGGGGCATGGCCGTTACACGTGACGACCTGGTGCGCCGTGCGGTGATCATGGCGCTCATGTGCCAAGGCCAGCTGCAGTTTGAATCTATCAATCTTGCGTATCTGCTGGACTTCAAAACCTACTTTACCGCTGAGCTCAATACCTTGCGCGGTTTGGAAGAGCAGGGTCTGGTGACGCTGGATGACAACGGTATCCAAGTGACCAGCCAAGGGTGGTTTTTTGTGCGCGCCGTCGCCATGGTGTTCGACCGCTACCTGCAAACCGACCGTACCCGCGCCCGCTTCTCCAAAATCATTTAACCTGCCCGGATGCAGTCGTCTCTGGCAGTTACCGCTTTGTTGATGGGCCTCGTGGGCGGGCCCCATTGTCTTGCCATGTGCGGGGCGGCTTGTGCAGGCATAGGGCAGGCCGCAGGCGCCAGAGGTACGACGGCCATGCTGAGTTTCCAAGCGGGCAGAGTCATAGGCTATGCAGCGCTGGGGGCACTTGCGGCTGCTTCGGTGCAAGGCTTGGGTTGGCTCACCGTGCAATCCGCTGCGTTGCGGCCGGTCTGGTCCTTGCTGCACGTGGCGGCTACGGTTCTCGGGCTCGTCCTTCTGTTTACAGGCCGGCAACCTCTGTGGCTGCAAGCCGGTGCACGCAGTGTCTGGGCCCGCGTGCGCAAAGTCTCTGCGGGAAGTGCGCTTGCGGCTCCCATAGGCTTGGGCGTGGTGTGGTCCCTGCTGCCTTGCGGATTGCTGTATTCCGCCTTGCTGCTGGCCTCCCTGTCAGGGGAGCCGCAATCCGGCGCTGCGACCATGGCCCTTTTTGCGCTGGGGACCTCACTCACCATGATGGCAGGCCCCTGGCTCTGGTTACGGTTAGGTCTGTCGCGCATGGGGGATGGCACTTGGGGTATACGCCTAGCAGGAGCGGCTTTGGCAGTGGCCTCAACGTGGGCTTTGTGGATGGGATTGGTGCACAATAAAGCACCATGGTGTGCCGTCGTCTGACACTGAATGACATCGTCTTCAGGCGGCCCATCGCCCACGCAGACCCAAGGAAAGTCCGCCTGCATGCACGACCCCGCCAACCTGGATGAGAAGCTACGGATTGAAGACCTGCGCAGCTTCAATATCCTGGATACGCCTGCCGAACAGGCCTATGACGATGTGGTCAGCTTGGCCTCGTTCATTTGCGACACCCCCATCGCCCTGATTTCGCTGGTGGATGAAGACCGCCAATGGTTCAAGGCCAGACTGGGCTTGAGTGCCATGGAAACCCCACGTGGTCAGGCCTTTTGCGCCCATGCCATCGTAGATCCTGACCGGGTCATGGAAGTGCCTGATGCATTGCAGGACGCGCGCTTCGTCGATAACCCGCTAGTGACCGGAGACCCCGGTATCCGTTTTTATGCAGGCGCACCGCTGCTGACACCCTCCGGTGCCGCTCTTGGTACCGTTTGTGTGATTGACAAAGTGCCCCGCAAACTGACCGAGCGCCAATCAGAGGCCCTCCAGGCGCTCTCCCGTCAGGTGGTGCAGTTGCTGGCCTTGCGCCGCGCCAATGCAGAACTGGAGCTGGTAGCCAAAGCGCAAACACTGCGCCAGCAACAACTTGAAAACCACCAGCGCCGCATCGAAGAGCTGAACCAGGATTTGCAGGAACAAACCCTTACTGATCCACTCACGGCCCTGAAGAATCGTCGTGCCTTTGACACGTTGCTGGCCAACGAGTTTGCGCGGTCCCAGCGTTCCAAATCGCCACTGTGTCTATTGATGGTGGATGCGGATCGCTTCAAGGCCTATAACGATGCATTTGGCCACGTGGCCGGAGATCAGGCTTTGATGTTTGTTTCGCTGGCCATCAAGAGCCAGGCTCGTGCCTATGACCATGTAGCCCGCTACGGTGGTGAGGAGTTTTGCGTCATCCTGCCCGATACCAAGCTCAACGAGGCGCTGGTGGTGGCTGAGCGCATTCGCGAATCCATCAAGAGCATCATTGGCCTGCGCCGGCCCATGACGGGTAGCATCGGTGTGGCGTATTCCGAAGGCGTCCCCAGCCCCAAGCGACTGGTGGAACTTGCAGACCGTGCGATGTACCTCGCCAAGCAGGGCGGGCGTGACCGGGTGGAGATATTCCTCCCCCCAGTCTGACGCCACAACAGGGGTGAAGCAGGGAAGGGGCGATAGACCCATGTCCGCTGAAATATATCTGCCGCTGACCCTGACTCTCTGTGTGTTTCGCGACAGCCTGTTTACGTCTGCAGCTTAAGTTGACTCAGAGCGGGCGGATGCTGCCTTTGAGGATGGCCGGGCTGTAATAGCGGAGGAAGGCCTTCCATACATCGCCGGATCGTGCAGCACGCTCCAATGCCTCCAGCAATGCCGCCCTGTCTTGCGGAGTGAGCGAACTGTTGGAAATGTAGACACCGCTGGTACCCCATGGCGGCTCGTCAAGCGGTTCAATGCGAAGACGATCCAGTAAATCACGCACACGCTCGTCATCCTGTATGGCTCCGGCCAGTATGGTCGAAGCCATGATGGTTGCGTGTGCACTGCCGGCCTTGAGCAACCGAGCTACTGATATGGCGTCCACATCCATGATTAACCTCCCTTGCTTTGCAAGGGAGGTCACCAAATCCTGGTATGCAGGACCATAGTCAAAACCTCGCACCAAAGCCACTTTCAATGTGGAGTCATCCTGCAGCTCCCGCAGCGTCTTGATGGTCGCGCGGTTGGACGACAGAGACAAAAGAGTGGGGCGGTTTTGTACGAGGGCCACGAACGTGCCAAAAGCGTCGCGCTTTGGTGTCTTGCTGGCCGGTATCAGCAGGTCTGCACGACCAGTCTCAAACAACACTTCCAACCGCGCCCGAGGCACCTCATTGAAGGTGAAACTGCAGCCTTCTTTGTCGGTGAGGCTGCGCAAAAGTTCGGGGTAAATGCCACTGATGCTTTCCCCGTCGATGATTACGCTCTGGCCGATCGGAGCCACCGGCACTTGAATCACCCGTGAGCACTTGGCATGGCTGGCTGATGCACCAGAAACCGCAAGAGCCAGACTCAAAAGCAGTGCGCGCAGGTTGGGACCGAATCCAAGCATGACAAGAAGACTCCGAGGTATCTAAACGGGCTCACGAATTTGACGAATCCAGTTTATTCGAGCTAGCGAGGTTGTCAGTATTTCTTATTCACAAACAACTCCCACGAATGGGGTCACTGAGGGCAGTGAGCGACCTGGAAGCTTGGAAAAGAGCGTGTACATGTTTTCCGGTTGGATCTTCTAGTTGGAATTTGCGCGATGACCTGAGGGGCTTTGGGTCTCGCAGTGATTCAGGCTTGCGTCGCCCTCTAAGATCCACGCATGACAGAGGATGAGCTTGCACAGTGGGCAGCGCCAAGGTGTCGGCACAACTTGGAGGTTTTTATGGCGGATGGATCACACCTGATTTAGCGGGGCCCTTCAAGGGCGACCCAGGCAGTAGCGGCTGGTAGTCGCGAAAGCTTAAAACCAGCCCTATGTTTTCTCTGCAAAGGGAGCATTCCAGCAGCGGGTAGCCACCTCTTTCATCGTCGGGTTTGCATTGAAGTTAGATCGCGCAGAGAGGCTTTCAGGGCAAAGTTATAAACTGGCTTTTGGAGCCATGGCCCACTATGGGCAAGCATTGCACTTGGTATTCGGCAGGGAGTTCTATGAGCGAACATTTTGATGTGTTGATTGTCGGCGCGGGAATTTCAGGGATCGGCATGGCGTGCCATTTGCAGAAGGAATCTCCGGGCAAGCGATACGCAATCTTGGAGCGGCGCAACGCGATTGGTGGCACCTGGGATCTGTTTCGCTACCCTGGAGTGCGTTCTGATTCCGACATGTTTTCCTTCGCCTATGCCTTTCGGCCGTGGATGTCACCCAAGGTGCTGTCTGAAGGCCGGCTGGTGCGTGAGTATGTCAAAGAGACCGCGCAGGAATATGGCGTCGACCGGCATATCCGCTTCGGCTTGAAAATCCTCAGGGCCGACTGGTCCAGCGATCAGAACCATTGGACGATCAAGGCCCTGAAGGAATCCACCGGAGAAACCCGCTGCTACACCTGCCACTTTTTTGTGAGCTGTACCGGTTACTACGACTATGACCAAGGGCACATGCCTGTGTTCCCCGGCCTGGATCGCTTTAGAGGGCAAACCATTCATCCGCAGTTCTGGCCCGAAAACCTGGACTATCGCGACAAGCGGGTCGTCGTGATCGGCAGTGGCGCCACGGCAGTCACGATCGTTCCGGCCATGGCGGCCGATGCTGCGCACGTCACCATGTTGCAGCGCACCCCCACCTACTACTTCATCGCACCCACGTTAGAAAAAGCGATTGCGCGGCTAGGACAGGTCCTGCCGCAACGCTGGATTTACGGCGCCTTGCGTACCTCCTATATCGCTTTGCAGCGCGCTCTGTACAAGGGCGCCAAACGCTGGCCCGATGCCATGCGAAGGTTCATGTTGCGTCCGATCCAGAAAACACTGGGGGACACGGTGGACATGCGCCACTTCACACCCAGCTACAACCCGTGGGACCAGCGCATGTGTGTGGTGCCTGATGGTGACCTCTTCAAAGCCATCAAGTCGGGCAAGGCCTCTATCGTCACTGACGAAATTGCAAGCTTTACAGAACATGGCATCTTGCTCAAGTCGGGTGAGTCGCTGGATGCTGACATCGTGGTGACTGCAACCGGCATACGCCTCAAGACCTTTGGTGGCATGGAAATCACCTTGGATGGCGTACCGGTAGCGACCCACCAACTGCTGAGCTACCGCGCAGTGCTGATGCAGGACCTGCCGAACATGGCCTTCATTTTTGGCTACACCAATGCTTCGTGGACGCTCAAGGCGGATATCGCTTCGCGCTACGTCTGCCGGCTGCTCAACTACATGGATGCCAAGGGCGTTGCACGTGCAACGCCCCGCGCTCCATCCGGAGAATTGGGCGATGGCAATGTGATGAGTTCACTGACCTCGGGCTACATTCTGCGGGACGTCAACGAACTGCCACGTCAGGGCCGCAGTGGCCCCTGGCGCGTAACGCATGCTTATGAGGTAGACAAAACCTTGCTCCTGAACCAGCCGATTGATGATGGCGCGTTGGAATTCGTGCGGCAAGATTAAGCTGGCAGCGTCTTCGCAAACTTCATGAAATCTTGGGCGGTTTGGGCGGGTGCTTCCAGCATGGGCAGGTGCCCTATGCCCTGCATGATGATGGTCTGATGCCGGGGGAATAGCTGCTCCTGAACCTGGGATGCGGCCGGGTTCAAGATGCCATCCTCCGCCCCCCACACAATCAACGCTGGAGTTGGTAATGTGGTGTAGCGGGTTTCCAGCATGGGCGAATGTTGGCTGAGGTCTTTGATGATCTCGCTATGCAAGGGGTAGTCCGCGATCGCGCGCGCACCCAACGTACGTTTCAAAAAGCCTGGGAAGTAGGGAGGCCGTGCCATGGTGGCGCGGATCAACCGGGCCACATCAGCTTGGCTGCGTAGCAAGAGGGGTGATTCACCCGTGGCGAGGTAGTGCTGCAACATGGGTGAGTCGTGTGCCGTGGCCGTGCCTGCGGCATCCAAGAGCCAGAGTGCCTTGACCTGATCGGGGTAGCGCGCGGCATATTCGCAAGCAATGAAACCGCCCATCGAGTTGCCACCGAAAATCATTTTCTGCACACCCAAGGCCTGAAAGAACGCATGCAGGCGTTCCACCTGATCGGCCATGCGATACCGCGCTGCTGGGTCGCGTGTAGCGTCGCCAAACCCCGGCAGGTCTGGCTGTATCACCCGGTAGTGCGGGGTTAAAAACCGCGCCATGCGCGTGAAATTGTCCTTGTCGCCTCCAAAGCCGTGCACGAGTACGAGCACCTCGCCTTGGCCGCCCTCCAGGTAAGGGATGTCAAAGCCTGCAATCGCTTGCGACTTCAATACCAACCCACTGCGCTTGCGCTCCAATCCCAAACCCCAGCGAGATGCGGTGTCTGGCTTCAATTGGATAAACACCAACAGGCACACAACAATCAAAAGTAGCGTGTAGACATATGCCATGTGCAGACCCTTTTCACAAATCGGATTTCAACCAAAAAACACACACGATCAAGGATACCCATAGATGCGACGGCTGTCGCCTCACACCATCTGCTCCTTGAGCTTTTGCACGGGATTGATGCTTTGAATGTATTTACGTTAGATTCAAGGCCCTGCAATCCAAACTGGATACACCATGGATTTGAAAAAGCGCCTTTGTCACGCCTTGGGAATGCTGGCTTTGTTCCTAACGACAGGGTATGCAACTGCTCAAACCATGGTGGTAGTCGCTGACACTTGGTGCCCTTACAACTGCGAGCCCACCGCAAAGAAGCCCGGCTATGTGGTTGAACTCTTGAAATCTGCGTTTGCGACAAAGGGACAGTCTGTGAGCTACAGGGTGATGCCTTGGACGCGTGCTTTGTTGGACACCCATTCCGGGAAAGCAGCAGCCGTCATTGCTGCGAATGGGCGAGAAGCGACAGAACATCAGCTCGCCATCGGCAGTGAGCCTATCGGGGTCGCTAAGGGTTGCGTCTTTGTGCCGGCTTCAAGTCCGTTCAAGTACCGTTCGATTCAAGACCTCGATGGTTTGACACGCGTCGGAGTCGTCGGGGGGAACGCTTATCAGAATGATTTTGGTGAGTGGCTTAGCAGGCCCGAAAATCGTCCAAAAACACATGAAGTTTTTGCGGATAACCCCAGCGAGCGACGGGCCGAGATGATGACTCGGGGACGACTGGATGGAATTTTCGAAGACTACACAGAAATGGCCTATGTCCTGTCTGCGAAAGGGCTGCAGAACCAGATTGTGTCCGCAGGTTGTCAAAGCCCGAGTCCCTTGTATGTGGGCTTCAGCAAAAAGCACCCGCACGCTCAGGATTTGGTGGCCACTTTAGACATGGAAATTCGCAGGATGCGCAAGGTTGGCTCCCTCAAAGATTTGCTAATGTCCTATGGGCTTGAAGACTGGAAATAGCCTGTTGCCGTCATGTCTGAATCAGGCTGATAGCAGACACCGACGACTCTTCGCAACGGGCGGTGGGAGCCGCATGTTACGAATGTAAATGGAACTCATATTGGGTCAAGATCATTGGGGAAAAAGCTAGCGCGCTCCCACTCTTCATCTGTAAAGTCGCTGGTTAATTCACGTCGAGCCCAAGCGCGGTTTAGGTGTGAGAACACATGTCCCAAGTCCACCCTCAAATTTGCACTGTCGTAATCTGGAGCGGCATTGATATCCGCAATGAGTTTCGCCAAATGCTCGTTGGCGTCCTCCAGCTCTTGCATAAATGAAGACCATTCGACTGGATTTACTTCTCTGTCAATCATTGCAATTCCGAATGTTGTTCGTGGAGTTGAACACCCCTGCAGCAGATTTCATGTCGCAGTTGAGGCGCCTGCATGCTGTTAGCGGTCAATCCTGTGCTGAAAATTCTTCAAAATTAGGGGCTTAATCAGTAGCCAGGCTAGTAGCAGCTGGGCTGCAGCAAAGCACCCAATAGCAATACCCAAAACAGCGGCTTGGGCTTGAGTTGGGAAAATTCTCAGCATTGCATCTCCTACTTCACACAGCAGGCGACTCCTAGAACTAGTCTCGCTCGCACAAGTACTAGCGATAACTCCCTTATATGAAAAGACCTGCACAGCATCGAGAGCGACGAGGATGGCTATCCCCATTAGCAATAGCGCCCCACTTATGCGAAATACTGGTCGAACGGAAGATTCAAGTGGTGGTTGCATGAGCATGCTAGCTGTCTTTGAGATTTTCATCGCGTCAGCCGCCTAACGGAGACGCCTACTAACAATTTTCACGCCTCGGAATCCTCTTGAACATCCCCCAATCGGGGGACTTCCTGAAGACTGCTTCCGCTGCATAGGCGAACTCGGCAAGGCCCCCTCATTTGCATAAGATCGGATGTCCGCTTTCGGGCAGGTAATCCAGGAGTGCGAAGGTCCGCTTTGGGTTCACAACTGCCGTCCACAACGCTCCGGCAACATGAACAGCAAGTCTCAAGGCCGCAATCCTTTGTGGATGCAAGGGACTCCCCAAAAGGCGATCTGCGAAAATCAGGCAACTATTTGATTTCGAAGAACATGTCTGAGTCCAACCTCTGGCGCCTGTCCGTTGCCCCCATGATGGATTGGGCCGATAGTCGTAAAAAGTCTAATTTAAATCAATGGCTTACGACTTTTTGAAATCGTGATGTAGCACTTTCGTAGCACCGAAATTGAAGTATCGAATGGAGTTATTCACTTTTTGTGGAAAAAAGCTGCGCCAAGTTTGTTTTTTCATTGCGGTTTTCAACTTGGGGTTTGGCCTTGGCTTGAAATTAAACGCTCCAAATTTCGACTGACCGCCACTGCACTGGGCAAAGAAAGATCAGCTCTAGGTCGTTGCTTGTCGGGAGGTTAGCTTGTGGCTAAACTGTATAAATGTACAGTAACTGCGTTAGCCATCCCCCGGTCCCCATCACCGCGTCTCCCTGCATGCTGGACCTCGTCCCCACGCGCATCTGTGCAGGTTTCCCCAGCCCTGCGGAAGACTTGGGAGCTGAACGCATTGACCTGTCCAAAGTCCTGATCACCCACCCGCAGGCCACGTTCCTGCAGCGTGTCTCCGGGCACTCCATGAAGGATGCCGGCATCTTTGACAACGACATACTGGTCATTGACCGCGCCATCAAGCCACGGCACAAGATGATCGTGGTCGCTGTGGTGGATGGTGAGTTCACTGTCAAACAGCTCTACCAGCGTGCCGGACGGGTCAAGCTTCAGGCTGCAAACCCCACTTATCCGGACATAGTGCCCAAGGAAGGCCAGACTATAGAGATCTGGGGCGTGGTTACCAGCTGCATCAAGCAGTTTCCTTCCGCCTGAAACATTGCCTTGGTTACTCCATGTACGCCCTGGTAGACGGCAACAACTTCTATGTGTCCTGTGAACGAGTCTTTCGACCCAGTCTGAATGGACTGCCGGTGGTTGTCCTGTCCAACAACGACGGATGCGCCATTGCCCGAAGCAACGAAGCCAAAGCGCTGGGTATTGCCATGGGCGCCCCCTGGTTCCAGATCAAGCACTTGGCCGAAGACGCTGGTCTCGTAGCGCTATCAGCCAACTTCGCGCTGTATGGCGACATGTCCGACCGGATGATGAGCCTAGCAGCAGGCCTTGGCCCAGCCCAAGAGATCTACAGCATCGATGAATCCTTTATCGACCTTAGTGGCGTCAAAGGTGACCTCGTTGAGCGCAGCCACAAGATCCGGGCCCGCATCCTACAGTGGGTAGGCATTCCCTGCGGTATCGGTATCGGCCCCACCAAGACCCTGGCCAAGCTAGCCAATCACATCGCCAAGACCGCCGAACGCAAGCCGGGTGTTTACCCCGACAAGCTCGCGCAAGTCTGCAATCTGGCCGCCCTAGACCCATCGGAGCGTGACGCCGTCTACGCAGCCACCGCGGTGAACGAGGTCTGGGGTGTGGGTCGGCAGATCAGCAAGCAGCTCCAAGCCGAAGGTATCCACACCGCGCTGGATTTGATGAAGATTGACCCTGCCATCGTGCGAAGCAAGTGGTCCGTGGTGCTGGAGAGAACCGTTCGGGAGCTTCAGGGCACCCCCTGTATCGATCTGGATCACACCCCAGCTGCCAAGAAAGAAATCGCGTGTACCCGATCCTTCGGCCGCCCCATCACCGAACAGCATCACATCGCTGAAGCAGTCACAGAGTTTGCTTCTCGAGCGGCGGAGAAGGTCCGGAAGCAACACAGTCAGGCAGGACAGGTACTTGTCTTCATTCGTACAAGCCCGTTTCGCAAAGATGCTCAGTACAGCCGCTCCATGGTCACGCCCTTACGACGCCCTAGCGCCGACACCACCTGCATCGTCAAAGCAGCTCTTCAAGGCCTGAACCATATCTTCGAACAAGGATTCAACTACGCCAAGGCTGGGGTGATGCTGCTGGACCTACAACCCGATACCAACCAGCAGGCAGAACTGGATCTGGAGGATGGCGACTCCGAAGAAGACCGAACCAAACTCATGACAGCCATGGACACCCTGAACCAGCGCTTTGGTAAAGGCACCGTCCTGACCGCCAGTGCAGGCCTTGATGGAGTGCGAAGAGAGTGGTCGATGAAGCAACTACGAAGAACCCCCGCTTACACCACCCGGTGGGATGACATGCCAGTAGCAAGGGCGTGAGACATGACAGAAACCAATACAGAAACCAGCAAAGACTCCAACAAACTGCGAAGTGCAAAGCACATTGCAGTGGTCAATGGCATTGGGCTCAAGAAGATCCATGCCAAAAGACTCAGAGACATGTATCGGTCTGCAGGCTGGCCTTGTCTGGATGTCATGGAGATTGAACTCTTGGCGGCAGGTCTCCTTGAGCGACTGCAAGAGGAGGGTGGTCATGAACGCATGCGAGTTACTGACGCCGGCATCCAGTTCCTCGCACTTGCTGCAAACTCCAACCGACAAGCCAAAGACCCTCACGAAGCGCTCGTTGAGAAGGTTGCCCACGACATGCTCAAGGAGGGGCGACTGGTGTGGACCAACCTGAGTTTGAGAGCGAAGATTACTTTGCACGAAGAAGAGCAGGGGAGTTGGCGCTACTGCATGCCGGATGTCTTCTCTATCCGCAATTCCTCAGTCCAGGCCTACCTCGAGCCAGTGGTGCATGAGATCAAAGTGAACAGAGCGGACTTGCTGGGCGACCTCAAACGACCGGAGAAACGAGCTGCTTATCTAGAGCTTGGCGGGCAGTGCTGGTACGTCTTGGGACGCGATGCCAAAGACAGACCAATTGCAGAGCCCGATGAAATTCCGGTTGAATGTGGCGTCATCCAGTTGGTTCAAGAACGACTAGAGATTCTGCGGATGGCGCCCAAGAGGCAGTTCAATCACTTGCCGTTTGCTGTGTGGATGAACTTGGCTAAGGCTACACCGTTGAGGCGATCAGATGCGGAGCCATACCAAGTGATGCATTGAGCGTTGTTACTCGCTTGTGTCTTACATGCGTCAAAGTATCGCAACCAAACAGCCGCTTTGGGCCAGTTGCGGCCACTTGTGAACGCCTGCTTTTTGGCCATTGAACTAATTGTCCAATCCTTGGCATCTTCAAGATGTACTTGTTGAGGTCTGCTTAGCTTGAATCTCAAACCTTCATTGAGAGGCTTTTGAAATGTGTCTAATTCAGGTTTTACTGATCACCACTTAAGACCACGATGCTTATCCCGCGTTTGAGCAATTTCAAATTTTTCGAGTTCAAGTTCGAAGAGCAGTCATTCAGAATAGCACCCGGTAAAAACATTAAGTATGGGAAGTTGATAAATTATTTTTAATAAAAATTCGTTGATTGTAAGCTTATTGATATAAATGCTAAAATTTAATTTTACTGACGAGCTCAGTTCAAGGCATTAAGTACATAAGCAAATCAATGAAACATAAACGAGACGTAATGACAACACAGCAAGCGGCTGTACTTTTGAATTTATCCACAACATCTGTCCAGAAAATGGTCACTAGTGGTGAGCTTGATGTGTGGATCACACCCGGTGGGCATCGCCGTATTTTTCGCAGCAGTATCGATCAATTTCTTAATTCAAGAAGTACAGGCTTAGCCGGAATTACCGGCAGGTTGCCGTTACGGATTCTTTTAATTGAAGACGACCCCTCTCAAATTACAATTTTCAAATCGCTGTTAGAACGAATCGGTCACTCGATACAACTTACTATTGTCAATAAGGCGAGTCAAGCGCTTGATCACACCATTGCCCTTCATCCAGATTTGCTCTTAATTGACCTGGTAACGGAACCTGTAGATGGATTAGATCTCGTACGGGCCATCGGAAATGACGCTAACCTAAAGGGTCTGGATGTGATCGCTTTGACAGCGTCGAATCAGGAACACTTGATCGACTCCTCTTTCGCAAATTGCCGTGTAGTTCGTTGTGAAAAACCTATAAATGCTGAGCGTCTTTGTGGATATTTAGATGCATTAAGCGCAAAGCTGCTGGCGCGAGCAGAACTTCGCAATTAATTTAATTTCTATATAGCTAGTAGCGGAAAAAAACCCAAGTTTTTAACTTCTCCGTTGTCCAACCGCTCTAGGATTTTCATCCATACTTTTGTGGAGTAACACTATCTTGAAGCACTTGTTGGTTGCGCTTGGTCTTCGTATTGAGGAGAACAGAAAAATCCAGAAGCTAACCCAGATTGAATTTGCCGAAAAATGCAATATCGCGCGCAATTACTTGTCAACTATTGAATCCGGCAAGGCCAATCCATCCTTAGCTGTGCTGTTTACAATTTCTGATCAATTGGGAGTTCCTCTGTGTAAACTCCTTCAAGAAGACAAGTCTGCTTATTGCTACTCAGCTTCTGTTAAGCAGCAAGATCCGCCACTTCAGACGTGGATTTATGTACCTTCGAAGAAGTCAAAAATTTAGCTCCTAGGCTGAGAGCTTCTGATTGGCGCAAGATCGTATTGATACGATTTTTGATTGCCTTCATCGTTCCATTAATAGGGTATCGCTAGACTTAACTCACTTAGTAAACCACCTATTTTGGCTTGCCAAATTCCGTTTCCCTTTAAAGGTATCGATATACCAGTATCAAACAAAGAGCAAGTATGAACAGTGTTCCAAAAATATGGCTGAGCACTGTATAGTTATTCTTATTCTTTATATTATCCTTCCCGCTAACCTTCAGGTTTATCTGCTGTATCTTCTTAATAGTGGCGCCACAAACCATGCAACGACCATGGTCCACTCTTATGTCGCTCCTACAGTTCATGCATTTCATCCTCCGTCACCCCTTAATCGATTTGATTTTTTGATGTACCTTATCCATTGATCTTTGCAAACGGGCTCTTTAGCGGTCGGCTCAAACTGTCTGAATGTTTCTGTCATCAAGCTTCTAGCAGCACCAATTTGTAGGGTGAAGTCATCAGCCATTACCTGCTCGATAGTCACAAGAATGGCTTTGCTAAGGTGTTCAACCTCTATTCGTTTTTGTTGGGGAGATTGAAAGATGTCACTCAGATTCCTCAGAGCCTGAACTAGCTTTTGTTTGTTCTCCAGACTGTTAACAACTGCATCTACTGCCTGAAACAGTTCCAAGTCAAAGGTCGGCTCAGACTGTGGGACGTCAGCGCGGACTAAACATGGATTTATCGATCCCAAGTTAAAGCGAAAAATTGTTCCCAACACAGCGCCGTTGCACCTGCTTCGCCGCCAACTTTCTCGAACCACATCTAACGTTTCTTTTGACATAGAAGTTTATTTGTTGCCTTTGCTAATTATTCGCATATTGATAAGGATTGTCAAGTGCGTGATCTTTTTGCGGCACTTGAAAGCTACAAAAACGGCTTACTACTAGCGCCGTCGCTCTTGCAACGTCGCTAGTGAGGCTTAAAGCGGAGAGAGATTTAGCCCGCGAAATTCGGGCGGGATGACGGGATCAGTTGCTAAGGACAACAATCCGGATTCATTTAGGCATCAGCTTGGTAGTTTTGGATTCACAAGCTTGACAACGCTGGCAGCGAGCCAAAGGACTAGAAGAGTACCAAGAACGTCACCTAAGAACATCTGTGCCATTGCTGGCAAGGGAGTGTCCATGTGACCTGCAACCCAGTAAAAGGCATTCGTGGGGATTGAATTGCAAAGTGCACCCAAAAGAGTGAACTTGATGAGATGAGAGGGCTTGAGCCCCCCCAAATCAACAGGCAGTTTTAACCATCGAACGCCAACGACAACGGCAACCAGTGGTGCAAAGCCAGATATGACTGAAACTGGAATGGCCTCGTACCAGACGACTGTCCAGCTGCCTTGGGTTGTGTAGATGATCAGCAGCGTGCCTAGTGCCATGCCAATGGCCGCGGGCAACCCAAGCACCAACGCAAATAACATCCGTACAGCTGCAGGAAGATAAATAAGGCTGAGGTGCGGGGCGATACTCACGGATGAAAAGAACCACCCGTTGAACAAATAAGTGCTGTAGTAAACAAGAGTAGCAACGGCTACATAAGTTACAAAAAGTCCATCATATTTGTTCGTCGTCTGGCCCACGTCACGTTCCCTTTGTTGCTGCTATCAGAGCGTTATTGAGTTGCGCAAAGTATTCCGTCGCCAATGCAGTGGCAGACACGTACTTCACACGGTTATCGCTTTCATCAACAGTCAAAGTGATGAGACCTTTCTTGCGCAAGGTTTTGAGTCGGCGATGAACAGTCGCCGGAGACGTCTCAGCGTCCAACTGCATCGCCTCCAACACAGTCACTTGCTTACCTGCCATCCAGGCTGACTCGAGATGGTGCAATAGGCGCTCTTCGGTCGCGTCCATCACAGGAAACGTTGGCATCTCTCTCAAGGCCTTCACTAAATTGAGGAACTTGAGATAAGCGCTATTTTTCTCTGGCTGCGTTGTCATCGCGCCAGTTTAAGACACCTTGACCCTTTTGATTCAAAAGCGATTCACTTTTAAATATAGCACAAATCTGCCGGAAGCATTGCAATCGGTTTAAATAAAGCGAACTGCTTGTTACTCTCCATTGGTTCTGCAACAACGCGACTCCAACTGCCAAGGCACTTAGCCCCTCGGGCTCGGTTTGCCACTTCTGTAGCTTTCTATTAGAAGTTGATCTCGGTTAAGCAATCGTTTTGTGTTTAATGATAAGTATGTTAAAAACGGCATGTTTGTTGTGCTGCACCTCGTGAGACTTTTGGAATTCTCCAAAAGCAAGCGGGTTCAGGATGGGAGTCTATGGCGATCTCGATCAGCCAAGGCCAGTGGATTCGATCGAGAAATGGTGCCAGCTCCGAATCAGAAATGAGCCTGTCTGTCTCTGTGAGCTGACATCACATTCAGATTTGGCAAGTGCAAATTGATCGTAGTGTTTTGATTAGGATGACGGTGCACTATGCTTAGAACTTTTAAGTCCCGGTTGCTTGGAATACTGCTGGTAATCAACGTCTGCATGTTGATTCTGGGAGCAAGTTCGTATTACTTCCTTGGCTCTCTCGGAACAAGGCTAGATACTTTTACAACCGGGATCTTCCATAGACTTGAAATCACCAATCGCCTCATGGAGGCGGCGGATGCCAGAGCCATCGCGGTTCGGAATTTGGTTTTGCTCAAGGATGCAAAGTTGAGTGCCCTGGCACTCCAAGAGTTCGATCTCAAGCAAAAAGAAACGCGAGATTCGCTTGCAGAACTTCAGGGCGCAATTGCAAAGGCTGGTGTTCCTGCTGAAGTCACGGCCAAAGTCAACAAAATTGCCGAGATTGAGGCTAGGTACAGCCCGGTAGCGCAATCCATTGTCAACAAGATCAAGGCGGGGCAGGTGGATGAAGCTATTGGTGATATCCAGACTGTCTGTACACCCACTCTCAATGAGCTCAATGCAGCTTTGCACGATTACATGGAGTTGACTGACAAACGCACGAACAACTATGTAGAGGAGACTTCGCGCATTACCGGTTGGCAAAAGGCCGCCATGCTTTTTATCGCTCTAGCTTCGCTTGGGATTTCGGCTTTACTGGGATTCATGTTGCAGAGGAATGTCCTCGCCACTTTCGGAGCAGAACCTGAAGCGCTGAATGAACACCTTCGTGAGCTGGCAGATGGCAATCTTTCGGTGAAACAACAGCACACCTCCGTCGAAGAGGATAGCTTGATGTCGGCAATCGGACGTATGCAATCAAGTATGCGTCAGGTGGTTCTTCAGGTGAGAGCTGCAAGCGATTCGATTTCCAGAGACTCAAATGAAATCGCGTCTGGCAACTCCGACCTATCAACAAGAACGGAACACCAAGCGAGCGAACTACAGCGCACTGCCTCTGCAATGGGGCAAATGAACCTATCCGTTCAACACAATGCGGAGTCAGCCAAGTCGGCAACACTGCTTGCGCAGTCTGTCAGTAGTGCTGCGCAAGGGGGAAGTGATGTCATGCATCGAGTTTCTCAAACCATGGATGCAATCTCCCAGTCGTCATCCAAGATTGGCGACATTATCGGGGTCATCGATTCCATTGCGTTTCAGACCAACATCCTCGCATTGAACGCAGCGGTAGAGGCCGCAAAGGCAGGAGAGCAGGGGCGGGGATTTGCGGTGGTGGCTACCGAAGTTCGGTCACTCGCACAAAGATCTGCCGCAGCTGCTAGAGAGATTAAATCACTTGTGCAAACCAGTATTGATAAAGTCGAAGGGGGTTCAGCCTTGGTGTCAGAAGCTGAACGGGCTGTGGGGAACATAGTTCATGAAGTTCAGCGCGTGACCACTTTCATTCAAGACATCGATCACTCGGTACAAGAGGAGTCTCGTGGGATTTCAGAGGTCTCTGCTTCTGTTAACGCATTAGATCAAAGTACCAAGCAGAACGCAGCTTTGGCAGAACAATCAGCTGCTGCAGCACAGGGCCTGCGACAAGAGGCCAACAAACTAGCGCACGCCGTTTCTTACTTCCAAGTTTAGGTTTCCTGCGCTGCCGCTCTCGTCTTCACTTACAGGCATTGGAGAGTCGGTGGGACGCGCCTGTATTTGAACTCATGACACCTTCACGCTTAAATTGGTCCTATCTTTTGGGGTCCAAAGTCCCGAGCGTTCGCTCTCCCTGATACAACAGCAGTTTTAAATTGAAGTACTCAAGCTGGGCTTTATATTGATTGGGTTCCAATCTCGTAAGCCTAGAGCTAATCTAACTCTATGCAGATAGGCCAGTTTGCGCCATCAAAGCGCAATTAGTGGAAAGCCTCTGAGAGACTAGATTCGGGGGGGCATCAATGTGCCCTTTAGGATCATCCAATTTCCAGCATTCAGTTAGTTAGGGTGGGCGTCTGAACGTTCATCGTTATGAACGACGAAGCGGCGGCTTCCATCGGTTTTGCTTTTGTACATAGCAGCATCTGAGATTTTCATCAGCTCGTCGATTTCCAAGGCGTCTTTCGGATACCTAGAAACCCCTGCACTGGCTGATACGTTTATGTTGAGGCCTATCCCAATTTCAATCGGCTTTGACAACTCAAACAATGCGCGTTCAAGTACAGGTCGGTAGTCGTCGAAACTCTCAAGTTGCGTAAGTAGCAATATGAATTCGTCGCCGCCAAGTCTGCACACCGTGTCATTCGGACGCGTGCTCTTTTGCAACCTATCGCTCACCTCTTTTAGAACCAAATCGCCTGCAGCATGTCCATACACGTCGTTAACAGGCTTAAAGCCATCCAGATCTAGAAAACAAATTGCGCAGAATGTTTCTGAACGCGCAGCGACAGCAAATGCCTGCCTCGCTCGATCAACAAACAAGAGTCGGTTTGGTAAGCCTGTAAGACTGTCATGAAAGGCGAGGTTCTCGACTTTCCGCTGGTACGCCTTTAACTCGGAAATGTCTGTCATGAACCACATAGAGGTTTTATCCCCCACTGACAGCAGTACGCCGCTGACATCAATCCATACGGGCGAGCTATCTTTGCGTCGCATTTCCATTTGCGTGCGGTAATGACCTCCTGAACTGAGTACAGGGTAGGCTTCACGCCCAAGAGATTCAAATTGCTCATCATCTTGATAAAGAACTCTCGATGATTTTCCCAGCAACTCGTTTGCTTCATAGCCAAAAATTCGATCGATCGCACGGTTCTTCCATGTCGCAATTCGATCTTGCAACTTCACGATTCCAACCATGTCGTTGTCTAGCATTGCATGTTGTTCAGAATGCATGCTTTCAAGTGCGCGCTTTGTTTTATGCAGGGTCGTTATGTCGTAAATAACGCTCCGGCTCATCAAAAAGTTCCCCCCCGATCCGTAAACGGCAGTTGCTGTCAAGCTAACCCGCCGTCGAGTGCCATTCAACGCAATGATGTCGATTTCTACATCGTCAATACGCCCTGTCGTGCGGAATATTGAAAATCTCGCTTTAAACCCCTCCTTTTGCTCGTCCTGCAAAAAATCCAGAGGACTTTTTATGCCGATGACATCAGCCCGCGTCGTCGCCAACCAACGCAGAGTTGTATCGTTGATATGCAAAAACTTTCCATCTGCGTCAAGCGAGAAGTAGCCACAGGGTGCATGGTTGTAGAGGTCATCGATTTGCGCTGTCGATACTGCAAGTTCGTTTTCTAGCAACTTACGTTGCTGAATGCTGTAGAAGTTGACTACTACTTGCTTCACATTGCCATCAGGCGCGAAGTCCGGAAAGGCACTTACCAGCAGCCAATTGGGTGTGTCCTGCCCAGCAATGCGAACACCCAGCACCATCTCTTCAATTGGCGCCCGACTTTCGATGACGATCATGACGGGATAGCCCGAGGGTGGCATCGCATTCCCTCGTTCATCTACAAAATGCCATGTTGGGTCCAATGCAGTTTTGCCCAACATTTGATCTTCAGTTAGCTGAAGTAATTCAGTAGCTCTTTTGTTGCAGTATGTGATGCTGCTGTCGGGTCTGTGGACTACGACTCCCGTATGAAGATTGTTCAGGAGTTCAAAGTGTTGACCGTTGGAATCCATGCTGCGCCCTCATCTCACCTCTATTCATAACGTATTGAATTCTTCATCCAATTTGAACAACATTATTCTTATTGGGGCAAGCCCGATGCATGAACGCAAAAATATTGTTACAGGTGAGCTATTTCTTTTGGCCCCAAAAACTCAAATTCATGCGACGACAAAACGCGCAATTTCCCCGGTAAGCTTGGTTGCCTGATCACTCAAGGATCCCGCTGCTGCACTGGTTTCTTCCACTAAAGCCGCATTTTGTTGCGTATGCGAATCAAGCTGGTGAATTGCGCGTACTACTTCATCCAGACCCTGGGTCTGCTCGCGTGTGGCATTTGCAATGTTACCCAACTGATCATTGATTTGATCGGCATTTGTTACCAATGCCTTCATGGTCTGACCCGCGCCCTCAACGATCAAAGTTCCGGCGGACACCTTTTCTACACTCGCATGTATCAGCGCCTTGATCTCTCTGGCAGCCTCTGCACTGCGTCCTGCAAGGCTGCGTACTTCGGTCGCAACAACTGCAAAGCCTCTTCCGGATTCACCAGCACGTGCAGCTTCCACAGCTGCATTCAGAGCCAATATATTCGTTTGGAACGCGATGCCATCAATCGTGCCGATAATGTCTCCAATCCGATTGGACGCGGCATTGATGTCACTCATGGTGAGCACCACGTCTGCAATGATGCGACCCCCTTCAGCCGCGACATTGGAGTTTTCCTTTGCGATGCTGGAGAGCATTTGTGCCCTCTGCGCGGTTTCACTCACTTTCGATCCAATTTGCTCTACAGCTGAAGCTTGCTCGCCAAGGTTGGATGCAGCCTCTTCTGTTCTTGCAGAGAGGTCGAGGCTTGCACGGGAGACCTCCGCACTAGTATTCGCCAACTCACGAGCCGAGTGTCGTACCCGACGAATCAATTCGTGCATGGAGTTGTAGACCTTGTTCAAATCTGCAATCAGTGCGGCAGGTTCATCGTTTCCCCAGGGCGCTGGAGGACGGTTTCGGAGATCCCCCTCTGCGAGCTCATTCAAATGGCGGCTTACCAATTTCAATCCGCCCCTCATGACCACATAAAAGGATAAAAACAGGTAGAGGGTCAAAAGCACGCTCAGTGCGCACGCTAAGAGAGCAAGATTCACGTGGTGGTTGACCCTATCGATCCGAGCCAGCAGCGCAGAATCCAGCCGCTCTAAGACTTGCTGATTGATTTTGACTTGGCTCGCAATCGCATCATTCGCAAGCGTCAGGAACGCCTCAGCAGAAATGCCGCCTTTGGTTTGTAGAACATTCTTATCAAAAGATGCAAGAAATAGGTCTCGCGTTCTGTCCACGCCCTTCATATCGAAGCCGGGCTGGTTCTCGCCGATGCCTTTCAGATACGAGTTTTCGTACAACGGATCTAGGTATTGAATGATCGCTTCATTTTTAAGCATGTTCATCAAGCGAGTCGGTGGCACCGCATCATTCTGCTCACTCAGAGTTAATGTCCCAAGTCCTCGAAGGCGGGCCAGATATTCAGCATATTGAGGTCCGACCACCACAGCGATGTTCATCATGTGGTAAGTCTCAAGTTCAGGATCAAGGGCGAGCTGAGAGTCGTCTGAGACATCCGCCAATAGATCCAAGGCCGCTTCAATCGCAGCTGTGTGAGCAATAAAGCTTTCGTCAGGAGTCCCGCGTGTCGGGGCATCCAATACCGCTTTAACCTTCTCTTGCAATTTTTTGATGGACTTGACGGTGTCGCCAGCAAACGCGTCCGAATTTTCAGATTGAAACTGCACGATTTGGGAGAGCTGCTTGGCGACGCTTGATCTCTGCTCTTCAAGGTCAGTTGCTTTCGTGACAGCTGCTCGCCGGTAGCCCCCCATCATTTGAATCAATGGGGTCACAACACGAACGTAAGCAACTCCCTTGCGCTCAAGACGGGTTGTGTCAGCGAGTTCAGTGCTGGATTGGTAAAAAAGAACCAAAAGTCCCAACATAGGGATCGCCATGGCAATCAGCAACCAAGCGGACTTGGCCGGAAAACCGATTCGTCTAAAAAGCCTTACTCCGGGTGCAAGCCATCCGTGGTAGCTAAAGAATCCGCCGTCTTGTTGCATGCTGATTTTTTTCATAGTTAACCAACGATTAGGGCCGACTGCGCTCGTCAAGATCGCTGTGTGATGTAGTCGAATCAGTGTCAGAGCTTTGACTCCGCAAATGCGCTTCAAACAGAGCGTCCTTCAGCGCAAGTGAGAGCCTTACGAGGCTGTCTCGCATCTCGAACAGTGCTTTAGACAGCTCTTCTGGGTTTGAAGCTGGTTCAGACATCGTTACTTTGTCTTCTAGGTTTTTGTTTTCACATTTGGCGGCATGATTTACTGTTTTTGCACTAAATCCAATACGTACGGCTACTTAGTTTTTGGACGTCGCCAACCGCGATGCCTTGCAATCTGACAATCTGGATACATGCCAAACAAAAAAGATCGAATGCCAATCGAATCCGACTCAAATCCAACGTCGGACTGCGATGCCATGGAGTTATTCAGATTTGCCATGGAGCTTCCAAACTCGGGCATGTTTGACTGGAATTTGGAGACAGAAGAGCTTCTTTTCCTAGGTCCCATCTCTGACGAACTGGGTCTTTCCAGGCATTCGTATCGCCCACTCATCGGGGGCTTGGTCCCTCACGTCGTTGAACCACATGTGAACTGGCTGGTAGAAATCCTTGCAAGGGTTCCTTCATTCAACGGACTTGCATTTTTCGAGCGATGCATTAAATGCCGAGCCGGTAACGGCCAGTTCGCTTGGCTTAGAGTTCGCGGCAACATTGCGTTCACTGACGACAAGATTCGCAGGCGACCCATCCACATTCGCGGCATGATGGACGACGTAACAGCTCTCTACGAGAAGGTAGACCAATACCATGCGATCTTTGAGAGTATTGGCGAGGGAGTAGTTTCATTCGACAACGAATGGAGGTACGTTTATGTCAATAAAAATGCCGAAAAACTCTTAGGTCGTAGCTCCGCACACCTGATTGGTCGCGTGTTTTGGGAGGTTTTTCCTGAAGTGCTGGGCAGCCCTCTTGAGAAAATCTTCAAAGACGCGATGGCGGGAGAGCATACGTACTACGAGCATCTGTATGAACCTTGGAAAAGATGGTTTGGGAACTACTGCTCGAAGTCACCCCTCGGCGGTGTCACGGTTGTTTTTCAAGACATCACTGACAAGAAACTAGGAGAGCAAGCGAGACTGGCTGCCGAACACAAAGCCCTCGTTGAGCAGACAAGTGTGGCCGCTCAAACAGTGGCTGCTTTAGCCCATGAGCTCAACCAGCCACTGATGGTTTTGGAGGCCAACACGTCCAGCCTTACGCACTTGTTAAAGGATGCAGACCTCAAGCGGGAAGTTCGCCACATCATTCTTGAGAACGAACGTCAAACTAAGCGCGCGAGCGACATCTTTAAAGATTTACTTGGAAAGATCAGTAGTTGGCGCCACAGCCAGCGGGTCGAGACCGATTACGACATACATGCATTGATCGAAGCATGTACCCGGGGAACGATGACACGATTTCCAGATGCGCGAATTCATTTGGAGCTCAAAGCTACCCGGCACCAGGCCTTTGGAGATCAAGTCAAGATTGAAAAAGCGCTGATGAATGTATTGGCAAATGCAGCCGAGTCGTTGGAGCCTCAATCCGTAAAGTTTCCTGAAATCTATGTGTTCACCTCGAACACTCAATCCAAGCTAAATATCCATGTTTCTGACACTGGGACGGGAGTGAAAGAGGAAGTTCAGGCAGCCTTGTTCACGGAGTTCGCCTCGACAAAGACGAATGGCTTGGGCCTTGGCCTGAGTATTGCCAGGAGCCTATTTGAAGACCAGGGTGGCAAGATATGGTTTCACGGCAACTTGAATCCTGGAGCAGAGTTCCGAATGCAAGTGCCCCTTTCAAATGACTGAAAAGACAATCTATCTAATTGACGACGATGAGGCCGTGCTGACCTCGATGGAACGACTGCTGCGTCTTGAAGGCTTTTCTGTAAAGCCCTTCGGTTCGGCGGAGGCTTTTCTTAAAACGTACGAGGGGACGTTTACGGGATGTGTGATCTCAGACGTAAGGATGCCGCCTGGTATGAGTGGACTTGACTTGCTGCTGACGCTACGAAAGCTCAAGTCTCAGTTGCCAGTGATCTTCTTGACCGGTTACAGCGATGTTCCCGCAGCAGTCAGAGCCATAAAAACTGGTGCAGTGAATTTTCTTCTCAAGCCAGCGAGGATTCCGGACTTACTTTCGGCCATTAGAGAATCTTTTTTGTTCAATGCATGCCAAACATCTGAGGGCGCTGAAAAGGACGGTGTGAAAAGTGTTTCGCTGGAACTCAGTCGGCGTGAGAGTGAAGTTATCAACCTTGTTGTCGTGGGAGAGTCCAACAAGATGATTGCAGCACTTCTAGGCATTAGCCCGAGAACGGTGGAAATCCATAGAGCCAATGGAATGCGCAAGCTTGGAACGAATACCCTGCACGGTCTCATGACTGCATTGGGAAGCCAGAAATCGAGCCCAATTTTATGAAGCGATACATCCAATTTTTTGTTGTCTCCTAAGCAAGGCTTGAAGAGAGCAAGGTCCACCATGCAGTACACCCGATGGCATCAAAGACTTTCTGTGAGACTTGTGGTCTTGGGTACCTTGGCAGTGACCTTTGCTGTTGTGTGTACTGTTGCTGTTCTTGTCTCTCTTGCTGAGGAGGATACGATTGCTGAACGGCAAGCATCCGAAGTATCCGAGGTGGAGAGAACAGCCGGTTTGCTCAACGAGAGGACACGTCAGTTAGTTGGCATGCTGGAGCTAGTATCCGCCCAGTTGCCAGTGAAGTCACTAGACAACTACGCAGCGCTGGTCGCATTGCTAGAGCAAAGGCCCTTGCTCACCTCTGCATTTGATACCGTTTATTTTGCAAGTAGAGACGGACGCATGCGAATCGTTCATGACGAGCGCGGCTTCCGCGCCACTGAGGTCTCCTTGCATGATCGCCCATACTTTAATGAAGTTTTGTTTACAGGCCGTCCCGTGATTTCGGAACCTTTGATGGGGCGTTTAAGTGGTGAGCCTGTTGTTGTTGTCTCTGTACCCGTATTGAACGAGGGACTAACTGTTGGTGTGTTTGGAGGCGGCATTCGCATTCGAAGCCATCCGCTATTGAGCGGCCTCCAGGGAATTGGAACACCCTCGGAAATTCAGAGCAAAGTCTCGGCTCCTTTAGTCGTGGTGACTGATTCACAAGCAAATATTGTTTGGCATCCAGACTCTCTCAAAGTGGGGCGTGGTATTGACCAAGAACCCAGGGTCGCTGCGTTGATGACTAGTTGGACCAAGTTAGGCGGTCCAATCAATGCCAAAGGAACTCCCGTATCCTTGCCGGAACATATTGGTGCGTACGCAGGAATGACCACCGCGAACTGGATCGTTTGGCGACTTCAATCAAAGGCTAGTGTTTTGGAGCCCATCGACCATGCCAGATGGAAAGCACTGAGAGCCGGCGCACTCATAACACTATCTCTTACTCTGTGTCTGGCGGGACTTTTGTGGTGGTTGCTTGCACCCTTGCGGATACTTCAATCTCGGGCGACCAAAATGTTTGATGCCCAATTGAAAATTGAAGAGGGCTGGCCCAAACCCGTTGGCGAGATAGGGGAGTTGGGCTTTCTTATTCAGCGGGTCCTCAGAGAAAAGGCCGCAATTGATCAGAAATCAGATGTGAGAGCTGCTCAACTCCAGTCTGTTCTAGAGGCTGCTCCCATTGCTATTTTGCTTACTCGAAATCGTTGCTTTGAACTGGTGAGCCCAGCAGCATGTCGAATCCTCAAACGAACAGAGGATGAGCTCATTGGTCAGCTTGCTCAAATAATTTACTTTTCCAACTGGGAGTACGAGAGGCTCGGCCCAATGGTTGGTGAGGCCTTCTCTAACCATCGCGAGTTTGAAGGCGAATTGGAATTCATCAGAGGGGATCGCACCACATTTTGGGGGCGCTTGATTGGCAGACCTGTGAGCTGGACCGACGCGAGCGCTGGAACGATATGGACTGTTTTTGATATTTCAGACGAAAAGCGTGAGCGGGAGGCCTTGGAGTGGAAAGCCAATCACGATGCTCTGACAGGACTGGCCAATAGAGCGGCGCTTATTCGACAACTTGAACGACAATTAGAGGGCAGAAATACGTATCAACCCTCTGCCTTGTTACTCATGGATCTCGACTGCTTCAAACCAGTCAATGATCAGTACGGGCATGCTGCCGGTGATGCGGTTCTAAAGGGAATTGCGTTGACACTCGTTTCCTGTGTCCGCGGTGGGGATCTTGTCGCTCGACTTGGGGGAGATGAGTTTGCAATTCTTCTCCGAGAATGCACAACAGAGGTTGCGCTGAGAGTAGCTGCGTCGATTTGCCAATCTGTGAAGAATCAGAAGGTCCCTTGGAATGGTTTCAATTTGGAAGTTGGAATCAGCGTCGGTGTCGCACCAATATTGGAAGAGGTCAAAACAGTACCTGAGTGGATGGCATGTGCTGATCAGGCTTGTTACACCGTGAAAGCAGCCAACCGCGGTACTGTTGCGCTGTATAGAAATGTACAAAACTGAACCATACGCTTCGCCGCATCAGAGCCTCAAGGCATTTTTTGCTTGAGAATCTCTTGCAGAATTCAACTACAGTGGAACACGTCTTTTTTCAAAGGCGCAACCCGGAAACTCTGTTCGGAATCGAGAGCTGATCATCTAGATTGGCAGATTTTTTGGGCACTCATTGATCCGATTTGAGGATTTATGCTACCGCAAGCACTAAACCTTCGAGTTTGCGAATCGCCAATCTGGAAGACCTCGGGCAACGGTGTGACAAACCAAAGAACACAAAACACACTTCACGATGTCACCGGGAACAAACGTGCTGGTGGCTATCAGCGCTTGAGTTACGGTCATCCCCGCAATGTTGACGAGACCCACAACGCCACTGGCATGAATCACAACGAGTCCGCCGACTAAAGACGCGATGAAGCCGCTGATTGCAAGTCGAGCTGGTGTATCCGTGGTGATCGCCCGCATGATCCACCCAGTTACCAGAGCACCAAACGGCCACGCCAAAAGATATCCCGCAGAAGGTGTCAGAAATACACCGAAACCACCGCGTCCGCCCGACAGTAGTGGCAAGCCTATCGCTACAGCTGTCAAGAAAAGCACCAGTGCTTGAAACGCTAGACGAGGTCCAAGTAGGCAACCCGCCAACATGACACCTAATGTTTGCAGAGTGATCGGAACTCCAAAAGCCAGATCAATTTTAGGAATCAACCCCAGAACTGCCATCAAGGCAGCAAAGAGAGAGACCAACGCCACAGAGTGAGAACGATGCATTTTTGTACTTTCTGTTTCAAATGTAGGCAGCTCAATCTTGAGAGGAGCAAACGGAGCTGCGGAGTGTAGCCGTATACCTTTCGCACTTACTCGTCAGACCATCAATGTTGCAGACCACAGATACTGGCTCAGTAGATGAAAGCAATTGCAGAGTAGACGAAATCCGACAACACCAATCAAAAGGGGACCGTCGGTTGGCTCTGCGCAATCCACTCGGAGATGCCCCCCTGCAGGTGGCTTGCATTCGCCCCCATCGCATTCAGGGTAGCAGTCAGTCCCTGACTGATCTCGTGCCCGTGCGCGCAATACACGACGATTGGGAGGTCATGGGCGATGTCATCTTTCCAGTCTAGCCAGAGTGCGGGGTCCTTCCATTGGGCACCTGCGATCTGAACACCTGACTCTATTTTTGCTTTGGCACGACGGACATCCAGTAATCGGAGCGGAGTGCCTTGCTCCAGTTGGCGGGCCAACTCCTCAACAGAAATGGATTTCATGGGATTTTCCTTGCGTTAAGAATGTGTCAGTGGATAGAGAAGGAGCCCAATCAGGGCAGCAGACGCCACGACGACAGGCTCCTGCAGCTTTTTGTATTTCCAGAGGATGGCGATCGTGGCCAATGCTATGAGTGCTGTTGGAATATCGATGATGCTGCGCTTGGCGATCACGATCACCGAGCCCGTGATGGCGCCCACGGCTGCGGCTGTAACCCCATCGACAAATGCCACGATGGCGGGCAGCTTGCCGTACTTCTTGAAATACGGAGCTGGTATAACGGTGAACAAATAGCACGGCAGAAAGGTGGCCAGCGCTGCTACGCAGGCGCCCGGGAAACCTGCAACGAGGTAGCCAATAAACCCCACAGTGATAACCACTGGGCCGGGGGTAATCATGGCGACGGCTACCGCGTCGACAAACTGCTTTTCGTTCAACCACTGGTGCTCGGTCACGACCCCACCGTAGAGAAACGGCACGATTGCCAATCCAGAGCCGAACACAAACGCCCCAGCCTTGGCAAAAAACAGTCCAATTTGCGTCAGTAGTGAGAAGTCCAGCGTGGTCAAAAACCCGGTGGTGTGTGCCAGTTCGACCGGAGCCATCGCAGACAATCCGCTACCACTCCATCGTTTGGGAGGAGCGCGCCAGAGCCAAGTCACGATTCCAGCTGCCAAAAACAGCCAGGCTATCTCTGACTCTGTGATTACCGTGACTGCAGCCAAAACCAGAAAAATGATTCGCAGCAACTTGTCTTTGCCCACGCTCTTCACAGTCAGCTTGTGCGCACTGATGGCAATGATGCCTATAACTGCTGCACCCACGCCGTAAAAAACAGCTTGCATCCATGTCAACCCACCAAACTGGGTATATGCCCAACCCAGTGCCACCACCATCAAAAATGAGGGAATGACGAATGCCACTCCGGCTAGTGTGGCACCGAAGATGCGGTAATGAACATAGCCGAGGTAGATAGCAGTTTGTGCAGCCATCGGGCCGGGCGCCAATTGGGCTAAGGCGATGCCTTCCTTGTAGTCTGCTTCGGTGATCCAACCGCGCGCCTCCACCAGATCGCGGTGCATATAGCCCACCAGTGCGACCGGTCCACCAAAGCCCAGGGTACCCAGCCGTAAGAAATACAGAACCAACTGCCAGAGCGTGTATCTCGGGCTATCGATAGAAGGGGTAGGGCTGCTGTCAGTGGCCTGCATCGGTAGATTTCTCTTTGGAAAAAGTGTGAAGCAGACCGTCGAAAACGGCGCACGCCGCGTGCAGCAACTGATCGTCGTCGGTGATTGCTTCCCGCATGCCTGCCAACACACTCTCAATGCCGGATGCCTCTGGAGGCTGCAAGCCACCCACATCCAAGTAGTGGACCAAGTGCCCCAGCTGCTGCAGCGCGGGAGTATTCAGGGAGAAACTAGCCAACATGACTTCGAAGCTGACCTTGGCACCTGTATGACTGAACGTCGCTCCGTCGAAGTCAAAGCTCAGCGCTTTTTTAGGGCAGTCTTTTGGAGAAGCCAGCCACAGAATTTTTGCCTGTGGATCAATGTGCCGGCGAATCAGCCATGCACAGGCCAGTCTGTCTACCCAGGGGCGGGCTCGGGTGGCCCATGTCTTGCCGATGTATTCAGCTCGATTCAGTGTGGCGATGGCCCCTATAGTTGCATGGGGCTCATCCGGCGAAAGTATGCGAGCCACATCCGCTTCGAGTTCCAGCAGTGCAGCTTCAGTTTGCTTTTTAGCTTCGGATCCGAAAAAGTCGATTTCTACGAGAGCGGCAAACGCCTTGCGCAACTTGCGGGTCTGCTTTGAAACATCATTGGCGCTGTCATCAGACAGGCTTGAATGCATCTTTTTGATGTCCTGCACCAGTGCTGCAAACTCGCTGCTGCGATCAAATAGAAAAGTGAAGTCAGTGTTCTGCGGCCCCACAGTAGTCATGACATAAGCCATACCACCCGACGCAACCACTTCGGAGGCAACGCCTTCAAGCACCTGGCGACAAGCCTCGCGCTCAGGCATCAAATAGACACCATCCCGGAGAACCGCCGCACCGGACGCTTTAAGTGCCCGCCACGCCCGCATGCGGGCATTTGCGTTCTCCGTGGGAAGACTGATAACTAGTAAAAGCCAATAAATCATGCAATTGATACTACATTATTGTAGTGATTACTGCAAAAAATATGAAATGAATCGTATCTATACAGGGACGCCGCCAGCCTTAAAGGCGACCAACTGCGAGCTAACTGCTAACCCCGGGGGGATTGATATCTTTTTGGAGCACTCAACGTTCATTCAAATTTCTTATGAATGTCCGCTTTAAAGGTGGCATTTCAATGATCGCGAGGACCGCTTTGGGTCGAAAGCCGCTCTCCTCGGTAATCATCTATCACTTACTATCGCCGACAGTTAAGTTGGTTCGCCTCCTTGATGGCGGCCTCGCGACGAACGTCGAGATAAATTGCCAAATCTTGTAGGTGCACGCCCTTGGCTGTTTTCTGAGAGTTTTTTTCGATCCTGATTACAGGAATATTGATTTCTCCCATCAAGACCTTGCGAAGAAAGTTGGCTGGTGACAGATGAGGGAAGTAGTCTTTCACTACAACTTCGACGGGAAGGACAGCTTGAGCGTTGTACTGTGCCATCAACAAAAAAACTGTATTCATAACGCGTCCAGCAGATCGTCACGGAGTACGTCCGTGCTGAGCTCGCGTCTCCAAATGTTTCGTGCATGACGCTCAAATCATGAACTAGGAGGCCTGCGGACTTTTGCAGGCTAGACCTTCTTGACTGCCGATTTTCTCGGGGGCGCAATCACCCGATTTGACAACCCTGCCAAATCACTAGGTTGAAATTTAAGCAGAAATTTTTGAATTTGTGTGAGCTTCATCCTCGTTTTACGAGCTTTAGAAACGCAAATTAGAGACCTGTCGACAGCATCAAACTGATTCCGATTTTTCGGTCACTTTTGCGCCACAAGGCAGACTGTTCTCGCTAATATCTGCCCCGAGCTGCCGAATTCTTACCTTGCCGATCCATTCGGCTAGGCGCGTACAGGGATCGCGTGCCCTGGGCCCGCAGCTACCACGCGTTGCGGCCGTCGTGAACTAGCCCTCGCTATGGCGAGGATTCTGATTACTTCCAGCGGGTTCCGTTAGGTTCGTTAATAGTGCGGACCTGACATTGAACGCCCACTGGGAGCTTCAAGGAAGTTCCGTGTCCGACGCAATCCCAATTGAATTTGAAAGCCACTTTCAGTCATCTGACATCCCCATTTCAGCAAGCGACGTCTCTAGTGAAGAATCGAGTGACTGTAAGGATCAATCAGAGAGTAGTAGTTGCAACAAAGACGCTCTCTTTGGTGATGATGTTCTGTTTTGGTTGGAACCTGAACAGATTTACATAGGTGAGCTACCGAATCGAGCATCGGAAGCATTCACAGACGAAGCTTTCGAACTACTCTGCAAAAGCATGTCAGCTACTGGCGGAAATACCCAACCCATTCAAGTGGTTCGGCATACAACAGAGTCCGAAAGTGAGGCAGTGGCTGAATATGAGTTGGTAGCTGGTCATCGGCGAGTTATGGCTGCAAAGGCTAACTCACAAAAAGTGCTGGCACAGGTCATTACTCCAGGAATTCAAGCTGCTTCCACTTTTCCGGCATTGGTAGAGAACTCAGCGCGAGAAGATCTCAGTCCTTTTGAATTTGGAAGGCAGATTCAATATGTCATGACGGAAAACCCAGAACTGACATTGACCCAACTTGCTGAGCAAATCGGTCGTGACAAATCTGTTGTTAGCCGCGCTATGAGCCTTGCCTCCTTGCCAAAACAAATTGTCGACGCATTTACATCGATACGCGATTTGCGTTACGCGGATACAAAGCCACTTCAAGCAGCCCTTGAAAAATCTCGAGACAACGTTTTGGTTGAAGCTGCGCTTATCAAAGATCAAGCCGAAAGGCTAAAAGGGCCAGCAGTCGTCAAAAGACTGGTTGCCGCGGCCGAGGGTGTTGCACCGTGCAACACGACAAATTCAATTTCAATTAAGCGCGGCGAGGAGCTCGTTGGTGAGCTTACGGTTACCAAGCAGGACTCGACCAAAATCGTACTTCATTTGAAGGCCTCAAATAAACAACAACTTGCCCTAGTTGCTGCTATCGAAAGTTGCTTGAATCGTCGAGAGTTTCGGGTCTCGCTGGAATCGAGCACTCACCCGAAAAAAGCAACTTTAAAAGGCGACCGACCATTATTAATGGGCGAGCAGCCAGTCGATATCCACGAACTCTGATGGGGTGAAAAAATGCGAAACCCAAGTTCAATTAACCATTTCGAGACATCGTCAGAAGACGATGAAACGTCATCGAAAAAGGAATTCGAAAACGTGAATGAATTCACATTACCGAACTCTTTTAAACCAGATTCGGATCGTTCGGTAATGTGGCACGGACCCGATTCGAAAGGATCGGGGGCGCGTAGCGCAGTGCCATCATTGGGGGTGCCTGCAAGCACTGTGACGGTCGGGGGCAAGCCCCCGACTGGCGCTGTGGTTGCGGGCACACCGCATGTACGCGCTGCAGTGCAGTGCGTACAACGGAAAAACGATTTCGATGCCACGTTTTCGTCGCTCAACGATGACGAGACTGAATCAACATCGACATCGGAAATGTTTTCGCTGGAAGCTTGGCGCACTGGCATTCTTGAGCTAGGCCATCACACATTCTGGCCAGAGGATAAGTACGACTCAATCCAGCGAGGGTTCACAGTCGTTAGGCTCGCTCGTGATCTCACTAGATTCAATAGAGCGGCGCGTAGCAGGAGGAAAGATACTAAACCCAGCGAGGCCACGTTGATTGACTACGCAAAGAAATGCGCGCAGATCGATCTTGAGCTCGAGCAGTTTGAGGATGAACCAGAGGCTCTTATGCAAGTGATGGGGCGCCATGCGAGAAGCAAAAATTCGTTTTACTTGTACAAAGCTGCTCTGAAGGCCAGACAAATAAAGCGCATTCAAGATCTGCTCAGAAGCCAAGATGCAAGTCAGCGCCTTGGTGGCACCAACGAGACCTGGCTGAGGCATGTCCATGAACTCCAAAAGGCCATGAAAGCCTTCGCTGACTTTGATGAGCTTCATCGCCAAAGTTGTCTGGATCTGGTTGGCGGGAGGGGAGTGCGATCACGTTCCAAGCGCCGAGATCTTCCAAATTTGCCTGATGGCTGGAGGACTAGATTTTTGGAAATCACATCGGATCATGAACAGTACGCTGACGCAGCAGTTTTGCTTCGCTTCTGCGGATTGCGTCCTACTGAACTTTGCAAAGGGGTAGATGTCAGCTTCAGCACCAAAGGAATAAAAGTGCGAATTCTTGGAGGTAAAACACGCAAAACTGCGGGTCAGCCTTGGCGTTTCTTCCGCTTGAACAGTGCGCTATTGCCAAAGTCTTTTGTTGATAAAGTTGAACGTGCTGGAAAAATTAAAGTGGCTGCCGAGCCGGATGCTCTTCGAATGTATTTGCGAAGAATTAGTGACCAAGTTTTTTGGCCAGTCGATGCTAAGCAAGCAGAAAGTCGCAATCAAGCAAAAAGTCGCAATCAAGAGTATGTGCTTTCTGCCTACACTTTCCGACATGCACTTGTTACTGATTTGCGTGACGAGGGCTGGAAAGCCGAGACAATTGCCGCTGCAATTGGAGAGGTTTCAGCAGATACAGTCGCATATTACGGAATTCGAAGTGGAGGGCGAGGCAAGTCTCCAAGCAGTTCCGCAGTCTTAATGAATTCAGTTCAAGCAGCCCTGCCTGTACGCCCCAGCAAGATGGAGGGGCTTGACGCGCTCTTAGCTCAGAAAGAAAGTGCGATCGTAAGAAGCCGTTTTGAGCAGATGACCAAGTGAGCAAGGTCTTGCGTTTCGACTGCGAAAGCGCGAAGGCATTCAAACTCTGTATCGCTTTGTCTGTACGGGCGTGATTTGATTGAGCTCAATCACGAGTAAGCATCACGCTAGGCGTCGAACGAGGGCAGCAATGTGATTTTGGGGCCTCAACTGCCCTCAATGGGTGGTGACAGGTTTGCACCTGTCAGGACGTCGGGCGCCCGACGTCCCTTTTCACTCCTTCCCTGCAAAAAAAGCCGATTGCAACGGGGCAGGGTCCCTGTCGCATCACGCCTGAATGGATCTTCACATGAGATGGGCTTCACATCCAAAAGTTCTCACTTGGGCGGAGTCTCATCCAAGTACCTGGACATGGCTTCAAAAGCTGGTCGCAAACCCTCCAAGTCATCATGGCGCACGTAGTCGATGCTCTTGTCAACAGATTCGAGTTGCAATGATCTAATCTTCCCTTTTGGGATAAGCAAGACCACGTTCGGGGGCAGCGCTTCAATTTCGATGAGCGGAGCTGAAACGTAGAGATTTCGCCTAAGTAAACGGTGGAGGCTATGTTCCAAGCTCCTTCTTACATAACACCGAGCGCACAGCGTGATCTGTAACTGTCTTCGAAAGCAGACGCTGTAAGTGCGACCGCAGTGCTCGCAAGTGCACTCTGAACGTTTTGACAGTTTGGACAAAATTCCGCTTACAGCGGTGTCGTGGGTGGCCTCAAATGTTGCTACCGTTAATGTCCCTCTGCCAAAAACCGGCTCGGAAAATTCGATTCCATCGCGGCCTGCGCAATTCACCGCTCTGAGCGCTTTGATCGCATCGTAAAAGATTCCGTGCCAGCCCGTCGGAACGTCCTTTACTTGTCTTTCGAGAATTGCGACTTGATCCAAAAAGCGAGATGGAACCGGCTCTTCAAATGGAAACGATTTTTGGACCTGACCGCTGTCATCGACGTAGCGATTTCCGATGATGTTTGCAAATGCCATTTAGTTTTCCTCGTTGTCCTATGTGAATTGAAATCAAAGAAATCCGATTCGACGACTATCCAAAGACGAGCCTTTTTGCTGTGACTGAACATCAACTGCAAGCAGGTGGGTCCGTTGAGCAAGTGCAGCATTTGCAAACGCATCAACTAAAGAGCGACGGATTTCCCTTGGTGACAGCCCGCTCAAAATTTCGGTCAGTTCTTCTCCAAGGTCAGCCTCGAAGTGCTTTGCCCAGGGTTCGGTTTGCAGAATCGAGCGGTGGATGCTGTGTACAACTGCATGCAGTTCCCGTCCTTTAGGCGCCTCGATGTCAAAGACATGAAAACGCGATCGCAGGGGTCCATCAATGGCTGCCTTGTCATTGCTTGTAGCGATGTAGAAAATCCAAGACGCGTTCAGAGGCAGCAGCGTCGAGTTGTCAATGAAGCGCTGGGCTGATGAGGGCTCGAGCAGTCCCAGCAAGTATTGATTGCCACCATAGCGACCATCACTGGTGCACTTTTCGACTTCATCCAGTTGCCAGAGCACACTCAGGCTGTCGTGCTGAAGAGATTGCCAAATCCGCCCCGGATGCCCAGAGCTGTAACCCGAGTCCAAACCAGTCATACTGAAGTTAGCCCCGCCAGTCGACAAGTCGATCTGTTCAAACCGGACTCCCAACAGCCCAGCCAGGCGGCTGCAATAGGCAGTCTTTCCGATCCCCGGCGGACCATTGACAAGAATCGCTGGAATTTTGAGTAACTGCTCTGCGCCCAGGCGGCTCAAAATCAAATGTTTTTGAATCGTCTCCGTCACTGCGGAGAAATTCGGAAAATCACTCTTCAAGCTGTCCAAAGCGCTAGGCGGCGGGGCAGTTGCAACGTCCCTAAATGGACCTGCAGCCTCGAGTTTTTCCAAAGCTTTGAGCATTGCTTTCAAGTTGTCACCCGTCAGGTCTGCGAGCGCAGCTTTGCGCTCTGTAAGTTCTTTAGGGTCAAACAGCTGCCGTTGTCCAACTTTGGGCTTGGGCACGCCCGCTTTGCGAGCTTTTTCTGCGCGGCCTTCAATTTGGTGGTGCAGCCGATATGCTTCTCGGAGCACCTCAGCTTTGGAGCGAGATGCGCGACAGCCTGATGGAAGGCTCACTTCTTGAGGAACGGTTCTCTTTGTTGCCATGATTCTCTTTATGGTTGTTTTCCGTGTGGTAGTGCTTATTTGAGGCAGCGCAATGCGTCGTAGCAGCGCTCGCGGATATGCCAGATGTGCCGGGGAACGCCCTTTGAGCCGAAGTGACGCGTTGGCTCACCGGTTTGGTAATACTCAAAAATGACATCTGCTTCTGCCCCTTTACGGAAGAGAAAAGGACGCAGTTTTTGCAGCAGACGGTAAGCATGTACGCCGTCATAAATCAGCTGATAAATTGGCCTGGAGTAGCTTTCACGATGTGTGTGTTGCGAAAGCACGCAGTTCTCACCCCCGAAATCGCGGAACGCTTTCAACGTGTCCAGACAGTTTTGCGAGATGTGCACTCGGACTCGGTAATTCACCCGGTTACCGCAAGTGCGGCGGACTCTTGCCAGAGTGATGCAGCCCTCACCATCCAAAAAGCCTGCCGACCACGCGTAACTAATTTGGGTCAGCGTGTCCAACTGCGTCGTATCAACCAAGCCGGGTGTTACACCCGCAGGTTGGGTTGCCTCATTCCAAACTCGCTCTTTGAGAGCCCGCTGGATTCGTTGCGTGCCCTGGTCATTTGCCAAATGTGGCTCCGTATCCCTCCAGTTATTCATCCGAAAGTTCACACTGTTTCGATTCATCACTTCCTCCGTTGCATGTATGCGATGAATGAACTGTATATGCATCAATGCAACTTATGTTGTTTGAATGCTTGAAATGTTGTATTTATGCGACTATCATCTGAAAATGATTAGATTCAAGTTTCAAGAACTCTTAATTGCCAAGGGGTACCGAGAAGGGCGGCGCGTCACTCTAGAAGAGGTCGCTGCAACAACTGGGATTCATCGCACCACACTGAGTAGGCTGAGCAGTCCAAGAGGTGCAAACATCACGAGTGACAACCTGGACCGGTTGTGCCACTACTTCCAGTGCGAGCTGAGTGATCTTGCGGTCTACGAGTCATCGGACTTGCCCGAGCCTCGCAAGAAGCCTCAAAGGTCTAACGACAAGCCTTCAGACGAAAGCTAAGTGCTGCTTGATCCAGCTCGTTTGAGTTGCGCTCAAAGATGGACTGGCTCGAGAGGAGCTTTAGGAAACCCCACAATGATTGATGGAGTGAATTAAGGGAAATGCTATTTATTTGATAGCTGCTTACGCATATTCCACGAGCGCTAGAGGCCAATTTGACACTTAAACAGCCGCGCCAGCGGCCTTGCGGCCCTTGCGCGGGCTGGCGGTGGCGGGGGCTTGGGCCAGGCGGCGCAGCAGCTCGGCGGCGGGTTCATCGTTCGGGTCTTGGGGCACCAGCTCACCGCTAAAGGCTTTGGCCAAGAGCGCGGGGGTGAGGCGGGTGGCAGCGGCCTGGGCCTGGGCCAGGCGGGCTTCGAGCCGGTCGGCAAAGGCGAACAGGGTTTCTACGCGGCGGACAATTTCGGTTTGTTCTTCGATGCTAGGTAGCCGAATTTTTAGCCCTTTGGCGTCGCGAATGTAGATAGCGGCTTGAGCCGTTGCTCCAGAAGCCTTTGTTAATTGCTCAAGCCCCAACGGACTGGCCAAGACATGTGCCAAAAACTCAGACTTGATAAGCGTTGCAGTTGGTTGGAAGAGCAATACGCTACCCATCAAGCAGAATTTTTCTTTTGATTTGACTAAGCAGGTTCTGCCAACAGTTGCCCCTCGGCTCACCACCAATACGTCGCCGCAAATTGGACCGCATCGCTTTCTCGATGCATCTGCAAACTCTTCAGAAACAAACTTAGTGTCTGAGAAATCGACTCCCCATTCACGGACGTCCTTTGCTGACACTAACGGAACACCATGAGGAGCCAGTGGCGGGCTAATGTGTTCGCCATCCGTGATGGTGCGACACACTTCTGACAACGCTTTCTCACTCCATTCCTTTACTTCAGGAATTGATCCATTACGCCAATCCTCTGTCAACCGCCCCGAAGTGGCGGCGGCGAGGACGGATTGGCGGAAGCGTTTGAGCAGGGGGGCGACGCGGGCCAGGCGGGTGTTGACGGCGTCTACGCGGGTGAGGACGGTGTCGAGTTTGTCGGCGATGCGTTTTTGTTCGGGTTCTGGAGCAACAGGAATTTCTACTCCTGCAAGAGCTTTTAGGTATATCCCTTTCTGGGCCGTACCTTTGGCGTTGTCTTGCAGATACTTTTGCAGTGCCGGTGCTTCAAGTGCGTACGAGATGTAGCGAGAGTCACTTTTAATCGGTTTCAACACGGCAACACTGCGCTGCAATGTGAATTGTGGTGCGCCTTGGGGAACTACGGCAGTACGACCGATGGCTCCAACGATGGTTAGGAGGACATCGCCAGAACTTACTCGCGTGCGGCGATCTTCCTCTGCGAACTCTTCGGGTGAGATCAGTCGGAATTCATCAAAAGTGATTTTCCGATCATTGATGTTTCTGGCACTAAGCATCGGCATTCCGGTTTCTTGCGCCTTTGGTGGGTTGTGAGAACCATCAGAAAGTTTTTCACATAGCTTCCCGAGCGGCGCTGTCGTCCAACTTTGCGGCAAGCTCATCGCACCTCCCCCAACTCCACCAAGATCGCTTCCAACTCCGCCACCGCCGCATTCAACTCATCCACCGCCTCCCGCGCCAGCACGGCGGGTTCGGGCAGGTCGGCGGCGTCTTCGGCGTTGTCGTCCTTCAACCAGGCAATGTCCAGGCTGTCGCCGCGCTCAGACGCAATCCACTCACGGCTGAAGCGGCGAAAGCGGCCTTGTTCGCCCTGGTCTTGGCGCTCGGCCTTGCCATTCGGGTCGGTGCCGTAGGCAGTGATGAAGTCGGCAAAGTGCGCGTCGGTGAGCGGGGTGCGCTTGCCAAACTTGGGGGCGTTGGCGCGCATGTCGTACACCCACACCGCGCTGGTGCTGCCGGTGGCGGCTTGGCTGACCTTCTCAAAAAACAGCACGTTGGTTTTCACACCCTGCGCATAGAAGATGCCGGTGGGTAGCCGCAGGATGGTGTGCAGGCGGCATTTGTCCATCAGGTCGCGGCGCACGTCGGCGCCCACGCCGGCTTCAAACAGCACGTTGTCGGGCAGCACCACCGCGGCGCGGCCCCCATCGCGCAAGTGGCGCACGATGTGCTGCAAAAACGCCAGCTGCTTGTTGCTGGTGGCAAAGGTAAGGTCGTCGCGCGTGGGGCCGCCGCCGCCTTTGGCCGTGCCAAAGGGTGGGTTGCTCAGGCTCAGGTGGCATTTGGGCAGGGCCGCACCGGCTTGGCCCAGGGTGTTGCCCACGTGCACCACGCCTTCGTCGTCGCCTTCCATGCCGTGCAGCAGGCAGTTCATCAGCGCCAGGCGGCGGGTGCTGCCCACCAGCTCCATGCCCAAAAAGGCCTGGTTGCGCTGGAAGCTGCGTTGCTTCTCGGTCAGGTTGTAGAGGTCGTCGGTGTGGTCTTTGATGTAGCGGTCGGCCGCAATCAAAAAGCCGGCCGTGCCCGCTGCCGGGTCTTGCACGGTTTCGCCCGGCTGGGGCTGCATGAGCTGCACGATGGCATCAATGAGCGGGCGGGGCGTGAAGTATTGGCCGGCGCCGCTTTTGGTCTCAGAGGCGTTTTTCTCCAGCAGGCCTTCGTACAAATCGCCCAGGCCGTCTTGCCGGGCGCTGAACCAGTCGATGCCGTCCAGGCTTTTGACCAGCTGCTCCAGGTGGCGCGGCTCTTTGAGGCTGGTTTGCGCATCGGCGTAGATGGCGCTGATGAGCCGGTCCGGGCTTTGGCTGAGCTTGAGCAAGGTTTCGCGGTAGTGGTTGAGCAGGTTCAGGCCGCTGCGGCTGGTGAGTTCGGGCCAGCGGGCGTAGTCGGGCAGCTTGTGGGCTTGCAAGATGCCGCTTTCGGCGTTCTCGTGCTCCATTTTGATGAAGAGCAGCAGCACCAGCTCGGTGACGTAGTCGCTGTAGTTGATGCCGTCGTCGCGCAGCACGTCGCACAGGTTCCAGAGTTTCTGGACGATGTCTTGGGTGGCCATGTTATTGATTCAATTCTTCAGTTGCTGGCGTTTGCAATGTGCAATGGAAAATTTAAGGTAGGTGTCATTGCTTTCCAAGCCACATCACACCAGAAGCTGTAGCAGGTAGCGTTCGTGTCTCACTAGTAGTGAGTAGATCACTTCCGTCAGGGGGGACGTCAGGGCTTGCGCCAGGTCCATTTACTCGCTGTGACGTCAATGCCTGGTAATTCCAGCCCTTCTTGAGGTATTGCATTTGAGCCAACTTTTTTGGATGCTGGTACTTGTTTTTGTGACCCACGGAAAAAGCAAGCCAAGCATGAGCAGTTGGTATGGGAGTGACGCTTCGAGTAAATCGTCCACCGTGGTGGGTCGCGGCAAGTCCACTGAACAAAAATGTTGGCTTTAGTGAAGGAGTTAGAAAGGGAATGTTTTTGTAGTCTGCGTCACCGGGAAGCAATATCCCTCGGACTGGCTTCGGATTAACCACGCCTCTGTTCTGATGCACGACCATTACCAGCCCATGCTGGTTACGGTCTTTAGGCTTTCCACCCGTAGTTCGGCAAATCGTCATCGTCGCCCATCGCAACTCCAATAAGCTGTGCGGCCAACGATAGAAATTCCTCTTACGGGTCAGTGCAAGCGCTAGGCGCCAGTGGATAGGGCATATAGACACATTGCCCCAGTTGGGCCCAACACCGGGGACAATCCAAGGACGGTTTAGTGCAGCAGTGTTCCAGTTTATTTTCCAGCACTCATCTTTCTTGCTCCAGCCCGCTTTATCGATAGCGAGTCCCCAGTGGTCCCAGTCCCAGTGGGACAGTACAACTGGCGCTTCGTTATGTTGAAGCAGAGGTTTGGCCAGCGGGGCAGTCCAACTGTTGAAAATGGTGGGCCATCCCAAGTCAAAAAATAGGCGCGGAGCACCACCAACCTTGTGCAACGCAGCTAGGCTTCCTTGGCCCACATCAACCATGGAAACCTCAAATGGTGACGAAGCCGAGGTTGCGCCCGATAGCCTACTTCTTATGATTCTTTCGCCGGCGCCTGATCCATTGAAAAAACATGCAAGAAGCGCATCCAGTCGGCTAGCCAAAGCGTCATCCAAGCGCGCTAGTTGTTTTAGAAAATATCTTGGGGCGTCTGGATCACCACTTTGTCCGCCGAGAGTGACTTCTGTATTCCCATCTTGCCTGCTGAGAGTGATTTCGTACCAATTGCTATCAGTCGAGTCAAAGTCCAATCGTTGATTGCTTTTCAACTCGTCTCGCGGGGCTGCAAAAATCATTACAGGGTATTTCGCTTCGATGTCTTCGTCACTTAGGTACGGCGATGGTCTTATTCCGTCCTCGATCGTTGGGGTGCGGACGAAGCAGTCAAATACTATTTGGTCTGACTCGAATTCGCCAAACGGATTGACATTGGTTTGGTCGACTTTTCCTAAGAGCTGAATTACATACATGTGAATAGGGCTATGCGGCTGCATGCCAGAGTGATGCCGAGACTTCTTGCAGAACCAAGTCGAGCTGCCCGCCCAGCAGTTTGTCGAGCTGTTTGGCCCCGCCGTCTTGGGCAAAGGCTTGGTTGACGAAGGTGTGGTCGATGACCAGTTCGTGGGTGAGCTGCTTGGCCAGGCGGTCCAGCCACTTGCGTTGCACGGGGGTGAAGGCGTGGGTGGCATAGAGTTTTTGCAGGGCCAGTTTGACCCGTTCGTCAAACGGCAACAGCGCCTCGCCCAGCGCGGCCTGGCGGATGTAGCCCATGATGCCGGCGGCAATGTCCTGGTTGCTTTGGCTGCGCCAGGCGGCTTGCAGGCGGGCTTCGCTAAAGCCTTTGCCGTCCAGCAGCAGGCGCACTTCTTTGAGCTGCTCGCGGGTGAGGTCTTTGGGGCGGTTGACGACCACGGCCAGCGCGGCGCTTTGGTTGACTTGCTCGCGCACAAACTGGCTAAAGCTCTCTAGGTAGTCCTGCGGTTTGTAATAGTCGCCCCAGCTTTGTTCGCGGGCCACAAACTGGTCTTGGTGGGTGGAGAGGATGGGGCGGTAGGCCGTGCCCATGAGTTCGCGCACCTCGGCCAGTTGGGTAAGCAATTGGGTGTTGTGGCGCAAAAAGTCGGCCACTGCGCGGGGGCCATGGTCGCGGCCCAGATCGTGCAGGTGGCGGTGCAGCTGGGCGGGTGGTACGCCCCATTGCTGCTCCAGCGTCTCCATCCGCTCTTTCAGCGCCGGGCGTTTGTCGGCCTTGTGCTGGGCACTGCGCAGCACACGCATGAGTTTTTGGTTCAGCTCGTCCAGCACGTCATGCGCGTGGCTGCGGTCGGACCCACTGCCGGGTGCAGTGTAGGCGGCAGGGTTGTTGAGCTCGTCCAGCAGTTGCTCCATGTCCACCTGCGGGTTTTTGACCAGCGGCTTCATGGTGTTTACGTCTTGCAGGGTGGCGTACAGGTCCACCGGGTCGTAGATTTTGAAGACGGTTTTGCCAATGTCGTCGCAGCGGCGGGTGGCGCGGCCAATCATCTGCTCGTACAGGATGCGCGACTTGACCCGGCGCATGAACACCAGATGGCAGATGGCCGGCACGTCGATGCCGGTGGTCAGCAGGTCCACGGTAACGGCAATGCTGGGGAAACGCTCGTTCTTGTAGCGGCGGATGAGCTGGTCTACTTTGTCAGACGCGCCGGTAATTTTTTGCACGGCGGCCTGGTTGTACTGAGTGCCATAAAGACCTTCAAACGCCTGGCCCAGCAGGCGCACCACCATGTCGGCATGGGCATCGGTGGCGCAAAAGACCATGGTTTTTTCTTCGCCCAGTGGGTCCAGCTCTTGGGCCAGTTGCTCGCAGATGATGCGGTTGAAGTCTTCGTTGATGACGCGGCGGTTGAAGCTTTCCACCTCAAAGTGCAGCTCGTCATCAAGCTCGGCGGCTTCAATCTCGCCGGTGCTGAGGTTCAGGCTCTCCACCGTGTCGCCCTTGGCAAAGTGAATGCCGTGCTTGCTGAGCAGGGTCTCGTAGCGGATGGGCGGTTCGTAGTCGATGAGCCAGTCGTCGGCCACGGCCTCGCGGTAGGAGTAGGTGTAGACCGGTTTGCCAAAAATCTCGCTGGTGTGCTGGGCGGGTGTGGCAGTGAGGCCGATTTTGGCGGCGTCAAAGTAGTCGAGCACGCGGCGGTAGCTGCTGAGGTACTGGGCCGGGTCGCGCAGGGCGAGTTCGCCTTCGGTCATATCTTGGTCCAGCGTGTAGCCGCGGTGGGCTTCGTCCACGATGATGCAGTCGTACGCGTCCAGCGGGGGCGGGTTGTCGCTGCCAAAGATGCGTTTGACCATGGCTTGCACGGTGGCCACTTGCACGCGGGTTTCGGCCTCTGCGGCCATGTCGCCCAGGTCGGCGATGTTGTAAATCTTGGACAGGGGCTGGTCTTGCTCCAGCGGGGCTTCGTTGAAGTTGTCCATGGCCTGGTCGCCCAGGGCGGTACGGTCCACCAGAAACAAGATGCGGCGAAAGCGCTCTGCTTTCAAAAACCGGTACATCAGCCCAATGATGGTGCGGGTTTTGCCGGTGCCGGTGGCCATGGCGAGCAGGCAGTTACTCTGACCATTGGCCAAGGCGGCTTCGACCGCCGAGATGGCTTTGACCTGGTAGTCCCGCAGGCGCAGGTAGGCAAAGCTCTCTTGGGCCAAGCGGGCTTCGGCGTCTGCGCGGGAGCGGGTGAGCTGGTCCAGCAGGCCATCTGGCGAATGGAAGCCGGGCAGCACCTTGCGCAGGTTGGCGGTCTGGCGCACGTCGCGGTGCCAGGTGCCACTGGCTTCAGGGCTTTGCTTGATGAGCGGGCGGCCATTGCACGAGTACACAAACGGGAGTTGAAAGCTGCCACCTTCGCCATCGGGCCAGGGCGCGGTGCGGCCCTCGGTTGCCCACGCAGGCTGGTGTTCGGCGGCCAGTTGCAGGCCACGGGCGTAGCGCTCGGCTTGGGGGATCTTGCCGGCCACGTTGGTGTTGAGGCGCTTGGCCTCCACCGCCGCAATGGGGGTGAGCCCGGCAAACAAGATGTAGTCGGCGCTTTGCTTGCCTTGGGTGGGCCACTCGGCAATGGCTTTGTTTTTGCCCTTCTCGGGGCGGGCACCTTTGGCGTGGGTGCTGTGCACGGTGTTGGCGTCCCAGCCGGCGTCAATCAGTAACTGGTCAATCAGCAGGCGGGTGGCGGCTTCGTCCATAAGCACGTGCTGGGCGGCCTGGGCGGCTTTGCTGGCAAAGGCCTCGGTGGCGGCAGCTTCAGTTTGGGTGGGGCTTTGGGCGATGCGTTGGTCGAAGTCGGCCTTGAGTTGGGCGTAGTTGTCGCTGGCCTCTTGCGCCAGAGCTTCAAAGATGGCGCGTTCTTCTTGTGCGCGCTGGGCCATGGCGCGCTCTTGCGCGGCGGCGGCTTCGAGCAGTTGGGTAACTTCTGTCTGGCTGCTTTGTGCTGCTTGCGCGTCTTGCAGGGCTTGCTGCAGTTGGGCCAGCTGGGTTTGCAGGGCGTTCAGCTTTTGGCTGGGGTCGTCCGGCAGCACAAAGGGTCCGGGTTTGAAGTTCGGCTGATTGCCAAAGGTGCGGTGAAACCAGAGCGCGACTTCGCGGGCAACCTTCAAAGCCTCCAAGCCTTCGCGGTAGCCAATGGCGTGGTCGGCCTGATGGGCAGCTTCGTTGCCGCGATGGTGCAGCAGGTGAAACATCTGCCGCACTTGTGGGTCCAGCCCGAGGCGGGAATCCACAGCACGCAGCAGCTCGGCTTGGGTTGGTTGCTGCAGGCGCACGCCCAACCGGGCGGCCATTTCTTGGGTGAGCGTTTCGGCCAGGATGCGCAGCTTGAGTACGCAGCTGGCGGGGTCAAAGGGGAAGAGGCGTTCGGCGGTGGCGCCCAGATCAGCCAGCAGCGGAGAGTGCTGCGCCAGAAAACTGAAATTGCTTGATGTAGACATGGCCTTCCCTTACTGCCTCGGCCAGTGACCGTGGATTTTGATTTTTGTCTACATTTTGACTGAAGAACCTCGGCGCCTGACCTTGTCGCGATTCGTTGTTAAGTTGGTTGCTCCGATAGCACTTCCCCACCAAGAATTTTTGTAATCCACGGCCAGTCCTTGTATTTGTCGCCCGTTTGGCGGATGTGTGTGTAGCGCTGCAAGCTCTTCCAGGTTCTATGACCTGAAACTTGTGCAACTCGGGGAATGCTCCAACCTAATTCAAACAGCCTGCTGATGCCCTCGTGGCGAAGATCATGAAACGTCAGGCCCTCAATACCCAGCAATAAACATGCGTTTCTGAAAGATGTACCGATCGATTCGCCGCTGTATGGCCAGATGGGTCCTTTGGATTTGTTTTGAAGTTTGATTAGTTGAAGAGCCTCAGGGGTCAGTTGAGTTTCGACATGATTCCCAATTTTTTCACCTGGGTTTTTCATGTCTCTCACTATGACTTTGAGATCAGCTTCATTCAAATCTTCAGCCAAGATTCGAGTGATCTCTTCCTGGCGACGGGTACTAAAAATTGCAAAAGCGATGATGCGTGTCATCGGGATCGAGTCTCTTCGTTTGAGCTCTTTCACGGAGAAATGATTCATCAATAAGTCAAGCTCCTGAAGAGTGGGACGACGTGTGCGATTGTCTGATTTCCCGGTGATGCCCATGGCAGTCAGAACCGTTTGAGCACTAGTAGCCTGTTCTTTGTCTAGTGGGTAACCCCACAAGGGCTTCACCACAGTAAATACTGAAGCAAGGTGGGACATGTAGTTGCCACGAGTGGCCGGCTTGGCATCAATGCTTTCAATGAATCGACAAATGGCTTGACTGTCGATTTCTGAGCACCGAAGTTCGCCCAAACACGATGCTTTGATCGTGTTGAGCACTTGCGTCTTGGTCTTGCCGTGCTCCTTTTGCTTTGTGGCGTTGTACTCGTCGATCACGTCTTTGAATAAGGGATCTTTTGGTTTTTTCAGCGCGCCGGGTTCTGCTAATTCTGTTTCACGTTTTTTTAGCCATGCCTGGGCTGCAGATTTACGGTCAAAGGTCCGGGACTCGGTGTGAGCGACTTTCCCTTGGCTTTTTAGGCGAATCTGAGCGGTGTGTCCAAAAGTACCGTCTTTTCGAGCGCGTGAGACAATTGTTCCCATGGCAGTGCTACATGAAGTTTTTGTAGCACTAAATGTAGCACTGCAAACAAAAAATGTGTGGAAAAGTGAGCGAATCAGCGTGAATCAAACAGCCCCTAAAACAGTAGTTTTCACTCGAGAAAGTCCGAATCAGAGTGCGTGGAGATTGTCAGTAGCGCCGATGATGGATTGGACGGATCGCCACTGTCGCTATTTCCACCGCCTATTGAGCCGCCATGCGCTGCTGTACACCGAGATGGTGACCACCGGCGCGCTCATCCATGGCGACGTGCCGCGCCATTTGCGCTTTAACGTTGAAGAGCACCCCGTTGCCTTGCAACTGGGCGGGAGCGAGCCTGCTGATCTGGCGCGTGCTGCCAAGTTGGGCCAGGACTGGGGATATGACGAGATCAACATCAACTGCGGCTGCCCGTCCGAGCGGGTGCAGCGCGGCGCGTTCGGTGCCTGCCTCATGAACGAAGCGCCGCTGGTGGCGGACTGCGTGAAGTCCATGGTGGACGCGGTGGATGTGCCAGTCACCGTGAAGCACCGCATCGGGATCGACAAGGAAGAAAGCTACAGCTTTGTCCGCGACTTTGTGGGTACCGTGGCCGATGCCGGTTGCAACGTGTTCATTGCCCACGCGCGCAACGCTTGGCTCAAGGGCCTGAGCCCCAAAGAGAACCGCGAAATCCCGCCCCTGCGCTACGAGCTGGTGTACCAGCTCAAAAAAGATTTTCCGCACCTCACCATTGCCATCAACGGTGGCATTACCCAAACAGCCGAAGTAGCGGGCCACTTGGAGCATGTGGATGGCGTGATGCTGGGGCGCGAGGCGTACCACAACCCCTGGTGGTTGGCCGAGTGGGATAGCGCGTTTTACGGCGCCCCTGATCGGGACATTACCCGCGAGATGGTGGAGGCGCAGATGGTGGCCTACATGGAGCGCGAAGCCGCGCAACACGGTACCCATTGGTACAGCATTGCGCGCCACATGCTGGGTTTACGCCACGGCTTGCCCGGTGCCCGCCGCTGGCGGCAGGTCTGGACCGATCACCGCCTCAAGCACCTGAGTGCCCGCGAGGTGATGGCCCTGGCCCATGATTCCGAGTCAAATCGGGCTCTGGCGCCCGTCTGATATGCGCGGGGCGCTACTAATTCAGTAGCGTCTCAGCCACTTCCATGGATTGGGTGCCTGCCAGGATGGACTTGGCCCGCGCCACTTCATCGTCGCTGCCGTGCACCATCAGCACGTACTTGTCGGCCTTGAGGGCCGTCTCGTACACGATGACCTGGTCCTTGGGCACGCCCAGCTCGCTCAGGGCTGCACCCACGGCCGACAGGCCCCCCACCAGCACAGCTCCTTCGAGCGCGCTGATGACGACGGACACCACGGGCCCGGCCATGGCCACCATGCCCAGTGGCGGCAACAAAAAGACAGCGGGCGCCATCAGGATGCCCCACATGCTGCCCCAAAAAGCGCCGGTGTTGCCCCAGGCGCGGATCTTGTCGCCAGTGCTGTAGAAGCCCACCGGGTGCTCTTCGCTGTGGTAACCCTTGCCGATGAGCGAAAGTTTCCTTACGTCAAAGCCGAACTTCTTGAGCGTCTGGATGGCGGCTTCTGCCTCCTGGTGGGAGTTGCAGATGGACACCGAGGCGTTGGTATGCGCTTGCATGGCGAGCCTCAAAAAGTCATGGTCATTTTGTCGACCACGCTGGTCACGCCGGGCGTGCTCCAGGCGGCTTCTTTGGCGGTGTCCCGCTCGGTCCAGTTGCTCACATTGCCGGTCAGGGTGAGGGTGCTGCCGTCAATGTCGATGTTGATCTTGCCGGCGTCCGTGTGGGCGCGGCGCACCAGGGCGGCTTCAATGTCGGCCTTGGCCGCGCTGAGCTTGGTGCCGGGCTGCAGGATGATCTGGTTGGAAACACCATTCACGCCCATCAGGTAGCGCACAGCTACAGCGGCAGCCAGTTTCTGGAACTGCCATTCGGTTTGGCCTGTCAGGGTGATCCAGCCTTTTTCGACGGTAACGTTCACCTTGTTGCCCAGCGGGGTGGACATCCATTGCAGCGCGTTTTTGGCGGAGTTGGCAATGTCGCTGTCGTTGCGGATGCCGCTGGAGGCCAGCTTCACATCAATTTCCACCGCCAGGGCGCGCACGCCCATCACGCGGCGGGCCGCTTTTTCAGCGTGGTATTTTTCCTGGTAGGTCATGACATGGCCGGCCAGGGTGACGACGCCGTCTTTGGCTTCTACGCCGATGTTTTCAGCATGGACTGAGGGTTCCCAATGGAGTTCAGCCAATACGTCTTGTTGGAGTTGGAGGTCAGTTTTCATGGGGGTTCCTTGTCGGGGTTGAGGGGAATTCACGGTCTGCGGTATCAGTAGTGGTAGCGCAGGCCGAGCTTGGTGGCGCTGATACGGTCGGTGCTGCTGCCGGGGAACTTCATGGTGTGTTCCTCGTACATCAACACGCCGGACCATTGGGCTGCCAACTGCAGCTCCACGCCCACGCCGTAGCTCCAGCCAAAATCGCGCTCACTGCCGGACTGCACTCCGGAGGTGGGCGCGCTGGAAACGTCGGTGCGGCCATAAGTGGTGCCTACTTTGCCCAGCAGATTCCACGCAGGGTTGAGTGGCATGCGGCCGATCAGGCTCAGGTTGATGCCATCCGCCGTGGTGCGGCCGCCGGCGCGGTTGACCGAGCCGAAGTCGGTGTAGCCCGCTTCCAGTCCCCAGTTGGGGCTGAACATGTAGTTACCCATGCTGATGCTGTAAGCGGTGGCGCGCTGGTCGCTGCTGAAAATGCCAAAGCCGTTACTGGGCTTGGAGAAGTCGGAAGAGCCGACGCTCAGGTCCACATAGCCCGGGCTGTAGGCATAGCCCGGGGTGGGCGCCATCTGGGCAGCGGCAGGGGCCATGGCAAACGGGGCGGCAAGGCACAGAGCCAAGCCCGCCAAAGTAGCACCGCGGGTGCGCTGGATGCGAGGGGAGCCGGTAGGGAAGAGGGATTGCATGGTGAGCAGCCTTTGAGATAAGAAAAGAACCGGATCACTCCGGGAGACAGTCCCACTGTGGGCGCCTTGCTTGCCGCCATCTGTGCGCAAGCGCGCCTAGCCGGCTTGAGGGGCACAAATCGACACCGGCGTGACAGGCGGCTGCCTATTGCTGCGGCACCATGTGCACCTGAGTTAACAGCCTGTAAGCCAAACAGGTATCTTGCGCACGCAGAATATGCGCGAGCAGCTATCAAAAGAGGAGCAATATTGCATGGCAGACACACAGCACCACACCGCCCCGGCCAGTGCGACCGCCGCCTACACCGCGTTGGGCGGCAACTTTTTCCGCGCCTCTGAACTCACCCGTGGCCCCTGGCACCCGCAGCAGCAACACGCCGGCCCGCCGATCGCGCTGGTCAGCCATGCGCTGGAGGCTGCAGCACAAGCCCATGGGTTGCAACACCTGGCCCGACTCACGGCCAACTTGCTTCGCCCGGTTCCGATTGCAGACATTGAGTTGCGCGTGCAGGAAGACTACGTGGGCCGCAATGCAGGCCATTTCTCGGCAGTGGCATTGGCCGATGGCAAAGAGCTGATCCGCGCCACCGCACTGTTCCAGCGTGAAGATGACGTGGGCTTGCCCGATGGCCTGCCCGGGCACCCTTTGCCCCAGGCGCCTAAGACGCCGGATGCCTCACCGGTGCAGCGTTTTCCCTTTGCACACCATGAGTTGGGCTACCCCGATCTGGTGGAGACGCGCATCGCCCAAGGGCGCATGTTTGCCGGCCCCAGTGCGGTGTGGTTCCGCATGAGCCACCCGTTGGTTCAGGGGCAGCTGCCCAGCCCGTACCAACGCGTGGCGGTGGCGGCCGACTCCGGCAACGGCATCAGCGCGATTCTGGATTTGTCCACCCACGTGTTTGTGAACTCGGACCTCACCATCAACCTGCTGCGCAAGCCGGTCGGCGAGTGGGTGTGCCTGGATGCCCGCACCCATTTGTCCAGCCACGGCGGAGGGCTGGCCGAGTCGTCGCTGTATGACGAGCAAGGTTTGATCGGGCGGGCAACGCAGAGTTTGTTTGTCCGCAAGCGGGCTTAGAAATATTATTTGTTTTAAATAAATAGTTAATTCGGTTTATGTGTTTTAAAATCGCTTAGACGTCATCCCCAAAACTATGGTGGGCATGCGTGTTTCAAGGAGCAAGGCATGAACCGGAAAACTCTGCAAGGTGTGGCGCTGTGCTTGGCATTGGGCTTGGGCGCACATGCCCCGGCCCAAGCTTCGCTGATTTCTGCTCTCTTCAAGCTGCTCACCAAGGAAGGGGCCGTGGCTGAAAAGGCTGCTGCGCAAGCCGCCTCCAAAGGGGCTGCAACGGGCGCCGCTGTCACGGGTGCCGAGGCAGCGGGCGCGAAGGCCGCTGCCCATACCGGTGAAGACATTGCACACGCATCCGGCTTGGGCAAGGCGGTGCCGGACGATGTGGCCTCCATGATGCATGGCACCGGCAAAACACTGTCTGACGTGCCGGATGCGGGTGCCAAAGCCTGGCTCTCCAAACCCTTGGACAAACTGCAGAAGACCGACGCCGACCAGATGGTGGCCGACTACGTGAAGCTGCTGGAAGGCAAGGCCGCTCAAGGGCCGGCTACCGCAGGGGCGCAAGCCGCCACCAAGGCCCCGACGGCGCAAATGAAAAACCCGCCTGAGACCGTGCCTTGGTATGCCGTGCAATTGCTGGTGCGCGCTGCGCACCTGGGTAGCCGCTGGGCGAGCAAAGAACTCAACCGTGTGTGCCAGAACAACCAAGCCGCCGCGTCCAACGGTGCCGCCTGCAAGACACCGGTGGCATCTCGCTAACGCTGCGCCCGGCGCTCAGCCCTTTGCCAGCACCCGCGCAGGGTCCGTCTCTTCCACAGCGTTTGCCCGTCCGCCGGGTGCCAGTGCCGAGTGTTCGCGTTTTGATTGGATGACGGGGTAAAACATCTCGGTGAACCAGCGCTCTTTGCCGTAAATCAGGTCGTCCTGCAGGCCCACGCGGGCGGGGTACTGGCGGGTGATCTTGGCCGAGCCGAAGATCAGATCCCACACAAACAGCAGATTGCCGAAGTTGCCTTTGTAGTGGCCAATGCCGTCTTCATTGGTCAGCGCATGGTGCGCCCAGTGCGTGGCGGGGGTGGAGATAGTGCGTTCCAGCACCCAGGCCACGGGGTGCAGCCAGCGGTGTTTGTAAAACGGCTCATCCCAGCGCACCGCGCTGTGCGCCCCCATGATGACGGTGAGCTTGAGCACCACGTACACCAGATACACATTGGCAAAACCCAGATAGATCAGGATGCCCGACATCCAGATGCCCGGCATCATCGCGTAGTAAAAAAAGTTGTTGCGGTAGGTGATGCGGATGCTCATGTAGTGCGCCGTGTGGTGCGCGCGGTGCAGCGGCCAGAGCAGTGGCGTATGCGAAAGCCGGTGCCACCAGTACTGCGTCAAATCGTCAGCCACCAGCAGAATGCCGAACATCGCCCACGCCGGCAAATGCGCCCACGCGTTGCGCTGCTCAGGCATGAGCCACGCGCCCAACTTCCCCGTGATGAAAAAGATGCCCGGTTGCAATAAAGCCAGTAGCGCCAGCAGCATGGCGGCTTCGAGCTTGGTGTCGTCGCGGGTCGCGCCGAAATCCTTGTAGCGCCCGGAGCGCCACTCCAGCAGCGCGAACGTCAAAAGGATGCCGAGCAACAAAATGTTTTGTAAGGGGTTCATAGGCCTTGTCTCCTAGTTTTTGTGTGTGTGCCCGGGCACCATTGTTCGGGTTCTGCTTGATTGCGTCCAATGCATTCGAATGCTAATTTCAATGAGTTCAATGCATTGAATGGATCGCTATGGATATCAAACACCTGACGCACATCGTCGCCTTGGCCGACAAGCGCAATTTCGCCCGGGCCGCAGAGCATCTGCATCTGAGCCAGCCGGCTTTGAGCCGCAGTATTCAGGCCGCGGAGGCCGCACTGAATCTGCGCCTGTTTGACCGTGGCGCGCTGGAGGTGAAGCCCACACCGGCAGGCGAGTTCGTATTGGAGCGGGCACGCCGGCTGGTATTTGAGAGCCGCTGCCTGCTGCGGGATGTCAATTTGTACCGGGACCGCACCTTGGGCAACACGGCGTTTGGTGTAGGGCCGTTCCCTGCCGCCACGGTGCTGGCGCCGCTGTTGGTGCAGGTGCGGCAGTCCCACCCCGGCGTCCAGATCCGCGCGAGTGTGGGCAACTGGGAGCTGCTGCTAAGCCGCTTGCGGGCTGAAGAGCTGGAGTTTTTTCTGGCAGATACACGCGACATTCCCCGCACGCCCGATCTGGAGGTGACGCAACTGGTGCAACTGCCGGCAGGCCTGTTTGTGCGTGCGGGGCACTCTTTGCTGGAGGCAGGCCCCCTCAAGCCCAAGGCTCTGCTGGAGGCCATGGTGTTGCACGGCATTGCGACTGTGCGGGTGCCTGCGGCCATGCAGACACTGCTGGTTCAGCTGATGGGGCAGAGCAGTGCAGACGCCTTGCCGATTGCTCTGGAGTGTGACGATGTACGCACCCTCAAACACGTGGCACTCGCCACCGACAGCGTGCTGATTGCACCCGTGACGGCCGTGGCTGCTGAAATGAACGAAGGGCGTTTGGTGCAACTCGAGACACCGGGCTTCCCGCCAGCCTACAGCGATTTGGGGCTGGTGATGCTCAAGGGCCGCACGCCATCTCCCACGGCGCAGCATGTGATTGAGCAGGTCACCGCCATGCTGCAGGCCTCGTAGTGCGCCTGACTATTCGGCTGCGGTCAGCCCGTTGGCAAAGTGTTCGGCCATGCGCTGTGCGGTGAGCGCAGGGTCGCGAGCAGCCAGGGCGTCCATGATGGCGCGGTGCTCGGCCAGGGATTCTTCAATGCGCCCGGTTTTTAGCAGGGAGTTGTGGCGGTTGAGCTTCATGACCTTGCGCAGGTCGGCCACCATCTGGTCGCGCCAGCGATTGTTGGCAATCTCCAGCAGGCGCATGTGGAACTTCTCATTCACTGCGAAAAATTGGTCGGTGGTGGCAGCCTTGTCTTTGCCGGGTTTGGCCGCTGCCTCCAGTGCTTTGTGCAATGCCTGCAGTTCCTTGATTTCCGCGTCGGTGGCCTTGGTGGCCACCACGCCGGCCGCGTCACTCTCCAGCAAGCTGAGCAGGTGGTACACATCGGCCAGGTCTTGTTGCGACACCTCGGTTACATAGGCGCCACGGCGCACCTTCATGGTCACCAGACCTTCGGCGGCCAGTACTTTCAGGGCCTCGCGCAAGGGGGTGCGGCTGATGCCGAACTCTTCGGCAATCTTCAGTTCGTCAATCCAGCTGCCGGGCTCCAACTCGCGCTTGAAGATGCGCTGGCGCAGCAGCTCTGCCACTTCCTCATACAGAGGGCGAGGGGCCAGCGATACAGCGGGGCGGGCATCAGACATCAAGGCGGACATGCGGTGGCTTAGGGTGAAAAAACGAAAAAATGAGCCAAGTCAAAAAGTTGGTCGATTGTAAGCTGCAACCAATATTCTGAATCAATAATTATGAATAATGTAAACTTGCCGCGCTGATCCTGCCAGCGGTAACCCATAGATTGCGACCCCGCCATGACCGACAAGACGCCTGAATTTCAATCCTCCACACTGGAAGCCTGGGCCAAGGCTGCAGCCAAGTCCGCCCCCGGCGGCAATGTGGACGCGCTGAACTGGATCACGCCGGACGGCATCGCGGTCAAGCCCCTTTACACCGCAGCAGACACCGCGGGCCTGAAGCACGCCGACACGCTGCCCGGCTTTGAGCCCTACCTGCGCGGCCCGCAGGCCACCATGTATGCGGTGCGCCCCTGGACCATCCGCCAGTACGCCGGCTTCTCCACCGCCGAAGAGTCCAACGCCTTTTACCGCAAGGCTTTGGCGGCCGGCGGGCAGGGCGTGTCGGTCGCCTTTGACTTGGCCACCCACCGTGGCTACGACTCGGACCATCCGCGCGTGACGGGCGACGTGGGCAAGGCCGGCGTGGCGATTGACTCAGTTGAGGACATGAAGATACTGTTCGACCAGATTCCGCTGGACAAGGTGTCGGTCTCCATGACCATGAACGGCGCGGTGCTGCCGGTGTTGGCCGGTTATGTGGTGGCTGCGGAAGAGCAGGGCGTGAGCCAGGACAAGCTATCTGGAACGATTCAGAACGACATTCTGAAAGAGTTCATGGTGCGCAACACCTACATCTACCCGCCCGCGCCCAGCATGCGCATCATTGGCGACATCATTGGCTACACCGCCAAGAACATGCCCAAGTTCAACTCGATCAGTATCTCGGGTTATCACATGCAAGAGGCGGGTGCCAATCAGGCGCTGGAGCTGGCCTTCACGCTTGCCGACGGCAAGGAGTATGTGAAGACTGCCATCGCTTCCGGTCTGGACGTAGACGACTTTGCCGGCCGCCTGAGCTTCTTCTGGGCCATCGGCATGAACTTCTATCTGGAAGTGGCCAAGATGCGCGCGGCGCGCTTGCTGTGGTGCCGCATCATGAAGGGCATTGACGCCAAGAACCCGAAGAGCCTGATGTTGCGCACCCACTGCCAGACCAGCGGCTGGAGCCTGACGGAGCAGGACCCGTACAACAACGTGGTGCGCACCACCATCGAGGCGATGGCCGCCGTGTTTGGCGGCACGCAGAGCCTGCACACCAACAGCTTTGACGAAGCCATCGCGCTGCCCACCGAATTCAGTGCGCGCATCGCCCGCAATACGCAGCTCATCATTCAGGAAGAGACGCACATCACCAACGTGATCGACCCCTGGGCCGGCAGCTATATGATGGAGAAGCTGACCCAGGACATGGCCGACGCCGCTTGGAAGATCATTGAAGAAGTGGAAGCTATGGGCGGCATGACCAAGGCCGTGGACAGCGGCTGGGCCAAGCTGAAGATCGAAGCCGCCGCTGCCGAGAAGCAGGCGCGCATCGACAGCGGCCAGGACGTGATCGTGGGCGTCAACAAGTACAAGCTCAAGAACGAAGATGTGATCGAAGCCCGCGACATCGACAACGTGGCCGTGCGCGAAAGCCAGATCGCCCGCCTCCGAGAAATCAAGGCGAAACGCGACTCCGCGCTCGTGGAATCTGCGCTGGCTGCTATCACTTCTGCAGCAGAGTCCGGTACCGGAAACTTGCTGGACTTGTCCATCAAAGCGATCCGCCTGCGCGCGACGGTGGGCGAGGTGAGCGATGCGCTGGAGAAAGCATTCGGTCGCCACCGTGCCGACACCAACAAGGTGAGTGGCGTATACGCAGCCGCCTACGACAGCGCCCAAGGAGACACCATGGAGTACTGGAACGCCCTGAAAGCCGACATTGCCAGCTTCGCAGACAAACAAGGCCGCCGCCCCCGCGTGATGATCAGCAAGCTGGGCCAGGACGGTCACGACCGCGGCGCCAAGGTGGTTGCCACCGCGTTTGCCGACCTGGGTTTTGATGTAGATATGGGCCCGCTGTTCCAGACCCCCGAAGAGTGCGCTCGCCAGGCGATTGAAAACGACGTGCACGCGGTCGGCGTATCGACGCTGGCCGCAGGTCACAAGACACTGGTGCCCGCCATCATCGCCGAGCTCAAAAAGCAGGGCGCGGACGACATCATCGTTTTCGTAGGCGGTGTGATTCCGCGCCAGGACTACGACTTTTTGTACGCCGCAGGCGTCAAGGGCATCTACGGCCCTGGCACGCCGATACCGGTGAGTGCGCGTGATGTGCTGAGCCAGATTGAAAAGGCACTCGGGTGACTCCTGAAGCCGTGCAGGCCGGTCTGCTGGGGGGCGAGTCCCTCCTGCAGCGCCGCGCTATCGCCAAAGCCATCACCCTGCTGGAGTCCACCCGTGTGGACCACCGGGCGCAGGGCGATGCGCTGCTCACCGCGCTCTTGCCGCACACCGGCAAGTCGTTCCGCTTGGGCATTAGCGGCGTGCCGGGCGTGGGAAAAAGCACCTTCATTGAAGCGCTGGGCTTGTACCTGATTGGCCAAGGCCACCGCGTGGCGGTGCTGACGATTGACCCTTCCAGCTCGGTATCCGGCGGCTCCATCTTGGGTGACAAGACGCGAATGGAGCATTTGTCCATGCACGAGAAAGCCTTCATCCGCCCCAGCCCGTCCAGCGGTACGCTGGGTGGTGTGGCCGAGAAAACGCGCGAGGCTATGCTGGTCTGCGAGGCGGCGGGTTACGACATCGTGATCGTCGAGACCGTGGGCGTGGGCCAGAGCGAGACAGCGGTGCAGGGCATGACCGACATGTTCGTGCTGATGCAGTTGCCCAATGCGGGCGACGATCTGCAGGCCATCAAAAAAGGCGTGATGGAGCTGGCTGATCTGGTGGTTATCAACAAGGCCGATATTGACGCCGATGCCGCCACCCGCGCGCAAGCCCAGATCACCTCCAGCCTGCGTTTGCTGGGCATGCATGGCAACCCGAATGACCCGCACAGCGACAAGCACTGGGCCCCCAAAGTGATTTCACTGAGTGCGTTGCTGGGGCAGGGGGTCGACACCTTCTGGAAAGCCGTGTGTGAATTCCAGACCCTGCAAAGCGCCAATGGCTTGTTCAGCCAGCGCCGCCAGAACCAGTCGCTGGCATGGATGTGGGAGCGGATTGACGCAGGCCTGAAGCAGGCCTTCAAGCAAAACCCGGCGGTGCGCGAGCAGCTGCCTCAGCTCACCGCAGCGGTGCAGGCAGGTCAGTTGGCCGCCAGCACTGCAGCACGAAATCTGCTCTCAGCGCTCGAATTCACTGCGCAAGCAGCTCCTAAATAGATAGCAAATAACTCCCCATTTTCTGACCTGAAGGAAGACAAGCATGCAAGACATCCTCGTACAACTGGAAGCCAAGCGCGAGCTGGCCCGCATGGGCGGTGGGCAAAAGCGCATCGATGCGCAGCACAAAAAAGGCAAGCTCACAGCGCGCGAGCGCCTGGAAGTGCTGCTGGACGAAGGCACGTTTGAAGAGTGGGACATGTTTGTCGAGCACCGCTGCGTGGACTTCGGCATGGACGAGCAGAAGATCCCCGGCGACGGCGTGGTCACCGGCTACGGCATGATCAACGGCCGCCTGGTGTTTGTGTTCAGCCAGGACTTCACCGTGTTTGGCGGTGCGTTGTCTGAGGCGCATGCCGAGAAGATCTGCAAAGTGATGGACCAGGCCATGAAAGTGGGCGCCCCGGTGATTGGCCTGAACGACTCGGGCGGTGCCCGCATTCAGGAAGGCGTGGCCTCTTTGGGCGGTTATGCCGATGTGTTCCAGCGCAACGTGATGGCCAGCGGTGTGATTCCGCAGATCAGCATGATCATGGGCCCTAGCGCCGGTGGCGCGGTGTACAGCCCGGCCATGACCGACTTCATCTTCATGGTGAAGGACAGCTCTTACATGTTCGTCACAGGCCCCGAAGTGGTGAAGACCGTCACGCACGAAGAGGTGACCGCCGAAGAGCTGGGCGGCGCACTCACCCACACCACCAAGAGCGGCGTAGCCGACTTGGCGTTTGAGAACGATGTGGAAGCGCTGCTGATGCTGCGCCGCCTCTACAACTACCTCCCCCTGAGCAACCGCGAAAAGGCCCCGGTGCGCAAGAGCGGCGACCCCATCGACCGCAAAGACCTGAGCTTGGACACCCTGGTGCCGGACAACCCCAACAAGCCCTACGACATGAAGGAGCTGATCGTCAAAACCGTGGACGATGGTGACTTCTTCGAGATTCAGCCCGAGTACGCCAAAAACATCATCATCGGCTTCGCGCGCATGGACGGCCAGACCATCGGCATCGTGGCCAACCAGCCGCTCGTATTGGCAGGTTGCCTGGACATCAAGAGCTCTATCAAAGCCGCGCGCTTTGTGCGCTTTTGCGATGCTTTCAATATCCCCGTGGTCACGTTTGTGGACGTACCCGGCTTCATGCCTGGTACCAGCCAAGAGTACGGCGGCATCATCAAGCACGGCGCCAAGTTGCTCTACGCGTATGCCGAATGCACCGTGCCCAAGATCACGGTGATCACCCGCAAGGCCTACGGCGGCGCGTATGACGTGATGGCTTCCAAGCACCTGCGTGGCGACGTGAACCTGGCTTGGCCCAATGCCGAAATTGCGGTGATGGGTGCCAAGGGCGCGGTGGAAATTATCTTCCGCGAAGACAAGGGTGACCCTGCCAAGCTGGCCGCCAAAGAAGCTGAATACAAAGCCCGCTTTGCCAACCCCTTTGTGGCCGGCGCGCGCGGCTTTATCGACGACGTGATCCTGCCGCACGAGACCCGCAAACGCATTTGCCGTTCGCTGGTCATGCTCAAGGACAAGAAGCTGGAAAACCCGTGGCGCAAGCACGGGAACATTCCACTCTGATCGCCGAAGAACAAGAAAAGGACAAGCACCATGTTCACCAAAATCCTGATTGCCAACCGTGGCGAAATTGCCTGCCGCGTGATTGCCACTGCCAAGAAAATGGGCATCAAGACGGTTGCCGTCTACTCCGATGCCGACAAGGAAGCCCGCCACGTAGCGCTGGCGGATGAGGCCGTCAATATCGGCCCCGCGCCCAGCCGCGAGAGCTATTTGCAAGCCGAGAAAATCATTGCCGCCTGCAAACAAACCGGCGCGCAAGCCGTGCACCCCGGCTACGGCTTTTTGAGTGAGAACGAAGCTTTTGCCAAGCGCTGCGAAGACGAAGGCATTGCCTTCATCGGACCCAAGGCGCATTCCATTGCCGCCATGGGCGACAAGATTGCCTCGAAGAAATTAGCCAACGAGGCCAAAGTCAACACCATCCCCGGTTACAACGACGCGATCAGCGGCCCAGAGCAAGCGGTGGAGATTGCCAAAGGCATCGGCTACCCCGTGATGATCAAGGCCTCGGCCGGCGGCGGTGGCAAGGGCTTGCGCGTGGCCTTCAACGACAAAGAGGCGTTTGAAGGTTTTGCCAGCTGCCAGAACGAAGCCCGCAACAGCTTTGGCGATGACCGCATCTTCATCGAGAAGTTTGTGCAGGAGCCCCGCCACATCGAGATCCAGGTGCTGGGCGACAGCCATGGCAATGTGATCTATTTGAACGAGCGCGAGTGCTCCATCCAGCGCCGCCACCAAAAGGTGATTGAAGAGGCGCCTAGCCCCTTCATCAGCGACGCCACCCGCAAAGCCATGGGCGAGCAGGCGGTGCAACTGGCCAAGGCCGTGAAGTACCAGAGCGCCGGCACCGTGGAGTTTGTGGTCGGCAAGGACCAGGACTTTTACTTCCTGGAAATGAACACCCGCCTGCAGGTAGAGCACCCGGTGACGGAATGCATCACCGGCCTGGATTTGGTGGAGCTGATGATTCGCGTGGCCGCGGGCGAAAAGCTGCCGCTGACGCAAGCCGACGTGAAGCGCGACGGCTGGGCCATTGAGTGCCGCATCAACGCAGAAGACCCGTTCCGCAACTTCCTGCCATCCACCGGCCGCCTGGTGCGATTTGCACCGCCAGAGCAAACCATGTGGCAGGGCGACACCGGGCACTTGCAAGGCGTGCGCGTGGACACCGGTGTGCAGGACGGTGGCGAGATCCCCATGTTCTACGACTCGATGATTGCCAAGCTCATCGTGCACGGCAAGGACCGCAATGACGCGATTGCCAAAATGCGTGAGGCTCTTAACGGCTTTGTGATCCGCGGAGTGTCCAGCAACATTCCGTTCCAGGCCGCGTTGTTGGCCCACCCCAAATTCGTGAGCGGTGATTTCAATACCGGCTTTATCGCCGAGAACTACGGCAAAGGCTTCTTTGCCGAAGACGTGCCGCATGACGACGCAGCTTTCCTCACCGCGCTGGCCGCCTTTGTGCGCCGCAAGTCGCGCGAGCGCGCAGCGGGCATGTCCGGCCAGTTGCCGGGCTACGCCGTGGACGCAGGCAAAGACTATGTGGTGGTCACGCTGGATGCTGCGGGCAACAACAGCTACACCGCGGTGCATGTGGACGAGTTTGAAGGCGAAACAGGCTCTGCCCAAGTGCGGGTGGGCACGAGCAGCTATGTTATTCGTAGCAGATCACGCCTGAACGACATTGCCATCACCGGCACGGTGAACGGCAAAGCCTTTACCGCCCAGGTGGAGCGCGGCACGCCCAAGAACCCGCTGGCACTGCGCGTGCAGCACAACGGAACCCGCATCGATGCGCTGGTCATGTCTCCGCGCATGGCCGAGCTGCACAAGCTGATGCCACACAAGGCACCGCCTGACATGAGCCGCTACGTGCTCTCGCCCATGCCCGGTTTGCTGGTGGATGTGGCGGTGGTGCCCGGCCAGAAGGTGCAGGCCGGTGAGCGAGTGGCCGTGATCGAAGCCATGAAGATGGAAAACGTGCTGTTTGCCGCCGCCGATGGTGTGGTGGGCAAAGTGCTGGCTGCCAAGGGTGAGAGCCTGTCGGTCGACCAAGCCATCGTGGAGTTTGTATGAGCCAGCGTCCGTTCAAGGTCCTCGGCATTCAGCAGATCGCCATTGGCGGCCCTGACAAGAAACGTCTGCAAACCTTGTGGGTGGATATGCTGGGGCTGGAAGTCACGGGTACTTTCCAAAGCGAGAAAGAAAACGTGGACGAGGACATCTGCGCCATGGGCTCCGGCCCGTACAAGGTGGAAGTTGACCTCATGCAGCCCATGGACCCCGACAAGAAACCTGCGGTGCACACCACGCCCTTGAATCATGTGGGCCTGTGGATCGACAACCTGCCCGTGGCGGTGGAGTGGCTCACGGCCAAAGGGGTGCGTTTTGCACCCGGCGGCATACGCAAAGGCGCAGCGGGCTACGACATCACTTTTTTGCACCCCAAAAGCAATGACGAATTCCCGATTGCAGGGGAGGGTGTGTTGATCGAATTGGTGCAGGCCCCGTCTGATGTGATCGCCGCTTTGGGCTGAAGCGCCGGTATGGCACTGATGCTTGAGGGGAAACACGGGGGGCAATGCCCCCCATTTTTCTGTCATTTATTGGTGGAAAAGCGATAAAGTCAAAGCAGTTGAAGAATTTCCAAGGAACGCCCGTTATGAGCTTTGTGAAGTTTCTGTACCCCGGCATGTGGGTCATGCGCAAGATGCGCTTCGGTTCCAAGCTGGCCATTGTGTTTCTGGTGGCCTTGGTTCCCCTGTTGTTCATCGTCTGGCAATTGATTTCGCGCACCCTGAACGATGTGCAGATCACGCGCGCCGAGGTGGTGGGCGTGGAGGTGGTGGAACAAACCACGGATGTGATCCGCAATGTCCAGGCCCACCGGGGGCAAACCAATATGGTGTTGTTGGGCAATGCGGCTGCTACCGGCGCCCGCGACCAGACCCGCAGCAAGCTGGCAGAGGAGGTCAATGACCTCAAGCGCCTTCTGGACGACAAGCAGGGTATGGAGGCGCCCCCCGAATGGAAGGAGCTGCGCGGCCGCTTGGAAACCTTGGTCAAGGAGCTGGACGGCAAAGATGCCCCGCAAGCCTTCGGCTTCCACACCGCGCTGGTGGAGGACCTGACCCGCTTTGTGTACGGCGTGGCTGACAAGTCGGGCCTGCTGTTCGACCCGGACCCCCAGACCTATTTGCTGATGGACATGTCGGTCTCCCGGCTGATCCCCTTGCGGGAACAGATCGGTCGCTTGCGCGGAACCGGTGCCGGCTTTTTGAGCAAACCTGAGCTGACCGACGATGCCATCGGACGGGTGAACCTGCTGGCAGGGGCCCTGAGCGCTTGGGCCAAAGATGTCGCGTATTCCCAGCAAATTCTTGCTTCCGCCGGTTTCAAAAATGCCAGCGGGGAGGCCGCACAAGCTGCAGTGGCCAAGTTCGTAAGCTTGTCCAAAGAGCGCTTCAAGGCGGGTGCGCCCGGTGGGGATTCTGAAGGCTACTTCGCCTCGGGCACCCAAGCGATTGAAGCTATCGGCGAATACCATAAAGCCGTGAATCAGGCCATGGTGTCGCTGCTGCAGGAGCGGGAAAAATCTCTCAACCGCACCTTCTATCTGCTGATTGCCGGCAGCGTCATCGCCACCTTTGTCTTGGTGTATTTGATGCTGTCCTTCAACATCAGCTTTTTGTCGGACTTGCGCCAAGTGCTGCGTTTCATGGAACAGACGGCCAGTGGCAATTTGCGACACAAGGTTCTGATAAGAGGCGACGACGAACTGTCCGACATGTCGCACGCCATGGACGTGATGGTGAACAACATCTCGGTCATGGTGGCCAGTGTGCGCAGCAACTCGGCGTTGGTGGCTAATTCCGGGGACGCCTTGGTGCTGGGCAACCGCAGCCTGTCAGACCGCACCGAGCAACAAGCCGCCAATCTGGAAGAAACCTCGGCCAGCGTGCAGGAACTGGCTTCCACGGTGAAGGACAACGCCAATGCGGCGCAGGAGTCCGATCGTGCGGCCCAAGGGGTGCGCACCACGGCCGAACAGGGCGCCGCTGGCATGAACCAGGCAATTGAATCCATCGAGGCCATTGAAGCCAGCACCCGCCGTATGGATGAAATCGTCGGCGTGATTGACGGCTTGGCTTTCCAGACCAACATCCTGGCCCTCAATGCGGCAGTAGAGGCCGCGCGGGCGGGCGAGTCAGGCCGTGGCTTTGCGGTCGTGGCGGCGGAGGTACGTTCCCTGGCCCAACGCTCCGCGGCATCGGCCAAGGAAATCCGCCAGCTCATCACCACGTCTACCGCGCAGGTCGCGGCGGGTGTGCAGCAAATACGTACGGCTGGCAAAAACATCACGGCCATTGCTGACGGAGTGCGTGGGGTCGCGGGCAATATGTCCTTGATTTCCGCGTCCAGCGCGGAACAAAGCGCCAGCCTGGCGGAAATCACCACCGCCATCCGCCAGTTGGATGAGATTACCCAACAAAACGCTTCCATGGTGGAACAGGCGGTGAACCAAGCGACCGCGCTGCAGACCCGCGCCAGCGTGTTGGCCGATGCGGTGTCGGTGTTCAAGCTGCAGCAGGGGTCTGCGGACGAGGCGCGTCATTTGGTGGACCGTGCGTTGGACTTGCGTCGCAGCAGCGGTAGCCGGGACAGCTTCATCCGCGAAGTGACGGCCCAGCACTCCGGTTTGTTTGACCGTGACATGTACGTGTTCGTGCTGGATCGCAATGGGCAGTACCTCGCATTTGCAGGCAATCAGGCCAAGGTCGGCACCCGGGTGCAGGATGTCGCCGGCATTGATGGCAATGCCTTGATCGACTCCATCATTCACCAGGCGGAAGCAAATCCGGGTTGGGTGGAGTACGAGATCGCCAACCCGCTCACCGGCCAGGTGCAAACCAAGATGTCTTACGTGCTGAAGGTAGACGATGTCTACGTGGGCTGCGGTGTCTACAAGAGCCTGATGAGCAGTCTTTGATCGGAGCCGGCAGGGTTCACCTGCCCGCTTCAACTGCCTGTGCCGGGTGTGGCTTTGCGGGCGCGCGCCCTGGCGAGGGCCGCCTCGATCACCGCCCGTTTTTTGTCCAGGATAGCCGGATCGGTGTGCTGGGAATGGGCGGGCAGGTCAGCCAGCTTCATGCGGGCTTTGGCCTCCATCGCCCGGGCATGGTCTTCCGTTTCGCGCGCTTGCCGCACCTGCCGGCTTTCGTAGCGTTGGCGAGCGTTGGCAGCTTCTTCGGGGCTCCATGCCGCCCAACCGGTACGTTCGCCGGAAACGGTTTCCACCATGATGCAATCCACCGGGCACACGGGAAGGCATAGCTCACAGCCGGTGCAGTGAGGCTCGATCACCGTGTGCATGCGCTTGTTGCTGCCGATGATGGCATCGGTGGGGCAGGCCTTGATGCACAGGGTGCAGCCTATGCACCAGTCTTCATCGATGAACACCACGGTGCGTGGCGCCTCCAGCCCGAATTCCGGATTCAGAGGAATGATGGGTTGGCCGGTGATGGCAGCTAAACGTGCAATACCCTCTGCACCGCCGGGCGGGCATTGGTTGATGGGGGCTTCACCACGTGCCATGGCGTCGGCATATGCGGCGCAATCGGGGTAACCGCAGCGGGTGCACTGGGTTTGCGGCAGTGCGTCCAGAAGCTGCTGCGCCAACGCTGGCGCAGCCTCCGGGACGGTACTCACTTGGCGGTGCTGACCCGCTTGCTTGCTACTTTTTTGGTAGCTGCTCGCGCAGTCTTGGCGGGCGCTGGAGGCACTTTTGCTTCAGAAGCCACTGCCGGGGCTGCCGCAGTGACCTTCACGGCTTTGGGTGCGCTCGCGGGCTTGTCGTGGCTCTTGATGAAGGCCTTGACCTGCGGGTACACCATCTCGCGCCAACGGCGACCGGAAAAGATGCCGTAGTGACCGGCGCCCATGGCCTCATAGTGCTTTTGTAGCGACTTGGGGACGCCGCTGCAGATGTCGTGCACCGCTCGGGTCTGGCCGGAGCCCGAGATGTCGTCCAACTCGCCTTCCACCGACAAGAGAGCCGTGGTGGTGATGTCCGAGGGCTTGACCCGTTCGATCTTGCCCTTTTCGCTTCGTACATCCCAGGTGCCGCTGACCAGCGCAAAGTCCTGGAACACCACGCGGATGGTTTCCAGGTAGTAGTCGGCGTCCATGTCCAACACGGCGTTGTACTCGTCGTAGAACTTGCGGTGGGCTTCGGCGGATGCGTCGTCGCCCTTGATCAGGTCTTTGAAATAGTCGTAATGGCTCTTGGCGTGGTGGTCGGGGTTCATGGCCACAAAGCCGGTGTGCTGCAAAAAGCCGGGGTAGACGCGGCGCCCCGCACCCGGGAAGCTGCTGGGCACGCGGTAAATCACATTGTTCTCGAACCAGCTGTGACTCTTGTTCATGGCCAGGTTGTTCACCGCTGTGGGGGACTTGCGGGCGTCGATGGGCCCACCCATCATGGTCATGGTGAGGGGCGTGGTCTCACCACGGCTGGCCATCAGCGACACCGCGGCCAGCACGGGCACGGTGGGCTGGCACACGCTCATGACGTGGCAATTGCCGTACTTGCCTTGCACGTGGCGGATGAATTCCTGCACGTAATTGACGTAGTCATCCAGGTGGAATTCGCCGTCCGACAGGGGCACCAAACGGGCATTTTTCCAGTCGGTGATGTAGACCTTGTGGTCCTTGAGCATGGTCTTGACGGTGTCGCGCAGCAAGGTCGCGTAGTGGCCCGACAAGGGCGCCACGATCAGCACCACCGGCTGACCCTTGATTTTTTCCAGGGTCGCGGTGTCATCGGTAAAGCGTTTGAAACGGCGCAACTCACAGAATGGCTTGGTGATCTCCACGCGCTCATGGATGGCGATGTCCACGCCATCGACGTCAATGGTGCGCAGGCCGAACTCGGGTTTTTCGTAGTCCTTGCCCAAGCGGTGCATCAGGTCGTAGCTGGCCGACAGGCGCTGGGCGAACGGGCTTTGTCCGGCCAGGGACAGCGGATTGCTATAGAGCTTGGCCGCTGCCAGTGCCAGATCGGAAAACGGCTCCATCAGGGAACGTTGGGTTTCGTAGAGCTGGTACAGCATGGAGAACTCGCTTTCGGGAAAATGTTGCAGTGCAATATAACAGTGTTGTCTGTTTTAGCGGTTACTGGCCTTCAGTATCCCCCGAACCGCATTGCGGCTGTGGGCCCCGAAGTTGGACAGCAACTCCGCCACCAGCGCATCCAGGCGGGATTTGGCCTCGGGCTGTGCATTGGCCAGTTCTTTGACCATGGTGACTTTTTCTTCGTTGGCGCCGAAATCAAAAGAGGGGTCGGACACAAAGCCCTCCGGCATGCTGGCCACCAGCGTCTGGGCAATGCGGTTGCCATAGCCGGCTGCTTGGGCGGAGACCACATTGCGCAAGTAGTTGTCGTACCACTCGGGATAGCTGCTGTCTTTCTCGGGGTTGCGCAGCGCCTGGTCAATTGCTGTGTCCTGCTTGGCCAATGCAGAATTCAACAGAACCTCGGCCTGGTACTTTTCCAGCGCCAGGTGGCGGTTGGAGAGCAGGGTCACCATGTTGTTTTTCATGCCAGAAAAGCCCACCATGGAGATGGCATTCACGGCCAGCAGCTTGAGGGTCGAGTCGCCGGGGGACAGGCTGGCATGGTAAGGCTGTGTCAGGTCCTGCAAGTAGTGCAGCGCCAGGCCGGTGAAGCGCCAACCCCAGTACGGGTGGCCGGTGCGGAAGGCCAATGAGGCGAGGGTGGAGTACTGGTACACCCGCAATTGCGGAAAGGTGCGTTTGATGAAGGGTGCCGCGGTGTACAGCACCTTGCTTTCGTGCATGAAGCCCATGTGGAACGGGGCCTGGCTGCCGTACACCAGCAAGGGATTGCCGAAGGGCAAGGTCCCGAAGCCGTACATCTTGCCCCATTCGGACGGGCTGTCTTCAAAGAGGTTGATGTCCAGCCCGTAGTCAGGCTCGTCGGCAGCACTGGCAACCACCGCCAGCGGCGCAACGGTGTCACCGGCCTTCAGGGGCTGAAACTTCTGGCTGGCATTGCCCAGCATGGGCAGGGTCGTTACAGCTTCAGACGGCAGGCGGGGCGCGGGGGAGACGGCAGTCTTGGGGTCCGGCTGGATGAACAGCGCGAAGCGGCTGTTCGGTGCAATGCGCAGTGCATGGGCAAAAGCGAGGCGGCGGGCTTCATCGCTGCGGTCCGGGTTCGCGGTGAACGCCAGTTTGGCAGGGCGGGGCGGATAACTTTGCAAATTTGCGGCAGCCCAGGCTTCCTGGCTGGCCGGCAGCACTTCAATGGTTTTTTCCTCGGCTTTGAGGAAAGCATCCAGCGGTTCCACCGTGACCGGAGCCGCATTCACGACCTCGGGCATCGCCTCCAGGGCCCGGTAGGCGGCCAGGGTGTGGTTACCCCAGGCTCCGGCAGTTGAAGACATCAGCCCCATCAGGGCTCCCAAGGCATAGGCCAGTTTCTTCATGCGTTTTTCTCCATCAGCGCCCGCGGAATATGCGCGGGCAGCTATCAAAATAATAGCTGCCCGTATGGGGCCTGCGCCCCGCTGTCTTGCTTAGACGACCTTGGCGATCGCCTGGCAGACGTAGTCGATGTTCTTGCTGTTCAGGGCAGCAACGCACATGCGGCCGGTGTCGGTCCCGTAGACGCCGAACTCGGAGCGCAGGCGCACCATTTGGTCTTTGGACAGGCCGGAGTAGCTGAACATGCCGATCTGGGTGGTGATGAAGGACATGTCCTTGGCCACGCCGGCGGCCTTGAGGCCGTCAACCAGCTTCTGGCGCATGGCCTTGATGCGCACGCGCATTTCGCCGAGTTCCTGTTCCCACTGGGCACGCAGCTCGGGGTTGTTGAGCACTGCAGCCACGATGGCACCACCGTGGGTGGGCGGGTTGGAGTAGTTGGTACGGATCGCGATTTTGAGCTGGCTCAGGACGCGGTCGGTTTCTTCCTTGCTGCTGCCGACCACGCTCAGGGCGCCCACGCGTTCGCCGTACAGGCTAAAGCTCTTGGAGAAGCTGGTGGACACAAAAATGTTCAGCTCAGCGGCCACAAACTTGGCGATAACAGCACCGTCCTCAGAAATGCCGTAGCCGAAGCCTTGGTAGGCCATGTCGAGGAAGGCGGTCAGCTTGCGGGCCTTGACCACAGCGATCACCTGGTCCCACTGGGCGGCGGTGATGTCGTAACCGGTAGGGTTGTGGCAGCAAGCGTGCAGCAGCACGATGGTGCCTTCTGCGGCGCTGCTCAATTTGGCCAGCATGCCGTCAAAGTTGATGCCGCCCAGACCGCCGTTGGCGCTTTGGTCGAAGTAGGGATAGGTGTCCACGGGGAAGCCGGCGTTGCTGAACAGCGCGCGGTGGTTTTCCCAGCTGGGGTCCGAGATCAGCACGGTAGCGTTGGGGCTGATTTTCTTCAGAAAGTCTGCGCCGATTTTCAAACCGCCGGTGCCGCCAATGGCTTGCACGGTCGCCACGCGGCCGCTTTTGACCACGTCGGAGTCAGCACCGAAAACCAGGCCCTTGACTGCCGCGTCGTAGGCGGCAATACCGTCGATAGGCAGGTAGCCGCGTGCAGTGGGCTTGTCCATCATGGTCTTTTCAGCCGCTTGCACGCATTGCAGCAGGGGCAGTTTGCCGTTGTCGTCGAAATACACGCCCACACCCAGGTTGACTTTGTTGGGGTTGGTGTCAGCGTTGAATTGTTCGTTCAGACCCAGGATAGGGTCGCGGGGAGCCATTTCGACGGCGGTAAAGAGAGACATGGATAAGTCCTGTGATTGGAATGTCGTGAGGGTTGCCCGTAAACGCTGTCAGCGCTGCGGGTTCTCCCTATTTTACTGGGCACCGAGCTGGTGCCTTTTCTGCGCAACTAACGCACCAAGCCCTTTGCCAGTGCACGCGTGAGTTCAGCGGCCGGCAGATTGCCGCATTGAGAGGCGTTTTGCCCGCTCCACAATGGGGAAAAGTCGGCGTTGCCAACGCTCTCTGCCTTTGCACGCAAAGGTGCAATGGCCGCGGTTGCCAACGGAAATGCGGGGGCGGCAGGGTTTAAAGGGCCGAGTTCGCGCATCAGCCGGTTCACGATGCCGCGTGCAGGGCGCCCGGTGAAGAGGGTGGTGAGCGCTGTGTGGCGGGCTTGGGGGCTTTGAAGTGCTGCGCGGTGCAAGGCCGACGTCGTGGCTTCCGGACAGCACATATAAGCGGTTCCGATTTGCACCGCAGACGCGCCGAGCGCCATGGCTGCGGCCACGCCTGCTTCGTCGGCAATGCCTCCGGCGGCAATGACCGGCACCCGAACAGCCCGCACGATCTGCGGCAACAAGGCCATGGTGCCCATTTGGGTGCCCAAATCTCCATTCAAAAAGATTCCGCGGTGGCCGCCTGCCTCCAGGCCTTGGGCAATGATGGCATCGGCACCATGCGCCTGAAGCCACAGAGCTTCATCCACCGTGGTGGCTGATGCCAGCACCCGGCTGCCCCAGCTTTTGACGCGTGCCAACAGCGTCTTGGGAGGCAACCCGAAATGGAAACTCATGACCGCAGGCTTGAAGGCCTCCACAACATCAGCAGCTTGTTCGCTAAAGGGCGTGCGTCCGGGGCCGGGCGCGATTCCGGCAAGTGAAAGCCCGAGTTCGGTGTAGTAAGGCTGAAGTGTCTGTTGCCACTGCGCTTCCCGGGCCGGGTCAGGCTCGGGCGGGGTATGGCAAAAGAAATTGACGTTGTAGGGTTTGTCGGTGAGGGCGGTGAGCTGCGTAAGCTCTTTTTCAAGCGCTTCCTGGCTCAGCATCGCCGCAGGAATGGAGCCCAAGCCGCCTGCATTGCAGACCGCGGCAGCCAGTGCGTGGCCCTGTACCCCTGCCATGGGGGCCTGAATCAGGGGGAGGGTGGTGCCCAGGAATGAGGGGTTTGGCATAGCGTCTTCCTGCGTGTGAGCGGTCTAGTCTACAGTTCCACCTTTGCCCCTTTGAAGCCTGCCGCCATGTCTTTCCCTCAGCCCACCCCCGCAGTAACCGACGATGCCGAACAGGTGCGTACGGGCACGTTTGTGAGCTATCCCGATTCGCCTTTCGAGCTGTACCAGCCGTATCCGCCGGCCGGTGACCAGCCTGAGGCTATCAGCCAACTGGTGAGTGGTGTGGAAGACGGTGAAGTGTTCCAGACCCTGCTCGGCGTGACCGGCTCGGGCAAGACCTTCACCATGGCCAACGTGATTGCGCGTTTGGGGCGTCCGGCCATTGTGTTTGCGCCCAACAAAACGCTGGCAGCACAGCTTTACAGCGAGTTTCGCGAGTTCTTCCCCAAGAATGCGGTGGAATATTTCGTCAGTTACTACGACTACTACCAGCCCGAAGCCTATGTGCCTCAGCGTGACCTCTTTATTGAAAAGGACAGCGCGATCAACGAGCACATCGAGCAGATGCGCCTCTCGTGCACCAAAAGCCTGCTGGAGCGCCGGGACGTGGTGATCGTGGCCACCGTGTCTGCGATCTACGGTATCGGCAAACCCGAGAGCTACCATCAGATGGTGATGACGCTGCGCGTCGGCGACAAACTGGGTCAGCGAGACATGATTGCCCAGCTGGTGCGCATGCAGTACCAGCGCAATGACATGGATTTCAGCCGCGGCGCTTTCCGGGTGCGGGGCGACACCATCGACATTTTCCCGGCTGAACACAGCGAAATGGCCATCCGCGTGGAGCTGTTTGATGACGAAATCGAGAGCCTGCAGCTGTTTGACCCGCTGACCGGCCGCATTCGCCAGAAGATTCCCTGCTTCACGGTTTACCCCAGCAGCCACTACGTGACACCACGCGATCAGGTGCTGGCCGCAGTGGAAACGATCAAGACTGAACTTTCGGACCGCCTCAAAGAGCTGGTGTCGGCCGGCAAGCTGGTGGAAGCACAGCGGTTGGAACAGCGCACCCGCTTCGATCTGGAAATGCTGAGTGAGGTGGGGCACTGCAAAGGCATTGAAAACTACTCGCGCCATCTGAGTGGTTCGGCCCCCGGCGAGCCGCCGTCAACGTTGACGGACTATTTGCCCAAAGACGCACTCATGTTCCTGGATGAGAGCCATGTGCTCATCGGGCAGTTTGGCGGCATGTACAACGGCGATCGGGCGCGGAAAACGACGCTGGTGGAATACGGTTTCCGCCTGCCCAGCGCCCTGGACAACCGGCCGCTGAAGTTTGAAGAGTTCGAGACCAAGATGCGCCAGGTCGTGTTTGTGTCCGCCACGCCCGCCCAATGGGAAAACGAGCATGCCGGTCAGGTGGTGGAGCAGGTGGTGCGGCCAACAGGATTGGTGGACCCTGAGGTGGAAGTGCGTCCGGCGGGCACCCAAGTGGACGATGTGCTGCAGGAAATCCGTATCCGCGTGGACAAAAACGAGCGAGTGCTGATCACCACCCTGACCAAGCGCATGGCGGAGCAGTTGACGGATTACCTGACGGACAACGGCGTGAAGGTGCGCTACCTGCACAGCGATGTGGACACGGTAGAGCGGGTGGAAATCCTGCGCGACCTTCGTCTGGGTACCTTTGATGTCCTTGTGGGGATCAACCTGCTGCGGGAAGGTTTGGATATTCCCGAGGTGTCGCTCGTGGCCATTCTGGATGCCGACAAGGAAGGCTTTTTGCGTTCCGAACGATCACTCATTCAGACCATTGGCCGGGCGGCCCGGAACCTGGAAGGAAAGGCGATTTTGTACGCCGACAAGATCACCGACTCCATGGAGCGCGCCATTGGTGAGACTGAACGCCGCCGCAAAAAGCAGATTGCCCACAACCTGGAGCGTGGCATCACTCCCAAGGCCATCGTGAAGAAAGTGCGCGATCTGATTGACGGCGTGTACAGCGAAAAGGCCGGCAAGGAAGCCGAGCGCCTGGAGCGCGATGCACAGCAACGGGCGCAGGTGGAGGACATGAGCGAGAAGGATATTTCCCGCGAAATCAAGCGCTTGGAGAAGCTGATGATGGAGCATGCCCGCAACTTGGAGTTCGAAAAAGCGGCGCGCGTGCGGGACCAATTGACCATCCTGAAAGAGCAGGCTTTTGGTGCGCCGGGGGCAGACAACGTCGTGATTTTGTAAAGTTGATTATTCCTATCGGGTAAATAGACTGATCAGTCTGCTTACCCGAGTGATCTGCGGGGTTTAGTGCTATACTTGAGTCCGCTAGTCAACAACCCTGCCACGAAGGAGCAAGCGATGCGTCTCACCACCAAAGGCCGTTTTGCGGTCACCGCGATGATCGATCTGGGCCTGCGCCAAAGCTCCGGGCCGGTTACTCTGGCTGCCATCAGCCAGCGCCAGCAAATTTCCCTTTCTTACCTTGAGCAGCTTTTCGGCAAACTGCGTCGCCATGATCTGGTCGAGTCGACCCGTGGCCCCGGCGGAGGTTACACCTTGGCTCGCAAGGCCTCCGACATCACCGTGGCGGAAATCATCACGTCGGTGGATGAGCCGATTGATGCCACCCAATGCAGCGGCAAAGAAAACTGTCTGGGCGAAGGTGCCCGCTGCATGACCCACGACCTGTGGGCTTCCCTGAACACCCGTATGGTGGAGTTTCTGGATTCGGTCACCCTCCAAAAGCTGGTGGACGACCAGTTGGACAAGGGTCTGCAAATCGAAGACAAGCCCACCGTCAAGCGTGCCATTTCGGCCATGCCTGTGGTCAAGCCCATTCGTGTGAATGCGCCCAACTCGGTCTTCGCCCTGGGCAACGCCTTCTCTAAATCCTGATTTTTACTGACAGCCAGCATCGAGCCAGCTATGGACACCACACCTCATTTCCCGATTTACATGGATTACAGCGCCACCAACCCCTGCGATGAGCGGGTGGTGGATGCCATGGTTCCCTGGCTGCGCAACCACTTTGGCAATCCGGCGTCCCGCAGCCACGCCTGGGGCTGGGAAGCGGAAGCCGCAGTGGAAAAAGCCCGTGAGCAAGTCGCCTCCCTGATCAACGCTGATCCGCGTGAAATTGTCTGGACATCCGGTGCTACCGAGTCCAACAACCTGGCGATCAAAGGCGCAGCCCAGTTCTACAAGGGCAAGGGCAAACACATCATCACAGTGAAAACCGAGCACAAGGCGGTACTGGATACCTGCCGCGAGCTGGAGCGCCAAGGCTTTGAGGTGACCTATCTGGACGTGCAAGAAGATGGTCTGGTGAATCTGGATGCCTTCAAGGCCGCGATGCGCCCTGACACCATTCTGGCCAGCGTCATGTTCGTGAATAACGAAATCGGCGTGATCCAAGATGTGACCGCTTTGGGTAATGCTTGCCGCGAAAAGGGCGTCATTTTCCACGTCGACGCAGCACAAGCGACCGGTCGTGTGGATATTGACATGTCCCAGTTGCCTATCGATTTGATGAGCCTGACCTCTCACAAGACTTACGGCCCCAAAGGTATCGGTGCTCTGTTTGTGCGCCGTAAGCCACGCATCCGCCTGGAAGCCCAAATGCACGGTGGCGGCCATGAGCGCGGTATGCGCAGTGGCACCTTGCCGACCCACCAGATCGTGGGCATGGGGGAGGCTTACGCTATTGCCAAGGCCGAGATGCACGAAGAGAACAAGCGCATCAAGGCTTTGCATGACCGCATGTTGGCCGGCTTGGAGGGGATCGAACAGGTCTTCATCAACGGCCACAAGGAAAAGCGTGTTCCCCACAACTTGAACATGAGTTTCAATTATGTGGAAGGTGAGTCGCTGATCATGGGTATCAAGGGTCTTGCGGTCAGCAGTGGTTCCGCTTGTACTTCTGCCTCGCTGGAACCCAGTTACGTGTTGCGCGCGTTGGGCCGCAGCGATGAGTTGGCCCACAGCAGCTTGCGTATGACCATCGGTCGTTGGACGACCGAAGCAGACATTGATTACGCGGTAGACACGATCAAGCAAAACGTGGCCAAGCTGCGTGATTTGAGTCCCCTGTGGGATATGTACAAAGAAGGTATTGACCTGTCCACGATCCAGTGGGCGGCGCACTGATTGAAATTAAGAGGTATTCCACATGGCATATTCAGACAAGGTCGTTGACCACTACGAGAACCCCCGCAATGTCGGCTCTTTTGACAAGGGCGACGAGTCTGTGGGCACCGGCATGGTGGGTGCCCCCGCTTGCGGTGACGTGATGAAGTTGCAGATCAAGGTCAATCCCCAAACCGGCGTGATTGAAGACGCCCGTTTCAAGACCTATGGCTGCGGCTCTGCGATTGCATCCAGCTCCCTGGTCACTGAGTGGGTGAAAGGCAAAACGCTGGACGAAGCTGCTGCCCTGAAGAACAGCCAGATCGCGGAAGAGTTGGCACTGCCACCGGTCAAGATTCACTGCTCCATCCTGGCGGAAGACGCTATCAAGGCAGCCGTGGATGACTACAAGAAAAAGCACCTGAACTGATATGGCCGTCACTTTGACAGAGGCTGCTGCACGGCACGTCACCCGGTATCTGACTAAGCGCGGTAAAGGCGTGGGCGTGCGATTGGGCGTGAAGACGACCGGTTGCTCTGGCTTGGCCTATCAGCTCGAATATGTGGACGAGCTGGCACCCGAAGACGTGATCTTCGAAGGCCACGGCGTGAAGGTCCTCGTAGATCCCAAGAGCCTTGCCTATATCGACGGTACGCAACTGGACTTTGTGCGCGAAGGGCTGAACGAAGGTTTTCGTTTCAATAACCCCAACGAGCGTGACAAGTGCGGTTGTGGTGAGTCCTTCCGCGTGTGAATCTGCACGATGATGACTTTGCGCTGTTCGGCCTGAAGCAAACATTTGCCCAGGACCGCGTAGCTATTGATGCGCGTTGGAAAGAGCTTCAGCGCGAAGCCCATCCCGACAAGTTTGCGTCTCATGGTGTTGCAGCGCAGCGCGTTGCCATGCAATGGTCGGTGCGTATCAATGAGGCCTATCAGCGTTTGAAAGATCCCTTGAAGCGTGCAGCCTACTTGTGTGAGTTGGCCGGGTTTCCCATTCAGGCTCATAGCAACACAGCCATGCCGCCTTCATTCCTGATTCAGCAGATGGAGTGGCGTGAGGCGCTGGATGATGCAAGCGAGGCGGGTACGGTTGAAGCTTTGCTGGCCGATGTGCAAGCGGCGCGCAAGGACCTGCTGGCACAGTGCGAAAAGTGCTTGGACTATGACCGTGACCCTGCATCCGCGGTCGCGAGTGTCCGGGCATTAATGTTTATTGATAAGTTCGCCCAAGACCTGAATCAGCGCTTGGATCAATTTGAATAGTGTGAGTCTCCATGGCGCTTCTGCAAATTTCTGAACCTGGGCAATCTCCCAATCCCCACGAGCGCCGCATCGCTGTCGGTATCGATCTCGGGACGACGCATTCCTTGGTGGCCGCTGTACGCAATGGCGTGTCGGAGTGCTTGCCGGACGCAGAGGGGCGTGTGGTGTTGCCCAGTGTGGTGCGCTACCTGGATGCAGACCGCAGGCAAATCGGATTTGACGCGCTTGCCAGCCAGACCACAGACCCCGGCAACACCATTGCCTCCGTGAAACGCCTGATGGGCCGCGGCGTAGCGGATGTGGCGCATATCGAAAAGTTGCCCTATGCATTGGTAGATGAGCCGGGCATGGCCCGCATCCGCACCATTGCCGGCATCAAAAGCCCGGTAGAAATCAGCGCGGAGATTCTGGCCACTTTGCGATTCCGGGCGGAAGACAGCTTTAACGATGACATTTTTGGTGCGGTGATCACCGTACCTGCGTATTTTGATGATGCCCAGCGCCAAGCGACCAAAGACGCGGCCCAGCTGGCGGGTCTCAATGTCCTGAGGCTTATCAATGAGCCCACGGCGGCTGCCATTGCATACGGTTTGGACAACGCAGCAGAAGGTGTTTACGCCATCTATGACCTGGGGGGGGGCACATTCGATATCTCCATTCTCCGCTTGTCCCAAGGTGTATTTGAAGTGCTGTCCACGGGAGGCGATTCCGCCTTGGGCGGTGATGACTATGACCGTGCGCTGGCAGAAGCCATTCTTGTTCGAAGCGGCTTCACCGCCGATACCGCCGAGGATCAGGCCGTCCTGATGGCAGCAGCCAGAGCGTGCAAAGAAAGCTTGTCCAGCGAGGACATTGCCACTGTGGAAGTGGAGCTGTCCGGCGGCGAGATCGACTTGTCATTGAATCGCGAAGAGTTTGAAGCAGCTACGCAGTCACTCACCGCCCGTACCTTGCAAGCGGTGCGCAAGGCGCTGCGTGATGCAGGTTTGGGCAAAGAAGAAGTCAAAGGCGTCGTTTTGGTTGGTGGCTCGACCCGCATGCCGCAGATCAAGCACGCAGTGGGCGCATTTTTCGGCCAGGAGCCCCTGACCAATTTGAATCCGGACGAGGTGGTCGCTTTGGGTGCCGCCATCCAGGCGAATCAACTGGCGGGCAATAACCCGTCTGGTGAACTGCTTTTGCTTGATGTGATCCCTTTGTCGCTCGGTGTAGAGACCATGGGCGGTCTGGTGGAGCGCATTGTTCCCCGCAACCAGACCATCCCTACGGCCATGGCCCAGGATTTCACGACCTACAAGGATGGCCAAACAGCGCTGGCTTTGCATGTGGTCCAGGGCGAGCGGGATTTGGTCGCGGATTGCCGCAGCCTGGCCCGCTTTGAATTGCGTGGCATTCCCCCCATGGCGGCTGGCGCAGCCCGTATCCGGGTGACCTTCACGGTGGATGCGGATGGTTTGCTGAACGTGTCTGCCAAAGAGCAGGTCAGTGGCGTGGAGGCACGCATTGACGTGAAGCCTTCTTATGGTCTGACGGATGACCAGATCGCTGCCATGCTCAAAGACAGCTTCAGCACTGCCGAGGCTGACATGCGTGCCCGCGCACTGGTGGAGGCGAGGGTAGATGCCGACCGTTTGTTGCTGGCCACGCGCAGTGCGTTGGACATTGACGGTGACTTGTTGGACGAGACTGAGCGCGCATCGGTGGACCAAGCCATGCTCCAGTTGACGCAAGCCATTGCAGCGACAGGACCTGCTGTCATCGAAGCAGCTGTGAAGGCCCTCGCCGATGTGACTGAACCCTTTGCGGCCATGCGCATGAATCGCGGGATTACCAAAGCGTTGGCTGGCAAAAACATCGAATCCATCTGAACGAATTGACCCCTATGCCTATCATCAAGATTCTTCCACACCCAGAGTACTGCCCGGACGGCGCGGAAGTGAAAGCTGCACCAGGCACTTCCATTTGTGAAGCGCTGCTGGAAAACGGTATCGCTATCGAGCACGCCTGCGACATGAGCTGTGCCTGCACGACCTGCCATGTCATCGTGCGCGAGGGTTTGGGCTCTTTGAATGAAGCCGAAGAGACAGAAGAAGATCTCCTGGACCGGGCATGGGGCTTGGAGCCCCAATCCCGTCTGAGCTGCCAGGCTTATCTGGCGCAGCAGGATCTGGTGGTGCAGATTCCCAAGTACTCGATCAATCACGCCAAAGAGAACCACTGAGGCCAGCCATGCGCCAAATTGTTCTGGACACCGAAACCACCGGCTTCTATGCCAACCATCCGGACAACCCGGATCGCATGGTGGAAATTGGCTGCGTGGAATTGGTCAACCGCAAGCTGACTGGCAACAACCTCCATTTCTACTTGAACCCGGGGCGGGATAGTGACGAGGGAGCGCTGCGCGTCCACGGTTTGACCACACAGTTTCTGAGCGACAAGCCGCGTTTTGAAGAGATTGCACAGCAACTGGTGGACTACGTTGGCGGCGCTGAAATCATCATTCACAACGCGCCTTTTGACTTGTCATTTCTTGACATGGAACTGGGGCGCACCGGCCGTAAACCCTTCAAGACTTGCGTAGCAGGCGTGCTGGACACCTTGGTCATGGCCAAGGAAATGTTTCCAGGCAAACGCAACAGCCTGGATGCCTTGTGCGACCGCTTGGAAGTTGACAACTCCGGCCGCACATTGCACGGCGCTTTGCTGGATGCCGAGTTGCTGGCGGATGTCTACATCAACATGACGCGCGGGCAGGATGCCCTGATCATGGAGAGCAGTGCGCCTCAGGAAGCCGGCATTGTGGTCGAGCAGCTCGACTTGCGCAGCATCCAACTCCCGGTGCTCGAAGCCAATGCGCAGGAAATGGCTGCCCACGAGGATGTCCTCAGTCAGCTCGACAAGTCCAGCGGAGGAAAAACCGTCTGGAAGCTGATGGCCTGAAAATTTGGTATATAATTTGAGGCTTCCTTGATACGGAATCAAAGTTTCAAGGGCGATTAGCTCAGGGGTAGAGCACTGCATTCACACTGCAGGGGTCACATGTTCGATCCATGTATCGCCCACCAATAAAAAGCCTTCTAAGTTCTGCTTAGAAGGCTTTTTTCTTTGCTCTTTCACTTCTGCCTGACGCTGTGCTGGGTCGCCGGCAGAATATTACTTCAGCCGGGCGCAGTGGGTGACGGCTGGGTAAGGTAGTGCAATGCCAGTTTGTCTTCCCGGCTGAGGTTTTTGAAGGCCATACCCGCGATGTAGCTTTCAAGCCCTGGTGGGCGGCTGTGGTGGCATACCGTCGCGCTGATCTCGAGTGACAAGGGCGCGCCATCGATACGACCTTCCAGACTGAGGCTGAGGGCTGCTCCAACGGCGCCCAGTGGTGTCGCACATCGAACCATGGCGCCTTGCGGGCTGAGGTCCACGAGGATTACGTCACGTTTGTCATCCGATCCTTCCAACTGCACGCGGGCTGGCCAGGACACTTTGGTGCGCATGGATTGTCGGACCTGTTTGGCGTCGACCAGTGCCGGGTAGGCCAGCAGGGCATACGCGAAAGGCTTCTCGAAGGTCTGCAGCACTTTGCTGATGAAGGAGAACTCGTGCTGGCCGGTAAATCCCCGAACAACACACACGTCACCCTGCGTCATTTCGGTTTGGGTCGCGTCTGAGCCTGCGGGGCCCACCATTACTCCCTTGCCTTCGATCGCTCCGAAAAACTGGGCTTCAATTTTGGTGGCACCTTCTGCGAGACGCCGGGTCTGCAAAGCCATGCCGGAGCGCAGGCCCAGCGCTTTGAGCGGCAGGCGCAAAACCGCATCGGCAGGATGGGCAGCGTCGTCGTGGGTGTTGGTCATGGGTATTTCGCCGGTATCACAGGGCGGGTGCTGGCAATGCTTGTGCCCATTCAATAATCGTCTTCGCCATGGGGGCAACGGCATTGGGCGCTTTGATGGCGCCCGCCAGCACGTGTTGGCCCTTGGACTCGCTGTAGTCGACCTGCACCAGTTGTTTGGTTTTGGAACTGAAGCGTGCAATCGCTGCCTTGGTTTGCTCGGGCTCTACCGTTTCGTCCGCAGCGCTGTAAAACACCAGAACCGGCGTGCTGAAGCGCTCCAATGCACCTTCGCGCACGCCTTTGACCAGTGCCATCATGGGGAAAAGTGCTTGGGTCGGGTAGCTGCTGGTCCAGGCATTTGCCTCCGCGTCGCTGGCAGGAGTCCAGTTGCGCTGCTCACCCAGAATGCCGAAGGCAATCTGGTGGCCCCATGGGCCGTTGATGAGGTCTGCCCGGGTGTCCTTGGGGCCGAAATTGGGCGATACGAACACGTGGCCCGCCACCTGTGCGTTGCGGTCATGGGTGCCCAACCAAGTGGATAAAGTCGCTCCGGTCGAGCAGCTGATGATCAATACCTTTTCGCCCAGTTGCTGACCGATACGAAGCGCTTCGTCGGCATCTGCCAGCCAGTCTTGTACGGATACCTGGCCCATGGCAGCACCGGGAAGACCATGGCCGCTCAGGCGGGTGTAGAACACATTGGCGCCGAGTGCTTTGGCAACCTGTTCGGTCAAGGGGGCAGTTTCCAGACGGCTTGCGGAAAAGCCATGGATGTACACCACTGACCAGGGTGTGCGCTGCCCGGCTTCACCTGCCCACACGATGCCTTTTGCATTGCCGGGCTTGATGCCGTTCACCTTGGCTTCTTGAGCACTTATCCATGTGTCCAGCTCAGCCACGTTTTGAGGCGCTTGCGCGCGTGGCAACGGGCTATCAGGGCCGAATGCGTTGCGGGGGCCGGCAAAGAACACCGCGGCTGCGATAGCCAATGTGGCCAGCAGGCCTGTCAGAACCTTGAACCAGCGGCTCCCGGTGGCCTTTACAGAGTTGGATGCAATGGTCGACAAGTCAATGGCTCCCTGTGGTTGAAATGGCCCGTAGGAAGCGCACTGTTTGATGCTCTGGCGTTCGCCTCCCTCGCTAAGATGGTACACCGGCTCGCGCTTTGCGGGCATGCAGGAGTGGGTATGAAACTACAAGCGGTGGTCCCCGGGAGCTGGAGCAGTTTGCCGGCCATAAGTCTGTTGTGCGCCGGGTTGATCTCAGGCTGCGCAGACATGGAGCACGTCGGCTGGCATCTGGCCTCAAGCACCAAACCTGCCTTGATGCAGATCGCTGGCCAACGCCTCGAGGGCGATGTGCAGTTGAGGCCGGACCGCACCGGGGCGATCCGGATGGCGGGGGAGGGCAGCATTGCCAGTTGTGCAGGCTCCTTGCGCTTCACGGCAGTGAATTCGGGGGCCATGGACATGCGCTGCAGCGATGGCGGCATGTTTGACCTGCGATTCGCCCTGGTGAATGAAGTGAAGGGCTACGCCTTCGGCACCTACCAGGAAGCCACGGTGGCGCTGACTTTCGGGATGGACGCCCCAGAGGCCCAGGCGTACCTGGCCCGAGCGTCTGAAAAAGCCACTGTGGGTGCAGCACCGGTAACTCCTTGAAGCGAAATGGATATCGTTGATTGCGTAGTGATCGGTGCGGGCGTCGTGGGGCTGGCAGTCGCGCGCAGTCTGGCTTTGGCCGGACGCGAGGTGCTGGTTCTTGAGGCGTGCGAGAGTTTTGGCACCCAGACAAGTGCGCGCAATAGCGAGGTGATTCACGCAGGCATCTACTACCCGAAAGATTCCCTGAAGGCCCGTTTGTGCGTGGAGGGCAAACAACTGCTTTACGCCTACCTGAAGGAGCGGCATCTCCCGTATCAACAGTGCGGGAAATTGCTGGTAGCCACGCGGACCGACCAACTTGCCCAACTTGAGGTGTTAAAGGCAAAAGCTGCGGCGAACGGCGTCGGTGACCTGCGGCTGTTGGACAAGGCCGAGGCGCGAAGCCTTGAGCCTGCATTGCACTGCGTAGGCGCTTTGCTGTCGCCTTCCACAGGAATCGTGGACAGCCACGCCCTGATGGTCTCCTTGCTGGGGGATCTGGAAGCGTCCGGAGGCATTCTGGCCGTGAATTCGGTGCTGGCGCACGCCGAATATGCGGGAGGTGCTATTGAATTAGTAGCGGAGGACGGCACGGAGTTGCGTGCGAAAACGGTGGTGAATGCGGCCGGCTTGCACGCTTGTGAGGTAGCGCGGCGTTGCCGCGGGATGCGGCAGGAGGCGATACCGAGAGCGCATTACGCCAAGGGCAGTTACTTTGCGTTGTCCTCACGCAGCCCCTTCAGTCGCCTCATTTACCCGGTTCCTGAAGCGGCCGGCTTGGGTGTGCACCTGACGCTGGACATGGGCGGACAAGCCCGCTTCGGGCCTGATGTGGAGTGGGTAGATAACCCCGAGGACCTGGAGGTTGATCCTGCACGTGGCGAGGTGTTTTACGGTGAAATACGCAAATACTGGCCTGCGCTGCCGGATGGCGCTTTGCAAGCCGCCTACGCCGGCATGCGGCCCAAGATTTCGGGGCCCGGTGAACCGGCAGCGGATTTTCTGATCCAAGGGGTCGGAGAACATGGTGTGCCGGGTTGGGTCAATCTGCTGGGTATCGAGTCGCCGGGGCTGACCAGTGCCATGGCTATCGGTGCGTATGTAGAGCGCCTGGTCAGCGTGGAATAAGTGGCTTGCGAGTGCGCAGTTCTGAATTGTCGAAAAAGGAAGGAAAGCAAAACATGTCATTCACCATTTCTCATTCGATACGCGCTGTAGCTGCGTGTGCCCTTGTTGTTTTGGCAGGATGTGCTGGCATGCAAGAGCAGGCCGGTGCGCCCCGCAAAGAAACCCTGCACGTTGTCACTGACAAACTGGAGCTGCTCACCATTAACCCCGGCCAGCCGACCAAGGTGCTGAGCCGCGTCTTGCTGTCTGGCTTGGCTGCGGGTGACACCCTGGTGGGTGTGGATTACCGCATCTCCAAGGGCGTGCTGTTTGCGCTGAGCAAGTCCGGGCGCCTCTACACCGTGGATACCGCCAGCGGCGCCATGAAGGCGGTCGGAAGTGCGCCCGCGGTGGCGCTGCAAGGGGATGCCTTCGGTATGGACTTCAACCCGGTGGCTGACCGGGTGCGGGTGATGGGGGCTAGCGGCCAGAACCTGCGCCTGCACCCCGACACCGGTGCTCTGGCTGCCACCGACCCCGCGCCGGCCTATGCGCCCACCGACAAGCGCGCGGGCACCAAGCCCGAAGTGGTTGCTGCCGCTTACACCTACAACAAGAAGGACGACAAGCTCACCACCAACTTTGCCATTGACCGCAATGGCGGCTATTTGGTCACCATGGGCTCGGCGGAGGGCGTACAGCCGGTGGTGTCGTTCAATACCGGCCAGTTGTTCACCGTGGGGGCGATCGGTGTGGCCGACATGGTGGACGCCAGCATGGACATTGCGGATGTGTCGGGCGCTGCGTTTGCCGCCATCCGGCTGAAGTCTCACGCGACTACGCGGCTCTACAGCCTGGACCTGCAGACCGGCAAAGGCACCTTTATCGGCACCATCGGTGACGGTGCCAAGGTACTGGGTATGGCCGTTGAACCCTGATTGCTATGAAATCAGGAGCTGCTCGCGCAAACGGAACGTGCGCTAGCAGCTTATTTCTTTAAGTTTTTGATGGCCACGGCTGCGCCTTTCACCAGCTGTGGGCCCGAGTAAATCAAACCGGTGTAAATCTGCACTGCATCCGCACCCGCTTTGATTTTGCTCACCGCATCGGCTGCGCTCATGATGCCGCCCACGCCGATGATGGGGAAGTCTTTACCCAGCGCTGCACGCAGTTGGCCAATGACGGCATTGCTTTTCTCAAGCACCGGCGCGCCTGACAGACCGCCCATCTCTTCCGCATGTGGCATGCCCTTGACAGCTCCACGAGACAAAGTGGTGTTCGTGCCGATCACGCCCCAGGCGTTGTTGACCTTGCCGCTGCTATCGGTGCCGTAACGCTTGAGTGTGGCGGCAATCACGGCGACCTGGTCAGCTTCCAGATCCGGGGCAATTTTCAAAAAGACGGGTTTGCGCTGGCCATGCTTCTGGGCCAGTTGCTCACGTCGCTCGGCAATGGCACCCAGCAGGGCGTCCAGCGCATCGTCGCTTTGCAGGCTACGCAGGTTCTTGGTGTTGGGGCTGGAGATGTTGACGGTGATGTAGTCCGCATGCGGGTACACACCGTCCAGACAGATCAGGTAATCGTCGGTGGCCTTCTCGATGGGCGTGGCCGCGTTTTTGCCGATGTTCAGGCCCAACAGAAGAGACGGATTTTTGCTCTGGCGCAGTGCGGAGCGCTGCACATTGGCAATGAAGGCATCCAGGCCATGGTTGTTAAAGCCAAGGCGGTTTATCAGTGCATTGGCTTCGGGCAGGCGGAACATTCGGGGCTTGGGGTTGCCCGGCTGGGCCAATGGGGTGACGGTGCCGACCTCCACAAAGCCAAAGCCCATGGCGCCCAAGCCGTCAATGCAGCGGGCGTTTTTGTCCAGGCCGGCGGCCATGCCCACGCGGTTGGGAAACTGCAAGCCGGCGATGGTGACCGGGTCGTCCACCCGGCTGTTGCAGTAGGCCAGTTTGAGCGGGTTGCCCTGGCTGGCAGCAAGGCCTGCCATGGTGATGTCGTGGGCGACTTCGGGGTCCAGATTGAACAAAACGCGGCGGGCGAGGGCGTAGGGCACCAGAGACATCGGATAATTCCTGCTTTCAGATTTCAACTCCCTCCATTGTCCCTCAGGACCTTTCAGGCTTTCCTCATGACCACACCTGCACTCTCCCAAGATGAACTCAAAACCCTGGTCGGCCAGGCCGCCCTGCAGTACGTGGTGCCCGGCGAGATCGTGGGCGTGGGCACCGGCTCCACCGTGAACAAATTCATTGACGCGCTGGCCACCATCAAGGACCAGATCAAGGGCGCTGTGTCCAGCTCAGTCGCGAGCACTGAGCGCCTGCAGGCGCTGGGCATCCAGGTGTTTGACAGCAACGAGGTGGACAAGCTCTCGGTCTATATCGACGGTGCCGACGAGATTGATGGCGCTGGCAACATGGTCAAGGGCGGCGGTGCCGCGCTGACCCGCGAAAAAATCGTAGCCGCCCAAAGCGCCAAGTTCGTGTGCATTGCGGATGAGTCCAAGCTGGTGCAAACACTGGGCAAGTTTCCCTTGCCGGTGGAGGTCATCCCCATGGCGACGCAGCGCGTCATCGCCCAGTTTGCAGCTAAAGGTGGCAAAGGTTCCATCCGCCTGAAGGACGGCAAACCCCTAGTGACCGACAACGGCCAGTACATCGTGGACGTAACCGGCCTGCAGATCACCGACCCACAGGCCTTCGAAGCTGAGGTGAGCCAGTGGCCTGGCGTGGTGACGGTGGGTGTGTTCGCCTACCAGCGCGCCCAGGTGTGCTTGCTGGGCACCGCCAGTGGTGTGAAAACGCTGGCGTTTCAATAAAACGCTTGCGTTTCAGTAAAGCACTGACGTTTTAAACCGCAGGCGCAGACATCATGCGCTCTACATAGCGGGCCACCGTATCAATCTCCAAGTTGACGCGGCTGCCTTGGGCCAAAGTGCCCAAGGCGGTGTTTTCAACCGTGTGGGGTATCAGATTGATACTTATCTCGCAGCCGCCGGGTAGATCCGCCACGCGGTTCACCGTCAGGCTCACACCATTGATAGTGATGGAGCCTTTGTAGGCAAGGAACTTCGCCAAACTAGGGGGCGCCATCACCCGAAGCTCCCAGCTTTCACCTACTTGGGCAAAGTGGCTGATGCTGCCGATGCCATCCACATGACCGGACACGATGTGCCCGCCCAAGCGATCGTTGGCGCGCAACGCTTTCTCGAGGTTAACGGTGCCAAGTCCGTCCAAGCCGGCTGTTCTATTGAGGGACTCCGCAGAAATGTCGATCGTGAATTTTTGCGCGGCCACATCAAAGGTGGTGACCGTCATGCAGGCGCCATTGAGCGCAATGCTGTCGCCCAAGCCCACATCGTCCAGATAACCCGCAGGGGCCTGAATGGTGAGGCGCTTGCCGTGAGTTGAGGATTCGCCCAGTGCCTGGACGGCGGAAATGCGGCCTACGCCGGTGATGATGCCTGTGAACATCCGCTGATTTTCGCAGGGAAAGGGCAGGGCAGAACGCCCCCCGCCCGCAAAACCCTAGAACCGGTCGCGCCCCTGCACGCGCGCCACGACGCGCAGGTCCGGGCCGAGCATCTCGGTGGATTTGAACTCCAGCTCTACGCCTTGGCTCAATTCGGTGAGAGGGCCCAGTTGGAACATGCCTGCGCCTTGGCCCAGCAGCCTGGGGGCGACATACACCACAAACTCGTCCACTAACCCTTCACGGACCAGCGAGCCATTGAGCTTGAAGCCGGCCTCCACATGCAGCTCGTTGATCTCGCGGCGGCCCAAGTCCTGCATCATGGCCGCCAGGTCCACCTTGCCGGTGGGTTGTCCATTGGCGTCTATTCCGGGCATGATTATGACGGTGGCCCCCACTGCCTCCAACGCGGCACGTTTGGCATCATTTGGGGCTGCAGCGTAGATGAATACGGCGCGACCAGCTATAAAAAAAGGAGCATCCAGCGGCGTTTCCAACTTGCTGTCCACTACCACCAAATGCGGCTGCCGTGGAGTCTCTACCAGACGGACATCCAACCTGGGCCGGTCTGCCAACACGGTGCCAATGCCCGTGAGGATGGCGCAAGACCGTGCGCGCCACGCGTGCCCATCCGCCCGCGCAGCAGGCCCGGTGATCCATTGGCTGACGCCGTTGTCCAAAGCGGTCGTACCGTCTAACGACGCCGCCACTTTCATACGCACCCATGGCGTCTTGCGGATCATGCGGCTGAAAAAACCGATGTTCAGTTCGCGGGATTCAATAGCCAGCGGGTGCTCCGATGGCAGTACCTCGACTTCCACGCCCGCCGCCCGCAGCTTGGCAAAGCCATTGCCGGCCACCAGTGGGTTGGGGTCGAGGTTGGTCGCCACCACCTTTTTGATGCCCGCTTGAATCAGAGCATCGCAGCAGGGACCGGTGCGGCCGTGGTGAGAGCAGGGCTCCAGGGTAACGTAAGCCGTGGCGCCAACTACGGAGAGGCCTTTTTCTGCCGCATCGCGCAGGGCCATGACCTCGGCGTGGGGGCCACCTGCTTTTTGGGTATGCCCCAGCCCTAAGCAGTATTCATCTTTGAAAACAACACAATAGACATTTGGGTTGGGGTTCGCTTCATAGGAGCATCGCCTCAAGCCCTCAGACAGAGCAAATAAAGCAGCCATTGAAATTGAAGGTTGCATCTTGAATGGGACTTTGTAAAGACGTGCTGTTGATACCGGCTATCCAGCTAGCCGGTTCCGTTGGTCATTCAAGAGACTTTGTCGAGAGTAAAACCGCTAGCATCTCATCGTCGGTCAATTGCGCCATGTCGGAGTAGTCTAATGTTCGCCAAATATAGAGTTTACAAGTTAGTGGTTTTGTTGCCTGTGGTACTTTACGGGCGTGCATTTGCGCAGGCTTATCCCTCACTCCCTCCTTCATTGTCAACATCGGTCACGCCAAATGTGATGTTGCACATTGATAACTCTGGCAGTATGGCCGACTCTGTTGGTGGGGTACCTAAAATCCAAACTGCTCGAAATGTTGGTAAGGCGCTAATTGCGGCAAACCCTGATTTGAGGTGGGGGGTATTTGCATTCGATAGAAATGCCGGCGCGCGTGGTGGAAGACTTCAAGCTCCCGTTGGTTCTTCTCAAGCCGTATTAGAAGCTTCTATTAATGCATTGGGAGCTAACACAAATACACCGCTCGCTGAAGCAATGCTGGAGTTGACTAGGTATTTTGCAGGAGAGCCATCCTACTATGGAAAAATCATTGGCAACTACACCAGCCCAATACAGTATAGATGTCAGAAGAATTTCGCGATAGTTATCACTGACGGCGAGCCTTTTGGTGATGATGAATTGCCTGGTGATGGAGTTCGAGCACGATTTGATTACACGTCTTATGATGCGCAAAACGTAGCAGAAACTCGTTCATTTGGTATTTGCACAAATACAAACAATGTCTCCTCCTATTTGACATGTCCAGCGAAATTAGAGGGTTCAACTGTAAATAACGCTTTTGTGTCGGGCGGACAGTTCCCTCGGGGGCTTAGGGATGTAGCTATGTATGCCTACGACAAAGACTTTAAAGTCGGCGGTGTTGATTTAGATGGTAAGAGTTTTGATGACCCTAAGTTTAGAAAACAAAATCTACAAACATACACCGTTGGCTTCGCTATCAATGTGCCCGTTTTGAAGGCGGCAGCAACTGTTGGAAAAGGGAAATACTATACTGCTGGTGATAACGTCGCGCTTGCAAGGTCTCTTCAAAATGCAGTTGATGATATTGTTTCCTCAACATCCAACGCTGGCGGGGTGGCAACGCAATCTGAAACAAGTCAATCTGGGAATAAAGTATTCCAACCTGTCTTCAACCCAAATGGTTGGTATGGCGAATTGCGCTGCTTTAATTTGGATCCACTTACCGGATTAGGACTTTCTTGTTCGCCGAATCCCAAGGCTACCATTCCTGTGCCTACGGCAACAACTGGAAGAAATTTATATACATCAAAGACAATCGTTACTTCTGCCCTCAATGACAATGAAACAACGGCTTTTGAATTCAAGGCTTCAAACACTGGTTTGATGACGGCGGGACAGTTAGCAAGTTTAGGTTCTACTGCTGCCGAGAGAAACGACGTAATCAACTTCGTAAGAGGTGTTGAAGGAATTGCTGGTTTTCGCAGTCGAAACAGTATTACAGCTGGCGGTGTGGTAAGGCTAGGGGACATCATTGATGGCCAACCCGTAGTAGTGTCCAAACCGTTTGGTGCAACAAACGACTCAACTTATAACAGTTTCACTTCTACTAATGCCAATCGGAATTTAGTATACGTGGGAGCCAATGATGGAATGCTCCATGGTTTTGCTATAGATGAATCAAGTGCAGGCGCAGGAGATAACATGCGCGAAGTTTTTGGATATGTACCGTCTACGGTTTATCCAAGTCTTGCCTCGTTGACAAAAAGCGACTATGGCACAGGCACACCCCATGTCTATAGTGTCAACGGTGCTTTGAAATTTGCTGATGTAAAGTTGAATAACTCTTGGAAGACGATTCTAGTGGGCGGTCTTGGTCAGGGGGGGCAAGGTTATTTTGCCATCGATTCAACAAATTCAGCGGCTCTAGGTACCTCTGCAGCAGTGAAATGGGAGTGGAGTGATATTCAGGCGTCCAATATGGGTTACTCTTTCGGGGCGCCAATTATATATAATGTGCGAACGACACAAAATACTGTTGTGCCAGCTGTTATTCTTTCAAATGGATATCAGAGTGACTATGACGACGTCGCCACTGGTGGCCAAAAAACCAGTTCGAAAGAATCGGCTCTTTTTATCTTGAACGCTGATACCGGAGCTCTAATCAAGGAGATAAAAGTTCCAAGCAGCAGGGGATTGTCTGGCCCCTCTGGTGTCGATGTGGGACAGGATGGAATTTTGGATTATGTCTATGCAGGAGACGTGGACGGAAAACTCTGGAGATTCGATCTTACTGCCACTGATCCAGCAAGCTTTAAGGTAGTGACAACTCCAATATTTAATGCAGGATCTGGGCGGCCAATAACTGTACGTCCTGCAATCCTTCCTGTTTACAGGGCATCTGATAGTGCGCCCATTGGAAATATGATCCTGTTTGGCACTGGGCAGCTTCTGACGAATACTGATCGTACTGATACAACTGAGCAGTATCTTTTCGGAATACTCGATAAGATGGAGGCGGAACCAATCACTGTTCCATTTACTTTTTCCTCAACCTCCCTGGTGCAGCAAAGTTTCACCGATGTCTATACGGATTCTTCTACAAATACCATCCGTGATGGAACCTATCGTAAGGTAAGTCAGAACACTATTGATTTAACTTCACAGACAAATACCAATTTGGGATGGGCAATTAAATTGCCAACATCCAGTGAACGCTTGGTATCTACGCCGCTAGTATTCGACGATAAAGTTCTCTTTGGTACTGGAATTCCAATTTCTGCCGAGAAGTGCCTTCCTGGTGGCTCAGGTTGGATTATTGGACTGAATCCCCTGACGGGATCGGTAACTCGAAAAGATAATAAATCCAATGGAACGGAGTATAGTTTCATTGATTTGAATGGAGATAATCGATCAACTTCCGCTGATAAACTGCCCTTCTCTAGCGGTACTTCATTTGTAAGTGGTTACTCCAAGAATGGTATTCCAACTGAAATAAGTTATGTATCTTCAACCTCTGTTTTAGTTGGACCAAGCGATCCATCTTCTGCGGATAATACTTACGGGGATGCAGGTTCAGTGATTGCTTTGCGAGAGTCGAACTCACAAAGTGTTTATACAGGTAATGGCACTGCTAGCAAAGGTTCCGTGATTAAGAAGCAATCATCCTCCGGCAAAGGTTTAAGCTGCTCCGGTACGGTGGGAAATGATTCTCTTGAATGTGAGAAGCTGCTAGGTGCACCTAGTCCTGCTGCTCGGATGTCACCTACCTTGTGGCGTGAGATAAAGTAGCTATATGACTAACCTAAAATATAGCAGTGGATTTACTCTTGTAGAGCTACTGGTAACTATCGCAATCGCGGGGGTGCTTTTGGTAGTCGCAGTCCCCAATATGACATCGCTGATTCAAAGTTCGCGTTTGTCTTCTCAAACTGATTCATTGATTACTAGCATTGCACAAGCCCGATCCGAAGCCGTGAAAAGGCGCGCTGATGTAACGATCTGCCCGGCCCAAAGCCCATCAACAGCTACAGTCTGTGCACCGGCTGTAAACGTTTCCGACATTGCAGCGGCGAAAACATATTGGGCTAAAGGTTGGTTGGTTATAACTGGTACCACAATAATAGATAGAGTCGTAGCGCCATCAAATTTAACCATAGACAGTTCGGTGGCGCCTACACAGCTTGTGTTTTCTGGAACTCTGGGTAGTTCATCGGCCGCTACGACTTTTAAGTTTTGTATCCCAGGACAGTATCAACAACAGATCGATGTTAACCTGTCTGGCAGTGTTGGTAAGTTCATTAATACTGCGCTTAGGTGTACATAGTAAAATGAAAAATTCTTTTGAAAGAGGTGCTTCATTAATTGAAGTATTGATCGCTGTTGTAATTGTAGGATTTAGCTTACTGGGGATAGTCGGTATGCAGGCCACATCGATTGCAATGACCGGTAGTTCTTATTACCGTGGTGTGGCCGTTGATTTAGGTGTTGATCTAGCCGAGAGAGTGAAAGCTCTAAGGACACCATATTTGGCTACGTCTGATGCCATCACCCAGCCAGTTATGCCGCCAGATTTTTCGAAGTGTATTCAAAATGATGACAGCGCTCCGACTTGTAGCAATCAAGATTCTGATAGAGCCACTTATCAAACTCTAATGAACTCAGAGATGACCTCTTGGAACAGTTTGCGTGTTTCTCAGCTCCCACCTGATTCAACTTACACACTCACGGCAGTGCAAAGCGGTACATCTTCATTTTTCCGTTATACCCTCACGCTAACTTGGCTTGATGATAGTAAATCTAACGTTTCATCGAGCTACACCGTAGTGATTGAGTGATATGAATAAAAATCTTGGGTTTTCGATTGTTGAGTTGCTCATCGCTGTAGCTATTTCATTTGTTGCTGTGCTGGCAGCGTCAGAAGCTTATATAAGCTCCAAACAGACGAATAGAATTCAATCTATGCAAAACCGTCTAACTGAAGATGGAAGATTTGCTTTGAGTATGCTGCAGCGAACTATTTCACAAGCGGGGTATCGCACTTCCCCGCTTACGTCTCTAGCTAACGATCGTATTTCAGTTGCAAATAACGTTATCACGTTGAAGTTCACTGCTGACGGTGCTAACCAAATTTTGTGTGATGGCAGCGTGCCCGCTGCAGACTCTGCTCAAACCCTCACGATTCAAAATTCCTCTTCGGCCATGCAATGTTCAGTTACAGGAGGTGGTTCGACCAATTGGATCGCACCAGCAACATCTGGAAGCGGTACAGGTACTGAGTTGATCGACTTTAACGTGTCACTCGGTATCGACACCGGGCCCGTTACAAATTCTGATTATGGGTGTGGTGCCGATACAGGTACTAGGCCGAGAGATTGCGTAGTTGATAAGTATGCTTCAGCGCTCGCTGTTGGGGAAACATCTGAGCAGATTATGGCTGTCAGGGTCTGCTATGTGTTAAGGACGCAAGCTACAGATGCCTCTATCTCTAGATCTGATAATGTGAAGAATTGCGCGGGGGGGGATATTGCAAATTCTCAAACCGACAAACGTCTGTATAGGCTATTTAACACCACTATTTCAATGAGGAATAAATAGATTTATGCAAAGTAAATTGAAAGCTAAGCAAGATGGTTTTGTCTTGATTGTGGCCATGATTTTAATGGTTGCAATGAGTATTTTCGCGTTAGGTAGCATGCGTGGCGCAACAATGGGTGAACGTATACTGGGTAACTATCGGGAACGGAACCAAGCTTTTTTAGCTGCAGAGCAGGCACTGACGCAGGGGCAGGCTCTTCTCCGCGCGAACGCGACCACGTGCTTAGAGACCGTGTGCAGTAATACATCGCTGGCTGGTACAGCAGCTGCTTATTCCGGAAACACACTTCCGAATACATGGTCTGACACTAATGCTGCCACAGCTACAACGGCCACGGAGCAAAAGACTACAGCGAAATTTTTAGTTAATGCATTGACAAATGCCGCATTTGCAAAAGTTAATTGCTCACCCTATAGCATAATGGGACGTGGTGTTGGATTGAATTCAAACACAACAGTATTGCTTCAAACAATAGTTTATATTTGTCCTGCTGATTAATGGGTGTTAGTCATGAAAACGAAGACACTAAATGAATACGGCTTCACTTTGATTGAGTTAATGATTGTTGTGGCAATTATTGGACTACTTTCTGCGATAGCTTTGCCTTCTTATCAAAAGAGCATTCAGAAGGGTAGACGGGTCGATGTTCAACGAATAATCCTAACGTACAGCCAGGCACTTGAGCGATATTATTCAAGCAACGGAAGGTATGTAACTGTTGCTGGAGGGAATACCTGCGGTGCAGCGTTGACGCAGACGAGTCAGTTTTACGATATTGCGGTGTATACCGACAGTACGCTCGGGACCGCTGGATGTGGAAATGGAACCTACTATATTCAAGCGAGTCCCAAAACAGGTAGTTCGCAAGTAGGAGACGGTAATCAAGGACTCGACAATACCGGCGCTAAAGTGGGTTCTTGGATGTGATGCTGAATAATTAAGGTTTACTTGCTCACTTCATCCACCAGCGTCTTGAATTCATCAATGTCCTCAAAGCTGCGGTAGACACTGGCAAAGCGCACGTAGGCGACCTTGTCCAGTTTTTTGAGTTCGCGCATCACCAGTTCGCCGATGCGGGTGCTCTGGACTTCGCGCAGGCCCAGATTCAGGAGTTTTTCTTCGATGCGCTCGATGGCGCTGTCTATCTGCTCGGTGCTTACCGGCCTTTTGCGCAGGGCCAGGTTCATGGAAGCAAGCAGTTTGGCGCGTTCGAATTCGATGCGACGGCCGTCTTTTTTGACGATGGCCGGAAAATTGACGTCCGGCCGCTCGTAGGTGGTGAAGCGTTTGTCACAAGCGCCGCACTGGCGCCGGCGGCGGATGAAGTCCCCATCTTCAGAAATCCGCGTCTCCACCACTTGGGTTTCGGAATGACTGCAGAATGGGCACTTCATTGTGAATTGACCTTACTTACTTGTAAACCGGGAAGCGCGAGGTCAGGGCATGGACTTTGGCGCGAACGGCAGCAATGTTGGCTTCGTCGCGTGGGTTGTCCAGCACATCGGCAATCAGGTTGGCCGTGGCACGGGCTTCCTCGTCTTTGAAACCGCGTGTGGTCATGGCCGGAGTGCCCACCCGGATACCGCTGGTCACCATGGGCTTCTCAGGGTCGTTGGGGATGGCGTTCTTGTTGATGGTCATGTGGGCGGCGCCCAAAACGGCTTCCGCTTCTTTGCCGGTAATGCCCTTGGAGCGCAGGTCCACCAGCATCACATGGCTTTCAGTGCCACCGCTGACGATACGCAGGCCGCGTGCTGTCAGGGTTTCTGCCACGATCTTGGCGTTACGCACCACCTGGGCTTGGTACGCCTTGAACTCGGGGGTGAGTGCTTCTTTGAAAGCGACTGCCTTGGCGGCGATCACGTGCATCAAGGGGCCGCCCTGCAGGCCGGGGAAGATGGCGCTGTTGATGGCTTTCTCGTGCTCGGCCTTCATCAAGATGATACCGCCACGAGGGCCTCGCAGGCTTTTGTGGGTGGTGGAGGTCACCACGTCGGCATGGGGGACGGGGTTGGGGTAGACGCCTGCAGCGATCAAGCCGGCGTAGTGGGCCATATCCACCATAAAGATGGCGCCAACGTCTTTTGCAACCTTTGCAAAGCGGGCGAAGTCGATGGCCAAAGAATAGGCCGATGCACCGGCAATGATCAGTTTGGGCTTGGTTTCGTGTGCCTTGCGCTCCATAGCTTCGTAATCGATGGCTTCATTGGCGTCCAAACCGTAGGAAACCACGTTGAACCACTTACCGCTCATGTTCAGAGGCATGCCGTGGGTCAAGTGACCGCCTTCAGCCAGGCTCATGCCCATGATGGTGTCGCCGGGTTTCAGGAAGGCGAGGAACACCGCTTCGTTGGCCGATGCACCGCAATGGGGCTGTACGTTGGCCGCTTCAGCGCCAAAGATTTGCTTGATACGGTCGATGGCCAGTTGCTCGGCCACATCCACATGCTCGCAGCCACCGTAGTAGCGACGGCCGGGGTAACCTTCGGCGTATTTGTTGGTCAGCTGGCTGCCTTGGGCTGCCATGACGGCAGGCGAGGCGTAGTTTTCGCTGGCAATCAGCTCGATGTGGTGTTCTTGGCGCGCGTTTTCGGCAAGGATGGCGGTCCAGAGTTCGGGGTCGGCTTGTTCAACAAGAATGTTGCGGTCGTACATGGCAGTCCTTTGAGGAGATCGGGCCTGTGGGTCAATGGTGACAACAGGGCTGCCCAGGCGAACGGCTGATCGCACAAACCGCGCAGGTCATGCGGCACGCTTCCCAGTGGTGTCCCACGTCAGCAACCGGCTTCCTGAAGAAGTCGGCGCCTATCGCCAGTCGCGTGCGGGTGAGAGTTTAACCGAGCCGGGCAAGGCCCGGCGATTGATCAGGACGAATGGATCAGGCTCGCCACGTTTTCCACAGCGGGAGCCGCATCGGGCGCAGGAGTTGCAGGAGCCTTAACAGGTGTGGGGGCGATCATCGGAACAGGTTTTCCGGCGGCCACGCTCAGCAATCGGGTGTGCTCAGCCAGCACTTTGGCAGCATAGCCACCATCTGCTTCCATGTTGGCTGCGCCCACATAGAACTTCAGTCCACCCTCGATGGAGCCAGCGCGGGCAATACACTCTTTGAGCACTTTGGCGCCCACGCGCAAGTTGGTAACCGGGTCAAAGGCGGCCATCTTGCCGCCAAAGCCTTCGTACTTGTCGCTGTGCACCTTGGTCATCACCTGCATCAGGCCTTGCGCGCCTACGTGGCTTTGGGCAAAAGGGTTGAAACCGGATTCCACGGCCATCACGGCAAGAATCAGAGTGGGGTCCAGTTTGGAGCGTTGGCCAGTTTCATAGGCTTCAGCCACCAGGGCGCTCAGTGGTTCTGGCGCGACGTTGTACTTCTTGCTCAGCCAGTAGGCCACCGCCGCTTGCTGTTTGGGCAAGTCTTGGGGGTTGCTGGCTGTTGCACGCTCTACTGCGTCGGCTTCTACTTCCAGGCCTGTAGCTTGGATGTGGCGGTCTTGCAGCCAGCCCATCAGGCGGACTTCGCCTTCCTGGCGGAGTTCTGGGCGAACGGTCAGTGCAATGATGGCAAACATCACAGCCAAGCCGAGGAGGGCGAAGCCGTTGTGGGAAATCTCAAAAAAGCCTTGGGCAATATCGTTCGCAACAGTGCGAATGCCTTTGGTCAGTCGGGTAGTCGCTGTCATAGCTCTTCCTTCTTTGGCGGGGAGGCTTGGCTGCAAGGCTCTTCGGAGCGCTGGCAGTTCAGTCACCTCGTTTGGGTTGGTACGCTATCAATATCCTGCGGCGTCGTCTCGACATGTGCAGCGATTTGAATATGCCGGGTTCGGCAGCGGGGCGGGTAATCCCTAGTCGGGATTTAAGAATGGGCGGATTCTAGGAGGGCTTTATATGTCAAGTCAACCATATCAAATGAAATCTATATGCTTGACAGTTTGTAAAAATGCCTTTTTCCCTCTGGGGAAGGCGATTTAGAGGCTTTTGGTGGGCGCTGCTTAACCAGACAATCGGAAAGCTTCTGCGCATAGATTTTCATTTTTGCATTCGTCTCACGGTGTGCCTATCGTTCCATAGCCTGCAGTTGCAGGTGGAATGCCGGCAGTAGCCAGTCCACTCATCGTGTGTGATAAAGCGGCCCCGGCCTTTGTCGGAGGCAATCGATTGCCTTCAAGTCCGCTGGTTGACATCCAACTCATCCGCGGCAAACCGGATGGCATGGCCCTTGGGGTCGCCATCGAGCCCGGTGCAGAGGACTTGGAGTCCATGCGCTGGGCTTTCTTTTGGGCAATACGGTCTTGAAACGAACCCTCCCCAAAGCCGCTCTTTGACTAGCGCTCATCTTGTACGTGCACTTATATATGGAGACACTTCTGTCTTCCAAGGAAAGTTCATCTGTGCCTGCATAGGAACTCCAGTCCTTCAGTCTAGATGTTTGCTATTAAAAATGTAGCTGTTTGCTCATATTCCATGAGCGCTACAGCTGTAAAGTGTTTGAATGCTATGACTTCAGCCCCGGGCATAAGCATGCTCCCGCAGCCGTCTGGGCAAAAACATCGGGCAAGCAAGCAAAACCCAGCGAAAATACGCGGTTGCTTATTCCACACCAATTACTTTCTGAGCCCGCTGTGACGTCGAACCAAACTGCCAAACCCATTGATACCGCTACCCTGGACCGCCTGACCGGCGGTGCATTTACCGCCGCCACGGCGGGGGAACGGGCATCCCGTATCCGGGAGTGGTTGCTGACCCAACCCGCACCTGAGCAACTGGCCGATGTGTTCAAAGAACTCAGTGTCAAAGACAAGGGCGCAGCCAAGCTCGTGCGCGAGAAGTTGGACGAAGCCCGCCGGGCCAAGGGCCAAGAAGTGCTAGGCGCTGAGTGGGCAGCTAAGGCGCAAGCCTTGATTGACACGGGCAAACTGAATATTGCGGATGCATTGGCTTGGCAGCGTGACGCAGCCAAAGCCGGTGCCCCGTTGAGCAAAGAGCCTCTGTTGACTCTCAAGGCCCAGCTCGCCGAGCGCGTGCGGGGAATTGAAGACCTCCAACATCAGGTACAAGTGCAGCGCGAGGCAGCGGTATTGCTCGCCCAGCGCATAGAAGTGTTGTCCACCAAGCCTCTGGCCGATGCACAAACCGCACTGGACGCCTTGCGCACCGATGTGCAGCATTGGCAGGGTCAGGCCGACGGACTGGTGTCCAACACCAACTGGGTGAGCGTAGATGTCAAATTCCCGGCCTTGCTGGATGCTTCCAAAGGCCAGCTCCTGGTGGTGTGGGATGCCTTTCAGGCGGCACTCGCCGTGGCTATGGCTGCAGCCCAAGATGCTGCGGCACCTCTGCCACCCGTCCCCGTTTGGGCGGATGAAATCCGCGTAGCCCGCGGTGTTCCCCTCGTGGCCGAGCCCAAAGTGGCCAAGCCCAAAGTGGACCCCGAGCTGCGCGCCCGCGCCAATGCTGCCGTCAAAGCCGCACTGGCCACGGTAGAACAAGAAGTTGGCGAGGGCCATGGCAAGGCCAGCGCCGGCGCTGCAGGTGCCTTGCGCAATGCGCTCAAGGAATTCGGCAAGCTGATTGATACCAAGCTCGAGAACCAGGCCCATGCCGCATTGGCAGCCGCCGGCGAGCTCGAAGGTTGGCAGCGCTGGCGTGCCGACCAGATCCGCGAAGAGCTGGTGGGTAAGGCCGAGGGCCTGCTCAAGCGTCCCGAAGGCCAGGCCATCGGTGGGCGCAAGTTGCAGGAAACCTTGCGTTCCCTGCGCGACCAATGGAAGCAAACCGACCAGGGCGGCGTGCCCAACCACGCACTGTGGAAACGCTTTGATGAAGCTTGCAACGAAGCCTACAAAGTGGTGGAAGGCTGGTTGGAAAAGGTCAAGGCCGAATCTGCCGAACACCGTGCCCAGCGTTTGTCCCTGATTGAAGAAATCAAAGGCTGGGCGGCGGCCAACCGCACCGCCTTGGACGATGACTGGAAGGGCTTTAACCGCATCCTGCATCAGTTCTCCGACCGCTGGCGTGATGCCGGGCACGTGGGTGAAAAAATGTTTGCAGAGCTGCAACCCTTGTGGAAGGCCGCTTTTGCCGAGGCTGCAGCTCCGCTGGAGGCTGTGCAGGCCCAAAGCCTGGCTGCCCGTCAGGCCATGATTGAAGAGGCCAAGCAACTGGGCGCCATGCCGGTGTTGCGGATTGATGCAGTCAAATCCCTGCAGCAACGCTGGCAAGCGCAGGCGCACGCCATTCCTGTGGATCGCCGTCAGGAGCAAAAGCTCTGGGATGCGTTCCGCAAGCCGATTGACGAAGCCTTCAACCGCAAGAGCGCGGAGCGTGAGAAGGCGGAAGCTGCACTGGGCGCCCGCGACCGCGTGGTGCTGGAAGCCGCCAAGGCGCTGGAAGCCGCCAATGCGTCCGGCGATGCGCACGCCATCCGTGCGGCCATGGCGGCATTGGATGCCGCGCTCCATGGACAAGCACAAGCCCAGGCCGACGTCGCCGCTGCGGGTGCGAATGAGCAGGCTGCCCAAGCCCTTGCACAAGTGGAAAATCAGGCTCTAGCGCGCGTGGATACTGCGCAAGCAGCTACAGAAAACGTAGCAGATTCAGCAGCTGAAGTGGAGTCAGCTGAAGATGCCGCACCCGCTGCCCCGGCTGCTGCGCCCAAGCCCGCACCCAAGCCTGTGGTGGCGGTGCGTGGCGACGATCGTCCCGGTATGAAGAAAGAAACGCCGGTGGATCCACGCGCTTCCAAGTGGGGTGACCGCAAAGACGCAGGCCGGGGTGGGCGTGATGCGCGTGACGGCGGAAAGCCCGGTTTCGGTGACCGTGGCCCCCGCCGCGATGACCGCGCTGGCTTTGGCGATCGCAGCCGTGCGCCCCAGTCCAGCGCCCCCCGTTTGGGCGATACAGCGTTCCGCGCCCAACGGGATGCGCTTGAAAACGCCCAACAGGCGCTCAAAAAGCTGGCTGCACAAGCGCATGGTGAGGCCTTGGTACAGGTTCTCACCGCCTGGGAAAAGCGTGACGCGGCCTTGTTGCCCCCGGCTCAAGAGTTGGGTGGTCGTGCGGCAGCGCAGGCCCGTACAGCATGGTCCAAGGCATTGGGTGCCGGGGCTTCGGTCAAGGCCGAAGCTGCAGCACAACACCTGTTGCGCCTGGAAATGGCAGCAGAGGTCCCCACACCGGCGGAGCATCTGGATGCTCGCCGCGGTTTGCAGCTGCAATTGCTGACCCGCCGTAACGATCCTGCGCCTGCACAAACTTGGGCTGAAGACACGTCCAAGGTGTTTTCTGCCGAGTTTGACGCTGCGCAGGCATGCCGCTTGCAAAACGTACTCAAAGTGCTGCTCAAACGCTGATTCCGGCGGTTGGATAACCGGGCTGCTTGTGAAACAATCAGTCCGGCCCCCGAGGGAGGGCACTCTTGAGAGGGGGTTGTGTGGACTCTGTAGATGACCTGCTGCGCCGATTGGAGCAGCTCAACGAGATCGGTACGGCGCTGTCCCGCGAGCGGGATATTGCCCGTTTGTTGGACAGCATTCTGCTGGCGGCCAAATCCATCACCCATGCGGATGCCGGGACCTTGTACCGTGTCACGGACGACCGCGCCGCGCTTCGCTTTGAAATCATCCGGACGGCCTCTCTCAATATGGCGATGGGCGGGGTTTCCGGCAAGCCGATTGATTTTCCCGATCTGCCTTTGCATGATGTGGACGGGCGCCCGAACGACTCCCTCGTGGCGGCCTATTCGGCGCTGCATAACCAGACGGTGAACATCGCTGATGCTTACACCGCTGCCGAGTTCGACTTTTCCGGCACACGGCGCTTTGATGAGCGCACCGGCTATCGCTCCCAGTCCTTCTTAACGGTACCAATGAAAGACCATGAGGGGGACGTGATCGGGGTTCTGCAGTTGATTAATGCTACGGATCCTGTCAACGGACAGGTGCGCAGCTTCAGCACCTCAGACCAGAGCCTGGCAGAGTCTTTGGCGTCCCAAGCAGCCATTGCCATTACCAATCGGGGGCTGATGACGCAGCTGGAGTCGCTGTTTGAGTCGTTTATCAGCTTGATCAACGTGGCGATCGATGAAAAGTCTCATTACACCGGAGGCCATTGTGAGCGCGTACCCGCGCTGACCATGATGTTGGCTCAAGCGGTGGATCAGACCCGTGATGGGCCTTTAGCCGGCTTCCAGATGGGGGAGCGGGATCGCTACGAACTCAAGATTGCAGGTTTGTTGCACGATTGCGGCAAAGTCACCACGCCGGTGCACGTGGTGGATAAAGCCACCAAACTGCAAACCCTGTTTGACCGCATTGCGCTGGTGGATACGCGGTTTGAGGTCATCAAAAGAGATCGTGAGCTGGAGGCCTTGCGCGCCCAACTGGCGCTGCGCGACGTCAAAGACCCCGCCGCTGAGGCAGCCCTGTTGGCCCAAGCACGTGCCGATATCGACGCCTGGGACGCTGACCGTGAATTCCTCCGCCAGGCCAATCGTGGAACCGAGTACATGAGCGATGCTGCGGTACAGCGTGTTCGCTCGATTGGCACGCAGACAACTTGGCGAAATCCGGACGGGTTGGAGTCCGAGTTCCTCTCTGCAGATGAGATGGAAAACCTCAGCATCCGTGGCGGCACGCTGACGGCCGCCGAAAGGGAGATCATCAATCACCATATAGTGGCCACCATCAAAATGCTGGAGCAGCTGCCATGGCCCAAGCACCTGCGCAATGTGCCGGAATATGCAGGCGGCCACCATGAGCGTATGGATGGCAAAGGCTACCCCAAGGGCCTGACGCGGGACCAGATGTCTGTCCAGGCCCGCATCATGGGCATCGCCGATATTTTTGAAGCACTGACCGCCAAAGACCGACCCTACAAGCCGGGGATGAAGCTCTCACAGGCCATGCAGATCATGACCAAGTTTCGGGATACCGGGCATATCGACCCCGATTTGTTCGACGTATTTGTGCAGGAGCGCGTTTATTTGCGTTATGCCGAGCAGTTCCTGGACCCGTGGCAGATCGACGAAGTAGAGCCGGCAGCCGGCTAGGACATGGGCCCGCAATCTCCGGGTGGCAGTCGGCCGAACACCGCGTCACCTCCGGTCGCTGGAACTTGCAAGCGCAGAACTTCCGCCCGGTGGTGCGCACCATGGATATGCCAATCACTGAGCACCCAACGGGCATGCCCACCAGCCAGAGTGTGGGTTGCGGGCCGGTGGGTGTGGCCGTGGATCATGACGTCTGCAAACGCCGAGTTCAGCAGTTCGCAAGCGGCGAGATCGTCCACATCGGCATATTCAAACCCAGAGGTCTTTTGTGCTTCGCTGCGTGCGCGGATGTCAGCCGCAATGTGCTGCCGTTCCGACAGAGGTTTGGATAGAAATTCCCGCTGCCATGCGTCAGAGCGCACCATGCTGCGGAAGACTTGGTAGTCTTTGTCGTCCAGGCACAAAGCATCGCCGTGAGTCAAAACCGTCCGTTTGCCTGCAAAGTGCAAGGTGGTTGGGTCTCGCAGCAGTGTGGCGTTAGCGGCCTGTGCGAGCCGTGCGCCCATCAAGAAATCCCGATTGCCGTGCAGTAAGTAGACAGGCAGGCGAGTTGCCGTCAGCCTGATCGTCTCTGCGCAAGCGGCTTCAAAGGTTTCCGGGTTATCTAAAACATCGTCACCCACCCAGACTTCAAACAGGTCGCCAAGAATAAACAGGGCATCTGCGGTGGTGTTTTGCATGAACTGCACCCATAGCGCATGGGTGCCGGGCTCGGATGCTTGGAGGTGGAGATCAGAAATGAAATCCACTTGCCGCCAGTGGAGCGGGGCGTTCAGTTCCACTGGCGGCATGAGGTTTGCAGCGCGACGGCTTTTTCGATGATGACGTCTTCTTTGGGCACGTCATCATGGAAACCCTTGCGACCGGTTTTGACGGCCTTGATTTTGTCGACCACATCGGTGCCGGACACTACTTTTCCGAAGACTGCGTAGCCCCAACCTTGCATGCTGGGGGCGGTGTGGTTCAAAAATCCGTTGTCTGCCACGTTGATGAAGAACTGGGCAGTTGCGGAGTGCGGATCGCCAGTGCGGGCCATTGCCACGGTGTAGATGGCGTTTTTGAGGCCGTTGTTGGCTTCGTTTTCGATGGGAGCATCCGTGGTCTTTTGGGCCATGCCGGGCTCCATGCCGCCGCCTTGGATCATGAATCCGGGGATCACACGGTGGAAGATGGTGTTGTTGTAGTGCCCTTTGTTCACGTAGGCCAGAAAGTTGGCGGTGGACTTGGGTGCTTTGTCTTGGTCCAGCTCAAGGGTGATGACACCGTAGCCGGCGATATGGAGTTCGACTTGAGGATTGCTCATGATTTAGGGAGCCAATGTGGCTGAGTTGATAACGATGGGGGTTTGAGGGACGTCTTGGAACATGCCGGCACTGGTCGTGGGCACTGTACGGATTTTGTCGATGGTGTCCATGCCTTGAATCACCTTTCCGAATACGGTGTACCCGTAACCATCCGGACGTGGTGCATTCAAGTTCTGGTTGTCCACCACATTGATGAAGAACTGTGCCGTTGCGCTGTTGGGGTCTGAGGTACGTGCCATGGCGATGGTGCCACGGTCATTTTTTAGTTTGTTATTCGCTTCAAGCGGAACAGGCGCGCGGGTCGCCTTTTGCTGCATCGCGGAGGTGAACCCTCCACCCTGGACCATGAAGTTGGGAATCACGCGGTGGAAGATGGTGCCGTTGTAATGCTTGTCTTTCACATATTGCACAAAGTTTTCAACCGTTTTGGGCGCTCTGTCAGGATAGAGCTCCACGGTGAAGTTTCCGGCCGTGGTCTGAAATACGACTTTGGTGGTTTGTTCCTGTGCATACGAAACGCATGCCACTCCCATGGCGAGTAAAACGAATAAAGAACGAGCGAATGCTTGCAATCGATAGGCCATCAAAGGACTCCTTCGTAAAAAATCTTCCATTGACCGTTTTGCCGCGTCCAGTACTGGCGCTTGGTCCAACCGATGCGGGACCCTTCAGCGACTTCGCCAAACGTGGCAACCATGGTCTCGGAGCTGTCTACCCAGTGTAGATAAGACACATCCTTGAGCTGAATGGTTCGTCCTTTGGTTTTTTCCATCTCGCCACGGAGCAGAGGGGTCCATTGAGAAAGTGACTTGCCGTTGCTATTGAAGTCCTGGGTGTAATGAGAGAGAACCTGGTTCACATCCCCCGCCGTTTTGGCATTTCGCCAGGCAAAAAGCGCCTCTTCAAAGCCATTGCTTGCTGCTTTTGCCTTGGACGGGGTCACCCATTCCAGTTGTTGAGCAATCACCACAGGAGTTGCGCGGACTGCGACAGTCCGGATGATGTGGTCCAGATCCGGGTTTGCGAGAACCACACAACCGTCAGTGGCGAGGGGCGGGCGTGAAAATTGGGTGGGTGGTGTACCGTGCAGCCAGATACCGCTGCCGGTTTTTCCGCGCTTTGCATCCAGTACGTTGGGATAACTGATAGGCAAAGCCCCGGAGCCGTAAAAATCTTTTAGCGACTTCGGGTCGAGGTTGCTGGTGATGTAATACACGCCCAATGGAGTTCTTTGGTCACCCTCCACAGTTTTGGATGTGCCGGCCTTGCCTACAGAAATGTAGTAATCAGCCATCAGCGCCAAGCCGGTGGGAGTGTTCTCAAACAGATACAAACGCGAGCGGGAGGCATCCACGGCAATAGCATGGCGCGTGCTGGGGGCAAGTTGCAGGAACTGGACAGGAATGGTTCCGGGCACGGGGCGCTCTTTGAGTGCCTTGACGCGTTTCAGCGATTCTTCGCGGAGTTCCTTCAGCGTATTGCTGCCATCTTTGGCCATCGCAGAAGGTACATCGCCCAGGGTGCTGACAGGGCGTGTTCTTGCAACCAATAAATCGCCGTATACCAATTGTGCCAACTGGAAGTTCGGCAAATCGGTGGCCAGCTGTTCAGCCTTCAAGAAGGCATCTTTGCCTGCTCCCTGGCCAATGAGGTTGTAGATTTCAATGAGTCTGGCTTCCGCTACACCACCCGCGTCCAACGATTGGGGCGCCTGTTTGACTACGGTTGCCTTGGCTTCCCTTTTGTCGTTGCGGCCGTTGGCCGCTGCCATGTCAGCGGAAAGGCCAAAGAACGCCATCGTCGCCAGCGGCAAGGCCAGACGCGACAAGCAGCTGCTGCGCAGCGCAAGAAAAGGACTCATGAACACCTTGGTCAGGGAAGTCTGGACTTCAGTTCACGGATTCACGCACGATGACCCAGCGGTCACCGGCCTTGACCAGATCCAGGGATTTGCGGCTGGACACCGCCAATTCGTTGGCCTTGTAATCCTGACGGAACTTGGCTGTCGCTTTGTTCCCGTTTACGCTGATGTTCAGGTTTTCCAGCTTCACGCTGATTTTGGACTTGCTGGTTATTCGCTGGCGGCGCTCGTCTTCCCAGGCAGCGCGGCTGGTACCGGATGGTGTGGCGAAGTCTTTGCCGTACGCAGCAAGATAGCCCTTTACATCACGTGCGGCCCAAGCTTTGGCCCAATTCCGGACCGCATTTTCCACGTCCTTCTGGGCGTTTGCATTGCTGTTGGATTCCGCCGGAGCGGGTTTGGCCGGTGCTGGCGCTGCAGGTGCAGCCGCGGATGCAGGAGTGGATGAGGCAACAGGAGCCGGTGCCGCTGCTGGTACGGCCGCTGGTTTGTTGTTGGTCACTGTCGCCGGCAAGGTGGGAGGTGCCTTGGCGACCGGGGTATCAGGCAGGGAAGGGGCCGGTTTAGTCACAGCTGGCGCAGAAGGTACGTTGCCGGTGGTAGCTGGCGTTGCAGGCAAGGTTGCCGCTGTTGTGGGACGCTGTCCTTTGGCTGCTGCGGGATTGAAGAGCTCGCGGATCAGGGCCAATTTCGGGGCGACCGCAGCGTTGCTGCTGTCTAGTTGCAATGCTTTGCCGTAGGCTTGGCTGGCCAGCTTGGCGTACACGTCACCCAGGTTTTCATGGGCAGTGGTGTAGCTGGGGTTGGTGCGGATAGCCATTTCCAAGGCCGTGCGTGCCTTGTCGTACTGACTCTGGCCCGCGTCAGCACTGCCAAATTGTTGTAGGGCTCAGGGAGCTCAGGGTAGTCTTCGGTCAGGCGGGTGAATGTTGCAATCGCCTCAGATGTTTTGCCTGAATCGCGCTGGATGACGCCTTTGAGGAAGCGCATCTGGGGATCCCTCGGCTTCGCGACTAAAAACTGGTCCACCTTGGTCATGGCTTCCGGCAATTTCCCGTTGCGGACCAGTTGCGCTACGTCGGAGTAGTCATCGGCGTGTGCAACTCCAAAAGAGAGTGTGGCAGCCAGTGCGATCCAACGGATTGCGGTAAAAACCTTGGTGGGGGCGTGCTTCATATTGCCTTTGAATTCTTGCGCTGGGAGAAGCCCTCGTCGTGGGGCTTTATACTGCGCTGCATTGTAGCTGAGGGGTTTGCGTCCCGCCCCGCGGCAACCCCCCGTTTAGATTCCTAACGAGCCCCTATATGACACTTGGTGTTGTAGCGGGCTCGCTGTTTTTGTGTTCAGGTCTTTGAAGCCCATGAGTTTGCGCATTTTCAACACGCTGACGCGTTCGTTGCAGCCATTTACCCCGATTGAGCCCGGCCATGTGCGGATGTACGTCTGCGGTATGACCATTTACGACCTCTGTCATATCGGCCACGCAAGGATGATGATGGCGTTTGATGTGGTTCAGCGGTGGCTGAAGGCCAGCGGCATGCAAGTGACCTACGTGCGCAATATCACTGACATTGACGACAAAATCATCCGGCGAGCGGTGGAACGTGGCATCACCATCCGCCAACTGACCGACGAGATGATTGCCGCCATGCACGCGGATATTGGTGCCTTGCACATCGAACCACCGTCGGTGGAGCCCCGTGCCACTGAATATGTGCCTCAAATGTTGTCCTTGATCGGCGAGCTGGAGGCCAAAGGGCTGGCCTACCGCGCCAGCAATGGCGATGTCAATTACTCGGTCCGCAAGTTCGAGGGTTACGGGAAGCTTTCCGGCAAGTCGCTCGACGAACTGCGTGCAGGCGAGCGTGTAGCTGTGCTGGATGGCAAGGAAGACCCGCTGGATTTTGTGCTGTGGAAGTCGGCTAAGCCGGAAGAGCCCCCGGAAGCCAAATGGGAAAGTGTGTTCGGTACCGGTCGTCCGGGCTGGCACATCGAATGCTCGGCCATGAGTTGCGCAACCTTGGGTACAACTTTTGATATTCATGGTGGTGGTGCAGACCTGCAATTTCCACACCATGAAAACGAAATTGCCCAGAGTGAAGGGGCTCACGGGCAAGCCTTGGCGAACTTCTGGATGCACAACGGCTTTGTGCGGGTCGACAACGAGAAGATGAGCAAGTCGCTGGGGAATTTCTTCACCATTCGCGATGTGCTTCGCCAATACGACGCAGAAACTGTGCGCTTTTTCATTGTGCGGGCCCATTACCGTAGCGCTTTGAATTACAGCGACGCCCATCTGGACGACGCACGTCAGGCTTTAAAGCGCCTTTACACAGCGCTCAGTCAAGTACAAGCAACAGACATCAGTATTGATTGGAGTAACCCGTTTGCCGCCCGTTTCAAGGCCGCGATGGATGAGGATTTCGGCACCCCTGAGGCGGTGGCTGTGTTGTTTGACCTTGCAGGGGAGGTAAACCGCTCCAAATCTGTGGAGGCAGCGTCCTTGTTAAAGGCACTTGGCGCTTGTCTCGGGCTACTGCAGGCTGATGCCAATGCCTATTTGCAATCGGGTGCGGGGCTGGATGAAGCCACAATCCAGCAACGTATTGCTGACCGTGCTGCAGCCAAAGCGGCCAAGGACTTCGCTCTAGCTGACGCGATTCGCAAAGACTTGCTTGCCCAGGGCATTGTGTTGAAGGATTCTGCGGCCGGTACCACATGGGAGGTAGCGCAGTAATGGCCGTTGCCCCCACAGCCGCTGCTGACGTGGTTACTACGCCCTATTTCTGGGAAGAAGCCTGCAAGCACCTGATGAAGAAAGACCGGGTGATGAAGCGCTTGATCCCCCAGTTCGGGGACGCGTGTTTGCAGACCCGCGGTGATGCATTCGTGACCTTGGCACGTAGCATCATCGGGCAGCAGATTTCCGTCAAGGCGGCCCAAACCGTGTGGGATCGATTCGCCGTCTTGCCCAAAAAGCTGACACCGGCCAACGTGCTTAAGCTAAAAGTGGACGACATGCGCGCCGCTGGTTTGAGTGCCCGCAAGGTGGAGTATCTGGTGGATTTGGCCTTGCATTTCGACAACGGAGCCTTGCACGTCAAAGACTGGGACAGCATGGAAGATGAGGAAATCATCGCCGAGCTGGTGTCCATTCGCGGTATCGGCCGCTGGACGGCGGAAATGTTTTTGATCTTCCATTTGATGCGTCCGAACGTGCTGCCCTTGGATGACGACGGTTTGATCACCGGCATCAGCCAAAACTATTTTTCGGGCGATGTGGTGAGCCGCAGCGATGCGCGCGAGGTCGCCGCCGCCTGGGCGCCATATTGCAGCGTTGCAACTTGGTATATTTGGCGGTCTCTCGACCCGTTACCGGTCGCGTACTAACGGGTGCCGGCACAGGCTGTGCCAGCACCGCAAGAAGGAGAAAAACGTTGGCAAAAAAGACTTTCCTCGATTTCGAGCAGCCCATTGCGGAGCTTGAAGGCAAGATTGAAGAATTGCGCTACGTCCAGAATGAATCGGCAGTGGATATCTCTGCCGAAATCGATCAGCTGAGCAAGAAGAGCCAGCAGCTCACCAAAGACATTTACAGTGACCTGACCCCTTGGCAGATCACCAAAATCGCTCGTCACGCTGAGCGCCCCTACACCCTCGACTACGTTGGCGAAATCTTCACCCATTTCGTCGAACTGCACGGAGACCGCCACTTTGCAGACGATTTGAGCATCGTGGGCGGCTTGGCTCGTTTCAATGGCACGCCTTGCATGGTCATCGGCCAACAAAAAGGCCGTGACACCAAAGAGCGCGGTCTGCGCAACTTCGGCATGAGCAAGCCCGAGGGCTACCGCAAAGCCCTGCGCTTGATGAAGCTGGCCGAAAAGTTCAAATTGCCGGTGTTCACCTTCGTGGATACTCCTGGTGCGTACCCCGGCATTGACGCCGAAGAGCGCGGTCAGTCAGAAGCTATTGGCCGCAACATTTTTGAGATGGCACAGCTGGAAGTACCCATCATCACTACCATCATCGGCGAAGGTGGTTCCGGTGGCGCATTGGCGATTTCGGTGGCCGATCAGGTCATCATGTTGCAGTACTCGGTCTACTCGGTGATCAGCCCGGAAGGCTGCGCTTCTATTCTCTGGAAAACCTCCGACAAAGCGCAGGAAGCTGCCGATGCATTGGGCATCACCGCCCACCGTTTGAAGGCTTTGGGGCTGGTCGACAAGATCGTGAACGAGCCGGTAGGTGGCGCACATCGCGACACCAAGCAAGCTGCTGCCTTCCTCAAGCGCGCGTTGTCGGATGCTTATCGCCAGATTAGCGATCTCAAAGTCAAAGAATTGGTCGATCGTCGCTATGAGCGTTTACAGAGTTACGGCCGCTTTACAGATACCAAGGCTGCCGGTAAGTAAATGCCAGACCGTGTTGCATGACACAGTCATTTGACCAAGCGATGCGGGCCTTTGAGCCCGCTTTGCCTTTGGGGGTGGCCTACAGCGGTGGCGCGGATTCGTCGGCCTTGCTGGTGGCTTGTGCCCGGCAATGGCCGGGGCAGGTGGTGGCCATTCACGTCAATCATGGGCTGCAAGCGGCGGCTGCTGACTTTGAAGCCCATTGCCGAAGCGTGTGCAGTCGTCTCGGTATTCCGCTGCATGTGGAGGCAGTGCATGCCCATGCCGTTCCCGGGCAAAGCCCTGAGGATGCTGCCCGCATTGCACGTTACAAAGCATTTGATGCCCTGGCGCAGATGGAATGTGCGGGAGTAGCTATTAAATCTATAGCAATTGCCCAGCATGCTGATGATCAGGTAGAGACAATGTTGCTGGCTCTTGGCAGAGGCGCAGGTCTGGCTGGCCTTAGCGGTATGCCCGCTCAATGGCAGCGCGGCAAGGTCCATTTCTTCCGTCCATTGCTACAGGTCGCCGGTGACGCGCTCAAACGATGGCTGGTAGCCAACAATGAGCCCTGGGTCTCGGACCCCACTAACGCTGACCATCGCTATACCCGCAACCATATCCGCTCTGAGTTGTTGCCCGCATTGCAGCGGGTTTTTCCACAGTTTCTGGAGACTTTTGCCCGGAGTGCCCGCCACGCTGCGGAGGCGGAAGCTCTTTTGGCTGAAATGGCCGATGAGGATTGGCGCGCGGTGGAGCGTGAGGCGCCGGGTCGGCCTAACATTCGCAGTCTGCAAGCGCTCTCGCCTGCGCGGCAGTCGAATGTACTGCGGCGCTGGCTGAAACTCGGGCATGGCGTGATTCCCCAGGCTTCCCAGTTGTTGGAGTTGCGTAAGCAGGTGCAAGCGTGCACGACGCGGGGTCACCGCATTCACCTTAAAGTGGGAAATGGATTCGTGACGCGGCGAGGCGCTACGCTCGAATGGCAAGTGGCTTCATTTCATTCCGGACAATAAAGACCATTGCAGACATCGAACTGGGGGGGATCTTGCCGTGAAGGCATGACTTTCAGCCCTGAGTTAAAAAAAACGGGTCTGAGTCGTGAGATAATATTGGCTGTCAGGAAACGTGACCGAGTGGCCGAAGGTGCTCCCCTGCTAAGGGAGTATGGGGTGTAGAGCCTCATCGAGGGTTCGAATCCCTCCGTTTCCGCCAAGTCAGAGCCCCATGCAGTTCACTGCTTGGGGCTTTTTCTTTGCCTGCATCCAGGGGCTTATCGCCCAAAAAAAAGCCCGACTGGTATCGGGCTTTTTTTTGCAATTTTTCGCCTAGAACGTAATACCGGCCGGATTGGACGGTGATGGCGCCGACGGGGCTGGTGGTGGTGCAACTTCAGCAGGCTTGGCCACAGGTTCCGCTTTGGGGGTGGGGGCTTTCTGCACGGCGACCAACGGCGTGGCTGCCGGGTAACGGTAGGACTTGGGCAGCATCGGATTCTTGGGGTAGCCAGCCGCATCCAGGTACTGGGTCCACTCTGTATCGGAGAATCCTTTAAGCTTTTGTGCGCCTATGGTGGCATAAGGCAAGGTGGACTCGCCAGAAAGGCGTTGCAGGGCTTCGCTGTCCTCTGCGGTTGCAATTGTCTTTTCGCTAAAGGGCACACCGCGGGATTTCAGCAACGTGCGTGCTGAGTCGCAGGGGGCGCACTGGGCCGATGTGTACAAGGTGAACGGGTATTTGGAAACGACCTGCCGCAATTCAAATGGCAGATCTGCACCTGCGGCATTGCCACCCGGTGTGACTGGTGTTGCAGTGCCGGCTGCGCTTTGGGCCGCGGTAGGAGGTTTGTCGGAAAACGTGACTTTGCCATCCGGCCCTACGATTTTGTAGACGCCTTGAGCCTGTGTGACACCTGCCATCACCAGCAGTGCCAAGCCCAGTGCCATTGAAGTGCGTGAAGCCATGGTCGTGATCCTTAAGGTTTGAAGCGATGGAGTCGGTTGCATCAGCCCGATTATTGGACAGACATGCCTTGGTGGCGCAATAGAGCGTCCATGGAGGGTTCACGGCCGCGGAAAGCCTTGAAGGACTCCATGGCGGGCCGGCTGCCCCCGGCTTCGAGAATGGCTGTGCGGTAGCGTTTACCGGTTTCCGGATTTGCGCTGCCATCAGCTCCCACGGTCTCTTCAAAGGCCGCGTAGGCATCTGCGCTCAGTACCTCTGCCCACTTGTAACTGTAATAGCCTGCCGCGTAGCCTCCGGCAAAAATGTGGCTGAACGTATGCGCGGTGCGGCTCCAAGCCGGCGATTGCAGCACGGCAACTTCATCCCTCACTTGTTTCAACAGCGGCATGATGTCGTGGCCGGGCGTGTGCTGGGAGTGCAACAGCATGTCAAACAAAGCAAACTCAATTTGGCGCAGGGTTTGCATGCCGCTCTGGAAGTTCTTGGCGGCCAGCATCTTGTCGAACAGTGCGCGTGGCAAGGGTTCTCCGGTATCCACGTGGGCGGTCATGTGTTGGAGCACATTCCACTCCCAGCAGAAGTTTTCCATGAACTGGCTGGGCAGCTCCACTGCATCCCACTCCACGCCGCTGATGCCGGATACATCCCGCTCGTTCACCTGGGTCAGCATGTGGTGCAGGCCGTGGCCGAACTCGTGGAACAGTGTCGTCACATCATCGTGAGAGAGCAGGGCCGGTTTTTTGACGCCGTCTACTTCGACGCCGTCGGCAAAGTTGCAGACCAAGTGGGCGACCGGAGTTTGCAGGGTGCCGGTGTCCGGACGCAGCCAACGGGTGCGCACATCGTCCATCCAGGCGCCACCACGCTTGCCGCTGCGGGCGGTCGGGTCCAGGTAAAACTGTCCGATCAGGTTGCGGCCTTGAGGGCCGACCCGCTCAATGCGGTAGAACGACACGCCGGGGTTCCAGACCGGTGCGTAGTCCGGGCTGATTTCCACATCGAACAGGGTTTCGATGATTTTGAACAAGCCGGCCAACACCTTGGGGGCGGTGAAGTACTGTTTGACCTCTTGCTCGCTGAAGGCGTAACGGGCCTCTTTGAGCTTTTCGGAGATGTACGGCCAGTCCCATGGCTGCGGGTCGTTGAGCTGCAATTCATCCTTGGCAAACGCGCGCAGGTCGGCCACGTCCTTCTCTGCGAAGGGGCGTGCTTTGCGGGCCAGGTCCCGCAGGAAGCGGATGACGGTGTCAGGAGAGTCTGCCATCTTGGGCACCACCGACAGCGTTGCGAAGTCGGGGTAACCCAGCAGCTGGGCTTCTTCTTTACGCAGGGCCAGAATGCCGTTGATGACCTCGGTGTTGTCGAATTTACGGAACTCTTCGGCAGCTTCTTGGGATGCGCGGGTCGCATAGGCCCTGTAGAGCATGCCGCGCAGGGTGCTGCTGGTAGCGAACTGCATTACCGGCAGGTAGCACGGCATTTTGAGCGTGAGTTTGTAGCCTTCTTTACCCTCAGCTTCTGCAGCGCTGCGGGCAGCTTGCACCACATCGGCAGGTACACCGTCCAGTTCAGCCAGAGTGGCGTAGTAGCTGAAGGCGTCCGTGGCGTCGAGCGTGTTTTCGCTGAATTTTTGCCCCAGTTCAGCCTGCTTTTCCTGGATCTCGGCAAACCGTTCGCGCTCTGCGCCCTGCAGGTCGGCGCCGCCCAGTACGAAGTTGCGTACGGCATTTTTGTGTGCTTGCAACTGCTCTGCGTTCAGCCGGGCTGTGTCGATGGCTTTGTACTTGGCAAACAGGCGTTCGTCGGCACCGAGACGGGTCCAGAACTCAGTCACCTTGGGCAGGGCCGCGTTGTACGCGGCACGCAGCTCGGGGCTGTCTGCCACGCTGTTCAAGTGACTTACGGCACCCCAAGCTAAACCCAAGCGTTCGGTTGCCACATCCAGCACCGACGCGATGGCCGTCCACTCTGCCGGAAAAGATGCTGCCGTTACTTGCTCCAGAGCAGCATCGGCTTTGGCAAGGAGTTCGTCTACCGCCGGGCCGACGTCAGCTGGTGTGATGCGGTCGAAAAGAGGGAGCGGGGCGTTTTGGAGCAGTGGATTCATGGTGCCGGAGGTGTGCGATTCAGAACTGTGCAGATGCGGGCGAAGCGTGATTAAACAAGGCCACGCGCGGCGGCGTCGCGCTCTGCAGATTCCATGGTGTTGACCAGTAGCATGGTGATGGTCATGGGGCCCACGCCGCCGGGCACCGGGGTGATGTACCCGGCCACCTGGCTGACGCCCGCGTAGTCCACATCGCCGCAAAGTTTGCCTTCGTCGTTGCGGTTCATGCCCACATCGATGACCACGGCACCTGGCTTGACCATGTCGGCTGTCAGCACATTGCGCTTGCCCACCGCCGCCACAATCACATCGGCTTGCAAGGTCATTGCTTTGAGGTCGGGTGTTGCGCTGTGGCACATGGTGACCGTGGCGCTTTTTTGCAGCAACATCATGGCCATGGGTTTGCCCACGATATTGGAGCGGCCGATCACCACGGCATGCTTGCCACGCAAGTCATAACCGATGCTCTCCAGCATCTTCATGCAGCCGTAAGGGGTGCAGGGCCAGAAACCGGGTTGTCCGACCATCAGCGCGCCGGCGCTGGCGATGTGAAAGCCGTCCACGTCTTTGGTCGGGGCGATGGATTCGATGACCTTGTTGGCATCAATGTGTGCGGGCAAGGGCAGCTGTACCAGGATGCCGTGGATGGACGGGTCGTTATTGAGTGCCTCCACCCGGGCCAGTAACTCGGCTTCGGTCATGCTGGCGTCGTACTTCTCCAGCACCGAATGCAAGCCCGCGTCCGAGCACGCCTTCACCTTGTTGCGCACATAGACCTGAGAAGCAGGGTTGTCGCCAACCAGAACCACAGCCAGACCCGGCGTCAGGCCACGGGCCTTTAGTGCTTCGGTGCGGCGGGCGACGTCGGAGCGGAGTTGGGCGGCGAGGGCATTGCCGTCGATGATCTGGGCGGTAGTGGAAGCAGTCATTCTTGATCTTGAAGTAAAAACGCCCGCAGCGGAGGCAGAGCGGGCGCGGGTAGCGATAAAGTTTGTAGCGTCAGGTTTTCGGGGCGTTCTGGCCGAGTGCAATTTTCAGCAGGTCGGCCACCGTGTTGGCACTGAGCTTTTCCATGATGTTGGCGCGGTGCGCCTCCACCGTCTTGATGCTGATGCCCAGGTCATCCGCAATTTGCTTGTTCAGGCGGCCCGCGACGATGCGCTCCAGCACTTGGCTTTCACGCAAGGTCAACTTGGAGAGCAGGGCGTCACGGTTGACGGCCAACTGGTAGTCGGCAAAGGTGTCCTTGGCGTGGTCGAGCGTGCGCTCCACGAGGCTGACCAGTTGGTCTTCCTTGAAGGGCTTCTGGATGAAATCCATGGCGCCTTTTTTCATGCTGTCCACGGCCATGGGCACGTCGCCGTGACCGGTGATGAAGACGATAGGCAGGGGAGACTTGGCTTCGATTAGGCGGGTCTGCAGTTCCAAGCCCGTCATGCCACCCATTCGGATGTCGACGATCAAGCAGGCAACCTCACGCGCGTCATAGCGACTCAGGAAAGACTCAGCAGAATCAAAACACCGAACCCGGTACCCCTTGCCCTCCAGCAACCATTGCAGCGAATCGCGCACTGCTTCGTCATCGTCTACGACGTAAACCGTTCCTTTTTTGGGGATCAAGCTCATTCAGTTATCCGAGGTTGGGTTGGGGGGCCGGTGGCTCCGAGTAGGTCAGCGTACCGGTGTCGTTCAAGGGCACCCAGAATGAAAACCGGCAGCCCACAACGTCATCTCCATTGTAGATGTTCTCAGCGGTCATCCGCCCCAGGTGGGACTCGACGATGGATCGGCATAGGGATAGTCCTATGCCCATGCCATCAGCCTTGGTGGAATAGAACGCTTCATACAGGCGGGCCATGACTTCGGGCGCCAGTCCCTTGCCGGTGTCCTGCACCGAAAATTCCACAACAGGTTTATCGTCTATGCGCTTTGGCAATACGCGCAGCTCCACGATACGGTCCGAGGTTTGACGCAGCGCAGAGTCTATGGATTCAGCCGCATTGCGCAGCAGGTTGACCAGCACTTGCTCAATCAGGATCGGGTCCACCATGACCTGCGGAATGCGGGCCGCGACGTAGTGGTTCAGACGCACGTTGAAGCGCCGCAACTCTATTTCAGCCAACTCCACCGCTTCGGCCACCATGGTGGACACCTCAGACAGCGTGCGGTTGGGCTCACTGCGTTTTACGAAACTGCGGATGCGCTGAATGATCTGACCCGCGCGCTGTGCCTGCTTTGCAGTCTTTTCCAGCGCGACCAGCAAGTCCGGCTCGGTGATCTGCTTGTCTTTGATGCGCGACACCATGCCGTTGCAGTAGTTGTTGATCGCGGTGAGAGGTTGGTTCAACTCATGCGCCACGCTGGAGGCCATTTCGCCCATGGTGATCAAGCGGCTGGCGGTTTGGGCTCGCTCGGCTTGGGTGGCGGCCTGCTCTTCGGCAAGGCGACGGGTGGTGATGTCGGTGGCAATCACCATCTGGGCCAAGCGGCCGTCCACCCAGCTCAGGTAACGGGTGCGCACTTCGAGCCACTTGCCTAACGCCTCAATAAAAATCTCTGCACTTTCAGGATCGCTGTCAGGCAAGGTAGTGGTCGGCAGGCCGGCGAAGGAGTCGACGCTGTCATCCGAGTCGTCGTTGGTCGGGCTGTTGGGCATGCCCGCCTCCGCCACCAGCTGCAAGTGGCCGCCGGCTTGTACGCCGAACCACTGCCGGTAGAGTTTGTTGGCAAACAGCAGTTCGTCGCTGCCCAAAGGGGCCACGGAGATGGACGCGTCCAGTGCCTCCAGCACGGTGGTGAATCGCTGGTGCGAAGCAGTGAGCTGTTCCCGAACCCGGTTGGGCTCGGTGATGTCGGTCATGGAGGTCACCCAGCCGGTTTGGGTGCCCATGGCGTCAATCAGCGGAGAGACATACAAGCGGGCGTCGAACAGGCTGCCGTCTTTTCGCTTCACGCGCACCTGTATCCCGCCGGGGGTAGCGTTGCCGGTCAGCTCCTCCTCCAGCCTTGCAGCCACGTGTTCACGTTCGCTGTCAGGCCAATAGGGGAAGGGGGCTGTTCGCCCCACCAGGTCGGACTCGGTCCAGCCCGTCATCTGGCAGAAGGCCGCATTCACGTAGGTGATGCGTCCCTGCAAGTCCATGGCTCGCATGCCGGTGAGCATGGAATTCTCCATGGCACGGCGGAAATTGGTTTCCGACATGAGCGCTTGCTGAGCCTGCAAACGCCTGCGGGTGTGGCGCCAGTTGGCAATCAGCATCCAGGCTGTCAAGACGCTCAAGGCACTCACCAGCCAGAACAAGCCGCTGCCAATCACGCCCAAAGACGCACGGTAAGCCTGAGCGCGAATGACCAGGCCCGAGCCGACCGGCGAGACGGGCATGGAGTACTCATTGCCCGGGCTGGCCCAAGGCAGGAAGCGGCTGACCAGCTTGCGGCCCGGAATGCTGGTACCGGCCAGCAGCCGCCCGGCGGAGTCCTGCAGCGAAATCGCATAACGGGCAGACACCTCAGACGGTACGCCATAGCGGTACAGCCCGTCGATGGAATACTCAGTGATCAGAACACCCGAGAAACGCCCCTTGTTGTTAAGGGGAATGAACATTTGCAGCAGCGGCGCTTCATCTTTGGCCAAAGGAGGTTGGATGTACAGGAGCTGGTTGAGCTGGCGGGTAAGGGAGTAACCGGTATCGCGGTCATCCTTGAGCAGCACATCACCCGGAATGTGGTACGGCCCGATCGCATTGGCTCCCATGCCCTGGCTGGCGCGGGTGCGCTTTTTCTCATCTACCCACGCCATGGCCTGGACTTCGGGGTACTGATCCAGCAAGTTAGCTGCGCGTAACTTGAAGTCGTTGGTATCAATTTCACGGTTGGCGAGTTCGCGGGCGATGCGGGTGATCTGTTCCTGCCGCTCGAGCAGGCGCAGGCGCAGGCGTTGCTGGGTGTACTCGACGTCGCGCTGCACGGCTTCCTGCTCGCGGTCCATTTCTTCCAGCCGCAGGTAACCCAAGGCGGCCACGATGGCCGCAAAAAACAATAACACCGCGGCCAGTGGGGCCAACATGGCTACCCGGTCCTGGCGGTGCGGGGTCAGCCGGTGCCACCAGCGTTTGGCGCCATCCACCGTTGGAATTGCCAGCGGCTTGGGCAATGAGATCACTTTGTAAAAAGGCATTGCCCGAGTGTAGAGGAGGGTCTGGTGGCGCACTGTTTCCAAGTGCTGCAAAGCAGCATAAATATTTCAATATGTGAAATGAATAAGCATGATTTGAAATTTCAAAACAAATATGAGAAACTAGGCGTACCGCACTAAATTACGCCAAAGTAAATAGGAGACTTCGATGGCAGCAGTTCCCCAGAATCCCTTGGGCACGTCCGACATGGACAGCCAGGAAACCCGCGAATGGATGGACGCGCTCAGCGCTGTGATCGAGGCCGAAGGCCCCGAGCGCGCGCACTTTCTGCTGGAGCAACTGCTCGAGCACGCACGCCAGAAGAGCATCGACATGCCTTTCTCAGCCACCACCGGCTACGTGAACACGATTGAGCCCCAAGACGAAGAACGCTCCCCCGGCAATCTGGAAATTGAAGAGCGCCTGCGCGCCTACATGCGCTGGAATGCCATGGCCATGGTTGTGAAGGCCAACCGCCACAACCCCGCAGATGGTGGGGACTTGGGTGGTCACATCGGTTCTTTCGCATCGCTAGCCAGCCTGTTCGGCGCCGGCTTCAACCACTTCTGGCACGCAGAAAGCGAAAACCACGGTGGCGACTGCCTCTACATCCAGGGTCACGTGTCCCCCGGTGTGTATGCCCGCGCCTACCTGGAAGGCCGCCTGACCGAAGAGCAATTGCTCAACTTCCGCCAGGAAGTGGATGGCAAGGGTCTGTCGAGCTACCCGCACCCCAAGTTGATGCCCGAGTTCTGGCAGTTCCCCACTGTGTCCATGGGCTTGGGCCCATTGATGGCGATTTACCAGGCCCGTTTCCTGAAATACCTGCACGCCCGTGGCATTGCCAACACAGAAAACCGCAAGGTCTGGGTGTTCTGCGGCGACGGCGAAATGGACGAAGTGGAATCCCTGGGCGCCATCGGCTTGGCTGCCCGTGAAGGCTTGGACAACCTGGTCTTCGTGATCAACTGCAACTTGCAGCGCTTGGACGGCCCAGTGCGCGGCAACGGCAAGATCGTGCAAGAACTCGAAGGCGAGTTCCGCGGTGCCGGCTGGAACGTGATCAAGCTTCTGTGGGGCTCCGGCTGGGACCCCTTGCTGGCACGCGACAAAGATGGCGCGCTCAAGAAGATCATGATGGAAACGCTGGACGGCGACTACCAGGCCATGAAGGCCAATGATGGTGCCTACGTCCGCAAGCATTTCTTCGGCAAAGACCCCCGCACCCTGGAAATGGTGTCCAAGATGTCGGACGAAGAAATCTTCGATCTGCGTCGTGGCGGCCACGACTCCAAGAAGGTGTACGCCGCCTTCCACAAGGCTGTGAACCACAAGGGCGAACCGACTGTCTTGTTGATCAAGACCGTCAAGGGCTTCGGCATGGGCAAGGCTGGTGAAGGCAAGAACACCGTTCACCAGACCAAGAAGCTGACCGACGAAGACATCAAGGCCTTCCGCGACCGTTTCAACATCCCCGTGCCTGACAGCGAGTTGCCCAAGGTGCCGTTCTACAAGCCTGCAGACGACACCCCGGAAATGAAATACCTGCACGAGCGCCGCAAGGCCTTGGGCGGCTACTTGCCGCACCGTCGTACCAAGGCGGACGAGAGCTTCACCGTGCCGTCCTTAGAAACCTTCAAGGCTGTGATCGAACCCACTGCCGAAGGCCGTGAGATTTCCACCACCCAAGCCTATGTGCGTTTCCTGACCCAGTTGCTGCGCGACCAGGCTTTGGGCCCCCGCGTGGTGCCGATTCTGGTGGATGAGGCCCGTACCTTCGGTATGGAAGGCTTGTTCCGCCAAGTGGGTATCTACAACCCCGCGGGCCAGCAGTACACCCCGGTCGATAAAGACCAGGTCATGTACTACAAGGAAGACAAGGCCGGTCAGATCCTGCAGGAAGGCATCAACGAAGCCGGCGGCATGAGCAGCTGGATTGCCGCTGCCACCAGCTACTCCACCAGCAACCGCATCATGGTGCCGTTCTACGTGTACTACTCGATGTTCGGCTTCCAGCGTATCGGCGACCTCGCCTGGGCGGCTGGCGACATGCAAGCGCGTGGCTTCTTGTTGGGCGGCACCTCAGGCCGTACCACCCTGAACGGTGAAGGCTTGCAGCACGAAGACGGCCACAGCCACATCATGGCCGGCACCATCCCGAACTGCATCTCTTACGACCCGACCTTCGCCCACGAAGTCGGCGTGATCCTGCACCACGGTTTGAAGCGCATGGTCGAGAAGCAAGATAACGTCTTCTACTACCTGACCCTGTTGAATGAAAACTACCCCATGCCCGGCCTGCAGCCCGGCACGGAAGAGCAAATCATCAAGGGCATGTACCAGTGCAAGGCGGGCCCTGCTCTCACCAAGAAGGCACCTCGCGTGCAACTTTTGGGCTCCGGCACCATCCTGCGCGAAAGCATTGCGGCGCAAGAATTGCTGGAACAAGACTGGGGCATTGGCGCTGACGTGTGGAGCTGCCCGAGCTTTAACGAACTGACCCGCGACGGCCAGGACGCTGACCGCTGGAACCTGCTGCACCCGCTGGAAACGCCACGCGTGCCTTTCGTGGCAGAGCAGCTGAACAAGTCCACCGGCCCCGTGATCGCGTCGACCGACTACATGAAAGCGTACGCCGAGCAAATCCGTCCGTTCGTGCCCAAGGGCCGTACGTACAAGGTGCTGGGCACCGACGGTTTCGGTCGCTCCGACTTCCGCAGCAAGCTGCGTGAGCACTTTGAGGTGAACCGCCACTACATCGTGGTTGCCGCCCTGAAGGCGCTGAGCGAAGACGGAACCGTGCCTGTGGCCAAGGTGGCAGAAGCCATCACCAAGTACGGCATCAATACCGACAAGGTCAACCCCCTGTACGCCTAAGAACTCCGGAGACAACAACATGGCATTGGTAGAAGTAAAAGTCCCGGATATCGGTGACTTCGACGAAGTCGCGGTCATCGAACTGCTGGTCAAAGTGGGCGACACCGTGAAGGTGGAGCAAAGTCTGATTACCGTGGAGAGCGACAAGGCTTCCATGGAGATTCCTTCCAGCACCGCCGGTGTGGTGAAGGAAATCAAGGTCGCCCTGGGCGACAAGGTCAAGGAAGGCTCTGTGGTCGTGATGGTGGAAGCTGCTGGTGCTGCTGCAGCTCCGGTTGCAGAGCCAAAAGCGGCGCCAGCGCCCGCAGCATCTGCGCCAGCAGCTCCTGTTTCTGTAGCAGCTCCGGTGGCAGCGCCTGCAGCCTCCGGCCCGGTAGAGGTGCGCGTGCCCGACATTGGCGACTTCAAGGACGTGGCTGTTATCGAACTGCTGGTCAAGGTCGGCGACACCGTGAAGGTGGAACAGAGCCTGATCACCGTGGAGTCTGACAAGGCCTCCATGGAGATTCCTTCCAGCACCGCCGGTGTGGTCAAGGAAATCAAGGTCAAGCTGGGTGACACCGTGAACATCGGTGACTTGGTCGTTGTGCTCGAAGGAGTGGCTGGCGCAGCACCTGCGCCGGCGGCAGTTCCCGCAGCTGCGCTAGCTGCCTCAGCAGCAACCGCTCCAGTAGCTGCTGCCGTTGCAGCACCTGCAGCTTTGGCCGTGCCTGCGCATTTGCCCGGTGGCACCACCCTCGGTTTGCCCCATGCATCCCCTTCCGTGCGCAAGTTCGCCCGGGAACTGGGCGTGCCTTTGAACGAAGTCAAGGGTTCCGGTCTCAAGGGCCGCATCACCGAGGCGGACGTGCAGGGTTTCACCCGCTCCGTCATGAGCGGCGCAGTGCAGACCTTGGCGATTGCTGCGCAAGCCAAGGCGTCCGGCAGCAACGACGGCGCCGGCCTGGGCCTGATCCCATGGCCCAAGGTGGACTTTGCCAAGTTCGGCCCGATCGAGCGCAAGGAAATGTCCCGCATCAAGAAGATCAGCGGTGCCAACCTGTTGCGCAACGCGGTCATGATTCCTGCCGTCACCAACCACGACGACGCCGACATCACCGACCTCGAAGCTTTCCGCGTCTCGACCAACAAAGAGAACGAGAAGTCCGGCATCAAGGTCACCATGCTTGCTTTCCTGATCAAGGCCTGCGTGGCTGCGCTCAAGAAGTTCCCCGAATTCAACAGCTCGCTAGACGGCGATGCGCTGATCTACAAGCAGTACTACCACATCGGTTTTGCGGCCGATACGCCTAACGGCCTGGTGGTGCCCGTGATCAAGGACGCCGACAAGAAAGGCATCTTCCAGATCAGCCAGGAAATGGGTGAGCTGGCCAAGAAGGCTCGTGACGGCAAGCTCGGCCCTGCCGATATGAGTGGCGCGACCTTCACCATCTCTTCATTGGGTGGTATCGGTGGCCGTTACTTCACGCCCATCATCAACGCGCCTGAAGTCGCCATCCTTGGCGTCTGCAAGAGCCAGATGGAACCTGTGTGGGACGGCAAGGCCTTCCAGCCACGCCTGATGTTGCCCTTGTCGCTGACCTGGGACCACCGCGTGATCGACGGCGCAGCTGCGGCGCGCTTCAACGTGTACCTGGGCCAGATCCTGGGTGACTTCCGCCGCGTGCTGCTCTAAGACAGGAACCTGAATATGGCAATCGTAGAAATCAAGGTTCCGGACATCGGAGACTTCGACGAAGTCGCGGTCATCGAGCTGCTGGTCAAAGTGGGCGACACCATCAAGCCTGAGCAAAGCCTGATCACCGTGGAGTCCGACAAGGCCTCCATGGAAATTCCGTCCAGCGCCGGTGGTGTGGTTACCGAACTCAAAGTCAAGCTGGGCGACAAGGTCAAAGAGGGCTCTGTGGTCGTGTTGCTCGAAGCTGCAGGCGCAGCTCCCGATGCAAAACCAGCTGCAGCGCCCGCCACATCTGCGCCAGCAGCTCCTGTTTCTGTAGCGGCTCCTGCTGCGCCGGCTCCCGCGGCCAGCAGCTTCGGCGGCAGTGCAGATCTGGAGTGCGACGTGGTCGTCATCGGTGGCGGCCCCGGCGGTTACTCCGCGGCCTTCCGCGCTGCGGATTTGGGCCTCAAGGTCATTGTGGTTGAGCGTTACGCCACCCTGGGCGGCGTGTGCCTGAACGTGGGTTGCATCCCCTCCAAGGCCTTGCTGCACGTGGCAGCCGTCATGGACGAAGTCAGCCACATGGCGGACCTGGGTGTGGACTTCGGCGCGCCCGTGGTCAACATTGACAAGCTGCGCGGCCACAAAGAAAAGGTCATCGGCAAGTTGACCGGTGGCTTGGCTGCCATGGCCAAGATGCGCAAGGTCACCACCGTGCGAGGCTACGGCAACTTCGTGGGTGCCAACCACCTCGAAGTGGAAGAAACCAGCGGCACAGCCCAAGAGAAGACCGGCTCAAAGAAGGTCATCGCCTTCAAAAACGCCATCATCGCGGCCGGTAGCCAAGCTGTGCGCCTGCCCTTTATGCCCAACGACCCGCGCGTGGTGGACTCCACCGGCGCCTTGGCGCTCAAGGAAGTGCCCAAGCGCATGTTGATTTTGGGTGGCGGCATCATCGGCCTGGAGATGGGCACCGTCTACAGCACGCTGGGCGCCCGCCTGGACGTGGTGGAAATGATGGACGGCCTGATGCAAGGTGCCGACCGCGATCTGGTCAAGATCTGGCAAAAGATGAATGCCAAGCGCTTCGACAACATCATGCTCAAGACCAAGACCGTGTCTGCACGCGCCTTGCCTGAAGGCATCGAAGTGACGTTTGCGCCGGCAGAGGAGGGTGGCACGGCCCCCGCGCCGCAGGTGTATGACTTGGTGCTGCAAGCCGTGGGCCGCACGCCCAACGGCAAGAAGATCAGCGCCGAGAAAGCCGGTGTGGCGGTGACCGACCGTGGCTTCATCAACGTCGACATCCAAATGCGCACCAACGTGCCGCACATCTTCGCCATCGGTGACATCGTGGGCCAGCCCATGCTGGCGCACAAGGCGGTGCATGAAGCCCACGTGGCAGCTGAAGTGATTGCCGGTGAACTGCAAGGCAACAAAGAATTGGCCGCTGCTGCATTCAACGCCCGCGTCATTCCTAGCGTGGCCTACACCGACCCCGAAGTGGCGTGGGTCGGCCTCACCGAAGACCAGGCCAAGGCCCAAGGCATCAAGGTCAAGAAGGGCTTGTTCCCCTGGACCGCCTCCGGCCGCGCGATTGCTAATGGCCGCGACGAAGGCGTCACCAAACTGCTGTTTGATGACTCTCCGGAAGCGCACGGCCACGGCAAGATCTTGGGCGGCGGCATGGTCGGCACTCACGCGGGCGACATGATCGGTGAAATCGCACTGGCTATTGAAATGGGCGCAGACGCCGTGGATATCGGCAAGACCATCCACCCGCACCCCACGCTAGGCGAAAGCATCGGCATGGCGGCGGAGATTGCGCACGGCAGCTGCACGGATGTGCCGCCAGCGAAGAAGTAAATAAAAAAGGGTAGTCAGCAAAAAAAGCCCGAACCGGCAACGGCTCGGGCTTTTTTCTGTCCATGTCGCCTGAAGAACCCCGGACGGATCCTGGTTTGTCCGGGGCTTCATTGATAGCCGCCAGATCTTTGTCTTACCGGCGGCTGTCCTCGGCGAAGATGTCCTTGTCTTTGTTCTCTGGAACAAACAGCAGGCCAATCACCACGGTCATGCCGGCCACCACCACGGGGTACCACAAGCCGTAATAGGGGTCACCGGTTTGCGCGATCATGGCAAACGCGGTTGCTGGCATCAATCCACCAAACCAGCCATTGCCGATGTGGTACGGCAATGACATGCCCGTATACCGGATGCGGGTGGGGAACAGCTCTACCAAGGCAGCAGCAATCGGGCCGTACACCATGGTGACCAACAGCACGAGGTAGGTAAGGATCAGCACCAGCGGGAACACCTGGGCATTGAAGATGTCAAAGAAGCCTTCCATCTTGAGAATGCCGGGTGCTGGCTTGCCGGGCACAGGGTAGCCCGCGGCGGCCAATGCTTCGTTCACCGACTTTGCAAAGGCAGCAGGCGTGGCCTTGACGTCATCGCCAGTGAGCTTGGCGATTTCATAGCCCACCACTTCAGCAGTACCGATTTGCACCTTGGCGGGAATCGCTCCAGCGGTGTACTGCACCGAGTAGTTCACGGAACTGCGGGCCAGCAGCGCTTTGGTCACATCGCAAGAGCTGGTGAACTTGGCAGTGCCGGTGGGGTTGAACTGGAACGAGCAGTCGTTGGGGTCAGCGATGATGGTGACCTTGGTGTTCTGCTGCGCAGCATGCAATGCCGGATTGGCGATTTGCGTGATGGTTTTGAACACCGGGAAGTAGGTCACGATCGCCAGGAAGCAACCCGCCAGAATGATTTTCTTGCGGCCGATTTTGTCGGACAGAGAACCAAAAATTACGAACCCGGCTGTACCCAGAATCAGTGACCAGGCGATCAGCACGTTGGCGGTAAACATGTCAATCCGCAAAATGGTTTGCAGGAAGAACAAGGCATAGAACTGGCCGGTGTACCAGACCACGGCCTGACCTGCGACCAAACCGAACAAGGCGATCAGCGCAAACTTGCCGTTGCTCCACTGACCGAAAGCTTCGGCAATGGGTGCTTTGGAGCTGGTTCCTTCCGCTTTCATTTTCTTGAACGCAGGCGACTCTTCCATCTGCAAGCGGATCCATACCGAGATGCCCAGCAGGAAGATCGACAGCAGGAATGGAATGCGCCAGCCCCACTCGGCGAATTCTTTTTCGCCAACAATGGTGCGCACCGTGAGGATCACCATTAGGGACAGCAGAAGGCCCAAGGTAGCGGTGGTCTGAATCCAGCTGGTGAAGAAGCCACGACGTCCGGGCGGCGCGTGCTCGGCGACATACACCACCGCACCGCCGTACTCGCCACCCAAGGCAAGGCCTTGCAGCATGCGTAGCAGGATCAGGATGACGGGCGCGGCCCAACCGATGGTGTTGTAGCCCGGAAGCAAGCCGACCACAAAGGTCGAGATCCCCATGATCAAAATCGTCATGAGGAAGGTTTGTTTGCGCCCGATCATGTCACCCAATCGGCCGAAGAAAAGCGCGCCGAAGGGGCGCACCAGAAAGCCGGCGGCAAACGCCAACAAGGCAAACACGTTGCGTGTGGCTTCCGGAAAGGATGAGAAAAACTGGGCCCCGATGATCGCTGCAAGCGAGCCATAGAGGTAGAAGTCGTACCACTCAAAAATGGTTCCGGCTGAAGACGCGAGGATGACGCGTTTTTCATCGCGCGTCATGGGTCGCTTGCGGTCTTCAATCGACGCGGCACTGGCAGGGCTGATGCTCATGGGGAGTCTCCGTTTTGTTTAGTTAGGGCGGTTCTCAGCATCCACGGCGATGCCATGGACGGCTGCAGTGTCAAAACCGCGTCTGACGGATTTCTTACTCCCCCACGAAGGTTAAGGCTTGGAAAAAGTGGGGCCTTTTACTGGCGATTTTTGGGTACGCCGCCGCTCGGAAACATCAATCACGAAGGGTTATTCGCTCTTTCTGGCTGCGCGCCAGCTTCGCCAACGGCTCGCCAGTTGCAAGCCCAGACCGCCACCCAAGCCCAACAAAACCATACCCACCAACGCGTTGTTGCCAAACCCTCCCGCAAAGGCATCAAACCCCATCGATTGGCCCAGCCATAAGCCTATTTGGGCGCCTGCTACAAATCCGATGGCATCCGAGATACCGATCAACAACGCAGAGTCTTTCATAGCGATTCAGGTAAGAGTGGAGGGCAGAATTGTGCATTCGGTCTGGAAAAAAACGTAGCGCACGTAAGGTCGGAACCCCACGCCTTGCGAGGGCATCTGCAGGGCTCTGTTGCCGGGTAGTGCCTGTCACCAGCAGGACTCGGCAAGGGTTTGTCTCAAGGTCAGATGTCTAAGGCCAGTGCAACATTTCCCTTATTCGCGTGATCGCGCGTTCCGGGAGTTTTGTTTTGGCCTTTAAGAAAATGGTGCTCGGCACTTTGGTAGTTCTGGGGGTGGCCGGCGTGGGCGCTTGGTTCAGTCTGGACAAGGAAACCCGCGGGTTGTTGGCGACGGTGCCGACCAACCGCGATCTGCTGTTCTGGACTCAAGCCCAGAGAGATGCTGCCTTTCGCGCGCTGGACCGGCTGCCTTTTCTCGCCAAATCACGGGTGGTGCAAGCTGGCGGCACACCTTCTGCATTGCCCGCGGGTGCGCCGCTGAAACTCACAAGCGATGTCGACGCATATATGACCGCCCAGCGCAGTGCTGCGCTCTTGATCTTGCATGACGGCAAATTGCGCCTGGAGCGTTACGGCCTGGCTTTTGACGCAACAGGGCGTTGGACCAGCTTTTCGGTGGCCAAGTCGTTTACTTCCACTTTGGTCGGCGCCGCAGTGAAGGACGGCTTCATCAAGAGTCTGGACGACAAAGTCAGCCTCTACATTCCGGACCTCAAAGGCTCGGCCTACGATGCGGTGAGCGTGCGCCATTTGCTCACCATGACCTCCGGCGTAAAGTGGAACGAAGATTATTCTGACCCCCAGTCGGATGTTGCAAAGTTCAACAACCACAAGCCGGAAGAAGGCGTGGATGCGTTGGTGAGCTACATGCGCAAGCTCCCACGTGATGTGCCAGCGGGAACCCGTTGGCTCTATAGCACTGGCGAGACCAATCTGGTCGGCACCCTTGTGCAGCAAGCTACTGGCAAGCCCTTGGCCACCTATCTGGCCGAAAAAGTGTGGGGGCCGGCAGGTATGGAGCAGCAAGGCACCTGGATATTGAGCAAAACCGGTCAGGAAATCGGGGGCTGCTGCATCCAGGCGTCGCCACGTGATTACGCCCGCATGGGCCAATTCATTTTGAGTGGCGCCATGGCAGGTGGCAAAAGTATCGTGCCCGATGGCTGGTGGGCGGATGCTACCACCAAGCGCACAGACATCCGCCAACCAGGCCGTGGGTATGGCTACCAATGGTGGACGTATGACGACGGCAGTTTTTCTGCTCGCGGCATTTTCGGGCAAGGCATCTTCATCGACCCCAAGCGTAAGTTGGTCATCGTGTCCAACGCCAACTGGGCAGGGGGTGCGCGTGACCTAGAGGCATCCAACGCGCGTGAGGCCTTCTACCGGGAGGTACAAAAGGCCGTCGACGATGAGGGTGCAGCGCCCGCTAAATAATTTTTGCAGGGTGCACCGCTCACGATTTCCCCAACAAGCCCAGGAGTGACGACATGGCTACTATCGATCCCAGCCGCGAGAGTTTCAGCCAGCTCTTTGTGAAGACTGCGCCGGACAAACCAGTCACCATGCTGAACCTGCTGCGCTTTAAAGAGCGGGCCGAGTACACCCCTGAGCGCAAGGAGACGCCATGCACCGGGCGTGAGGCTTATGCACGCTATACGGCGAATGCCCTGAAAGCGGTGCAAGCTGCAGGCGGCATGGTGCTATGGCAGGGCCGCGCTTGCCATGCCCTGGTGGCTCCTGCCGACGAGGTCTGGGATGATGTCCTGCTGGTGCAATACCCGAATGCCGCCGCATTCATGGACATGGTGCGTTCACCCGGGTACCAAGCTTTTGTTCACCACCGGTCCGCCGGGCTGGCAGATGCCCGACTGATTGCTATGCAGCAGTAGTTGTTTTGCCGTTCTGGGGCGCCGACAAAGCGACTCGTAAGTTGCCGCACGGTGTGCCATACTGCAAAAAAAGCAACCGTTGGAGCATGCAGTGCAAGGGCACAAAGCTGTGGTTTGGACAGGATCGGCCTTCGCCGCCGCTGGACTGGCTTGCTTCTTTGTTTTTTCTTGGCATGACGGCGCTTCCAAGCCACTGGCCATCGAGGTGGCACTCCTTGTTGGTTTGCTGTGCGGGGTGCTTACTTTTCTCGTGTTGCGCTTGCGGGATGTGAATGAGTCGTCCCGGAAGTTGGGCCTCATTGCCGCAATGAATGTCCAAGTCAACCGGGACATCCTGCTCAATGAAGATCTGGGGCTGATTTACGCCAACATTCTTGGCTACCTGTTCCGGATTTTCAATGAAGCAACAACCGGTTCGATACTCAAGTTGGGCGACGATGGGCACCTGGCCTTTGTTGCATCCAAAGGCTTCTCAGACGAGTTTGTTGGCAAGTTCAGGCTCCGGTTGGAAGACAGCTTTTTGTACCAAGTAACGCACGGTAACTTCAAGGAAGCGCGCTTGATCACAGCCTCGGATTTTGAGGACGTGGCCACCGTCATCAAGCCCGACGATTGGAGGTACCAATCGGTCATCAGTGCGCCGATTTTTGTCGGTGATCGCTTGTTCGGTTTGTTGAATCTGGACTCGTCGATTGCGAGTACCTACGACCAAAAAGACCTTGAAATTGTGGAGCGCTTTCGCGCACAGATTGAGGTGGTGCTATTGGCCAGAGAGCGCTATTCCGCCAACATCAAGCGCTATCAGGTGGATGCACTGAGTGGCCTAGCGACCCGCCATTATTTTGAAGATCAGTTGGCTGTGGCCTTGGAGCGTGCTGCGCGATACCAGGAGCATGTGGTGATCGGTCTTTTTGATGTGGATGGTCTGAAGCAAGTCAACGATACGCAGGGTCATTTGGCAGGCGATCAATTGATCGCCCACATTGCGCAAGTGTTGCGCAAGTCAGCCCGCAATTCCGACATCGTGGGTCGCCTGGGCGGGGATGAGTTCGTCGCTTGTTATCCAATGGCCAAGGCTCCAGCGATAGAGCACACCATCCAGGAGATCCGTAAGCAGCTGCGTCTGAACCCGATCCTGACTGGCAGTGGAGCCCTGTTGGTGCCCGAATTCAGCTTTGGTCTCGCCAGTTTTCCGGAGGACGGAAGCACTGTCGAAGCACTATTGGGTATTGCAGACCAAAGAATGTATGCCATGAAGCAGGCTGCACGTTAAGCAAACCGTGCGGCATCGAACCGACGTGAGGGTAGCCGCGGCCCAGACTGCCTACATTCCGTCACATTCCCAATGGGGGTTCCATGCCGAATGCCTTGGCTACGACTCCTGTGGCAGCAAAGCCTGCTGCGACTGTCCCCGCTGCTCCTGCCGAAAGCGCACCTGCCGATGAACGCGCAGCTGTTTTTACTGCCAAAGGACTTGCCAAAACCTATGACATGGGGAGGTTCAGGTTCACGCCTTGATGGACGTAGACCTGACCATCTACAAAGGTGAGTTCATCGTATTGTTGGGCGCCTCGGGCAGTGGCAAATCCACCTTGCTCAACATCCTTGGCGGGCTGGACCGCCCCAGCAGCGGGACCGCGCAGTTTGCCGACCATGACCTGACCCATGCCAGCGACGACGAACTCACCCTGTACCGCCGGGACCATGTGGGCTTTGTCTTCCAGTTTTACAACCTGATCCCCAGCCTGACCGTGCGTGAAAACGTGGAACTGGTCACTGACATTGCCAAAGACCCGATGCCGGCCCTGGAGGCGCTGACACGGGTGGGGCTGGCAGAGCGGGTGGATCACTTCCCCTCGCAGCTCTCGGGCGGGGAGCAGCAGCGCGTGGCCATTGCGCGTGCCATTGTCAAAAAACCGGAGGTGCTGTTGTGCGATGAGCCTACCGGTGCGCTGGACTATCAGACGGGCAAGCTGGTGCTCGAAGTGATTGCGCGCATTAACCGCGAAATGGGCACCACCGCCATCGTGATCACCCACAACGCAGCGATTGCCGGGATGGCAGACCGCGTGCTGTACCTGAGCGGCGGGCGTATAGAGAAGATCGTGCAGAACGAGCACAAGGTCGCGCCCTCCGAGCTTGCATGGTGAGTGCCTCGCCATGAAAACCCTGGACCGCAAACTGCTGCGCGACTTGCGCCTGATGTGGAGCCAGGCTCTCACCATCGCCTTGGTGGTGGCGAGTGGGGTAGGGGGCTTTATTACCAGTTTCAGCGCGTTTGACTCACTGTCGTGGTCGCGCGATGTGTATTACGCGGAGTCGCGGTTTGCAGATGTGTTCAGCAGCCTCAAAAGTGCGCCCTTGGCATTGCAGCGCCAGCTCGAAGCCATCGACGGTGCGGCCCATGTACAGACCGGGCTGGCGCAGGTGGTGCCCATCACCATTCCGGGGGTGTCGGACCCGATTGCCGGGCAGATCATCGGGCTGGATCCGGCCGAGCCCCAGCGCTTGAACCTGGTGAGCCTGCGCAGCGGGCGCATGGTGGCCAGCCACGGTAGTGGTGCCATGGATGCCTTGGTGTCTGAGGCCTTTGCAGTGGCTCACCAGCTCAAGACCGGGGATGAAGTGACGGCATTGATCAACGGCAAGCGCGAGCGGCTGCGGCTGGTCGGCATAGGCCTGTCGCCGGAGTACATTTTTGCCGGCCTCGGTGGCTCGCCGGACCAGCGGGGCTTCGGCATTTTTTGGATAGACCGCAAAGCGCTGGCCATGGCCTACAACATGGAAGGTGCCTTTAACCAGGTGACGGTGCGGCTAGGGCCGGGCGCCAGTGAGGGGGCAGTCATTGACCAGTTGGACCGGCTGCTTGCCCCCTATGGCGGCATCAACGCGCATGGGCGGGACCAGCAGATGTCGGATGTGATTCTGAATTCCGAGATCAAGCAGCAGCGGGTGATGGGCACGGTGTTGCCCAGCATCTTTCTGGCGGTCGCTGCGTTTTTGCTCAATGTGGTGGTGGGCCGGCAGATTGCCAGCCAGCGCGAACAGGTGGCCGCGCTGAAAGCCTTGGGCTACGGCAACCTCGCTATCGGCGGGCACTACCTCAAGCTGGTGCTGGTGATTGTGGTGCTGGGTCTGCTCTTGGGGCTGGCACTCGGTGCTGCTTTGGGGCAGGGTTTTGTGGGCTTGTATGCCAAGACCTTCCGCTTCCCGACGCTGCATTACCGCTTGGCACCTGCGCTTATTCTGGTGGCTGTCGGGGTGGCATTGGCAGCCGCAGTGCTGGCCACGCTGGGTGCCATCCGCGCCACGGTGCTGCTGGCACCTGCAGAGGCTATGCGCTCTCCATCGCCCGGCCGCTACCAGCCCATGCTGCTGGAGCGCTGGGGCATGAAGGCCTGGTTTTCACCGCCGCTGCGCATGATCTTGCGCACCATGGAGCGCCACCGGCTGCGCACGCTGCTCACTACGGTGGGGGTGGCGATGGCCATGGCCACCGTCATCACCGGCGCCTTCATGCGGGATGCGGTGGCGGTGTTGATGGACACCCAGTTCGGTCAAGTGTTACGCGGGGATGTGTCCATCAATCTGCTGGAAGCCACGCCCGCGCGTGCGCTGCAAGCCACAGCCCATTTGCCTTTTGTGACGGCGGTGGAGGGCGGACGCAATGTGGCAGTGCGCTTGGTGAATGGCAACCGGCATCACCGTGGCGCCATTCAGGGCAAGCCGGAGGTGCCGGACTTGTTTCGCATCGTCAACCTCGACAAGCAAGCCTTGAACGCACCCAGGAAAGGCCTGCTGCTGACCGACCGCCTGGCCACCAAGCTAGGCGTCAAGCCGGGCGACATGCTCCGCGTGGAACTGCAAGAAGGTCGCCGTGAAGTGGTGCATTTGCCGGTGACCGGCACGGTCCACGAACTGCTGGGCATGAACGCCTACATGGAGCGCACGTCGCTGAACTCGGTGCTGCGTGAGGGGGACCTCGTCAACCAAATCATGGTGTCCGTGGAGCGTGGCCATGAACCCGAGCTGCTCAACCGTTTGAAAGAGTTGCCTAAGGTGGGCGTGGCCATCAGCAAGCGGGTGATGGCCCGCAATATCAATGACGTGACGGCGCGCAACATTCTGGTTTTCAGCCTGGTGCTCACGGTGTTCGCGACCATCATCGCGGTCGGTGTGGTCTACAACAACGCGCGCATTGCCTTGGCAGAGCGTGCCTGGGAGCTGGCCAGTTTGCGGGTGCTGGGCTTCACCCGCACCGAGGTGTCTGCCATTTTGCTGGGCGAACTGGGCATTGAAATCGTCTTGGCGCTGCCTCTGGGCATGGGGCTGGGCTACCTGCTGGCACTGGGCATTGTCACCATGATCCGCAGCGATGAGTTTTCGTTTCCCTTCGCCATTCAGCCCGCTACCTATGCTTTTGCAGTGGTGTGCGTAGTGGTGGCAGGTGTCATCAGTGCGCTGATTGTGCGCAGGCGGATCGACCAGCTGGACCTGGTCAGTGTCCTCAAAACCCGCGAATAGCGCGGCCAACCCAACTACCCACCATCATGAAAAAAAGCTTCTTTGGGGCGCCGTCATCGCCCTGTTTCTGGCCGGTCTGGTCTGGGCTTTTTGGCCCAGCGCGATGGAGGTGGAGGTGGCGCAGGTGATGCAAGGCCGGTTCGAACGCGCAGTGCAGGAGGACGGCAAGACCCGGGTGCGCGCGCGCTATGTGGTGTCCACCACCGTGGCAGGCCGCCTGGCGCGCATTCTGCTGGCGCAGGGCGATCGCGTGCAGGCGGGGGACGTTGTGGCCGTGGTGTCGCCCTCAGCACCCGCCTTGCTGGACGCACGCAGCCAAGCGGAGCAAGCCGCCCGTGTGGGTGGCGCGCAGGCGGCCTTGGCGCAAGCCCAAGCGCAGGTGGCTGCCGCTGCGGCTGCCCTCAACCAGGGCAGGCAGGACGTGCTGCGCAACAACGCGCTGGTGCGGCAAGGCTTTGTGTCTGCCGCGCAAGGTGAAAGCATTCGTTTGGCCGAACAACTGCGGGGGAGCGAACTGGCGGCTGCGCAGCAGGCGGAGCAAGCTGCGCGATTTAACCTGGAGCAGGCCCGTGCGCCTTTGCAGGCGTACGGCTTGGCGGGTGCGAGGTCAGGTGGCAAGGGCGAGGTGACGGTCCGTTCGCCGGTAGCAGGCAGTGTGCTCAAAGTGCTGCTGCAAAGTGAAGGCGTGGTGCAGGCGGGCGCGGGCCTGGTCGAAATTGGTGACCCGGGCCGTTTGGAGGTGGTGGTGGACATCCTGACCGAAGAGGCTGCCCAAGTGCAGCCAGGCACCCCCGTGCAGTTGTTGAACTGGGGCGGCCCCGGCGTGCTGCAGGGCAAGGTGCGCTACGTGGAGCCGGCGGCATTCACCAAAGTGTCTGCACTGGGGGTCGAAGAACAGCGGGTGAATGTGATTACAGACATCACCAGCCCGCCAGAGGTCTGGAAAGGCTTAGGCGACGGATTCAAGGTGGATGTGCGTTTGCTCGTGCAAGTGGAGGAGGGCGCGGTCATGGTGCCGGTGAGTGCCTTGTTTCCGGTGGGGGCACGCTCCGGGGTGTTTGTGTTGGACGCAGGCCATGTGCGTTTGCAGGAGGTCACCGTCAAAGCGCGCAACGGTATTCAGGCTTGGGTGCCCGAAGGGCTGGCGGTCAACGCCCGGGTGGTGGTCTACCCCGACATCAAGTTGTTGGACGGTGCCAAAGTCAAAGTGCGATAGGCAGCAAACTGTGTCTGCTAGAGCACGGACGTACGGGTTGGCGGCGCGCAGCATGGTGTTTTTTGGGAGCATGCTGTGAGCACATATCTGATTTCGGTGATCGTGGGCAGCCTTCGCCACGAATCCATGAACCGCAAACTGGCCCACGCTCTGGCGGCACTGGCGCCTGCGGATTTCACCTTCGAGCAGGTGCCGCTTGACGACCTGCCGCTCTACGATCAGGACGACGACTCTTACCAGACCGAGTCGGTACTGCGCCTCAAGTCGGAAATCGCCCGGGCGCAAGGCCTGCTGTTTGTGACGCCGGAGTACAACCGTTCCATTCCCGGGGTACTCAAAAATGCCATTGACCATGCCTCGCGCCCCTACGGCCAGAGCACATGGGCGGGCAAGCCAGCCGCAGTGATCGGTCTGTCACCCGGCGCAGCGGGCACGGCGATGGCGCAGCAACACCTGCGCAATGTGCTGGCCTACTTGGATGTGCCCACCATGGGGCAGCCGGAGGCGTTTATTCAGGCCAAAGACGACCTGTTCAATTCCACCGGTGGTCTCGGCGAGGGCAGCAAGAAGTTTTTGCAAGCTTGGATGGATGCGTATGTGGCATGGGTCCGTAAACACGCGGGCTGAGCCTGCCCGGGGCCAATCGCTTGATGAGGTCGGTCTTAGGGCTCCGTAGTCAGGAGAAGAGGTGCTATTCATTTAATAGCTGCTCGCGCATATTCCATGGGCGCTGGGTGCCGATTCGGTACACAAAGTTGAAGTGACGGGTAAGGTTTGCGGCGCAATACCGGTTTGCAAATCGGGCTCCCACCCAAAGTGGTGGAAAATAGAGGGTTTTCAGCCGTTGACAAACTCACGGCAGAAGCTCCTTGCCGGCTCTCCAATCCCTTTTTGCTCTTCCCAGCTTGTCCATGTCAGACGTAAATTCTTCCAAGATCTCTGTCGAGAAAATCGGCGGCACCTCGATGACCGCTTTTGGTGATGTGCTGCGCCACATCGTTCTGCATGACCCGAAACGCATTTACGGCCGCATTTACGTGGTGTCTGCCTACTCCGGCGTGACCAACCAGTTGCTGGAGCACAAAAAGACGGGTGAACGCGGTATTTACGCCCTGTTTGCGGAGGGAAAGGGCTACCAGGACGCCCTGACCGGCTTGGCCGCCAGCCTGAAAAAGCTGAACGCCGGCTATGCCGACATCGGTTTGCCACTGGCCGTGGCCGACGCCTTTATTGATCAGCGCATCGCCCAAGCCCGCGAATATCTGGGTGCCATGCACCACGTATTGGCCAGCGGCTACCTGAGCCGCAAGGATGTGCTCTTGGCAGCCCGCGAGGTGCTTGCCTCCATCGGAGAGTCGCACAGCGCGTTCAACTCGGTGGAAATCCTCAAGGCCAACGGTGTAAATGCGGTCCTGATGGACCTGGCCGGCTTCGATGACAACGAAGCCTGGAGCATCGACGAGCGTATTGCCAACAGCTTCAAGGATCTGGACCTGGCCAACAGCGTGATCGTGGCCACCGGCTACACCAAGGGGACTGAAGGCATCATGCGCGAGTTCGACCGCGGCTACTCCGAAGTCACCTTCAGCAAGATCGCTGTCGAAGTGCGCCCTGCCGAGGCCGTGATTCACAAAGAATTCCACCTGTCATCTGCCGACCCCAACCTCGTGGGCCTGGAAAATGCCATCGTGGTGGGCGCTACCAACTACGACGTGGCCGATCAGTTGGCCGACGTGGGCATGGAAGCTATCCACCCCAAGGCGGCCAAGCCCATGGAGTTGGCGGGCATCCCCATCCGCCTGAAGAATACGTTTGAGCCGGACCACCCCGGCACCCTGATCACTAAGGACTTCGTGGGCGAGCGCGCCCGCGTGGAAATTGTGACCGGTACCGACAAGGTCACCCTGATTGAGATCCACGACCCCAGCATGGTGGGCACCGTGGGCTTTGACGCCAGCTTGATGCAAGTGTTCTGCAAGCACGACATCAGCTACATCCTGAAGGCCACCAATGCCAACTCGATTGCCCACTTGGTGTGGGACAACCAGGTGACAGACGCACTCGTGGCCGAACTGGAAGAGCTGTACCAGGTGGTTACCGTCAAGCCCAGCGCCATTGTGTGCACCATCGGCTCCAATATCGGCATTCCCGGTGTCCTAGCCAAGGCCGCTCAGGCATTGGCGGACGCGCAAGTCAACGTGAACTGCGTGTCGCAAACCCTGCGCCAGGTGAACATGCAGTTCGTGATTGAGCGCGGCGACTACAAAACCGCGGTCAAGGCACTCAACATGGCCTTGTGTGTGAACTCGGGTACACCGGTTCCACGCGTCTGAAGTTGGGCTGAAGCGCTACTGTTTCAGTAGCTGGCCGCGCAGATCCCACGGGCGCTGCGCGGCTTTTTGTATGCCTGAATGAGCCTCACACCCGCTGCTTGTCGAGCTTGCGGCTCAGGGTTCGGCGGTGCATTCCCAGTCGGCGGGCTGCTTCAGAAATATTGAAGTCACTTTCGGCAAGCACCTGGTGAATGCGTTCCCATTCCAGCGTTTTGATGGAACTGGAGCGGTTGGTCAGCGCTACCTCGGTGTTTCCTTCTTCCTGGCCGAATGCGGCTTCGATGTCATCGGTGTTGGAGGGCTTGGCCAGGTAATGGCTGGCGCCCAGCTTGATTGCTTCCACCGCGGTGGCAATGCTCGCAAAGCCGGTGAGCACTACGATGCGCATATCCGCACTATGGGCGTGCAGTGCCCGCACGCACGCCAGGCCGCTGGCTTCACCCTTGAGCTTGAGGTCGACCACTGCATAGGCGGGCGTATGGCCGGGCAAAAGGGCTTCCACGCCGGCCAGTCCATCGGCATGCAGCACACGGTAGCCCCGTCGCTCGAAGGAGCGGGTGAGGGTGCGGGCAAACGCTTCGTCGTCTTCCACGATGAGCAAGAGGCGTTCAGTGTCCATGGGTGTTGTTCTTTTCAGGTTCCGGCAGGGAAATATCGGGCAGGGACAAGGTAATGGTGACTCTGGCACCGCCTTCCACCCTATTTTCGGCGCTCAGGCTTCCCCCCAGTGTGCGCGCGACATTCATGGACAAGAAAAGCCCCAGCCCGCCGCCCGGACGTCCCTTGGTGGATTGGTAGGGCACCCCTATGTGGCTCAGCACCTCCGGCGTAAAGCCCGGACCGCGGTCTGTCACGACGATGCGCAGTGCATCCCCATCCCGGCTGGCTTCCAGGCTGACCCAATGCGGTGAGGCATCCCGCGCGTTGTCCAGCACGTTAAACACCATTTGTTCCAAGGTGGTGTCGGCCACCATCGCAGTGTTTTCGTCGACCTGGTTGTCATACAGGAAGGTGTCCACCGATCGTGTGCTCCGCCATTCCTGGACCAAGGTGTCCAGGAACGCACGCACGGTGGTCTGGCTGGAGTGTTCGCCGCGTGCCTCGCCGGCCGACAGCAGAATGCCGCTCACGATGCTTTTGCAGCGTTGGACCTGGGCCTCCATTTCCGCGATATCTTCTTTGAGTGACGGGTCACGCACCAAGGCAGGCATGTGTTTCCAGTCGCCCAGAATGACTGCCAGGGTGGCTAGTGGGGTGCCCAGTTCATGCGCAGCGCCTGAAGCCAGCAAGCCCATGCGCACGATGTGTTCTTCTTCTGCCGCGCGCTGGCGCACCGCGGCCAAGCGCGCATCGCGACGGCGCAGGTTGTGGTTGATGCGGGTGATGAAAATCACCACCAGAATGGCATTGAGCAGAAAGCACACCAGCAGACCCATGACGTAGGGGCTGGCCAGGCCCTCATGCAGGTTGGGGGCAAGTGGCAGAGGAATGCTGAAATTGGCCAGCAAGGCCACGCAGGCCGAGGTCACGACCACGATGGAGCCTATGTACCCGCCGCGCAGCAGCATGGCTCCGACGGCGATCTGCAACAGGTACAAAAACACAAAGGGGTTGCTGATGCCCCCGCTCAGGTAAAGCTGGGCGGTCAGGGCGGCCACGTCCACGAGCAGGCCGATAAACAACTCGACCTCATGCACGGGCTTGCGGGCGCGCCAGCGCAACAAGCAGGCCAGATTGAACAGCACCATGCCGCCTACGATGGCCAGCATGGGCTGCAAGGGCAGGTGCATGCTCAGGCTGTAGTGCGTGGCTTCAATGGTGAGCAGCTGTCCGACCACTGCAATCCAGCGCAGCTGGATAAGCTGGTGCAGGTTTTTCAGCCCCGCTGAGGCGTCCGCCAGCCGTGCCTTGGCAGGCTGGGGACCGGGAGGGGCTTTAAGGCTGGTGTCCATGGGGGGGGGTATTGTTGCTTGCCGCGCGCAGACGGCGCTCGTAGCGTGCCACAAACACCCCGGACCCTACGACCATCATTGCCAAACCGAACCAGGTCAATGCATAGACCAAGTGGCTATTGCTGAACTTCACGATAGTCAGGCCCTCACGCGGCCATGGGCCGGTGCTGACGGAGACGGCTTCCGGGTTCGCATGCAATGTGGCATCCGGCAGGCCGGCATCGATAAAAAAGGGTGCGGTCGCAGGCAGTTGCCGGGCGGCCGCAATAGCGGCCACATCGCGGGAATACCATTTTTGACCCTGCGGATCGTTATGACGCAAAAAGCCTCCTTCAGGCTCTGTTTTGCGCAGCAGGCCTCGGACCTGCGCTAATTCGTCCGCGGTATTGCTTGCCTCTGGCGCCTCCAGCCACTGGCTGCGTAGCTTGGCCGGAATGAACCCGCGGTTGACCAGTACCACTGTTCCATCTTTTTGCTGCAGAGGGGTGATGACCCAGAAGCCTTGCCCCAGGGCGGTAGTGGCTTGTGTCAGCACTGTTTTGCTCTGGAGCCAGCGGCCTTGCACCTGCACGTGCCGGTATTCGAAGTCCGCAGGCTGGAGGCCCGGCCATTCCGCTCCTGCAGGCAAATCTGCTGGCGGGGCTTTCAAGCGCTCCGTGACCCGTTCAATCAAATCCAGCTTCCAGGCACGGCGTTGCATTTGCCAGACCCCGAGCCCCATAAAGCCCGCAAAGAGGGCCATGCCCACCAGGGTGAGCACCGCCAATTGCCACTTTCTGTGGGGGCGCTCAGGCGCAGAGTCGTGGTCTGTCACGGTGCTGCCCTGGGGAATCAGGGAGCGGCTTTGGTCGCAGCTTCGGGCTGGGCGCTGTGCTCTATGGCGGCGGGCATGTCCGTGTGGGTGGGCATCATGTTGGCATTCATGTGGAACATGACCCACAAAGTGCCGGTGATCGCAATGGCCACAAACACCACGGTGAAGATGGTGGACAGCAGCGTCCAGCCGCCTTCAATCTTGCCGTTCATGTGCAGGAAGTACACCATGTGTACCAGGATCTGGACGACCGCAAAGCCACCCAGCACCAGCACGGCGGTGGGGCGATCCGTAATCACTTTGGCCATGACCAGCCAGAAGGGGATGGCGGTCAGGATGATCGACAGCACAAAACCGGTCATGTAGCCCGAGAAGGTGCTGTGGGGTTCATTGGCAGCGTGGTGCCCGTCGTCCCCGTGGGCGTCGCCGTGATTGTCCGAAGCGTGTGAGTTATGTGCGCTCATTTACAGCACTCCCATCAGGTACACAAAGGTGAAAACGCCGATCCAGATTACGTCCAGAAAGTGCCAGAACATGGACAGGCACATCAGGCGACGGTTGTTGGCCGGGGTCAGGCCGTGCTGCTTGATCTGCAGCATCAGTACTACCAGCCAGATCAGGCCGAAGGTGACGTGCAAGCCGTGGGTACCGACCAGCGTGAAAAACGCCGAGAGGAACGCACTGCGCTGGGGTCCGGCACCTTCCTGGATCAGGTGGTGGAACTCGTACAGCTCCAGGCCCAGAAAGCACAGTCCGAGCAAACCCGTCACCGCCAGCCAGATCAATGTTCCCTTCACATCGCCCAGTTGCTTGCGCAGCATGGCAAAGCCGAAGGTAATGGAGGAAAACAGCAGGAAGCCGGTGTTGATGGCCACCAGTGTCAGGTCGAACAGTTCCGCGCCGTTGGGGCCGGCGGCGTAGCTGCGGCCCAGCACGCCGTAAGTTGCAAACAGGGCTGCAAAGATGAGACAGTCGCTCATCAGGTAGAGCCAGAAGCCCAGCAGGGTGCCGTTCTCTGGATGTGGCTCATGGGCGAGGTGGTACTCGCGGGAGCTGAGCGCGCCGGCTGCGGCGCCGTGGGAGGTACGGATATCAGACATGGCGGGCCAATTGAAGTGTGCGGGCTTCTTCGGTGGCAGTCACTTGGGCTGCGGGAATGTAGAAGTCACGGTGGTAATTGAAGGTGTGAACGATGGCTGCAATCAGGAGGGCGGCAAACGACACGCCGGCCAGCAGCCACATGTGCCAGATCAGCGCGAAACCGAATACCAGAGACAAGCCGGAAATCACCACACCGGCTGCCGTGTTGGAAGGCATATGGATGGATTCAAAGCCAGTCAAAGGGCGTTGGTAGGAATGCTTCTTCATGTCCCACCAGGCGTCAATTTCGTGAACCACGGGCGTAAAGGCAAAGTTGTAGTCCGGCGGAGGGGACGAAGTCGCCCATTCCAGCGTGCGGCCACCCCATGGGTCGCCGGTCCAGTCGCGCAGTTCTTCGCGTTTGAGGTAGCTCACCAGCAACTGGATCAGGAAGCAGCCGATACCGGCGGCGATCAGGGCAGCGCCGATTGCTGCGATGACAAACCAGATTTGCAGGGATTGATCTTCAAAGTGGTTGGCGCGGCGGGTCACGCCCATCAAGCCCAGGATGTAGAGCGGTGTGAACGCTACCCAGAAGCCCACCACCCACAGCCAGAAGGAGCGCACGCCCCAGGTTCGATCCAGCTTGTAGCCGAAGGCCTTGGGAAACCAGTAGTTGATACCGGCAAACATGGCAAACACCACGCCGCCGATGATCACGTTGTGGAAGTGGGCGATCAGGAACAGGCTGTTGTGCAGCACAAAGTCAGCCGGAGGCACTGCCAGCAAAACGCCGGTCATGCCGCCGATGGCGAAGGTGATCATGAAGGCCACGGTCCACATCATGGGCAGCTCAAAGCGGATGCGGCCCTTGTACATGGTGAACAGCCAGTTGAAGATCTTCGCTCCTGTGGGGATGGAGATGATCATGGTGGTGATACCAAAGAAGGTATTCACACTGGCGCCTGATCCCATGGTGAAGAAGTGGTGCAACCACACCAGGTACGACAAGATGGTGATACAGACGGTGGCATACACCATGGAGGTGTAGCCGAACAGGCGCTTACGGCTGAAGGTGGCCACGATCTCAGAAAACACGCCGAAGGCCGGCAGGATCAGGATGTACACCTCAGGGTGGCCCCAGATCCAGATCAGGTTCACGTAGAGCATGGGGTTGCCGCCGAGCTCGTTGGTGAAGAAGTTGGTGCCGACGTAGCGGTCGAGGGACATCAAAACCAGAGCAGCCGTGAGTACCGGGAAAGAGGCCACGATCAGCGCGTTGGTGCACAAGGCGGTCCAGGTGAACACCGGCATTTTCATCAGGCTCATGCCGGGCGCACGCATCTTGATGATGGTGACGATCAGGTTAATGCCCGAGAGCGTGGTACCTACCCCGGCGATCTGCAAGGCCCAGATGTAGTAATCCAGCCCGGTGCTGGGGCTCTGTGCGCCGAGATTGGACAGAGCCAACCAGCCGGAGGTGGAGAACTCGCCCAGGAACAAAGAAAACATCACCAGTACACCACCGGCGGTGGTCATCCAGAAGCTGAAGTTGTTCAGGAACGGGAAGGACACGTCGCGTGCACCGATCTGCAGCGGAACCAGATAGTTCATCAGGCCCGTGACCAAAGGCATGGCCACGAAGAAGATCATGATCACCCCGTGCGCGGTAAACACCTGGTCGTAGTGGTGGGGTGGCAGGTAGCCCATGTTGTCGCCGAAGGCCATGGCTTGCTGCAGGCGCATCATCACGGCGTCGGCAAAGCCACGCAGCAACATGACCAAGCCCAGCACCATGTACATGATGCCGATCTTCTTGTGGTCGATGCTGCACACCCAGTCGCGCCAGAACGGGCCCCAGAGGCGGAACTTGGTCATGGCTGCCAGGACGGCAAGACCACCCAGGGACACCATGATGAATGTCCAGAGGATGATGGGCTCGTGCGCCATGGGCACAACATCCCAGCTCAGCCGGCCTAGGGCCCAGTGGGTATCAGTGAGAGTTTGGGAGGACATAGATAGTCTCTTTGGCAAAGCGCCGGCTGCCACGATAGGCAGCCGGTGCGGAAAATCATTGTTGGACGACGGCGCGGTTAGCGTTGCGGGTTTCCAGGGCAGCGATGACCTGGTCGGCGTTTTGCACGGTGCAAACGTCTTGCGGCATGCTCAAACCCATGGCTTTCACGTAAGCGTTACCGCCCCGTGCATCAATGGCCATCATGTGGTGCATACACATCTTTCCGTCTTCCACGCAGCGGTTAAGCACCTTGTCGTACAGACCGGCTTCCACGGTGCTGAAGCGTTGCACCGGATCACGCTCACTGGGTTTCACCAGGTTTGTGTAAGTGGCTTTGTCCAGCGTCTTGCCTTCGGTCTTGGCCTTGTTGACCCAGGCAGCGAAGTCTTCGTTGCTCAGTCCGTGGAACTTGAAGGTCATGCCGGAGAAGCCTGCGCCGCTGTAGTGGGAGGACATGCCCTTGAACACACCCGGGCGGTTGATCACGGCGTTCAGCTCGGTTTGCATGCCAGGCATCGCGTAAATCATGCCGGCGAGGTCCGGCACATAAAACGCGTTCATGGTCGATGTTGCGGTCAGCTTGAACAAAATGGGGCGGTCCACCGGTGCTGCCAGTTCATTCACCGTGGCAATACCTTGCTCGGGGTAAAAGAACAGCCATTTCCAGTCCATCGCCACCACTTGCACTTCCATGGGCTTGGCGTCAGCGGGCAATGGGCGCTGTGCATCAATGCGGTCCAAGGGGCGGTAAGGGTCGAGTTTGTGGGTGCCGATCCAGGTCAGGGCGCCCAGGGCAATGATGATGAGGAGCGGGACTGTCCAGATCACCAGTTCCAGGGAGGTCGAGTGGTGCCATTCAGGGTCGTATTCGGCTTCCGTATTGCTCTGGCGGTATTTCCAGGCAAAAAACAGTGTCAATGCAATCACGGGGACGATGATGATCAGCATCAACAAGGTCGCGGTGATCACCATTTGACCTTGCTGCGCAGCGATATCGCCTGCAGGATTGAGTACAACAGCCTTGCTGCAGCCGGTAAGTCCGGCCGCCATGGCCATGGCGGCGAGCCAGCTGAGCTTGCGGAAAGCCTTGAGTTTGAACATGCTTGCTGCGCCCTTGGACAGAGCGCCTTGGTTGGGTACAAAGGAATGGGCTTCCGACTGTAATTTCGCTAGCAAATTTGTCCATTGGACATTTTGTCCAAGATCAAAGTGTTTGACGGGGTGCTGGCAATCAGGGTTTTCCTGACCCTTAACTTGGCGGGAAAGGACGGAAACCCGCATCGCTTGGGTGTACAACGGTGGCGTGTCTGTTGTTTGAGAAATCTGCCTTTATGTACCAACCAGCTTCTGCGGCCCTTGCCGGGTCAGGTTACGAGAGTTCTGTGTCCCTGGCTGGTGCCCACACCGATGAAGATGTGACGCCGGGCGAAATCGCCGTCGGGGTCATCATTGGTCGCTCGTCAGAATATTTCGACTTTTTCGTGTTCGGAATCGCGTGTGTTCTGGTGTTTCCGGGCCTGCTTTTTCCCTTTTTGTCGCGTTTGGACGGTACGTTGATGGCTTTTGCCATCTTTTCGCTGGCGTTTGTAGCCCGCCCGGTCGGAACCGCCATTTCCATGGCCGTCCAAAGGCGCTGGGGTCGTGGCACCAAACTTACCTTGGCGCTTTTCATGTTAGGAGCCAGTACTGCCGGCATGGCCTTCCTGCCCAGCTATGCGGCGGCGGGAACGACCGCCATCGTGGCGATGATCATTCTGCGCATCGGCCAGGGCTTGGGCCTGGGCGGTTCCTGGGATGGATTGCCATCTCTGCTCGCCATGAGTGCCCCCAAGGACCGCCGTGGTTGGTTTTCCATGGTCGGCCAATTGGGCGCACCCATCGGTTTTGTGTTGGCGGCTGGCCTGTTTGCCTATCTGCACAGCAATCTGACTTCTGCTGAATTTCTGAGTTTCGGCTGGCGTTACCCCTTCTTCGTTGCGTTTGCCATTAATGTGGTGGCCCTGTTTGCCCGGCTGCGTTTGGTGGTCGGCCAGTCCTACGCTGAGCGTTTGCAGGAGTTGGAGCTCCAGCCTGTGAGCGTGACGAAAGTCATGCGGGAAGAGGGCGGCAACGTGCTGTTGGGTGCCTTTGCAGCTTTGGCGAGCTTTGCACTTTTCCACCTGGCCACCGTGTTCCCGCTTTCGTGGATTGCCATGTACTCAGAGCAATCTATTGGGGATGTGCTGGAGGTGCAGATTATTGGTGCCATGCTGGCGGCCATTGCCATCATGTTTTCCGGCTGGTTGGCTGACCGCGTGGGGCGCCGCATTCTGCTTGGCACTATGGCTGTGTTAATCGGTTTGTTTAGCTTCGCGACTCCCTGGTTGCTGGGCGCGGGTACGGTGGGAAATAACATCTTTCTGTTGACCAGTTTTATCCTTCTCGGCCTCTCCTACGGACAGGCATCGGGAACCGTGACTTCCAACTTTTCGCCCCGTTTCCGCTACACGGGTGCGGCCTTGTCCGCTGATCTGGCATGGCTGATGGGTGCGGGCTTTGCCCCTCTGGTCGCGCTTGGCTTGTCAGCGCGTTTCGGTCTGGGTGCCGTTTCACTCTATTTGTTGTCAGGTGCCATTTGCACTTTGGCCGCATTGCGCATCAACCGCTTGATTGAACGCAAAGAGTAAAGAGCAGGGCGAATTGCCCTAGCCCACACGGCCGCCGGCTTCCTGCACTGTCAGGACCCGGCGGTTTTTTTGTTTGGGCAAAGCTAAATTCAATGTGTAAAGGTTTGGCAAAGGTCACTTGCAAGTCTTGATATAGATTGTATTTAGATATATCGTAATACAGTCTAAATTAAAACTGAGAGATTCTTCATGAGATTTCATTTTCAACACCACGCTTTGCATATCCGCTCCTTAGACATGGGTGGAGGCTCAGGGCGTGGGCGGGGCCGTTCAGGCGACGGTGAGCTCGATGGACGTCGTGGCGGTGGGCGCTTGTTCAGTCACGGAGGCCTGAAGTTTGTGCTCCTGCACTTGGTCTGCGAAAAGCCCAGCCACGGTTACGAACTCATCAAGTCCATTGAGGACAAGCTCAGTGGTAGCTACAGCCCCAGTCCCGGTACGGTGTACCCGACTCTGACCATGTTGGAAGAACAGGGCTATCTTGTGGGACAAAGCGCAGACGCGGGTGGACGCAAAAGCTACCGCATCACCGAAGATGGCAAAGCGTATTTGGAAGACAACCGCACACTGGCAGATGCCATGTTGGCCTGATTGAATGGATCTGTGGATGGTGCTGGTGCTAGGGCAGGACGCCCGCCTCAGGTCACCCGGGCCCTTGAGAATCTGAAAATGGCTATCCGTATGCGACTGTCCTCAGAGCCACTCAATGTGGAGCAAGCCAATGCCTTTGCCGCTGTCTTGGATCAAGCAGCACAGCAAGTGGAGAAAATCTGATGAATTCGCAACTTGCGCCCCTCGAGCTACACCTCCCCTCCAATGGCCCTGAATTGCATCCACAGCGGGTTCGGTATCCCCTTCGATTCAGGCTGTTGGACGTTGTCACAGTAGACCGGCTAACTCCTTTCTTGACCCGTGTGACCTTGGGGGGTGCTGATCTCGACGGTTTCATCAGTTCGGGCTTTGATGATCACGTGAAGTTGTTTTTTCCAGACCCGGACACCGGTATTCTTAACCTGCCGGAAGTGGGACCTGAGGGGCCAGTTTGGGGGGAAGGTGCCCGTCCCGTGATGCGGGACTACACCCCTCGGCATTTCGATGCAGAAGGCCGGACGCTGGCAATTGATTTCGCACTTCACACTCCGGGTGGTCCTGCAACTCGGTGGGCCGAGCAAGCCCGGGTCGGCCAAAAAATTGGAGTGGGCGGTCCCAAAGGGTCGTTCATCGTGCCTACAGCTTTTGATTGGCATTTGCTCATCGGTGACGATACGGCACTCCCTGCCATAGCAAGAAGACTGGAAGAGCTGCCCCCGGCTACCAAGGCCCTCGTCTTGCTCGAGGTGGAAGGTCCGGAGGGGCAGATGGAACTGTCGAGTGCGGCGGATCTTAAGGTTCAATGGGTCCATCGTGGCAGCAGCGCCGCAGGCAGCCAACCATTGCTGGCTGCCTTGCGGGAAATGACCTTGCTACCCGGTGTTTTCTACTCTTGGGTGGCATGTGAGTCGGTGCAGGCGAAGGCTCTGCGTGAGTACCTCATGATTGAGTGCCGCGTCAATCCGCGGTGGATCAAGGCCTCAGGCTACTGGCGCAAAGGCAGTGCGGGTGCCCATGATTCGTTTGATCGCTAAGGCCCAGCCCCCCTGAGTCCTGAGTTCACATTGCCCGTTGTGGGGCCCTGTGGTTGAATACAGCCGCCATCAAGAGCGGTGTGACCACAAAGAGGGAGTCAGTGCATGGGCAATTACAAATTCGGCGTCGGCGTCGAGCCACACAAACGGTGGCCTGTTGCTTGGTTCAATCCCTTTGTGTTGCTGCAGTCCGCGAGGGAGCTTTTGTCGTCCTCAGACGTCATCCGGAATGCAGACCCCAGAGACCTCTGGTCCGGTACGTTCAAACCCGTAGACCACGCCCACGAGACGGGGCCCGACGGCAACTTCTGGTTTGACTTCGTGTCGGACACAGGGGATGGCGGCAATGCGACGTTCACGGTGGCGCGAGCTCTGTTGGCGGAAGAGCTTGCGCCACAAGAAACAGGCGCATCCGGGACCGTGGTTTTTCCCAGAGGGAAGATTTTGTACCTCGGTGGTGATCTCTGCTATCCCAGTGCAAATGTTCAGGAGTACCAATACCGGTTCCTTGAAATGTTTGAGGGTGCGCGTAGCGCGCAAGGGGCTGACCCGGATGGTCGCAGCGCATATGCCATCCCGCAGAACCATGATTGGTTTGACAGCATCTCCACGTTCAAGCGCTATTTTGTTCATCGCAACAACGGCGAAGTGTGCGGGCTGAAAACGCCGCAAACACGTTCTTACTTCGCCACCCGTCTGCCACACCGTTGGTGGGTACTGGGGCTGGACTTCGCATTGGCGGGTGACATTGATCGTGGCCAGTACGAGGCATTCAGACGCCTGGCTGGGGATGCCATCGGCGGAGAGGACAACCCCTCCCAACAAATTCAAGCCGGCGATCAACTCGTTCTGATTTATCCCGAACCTTACTGGACCCGTCCGATCGGCGACTCCGCCCTGCAGGGCTACCCCAAACGCTACCAGCGCCTCGAGGCCATGTTGGAGGCCAAAGGAATACACATCCGCATGCGATTGGCCGGTGACGTGCACCATTACAGCCGGGAGTCCAGCGAACCCCTGGATGCGCGTCAGGACGACATGCTCCTGACATGCGGATCGGGTGGTGCCTTTCTTCACCCCACCCATGCGAGGGCGCTGACACAAGCCAAACTCAAGTGCCAAGCGTCAGATCCTGATGCCATCAGCAGTGAGTTGCGTACTGCCACCCATATCGGCACGGTCGGGTCTACGGGCGGTGCCGGCGCGAGCTATGTGCGCCAGTGTGCCTACCCTGATCCGGCAGATTCACGGGCCCTGAGCCGGGGCAATGTGTTGTCTCTGTTCAAGTTCGCATGGAACTCTTTGTCCATTCGGGACGGGAGCTTGATGAGCGGGATCTGGCGCGGGAATGTTCTTTTTTCCCTGCTGCTCGGTGCGATCTACGTAGTGACAGTTTTTGGCGGTCCGTTTACATCGATGGCTTACCTCGCGTTGCTGGGCCTGTGCCTGGGTTTGGCGCGAGAAGAATCAGGCTTGTTCGCAAAATGGGTCTCACCGGTCCTGCACTTTGCTGGACACACTCTCGCACTGTTGGGTATTCATGGGCTCGTTGCCATGGTCCCTGCAACGGTAGGAAGTCCGATGCATGCGATCTTGGCAGGGTTCGTTTACCTGATTGCAGGCAGCATCGGCGGCGGGCTGATTACGGGGGTCTACTTGTGGGTGATGGCGCGTGCGGGATGGATGTGGAACAACGCCTTTTCCCCGCTTGCCTGCGAGGACTACAAGGGATTTCTGCGCTTCCGTATTGATGCTGAAGGCACCTTGACGGGTTACTTTTTCGGGTGCGACAACGTCCCCAAGCAATGGCAACGTAACTCCTCAGATCAGGCCGGCCCCGCCGGTGATGTACGGCCGGCCTGGACTGAGGCTCCGGGTGTCAATAAGGCCACTTGGCGGCTGGTAGATACCTTCTGTTTGGTGCCTCGCTCCTAGTTCCATCATCCCAAGGGATGTAGTGGAAGTGGTCTGCCCGACAAACGCAAAGTGGCTCCTTCAGTAGCTTCTTGTCGAAAGTATCGTAGAGGCCACTTTCACAGAGTTGGTATTGCCATGACTACACCCGATTCCACTTCCCCTTGGCATGCGCGTGCCGCTTCACTGGTCACCGATGGGCGGCTCTTTATCAATGGCGAGCGTGTTCCCGCCAAGGACGGCCAAACCTTTGAGAAGCACTCGCCGTTGAACGGATTGGGTTTGGGCACCGTCGCCCGTGGACAAAAAGCTGACATTGATGCCGCTGTGGCGGCAGCCCGCGCGGCGTTTGCTGATCGGCGTTGGGCAGGGCAGTCGCCCAAGGCCCGCAAAAAGGTTCTCCAGCGTTGGTCGGAGCTGGTGATGACGGCCCGTGATGAGTTGGCATTGCTGGAGACCATGGATATGGGCAAGCCTATCTCTCACAGCCTGGCGGTTGACGTGCCTGCCACGGCCAACTGCATCGCTTGGTACGGTGAGGCAGTCGACAAGCTGTACGACGAAATTGCACCCACGGCAGACACTGCCTTGGCACTCATCACCCGGGAGGCCATGGGTGTCATCGGTGCCATCGTCCCATGGAACTACCCGCTCATCATGGCCGCCTGGAAACTGGGCCCTGCTTTGGCTGCGGGAAACAGCGTGGTGCTCAAGCCCAGCGAAAAGTCCCCCTATACCGCCCTGCGATTGGCCGAATTGGCGCTGGAGGCAGGTTTGCCCGCAGGCGTCTTCAATGTGGTGACCGGTTATGGCCATGAGGCGGGCGAGGCCCTTGCGCTACACATGGATGTGGATGCTATTGGTTTCACCGGCTCCACCCGCATTGGCCGGCGCATGCTGGCGTGTTCTGCTGAGTCCAACCTCAAGAGGGTGTACAACGAGCTGGGTGGCAAATCCGCCTTTGTGGTTTTCAATGATGCCAAAGACGTGGCCGCTGCTGCCCGGGCTGCAGCAGGCTCTGTGTTCTACAACCAGGGCGAGTCTTGTAATGCGCCTACCCGCCTGTTGGTGCAACAGGATGTGGTGCCCGAGTTCATGGCGGCCTTGCAGGACGAAGCCCGCAAATACCTGCCTGGTGACCCGCTACAGGAGTCCACGGAAATGGGTGCCTTGGTAGACGCGGGGCAAATGAGCACCGTGTTGGGTTACATCCATCAAGGTCAGGCTGAGGGTGCCAACATTGCTTTCGGCGGCCGGCGTGTGCGGTCCGAGACGGGTGGCTATTTTGTGGAGCCCACGATCTTCGAGGGTGTGCGTAACGACATGAAGATTGCACGCGAAGAGATCTTCGGTCCGGTGCTTGGCGTGATTCCTTTTGCCAACGAGGCGGAGGCGCTGGCTTTGGCCAATGACAGTGTGTATGGCTTGCAGGCCAGTGTCTGGAGCAGCCAGATTGACCGCGCGCATCGGGTAGCCCGCGGCCTGAAGGCCGGCACTGTGCATGTGAACCAGTACGACGAAGACGACATTACGGTGCCCTTCGGTGGCTACAAGCAGTCCGGTAACGGGCGTGACAAATCCTTGCACGCCTTTGACAAGTACACCGAGCTGAAGACCACCTGGCTCCGGATCGACGCCTGATCCCCACATTGAGGTTGTTTATGTCCCAGTCTGTCCAAGCGGCGGCGTCGGCCGCGCACGCCCCTTCTTATTACGCCGCCAGCGGTCTGCCCCAACCGGAGCGTGCTCCCTTGAGGGGGAGTGTCGAAGCCGATGTCGTCGTCATCGGTGCCGGCTACACCGGCTTGTCGTCAGCATTGCATTTAGCCGAAGCCGGATTCAAAGTGGTGGTTCTGGAAGCGGCCAAAGTGGGTTGGGGCGCTTCAGGCCGCAATGGTGGCCAGTTGGTGCACAGCTACTCGCGGGACATGGATGTGATTGAGGCTCGCTATGGCAGCACCACCGCGCAAGTCCTGGGCAGCATGGCCTTCGAGGGTGCCAAAATCATCCGCGAGCGGATTGACAAGTACCAGATTGACTGTCACTTCAAACCGGGTGGCATGTTTGCCGCCATCACTGCCAAGCAGGTCAAGCAGTTGGAGCACCACAAACAGCTCTGGGAGCGCTACGGTCACCAGCAGCTGAGCCTTTTGGACGCGACTGAAAGCGAAGTCGCCATCGGCACCGGGCGCTACCGCGCCACTTTGCTCGATCACAGTGCCGGACACATGCATCCACTGCGCTTGGCTCAAGGCGAAGCTGCTGCATTCGAGTCACTGGGGGGTGTCGTGCACGAGGGCTCGCCGGTGCTGCGCATTGAGCGCGGCGACCCTGCCGTGGTGCACACCGCACAAGGTCAGGTAAAAGCCCGCTTTGTCATCGTAGCCTGCAACGCCTATATCGGCGGGCTGGAGCCTCAGCTGGCCTCGCGGTCCATGCCTTGTGGTACCCAGGTGATTGCGACGGAGCCCTTGGGAGATCGCTTCCCTGAAATCCTGCCCAGCGACTACTGCGTCGAGGACAGCAACTTTCTGCTGGACTATTTCCGCCTCTCCGGTGACCGGCGCCTTCTGTATGGCGGTGGCGTGATTTACGGCGCCCGGGACCCGCAGCATGTGGAGTCCATCATCCGGCCCAAGCTGCTGAAAACATTTCCTCAATTGAAAGATGTTCGCATCGACTATGGCTGGACGGGCAACTTCCTGCTGACCCTGTCGCGTCTGCCGGAAGTGGGGCGCCTGAGTTCCAATATTTACTACTCGCAAGGCTGCTCAGGGCACGGGGTTACCTTCACCCATTTGATCGGACGGGTAATCAGCGAGGTGATTCAAGGCCAAGCCAACCGCTTCGATGCCTTTGCCAATCTGCCGCATTACCCCTTCCCGGGCGGGCGGTGGTTCAGGGTGCCGCTCACCGCGCTGGGCGCCTGGTATTACGACCTCCGGGACAAGTTGCAAATCTAGAGTTTCAGGGCGATGTGGGGGTCGCCTTGGCCACCAGCCGGAACTTGATCTTGACCGTGTCCTGCACCGTCAGCGCTCCCATGGCGATGCTCAAGGGGGTGATGCCGAAATCCGACTGGCGGATCTCAAAACTGCCCTGAATTGCCAAGGCGCTTTCAGCGAGACGGGCAGCCGTATCTCGCGCGTCTGGTCCTTGATACGCATGCTGGCCACGACGTCGGGGCTGGCAGCGCTTCCGGTGATGCGGATGGCGCGGAAACTGATCTTCGGGAAATGCTCACCATCCAGCAGGGTGGGGCGCAGCATGTTGGCCTTGGTGCCCGCTTTGGCATCTTCACTCACGTTGAGGGGAAAGTCTTCTCCCTCTTCGGACCGGGCAGCGTTGTCATCGACGATCAGGGTGTTGACCGGGACCTCCATCTCAAACCCGGAGCTCTCTGCAGTGGCTCCGCGCCATATTTGCCCTTGCAAGTCGGCAGAGCTGATGACATGGTTGTGCCCCAGTCGCGCCATGGTGCCGCCCCGGTACACCAGAATGCGCAAGCTGGACTCAGCCGGTTCTATGCGATAGCTCTTTAGATTGGCAATTGTTGGGGGCGTGGGTGGCGTCGAGGGCCTTGCTGACGTGGCTTCTGCAGGGACAGGTTGAGGGCCTGGCACGCGCTCAGGCTGTGAGCTGCACGCCCAGAGCCCCAGGGTGGCCAGCAGCCCCAACAGGTAGCCAGGCTTGCGCATCTGCGTTAGCACTCCACGATGGCTTTGATGACACCTGCTGCAGGGTTCAACAGGTCTTTGAACTTTTCAGGAACGTCGGCCAGGGGCATGCGGTGGGTGTTCAATGCGGTCGGGATCAGACCCGCACGCATGGCTTCCAATACGGTCTGGAAGTCTTCGGTGGTGGCGTTACGACTGCCCATCAGCGTCATCTCCCGTTTGTGGAACTCCGGGTCGGAGAAGGTAATGTTGGAGGCTACGACGGAGATTAATGTGTACGTGCCACCGTGGGCCACAAATTTAAACCCGCGCTCCATGGCCTTGGGGTTGCCAGTGGCATCAAACACCACGTCAAAGAACTCCTGGTTGGTGAGCGTGGCCAGTTCAGCCTCGTCACTATCGCCCAAGGTGACACCGGCACTGACGCCCAATGCGCTGGTGCAGAAGTTCAGCCGGTCCTGCCGGCTGTCGAGGGCCGTCACCACAGCCCCGCGCAACTTGGTAAAAATCATGGCGGCCATGCCAATGGGGCCTGCGCCCACGACCAGCACACGCTGCCCTTTTTGGACCTGAGCCCTGCGTACTGCATGAGCACCGATGGCGAGAAACTCCACCATCGCAGCCTGGTCCAGCGTGACACCATTGGCCTTGTGCACAAATTGCTGCGGCACGCTCAAGTACTCCGTGAAGGCACCGTCGCGGTGTACGCCCAGCACCTGGATGCGGGTGCAGCAGTTGGTCTTGCCTGCGCGGCACGCAATGCAGGTTCCGCAGGACAGGTAGGGCATCACGTACACGGTGTCGCCGGCTTGCAGCGAGCCGCCTTCGGGCGCTTCCTCCACAATCCCTGAGAGCTCATGCCCCATCACGCGGGGGTAGTTCAGATAGGGCTGGTTGCCGGTGAAGATATGCAGGTCGGTGCCGCATACGCCCACGCGTTTCACGCGCAGCAGTACATCTCCTTCTGCACGCTCTGGCTTGGGGGTGTCATGGGCACGCAGGGTGCCGGGGGTTTCGCAAACAACGGTCAACATGTCGATTTCCTCGGGTTTATTCCAGATTCTGTGCAATGAGTTCAGCACGGGTGGGCAGGCCTTCCATGTCCCCGACCACTTGCAGGGCGCGTGAAGCAATCCAATTGGCGCGACGCAAAGCGCGTTGCCAGCTCAAGCCTTCCAGCTGTGCGCTGATGATGCCCACGGCAAAGGCATCACCGGCACCCACGGTGTCGACTACCACGGGCACGGGCACGCCGGGCACGTGGCCTTGCTCGCCGGCAGCGGTGCGGAAGTAGGCGCCTTGCGCCCCCTGCTTGATCACTACTACTTTTGCGTCCCGGTCCAGGTACCACGCCGCAATGTCGGCCGGGGTGTTTTGACCGGTCAGCAGTTTGCCTTCGTCGATTCCCGGCAGCACCCAATCCGCATGGCGGGCCAGGTCGTTGAGGGTGTCGCGCATGGTGGCGGTATCAGGCCACAAGCTGGGGCGCAGGTTGGGGTCAAACGACACGCTGCGCCCAGCGGCGCGCAGGGTTTGCATGGCGTGGGCCACGAGCTCACGGGCGGCCGGTGACAGGGCCGGTGTAATGCCCGTAGTGTGCACATGCCGCGCGCGCAGGGCGTAGTCGGTGCTGAGGTGCCCCATGCTGAGTTGGCTGGCCGCTGAGCCCCGCCGGTAGTACTCGATGGATGGGTCGCTGCCATCCACGCTGCGCGACTTGAGCATGAAACCGGTGGAGCGTTGAAGGTCAATCTCGACCTGGGACGTGTCCACACCTTCGGCCTCGACGGTCGTGCGCACATAGCTGCCAAACGAATCGGCCCCCAGGCGGCTGACCCAACCGACTTTGAAACCCAGACGGGCCAGGCCGATGGCCACATTGGTGTCGGCCCCCGCAATGCGTTTGGTGAAACTCTGCACCCCGGCCAGTGGGCCGGGCTCTTGGGCGACCAGCAGCGCCATGGTTTCGCCCATGGACAGCACGTCCAGTGCTTCAGGCTTAGTGCTCACGCTGTGAGCTCCCCACGATTGACCGCTTCCAGGGTGGCTGCGACGCCGACCGTTTGTAGCGATTGCAACAGCGGAATCAAGGCGGCGGTGAGCGTGGCGTTACCAGCCAAGTCGCCGAACACCGGCGCATAGGCCAGCATGGCGTCTACCGATTGCGTGTTCACGCCCTGACTGAGGTTCTGTTGGTAGAGAGTGTAGAGTGCCTCCGCATGCGGGTCGTCAATGCGGTAGGCCTGACCCTGTTCGTCCACACCTCGAAGATAGTGCATCCAGGCGGCTAGACCTAAGGCCATGCGTGTGACGGGTAGTTGACGTGCAAGGCGATCGCGCAGCGTGCCCAGCAGGCGCTGGGGTAGCTTTTGTGAGCCGTCCATGGCGATCTGGTGGGTACGGTGGGCCAAGGCGGGGTTGGCATAGCGGGCCAACAGATTGTGGCGGTAGGTGGCTACATCCAAGCCGGGCAAAGCGGGCAGGGTGGGTTCAATCTCGTCACGCATCAGCGCTTCGATGTGGCTGCTCAGGGCGGGCTGTGCAATGGCCTTGTCCACCGTCTGCCAGCCAGCCATCGCGCCCAGGTAGGCGAGGCTGGAATGGGTGCCGTTCACCATGCGCAGCTTGAGTCGCTCAAAGGGCTCGGCATCGGGCACAAAGCGCGCACCGCCCAATGTCCAGTCCGGGCGGTCTGCCGCAAACTCGTCTTCAATCGCCCAGTCAAAAAACGGCTCGCCCAGCACGGGCCAGGCATCAGCGCAGCCCAGCGCAGCGCTCACCGCGGCACGATCGGCATCGGTGGTTTTGGGCACGATGCGGTCCACCATGGAGCATGGAAAACAGCACTGGCGCTCTATCCATAAGGATAGTTTGCTATCAATTTCTTCAGCAAACCGCAGCACGGCAGCACGCAGCACACGCCCGTTGGCCGGCAGGTTGTCCAGTGACATCAGCGTCAACGGGCCGTGGCCCAGTGTGTGGCGCAGCTGCAAACCATAGACCAGCATGCCCACGGCGGAGCGGGGTGTTTTCGGGTGGGCCAGGTCATGGACGATATCCGGATGGTCCAACCGCAAGGTACCGGTGGCCGGGTCATGGCAGTAGCCCTTTTCGGTCACCGTCAGGCTCACGATGCGCGTGTCGGGGGCGGCAATCGCATCCAGCACCGCCTGTGGGTTCTCGGGGGCCACCAGCATGCGCAGCACCGCGCCAATCACCTGCAGGCGCTGGCGGGGCTGGCCCTGGGCGTCCGCATCCCGAATGGCCAGTGTGTAGAGCCCGTCCTGAGGTGCAAGGGCATCGCGCGTATCGGGCTGGCGAAGCGACACGCCGGTGATGCCCCAGCGCAAATCACCCGCAGCAATGGCAGCCTCAGTGGCCGCCGCCATGTGGGCGCGCATGAACGCGCCTATGCCCAGATGGACGATGCCGGTTTTCAGCGCCCGGCGGTCGTAGGCCGGGCGGTCCACGGCGGCTGGCAGGGCTGCGAGCGTGGTGTCATTCAATCGGTTCATATCCCGCATCACCAGTTGGTCAGCGTACCGTCGTGTTGCAGCCGGTTGACCGGCAGATAGGCACGCTGGTAGGGGTACTTGGCCGCCAGTTCCTCGTCAATCGTCACACCATGGCCGGGCGCTTCGCCGGGGTGCATGAAACCGTCCTTGAAGCTGTAGGCGTGGGGGAACACGGCATCCGTTTCGTCGGTGTGGCGCATGTATTCCTGGATACCGAAGTTGGGGACCCAGAGGTCAAAGTTGAGCGCAGCGCCCATGCACACCGGCGACAAATCGGTGGCGCCGTGTGAACCGGTGCGCACCTGGTAAAGCGCCGCCAAGTCCGCAATGCGGCGCAGGTGGGTGATGCCACCGGCGTGGACTACGGTGGTGCGGATGTAGTCGATCAGCTGGTTCTCGATCAGGTCCTTGCAGTCCCAGATGGTGTTGAAAATCTCGCCCACCGCCAGCGGCGTGGTGGTGTGCTGGCGGATCAGGCGGAAGGCCTCCTGGTTCTCGGCAGGTGTGGCGTCTTCCATCCAGAACAGGCGGTAGGGCTCCAGGTCCTTGCCCAAGCGGCCGGCTTCGATGGGGGTGAGCCGGTGGTGCACATCGTGCAGCAGGTGGATGTCCGGGCCCACGGCAGCGCGCACCTTGTCAAACAGCTCGGGCGTGTGGCGCAGGTACTTCTCGGTGGACCAGTCGTGCTCGCTGGGCAGGTCGGCATCGGCAGGTTCGTAGAACATGGTGCCGCGGCCCACGCCATACACCTTCTCCAGGCCGGGCACGCCGCTCTGGGCGCGAATGGCCTTGTAGCCCATCTCCTTGTAGCGCAGCACTTCTTCCACGGTTTGGCTGATGTCTTTGCCATTGGCGTGGCCGTAGACCATGACGCCGGTGCGGCTCTTGCCACCCAGCAACTGGTACAGCGGCATGTTGGCGGCCTTGGCTTTGATGTCCCAGAGCGCGGTGTCCACGCCGGCAATGGCGCTCATGGTGACAGGGCCGCGGCGCCAGTAGGCACCTTTGTAGAGGTACTGCCAGATGTCTTCAATCTGCTGTGGGTCACGGCCTATCAGGCAGGGAATGACGTGCTCAGTCAGGTAGCTGGCTACGGCCAGCTCGCGACCGTTGAGCGTCGCATCGCCGATGCCGGTCAGGCCCTCATCGGTTTCGATTTTCAGGGTGACAAAGTTGCGGCTCGGTGCGCAAATGATGACTTTGGCGGAAATGATTTTCATGGGGTTCGGGAATGAGGTTTACATCACGGCGCCTAGCGCCCAGGGTACAAATTCGTTCTGGCCGTAGCCATGCAGCTCGCTCTTGGTCTTGCGGCCCGAGGCTGCGGCCAGCATCTCCTGAAAAATGCGCTCGCCCAACTGCTCCACGGTCTCGCTGCCGTCGATCACAGTGCCGCAGTTGATGTCCATGTCTTCTTCCTGCTTGGCCCACAGCGCGTTGTTGGTGGCCAACTTGAGTGAGGGCGAAGGTGCGCAGCCGTAGGCCGAGCCCCGGCCGGTGGTAAAGCAAATCAGGTTCGCACCACCCGCCACCTGTCCGGTGGCCGACACGGGGTCGTAGCCCGGTGTGTCCATATAGACAAAGCCTTTGGCAGTGATGGGTTGCGCGTATTCGTACACATCGACCATGGGTGTGGTGCCGCCTTTGGCGATGGCGCCCAAAGACTTTTCCAGAATGGTGGTGAGGCCGCCTGCCTTGTTGCCCGCCGAGGGGTTGTTGTCCATCTCGGCGTGGTGGCGGGCGCAGTAGTCAGTCCACCACTGCAAGCGGGCTTCGAGCTTGTCGGCCACGGCTTGCGACACCGCGCGCTGCAGCAGCAGGTGTTCGCCGCCATAGATTTCTGGCGTTTCAGACAAGACGGCCGTGCCGCCATAGTGCACCAGCAGGTCTACCGCCGCGCCCAAGCCGGGGTTGGCGCTGATGCCGGAGTAGCCGTCCGAGCCGCCGCACTGCAGGCCCACGATGAGGTGGCTGGCGGGCACTGGCTCGCGCTTGACAGCGTTGGCCTCGGCCAGCAGGCCTTTGACGACCTCGATGCCCCGGGCCACGCTTTTGGCAGTGCCGCCGGTGTCTTGGATGCTGAAGGTCACCAGCTTGGCGCCCTCGCGCAAGCCTTCTTGCGCCAGCAGGCCCTGAATCTGGTTGGTCTCGCAGCCCAGGCCCACCACGATCACGGCCGCAAAGTTGGCGTGACGGGCGTAGCCGGCCAGGGTACGACGCAGCACCTGAAGGCCTTCGCCCTCGCTGTCGGTGGCGCAACCGGCGCCGTGGGTCAAGGCCACGATGCCATCCACATTCGGAAATGCCGCCAGTGCTTCGGGGTGGATGTCGCGGCGGAAGTGGTCGGCAATGGCGCGGGCCACGGTGGCCGAGCAGTTCACGCTGGTCAGCACGCCTATGTAGTTGCGGGTGGCCACACGCCCATCACCGCGCTTTATGCCTTCAAACTTGGCCGGGGTGTCCACATAGGTCACGGGCCGCACATCACCCCCCACGGCGTGGCCGCGGTCAAAACGGCTGAATGCGAGGTTGTGGGTGTGCACATGCTGGCCCGCAGCGATGGGCTGCGTGGCAGTGCCGATGATCTGGTTGTAGCGCCGCACCGGTTCGCCCGCCGCAATGGCACGCACCGCCACCTTGTGGCCCGGCGGAATCAGGCCGGAGATGGTGATGCCTTCCGTGGCTATGCGGGTGCCGCCCAGCAACTGCTGCCGGGCGATCACCACATCGTCCGCCGGGTGAATGCGAATGACCGGGTTCATTTCAGCAGGCCCATCTGGTGCGGCAACCACAGGGTGATGGCGGGAACGTAAGTGATGGCTATGAGCGCCACGATCAACGGAACCAGCCAAGGCAGGATGGCCATGGTGGTCCGCTCGACCGAGAGCTTGGAAATACGAGCCAGCACAAACAACACCATGCCCAGCGGCGGATGCAGCAGCCCGATCATCAGGTTCAGCGTCATGATGATGCCGAACTGGATAGGGTCAATGCCCAGTTTCAGCACGATGGGGATCAGGATGGGCACGAGAATGGTGATGGCGGCAATCGTGTCGATGAAGCAACCCACAAACAAAATCAGCAAGTTCGCCAGCAGAAGGAATACCCACTTGTTGCTGGTGATGGACAGAATCCAGTCTGCCAAAGCCTGCGCGGCTTGCGTGGTGGTCAGCAGCCAGGCAAAGATGGACGCAGCCGTCACGATGAAGAGTACCGAGGAGGTGGTTTCAATCGTCTCGAAAGTGGCTTGAGCGAGGGTGCGAAGGGTCATGGACCGGTAGCGCACCAGACCCAGAAACAGCGCCCAGATCACCGCGGCCACTGCCGCTTCAGTCGGCGTGAACCAGCCCATGGTCATGCCGCCGATCAGGATCACAGGCGCCATCAGCGCCAGTACCGCCGAGAAGTTAAAGCGCCAGTCCAGCACCATGAGCGCGACAAAGGCTGTTCCGGTAGCCATGTTGACCGAGGCTCCGGCTTTCACCGCCAACCACACTGCCATAGGGAAGGCCAGAACCAGCAGGATTTCCAGTGTTGCGCCACCCAGGCGCCCCCAGTGGAACGCCACGTCGCCGCCCCAGCCGTTGCGCCGGGCAAAGTAAGCCACCGTGGCCATCATCAGGGCGGTCATGAACAAGCCGGGCAGGATGCCGGCCACAAACAAGGCGCCGATGGACACGTTGGCCATCATTCCGTAAATCACAAAGGGCAGGGAGGGCGGGATGATGGGGCCCAGCGTGGCCGAAGCGGCAGTCACCCCCACCGAAAACTCGGTGCTGTAGCCATGCTCTTTCATGGCCTTGATTTCAATCGAACCCAGGCCGGCTGCATCCGCAATGGCGGTGCCTGACATGCCCGAAAAAATCACCGAGCCGATGATGTTCACCTGGCCCAGGCCGCCCTTCATCCAACCCACCAGGGCTACCGCAAAGTCGTAAATGCGGCTGGTGATGCCTGCAATGTTCATCAGGTTGCCGGCCAGAATGAAGAAGGGCACGGCCAGCAGCGGAAAGGACTCGATGCCGGCAATCATGCGCTGCGCCAACACGATGTCGGGCACGGTGCCGGACACCAGGATGTAAATCAGCGAGCCGCCCGCCATAGACACCGCCACCGGCAGGCCACAGAGCATCAGGCCCAGAAAAGAAAGAATGAGTAGCAACATGGGGGAGTCCGTTCAGTCGTCCGAGCCGTCGAAGTAGCCGGGGTTTTGCAGCGCGGAGAATCCGCGGCGCCAGTTCTCAATGCCCACCTGCAAGGCGCGCACGCTCATCAGTGCGAAGCCTGCAAAGGCCAGCCAATACACATGGCTCTTGTTCCAGTTGATGGTGGTCATGGGCTCGTTGTCCACGGCCATTGCATAGCGCGCAACCAACCAGGCACCGTAGCTGTAAAAGGCGAGTGCCGCAATGTCCACGGCAGTTGACAGCGCGCGCCCTGCAGGCACCGGCAGGTAGCGGTAGATCAGGTTAACCTGGATGTGACGCACACGGCGCACACACATGGAGGCGCCGATAAATACCACCGGCATCAGGCAGTACACGGCCAGTTCTTCGGTCCAGGCAAACGAGTCGTTCAGTACATAGCGACTGAAGAACTGCAGAAACACCAGGCCGGCCATGGTCCAGAAAAAGCCCAGGCAAATCCAGTCTTCAACGCCGTAGCCCGAGAGGTCGACCGTGTGCTGGTCGGCCTCTGCAAAGCTGGCGACCAGCGCTTCCGCGCTGGTCTCGACGGGACGTGATTCGGCTGCGCCGCCCGACAAGGGCAGGGAGCTGTGAAGCGTCATGTCGTGTCGCCTTACTTGATGGCCTGGATGCGGTCCCAGTCAGCCTTCTGGTAGCCGAACTGCTCGAAAGGCACGTTCTTGAGCACGGTGTCGCGGAATTCATTGGTGTTCACGTCCGTCACGCTCACGCCTTTGCTGCGGAAGATGGCAGCCAGTTCGCCTTCGCGGGCAGCCACTTCCTTGGAGGCTTTGGCAGCGGCTTCGAGGGCCACATCGGTAAAGATTTTCTTGTCAGCGTCCGAGAGCTTTTTCCACAAGGCGCCAGCGACCACGGTGTTGAGGTGGTCCACGATATGGCCGGTCAGCACGATGTGCTTTTGCACCTCGTAGAACTTCTTGGCTTCGATGGTGGGCAGCGGGTTCTCCTGGGCTTCGACCGTGCCGTTTTGCAGTGCAAGGTAGACCTCGGCAAACGCAATCGGCGAGGTGTTGGCGCCGCAGGCACGCGGCATGGCCAGGTAGGCGGGCACGTCAGGCACGCGCATCTTCAGGCCCTTCATGTCGGCGCACTTGGCAATCGGCTTGTTGCTGGTGGTGTGGCGGGTGCCGTAGTAGGTAGTTGCAATGATTTCGTTGCCGCTCTTTTGCTCGTAGCCGGCGGTCAGCTCTTTGTAAATGTCGCTCTTGGTGTAGGCCAGCAGGTGATCTACGTTGCGGAAGGTGTAGGGGTAGTAGGTCACTCCGATGCGGGGGAAAGCCTTGGCCGCAAAGCTGGAGCCCGAGATGATGATGTCCACCGTGCCCAAGGCCAGGCCTTGGTTGATGTCGTTTTCCTTGCCCAGCTGCGAGGCAGGATACACATCGATCTGGTAGCGACCGTTGGTGCGTTTCTGGATTTCCTGCGCAGCCCAGACGGACGCGGTGTGGAACGGCTCACTGGGCTCGTAGACGTGGGCCCATTTGAGCTTGGTCTGCGCGAAAGCGGGGGCGGCGACCACCAGGCTTGCAGCCAGGGCCAGCGAAATGCGTTTGAATGTCATGCTCTTTGTCTCCTCTTGTTGTGAAAGTTGCGCAGGCGGGTCCGGTTGATGAATCAGCCGGGAATCAACTGCACTTTGGTACTGCGGCCTCTGTCCAATGCCAGATCGAAGGCCGCTTTCGATTGGCTGATCGGCAACTGGGCGCTGATGAGCGGGCGCACATCGGCTCGCCGGCTGCGAATGGCCTGTACGGCCCAGTCGAATTCGATATCGGCGCGGAAGGCGCCCACGTAGTCCAGCTCGCGCGACATGATGTCGTTGGCCGGAAAAGGAATTTCTGCGGGCAGCGTGCCCACCTGCACCACGCGTCCGCCGCGGCGTACCGCAGCCAGGCAGCCCGCCAGTGCAGCAGGGTGGCCGGCGGCTTCCAGCGCCACATCGACACGGCCTTTCCATGCAGAGGTATCGGGCAAAGCTTCGTCGGCGCCCACGGTCAGCGCCATCTCGCGGGCCCGCTCGCTGGGGTCGCAGGCAATCACGCGGCCTGCACCGGCCAGGCGCGCAGCAATCACCGACATGCAGCCTATGGTGCCTGCCCCGGTCACCAGCACAGTGGCACCCAGCACTTCGCCCGCGCGGCGCACAGCATGCAGGCCCACCGACAGCGGCTCGGCGCAGGCAATCTCACCCAGGCTCACATCTTCATCAATGGCGGTGAGCTGGGCCTCATTCATCACAAAGTGCTCACGGAAGAAGCCGTGGATGTGCGGGAAGATGGCCGCACTGCCCAGAAACACCATCTTCTCGCACAGGTTGCTGCGTCCGGCCCGGCAGGCGGGGCACACGCCGCAGGGGTGGGCCGGGTTGACAGCCACTTTCTGGCCGACCTTCACCTTGGTAACCCCGTCGCCCACCGCATCCACCACACCCGAGGCCTCATGCCCCGGCACAAAGGGCGCGCGGATGGCGAAGATGCCTGCCCGGCCGTGCTGGTAGTAGTGCAGGTCGGAGCCGCAAATGCCGCCTGCGCCCAGCCGCATGCGCACCTGGCCGGGGCCGGGGTTCTGGGTGTCGTGGTGTTCCACGCTGAGGTTCAGCGGGCCATTCAAGGTGCAGGCAAGGCTCATGGTCGGTGTGTCCGGTGGAGTCAGGCGTCGGTAGGTGTGGTCCAGCCGGCAGAGAAGCGTTCGTGCGAATGGTCCAGGTGGCCGCTCATGGCAGCGCGCGCCATGTCGGGGTCGTGCGCGGCAATGGCGTCGACCACGGCGCGGTGTTCGTCCACCGCGGCTTTCCAGGTGGCTTCGCGCTCAAAGTGGCCGCCCAGCTTCTGGAACAGGGGGCCGTTGCGTTCGTCAAACAGCTGGGTGACTACCGCTTGCAATGCGCTGTTGTCGCTGGCCTGCGCAATGCGGATGTGAAAGGCCCGGTCCCCGCGTATGGGCAGAGTGCGCGCGGCGATGTCAGCTTCCATGTCGCGCAGGGTCTCCAGCAGGTCAGGCACCAGGGTGGGGTCGGTGCTTTTCGCGGCGAGTGCAGCCAGCTCGCATTCGATGAGTTGGCGGGCGCGGATGATTTCCAGCGGGCCGGGCGCGTTGTCCAGCATACGCACGCTTTCGCGGGCTATGACCACGATGCCCGAGCCCATGCGGACTTCGATCAGGCCTTCGACTTCCAGCGCGATCAGCGCTTCACGCACGGACGGGCGGGACACACCCATCTTGGTGGCCAGGTCGCGCTCGGCCGGCAGCTTGCTGCCCACTGCGAATTCGCCGGTCTGGATGAGTTGGCGCAGCTGGTCCGCAATCTGGCGGTACAGCCGGCGGGGCTCTATGGGTTGAAACGGCATACGTTGATTGGCTAAAAGGTAAATTGGTAAGACCAGTTGGCCGGATTGTGGCGTGATTGAGCTTCCAGAAGTTCTAGGGTTTTCCCGATCGGCCCTGCAATGGACGAAAAAAAGCCGCCTCAAGGGCGGCTTGCGCTATCAATTCAGGAGCTGCTCGCGCATATCGCACGGGCGCCATAGGCAAATTTGACTATAAATCTAGCACCAAACGCGCGCTCTTCGACCTAGAGCAGCAGGGCAGAAACTGGTCGTTCGCAGCCTGTTCTTCGGGCAGGAGGTACTGGTCGCGGTGGTCAGGCATGCCGGCTTTGACGCGGGTGAGGCAGGTGCCGCACACGCCTTGCTCGCAGGACATGGGGATGTCTATGCCACCGGCATGCAGCGCCTCGAGTGCCGTCTGGTCCGGCAGCACCTTGATGACCTTGCCGGTGCTCGCAATCTCCAGCTCAAAGCTGCCGTCGTCTGCTTTGGCGGTGGGCGCGGCACCAAAGTACTCGCGGTGCAAGCGTTCTTCGGGCCAGCCGGCGGCGCGGCCTGCGCTGAGCACCGCGTCCATAAAGCCTTGCGGGCCGCACACATACAAGTGGGTGCCTGCCGGGGCGCTTTGCAGGGTGGCGGCAATGTCCAGTTTCTGTGCCGCATCGCCATCGTCAAAGTGGTGGTGGGTGTGTGCTGCAAACGGCGCTGCAGCCAGCCGCTCCACAAACGCGGCGCGTACACGGCTGCGGCTACAGTGGTGCAGGGTGAAAGCGCCGCCAGTGGCTGCCAGGTGTTCCGCCATCGCCAGCATGGGCGTGATGCCTATGCCACCGGCCAGCAGCAGATGGTGGGGGGCCGCGCTGTCCAGGGGGAACAGGTTGCGCGGGGTGCTGATGGTGAGCGTGCTGCCCTCGGCCACCAGGTCGTGCACGGCGGTAGAGCCGCCGCGTGACGCGGCATCGCGCAGCACGCCAATCACATAGCGCTTTGTTTCGGTGGGCGCGTTGCTCAGCGAATACTGGCGCACCAAGCCATTGGGCAGGTGCACATCAATGTGCGCGCCGGCGGTAAAGGCGGGCAGGGCGCCACCGTCTGCGGCCACCAGCTCGAGACTGCAGATATCCTGCGCTTCGGTGCGCTTGGCGGCTACCTTGACCTGCAACGTTGCAGGCGTGCTCACTGGGGTCTGGGTGGGCCCGCTCATGCCGCCGCCTCTGCCGCAGCCGGGTTGCGCTCTGCGGCCACCACGCGGTCAATCACCTTGCGGGACTGCACGCCGCCGGTGTCGATGTTCAGCATTAACAGCTTGCGCTCGGGGTAAGCCAGCAGGTTTTGTTGTTGGCGCTCCAGCATTTCCTGGTCTTCCGCAAAGATCTTGCCTTGGCCTTCGCGGATCTGGGCGGTGAGCGCCGTGTCTTGCGGCTTGAATTTGCGCGCCATGCCCCAGAAGTAGTGGATGGACGTGTCCGTTTCGGGGGTGATGAAGTCCACCACCCAGCTCGCGGCCTTGAACTCGTCCGGCGCCTTGTAGCCGCCGTGACCCTGCAGCGCCACACCCACCTCGATCATGATGTGGCTGGGCGGTGTGAAGTGGCAGATCTGCCAGCGGTCCACCAACTGGTCGTCAGGCAGGCCGTTCATGCGCAGCGCCATCTTCCAGAAGGGCGGTGCCTCAATGCCTTCCATATAGCGTTCGGTGATCACATGGTCGCCGTCCACGCGGGTCTGGCAGGGCACTTCGTCAATTTCCTTCTGGCCGATGCTGGTGCTGTGCACATAGGTTTCGTGCGTCAGGTCCATCAGGTTGTCGATCATCAGGCGGTAGTCGCAGGCAATCTCGTACAAGCCGCCGCCGTAGCCGAATTGCGGATTGCCCAGCCATTCGAACTTGGGGATGCTGGCCACATCCGCCTTGGCCGCGTCGCCCGGCCACACCCAGACAAAGCCGTGTTCTTCATGGATGGGAAAGCTGCGAATGGCCGGAAAGCCGCGCGTGCGCTGGCAGGGCATGGACACGGTTTTGCCGTCGCAGCCCATGGCCAGGCCGTGGTAGCCGCAGACCAGCGTGTCGCCCTCTACCTTGCCCAGCGAGAGCGGGGCGCCCCGGTGCGGACAGAAGTCCTCCACCGCGGCGGATACGCCCGCGCTGTTGCGGAACAGCGCCATGGGGATGTTGCAAATGCGGCGGCCCAAGGGGCGGTCGGAGGGAATCTCTTCGCTGCGGGCGGCAACGTACCAGGTGTTGACGGGGAACATGGGCGGGCTCCTAGGGGTGAAATGAATTCTTCATTCAGTATGCTGAATGACGTAAATCATAGACCCAAGTCAATTCTGCGGCTAGGGGTTGGGGATGAGGGTTTTCCCTTGAAATGGGGTGAATCCGACGACTGGCCGGGGGCCTTGGGTTATGCGCTGTCGGATGGCTGGTCCGGCGTATCGGTCGGGTCTGCAGGGGCCGGCGTGTTCAGGTGCACAAACTTGCGCAGCAGGCGCAAAAACTCCTCGCGCTCGGCGGGCTCCAGCGCGTCCAGCAACTGCCCGTACATGGGCGCCACGCGCGGCAGCATCTCGGCCAGCACCGCTTCGCCCTCTGGCGTCAGGCGCAGCGCACGCTGGCGCCGGGGCAGCAGCTCCCGCACGATCCAGCCCTTGGCATCCAGCCGCGCAGCAATGTCGGCGGTGGTCGATGTGTCCAGTGCCACCCGGTCCGCCAGCGTCACCTGGTCCATGCCCGGCGTATCTTGCAGCGCGCGTAACACTGCGTATTGCACCGGCGTGATCTGCTTGCCATGCGTCTTGGCAAAGGTACCCACCGCCAACTGGTGCGCCCGCCGGATCAAATGGCCGGGTTCGGCTTGCAGGGGGATGGGGAGAGGCATCGACATGTTGTGTGAGGTCATCGCTTTTTCAAAGCATCAAAGCCAGTCCAGTTGCTTATGTGAGCCACGCTCAGGCTCGTAAATGTGTTTAAGAGGATCAAAACATTCACACTTGTTTTGCACTGCAAACTTACGGGCTGGTTCTGTTCAATGGAATTTCATGGACCAAGCAGGTTTCAGGCGCGAATCGAGCCAAGAAAATTCCCCGTTCCTTTGTTTCGCGGTCTTTTATTGAGTGAAACACCACTGTCTTTCCATTTCTCGACAAGGCGGTGCCAGCTTCCTGAATCCAAATTCCCGGCACTTTGCAGCGCCCTTCGTCACCAATCATTTCCATCGTCCCCGGGTAGAACTTGCCGTTGTAATTGTCAAGGTAGGTTTGCCAGCACATCGTAGTTTTGTCCTTCTGGCAATCGAGTGACCACGGCATCCGATCCAATACCCCATTGGGAAAGCCGGGAAACTTCCCTTCGATGGTCATCAGAATTTTGTCCGGAGGGTACAAAAACAAAAAATCGTCGATCTTGCTGATGTGTGCAGCGGCGTTAAACGGGCGGTCGTAAAGCTGACGTTTGGTTCCGTTTTCCAGTACTTGCCAAGTTGAATACGTTCGGCCCGAGCTGACACCGTAAGCCTCCAAAAAGATATAGCGACCTGGTGTGAACTCATGGAGAAAATTCAACGGTTGCTTACCCCGATAAACAACCGTGCGTTTGTCTGTGAAGACGTCAATCTTCCACAAAATGTTCTCTCCGCTTTCCACGCCCGCAACCAGAAGCTGGTCTTCTTCATAGGCCCAGGAGGTACTCCATACCTCCTCCGGAAGAGTTACTTCTCGCACTCGCTGCGATATGCCGTTCTCCACCGAGAAAAGATGGCCATCCATCTTGCTGTACTTGCCTGGCTCCCTGCGAAAGAGAAACACCAGATTTCCGCTGGGACTGATTGAGAGCTGGGCATTACTCCGGATCTCAGGTCGCGCAAGAGGCTCAAAGTCTGAGCATCCAGACAACAGCAAGAGCGCAATCGCCAAGAGCAGTGAAGTTATCTTCAATTTCATGGTGTGGAAGCAAGTCAACTCGGTGTGCTTTTGGCGGCAGTGTTCATAGCAAGAGCTCCAAGTCAGTTTTTTAGCATTGGAAATTGAAATCTATTGTGACTCACTCAGTTTGTATGAATGCACCGGAGTTAGTTGCTTGTATGGAGATGTCACTTTGCTATCGTTTCAGTAGCTGCTCGCGCAAATTCCATGAGCGCTAGAGGCCGATTGAATACTTAAATGCCTTCCACCCGGCTCCTCGTCCGCCCCCAGCCCCGCGCGGCTTCTTCCGGTGTTTGGCCTTCCGTCATGAGCGCACCCAGTGGCGCAAGCAATGCTTGCAAATCGGCTTCATCAAACTTGGCAGCGCCTTCGGCGTCGTGGCCGAGCACGCTGTCGGACAGCGCGAGTTTGCGGGCCTGCAGTTCCAGCATGCGTTCTTCGATGCTGCCTTCCACCACCAGTTTGTAGACGAACACCGGCTGGTCCTGGCCGATGCGGTGGGCGCGGGCGGTGGCTTGTTCTTCCACCGCCGGGTTCCACCACGGGTCCATGTGGATGACGGTATCGGCGGCGGTGAGGTTCAGGCCCACGCCGCCGGTTTTCAGGCTGACCAGCAGCACCGGTACTTCTTGGTTTTGAAAACGCTGCACGATGTCGCCGCGCTGGGCGGGGCAGGTGTTGCCGGTCAGGCTCAAAAACGGCAGGCGCAGGGCCGAGAGCGCATCGGCAATCAGCTCCAGCAGCTCGGTGAACTGCGAGAACACCAGCACGCGGCGGCCTTCGTCGACCAGCGGGACCAAAAGGTCTGTGAGCGCATGCAGTTTGGCGCGCTCCATGTCGGGCGCGATATCGCTGCCCTTCACCAGGTAGGGATCGCAACACACCTGCCGCAGCTTGAGCAGCGCATCGAGGATGCTGATCTGCGCGCCGGCAAAGTTTTGGCGTTGCAGCACGCGGCGCACCTGCTTGTCGGCGGCCACCCGCACGCTCTCGTACAGCTCGCGTTGGCGCCCCTGCAGTTGCACGCGCTGGATGACTTCGGTGCGCGGTGGCAGCTCGGTGGCCACGTCTTGCTTGCGGCGGCGCAGGATGAAGGGGCGCACGCGCTGGGCGAGCAGGGCTGCGCGCACCGTTTCGCCGTTCTCTTCAATCGGCTTGCGCCAGCGGGCGGCGAAGCTGCGCTGGTCGCCCAGAAAGCCGGGCATCAGCCAGTCGAACTGCGCCCAGAGTTCGCCCAAGTGGTTTTCCAGCGGCGTGCCGGTCAGGCACAGGCGGTGGCGGCTTTGCAGCTGGCGCAGGGCGCGGGCGCTGCGGCTGGCCGCGTTTTTGACCATTTGCGCCTCATCCAGAATGACCAGATGAAAGGGCTGCGCGGCCAGCGCCTCGATGTCGCGCCACAGCAGCGGGTAGGTGGTGAGCACCAGGTTGTGCCCGGGCATGGCCTCAAACAGGGCGGCGCGGTCCGGCCCGTGCAGGTTCAGCACCCGCAAATCCGGTGCCATGCGCTTGGCCTCGGCCTGCCAGTTGAACAGCAGCGAGGTGGGCAGCACCACCAGCACCGGGCGGTCAAGCCTGCCAGATTGCTTCTCTAGTAGCACATGGGCCAGCGCCTGGGCGGTTTTGCCCAAGCCCATGTCGTCGGCCAGGATGCCGCCCAGGTGCTGCGCGCGCAGGTACTGTAGCCAGGCCAAGCCTTCCAGCTGGTAGGGGCGCAGCTGCACCTGCAAGCCGACGGGTGCCTCTACCGGCTGGGGCTGGCCAGTGCTGTGCAGCCGTTTTGCCAGCGCGGCCAAGCCCACATCGCCTTCCAGCTGCCAGCCCTGGTGGGCGCCCACGCGCGAGGCATCCAGCAAGCTGGCTCGCAGGGTGTTGATGCGGCGGGCCTCCCACGCGCCCAGTTGGATGGGGCCCTTGGGCGCCATGCGTTGCGGGTCGGTCAGCAAGTCCACCATGGCGCCGACGATGGCTTTGAGCGGGCCGGCTTCGGCGTCGATGCGCTTGCCACCCGGCGCGCGTAAAGACACCGTGGCCAGATCGTCCAGCGTGTCGAGGTAGTTGCGGATCAGCCAGCGCGGGTCGCGCTTGATGAGGTTGGCCAGCATGGGGGCGAGGTCCAGCGTCTCGCCCTCAATTTCGATGCCCAGGCTCAGCAGCCATTCGCCTTCGCGCCCCGGCAGGGCCAGCTTTTCGACGCCGCGCGCGGGTTTGACGAGCGGGCTGTCCAGTACCTTTCCCAGCACCTCACCGGTGTCGGGGCTGAGGATGAGCTTCCAGCGCTCCACAGCAACACTCTCATGCGCAAAGCCGGGTTGTACCACCACCGTCCAGCCCTGGGCTTGGAGCTGGGGCACCTGGTCGGCCCAGAAGTCACCAAAGTGGTCTTCCTGCGGCAGCGTCCACACGCTGCCCAGATGCGGGCGCTGCTTCTGGCTGCGCCACTGGAAGGTGGCGTCTGCCAGCGGCACAAAGTCCATGTCCCACACCGCGTCCATGGCATCTGCCTCGGCCACCAGGTTGCGCTGCAGGCGCACCAGCGGGCCGCCGGTGTCGAACAGATCTTCAAACTCCGCCGGGCGGCTGTTGAGGATGGAGCTGGGGGCGGGCGTCTCCCATCGGTCGCCGGCCGGGGTGCGGTAAGTCCAGTCGAACTGCGCCAGCGTCACGCTGTCGCCCCGGGGGCCCAGCTTGCCCTGGGGCTTGAGGCCCAGCAAGCCTTCGCCCCGGCCCAGCGTCATCAGTGTGATGCGGGGGCGGAACTGGCCGATGACGGTGCCATCGGCGTCGGGCTCAGAGTCGCTTGAGTCGGCAGGCAGAGGCGGTGTGCGCTTGCGTTTCATAGTCAAAATGGCTGCTAGCGCAGGTGGAATGTGCGCGAGCAGCTATCAAAAGAAGAGCAAATCTCCGTCAACACCCGCAGGCTAAATGCCCATGCTCTGCAGCGTGACCAGGCCCTTGGGCGTCTTGAGGGTGGCGCTCAGGTTGGCCGGGCCCTCCGAGATGGCCACGCCTTCCAGACCTATGGCTGCATAAGCCGCTTGCAGTTTGGCCGCGCTCGGGTGGCTCACCCCGATGCTGTCCAGGCTCACGCGGCTGCGCGGAAGGCTGTTGCGCGGGTGCAGGCGCAGGGGCTCGGCGTCGTCCGGTTTGCCCCATTGGATGAGCGTGGGAAGGCAGCCTTCAAACAGGCGGTAGCCGTCTTCACGCACGGTGATTTGCCAGTGCAGCACGCCTTTGCGCGAGTGGCGGCTGGCGGGCATGGCCGGGCCGCGGTCGATGCCGATGTTCTTGAGGGCAATGCGAGCGCCTTGCAGTTCATCGGTGCCGGCCACAAAGTGCACCAAGCGCGGCTCTTGGGCCACTGCGGCACGCAGCTCAGGGTTGTCCAAGTCAAACCAGCGCTTGGCGTGGGGGTTGGCCGGGCCTTTGGCGCCGGGATTGATGGCAATGATCTCGAAATACGCCAGCGGGTGGGCAGGTGTCGCGATCTTGAAGAGTTTGTTATGGGTGCCGAATTGGCTGTGTTCGCCGCCGGCTTCCGGGGTGATGCCGAGGGTGGCTTCGCACCACTGCACACCCTGCTCCAGGGTGTGTGCTGCAACGACGAGGTGGTCTATCTGTGTTTTCATCGCCGCACGATAACACCCCGGCGCAGCCTCAAACCTCTATCGGCTGACCCAGCTCACCAAGAAGTTCAGCAGCTTGGTGCGGCCCGCTGTGTAGGGCGGGAAGAACATGCGGATGCTGGGCAGCCAGCCGCCCTTGAGCACCGCACGTTCATGCGAGAAGGCCTTGAACCCGTAAATGCCGTGCGAGCTGCCGATGCCGGAGTTGTTGACCCCGCCGAAGGGCAGGTTGCCGTGGGCCACGTGCAGCACGCAGTGATTCACGCAGGCGCCGCCGGAGCTGGTGTTGGTGAGCACGGTGTCGATGTTGCTCTGGTTGCTGCTCCAGATATACAGGGCCAGTGGCTTCTGGTCGGCATTGATGGAGGTGATGACCTGCTGCAGGTCGGTGTAGGGAATGATGGGCAGCACCGGGCCGAAGATTTCCTCCTGCATCAGGGTGGAGTCCATGGGCACGTTGTCGACCAGGGTCGGGGCAATGTAGTTACCGGCGGTGTCCACCTCGCCGCCACTCAGCACCCGTGCGCCGCGCGAAGTGGCGTCTTTGAGCAGGCCTTCAATGCGCTGCGTGTGGCGCTGGTTGATGATGTGGGTGAAGTCCGCGTTGCTGCGCTGGCTCTGGGCGCTGTCGCCATAGCGGGCCTTGAGGATGGCCTGGCAGGCGGCCACAAACGCATCGCGCACCGAGGCGTGCACATACAGGTAGTCGGGCGCCACACAGGTCTGGCCGGCGTTGACAAACTTGCCCCACAGAATGGTTTCAGCCGCCTTTTGCAGGTCGGCGGTCTCGTCCACGATGGTGGGGGACTTGCCGCCCAGCTCGAGGGTCACGCTGGTCAGGTTCTTGGCCGCAGCCGCCATGACCACCTTGCCCACGGCGGGTGAGCCGGTGAAGAAGATGTGGTCAAACGGCATGGCCAGCAAGGCCTGCGAGGTGGCCAGTGCCCCTTCAAACAGAGCCACTTCATGCGCCGGGAAGGCCTTGGCCACGATGCTAGCCAGCACTTGGGCCACGCGCGGCGCCATCTCAGAGGGCTTGAGGATGGCCGTGTTGCCGGCGGCTAGGGCGGAGACCAGCGGGCTGAGCATCAGGTACAGGGGGTAGTTCCAGGGCGCGATGATCAGGCAGCGGCCGCGGGGCTGGTACTGCACATGGGCGCTGTTGCCCATGGTGAGTTCGGTGGCGCGGATGCGGGTAGGGCGCATCCAGCCCTTGAGGCATTTGATGTTGTGGCGGATTTCGTCCAGGCTGGGCACGATCTCGGTGCCGTCTACTTCAAAGCGGGGTTTGTGAAAGTCGGCGGCAAAGGCCTCGTAGAGGGCCTCTTTGTGGGCCAGCAAGCTGGTGCGCAGCCGCTCTAAACGTTCAATGCGCTCGGCCGCGGTGGACTGGCGCCAGGCCAGCGCAGTGGCCCGCTGAGCCTCGAAGGTGGTTTGCATCAGCTGCGGGTCGGCATCTTGAAACGGTGAGTTCATTCGGGGCTCCAGAAAGAGGGGAGTGTGGACGGTCTCCGGGGAACGGTTGTACTACCCACACAGATTACAGGCGGCATTGTGGGGGCTTGTGCAGCGACCTGCTGTCACCTGCGCTGCGTTTTGAGCGCGCTCCCCAAAGCGCCTTGGGGTTGTCCCTAGGCTGCCTTGCGGAAGGTCAGGTTGAACCGGTGGGCACCGGTGAGCAGGTGCTGGCCGGGTTCTACAGCGCGTACGCCATGGAAACGGAGCCGCGCCGGCCCGCCCCAGACTAGCACATCGCCATGTTGCAATGTCAGGCGTTGTGCCTTGTCGCCACGCTCCAAGCCACCTAGCTCAAACACCGCAGGCAGGCCCAGCGACACAGAGACGATGGGGGCAGAATAGTCGCGTTCGTTCTTGTCCTGGTGCAGGGTCATGCGCGCGCCGGGGGCATAGCGGTTGATCAGGCAGGCGTCAGGCTCAAACGCAGGGTATCCGGCCCGTTCGGCGGCCGACATGGCCATTTCCCGGAAACCTTCGGGCATTGCCGGCCACGGAGTTTGCGTGAGCGGGTCTGTGCCTTGATAGCGGTAGCCGGCTGCGTCGCTGACCCAGCCCAAATCGCCGCAGTTGCTCATGGCGACCGACATGCGCGAGCCACCGGGGGTAAGCAAGTGGCGAAGCGGATGGATTTGGATGACCTTTTGGATACCTGCCCAAAGCGCATCCGCCTGCATGACAGCAAATCCCGGCAGAGCCCAGGCGCCGGGCGCAATCTCATAGGGAGTTGAGGGCGCAGTGTCCTCTGCGCTGAAGAGATCCAGATTCATGGGGAACCCGGTACGGCCTGCGCCGTGTGACTGTCGGGCTTAGCGGGCAGGGGCCTGCTGGGCTTCTTCGGCGTTCACGCGGCGGGCGCCGTCAAAACGCTTGGCCCAGTAGCTAACGCCCATATCTTCCACACGCACTTCGGCACCGGGCTTTGGCGAGTGAATGAATTTGCCGTTGCCCACGTAAATGCCGACATGGCTGAACGCGCGGCGCATGGTGTTGAAGAACACGAGGTCACCAGGTTGGAGTTCGTGTTTGTCGATTTTCTGGGTGGCAGCGGCTTGTTCGGAAGCTTGGCGCGGCAGCAAAAGGCCGGCGGTTTGCTCATAGATGGCGCGTACGAAACCGCTGCAATCAAAACCGGTGTCGGCTTGGGTGCCGCCGCGTTTGTAGGGAACGCCCAGAAACGCCATGGAGTTCATGACCAGCTCGGAGGCACGGTTGGTGACCTTGTTGCCGACATCCCCGATGCGGGCCAGGAAGCCGCGGTCGTTGATGAAACGGGACATTTCATCGCCAGAGGCCGGAGCAGGTGCCGGTTCCGCGTGCGCGAGGCCCAAGGAAAGCAGCAGTGTGAGGAGCAGAACAAAACGCATCGTCGCACTCTAGTGAGCTTGCCTCCATGTGTCAAGTAATGTGACACCTTCAGTTACACACTTAACTATTTGATTTACTTCAAGAATCCTGAATTTATAAGGATTCAGGCGAAATCCGGCGATGAATAATTAAACAATGTTCAGTGATTTGTTGTTTGTTTAAATTAATCGATGTTTATTAAAATCGCTGATCGTATTGGCTTTTCTTCGCGGGGTGTGACGGATGGAGCTCAAGTTAAGGCGCCAACAGGCACTGGCAGACACACGGCGCAGTCTGGTGCTGCAGGCAGTGCGCGCGGCGATTGCTGAGGGCGGCTTGGAGTCCGCCAGTGTCCGCGAGATTGCCGCACGTGCCGGCTACACGCCGGGCGCGCTGTATGCCTATTTCCCGAGCAAGCAGGCTTTGCTGGCTGCGGTGCTGCAAGAGACCCTGGAAGGGGCGCGGGCGGCAGCGGCCCAAGCCAAACTGTCCAAAATCAACCCCGGCACCTTGCTGCATGCGCGGGCCAACGCCTGGTTGGCGCACTTTTTCGCCCGCCCCGGAGATACGGGCATCGTGCTCCATTTGCTGGCATCTGACGGTTCTGGCGAGCCTCAGGTAACACTGGTGAGGCAATTGATTCAGGATTTGCAAACGTCTTTGGAGCCAGTGGCGGAGGCTTTGGAGGGCCTGGGGTGTGCGGATTCGCGGCTGCCCTCCGAGGTGGCGGGTCTGTTGTCGGCGGCGTTGGGCGTACTGTTGTTACGGGATTCGCGCCGCATGTTTGCCATCAATGACGTGGCTTTTGATGGTTTTGCGCTCTACCTCGACCGCTTGGCGACCCAGCTGGAAGGCAAAGCGCCGGCCGAGCAGGATGACCCCGCCAAGTTGCAAGTGGATTTGTTCGGCTGAATGGGCCATTGCGGGGCGGTTATGCTCGCCCCACGTTTTTTGAGAAGGATTTCCCCATGTTGATCGATGTGGACATGAGCCAGCTGGTGCTGGTGGATTACCAGACCCGTTTGATGCCTGCCATGTTCGAGTCTGAATTAGTGGTGGCCAACGCCGTGCGTTTGGCCAAGCTGGCCGCTTTGCTGGAAGTGCCTGCTTTCTATACAGAGCAATACCCTTCTGGCCTGGGCCATACCGTGCCGGATGTGAAGGCTGCCTTGGACGAGGCGCGGGCCCGGGTTCTGAACAAAATGCAGTTCAGCGCCATTGAAGAGGGTTTGGGCGAATGGCTGCGCCCGCCGGCCAAGCCGGTGCAGGGCAATGCCCGCAGCTTGCCCAAGCATTTGCAGAAGCCTGCAGCGTCTGAGCGCAGCGCTATCGTGATTGCCGGTTGTGAGGCCCATGTCTGCCTGATGCAAACAGCACTGGATTTGCTCGAAGACGAGTTTGAAGTCTGGGTAGTCACTGATGCCTGCAGCTCCCGCACCGAGCGCAACCGTGATGCTGCTTTCGACCGTTTGGCTGGCGCTGGCGCCGAGCTGGTGACGACCGAGATGGTGGCTTTTGAATGGATTCGTACTGCGGAGCACCCTGTATTCAAGGAAGCGCAGGCCCTGATCAAATAAGTTCAGAGCGCCGGCGGGGCGGCTCCATTCAGTAAGCGGCAGTCTGGAAAGACTGCCGCTTTTTTTGTGGCTTGTTGATGAGCGGAGTGCCGGGCGGGGGAAAAGTCAGCTTGCAGCAAGTTGGCTCTCCATAATTATGAATTCAGTTTTATAGGCCCGACCGGAGACAAACAATGACAGGCTACGCTGATTTCTACCGCCGTTCCATCGATGACCGCGATGGCTTTTGGACCGAGCAAGCAGGGCTGATTGACTGGAAAACCGGACCTGCCCAGGTATGTGACTACAGCAATCCACCCTTTGCCAAGTGGTTTGTGGGCGGCACCACCAACCTGTGCCACAACGCAGTGGACCGGCATTTGGCGACGCGGCCGGACCAGGCAGCACTGATCGCGGTGTCCACCGAAACCAATTCAGAGGTCGTCTATTCATTTGCGCAGTTGCACGCCGAAGTGCAGTGCATGGCGGCTGTGCTGCTGTCATTGGGCGTGAAGAAGGGCGAACGGGTCCTGATTTACATGCCCATGATCGCAGAGGCTGCATTTGCCATGTTGGCCTGTGCACGGATTGGTGCGATCCACACCGTCGTGTTCGGCGGCTTCGCAGCAGGGTCGCTGGCCTCCCGTATTGAAGATGCGTTGCCTGTGGTCATCGTGAGTGCCGATGCCGGCTCACGCGGTGGCAAGGTCGTGGAGTACAAGCCCTTGCTGGACGAGGCTATCGCCACCTCCAGCCACAAGCCGGCCGCCGTATTGTTGGTGGACCGCAAACTGGCTGCTATGAATTTGGTAGCTGGCCGCGACCATCTGTGGGGCGCTGAACGCCTGAATCATCTGGATGCAGTGGTGCCCTGCGAGTGGGTGGAGTCCACTCACCCGAGCTACACGCTTTACACCAGCGGTACCACCGGCAAGCCCAAAGGCGTGCAGTGCGACACCGGCGGCTATGCGGTGGCCCTGGCTGCCAGCATGAAGCACATCTTCTGCGGCAACGCCGGCGAAACCTACTTTTCCACGAGCGACATCGGTTGGGTAGTGGGGCACAGCTACATCATTTACGGGCCACTGATTGCCGGCATGGCCACCATCATGTACGAAGGGCTGCCCACACGTCCCGACGCAGGCGTCTGGTGGAGCCTGGTGGAGAAGTACAAGGTGACGGTGATGTTCAGCGCTCCCACGGCCGTACGGGTGCTGAAAAAGCAGGACCCTGCCATGCTCACCAAGTACAACCTTTCCAGCCTGCGGGCGCTTTTCCTGGCCGGCGAGCCTTTGGACGAGCCCACAGCACAGTGGATCAGTGAGAGCCTGGGCAAGCCCATCATCGACAACTATTGGCAGACCGAAACCGGCTGGCCCATCCTGACCATTGCGAATGGCGTGGAAAAAGCACCCAGCAAGTTCGGCAGCCCCGGCGTGGCCATGTACGGCTACAACATCAAGCTGATCGACGAGAACACGGCTGAAGAACTGACAGGCCCCGACCAGAAAGGCGTGGTCGCCATCGAAGGCCCGCTCCCACCCGGCTGCATGCAAACTGTCTGGAAAGACGATGCGCGCTTCGTGAAAACCTATTGGAGCAGCATTCCCGGCAAGCAGCTTTACAGCACCTTTGACTGGGCCGTGCGCGACAAGGACGGGTATTTCTTCATCCTGGGGCGGACTGACGACGTGATCAACGTGGCCGGCCATCGCTTGGGGACCCGTGAAATTGAGGAAAGCATCTCCAGCCACCCTAATGTGTCAGAGGTGGCAGTGGTGGGCGTGGCGGATCAGCTCAAAGGGCAGGTGGCGGTCGCGTTTGCGGTAGTGAAGGATGGCAGTGGTTTGGTCGACGACGCTGCCAAGCTCAAACTCGAAGGCGAGATCATGAAAGTGGTCGACCAAACCATTGGTGCGGTGGGGCGGCCAGCGCGGGTGCGTTTCGTGTCCGTGTTGCCCAAGACGCGCAGTGGCAAATTGCTGCGCCGCGCCATTCAGGCGGTATGTGAGGGGCGTGACCCCGGCGACCTGACCACCATGGAAGATCCCGGAGCGCTTCAACAGATCCGTGATTTGTTGGCTTGAATCGGCATGAGGGTATGCAAGAAGTGCATACCCTCGCCCATACTTTACTTTCCCCAAAAATCATTCGGTGGCACAATCCGCCCTGCAATGAAGGCCCTTCCCATGCCACAGTCGCATCCGCCAATCGGTTCAGCCGTGTCGCGGAAGGTTAATTAACCAGCTTTAACCAGCTAATGTTCCCTGAAGGGGAACGGAGGTCAGCGAAATATGAGTGATTCCAGCTCCAATGGTGCGAACACGGGCTCGTCCGTGTACCAAACCTACCAAAACAACACCTACCTGTTCGGTGGCAATGCTCCTTATGTCGAAGAGATGTATGAGAACTACTTGGCCAACCCCGGTAGCGTTCCCGATACCTGGCGCGATTACTTTGATGCCTTGCAGCACGTTCCCGCTGCAGACGGCACCACATCGAAAGACGTAGCCCATATGCCCGTGATCAACGCTTTCGTTGATCTGGCAAAAAAAGGTGTCAAACATACGGTGGTCGCCAGCGGCGCGGACTCCGAGATGGGCCGCAAGCGCACGGCAGTGCAGCAATTGATTGCCGCTTACCGCAACGTCGGCGCCCGCTGGGCGGACCTGGATCCTCTCAAGCGCATGGAGCGCGACAAGATTCCCGAGCTGGAGCCTGCGTTCTACGGTTTCAGCGATGCAGACCAGGAAACGGTCTTCAACATCAGCAACACATTCTTTGGCAAAGAGTCCATGAGCCTGCGTGAGCTCATGAACGCATTGCGTGAAACCTACTGCGGTACCATCGGCGTGGAGTACATGTACACCACCGATCAGAATCAGAAGCGCTGGTGGCAGCAAAAGCTGGAGGCAACACGCAGCAAGCCCCAGTTCAACGCAGAAAAGAAAAAGCACATCCTGGAGCGCCTTACTGCGGCTGAAGGCTTGGAGCGCTACTTGCACACCAAGTACGTGGGCCAAAAGCGCTTCTCCCTCGAAGGTGGCGAGAGCTTCATTGCCGCAATGGACGAGCTGATCCAGCAAGCCGGTGCCAAGGGCATTCAGGAAATCGTGATCGGCATGGCCCACCGCGGCCGCCTGAACGTGCTGGTCAACACCTTGGGCAAGATGCCTGCGGACCTGTTCGCCGAGTTTGACCACACCGCCCCTGAGGACCTGCCTGCTGGTGACGTGAAGTACCACCAAGGTTTCAGCTCGGACGTGTCCACCGCTGGCGGCCCCGTTCACCTGTCCTTGGCGTTCAACCCGTCTCACTTGGAAATCGTGAACCCGGTGGTGGAGGGCTCTGTGCGTGCCCGTATGGACCGACGTGGCGACCCCAAAGGTGCCCAAGTGCTGCCCGTGCTGGTGCACGGCGATGCGGCCTTTGGCGGACAAGGTGTTAACCAGGAAACTTTGGCCTTGGCCCAGACCCGTGGTTACACCACCGGCGGTACGGTGCACCTGATCATCAATAACCAGATCGGCTTTACTACCTCCGACCCCCGCGACATGCGCTCCAGTGCATTCTGTACCGATATCGTGAAGATGGTCGAGTCGCCCGTGTTGCACGTGAACGGTGATGACCCGGAAGCCGTGGTGCTGGCGACCCAACTGGCTTTGGAGTTCCGCATGGAATTCGGGCAGGACGTGGTGGTGGACATCACTTGCTACCGCAAGTTGGGCCACAACGAACAGGACACACCTTCCCTGACTCAGCCCTTGATGTACAAAAAGATCGGCGCCCACCCCGGCACCCGCAAGTTGTACGCCGACAAGTTGGCTGCCCAAGGCCTGGGTGCAGACCTTGGCGACTCCATGGTCAAGGAATACCGCGCCGCCATGGATGCTGGCAAGCACACCGTGGACCCAGTGCTGACCAACTTCAAGAGCAAGTACTCGGTGGATTGGTCTCCGTTCCTCGGAAAGAAGTGGACGGACGCTGGCGACACCGCCATTCCATTGACCGAGTGGAAGCGCCTGTCCGAAAAGCTGACAACCATTCCTGAGAGTGTCACCCCCCACCAGTTGGTGAAGAAGGTCTACGACGACCGCGCAGCCATGGGCCGTGGCGAAGTCAATGTGGACTGGGGCATGGGCGAGCACATGGCCTTCGCATCCTTGGTGGCCAGCGGCTACCCCGTGCGTCTGTCGGGTGAAGACTGCGGACGCGGTACCTTTACCCACCGCCACGCCGTGATTCACGACCAGAAGCGCGAGAAGTGGGATGCCGGTACCTACGTGCCATTGCAGAACGTGGCTGACAACCAGGCTCCGTTCGTGGTGATCGACTCCATCCTGTCTGAAGAGGCGGTGTTGGGCTTTGAGTACGGCTACGCTTCCAACGACCCGAACACCCTGGTGATTTGGGAAGCCCAGTTCGGCGACTTCGCCAACGGCGCCCAGGTTGTGATTGACCAGTTCATTGCGTCCGGCGAAGTGAAGTGGGGCCGTGTGAACGGCATCACTTTGATGTTGCCGCACGGTTACGAAGGTCAAGGCCCTGAGCACAGCTCGGCACGCCTGGAGCGCTTCATGCAATTGGCTGCTGACACCAACATGCAGATCGTGCAGCCCACCACCGCCAGCCAGATCTTCCACGTACTGCGTCGTCAGATGGTGCGCAACCTGCGCAAGCCATTGATCATCATGACGCCCAAGAGCCTGTTGCGTAACAAAGACGCGACATCGCCGCTGTCCGAGTTCACCAAGGGTGCCTTCCAGACCGTGATTCCCGAGAGCAAGGAGCTCAAGGGTGACAAGGTCAAGCGCGTGATTGCCTGCTCCGGCAAGGTGTATTACGACCTGGTGAAGAAGCGCGAAGAAAAGGGCCAGGACGACGTGGCCATCATCCGCGTGGAACAGCTGTACCCCTTCCCGCACAAAGCGTTTGCGACCGAACTGAAGAAGTACCCCAATGCCACCGACGTGGTGTGGTGCCAGGACGAGCCGCAAAACCAGGGTGCATGGTTCTTCGTGCAGCACTACATTCACGAAAACATGTTGGAAGGCCAGAAGCTCGGCTACTCCGGACGCGCTGCGTCCGCGTCGCCGGCAGTGGGCTACTCCCACTTGCACCAAGAGCAACAAAAGGCTCTGGTTGAAGGCGCATTCGGCAAGTTGAAGGGCTTTGTTCTGACCAAGTAAGTCAGCAGCACTTCATCCCCCAACACATTACGGAAAGAATTAGATATGGCAATCGTAGAAGTCAAAGTCCCACAGCTGTCTGAATCTGTGGCGGAAGCAACCTTGTTGCAATGGAAAAAGAAAGTCGGCGAAGCAGTTGCTGTCGACGAAATCCTGATCGAAGTCGAAACCGACAAGGTCGTGATGGAAGTGCCCGCTCCTGCAGCCGGTGTGCTGGTGGAATTGGTGGCTGCTGATGGTGCTACCGTGGCTGCCGAGCAGCTGATCGCCCGCATCGACACGGCTGCAGTGGCTGGTGCTACAACTTCCGCTTCCACACCTGCTGCTGCCACTCCCGCCGCTGCGCCGGCAGCCGCAGCCCCAGTGGCAGCTGCTGCTGCAGCCGGCAACTCCAAGGCAGGCGTTGCCATGCCCGCTGCAGCCAAATTGTTGGCTGACAACGGCATTTCTGCTTCCAGCGTTGAAGGCACAGGCAAAGACGGTCGCATCACCAAGGGTGACGTGTTGGCCGCTGTCGCTGCTCCTAAAGTGGTAGCTGCTGCCGCAATCCCCACGGGCGTTCCCACCAAATCCTTGCCTCAAGTGGCGGCTCCTTCCGTGAACCTGGGCGACCGCCCTGAGCAGCGCGTGCCCATGAGCCGTTTGCGTGCGCGCGTGGCTGAGCGTCTGCTGCAGTCCCAGTCCACCAACGCGATCCTGACCACCTTCAACGAAATCAACATGGCTCCGGTCATGGAAATGCGCAAGCGCATGCAAGAGCGTTTCGAGAAGGAACACGGCGTCAAGCTGGGCTTCATGAGCTTCTTCGTCAAGGCTGCTGTGCACGCCCTGAAGAAGTTCCCTGTGTTGAACGCATCGGTCGATGGCACCGATATCGTGTACCACGGCTACTTTGACATCGGTATCGCCGTGGGTTCACCGCGCGGCTTGGTGGTGCCCATCCTGCGCAATGCGGATCAGATGAGCTTTGCCGATATCGAGAAGAAGATTGCCGAGTTCGGCCAGAAGGCCAAGGACGGCAAGCTGGGCATTGAAGAAATGACCGGTGGTACCTTCTCCATTTCCAACGGCGGCACTTTCGGTTCCATGATGTCTACCCCCATCATCAACCCGCCCCAGTCCGCCATTCTGGGTGTTCACGCCACCAAAGACCGCGCCATGGTCGAGAACGGCCAAGTGGTGGTTCGCCCCATGAACTACTTCGCAATGTCTTATGACCACCGCATCATCGATGGCCGTGAAGCCGTTTTGGGTCTGGTGGCCATGAAGGAAGCGCTGGAAGATCCAGCACGTCTGCTGTTTGATATCTGATCGGGCTCACCCCCGGGCGGCTTTGCCGCCTCCCCCTTGCAGGGGACAACACCAGCGGCCCGGCAGTGCCGGTTCCGCGGTGTTTCTGGAAGCAGGCACTCTGGTCCTGCTGAGTCTCTGGAAATAGAAGCGAGAAATTCATGAGCAAACAATTCGACGTGATCGTCATTGGCGGCGGCCCCGGTGGCTACATTGCCGCCATTCGCGCTGCCCAGCTGGGCTTCAATGTGGCATGTATCGACGAGTGGAAGAACGCCGCTGGCGGCCCCGCTCCCGGCGGTACCTGCACCAACGTGGGCTGCATTCCTTCCAAGGCTTTGCTGCAATCGTCCGAGCACTTCAACCACGCCAATCATCACTTTGCCGAGCACGGCATCGAGGTGAAAGGTGTGAGCATGGATGTGGCCAAGATGATTGCCCGCAAGAACACCGTCGTGAAGCAGAATAACGACGGCATCTTGTACTTGTTCAAAAAGAACAAGATTGCGTTCTTCCACGGTCGTGGCTCTTTCGTCAAGGCTGCTGAAGGCGGGTACGAAATCAAGGTGGCCGGCGCTGCGGAAGAAACGATCACCGGCAAGCAAATCATCATCGCCACCGGTTCCAATGCCCGCGCATTGCCCGGCACGCCTTTTGATGAAGTCAACATCCTGTCCAACGACGGCGCTTTGAACATCGGTGCTGTGCCGAAGAAGCTGGGCCTTATCGGTTCCGGTGTGATTGGCCTGGAAATGGGTTCCGTGTGGAAGCGTCTGGGCTCCGAGGTCACCATTCTCGAAGGCCTGCCCGTGTTCCTGGGCGCAGTCGATGAAGGTGTTGCCAAGGAAGCGCACAAGGCGTTCACCAAGCAAGGCCTGAAGATTGAGCTGGGCGTGAAGGTCGGCGAAATCAAAAACGGCAAGAAGGGCGTGTCCGTTGCTTACACCAACGCCAAGGGCGAAGCCCAAACGTTGGATGTAGACAAGCTCATCATCTCCATCGGCCGCGTGCCCAACACCATCGGCCTGAACACCGAGGCTGTGGGCTTGGCACTGGACGAGCGTGGTGCCATCGTGGTGGATGGCGACTGCAAAACCAACTTGCCCGGTGTTTGGGCGGTGGGCGACGTGGTGCGTGGCCCGATGTTGGCGCACAAGGCGGAAGAAGAGGGCGTTGCCGTGGCTGAGCGCATTGCCGGTCAGCACGGACACGTCAACTTCAACACCATTCCTTGGGTGATTTACACCAGCCCTGAGATCGCTTGGGTCGGCCGTACCGAACAGCAGCTCAAGGCGGATGGTGTGGCCTACAAGGCGGGTCAGTTCCCGTTCCTGGCGAACGGCCGCGCACGCGCGTTGGGCGACACCACCGGTTTCGTGAAGTTCTTGGCCGATGCCACGACCGACGAAATCCTGGGCGTTCACATCGTCGGACCACAAGCCTCCGAGCTGATCTCTGAAGCGGTGGTGGCCATGGAGTTCAAGGCCAGTGCGGAAGACATCGCACGCATCTGTCATGCACACCCCTCCTTGAGTGAAGCCACCAAGGAAGCAGCGTTGGCAGTGGACAAGCGTACGCTGAACTTCTGATCGTTGTAAGCCAAACAAGCTGCTAGCGCCCGTCATTCGTGCGCTAGCAGCTTCTCTTTTTGTAGCATACCGGAGCATGCATTGAGCGTCAAAGAAGCCTATGAGGCGGAGTTGAAGGCCCGTGGATACACCGCTGACCCGGCGCAGTTGCGCGCCGTGGAGGCCTTGGAGCGCTGTGCCAACGATTGGGCTGTCTATAAAGCCAAACGCTCGAATGCCCTCAAGAAGCTGATCAACCGGCCTGAGATTCCGCGAGGTGTGTACATGTACGGCGGGGTAGGGCGGGGCAAGAGCTTTCTGATGGATTGCTTCTTCAATGCCGTACCGCTCAAGCGTAAAACCCGCTTGCATTTTCATGAGTTCATGCGTGAGGTTCACCACGAACTGGTAAACCTGCAAGGGACGGTGAATCCTCTGGACGAGTTGGGCAAGCGCATGTCCAAGCGCTACCGCTTGATCTGCTTTGACGAGTTCCACGTGGCGGACATTACCGACGCTATGATCCTCCACCGTTTGCTCAATGCCCTGTTTGACAACGGTGTGGGTTTTGTGACGACCTCGAATTTCAAGCCGGATGATCTTTATCCCGGTGGCTTGCACCGGGACCGCATCCTGCCGGCCATTGCCCTGTTGAATGCCAAGCTGGAAGTGCTCAACGTCGATAACGGAACGGATTACCGCCGTCGCACCCTGGAGGACGCCAAGCTTTACCACGTGCCCAATGGCCCGGTAGCGGATGCCGCGATGACGGCTACCTTCAATGCGCTGGCCGAGCAGCATGATGAAGACCCGCTGTTGCATATCGAGTCGCGCCAGATCAGCGCCATGCGCAAGGCGGGGGGCGTAGTGTGGTTTGACTTCAAGACGCTGTGTGGGGGTCCCCGCTCGCAAAATGACTATCTGGAAATCGCGTCACGCTTCCACACCGTGTTTCTGAGTGGTGTGCCGCATATGCCGGTGCGCATGGCATCCGAAGCCCGGCGCTTCACCTGGTTGGTGGACGTGCTCTATGACCGGCGCGTCAAGCTGATCATGTCTGCGGATGTGGCGCCCGAAGGCTTGTACACCGAGGGTCCCATGTCGCATGAGTTTCCCCGCACCGTTTCGCGGTTGACAGAAATGCAGTCCAAAGAATTTTTGGATTTGGAGCGTCGCACGGTGGATACGCGACTCATATGATGCGCAATCTGTTTGGTATTTGCCTAGTACTTTTGTCCGTTATGGCCCTTGCGCAAGGAGGCGATTCTCTCCAAGCAGTCGAGGCCGAGCGCGCGAAATTGCAGGCCGAGAGTCGCAATGCCGAGGCATTGTGTTACGAGCGCTTTGCAGTGAATGCCTGCCTGTCTGAAGTAGCCACCCAGCGGCGCGCACAAGCGGCCGTCTTGCGGAAACGTGAACTCGTATTGCGGGATGCTCAGCGTGCCGAACGCACCCGTGAGCAACTGGATCGACTGAGTGAGAAGCAAGCGGACGAGGTTCAGCGAAACTTGGAAACTCAAGGTAAGCCGGCAGCACCTCCAGCAGAAACCAAAGTAGCACCGGCGCCTGCGAAGCCTGCTGCTCCGGCTATGGACAAGGCAACACCTATCACGCCCGAGCAGGCAGCCGCCAATCTGGCAGCATTTGAAGCCAAGCAGGAAGAGGCGGCTCGTCGAAAAGTAGAGTTGGAAAAACGTTTGCTGGAAAAAAAGGACCGGGCGGAGCCCCTGCCGACCACACCTTAGTGGTGCAAAGATTCCACTTTGACGATGACTACCGACAGGTTGTCGCCACCACCCCGGGCTCGGGAGCGTGCTTTCTCAATCAAAAATTCGGTGGCTTCGCGCGCGGAAAGGGTAGACAACACGGAACCTAGCTCGCCATTGTTGAAGTAGTGCCAAACGCCGTCGCTGCAGGCCATCAGCACGTCACCGGTACGCAACTTGGGAATGAAGTGGAAGTCCACAGGGGGCTCATTTTCAGTACCCAGACAGCCCATCAAGATGTTGGATTGCGGATGGGTGGCGGCCTGCTCTTCGGTGATTTCTCCCCGATTGACCAGCGCCTGCACATAGGAGTGATCCATGGTCCGCTTGATGAAGCGGTTGCCATGGAATTGGTACACGCGGGAGTCTCCGGTATGGGCCCAGTGGCAGTCGCCACCCGGATTGATCAAAAACGCAGCGAGAGTGCTGTGCGGCTCCTCTTCAGACGAGATGGCTGTCAGCTTGATCACGATGTGGGCCTCTTGCACCATCTGCCGCAAGGTCGCAATGGCATCGTCTGTATCCGGGTCATAGCGCTCGAATAATTGCTTGGCCGTCAACATGACTTGGTCGGATGCTTTGCGTCCGCCGCTACGTCCACCCATGCCATCAGCGACGATGGCAAGTAGACACCCGTTCACTCTGGGGTGCTTAAACAAAGACACCTGGTCTTGCTGGTATTCGCGGTCACCCTTGTGGATGCCGGTAGAGGCGCTGAGGCGATAGCCAGAGGACATGGTGTGCAGTTGAAGGGGTAAATCGGTGCCGAGCGTATGCAACTCGCCGTATTATCGAATGCATCGCAGTTCAGACAACCAGTTTAACCACCTAGCGGGGCGCTTTTACCTTTGGAAACCAATCTTCATTCCCCCGGGCGCCGGCTTATCGAATTGAGGATGGCACATCATGAATTGGATGTCTGCATCGACAGCGCGGACCTGCCCGGTAGGCTTCGCGATGATTTGCAGTTGCAACGACTCAAGAAAAGGCGTCTTGCCCTCCGCGATGAAATAACAGTACTGGAGCGCAGCCTAAGTCCGGACGAGTCGGCATGACTTCGCGGTTGGTACAGCGTGTCGCAGAAGTGTTTTCGCCCCGCGGCTTGTTGGCAGGTGCGGTTGCGGAATACTTGCCCCGTAAAGGACAGCAAGATATGGCTGCTGCAGTCGCTGGCAATATTCAGGACGGTGGTGTGCTGGTGGTAGAGGCCGGTACTGGCGTTGGGAAGACCTTTGCGTATCTGGTGCCCGCTTTGCTGAGTGGACAAAAGGTGCTTCTCTCTACGGCCACCAAAGCGTTGCAAGACCAACTTTTCACGCGCGACATTCCGGAGCTACTGGAAATACTGAAAATTCCGGTACGCGTAGCTCTACTAAAGGGGCGCAGCAGTTATGTGTGCTTGCACCGATTGGCCAATGCACGCCATTCCGGAATCCTGCAAAGCGCAGCGCCCTTGCGTTTGTTGGGGCAGGTGGAGAGCTGGGTGACGGCGACCAGAACCGGAGATGTCTCAGAGGTGCCGGCACTGGAAGAGTCGCAGCAGCTACTTCCGCTGGTCACATCTACCCGTGAAAACTGCACCACATCAAAGTGTCCACGGTACCAGGAGTGCCATCTCTATAAGGCGCGGCGGGATGCCATGGCCGCGGACGTGGTGGTCATTAACCACCATTTGTTTTTTGCGGACTCCAACGTGCGTGAATCCGGAGTCGCTGAACTTCTCCCGACCGTGAATGCGGTGGTTTTTGACGAGGCGCACCAGCTCAATGACATCGGAGTCCAATTTCTCGGGCGGCAATGGTCGACCCTGCAATTGCTCAATCTGGGGCGGGATGTGGTATTCGTGTGTTTGCAATGGGCACGGGGCATGGCCAATTGGCAGCTGCTGGTAGAGCAACTGGAAATGGCGGTTGTGGACATGCAATTAGTGTGTCAGGAGAGCGCTGCAAACACCCCTCGCTTGCCATGGCAAGCCCTTGTTCCGGAAGGACTGTCGCCTGGTTTGTGGGAGCGTCGCCTGAGACGCTTGTTGCAGGCCCATGCCACTCTATTGCAAGCGCTTCAAGGCGTGGCTGATGCGCACCCGGAGCTGGCCGCATTGGCTGAACGGGCGTCGGTACTTAAAGATCACTTGGATCGGGCAGCACTTCCAGCGGAAGATGGATTGATCCGTTGGATGGATAACGGCACTCGTTTGCGCTTCGTGGAGTCTCCTATGGACATATCAGACGCGATGCGGAGCAAAGTGACGGGCGCACTGGAGGCTGGTTCCCGCGTGTCGTGGACCTTTACCTCTGCAACCTTGGGCCCCGGCTCAGATTTGGCTTGGTTTGTGAACTCTGCAGGGCTCCATGGTGCCAATGTCTTGAAGGTTGAAAGTCCTTTCAATTACGAGCATCAGGCCGCGCTGTACGTTCCCGGCGCGATTCCTGCGCCGTCTCACCCCAATCATGGCACTCGCGTTGCTGCATTGGCAGCAGAAGGCGCAGAGATTCTTGGCGGACGCACCATGGTCTTAACTACCACTTTGCGTGCTATGCGCTTGATTGGTGAAACGATACGGAAGCTCCTTCCACCTCACCTGGATATGGCTGTGTTGGTGCAAGGTGAGAGCTCCAAGCGAGAACTGCTGGAGCGCTTCCAGCAGCGGGAAGGATTAGGGTGTGTGTTGGTGGCCTCTGCCTCATTTTGGGAGGGGGTAGACATTCCCGGCCGGAGCTTGCTACTACTGCTGATTGACAAGATACCTTTTGCTCCGCCGGATGACCCGCTACTCCAAGCCAGATGTAAGCAAGTGGATGAGGCTGGGGGTAGCTCTTTCAATGAGGTTCAGCTACCCATGGCTGCCGTAGCCTTACGACAAGGGGTAGGGCGCCTGATCCGCAGGGAGTCAGACCGCGGTGTGCTGGTGGTGTGCGATGTACGACTGCGCTCCATGGGCTACGGGCGCAAGTTACTGTCAGCCTTGCCTGTCATGCGTATCGTCAAGGACGACACTCAGTTTCAGGCAGAACTCAAGGCGCTTACCAAATCTTCCACCATGGATCTGAATTAGCTTTCCCGCCTTTGAGCAGAAAGTCGGACTGGGGGAAGTTCTTTTCAAGCACACGTTTGGCATCGTCACGAAGCTGTTCCATGCCCAAGGCGTCGTAGGACTTGTAGAGGATAAAAAGTGCCTCCTCAGTGGCTGGAACATCGCGGTAATCGGTAATGCACTGCTGAGCGCGGTTGGCGGCAGCCAGATACGCACCACGCTTGTAGTAGTACTTGGCGACATGCACTTCGTACTGCGCCAAGGAACCCACGATGTAATTCATGCGCTGTTGCGCATCTGGTGCGTATTTCGAATCAGGGAATCGTGTCGTCAGCTCTTTGAATGATTCAAAAGATTCTTTGGCCGCCTTCTGATCCCGTTCGGCGAGGTCTTGACGGGTAATGGATGACAGCAAGCCCAGGTCGTCATTGAAGTTAACGATGCCCCGCAAGTAAATGGCGTAATCTAATGCAGGGCTGGCAGGGTGGAGTTTGATGAAGCGTTCCAAAGTGGCCAAAGATTGGGCTTGTTCACCTGCCTTGAACTGTGCATAGGCTTTGTCCAACTGAGCTTGTTGTGCGAGTGGGGTACCAGCGGCTCTGGCCTCCAGCTTTTCAAGCAGCGGTACGGCCTTGTCCCATTGGGATGCACCCATCTCGTCCTTGGCCTCGGCGTACAGTCGGTTGGGGCTCATTCCTGCCGTTTTGTCTACCGGTGCACTGGAGCAACCTGCCAGCAGTGTCGCCATGGTCGTCAGCATCGTGGCACAAACGACCGATAATTTCGCACGCAGCATCTTGGGGACTTTCTTGAATCAAACCGTTGGAATTATATCGGCGCACTCTGTGCAAGCAGAGGCGGATGAGGCGTCTGATATCGCCAGCGAAGCAGAGTTCCGCAGCTTCACATTAGACGCTTCTTTGCATGGTGAGCGTCTTGACCGGGCACTGGCATTCAGTGTTCAGGAGTTTTCGCGCAGCTATCTCCAGCAACTTATTGAATCCGGGTTCGTACAAGTTAATGGCAAAGTCGTTACCAAGACTTCGGGCAAGGTAAAGGTGGGTGAGGAGCTTACTGTGGAGCTCAAGCCAACCCCGCAAAGCCAGGCCTTCAAGCCTGAGCCCATGGCTCTGGACGTGGTCCACGAGGACGAACACGTATTGGTTATCAACAAACCAGCAGGGTTGGTGGTTCATCCGGCGCCCGGAAATTGGAGCGGAACACTCCTGAACGGTCTGCTGGCCTACAGTCCGCATGCCGCGCTGGTCCCACGGGCGGGGATTGTCCATCGGCTTGACAAGGACACCAGTGGATTGATGGTGGTGGCCCGATCAAGGACTGCCATGGATGCTCTCGTAAATGCAATAGCCGCGAGGGAAGTAAGTCGCCAATATTTCGCGATTGCACACAAGACTTGGCCTTGGACGCGATTGAAAGAAGTCGATGCTCCTATCGGACGAGATCCGCGTAATCGACTGCGAATGGCGGTGGTCGATCTGGTACATCAATCCGGCAAAGAGGCGAGAACAGACTTCAGTTTGATCAGCAACAGTCAAGTAGCCTGTTGGGTCAGGTGCATTTTGCACACGGGGCGTACCCATCAGATCCGGGTCCATATGGCGCACATCGGCCATCCATTGGTGGCCGATGCGGTATACGGAGGAGCTGTGTTGGGGGAAATGACTCGTCAAGCTCTGCATGCCTGCCGTTTGGCATTCAAGCATCCCGTTTCGGGAGAGTCTTTGGAATTTGAATGTGGCCCGCCATCTGATTTCATGGCGCTTTGCGCTGAATTGGGCCTCGGGTACAATCAAGCTCGCAAACCGGGAGGTTTGTAGCTACGTCTCTCGTAGGGTAGTCAAGTTGCGGCCAAGGCCCTTCCTACCGTCGGTGCGATCGTTTCCGGTCTGCCATTTTTTCCGGCTCTCCATCATTACGTACAGACTATGAATATGGTCGATGCCAAGCGTGTTCTTGAAACCGCCTTGATATGTGCCCAGCAGCCTTTGACTGTCAAGGCTTTGCGTGAATTGTTTGCCGATGCAATTGGCGCTGACACTGTGAAGAGTTTGCTCAGTGAGTTACAAACTGAATGGGTGGGCCGGGGTGTCGAGTTAGTGAGCGTTTCGAGTGGATGGCGATTCCAGAGCCGTCCTGAAATGCGGGAATATCTGGACAGATTGCACCCCGAGAAGCCGCCCAAGTACACCCGCGCAACCCTAGAGACATTGGCCATTATTGCCTACAGGCAGCCGGTTACCCGAGGTGACATGGAAGACATCCGTGGCGTCACCATCAGTTCATTGTTGATCAAGCAATTGGAAGATAGGGGATGGGTGGAGGTGATCGGGCATCGTGAGGCACCTGGCAGGCCTGCGCTGTACGCAACCACGAAGCAGTTTTTGGATGATTTGGGCCTTGCGTCCCTGGATCAATTGCCAATTCTCGAATCGCCAGAGCGCGGAGAAGATTCCATGGCTGGACTAGAGGGGCTGTTGGGAGCTTCGGGCGAGGTGGTTGATCATGGAACAGTTGGAGCAAGCAATCCAGACGAGCAACAAATGGCGATGCCGCTTCAGGCCGCGCTAGAAGAAATTGATAACGGAACACAAACATGAACGAGAACGAATTGACGCCTGATGCCGCTGTGACACCGTCTGGCGCGCCCCAGCAGCAAATGGCTACCGAGGCGGCATTGCCGAAGGGCACGAATCGTTTCGATGATGTGATCTCCGGTCAATTTGACGCGGATGAAGAAGCAGAAGATGTCGTGTTGCCCAAGCGGATTCTGTTGCCCCAAGCAGAAACGCCCAAGTTGCACAAAGTGTTGGCTCAATCCGGTATGGGTTCGCGGCTTGAAATGGAGCAGTTGATTCTCGAGGGACGAATCTCTGTCAATAACGAGCCGGCGCACATTGGCCAACGCATTCAATTTGGTGACAACATCAAAGTAAACGGGAAGCCTATCCGTTTCCGAATTGAGCCGCCACCTGCCCGAGTCATTGCGTATCACAAGCCAGTTGGCGAGGTAGTTACGCATGACGACCCGCAAAACCGTCCGACCGTGTTTCGCAGGTTGCCTAAACTGCACCAAGGCAAGTGGCAATCGGTCGGTCGCCTCGACCTGAATACAGAGGGGCTTCTCTTGTTTACCAGTTCGGGCGAATTGGCTAATAACCTGATGCACCCTCGCTTCGGATTGGAGCGTGAATATGCTGTGCGGGTATTGGGCGCTCTGAGCAAAGATGAAAAGCAGGCCCTTTTGGATGGGGTTCAATTGGATGACGGAGTAGCCCAGTTCGGCTCCATAGAGGACGGTGGTGGCGAAGGCTCCAATTGCTGGTACCGGGTCACTATCTCCGAAGGTCGGAATCGCGAAGTCAGGCGCATGCTCGAATCTGTGGGGCATGCGGTCAGTCGGTTGATCCGTATTCGCTACGGGGCCATGGTATTGCCTCGTGGACTCAAGCGTGGAGCTTGGATGGAGCTGGATGAGACCGATATTCGTGCCCTGATGCAGGCTGCGAGCGCGGGCAAGCCCAGAGCCCGCGAGGATTCGAATGGGGCTGCGGGTGCTCCCCGCCCCCGAGGTCGTGGCCCTCGCCAAGGCGGTCGGGGTCCGGCTTCCCCGAAAGGTGCGAGCGGTCAAGGAAGCACTGCTCGTCAGGTCAATGGAAAGTCTCCGCGTCAGGGTGGACGTCAGGAAGGTGGAGCGCAGCCTGATCCTATGAAAACTTCTCTGGGTTACATCGGCGCAGACAGTTTTTCCAGGCAGCGGCAAGAGTCCAATGGTCGTGGCCGCCCCGGCGGTGGCGGACAAAGACGCAATGGTGGTCGAAGCCGCTAATGCCGATGCTAAAATCATCGGCTTTGTCTATCACGGGCAATTAATTTTTTATACTTTTGGGAATCAACATGGCAATCGAACGCACTCTCTCCATCATCAAGCCCGACGCAGTGGCCAAGAACGTGATCGGTCAAATCTACGCCCGCTTCGAAGCAGCCGGCTTGAAGGTTGTTGCTGCACGCATGGCGCACCTCTCCCGCGGTGAGGCAGAAGCCTTCTATGCTGTGCACAAAGAGCGTCCTTTTTTCAAGGATTTGGTGGACTTCATGATCTCCGGTCCCGTCATGATCCAGGCATTGGAAGGTGAAGGCGCCATCGGCAAAAATCGTGACTTGATGGGTGCAACAGACCCTAAAAAGGCAGCTCCCGGCACCATTCGCGCCGATTTTGCTGACAGCATTGACGCCAATGCGGTTCACGGTTCTGACGCTCCTGAAACAGCGGCAGTGGAAGTGGGCTTTTTCTTCCCCGGCATGAACGTTTACTCGCGTTAATTCAGTATGGCGGTCAACCTGCTCGATTTTGATCTCGAGGGTCTGGCCGCCTTCTGCGAAAGCCTAGGCGAAAAGAAGTTTCGGGCTACCCAGTTGTTCCGTTGGGTGCATCAAAAAGGCGCGAGCCAATTTGATGATATGAGCGATCTCGCCAAGTCGCTCAGGGACAAATTACGGGGGCACGCAGAAGTACGTGCCCTGCCCGTAATCACTCAACACATCTCAGCAGATGGCACCATCAAGTGGTTGTTCGATGTTGGCAATGGAGATGCTGTCGAAACGGTCTTTATCCCCGAGTCTGACCGCGGGACACTTTGTATATCCTCCCAGGCCGGATGCGCAGTAGGATGCAGATTTTGTTCGACCGGGCACCAAGGCTTCAGTCGCAATCTCAAAACTTGGGAAATATTGGCGCAGCTTTGGTTTGCTGAGCACTTTTTACGCAGTCACCTGGGGGTGTCTGATCGGGTTATCTCCAACGTCGTGATGATGGGTATGGGCGAGCCCTTGCAGAATTATGTGGCGCTCGTTCCGGCTTTGAAGGTCATGTTGGATGACCATGGTTACGGGCTGTCACGCCGCCGAGTCACAGTTTCGACGTCAGGCGTAGTTCCAATGATGGACCGCTTGGGGGAGGATTGTCCCGTAGCCCTCGCTGTATCTTTGCATGCACCTGAAGACTCGCTGAGGGATAACCTGGTTCCTTTGAATCGAAAGTACCCGCTCAAGGAATTGATGGAGGCTTGTCGCCGGTATTTGGCCCATGCGCCTCGCGACTTCATTACCTTTGAATACTGCATGCTGGATGGGGTCAATGACCACCCAGAGCATGCCAAGTTATTGTTGCAACTGGTGAAAGAATCTGGCGTTCCTTGCAAGTTCAACTTGATCCCATTCAATCCCTTTCCTGCCTCTGGATTGCTGCGTTCCTCTAACAATGCAGTTCAGGCCTTCGCACGCATCCTGGTAGATGGTGGCTTGGTGACTACTATCCGAAAGACCCGTGGAGACGATATTGATGCCGCTTGCGGTCAACTCGCCGGGGATGTCAAAGACCGTACGAACGTAGGGACTCGTATTTCCAAGCAACGCACGGTTATGCTCAAGCAGGTCCGCGATTTCGAAACGCGCGGTAATGATGGGATGCGAAATGACTGATGGATTTTCCGCGCTGACGCTAGCTCTGCGGCCATTTGGCCGTGCTGTCGTGTCGTTAGTTTTTCTTGCTTTGGCTATCGGCTTATTGCAAGGTTGTGCGGGTGGCGCGCAAACGCCGGCATCCAGTAATGATTTACTAACAGATTCAGATGAATCACCTGCCCGTAAGCGCGCCAAGATCCGCTTGGAGTTAGCCGCTGGCTATTACAACAATGGCCAAACTACGGTTGCTTTGGATGAACTGAAGCAGTCAATTAGCGCGGACCCGGGGCTTTTTGAGGCGCACAATCTGCGCGGCTTGATATACATGCGCTTGAATGATTTCCCCTTGGCAGAGGAAAGTTTCAAGCGCGCATTGCAACTCAATCCTCAGGCTGCCAGCGTGCAACACAATTACGGTTGGCTTCTTTGTCAACAAGGCCGTGCCCAAGACTCCTACACGCAGTTCATGGGGGCCATTGCAAATCCGAACTACAACGAGCGTTCCAAGTCTTGGATGGCAATGGGTGTCTGCCAAGTGAAGGCAGGGGCTCGCAACGATGCGATTGCCAGTTTGACGCGAGCAAATGAATTGGATCCTTCAAACCCTGTAGCAGGTTACAACCTTGCACTTTTGTTGATGCAGCGTGGGGATTTGGCCAAGGCACAGTTTCACGTTCGTAGGATCAACAATAGTGAATACGCAAATGCGGAGTCACTCTGGTTGGGTATCAAGATTGAGCAGATGTTGGGCAACAAGGATGCAATGACGCAACTCGGTGCGCAACTCCGAAAACGGTTTGCACAGTCCAAAGAAGCGGGTTCTTTTGATAGGGGAGCATTCGATGAATGAGGTTGAGATGAGTGGCGCGCTCCCTGAGTTGCCGGAAACGACGCTCGCTGCAGCGCCCGTAACGGCTGGCCGCCTTTTGCGAAATGCCCGCGAGGCGGCAGGACTGCATATCGCTGCTCTGGCTGTGTCCATGAAAGTGCCTGTCAAGAAGCTGGAGGCTTTAGAGGCGGATCGTGCAGACTTATTGCCGGATGCGGTGTTCGTCAGAGCATTGGCTTCTAGTGTCTGCCGAGCTCTGAAAGTCGATTCAGCCCCCATCCTTGAGCTCCTCCCCCAGACAGTCAAGCCCAGTTTTGAGGCAGGGGATAAAGGTATCAACGCTCCATTCAAGGTTCCTGGTGAAGCGGCATCCGTCGGGTTTGTAGACGTACTCAAACGACCTGTTGTGATCGTGGTGTCACTATTGCTGTTGGCTGTATTGGGTATCGCTTTCGCGCCGGAAATGCACTTGCCTGATTTCGCGTCAAAAGCCGATGTAACTCCAGCAAATATTGCGCCCCTTAAAGAGTCAGCCATTGAACCGGTGCCGGTTGCAGAGAAACTTGAAGAGAAATTGCCTCCGGTAGAGGTGGTTCCAGGACCTTCTCCGGCGGAGCTGGTGAAGCAACCAGTGACTGAGGCGGCGTTACCTGCAAGCTCAGCCCCGGTGCAAAAGCCAACCGAGATGATTGTGATTCGCGCGAAAGGTACAACGTGGGTGGAGGTTGTTGACTCCACTGGTGCTGTATTGGTTCGTAGAACTTTGCAGGCTGATGGCATCACTTCTGCCACTGGTGTATCTCCATTGGCCGTCGTAGTCGGCAAGGCAGACATGGTGGATGTCGAGGTGAGGGGCAAACCCTTCAATATGTCGACTGTTTCCAGAGATAACGTTGCCAGATTTGAGGTGAAGTAGTGGAGCAGCAAATGCCTATCGCCTTGGCGCAACCCTTGGCGCGCACTAGTTTGCAGTCTGTCGTCAAGTGGGGCGACCATGAAGTGACTGTCGGTGGCGATGCGCCGGTCCGTATCCAGTCCATGACCAACACGGACACTGAAGATGCAATCGGTACCGCCATCCAGGTGAAGGAACTTGCCTTGGCAGGCTCCGAGTTGGTGCGTATTACGGTGAATACTCCTGAGGCTGCTGAGGCGGTCCCGCATATCCGGGAGCAGTTAGATCGTATGGGTATCTCAGTGCCCTTGATCGGCGACTTTCATTACAACGGTCACCGGCTGTTGAGTGAATTTCCCGACTGTGCCAAAGCCCTGTCCAAGTACCGCATCAATCCGGGAAATGTGGGTAAAGGCGACAAGCGTGATCGTCAGTTTTCCCAGATGATTGAAGCCGCTATTCAATGGGATAAGCCGATTCGGATTGGCGTGAATTGGGGGAGCCTTGATCAAGAATTGCTCGCCAGTTTGATGGATGCGAATAGCCGGAGAGTTAACCCTTGGGATGCCAAGCAGGTGATGTATGAGGCTTTAATCACCTCTGCCTTGGAATCTGCTCAACGCGCAGAGGAGATCGGGCTGGCGGGACATCAGATCACGCTTTCCTGCAAGGTGAGCGGCGTCACGGACCTGATCGCGGTTTACCGCGAACTGGCCAAGCGTTCAAAATATTCATTGCACCTCGGGCTGACTGAGGCTGGAATGGGCACCAAAGGTACAGTTGCCTCTGCAACGGCTCTTGGAATTCTGTTGCAAGAGGGTATCGGCGACACTATTCGAGTGTCTTTGACACCTGCACCTGGCGAGGCCAGAACGCAAGAGGTAGTAGTCGCATCCGAAATTATTCAGTCACTAGGTCTTCGCCAGTTCGTTCCAAGCGTTACTGCTTGCCCGGGGTGTGGAAGAACCACCAGTACCACTTTTCAGGAACTGACCAAGCAAATTGACGACTTCTTGCGGGACCAGATGCCTGTATGGCGTACCCAGTACCCCGGCGTCGAGAACATGAAGGTCGCGGTCATGGGCTGTATCGTCAATGGCCCGGGAGAAAGCAAGCATGCCGATATCGGTATCAGTCTTCCCGGTACCGGTGAGGCTCCGGCAGCGCCCGTTTTTATCGACGGCGAGAAACGCATGACTTTGCGCGGCGAGTCTATCGCGGCTGATTTCCAGAACGTAGTGGAAAACTACATCCGGGAGCGTTTCACGCCCCGCACCCCCAGCATTTGAGAGCTTATGTCCGAGAAGAATAGTCCGCGTAAGGCGGACAAGATTGTTGCCGTCAAAGGCATGAACGACATCATGCCGCCGGAATCTGCGGCATGGGAAGCATTGGAAGCCCGGGTACGGGATTTAATGCGGCGCTTTGCCTTTGAGAATGTGCGTACGCCGATCGTTGAGCCTACCTCACTATTTGTGAGGGGCTTGGGTGAAGTGACAGATATCGTCGAAAAGGAAATGTATTCCTTTGAAGACCGTTTGAATGGCGAGGCGCTGACTTTGCGGCCGGAGAATACAGCAGGAGTTGTGCGCGCAGCTGTGGAGCATTCGATGCTTTACAACGGTCCTAAGCGTCTCTATTACATGGGGCCCATGTTCCGGCATGAGCGTCCACAGCGCGGGCGGTACCGCCAGTTTCACCAAATCGGGGCAGAGGCGCTCGGTTTCGGTGGCGCCGAAATCGATGCTGAAGTAATTCTGATGGCCCACATGCTTTGGAAAGAGTTGGGTTTGACGGATATTGAATTGCAGATAAACAGTCTGGGGCAGCCAGACGAACGTAATTTGCACAGAGCCGCTTTGATCCAGCATTTTGAACTCCATCTGGATCTGCTGGATGAAGAAGCCAAGCGGCGCTTGCACCTGAATCCACTCCGCCTTCTAGACTCCAAAAATCCCGGGATGCAGGGTGTGATCGAGTCTGCGCCCAAGCTGATCGATTTCTTGGGTGATGCCTCCAGAGAGCATCTGGAAACGGTGAAAAAAATACTGGATGCTCACCGAGTGAGCTACACGGTGAACCCTCGCTTGGTTCGGGGGATGGACTATTACAACTTGACGGTGTTTGAGTTCGTTACCACGAAACTGGGGTCCCAAGGCACCGTTTGTGCGGGTGGCCGATACGATTACTTGATAGAGCAAATCGGAGGAAAACCAGCTCCCGCGGTGGGTTGGGCCATGGGCGTTGAGCGCGTTCTGGAGTTAATCAAAGAGTCCGGCGTGGCACTGATGCAGCCGGGTTTGGATGTTTTTGCAGTGATTACAGATGTTGCAAATCTGCAAGCTGTGATGCCATCGCTGCAAGTCCTTCGGGAAGCTGGTCTTTCTGTCCAGATGCAAGCTAGCACCTCAGAAGGGATGCCGAGCATGAAGTCTCAATTCAAGCGTGCAGATGCTTCGGGCGCCCGATTCGCTTTCGTGTTTGGACCTGATGAACTCGCTTCCGGACAAGTCACTGTCAAATCATTGCGGGATTCGAATGTTCCGCAAGCCACTCTTCGGATAGATGAGATGGCATCATGGGCTGCTAGCCTTTATCCAACCGCTTAAACCAAGTTCAACATGGCAAATCATTTAGATCTCGAAGAACAAGAGCAACTCGATCAACTGAAACATTTTTGGAAGCAGTATGGGAACGCAATTTCCTGGCTGTTGATCATCGTGTTTGGTGCCTTTGCCGCGTGGAATGGTTATCAGTGGTGGTCCAAGCGGCAGGCCGAGCAAGCTTCTGCCATGTATGAAGAAGTGGATCGTGTGATTGCTGGTGGCGATGTTGCTGCCGCGGACCGTGCCTATGGAGATATGCGCCAGCGATTTCCCTCAACCGTCTATACCCAGCAAGCAGGCCTCACCCTTGCCAAAGTGGCTTACCTATCGGGTAAACCAGACGTGGCTCAAACTGCGTTGATCACCGTTGCTGAGAGTAGCGTAGACCCAGGATTGGCGGCATTGGCGAGAATACGACTAGCGGGTTTGTTAATTGAAGCTAAGAGTATTGATGCGGCTTCAAAGACGTTGGATGCCAAGTTTCCCCTCGAGTTCATGGGCCTCGTTGCTGACAAAAAGGCTGACCTGCTGATGGCACAGGGTAAGGCCGAAGAAGCGGTGTCTCTGTACAAGGACGCAATCAAGCAATTGTCCGAGCGTGATCAATACCGCCGGCTGGTGGAAGTCAAACTGGCTGCGCTGGGTGTCAGCGAATCGAAGTGAGTCGAAATCTGCACATGCGACGGACCGCTGATTTTCTGATGGTAGGGGTAATGGCCTTTGTGTTGGCTGGTTGCGCCGGTCCGTCCAAACCCAAGCCTGCTGAACTCGCTCCCGCAGCCTCACTGTTGGCAGTGAAGAAGGTCTGGTCTTCATCGATTGGGGAAGTCGGTTTCCCGCTTGATGTAAAGCTGGTTGGCTCCGACGTATATGTGGCATCCAGTTCGGGATCAATTTTTAGCTTGGATTCAGATACCGGGGTCGTCCGCTGGACGTCAGATATAGGTAAGAAAATTTCGGCTGGTGTCGGTGCAGATGGCGAAAAGACTGCAGTCGTTACGACCGACGGGGAGTTGGTTGTACTGCAGAAAGGGAAGCGGATCTGGCAACAAAAATTGACTTCAGTCGCCGTAACGCCACCTTTGGTTGCCGGTGGACGCGTATTTGTGATCACTCCCGACCGGACACTTATTGCTTTTGACAGCGAAACGGGTAAGCGCCTGTGGCAACAACAAAGGGGGAGCGATAGCCTGGTGTTGGATCGGGCTGCTGTGCTTTTCCCTGTGGGTGATACCCTGGTGGCAGGAATCGGTGGGTGGTTAGTGGGTTTGAATCCATTGACAGGTATTCAGCGTTGGGAAATTCCAGTGTCCGTCAGTCGAGGAACCAACGAGGTCGATCGCCTGGTGGACCTTATGCCAGGAATCAGTCGCTTGGGATCTGATGTGTGCCTCCGCGCCTACCAGAATGCAGTGGCGTGTGTGAGTCTGGCGAATCAAAAGGTGATTTGGTCCAGAGCTGCAAACGGATTCACTGGTGTTTCTGGCGATGACAAGTTAGTGTTTGGTACAGAGGCCGATGGCAGGCTCGTAGCATGGCGCCGCGCTGATGGTGAGGTGGCATGGCAATTGGCGAGCTTGAAGTGGCGTGATTTGGGAACACCGTTGCTCCTCGGAGAGACTCTGGCGGTACCCGACAGTGCCGGACTCGTGCACCTACTGTCGAAAACAGACGGTTCCTCTTTAGGGCGTTTGGTGCTTGATGGTTCACCACTGGGGGCGTCGCCTGTCCTTGCTGGAAAAACGTTGGTCGTTGTGACCCAAAAGGGAGGTATTTTTGCCTTCCGTCCAGAATAAGAGAGGTCCCGAATGAAGCCAGTTATCGCCCTTGTGGGGCGCCCGAATGTCGGGAAGTCGACCTTATTTAATCGCTTGACGAAAACCCGCGATGCGATCGTTGCCGACTATGCCGGATTGACACGTGACCGCCATTACGGCAATGGCAAACACGGCAAGCAGGAATTCATCGTCATCGATACCGGTGGTTTTGAACCCGATGCCGGGAGCGGCATCTTCAAAGAGATGGCGAAGCAAACCCGGCAGGCGGTTGCCGAGGCTGATGTGGTTGTATTTGTGGTAGATGCTCGGGCGGGGTTATCCGCGCAGGATCATGACATCGGCAACTATCTGAGAAAGCTTGGTAAGCCGTGCCTTGTCGTTGCCAACAAGGCGGAAGGCATGAAAGCCGGCTCCCAACTTGCTGAGTTCTTTGAGTTAGGCTTGGGTGAGGTCTTCCCGGTATCTGCTGCCCATGGTCAGGGTATGCGCTCTTTGATCGAGATGGCACTGGACGCATTGCATCTTGAAGAGCCTGAGGACGACCCTGAGCCTTCTGATCCCTCCGTGATTAAGCTTGCAGTCGCCGGCAGACCAAACGTAGGCAAATCGACTCTGATTAACACATGGTTGGGTGAAGAGCGTTTGGTGGCATTTGATATGCCCGGTACCACGCGGGATGCCATTTCTGTCCCCTTTGAGCGGGAAGGTCAGAAGTTTGAGTTGGTAGACACCGCAGGATTGCGCAAAAAAGGCAAAGTGTTTGAGGCCATCGAGAAATTCTCGGTCGTCAAGACGCTGCAGGCCATTGAGTCTGCCAGCGTGGTCCTGTTGTTGATCGACGCTGAACAAGGCGTAACTGACCAGGACGCCCACATAGCGGGCTACATACTGGAATCCGGTCGTGCTGTGGTTGTGGCGGTAAACAAATGGGATGCGATCGACGAATACCAGCGCGAGTTGGTGAAACGATCTTTAGAGACCCGTCTGGGCTTCTTGAAGTTCGCTGCATTGCATCTTATTTCGGCTAAAAAACGCCAGGGCCTAGGCCCGCTGTGGGGAGCAATCGCTCAAGCGCACAAAGCAGCCAATTGCAAGATGCCGACACCAGTATTGACCCGCCTGCTATTGGAGGCGGTGCAATTCCAGACACCTAAGAAAACCGGTGCATACCGGCCCAAATTGCGTTACGCCCACCAAGGGGGGATGAATCCGCCCATTATTGTGATTCACGGTAACTCCCTTGAGCACGTTACCGAAGCCTACAAGCGGTTTTTGGAGGGTCGCTTCCGCAAGGAGTTCAATTTGATTGGAACTCCCTTACGGATTGAAATGAAGTCTTCTCAGAATCCATTTGCTGATAAAGATTAAGTAAAGCAGCAAGTTATCTGACAGGTCCCTGTGCGTAAACGCCTCGTCAGCAAGAGGGGCTCGAAGCATGTGTGGTATCGTCAAACCCTTATCATTTTTTGAACACGGAGAATATCGTGAGCAACAAAGGCCAACTCCTCCAAGATCCTTTCCTGAACGCTTTGCGTCGCGAACATGTGCCTGTTTCCATTTATTTGGTGAACGGCATAAAGTTACAGGGACAGATCGAATCTTTTGACCAGTACGTGGTCTTGCTCCGCAATACAGTGACACAAATGGTTTACAAGCATGCCATTTCAACTATTGTTCCCGGACGCGCAGTGAACCTGGCAGCCGCTGGCGACGAAGCAGCATCTGCTTGATGCTTCAAAAGAGGGGATCCTTTGGATCCTCCTGCAGTGAATTTTTCTCCCATTGAATAATCCCCAAGAAAGCAAATTGGCGCCGACCATATTGGTTGGTGTCGATCTGGGTGGTCCGAATTTCGATTCTGAGCTGGAAGAGCTCGGACTTCTGGCTCAAACAGCTGGATTGCAACCTGTGGGGCGTGTTGTGTGCAAACGCCGCGCTCCAGACGCAGCGTTGTTTGTAGGTTCCGGGAAAGCAGAGGAAATCCGACAGCTGGCACTGCAGACCGGTGCCACCGAAATTTTGTTTGACCAGGCGCTCAGCCCCGGTCAACAACGAAATCTGGAGCGGCACATGCAGCTTCCGGTCAATGACCGGACTTTCTTGATTCTTGAGATCTTCGCGCAAAGGGCGAGGAGCCACGAGGGCAAGTTGCAGGTTGAGTTGGCTCGACTTCAGTATCTCAGTACCCGCTTGGTGCGCCGCTGGTCTCATTTGGAGCGTCAGCGAGGGGGTATCGGAACACGCGGAGGTCCCGGTGAAACCCAGATTGAACTGGACCGCCGGATGATCAGCGAGAACATCAAGCGAACCAAAGAGCGTTTGAGCAAAGTCAAGCGACAGCGACAGACGCAACGCCGTCAACGGGAGCGCCGTGATGCTTTCAACATTTCGTTGATCGGCTATACCAACGCAGGCAAATCCACGCTGTTCAATGCGTTGGTAAAGGCACGCGCCTACGCTGCCGATCAGCTGTTCGCAACCTTGGACACTACCACGCGACAACTGTACCTCGGTGAGGCCAACCGATCGGTATCTTTATCTGACACCGTGGGATTCATTCGCGATTTGCCCCATGGTTTAGTGGATGCTTTTCAGGCAACCTTGCAAGAGGCTATTGATGCCGACTTGCTTCTTCATGTCGTAGACGCTGCCAATGTGGACTTTCCGGAGCAAATCGCCCAGGTCCAGGCAGTACTCAAAGAGATTGGTGCCGACGACATTCCTCAATTGTTGGTCTTCAACAAGGTTGACGCTATTTCCGCAGATGCACAACCCTTGCGTTTGGAAGATACCTATGAAATCGAGGGGCTACAGACTCCACGTATATTCGTCAGTGCGCGCAACTTGACCGGAATGCCTTTGCTGCGCCAAAAATTAGCTGAAATTGCGAAATCTGCGACAGATTTGAATGACTTGCCGTCAATTCACCCTGAGCCCTCTGGGGACGGTGTGTGAATTGGCACAATGCGCCCCATAGCACTAAAGAAGATTCCATGAAACTATCTGCGTTTCGAATGAAGAGCATGCCATTGGCACCCTGGTTGCGTAATGTGTTCAATTTGAACGATTCCCGTTGGGGGCGCGGTGACGACAAGCAGGAAGGGCAGGGCCCAGAGGGTCAGGCCAAGCCCGAGGCGGAGCGGCCTTCGCCTGTTGCGGGTCCGCAGTCCGGCGGCCCCAAAAATACGTCCCAATCCGGTCCCCCCGATCTTGATGAGCTGTGGAGGGACTTCAACCGGAAACTGGCTGGCTTGTTCGGCGGAGGCAAGAAGCCTGCTGGAGGCAATGGCGGTGGCTTTCAACCTGACATGAAGAATGCTGGTATTGGCGCTGGCTTGATTGTTGGGGTGTTGGTCCTGATCTGGTTGGGCACGGGTTTCTTTATCGTGCAAGAAGGCCAGCAGGCTGTCATCACGCAATTCGGAAAATACAAATCCACAGTGAATGCGGGTTTCAATTGGCGTCTTCCATACCCGATTGAGAAGCATGAATTGGTATTCGTGAGTCAAATCCGCTCAGTAGATGTGGGTCGCGATGTAGTCCTCAAAGCCACCGGCCTGAAAGAGTCTGCGATGCTGACCGAGGACGAAAACATTCTCGATATCAAATTCGCAGTGCAATACCGTTTGAGCGATGCGCGGGCTTTCTTGTTTGAGAGCAAAAATCCCAGCGAGGCGGTGGTTCAGGCCGCCGAAACAGCGATCCGTGAGGTGATGGGCAAGATGAAGATGGACGCAGCGCTCTCTGAAGAGCGCGATCAGATTGCTCCACGTGTGCGAGCCCTGATGCAAACCATTCTGGATCGCTACAAGGTTGGCGTTGAGGTGGTCGGGGTCAACCTTCAACAAGGCGGAGTTCGCCCACCTGAACAAGTGCAGTCATCGTTTGATGATGTCTTGAAGGCCGGGCAAGAGCGCGAACGCGCCAAGAACGAAGCCCAAGCCTATGCCAACGATGTAGTTCCCCGCGCCGTGGGTTCTGCATCCCGATTGAAGGAAGAGGCAGACGCCTACAAGGCCCGGGTAGTAGCACAGGCCCAAGGTGATGCCCAACGTTTCCGCTCGGTGTATGCCGAATACCAGAAGGCACCCCAAGTCATGCGCGACCGTATGTACTTGGACACCATGCAACAGATTTACAGTAACGTGACCAAGGTCATTGTGGATTCCAAGCAGGGTGGGAATTTGCTTTATCTGCCTTTGGACAAAGTGCTACAGATGACAGGTGCGCCTGCTGCGGCTGAACCGGCTTCCGGTCCCGTTACATCCACGCAGTCTGCTCCTGCAGCGCCTGCGGCAGCTTTGGGCAACAACGATCCACGCAGCCGCGATGCCGCGAGAACCCGTGAACGCGACGTGCGCTAGGACAACACTATGAACCGTATTGGACTTATCTTCTCTTCGTTGCTGGTGCTGTTGGCACTGGCAAGTTCCACCTTGTTCGTGGTGGATCAGCGTCAATTCGGCGTGGTCTATGCCTTGGGTCAAATCAAGGAAGTGATCACCGAGCCCGGCTTGAACTTCAAGCTTCCGCCACCTTTCCAGAATGTGTCCTATATCGACAAGCGCTTGTTGACCTTGGACAGCACAGATGCCGAGCCCATGCTCACGGCCGAAAAACAGCGTGTGGTCATTGACTGGTATGTGCGTTGGCGCATTACTGAACCATCGGATTACATCCGCAACGTGGGCTTGAATGAGAGCGCCGGAGCCAGCCAGTTGAACCGGGTGGTGCGTAATGCGTTCCAGGAAGAGATCAACAAGCGTACGGTCAAAGAACTCCTGTCCCTCAAGCGCGAAGCGTTGATGTCGGACGTGAAGGCGGAGGTTTTGGACAAAGTACGCGGAGCCAAACCATGGGGTGTGGATGTCGTGGACGTCCGAATTACCCGGGTAGATTATGTAGAGGCCATCACAGAGTCCGTCTATCGCCGCATGGAAGCCGAGCGAAAGCGCGTGGCCAATGAATTGCGCTCAACCGGTGCGGCAGAAGGCGAAAAAATCCGGGCCGATGCAGATCGCCAGCGTGAAATTGCTATCGCCAACGCCTATCGTGACGCCCAGAAAATCAAGGGTGAGGGGGATGCAGAGGCTGCTCGCATTTACGCAGACGCCTTCGGCAAAGATCCTCAGTTTGCCCAGTTTTATCGCAGCTTGGAGGCCTACAAGAGTAGTTTCGCCAACAAGAGCGATGTGATGGTTCTGGATCCCTCCGGTTCTGAGTTCTTCAAGACCTTCCGTAACGGTGGCGGTGCTGCGCCTGCAGCCAAAAAGTAGCGTGAACGCTGACGCGGTTTGGATGGCACTGGCTTTGGTGCTGGTGCTTGAAGGTTTGTTTCCTTTTGCGTCACCCCAAGGGTGGCGCAAACTGTTTTCCCAGCTCCTGCAATTGCAGGATGGGCAGATACGTTTCTTCGGCTTATGCAGCATCCTGTGCGGATTAGTCTGCATTTGGTGGCTGTTGCCCTGAAATCCGGGCCTCAAGGCCGGTAAAATCTCGGTTTTAACAGCCTCCCCTCAATTCCATGTCTGCTTGGGTCCTCCCGGATCACATTGCCGATGTGCTGCCTTCCGAGGCCCGCCACATCGAAGAAATACGTCGAGATCTGCTGGACATGGCCCGTTGCTATGGCTACGAGCTCGTGATGCCACCTATGCTGGAGCATCTGGAGTCATTGCTCTCTGGTACCGGTGAAGCGTTGGATTTACAGACCTTCAAACTGGTCGATCAGATATCCGGCCGCATGATGGGTTTGCGTGCTGATAGCACGCCCCAAGTGGCCCGCATAGATGCGCACTTGTTGAACCGCAGCGGAGTCACCCGTCTTTGCTACTGCGGGCCTGTATTGCATACCCGACCTGCTGCCCCTCATGCGACTCGCGAACCCTTGCAGTTCGGCGCAGAGATCTATGGTCATGCAGGGCTGGAGGCTGACCTGGAAGTGTTGACACTCACCTTGGACGCACTCAAGGCCTGTAAGGTCGGCGCACTCACCGTGGACATGGCGGACGCCCGCATCGTGGGCAGTTTGCTCGATGAATCCGGTTTGAGCAGCTCTCAGAAGAACGAAGTCCTTTCTGCTCTCACATCCAAAGACAGCAGTGCATTGACAGAGCTGACGCAATCCTGCCCACAGACTGTCGGCGCTGCTTTGCGTAGCCTCGTCAACCTGTACGGCAACGCAGATGTGCTTCAGCAGGCTCGCAAAGAATTGCCGGCCTTGCCAGGAATTAGCCAAGCGCTGGACCATCTGCAATGGCTGGCAGGTCATCTTGAGGGTGTGAAGGTGTCAATTGACCTTGCCGATTTGCGCGGTTATGCCTACTACACCGGTATGCGCTTTTCGATTTATGCAGCAGGGGCGAGTGACGCCTTGGCCCGTGGTGGCCGGTATGACGAGGTCGGGTCGGTGTTCGGGCGCAAACGTCCTGCCGTGGGCTTCAGTTTGGATGTCAAGGTATTGGCCCAAGCAGCCGAAGTGCGCCCCCTGCGGGCTGCGATTCGCGCGCCTTGGGGTGAGGCTGCGGCCTTGCGAGCAGCAATTGCGGATTTGCGCCGGCAGGGCGAAACCGTGGTGTGTGTCCTTCCCGGACACGAAAGTGAAGTCGATGAGTTCCATTGCGACCGTGAGCTGGTGCAAGCCGCTGGTCAGTGGGTCGTAACAGCTATTTAATCCAGAGCGAAATGAATACAACCAAAGGTCGAAATGTAGTGGTCGTCGGCACCCAGTGGGGCGATGAAGGCAAGGGCAAGCTGGTCGATTGGCTCACCGAAAGCGCCCAAGGGGTCGTCCGCTTCCAAGGTGGTCACAACGCGGGCCACACGCTGGTCATCAATGGCGTCAAAACAGCCTTGCACCTTATTCCTTCCGGCATCATGCGCCCTGGCGTTAAATGCTACATTGGCAACGGCGTCGTGTTGTCTGCAGGCAAGTTGTTTGAAGAAATTGAAGGTCTGGAAAAAGCCGGTGTGGAAGTGCGCTCACGCCTGCGCATCAGCGAAGCTTGCCCGTTGATTCTGCCTTTCCACGTGGCGCTGGATGTGGCTCGTGAAGCCTTCCGCGAAAAGGGCGGTACGGCCAAGATCGGCACCACAGGCCGGGGTATCGGCCCCGCTTATGAAGACAAGATTGCACGACGTGCCTTGCGCGTTCAAGACTTGAAACACCCTGAGCGTTTCGCGGCCAAGCTGCGCGAACTGCTGGACTTGCATAACCACGTTCTCGCCACCTACCTTGGTTCCGAGGCGTTCGATTTCGGCCCTTTGTTGGCGCCTTTCATGGCCAATGGCCGCGTGCAGTTTGAAGCAGTATTCCAGCAAGCGATGGAACACGCTGCCTTGCTCAAGCCCATGATGGCTGATGTTTCGCGAGAGTTGAACGAGGCCCATTTGGCAGGCGCCAACCTCTTGTTCGAAGGTGCCCAAGGCACATTGCTGGACGTGGACCACGGCACTTATCCCTACGTCACCTCCAGTAACTGCGTGGCAGGGAATGCTGCAGCAGGCTCCGGTGTCGGTCCCGGCATGTTGCATTACATCCTCGGCATTACCAAGGCCTACTGCACCCGTGTGGGCGGCGGTCCGTTCCCCACCGAGTTGGAGTGGGAAGTGCCCGGCACACCCGGCTACCACATGAGCACCGTGGGTGCTGAAAAGGGCGTGACTACCGGTCGCTCACGCCGTTGCGGCTGGTTTGATGCCGCATTGCTCAAGCGTTCCGCCCAAGTCAACGGTTTGTCCGGCCTGTGTATCACCAAGCTCGATGTGTTGGATGGTCTCAAGGAATTGATGCTGTGTACCGGCTATGAAGTGGACGGCGAAAAGGTCGACATTCTGCCCATGGGAGCAGATGAAATCGAGCGCTGTAAGCCGATCTACGAAGTTCTGGAAGGTTGGAGCGACAGCACCGTAGGCGTAACGCAATACGACAAGCTGCCCGTAGCCGCCCGCTTGTATCTGCAGCGTATCGAACAAGTCACCGGCGTGCCTATCCACATGGTCTCCACCAGTCCGGATCGCGATCACACCATCATGATGCGTCACCCCTACCTGCCCGAGTAAGTTGGTTTGATGCCTTTTATGCCTGTAACCCCCGTGAAAACTGCGCGAGCAGCTACTTTTTTAGGAGCACTCTGATGTTGACTGAAGACGGCAAGCACCTCTACGTAAGTTACGACGAGTACCACAACCTGATCGAAAAACTGGCCATCAAAGTGTTCCAGTCCGGTTGGGAGTTCGACACCATCTTGTGCCTCGCACGCGGGGGCATGCGCCCTGGCGACATCTTGTCCCGCGTGTTCGACAAGCCACTGGCCATCATGTCCACCAGCTCCTACCGGGCTGAAGCCGGCACCCAGCAAGGCAACCTTGACATTGCCCGCTACATCACCACTCCTAAGGGTGAAATCGCCGGCAAAGTGCTGCTGGTTGACGACTTGGCGGATTCCGGTCACACCTTGAACGCGGTGATCAATCAGCTCCGCAACAACTATGCACCGATCACCGAGTTGCGTAGCGCGGTGATCTGGACCAAGGCGGTGAGCGTGTTTACGCCTGACTACTCGGTGGAGTTCCTGCCGACCAACCCCTGGATTCACCAGCCATTTGAGAGCTACGACTCCCTGCGTCCCCAGCAGCTGATCCAGAAGTGGAGCGTTTGACGTTCCAGCGCTTCACGGATATCGCCGCATGACAGACCGGATCACCCACCTCATTCACCATCCGTACCAGCCACCAGCTGGCTTTGAAGCGCCGCAACCCGGCGTTTTCAAGGCGTCTACGGTGTTCTTCCCTACTGTGGCCGCGATGCGCAGCCGCGAATGGAAGGACAAGTCCGCCTACACCTACGGCTTGCACGGCACGCCCACCAGCTATGCGCTTGAAGAGCGCCTCGCGACCCTGGAGGGAGGCAAAGAGTGTTTGTTGGTTCCCAGTGGCCTCGCGGCGCTGGGACTGGTGGCGCTGTCTTTGTTGAAAAGCGGCGACGAGGTCCTCTTGCCGGATAACGCGTATGGACCGAACAAGTCCATCGTCGAAGGCGAGTTGATGGGGTGGGGGATTACCCACCAGTACTACAACCCGATGGACCCCGAGGATCTGGAAGCCCAGATTTCGAGCCGTACCAAGCTGGTGTGGCTGGAGGCGGCGGGCTCTGTGAGCCTGGAGTTTCCCAACATTGTTGAAATGGTGCGGATTTGCCAGCGCCGCAAGGTGCTCACCGCGCTCGACAACACCTGGGGCGCAGGCTTGGCCTTCAACCCGTTTGACCTGGTTCCCGGTGCCAGCAGCCCGGTGGCCGTAGACGTCTCGGCACATGCCTTGACCAAGTATCCGAGCGGCGGTGGCGATGTATTGATGGGCAGTGTGATCACCCGCAACCCCGGACTGCACCTCAAGCTCAAGCTGACCCATATGCGCTTCGGTATCGGGGTTGGCATGAACGACGTGGAAGCTGTTCTGCGCTCCTTGCCAACCATCGGTTTGCGTTACCGCGCACACGATGTGGCCACACGCAGCCTCGCGGCATGGGCCCAAACCCAGCCGGAGTTTGTGCAGGTGCTGCATCCGGCCTTGCCTGAGTCCCCCGGGCATAGCCACTGGATGGCCTTGACAGGTGGCGAAGAGGGCAAAGCCGCCGGTCTCTTCAGTGTGATGCTGGACGCCCGGTTTACCCAAGCCCAAACAGATGCCTTTTGCGACGCTCTCAAGCTGTTCAGGTTGGGCTACAGCTGGGGTGGCCCCATCAGCTTGGTGGTGCCCTACGAACTGGAAAGCATGCGTACGGCCTGGCCGGAGCATCTTCTGCGGGGAACGCTGGTGCGCTTCTCTATAGGACTTGAAGATGTGGCCGACTTGCAGGCCGACATTGCGCAGGCACTGGAAGTCTTGCGCTGACTGCGCGTTTTCCTGAGTAGGCAAGTAGCAGGTGTCGGCGTAACCTGCCGCGCATGAGCACCACTTCCTCGCCTACCGAATCTCTTGATGCCATCAGTACCGTGCGCTCGCCTGATTTGGAGCCGGCTCCATATGTGCCACCGCCCTCCGAGGCGCCCCGGAAGACGATTCTCCCGTTGAAGTTGATGGATCCTTTCCGGTGGCTGCGGCGGGGAGCGGGTGACCTCATGGCTCATCCCGGCATTGCACTCTTTTATGGCGTTGCGTTCACCACCATGGCGCTGGTTCTCGGCGCCGTGTTCAGAAACAGCCCGGAGTACACCATGACCATTGCCTCCGGTTGTTTATTGGTTGGCCCGTTTTTGGCCATGGGCCTCTATGAGGTCAGCCGCCGTCGCGATGAAGGCTTGACGCCTGCGCTGGGTGCCTCCATCGTTTGTTGGGACCGTCATGTTCCCAGCATGGCCATGCTGGTGCTGGTGCTCATCGTGTTGGAGTTGCTGTGGGGCAGGGCATCGCTGGTGGTGTTTGCGGTGTTTTTCAATACCGGCATGCCCTCTACGACCGGCGTAGTGCAAGCGGTGTTCAATCCGCAGAACCTGGAATTTGTATTCGCGTATGCCGTGGTCGGCGGTGGATTTGCCATGTTGGTCTTTGCGCTGACCGTCGTGTCCATCCCCATGATTCTGGACAGGGACACCGATGCCATTTCTGCCGCTATCACCAGCATTGAGGTTTTTTTGAAGAACACGGGCGTCATGATTTTGTGGGGCGCTTTGCTAACCGGCCTGCTCGCGGTCGCCATGGCGTTGCCCTGGCACCTTGGCTTGCTGCTGGTGGGGCCTTGGTTGGGCCATGCGACCTGGCATGCCTATCGCGGCGCTGTGCAGTGGCCCGCCGATGAAAGTCCGGCGAACCCGGTCGAAAACCCTGTCGCGTCGCCGTGAGTGCGCGGCAAGGTGTTAAAGTGGCTTCAATTAACGAAAGCACACTTTGGCAACACCCAACTACGGATACGAAAAGCGTCAGAAAGAACTGGCCAAACGCAAAAAGAAAGAAGAAAAGCTCAAGCAAAAAGCCGAGCGCAAGACGGGCGACGGCGTGGAGTTGACCCCCAATGAAGCGGCTGAACAAGCTGCCTCGGCGGGCGCTGAGGCGCCTACTGAAACTCCCCAAGCCTGATCGCTATTGCCCGCCGACCGCCTCTCCTCAGCGGCCAGACCTCTTGTGGTGCTCCTACCGCAAGAGGTTTTTTATTGCCGGCCACATGGTGTTGAGGATGGTCGGGTGCGCTTCTTCCTTGGGGTGGATCCGGTCTGCTTGAAACAGGGCTGCTGCATTCGGAACATCGGCCACACCCTTGAGCAAAAATGGAACGAGCGCCGCCTTCGTCGTTTTGGCTACGGTGGAAAACGTCTCACTGAAACGTTTGGTGTAGTCCTGGCCGTAGTTCGGCGGCACCTGCATGCCGGCCAATAGCACCTTGGCTCCACTGGCCTGGGCCGCTTGGGTCATGGCGAGCAGGTTGTCTTGCGTCATGCTCAATGGCAGGCCGCGCAAGGCATCGTTCCCACCCAGCTCAATTACGACCACAGTAGGTTTGTGTTGCGCCAACAGGGCAGGCAAGCGGGATCTGCCACCGGAGGTGGTGTCCCCGCTGATGCTGGCGTTTACCACGGTGGCGGCTACTTTGTCGGCGGCGATACGCTGCTCCATCAGGGCGACCCAGCCGGTACCGCGTTTGAGCCCGTACTCCGCGCTGAGGGAGTCGCCCAGCACCAGCACTTTGGCAGATGCAGGGGACTCTTTGGCATGCGCTGTGTTTGCCCCTGCAAAAGAGGCCAAAATGAGCAGCGCGATACAGTGTCTACGAACTACAGAGAGCCCCATGAGTGATTCCATTATTTCGGTTGAGCATGTTTTCAAGGCGGTGACAGATTCCACCGGCACGCTGGAGATCCTGCGCGACATTGATTTTGCACTCAATGCCCGTGAGACCGCAGCCATTGTGGGGGCTTCGGGCTCCGGCAAGAGTACCTTGTTGTCCATCATTGCCGGTCTCGATACGCCCACGGGCGGCACCGTGCGCTTGGCCGGGCAGGACATATTCGTCCTGGACGAAGATGCCCGAGCCGCGCTGCGTGCCCGGCAGGTGGGTTTCGTGTTCCAGAGTTTTCAGCTGCTGGGCAATCTGACTGCACTGGAAAACGTGATGCTGCCCCTGGAACTGGATGGCCGCAAAGACGCCCGTGCTGCCGCCACCGAGATGCTGTCACGCGTGGGCCTGTCCCAGCGCTTGAACTCTTACCCCAAGGTACTTTCCGGGGGAGAACAACAGCGGGTCGCGCTGGCGCGCGCCTTTGTGGTCAAGCCAGCCGTGTTGTTGGCCGACGAGCCCACTGGCAGCCTGGACTTTGCCACCGGCGAAAAAATCATGGAACTGATGTTCGACCTCAACCGCGAGCAAGGCACCACCCTGGTTCTGGTGACGCATGACCGAAGCATCGCTGCGCGTTGCGACCGCCGCATTCTGATCGAGGCAGGTCGGGTAGTCCCAGAGGCAGTGGCGGCCTGATTAGAGGTGGGTGTCATGCCGGATTCAGGAGTGCTCCCGGACAACGCATTCCAGCCTGCTTCACGCGATGCATGGCGCCAGTGGTTGAGCCAGAACCATGGGCGGGATACCGGTATTTGGCTGGTGAGCTTCAAGAAGGACACCGGCCGTAGCTGCATGAGCTATGACGAGGCGGTGGAAGAAGCTTTGTGCTTCGGCTGGATTGACAGCAAGCCCAAGACGCTGGATGCGGAGCGAGCCATGTTGTGGTTCTCGCCTCGCAAAGCGGGCACAGGCTGGTCTGCCGCCAACAAACAGCGCATTGAGCGTGCGCTGGCCGCCGGTCGCATGGCTGCTCCCGGTTTGGCCAAGGTGGAAAAAGCTCGAGCCGACGGCTCATGGTTCGCACTCGACGCGGTCGAGGCCTTGTCCGTCCCCCACGATCTACAACTGGCACTAGACGCCTATACCGGCGCTGCCGGCTTCTTTGAAGCTTTCCCCCGTTCGGTCAAGCGCAGCATCCTGGAGTGGATCAGCCAGGCCAAAACTCCGGCCACACGGGACAAGCGGGTGCAGGAGACAGCGCGGCTGGCTGCGACCAATGAGCGCGCCAATCAGTGGCGCAAGCCCGTCAAGTAGTCTGCTGCTATCAAAAGTGAAGCTGCTCACGCATATGCGATGGGCGCTACAACTTGTTTTTATTCAAACGTCCCCTTGAGGGATGTCTATTGTCACCACAGTGCCTTGCAGCGGCGTGCTTTCAATGTGGAGTTGGGCTTTGTGCAGGTCCGCAATCAGTTTGGCGGTGCTCAGGCCCAGGCCGAATCCGGGGTGCTTGCCGGAGCTGTCTGCACGATAGAAGCGCTCAAAGATGTGTTGCTGCACTTCATGCGTCATGCCTTGTCCCTGATCACGGATGCGGATACGCACACCACCGGGGTTGTCTACATCTTCATTCAGCGGGCCCACATTGATTGTGACCGGAGTGCCCGCAGGGCTGAAGGCATAGGCGTTGTGCAGGAGTTCCGTGACCGCCATGGTGATCGCCACCGGGTCGACACGACACCAAGGGATCGGGTCCTGGTGCTCAAGCACAGGCGGCTCACGGCCCTCGGGTAACTGAAGGCCGCGGGCGGCCATCGCGCAAAGGGCCCCAAGGTCGGTGATGCGGGTGCGCTTGATGTCCAGACCATTCATGTCCAGCTCAGACAGGTCCAACATGCGTTGGAGCAACTGATTCAGTCCCTGGGATTTACGCAAGATCTGCTGGCCCATTTCTTTGACGCTGTCCGCACTCTGGGCTCGCGTAGCCAGCAGGTCTGCATAACCATGGATCACGGTCAGTGGCGTGCGGATTTCATGAGCTGCAAAAGACATGAATTGCGACTTGGAGCGTTCCAGCTGCATCTCGGGCGTGGTGTCGTGCAGCAGGACGATGGTGCGCAGGGCTGGGTCTTCAAAGGTGTGAACGCGCATGTCGAGGTAGCTGGCCACCGCATCAGGTTTGACTGGCACCAGGTCGCGGTACACATGGTGTTCTTTGTTGTTGCGCACACTCAACATGCTTTGCGCCACCGACAGCGCCTGCGCCTGCGCCAGCTGGAAGTTGCGTCCGATATGGCGGGCCACAGTCAGGTAGCTCTCGCGCTCTTCGCCGGGCGGCAGCGCGATCAGGTCAAAGCTCTTGTCGTTCGCAAGCACAAGCACGCCATCGGCGTCAAAACCCATGTAGCCCTGGTCCATGGCCTCAAGTACCGAGCGCAGCTGGACTGACTGATGTTGCAGCCGTAAGTTGGTGGTTTGCAGGGCCGCATCGGCCTCTTGCAGCTGGCGGGTGCGCCGCTCTACCGCGATGGTCAGCAATTGGGTGGATCCGGTCAGCATCAGGCTGGCCGCCAAGGTCACCCACGTCAGCAATATGCCGGTTCCCAGTGCAAAAAATGGGGTGCGGCTGAGTTCGCCCAACCAGAAGTCCCCACTGGGTGTGGCTTTCAGGGCATAGCTGCGGTCGGCAAAATGAATGGTCTGACTCACCGGTGCCGGTACCGGTAGTGAGAGCAGGCTGAAGTTGTGCAAGAGGCCGCGGATAGGGGGCCTGGCAGCTTGACCATCTTCGTACAGGGCTTGCGTCTCGGCCGGTTCGTTCTGATCCACAAACTGGTAGCGCACCACGCGGCGGCGGGGGGGCTCGCCACTGGCAAGGCGAAAGTTGGCAAAGCGCAGCCCCTCGACAGCGCTGCCCACGATATCTTCCATGCGCAGCACCGCAACCGCAAAGCCGACAGGGGTGGATTTGGGGCCCGTACTTGCCTGGGTATCTGCTGGTGCTACAGGACTCAGGTACAGCGCGCCCCATGATTTGCCGGTTTCCTGCACCAGTTGAATGCGGGGGGTAATTGCCGCCTCGCCGCTGCGCAGGACCTTATCTATCGCAGCACGCCGTGCCGGATTGGCGTGGATGTTCAGGCCCAAAGCGGCGCGGTTCTTCTCCAGGGGGGCAATGTGTTCCACCGCGACGTAAAAGTCGGCCTTCCGGCTGGGGACCAGGCTGCCGTCAGTTGCCCGGTCTACCAGGGCTGCCTGCGGGCCGTATTCAGTACGCAGTCGCCTCTCGAACTGACTGCGCTGTTCGTGGGGTATCAGGGGGTTCCAACTGAGCGCCTGCACATGCGGATGGCTCGCCTGGATCGCAGTGGCTACCTCACTGAATTGCGCGGCAGTCTCTCGAGGCGCATTGCGCAAGTGGCTCTGCAGTATCTGCACCGACTGATGCGCACTGCGGAAATCGGCATTCAGACGTTGGGCCAACGCAGTGTTCGAGTCCTGAAAGCGGGCCAGTGTTTGTTGTTCGTCGGTCCACACGGCGCGCGCGGTGATGCCCAGAGTGAGTGCACCGCCCAATGCCAGCAGTGTGCTCACACGCCACTTGCGGGGTTCCTGCCATGCATCATCCTGCAGCCACAGAATGGTCAGAGGCAAGAGGATGGCGATGCCGGCCCATTCGGGCAGTAGCAGCCCAGCAGCTTGCAGGCCCCAATGGTGTACGGCTGCGGCCTCCTGCATCTGGGACAGAACCAGCAGGTACAGGGCGGTACCCGCACTGGTCGCGAGCAGCCCCGCGCCACAGATCTGCAGGCTTTTGCGCAGACGCCGCAGTTTGCTGGGCAGGATTTGCAATGCCAACACGGCGACACGCGCCACTTCAGTTTGCAGCACCAGAGCACAAGCCCCCAGGCTGGCAAGTGCCCATTCTCTGGACCCGGAAGTGCCTTCCATCAGCCAGAGGTCCCACACCAGGCGTGCCAACCACAGGCCGGGCAAAACCTTGCGCCCACACATCAGGGCCCCTGCTACTGCGACTCCCGAAGCCGCAGTGCCAGCCACCAGAAGCGGGTTGGGCAAGGCAAACAGCAAGTGCACCAGCGTTGCCACCAGCACATAGGCCACCGCGCACACTGCGTTGGCTGCCAATGGCGGCAATGCCATGAGCCACGCCGCAGGCTTGCCTACAGTGAGTCCAGCGATGTTGGTGGTGCTCATGGAATTAGAAAAATGAAGCGAATATCACATTAAAACATTTTAAATGATAAAAGTGAATCAAATATGATGATCGTACCAACAAAAGACCGATATTGGCTCTGTAGCCCCTGACGGCGGTGCAGGCGCCAGCGTCGATAATCCTCCCATGTCCTCCCCCAAAGTTTTATTCGGCTTTCATGCCGTGGGCGTGCGCCTGAAGACCGCCCCCAAATCCATCATCGAGATTTACTACGAGCCCACCCGCCGTGACGCGCGCATGCGCCAGTTTCTCGAGAAAGTGGCAGAAAGCGGTGTACGCCTGATCGAAGCCGACGGCATGCGCCTGGCCAAACTTGCCGGTAGCCACGGCCACCAGGGAGTGGCCGCCCGGGTGCAAGAGATCAAGCAGGTCCATTCCTTGGATGAATTGCTCGAAAACCTCGAAGCCGCCAATGCCGAATTGCCCGTGGCTGAGCGCACCAACCCGCTGATTTTGGTGCTGGACGGCGTGACTGACCCGCACAACCTCGGCGCCTGCTTGCGGGTAGCTGATGGCGCCGGTGCGCATTGCGTGATTGCCCCCAAAGACCACGCGGCCGGCATCAACGCCACGGTGGCCAAAGTGGCCAGTGGAGCGGCCGAAACCGTGCCGTACTTCATGGTGACCAATCTGGCCCGCACGCTCAACGAGCTTAAGGAGCGCAATATCTGGATCATCGGCACCAGCGACCAGGCCACCAGCCATCTGTACCAGGCCGACCTGAAGGGACCGGTGGCGTTGGTGTTGGGCGCCGAGGGTGACGGCATGCGCCAGCTCACTGCCAAAACCTGCGACCAGCTGGTGAGCATTCCCATGCAGGGTGCTGTGGAAAGCCTGAATGTATCGGTGGCCAGTGGCCTGTGTTTGTACGAAGCCCTGCGTCAGCGCACAGCCGCCAGCAAGTAAATCAACCCTTCCGGAGAGTTCATGATTGCTATAAAGTCAATAGCTGCCCGCGCAATAGCGACGGGCGCTGCATCTGTTTTTCTATTGATGGGTTGTACCCAGGAGCAGCAAAACAAGCTCGGTCGTGAAATCCAGAATTGGACCGGAACCAATGGCGTGCTGGAGTTTTATGCCGGCGACAAGCTGGTGCGCCGCTTCATCAAGATCGACAAACTCTCCACTGCTATGGGCACGGATGACGGCAAGCCCCGTCCCTACCGCTTCGGCTATGGTGTGCTCGACGAGAACTTCAACTTCGTGGCAGATAGTGGCGAAAAGAAGGTGTATTTCGAAATCAGCGATTACGGCTCGAATTATCTCTTCTTCGAAAACCCGCGCTAAGCCCATCGCATGGCTGCGCAGCACTCCAGCACCTTGCTTTTGAAGTGGGCTGTGGTGGCTTGCGCAGTGCTATTTGCAGGCTTGGGTGTGTTTTTGGCTCCCTTGCATCCCAGCGTGGTGGCTCTGCAATTCACGTATTCCCCGCAAGCGTTTGCGGCGGTGCTTCAGACTTGGGGCCCTGAGGGAGTGGAGCGTTTCCGCCAGCATTTGATGGTGGATGGCCTCTTGCTCCTGAGCTACGGGGCAGCCGGGTATCTGGCTGCCGGTAGCACCCGGCTTTTCGCATCGCTGTCCCACCATGTTCCATTGGCATTTTGGGCTTTGTTGCTACCTCTGGCTGCCGCGTTTGACGCGGGAGAAAACCTGTTGCACTGGTGGCTGACCGGGGCGGAGGTTCTCCAAGGCAGTGTCACACTGCCATCTATCACCTATCTGGCCGCCGGCGTGTGCGCATCCATCAAGTGGTTGGGCATAGCTAGCTTTGCAATAGGCGCCTTCAGCGCCAAAACGGTATTCAGGGTTTGAGCGTCAGCTCGTCGTGAATGCTGTGCACGCCCTGGGCTGCCCGGGCCACCTGAAGCGCCTCGGTGATTTGGGCCTGGGTGTCCAAAGTGCCCATCAGCCGCACATCTCCCTTGATGGTGAGGACGGTAATGTCAAAAGCCTGAAGCGTGGCGTTCTGGTGCAGTGCCGTTTTCACATGCTCCGTCACATCCATATCTGAGACGTTAACTGCGTCGCTGTTTGCGTTAGGTACTGCGTTATCGATATCGTTGGTTTTGCCGCAGCCGGCTTGCGCGGTGGCTAGCGCCAGCAGGCCGACAAAGAGCAGGGGGCGTGCAGACTTTTGCATGGGTGGCCTTCAGTGCGTGGTCACAAAGGCGTGACCGCACACGCACTATGGCCTTCCAAGTGCGGCTCGTCCGTGCGTTACGAGACGGCCGGGCGTACGCCTAAATCCACCCCATCCACCCTGCGATGGCACCGCCTCCCAGCATCCACAGCATATGAAGTCGCGTCTTCCAGACCAATGCGCAGGTCACCAGGCTGACGGCCCACAAACCTAGGTGGTGTTCGTCGCCTTTGTGGTTGGCGGCCAGTATCCAGCCGGTGGCGGCCAACAGCGCAATCACGATGGGGGCCATGCCTTGCTTGAATGCCCGTACCGCGCGCAGCTCGCGATTGCGGTGGCCCCAGCGCGCTGCCATGAAAGTGAGGGTGGTGCTGGGCAGCATGATGCCGGTCATGGTGACCGCCACACCGCCCAGCGCCAAGGCATAGGCTTGCCATGTGGTGGCTGCGGTGCCGGGTGGCACGCCGGCAGCACTCAGCCCGATGTTCCAGCCCAGCAGGGCCACAAACAGGATGTTGGGCCCCGGTGCGGCTTGCGACAAGGCGATGCTGGAGGTGAACTGTTCGTTGTCAATCCATCCACGTTCGACTACCAGGTAACGCTGCATGTCCGGCGCGGTGGTGATGGCACCGCCAATCGCCAACAGCGAAAGGGCCGCGAAATGCAGAAACAGGTCCAGCCACTGAACCGCGGGCAGGGCGTTCATGCGCGCTCCTTTCCGGTGCTGGCAGCGGATATCCGGCCCAGACAGTGATAGGCCCAGAGGCAGGCGGGCAGGCCTATCGCCAGCAGCAGCCAAGCCAGAGGCAGGCGCACCAGGGCGACGGCTACAAAGGTGGCTACCACCAGGGCCCAGCAAGTCAGAATGCCCATCGCGTTGCTGCGTAGCGCTCCCACCAGCCGCAAACCGGCCGCCGCAATCAGGCCGGCAGCCACAGCGCCCATGCCGCGCAGGGCACCTTGTACCTCAGGCACGTCGGCTACGCCGGCGAACAGGGCCGCCAGTAACAACACCACGATGGTCGGAAAACACAGCATGCCGGCCACGCCGGTGAGTGCGCCCCGCCAGCCGAAGTAGCGGTCGCCCAGCATGAGCGACAGGTTCACCACATTGGGGCCCGGCAGGATCTGGGCGACGGCCCAGTCTTCGACAAACTCTTCGGCCGTGAGCCATTTTCGCTTGTCCACCAGTTCGCGTTGCACGACCGCCAGCACGCCCCCGAAGCCCTGCAGTGCAAGGATGGAAAAGGCGTAAAAAAGCTCTGTTTTGGACTGAGGGGCCGGGCGGATGTCTGGAGTGTCGGGCATGGTCTGCGAGGTGATTCCGGCCCGGTGCTGCCGCCCCGCGGGATCAGCTTGCCGGGGCGTTCAACGGGCCTACCGGTGTGAACTGGTGCTTATTGTCGCGCAGCCACTGCGCAGAGCGCTCTGCCGGGTGTTGGCTGGGGTGAAAGTCTTCACGCAAGTAGTCGCGCCACAGCGGCCAGTTGCTTCGGATGATGCCCTCGCGGCCGAACAAAAAAGGCCAGGCGCTGCGCCAGGTGCTCCAGCGGAGCAAGGCCTTGTCGCGCCACAGGTTGCGCACCGTCTGCCGTGCTACGTCGGTGAAGAAGGTCCAGGTGATGTAGCGGAACAGGCGCACGCGCCACGCATGGTTGCCCCCGATGGCGTGGTACACGTCGAAGGCGGTGCTGCGGTGCTCGCTCTCTTCGGCGCTGTGCCAGAGCCACAAGGTGCGCAAGCGGTCTTCGGTGCCCGCCATGGCCTCGGGGTGGGCGAGCATCCAGTCGGCAAACAGGGCGGTCAGGTGTTCGGTGGCTGCGGTGGCGCCCACATGCATGCGCACATCGAGATGGGCATGGGCCTTCAGCCGGCGGGCAATCCGGCGCTCCATGACGTTGTCAAAGCCTTGCCGTGCCAGCTGCTCGTTAAACAGGCTGTGGATGCGACGGTGGGTGGCTTCCTGCCCCACGAAGCCTTGTACCTCGGCGGCAAACGGTTGCTGCGCGTCAGGCGGCAAGGTTTTGAGGCCTGCACGCACCGAGTCCATGAAGTACTGCTCTCCCAGCGGGAAGCTCATGGACAGTGCATTGAAAAACGCGGACTTGAAAGCGTCGCCGGAACACCAGCGCACCGCGAATGGAGTCTGCAGGTCGATCAAGAGTTTGCGTACGGTGAGTTGGCTCATGGAGTGTTCCGGATCAGTGTCAGGCGGCAAGGGGCGGGCTATTCAGCTCGTTGGCGACCCAATCGATCACCACAGGCGCACTGCACATTTGCACATGCCCCAAGCCTTCAAACACCACCGGGTTCACGCCCGGCAAGGTCTGAGCCCGTTGGGGAAAAACGATGTTGTCTTGCGGGGTGAGTGCGATGCGCATCAGCGCGCGCCGCTCGGGGGTCTCGGATTCCGCCAGGCCTTGGAGCCAGGCGCTGTCCCACAGCATCTGGCGGCCATTGGGTGTGCGGTTCTGTTTGGCGGCTTTGGTGCCGGCATGGGGTGTGCCCAGGGTCAGAATGCGGGCCACGTGCGCGCTGCCACATTGCCGCATCCATGCCCGGATGGCCAGACCTCCCATGCTGTGACCGACCAATGCCACTTGAGATTGCCCGCTGTGTTTCATCAGAGCTTGTACCGAAACTTCGATGTGTTCCGCGTACTGGTCAATGGAGGTGAACAAAGGCTCCAGGTTGATCGCCAGCACATCATGTCCCTCAGCACGCAGGCGCAAAGTGACGTCGTCCCACAGGCGGTGGTTGCACACATAACCATGCACCAGCAGCACCGGCACGCGTTTCACCCCATCCGTAGCAGGCAGCACAGCGGGTTGGGGCTCTGCCCACGGCTGGCGCAGTACAAAGGTGCGGAAGTTGGCCACGGTTTCGCCCCACCAGGCACGGTAGAACATGCTTGAGGGCTCCCCAGGGGCACGACTCTTGAGCATGGTGTAAGAGGTGCTGAGCACCACCGCCAGCCATGGCATCAAGAGCGCGCCCAGCATCACGTCTCCTGTGGCGCCATGCCATAGCACGGCCAAACCGGCGCCCGCAAGGGCAAGGGCCAACAAAAAGCGTTGCAGGAGTCTGGCGAGCATGGATCAGTAGATGGGTTGAAAGCGCCGTATGGCGGATTTCACATCATCGCTCAAGGCAAAACCGCCTCCGAATTGTGTGGCCAAAGCGGCAGCCCGCGCCTCAAACGTGTCGATGCCCATGCCGTAGATGAACTGCATGGCGCCACCGGTCCACGCCGGGAAGCCGATGCCGAAGATCGAGCCGATGTTGGCATCGTGCACGCTGGTGAGCACGCCCTCGGCCAGGCAGCGCGCTGTCTCCACCGCTTGGCGGTAAAGCAGGCGATCTTTGAGGTCGGTGATGTTCCAAGCGACATCGGGCTTTTCGAACAGGCCTTTAAGTTCGGGCCAGAGGAACTTCTTGGCACCTTTCTCAGAGGGGTATTCGTAAAAGCCCGCACCACCAGCGCGGCCGGGGCGGTTGTGCTGCTTCACCATTTTCTCGACCACGAGTTCACCGGGCGTGGCGATATAGCTCTTGCCCTCGGCCTCAAAGTCTTTTTTGGTTTGGTCCATCACGTGCAGGCTCAAGGTGAGGGCGGTTTCGTCCAGCACGGCCAAGGGGCCCACCGGCATGCCGGCCTGGATGCCCGCGTTCTCGATCGCCGCAGCGGGAATGCCTTCCCCCAGCATGGCCGCACCTTCCATCACAAAGGTACCGAACACCCGGCTGGTGAAGAAGCCACGCGAGTCGTTCACCACAATGGGGAACTTGCCCAGTGCCTGCACATAGTCAAAAGCGCGGGCCACGGTCTCATCGTCCGTGGCTTTGCCTTTGATGATTTCGACCAGCTTCATCTTGTCGACGGGGCTGAAGAAGTGGATGCCGATGAATTTCTCGCGTTTGGTACTCGCTTTGGCCAGACCGGTAATCGGCAGGGTAGACGTATTGGATGCAAAAAATCCACCCGGTGCCAAAAGCGGCTCGGCCTCTTGGGTGACCTTGGCTTTGAGTTCGCGGTTCTCAAATACGGCCTCGATGATCAAGTCGCAGCCTTGCAGGTCTGCCACGTTGCCGGTGGGGTGGATCAGGTCGAGGATCTGTTGCTGGGCCTCGGGCTTCATGCGGCCTTTGTCGACACGGCCTTGGGTGATCTTGGCGCTGTAGCTCTTGCCGAGGTCCGCTTTTTCCTGGCTCACGTCTTTGAGCACGGTGGTGATGCCTTTGCTGGCCTGGCTGTAGGCAATGCCCGCACCCATCATGCCGGCGCCCAGCAGGCCCACCTTGGTGGGTTTGAAGCGCGGCACGCCATCCGGGCGGCTCTGGCCGCTCTTGATGGCGTTCAGGTTGAAGAAGAAGGTGTTGATCATGGCCTTGGCCTGAGGGCCGGACATGAGCTTGGCCAGGTACCGGCTTTCAATGCGCAGCGCGGTGTCGAGGTCCACCTGCAAGCCTTCGACCATGCAGGCCATGATGGCTTCGGGTGCGGGGTACAAGCCCCGGGTGTTTTTCTTGATGACAGCGGGCGCAATCGGCAACATGCCTGCCACCGCCGGGCTGCTGGGCAAGCCGCCGGGCACTTTGTAGCCTTTGGCTTCCCACGGGTGTTGGGTTGTCGGGTGGGCGGCAACCCATGCCAACGCCTTGGCGCGCATCTCGGCTGCGGCGTCGGGGCCGGGCGCTACCAGCTCGTGCACCAGCCCCAGGCCTTTGGCCTCGGAGGGGTTGAAGGTTTTGCCTTCCACCAGATAAGGCTGGGCGCCCATCAGCCCCAGGTGGCGCGTCATCTTGGTCACGCCACTGGCACCCGGCAGTAGGCCCAGGGTGACTTCGGGCAGGCCGAACTGGGTTTTGCGGTCGTCCACTGCGATGCGGTAGTGGCCCACCAGCGCAACCTCCCAGCCGCCACCCAAGGCCGTGCCATTGAGCAGGCTGACCACCGGTTTGCCCAGGGTCTCAATGGTGCGGAAGTTGCGCTTCACCCGCTCGATTTCTTCAAAGATGCGCGGTGCGTCCGCCGGGGTCAGGCGCATGGCCGCTTTGAGGTCCGCGCCGGCGAAGAAAGTGCTTTTGGCAGACGCCAGCAGGATGCCGGTGATGCTGTCTTTGTCCTGCAGCACCTGTGCGGCCACGGCATCCATGTCCTGCTGCCATTGCAGGCACATGGTGTTGACGGGGGAATCCGGCTCATCAAAGGTGATGGTCGCAATACCGTGGTCCAGGGAGTAGCGGATGGTTTTCATGATGTGGGTCAGAATGCTATGGAATTAGGAGCTGCTCGCGCAATATCAACGTGCGCTAGAGGCTGAAAAGGCTTCAAAGTCTCTCGACGATGGTGGCAATGCCCATGCCGCCACCCACACACAGGGTGGCCAGCCCGTAGCGCAATTTGCGCCGGTGCAGCTCGTCAATCAGCGTGCCCAGAATCATGGCGCCCGTAGCCCCCAGCGGGTGGCCCATGGCGATGGCGCCGCCATTCACGTTGACCTTGTCGTGCGGCACCTTCATCTCTTTCATGAAGCGCATCACTACCGCGGCAAAGGCTTCGTTCACCTCAAACAGGTCGATGTCGTCCACCGTGAGACCGGCTTTGGCCAGAGCCTTGCGCGTGGCGGGCATGGGGCCGGTGAGCATGATGGTCGGGTCCGCGCCGCTCAAGGCCGTGGCCACAATGCGGGCGCGCGGGGTCAAGCTATGCGCCTTGGCAGCGGCTTCATTGCCGATCAGTACCGCGGCAGCACCATCCACAATGCCCGAAGAGTTGCCGGCGTGGTGCACATGGTGAATGCGCTCCACCTGCGGGTAGCGCGTGAGGGCCACGGCGTCAAAGCCCATGCCGCCCATGTCGCCAAACGCAGGCTTGAGACCCGCGAGACCTTCGAGCGTGGTGCCGGGTTTGATGAACTCATCGCGGGTCAGAATGGTCTGGCCCAGGCTGTCTTTGACCGGCATGACTGAGCGGTCGAAATAGCCGGCAGCCTGTGCCTTGGTGGCGCGGCGTTGCGATTCGAGTGCATAGGCATCCACATCAGCGCGGGTAAAGCCTTCCAGTGTGGCAATCAGGTCAGCGCCTATGCCTTGGGGTACGAAGCAGGTCTGGCTGTTGGTTTCGGGGTCCATGGCCCAGGCACCGCCGTCGGAGCCAATAGGTACGCGGCTCATGCTTTCCACGCCGCCGGCCACCACCAGGTCTTCCCAGCCGGAGCGCACTTTTTGCGCGGCCATGTTCACCGCCTCCAGGCCGGAGGCACAGAAGCGGTTGATCTGCACACCCGCGCACTGGAAGTCCCAGCCGGCTTTCAGCGCAGCCACTTTGGGAAGCACAGCGCCCTGGTCACCCACGGGGGACACCACGCCCATCACCACATCGTCCACCTGCGCGGTGTCGAACTGGTGGCGCTGTTGCAGGTCGGTCAGCAGTCCTGCGAGCAGGGTGACGGGTTTGACTTCGTACAGGCTGCCGTCTTTCTTGCCCTTGCCACGGGGCGTGCGGATGGCGTCAAACACATAGGCTTCAGTCATGGGGTCTCCGGTGTTGTCTTGGGAATGCGGGTGCGCACGCTGGCGCCTGCAAGCTGTTTTGCAGTATATTGTTTTTACCAAGCAAACGCTTTGTAAAAATAACTAATGACTTTCCCTTAGGAGACACCATGATCGAACGCACCCTGTTCACCCCGGACCACGAATCTTTTCGCGACAGCTTCCGCCGCTTCATGGAAAAGGAAATCGCCCCCTTCCATGCAGACTGGGAAGAGCAGGGCTATGTCGCCCGCGAGGTGTGGAACAAGGCCGGCGAGAACGGCTTTTTGTGCATGACCATGCCGGAGGAATACGGCGGCTCCGAGGCGGACAAGCTGTACTCGGTGATCCAGATGGAGGAGTTGGCCCGCGGTGGCTTCACTGGTATCGGCTTCGGGCTGCACAGCGAAATCGTGGCGCCTTACATCCTGCACTACGGTACGCCCGAGCAAAAGGCCAGGTACCTGCCCAAGTTGGCCAGTGGCGAGATGGTGGGCGCGATTGCCATGAGCGAGCCGGCAGCCGGCTCGGACCTGCAGGGCATCAAGTCCACCGCCATCCAGCAGCCCGACGGCAGCTACCTGCTCAACGGCAGCAAGACCTTTATTACCAATGGCTGGCATGCCGACCTCGTGGTGGTGGTGGCTAAAACCAATCCGGCGGCCGGCGGCAAAGGTACCAGCCTGCTGCTGGTGGAGCGCGGCATGCCCGGCTTCAGTGTGGGCCAACGCCTCAAGAAAATGGGCATGAAAGCCCAGGACACTTCCGAGCTGTTTTTTGACAATGTGCGCGTACCCGCCGAGAACCTGCTGGGCGGTGCGGCCTATGAAAACAAAGGCTTCATTTGCCTGATGGAGCAGTTGCCCTGGGAGCGTTTGCAGATTGCTATCGGGGCGGTGTCGGCCTCGCAGGCGGCCATCGACTGGACGGTGGATTATGTGAAAGAGCGCAAGGTGTTCGGCCAGCCGGTCGCCAGCTTCCAGAACACGCGCTATGTGCTGGCCGAGCTGCAAACGCAAGTGCAAGTGGCTCGCGTGTTTGTGGACAAGTGCTGTGAGCTGATCGGTAAAGACCAGCTCGACACAGCCACTGCCAGCATGGCCAAGTACTGGACGACCGACCTGCAGTGCAAGGTGATGGACGAATGTGTGCAGCTCTTCGGCGGCTACGGCTACATGTGGGAATACCCCATCACCCGCGCCTACGCCGATGCCCGGGTGCAGCGCATCTACGGTGGCACCAATGAGATCATGAAAGAAGTAATCACCCGGTCCATGGGGCTGGGCGGCAAGTAGGCGGGTGGGCGCCTAAGGCTGGACAGAGCCGGTGCGTGGCGCCAGACCGAAGTCCGCAGCCAGTTTGCGGTAGCTTTCCACCTGCTGGTCCACCAGTTGGTCCAGCGCCCGGCCGGTAATCCATACGGGGTTCATTCCGGCTTTGGTGAGCGCTCGCGCCGTGGCCGGTTGACCGGCGGCCTTGGCCAAGGCGTCGGTCCATTCCTTGAAGTCGCGGTCTGACACGCCGGGTGCCATGTACAGGCCCCGCAGAATGGGCCACACGATGTCAAAGCCTTGTTCCCTGGCAGTGGGCACATGGGCCCATCGGCCCGCCAGCCGCTTCTCTGAGAGCACGGCCAGCACCCGTACCGCAACGCCTTGTTCCAACTGGCGGCCGACCTCTGCAGCATCGCCTGCGAGCACCTGAACATGGTTGTCGCCCAATGCGGACAGAGCTTCGCCGCCGCCTTCAAAAGCGACAAAGCGCATTTCTTTGTGTCCTACGCCCGCCGCACGGGCGAGTAGGGCGGCTTTCATCCAGTCCTGGCTGCCGATGGAGCCGCCTGCGCCGAAGACGATGCTGCCGGGTTTGTCACGCAAGGCTTCCAGCAGCTGCGGCAGGTTTTTGTAAGGCGACTCGCGCGGCACCGCCACCACGCCATAGTCCATGCCCACGGCCGCCAACCAACGCACGCTGCGGGTGTTGTAGGGGCCGAAGCGATTTTGTGCCAAGTTCAGCAAAGAGCCTGATGAGAAGGCAACGACCGTTTTCCCGTCTGGCGGTTGTTGAGTTACCGTGTTTTTGAATGCCAGCGCGCCTATGCCGCCTGGCTGGTACACCACCGCCAAAGGCGGGCGGTTTTTTGGGGGCTGGGCCAACATGTCTCTTGTGAGTTGGCAGGTGAGGTCGAATCCACCGCCCGCTTTGGCAGGCGCAATGCAGCGCCCGCCTTCGGGGCCTGCAAGTGCCGCGGCGCACACCATCATCAGCACGCTGCACATTGATTTGAAAAGCAGTTTCATCGTGGCCACCCTAGCACGACGCGCAGACCGGGGCCGGGCTCCACCGGGGGGGGGTATCTGTAACTTCCCGCCGTGGGCCTCAATCACAGACCGCGCAATGGCCATGCCCAAACCGGAACCCTTGCTGTGCCGTCCTTTGACAAAGCGTTCGCCCGCGCGCGCCAACACGTCCGCCTCCAGACCGTTGCCGTCGTCAATAACCTGGATCTCATAGCCTGTTTCCGTGCTGTTGGCCATCAGGGTGACGGTGCCCCTGGCGCGGCCGTGTTCCAGGCCGTTGTGCGCCAGGTTGAGCAGGGCGTGGCGCAGGAGGTTGCGGTCCCCCTTGGCCTCCAAGCCCTGTTCCGGTACATCGACACCGAAATCCACGCCCCGTTCGCGTGCCAATGGCATCAGCTCCATAGCCACCTCGCGCACCAGGGCAGACAGGTCGAAGACTTCGCGTTGGGTGAGGCCGGTGTCGCTACGGGCCAGCGCCAGCAGTTGGTTGGTCGCGCGAATGGCGAGCTCCAGCGCCTCCGAGAGCGCATTCAGGGCCAGCGCTTTGGAGGCCGAGTCTTTCTCGCGCAGGATGTAGTCGAGCTGGGCACGGAGCACGGTCAGTGGTGTGCGCAGCTGGTGCGAGGCATCGTCCAGAAAACCGCGTTGTTCCGCCATCAGCTGTTCAGTGCGGTGCAGTTGCTGGTTGATGGCGTCAACCAGCGGGCGGATGTCGCCGGGCAGGTCCTGCACTGGCAGGGGGCGCAAATCGTCCGCACTGCGGTCCGTAGTTTGGCGCGCCAGACGCGAGAGCGGACGCAGTGCCAGCGTCAAACCGACGATGACCGCGAGCACCATGGCCGCTAGAAACACGGCGTCACGCAACAGACTGCGGCGCAGAAAGCTGCGGGTGAATTGCTCCCGTGACGATGTGCTTTCCGCTACCTGGATGACGACAAATGCACTCCCCGAGTTCTCTACCGCCTGCGAGAGTGGCCGCATGAAGGCGCCCACACGGACGGTTTCATCGAAATAGCGGGCGTCATAAAACTGGGGTTGTCCGGCCAGAAGTGGCCGTGGTGGGGCAGGAAGATCGGGGTTGCCGATTTCCACCAGCCCATCGGCAGTGGCGACCCGGAAGTACACGCTGCCCGTGGCTGTGAGCTGGAAAAACTCAAACAGGCGGTAGGGCAGTTCCACCGCCAGCCCGCCGGACGTGGTGGAAATGTTCAAGTCCAGCGCCTTGAGGGCACCCAACAACGAGCGGTCATAGGCGGCATTGGCGGCTGCCACAGACTCGCTGCGGGTTACCCACAGGCTCCCCGCCGTGACCAGTGCCATCACCGGCAACAGGAGCACGAGCAGGCGGACCTTAAGACTGGCTTGGCGTATCCGATTCCAGAACATAGCCCAGTCCCCGGTAGGTGTGAATGTGGACGCCGCTATGCTCCAACCGTTTGCGCAGGCGATGCAGCAGCATGTCGATGGCACTGGGTTGTACGTCGGATTCGTCACTGAAGATCCGATCCATCACTTGCTGCCGTGAGAGCGGTTCGCCACTGCGCATGATGAGCGCCTTGAGCAGCGCGTGCTCGCGCGGGGAGAGCGCCAGCATCGCTCCGTGCAAGGTAAATTGGCGGGTGACGGTATCGAAGTTGAGCGGGCCGGCTGCAAACCGGGGGTGCTCGCTGCCGCGGGCACGGCGCACCAAAGCCGTCAGACGGGCCTCGAGCTCCGCCAGGGCGAAGGGTTTGGGCAGGAAATCGTCAGCGCCCTGATTCAGGGTATTCACCCGTTCGGTCAGCGAGTCTCTTGCGGTGAGCACCAGCACCGGCAGGCGGTTGTCCCGGCTGCGAATGCTGCGCAGGATGTCTGTGCCGCTCTTGCCCGGGAGGCCCAGGTCCAGCACCAGTGCGTCGTAATCCGTGTCGCCCAAGGCAAGCTCCACCAAGCGCCCGTCGTTGCGCCAGTCCACCTTGTGGCCCGATTGTTCCAAGGCCTTGCTGAGCCACTCGCCCAAACTGTGTTCGTCTTCGGCCAACAGAATATGCATGGCGCGGATTATGGGTCCGTTCACCCAGCCCGATTGATAGGAACTTGTTAGGTTGGGCCTTGCATCATCCGCAACGGATTTTGAATACCAAGACACCATAACGAGGAGACCCGATGAACGAAATTTCCATGAATCGCCGCCAATGGCTGACCACCGGAGCAGCCGCGGCCAGCAGCGTCTGGCTGCCGCCTGCATTTGCTCAGGGCACCTGGCCCAACAAACCTTTGCGCCTGGTAGTGCCGTTTGCACCCGGTGGCAGCTCGGAAATTGTGGCGCGAGCCATCGCGGGTGAGATGGCTAAAACCATTGGCCAGAACGTATTTGTTGAGAACAAGCCCGGCGCAGCCGGCAACATCGCCATGCAAGAGGTGGCCAACAACAGCGATGAACACTCGTTCATCCTGGGGCACATCGGCACTTTGGCGGTGAATCCGTTCATCTTCCCCAAGCTGCCTTATGACGCTGACCGCGATTTCGCGCCCATCACCCTGATCTCCAAGGTGCCCAGCTTGTACGTGGTGCATCCGGATTTGCCGGTGCAGAACCTCAAGGAATTTGTAGCCTATGCCAAGGCTCGCCCCGGACAGTTGAACTACGGATCAGCGGGCAACGGCAGTGCAGGGCATCTGGCGTTTGAGTACCTCAAGATGGTGAGTGGCACCTTCATGCTGCATGTGCCTTACCGTGGTACGGGCCCCATGCTCACAGACTTGATGGCAGGGCGTTTGCAAGCGGCCTCTGTCGGTGCGCCTGCGTTGCTGGCCTTCATCAAGGCGGGCAAGCTGCGCTGCATCGCCACCGGCACTGCCGAGCGCTTGCCGCAGTTGCCTGATGTGCCCACCGTGGCCAAGCAGGGCTACAAGGGCTTTGAGATGACGCAGTGGTACGGCTTGCTGGCTCCCAAAAAGTGGTCCAAGCCATCGATCGACAAGCTGGAGTTGGAGGCCATCAAGGCTGCACGAGGATCTGCCGTGAAAGACAAGCTGTCGCAAGAGACTGCGCTGGCAGTGGGCAACACCGGCAAAGAGTTTGATACTTTCATCAAGGCGGAGAAGGTCCGGTGGAAAGCCGTGATCGAGCGGGCCCAGATCAAGCCGGACGGGTTGAGCTGAGTAGGCGCTATGAATTAAGTAGCTGTTCGCGCATATCCCACGGGCGCTGGCAGCTCTTTTTATTTGTTTTTGAGGGGGCGCGTAGTCCGCTGGCCGCGCCACTATGATCTCCGCATGACGTTTGATGCACTGTTTCTGCTGGCGGGTCTGGCTGCTTTTCTGGTCGGGTCGTCCAAAGGGGGCTTGCCGGCGGTCGGCATGTTGGCGGTGCCTATCCTGTCCATGGCGATGTCGCCAGTCCAAGCGGCAGTGCTGTTACTCCCCATTTTTGTGATCTCTGATGTGGCTGGTGTATGGCTGTACCGCCGCGAATACAGCCGGCCGAATTTGAGGATTTTGATTCCCGCCGGCATCGTGGGGGTAGGAGTCGGTTGGGCGACGGCGTCCATGGTGTCGGACCGCGCGATCATGCTGATGATTGGCTTGGTAGGCGTGGGGTTCTGTCTCAACCTCTGGTTGCGGGACCAGAACGCAAGCGTTGCGCAGCCACCGCATCTGGCCAAAGGCTGGTTCTGGGGGACTCTGGCGGGATTTACCAGCTTTATTTCACACGCGGGGGCGCCGCCCTATCAGGTCTACATGTTGCCGCAAAAACTGCCCAAGGCGGCGTTTGCCGGCACGTCCACCATTGTGTTTGCAGTGATCAATGCCGCCAAGATCATTCCGTACCAGAACTTGCGGCCCTACTCAACGGCATCCTTACATTACGCCGCTTGGCTGGTGCCGTTTGCGCTGGTGGGGGCGGTCGCAGGAGCCTACCTGACACGTCGCTTGGCAGACCAATGGTTCTACCGCATCGTGCAGGTGAGTTTGTTTGCCGTGTCGATCAAGTTGATCTGGGATGCGCTTCGAATGACCGGTTGATTCAGGCGGTGATCCACTTCAGATCGAACGCGCGTTCAATCAGCCAGACAAGGGCCAGAGCCATGGTGAGTGCGGAGCCTCCGGCAAACACGCCTTGTTGATAAAAGCGTGTTTTTCTCAAGCCAAAGGCAATGGGCAGGAAGACTGCGACGATCGCGAGCTGCCCCAACTCCACCCCCACATTGAAGCCCACCAGACTGATCACCAGCGCTTTGCTGGGAAGCCCCAGTTCTGTGAGGACGCCTGCAAATCCGAAGCCGTGGATCAGGCCGAATAGAAAGGCGACGACCCAGCGTTTTTCGCCTATGACCGGGTAGAGGTTGTTGGCGGCCGCTAACACGACCGACAGCGCAATGACCGACTCCACCCAACGCGAGGGGAGTTCAACCACCTGCAATGCCGCCAAGGTGAGCGTGATGGAATGTGCAGCCGTGAATGCAGTGACTACCCACAGCACTTCCCGGCTCGCCGCCTTGAAGCTGGAGACCGGAATCCACCGGCCGCGCAGGCGTACCAACACCACGGGCAGGAGCAAGGCCAACAGGAAAAGAATGTGGTCAAACCCGATCCAGATGTGCCACACGCCCTGAACCAGAAACGCGCCGAACTGGCGCAGGCCCGATAGCTCGTTCGATGCGAACTTCTGCTCGGGTGAATCCGGGGAGAAGATGGCGGACACCGTTTGTCCGTCCAGGTTCAGGCGCAGGAGACCGCGGTGAAGCGCATCGATACCGAAAAGCAGACGGTAGTTCACACTGAATGCGGCGTTGCCTGAAGGGCATTTCCCCTGCAGGCGCATCACGGCATAGGCCCCATCGGTGTGTTCGTCGATCAGGTGTTCCGTGACGGCGATCTGGCAGGTCCCGCCGCGCGCGAGCGTCAAGGCATTGGTGCCCCAGGCGTCTATTTCTGCATGTTTGCTCCGTACCTCTCCCCAGGTGATCTGGCCGTCACCATTGGCATCCAGCCCGATGGCGAAGTCAATGTCCCGCAGCGCAATGTCCCATTGGCCGCTGACATGTTCTCCCTGGATCTCCAGAACCAGATAGCTGTCACTGGCCTTGTGGGCCTGCGCAGGAAGCCAGCACAGGCTCAGCAGCCACAGGCAAACAATACGCCAGTTCATTGCAGCTCCTTGGCGAGTTGCCGCATGCGGGGATCTTCAAACTTGCTGGACTGCAGCCAATCAAGCACGGGTTTTGCGGCCTGCGCCTGTTTGGCAGCAATGGCCGTCTCTAGGAGCACCCGTGCATCCCTAGGCTCACGCTGGTAGGCATAGTTTTCTTGCGCGAGGCGCACGGCCGTCGCCGGGTCCTTGCGCACCTGCAGTTCAAAACGAGCTTCTTCCGCGAGGTGGGTCGTGTCACCCCGCGCACGCGCGGCGGCAAAGCGGTCCCGCAGCATGTCGCGGTGCCGTTGTGCGGAAGGGCTGCCAATAAGACCTTCCGCAATGGCAAGACGTACCAGCAGGCTGTCTGCTGATTCCCATGCCGACAGAAGCTTTGCAACCTCCTGCGCCTGGCCGTTGTCCAACAGAAAGTCGGACCAAGCGGCGAGCAGGTACACATCATCCTTACCCAAAGCCATGGCTTGTGTGTAGTGCTGTCGGGCTACATCAGCCCGTCCTTGCCACGCAGCCAGTTCGCCCAGGCGGGTGAGCAGCCATAGCCGGCTCGCGTCCGACCGGGCGATGTTCAACGCGTTCAGCAGTGTTTGGTAGCCATTTTGAAGATCGCCGGCATAGGCTTGGGCCAAACCGAGGCAGGCGCCGTGCAGCGCTTCGCGCTCCAGCCTCTTCAGGGCCATGCACTCTTTGTTTGCGGCCGGGTAATCGGCTTGCACCAGGTAAATGGCACCCCGCCAGGCATGGGCCGCTGCGTACTCCGGGTCCAGTTTGAGTGCTTGTGCGAAGTCCTGCAGGCCACCCTGAAAATCATGCCGGTATTGGTGCAACACCCCCCGGATCGTGAAGAGCTCAGCAGTAAAGGGTTTTGAGAAGCGTTGCAGCAGGGCGTCTGCGTAGCCGATGTAGCGCGGATCACCCCGTGCGGCCGCCAGATCGATATAGCGCTGCGCCAATGCGGCTTGTGCTGATGCATCTGAAGGCGCCTGCTGCGCGCTTGCACGCAGTGCAGCCAACTCCTTGGTGCTGGTGTCACCCGCACGGCCAGGCAGCTTTTCCAGCACCTGACGGTCTGACGAGGGGAGATAGGGGGTGGCGAATGAGACTGGAGCGGCTAACAGACCCGCCAAGCACACAATACTGGTGTATACCCTAGTGCGAATTGAAGATGGCGGCGAGGCTGGTTTCATAATTGACGTACATTGACCTTGCCACCTATCCCGGTGGGCGTTAACCCTGTCATTGGAGTCTAACCATGAATAAGTTTTTCAGCATCGTGATCGCGTCTACCCTTGCAACCGCCTCGTTCGGCGCTTTCGCGGCCTCCCATGGGGGAGCCATGAAGGACGACAAGAAGATGGAAGAGTGCAAAAAGATGGACGAAAGCAAAGCGGACGACAAAATGAAGATGGAATGCAAAAAGATGATGGAAAAAAAGTAAGGCAGTCCGAAGCCACTTTTTAACGGGCCCTTGGGCCCGTTTTCTTTGAGGCTCCGTCCTTAACAGGGTGGCTACACTTCCTGTACATCTTGGAGGGCTTGGCAACCATGTCGTCACCTTTATTTCCTTTGACTCTGGAACGTGTTTTGAATGTGCCGCGTGCAGCCGTGTGGCGGTGCTGGACCGAGCCTGCGCTGCTGTGCCAATGGTTTTGCCCCAAGCCTTGGGGGGTAAGCCATGCCGATATGGAGCTCCATGCAGGGGGGCGTTTCTTCACCCATATGGTGGGACCCAACGGCGAGCAAATGCCGAACGCGGGTGTATTTTTGCAGGTAGAGCCCGGCTGCAAATTGGTGTTTACCGATGCTTTTGTCAGCGCATGGGTGCCCAGCGGCAAGGCCTTCATGGTGGGTGAGATCACGCTGGCAGATGCTCCGGGTGGAGGCACGCACTACCTGGCCCGCGCCCTGCATTGGTCCGAAGCCGATATGCAACAGCACGAGGCCATGGGCTTCCATGAGGGTTGGGCCGCCGCAACCCGGCAACTCGAAGAACTGGCCGCGACTCTATGACGGATTTCCGGTTTGCGATACGTGTGTATTGGGAAGACACCGATGCGGGTGGCATCGTCTTCTATGCCAACTACCTCAAGTTTTTTGAACGCGCCCGCACCGAGTGGTTGCGGGCTGCCGGTGTAGAGCAGCAGCGCTTGCGCGATGAAACGGGCGCCATGTTCGTGGTAGCCGACGTGCACACCCGGTATCTGAGTTCTGCGCGTTTGGATGACCTGCTGCACATTACGGTTCGCATCGAAGAGCAGGGCGCTGCCACCATGGTGATTGCCCAACAGGCCTGGCGCGGCGAAACCTTGCTCGCAGAGGGCCGCATCCGTATCGGCTGCGTGCAGGCAGCGACATTGAAGCCCAGCCGCATTCCTAAACCGGTGCTACAGGCGATTTCCGGCGCCTGAGGTTTACGGCGGGTTTACGAAGCAGCCACTGCGTTTTTACCCGTGGCTTTGAGAATCCTCCTGTAACAAGGAGGAATTTCAATAATGAAGATCGGTACCCAACGCCCATGGATCACACCTGCAGTGATCGGCAGCTTCACGCTGCTGTCTGTCACGGGCATTTTGATGTTTTTTCACCTCGATTCCGGTTTGAACAAGCTCGCGCACGAGTGGTTGAGTTGGATTTTTGTGATCGTTGTGGTGTTGCACATCCTGCTCAACAACATGGCGTTCAAACGTTACTTCAAGACAGTGGCCGGTAAGGCCGTCATCTTTGGATTTGTAGCTGTGCTGGGTTTGAGTTTTCTCCGGTTGGGCGGAGGTGACTCCAAGCCACCTTTTGTGGCTCCGGTGCAGATGATGGCCGCAGCCCCATTGAGTGCCGTGGCGCAGTTGGCAAAGCTGGACGTGTCCGAGGTCACAGCCCGACTTGCCGCCAAAGGCATTGCGGCGCAAAACCCTGCTCAGTCAGTCAAAGATTTGGTAGGCCCGGATCTGGGCGCCCAGATGAGGGCCCTGGCTGCTATTGCCGAAGCTCCCGCCAGATAAGCGGCCCATCGTCCACCTCAGGGCCTGGGTGGGAACTCACTTTGCAGTTGTGCGAGGGCGTTTTCTTTTTCTTGCCACAGTGCGCTGACCCAGGTGGAAAAGGCCGCGCGGAAAGCGGCGTCCTGGCCGTAGTCTCCCTGCATGAGCTCACCCGGAACTTCGATGGAGCGGGCGCGCACCACCACTCGTCGTAATCGGCCGCACAAAAAATCCCAGAAGGTGGGCACTCCGTCCGGGTAGTAGATCGTCACATCCAGAATGCTGTGAAACTTGTCGCCCATGGCTTGCAGCGCCAGGGCCAGGCCACCTGCTTTGGGCTTGAGCAAGTGAGAGTAGGGCGATTGCTGTTTGGCGTGTTTGGCCGAAGTAAAACGGGTTCCCTCCAAAAAGTTCATGACACTGGTCGGAACGAGTGCAAATTTTTCGCAGGCTTTGCGCGTGGTTTCCTGGTCTTTGCCCCGCATCTCCGGATGCTTCTTCAGATAGGCCTCGCTGTGCCTGCGCATGAAGGGAAACTCCAGAGCCCACCAGGCCAAGCCCATGACCGGCACCCAGATGAGCTGCTGTTTGAGAAAGAATTTCAGCAAGGGAATACGCCGGTTCAGCAGGTGTTGCAAAACAAAAATGTCTACCCAGCTTTGGTGATTGCTGCTCACCATGTACCAGCTGTCGGGCTGGAGTCCCTCAAGACCTTTTGCATTCCACTCTGTGCGTTGCGTCAGCGCCATCCAGCCGCTATTGCAACTGATCCAGCCCTCTGCGATCGAAAGAATCACCGGGTCCAAACGCAGACGTACCCATTTGAACGGCAACACCAGCTTGATCGCTGCCATCACCAGCAGGATGGGCACCCAGAAGAAGATGTTGAGTACCAGCAATGCACTGGCAATGACGCCGATCAGGAGATGGGGGAGGAAGTTCAGCATACAGACCTCTAAGGGTTGCGCCTATGACGATTGCTATGAAAAAAGGAGCTTCTTACGCAGATTTGGCGGGCGCAATCGGTGGAATGTCTTCAAAAAAGCAGACATTGTTGCGCCCCCGTTGCTTGGCAGCATACATGGCAGTGTCCGCTTTTTTCAGGACCTCGGACGGCCCAGTCGGGCTCTCGGCAAACAAGGTAATGCCGATGCTGGGGGTCGTGGAGTGCTGTGCATTGCCCAGAACATAGGGCTCATTCAGGCTCGCGAGAATCTTGTAGCCGATCATGGAGGCGTGCAAGCGAGCTGCCTCTGTGTCCACACCGAGGTTGTGAAGCAGGACCACGAATTCGTCTCCGCCCAGTCGGGCGACGGTGTCTACCTGGCGAATGCAATGCTGAAGGCGTCTGGCCACCTCTTGTAACAGCTGGTCGCCGACTTCGTGACCACGGCTGTCGTTGAGCTGCTTGAAGCGGTCCAGGTCCAGGAACATGAGCGCTCCGTGCTCGCGGCTTCGTTGGTTCTGGGCGATGGCGGTTTGCAGTCGGTCAGTGAGCAGCCTGCGGTTGGGCAAGCCCGTCAGCGCGTCGTGGAAGGCCAAGTGGCGGATGGCTTCTTCGGCTTCCTTGCGTTCTGTGATGTCACGCGCAATGGCAATAAAGCGCAGTTCCTCGTCACCCACTCGGGGTTTGCGTACTACAGACAGCTCAAACCATTTTTGGTTGCTGCCTACGTCTAGGCAGTACTGCACGCCGTTGGAGCGGCCATCTTCGGCCGCTTGCCGGAGGGCCACCATGCAGGCGTCTGCCGCATCACGCGGAAGCACATCGTGAATGGTCCGGCCAATAAGCTTGTCCGGAGCCATGCGCAGGGCACCTTTGAATTGGCTGTGCACTGCCCGGTAATGTCCTTGGGCACTGAACTCAAACAACAGATCAGGCAGGGCATCCAGCGTCGCTTGTAACTCGGCGCGCGTGGCCAGCAGAGACTCCTCCGCCTGTTTGCGGGCGGTGATATCCATCAAGGTGCCCACCATGCGCAAGGGTGTTCCCTCTTTGCTGGTCTGGACGACCTTGCCTCTGCTACTGAGCCAGATCCAACTGCCGTTGGCATGCAGGGCTCGGTATTCGGCCTGGTAAGCGCTGCTGTGGCCACTCAGGTGTCCGTGCACGGCTTGAGCCACATGGGCAAGATCGTCGGGGTGGACGAATTGGCTCCAAGCGCGCGGTAGCGTGGCATCGTCTGACGCCCGGCCCAACATGCTGAAGGCTCTGGCATCCATGCGGTAGCCCGGTTCCATGCTCAGGTCATGGTCCCAACGGCCCAGTTCGGCGCCCATGATGGCGAGCTCCAACTGTTCGGTGGTGTCGCGCAGCAGGGCTTCGGCATCTTTGCGCGCCTGGATATTGCGTGAGACTCCCAGCACGCCGATGACTTTGCCCTGGGCATCCCGCATGGGCGTTTTGTGCACTTCAAACAATTGCTCGTCCGGGTTGATTTGGGAGGCGTTGTTTTCTTCGAAAGTGACTGTGCGCCCGGTTTGCAAAGCCCACTGGTCAGACAGCAGGAATCGCGCAGCGATCGATTCTTCAACCCAATGCGCATCCCGTGTGCCAATGATGTCTTCGACCTGGATGCCCAGCGCTGCCGCGAATGCGTCATTACAAGTCAGGTAGACGCCGTCGAGGTCTTTCACCCAAATCTGGTCCGGGATGGTCTGCATCACATTGCGCAGCATGGCTTCGCTCTTGCGCAAGGCTGAGCGGGCTTTGCGTTCGCGCGTGATGTCTTCGATCGTCCCTTCAAAGCCCAGCACCTTGCCTACCTTGTCGGTCAACGCATGGGCATGCTCCCGCACCCAGATCGGCTTGCCATCACTGAGCCGGAAGACTTCGGACACAAAGTCCGTCACTTTCCCGTGCTGGCGCATCTCGGACTCGAAGTCCTTGCGCCGCTGGGGCTGCACGTAGGTGTTGAATCCGCGCTCTTTCAAGAACCGGTGGAGCTGTGCAAAGTCCTGACAATGGTGCAACCGCAAAAAAGCCGCGTTGACCTGGAGTATCTGCCCGTCCACGGCCACCCGGTAAGCCCCGATGGGTAGGTGCTCGAACAGTGTCGAGGTGTCGCGCTCGGGGCTCACCATGGCATCACAGCCTGGGTTACTTCAGGCTGCCTGACAAAAACTGGGCGAGGCGTTCGCTCTTGGGAGCGCTCAGAACCTGGGCGGGATGACCTTGCTCTTCGATCAGGCCCTTGTGCAGGAAGATGAGGTGATTCGACACCTCGCGGGCGAAGCCCATTTCGTGCGTGACGACGACCATGGTGCGGCCTTCTTCGGCCAGGCTCTTCATGACCCGCAGTACTTCGGACACCAGCTCCGGGTCCAGCGCGCTGGTGGGTTCATCGAACAGCATCACCTCCGGCTCCACCGCCAGGGCGCGCGCAATCGCCACACGCTGTTGCTGGCCACCGCTCATATGTGCAGGGTAGCGGTCTTCCACACCGGAAAGGCCTACCTTGGCCAGGTATTTGCGGGCTGTTGCAACGGCTTCGTCTTTGGGCACACCCAGCACGTGCACAGGGACTTCAATGATGTTCTCCAGCACCGTCATGTGCGCCCAGAGGTTGAAATGCTGGAACACCATGGCCAGCTTGGTGCGCAGGCGCTGTAACTGTTTGGGGTCTTTGGCTACCAGTTCACCAGTGGGGCCAGCGACCAGCGCCAATTCTTCGCCTGCCACATTGATGCGGCCCTGGTGGGGCTTTTCCAACATGTTGATGCAACGCAGGAAGGTGCTTTTCCCGGAGCCGGAGCTGCCGATGATGCTGATCACGTCGCCGGCATGGGCAGACAGGGACACCCCTTTCAACACTTCGTTGCTTCCGAAGCGTTTGTGGATGTTCTCGACCTGGAGTTTGAGGGGCTTGGTATCGGTCATGGTGGGTATAGCTTGTCTGGGGCAGGGGAGCGACGGCTGATTCTCAGGCGCCGAGCAACTCGCCGGTTCGGAAGGCTGTGGCGCCGGCAATCTTGCCGATTTCGGCTCCGGAATGGGCGTAGCGGTCGCGGACGCGCGCATAAAACACGCCCGGCACCCCGGCACGAATCGGGTGGCGGGTGTTCTCGATCGGATTGATGACTTCAGCCACCAGGTCACCGGCCGACAGTGTCTGTCCGACTTCCGCGATATAGGCGACGACACCCGGCATTGGCGTGTGCAGAGTCTCAGAGCCCGCCAATGGTGTGGGTTGGGCCGCAGGCGCAGGAATCTGCACAGGGCTGGTCACGGAGATGGTCCCGCAATGGGCCATGAAGTCCAACACAGCCTGGGCGTCCGATTGGGCCCATGCATGCGTCACATCGGACTCGCCGCGCAACTCCACCGTGGTGCTGTTGCAGCCCTGAGGCAGAGGTGCTTGGATGCCATCGTTGGCCAGACGCTCTGCCAGCTGCCACCAGGCGCCGGAGAGGCATTCGTCAAACGGACCGCTGCCTGAGTTGCGGGCCAACAAGATAGCTCGGGCCTGTAGCAGATGCGCCAGGGGCTCCAGTTGGGGCCAGCAAGGTTCCTCGGTGTAAAAGTGCATTACCCCTTCGCAATCGCAGTGCAGGTCGATAACGTGGTCGGCGTCATGGGACAGCATGAGAAGCGCGCGGCGCAAGCTTTGCAATTCAGTATCAGGTTTCCATTGATCAAGATACTGGCCCATGGCTTTGCGAACGGTAGTCACGTTGGTGGTCGCGTCCGGGCCCATCAGGGGCTTAATGGTGTCGTACACGGCCTTGGCAAGGTCCGGGTAATGGCGGTTGAAGTTCTCCGAGCTGTCGAGCTCAAACCGCCCCATGGGCTTGTGGTCTATGCGTTGCGCCAGCCCGATAGGGTTGGCGACTGGCACCAGAATCACTTCGCCCCTGATCCGGCCTTCGGCCTCTGCTTGGTCCAGCAGAGCCCGCAAATGAAAGGCCGCCAGCATGCCCGGCAGTTCTTCCGCATGCAAGCTGGCCTGGACGTAGACCTTCGGGCGGGCACCCGCTTGGCCGTAATGAAAACTGCTCAGGCTGCGATGGCTGCCCAAGCTGTTGGAAAGCAGCGTGTGGTCTTTGCGTTGCATGATGGTCAGTGTTTGCGGGGCGCGAGGTAGGCTAGAAAGTGCTTTTCTGCCATGCGGAAAACACCGATCAGGCAGAAGGACGCTACCAAATAGATAGCTGCCGCCGCAATGTAGGCCTCGAAGGGAAGGTAATAGTCTGAGTAAACGCGGCTTGCAGCAGCAGTCACGTCCAGCATGCTGGGCACGGCGCTCGCCAGGCTGGTGCTTTGCAGCATCATCACGACCTCATTGCTGTAAGCGGGCAAGGTGCGGCGCAGGGCGCTGGGTAGCACGATGCGGCGCATGGCCTGGAAACGGCTCATGCCGTAAGCTTGCGCAGCTTCCAATTCGCCGGCTGCTGTCTCGCGGATCGCGCCGGCCAACATTTCAGCGGTATAGCCTGCCGTGTTCAGGCTAAAGGCCAGCAAGGCGCAAAAGAAGGGCTCCTTGAAGTGCGTCCAGGGCCAGACATCGTCCCAGCGCGCCTGGATCCATTCCAATTGGCCGAGTCCGTAATAGATCAGGTAAACCTGAATCAACAGCGGCGTGCCGCGGATGACATAGGTGTAGCTGCCCACCACCCAACGCAGAATGGCCCACCGGCTGGTTAGTGCAAGGGCGAAGATCAGTGCCAATACGGCCCCGATCGCCAGCGATGAAGCCAGCAGGCCGAGCGTGGTGTAAATGCCGGTGATGTAGAGCTGCAGGTTTTGCGGCTCGAAAATAACGTGCCACTTCATAGCTCACCCCGCTTGGTTCCCAGGCTGTAACGCGCATTCACTTTGCGGAGCACGAACAGGGAGACACTGGTGTAGATCAAGAAAAGGGCTGCACTGAACAAGAAAAACTCAAACGGTGAGCGGGTGGCCGCGCTCGCCTGCTTGGAGAGATAGGTCATTTCTTTTAAGCCGATCAAGCTCACCAGCGCTGTGGATTTGATCAATACCAGCCAATTGTTGGTAAAGCCTGGCAGGGCGTAGCGCACCATTTGCGGGGCAGTAATGCGCATGAAGGCACGGATGCGTCCCATGCCGAAGGCCCAAGCAGCTTCCATTTGGCCCTTGGGTATGGAGAGAATGGCGCCGCGGAACGTCTCGGTCATGTAGGCGCCGTAGATGAAGCCGATCGTGAGCACTCCGGCCAGAAAGGGGTTGATATCGACGGTTTTTTTGCTGCCTGAGAGCTCAAGCAGATGGTTCAGTCCGATGGTGCCGCCGTAAAACACCAGCAACATGACCACCAGGTCCGGGACGCCCCGGATGACAGTGGTGTAGGTCGTGGACAGGGCAACCAGCACTGGTCGTCCTGACAGTTTGGCTGCTGCTCCCAGCAGACCGAGGACGATAGACACCAGCAAGGCACACAGCGAAACGCCGATGGTCAGTACCGAGCCTTGCAATATGGCGACGTAGTAGGAGTTCATGGGAGCAGAGGAGGCAATCAACGCAACGGGGCGCAGTGATGCGCCCCGTTGGATGCGGTTTTACAAGATTTATTCGCCGTAAACGTCGATGTTGTACTTGGCAAAGTACTTGTCGTTCAGGGTCTTGTAAGTGCCGTTGGTACGGATGGCCTTGATGGCTTCGTTCAACTCGCCCTTGAGCTTGTCTTCGCCTTTACGCAAAGCAATGCCCGCGCCGTAGCCGAAGTACTGGGGCATCTTCAGGTCCGGGCCCACCAACTCGTACTTGGCGCCTTCAGGCTTGGAGAGGAAACCACCGGTGACTTCCATGTAGTCGGCCACAGTACCGTCCAGACGGCCGGACTTGATGTCCAGGTATACCTGGTCTTGGGCTTCGTAGGAGTTTACGATCACGCCGGCAGGTTTCAGGTCGCCCAGCGCGTATTTCTCCTGGGTGGAGCCCTTCAGGACACCGATCTTCTTGCCTTTGATGGAGGCCGCGTCAGTGAACTTGGTGCCCTTCTTCAGCACGATGCGGCTGGGGGTGTTGTAGTACTTGTCGGTGAAGTCGACTTCCTTCAGGCGGTCATCCGTGATGGACATGGAGGAAATGATGACGTCGTACTTCTTGGCGTTCAGGCCGGGGATCATGCTGTCCCAGACTTGTTCCACGAATTCGCACTTGCGCTTGATCTGTTCGCACAGAGCGTTGGCGATGTCCACGTCAAAGCCGGTGGGCTGACCGTCTGCGGACTTGAAGGTGAAGGGTTCGTAGGTGGGGTCGATCGCGACCTTCAGGGGACCGGCTTCAGGAGCGGGTGCAGCAGCGGCAGGAGCCGATGCGGGCGCAGCAGGCGCTGCAGGTGCCGCTTCTTCTTTTTTGCCGCAAGCAGCCAAAACGGAGGTGACTGCCAGTGCCAGCAGGAGTTTCTTCATGGAAAAGTCCTTAGATTTGCCGGACATTGCCGGCGGTTGAGAAAACAAGAAAAATCATTCTACGGGCTAACCACAGCAAATTTAGTGCCGCCCCAACTCAGGGCATGGGGGTTTGTACCGGTGGAAAAAGCGCTTTTGGCGTTTTCGGAAGTCGAAAGTAATGAAAAGTTCCGAATGCGAAAAGTCTCTGAGGCGACTGGCCCTGCGATTTCGGAATTACGGTACCCGTTGGTAAGCCCCTAAAAGTGCGTTGACGGACGTAAAACCTTACACTCGCGGGTTATCCCCCGAACTCCTATGAACGCCCTAGTCGACGTCTCCTTCTTCGCGCGCGCCGCCAAGCCGATTTCCAGTTACCGCAAGTACTGGGCTTCCCGCTTTGGCACCGCCCCTTTCCTGCCCATGAGCCGCGCGGAAATGGACAAGCTCGGCTGGGACAGCTGCGACATCATCATCGTTACGGGTGATGCCTATGTGGACCACCCGAGTTTCGGTATGGCGGTCATTGGTCGCATGTTGGAGGCACAGGGCTTCCGCGTGGGCATCATCGCCCAGCCGGACTGGACCAGTGCCGAAGCATTCAAGGCGCTGGGCAAACCCAACCTGTTCTGGGGCGTGACCAGCGGCAACATGGATTCCATGATCAACCGCTATACCGCGGACCGCAAGATACGCAGTGATGATGCCTACACGCCAGGTGATGTGGGCGGCAAGCGCCCGGACCGGGCGGCCATTGTGTATAGCCAGCGTTGCCGCGAGGCCTTCAAAGACACGCCCATTGTGTTGGGTGGCATCGAAGGCAGTCTGCGCCGCATCGCGCACTACGATTACTGGAGTGACAAGGTTCGCCGCAGCATCGTGGTGGATGCCAAGTGCGATTTGCTGCTTTACGGAAATGCCGAGCGCGCGATTGTGGAAATTGCCCACCGCTTAGCTGCGAAGGAGCCGGTCGAGAACATCACAGACGTTCGTGGCACCGCTTTTGTGCGCCGGCCCGAGGACGAAACTGGCAAAGGGTGGTTCGAAATCACCTCCACCACGGTAGATGAGCCGGGCCGGGTCGAAGCCCATGTGAACCCCTACATGACCACCAGCGAGCTGGCTGCTGAAAATGGCGCCACCTGCGCCAAGGAAGATGAAGCGAAAGCCACGGCGGCTGCCGCTGAGGCTGCGGGCGCTATGAATTCAGGAGCTGCTCGCGCAGATTCCATGGGCGCTAGCGCCCAAAAAGACCCCAAGGCGGACGGCAATGCAGCCATTGCGCCTCTGACCTTTTTCGCAAACCCCGCGTTGTCCGGTAAAGCGAAGCTCAAGGTGCCGCCGCGTGAAAAGTCGGTGATCCGACTGCCCAGCTATGAGCAGGTCAAGAGCGATCCCATTCTGTACGCACACGCCAACCGGGTTCTGCACCTTGAGACCAACCCCGGTAACGCCCGCGCGCTGGTGCAGGCGCATGGCGAGGGCGCGACCGCCCGCGATGTATGGATCAACCCGCCGCCCATTCCGCTGACCACGGCGGAAATGGACTTTGTGTTTGATCTGCCTTACGCCCGCAGCCCCCACCCGACCTACGCCGATGAAAACGGGAGCCATGATGGCGCCACCAAAATCCCGGCGTGGGAGATGATCCGCTTCAGCGTGAACATCATGCGTGGCTGCTTCGGCGGCTGCACCTTCTGCTCCATCACGGAGCACGAGGGCCGCATCATCCAGAGCCGTTCGGAAGAGTCCATCATCAAAGAGGTGGAAGATATCCGCGACAAGGTCAAAGGCTTCACTGGCACGATTTCCGACCTCGGTGGACCCACGGCCAATATGTACCGCCTGGGTTGCAAGAGCCCCGAGATTGAAGCGGCCTGCCGCAAGCCCAGCTGCGTGTACCCCGGTATCTGCCAGAACCTGACGACCAACCACGATCCGCTGATCAAGATCTACCGCCGCGCCCGTGCGCTCAAGGGCATCAAAAAGATCCTGATCGGTTCCGGCCTGCGGTACGACCTTGCGGTGAAGAGCCCGGAGTACGTGAAAGAGCTGGTGCAGCACCACGTGGGCGGCTATCTGAAGATTGCGCCAGAGCACACCGAACAGGGTCCGCTCACCAAGATGATGAAGCCCGGCATCGGCAGCTACGACAAGTTCAAGCAGCTGTTCGAAAAGTTCAGCGCCGAAGCAGGCAAAAAGCAGTACCTGATTCCGTATTTCATCGCAGCCCACCCCGGCACCAGCGATGAGGACATGATGAACTTGGCCATCTGGCTCAAGAAAAACGGATTCCGCGCCGACCAGGTGCAAACCTTTTACCCGAGCCCCATGGCTACCGCCACCGCCATGTACCACTCAGGTCGCAACACCCTGAAACGCGTGCATCGCACGGCCCAGAGCGAAGAGGAAACGGTGGACATCGTTCGGGGTGAAAAGCGTCGACGCTTGCACAAGGCGTTTTTGCGCTACCACGACGCCAACAACTGGCCACTCTTGCGCGAGGCGCTCAAGACCATGGGCCGCGCTGACCTGATCGGCAATGGCAAGCACCACCTGATTCCGACCTTCCAGCCCCTGGTGGACGGTGGATATCAGAGCGCCCGCAAAAAGAATTCGACGGTGGCTCCGGTGAAGTCTGCCGCCGCCCGGGTGCAGCCACTTGGAAAAGCCGCAGCGCCGGTCAAGGGGCGCATCCTGACCCAGCACACCGGTTTGCCGCCCCGTGAGACCGGAGCACCCAAACCCTCATTCAAGGCGGCCCGTAAACCGCGCTGATTTCGCTAGTTACTGCAGGGTGTCGCCGTCGTCGCCAGTGGAGATGGCCTTTTTGTCTCGCACATTCTTTTGCACGGTAACGGCGCTGTACAAGGCGAGCACGAAGGACATGGCGTAGTAGCCCTTCTCGGATAGCAGCAGGGTTGCATTCCACAAACCGGTGCCCAACAAGAGCAGCGACAGACCTACCGCCAGATAACAGATGCCGTAGTAGGCGCCTGAGACCGGAATTCCTTCCAGCTTGTCGCGTACACATTTTTGCAGCGATACGGCGGCGAACAATCCAAAGGCCAGCAAGGTGAAGTAGTAGCCTTTTTCGTTCAGCTGCATTTCAGCATTCCACAGGCCGAGCAGAAAACCACCGGTGCCCAAGCCCAGGCACGCGAAAGTTGCACCCACATAGGCGCCGGAAGAAGACTGTGGAAACTGGATAGATGTTTTCATGGGTAGATGTGTGACGAAATAAAAGGATTGGCGTTGACGAACCGGAGTGCTGCTGCCCGATGGCGCTAAGCTATTGTTTTTGGTTGCCAGTGCAATGCCGGCGCCATTCTCTCAATAAATTTCGGACTTTTTCCAAAAAATGATCAGGGTAATCACGATAGCGTTGCTGCTGCCCGCCTTTGCCTGGGCCCAGGCGCCCATTCAGTTCAGCAACAGTCCGAAGGCCATCCAGCAATACGAATCGAGCACGCTCGAAAGCCTGGTCGAGCGCTGTCCTGTCGTGAAAGCGGAGAGTTACAAGGCCCCTGATGAGGTGCGCTCCCTGCGAAACGGATTCGTAGATGTGGTCACGCAAAATCCGCAAACCGGTCTGTATTCAGTTTTCGTTTTTGATCAGGACAAGCGCAGCTTCATTCTGGTGGATGGGCAGGCGCTTTCCCGCGACAAGAAACTTTCTCTCAGGTTAGTGCTACCCAGGGATTACGGACGTTGCCGCCTGGTCCGCACGCCGCAGGGTGCGGAGATGCTGGAGGTCGTGCACACAGAGCGCAACTACGTGTCTGACGTGCAGCGCATGCAAAAGCTCAGCAAAGAGCTGCTGGAATTGAGCGCGGCAGCTGTGCCGCAACCCGCAGCATGTTCCGCTGCAGCCGGGATGCAGGATATTCAGTTTTGGGATGCCGGCAACCGCGTCAGTCTGAATATGTGCCATGAAGCCACAGCAGCCATGGTTGAGCGCTTGCGCAAAACGGTTCGCAAAGTCCATGAACGCTAGTACCTTTTGGCAATCATTCAAGCATCGGGTTCTTGGTGCCTGTCTGCTGGGTTTGTCGGCGTGGGCTGCGGCCGCTGAAAACGAGTGCCCGCCCGAGCCCAAGCCTTTGTCTCCCGAAATGTTCTCTGCGGCCCAGCGGCAGGCCCGCGACCGGGGTTTTCTATGGCGAGTAAGCAAGGACGGGCACAGCTCCTATCTTTATGGCACTTTGCATGTGGGCCGTGAGGCATGGCTAGCCGCTGGGCCTGCATTGGAGCAGGCGCTGAGAAGCACCAACACATTGGCCCTGGAGTTGGACCCGCTGGATCCTGATGTGGCTGTGCAAATGGGGCAAGCTCTGGCCAAGACGCCCAAACGCAAATTGGAGGAGGGTGCGCGGGCACGACTGGGGCGCCAGTTGCAGGTGCAGTGCATGCCGGTCGAGTCCGCTGACCAAGTTCCTGCGGAATTGTTGCTGGCCGGTTTGTCCTTGAACCTTGCCCGCCGGGACGGGCTGGACGGGCAGTTCGGTTCCGAAATTTTTCTGGCCATGACCGCACGTGCACGTGGCATGCCGGTGGTGTCACTGGAAACTGTCGAGTTACAGCTGCGCGCGCTTCTGGCAGCAGATGATGCGGAAGCCCGCCAGATACTGATTGACGGGCTCAATGAGCTGGAATCCGGGCATGCCAGAGAGAGCTTGCTGGATTTGGTGAGCATGTGGGAGACCGGCGATGTCCGCCGCTTGGATACCTACGAGCAATGGTGCGAGTGCGTGGTAACTCCCATGGAAAAGTTACAGATGCAGCGTTTGTTGGACGAGCGAAACCCGGCCATGGCGCGCCAAATTGATGCAATGCACCGAAGTGGTTCGCGAGTTTTGGCCGCGGTTGGTAGTCTCCACATGTCTGGTCCACGGGGCTTGCCAGCCGTGTTAGCCCGAATGGGCTATGAGATCGAGCGTTTACCCTGATGTGCATGGTGCCTAGCGCCTCCTCGTGTAGTCACAATGTTGGTAACTTTGCGTGGTAACGGTTACAAAATTCCGGTTTTCATGAATCGCGTGGGGTCCGGCACGCTTTTTCGCAGACTTATGGAATAAGCTGTGATTTAAACCAATGACAAACCTGTTGCCCATGAGCACAGGTGAATGTGAGAGACATATGCTGACAGACCACGACCTGGGTGCCTTGATGCGGGCCCAACATGCAGATCCTTTCAGCATTCTCGGGCCCCACGTTGATGCCGGCGGCGTGCGAATCAGTGCACTGTTTCCTGCTGCTCAAACTGTTCGAGCGACGGACCGTGATACCGGCGAGGTGATCGGCGAGTTGCTTCGCCACGAGGGCACGGACGTCTTCACATTGGTGCTACCCGGCGCAACGCCCGTCCCTGACTACAGGCTGGAGGTCCATTGGCAGGATGCTGATGCGGGTGTCTCCGTGATGGAAGATCCTTATCGCTTCCCGGTTGTTCTTCAGGAAATGGATTTGTGGCTGCTGGCTGAAGGCACCCATTTGCGCCCCTATGAGTGCCTTGGCGCGCATCCCACCCAAATGTGCGGAATCGACGGCACCAGCTTTGCCGTGTGGGCCCCGAACGCCAAACGGGTGTCGGTGGTGGGTTCCTTCAACGGGTGGGATGGACGCAGGCATCCCATGCGGCTGCGACGGGAGTGCGGTGTCTGGGAAATATTCCTTCCGCATGTGAGCAAGGGTGATCTCTACAAGTTCGAGATATGGAACGCCCGCGATGCCATCACTACCAAGGCAGACCCTTTTGCGTTTTCAGCGCAGCTTCGGCCTGATACTGCCAGCGTGGTTTGCGGCTTGTTGCCCCGCCTGCCCATGGGCAGTGACCGCGTCTGCGCGAATGGCCTGCAGCAGCCACTCAGCATTTACGAAGTGCACTTGGGCTCTTGGCGTAAGGCCGATGGATGGCGCTGGCTGAATTACCGCGAGTTGGCCGACTCCTTGGTGCCCTATGCGCGTGAGATGGGTTTCACGCACTTGGAACTCTTGCCGGTGAGTGAGCACCCCTTTGACGGATCGTGGGGCTACCAGCCCTTGGGGCTTTTTGCGCCCACTTCGCGTTTTGGGACGCCCGAGGATTTCAAGTATTTTGTGGATGCTGCCCACGCTGCAGGGCTGGGTGTGATTTTGGATTGGGTGCCTGCCCATTTTCCGAGTGATGCACATGGCTTGGCCGAGTTTGACGGCACCCACTTGTATGAATACGCTGACCCCAAGGAAGGCTTTCACCAGGACTGGAATACGCTGATTTACAACTTCGGTCGCACCGAAGTGCGCAACTTTCTGGTGAGCAATGCACTGTACTGGCTGGAGCGCTTTGGTATTGATGGCTTGCGGGTGGACGCGGTGGCATCCATGCTGTACCGGGACTACAGCCGGGCCGCAGGACAGTGGATTCCCAATAAATACGGTGGTCGAGAGAACCTGGAGGCGATTGAGTTTCTGCGCGGCATGAACCATGTGGTGGGTACCGAGCGTCCTGGAGCGATCACACTCGCAGAAGAATCCACAGCGTTCCCCGGTGTGAGCCGCCCGCCGTCTCCGGACTTGCAGAGCGGTGGCCTGGGCTTTCATTACAAATGGAACATGGGCTGGATGCACGACACCCTGGAGTACGCCTCCATGGACGGGGTACACCGCAAGTACCACCAGAACCAACTCACCTTCGGGTTGATGTACGCGTTCACCGAGAACTTCGTGCTCCCCCTGTCACACGACGAAGTGGTGCATGGCAAGGCGTCGTTGCTTGGCAAGATGTCCGGGGACGAATGGCAAAAGTTTGCGAATTTGCGTGCGCTGTACGGTTTCATGTGGGCCTACCCCGGCAAGAAATTGCTGTTTATGGGATGCGAGTTGGCCCAGCCCACAGAGTGGGCCGACGGCTCCCAGCTGCCCTGGCATCTGGAGCAACAAGCGCCGCATCAGGGGGTGCAGCGTTTGGTGCGTGATCTGAACCGCGTGTACCGTGCGTTCCCTGCGTTGCATGAGCAGGATGTGCAGTCAGAAGGCTTTGAGTGGATTGCCCATGACGATTCCGCACAGTCCGTTATCGCCTTTCAACGGCGGGCGAAAGACGGCCGGGCGGTGGTGGTGGTCTGTAACTTCACACCCGTGCCTCGACCCGGGTACCGCATCGGCGTACCAGTGGCAGGGGCCTGGCGCGAAGTCATCAACACCGACAACGGTGTGTATGGCGGCAGCAGCCTGAGTTCGGGCGCGCGAAGCACCGAGCCGGTCGCAGCGCATCACTTGGGTCAGTCGCTGGTCATTACTTTGCCGCCGCTGGCATGCCTTGTGCTCATTCCCGGAGAAGAATGAGTCGTTCCATGTCTTTGTTGAGCATGCTGCCGGGAAATGCCGCCGAGTGGGGGGCCACCCTCACGCCGGAGGGAGTGAATTTCACCTTGGCTGCGCCTAACGCTACTTCGGTGGACCTGTGTCTCTTTGATGAGGCAGGCGTGACCGAGTTGCAGCGCTTGCCCTTGCCCGCCAAAACAGGCGATGTGTGGCATGGCCTTCTGCCCGCGGGTCGTGCAGGGCAGGTGTACGGGTTTCGTGTCCATGGGCCATGGGCGCCCGAGCGTGGCCACCGGTTCAATCCTGCCAAGTTGCTGCTGGACCCCTACGCCCGCGAGGTGCTGGGGCGCTATGACGGTTCGGACCTTCACTGGGCACATGCGCCGGATTCCGCGCGCGGCCGGCAGCTGCCCGATAGCCGGGACAATGCCGCCACCGCATTGAAAGCACGCGTTTGTGCACCTCTGCCAGCGGCGAATCCCGGGCCGGTGGTGCTGCCGAAGCAACGTGTGATGTATGAGCTGCACGTCAAAGGCTTCACCCGGCTGCATCCGGGCGTGCCTGAGACGCTGCGGGGCAGCTATGCGGGCCTTGCGCATCCTGCAGCCATTGCACACCTGAAGGCAATGGGCGTCACCACTTTGAGCCTGATGCCCGTGGCCTTCCGTGCCGATGAAGAGCGTTTGCAGCGCCTGGGCTTGTCCAACTACTGGGGTTACAGCCCCATCGCCTGGAGCGCGCCGGAAAGCCGTTATTGGAGCGGCACTGCCGGCAGCACTCCGCGCACCGAGTTCCGGGCCATGGTCGATGCTGTGCACGCAGCAGGAATAGAGGTGATTCTCGATGTGGTTTACAACCACACCGGTGAGACCGATGAATTCGGCCCCCTGCTCAGTCTGCGTGGCATCGATAACGGCACTTACTACCACTTGGAGCCTGGCGATGCATCCCGTTACCTCAACTGGACGGGTTGCGGCAACTGCGTCAATCTGAACCATCCGGTGGTCTTGCGCACCGTGATGGACAGCTTGCGCGCATGGGTCACGGACTATGGGGTGGATGGCTTTCGTTTTGACCTCGCGCCCGTCTTGGCCCGTGGAACTGCGGAGACAGACTACCGCTTCAACCCCCATGCCCCTTTGTTGATGGCGATCGCGCAGGACCCGACGCTGCGCAATTGCGTGATGGTGGCTGAGCCTTGGGACATCGGCCCCGGCGGCTATCAGCTGGGCGCTTTTCCGGCGGGCTGGCTGGAATGGAACGACCGTTTTCGCGATACGCAGCGCAGCGCTTGGCTGCAACACAGCACCCACCGCGGTGCATTGGCCAATCGCCTGGCGGGTTCCGCGGACGCTTTCAGCCCATTGCGTCGCGCAGCGCACAGCGGCGTGAACTTTGTGACGGCGCATGACGGCTTTAACCTGATGGACGTAGTGAGCTACTGCCATCGTCATAACGAAGCCAACGGAGAACACAACCGCGACGGCCATGGCCATAACCTTAGTGTGAACCATGGAGTGGAGGGGGGTAGTGAAGATGAGCAGGTAGTGCAAGCCCGTGCACGCCATCGCCGCACTTTATTGGCCGTCACGCTGTTTTCGCTGGGCACGCCCATGCTGCTCGCCGGTGACGAGCTGGGCCACAGCCAGTGCGGCAATAACAACGCCTATTGCCAGGACAACGCCACCACTTGGCTGAATTGGGAAGCCGCCCGCCACGACCTGAGCTCTTTTGTCGCTCGTGCCATTGCGTTACGCCGTGCGCTGCCGGCCTTGCAGGCCACCGGATGGTGGCGCAGCCATACCGGTGAAGCCGGGTCCGGCCCGGTGGCAATGTGGGCATTGCCCGACGGTCGCACCGTGGAAGCCGGCGATTGGGAAGCACCTCAGGGTGGACCATTGGCGGTTCATTTGCAGCTCGGCAGTTCTGGTGCGGTGCTGCTGCTGCTCAACCCATCTGCCTCGGCACAAGCATTCACCTTGCCGGACGGCGAATGGCATCTTTGCCTGGATACAGGCTCGGAAAGTGTTGGTACCGAACCCGCCTCAACGGTCAGTCCCCTATTCACAGTACAAGCAGATAGTCTGGTCTTGCTCAGCGCTGTGCAGCCTGTTTTCTAGTTTCAAACTCAACCACTGTCACACCACCATGTCACGCATCACCATACCTACCTCGCCTTTTGAAGGCCAGCGCCCCGGTACTTCGGGCCTGCGCAAAAAAGTCACCGTGTTCCAGCAGCCCCGTTACCTGGAAAACTTTGTTCAAGCCCTATTCGATGTGCTGCCGGATGCTGCCGGCTTGACGCTGGTGGTGGGGGGCGATGGCCGCTTTTACAACCGCGTGGCCATTCAAACCATCTTGCGTATGGCAGCAGCCAAGGGCTATGCCCGGGTACTCGTCGGGCAGGGCGGCATTTTGTCGACCCCTGCAGTCAGTGCTGTGATCCGCCGCCATGGCGCCAGTGGCGGTATCGTGCTGTCCGCCAGTCACAACCCCGGTGGTCCGGAGGGCGACTTCGGCATCAAATACAACGTGGCCAACGGCGGCCCCGCACCTGAGAAGGTCACCGAGGCGATTTTCGAACGCACCAAGGTCGTTCGCGAGATACGCACCATGGATACGGCCGACATCAGCCTGGACACTTTGGGCAGCCAGCACATCGGCAGCACCGAGGTGGTGGTGATTGACTCCGTGTCGGACTATGCCGAAGTGATGCGCGGCTTGTTTGACTTTGACGCCATCCGCAAGTTGTTTGCGGGCGGCTTCACCCTGCGCTATGACGCCATGTGCGCTGTGGGCGGCCCCTATGCCAAAGCCTTGCTGGAGGGCGAGCTGGGTGCTCCAGCAGGAACAGTGGTCAATGGCACACCACTCGAAGATTTCGGTGGTTTGCACCCGGACCCGAATCCGGTGAATGCCGAAGACCTGATCGCCCATTTGTTCGCCGCCGATGCGCCTGACATGGGTGCTGCGAGCGATGGTGACGCTGACCGCAACATGATTGTGGGCCGCAAGTTTGTGGTGTCGCCCAGCGACAGCCTGGCCGTGATCGCAGCCCATGCGACCTTGGTGCCGGGCTACCAGTCTGGCATTGCGGGTGTGGCCCGTTCTATGCCGACTTCCACTGCTGTGGACCGCGTTGCCAAGGCGCTGGGAATTCCGTGTTTCGAGACCCCCACCGGTTGGAAGTTTTTCGGCAATTTGATGGATGCCGGCAAAGTCACCTTGTGTGGCGAAGAAAGCTACGGAACCGGCTCCAGCCATGTCCGCGAGAAAGACGGCTTGTGGGCCGTGCTGTTCTGGCTCAACCTGATTGCCGCCAGCGGCAAATCGGTGGAGGTGCTGGTGCGCGAGCTCTGGGCGCAATACGGCCGTTGTGTGTATTCCCGCCACGACTACGAAGGCATTCCTACCGAGCAGGCCGATGCGCTTATGCGCGACTTACGTGCGTCTTTACCCACCTTGGGTGGCACCTCCATCGCCGGATTGCCGGTAGCCTTTGCGGACGACTTTGCCTATACCGACCCGGTGGATGGCAGCGTGAGCCAGAAGCAGGGTGTGCGCATCGTGCTGACCGATGGTTCGCGCGTGGTGTTCCGCCTTTCCGGCACAGGCACCGAAGGCGCGACTTTGCGCGTTTATCTGGAGCGCCATGAGCCCGATGCCACCCGTCAGGACATCCCAGCCCAAGAAGCCTTGCAGCCGTTGATCGCGCTCGCGGAGGCGGTAGCCCGTATCCGCCATTTCACCGGCATGAATCGACCCACTGTGACGACCTGAGCCGCAGAAGCGCAGGCCTCACTTTCATCTCATCAAAACCAAGCGACAGGAGACAAAACCATGAGTACTACAGACAACGCCCGCAACCTCGCGCTCCAGGAGCGCCACATGCAGCCCCATATGCTGGTGCGCCGCACCATCGCGCTGGTGCTGGCCGGTGGCCGCGGTTCCCGCCTCAAGCAGCTGACCGACCGGCGCGCCAAGCCTGCGGTGTACTTTGGTGGCAAGTTCCGTATCGTTGACTTTGCGCTCTCCAACTGCGTGAACTCCGGTATCCGCCGCATCGGCGTTATCACCCAGTACAAGTCGCACTCACTGTTGCGCCACTTGCAGCGTGGCTGGAGCTTCTTGCGTGCTGAGCTGAATGAGATGGTCGACCTGTTGCCGGCCCAGCAGCGGGTGGACGAGGAGCACTGGTACCGCGGCACGGCTGATGCGATTTACCAGAACCTGGACATCATCCAAAGCAGCAAGCCTGAGTACGTGGTGGTGCTGGCCGGCGACCACATCTACAAGATGGATTACTCGCTGATGCTCAAAGACCACGTGGAGAGTGGCGCTGGCTGCACCGTGGGCTGCATTGAGGTGCCACGCGAAGAGGCCACTGCCTTTGGTGTGATGGCCGTTGATGGCACCCGAAAGATCACCGAGTTTGTCGAGAAACCCGCAAATCCACCCGCCATGCCGGGCAATGATGCTGTGTCTCTGGCCAGCATGGGTATTTACATCTTCGACTCCAAGTATCTGTACGACCTGCTGGAAGACGATTTGGCCAACCCTGAGTCCAGCCACGATTTCGGCAAAGACGTGATTCCTCGCGTGGTGCGCGAGGGCAGGGCGGTGGCCCATCCCTTCTCCATGTCCTGTGTGTCGTCCACCCCGGACGCCGTGCCCTACTGGCGCGATGTGGGCACCATCGACGCCTTTTGGGAAGCCAACCTCGACCTCGCCTCAGTCACCCCTGAGCTGGATATTTACGACACCAACTGGCCCATCTGGACCAGCCAGCGCCAGTTGCCACCTGCCAAGTTTGTGCAGGACGCCGATGGCAAGCACGGCCAAGCTATCAATACCATGGTGTCGGGCGGCTGCATTGTGTCGGGCTCCATCGTCAGCAACTCGGTGTTGTTCAGCAGCGTTCGCATCCATTCGTTCTGCGTGATTGACCAGGCAGTGCTGCTGCCCGAAGTCACCATCGGCCGTGGCTGCCGCTTGAGCCGTGTGGTCATTGACCGGGGTGTGGAAGTGCCGGATGGCTTGGTCATCGGTGAAGACCCGGTGGCGGATGCGGCACGCTTTGAGCGCACCGACAACGGCGTGGTCCTGGTGACCAAAGACATGCTCAAGCGGCTGGAAGCCCAATAAATTAGTTCAACGAAAGACTGCCCATGCGCATCCTGCAAGTCAGTGCCGAAATTTTTCCTCTGCTCAAAACCGGAGGGTTGGCGGACATTGCCGGTGCGCTCCCGGCGGCTTTACATGAAGCCGGCTGCGATGTGCGGGTGCTGCTGCCGGGTTTTCCGGCCATCGTGGCGGGTTTGCGCAACCCCAGCCCGGTGGGCGCTTTTGTGATGCCGTGGGGCGAAATGTTGGAAGTTGTCTATGGCGACTTGCCGGCGCTCGCCCGCGGCGACATGCAGCAGGGCGCTTATGTGCTGATAGCGCCGGGCCTGTATGAGCGTCCGGGCAATCCGTATGAAGATGCCAACAAGCAGCCTTATGGCGACAACCACCGCCGTTTCGCGGCGCTAGGCCAAGCGGCGGCCCATCTCGCACATGGCATGGACAGCCTGTGGCGCGCCCAACTGGTGCACAGCCACGACTGGCACGCAGGTTTGGCCAGCGCCTACCTCAAGCTCTGGGCCGACCGCGGCGCCACGCGGGTACCTTCGGTATTTACCGTGCACAACCTGGCCTACCAAGGCGTATTTGGCCCTCAATACTTTGGCGATCTGGGCCTGCCGGGCGAAGCTTTTCACGTGCAGGGCATGGAGTTCCATGGCCAGCTCTCCTTCATGAAAGCCGGCTTGTTTTATGCCAGCCACATCACTACCGTGAGCCCCACCTATGCCCGCGAAATCCAGACGCCGGAGCAGGGCTGCGGGCTGGACGGCTTGCTGATGGCAAGGCGTGATGCCTTGAGCGGCATCCTGAATGCAGTGGATGACACAGTCTGGAATCCGACCAGCGACGCCTTGCTGGAACAAAATTTTGACGCCCGCCACATGGCAGGCAAAGCGATCAACAAGGCCATGCTGCAAGGCGCCATGGGCCTTGCCATTGAGCCGGATGCGCCGCTCTTCGCTGTGGTGAGCCGCCTCACTGAACAAAAAGGCCTTCCGCTGGTGCTGGCCGGGCTGGATGAAATTGTGTCCCGTGGTGGCCAATTGCTGGTGCTGGGCAGTGGCGACACCTGGCTGGAACAGGCCTTTACCGAGCGCGCCAAAACCCACGCAGGCCGCGTGGCCGTGAAACTGGGCTACGACGAATCCTTTGCCCACCGGGTATTCGCCGGAAGTGACGTGACCCTGGTGCCCTCGCGCTTTGAGCCCTGTGGCCTGACCCAGATGTATGGCCTCAAATACGGCAGCCTGCCTTTGGTGCGTCGTGTAGGCGGCTTGGCAGACACGGTGGTGGACAGCGATCTCGAAACCCTGGAAGACCGCACCGCCACCGGCTTTGTATTTGATGCGTTTGACGAAACCGCCTACCGCAAAGCGGTGCGCCGCGCTTTTGCCCTTTACCACCGCAAGGCGGAATGGAACCGCGTACGCCAAACCGGCATGAAGCTTGCCTTCGACTGGGCTACCGCCGCCGGGCACTACACCCACCTTTACCAAAGGTTGATTCAAGAATGACCAACACCTCTTCCCCTACTGCGAGTGCCCCTGTGACTTTTGAATTTGATGCGCCCGGGCGCGACCTCGAATCCCTGAAACGCTCCATAGCCAACAAACTCATGTTTGTGGTGGGCAAAGACCCTGAAGCCGCGCGCCCTGAAGACTGGCTGCACGCCGCAGCCTACGCCGTGCGCGACCAGCTGGTCGAGCGCTGGATGACCACCACCCGCGCCCAGTACGCCCAGGACGCCAAGCGCGTGTACTACCTCAGCATGGAGTTCTTGATCGGCCGCACCTTCAGCAACGCCATGCTCGCCGTGGGCCTGCGCGAGCGGGTCAAGCAAGCCCTGGCGGATTTTGGTGTGGATATCGACGCTGTGACCGAGCTGGAGCCCGACGCTGCTTTGGGCAATGGTGGCTTGGGCCGCTTGGCCGCATGCTTCCTGGACTCCATGGCCACGTTGAATATTCCCGGCTTTGGCTACGGCATCCGCTATGACTACGGCATGTTCAAGCAAACGATCGTGGATGGCCGCCAGGTGGAAGTGCCGGACTACTGGCTCACCCACGGCAACCCTTGGGAGTTTCCGCGCCCCGAGGTGAACTACCGCGTGCAGTTCGGTGGCCATGTGGTGAAAGTGGGCGACGCCTACCAATGGGTGGACAGCCACGACGTGCAGGCCATGGCTTACGACACCATCATTCCCGGCTATGCCACCAAGGCCACCAATACCTTGCGTCTGTGGTCCGCCAAGGCTACCCAAGAGATTGATTTGGGCGCCTTCAACCGCGGCAACTACATGGCCGCTGTGGAGACGAAGAACCACTCCGAGAACGTGTCCCGCGTGCTCTACCCGGACGACTCCACGCCCTCCGGCCGCGAGCTGCGCTTGCACCAGGAATACTTCTTCTGCAGCGCCAGCGTGCAAGACCTGCTGCGCCGCTACTTGCGCACCCACGACAACTTTGAGAGCTTGCCCGACAAGGTCAGCATCCACCTGAACGATACCCACCCGGTGCTGGCCATCCCCGAGCTGATGCGCCTGCTGCTCGATGAGCACCACCTGCCCTGGGCAGACGCTTGGCGCCTTTGCCAGGGCGTGTTCAGCTACACCAACCACACCCTCATGCACGAGGCACTGGAGACCTGGCCGGTCGAGATGATGGGCCGCATTCTGCCGCGCCACCTGCAAATCATTTACGACATCAACGCCCAGTTCTTGCACCAGATATCGCTGCGCGGCGGCAGCCCCGAGCTGTTGCGCAAGGTCAGTTTGGTGGATGAAGCCGGCGAGCGCCGTGTGCGCATGGCCTACCTCGCGGTGGTGACCAGTCACTCGGTCAACGGCGTGTCGGCCTTGCACTCCGAGCTGATGAAGGAAAGCATCTTCTTCGACTTTGCCAACCTCTGGCCCGAGCGCTTCAACAACAAAACCAACGGCATTACCCCGCGCCGCTGGCTGGCGCAGGCCAACCCGGCTTTGTCGGCCGTGCTGGACAAGCAGGTCGGCACCGGTTGGCGCCGAGACCTGACCCAGCTGAGCGGCCTGAATGCGGTGCTGACCAGTCCCAAGGTGATCGAGGCCTTCCAGGGCGCCAAGCTGGCCAACAAGCAGCGCCTGGCTTCCTGGGTGCAGGCCAACATGGGCCTGACCATCCCGACCGATGCGCTCTACGACGTGCAGGTCAAGCGCATTCACGAATACAAGCGCCAGCTACTCAATGTGCTGCACGTCATCACCCGCTATCTGCGCATCATCAACAACCCCGGCTCGGTGACGGTGCCCCGTGTCGTGGTGTTTGCCGGCAAGGCGGCATCGGCCTACCATATGGCCAAGCAAATCATTCACCTGATCAACAGCGTGGCCAAGGTCGTCAACAACGACCCTCGCGTGGGCAATCTGCTCAAAGTGGTGTTCATCCCCAACTACAGCGTGAGCCTGGCCGAGCGCATCATCCCTGCGGCCGATTTGTCGGAGCAAATCTCCACCGCCGGCACCGAGGCGTCCGGCACGGGCAACATGAAGTTCGCCCTGAACGGTGCGCTCACCATTGGCACGCTGGATGGCGCCAACGTTGAAATCCTGGAGAACGTGGGTGCCGACAACATCTTCATCTTCGGCCTGACCACGCCACAAGTGGCCGCCACCCGCGCCGCCGGCTACCAGCCACGCGCCATCGCCGAGGGCAACGCCGAGTTGTCTGCGGTGCTGGAAGCCATTCGCGATGGCGCCTTCAGCCCGGACGAGCCCGGCCGCTTCCAGAGCATCTACGACCTGCTGGTGAACTGGGGTGACCACTACCTGCTGTTGGCAGACTATGCTGCCTACATCGTTGCACAAGAGCAGGTGGACGTGGCCTACCAGAGCAAAGAGGCTTGGTCTGTCATGGCCCTGCGTAACGTGGCCGCCATGGGGCCGTTCTCTGCGGACCGCACGATCGGCGAATACGCTGACAAGATCTGGAAGAGCAAACCGCTGGAACTGGCTTCCTGATAGGTGTGCAGAGGCGGATTTGAGCCAAATCTGCCTCTGGCGCCCGTGCAATATGCGCGGGCAGCTATGAATTCAGGAGCGGTTTGATCCGGTCCCAGAAAACGTAGGCGCCCAGTGCAGCGAGGTGCGACCACACCGTCAGCCAATACATCGCCTGAAAACCGGGCTTGACGGTTTTGTGTCGCAACACTTGCTGCGCCAGTCTCGCAGCGGGCCAGCCACCGGACAAGCCGAACAGGTGCAGAGTTTTTTCTTGTATGCGCCATTGGCGGGCGCGGGCAGCGCGCTTGTCCAGCCAGTAAGCAAAAAAGGTGGCTAGGTTTAGCGCAACTCCAAGCCCCAAAACCAAGGGCGGCAGCCGGTGTTGGTAGATGCCCCAACCCAACACTGCCGCCCAGAGTGCCGCCAGGGTGGCGGCGAGAAACTGCTTCAACCCGCCAGCGCCACGTACACGTTTTGCACGTCGTCGTTTTCGTCGATGGCGGCCAGGAAGGCTTCCACTTCTTCCAGCGCTTCGGCGCTCAGGCTGGTGGGGTCGACAGGGTTTTTGGCCTTGTAGCCTAGCTTCATCGACAGCACGTTGAAGCCGAAGTTGGGCAGGGCGCGGGCGACCAGGTCCAGGTCGGCGGGGTCGGTGTAGAACACGGTGTTGCCTTCTTCATCACCGGCTTCAAAGTCTTGCGCACCGGCTTCAATCGCGGCCACTTCAGCGTCGGAGTCGGCGGCGGTGGGGGCCGCTTCGATCATGCCCAGGTGGTTGAAATCCCACGCCACCGAGCCGCTGGTGCCCAGCTGGCCTTTGCGGAACAGCACGCGCATTTCAGGGGCAGTGCGCTTCACGTTGTCGGTCAGGCACTCCACCATCACTGCCACTTGGTGAGGCGCAAAGCCTTCGTAGATAACGTGCTCGTAATTGATGACTTCGCCTGTCAGTCCGGCACCTTTTTTGATGGCACGCTCCAGCGTTTCTTTGGGCATGGAGACCTTGCGGGCCTGCTCGACCACCAAGCGCAGCTTGGCGTTGGCAGCGGGGTCCGCGCCGCCACGGGCGGCCACTGTAATTTCTTTCACCAGCTTGGTAAACAGCCGGCCCTTGGCATCGGCCACCAGGGCTTTGCCCTTTGCTTTCCATTGCGCGCCCATAGCGAGTCTTTCCTTGAGTTGTAAGGCGCGATTTTACTTGGGCACTTATGCCATCCTGATACCCGCGGTGATACGCTGCCTCACCATGACAAACAGCCCCACGATTACTCCCGACAACCGCACCGGCCGACACGCAGCGTGGCTCCTTGCGCTGCTGGCTGCGCCCACGGGCGTGGGGCTGTTGCTGGACACGCACATCACGGTCATGACGCAGTCCATGTTGTATGTTCTGGCCGTGGTGGTCGGCGCCTACGTATTGCCAGCCGCTGCCTCCATGGCCTGCGCGGTGCTGGCGGTGGTGGGCTTGAATTTCTTTTTCGTGCCACCGCGATGGACATTTGCTGTGGACAGCCAGGAACACTTGGTGGCGCTGGTCGTCATGATGGTGGTGGCACTGGTCATCAGCCAGCTCAGCCAGCGCCTGCGCCGCAACACGACACTAGCCCGTTTGCATGCCAGGCGTGCCGAGCAGTTGCAAACCCTGGCCTCGCAGCTTTCGCTTTGCACTGACGCCGCTGCCGCAGCCCGCGCAGGCGCACGGCATGTGGCGCAGGCCTTTGACGGACCTACCGTGCTGGCTCTGCAATCTGACGGGCAACTGTCGGGAGTCGATGCCGCTACAGAGATCACGCCCTCGATGCAAGACGGTCTTCGCGCATCCATGCGCGAAGCGGCAGTGTTGGGACCCGGCACCGGTCGTTGGCCCGGCTTGAATGCCTGGTATCTGCCCTTGGGAAGCGGGCAGCAGATGCATGGAGCGGTTTGTGTGCAAAACATCGAGGCGTCGGATGATGCAGGACGGGAACATGCCCAAGCCCTCTGTGCTTTGATCGCCCAAGCCTTGGAGCGTTTGCGCTTGGGTCGTGAGATGGCCATGGCCGACGAGCGAAGCACCCGTCAGCAGCTGCAAAACACCTTCCTGGCGGCCGTATCGCACGACTTGCGTACACCGCTCGCAGCCATGGTAGGCAATGCCAGTTCACTGCTCACCCAGCGCGACAAGATGACGACGGATGAGCAAGCCACCTTGCTGGACGGTATCGTGCTCTCGGCCACCCATTTGTCGCGCCTCACCGAAAACACCTTGCAGCTCGTGCAACTGGCCAACAGCGACCAGAGTCTGGCGCTGGATTGGGAATCGTTGGAAGAGATTGCCGGTGCTTGTGTGGCACGTCAGCGGCAGGCGGGTGGAGGAACACGCTTGCGCTTGCATTTGGCTGCGGGTCTCCCGCTGGTGCGGGTGAATGCCGTGTTGATAGCGCAGCTTCTGGACAACCTGTTGGATAACGCCTTGAAATACAGCGAAGACGCGGTGGACCTCAAAGTGCGCGTGTGTAACGGCCACATGAAGATCCTGGTGCAGGACCGTGGCCCTGTAATTCCCAAAGAATTGCAGACGCAAATCTTTGAACCTTATTCCCGCGGCGATCGGTCAGGAAAACAGGGCGCGGGTTTGGGTTTGGCGCTGTGCCGCGCTATCGTGCTAGCCCACGGCGGCCGCATAAGCCTGCGGGCCCGCCAAGCAGGCGGCAACAGCTTCCGGGTGTGCTTACCCTTGGCTATTGAGCCACCCATGGCACCCACGGGAGATGCCGCATGAGCTTGCAAGTGCTGGTGGTGGAAGACGATCGCAGCATCCGCGAGATGATGCGCCAGGCCCTGAGCCTGGAGGGTTTCACGGTGCGCACGGCGGTGTCGCTGAGCGAAGCCGGCTCCATGGTGGAACACGCCACGCCTGACCTGATGTTGCTGGACTTGGGCCTGCCGGATGGCGATGGCGCGGCGCTGTTGCAGCGCGTCCGGCTGACGCACAACTTCCCGGTGTTAGTGGTATCAGCCCGGCACCAGGAGGCGCAAAAAGTGCAGCTGCTGGATGCCGGGGCAGACGACTATCTGGTTAAACCCTTCAGCGTGGCAGAGCTGTTAGCCCGTATCCGCGTGGCGCTGCGACATCGGGGCACCACCGTGGCTGCGGCGGTCACGCGCCACACTTTGGATGGGCTGGAGATCGACCTTGAAGCCCGTTCGGTGCACTTGGCCGGTGCGGAACTGCACCTCACTCCCACCGAATTCAATCTTCTGGCCCGTCTGGTGCGCAGTGCGGGCAAAGTGGTGACCCACCGGCAACTGCTGCTGGACGTGTGGGGCGCTGAATTTGTGGACCACACCCACTACCTGCGGCTGTATATGGGTCAGTTGCGCGCCAAGCTGGAGCGCACCCCCGCGGAGCCCCGCCACCTGCTGACGGAAGTGGGCGTGGGCTACCGGCTGGCCACGGTGTAGCCCTCGCACCTATTCCTTATGCGATCCTGATGCGTTCAGGCGCACAGTGAGTGTCCTCACAACTCTCAAAAAATGTATGCGGAATGCAGAACATCATGGCGGCACTGCCGCGCTGACACTGGGCGCACTGGGTGTGGTGTACGGCGACATAGGCACCAGCCCGCTCTACACCGTCAAGGAAATCTTCGGACCCGCCACGGGCATCCCGCTGGATGCACAGCACCTCATAGGCGCGGTGTCGGTGGTGTTCTGGGGCCTCATGCTGGTGGTCACTCTCAAGTACGTGCTACTCATACTGCGTGCGGACAACAACGGGGAGGGCGGCATCATGGCGCTCACCGCCCTGGCGGCCAAAGCGGCCGGTACCACGCCGCGCCGGCGCATCACGCTGCTGCTCATCGGAGTCATGGGGGCAGCCCTTTTCTATGGTGACAGTGTGCTGACGCCCGCCGTGTCGGTGTTGAGTGCGGTGGAGGGCTTGGAGGTGATTACCCCTGCGTTCAAGCCTTATGTGCTGCCTATCTGCACCGGTGTGTTGATCGCGCTGTTCGCATTCCAGCGATTCGGCACCTCGGCAGTAGGCAAATTTTTCGGACCGGTGATCGTGGTGTGGTTCGGCGTGTTGGCAGCGACGGGGGTGGCCCAGATTGCGCAGGAGCCAGCCATACTTGCGGCGCTGAATCCTCTAAACGCATTCTCGTTTCTCGCGTCACAGGGTTGGCACCTCTTTGTGGCTTTGGGCGCCATTGTTCTTGCCTTCACCGGCGCCGAGGCGCTGTACGCCGATATGGGGCATTTCGGCAAGCGTCCTATCCAATGGGCGTGGACCGGCTTAGTGCTGCCGGCGCTGGCCATCCATTACATGGGTCAGGGCGCTTTGCTGATGCGTGACCCTTCGGCCCTGGAAAGTCCGTTTTTCCGCATGTTTCCTGAAGCCTGGCTGATTCCTGCCGTGGTTCTGGCGACGCTCGCAACGGTGATTGCTTCGCAAGCCGTCATTTCCGGTTGCTATTCCATGACCCGCCAGGCCATGCAGCTGGGGCTTTTGCCACGCATGCAGGTCATCAACACTTCTGCCAAAGAGGCTGGCCAAATCTACATGCCCGGGGTGAACTGGTTGCTGCTGGTGGCCGTATTGCTGTCAGTGTTCGGGTTCGGCAGCTCGTCGGCCATGGCCGCTGCCTATGGCATCGCAGTCACTGTCACCATGTTGATTACGACGGTGCTGACCTTCTTTGTGGTGCGCCAGGGCTGGCGTCTACCCTTGCCGCTGGCGATCGCGTCGACTGCCTTTTTCATCATCGTGGACGGCATGCTGGTGGTGGCTTGTTCGCTCAAGTTCTTTCAGGGTGGTTGGTTCCCCTTGGTCATGGGCGCGGCTATCTTCATGGTGATGGCCACATGGCGTCGCGGACGCGAACTCTTGTTGAGTTCCTTGCGCCAGGACGATCCTGAACTCTTGCCTTTTGTGCAGTCGCTGAGCCAGGACAGCATGCATCTGGTGCCCCGCACCGCCGTGTACGCCGTAGCCAACCCGGACACGGTACCCCAAGCCTTGATGCATAACCTCAAGCACAACCAGGTGCTGCATGAGCGCAACATCATCCTGACGGTAGTCTTCCATGACGTGCCCTGGATTCCATTTGAAGAGCGCGTCAAGGTGCAGCCGCTGGTCAGTGGCTTCTGGCGGGTCGAGGTGCACTACGGTTTCAAAAACAACCCGGACATCCCGCAGGCGCTTGAGCTGTGCAAGACGCATGGCATTGCCATCAACCTGTTTGAAACTTCGTACTTCTTGAGCCGGGAAATTGTGGTGCCTACCAAGGGGCACGGCATGGCATTGTGGCGCGAGCGCATGTTTGCCCTCATGTCACGCAATGCCGGCAATGCAGCGGACTTCTTCCGCCTGCCCGACAACTGTGTGGTGGAGCTCGGAACCCGGGTGCAGATTTAAGGGCGGGGGCTAGGGGCGGGCCGTGGGGCCTTGCAGCACGGGCTTGGGCGCGCTACGCCACTGCTCGATACGCTGCTCCACCTGGGTGTGAAACAGGTAGCTCACGCCCAGCGCCACAAACCAGCTGCCGGCGATGAAGAACAGGGCGGCATCGCCGTCTTCCCAGCCCAACTCGGCCCAAGCGGCATTGGCCAACAGCAGCACCGAGTAGTGCACCAGAAAGAGTGCATACGAAGTGCGGCTGAGTTGACCCACTATGTAGTCCAGCCACCGGGGCAGCCGCAGCTGCCAACTGCCGAAGCTGGCCAGCACGGCTGACACGCTGATGGCCAGGGCCATGCGCTCGCGGAAGTTCACGGTGAGCGAGGCCAAGCCCGCGCTCAAGGCCGTGGCATAGAGCACGATGGCATAGAGCCCGTGGCGAGCCCGCAGCCCGGCCCACCAGGCCAAGGCACCCAGGCCATAAGCACCGAAGAAGTACAAGGCCCACGCATCCCAGCTGGCATCGGTGTTGAACCAGGTTACCGAAGCGATACACAGCAGCGCCACCAGGCCCATGCTGAGCCAGCGTTTTCCCCGGCTCACCCAGAGCAGCAATGCCAGAGCCGCGTACAGCTGGAAGTCAATGGCCACGTACCACACGCCCGCCGAGAGCGACTCCACATCCAGCACGCTGTGCAGCAAGCTGGCGTGGGCCAAAAACTGGGTGAAAGTGGGCGCGGCGGGTACCACTGCCGTGTCCAGAAATGGACGTGCCAGCGCCGAGCACAGCACGGTGAGCAGCAATGCAGCCACAAAGGGGAACGCCAGCCGCACGTAACGCTGCCACAGGCCCATCAGCATGGCGGTGGCGGGTCGTTTGGTCAGGGCGAAGCTGCGTGCGGCAAGGTAACCGGCGACCACCAGAAAGACTTGTACGGCCATACGGGCATTTTCATACAGCCAGGTCATGATATCGGGCAGGGAGTCCGACGCGGCTTCAGACAAAGGCCCGTAGGCGGAAAAGTGATGCAGCACGATGCACTGGGCTGCAACGACTTTGAGGATATCGATCAGGCGGAACTGGTGGCGGGCGGGCAGGCGAACGGCGGTCATCAATGCAAGCAAAAAGGGCCCCGCCGGCCTCTTCAAGCCAGCGTGAACAAGGGTATGTCTTTGGATGTGGCAAGCGCATCAAGCTGCTTGCAGGTTTTGCCGGCCACAAAAGCGGCAACGGCGGCATGGGTCTCCGGGGAGAACATGGTCAAGGGGTGCGATTGTCGCAGACCCGCGGCCTCAGCCAGCGCCTTGGAAAAATGCGGCTCCAGCGCTGCAAGTGCCACGCGCCCGTCCTTGCAAGGGTAGACGCGGTAGCCTGCATGGCTTCCGCCCACTGCAGAACCCGGCAATGTCAGGCCCCAGCTGCGGGGCAGGGCGAGGTAAGCGGCCGCCTCGGAGAGGGCGACTTCCAGATACACTCCCTTACCTTTTTGGTGCTGGTGCAACCGGGTTTGCAGCACGGCTTCGCTGGTCATGAGCGAGCCGCCCATGTCGGCGTATAGGGTGGGGGGTAAGTCGAGGCCGGTTACCAGGCCGTTTTCAGCCAGGTAGGTCAGGTCGTGGCCGGGTTCTTCAGCACGTTCGCCCGGAGCTCCCACGATGGCGACCATGGAGAGCCGGGGGTACCGCTTACGCAGGGCTTTCCATTCCAGCCCGAGTTTTTTGAGCGCACTGGGCCGGAAGGAGGTGAGCAGAACGTCGGCCTTGGCCAGTTCTTTGTGCAGTGCCTGCTGGCCTTTGTCGGTTTTGAGGTCGGCGGCCAGCACCCGCATGCCGCGGTGCATCTGGTCATAGGCTTTGCGGTTGTACAGGCCCATGGGGTCGCCGGAGGATCCTGCCGGTGCGCCTGCGGGGGCGGGGGGCTCCAGCTTGACGCAGGTCGCTCCCATATCGCGGCAGCGCATCAGCGCAGCAGGCCCCGGCAGGTTGAGTGCCAGGCTCAGTATGCGGGTGCCCTTGAGCGGGCGGATGATTTTGGCGGGTGTGGCGGCAATAGGTTCGGGCATGGTTTTGCTATCAAAAAAGAAGCTGCTCGCGCATATTCTGCCTGCGCTGGTGGCTTATTTGTTATGTAAGTGTCGCCAACTGGACGGCCCAGGTCTTGAGCCACTCCACTGCGTCTTCCTCGGGCTGCATCGTCTCCATCGCGTCAATCTCGCAGATGTCGCCCACTCGGCGGGCACCCAAGTCTTGCAGCTTGGCGTCAAACTGTTTGCCGCCGCCAAGAAAGCTGTCGCCATAGCTGCTGTCACCCAAGGCGACCAGACCGTAGCGGACATGGCCCAGGAACTTGGCCTCAGTGTCCAGGCTGTTGAGCAGTCCGGCGGCGTTGGGAGGCACATCGCCCACCCCGGTGGTGGACGTGCAAACGATAAAGACGCCAGGGGCATCGAACGCACTGATGGTGAGCCCGTCCATGGGCAGGATGTCGATGGTGGCGTCTATGTCGTCCGCACAGAATTGCAGGGCTTGGGCGACGCTGCTGGCATTGCCATTGACGGTGCCGACAAGAATCGTGATTTGCATGGCAGTAGTTGGGGGTGAAGGGCAGTTGGCAGGGATGATAGGGGCAATAATGGCGGCCTCTCCCGGCAACGGGATTCCCGTCATTTGCAGGTGCCCCGTGACCCAAGCCCCCCATCCCCAACTCGGCTTCTCTTTTTTGGCTGAATTGCCCACGCTCGATCTGGAGCCGCCCAAGCGTGCCACTCGCAATTCCAAGGCAGCCAAAGTCGCCAAACCCGTGACACCTGCAGCCACTGTGACGACGCCCATGGATGTGGAAGCCATGGCCCGAACGCTCGAGGCGCACCCGGACTACAAGCTGCAGCGCAGGTTGAAGCCCTGCCTGAATTGGCCCGGTGCAGCGCCGGGCGAGGTGAAAACCATTCTGGTGCTGGACACGGAAACCACAGGCTTGGATCAGGCCAAAGAAAAAATCATCGAACTCGCACTATTGAGGGTGGATATCGACACCGCCACGGGCTTGCCCGTAGGCCCAGTGCAGGTGTATGACGGCTTGGAGGACCCGGGCAAAGCCATTCCCCCCGAGGTGGTGGCCATCACCGGGATTCAGGACGCAGATGTGCAGGGCCAAGCACTGGATGAGGCGCGCGTAGCTGAGCTCATGCAAGGGGTGGACGTGGTCATCGCCCACAACGCAGGGTTTGACCGTCCGTTTGTGGAGAGCCGCCTGCCGGCCTTTGCGGCGCTGCCCTGGGCCTGTTCGTTTGCTGACCTCGATTGGAAGTCCCTGGGCCGCAGCTCCGCCAAACTGGAGAGCCTGGCGCAAGAGCTGGGCTTGTTTTACGACGCACACCGCGCTGAGATGGATTGCCACGCACTGCTGGCTGTATTGGCCGCCCCTTTGCCGCAAACCCAGTCAACGTCCCCGGGCGCAAACCGTACAGGCTTGGCCCATTTGCTGCAGTCCGCGCGCAACCCGAGCTATCGCTTAAGCGCGACGAACGCACCGTTTGAAGCCAAGGACCTGCTCAAAGCACGGGGCTACCGTTGGAATGCGGATCAGCGTGTGTGGGCCGCCCGTTTGAGTGACGACGCTGCGTTACATGCAGAGTTTGATTGGCTGCGTCAGCAGGTCTATCACGGCCGGCACGCTGCGGTGCAGGTCGAGAAGATGGATGCATTGACGAAGTACTCCAGCCGCAGCGGTCAGACGACCCATCAACAGCTGTAAGGCGTCAGCGCATGAACTGCCAACTGCTCAGTGTGCAAACCGGCACTGCCCGCAAGGTGCAGATCCAGGGGCGCAGCATTCTGACGGCGATCCGCAAAACCGCGGTGACCGGCCCGGTGCCGGTGATGCCTCTGGGGCTGTTGGGCGACGAGCAGGCCGACCCGTCGGTTCACGGGGGCTTGGACAAGGCGGTCTACGCCTATCCCTCAGAACACTACGAGTTCTGGCGCCAGGCGCGTCGGGAGGCGGGCGTGGCCGACATCGATGATCAACTGCCCTTCGGTGCCATGGGGGAGAACCTCACGTTGTCCGGTCTGCTGGAGCAGGATGTGTGGGTGGGCGATGTGCTGCGGTTTCAACACTGTGCCTTGCGGGTGGTGCAGCCGCGGGAGCCGTGCTTCAAGTTCAATGCGGCAATGGGCTTCAGCTCGGCGGTGAAAGCCATGGCCCTGAGCGGGCGCTGCGGCTTCTATCTTGCGGTGGATGTGCCCGGCACTTTGGAAGCGGGCGAGTCTTTTACCTTGCAGCCCGGGCCCCGGCAGATGGGCATCCCCGAGCTGTTCAAGGCCAAGTTGTTCAAGCACCTGCGCTAGTGCGCAGGATGCTCAACCCCGGGTCAGGGTGGTGCTGATCGCGTTGGCCAGTTCGTTGGGTTCGAACTTGGCAACATAAGCGTCAGCCCCCACACCACTGGCGTGGCCTTCACTGGCGCTCCCGGTGAGCGACGAATACACGATGACCGGAATGCCCGCAAAGCGGCTGTCATTCTTGATGCTGCGGGTGAGGGTGAAGCCATCCATCTCCGGCATTTCCAGGTCGGTCAGCACCAGGGCCACCTTGTCTTTGGCGCGCTTGCCATGGTTGACGGCATCGCTGTGGATTTGACCCAAGCGCTCCCAGGCTTCTTTGCCATTCTTCACCGCTGAATAAGCCACACCCATGGTCTTGAGGCTTTCTTCGACCAGCATACGGGCAATGGCAGAGTCGTCCGCAAACAGGATGCTGGTGCCCTCGGGCAGCTTGATTTTCTGGATGTTGCTGTTGGCAGAGTCCGTTTGTGAATTGGGGAATACGTTGCGGATGATCTGCTCTACATCGAGCACCTGTGCGAGACGCGAATCAGCGACATCGCCATCAATCCGGGCCACGCCGGAGAGCAGACCTGAGCTGTTGTTGTCTGCGGCCAGAAGGTGTTTCCAGTCTAGCTGGATGATCTCTACCACTTCATCCACCAGGAAGGCTTGGGTTGTGCGTGCGAACTCTGTAACCAGCACGATCTTGGAGTTGGTTTTGGGCACGCAACCGGACAAGGCGGGCAGGTCAATGACTGGAATCAATTGCCCCCGCACATTGGCCAAGCCCATGGCATGGGCCGGAGCATTGACGATGCTGGTGATTTCGGGGGCGACCACAATTTCACGCACCTTGAACACATTGATGCCGAAGAGCTCGCTGCGCCCGCTGCCGGCAGAGTCACCGAGTCGGAAAAGCAGCAGCTGGAACTTGCTGTCGGCGGTGTGGCTGCTGCTAGGCGCTGTTTTGGTGTTGAGTGGCGTGCTCATGGTCGTGCCTTTGGTAACTGGGGATGGGCACCTTCACTTTAACCCTTTCCGTGGACAGCGCTTTGGCTAAAAGACAGGGTTTTTGCAGCTTCTCTCAGGAACTGGCGCACTTGGGCGATATCGGGCCCCACGTGACGGTCTATCCGCCGGATGTAGGGGCAGGTCAAGGTCGCCAGCGCTGTGTTGTCCGGTCCCAGGATGGGGAACGAAACATCCGTCACGCCGAAAGTCTGCGCACTGTCCCGCTCCAGGTAACCTTGATCGCGGATGGACTGCAGGGTGGCAGCAAGTTTTTCGTGCGATATCGGTACCTCGCCATCCAGAGGGGTGTGCTCGGCCAGCATGCGCTGATAACTGTCGGGGTTGGCATACGCCAGCAGCAAATGGCCGGACGCCGTGTCGAGCAAACCCACGCGTGCACCGCGTTGTACCGAAAAGCTCCATCCGCTGGGGCTGCTGATTTGGGCGCTGATGAGCACATTGCCGCGGTCATACACACCCATATGGCAGCTTTGTTCGGCCTTGCGGGTGAACTCGTCCATGACCGGCAATGCCTGGTTAATCAGGCGGCTGAGGGGGGGGTGCATGTTCGCCAATGCAAACAGTTTGAGGCTGAGGGCATAGCGGTCACCGGACGGGTTGCGCATCACATACTGTCGCGCCACCAGGCGCTCCAGCATGCGGTAGATCTCGCTGGCGCTCCGGTCCATCTCTTTCACGATTTCCGCGCGGGTCAGGCCGTGGGCTTGACTCGCCAGCAGCTCCAGTATGTCCAAGCCTTTGTCCAGGGCAGGGGCCCGGTAACGGTCCTCTGGGGGGAGGCCGGACTCATCAATCTCTTCGGTTTTGGGGCGTCTGCCACGGGGCTTTAATTCTTTGTCGGTCATCGCTTGTCTCTGTTTTCGTGGTCTTGTCGTTATCGCACCAATTGCATGTCAACTCGCCGCTGTATTTTCAATGCAGGGTGCACGTGTCAACTGTCTTCATAAATCTAGGGAAAGTACTGAGCGCAGGTTTTTACTTTCGAATTACAGTTTCTTCATCGGTGAATTATTTATTCATATTTGAATTTAAGCAAACGGGGTGTCATCCATGGGTGCAGGCAGGTTGGAAGGTAAAACGGTGTTGATCACGGCGGCGGCACAAGGCATAGGTCGTGCCAGTGCGCTGGCCTGTGCGCGGGAAGGTGCCCATGTCATCGCTACCGATATCAATGCAGCTTTTCTGGAGACGCTGGCTGCTGAGCATCCATCCATTCGTACTTCGGTGTTGGATGTGCGGAGTAACGAAGCCGTTTCTGCACTGGCAGCAAGCATGCCTGCATTGGATGCCTTGTTCAATTGCGCCGGAATGGTGGCCAACGGATCGGTGTTGGACTGCACTGAGGCGGACTGGGACTTGAGCTTTGACTTGAATGTGAAAAGCATGTTCCGGATGACCCGGGCATTCTTGCCGGGCATGCTGGGCAAGGCCGCTGCAGAGCAGGGCAGTGTGTCCATCATCAACATGGCATCCATGGCGTCCAGCATCAAAGGCTTTGCCAATCGTTGTGCTTATGGAGCCACCAAGGCCGCAGTGATCGGTTTGACCAAATCTTTGGCGGCAGACTACGTGAAGGCCGGCTTGCGCGCCAATGCCTTGTGCCCCGGCACGGTAGACACACCTTCTTTGCGGGGACGCATCGCCTCTGCAGCAGACCCTGTGCAGGCGGAAAAAGATTTCATCGCCCGCCAACCCATGGGGCGTCTGGCGCTGGTGGAAGATATCGCGCCCATGGTGGTCTACCTTGCAAGTGACGAATCGCGTTTCGTGACGGGGCAGACGATGCTGGTCGATGGTGGTGTCACGATCTGACGCCGGGCACATGATGAGCAACTCCACCATGTCGACGGGTCCACTGATCGAGGTTCGTCAACTCAGCAAGTCATTCCCTGGAGTGAAGGCACTAGACCGTGTGCGCTTTGATTTGCTTGGCGGTGAGGTGCATGCCCTGATGGGCGAGAACGGTGCGGGTAAATCGACCCTGATGAAGATTCTGGCGGGCGTTTACCAGAAAGATGATGGCGAAGTGCTGGTGGATGGAAAAGCGGTGGATATTCACAGTCCGGCCCACGCGCAGTCGCTGGCCATCGGCATCATTCACCAGGAGCTGCATCTGATGCCGCATTTGACAGCGGCACAAAACATCTTTCTCGGGCGTGAGCCGCGCAAGGCGGGAGGTTGGTTGCTGGACGAGGCCAAACTCAACGAGGATACGCATGCATTGTTTACGCGCCTGAATCTGCGCATGGAGCCATCGAACCGGATTGCAGACCTCACGGTGGCCAAACAGCAGTTGGTGGAAATTGCGAAAGCACTCTCCTTCAAATCGCGTGTGCTCATCATGGATGAGCCGACCGCAGCCTTGAACAATGCAGAGATTGAAGAGCTGTTTCGCATCATCCGGCAGCTCAAGAGTGAAGGTGTTGGCATCGTCTACATCTCGCACAAGATGGACGAGATTCAACGCATTGCAGACCGCATCACCGTGATGCGGGACGGAAGTTACATCGACACCGTACCTGCACACACACCCATGTCGCAAGTGATTGCGATGATGGTGGGGCGCCAGCTGGAGCAATCAGACAAGTACATACCCGATACCTCTGCCAATGAGGTTCTGTTGGAGGTGCTGGGGCTCAACCGCGGTCGCGCCATCCGGGATGTGAGTTTTCGCGTACGCCGTGGCGAGATTCTGGGCTTTGCCGGTTTGATGGGTGCGGGTCGTACCGAAGTGGCACGTGCCGTATTCGGTGCGGACCCCGTGGATTCGGGGGAAGTGCGTGTCGCCGGCAAGCCGGTGCCATTGCGTTCTCCGCAAGATGCTGTGAAAGCAGGGATTGGTTACTTGTCGGAGGACCGCAAGCATTTCGGTTTGGCTACCGGCATGGACGTAGCGGCCAACATTACTCTGCCCAGTCTGTCACGGTGGTTGCGTTGGGGCGTTTTCTTGAACAAGAGTGCCATCGCTGATGTTTCCCGCACGATGGTGGACAAGCTGCGCATCAAGACTCCCTCCATTCACCAGATGTCCAAGTTGCTATCCGGTGGTAACCAGCAGAAAGTGGTGATCGCGAAGTGGCTGGTGCAGGACTGTGAAGTGCTGATTTTTGATGAGCCCACACGCGGTATCGATGTGGGGGCCAAAAGTGAAATCTACAAATTACTGAATGATTTGGCCGCACAAGGGCGGGCGATTGTGGTGATTTCCAGCGAGTTGCCGGAGGTGCTGCTACTGAGCCACCGCATCCTGGTGATGTGCGAGGGTCGGATTACCGGTGAAGTGCGCGGCGATGAAGCTACTCAGGAAAACCTGATGGAACTCGCCACGCGCAGGGAAACCATGGCGGCTTGAGCGTCAACCATGGATCAGACTTATTTCGAATGGGACAGAACAGCGATATGAATGCCAAAAAAGACTCTACAGAACCGGTTCGCGCGGGAGGAGGGCAGGCCAAGCAGAAACTGCTGGCCTTCGCCAGCCTGATTGCACTGATTCTGGTATTCACCGTGCTCAAGCCCGACGCCTTCATGACGCAGGACAACATCATCGGTATTTTGCAATCGACCACCGTGATCGGAGTTCTGGCGATCGCAAGTACCTTCATCATCATCACCTCAGGGATCGACCTGTCAGTCGGCGTGCTGATGACCTTCTGCGCTGTGATGGCGGGGGTATTTATGGTGAACCTGGGCTTGCCGATGCCGCTGGGCATTGCGCTGGCAATTGGTATGGGGTGTGTTTGCGGCGCCGTGTCGGGACTTGCCATTACCAAACTGAAAGTACCTCCCTTTATTGCGACCCTGGGCATGATGATGTTGCTCAAAGGCGTTTCACTGATCATCACGAATACCCGTCCGATCTATTTCAGTGATGTGGAAGGCTTTGACCAGATCGCCCTGGGCTCACTGATCGGCGAGCTGATTCCCTCACTGCCCATTCCCAACGGTGTGTTGATCATGTTCATCGTGGCGGTGGTGTGCGCCATTGTTCTGAACAAAACTGCCTTGGGGCGCTACACCTTTGCACTGGGCAGCAACGAAGAGGCTGTGCGCTTGTCCGGGGTGAATGTGGACCGCTGGAAGGTCATCATCTACACCTTTGCAGGCGGCATCTGCGGCATTTCCGGTTTGTTGATTGCCTCGCGCCTGAACTCTGCGCAGCCCGCTTTGGGCCAGGGTTATGAGCTGGACGCGATTGCCGCGGTGGTGATCGGCGGCACGTCGCTGAGCGGCGGGGTGGGCACGATTCTGGGCACCATCATCGGCGCCTTCATCATGAGTGTTCTTATCAATGGTCTGCGCATCATGTCGGTCGCCCAGGAGTGGCAGATGGTGTTGACAGGTCTCATCATCATTCTCGCGGTCTACACCGACAACCTGCGCCGCAACAAGAAATAAGGAGACCAGGCCGCCGATTACGCCACCACCCTGTTTGAGTTTTTCGTGATTCCGTTGAAAGCAATAAACCTATCCATCAGGAGACAAACCATGAATGCAAAACGTCAATTGCTGGCACTGACCGCCGGCCTCGCACTGGCTGGCTTTTCCAGCTTCGCTACCGCACAGGAAATCTATATTCCCTTGATCTCCAAAGGCTTCCAGCACCAGTTCTGGCAAGCCGTGAAGCAAGGTGCTGACCAAGCTGCCAAAGACTACAAAGTCAAGGTCACTTTTGAGGGCCCAGAAACCGAGCAGCAAGTGGACAAGCAGATCGACATGCTCTCTGCTGCATTGGCCAAAAATCCCAAGGCTATCGGCTTTGCTGCACTGGATAGCAAGGCCGCCATTCCCCTGCTGAAAAAGGCCCAGGCTGCCAAGATTCCGGTCATTGCTTTTGACTCCGGTGTGGACAGCGACATTGTGGTGACGACTGCGCAAACTGACAGCAAGGCTGCAGCGGCTTTGGCGGCTGACAAGATGGCTGAAAAAATCGGTGGCGAAGGTGAAGTGGCAGTAATCGGGCACGACCAGACCAGCACCACCGGTACCGGTCGCCGCGACGGTTTTGTGGACCAGATCAAGGCCAAGTACCCCAGGATCAAGGTGGTGGATATCCAGTATGGCGGTGGTGACCACTTGAAATCGGCTGAAATTGCCAAGACGCTGACCCAAGCCTATCCCAAGCTCAAGGGCATTTTTGGCACCAATGAAGGCTCCGCGATCGGTGCCGGCAAGGGCCTGAAAGAAGCCAAGAAAACTGGTTTAGTCATTATTGGTTTTGATTCCGGCAAAGCCCAGAAGGACATGATCAACGACGGCACCATTGCCGGCGCGATCACCCAGAACCCCGTGGGTATCGGCTACAAGACGGTAGAAGCAGCTGTGAAGGCGCTCAAGGGTGAGAAGTTGCCCAAGATCATCGACACCGGTTTCTACTACTACGACAAAACCAACATGAAGGACGCCAAGATCGCGGCCGTTCTTTACGACTGAAATCACCCCCTGAGCGGCTTTGCCGCTCCCCCCTCTCTCGCAAGCAGCGGGAAGGGGGCGTACCCGGCGGTCTGGCAGAGCCACTTCCGCGGGTGCCCTGAATTTTGTTGACTGAAAAGGAAGAACTGTGAAATTAGTACGCTACGGATTGCCAGGCCAAGAAAAGCCCGGTGTGTTGGATGCCCAAGGCCGGGTGCGCGATCTGTCCGCACACATTACCGATGTCGGCGGTGCTGCCTTGCTGCCTGAAAGCCTTGCCCGTCTGCGTGGCGTAGTCGTTGAAAGTCTGCCTTTGGTAGATGGAATCCCCCAGAAAGATTTGCGCCTCGGTGCCTGTGTGGGTAACGTAGGCAAGTTCATTTGCATCGGGTTGAACTATTCCGATCACGCGGCGGAGAGTGGCATGCAGGTTCCACCGGAGCCTGTAGTGTTCAACAAATGGACGAGCGCCATCGTCGGGCCGGATGATGCGGTGGAGATTCCCCGTGGATCCGTGAAGACCGACTGGGAAGTGGAGCTCGGCGTGGTCATCGGCAAAGGCGGCCGGTACATTGACGAATCCGATGCAATGTCCCATGTTGCTGGCTATTGCGTAGTGAACGATGTGTCTGAGCGCGAGTACCAGCTCGACCGCAGTGGTACCTGGGACAAGGGCAAGGGTTGCGATACCTTCGGTCCCACGGGCCCCTGGCTGGTTACCGCAGATGAAGTACCCGATCCACAGGCTTTGTCCATGTGGCTGGACGTGGATGGCAAGCGTTACCAAAACGGAAGCACGTCCACGATGGTGTACGGCGTGAAGTTCCTCATCTCGTACCTCAGTCGATTCATGAGCTTGCAACCCGGCGACGTGATTTCTACAGGTACCCCACCCGGCGTCGGCATGGGGCAGAAACCTCCGGTTTACCTGCGTGCAGGTCAAACCATTCACCTAGGCATCGAGGGCCTGGGAAGCCAAACACAGATAACCAAACAGGCCTGATATGACCCAAGTCACCGGCATGCGCGTCGTGGACGTGCGCTTTCCTACGTCCCAACATTTGGATGGCTCGGATGCGATGAACCCGGATCCGGACTATTCCGCAGCCTACGTGATCCTTGAAACCGACCGTCCGGGCGTGGAGGGTCACGGCTTGACGTTCACCATCGGGCGCGGCAATGAGATCTGCTGTGCTGCGATCGAGGCCATGCGGCATCTGGTGGTTGGACTGGACATGGATTGGGTAGCTGCCGACATGGGGCGCTTCTGGCGCTACATCACCTCTGACAGCCAGCTGCGCTGGATTGGCCCGGACAAGGGGGCCATTCACCTGGCGACTGGTGCAGTCGTGAATGCGGTGTGGGACTTGTGGGCCAAGCTCGAAGGTGTGCCGGTGTGGGAACTGGTGGCGCGCATGAGCCCTGAAGAACTTGTCAAGCTGATTGACTTCCGCTACATCACTGACTGCGTTACGCCAAAGGAGGCGCTGGCCTTGTTGAGAGAGCGTGCTGTGGGGAAAGCAGAGCGCATGGATACATTGCGACGTGAGGGCTATCCCTGTTACACCACCTCGGCAGGCTGGCTGGGTTACGACGACGACAAGCTGCGCCGCTTGTGCAAAGAGGCTACCGATGCGGGCTTCAACCATATCAAGCTCAAAGTCGGTCGCGACAAGGCGGACGATATCCGTCGCTTGCGCATCGCTCGCGAGGTGCTGGGGCCGGAGCGGCATCTAATGATTGACGCCAACCAGGTGTGGGAGGTGAATCAGGCGGTGGAATGGGTACGTGAGCTGGCCTTTGCCAAGCCATGGTTCATTGAGGAGCCCACCAGCCCGGACGACATTGAGGGTCACCGCGTCATTCGTGAGGGTGTACACCCCGTGAAAGTGGCAACCGGCGAGATGTGTCAGAACCGCATCATCTTCAAGCAGCTGATCATGCGAGGTGCCATCGATGTGGTGCAGATTGATTCCTGCCGATTGGGTGGCGTGAATGAAATTCTGGCGGTCATGTTGATGGCTGCCAAGTACAACTTGCCCGTCTGCCCGCACGCCGGCGGAGTCGGGTTGTGTGAGTATGTGCAGCACCTGTCCATGATTGATTACCTGTGCATTGCCGGTACACGGGAAGGGCGGGTGATCGAGTTTGTGGACCATTTGCATGAGCATTTCCTCGAACCCTGTGTGATCGAGAACGCGGCCTACATGCCACCCAAGGCGCCTGGTTTCTCCATCGAGATGAAGGCGGAGTCACTCCTTCATTACACCTTCAAGCCCCGCCTGGCGGCAGCATGAAGATCGACACGCATCAGCACTATTGGCGTTACCGGCCTGCGGAGTTCCCTTGGATCAACGACGCCATGCCGGATTTGCAGAAGGACTGCATGCCTGTTGATTGCGAGGATGCAATGCGCGTCGCAGGTGTCGACGGTGTGGTGGCCGTCCAAGCACGCACCCTGGTGGATGAGACCGACTTTTTGCTTAAGGTCGCTGATAACCACCCTGAAGTTTTGGGTGTGGTGGGTTGGGCAGATCTGGCGGCGCCGGATCTTGAGGCACATTTGGAACGCTGGACCGCGCATCCCGCGATGCGTGGCATCCGCCACATCTTGCAGGACGAGGCCGACGTCAATGCCTGGCTCAACAATCCGGCAAATTCGAAGGGTCTGCGGGCTGTGCAACATGCAGGCCTGGTCTATGACGTGCTGGTTTTCGATCATCAGATGCCCGGTGTTGCATCCTTTTGTGCGAAACACGATGGTCATTGGCTGGTGTTGGATCACCTTGGAAAGCCGGCTATCAGGGACTGGATAGCCAACCCCGAAGTCCCTTCACGATGGTTGAGCAGCATGCGCAGTCTCGCTACCCTGCCGCATGTGGTCTGCAAGTTATCAGGGCTCGTCACGGAAACTGATTGGAAGTCCGGTAAGGGCATCAGCCCGACCGACAGCAAGATCATGTGGAACTGTTTTGATCAAGCGCTGGAGGCTTTCGGGCCCCATCGTTTGATGTTCGGTTCTGACTGGCCGGTGTGTCAACTCGCTGCACCTTATGACGTCGTGCACGGTTTGGTGCAGAAGTGGGCCAAAACCCGGCTCACTATGGCCGAGCAGGAAGCATTCTGGTCGGGCAATGCGATTCGCTGCTACGGATTGAATGTGCATTCGGAAGCGTGAACCGCTTCGAATTTGAAGGAAGAACATGGACCTGCATCTGAAAGACAAAGTATTCATCGTGACCGGTGGAGGCAGTGGCATCGGTGCAGCCATATCCCTGACACTGGCGCAAGAAGGCGCGATTCCGGTCGTCTTCGGCAAAAGTGCACTCTCTCTGGAGTTCGAGGCACAACTGAAAGCGAGTGCTAGCAGCTATATGTTTGTTCAGCTGGAGCTATCCGACGAGGCGGCCTGTGGCCGGAGCGTGGAGCAGGTCATGCAGCGCTTTGGACGACTGGATGGCTTGGTCAACAATGCGGGCATCAACGACAGTGTTGGGCTGGAAGCCGGCCGTGACGAATTCGTTGCGTCGCTCGAACGGAATCTGATTCACTACTACGTGATGGCGCATTACTGCGTACCGCACCTGAAGGCAAGCAAGGGCGCCATCGTGAATGTGTCATCCAAAACAGCCTTGACAGGGCAGGGAAATACCAGCGGTTACTGTGCTTCCAAAGGTGGGCAACTGTCCTTGACGCGAGAGTGGGCGGCAGCTTTGTTGAACGATGGGGTGCGCGTCAATGCATTGATCCCCGCGGAGGTGATGACCCCCCTCTACGAACGTTGGATCAACAGTTTTGAGAATCCTGGGGAGAAGCTTGCCGGCATCACGGCAAAAATTCCTTTGGGTCAACGCATGACCACATCCGAGGAAATGGCGCGCATGTGCGTGTTCCTGTTGTCGGATGCATCCTCACACACGACCGGGCAATGGGTGTTTGTGGATGGCGGCTATACCCACCTGGATCGGGCATTGTCATGAACGTGAACACCCAGCGCTACGCCTTGGCTTTGGATTTGGTGGACGATGAAGCCAAGATTGCGGCGTACGAAAAAGCCCATGAATCCATTTGGCCCGAAGTACGCGAGCACTTGTTGGCGCAAGGCGTTCTGGCTATGGAAATCTACCGGCTCGGAACACGCATGTTCATGATCATGGAAGTCGACCCCAATGTGTATTCAGAGGCTGGAATGGCTCAGGCCTCGCTGAACGATGAAGCCATTGTCCGGTGGGAAACGCTGATGTGGACATTCCAGGCGCCCACCCCTTGGACCCCCGCGGGCCAGAAGTGGGTACCCATGCGCCGGATCTTTCAGCTTCGATAACGACTCCGCGACTGGGTAGTCACAGAGCGGCATTCCTTATTTGATCGTGACCGGAATCGTCGCTTGGCTGCTCAGACCGTTGTTGTTGGTGACCACTACTTTGAGGCTGTAGGTTCCCGCAACAGGCTTGGCCCAGCTCGCGATGACGTTCATGCCACTCAATGAGAATGTCATACCCAGTGGAACACCCGAAATGGAGATCCGGAAGGATGTAGCACTTGAGTCGCTGATGTTGATGCTGCTGCTAAGGGCCTTACCCACCGTGCCATTGATGGCCGATGCGGTGATTACCGGCCCTGCATTGGCAATCTTGACGGAGTAGACGGCTGTGCCGGTCAGGCCGGTTTTGGTGTCTTTGGCTGATACCGTGACGGAGTAAGTCCCCAGCGCGGGCGACGCCCAGGTCACCACGCCTGCGGTGTTGATGGTCATACCCGCAGGGTTGCCGCTAATGGCGTAGGTCACCGGGTTGCTGGACACGGCAGTTGCTGCAAAGGAGAGGGCAACGCCTGGGCGCCCGATCACGCTCGTTGCTGTCAGGGCAGGCGGTTTGGCGCTTGCAATCGTTACGCTGTAGGTCCCTTGGCCGGTCAAACCAGTCGCAGTGTCCTTCGCTGTGATGACCGGGCTGTATGTGCCTGCCAATGGCGTAGGCCAGGTGACAACACCCGCGTTGCTGATGGTCATGCCCGCTGGTCCGCCACTCAGGGTCCAGCTTACGGGGTTGGATGCATTCACCGATACGGTGAACGAAAGCGCAGTACCTACCGTTCCGCTAACGGCTGCCGAAGGTACGACAGGCGCAGCGCTGGCGTTGGTCCCAGTGAGGCTGTTCACCAAGCTGGTGGCATTCGGTGTCCCAAGGCCGGTAAGCTGGTCATATCCCACTTTGGATGTACATGTGCTGCAGGTCCCATGGCTGCCCCGGGTAATGTCGGCGAAAGTGCTCGCGTAAGTGCCGGGTACGGTGGCCAGTTGGCTGTAGAGGGCAGTGTGGGGTAGCCCCAGTGCCGCTTTGGATGCTTGCGCGCGGCTTGCGTTAGCAATGGCAATCAGTCCGGCCCACTGGGGCGTGGACAGGCTGGTGCCCCCCACGCTCATCCAGTTCACCGTGGAGCTACCAGGCGTCATCACGGCGGTGTATTGGCCAGTGGCTGGGTCGGCGTTGAAGGCCACGTCCGCTACCACGCGGCGGCTGGTAAAGCCCATGCCCGGAACTGCATTCGATTGATAGCTCGGCGTGGCGGAATATGCGCTGATGCCGCCCCCGGTGCCGGACCAGCTCACTTCTGACCGTGTGCCTGTGCCGCTGTAGCTCAATGTGGTCCCGCCTACGGCCAATACGTTTGGGGACACGGAAGGCCAGGAGACAGCCATGCCGGAGTCACCCGTCGCGGCGAGGTAGGTCATTTTGGGCGCGGTGAATACCGAGTCCACAGACGCAGTCCAATTGCCTTCCGCTGCGCCGAAACTCATGGAAACAATCCCGGGCCCCATGGAGTTGGCCAGTTTGATGGCGCCTAGTAAGCTGTTGAGGGAGGCGTCCGGCGCTTCGATCAAGACAATGCGCGCGAGCGGGGCGGTGGCATGAGCCCATTGCACATCAAGTGCAATTTCAGTGGCCCAGCCGGAGTTGTAAGCGGGCGCTGTCGCAGTCATGCCACCGGCGGCGGTGTTGTACACCACAGAGAATTCACAGGCAGTAGTTGATGCTGTAGCCAGCGGTAATGCTGCGGTGGGTGCTATGACTTTGGTAGCGCATGTGGGTAGCGCGAATTTCTGGTTGAACGCAGCTAACTCCGCAATCGCATTGGGGTTGTGGTACGCATTAACGATGTAGATGGTCTGTCCGGCACCCATTTGTGCGGCCTTTGCAGCGGTCACGGGTGTGCCACTGGCAGGGAGATCAGGAAGGCTGTAGGCAGCGCGTATCTGCGCTGGTGTGTAGGTCGCGGTAGTCGTTCCGGCCGCCATAGGCGTGAAAACGGGCTCTGAGTCCTGGCTGGACACCGATTGAGAAAAAGGCGTTGCTACCTGCTCCGCAACTGCGCTGGGCAGCGTTGGCACGTCCATTTGCATGGTGACGGTGCCTGAAGCCACCTGATCGGCCGCATTGGAGCCGCCCCCACAGGCGCTGAGCATTGCAATTGCAGAAAGGCAAACTGCAGCCAATGACCACTTGATGTGGACGCCTTGGTTTTGATAATTGCGTTGGGTTTCGAATCTCGTCATGGCAACTGCTCCGGTAAACAAGGGAGGGCCACAACGTTCAATGGAATGCGTGCGTAGACATGTTCTCATTGGCGGCCCCGCTACCATGGCATTGATGCTGTAGGTCGGTGGCTTTGTGTCCCCGTCTTTCAACGGGTTTACCCATAAGCACTGCCGGGCAGGCAGCACTCGATCTGGTGATTTTACCTTTTTTTGCGGAGTTGGCAAATATTGGCGGGTGTTTATCCCTCAACTCCGCCTTGACGCGATCAGCTTTGGATGTTGCATTCACGGCGCAACAAGGCTACCGCGTCATTGAAGGTGTAATCGTGGTCGCTGGTCAAAGTGCCGGAGGCTTCTTCGATGAAGTTGGTCCACAGGCTCGCATAGTCTTCCAGATGTTCTGCAGGTGCATGGTCCTGGATGAATTGCAGGGGAAGGGCGGTTTGCAGACCTGATTTGCGAATCTTCTTCACCAAGTTGGAGGCCGCTTTTTCGGTCAGTACGGTTTTCGCTGCACTGCCGGCGGCCATGCACAGGAAAAGGGTGAGTAGCGAGCTCTCGTCGTCATTCCCACCGGTGGCTTTGGCCCAGGCTTTGGAGACTGATCTATCGAATTGCTCCACTTCGCTGATAGCATCTTCCACCCAGAAATAGCGGCCCATAAAGGCTGGAGTCTGGTCAAACAGTTTGCGGGCAGGGACGGCCGACTCCAACCATTTTGCGGAGTCTTCCCAGACGGAATCACGCACGGACTCCACCACTGGAAGCCATTCGGAGGGCAGGTCTGCAGGCAGCGTCAAGGGCAGCTTGCCGGGTTTGGTCAGGTAGCGCTTGCGCAGCGCAAGAATCATCTTTTCAAAGGTAACCCAGTCCGGCAATGTGCTGCGTTTGCAGGCTATAGCAAGCAATGCGGTCCGGATCACGGCCTCAGCGTCTTTACCGGCTTCCTCCAGTTCGTCTGCATCCATTCCCAATCGGCCTGCAATCCAGATGGCGGCTTCGACCACAGCCGTCGCGTGGCTGCGGCTGGCCAGCTCTGCCTGGTAGTCGGCCAGCGGGCGCAGGCTCCATTTGGCCAACAGGGGAATGTGTTCGTCGCGAAAGCCACTGCGTTCATTCATACCGAAGTGGGTGGTCTGCGGCATGGTGATGAGCGCTTTTAACATGTCCGAGCCCGCTTTGGAGCGGGACAGGAAGCTGTTGTCGCGCAGGAGCTCCGCCGCTTTTTGAAGGTCGCCCTGTGAGGTGTGTGCGAGGTGCAGGCTCACCAGATTGACAATGCGGTCTTTGGCCAGTTCCAGCTCAGGCCGCAAAAACTCGGTGCCGAAATATCGGGCGATCTGCACCATGCCTTTGGGCGCATCGGCACAAATGGCATCGAGTTTGTCTTGACCGATCAGCCCGTGGCGCACACCGTGGGCCAGTGCCTTTTCGAAAAATGGGCGATCGTCAAAAAGCGAAACGGCTTGCTGTACGGCAGACATGGCGGGAAACTTTAGGTTAGATGGCAGATTCTTCGTCGTCTTCCCGGGCGGCAGGTGCGGCCTTGCCGCGGTCGGTATCGCCAGTTTCGACTTTGCCGTCGTCTTCCTCTTCGGGCATTTCCTCCTCGTCCAGGCCGAGATCAAATGCCCGGGCTTTGGCGCGCAGCACGATCAGCATCTCGATGAACAAGTCGGGTAGTTCATGGCGCAGCAACCACGCCATTTGCATCCAGTCCTGGTCGGCCACTTCGTCCAGATCCACCCTGGGGCGTACATAGGCAGATTGGTACAGGGCTTGCTCCGACAAGATTTCGCCGTCGTCTTCTACTGTTTCGAAGGTGCCGCTACGGGCAAAGGCTTCTACCCGGCTCCACTTTTCAGTGAAGTAGTCGGCCAGTGCCTCGCTGCCGCCTTCCAGATCGCCAATGGCGGTCAGGAACTCAATGGGGTCTGCGTCTTCCCGGAAGATCACCGAATTCATCATGCCGCGCAGGTGAGTCCGGGTCAGGTCTTTGTATTGCTTTTCAATTACTACCGCATGGGCGAACTGCTGTGGAGTGATCAACAGATTGACGATGGATTCCTTGGAGTCGTCGTATTCGCGGATTACAGCCAAAATGTCTTTGGGCGGCAATTGCTCCAAGACCACCATCAAGGCACCATCCCCCTCGGCGTCGGCCAGTTCGGTCAACACCGATTCCGCACCGACGATATCGCCTGCAGCAATCAGTGCCTGGGTTTTTTCAATCAGGGCTAGTTGGCTCATGGGGTGTTCTCTCCGGGTGACAGGTGTGTGATCAGTCTTTGTGGTCGAAGCCTTGCTCAACCATCCAGGCGGCGCCTTCTTCCTCGCTCACGCGGCTCTGGCGCTCGTCTTCGTCCATGCCCTCGGGGTCGCGTTCGATGTCGTCACGGTCGCTCTCTTCGTCGTCGTCCGCATCATCAGCCTGGGCGAATCGGGCGTCCGGCTTGGTCAGCAAATACTCCAAGGCTGCGGCTACGCTCATGAACCAAGGGCCTGCAGGCTGTTGCAAGACATGTTGCGCGAGGTTTTGGGCCCAGGGCAGCAAGTCCACCGAATCGGTCAAGGTGTCCCATTCAGGCAGGTCCTCAGACTCCTGGCGCACCAAGTCTTCCATCACGGTGGTGCGCTTGAAGCGGAAGCCCTGGTGGAACACCACGGCCACCATTTCCGGGCTGAGCTCCAGCATGCTCATCAGGAAGCTGAGCTCTTTGCGACGTTCCGCCAGTTTCTTGGCAAGAACGTTGGTGCCCTCGGAATCTGAGGCCAGATCGTCCAGCTCGGCTTGGTAGGCGCTACGCAGATGGTGAAAGAAAGGAGAGAGGCTCATCGGGGTTGCCCATTCAAAGAATGCGGGAGAAATAAGTGGACCAGATGTCGCGGGCGGTATCGATCGGACTATCGAGCAGGCCACGCCTGCGATTGTCGTCATAGGCCTGGCGCTTGTCGGTGTCCGACAGCACATCGTAGGCTTCCTGCACTTCACGGAAGTACAGCGCAGCGTTCGGGTCGGGATTGCGGTCGGGGTGAAACTGCGCAGCCTTTTGACGGAAGGCTTTTTTGACATCAGCCAGGGTGGCCGCGCTGTTCAATCCGAGACTGGCGTAATGGTCTTTCATGCAGCAAGTATCCTGCCGTAAAAGAAAAAACCCCACTGCATTCGCAGCGGGGTTTTAAATACCCTTGCGGGTTGTTTTGGCTCCTCAACCTGGGCTCGAACCAGGGACCTACGGATTAACAGTCCGGCGCTCTACCGACTGAGCTATTGAGGAATGAAGCCTCAAATTATAGCGTGTTTTTTCGGTGATTTTGGAAACACGCTAATTTTTTGAATCTGACGCTAACTTTTTTCTTGAGGTCCAACACCTAGGAGCTGATGCAAACGCGGGCTTGTGGTGGTGTACTGCAAGTGCACTTTTTTCTCGGGAGAAATAAAGGCCATCGCGCCGAAGGCCGCTAGTGTAGCCTCATGAAAGCCGCTCAAAATCAATTTTCGCTTTCCGGGATAAAAATTTATATCACCCACTGCAAAAATTCTTGGGAGCTCACTTTGAAAGTTCTCGGTGTTGACCGGAACCTGCTTGCGTTCCAGGGTCCATCCCCAGTCTGCAATGGGGCCCATCTTCGGTGACACGCCCAAGCGCACGAGCACATGGTCCACCGGGACAGAGGTTTCCGTTCCGTCAGCAGTCAGTACCTGCAAAGTTTTGAGTCGTGCGACATCCGCCTCACAGCCGGTGACTTGTGCAGCGAGCACCTGAATCTTCCCGGCAGCGCGGGCGGATTCCAGCAATTTCAAAGTGTCGGGTTCTCCGGCAAATACATCGCGCCGGTGAATCAGGGTCACGCTAGCGGGGCCACGCGCGTTTCCTGAAGGCTGTGCTGCACGCAGTGCCGCCACGACGGCGGACTCATCGCCTCCCAGTACGACGACATGGGCATCTGCCATGGTGCCATCCGGCAGTGCTGCGTCATGAGGGTAGTGCACCTGCCGACGCTCAAAGGCTTCCAGCGCGGGTACGGTAGGTTTGCGGGCAACAAATGCGCCAACGCCGGCGGCTACAAAAAGCGTCTTCGTGATGAAGGTATTACCGGCATCCGTGACGAGTTGCAAGCGACCATCGTCCAAACGGGTGACAGCCTCCACCAACTGGGAGAAATGCATCTGCGCCTGAAATGGCGCGATCTGCTGCAGCAGACTGTGCGTGAGGCCGCGACCGGTGGTGACCGGTGTGCCGGGGATGTCATAGATCGGCTTGTCGGCATAGAGCTCCATGCATTGGCCGCCTGCGTAGGGCAAAGCATCAATGACATGGGCCTGCACTTCGTGCAGGCCCAGTTGGAACACTTGGAACAGGCCTACCGGGCCCGCTCCGATGACGACGGCATCGGCTTCAATCACAGGGGCAGCCATGCCGACTCAGTGATCAGCGGATCAGCTGCGACAGCTTGCCGGTTTTGTCTTTCCAGTCATCGGCATCCGGCAGAGGTGCCTTGCGCTTGGTGATGCTCTTCCAGCCGGGCAGGCGGGCGAGTTCTGCGTTCAGGGCAATCATGTGCTGCTGGTCTTTGGGTGCGTCTTCTTCGGCGTAGATCGCGTTGGCAGGGCACTCGGGAATGCAGACGGCGCAGTCGATGCATTCATCGGGGTCGATCGTCAGGAAATTGGGGCCTTCGCGGAAGCAATCCACGGGGCACACGTCCACGCAGTCGGTGTATTTGCACTTGATACAGGCTTCGGTGACGATGTGTGTCATGTTGTTTGAGAGCAGTAAATAAGAGGGCGGGCACATAAATGCCAAGCCCTTGATTTTATTGGGTTTTGCAGACGCCCCTTGTCACAGGGGCATCTCCTTTGCGTTGCATCAACTCAGCAGCAGGGCGCCGGAGGTCTTATGCGTGGCGGTGTCCACCAAAATCAGTGATCCCAGCACGCGACTTTGCGCGTACGGAACGGCGGTAATTGCCTCTTGCAGCGCGAGCTCGATATGGCCGATGGCGTTGGGCGCAATTTCGGTCGCATCGTGCTCTTGCAAGGTGTTGATATCCAGGCTGTGCACGATGCGCTTGACCTTGGCCTTGATCCAGCGGTGGCCATGCAGAGCCAGGTATACGCGGCCGGCAACCAGAGGCTCATCGTCCATCCAGGCCACAGTGGCCTTGATTTCGCGGGTGGCTTCGGCAAAAGCGCAGGGCTTGGGTGTGTCGGCAAATTCGTCGTCCGGGTCTGCTGCGGGTGTGACTTGTGCCAACAGCCAGTCGCCACGGGACACATCCACTTCGCGGTCCAGCGTGATGCCGGCGCCATGGCCAGCGGCAATGCTGCCGGGCACACGGGCGTGGTTCACCACTTGGGCCACCACGGCAGTTTGGCCGCTGGGATGGATGCTGATGGTGTCGCCCACCTGCACGGTGCCAGTGGCCACACGGCCCCAGAACACGCGGCGTCCCTGCGAGGTGTCGGCAGAGTTGTGGAACTTTTCTACCCACTGCACCGGGAAGGCGAAGGGCACATCGGTCTCGGCGGCGGTAACAGGCAGCGTCTCCAGCAAGGCCAACAGGCTGGGGCCTTGGTAGCCGCACCAGCCCGGCGTGGCTTCCACCACGTTGTGGCCCTTGAGCGCAGACATGGGGATGGTCGCCGTCACGGCAATGCCGGCTTGCTTTGCAAACGCCTGCAGCGCCTGGCTGATCTTGGCAAACGCCGCGGTAGCGTCATCGCCCAGCGCGTCGAGCTTGTTGACGGCAAAGATGATGCCGGGCACGCGCAACAGGTTGACCAGCAGGCTATGGCGACGGGTCTGGGGCAGCAGGTCCACCAAGCCGTCCACATTCCACTTGAGCTTGGTGGCGTCCACCAGCACCACGGCGGCGTGGGCGCTGCTGGCGGCAGTGACCATGTTGCGGGTGTACTGCTCGTGGCCGGGCGCATCACCAATGATGAACTTGCGGGTGGGCGTGGCGAAGTAGCGGTACGCCACATCAATGGTGATGCCTTGCTCGCGCTCAGCGGAGAGGCCATCGGTGAACAACGCCAAGTCAGCTTCGCCGCTCTTGGAGACGTTGGCCAACTGGTCTTGCAGTACCGCTTTGCTGTCCACCAAGAGGCGGCCGATCAGCGTGCTTTTGCCATCGTCCACGCTGCCGCAGGTGATGAAGCGCAAGGCGGATGAAGTGTCGTTTTGGCTGCTAGCGCCCGTGGAATTTGCGGGAGCAGCTATCGTATTCATAGCGGTCATCAGAAATATCCGTCCTTTTTGCGCTTCTCCATGGAAGCCTCAGAAGTCTTGTCGTCCATGCGGGTGGCGCCGCGCTCGCTCACGTCTGCCGCCAGCGTTTCGATCACGATGTCGGCGGCGGTGGCGGCCAGGCTCTCCACCGGGCAGGTGCAGGTGATGTCGCCCACAGTGCGGAAACGCACGTCGCGGCTCTCGATGGTTTCGCCTTCCTTGGCCGGTGTCAGATCGGTCACCGGTACCAGCAGGCCCTTGCGCTCGACCACATCGCGTTTGTGCGTGTAGTAGAGGCTTGGCAAGGCAATCTTTTCACGCTCGATGTATTGCCACACGTCCAGCTCGGTCCAGTTGCTGATGGGGAACACGCGGAAGTGTTCGCCGGGCTGCAAGCGGGTATTGAACAGCGTCCACAACTCTGGGCGCTGGGCCTTGGGCTGCCATTGGCCGAAGCTGTCGCGGTGAGAAAAGATGCGTTCCTTGGCGCGGGCCTTTTCTTCGTCGCGGCGGGCGCCGCCGATCAGTGCGTCAAAGCGGAACTCGTCGATGGCTTCCAGCAGCGTGACCGACTGGTGCACATTGCGGCTCTCGCCGGGGTGGGCCAGGCGCACAGTGCCGCGGGCCATGGAGTCTTCCACGCTGCGAACGATCAACTCGGCGCCCAGTTCCTTGGCGCGGAAATCGCGGAAGTCGGTCACTTCATGGAAGTTGTGGCCGGTGTCGATCATCAGCAGGGGGTAGGGAATGCGGCCGACGCCGAATGCCTTCTCTGCGCACTTGAGCATCACCAGCGAATCCTTGCCGCCCGAGAACAGCAGGGCGGGCCGCTCAAACGCAGCCGCCACCTCGCGCAGGATGAAGATGGTTTCTTCTTCCAGCGCATCCAGGTGCTGGTTGGAGAGGCGGTCGAAATGGGTGGGTTCAGTCATGGCGTTCATGCTTTGGCTTCTTCATGTTTCACGTGCAGGCCGCATTCTTTGGCGGCTTCGTCTTCCCACCACCAGCGGCCGGAGCGGAAGTCTTCACCCAGGCTGATGGCGCGGGTGCAGGGCTCGCAGCCAATGCTGGGGTAGAACTGGTCGTGCAGGGGGTTGTAGTCCAGCTTGTTGGTCTGGATGTAGTGCCACACATCGCCCCAGGTCCAGTTGGCCAGGGGGTTGATCTTGATTCGGGGCTCAGAGCTGTCCACCAAAGGCACATCGGCGCGGGCGCCGGACTGTTCGCGGCGCAGGCCGGTGATCCAGGCGTCTTTGCCCTTGAGCGCGCGCTCCAGCGGCTCCATCTTGCGGATGCCGCAGCAGGCTTTGCGCAGGGCGATGCTCTTGTACATCGCGTCCTTGCCTTCGCGGTCCACAAACTGCACCACCGATTCATTCACTGGCTGGTACACCGTGACCGCAGCACGGCTGGACGCCTTGAAGCGCTCCAGCAGGTCCAGGGTTTCCTTGTGCAAGGCACCGGTTTCCAGCACGAAGATGCCGATGTCCAGCTTCAAGCTGTTGATCAGGTGGCTGATGACCACGTCTTCAGCGCCAAGGCTGGAGGCTTGGGTGACGGTAGCTGCGTCACCATCGACGCCAGCGTATTGGGCTGCGGCTTGGGAGAGCACACCTTGGGCTTCGGCCAGCTTGATGATGTATTCGCCGCTGGCTTCGGCATTGCGGGCCATGGCGCTGCCTGCAGGCTGCACTTGCACCGCAAAACGGTTGCCTAAGGAGGAAGTTTCCGCGCTCATACCGCTTCGCCTTCACGGGCAAAGTGGGGCTTCACGGTCACCGCGTCGCCTTGGTAGAAGCCGCGATAACGGTCGAACTGGCGCTGTGCGAAGTCGATGTTCTGGTCGGCGCGCAGCACGGCCACGTCAAAACCTGTGCGTTCCATTTGCACCAGTTGGTCGATCAGCACGTCACCGGTAGCGCGCAGTTCACCGGTGAAGCCCAAGCGGCGGCGAAGCAGGAAGGCTTGGCTGTAGGCGCGGCCGTCGGTGAACTTGGGGAAGTTCAGGTCGATGCGGGCGACGCCTGTAAGGTCCAGCGCGCGGGGGTCTTCGGTGTTCGCCAGTTCAATGACTTTTCCGTCTGTAGCGCCCGTGAAGTGTGCGGAAGCAGCTATTAATTTCATAGTGTTGTCTTTCTTTCGGCGTCCGGAGCTTCAGGCTTCTTGAGCGTCTTTGGCGTAGCCATCTTTTTTGGGCAGGGCGTGGAGGTCTTCGTGCTTGTCGGCCAGGCGGGCACTGTTGGCAGCCGCCTTGAAGGGGTCCATGCCCACGCGCTTGAAGCAGTCGATAAAGGTCTCGCTGCCCACGCGCAGCTGACGGAAGGTATCCAGCACGGCCTCAATCACGCCGGGCACTTCGAGGGCGCCAAACGATGGGCCCACGACCTTGCCGGGGACGGCTTCGCCGCTCAGTGCCGAGCCGTCGGAGCCGCCCAGGGACACCTGATACCACTCCTTGCCGTCTTTATCCACGCCCAGAATGCCGATGTGGCCGCTGTGGTGGTGGCCGCAGGAGTTGATGCAGCCGCTGATGTGCAGGTCGATCTCGCCCAGGTCGTGCAGCTCGTCCATGTCCTGGTAGCGCTCGGTGATTTGGGCAGCAATCGGGATGGAGCGGGCATTGGCTAGCGCACAAAAGTCGCCGCCGGGGCAGGCAATCATGTCGGTCAGCAGGCGCACATTGCTGCGGGCCAAACCGGCGTGGCTGGCAGCCACCCACAGGGCGGGCAGGTCTTCGGCACGCACCCAAGGCAGCAGCAGGTTCTGGTCGTGGGTGACGCGGGTTTCACCGGCAGAGAACTCGTCGGCCAAAGCGGCCGCGGTGTCGAGCTGGTCGGCATCCGCATCGCCGGGGGCTTGACCCAGGCGCTTGTACGACAAGGTGACGGCGCGCAGCGCGGGGTTCTTGTGCGGGGCCACGTTTTGCTGCAGCCAGCGGTCGTAGTCTTTCTGGCGCTCCGCGGGAATTGCTACAGTTTTAGTAGCTGCTGGCGCACGTTCTGTGAGGGCTGGAGGCACAAAACATGCTGTAACGCGGTCCAGCTCAGCCTGGCTGATGGTGTGCGGCGCGCCGTCACGGGTGATGATTTGCTCGTACTCGGCCTCCACCTCGTCGATGTAGCGCTGGCCTTCGGCCTTCACCAGAATCTTGATGCGTGCCTTGTACAGGTTGTCCCGGCGGCCCCAACGGTTGTACACGCGCACCACCGCTTCCAAGTAATTCATGATCTGGTTCCAGGGCAGGAAGGCGCGGATCTCGGTGCTGATGACCGGAGTGCGGCCCATGCCGCCGCCCACAAACACGCGGAAGCCCAGCTCGCCCGCGTCGTTCTTGATCAGGTGCAGGCCCACGTCGTGCCAACGCACCGCAGCGCGGTCGTTGGTGGCGCCGGTAATGGCGATCTTGAATTTGCGGGGCAGAAAGGCGAACTCAGGGTGCAGCGTGCTCCACTGACGCATGATTTCGGCAAACGGGCGGGGGTCGGCAATCTCATCCACCGCCACACCGGCCAGCTCGTCGCTGGTGATGTTGCGGATGCAGTTGCCGCTGGTCTGGATGCCGTGCATGTTTACGGTGGCCAGCAGGTCCATCACATCAGCGCTCTTGGCTAAGGGAATCCAGTTGAACTGCACGTTTTGGCGGGTGGTGAAGTGGCCGTAGCCCACGGGCAGGTGGGTGGTGCCCCAAGTGGCTTGGGTGCCGATGGCCTTGTCAAACACCTCTTTGCTCGGGTGGTCGTACTCTCGGGCAATGCGGGCCAACACGCGGAGCTGGGCGCTGGACAGCTCGCCGTAAGGCACGGCCACGCGCAGCATGGGGGCGTAGCGCTGGATGTACCAACCGTTTTGCAAGCGCAGGGGGCGGAATTCGTCGTCGCTCAAGGTGCCGGCCTGGTTGCGCTCCAGTTGGTCGCGGTGCTGGGCCGCGCGGGCGCGGATGAACTGGCGGTCAAATTCGGTGTATTGGTACATAGACGTGGTGCAGCAAAGATCAGAGAGCGATGAGTTTCAAACCGGCATAAGCCAGCAGCAGGGACAACAGGGAGCGGATCACCCGCTCCGGGGTTTTGAACATCAGGTGCGAGCCCACCCAGATACCTGGGAGCGAGCCTGCCAGCAGCTTGGCCAACATGGGCCAGTCCACCGAACCGAGGGACGCGTGGCCCATGCCAGCCACCAAGGTGAGGGGCACCGCATACGCTATGTCCGCCGCCACAATGCGCGGCAAGGGCAGCAAGGGGTAAAGCAGCATCAACACCGTGACGCCGATGGCCCCCGCGCCAACGGACGTGAGTGTAACCAGCGTGCCGATGAGGGCGCCGAACAACAGCGGAAGGCTCCAATGGCGGGGGCGTGCCGCTGCGGCTTCATGGCCTGCGGCAATAGTTTTGGGGCCGGTTTTGCCACGAATGGCCTTGTAGAGGGTGGCTGCCGCTGTCAGCAGGAGCGCAAAGCCCAGGGTGGTGGTCATGATGTGTTGGACCGCAGTGCTGGTGGCTCCCAGCTCGTGCAACACATACAAGGTGATGAGCGCGGCGGGAATGCTGCCGGCGGACAGATTCAAGACCACCGGCCAGTCGATGTGGCGGGAGCGCGCCAGCTTGACGGTACCTCCCATTTTTGTGAAGGCCGCAAACAGCAGATCGGTGCCGACCGCCATGTAGGGCTTGACCCCGAAAAAGAAGATCAGGATGGGCGTCATCAACGAGCCGCCCCCCACACCGGTGAGTCCCACGATGGAGCCCACAAAAAAGCCCGCCAGTACATACGCCAAATCTTGCATGGAGGCGAATGTAGGCGGGCCGGCTTAGATTGAAAACTACTTTTTGGCTATAGGGGTATGCGATCTGGGAATATAGAGCTGCGAACGCCGCTGCACCTTGCCTCAGTATTTTTTGCCGCGCAACTCTTCCATGCGTTCGTTGAAGTACTTTTCTACGGTGTAGCGCTCGGAGAGCACCACTTCGCGGCGGGGGTGCAAAAACAGCGGCAGAGAAATGCGGGATTTGGTTGCACCTTCGCCGGTGGGGTTGAGCACCCGGTGCACGGTGCTGGGGTAGTAGCCGCCGGAGGCTTCGGCCAGCATGTCGCCGATGTTGACGATCAGCAGACCAAAGTCACAGGGCACATCGTGCCAAGCCTGGTCCTTGCCCAAGACCTGCAGGCCGGGCTCGGTAGCCGCCGGCAGGATGGTCAACAGGTTAATGTCACCATGGGCTGCAGCGCGCACTGCACCGGGCTCTTCGTCGCCACGCAGGGGCGGGTAATGCAGCACGCGGAGCAGGGTGTGGTCGCTGCCCTCAATCATGGCCGGCAGGGGCATCGAATAGCGCGCCTTCACATCTGCGGGGGAGTTTTCTTCCACCCAGTTGAGTAGGGTGGCGGCCAGGCTGGCGCCTTCAGCGTAGTAGCGTTGGGCAGCATCACTCACTTCAGCGGGGTAACGGCCCCAGGGGTAGATGTGAAAGAACTCTTTCAAATCCTTTTTGGTGAAGTTCTTGGCCGTTTCTGACACGCTGGGCGAGAAATAACCGTCATGCTTGACCGGGTCGTTGGGGTACTTCGCCTTGGCCTCGGTTTTGAAAAAGCCCAGCCATTCGGCATAGATGCTTTCCACCAGTTCCTGGCTCAGGGGGTGGTTCTTCAGGACGCCGAAGCCGGTCTCGTGCAGGCTTTTGCAAAACTCCTGAGGAGCGGTGGGGCTGGTGAAGTCAACGACGGGTAAGTGCATGACAGTTTCTCGCGCAATCAGATCGGTTGAGCAGGCGTTTACAGCCAGTTGGACATCAGGGTGGATTCGATGAGTTGCAGGGCTTCGTCAGCCCTGAGCTGCAAGCAGGCGTGGGTGTCGGGCACCTCATCGCCCCAACCGGGTTGGGGGTAGAAGATGTCCTTGCGGCGCATCATGGTCTGGCCGTTGGCGGGGCCGTCAAGCGCCACGCGGATGCGGCCGGTCTGGATTTCAAACAGTTCGGGGTTGGTGAGCGCCACAAAGGCCAGCACGTCATGACCGAAACAGCCGTGGATTTTGGCCACATGCGGGTAAATGCCGCTGTAGAAGTCCGCGTAGAAGCTCACAGCATGGTGCAGGGTGTCGGTCGCGACGTGCTTGTGGTGGTCTGCCACTTTTTTGAACAGGGCCAAGGGCACGATCAGCTGGTGGGTCACATCCAAACCCACCATGGTGAGCTTCCATCCGGCGGTGAAAACAAAGTCGGCGGAGTGCGGGTCGTTCCAGATATTGGCTTCCGCCACTGGGGACACGTTGCCCGGCTCCACGATGGTGCCGCCCATGATGATGACTTCTTGCAGCAACTGGGGCAGCTTGGGCTCCAGCTTCAGCGCGGTGGCCAGATTGCCCAAGGGGCCAACAGCGACCAGGGTGATTTCACCGGGGTGGGCGCGGGCCATGTCCACAATGAATTGCGCGGACGGGCGGGGGTCCAGCACACTGGTAGTTGCCACGCGGGAGGGCAGGTTGCCCAAGCCATCGCCACCATGGATGAAGTCAGGAGGTGTGCCGGGCGCCTTGAGCCAAGGGGTCTTGACGCCGAGGGTGACGGGGATTTTTCTGCCGGCAATCTCTGTCAGGTACAGCCCGTTGGTGGCTGCTTGCTCCACGGTGACGTTGCCGAAGGTGGTAGTGATACCCACGACATCGATGCCGGGGTGAGCCAGTGCGTAGTAAAGCGCCATGGCGTCATCGACACCGGGGTCGGTGTCATAGATGACTTTGCGGGCTGCGAATGCGGAGGAGTTGGTGCTCATGGGGTGACTCTTTACAAAAAGCAAAAATGTTAGAGATTCAGTTCAGTCCGCAGAAGGTGCGCAATGCCTGTGCCTCTTCTGCGCTGGTCGGGGGCGTGGATGCCAAGAGGGCTTCGACCTCCGTGGTTTCAGGAATGCTGGATTGGGCGCCCCAGCGGGTGCACGCAATGGCGCTGGCGGCGCTGGCAAAGCGCAGGGCGTCGGCCAGTGGCTGACCTTGGCTGAGCGCGGCGACCAGGCTGCCACAGAAGGTGTCTCCGGCACCCGTAGTGTCCACCGGTGAAATGGGGAATGCGCTTTGGACTGCGAATGCACCGTTGTGGCGCGCGCAACTGCCGCGGTGCCCCAAAGTGACCACTACGTTAGGCACCGCCACACGGGCCAGGCAGTCGGCAATACTGCCTTCATGACCCGACACCACGGCCAGTTCACCTTCGTTGACTACCAGTACATCTACATGGGCCAACAGCTCTGGGGGCAAAGCGCGGGCGGGTGCTGCGTTCAAAACGACCTGCACCCCTTGGGCGCGCGCGGCACGGGCGAATGCCGTGACCGTGTCTAAAGGGGTTTCGAGCTGCAGCAAAAGGTGAGTGAAGCCCGCCAAAGATGGCAAATGGTCCGGGCGTAACTCCACGTTCGCGCCGGGAGCCACCGTAATGGCGTTTTCCGCATCGTCCGAGACGCAGATAAAGGCGGTCCCGGTAGGGTGATCGGGGGTGCGCACGATGTGCATCTGTACGCCAGCAGACTGGAGGGAGTTTTCAAGCGGGGTCGCAAACGCGTCTTGCCCCAAGCCGAGCAGCATGTGGGTGATGGCCCCGCCCGCCCGAGCGCTGGCCACTGCTTGGTTGGCGCCTTTGCCTCCGGGGAAGGTTTGGAAATCTCTTCCGAGTACGGTTTCGCCCGGGGCGGGAATGTGATGGGCGCGGACCACAAAGTCCAGATTGGCAGAGCCAGCCACAAGTATCATCAACAGCACTCTCTGATTGCGAAACCGTCTATTTTGACGCTGAATTTGCAAGCCCCGGATAAGTTCTTTGATATAGACCCTAATGACTTCTGCTGCGCCTGATGTTCTTTGCCCTGTCACCGTCGTCGGGGGCGCCAACATGGATATCAGTGCCAAAGCGGGCAGCGTCATGAGCGCGGGTGACTCTACGCCTGGCGCCATTCATTACTCACCTGGGGGCGTTGGCCGCAATATGGCCGAGAATCTTGCGCGCTTGGGTATTTCCGTCGACCTGGTGTCAGTAGTCGGTCATGACGCCTTCGGCAAACAACTGCTCGCCAGCACCGTCGCGGCGGGAGTAGGGGTTTCATCCGTGGTAACGGTGCCAGGCCAACGCACTGCAACCTACCTGGCCATGCACCAGCCAGACGGCGAGGTGGCCATGGCCGTGAATGACATGGGCATTCTGGAAAGCCTGACACCGTCAGCGTGCGCCCTTGCGCCGGCGCTGGAAAACACCGGGGCTTGGCTGCTCCTCGATTGCAATTTGCCGGAGGCGACGATCGCTCACCTTCTGCGCCTTGGCCGCAAGGTGGCAGTGGATGGGGTATCTGTCGCCAAGTGCAGGCGCATTGCCCAGGCGCTGCCATCCATTCACTTGCTCAAACTCAATCACATGGAAGCAGCAGCCCTGAGCGGTCTCCCTGTGGGTACCCCTGAGCAATGCATCGCGGCGGTTCAACATTTCCTCGATTCGGGCGTTGAGCGGGTGCTTGTCAGTTTTGGTGCATCCGGCTCGGCTTGGGGGCAGCGTGGGGAGGGGCCAGTATTCCGGCCATCACGCCGCGTTCCAGTGGTAAGCAGTACGGGAGCAGGGGACGCATTGTTATCCGGGTTAGTGGCTTCCCTGGTGCGTGGGTCACCGATGAAAGATGCGGTGGATTACGGTGTGGCCTGCGCAGAGCTCACACTATCAAGTACATTCGCCAACTCTCCGGAATTGACACATGCCGCCGTGCGGCAGCAAATGGGCCTACCAGCATGACTTTGAATCCCTATTTAGACATCGCACCCGAAGTGCGCCACGCCCTTGACAACGGGACTCCCGTGGTGGCGTTGGAGTCGACCATCATTTCTCACGGCATGCCGTACCCGCAAAACGTAAAGACCGCATTGATGGTGGAGGCCGAGGTTCGTTCGCATGGCGCGATCCCGGCCACTATTGCTATCGTGAATGGCCGGCTTAAAGCAGGCCTGTCTGAAGCAGATATCGAGCAACTGGGCCGTAGCGGGCGCGAGGTGGTGAAGGTAAGCCGCCGTGATGTGCCGTTTATTGTGGCTGCCGGCGCCACGGGAGCGACCACTGTGGCATCCACCATGATCATCGCGGCGATGGCCGGCATTCGCGTGTTCGCCACAGGTGGCATCGGCGGTGTACACCGTGGCGCTCAAGAAAGTTTTGACGTGTCTGCAGACTTGCAGGAACTGGCTCGCACGCCGGTCGCCGTGGTATGTGCCGGTGCCAAGTCCATCCTGGATTTGCGCTTGACTCTGGAATATCTGGAGACCCATGGTGTGCCCGTCGTGGGCTACCAAACCTCGTCGCTGCCAGCCTTCTTCACACGCGATAGCGCGTTCCAAGTGGATTACCGCTTGGATACTCCCTCCGCAATTGCCCATGTACTGCACGCCAAGTGGAGTATGGGTCTGGACGGTGGCATGGTAATTGCGAACCCCATCCCTCCTGAATTTGCCATGCCGCGGGATGCGATTGACGCAGCTATTGAGCAGGCGCTTGCGGAAGCCAAGGCACAAGGCGTGGGTGGCAAAGAGTCCACTCCGTTTTTGTTGGCACGGGTCTGCGAGTTGACCGGCGGGGACAGTCTGGCGTCCAACATCCAGTTGGTGCTGAACAATGCCCGATTGGCGAGCGCGATCGGGACATCGTTGTTGGAGGCGGAGCGCAAAACTTTGTAAACCGCCTGCATGGAAACCGGTTAAGAGGTGTATAACAATTGAGTTATATACGGAGAAGCCCTGATGCAGACACTGGAGTCCGCTGTGATTCTTGAACTACAGTGTGGCGTTGTCTGCGGTAAGCGACAAATGGGTGGAAAAGACGGCATTCCTGCCGTTGAATGGTTGGTAAAACTGATTTTTTAACTTGATTGAGAACTGAGAGAAGCTATGAACGTTAAATCTCCTGTACGCATGACACTGTTGGCCGCTACCTTGGCCGCCAGTTTCCAGGCTATCGCGGCAGACCCTGCCGTTGTGTTCGACATGGGCGGCAAGTTCGACAAGTCTTTCAACGAAGCGGCTTACAACGGTATCGAAAAGTGGAAAAAGGAAACAGGCAAGAAGTACCTGTCTTTCGAAATCACCAACGAGTCCCAGCGCGAGCAGGCCATCCGCCGCATGGCAGAGCGTGGCGCCAGCCCCATCATCGGCATTGGTTTCGGCCAGGCTTCCAGCATTGAAAAAGTGGCCAAGGAATTCCCCAAGCTGCAATTCGCCATCATTGACGACAAGGTGGATCAACCCAACGTGCAGTCGGTGGTGTTCAAAGAACAAGAAGGAAGCTTCTTGGTCGGAGCTATTGCTGCCATGGCCAGCAAGACCGGCAAGGTCGGTTTCGTTGGCGGCATGGACATTCCCTTGATCCGCAAGTTTGAGTGCGGCTACAAACAAGGTGCTCTTTGGGCCAACCCGAAAGCTGAGATGATTGGCAACATGACTGGCACCACAGGTGCAGCATGGAACGACCCGGCACGCGGCGGTGAATTGGCCAAAGCCCAGTTCTCACAAGGCGTGGACGTGGTGTTTGCGGCTGCCGGCGGTACCGGTATTGGTGTGTATCAAGCGGCCAAAGACAGCGGCAAGCTGGCGATCGGCGTGGACAGCAACCAGAACCACATCCAGCCCGGCACCATGCTGACATCCATGCTCAAGCGTGTAGACACTGCCGTGTACAACGTTGCAAAGGGTCATAAGCCCGGTGTAACGGTGCTTGGTCTGAAAGAAGATGGCGTCGGATACGCTGTGGATGCCAACAACGCCAAGTTGATCACACCCGAAATCAAAAAGAAGGTGGAAGCTGCCAAGGCTGACATCATCAGCGGCAAGATCAAGGTTGCAGACTTCATGGCAGACAACGCCTGCAAACTGTGATCTGACGGACTGTGGGCCTGCAGCTGTCATGCTCGCAGGTGCCAGTCCGGGTTCGATTTCAAAGCCCGCGGTGCTTGCACGTGCCGTGGGCTTTTCGCTTCAATGCAAGCGCCTCTTGAGGAGCAGGATTTGAGTGTAGAGAGCACAACGCCAACGGCATCGACGCCACCGGCGATACATATGCAGGGAATCAACAAGCGTTTCGGCGCAGTTGCTGCCAATGCAGATGTGGATTTGCGTGTGGCCGCCGGTACGGTGCACGGGATCGTGGGCGAGAACGGCGCGGGCAAGAGCACCCTGATGTCCATTTTGTACGGCTTTTATCAGGCCGATAGCGGCATAATTGAGGTGCAAGGACAGCGCGTGATCATTCGCAATGCGGATGACGCCATTGCGCAGGGAATCGGCATGGTCCACCAGCACTTCATGCTCGTAGACACTTTGACGGCCTTGGAAAACGTCATGCTCGGTGCCGAGCCTCATTGGCTGCTCCAAAAGGCGGATGCCTCAGTGCGCAGCAAGCTGGATACCTTGATGCAGGCCACGGGTTTGCAAGTGCAGCTGGATAGTCTGGTTGCTGACCTGCCAGTGGGTGACCGGCAGCGACTGGAGATTCTCAAGGCCTTGTACCGCGGCGCCAAAATTCTGATTCTGGATGAGCCCACTGCGGTGCTGACTCCGCAGGAAACCGAGCATTTGTTCAAGGTGTTGCGGGTGCTCCGCAGCCAGGGAACCACCATTTTGCTGATCACCCACAAGCTTAAGGAAGTGATGGGTTTGTGTGACAACGTGACCGTCATGCGCGGTGGACGGGTAGTTCAGGAATTGCCGATTGCGCATGCCTCGGTTGAAAGTTTGGCTGAAGCCATGGTGGGCCGTAAGGTACACATGGGGCGGATGGAGGGCGAAGCCCGCAAGGCTGGCGATACGTTGCTGTCCGTGCGCAATGTGGTGGTGAAAGACGCTCTGCAGGTCGTGCGCCTTCATGGTCTGAACCTGGACTTGCGTGCCGGCGAAATTGTGGGTGTTGCTGGGGTGTCCGGCAATGGGCAGAGCGAGTTACTGGATGTGCTTTCAGGGTTGCTGACGCCAGATTCCGGCAGTTTGGCGCTGGGTGCGGCCCAGTTTGAGGCGCCCCGATGGCTGGATCCCCAAAAGGCACGTGAGCTGGGCCTGGCCCATGTGCCGGAAGACCGCCACGCGCGTGCCATGGTGATGGACTTCGTGGCCTGGGAATCTGCAGTGCTGGGCTACGATGGCCTGCCGGAGTACTCCAGCGGCGGCTGGATGTCGCATGCCGGCATGCGCAAAGCCACTGCGGCGTTGATGGAGCGCTTTGATGTGCGTCCACGCGACCCTGAGCTCAAGAGCAGCAAATTCTCCGGTGGCAATCAGCAGAAGCTGGTGCTTGCGCGCGAACTGGGGCAGGCGCCGAAAGTCTTGTTGGTCGGTCAACCCACGCGTGGGGTGGACATCGGTGCGATTGAATTCATATATTCCCAGCTGCGGGCCATGCGCGATGCCGGCTGCGCAGTGCTGGTGGTTTCGAGCGAACTGGACGAAATCCTGGCGCTATCAGACAGAGTGATTGTGATGAACCAAGGTCGGGTGACGGGTGAGTTGGCCATTGAAGATTGCACCGAGGCAGGTATCGGCCTCTTGATGACGGGAGGCCCGCAATGAACGCCAATTACACCTTGCCGCGTTGGGCGGATCTGGTGCTTTTGCCTGCGGTGTGTCTTGCCGTGGCTTTGTTGGCTGCGGCAGGCGTGGTCGCTTTGGTGGGACAGGATCCTGCGGAAGTACTCTCGGTGCTGGTCAACGGCGCTTTCGGCAGCCAGCGGGGTATCAGCTATACCTTGTACTACGCCACGACATTCATTTTCACCGGCCTCGCGGTCGCAGTGGCTTTCCACGGTGGCTTGTTCAACATTGGTGGGGAGGGGCAGGCCATTCTGGGAGGCCTGGGCACCGGTTTGGTTGCCCTGTGGCTATCAAATAGCCTTCCGGCTTGGGCCATGTTGCCTTTGATGCTGGTGAGCGGTGCGTTATTCGGTGCGGCGTGGGCTGCGGTACCCGCTTATCTGCAAGCCTATCGCGGCAGTCACGTGGTGATCACGACCATCATGTTCAACTTTATCGCCAGCAGCTTGCTGGTTTATTTGTTGGTGAATGTGTTGCGGCCCGCCGGTTCCATGGCGGTGGAGACAGCGGCTTTTGCTGCTTCCGCCAAATTGCCCAGCATGCAGGATGCTCTCGCTGCTATGGGTATTGAGTGGGACGCTTCCCCTCTCAACACCAGCCTGATTCTGGCTCTGCTGGCCTCACTGGCGGTCTATCTGTTCCTCTGGCGTACGCGCGCTGGTTACCGCTTGCGGGCCGTCGGTTCCAGCCAAAGCGCTGCCGAGTATGCCGGCATCAACGTACGGCACCAGATCGTCATTGCCATGGCGATTTCCGGGGCGCTGGCAGGCATGGTGGGTATGAACGAGATTGCGGGTGTCAACGGCAAGCTGCTGTTGGAGTTCGTCAGCGGCGCAGGCTTTACCGGCATCGCAGTGGCCTTGATGGGGCGTAACCATCCGGTAGGGATAATTTTTGCCAGCGTGCTGTTCGGGGCCTTGTTCCAGGGCGGCGCGGAAGTGGCGTTCGAAGTACCGGGCTTCAGCCGGGAGATGGTGGTCATGTTGCAGGGCTTTATTGTGTTGTTCTCGGGCGCCATGGTGTACGTCATCGCACCGGTTCTGGCTTGGGTTTTGGGCAAGATCTCGGTGAAAGGCGTGAAGTCGGGGGTGCAACATGGATGAGGCATTGTTTGCGGCCATGTTGGCCTCTACCCTGCGGGTGTCCACGCCGCTGATCTTGTGCGCTTTGGCTGGCATGTTCTCTGAGCGCTCCGGTGTGGTGGACATTGGACTGGAAGGCAAGATGCTGTTCGCAGCATTTGCAGCCGGTGCAGCCGGTGCAGCGTACCAGTCCACCACCTTGGCTTTATTGCTGGGCGTCATGGTGGCTGTCGTTTTGTCCTGGATGCACGGGTTGGCCTGCGTCAGCCACAAGGGTGATCAGGTGGTCTCGGGCGTGGCGATCAACATCATCGTGGCCGGGATGACCGTCGTATTGGGAATTGCCTGGTTTGCACAAGGTGGACAGACACCGCCTGTGAGTACCGAGGTGCGCATCAAGGCTATGTTTCCGGGCTTGCAAGAGGCGCTTGCCCAAGTTCCGTTTATAGGTCGCGTAGTGGGGGAGGGCTTGCTGAGCCATAACGCACTGGTGTACCTAGCGCTGGCGCTGGTGCCCGTGTCATGGTGGGTGTTGTTCCGCACTCGCTTCGGTTTGCGCCTGCGTGCGGTCGGCGAGAACCCGCAAATGGTGGACGCCGCCGGAGTCTCGGTCACCGGGCTTCGTTATGCGGCATTAACCATCAACGGTGTGCTCTGCGGACTTGCGGGTAGTTATCTCGTGTTGGCTCAAAGCGCCAACTTCTCAGCCAATATGACGGCAGGGCGTGGATTCATGGCATTGGCGGCGCTGATTTTCGGTCGCTGGCATCCGGTCGGGGCGTTCTGGGCATGTTTGTTGTTTGGATTCCTTGATGCGGCCGCGATCCGTCTGCAAGGTGTTCAGATCAGCGGCTTGGGAGAGGTTCCTGTGCAGCTGATTCAAGCCTTGCCCTATTTGTTGACAGTGATTCTGTTGGCAGGTTTCATTGGCAAGGCAGTGGCACCTCAAGCCTTGGGCCGTCCTTACTCCAAGGAGCGTTGAGGCCTTCGCGGGTTCCGATTCGACATGGCAATCACAGTCTGGGTCAAAGTGGTGGGTTTCAGCGATGCCGAGCGGCATTCGCTGAACACCATCTTCCGGGTGTCGCGTGCCGACGGGCCGAATTACGTGCTTTGGAAGCCGGAAGACGCCGCATCACCCAATGTGGCGGTGATTGATGTGGACAGCTATGAAGCCGGTCTGGACTTGGTGTCTCCGGGATTTAACCCGCACCTGAAAATGATTGCCGTCGGCGATTCAGCTCCCCTCGGTGCGTGGCGTGCGTTGCAACGACCTGTCGACTGGGCGGCGCTGGTGCAGATGCTGGACGAATTATTCGCTAGCTCCCAGGAAGTCGATATAGACATTTTTGCGGAGGCGCCACCCCCGCAAGCCCTTACACCGCCGGGTATCCGTTGTGCCTTGTTTGTAGGCATTCCGCTCGTTGGGGCGTATTACCTTCGCACACGCTTGGCCTTGGCCGGCCTGTTGGTCGTGGACGAGGTGAAATCCCTTGAGGACTGCGCGGACCGCCTGTCCAAGCGTCGCTATGACCTCGCCATCGTGTACGTGGATCCGGTCACCCAAGATCCTTGGCGATATGCAAAATATTTTCAGGATCTCCCTGAGCCGTTGCCCAATGTCATCGGGGTGATGCCTAGCCCTGATTGGAAGTCGGTGCGGTTATCAGAGAGCATGGGGTGTTCGGCCTTGTTGGAAGTGCCCTTCAATCCCCAGCAGGTTCTCACTGCGTTTCAGAAGGTCTGAGGTCTCGGGCTCAGCCCTAGGTGCTATCACTCTCCACTTCGCGTACAGCGCGGCGTTTTCGTAGACGCTGAGAGTCCATGGAGCGGGCCAAACTTGATTCGACAGGCCAAGGCTCGCCGCAGATTCGGGCCGCGATCAGCTCCGCCCCCAATGCGGAGAAGGTGAGTCCACGGGCCCCCATGCCCACCTGCATCCACAAACCATTGCGCCCCTGCGCATCCACGGGACCGGCCAGCGGCAAGCGATCGTGCGTGACACAGCGTGTGCCCGACCAGCTGTCGGGTCCCCCGCCGTGGAACTGAGGGGCCAAGGCATCGGCTACGTCTGGTAACAGCACATGCAGCCGGGCCAGGTTGTTGGTATGTTGCTCCGACAATGGTGCGATTCGATGCAAGCCCATGGTTGCGGCAGTGGGTTCTGCGTCGGGCTCGAAGCTGGAGCCGGCCAGCCAGAAGGATGAATCCCCCCTTTGCTGAATCGAGATAAAGCATCCATTGCCGTTGTGCGGCAGGGTGCCCCACGCACGGGCTACTTCTGTCGGCACCGTTCCCAAGCTGGCGGTGCCATGCACGGCTTGCAGATCGCCCAGTGTGAGGGGTAGGGTCGCTGCTCTGTGGGGTGCCATCTCAGAGGCGATGAGCATGGCTCGTGCACCATAGGCATTGGCAAACACCACCATGTCCGCATCCAAAAGCTTGTCGCCTGCTGCATCCAATAGCGACCAATTGGTGTCTTGATGTTTCAAATGATGAACGTCGGCGCCATATCGCACCGTGATGCATGGATGGGCGAGCCACGCATCTACCAAAGCACGGGGCTTGATCCAGCCTGCATGGGTATGCGACCGGTCAGGCCCTTCACTGAACCGGTGCTCCAAGACTCCACTCATGGCCCAGTCTGCACCGTGGCTTAGCAGCTCTTCTGCGTGTTGAAGCATCAGGCGGGCACCAACCCGAGACAAACGCGAGCGTGGACTGTCATCCGCCGAGATGTGAGGCACAACCAAACCTGCGGGTAGGCCCGATGCACCGGCTGCCGGATGTGCCGCTTTGTCCAGTACCGTCACTCGCCAACCCCGGCGCGCCAAGGCGTACGCCACACTGGAGCCGGAAATGCCGGCACCGACCACGCAACAGTGCGAGCTGGACGAAGAACGCAACTTCGCCACTGGCGGCTCTTTGGCGCCCAGTTTCCAAGGCGGGTCAAAAGTCGCCCGAAGAGCGTTCGATGTGGGTGTTGCCGCGATCTGCACAAAGCCCGCTTCTTGCAGCCAGGCAGTATTCGGCCCCTCGGGTAGGTCGGCGATCAATGTTGCGCCACGGCTACAGAGACGCGCCAGTGCCTTGGCGGTCCATTTGTCCCACCCCAGATGGAGGGCATCCACCCAAAGGGTGTCGGCAAACAGGTGGTGGTCTGCAAAGAAGGCTTTGCTATCGCCGATGCACAGAGTCAGTGAGATCTGACCTTTTTCAAGGAGCAGCCGGTGAATGCCCCGCGCCCGGTCTGATGCCGCTTTGTGAAGCGCCTGATAGTCATCGGATGTACTGAGAGAGGGCTTCGAAAAATACTGCTCGTAGTCCTCAAGGCTGATGTGACCCACGTAGTGCAGCATGGTCGGCCGCTGCGGATCCGCCTGCCAAGCCAGCCAGGTGGCCATGAAGCGATGTCCGGCTCCAAAAGAGGTGTCCAGAACCGACCAGGCCCTTCGCTCCGCCCAAGCGGCGGGCAGGCCACTGGTCTGAAGCAGCGCAGACGCTGGGGCGTGCATCTGCATCGCGGGCTGCCTGTCAGGCGCTGGGGGGAACGTAGCCTTGTGCAGCGTCTGCACCGTCGCCGAAGAAGTGGTTTTCCATCTGGCGGGCGAGGTACTGGCGTGCGCGTGCATCGGCCAGGTTCAGACGGTTTTCATTGACCAGCATGGTTTGGTGCTTCAGCCAGGCTGCCCAGGCTTCCTTGCTCACACTTTCCCAGATGCGTTTGCCCAGCTCACCGGGGTAGGGCGCAAAATCCAAGCCTTCAGCCTCTTTGCCCAGCTTGATACAGTTAACGGTGCGTGCCATGGGGAAACCTCATCGATGGTGTGAAAACGAAAGGCCGAATCTTATTCGCTTTGAACTCACCCACGGCGATTGCGGGAACTTCAGCGCCTAAGATGGCACCAAAATGCATAAAGCCAGCGCCCACCGCGGGCTGGGCTCAACCCACAAGGACACAATTTTGAATTTGGTTTACAGCTGGATGGACAACGCGCCCCGCCGCGCGTTCGGAATGGTGGTACTGGCCTGTGTGGCCATGCTGGTGTTTGGTCTGTATCTGCAACATGTGGTCGGCCTGGAGCCTTGTCCCATGTGCATCGTGCAGCGATATGCTCTCATTTTGGTAGCTGTTTGCGCAGCGCTGACGAGCGCTAGCAACCGAAAAGGCTTGCATGTCACAGGTGGGGCACTCATGGTTGTACTCGCAGTGGCTGGTGCCTATGTGGCGGCTCGTCAGAGCTGGCTGCAGTGGTACCCACCCGAGGTGGTGTCCTGCGGGCGCGACCTCTACGGCATGATCGAGACCTTCCCTCTCAAGCGCGCATTGCCCATGATATTCCGGGGTGGGGGCGACTGCAGCAAGGTGGATTGGACCTTCCTGGGTGGCACGATCGCCAACTGGTCCTTCGTGTGCTTCAGCGTCTTTGCCGTGTTCGGGAGTCTGATGGTCTGGCGCAGCGCCCGCAAGCGCTGATTCGGGAATCCGGCCGCGCTGGCGGCCGGCAATGAGTCCAGACGCTCTCAGCTCAGCTTCTTGACCAGCACTTGGCTCTTGCGGTCCCAGTTGTATTTGCGTTTGCGCGCCTCGGGCAGCCAGTCCGGGTCCACCTGCACAAAACCGCGCTTGATGAACCAGTGCATGGTGCGGGTGGTCAGCACAAAAATGCTGTCCAGCCCGGCTGCCTTGGCGCGCTGCTCCACGCGCTTCAACACGCGCTCCCCATCGCCCTGACCCTGCACATCGGGGGACACGGTGAGCGCCGCCATCTCGGCCGTTTTGGCTTCCGGGTAGGGGTAGAGCGCCGCGCAGGCGAAGATCACGCCATCGTGCTCGATGATGGTGTAGTTGCCGGCGTCCCGCTCGATCTCGGTGCGGCTGCGCTTGACCAGCGTACCATCCTTCTCGAAAGGCTCGATCAGTTGCAGGATGCCGCCCACGTCTTCCTCGGTGGCCTCGCGAAGTTCTTCGAGCTTTTCATCGACCACCATGGTGCCGATACCGTCGTGTACATACACCTCCAGCAGGATCGCACCATCCACCGCGAACGGGATGATGTGGCTGCGCTCCACGCCGTTTTTGCAGGCCTTCACGCAATGCTGCAAATAGAAGGTGGTGTCCGTGGGCAAGTTGGCGGTAGGCAGCTCTTTGAGCAACTTTTCTGCGGCGGCCAGCGGCAGCTCGGTGTCAATCGGGTTGTCTTCGCTGGCGGGAAGCGTCGGGTCCATGCGGATGCCGGGCACCTCGGTCAAAAAGATGAGCTTGTCCGCCTGCAAGGCGGTGGCCACACTGGTCGCCACTTCTTCCATGGTCAGGTTAAAGGCCTCGCCGGTGGGGGAAAAACCAAAAGGGGACAGCAGCACCATGGCGCCCATGTCCAGCGTTTTGGTGATGCCGGCAATGTCCACCTTGCGCACCAGACCGCTGTGCTGGAAGTCCACACCATCCACAATGCCCACCGGGCGCGCGGTGATGAAGTTGCCAGAAATAACCCGCACCGTGGAGTCCGCCATGGGTGTATTGGGCAATCCTTGACTGAAAGCAGCCTCAATTTCGTAACGCAGCTGGCCGGCAGCCTCCTGCGCGCAGTCCAGCGCCACTTCGTCAGTAATACGGATACCGTGGCTGTATTTGGGGGTGTGGCCCTTGGCCAAAAGCTGCTCATTGACCTGCGGCCGGAAGCCGTGCACCAACACAATCTTCACGCCCATGCTCTGGATCATGGCCAGGTCCTGGGCCAAGTGGGGCAGCTTGCCCGCCGCAATCGCTTCACCGGCAATGCCCACCACAAAGGTCTGGTTGCGGAACTTGTGGATGTAAGGCGCAACCGAACGGAACCAGGGCACAAAGGTGAAGTTGAAGACAGAGGTCATTGAGGGGCGGGGGAGGCCGGTAAGGGTTTGTCAGGACTGGGATAATCCGCAATTCTCTACGAAGACCACGCCTTGACTGCCAGCCCCTTGCAAATCGAATTCCCAGAGTCGCTCCCGGTGTCGGGCAAACGCGACGAAATCATGGACGCCATTGCGGCGCACCAAGTGGTTATCGTCTGCGGGGAGACCGGCTCCGGCAAAACCACCCAGCTGCCCAAAATCGCGCTCGCCATGGGGCGCGGTAGGCTGAACTACCCCGAGGGTCAGCGCGGCAAGCTCATCGGCCACACCCAGCCCCGCCGCATTGCGGCCAGCAGCGTGGCCAAGCGCATCGCCGAAGAGTTGAAAACGCCACTGGGCGATGTGGTGGGCTACAAAGTGCGTTTCAACGACCGGCTGGGCAAGGACGCCTCGGTCAAGTTGATGACGGACGGTATTTTGCTGGCCGAGACGCAGACAGACCCGCTGCTCAACGCTTACGACACCATCATCATCGACGAGGCGCACGAGCGCTCGCTCAACATCGACTTCCTGCTGGGCTATTTGCGCCAGATCCTGCCGCGCCGCCCGGACCTGAAGATCATCGTCACCTCGGCCACGATCGATGCGCAGCGCTTTGCGGATCACTTCAAGTCATCCAAAGGCCCTGCGCCGGTGATTTTTGTGTCCGGCCGCATGTTCCCGGTGGAGCAGCGCTACCGCCCGTTTGAAGAAAGCCGCGAGTACGACCTGAATGACGCGATTGCCGATGGCGTCGATGAGCTTTGGCGCGACCCGCACAACCAAGGCGACATCCTGGTCTTCTTGCCCGGCGAGCGCGAAATCCGCGAGGCGGCGGATCACCTGCGTAAACACCTGAGCCACCAGCCGGTCATGCGCAATGCAGAAGTGCTGCCCTTGTTTGCCCGCCTGAGCCCGGCCGAGCAGGACCGCATTTTTGACGGCCACACCGGCCGTCGCATCGTGCTGGCCACCAACGTAGCTGAAACTTCGCTCACGGTGCCAGGCACCCGATACGTCATTGACGCAGGCACAGCACGCGTGAAGCGCTACAGTTTCCGTAGCAAAGTGGAGCAGCTGCTGGTAGAGCCCATCAGCCAGGCAGCAGCCAACCAGCGCGCCGGCCGTTGCGGGCGCGTGGCCAACGGCATTTGCATACGCCTGTACGACCAGAAAGACTTTGACGGCCGGCCACGGTTCACTGATCCGGAAATTTTGCGATCGTCATTGGCAGGAGTGATCCTGCGCATGAAGTCGCTGCATCTGGGCATCGTGGAAGATTTCCCCTTTTTGGAACGTCCCAGTGGACGTGCCATTGCCGATGGTTACCAGCTGCTCAATGAGTTGGGGGCGGTGGATGATGCGAATGAACTGACGCCTTTGGGCCAGGAGCTCAGCAGATTGCCGCTGGACCCGCGCGTAGGCCGCATGCTGCTGGAAGCCCGTGGCCGCGAATCCTTGGACGAAGCACTGGTCATTGCCAGCGCCTTGAGCGTGCAAGACGTGCGCGATCGGCCCATGGAGGCGCAGCAACAGGCTGACCAGGCACACCAGAAATTTGACGATGAAAAAAGCGAGTTCACCGGCTACCTGAAGCTATGGAAATGGATTCACGATGCCAGAGGCGGTTCGCCAGTCCACCCGGGAGTTGAGGCGGCTGGGCATTCTGCGCAGGTCAAGGAGGAGCCCGCAAAGCGGGCGGGGGACACGGAGCAGAAGGTCCGGGCGCCTCAGCTCCCAGCGCGCGCCCAAGGATCTGCGCAGGCAGCAACCCACAAACTCACCAATCGCCAATACGAACAACTCCTGCGCCAAAACTTCGTCAACATCCGCCGTGTGCGCGAGTGGAAAGACATCTACACCCAGCTCCACACCGTGGTGGCCGAGCACAAATGGCGCCTTAACACCAAGCCCGCCAGCTATGAGCAGCTGCACCTCTCCATGCTGTCCGGCCTGCTGGGCAATGTGGGCTGCAAGCTCGAAGAAGGCCAGAACGGCGAATACCTGGGCGCGCGCAGCATCAAGTTCTTTGCCCACCCCGGCGCCCACCTGACCAAGAAGCCAGGCAAATGGATCGTCGCAAGCGAGCTGGTGGAAACCACGCGCCTGTTCGGCCGGGGCATCGCTGCCATAGAGCCCCAATGGCTGGAGCAAGTAGGCGGCCATCTGCTCAAGAAACAGCTGCTGGACCCGCACTGGGAAAAGAAAGCCGCCGAGGTCGTGGCGCTGGAGCGGGCCACGCTCTACGGCATCGTGGTCTACAGCGGCCGGCGCGTGAACTACAGCCGTGTGGACATGGCCGGTGCGCGGGAAATCTTTATCCGCGAAGCGCTGGTGGGCAAAGAATGGGAAACCACGCTGCCTTTCTTGGCCGCCAACCACAAGCTCATCAAACAAGTCGAAGAACTCGAGCACAAAGCCCGCCGCCAGGACGTGCTGGTAGATGACGAGCTGATCTACGCCTTTTACGATCAGCAGCTGCCCGCTGATGTATGCAGCGGCTACAGCCTGGAGCGCTGGTACCGCGAGGAAGTCAAAAAGCAACCCAACCTGCTCAAGCTCACCCGCGAAGAGCTGATGCGTCACGAGGCGGCAGGCATTACTACCGCGTCCTTCCCCAAAACCATCCGTTTGGGTGGCGTGGACTGTGCTGCAACTTACCTGCATGAACCCGGCGATGCCCGTGACGGCTTGACTGTGACCGTGCCCTTGTTTGTGCTGAACCAGGTGAACGAAGAGCGCTGCGAATGGTTGGTGCCCGGCATGCTCAAGGACAAGGTGCAGGCGCTTCTCAAGACCCTGCACCAGCGCCCCCGCAGCCGCCTGGTGCCGCTGCCCGACACCGCCGCCAAGTTCGCCGAAGCCCTGAATGCGCCCGAAAAGTTTGGTACTGGCGGCTTGGTGGAAGCCGCGCTTAAGCTGGTGCGGGAAGCAACCTCGCTGGACATTGTGAAAGCTGACATCAAGGTCGACATGCTCAGCCCGCACTTCTTCATGAACTTCCGCGTGGTGGACGAACACGGCCGCCAACTCGGCCATGGCCGCAACCTGGGCGCGTTGAAGGCCGAACTGGGCAGCCAAGCACGGGGCGCATTCCAAGCACTGGCCAGCTTGAAGCTGGCCCAAAACCAGTCCGCGAGCACAGAAGCCAGTGCAACGCCAGGAGCTGGTTTGACCGGGCGTCCTGCGCAGGTCAAGGAGGAGCCCGCAAAGCGGGCGGGGCAAATTGACATGAGGGAGCAGAACGCTCAGTCATTTCGCGCCTCAGCGCCCGCCAACAATGCGCAAGCAGCTACAAAAAACGTAGCAAATGCCAACACGCACAAAAACAGCGCCCAAAGCATCCTGGATGGCCGCTTTACCGCCTGGACCTTCGGCGAACTCCCCGAGCTGCTGGAAATCCGCAAAGGCGGCCAAACGCTGATCGGCTTCCCCGCACTCATAGACGCCAGTGATGCGGTGACCGTGGAAGTGTTTGACGAACCCGAAGTAGCCGCCGCCAAGCACCGCGCCGGACTGCGCCGCCTGTTTGCCATCCAGATCAAGGACGCGCTCAAGTACCTGGAAAAAAACATCCCGGACCTGCAAAAAATGGCCGTGAGCTATATGAACGTGGGGAAGGCCGATAACGGCAGCGGTGGGGGAACGGTGGAAGAGCTGCGCGAGCAGATCATCGCCGTGGCGCTGGACCGAGCCTTCCTGCTGGACCCGCTGCCCACCGACGAATTCGCCTTCAAGCGACGTATCGACGAAGGGCGCGGCCGCCTTACCCTGATCGCCAACGAAGTGGCCCGTATGGCGAGCGTGATCCTGCTGGAGTACGCCACCGCTGCCCGCAAGATCAAGGACACCAAAAACGCGCCGGATGCCACCAGTGACGCCCAGCAGCAGATCAACCGCCTGATCCCCAAGAAGTTTTTGCAGGTGACGCCCTGGGACCGCCTGCAGCACCTGGCCCGCTACCTCAAGGCCATCACGCTGAGGCTGGACAAGTACCGTGCCGACCCGGCCCGTGACGCAGCCCGCCTGACCGAACTGCGCCCGCAGGAGCAACGCTACTGGCGGCTGGTGGCGGAACGCAAAGGCGCGGTGGATGAGCGCATGCAGGAGTTTCGCTGGTTGTTGGAAGAGCTGCGCGTCAGCTTCTTCGCCCAGGAGCTGCGCACACCCCAACCGGTGAGCGTGAAGCGACTGGACAAGGCCTGGGCGCAGATCCAGAGCTGACTTGGCTCAATCCCGATCCCTTGGGTTTAGCCCTCGGGCGGCAGCAACATGGCAATGCGCTCGCTGATGGAATCCGCGCGTTCATGACCGGCGATGTCTTCCACGGCGCTGATCATGTCGCGCGCGGCGGCCAACATGGATTCGCGGTCTTTGGCGTTGCGCAGCGCTTCGCGGAACGCTTCGGCGCGCTGCGGGTCACGCCGCACAAACATGCGCTCGCAGATGTCGAACAGAAACATCCGAGTCGTTGCCAGCGAGCGCTTGCCCTCGAAGTTGTCGGCCGACACGGCGGGGGTGACAACTTCGGTCAGCAAGGGGGCAGGGGGGCGCAGCAGGCGTGGTTTCTGGAATGGGTGCTGGTTTGCTGGCAGGTTTGGCGGATGCTGTCCGGACAGCAGGTTCCTGCGGTGGAACCAGATAGCCGCTGTGCATCAGGTGCGTGGCCAGCCGCAGGGCCTCGCCACCAAAGAGGTGGTTCACCGTCTCCACGGTATTTCGGCCGTCCGCAAGAATGAGTAGGGCACGTTCGCGCTGACCCAGGGTGCGGTTGCCGATTTGCAATTCCGTCCGCGCTTTGTCGGTTTTCAGTAGTTGCATGGTTCTTCTCCAACGAAGGGCGCATTACAGCCAACTTCAATGACAAGGCGGTGAAGCTTGCCTTTGCAGCGACCTGATTTAGCGGGGGAGTACACGCAACAAGCGGCCCTGCGGGTGGTCAGTCAGCAGATAGAGCCAACTGTCCGGTCCCTGGCGGACGTCGCGCACCCGTTCGCCCAGCGACTGCAGGTGTTGGGTTTCCCGGACCACAGTGCCGGCGAAAGGTGCGCTGAGCTCCAGGCGGGCGAGATACCCGAACTTGAGGGAGCCCACGACCAGGTTGCCAACCCAGTCTTTCCCATAGCGCTGGCTGGATACGAAGGCCATGCCGGACGGGGCGATAGATGGCGTCCAGTAGTGCAAGGGCTGTTCCATGCCCGCTTGGGTGGTAATGCCGGCGCCGATTTTTCCACCACCGTAGTTTTCGCCATAGGTAATCACCGGCCAACCGTAATTGCGACCGGGTGCTATCAGGTTGATTTCGTCACCGCCTTGGGGGCCGTGCTCTATCTCGGGGTGATCTCGGTTTAGGTGCTATTTGTAGCGGTTTAAGTCAAGGGTAAACCCTGATTCTGCAGATCGCTCTAAGCCACCGCCTATGGGCCGGGCTTCAACCCATTGGCGAATGCGAAGACCCGCT
>NZ_JBMBGX010000003.1:0-147753 GCF_059769165.1 Curvibacter sp. Hmag1.1
CGACTCTTACATCCGCTGGTACAACGAGAAGAGGATCAAGATATCCTTGGGTTCACTGAGCCCCATCGAATACCGGGCAAGGCTTGGAATCAGTGTTTAACCAGTTCAAGTTTTACGCCGCACCCCCACCATTTCCATCGAATCTTGACCCACCCTGATTCGTGAACTTCACGCTCACGTTGTGGATAAGTTCTTGGTCGCCTTCTCCTTCTTGGTGGTCTGTGGTGGTTGCTGTGCGGAGCTATTCTTGAACCGGTAGCTGTCATTGCCGGTCTCAAGAATATGGCAGTGATGCGTGAGCCGGTCGAGCAATGCCGTGGTCATCTTGGCATCCCCGAACACACTGGCCCACTCGCTGAAGCTCAGGTTGGTGGTGATCACGACGCTGGTGCGCTCGTAGAGTTTGGACAGCAGGTGGAACAGCAAGGCGCCTCCTGATGCACTGAACGGCAGGTAGCCCAACTCGTCCAGAATCACCAGATCCACATATGCAAGCCGGTGGGCCATCTGCCCTGTCTTGCCTTGGGCCTTCTCTTCTTCCAGCGCATTGACCAACTCTACCGTGGAGAAGAACCGCACCCTTCGGTGATGGTGTTCAATGGCTTGCACTCCGAGGGCTGTGGCGATGTGGGTCTTGCCTGTGCCCGGCCCGCCCACCAGCACCACGTTGTTGGCATCCTCCAAGAACTCACACCGGTGCAACTGGCGCACCAGGGCTTCGTTCACCTCGCTGTGGCTGAAGTCGAAGCCTGCCAGGTCCCGGTACGCGGGGAACCTGGCCACCTTCAATTGGTAAGCCACCGAGCGCACCTCCCGCTCGGCGGTCTCAGCCTTGAGCAGTTGGGACAGGATGGGCTGTGCTGCCTCGAAGGCTGGCGCACCTTGCTCAGCCAGTTCCGCAACTGCCTGGGCCATGCCGTGCATCTTGAGCTCGCGCAGCATGATCACGATGGAAGCGATGGCGGGGTCATGACGCATAGCGCACCTCCCTCAATTGGTCATAGCGCAGCACGTTGGCCTGGGGTTCCATCGCCAGCTTGAGGGCCTGGAGGGAGGTGACCGGTGCTGGAGCGGGCTTGCCGTCCAGCAGCCGGTGCAGCACGTTCAGGATATGGGTCTTGCTGGCAGCCCCAGACTCCAGGGCCAGTTCCACTGCGGCGAGCACGGCCTGCTCGTCGTGATGCAGCACCAGTGCCAGCACCTCCACCATCTCTCTGTCGCCGCCTGGCTGCATCAAGAGGGCGGTCTGCAGCCGTTTGAAGGCCACTGGCAGTTCCTGGAAGGGAGCGCCATTGCGCAATGCCCCGGGCTTGCGCTGCAGCACCGCCAGGTAGTGGCGCCAGTCATAGACGGTCTGCCCAGCGCCATGGTGGTTGCGCTCGATCAGGCGCTGGTGTTCACAGATGATCTGGCCTTCGGCAGCGACCACCAGGCGGTCCGCGTAGACCCGCAGGCTCACAGGCCGGTTGGCATACGGCGCTGGCACGCTGTAGCGATTGCGCTCGAAGTGGACCAAGCAGGTGGGTGAGACGCGCTTGGTGTGCTCCACAAAGCCATCGAAGGGCCGGGGCACAGGCATCAAGGCTGCCCGCTCCTCGACCCAGACGTCCGCGACGGTGCCAGCCAGCTTGCCATGCTCGATCTCGTGCCACAGCGCCACGCAGCGCTCCTCAAGCCAGGCATTGAGATCGGGCAGGCTTGGGAATGGCGGCACCACCTGCCACAGGCGATGGCGGGCATCGCGCACGTTCTTCTCCACCTGGCCCTTCTCCCAGCCCGAGGCCGGGTTGCAGAACTCGGCCTCGAACAGGAAGTGACTCACCATGGCCGCAAAGCGCGCATTGACGTCGCGCTCCTTGCCACGGCGCACCCGGTCTACAGCGGTGCGCATGTTGTCGTAGATGCCTCGGCGGGGCACACCGCCCAGCACGACGAACGCATGGTTGTGGGCATCGAACAGCATCTCGTGCGTCTGCAGAAGATAGGCACGCAGGTAGAACGCCCTGCTGTGACTGAGTTTGAAGTGAGCCACCTGCAGCTTGGTGCGCACACCTGCGAGCACTGCCCAGTCCTCGCTCCAATCGAATTGGAACGCCTCGCCGGGGCCGAAGGCCAAAGGCACAAAGGTGCCGCGGCCGGTGGTCTGCTGGGCCACCAGGCGTTGTTCTTGCCAGAGGCGGACAAAGGCCGCGACCCGGTTGTAGGAGCCGGTATAGCCCAGCGCCTGCAGATCGGCGTATATCTGCTTGACGGTACGCCGCTGCTTGCGGGATCGGCCAGCTTCCGTCTTGAGCCATCCCAAGAGCTTCGATGCGAAGGGATCGAGCTTGGAAGGGCTGACCCGCTTGGCATAGTGCGGCTCGGCCTCGCCTGCGCGCAGGTACTTGCGGATGGTGTTGCGCGAGAGGCCCGTGCGGCGGGCGATCTCTCGGATGGACAGCTGCTCTCGCAGGGCCCAGCGCCTGATGACACTCAGTGTTGCCACGTCTATCACTCCTGGTCTCCTGCTGCTCAACAAAGCAGCAGGTTAGGGTTAGTACGTGGGTCAGATTTAGATGGAAATCCTGGGGGTTAGTGGGTCACTTCTGCGTGGAAATCAACACCGTTGACCTGTATAGGCTTCTGATGCGACCTGCATTCAGGCAAAACGCTTGACACAAGCCATTTTTTATCGACTGATATAAAATAACGGGAGTCCGCTGCGATCCCCGCCGCGACTGCCTTGCTCGAAGGGAGATCCAAGTGGCCGTTATTGATCTTGATCGACAACTGCAAGAATTGCGAAAGGAGTTCGCCCGCACCGCTCCAGCCGGCCGGGTCGCGCTCTATGAGTCCAGGATCGAGGAACTGCGATCGACCTTTGCGAGGCACGCTGCGCTGAAGGAGGGAGACAGGGCCCCCGACTTTTCGTTGCCGGACGCCCAAGGCGGCACGGTGTCGCTGTCCGCTGCTCTCAAGCAAGGTCCTGTGGTGGTGACCTTCTATCGAGGTGGCTGGTGTCCGTACTGCAACCTCCAACTGCGGTCCTACCAGGCCTTGCTGCCCGAGTTGGCATCCTTTGGCGCAAGCATGCTGGCCATCTCACCTCAGCTTCCGGACGCATCACTGTCAACCGCGGAGCGCGAGGCGTTGACGTTTAACGTCCTGAGCGATCTGGGCAATGACGTGGCTCGCCAATTCGGGCTGGTCTATCCATTGCCGCAGGAACTGCGCGATGCCTTGAGTTCCAGCAACAAGGCGCTGCCGAGCATAAATGGGGACGCCAGTTGGGAGCTGCCCGTTCCCGCCACCTATGTGATCACGCCGAACCAGAGGATCTCGCTGGCTTTCATCGAGGTCGATTACCGGCAGCGATTGGCCCCGCAGCGACTTCTTGCGGCGCTGCAAGAGCAGGCGGTTACGTGACGCAGGCCGTCGACTTGGTGCAAGAAGCGGTAGTCGGACCGGCTGCCGCGTCGTGGCCTCAGAGATCATCCCGGAACGTCTTGCGCGGATTCTGCTGGGCCGGGCTCAGCGTCACGATCTTTGCGGGCTGGTTCGTCGTGACGCGCTTCAGTGTCACGCGCGAACTTCGCCTGTGGGATGTGACCGCGCTGCGGTTCGGCATCGGTGCCGTCATTCTTCTTCCAGTGCTGTTGCGGGGAAAGAGACGCCTATCAGCCAAGGAATGGCGTGAGGGGCTGGTCTATGCCTGCCTTTGGGGGTTGCCCTTCGTCCTGGCGGTCGCGCTCGGCCTGCAGCTCACGTCGGCCGGCCGCGCGGCAGCGATAGCGCCGACCCTGATGCCGGTATTCGCCGGCGCCTTCGCGTGGATTTTCCTGAAAGAGAAACAGGGCCGCGCGCGCTGGTGTGGCTACCTCGCCATCATCATCGGACTGGTGTTCATGGTTGCAGGCGGTGTTTCCGCTCACGGTGGCATGAACCCGATGGGCCTCATCGCCCTGATGACTGCCGCTGCCATGTGGGCCGTCTACACGCTGCTTTTTCGGCGCAGCGCCCTGACACCTGTGCAGGCCGCAGCCCTGATCTGCTTCTGGTCGGCCATCCTCTTCCTGCCGATCTATATTTTTGGCGGGCTCAGTCGCCTCGCCATGGCCTCACCCAGCGAGATCGGCTTGCAGGCCGTCTATCAGGGCGTCCTGATGAGCGGCGTTGCGATCGTTTCCTTCAATCGCTCTGTCGCGCTTCTGGGCCCATCTGCGGCCACAGCCATCATCGCCCTGATTCCGGTCGTTGCTTCGCTGGCCGCCATTCCCGTACTTGGAGAGCTGCCGTCTGGTGGAGAGTGCGTTGCACTTGCCGTCGTTGTTGGCGGCGTGCTCTTGGCAGCACGTCCTGCCCGTAAAGCAGCGAAGCCATCGATTTCCGCAACCACGAGGCATACACCATGATCCGGTTCTACTTTCATCCGACCCCCAACCCCGCAAAGATCGCGCTCTTTCTGGAGGAGACCGGTCTGGCCTACGAAGCCTTGCCGGTCGACACAAGCAAGGGCGAGCAGCATGCGCCCGCCTTTCGTGCGATCAATCCGAACGGCAAGGTACCGGCCATCGTCGATACCGAGGGGCCGGGCGGCAACGAAGTCAGGGTCTTCGACTCGACCGCCATCCTGATCTATCTGGCGGAAAAGACCGGCCAGCTTCTGGGCACGTCCGAGGATCGGCCGGAGTTGCTGTCCTGGCTGCTCTTCATCGCCTCGGGATTGGGGCCGTTCTCCGGGCAGGCGGTGCACTTCCAGTTCGCCGCGCCCGAGGGCTTGGACTACGCGGCCAATCGTTACCGCCGCGAGGCGGAGCGGCACTATCAGGTTCTCAACGATCACCTGTCCGGACGCGAGTTCATCGTCGGCAGCGGTTTCACGATCGCCGACATCTCCGCCTGGGGCTGGCTCGATCGCGCTTCCCGCGTGCGCAAGGGCGCCGAGGATCCTCTGGGGCCCTTTCCCGAACTGAAGCGGTGGTTCGCAGGCGTGGATGCGCGTCCGGCGGTCGCTCGCGCCCGGGCGCTCGCCAAGAGCCATGCGTTCAAGGCGATCAACGACGAGGAGACCAAGCGTGCGCTCTTCCCGTCGAACTATCCCCCTGCATCGGCGCAAGGAGTTTGAAATGGAACTGAAGAACAAGCGGGTCCTCGTCACGGGCGGATCGAGCGGGATCGGCCTCGCGCTGGCCCATGCGCTGATCGCGCGAGGCGCCAGGGTGGTCATCACCGGAAGGCGCAGAAGCGTCCTGGACGATGCACTGCGCAGCCTTGACTCGGCGACGGGCGTCTGCGCTGACGTGGGAAGTCCCGAGGGACGCGCGGCCACGCTGGACCAGGCGATACAGACGCTGGGCGGACTCGACATCCTCGTCAACAACGCCGGCGGCGTGCGGGCTGGCCGGCTGGAGAACACCACGGAAGCCGATATCGAGCAGATGGTGATCGTCGACTTGCTCGCGCCAGTCTTGTTGACCCGCGCGGCGCTCCCCGCTCTGCGGGCCAGCGGAGATGCCATGGTGGTGAATGTCGCCTCCGGCATTGCCCTGGTCGGCGCACCCTTCTATGCAACGTATGCCGCGGTGAAAGCAGGTCTGGCTCGCTTTGGCGAGGCGCTCAGGCGCGAGCTCAAGGGCGAAGGCATTCATGTGTTGACGGCCTATCCTGGAGGCACGGACACGCCGATGATGAAGTCGAATCGCGCTGGTCCCGAACTGGGGTTTTCGCGCGAGCCTGCTTCTGCGGTGGCCGATGCCATCGTCGCCGGGATCGAGGCGAACGCTTTCGAGGTCATCCGGGGCGGGGAGGCGAGAGCCCAGATGATTGCGCTCAACCGTAACGATCCGGTAGCGGTCGATGCGAGATTCCTGACGCTCAAGAGCGCGCTGGAAGAGGCGGTCAAGGACCACAGCGCATTGTGACGACGCGGCATCAAGCACCGCATCCACTCACGAAGCCAACCACGAACCGATCCAGGAACGATCATGGCGCGCCCCAGAGAGTTTGACGAAGCAGTGGCCCTCGATGCCGCGATTCAATGCTTCTGGTCGAGGGGCTACGAAGCCACCTCGGTGCGGGACCTGGCCGACGCGATGGGTATCGCCGGCCCCAGTCTGTACAACACGTTTGGCGACAAACGCACGCTGTACCGGCAGGCGCTCGAACACTATGTCGAGCGAGGCTTTTGCGATCGGGTCCGGCGCTTCGAGTCCCAGTTGGGGGTCCTTTGAACCATCGTGCGTTTTAGGACGTTTCAGAACCTAGCATCCATGCGGGTTCCCGAGGGTCATGCTCTTGAAACCCGCATGGATACTGTATTTCCTGACCCCCTCCATTAAAAACTTCGCCGGCGGAGATCGACAGGTATTTGCAGTCAAACCCTGCTTCGTGCCTTGCGTCAAGCCGCATCGCCTCGGCGACACATAATGCTCCTTCAAAGAATTCGGCGACAAGGAGACTGTTGTGGAACATTGGCGAACCCCTTATCTAGGATTGCGCGAAATCCCGCCCGGACTGGATGATTTCGAGCTCACCACCTTCTTCTCCTTCAGCGCCTCTGAGTTGGCCACCATCCGTGGCTTGCGCAAACCCCTGCACCGTATTGGACTGGCACTGCACATAGGGTTTATCCGTATGACCGGACGTACCCTTGGGGCATTTGAACGCATTCCCAAGAACCTGTGGAGCCAGCTTGCAAGCCAAACCGGCGTGGAGGCCCCCGAAATCGGTACCTTGCGTTCTTTGTATGTAGAACGCCCCCGCACGCTGTCAGACCATCAGAAGTTGGCGTACCAAACGCTGGGATTCCAGATGATGACGGAGCACCAAAGGCGTTACGTCGTGCGCTGGTTGCGTGAAACGCTGACTGGCCGTGCGGAAACCAGATCCCTGGTGCCAGAGCTCAAGCGCTGGTTTTACGAACACCGGATATTGCAAATTGCGGAGCGGGAACTCAAACACCTGGTGGCCCAGGCCCAAGCAGACCACGAATCCCAACTGGTTGCCAAACTGACACAGGCCTATGGGGCGCAGATGCTGCAAGACTGGGAGCGCGCCCTGGCCACCCCAGTCGATGACGGTGAAATTCTCCAAACCTGGCTATGGGCGCCGCCGCGCAAGCAGTCCACCGTACAAATTAACGAGGTGCTGGAAAAAATCGACCATGTGCGGGCCATGGGCTTGGCCGATCACTGGCCCGAACAGGTCAATGACGCAACAGTGCGCCACTATGCAAGGCGCTGTGCGCAGCGCTCCCCATCGCAAAGCAAACGCATTACCAGCACACGGCGCACCTTGGAGACGGCCTGTTTTCTGCGGTATGCCTTGTGCACCGCCTCTGACCAGTTGCTACTGATGCTGCGCCGCTGGATTCGCGCCACGACTAACGAGGCTTCGCGTGAAACCGCCCCCAGCGCCACGGACGTGCAGTCCAAATTTCGGGAATTCGCTCTGAACGTCAAAGGACTGGCCACCCAGAGCGACCTCTCCCATGAAGACCTCAAAACCAAGCTGTGTGACTTGGTTACTGCAACCCTGACGGACACCAAACTGAGTCGTTCTGCCATGGCACGGGCCTATTTGATAGAAAACCCCAAGCAGGCACGCGCCATCCTGGCCCGCCTGCTGATCCTGCCGCTGCAGGCACATGGCGATCACCCTGTGATCGCAGCCTTGGCCCTGCTGCGGGAAACCTATGACCGCAAGGCCAACACCTTGGTCGCCATCCCGACGATCAAGCTGGGCAACCGCTGGCGGGAAGCCTTTGCAGATGCCGACCGCCGCAAGGCCTTGTGTGCATTCGAATGGGCCACCTTGTTCGCGCTGCGCGTGGCACTGCGCAACGGTTCTGTCTACCTGTCTCATACCTTTGCATTTCGCAGCCAGGCTAGTTTGCTGATCGCTAAAGAGCAGTGGGCCATCCATCGCAATGTCCATTACGGACATTTGAAACTGTCCAGAGATCCGAAGGAGCACCTACAGCCCGTGGTGGAGCTCCTGGAAACCAGGCTGCAGGAGTTCGGTGAAGCCGCTTCCAGCGGGCAGGTCCAGGTAGAAGCCGATGGCATGATTCTGGAACGCCAACCAGCGAGCCCGGAAGACATGCGGGTGGCAGAACTGCGGCGCGCACTCTTGAATGACCGCCCCCTGGGGCAACTCCCCGAAATCGTCCTCGAAATCGACAGCGCGGTGCGCTTCAGTTGGATATTGCTGGGCAGAGAGCCGCACAACCGACGTGAATTGCTCATGGTCTATGCCGCCGTACTGGCGCACGGCACCTCGATGTCGGCGGCCGAGCTGTCAAGGATGATTCCAGAAGTACCGACGGAAGCCATCCGCCGCAATATGAAACGCCTGTGCGATGAGCGTCTGCTGCGCCAAGCCAGCGATGCTGTAGTCCAGTATCTGCACCGTTTTGGCATTGCCGGACACTGGGGACGCGCCAATCTGGCATCTTCCGACATGATGAGCCTGGAAACAGAACGCTCCATTTGGCAGGCCCGTGCTGATCCGCGGCGCAAAACGGCATCTGTTGGCGTTTACAGCCACAAACGGGATGGCTGGGGGATTTTCTACGACCAGCCTGTTTTGCTCAATGAGCGCCAAGCCGGTGTGGCGCTGGAGGGCATGGTGCGCCAGACAGCGGTGGAAGATGTGGGTCAACTTGCCGTGGATACACACGGGTACACCGACTTTGCCATGGGACTGGGCAAGCTCCTGCACTTTGACCTGTGCCCGCATCTTGCCGATATCAAGCACCGCAAACTGCACGCCTTCAAGGGATATGCTGGTCCCGCCAGTCTGGCCGGTGTTCTGGTCTGCGATCTGAATATGGCCGACATGGAGGCGGTTTACGATGATCTGGTACGGATTGCTGCCTCCGTGCACAGTGGTCAATGCAGTGCCGTACAAGTGTTGACCCGGTTTGGCTCCGATGCGCGTGGTCAGGCCATCTATGACGGTGGGGTGCAGTACGGCTTGCTGCAACGCACCATCTACCTGGTGGACTATTTTTTGAACCCGGCATTCCGGGGCGAAGTGCGCCATGCCCTGAATCGTGGTGAGGCCACGCATACGCTGTACCGGGCTATTCACACGGGCAAGATCCCGGCTGCACTGTCCAAGCGCATGGAGTCGGTGGCTGCTGTCTCTTCCTCGTTGAGCCTGCTCAGCAACTCGGTGATGGCGTGGAACGCGGGCCACATGCAAAACGCCCTCAATCGCATTCAGGCTGCTGGAGAAAACCCCTTGTCCGAAGACTTGCGCCGCATTGCACCCATCAACATTGAAGGTATCAACCTGCGTGGGACCTTTGATTTTCCGGTGGAGAAGTTTGCGCAGCGCATCTTGCCCAGCTCAGTGCCTGTGAAAGCACCCAACCAGAGGCGCACGGCATGAACGCCAATCAACTTCTGCCACTGGGCCTCAATGTGCAGTTCACAGAGGAACTGATCAGCACGTCAGAACCATGTTTTGCCATGGGGTTGGTGCGGGAGAACGCGCGTACGCGTGGCTTTCTGGCCTTGCGCTTGGACCAGGAAATCCCCTATGCGGCGACCGCCTCGGGCTTCCGGTTTGGGCACCAGCTCATGGGGCGCGATGACTTTGAAGTGGTGCGGTTCTCATTCGAGTTCTACGGATGCAAGACATTCCATGTGCTGGTCAATCCCGCCAGCACCATTGTGCAGAGGGTGCTGGGCACCATGTTGGTGAGCTGCGACTACTTGTTTCTCCTGCTACAGCCCAGCGGCTCCGTCACTGTTTTCCGATCGGATATCGGAGAGGAGGACTTGGCTGGTTTGCAAACGAATTGGCCACGCATCCAGCAATCCACGACATCAGATGCCCAGTACCGCCAATCCTTGAGCGCATTCAAACGGGAAATTGGCGCGGATTCAACCCTGAAATGGGTCTGCCATGGCGATGACAGCTACCTGGATCTCGATGGCGAATTGGTGTCTTTGAATCCTGCCTGAGACTTTGGGCTTATACGGCCAGAAGTTATGCGAGCTTGATCGGAGCATGAAGAATTGGGTGGGCTGCGAACCATAGAAGTCCAAGCTCGGCTCCGGTAAGATGGTTTGCCAGAAAACGGGAGGAATAGGCATTGGAATCTCGGTTATAGCGGCCACTTAGGCTGCTTCCTCAACTTGATTTACATAAAGTACACGAAGACTATCGTGGGTCGTGTGTAGCTCCAAATCCGTTGATCTATCTGGAAGGTCGATTGCCCGGATTCGATCCCGAACAGAACAGGTTTTTGAGGGCGACAGCATCGCCCCCGATCGCGCCAACCAGGTTGTGGATAGTGCAAATGGTTATATACGACGGGACCGGTAACCGCAATTATTTTTTTGACAAGAATTGAGACAGTCGCTTTAACAAGCTCATGTGGGATTGATTGACCTTTTTCGATTCATCCAAGTCTGTTTGAGTAACTGTTTTTTGGTACAAAGCTTGGTCGTTTGGCCAGCCGTCAGGAAATACATACCCTAATCGTTGGCAATAATCTGCGAATTCAACATCATTCTGATATCGAAGTATGTTTGACAAGCCTGCTGACGCATCAAACAAGTCTTGTTCACCTTCTACATACATCAAGCGGGATGCCCATTCACTATATTTGCTGTCTGGGAAGAACCACCAAGCATAAGGTTCAAACGCCTTTGAGGGTGGTGTCAATTTACCTGACTTAATATCTTCAAGTATTCTTTTAACACCTGCGTTCTCAAAGTAATGCTTTGCTTGTGTATCAGTAAGAGCAACACGAGCAAGTTCTCTCTCGAACTTTTCGGCGGCAATCCGAACGTACTGATCGATGTAACGCATCTCAGCGACTCCTCGCCACTGGAATAATGCCACCTGGTATTGGCGTAGGCGGAGTGAAGTCTTTTAGGTTAGGTACGATTAATTGCTTGAGCTGACCAGTGGCTGTGAATGCCCCTTGCTCAATGGGAGCAATTGTCGTTTCATAAGCAGTCGCTATCTTTCCGGGCTGCGCCTGAATGCTCACCGCCTGAAATCCTCTGAATCCACCCGCTGAATAGCTTTGTGCGGGCAAGCCTAGTGCCTCGGCAACTTGCTGCGCGTTTTTGCCTGTACCTATCAACATATCGTATTGCACACGACTCATGTAGAACGAACTCATTCCTGCATCGTTTCCCACTGGAACCAGTCGGACTAGTTCTTCGTTACGGCCAACAATCCGGGCAACAGGAAGGGACTGTCCACTCTGTACAGCTCGAGCAGTAAATTCCTCTGCACGAGCAACATTCCCAGCAAAAGCCACTAGATAGTCGTTGTAAATCCCTTTTACTGCGGGGTTTGTCGTGAGTAAATCATTGGTGAATACGACTCCTTTGGTAATAAACGGGTTGGTTACAGGGATACTCGCTTCCTGCGCTGCTAACGTCGCATTACCTTCCCGCGTGGCTAAATTCAATTTAGCTGCTTGGTTCGCCGCATTGTTGACCATCACCCCCTCAATCACCGCCGGAGTCATGCCCAGCACTGCATACGTATAAGCCGCCGCTTGCGGGCTCAAGCCCAAGCTTTGCAGCACTTGCTCGCCATAGGGCAGCGTTGCGTTACCCGTTGCCGTTTGCTTAACACCGGCTACCATATAGTCTGCACTGACTGTTCCTGTCACCGCACCTAATACACAGCCCAAGCCTGTGGTGCACAGCGTGCCACTAGCGCCCACACCTACCGCCCCCACAGTTGCTTGGGTTGCACCGGCCAAGCGGGTTCCTCCCTTGCTTTGTGTGAAAGGATCAATGATGTATTCATCCACCCCGGTATAGCTAAACAGCGGCGCATTGGGGTTGCGAGCAATATAAGCAGTTTGCTTACTCAGCAGCGTCTTCTCGTCCGAGAGGTTTTCACCCGCGTCTTGCATCTTCTTGAGGTAAGCATAGGTGGGGTCATCTTTGGGCACCCCATCGGAACAACGGACCAATGCACACGCCGCTGCCGCTAGGCGCGCTTCTTTTTGCGGATCACCCTTGGCAAGGTCTTGAATGCGTTGCATGGCCTTGGGGTGCAGCATCTTGTTGTTCTCCGCCGCATTAGCCCCGGCGGTGGCTGCAATGTTAACCGCAGCCGCATTGTCCCCACCGCCACCGGCAATGAGTCCGGCTACTGCCGCTATTACTTTGGCAAAGCCCACCGTTTGCGCAGTCTTGCGCTTGTCACTCGTGGGGTTGTAATACTCCGCAGCCAATTCCCCCACCACAGCCCCCACCGCCCCCGGCGCACAACCCGATGCGTTGCCCGCAGTCGCCGCTCCTCCCGCACAGCCCAGCACTGCATGCGCTAGTTTGTGGGTGAAAGCATTGAGGTCTTCGTTCTTGAGACCTTCTCCAATCCCAAACGCCCCTTGCGCCATCCCGGTAGTAATAAGCGCGTTTTGCAGCGAGTTGGCAAACGTCTTCTCATCAAACGGCTTGCCCGCCAGCGCACTGTTCACCATGTCAGTCGCCAGGTTGTTCGTTACGTTCTTCTGGAGCTGGTCGAAGAAGCTGCTCTTGGCATCCATCCCATTGAAGTAGTTGGCATTGAGCTTGTCCAACGCCCCTGCCGTCACCATGGTGGTCAACAAGCCCTTGATGCTCTCTTCCTTGCCCAGCTGCTCCAGCGTTTTGCCAATGTCGCCCTTGTTATTCACCATGGCCACTGCCGCTTGGCTGGCCAGGGCAGAGAAACCGGCGTTGACAGCAGTAGCCAGAGTGGTGCTGCCCATGACGGTGGCAGCACTGGTGGCCGTGGCTGCGGTGCCGCCCACGGCAGCCGTTCCCATGCCCGCAGTGAAGTAGGTCACCACAATAGTCAGCAGTGCCGCCCCCGCCCCGGTAAGGCCCGCCTGGTCGCAGCTCCATTTTTCATGTGCAAGGGCTACCTGGTCCCACTTCACATTAGGGTTGTTGGCCAGTGCATTGAGGTAATCCAGCCCAACGCCATTGCCCTGGGTCACCAGTGCATTGATCTGGCTCTTGAGTGCCTGGCCGCCCTTGGTGTCGGGGATTTGCACCGTGATCTTCAAGGCACTGTCAAACGCTACATTGCCCTTTAGGCTGGTCTGGTTCAGTGTCTCCACCGTAGAGCCATTGCCCTTCATCTCCTGGTAGACCCCTGCGGTTTCTGTTTTCTCGGTATGGCTGGTCTGGGTGGTGTTGGTGCTGCCGCCCAGGATCAGCTCTCCGGCCTTGCTCGGGTCCGTCTGAACGAAAGCAATCTGGGGTGCTTCTACCTCGGCGCCGCGCAGCTCGGTCTTGTTGCCCACGCCAATCTCAATCTTCTGCGTAGAAACCAGCTTGGTGCCAATGGCGGTGCTGGTGGCACGGGCGTCGGTCACTGTCTTGTTTTCCAAATCCGGACCAATGCCCAGCGGGTCGAACATGAAGCCTAGGCCGGTTTTGGTCTGGGTGGTGACGCTGGTCTGGCTGAAGTTTTGCACTTCATACAGCAGGGTGTTGTTCTTGCCTTCTACCCGCAGGGTGCCCGTGCCCGTATCTACGCCAGTGGCCTCCAGCTTGGCGCCAATGCTGGCCAGCGTGTTATCTGCGACGACTTTGGTGCTCTGGCCGCTCAAGCTGCTGACCTGGGCGGTCGCACTTTGCTCCTGGCGGCGGGTTTGGATGCTGCTGGTGAAGAACAGGTCTTTGCCCGACGCGCTGGCCATCTGGTCCACATTGGTGGTGGCCTGGCCGGCCTGCAGGATGATGTTGTTGGCGGCGGCTACATCCAGTTCTTTTCCAGCTCCGATCTTGGCTGCGCGGGCGTTGACATCGTTGCCTGCAGAGAGCGTGACGTTGCCCGCACCTTCGATGCTGCTGCCGGCCTCTGCGGTGCTGGTGGCGCGGCGGAAGTTGCCACTGTCTCGCTCCAGGTTGTTGGTCTGGCGGGTCTGCAGGGTGGTGAGGTTGATGTCGTTTTGCGCGACCAGCGTGGTTTGGCTGTTGGCCCCGCCGTTCTTGATGAGGCTGGCGACCAGGTTGATGTCGCGCCCGGCACTGGCAAGCAAGACGCCGTTGTTACCGGTAACGTACAAGCCGGCTACGCGGTCTACCGTGGTGTTGGTGATGCCGTTGCGGCTGTCGCCCGAACTGGCGGTGGCCGTGGTGGACGTATTGTTGATGTCGCGTCCGGCTTGCAGGGTGAGCTTGTCTTGGGCGGTGATGGTGCCGCCTGTATTGTTGATGTCTTGCGTGGCGGTGAGGGCCACGGCATCCCCCCGAATGTTGCCGCCCAGGTTATTGATGGTGTCGGCGTTGATCTGCACCACTTTGCGGCCCAGGATGGTGCCGGAGTTGCTGAGGTCTGCGGTGTTAATGTTGACACTGGCGCCGCTGATCAGGCCGCCGCTGGGGGAGAGGTCACCAGTGCGGGGTTTCAAATAGATTTGGGGTACCAGGGCTACCGTTTGGGTGCCATCGGGCAGGGTCACCGTTTCTTGTTGCAGCCAAACGATGTCGCTGGTCAGGCGGGCGATTTGCTCTGCAGTCAGGGCAATGCCGGGGCGCAGGTTGAATGCGGTGGCAAAGGTGACGCCAGCATCCATCAGTGCGCGAAATTGTTGGTCGTCGCTGGTGAAGTTGCCCAGGAAGCGGCGGCCGGTGAGCTGGGCCACTTGTTCGTTGATGAGGCGCTGCTCGTAAAAGCCATCGCCCAGGCGCTTTTGGGTGACGTTGGGGTCCAGGTTGATGCGGCTGGTGATGTAGTCGCTGCCCAGCCAGGTCTTGTAATTGGTAAAGGCGGGGTTAGTGGCTACCACGTAGTTGGCCGATGGATTGGTGCTGATCTGGAAGAGGCTGCTGTTGGCCACGCTGGCACCTGGGGTACTGGGGGCCGTCGCACCGGCGTTGCTGGTCGTCGTTCCGGCGCCTGCCGTCACGGTTTCATTGACCGGGCTGGAGTAGCCCGATGGGGTCCATACGTCGTACCAGGGGCCCCAGGCCAAACAGTTGCCCTTAAATAGCACTTGACAGCTTCGATCCTGGCTAAGGGAATACGCAGTGCCCGTGGTGGTGGTGGTTTTGGTGGCGGTAACGCCTGCATTGTTGATACTGACACCCACCGGCAGGGTGACCGCGCCGCCAGCCAGCATGCGGCTGTTGGCGTTGTCGATGGTGTTGGCCTGGATGGTCAGATTACCCGCCGCAGAGATGGTGCCGGGCAATGCAGCGGTCACCACTGGGCCGCTGACCGTCCTCTGGGTCACGTTGACGTAGTAGCCCGCAGCGGCGGACCCAATGGTTTCGGAGACGGCGGTGGTGGTGGTTTCGTTGACGGATGCAAAGTGTGCGTCAGTGTTATTTACCGCCGTGGCGTTGATGCTGACGTTGCCGCCGGCCTGGATGGTGGCCGAGGTGTTGTTGATGCTGGCGGCAGTGCCCTGGGCCTGGCCCGTCGCATCGATGCTGCCACCAATGTTGATGTCACCAAGGCTCAGGATGTTGACGCTGGCAGTGGCGGTGGTGTTTTGCGAGGGGTTGGCCGGGGTGTCCAGGCCCATGTCGGAGTTGTTGAGAGTCTGTACCCCAAGGTTCAGGCTGGTGCGTGCGCCAATGGTGGCGCCCGTGACGGTGCCGTTCACGCTTTCGGCCTGGTTGTTGAGTGTGGTGGCGCTGATAGCCACTTTGTCACCAAAGATGGCGCCTGTACCTACGTTGTCGATGGTGGTGGCGGTGATGCGTGATTGCGCTGTACCACCCGCGTTGCCTGCGTCAATCAGGCCGCGGTTGGTGAGCGTGCCATCAACCTGGAGCACCAGATCGCCACCCCGAGCCACGATGTTCCCTCGGTTATTGACACCCACGCCGGTCTCGGTGCCCACCAGGGTGATCTTGCCTGCGTACATGCCACCCAATGCGGCGACGTCCAGGGCTACGGTGGGGGCAGTGCCTGTGCCTGCAATGGACGTGGCGCTGGTGTTGGCGGCGTTAACGTTGTTGGAGCCTGTGGTGACCTTGAGGTCTTTGGCCCAGACGCCGGCGTTCACTTGTACGGCGCGGGCGATGATGTTGGTGTAGTCGGCGGCATTGGTGTCAAGGCCTGTACCCTCTACCGTGATGGTGCCGCGTTGCACGCGGTAGCCATCGAGGTTGCCGCCATTCATGAGGGGCGCGCCGGTGGTGAGGGTAACGCCGCTGGCGTTGATAAAGCCGCCACCATTGACGGCAATACCGGCCGGGTTGGCAATAATGACCTCGGCGCGCTGCCCTGCCACTTCCACATAGCCGCGCAGTTGGCTAGGGCTGTTGGAGTTGACTTCATTGAGGATGACGCGGGCAGAACCTGCCGCCAGGTTGCCGTTGTTTTGCACCCAGCCACCCAGCTGGGTTTGCACATTGCCCGTGGCATTGTTGAGGATGACGCCCTGGGCGTTCACATCAAACTGGGTGTAGACGTTGCGGCTCACCCCCGCTGCGCTAGGGGCCTGGATGTTGACCTGGGTAACGCCATTGGCGGTTTGAAAAAGTTGGGGTTTAGTGTTGCCCGCAGCATTCGGATCGACCACGATTTGGGGCCAGGCCAAGGGGGAAAGCACAAAGGCGAACAGGGCCAGAGCCACATTGCGCCCCCTGCGTTCGCCACTGGCCGCCTTACCTTTGCCAACGGCCACCTCACTCACCGCCATAACTTGGCCTCGGGCTGCATTAAAAACAAGACGGAATAGGTTCTGGTTCATAACAAACGAGGCAAAGAATGGTGGCGGGTATTGAGGACGGTCAGGGGCGACGGACGGCGCTTAGAACTTGTAAAGCAGGCCCACTGTCAGGCCAGACATCTTGGGCTTGCCGGTAGTGAGATTGGCTTTTTCACTGGAGAAATTGACCATTTCATACTCGGTGCGAAGCTCTACCTTGGGGCTAAGCGCAAAGGCAACGCCCAGGCCGATGCCAGTGCCGCTGTGTGTGTTGGTTCCGCCTGCCGCCGCCGTGTCGGTGTAGTCAGCCTTGACTTGGTGAAACGCCAGCTTGCCGTAGACCAATGCATTGGGGCCTACGCGATAGCCGGGCGCAAAAGAGATGGCCAAGTGGTCTTTGAAGGTGCCGGAGAAAGATTGCGCGGTTCCTACGGTGTAGTTCACTTTGCCAGCGTCCATTGATTTGACGCTGTAGGAAATCCCCACCGTTCCCACCCAATCAGGCGACATTGCAAAACCGTAGGACGCGATCAACGCGGCTTCTGTGTCGTTGGTTTGCGTGCTTTGACCGTTGATGGAGGTGACGGTGCTTTCAAAGTCCACTTTGTTTTGGATGGCGGAAACGGTCAAGCCGATGGCTGGACCTACGAAGTTTTGCTGAGCGCCCTGCGCAAAAGCAGTGCCAGCGCTGGCCAGCAATGTGGCTGCGGTCAAAGCGAGAGTGGTGGATTTCATATGGGTTCCTTTTAGAAGGTTGAGGTGAAACGGTTAAACGGTTTACGCGGCCAAAATGGGGCGCTCTGCCCACCACTGACGGGCGGCATCCTGCGTGACGCTTGCGCCAACGAATTGGCGAACTTGGACACCTCTTTCATTGCTGCGGTGGTACATGTAGCGTCCGCTGATGTTTGCAAGAAGAGGCGTCCAGCTGGCATGGACTTTGGTGACCTGACCGAATGGGACTACAAAATCGGTGAACCACATTCGGTCGCCACTGTTCCAGTCATCTCGGGTCAAACCCGTGATTGGGTTTTGTACATACCGCGCCTCAGCCTCGGCGCTCAAGTTGGCCCATCCCAAGTAGCCCACGGGGCGAGGAGCACCCTTCGATGCGCTTTTATCCAGCACCAGGATGTATTGCCCCAGATGAATCACGGGCAACAATGTGTGCTCCAGTGCAAACAACGGTTGGCTGTTGTGTCGCCCGCCATGCATAAAGAGCCACACAACAGAACCAAACGATTCCGCATCGCTTTGAGCGGGTAAGTTGAATGCGGGCGCGACGATATGAAAATCAGAGGTGGTCATGGTCAAAGCACTTGTCCTCAAAACGCCAAATTCAAACTAAAGCCCGCCGTGGTCTCCGCCGTTTTGAAGCCAGAGGGCTGGTACAGCGGCGCACCGACAAAAAGGTCGTACTGCAACTTGCGGTAGTTACCCCGCAGGCCGATAACCCCGCCACTCAGGGCTTTGCCTGCCAGGAACTCCGCGCTCTGGCCGCTCACGCCACCGGCATCAATGCCCAGGTACAGCTCTTGTCCGCTGTTGCCGAGTGCCCAGCCCAGTTCTTGACGCAGCAGCCAGCCGTTGTCGCCAGTGAGGCTGCTTTCGCCATCAAAGCCACGCACGCTGTAGCGACCGCCAATGCTGAAGCGGTCTTGGGGAGTCAGTGCGGTGTCATTCCCCTGCAGGCGCACATTGGCCTGGTAGCGCAGCGACTGGCCTAGCCACTTGAAAGGCTGGTTCAGCGTGACGTCTGCCACCCATAGGTTGAAGCGAGCGGTGCCTTGCCCAGTGGACTCCTCGGGGGCATCGATGGCCGCAAAGTCTCGGGTTCCACGCTTGTAGGCCAGGTTGGCGTCTAGCGTGGTGCTGCCCAGAAACTCTTTGTGGCCCACGCCCAGCTCCCAGCCTCCCACCACGCGGCGCTGGATTTGCACCTCGGTGTCGTCCACGTAGTTGTTGGAGTGCCGCTCAAACGCTTTAAGGTGCACCGTGCTTTTGCGGGTAGCGTCGCGGTAGAACAGGCGTGAGAGTTTGACTTCTGCATTGCCGCTGGTGCCGCTATAAACGTAGTTTTGGGTAGCGCCGATCACGGTCTGGTGGTAGCGGCTCTCGCTAAACGTGGCGCCCAGAGCCCAGTAGCCGTAGGGAATGGAGTAATGCACCGTGCTGCCCTGGGTGCCACGGGGGCCGGGATCGCCACCACCGGCATCGTGGTTTTGGGATACATAGAACAGGTCATTCAGACCCAGCGGGTTGTCCCAAGAAAATGTAGCGCTGGTTTGGTAACGACCGGTGCTCTTGCCACCGCTATCGTCCAGCGCCAATGACAGCCGTACAGGCGTAGTGCTTTGGTAGGCAATGACCAGATCGCTGTGGTCGGGCTGGTCTGCCGGGGTGATCTGGATATCTGCGTCTGCTGTGGGCACGCGCTTGAAGTTCTCCAGCGCTTGCTCGATGTCGCGCAGGTTCAGGATGTCGCCGGGGTAGGCCGGCACGGCAGTAGCCAGTGATGTGGGAGCTGCGATGGTCTTGCCATCTTTGTCCGCAAAGCGAACCGTACGAACACGACCAGGCACCACAGTGAGCACCAGACTCCCCGTGGATAGATCTTGTGGCTCTGTCAACACTCGGGTCGTGACAAAGCCCTTGGCCACCAACGCATTCTGTGCCCGCTCCAGCAAGATGCCGATGCCTTGGGTACCCAGACACTTGCGCAGAGGACTATCGGTTTTTTGTGGGCCGGACAAGCTGTCCAATACCTCGCTGAACTGAGCTGCAGCCTCGCCACGCAGTTCGAGCTGGCGAATGGGAAAGCAGGGAGACTCGGAAGCTGGAAGGATCGGTTCGTTCTGGGCGGCAGGTTTCAGACGAACGTCGCTAGATTTTTCTTGCTGTTCGCGCAGTTGGGCGTCGCGTTCCTGGATGCGACGCTGCTCCGCGGCATCGCGCTGGGCATTCGTGAGGGCTTGCGCTGCCGCGCTCATAACTACCGAAAATAGCAGGACTGCTGTAAGGGTAGATCGAAGCGGGTATGGGTAGCTGCGAGCGATTGAACGTTCCGTCATGGGTGGGAATTGTTGTAATGCACCCACCAACGAACGGAGGACTGCTTTGAATGCGCGCGACTGTACACAGCAATAGTCCGTTTGGGTATCACCCATTCGGGTGAATTTGCTAGTTTTATTGATTTTTCAGATGGATGCGGTGTCTTTGTAGGCCTTTTCCAACAGGATATGGGCCACTTGCATGCGCCTGATCAATCCTCCGAGAACGGACCTCGATGAGCTCACTGCCTGCGCCGCATCGACAATTCGCCAACCGTCAACCAACACCATCGAGGCGGCGGTCCGTACCGGCTCACCCGATCCAAGCAGGTTGGCGATGGCCTCAAACTGGCGAAGGGTCATAATGCCGCGGGCGCTGTTGCGCGCCACCGTCAGGGTACGGGTACGCTGGACACGCTTTTGCACTTTGTTCAGCGTCGTCAATTCGACACCTGCCACTGGACGGTCCAGGTGTCCGGGTTTCAGATTCAGGCAGGCCTCTATGTGACGGGCTTTTTTCTCGCCAAAAGGTTTATCTGCGCAGGACAGGACGTTTGCCCAGCTTTTAGACTGTCCTCCGCAGCTCTGGGCCAGTTGCTTCGGGCTCAAGCTAAGTGCTACGAGGTTGCGACGTCGGATGCTCGCAAGGTTTGTGAACATGATGGGATGTGGTGGCAGTGGGCGCTGTGGTCATCCAAGGTGCCGGGAAGTATAGGCGCTACCTCTGCACCGCATACGGCATACGGCGCAGGGCTCAGCCGGCGATATGTCTGCTCTGGCGCTTGTTTATCTGGACAGAGAAGGCCTTCTATAAAATCCATCTATTTGCCGAACTCTGCTACTGGGCGCCCCGTCAACGCGAATACGCACCTCAGACCAACCGATTCGGGTTCATGCAATTTAAGGGATCGGATAATGACAAGCAACCCCGAAACTACGGGCAAAAAGGCTGCGCAATCTTTGCAAGACAGCTTTTTTGAAAAATTGATCAACGACCGCGCGCCGCTGTCGTGTTTCTTGGTCAATGGAGTGCGGCTCTCCGGCACTTTGCAGGCGGTGGACCAGTACACGATCTTGATTACGAATCCGCGTGGAGGCAGCGCGCCGCAGTTGGTCAATAAATCCGCCATTTCGACCATCTGCCCAGGCGGTCGCAACTAACCCAACATCAGCCTCAAGCGGCTTGATGCGGTCGACTTGCACAGAACACAGTGGCAAAACCTATACCGCCTTCGGGCGTCCTGAGCCCTTGGTGGCCAAAGCCAGCCGCGCCACACTACGCGACGGTCATTTCGCATCCAAGCGGGACTGTTCACATGTGTGACTTTCCAATGGTGAGGTCTGGCGCCCATGTTTTCCAAGCTGCGCCGGTATTCCTCCTGTATGGAAAACACTGGGGTAAGCACAAGGGCTTTGGTGTCGTGCACATCCTGGCAGAGCACGCCAACGAAATTCCGCTAGTGAAGTCGATTGCTCGGGTGGTGCCTCGGTGCCCCAAGAGGCCTACGCCACAGGCGGTCCTCGCCGTCTCACGCTTTGTGGCTGCGATCTGCACAAGAAAAGCAGATATCGCTTGTGAGTTTGCTGGAATGATTGGCAACCACAGGCCAATCATCATCAAAACCTATGCAGGAACCGTCATCTTGGAATACCGTATCTGCACCGAAAGCAATAGTCCGTACTACTCGGTCGTGACGGCAATGTCGAGCACAAAAGCAAAGGGATCCGTGATTGGATCCCTTTAGAGTGCTGAATTCGACAGTCGGAACATCCCTTAGTTCGAAGAGTTCGGGAATAGGTCTTTCAACCACCACTGTCATGACGCCCCGGTCGGCGCCGTGCCAAACTGAGTGGGCCAATGATTCCGGTACAGCCCCTCAAATGTTCTTGCAAGAACCAGCGGTGTGAAGTATACCAAGTGGGCGAAAAAAGGGCAAATACCTCCATTCACGCCGACTTTGCTGAGCCAAACCCCACTTCCACAAACTCCCGCAATTGCCGCAAATCAGTTTTGGCATAGGAAGCCGTTGTCTGCACACTGGCATGACCCAGCAAAGCCTGCGCCGCCGGCAGTGGCACCCGTTTGTCGACCACCAATGTTCTGGCATAGGCGTGGCGCAGCCAATGGGGTGAAACCTCCCGCAACAGGGTAGCCCCGGCAGGGTCTGTGTCCTGTATCGCACGGGCTGCGGATTGCAGCACCATGCAGATTTCGTCATACAGCCCCCGGGCGCCCAGCGCCCCCCCCTTGTCGCCATGGATCAGTGGCAGCTGCTCCAAGTGAGCAGGTGATGCCGACAGGCCGCGTGCCTGTCGGTACCCCGCCAAGACGGCATTGCCCATGGCCGGCAAAGGGATGCAACGCTCCTTGCTGCCTTTACCCATCACCGTCAGGACGGCATCCCCATGGCTATCCATGTCCAGGCGTGGCAGCTTCGCCTCGGCATTCCAGGCCAACTCGGCCAAACGCGCTCCGCTATAGCGGAACAAGGTCCAGATCGCCGCCCGCCGCCAGCGTGTCAAGTCCGGACTGCCCGCCACACTTTGCGCCACCCTGGCATCGCAGTGCTGCAAAAGGTTTGTCGGTACAAACCGCTTGGGGGTAAAGCCCGCCTGGGCACGCGTACCTGTCGTCAATCCAGCTGCCGGGTTACACAACAAATACCCCGTGCTGTGCCAGTAGCGAAACAGACTGGCCACCACGGCCAATGCACGCGCTTGCGACGTGTCCCCCTTGGCAATCCCCCCGTCTTGGGGGCCACGCAAATGGGCCTGATAGCGCAGCAAGTTTGCGCGTGTCAAATCGGACAGGGGGCCCAGACCGTGCGCGGTACACCAGCGCACCAACCCTTCCAGTTCCGTCAAATACGCACGCCAGGTGTGTTTGGAGCGTGCCGCGCGCTCGCGCAGAAACATGGAAAGTGCTGCGTAATCGTCGCCCACGCCCAGCGTGTTGGTCTGGGGATGGGGGTTGTACAGGCGCCCGGTGCGCTGCAGCCAAGGGATCAAGCCGGGTGCCACGATAGGCTGGACAGGTGCTGGCGCTTCTGCATCCATCACCAAGTCCTGCCCGACCGGCACTTGCCGGAACCGCTTCTTATGGCTTTTGAGCAGCGAGAGAACAACCCGCGCTACATCCGGAGCCTGCTCGGACGCCAGCGTCTGCAATTTGCCCTGATGCCAGACCTCGGTGACCTGCGCCACCTCAATCAGCAGGCTGCACACCTTGGGCTTGCTGCGTTTGGCGTCAGGCAAAGCGCCATAGACCTGCACCAGGCGCTGCCAGGTCCAGGTTTCAAACACGGGGTGGCCCAAGGCTTCGGTCAGGTACACCGCAGCGGCGCAAGGATCTTGCGGCAGCCACTGGGGCGGCGATACGCCGTGATCGACCCAGCGGGCAACATCATGGGAGGTGGACATGGGCTGCGCCTGCTTCACGACAGGGACTCGGGCTTAGGCGGCTTGGTGGACGCAACCTTTGCGCCGGATTTGGCCGCACGCTTGCGACCTTTGGCCAGATTGGCGATTGGGGGTGCCCCCTTGGCTTGGGATTTGGGCAATGCGCTCAGAAAACCATCCACTTGGGTACGCAATGCGGTGTTGACGTACTTCAAAGCTGATATTTCGCCCATGGCTTGGTCTTTCTGGGCCCGCACCTCTTGCAGTTCGTTCTCCACATGGGCAATCCGGGCTAGCTGGGTGGCCTCCCGTTTTTCGGCAAACTTGAGCTGACCGGCCAAGCGGCTGTTCTCAATCTGGGCAGCCTGACGCTGCTGCTCCGTTTCCAGCATCAATTGCTTGGCCAAGCCATCGTAGCGGTCTCGGGCGGATGCAATAGCTGCGGAGGCCGATGCCTCCTTGGCCCCCAGCTCTGCCCCAAGGTGTTCCGCGCGTGCGCGGGATATCTCCAATTCAGCGGTGAGCGTAGCGATCTGGGTCTCCAGTGTTGTCTGCGCGGCCAGGGCTTGAGCGAGGCGTGTATCCCGCTCTGCAATCCCCGCACGCAACTCCATCAGTTCCTGCATCAGGACTTCGCCACGCAGCTGCGCTTCGGTGAGGGCGGTACGGGCTGCATCGGCCACCCCCTGGGCCTGGGATTTGAGCGCGAGCACTTCATCCAATTGGACACCAACGGCGGCTTGCCACAGTTGTGTCATCAGGGCCGCAATGTCGGCCGGAAGCTCTGCAAGGGCAGGCAATGGCGCGCCATCCCGCACCAGTTCGGCCTCCACCGCGTTGATCTCGCGCCCGATCGTGGAAGGATTGCCGCCACCCAGGTAGGCACGCACCTTGCGCACGGAAACCACGCGCCGAAAGGTTTGCCCGGAAGGGGATTCGCTTGCGCCTGCATCGCGCAGCAGAGCCAGGACGGCAGTGCGCACATCGGCGCTGGTGGCAATAGTGGGGCGGGCCAAGTGGACTCCAAGAGAAAACTAGTTTACTAACGATTATAAATAACGTTATGTAACTATATATAATTTCTTAAAAATAGCATGAAATCTGATAACTATTATTATCAGAGATTTAGAGGTGGTTTTCAAGGCTAGGCCGGTGTCGTCAGGCTGCTTTGAAAGGACAGTCGAAGTAAAAAGCGAAATTCAAGGGGGTCAGGGAATCCAGCATCCATGCGGGTTTCCGGGCATCATGCCCTTGGAGCCCGCATGGATACTAGGTTCTGAAACGTCCTAAAACGCACGGTGGTTGAAAGGACCCCAATTGAAGGCCTACTTCGTGTACCTCACCCAGCACGAGCAGTTCGCAGACATTCGGGATTGGTTCCCTTTGCCCGCGTGATCGATCAGCTCAGGTGTTTACCAGCAAGTCCTGTGAGTTCAAACATGGTGACTTCATCTTTGCCCATAACGGCTTTGAGCTTGGCGTCGCACAAGATATTGCGTTTGTTGGCTGGGTTCTGCAGCTTGTGGGCTTTGATGTAGTCCCAGAGCTTCTTTACCACCTCGGTACGTGGCAGCGCAGTGGTGCCGACAATGGCGGCCAGTTCAGCGCTGGGCTTCAAAGCCTTGGCAAATGCGGACTCTTTCTTGGGGGCGGTGGTCATTGGAATTGATCCTTCTGTGAAAAGGGGCGCAGTGTAGCAACTCTGGGGAGTAGGGCATCTCCGTCGCTCTTGGTCGTCATTCAAGGTTCCTATGGTGCGCAACACACTTGCTATTTCCAAGACTTTCACCCTCTAATGAGGTGCCATGGCGTGATCGTCAGGTGATTCTGGTGGCTCATGCATGGTGTACTAACCATAGAGAGGGAACAGATGAAAGCAAAAATCGTAGCTACGTTTGTTGTGTTTATTGCGTGTAGTGCAATTGCCGGTCCGGCACCCTGGTGGCTTTGGGAGAGCAAGCTCAACGGAAAGACTACTTGCGCGCAAACCTCGCCGGGTGATGGTTGGCGGAAATTAAGCGGTCCGTATAAATCAGACTGCAAAACCCCAGCTGATTGACCTACACAAATGTCCCTGACAGCGTGCCCCAGTCCGGGGCGTTTTTAAAATCCTCGGGCACAAGAGCGTGACAACCACCAAGCGGCTGGTTGAAGGCGATCCGGCTAGGCTGGCAGACATTGTGGCGGGGGCATTTTGAGGCATCAAAAAGCGAAAAGCCTCCACAAGGGAGGCTTTTACACTCTTTACGCAGGGGCGCCCTTTCGGGTAATGCCTTCCAGCGCTTCGGGATCGATTGTACAACAGGTTTATTGAAAGACAGAAATTGCTTCCCAATCCAATTGCCTTCGAAGAGTTGATCTCGAAACCACGTTTGGACAGCTACCGCGGTTACTTCCATGCCAGCCTGGATGAGGCGATCGGGCTCTACATGTGGAATGGAGCAGTCTCAGTTTGTCTAGGGACGATCATTGCTTACTACGAGATCGCCCTGCGCAACCGGCTACATCATGCCATGTCTACCTTTTACAGCAATGGTGCATCTACCAGTATCCACTGGTACGACCGAATCTGGGCGCAACTGAAATCAGAAACTCAGCGCAGCATTGACAAGATCAGAACTGAGCGCGGCCCTGGGGGAACGGTGGTGGTTCGAAATCCAGCACCAAGTCCTGATGAGGTTGTGTCCAGACTCACCTTCGGATTCTGGCCGGCGATTTTGGCCGTGATTGATCGAAGGTATGGCAGTCAGATTTTTCCAAACGTATTCCCTCACCATCCGTTGAACGCGACACCGGCAGCATGGAACAACAGAGTGAGCCGTAAACAGGCAACAGAGTACATCTACGAGGTGAACTACGTCCGCAACAGAATTGCGCACCACGAACCGTTATGGAAGTTTCCGGCAGTGATGGACACATCCCAATCTCCGCCCACAGTTGTTATTCCAGAGTCCCTAAGCAAGGGTGACTCCATTGCACGCTTTCGGAGTTTTATTGCCAATCTTGATGCTGGTATAGCAAGCCTAAGCGCTGACTTGGCAAATGACCTAAGCAATTCCAGTTGGAGAAATGAGCTGAATTTCCTACTCTCGGACAGGGGCGTAAGCCGGTACCGATCTCTGAGGCATATGCCAGCCAATGGCACCCTTTCTCCGGCTGATTTGCGCAAAAACTATTCGCTTGTTGGAAAGGCTAATCAACCAGTACGCATAGGCGGCCGTGCACAATTCGGTGGCATTTTCATCCCAGACTAAATCCTCCAATGACAACGCAACAAGAATTCTTGAGAAACGCAGCAGCTGAGCTGGACTTGACCCAGAAAGAACTGGCCGCACGCATGGCGGCACCATGGGAGACATTTCGCAAGTGGTTGATGCCGAATGACTCAAGCAGTTGCCGCGAAATGCCAGAGATTGCTTGGCAATTGGTACGCGAAATCCTTGATCATGAAAAGTTGAAGAAGAAAGTTAAATAGCACTTGCAAAGTGCCCAATGGGCACTATAATAAAACAATGATGACAAAGCCCAAAATTACGTTCGCGCTTGCCGGTGAGTTGGCTCACATTGGAGCACTAGAGCACATCTCGGAAACGCAAATCGAGCGCCAACTTGAGGACCGCAAGGCCCCAGTGGGTGGCGCATGCATGGGTTCTGAAACGAAAGTTCTGTCCTATGGCCGGGTGGCCTACTGCGCACAAGGCGTTTGGCACTAGCCAGATCAAGGACATATGTCTACCGCCAATGCAAGCGCTGTGCGAAACGCTCCTGCTTCTGCAAAGAGGTCATGGCCTTGGTGCCTTGGATCTGGCAATTCGATTGATGGGGGCGAGCCTGTATTTCGCCCAGTAACGCTGGGGAATGGACGCTACAAGTGTTGGGATTGCGAGCGCTCAGTAGCGGCAATCAGTAGAAGCTCTGGACGAGTTCTGGCGCGTCATAAAAAGTGAAGGAAAGCATGGTCAACAACAATCAAAGCGACTCGATCTTGTCGCGCTTAATCAAAGCTGACCGCCTCGACGCGGAGGTGTCCGGTGCTGGAAACATCAAGGGCAAGTCACTAATGGTCCAAAACGCCAAACTGCGTGTATCTGGCGCAGGAAATGTCGCCGTCAATGTGGCTCGGTCATTGAAGACACGCATTTCAGGAACTGGCAATGTCAACGTTTATGGGAACCCACCAGAGAAGGATCAAAGGGTGTCCGGGGTCGGTTCGATCAACTTTCACTAACCCAGGAAAAAGAGCGATGCATTACCAGTCCATCTCTTTAAAACTTTGGCCATTGGGCGAGCGTCTAATTTCACTACTGTTATCAACACTCATTTGCGTGTTCGCATGTGTTGCATTATTTTTTGAACCGGCAATTATTGGGCGACTGATATTTACAGTTATTGCGATGGCGTCAGCGTCGACCATTCGTGAAGACGCTGCCTATTCGTTGGATGCCATTAAACAGTGGGTGTTGCCAAAAGAAACGAATCACGTTAGCTGAAACATCAAGGAAAGCATATAAGGAATTGAAGATGGCATTTGCGGAGCAACCCACCAAGGAAGCTCACCGTTGGACGATAGAAATTGGGTTATTAGTCGCAATGCTTCTTGGAATCGTTGGTGTTGTCGTCTGGCTGATTGCTCGTGCAAATTTGCCAGTGTCAAACACTGATATCTCCGATGCTGGAAGAGAGTCCGTATGCGTCAAGCGAGGCCTTGAATATTGGATAGAAAGGGATGAACCGGTGACTAATCGGAGATTGATAGCCATCCGCAGCTATTGCAGCGAAGCTGAAAAACGCGAAATTGCCGAAAAGGATAAAGAGTTGGCAGTGAATAGGCAGCGATCGGCGCTGGCTTCTATTAAATGAATTCAACCTACCAACTAGCCTTACAACGACTTCATAACTAGCAAATCATGACAATTCAACGCCCAATACAACTTACTGTCGTCGCACTCTTGATACTGGCTGGCACGCTTACGGCCGGTGAGGCTATGTTGTGGAACAGCGCTCCAGATAAGTATCCTGCGTTCCTGTCGAGCTCTGCCCCTGTTGGGGTTAATGACTTGACTGCCATGCGCAGTGCTTGTGGTGAGCCACTGCAGGTAGCGCCGGCAAGCGCAGGTATGGCCTTCGCTCGTTGTGGATCGTTTTGGCCCACGCGTTCAGTATGGTTGGTTCCAGTAAGCCAAATTGCTCCTGCCCTCTCAACAGGGTTGAATCCCAATTATCACAAGATGATGACAGGCGATGGCGAAAGCGGGGCCCCCGGCGGTGTTGCGCCCGGGCCAGGCGATGTGCCTAAGTTTTCACAGCCAGGCAGCAAATAGGAATTCATGAACACGTCATTGACCTTCAATCCCTTTTCGGGGGCGTCCGCAGATAAAATTGAAGTTCTGTTACGCGGCCGGAAGATAGGAGATAGAGCATGGATCTCGTTTTGATCGGATATCAATGGCCAGTCCGTCCGAAGATTGTTATGGACTGCTCGTTCACCTCCAGGCAAGAGCTTTGGCGCGAGGGGTATTCTGTGGATGCCATTACAAGGGGAGAGGCACTTGAGATTGAGGCGCTGTTTGAAGCAACAGACGCCAAGTAAAGGAACCCAAATGTCTGAAGCCTTTGAGCTGGATTTGATCTTGGCCGCAGCTGTCAAGCGCTCCAAGTTTGTTTTGAACTGAAGCAAACCCATGCAGTCAGAACCCATCACGCTAAAAAACTACATACACCGCGCCATCGTCGCACGTCTGGACTGGCTGGGTCATGCGGACCCGACCTTCAACAAAGGTCAGGGTTTTACCTTGGGTTCGAGTCTTGGACAAACCTGGGGTCAGCACATTGCACTGTCTCCGGATTTGATTTGCATCGGTGGTCAGCAGCAAGACGACCAGAGCCCACGGAACAACTTTTACGCCCTACAGCTCAACGCCTGGAACGGCAGCGAGCACCGGCCATATGGTAACTCCGGCTTATGCGTACAGCCACTGCCAGACCCCAGCATGTCGGTTTACGACGTGGCGGCCCTGTGCTTACAAGTGGATGGTGCCGTTACCCTGGCCGGCAGTGTACGGCCGGCCGGTGGCGGCCCGCAGCCACCGGTCCTGATGCGGCTAGACGACAGGGGTGCGTTGGACCATCGCTTTGGCGACAACGGAGTGGTTTTGGGAGCGCAACATGCGCCGCGCCTGTATGGCCTTGCGCTGATACCCAATGGTGAAGCCATTGCCGGTGTGCCACTCCAAACCAATTCCAACAGTTTGCAACTGCTGCGCGCGGGAAAGCACCTGCAAATTGTGACCGTTCCCATGCCAACCAAAGCCCAGCTGGTGCCGAAAAAGTTGGTGACCTACGGTGGCAATCTATATATTGCTGGCCACAGCCTAGAGGACGGCTCGATTGGCTACTTTCTGGCAAAGCTGGATGCTACTGGCCAACTGGATAGCAGCTTTGGCCAGCAGGGCTTGGTACTGGATGAATTCAACGTGGCCGTGGCCATTTCGGCATTGCACGTGGGTCCAGAAGGCATTTACCTGGCCGGTAATGCTACGAAGATGCCCCAAACCGTGGCCTTAGCCCGCCACACCCTGCAGGGCGAGGCGGACACCGACTTTAGCGGCAACGGCAAGCGCACCCAGACCTATCAAAGCCTGCAAAGTGTGCATGTGGAAGCCGTTGCCGCCTATCCCGAGGGGATTGTCTATCTGGCTGGGCAGGCAAATGACAAAATGTTTCTGGCCGCCTTTGCTGCCAATGGCGACGTCCTTACACACTTTGGCGAACACACGTTGCCAAGTGAGCCTGGTACTTTGCTTTACGATGTGTTCGCACTTGCTGACGCGCAAACAAAGCCCACGCGCTATACAGCCAATGCGCTGGCCATCAGCGACAAAGGCCAGTTGGTGCTTTGCGGCTCATCATTGGAAGAAATTCCGTGATCAGTTCAATGGGCTTGTTTACGTGCCATGGTTCAAGGGTGCAGAAGATGTTGCTGACTTTTTGATTTTCGGTGGGCACGTGGCAGGCGAAGTCTTTCAACCAGTTGCTCAGTAGAGGTATTCAGATGAGTACACAGATGGCGGACCCACACGCTGGTATGGAGTCTTTCCAGCAGTGCCTGTTGGAAGGCATTCTCGATGTAGCATTGGTCAAACCACACAATGATCTCTATTCGCATTTTGATATTCCTGCGCCTGGCGTCGGCCGTCTGACATATGTGCGCCTCAGCAAAGACGGAAAGACCGTTACGGCGTTCCTTTCTTGCGTCATGAACGGGCAAATAGAAGGGTCGCCGTGCATCGCGTTCGGCTATGCAGTTCCAGAAGAAATGCGTAACCAAGGGCTAGCAAAACAGATCTTGCGTGACGTGATCCAAGACCAGGTGGATAAGGCGGGCAAAGCCGGCCACTCGGCCGTCTACATTGAAACTGTCGTTGACGTCACAAACACAGCGTCTCAACGTGTTTCCGAGTCAGTGCTGGCTGTGGGAAAAGAAGAAATTGTGGATGGCGTCTCTAAACGGCCTTCATATCGCTATACCAAGCGTTTTGACACCGAATAACACGACTGCATAAACCATAAACGAAGGAAGCCATCGTGTCGCAACTTGCGCAAGCACTTGGAATTTTGGGATACGCCAATGCAAAAGAGCTTCATCACCGAAGCAACTTTGTGCATGCAATTTTAATGTTCTCGACGCTCACTAAAAACACTGAATTAGAAGCCGAATGCGAGGCAGAGCTTGAGACCATTCGGGGCGAGATAGCTCAATCTCAAGCGCCCATCGCTGTGACGGTGAACTTCGGAGATGAACAGCGAAACTCAGGCCGCCTTCAACCAGGCCGTGTCCAAATCAATGTCGGACGCAACCAGCGCAATAGTGGTGGCGACTATATTGAAAACTGATCAAGGAAATCAACATGGCTGCAATTGTCAATGGTATGAAGGTTGTTTGGGATGAAGTTGGCCGCAGCTTCATATGTGCTGGGCACGGGTGCATCTTCACTACGTCGATAGCAGGAACACCGCCCTCAATTGAGGTTGAGGTCCGAAATAAGGACGGGCGCATTTTTGCTGTTTTGGATCACCCGACGCCTGGTTGGCCTGATGTGGTTCCGACTGAAGCCGAAATCGCAACATCATTTAGCGAGCAACTGATTGCAGCGATCAATCAGGATACGTTTGATGTTGAGTTTTATGACGTGCGGATTTATGCGACTGATGATGGCAGTCGCTTCGTGAAAACGGTTCACGAGAAAGGGCAGTCTAAACGGCGCTCGACTGTGCAAGAGGCAGACTCAACAGGAAACCTTTCATACCTTGACCTTGGCAGAGTAGCTGCAGGCGAACTGTGGCTTAGTAAGTACGGCGAGCCCATGCCATGGGCAGTCGATTTTAACTGGGCGGAAAACGTAATAGCTGGGGCATTCCCCTATGAGGGGCCGACGAAGCTCACAGATGAAGAATGGTCCTTGGTTTGCTCTCTGGGTGAATCGATCACTTTAGACATGTTGTGGTTCGTCGTCGAGGTGATGGGGTGGCGTCCTGGCAAACCAGTTCCTAAAGACTCCATTGGCTGGAATGAAGTTCGTGAGCGTGAAGGGGTCTATGGGGTTGGATACGAAGCAGCAATTGAAGACCTGTTGGGAATGCAGAGGAATTGAAGGAAAACAACGGAATGGAAGTCACTCAAGAAATGGTGCACGCTGCGATTGTTGACTGACAAATAAGTTGGACACAGTACAAAAAAGATTGACACAACCTAGTGCACACCTGTAACGTGCCGATATGGCATTAGCAGGGAAGCACATGAAATTCCAGCGGAAAGCCCTGCAACGGGTCAAAACGGTGCGCCCCGCACCCAATCACAGCACCGAGGCATAGCCACCTATGCGCGGTCGCCGCTTCAAAACCCAGGCTGACATCGAGCGTTACATCGCCCAAGGTTATGGGCAAGGCCAGGGTGCTGACTATCGGCCATGGCTGCGGGTGCAAGATGTCCCATCCCAAGGCCGCTCCCGGAAAGTCTCCGGCCTGAAGGTCAATCGGAACTACCACCTGCTGTCCGATCTGGAGTTTGCCTACTTCGTAGTGCTGGAATTCTCCGAGGACGTGGTGGACATCAGGGAGCAATACCCGCTGATGCCGACCAGCGATATGCAGCAGATCGCCCATGCCAGGTCTATCCGTTACCCCAAGTTTGCCGGGACCGATCTGCCCTATGTGCTGACCACGGACTTCCTGATTACCTACAAGGCCTCCAACGGCACCACCCAGCTCGCGGCCAGGACGGTGAAATACAGCGATGCGCTGCAGCCGTCCACCTCACTGGAGCGCACGCTGCAGAAGCTGGAGATCGAGCGCTGCTTCTGGCTGGAGCAGGGTGTGGATTGGGGCATCGTGACCGAACGGGCCATCCCTGCGGCCCTCTCAGAAAACCTCCAGTGGTTGCGCCAGTCGGCGGTGGTGGACAATGGCTTACTGCAACCAGGCATCCAGCAGCGTTTCATGGATGCCCTGGACCGCCTGAACCCTGCGGATCGCGTCTTGTCGGCCAACATTCGGATGGCAGGCCAGGCCGCCAGCTTGCACTACAAGGACGCCATTCAGCTATTCAAGCATCTGGTTTGGCACAAAAGCATCCTCCTCGATCTCAAGTCCGCGCCACTGCGCCTCACCGGGATGGTGCAGCAGTTCCAGTTCACAGGGTTGGATACCTCGTTTGAGCGAGCAGCGGCATGACAACCCTGTTGGCCATCAATGACCTGGTGGAGTCGCTGACAGACCCGCCAGACCTTGAAGGCCTGTGCCGAGTGCTTTGGGTGGACCGGGCCAATGACAGGGTGGTGCTCATGGTGATGGAGGCCGCACCGAAGCAGCCATTTCCAAAGCAACTGTCTGTTCTGGAAGGTTGGCTTCAAGCAGGAACAGCACGCAAGACCCAGCTCAAGCCGCCAGCCTACATGTTGCGCACCGAACTTCCTGACGCGGCCAAGGCCAGCCGGGATGCCAACTGGGAGCGGATTGCACCTCTGGTGGCCACGGGAGCCATCTTCGAGCCGGAAGCTATGGGTGGCATGGTGTCCAAGCGGGCTGTTGAGCTGGAGATTCCCCGCAAGTCGCTGTACCGCATCCTCTACCGCTTCTGGATGAACGGTCAGGTCCGCGATGCGCTTCTGCCCAACTATGAGCAAAGCGGGGCACCGGGAAAGGTGAAGCAATTTGCGGAAGGTAGGCGCAACGGACGGCGGTCCCCGCTGCTGGAGCACACGCCGGAAACGCCACCCCAGGCGCTGACCGAGGCCGACAAGTCCTGCATCAAGCTCGGATATGCCCTCTACAAGAAAAATGCGGTGGAATCCATAGCCGATGCCTACATCAAGACCTTGCGCCGGTTCTACGCCACGGAACGCAAGATAGCGGGCATCAGTGACGACGACATCGAGTTGCGCCCTCTGCATGAGCTGCCCACCCTACGTCAGTTCACCTACTGGGGCCAGAAAGCCTTCGACGAACTGGACGTGCTGCGTGGGCGCAAGGGCGAAACAAAGTGGAACAAGGACCATCGCGCCCTGGTAGGACGCGTTAGTGATGGCGTGCGGGGCCCATGTCATCGCTTCGAGATCGATGCCACAATTGCCGACATCTACTTGGTCAGTCGATACAACCGCAACTGGATCATAGGTCGCCCGGTGGTCTACGTCGTGGTGGACGTGTTTACGGCGCTCATTGTGGGGGTCTATGTAGGTTTGGATGGCCCGAGCTGGAGCGGTGCGCGGCAGGCCTTATTCAATGCCACGATGGACAAGGTGTCATTTTGCGCAGGCTATGGACTGAACATCAGCCCAGAGGACTGGCCCAGCCACTACTTGGCACAAGAAGTCATGTGTGACCGTGGCGAGATGATCGGCCAAGGTGCCGAAGATGCCATGGTTTCCGGCCTGGGCGTGACGCTGGCGATTGCCCCGCCATTTCGACCCGACTGGAAATCCATTGTGGAGAGCCGTTTTCGGGTGCTGAACCGGACTGCCCAGGTCCACTGGACACCTGGTGCTGTACGCCAGCGCAACAAAGAACGCGGAGAGCGGGACTACCGACTGGATGCCACGCTGGATCTGGCTGAGTTCACTCACATCATCCTGGCCAGCATCATCCACTACAACCATCACCACCGGCAGTCTGATCGCCTCAGTGCCGACATGATTGCGTCGGGCGTGGTGAACGCAACGCCGATTGAGCTGTGGAACTGGGGTTTTGCCACTGGCATTGCAGAGCCCAAGAATCCGCCAGTCGAAGCGGTGTACCGCCATCTGCTGACCACTGGGCAGGGGACGGTCCAGGCGGGCGGCATTTATTTCAAAGGCATGTTCTACGTCTGTGAGCGGGCCGAGGTCGAACGCTGGTTTGCCAGGGCCAGAAAGAACGGACGTTCTGACATTTCACTCTGGTATGACCCCAATACGACTGCTAATGTCTGGGTGCGCAGTGCGGATGGCTCCTTTGAGACCTGTCACCTGCGCAAGTCGGAATCGCGCTACGTGGGGCGGCGGTTTGAGGAGGTGGAGGACATGCTGGCCATCATCGATACGCCATCGCCCAAGATCCAACACGCGGATCTGACCAGCAAGGTGCGCCTGGATGCCACTATTGAGGCCAAGATCCAGACCGCGTCCGCTGAGAAGAAGGCGAATTTCGAGCCGGCAAGTAAGGTCCAGCGCATCGGCAACATCCGCGAAAACCGGGCCCGCGAGCGCGAAAGTACACCTGTGCGGCCAGTTTCGGCCACAGTAACTCCCATCGCAACGCCTGCCGCCTCTACCGCGCCCTCTCGATCTGCGGCTGAGTACGCTGGTGAACGCAGTGCAGAAGTCATTGATCTGCTGGGTCATCTTCGACCAGGAGCACGCAAATGAACCCCGGCACCATCGCCACGGCGGCCTACCAGGATTCTCCGGTCGAGGAATACCGTGGCAACCCCCTGATCGAGGCCTTGCCGCCCATATTGACAGAGCGATCAGCAGCCGAGGCCATTGCACGCTACCCGGAAGAACCCGTTGGCGCCCAGACCATGGACGGCTCAGTGCGCCTGCATTGCATTGACCGCATGCGCAGCGTAATCCAGCCGCTGCCCATCCACCTGGAGCTGGAAGCAGCCGTGTCCCTTGTCCTGCGCGGTGGGTATGTGGGCCGCAATCCCATGCAACCGGCGACCGTGCGGCACCTGCATGGGCTGTCCACGGGCGTGCAGAAGACCGAAGGGTTCACCTCTACCGCCACGACTTTCAGCCTGGTGGGCCTGAGTGGCATCGGAAAATCGACCGCGCTGGAAGCCATCCTGCGGCTGTATCCGCAAACCATCATCCACCGGAACTACCGGGGCAGGGAGTTTGTTCAGACGCAGATTGTCTGGTTGAAGCTGGAATGCCCGTTTGACGGTTCATTGAGCGGTCTCTGCCATGCGTTTTTCAGCGCGGTAGACCAGGCCATCGGCCAGCGCCGGTATGGTGATCGCGGGCCTTTGCGTGGCGGTGTGGCGGGACTCATCCACAGGATGGAGCAGTTGGCCAGCACCTACTATGTGGGTGCGCTCTTCATTGATGAATTGCAGCACCTGCGAGTCGCCAAGACGGGCGGCAAGGACAACATGCTGAATTTCTTCGTGAACCTGCTCAACAGCATCGGCGTGCCCGTGGTGTTCATCGGCACAAATTCCATGATCGATCTGTTTGCAGATGTACTGCGCAATGCGCGTCGGGCCTGTGGGGTTGGCCTGTACAACTTCCGCCAGCCTGCATCGACGGACGCGGCTTGGACGCTGCTGGTGGATGCCCTGTGGAGGTATCAGTGGGTAAGGAACGTCGATCCCCTGACCCAAGAGATGCGCGACCTCCTGTACGAGCTGACGCAAGGGGTGACGGACTTTCTGGCCAAGCTGCTTATCCTGGGACAGCGGTACGCCATCCAGTCTGGAACTGAGCGGCTGACAGAAACTGTCTTGCGCCATGTGGCCAACACCAAGATGCAGTTGCTGCAGCCCGCACTGGCGGCCTTGCGCAGTGGCGATCCCAAGGTTATGCGCAACTTTGATGACCTTCTCCCGTCCGAGGAACATCTGGGAGCCATGATGCGGATGTCTGGTGCCACGGCGGAGGTGTCATTCCTACGGGAACTGCGGGCCCCGGCGAATGCGCCTGTGGCGGCACCATCCGTAGCACGCATAGAACCTTTCGAGGCGACGGAGACTGAATTGCGGAGGGTTCCCACGGAGCAACGTCAGCAAGCAAAGGATCTGGCCAGCCAGGACAACCCTTTGCAGGCACTTGACCAGGCAGGGTGGCTGACAGTGGATGCATTGGAGTTTTCTCCGACATACCGTCTGCGAGGATAAATTGCAGGTGCGCATAATGTGCGCTGATGGTGCATAATTAGTGCATTCCTTTTCGTCTGGAAGCCAATATATGCAAACAGCCACTCTTCAATTTTCCCCTGCGTTGAGCCACGGCTTTGATGGCTTTATTGATTACCTGCGTGACCAGGACGCGGGGGCATCCACGCTTTCGCCCAAGCGATTCGGCGACGTGCTGAGCATCGATGTCCAGACACTTGCCACCCAGGCTCACGTTCACCGAAACACTATCAGTCGTGCTCCTGCGTCTGAGAGTGTCCAGAAATTCTTGCGGGAAGCCTTGCGCGTAATGCGAGCTGCTCATGATCTATCGGGCGATGTCGGTCGTGCCATTTTTTGGTATCGCAACGAACCATTGCCGCCGTTCGGCTACAAAACCGCTGAGCAATTGGTAACTGAAGGGCGCACCGAAGATGTACTGCGCTATGTAAGCTCGCTAGAAGCGGGTGCCGCAGGATGAAGTTGACCGCACTGACCGATGCCACGGCGTACCGGATGCATGTGCCGCGTTGGGCTGTAGCGCCAACCAGTGGGGCCGGTGCTGGAAAACATGGCGGGAGAGCAAACCGCCAGGGGGTTGAGGCGCTTTATCTGGCCATGGAAACTGCTACCGCCATTCACGAATACCAGCAGGTATCAACGCTTCTTCCACCCGGTACATTGACCAGCTACCAATTAACGGTAGGCCCGGTGGTTGATTTCACTCTCGGGTACAGCGCATCAGAATGGGAGCCTATTTGGGAGGACTTCTACTGCGACTGGCGGGAACTCTGGTTCAACCAGCGTATTGAGCCGCCGAGTTGGGTCATTGGAGACGTGGTGATCGCCTCTGGCGCGAAGGGCATTCTATTTCCATCACGCTTGGCAAAGGGTGGAACCAACCTTGTGATATTTAGCCAGATGCTGTCTTCGTCAGACAAATTAGAAGTTTTTGATCCGGGCAATGCACTGCCACAGACACAGGCGTCTTGGTCGTAGAGGTTCGCAAAACGGTGTACCGAAGTCGCATCGCCTGATAAAATATGCACATGTGCAATTCACCATGGCCAATTCGTGACGAATAGAGATAAGCTGGCAGCCTTGATCAAGCGGGCAAACATTACTCGCGCCGAGGCAGCTCAACACATCGCTGATGAAACCAAGCGCCCGTGCAGTTGGCGCACAGTGCAGGCGTGGCTGGCCGATCCTGAATTGGGTAGCTCCAGGGCATGCCCGGACTGGGCGATCACGGTCCTCACAGCGAGACTAAAGACCCTCGGCATAATTCATTGACACTGTGCACATGTGCATATATAATTGCAGTCATGGATTATTCAGCAAATCTCGCCCTATTTCTCCTGGAGAAGACCGGCACCGTCCTTGGTAATTGGGCTGGCAAATTGAGCGCCGTTGAACAGCGTTCTTTGTTTGGACAGTTTATTGGGAAGGGCTCCATCGTGATCAATGGGGAATCCGAGACCATCTGCAATCGCGTGAAGGTCTGTTTTGGCCTTGACTATGATGACCGTAACGTTCTTCAATGGAAGGCTTTATGACCCTTGTCGCTATTTCCGACGACGCGACTGCTGCGGCGCTTGACAACCGAACACTGCCGAATTTTCCCGCGCACATGCATCCGGCAGACCGTTTTGAGGCGACATTGCGTGTGGCCTGCGCTCACCTCGAAAAAGTGCTTAATGGTTGCCGCAGTCATGCCGAGCAACAGGCTGCTGACAAAGCGGCTCGCGAGTTTTTGAGTGGAGTCGAATTCACATGACGGTTCACTATGAAGAATTCACGTTATACGCCACAAATTGCAACTGCTGCGGGAAGCGGATGTTAGGAACTTCATACATTCGCAGTGGGGGTGATTCTGTCGGTGGCATATTTTTCAGCGCTGAATGCGCTGCCCGTGGGCCTGAGCGGTTGCTTGCAATGAAACAGACTATCGCAATCGAACTTCATCGCCGAGGCGTTGCCTTTTTGCCGAAGCAATGCATACGGAAACTATTGTCGACGTAAAGGAAATCATTGCCATGAAAATCAGAAACTTCTACCCGCGTCAAGTATTGCGAACCTTGCAAGGCGATCGCAAGCAGCTTGATGCTGGCCAACTCGCTGCTGTGAAATTTGCCGCTCGAAAAGGGCGGAAGTTGGGAATCTCATTGATGGTTGGCTCGACGGCAACAGCGGCAGATGTACTGGCTGCGACAAGCCGGGAATCGGCGCAAACCATCATCTCAAATGCCAACACCAGAATCATCCTCAAGGAAGCCGCCTAAGCGGCCTCCAAATCATTAAGGAACTCAACGTTTTGAGCAACCCGGATTTCAATGAAGATGAGCTACGCAAGGAAGCGTTTATCGCCGCCTTTCGACGTGGTGATCAATTCGCGACGGCGCGCTTGGCTTGTGAAGAATGGAAGGCTTGCCGAGTGCTTTGGGCTGCAAGCCCATTGCGTCACTTGGTTCTTGGTATTGCAATCGCGTTGATATTGCGCGTATTCAGAGAGGTTTGTAATGGGCCTCTCGTGATCGATCTGCTTGGATTGATTGCCTTACTGTGGTACGGCGGGAAAACCTTGTTGGCAATTCTTCTGCCTTCAAATAAGTAAAGGCAAGCATCAATGTCGAATCAGCTCATTAAAGAGTTTCTCTCAGCGGCAGATCGTGATGGCGTTCCCCACCTAAAAGGGGCTGTTGCACTAGCTCTTACTGATGAAGAAAAGAAGGCAGCATTGCGCTTCTGTGAGACGTGCGAAGACGGTGAGGGCTATGACGTTCCAAAACCGGTGATGAAGCGGTTAGCGGAACTGGGCCTGGTTGTTCATAAGGGCGGCGGCTGGTACGAAGGCACACCCATGTTGGCGCAATTGCAAACAGAGTCGCAGGACTCAAACTGAACTCAAGGAAAGCATGGAATCTCATCAATCAAAACCAACGTTTCTCACAGCTCTATTCAAGGGCTCAATGATTACACAGGGGTTGCGGCGGTATGTCTTTCCGTCCTTCAAATGTTGTACGGACTTGGGTGGTGCCTGTACTCGGTTAAGCCAAAGCATGATGCGGGTACGAGTCTCATGTTTGGTATGCCACTGAGTTACGCTGCTGACCAACCTACTCCAGCGACGGCGTGGCTTTTTGCCTCAGACTCACTGCCAATGTTGTGCGGCGTTGGACTGGTATTTTTATTGGTTCTCGCAGTGGCCGCTTTTGGTGTCTGCTGCTTGGCGCAGCTTGGAGGCTGGCTTCCCCCGCCGATGATCCGCAGGATACTTGATGGCGAGGTGGAGTCATGCTGAAGTCAAAACATCCATTTCAACTCATCATTCTTGCCGTCATTTTGGTCATTGCAGGTATATGTATCGGCGAGCTGCTTTGGTGGCATAACGCACGACAAAGCTATCCGCGTTGGCTCGTGAGCGCTGCGCCTGCAAATGCCAATGATCTGACCGCGCTATGGAAAGCATGCGGCAGTCCGCTGGAGGTGGAACCGGAAGGTACTGACATGGCCCTTGTGCGGTGCGGCACATACTGGCCAATGCGGTCAATCTGGCTGGTGCCAAAAGACTACGTGTCATCAACGCCGAAGCCATGACTGACCTGAATAATCTGTCCCCCACGGCGCTAAAGGCTGCAATGCAAGGTGGCACGGCTGCCTGGGGCCGGGTAGGCTCTGCAGCCGAACATGTCCGATATGCGGAACCCATCGTTCCAAAGTCCCGCAAGAAGTGCTGGTGTGGCTGCGAAGGCAAGCGTACACACAAGGGAATGGCCAATGGCGTATGTCTAACGACAGCTTGCCACATTGGAATTCTGCGGTGGGTAAAAACAGGTTCTGTGAAGGGAAGCGCCTGAATGGTCAAAAATCTAGCGCATGAACGGATTAGCGCTATCGGCTGGATCGCCATGGCAATCTTGTTGATGGTCAGTGTATGGTTGATCGTAATCTTCGTGAAAGATGGGGCAGACAACCCGGAGCAACGATGCGATCCGCGAGACCTGGCTGGAAATCCGGTGAATCTGCAGGAGGCCGCTGCGAATGGCGTCAGTGTCACAACCAAAGCTAATTGCTATACCCAGCCAGCCGAAAAATGACGAAAACAATGCGTGCATGCGATGCGGCTATTCAGGTTTTGAAGGAAACCAGCAACCCGTCCGTCATGTACGGTGATGAGGGTTTGTGTCACGAAATCGCTGAACGTCTTGGTTGGGAGCGTGGAGGCCCTTGGACAACGAAAAGGCTTTTAAACGCGCTATCTAAGACTCCAGGGAGGCTCATAAAAGGCTACTGTCAAATGCCTGATGATTGCTGTGCGCGTGGGCAAAGTGTTTTGCATTTCCAATTGCCACAACCAGAATTTGACTTTTTGATGCAGCAGCTCAACCAGGGCAAGAAGGCAGACTGGGCTCAGTTCGATCAGTTGGTTGGTTCGGGTAATCGGCAATGAGTCCAAAGAAGCCCAAAGAGATCGCTGTTGGGCGCACGTATCACATGTGGTCTCCATTTAAAGGAGGCCCAAGCGATCAGGTTGCTGTGGTGACTTCGATAGTTCAAACATCCAAGCGAACCCGAATCGTGCACGTCGATTGGCTTCTTCCTGGCCCCGCATGGAACGCCACTGGATATGGAGATTTTTTGAGCCGCGTGTATTGCGAAGTGTTACCTCAGTGAGATCCAAAGACTTGCGAATGACAAGCAAAACCGTGAACGTGGTTTGACCGCACTCAGGCTTTAGACGCACGCTTTTTGTACCGTCGCCCACTCAGGTACTGCTCCTGATTGACCGGCCCGGCCCATTGCCGGTTGACACCGAGCCGCACGAGCTCCGACCGGGCATCGAACGATGGCAGCACCATCTGCTCCGGCTCCCAATTGAAATGCGACAAAACCGCATCAAAGGCCACGGAGTGAACGCCACTCAGTTTGCGGATGGCCGTATTGGCGGGAGATGCCTGCAACCGCCTGGTTTCCACTACCCCAAAGACCACCCTGCGCAGAATGAAATGCCAATAGGACTCCTTCGATGAGTCCACCAGGTCAGACGACCGTGGATAGCGCTCCTTCATTTGGGCGATTGGGATCACCTTTGGCAGCAGGCCGCGCAACCTATCTTTGGTCACGCGCCGGGGTTTGCCATTTGCCTCGTACAGGCCATCCAGTCCGGCAGAGATGGCCTCCACAAACGCTGCATCCTGCTCAGCATAGCCTTCGACATCAACTGCTTGCGTGGGTTGCGCCTGAAGCGTCTGCAGCAACCAGGCCCGATCTTTCTGGTACAGCCAGTCTGCCGTGGCGTAGGACTTCTTCCAGAGGTCATTCAGTGTGAGCGTGGGCCACTGCGCTTGCAGGTGCCGAACCTTGTTGCGCATCGCCTGCAGCTTCGGGTTCGCTTCTTCCTGCGCGGTGTCCTTTTTGGGCACGCGGAGCTTGTCCACGGGCTCCCCGCTCTGGGCCAGCAGGGAGGCCTTGAAACTCTCGAAGTCACCGAACAGGTACATGGCCAAGATCACATGCCTGGTGAAGGGCAGTTCAAGTTGCCCTTCAAGAAGGCTCAATCGCAACCACCACCGGAGCTGGCCAGCCCGGTAGGCAGCATCAGTGGAGGTCAGAAATTCCTCGCCAAACTCAGTCTGCAGTGCCTCCAGCACGGCAGCCCAAGAAATCGATGTCTTGCGCACCAAGCCGTGGGCAGCTATCTTTTGACGGTAGGCCCGGATCAACTGCCCCGGCTTGAGCGGCGGTAAATTGGATTCGAGCAGCTTGGCCGCGAACTCTGCATAGCGCACTTCGAGGTCCTTGGCCTTAACCGGACTGGCGTGCTCCGCTGGTCGCCATCCACACGGGCAATTTGACCAAGGCAGGGACAACAGGTGTTGAGCACGCGCAAAGGGACGGCGGCATACCGGGCATCCCTGCAGCAATGGCCTTTGGTGCCGCCAGCAGGCCTGCACACCGGGGAGTTGATGCCCACGGTGCCAGTACCCCGTACCGCGACCAGAAACATCCTCCCGTAAGCATTCAACGCACAGGCTGTGTCCATCGAACATCCTTGCGGCTCGCTGCGGTAGGCGGCCCAGTCCGCTGTAATGCTGGCCAAGTGGGATTTCTTGCCTTGCTGGGTCGGCTTCCGTCCCCAGGAATGGGGAGAATGCGGGCAAAAGGGTGTTTTCCTGCACAAGGGCCTGCATCACCAGCTCAGGATCTCCGGGCAACCTGGCCACCAACGAACCGAGCGCTTGGGCCGGTAGAACGAAGTCCAGCACCACGCGCTTGCCAAACAGTTCCTGGTCCGTCACCGCCTTGATCGCGTTGCCGGACAGCAGGTGATACCGCGACACCCTCGACAGAAAGGTTTCATCTGGGTGGGACTCAGGGAAGAATGGCAGAACTGGGGGCATCAAAAGACGGAGTTGCAGGGCTTGCGAATATGCACATGTGCATCTATAATCAGCCCAACGGCTTGTTGCAAACCTTGTGTCAATCTTTTTTGTCTCACGTTTGGCGGCAAGTTCTGCAAATTGAGGTGCTTGTGTCGAACTTTATTATGGGGCGCTAGTATGAAAATTGGTAGTGCCCAGAGGGAAGCATGTGTCAAACTATTTTGTCGGTCAACAAAAGAGCGATGCATTACCAGTCCATCTCTTTAAAACTTTGGCCATTGGGCGAGCGTCTAATTTCACTACTGTTATCAACACTCATTTGCGTGTTTTCATGTGTTGCATTATTTTTTGAATCGGCAATTGTTGGGCAACTGATATTTGCAGCTATTGCGATGGCGTCAGCGTCGACCATTCGTGAAGACGCTGCCTATTCGTTGGATGCCATTAAACAGTGGGTGTTGCCAAATGAAACGAATCACGTAGGCTGAAACATCAAGGAAATCATGTCAACTATCCACTTCCCACAGTCGGAGCCCTTGTACACGCCATCTACCACCGTTGCCTTTGAGGCGGTGGTGGACGGCGTTTTGATATCAAGTGAAATCTCAGCCGAGGCACTTCAAGATCATTTTGGAGCAACCACGCAGGCCGGTACCGAGCTGATTCGTGCCTTCAAAGCCAACCGTACAGCAATTGAAGCAGTTGCGCGAGTCAAATTGCCAGTGCGGATTGCAGCGGGCAGAGGCTTGCTTTTGTCAGCGGACTTTTAGGAAACCTATGACTACGAAAAAAAATTCTGGCGCACAACAACACAAGGTGCAAACAAACTGAAAGAGCCGTCATGCGCTGGAATCAAGCTGAATGCCCGAATTGTGCTGTTCGTCTACAAACTCGCGTTCGCGGGATGGGCGTACCGGGAGGTAAAGAAAGAGAAGATGGTTTTTGCCCAATTTGTAGAGTGTTGGTTATCTCAGAGGTAACAGATGGGTTTGTTGATGTTGAGTTGGTCTCAACTGGAGGCCTCCAAATTACGAATGCATTTACCGGGCAGGCCCTTCAAAAAACACCTAGCGGCATCTCTCTCGAAAAAGCCACATTTTCGGGCATCGACGCTATCGCAAAATTTACTAAATTGTACTTGCCTGACGCGGTGATGCATGTAGACCTTCCGACCAAGTTATAGAGACTCCATCATAAATGAACGAAGGAAATCATCACATGGTTCAAATTGAGCACACTGGAGAGGAAGTGTCACTGGATACTCTCCACGACATAACTGACGTCTTGATGGGAGCGATCCATAAGGCATTTGACGGAAAGGTCGTTGACGCGGCGGCGTTGAGTGCAGCTTTCATCCTGAACGGCTTGGCAGTAATGGAGGACGCCAAGATGAGCTACCCAAAAGAACGGGCTATTGACTTCATTCGCGGTGTCAACATGAGTGACATTCACCCTTATACGCCGGCACACCACTGACCAAGGAAACCTTCATGAAACAACAGGCCTATGATTTCTTTTTTAAAGCATTAAAGTACAAGCTGATTGCAGTTATGCACCAGCTGGACGCCCAAGACCCGTCAACCGAAAAATACGACCAGCTAATCAATGATCAAATTCGATTGCAAGGGCTACTTGCGTCTCTGGATGATATTGCGAACGCTATTTAATAAAGGATTTCATATATGAACACCCGAACTTTTGTTGCAAAAGACGATTCGTACTTGGACCGAAATTCACCATGGCTTTACCCAGCAGTAATGACATTTATCATCGTTACGGCACCGCTATTATTAGGGAAGGTGTTTTATGTGCAAACCCTGTTGCCCAGCTCATTTATCTTGGCATTTGCAATTCTTGGTAGTGTTTTGACGGGCTTTCGTAGCATACAGGTAGATACGGTGTCCTCGAAAGTGGTGCGATTCATCAGCGCTGCGGTTATCACTGGATCGGCTTTTGTATTGATCTTGCGCTAAGCCGAGGAAAGCACACAGATGCAGAATAAAGTTCTATTGCAGAAAATGCGCAAACAATTTTGGCGGATACATGCGCCTCTAACTTTGTTGAGTGCGATTATTGGATGGTCGGTTTATTACGTCGTTTTTGGCAATTCCTGGCTTACGTGGGTCGCTTCAACTATTCCAATACTCGGCAGCATTGCGTACATTTATCCCCATTTGACAAAGAATTAAAACGCAACGATTTAACGTATGCACCGCAGAGAGTGCAATGTTTGCTGTGTGAATCGTCCGTTGATATAGCTATAGAGTTTCAACAGCACGCAATAGTGCCCACTCTTCAAGCACTACATAAAGTCTCAGCACTTTCAAGGCTTTATCTCTGTCTCTCCTTGATAAGGTTACGTGCTGGCAAGCTAATTCCAGTCGTTTGCATAACGCCTGAAGATTTTTTTGCTGGGCAAGCAATTTCGGGCTCATTGATGCATTGGGAGCATGCTGGATACAAGATTTGTACCGAATTAAAGCCTTGTACATCGCGAAGACGATTGCAAGCGCTTCAGAGTTGCCCGACTTCACCCTTTGCTTTATCAACCTGTCCTGAGTTAACAGCATCCTCTGATGTAAGTGTCGGTCAATCAATGCCCATTTCAGCACTTCCACGCCGATTCGCACCTTGATGCCCCAATTCCGGCGTGGTCTGTTCCGTTCCGTAGCAGTCCCATGTCGAAAGCAAGAAATTCTCAGCTTTCTCACGTTGGACTTTCCTCCAGTATTTCGCGCGACTTGATGTCACTAACATTGTATTTTTGGGTACAAATCGGCTGAATTCAACTTTATCAGTTTGATCAAACTCGCACCAGCAATAGTTTCTGGTTACTTGGAGGTTCTATGCGGAAATGGCAATATATGCTGGGGGACGATACATATGTCGATCGGTAGACTCGCTGCTTGTCTTCTGACACTGTTTGTACTGCTCCTGGTTGTCAATTCCGGAGCTTGGCCAAGCATTCAAAACTTCATTGTGGATGCAATTGTGAGATCTGAAAGTTGAACATCGATATTTACGCTATCACGCCGGTTGGGCTTATTGAACTAGTGCGCGTCGAGCGACGTGTGCGGATAGCAGGATGGTCTATCACTGCGGATGACAATACTTTGTGGGTCAGCAACCCGTACGGCCTCGATGTCGGGTACTACGCTAGTGACGAGGTCGGTTGCAGGGCAATCCTTCAACGGATTGCTAAAGCTGAAGCTGATGAAACTCTACAAAAAGAGTGGGGGCATTTGTAGCATCCGCACCTTGACCCCAATCGCCCCCTTCGGGGTATGCGCATCCGCGCGCTCAATGGGGACAAGCTGAAGAGGGCCTGTAGCCGGCCCCCCGCAAGCGGGACCCCCGCGGCTTCCTTTCAATAAATTGAAATTTAAAGACCAGTTGCCTTTAGTCCGTTTTCCGGTCTATAATTAACACGTGTAATTCAATTGCACCTCCGAGCCAGTCGGTTACTGGATGGTCTACACGGACCCGCTTACATGGAGTTACTCATGGAAAATCCAAACAGAAAACTTGTCACCCTGGATGACGGCACTGTATTTGAAGTGGAATCCATCCGTTTATTCGGCTCTGATTAAGTCAACATGGCAATAGCCTTCAACGAAGCCATACGACAAAAAAGCAAACGCGCTACTTCCATCCGCACAAGCCATGGCCGAGTCGCGTGAAACCCGTGTTTAATTTTTGGGTATCCGGATTCAATGACCTTTGATGGTTCAGTTGCGCATTTTGGCACTTTTGGGTTCCGTGCCTTGCAACCGCTGGTGCACCGTCGCTATGGGACCCAATGCGTTGAGCGGCTAGCCGCCGCCAGGGGCTGTTTTACAGGGCGCGAAAGAGACGTTGATGGATCTTCAACTCCTTAGCTCGCGTCGATTGCGTTGGGTGCCTATGGACCTTTGTCACCATGGGGGCAATCGCCCCCATACCCCGAACCAGATACACCCTTCATCACAACCAGACCAACATAACAAATAGAATGCGCACACTGCCCACTTCGAACCACCCCGACCCTGTTGAATATCTCAGTCAGTCCTTTACGGAGATGTTCGTTTTACCAGTCAGAGGTATGCCGATCTACGGAACCGACATGAGTCACAGTACCTTGTTTAACGAGAACCACATCCGCTATGAAGTGGCGCTGCAGATCCTGGGTGCAAGCATTGCCGAGCAATTCGCAATAGAGGGTGACACCAGCAATACTCCAGAGACCATACTCATGGCCAGCATGTTGCTCAAAAGCCTTTGGCGTCTGCGAAACGATTTGAGTCCGGACGACCGCCAGGGTATCGATGGGATCATTCTGAAATACGGGCGACCACAGCAGGCAGGCGCAAGCTCCGACTTGTAGACCCCGGCTTGGCTATGGCGAAAGAAGAAGTTTCAGGGCTGACCGCTGCGTTGAAGGCCTCGACCAGGTACACACGACTTGTTGGACATGTCCCCGATCCGGTTGCCCGGGACATACTGGGCTCACGCAGTCTGGTTGCGCTCGAAAAGAAGCTTACTGATCTGGGGATTCGCGGCTTAACCCCCTTAAATGGTGGCGCATCTTCTGTCGTTCTGCAGGCCGGGGATAAGGTTGTTCGAATTGGCGTGGGAGAGGATACGACACGGCCAAGTATTCCAGAGATGCTGCAACCAGAAACGCATGGTGGTGTTGGACATCTGCGCTACGAGGTTCTTCCCATGGTGCAAACCAGCGGAATTTCCCAGGCAGATGTCGCTGCAGTAGCGGCTTCGTTGAAGGCGCAAGGCTATGAATGGAGCGATGCCGCAACCGACAACCTCGGCCGGATGCAAGGCAAGCTTGTGATCATCGATCCCGGGGGGGTACAGCGGACCCGGCCACAACAGCTGGACACCGATTTGGACAGAATATATCGGGCTATCGAAAAAATGGAGATCGGTACTACTGTCCAGCAAGCGGCCCCACGGGCTATTTTTCTTGGTGGGCAACCAGGATCTGGAAAATCAGTCCTCGCCGGTATGGCCCATCGAGAATTCAAGGATGCTGGCGGTGCGGTCCACATCGATGCTGACCGCATGCGCGAGCAAAACCCGCAGTACAACATTCTCAGCAGGATAGACCCTAAAAGCGCTGCCGACAGCACGCACAGCCTTGCAGTCGAATGGGCAGTCCGGTTGCGTGACAGCGCTATCGAGAACCGTCGCAACCTCATCATCGATGGAACTCTACGCAGCGCCGATAACTTGCGCTCAATCGCACAGCAGCTCACGGCCAACGGCTACAAAACAGAGGCGCGCGTGCTTGCCGTCAACCCAGTGATCTCAATGATAAGGGCGCAACTGCGCTTTGAAACCGAAATGGCGGCCAGGGGCGTGGGGCGCTTCGTCAATGCCGAACAGCATGACAAGGCCTATGCTGGAGTCGTTGATTCGGTAGTGGCAATTGAGAAACTCAAACTGGTGGACTCCATCAAGGTCTTCAATGCAATGCATACGGTGATCTACCAAAACAGGCAAGTCAATGCGCAATGGGAACGTGCCCCTAAAGCCTCTGATGCGTTAACAACGGAAAGAAATCGTCCGCTGAGCCATTCCGAGAGCGTCCAATACTTAAACGCGCTTACGACAATCAAAGACTATGCCGTACAGCGAGTAGGCGTCGATGCTGGACAGGTTACGAACATTGACACCAGACTCGCGCAGGCTCGGCTCGCTGTGGAACAGACGGCGATGGCACTCCAAAGAACCGCGGGCACTGTTCAGCAGAAGGAAAAAGGCTTTGGACGTGGACTTTGAGCGAACGGCGTCAGCGCAAAGAGCCGTTTAAAAAAAGATTTGCAATGAACCGGATTCCGGTTTATAATTTGCACATGTATCCAATGCTAGGTGCATCCGAGCCAGTCGGTTACTGGATAGCCCTTTTGGGCGCCACTTACATGGAGTTCCCATGCCTGATAACGTTCGTAGTTCAGTCATTTTGGAAGATGGCTGCATATTTGCAGTTGAAACCTTGGGGCCATCAGATGGGCTCCATCAAAACGCAGCTCTTGTTGTCAATGGAGTCATTCTCGAAAAAGCAAATGCCTTACTTCCAATCGCTCAAGCAATGGCCAAAGCGCGTGCCAATCGAGTGAGCTTCTTCAGAGCTACAGATAAAAGCTTGGCTCTTGAAAATAGTTCCACTTATTTGAGAGCTCACAAGGCGGCACAACAAGCACAACACTTTGTGTCTGTTTTGTCGCTTCTGTCGCAGGGTCTTTGCTGCGACGACTGTTTAGTTGTCACGGTGGTTATGTGGCGCGAGATCCTTGAATTCTTCAAACAAGATGCTAGTACCGGCAGCATCCCAGCTATTGAAGGATAAGGCCCATGAGTGCACATTCCCTTTACTACGCAGAATTGCATGCCACCCGGCCACCAACAAAGAAGAAAATACTGGGTTCTCGCTTTGCTCGGACTGCCTGCATAACCGTACTCGCATTTATTCTTGGTTGGATTTTGCGAGGAGCGATATGAATCTAAACTTCGGTTGCTATTACGTGCCAACAACGAATTTATTTGGCCAATATGGCTTTAACCGAGGCGGTCTACGACCGTATTTTGATGATCAAAAAATCAACGATCAACCAGGGGGTCGCTCTTGAGGAACGAGAAAAAAGAGATCTATCCACGGAACAAATGGCAGAGATCCTGGGTATTGAGGGTCCCAATGCTATGCAGATTGTTAGGGAGTTCGAAACCGGACATCGTCCAGTAAAAGGTTCAGTGCTGCGCGTTTATGAATTCCTAAATCGCAGCAGCTGGGCTGCAACACGGCTATTGGAGATTCCACGGTGGACGGTAGTTAACCAAGGCCCTGGTCGTGCGTGCACCATTCATCACAATGAGTGGCCACGTTTTGTGGGACGTGCGTTTGATGTTGAGCTGCATCCGGAGCAATGGCGGTTCAAGAAAACAGATATGCCGGTATTTTTGATGGATGAACGCACTGGCTATCGCCAGTTGGTGATTGCCTGGATCGATCATGTTCCCGAGGCGTTTGACCCGGAGGACTTGTTGGAAGAAGGCCTGAGACACTTGGAGCAGCAGATCTTGGAGAAGACGGATGAGCGTTGAAACAAAGTTCGTGGGTGACCCGAGGGCGTTGCGCGCCTGGCAAGAACGAATGGGATTTACCTATGACACAGCTGCGGCTGCCCTAGGTATGGCGCGTTCTTCGTACTCCGCCATGATTGCAGACAATGTAAACAATCCACGTCACAAATCTCGTATAGATCTGCGAACAGCGTTGGCCTGTGCAGCCATCGAGCGCGGCATTCGGCCCTGGAATGAAAAATAGATTTATTACTGCAGGGAAAGAAGATACATGCAACGACCACTGTATTTCGGAATGATCTATGTTCTTGGGGGCTTTCGGTTGGGTTGTCTGCCCCTTTGCTGCCATGGTATTCACGTTGATAGTGGACATATGGGTTGGGAGGCCTCATGAAGCCTAAAGCTATGCTCACTGTTAAACGGCGCAGGACGCCTATGGTGGCAGTCATCGTTTCTTACAGTGAGGTTTCCGGGAGGCAAGGTGTTATCCTGGCGGCGGAGCCACTGCCGGATAACTTTTCGATGTCGGACCTTGAGGCTGCTGCCAGACGGCTTGTGCCGCAGGTAACGACACATGACGTGATTCTGCCGACAGGCATTAATGTTTAATCAAGAGAATCAGAAAACGGCATTGCCTGCTCCGTTGCAATTCGGAAGGTCATAAGTTTCACATAGCACTCGCGGCCACGACTATCGGCCCTGAAATGGTTGGTACGGCACCAATCTAAAAATTTATCAGGATCTATCTCAACGCGGATGACCTCTCGACCTTCCTCGATGATCTGATCGCATACGCTATGTGTTGAGGCGAGCCAGTCAGCATATTGAACGGGCAATTTGTGTCCATCAAGGAAGGTCCTGCGGATTCTCTCGTATTGCTCTGCACGATACCAAGCTACTCCGGCCTTCTTTTTAGGCGTTTTCATACGTGATAGTCCAATTCTTGGGGCAGGAGTATTTGTTTTGTCCGCTGTTGGGATAGAGAACTTACCTCGTCACTCGGGCTTAGTTAGATAGCTTCACCTTGGATCAGCACAAGGCATCGCTAGTGCATTGGGTCACAGTCGGTAGGAGAAACACAACAATCCAATCCAATCAAGTGAATAGGATGATGTTTTCCTCGGCGAAAGGCTGTTAATCCCGACGCGGCTATTCGCACTATCCTCTCTGGTTACGTATATGTAATGCCAGCTCACAAATGCTTATGCTATTTGCAACTGGGTGAACACACTAGGTGAGCGCGTCCTAAAATTTTCCGAGTGGTCATGTCGGATTGAGCGCTTCTTTTGCCGCATAAAAAACAAGTTCTCGAAGCATCGCTGAAGGACTGTGGTGCAGTAAACGGCGAGCCAGTCTTTGCTTTGTGTTTAAAGCGCAAACCATCACCTGAAACCTCTGATTTTTTGGCTTGAGTCATGAATGAATTTTACCGCTCGCTCCACTCCATGCGTACCTTTTTACTTTTAGTGGGTGGTGTCTCCGCTGATAAATCTATCACGAGCACATAACAGTTACAGCGCATCGCATGTTTTGTGTCGGCGTGCGCCAGGGTATACCGAAGAACGATTGGTCGTTCGACATTCATAGATTTAATCCACTCCATCGCCACTTCTTAGGTTCGCTATCAAATTTTATTGTTTTACCTTTTGTTTCTCTAGGAACATTTAGAGCGATTCTGTTTGAAGTTTTATATTAAAAGCAATGTTCCGTTATTTGGGAGAGCTATATGAAAATCGACGTTTGGTCCTGTCTTCTGGTCTGTCTTGGCGTTGCCCCATCGATTGCTTTTGCTCAGACCGTGCCGTCTGATGCTGTTTACGTATCTTCTTCTCCTGCGTGCATCTACGCCGGTGAGTCGTACAGTGAAGGTGCTGTATTGCCTCAAGGGAAATTCACCATGGTTTGCATGGTCCGCGGTGGCATTCAAGTTCTAGAGTTCGATAAAAAGGCGCCCCCTCGTGAGCTTGTTTGGGAATCTCTGGGTTCAGCTCGGTTAGAGCGTTTTCGTAAAGAAAATCAGCTTGGCGACAAGTAGCAGTGCATCTCCTCTTCGGGGCCGGGCTCTGGTGCTGCGCATCGAGCCTGCGCTGCGCTTGTCTCGCCCCTTGCGGGCTAACGATCTGGCTTCGCCACCCTTCGGGCCTGACGCCTTCGCGCCTGGCGGCGCTGCACGCTGACGCTTGCGGTGGATGCGGGGGCAATGACAGACGGGTGCAAAGCACCCGTAGGGCAGGGGAGGGAACGGGCGTTGCCCGTAGCGTGGCTAACTGCCACGCTGGCTTGTCTTTCAGAGCGCGGAAGAGGCGCAACTGGAGTGCTGGGGGAATAGCACGTGGGTGGAATGAATGGAAGGCATGGACCGTGGCCATCATGGGGGCCACGGCCCCCATACCCCCTAGAGATACACCACCGAAATCGACGTAATTTTGTTTGGATACGTTGCAAATAATGCTTGCATATAGACCGGAAACCGGACTATAATATGGGCATGTAATCGGCAGCGATTACGTCCGAGCCGGTCGGTTACCGGATGGCCTTTCAGGCCGCAATATGAAAGCTACATATGAAAGCTACAGTGAGTCAGCAAACAGCAGACATTGCCAATGCAATGGTTATGCCGCAAGTCCGCAACTCAATTTTTGTTCCCCTGAACAAGCTCGTACTGGCAGAAGATCAGGTTCGTAAAACACCACCTACTGAGCAGGGCATCAGTGAAATGGCCGCGATGCTCTTGGCGCAAGGGCAACTCCATGCATTGCAGGTGTCCCATGATCGTGACACTGGTTTGTACGCGGTGCATGCCGGTGGTCGACGCTTGCGTGGCTTCCAAAAGCTGGCATCTGACGGAAAAATCATGCCGGATTTTCCAGTGGAGTGCAAAGAGGTGGATGACCAGGACGCCACTGCAATCGGCTTGACAGAAAACATCAGTCAGGAAGCCATGCATCCAGCGGATCAATTTGAGGCCTTCAAAACTTTGACGGATCAAGGACGAAGCATCGACAGTATTGCCACCCAATTTGGTGTCACTCCGTTGCATGTACAACGTCGGCTCAAGCTCGCCAGTCTCGCCCCAGCTTTGATGGTGTTGTACCGCAAGGGTGAAATCCAACTTGACCAGGTCATGGCCTTGGTTCAACTGGATGATCAAACGCGTCAAGTGGCGCTGTGGAAAGGACTGTCGACCCACAACCGCAGTGCGAGCACGATTCGCCGATTGATCGCCCAAGACGAGGTGCCAGCGAGTGATCCCCGTGTGAAGGTTGTCGGTTTGACGACGTATTTGAATGCCGGTGGCGGTATCCGTGCAGACTTGTTTGCAGAAAAGAATGAGCGTTTTCTGACAGACCCCTTGTTGCTGGAAATGCTGGTGGGGGAAGCGTTTGAAGTCCATGCGGCAGAACTGCGTGAACAAGGATTGCGCTTTATCGATGTCCATGCGGAGTGGACTTACACGGAACGCCAGTTGTATTTCACGTTACCTGCGGTGACTCTGCCGGAGTCTCCGATTCATAAGGCGAAGCGAATGACCTTGGAAGCTGAGCAAGAGGCGTTGGAAGCGCAATTCGACGCTTGTGATGATGATTCAGAACTTGAGGAACTGCAGACAAAAATTGATGCTGTGGACGAGAAGCTCGCAGCACTGTCAGGCGAACTGGTGAGTTCGGCTGGGCACGACAAAGACCTGATCGGTGTGGTGTTGACGCTCGAGGACGGAAAGATCAAGCGAATCGAAAACCAAGCGCGAGTCTCTGAGCGTAAACAAATAATGGCTGAGATTGCGGCGCGTCAAAAAAGACATCAGGAAATAGATGGCGGATCTGACGCTGGCGGCAAGCCCACTGAAGAACCTGCAGGTGATGAAACGCATGTAAAGAATGACGCCACTATCCCCGAGCGACTGATGATGAATCTGACTGCTCAGCGTACAGCCGCCATTCAGGCCTGCATGATCACCAACCAGAAAGTGGCATTGGCAGCATTGGCGCACCGTTTGGCAATGGCAGCCTTTAATGATTATCTCGGAGGCGATGAGGCCATAAAGATCAGCCGCGTTAACGCGTGGCATTCGCTTGAGAAAGCTTCGCCTACTGTCGGAACCAGCCGAGCAGCCGGGGTGATGGGAGATGAACGTACCCGGTGGGAGTCCTTACTGCCCCAAGACAAAAAAGTATGGTTGCAATGGTTCATTGATCAGCCTCTGGAGACATCGCTCTCGATGTTGGTCTTCAGTACTGCCGAAACAGTGAACGCTGTGCGAGGTCGACACGAGGGCCGTGATGTAGGAGCGGCTCTGGCGAAGGGGCTCGATCTGGATATGAAAACATGGTGGGAACCCACTCCCGAGAACTATTTGGATCTGGTACCTAAAGCCAAGCTCGTTGAAGCGGTTACGGAGGCCAAGGGTCCTGATTGGGCCAAAGACTTGCCTAAGATGAAGAAGCAGGAGGCCGTGGCCTTCGCCGCCGAAGCACTGGCAGGTACAGGATGGTTGCCAAATCCATTGCGGGATTGATAAAATTTGCACGCCAGCTCCAACCTGGCATGTGAAGCGTCTTTCATACGCTTCGCTCCTCCCTTTAAGCCCTGATCTTCAAAAGTCAGGGCTTTTTTCTTGATTTTTTTCGCATCGAGTGTTACATGAACCGATCTGACATTGTCGCTAGCCTCGCAGAACGATTCCCGCAACTCTTGCTCAAAGACGTCGAACATGCGACCGATGTCATTCTGGAGGCGATAGGCGCCGCTGCAGCACGCAGACACCGCGTAGAGTTGCGTGGATTCGGGACATTCAAGATTCGGGAGCATCTCGCTCGCACAGGTCGCAATCCACGCACCGGTGCGGCTGTTCGTGTGCCGCCTAGAAGTTCAATCCATTTCAAACCAGGCAAGGCACTGCGTGCTGCCGTGGAGTTGGCCAGCTCGCAAATTGATTGAAGGCCTTGCCTTCAAGGGATGGTGCTGTGCGCTTGCGCGCATGCGCTGTGCAATGACTTTGGCTGATCGCCAAAGTTGTTCAGGTATGCGCCCTGTGTCTCCGCCACCGGCGCAGGTGTGATGTTTGTAGTACTCCGCCGAGAGCGCACCCCCGAATTGTCCCCATCCCTTTGCGGGCACGGCGCGTGGCCGACAAAACGGAGTTTAGTCGGCCTACCGGTGCGCATGGTTCCACCACGCGCGTCACGTCGATGCGCGGCGCTCGGAATTGGATGGCATGGCCATCATTACCAATTCCTTTCGACGCTCAACGCCATGTCACCGGCGCCTCAGGGGACTTTCGCGGCATAAAGCCGCTCCTGTCGTCCCCAGACTCACGTCTTTGGGGCCCCACTCGCTTTTTATTCCACGGTTTCCCCGTCCCTGAAGGGCTGGGGCTACTCCGGGGGTGCGCTCAATCACTTCCCGCCGGCAGCGGGCGCACGGTGGACACGCCTTAAGGCTCCGCCGCAGGCATCTCAGGAGTTGTTATGTTCAATCAAATTCATCTAGGCGACTGTTGCGAACTCATGCAGGCCTTACCGGCCGCGTCCGTTGATTTCATTCTCACCGACCCGCCTTATCTGGTGAACTATGAAGACCGCAGCGGCCGCAGCCTTGCGGGTGACCGATCCGGCGAATGGCTCAGACCGGCTTTCAGACAGATGTTTCGTGCTCTCAAACCTGACACCCTTTGTGTGTCGTTTTATGGATGGAGCAAAACCGATGAGTTTTATGCAGCTTGGAAGGCCGCGGGTTTCCGGGTCGTCGGACACATCACCTTCCCAAAACGCTACACCAGCAGCACCAGACTGATGCGCTATCAACACGAAAACGCATATTTGTTGGCCAAGGGAAGTCCAGTGCCCCCCGCGCACATTATTGGTGATGTGGTGGATTGGACCTATAGCGGCAACAAGCTACATCCCACTCAAAAGCCTCTGTCCGTACTCACCCCGCTGATTGAAAGTTTTTGTCCGCGTGGTGGCGTGGTGATGGACCCATTCAGCGGGTCAGCGTCCACGCTACTGGCTGCGCGCGCAGCTGGACGCCAGTACTTGGGCATGGAGATTGAACCTCATATGCACCGTATTGGCTCCCAACGGATGCAAGCCTACGAAAACCGCCTAGCTTCGATCTTCGATTCTTCTCGACCGGCTGCAAACCACACGACAGAGTCCCAAGCGCTTGCTGCATGAAAGTACCCCGAACTATGAACAACACAATTTCCACCAAAGAGGTACTGCAACGCATCCGAGAACTGGCCGACGCCTATGGCCGTTTTTACGAACGGTACAGCGGTCGGTGCATGTTCGGCGAGCACTGCGTTGGTGTGGTCACAGATCGCCCCCACAGTGTCATCAACGACACTTTGCGATGCGCTATAGAGGGTCACCGAACCGATTCCATGGGACGTGACACGATTGTGTATTGGCCGCATATTCAGATGAGTGTCGCGCCGACGTCAGAGCCTTTGCTACCTACATCGGCAGAAAGGGCGAACAGCTATCTCACTGACTATCTGCGCGGCTATGGCCGCGGAAATCTAGATCGCTTACGCGCTATCAGCCAACGCAATCAATGGGCTGCGCACGCAGGTGCGGTGCTGGACAAGCGACAGTACAAGTTTCTCGAAGCGCTCGATGATGCAGTTCTTTTGGAAATCGAGACCGGGGGCATCGATGTGCGCGTCATTGCCGCTTGCGTAGTTGCTGACCTACAAGCCCTAGAGAATGAGGGAGGTAACCATGAATGAAAATCTCGCCATTTTTCACGATATGCTCTTGCTTCGCGTGAGCTTCGCACCGCGAATCATGCACATCGCAGGGCAAGCAATGACCGTGCATGAACTGGGGCGCTCCTTGCCGTTTGCGCGTAAGCCTGTAAATCTATCGGACTTCGCATGCGGTGCGCCGCAGCGGGTATTTGTGCATCGGCATCACCCTCTCAACCCATGTGAATTCGATGAGTTCGCCAACCATTTGACGCGCGCGCGCCACTGGCTGGACGGCACAGCTTTCGCCGTCCCTTATCCACGGGCCAGGGCCTGTGTCATGGTGACATCGCCAGAGAGACCGGTGCTTTTTGTGGACAGCGAGGGCCATGACTACGCCCGATATGTAGCGAGGTTTGGATGAACCTCAAATCACAACACCCGTGCCGATCGGCGCTTTGGGATAGATTGACAGATGTGCAACGCAAGCAGCTCACTGCGATCGCGCTGGACACTTTCCAGCTTGAAACTCTGGACACGCGCTTTAGCGATCGTTTGGACTTTGCGGAAGTGTCCGTCTGTAGCATTCGTGAGGCGATGGCCCGTGCGTTTCTAGTTTCGCGGCGTACTCATGAAACTTAGGTGAATGGCAGGGCATGGGCCCTGCCTGGTGCCAAGGTTCTGGATGGCTGCGGGTTGACTCGTGCGCGCTTCGCGCGAGGGCTTTTGTCAGCCTTGCGAGGTTTCGCAAGGTGATCGGTGTGACTGGCTCAAAAAGGGGAGTGTTCGCAGCACCCCGGCTTTCGGCCTTCGGCCTGTATCGCCAGGTGCTGCTCACACACCCCTTTGCCGCATGGCTTATCTCCGCAGCGAGCAAAGGCTCCGCCATTGCAACCGCGGGTATGACACTGCTAGAGCGCTTTGCGCTATGGCTTTAGTCAGAGCGTGCCATCGGCACGCTAATTGGGTATTGCACCTTCGGCACTCCACTGTGTGGGTGGAGGCTCTTGCTGTCTTTCCGAGCGTACCGGATCGTTCTCGAATTCAAGCGGCTTTCGCGGCATAAACGGATGCTCCCCGCATGGCGGGTCCGCTCCATTTATTCCACGCTCCACTTGATTTCTGCGCTGCGATCCGGTGCTCTGGCGGTGAGCAATTTCGCTCAGTGTCTGGAGCGTTTTATGAAGAGAATTTCTTTCGATTACCCGGCCTTTAAGGCGGCAGTGCGCACTGCCGGTGCCTTGGTTGCCGGCAACGGGTTTGTTCAATTGGTGACTGGCGGCTCGATGTCTACGGTTCTGGAGTTGATCATCAGCGGCGCGATCGTTATAGTGATCACGTGCGTCAATTGGTGAAATGGAGGCCTTATGTTGGATCACTACCTTGTTTTGGGCGGGTTTATCGCTGTTGCAGTTCTGGCCACCGTTTTGCGGAACACGCTCGGTAAAGATCAGCCCGATCGACCTGACGCGACATTGCTCTGATCGCAGAGCAATTCCTAGTAGCCGGCTTAAGCCGGCTTTTCTTTGGGCGCTCAATAAGGGTGATTGAGGCTTGCGGGGGCTTTGCTGGGCTTCGCCTCCCGCAACCTTCACCCTTAGCCGCGGGGCTTATCCCAGAAGTCTATTGATTGGGCGCTTTGCGCAGAATCAGGGAACGATTCCTGAGCAAGGTAGTGCTTACGCACTGCCTTGCTTTTGGCGACTAGCGCTTCGCGCAGGACTTTCACGGCCCAATCGGGGCAGGGCCGTGAATGCGGGCTATCCGGGTTATTGAGCCATGTTCGCACGGTGCGCACTGAGCAGGGTCTTTGTGTGTGCTCGCAGATGAGCGCAGCGCTTTCTGCCTGAGAAATTCGATACTCGGCTAACAATGCCTTGTATGTTTCTCTATTGTTTAACATGGCGAGTAACCTTTGTTTCCACCATTACACGCATGTTGCCTTCAGCCGGAACTTCCATGACCTTGCGAATGCTTTGGTTGATCGCTTTGTGAATGTGATTGACGTAACCGTACCGCGAAGGGTTCACGCTGAAATGGAAGACGGTGGCAAAGGTCGTGATGACTACCATGCTCAGTATGAACCGTTGCATGCTGCTAACGATTTGTTCAGGGTTAGCTTCGCGAAATTGCTTCACCATTTCGACGGCGCTTTGTCCGTCGAACATAAACATAACCACGAAGATCGCGACGAAAGCTATGGTGGTGAGAAATGCAATTCTACTGACTGCGTTACTGGCGCTATACAGTATGTTAAGTGCTTGCTTCAAGTAAAGAGTAACGTCCCTTTTTTTCACCTTCACTAAAGCGTGATACAGGTCTGTCGGGATGGAGCCGACCTCGATTTCATTGACGTAAACACGGGCTACTTTTCCGAATTCTTTTTGATCTGTCGTGTTTTCCATGGCTGTTCCTTTCGGTGTGCTGTCTTTTGAATAGGCACAAGCGCCTATGTTTGGATGATAGGCACAAATGCCGCTGTTGTCAAAGTTGTGGGTTATTAGGTGGTGCTGCTGTTCCTGGTGCTGCAGGAGGCCTTGTGCGTCTCCCCTTCGGGGCCGGGCTCTGGTGCTGCGCATCGAGCCTGCGCTGAGCTTGTCTCGCCCCTTACGGGCTAACGATCTGGCTTCGCCACCCTTCGGGCCTGACGCCTTCGCGCCTGGCGGCGCTGCGCGCTGACGCTTGCGGTGGATGCGGGGGCAATGACAGACGGGTGCAAAGCACCCGTAGGGCAGGGGAGGGAACGGGCGTTGCCCGTAGCGTGGCTAATCGCCACGCTGGCTTGTTTTTCAGAGCGCGAAAGAGGCGCAACTGGAGTGATGGGGGAATAGCACGCGGGTGGAATGAATGGAAGGCATAGACCATGGCCATCATGGGGGCCACGGCCCCCATACCCCCTAGAGATACACCACCGAAATCGACGTAATTTTGTTTGGATACGTTGCAAATAATGCTTGCATATAGACCGGAAACCGGACTATAATATGGGCATGTAATCGGCAGCGATTACGTCCGAGCCGGTCGGTTACCGGATGGCCTTTCAGGCCGCTCACATGGAGAAAAAACCATGCACTTGTCAGCTACCACGCAACGCGCCACCGCAGCGCAAGCCATTACTTTGAGTGATGGCGAGACGATCGACATGCAAGCATTCGACGCTTGTATCCAGCAGAAACCAAGCGGCAATTACCACAACGGACCGAGTGCCGCCGCTGTCTGGTTTTCCGGCCAGACCGCCAGCGTTTAAGTAGCCCAGGCCCGCGCAATGCGGGCCCCATCAGTACCACCACGAAAGATGTTTATGTTGCTTGCAAGCCGTTTTCGCAATGCTTCCTCGTTCCGTTCCGATTCCCCATTGAACGATGACCAAATCCGCTGCGTTGCCCCTTCTATCTTCGCTCAAGAAGCCCACGGCAGCCGCTCCCACCGCTACACCTATATTCCAACTATCGACGTACTCAATGGTCTGCGCAAGGAGGGGTTCCAGCCTTTCATGGTCTGCCAGACACGTTGCCGCGATGAAGGAAAGAAAGAGCACACCAAACACATGATGCGATTGCGTCATGCCAGCCAAATCAAGGCCGCAGAAGCCAATGAAATCGTGCTTCTGAACAGCCACGACGGCAGCAGCGCCTATCAAATGCTCGCCGGCGTTTTCCGGTTTGTGTGTGCCAATGGAATGGTTTTTGGAGACACTACCAACGATGTCCGCATGCGCCATTCCGGCAATATTGTGGACAACGTGATTGAAGGCGCGTTTCGCGTGCTCGATGACTTCGAGCTGGTGGACCAGAGCCGCGATGGTATGAAAGCCCTGACCCTCAATGACGGCGAACAAAATGCATTCGCACGCGCCGCGCTGGCGATCAAGTACGACACAGAAAGCGCCCCTGCGCCGGTTACAGAGTCGCAGGTGCTGCGCCCCCGCCGTACCGCAGACACCTCCGCTGATCTTTGGACTACCTTTAACCGCGTTCAGGAGAACGTGGTGCGCGGTGGTCTCATGGCCCGTACTGCCCAAGGTCGCCGAACAACAACCCGTGAGGTTAAAGGGATTGACCAAAATATCAAACTGAACCGCGCTTTGTGGGTGCTGGCCGAGGAGATGCGCAAACTCAAAGCCTAATGAATGACGCAACCCGACCCCGCAGTCCCGCGGATCGGGTATTAGCTCTACGCCTTGCCTATCATCCATGGATTTGCATGACAAGTCTTCTTGAGGCTCCCGCCATCCTTGTTATTGAATAAAGAAATGAAGTCAAAATGGAAAATCAGAATGAGCGAGTGACCACCGAATTGAAGGGCCTTGAACTCGCGATCGATGCGCCAGATTGGGCAGTGGAATCATTGCAAGATTCGCGCTTCATTGCTAAAGGCTCGTATTGCAAAGTCTTTGCCGGTACCGCACCAGATAAAGTAGTGAAAATTTCGCATTCCAAAGCTGATTTGAATGCGCTTGAAGTGCTTGCCGGTGCATCTCATCACTACCCAGCTACCTATCGTCGCTTTGACAATGCCGCCATGCTTGATGGCAGCAAATGCCATGCAATCGAATTGGAGCGTGTGCTGTTGGCCCCTGATTCAAAAATCCGCACTCTCACGGACTTTTTGTATCGGCGCAAAGAGCACAACAGGCTCTTTTCATTGATGGAAGCAGCATATTTGATCCAGACGGAAGAGCGATTTGGCGCCGAATACCCGAAAAGTCTGGGGGCTGCCTTGCATTTGCTGGCGGAGTACGTACTTGCGAATCATGGGCCTTCTGTGAAACCAGACCTGTACACGACGATCAACTGGGGAATCAGGGGTGATGGCGAGCTCGTGATCATCGACCCAATGAATTACCCCCCCGAGTTCGAAATGGCTCAGTAACTTTTGCGTCCCAATCCCCGCCCAACATGCCGCATGTATGTGACGGCAGAAGGCAAGCTGTCAGGTCTGGGAGGCCGCGAACGCCGGCCGTAGTGACGCCGCCGCCCCAATACAGACGACGATACGGCGCATCACGAGACCGGCAAGGTTGTGCTTATGTCATCCCTCCTTCTATCTCGTCACCAGTTTAGCCCGAGACCCGGAAAAAATTTCGCAAGAGGCACGCAATCGTTGTGGTATCGGTTCAGGTAGGAATGCCTTGTCTATGGACCCCAAGTTCTACATCAATCGCACTGGGTGACAGCTACCGAATAGCGCGTCTCCCCTTCGGGGCCGGGCTCTGGTGCTGCGCATCGAGCCTGCGCTGAGCTTGTCTCGCCCCTTACGGGCTAACGATCTGGCTTCGCCACCCTTCGGGCCTGACGCCTTCGTGCCTGGCGGCGCTGCGCGCTGACGCTTGCGGTGGATGCGGGGGCAATGACAGACGGGTGCAAAGCACCCGTAGGGCAGGGGAGGGAACGGGCGTTGCCCGTAGCGTGGCTAACTGCCACGCTGGCTTGTCTTTCAGAGCGCGAAAGAGGTGCAACTGGAGTGCTGGGGGAATAGCACGCGGGTGGAATGAATGGAAGGCGTAGACCATGGCCATCATGGGGGCCACGGCCCCCATACCCCCTAGAGATACACCACCGAAATCGACGTAATTTTGTTTGGATACGTTGCAAATAATGCTTGCATATAGACCGGAAACCGGACTATAATATGGGCATGTAATCGGCAGCGATTACGTCCGAGCCGGTCGGTTACCGGATGGCTCTCGATGGGCTCTTTGGAGAAAATAAATGGCTTCCTTTAACTCCTTCACTTTGATCGGCAATCTCACAGCTAATCCAGAAATGCGTTACACGCCCGCTGGCGCGCCCATTTGTACATTTTCTATTGCTGTCAACTCGCGCCGCAAAGATAGCGATGGAAAGACCGTTGATCACGTTGATTTCTTCAGAATCTCAACCAAATTCAAACTGGCTGATGTTTGCAATAAATATCTCAAAAAGGGCCGTTCGATTCTCGCCCATGGTGAGCTGGAAAGTTGGCGTAGTGAAGGAAAATTCGGGATTAATTTCATAGCGACCAATATTCAGTTCTTGAATTCTGCAAAAGATGCAGCTCAAGGCGATGGAGGCGATAACGATGGCTGGACAAAGGAAAACCGGGAGTGGGCGGCTGCACTTGATGGCGACATGCCCAATTAACTAACGACAACCAGGAGGAACTAGCCGGAGCTTGGCTTGCTGGTCATTGGATTGACCTGCAAGAGCCTTGCCGACATCGCCATAACACGGCGGTCCGGCGTCAGGTTGCCACAGCTCGCCCATATGGCCAACACTATGACACATTATGACTACACGTTATTAATCGAGAATGCCGAGAAAGAGGCAGCCCGAGGCTGTGGGCAATCAGACGTTCTTTACGAAAACCGGGTACAAGCCTCTTATATCAGCATTCTAGATAACGCTCCAGAATCTGAACGCCTCGCAGTCGAGACGGCACTTAAAAAGCGAGGATATGACCCTGCTTTTACCCCATACGAGCCACAAGCCGGTGAATGTGGATTTTCGGGCATTGACGTGAACTGTTGCCCCTGCGGTCGACATCCGTAAGCACAACCATTAACAGAGCAACTCCATGACAATCCTGCTTTTAATTGCGATATTCATATTAAGCTAATCTCCAAAAGAGACGCTATCAAAACAATAGCGTCTCTTTTGATTGGACTTCAGGCGAAATAATCAGAATTATTTCTTGATAAAATCTCCTGTTTTAAACATCGTAGATGTAGGTTGCGGCGGTCCAGTGCCGGAACTCCCTATGGGTCGTTAGCGTCCCAGGACAATGGCCTCTTATCGAGGCCATGCGGATTCGCTTGTTTTACACGGATCGTTCAACGCTAAGCTTGATCATCGCATTTGGTTGCGACATCAAGGCTGCAACGCCAACCAGATCGGATTATGATCGATTAACAGAGTGTGGTGCTTTTGATGAAATCAAAAGCACGGACGTTACCCACATATCCACTTTCTACTTTTCGTGACTTGCCCACATGAAATGGACAAGTCCGTTAAAAAAATTTCGTCGGGATTGCTGAGGCATCCCACTCAGCAATGGGTCAGTATATATGTGGACGACCAGTTCATGACAGTACTTATCCTAAAGCTGGTGACACTTGGTTTAAGTGTGTACTCATGTCCCGCGAATAATCATTGCTTTACGTGTCATCACTTACAGTGACTTAACCAGCTACCGAGATAGGACGTCGCAGTCCTATTGCAATCCACCACGACCCTGGCTACCAAACTTGGCATTAATGGGACGATGCGCATTAATGCCAAGCTCTCGGTTCTCGGAAGAACAAAATTTTGCATACGCAAAATTCGTAAGTGTCGCCCGTATGTAAACCTCGCACTTTCTGCAGGGCGTTACCACCGTATATGGTGGTAACGCCCTGCAGAAATCCTCGCTGGGATTGCTGGAGCATCCCTCGCAGGCTTCGAGGCCACATGTGCATGTGGCCAACCAGGCTCTGGGCCCACCCATACAACGACGTGGACAACCGGTCTTCCACGGTGATTTTTAGCACACATTACGCACGCCTGCGGCGTGCATTGATTTCACTCCTAAGTTCATGTTTTTATTAGAAATTGTTTGCATGGCAACAATTGGAAGTCAATCCAAAGTCAAAATTCATAAAATAAAAAATCATTATTTATCAATAACTTATACAGCATGGCAGCGCATGGCAACTTCTAAAAGTGAGCGTTTGACGAATTATTCGGTTCGTCTCCCAGATGAGACCTTACAGCTTCTTTCTGAACGAGCTGTCAGGGAGGGTGTGAAGCCCGGAGAGCTAGCTCGGCTGCTATTGAGTGAGGCTTTGGGCGCCAGTGTGCGCACTGAGAATTCAATTCGTCTGGCGGTTGAGACACTTCAGAACGATCTCAAAAGCGTGATGGACTCTTTCGAGTCCAGTGAGTCAAAAATGCTCTCCATCCTTGCCATGATCCTATTAACAAGGATTAAGAGTGAGCGCATTGCAGATAATGCTGTTGAAGATTTTATAAGACAAATAATCTTTGAAAGTCAAGATTTAGGCGATGCATTGAAAGTGGCATTCAGGCCGAAGGAGCACTAATTTGATAATCCCTGTCAACTTTACTTCCGTTAATTCGCAATCCGCCTTGACGCCAGGGCCATATGAATGGCGGGTAGATGTTTATATGAACGCTGATTTAACAGCTTGCGTTCACTCATTTCGATTGAGTGGCGATTTATCTCAACGCATCAGCTGCATTGATCTGTTTATTACCCTTAAATCGGGGCTCTCCTATGCTGCAGATTTTCTTCGCCTTAAAAATGGGCGTTGGCGGGATTGTCATGGATTGCATGCGGATACCATCGAAGAGCTGATGCCAGTAGAGCTGGCAACTTCAAAGATCATATTTCAATACGAAATGAACGACTTTATTGTGGAGTTGCAATGAGTGCAAAGGCTGGAACGGATATAGGTGTTGGTCGTGCATACTTATGGACGCGAATTAGACTTACACTGGAAGCTATTCGGACTTGTGTCTATTTTGGTTTTATACCTGGTTTTTTAATACCCTTGACATTGTGGTTCTGGTATTGCACACCTGAGTCATTTGATGTCGTTAAGTTAAACATCCTTGCTAAGTTCCTTTCACCCAATAAGGCAACACTGTGGTTTATACGTACTGAATCCGGTGCGGGGCTTTTGTCTGTATTGAATGACCGCACTTTATGGGTTCAACACATTAATCCAAATGACGCGGTTATTTTAATAAATCGCCTTTCTTCGGCATGGGCTGACTTTATTGTTCGTTTTAAATGGTCTTTGTTTATCGGATTTTTGTGTTTTTCAATTGTGTTGATGTGGGAGTCTTATGCCGGAAGAATTTCACGGTTAAAGATCTACTTGCGTGGTGCTGCTGACATTTTGAGCGCAAAACAGTTAAATAGGCTTGTTAGAAAGCGCCGGCAGAAAAGCAAGTTTTCTCTCGTTGGTGTGTGGCTTCCAATAGGTGCTTTAGTGCGCGGTGTTTTGATTGAGGGAGCTAACGGCAGCGGCAAATCAGTTGCTACCAATGACCTCATGCAACAAGTATTCAAATCCGGATGCAAGACTATTATTCACGATTCATCGGGAGAATATTTCAGACTGCATTACAGACCTGGTAAAGACTTCTTCTTTAATCCGACAATGAAGGGTTCGGTTCCTTGGTCGATTTTTACCGAGTTAAATCGCAGCTATGACGCAGATGAATTGGCCAGAGCCTTTTTGCCGCCAAAACAAGGACATAAAAGTGCCTCTGGGTCCAATGCGTTCTTTGAGGATGCTGCAAGGGCTTTGTTTTCGGTGATCTTGTTGCGTTTGAGAGAAATGGGCGCGGTAAATACGTGCGATATCGCGCGGGTGTTTTTCGAGATGCCGGATGCCGAAATGGATGAGCTTATTAAGAAGACTGTGGCTAGCAGTGCGGTTGGTGGTGACAGCAAAGGCCAGAGACAAGGTGTTATCTCATCCATTGCGATTTATTTGAACGGCATTGCAGCCGTTAATGAAGGCAGTTGGTGCTTTAGCGAATGGCTTAATGCGAAGGATGACTCACGCTTCTTTTTACTAGGCAGTGAAGATACGCATGCGATGATTAGTCCGCTTTTTCGACTGATTTTATCGGTCGGGTTCACGGCGATTGCTGCAAAACAAGAAATCGTACATGAGCCGCGCTATGTATTTTTTTTGGATGAGTTGAATAAGCTGGGTGATATTAACGTCGACAACGTCGCCACCACGATGCGTAAATACGGTGTTTGCCTTGTTCCGACGGTTCAGTCAAGCGCTCAAGTTGTAGATATGTTGGGTCCTGAGAGGGGGCACACAACCCTTAATTGTCTGAATACCAGTTTGCTGCTTTCGGCCAACGACGACAAAATGCAGAAGGCAGCAGCCGAGCGGTTAGGTCGGCGTGAGGTGTCTATAGCGGGGTCTAACCAGGCATTAGCCGTGGTTGAGGCAAGAGACGCAGCGGGGCTTACCCGTAGTCAGCACGAAGAGTGGTTGGTCATGCCAAGTGAGTTCGGTTCGTTAGATCCTTGCCAAGGGTACCTAAAATTACCAGGCTCTTATCCGGTCGCAAAGGTTGATTATTCATCCTGGGTAACGCCAAGCCTTTTCTGGACTCTAGTGGGTTTGGAACGACTTGCACCAACGCGGGTCAATCGATATCAACCCAGCGCAACCTTGCCAGTCCGGGATTCACGATTTGCGGTGCTGCCATATGACATTGATGCAGAAACCGGAGAGGTGATCCCTAAATCGTTTGAGGTCATTTCAACCATGATCAAAGATGTGTTGAAAGAGGCACCCAAGAGTCCTTACGCCGCCCAAGAGGGGTCGTCGGCGACAGCTGACGGCGGCAAAGATGGACAAGCGGTCGTGAAAGAAAATGTCCAAGAACTGGAATCCTCACCGTTGAGCGAACCGAATGCGCAAGTCAGTGTGCTTAAAGACACAAAGCCAGAAAACAATGCTACGCGCGTAGACACGGGTATGCGTTGGGGCGAGCGAGCATTGTTTGACGCTGGACGGAGGCAAGATTGAAAAAGCTCGTTTTTCTGGCCATGGTGGTCCTGGTCGTTGGTGTAGTTCTTTTTTGGCGAGATGTATGGTATTCGGTGTCCACATCAAGCCCGGTGTCACAACCAGGCATGTTCTCAGCAACTAAAGCTCCAGTCAGGGTCATCGCTGAAAGCGATACATCCCTTTACCGGATAGCAAAGGTTGCAATCACACCATCCGCCTTGGACGGTGAAATCGTCATTAGTCTGGAGCTTCAGAACTTAGGCACGGCCGCTCGTGCATTTCCAGCGCTCAAAGTGCGGTTACTCAAAGGCTCAAGCGTTTCGCGCGAGGTTATGGTCGCGCCGGATGCATACGAGCATCCGGGCAAATTACTTCAAGCGCACGCTGTGCGGCTCACCTTAGCTGTTAAAACCGAAGAAAACGCAGTACAGGTGAGTGTTGCAACCGCAAGGGAAGTAGGTCAATGATCACGATTAGCGCCATAAAAAGTGCTGCTGGAGCTTCTGACTATTTCGCCAAAGCGTTTGACATAGAGGCTAAACGGTCGGCCGACAATTATTATGTCAACGAGACAGCACCTGCCCAATGGCGTGGAAAAGGCGCGGAATTGTTGGGGTTGAGCGGCCAGAACGTAACGCGATCACAGTTCAAAGCGCTGCTCGATGGACATGTCGCTAACCCTATTACCGGAGAAATCCAGCGGCTGGACGAAAATTCCAAGCAACGCAGGCCCGGATTCGACTTGCAAATCGCACCTCCGAAATCGGTCTCCATCGTTGCATTGGTGGGAAAGGATGAGCGTGTCGTAGCGGCACATAAAAGGGCCGTGGAGACTGCGATGCGTGGCTTTGAAACCTACGGAGCGCTAGCCCGCGCACGAAACAACGGCGAGCCGCAAGTATTTCGCACCGGCAACTTGATATGGGCAACGATTCTTCATGAATCCAATCGTTCGAACGAACCACAGCTGCACTCGCACAATGTTGTACCAGCAATCACCTATGACTCAGATTCAACGACTTGGCGAAGCCTGACGAATGACGAAATTCTGAGGATACGTACCGAGATGGACGGGCGCTACAAAGCAGCACTCGCAAAAGATCTTAAAGAGCTAGGCTACGAACTGCGCACCGACCGAAAGGCGGGGTTTGAAATCGTAGGTATCAGCAAAGAGCAAATTACGGGTTTCAGCACACGTAGTGAACAAATTGAGGAAATGCTCGCGAAATGGGGAATCAAACGCGACGAAGCAGATTACGCTCAGCGACAAGCTGCGGGACTCGCAACGCGGGATGATAAAAATGAGTTAACGAGGCCACAGCTTGATGAGATTTGGAGTGTCAGGGCTACAGAGCTGGGCTTAAACGCAGATGCGCTAGTCAAAGCTGCGTTGACCAAGGCAATGAGCCACGCTCAAGAAGTTGGTCAAACCAACAACGAGAGGAATTCAGGTCGCGCTGATGGCACTATAGCGGACCGCGGTCAAACCCCAAGGCTGAGTGAGCGTGGATCTGGTCAAAGTCCGCCAAACAAACCATCTACTCCAAGCCAGCAGATAGGCAAATCTATCGAGCAGATTTTGCATGCGAATCACTCCGTGGCTCCAACCCATGAGTTGGCCAAAAAAGATGCGATTAGATCAGTTCAGTGGGCAACCCTGCATCTTTCGGAAAGAGAACAGGTGTTTGAACGCAAAGACGTGATCGACGCAGCCCTGCGCTTTGGAATGGGCAAGCACCTGGGGCCGGAGGCGGCCGAGTGGGCTATGGACGAACTTGTGCGTAACGAATTTGCCTTGGAATTCGCTCAAGAAGGCAAGCTTCTTGTAATGCTTCGCAGCTCCATGGAAATGGAAGTTCAGATGCTCAAGACAGCGGAGGCCTTGCGCAAGTGGCACAACCCGGTCGTGACCGATACGAATGAGTTTGAAGCCTTTCGTGAAGTCTACGAAAGGCGCGAAAGCGCTTCACGCGGCACACCCTTCAAACTTAGTGGTGAGCAGGCTGTGGCAGCCAAAGATTTACTCATGCACCCCGAGTCCATTCAGGGCGTCCAGGGTGGCGCCGGGACCGGCAAAACAGCGTCAATCAAGTTCGCGGCCATGGTTGCACAGGAAAAAGGTATGTTGGTGATGGGCATGGCCACGACTTCGAGTGCTGCATCTAAGTTGCAGGAGACGTCAGGAATACTGTCTAACACCGTGGCCGCCTTTAATATTGAGCGAGACGAATTGATCGCGTCCAAAAAACAGGAGTTAGCTGCGCTGCAAAAGCGCATCAATGCCGACACGTCACTTCGCGGAAGTGGCGCAGCGCAAATTGAGGTGGCCAAGCTTGATGTGAATATGCCTGGCAAAAATTTTGGTCGTTCGAGGTATGTTTTTGACCATGAAGAAGGATCTGTCTTTCGATTGGAGCAGGGCCTTAGAAGCTCGATTGGCGGGTGGATGCTGGAAAAAAGCCTAAAAGCAGGCCGTTTTGGCGTCGGAGTTGACCCGACGAACCGCGACTGGAGACACCAGGCGGCTATTAAAGTCTCAGTTATTGGGAAGACAGTCTCGCGATCGTTGTCACGCTATGAGATCGTAGACGCCACTGAAAACGTAGAAGCACGTAACTCCCTGCTGCTCAAGCGAAACCAGGCCGTTGTTGCGTTCGGCAGAGTTAGTGCCGAACTGGACAACCTCGCGAAAACGGGCAACGTCCAGGGTAAACAATTTATGTTCGTGCTGGACGAGGCCTCCATGACGGGCACCAAAGACACGCAAATGATTTTAAAGACGGCGAGCGAATTGAATGCACGGGTAGTGGTGCAAGGTGATCAGACTCAACACCATTCCATCGCAGCTGGGCGTGCCATGAAGCAACTTCAAGACTTGGGCGTTAACTTCAACATCTTGAATGAAACGTATCGGTTTAAAAATGCGTCAAATAAGACCAAAGCGGCAATGGACTTGCTAGCTGCAGGGAAGTACCGAGACGCTTTCGAGCGCCTTCCATTTATAGAATATGGGGAAAAAGGCGTACTCAGCGAAGTGGTGGCGGACCAATATGGAAGAGCAATGGATTCGTTGCGGGAAAAAGGCATTGATAAGCCAACGGTTGGGGTCGTTACGCTAACCAACGCAGACAGAAAGGACGCTTCATTCGCGGTGCACCAGATGCTATCGCAGCGAGGTGATATTGATAGTAAGAACTTCTCGTTCGAGCACTTCGATATGTCTAACTTGACAACTGTTCAAAAACGGTTTGTCAGTGAAATGATCGAATGGCGAAAACATACAGATAAAAGTTTCACGGGTGGACAGGTAGAGCTTTACGCAATATTCAACAAGGCCTATTTGAAGAAGAGCATCGTTAAGCATGACATCATAAAAATCACAGGTTTTGATTTGAATAAAAACCTTTTAAAAGGCACAAGTGAAGTCACCGGCAAAGAAATGACCTTCAACCCAAGTGTTGAAGATTTCTTCTCATTGGCCAAAAAAGAATTCCGAGAGTATGCTACTGGCGATAAAGTTGTTGCTCGGCACATTATCAATTTGAATGACGGTCAATTCACTCGAACCGAAGGAACAGTCCTATCCAAGCAGGCAGAGAAAGACCTGACACGCATAAAGAATGGACTTTCAGGTAAAGTAACTTCGCTCGATTCGAAGTCAGCAACCATTGAGTGGGCTGATGGTCGCACCATTACTTTAGATACCAAGCAAATGCGAATGGTGGACTGGGCTTATGCACGAACAAGTCTTAAAGAACAGGGAAATGACAACCACGTTGAGTTATTTGCCCTGTCATCAACGGGTAATTTTATACTAAAAGAGCGCGCCGCTTATGTTGCGGCCACACGCGGAAAAATTGATACGGTATTGATCACGCCAGCACGTAAACAAACACTTGATGCGGTTGCCCGAGAAGATAAAAAGACTATTGCAATGGAAGTGCAGAAGAGTCAGTCAATTGACGAGTCTATTGGTCAAGTATGGAAGAAAATCGTGGCTCACCGTGAGCGTAATGGCCAGACCACTTCAATCACCAATATTCCAGCAACTGAACTGACTCCAAAACAGCAACAAAACTCGCCAAGTTTGGTAAGAGGAAGGTAATCAGTAATGTTTGCATAAGAAACAATATGGAATCAGTTGAACTCGTTATCACTACAATTATTTAATGCCCTTACTTGAAAGAAAAATATGTCAACACTTGCTGAACTTCTCTCGCAACGAGAATCCCTCGAACAAGCTATTAAGGAGGCCAGGGATGTGGAAGTCTCTAAAGCCGTAGCGACAATTCAGGGACTCGTTGAGCAATATGGTATATCGGCGTCAGATATATTTGGCGCAAAAAAGTCCGCTAAAGTCAACGGTAGCAAAAAAAGTACTGTAAACGCTAAATTCAAAGACCCGGTAACTGGTGCGACCTGGTCTGGCAGAGGGAAAACACCCAAATGGTTAGAAAATAAAGATCGTTCCCAATTTGCAGTTGCCGGCTAACCAGAAGTAGCACGGGAATACTATACTTAATTACAGTGCGTATTCCAGTGAATACCGCCGCCCGTTCCAGTTAAAAGTAGGTCACTCATTCCAGTACTATGGCTTCCGATTGAATAATGGGCCAATGGGGATGTGGCGTAAATCTTGGACTGGTTTATGTCGCACCCCCGACTGTCAATTTTAGGTCGGCGGCAATAAACAAGGGTCGATAAAGCTCAACGGCAGTGTCGCGGTCTTGAATCTCATAAGTGGTCATCTGAGCAATAATGTCGTGCTCTCGCAGGTGAGCATCGACGAGGTCGTGTAATAGGGCGTCGCCGTGTTCGGAGAGATGGACACCGTCGCTCCAGAGATTCAGACCGCTACCGGCGCCGAACTGCCGTGAAGTTGTTTTGAACGCCGTCCAAACGTTTATGAAGGCTGCGCCTGCCGCCGCTGCGACCTTTTCTGCAGCAATGTTGTAACCCTCAAGGATTTCATTCCCGGCAATGATGTCTATGGAATCATCCCAACCGAATGGCGTCTCGCCAATGCAAATGACCTGTCGGGAGTTCGCCGTGAGGACGGAGAGTATCTTCTCGTAGTTGGCTGTGAACTCCGAAAGGTCGACAGCTTCAGCGTTGCGGCCTTGGAGGCCGCGCCAGACGTCATTGATTCCGCAGCCGAGCATGCTGATGGAAGCGGAGGCGAGATTCTTTCCGAAATGGTTGTGGACGGTTTTAAGAATATCTCTAGAAGTCGCCCCGCCAGCGCCGTAATTACGGAATGCGATATCCAAGAATGGCCAACGGGTTTGCAGGGTTGTGTGTAGACGGTTAACGTATCCGCGGTTGCACCAACCCTCGACCATGACGTTTGAACCGACCGCTGGTAGAGCGGCCTGATTAGCCATTTGGGCGTTGAAACCTTCGAAGTGCTGCATGATGCTGGTTCCGAACCAGTCGACGACAATCTTCATACGAGGAAGCTCATGCAACGAGGCGTCAAAGGTGCGCTTCGGAGCGGCAGGACAGCCCACAGCCATGGTGTTGGGGCCAATCGAACGGATCACGGAAGAGTTTGCTCCGATGATTGTGTTCTGTCCCACACGCACACCAGCAGTTATCGATACTTTGTTGGAAATCACCGCCCCATTTTCGATGATGATAGGCGCCCCAATGAATCCGCTTTCCCACGGTGTTGGCGGCCCTTTTGATAATATCCCTGTGCGGTCGCGATGGTTATGGTCATGCAAGTCGACCATGTTGGATATTCCTACGCCGTCGCCAATTTGAATTCCAACCATAGCTGAGATGAAGGTGTTCTCGCCAATGGCCACGTCATTGCCGATGATAACTGTTGCACCACAATGCACTTGAATAGTTGTACCGCGTCGAATTGATACGCGGTCGCCAAGCACCAGCAGAGCACGCTCGTCAATTTCGACGCACAAATCGGGTGGAAGGTCACATTCGGAACCGATTTTTATGGCTTCTCCGAATCTGGTCTTCAGATAGTTTGAAACTGAACTTATCGTCATATTGTGATAATTCCTTGGCTTGTGTCCGTCTAGCGTCGCGACTTCCAAGTCGCGTTGAAAGGCATATCAGACACCACTTAGGTGCTCCTTTGTTATCAAGATTCCGCCAATGGCGAGCGCATCTAGCGGAGTGGAATAGAAAGTTCGCAATGCGTCGGTCGGAGTACAAACGACAGGTTCGGCTTCGTGATTGAACGAAGTATTTAGCACGGCTGGCACTCCAGTCTCCTTTGCTAGACCACTAAGCAAGTCGGCATATCGAGGCTGTGTTCTTGGATCAACGGTTTGGGGACGCAAGCTCCCATCGACGTGCACGGTTGCTGGTATCTGAGTGGCGCCATCTTCGGTTGCCTGATAAGCAACTATCATGAAGTCGGCGGGGCCGGGGTTGCTTATGTAGGCGTTAGCTGCGCTGGTAAGGATGCTCGGAGCAAGAGGGCGCCACAATTCACGTCGTTTTATGTCACGATTAATGCGGTCGCGCGTGGCGACGTTGCGTGGGTCGCCGAGTATGCTGCGGTTGCCAAGGGCGCGTGGGCCCGCTTCCGCAGGCCCTTGGAACCAGCCAATTACCTGTCCCTGGGCGATGTGTCTAGCAGCTATCGCGGCAATGCCGTCACCGTGGCAGGTATGGCTGATCTTATTCTCGCGCAAAGTGTCGGAGATCTGAGCGTCGGTGAAGGCGGGGCCCCAAGCTGAAATTCTCTGCCGCGCACCGGGTATCTTGAGGCTGCCTTTTCGGCGAACGCATTCCAGTGCGGCGCCGATGGCACAGCCAGCATCACCGGCTGCGGGTTGCACGAATATTTCGGTGGCACCAGAGTGTTGGTATAGAACTCCATTGGCGGAGCAGTTAAGTCCAATACCGCCCGCGATACACAGTCGGTTGCAATTGGTTTCACGCATCGCGATCTGGGCAAGAGTCAACAGGTGTTGCTCTAGAGCGTGCTGAGCTGAGGCAGCTAGATCAGCTTGAGCTTGGGAAAAACTTGAGTCGGTAACTATACGTCCGGTGCGTGAGCAATACGACCCTTTACGGTGGTGGGCCGGAACACCCAAGTCGGTGTAAGCCGCTTCATAGGCTCGTTTAAGGGCGCGGTAGTATTCGAGATTCGAGTAGTCAGTATCGCGCCCACGGTTCGGCGGCAGCCCGTATCCGGTCAAATCTAGTCGATATCCATCATTACTGTCGGCCCTCAGGAAATCGAAATCGTATATGGGCTGACCGTAGGCGGCCAGACCCATAAGTTTTCCAGTACTGGTCCAATCGCCCAAGCCCAGGTGTTCAGCGACGGTCTCGTAGAACCAGCCCAAAGACTGTGTGAACGGGTACTGGCGCAGGGCGGTCAGCCCCGAACGAGTACCGTGAAAAAGACTAGCTGAAACGCCGTCGCCCGAACCATCAATGACCAATACTGCCGCTTCTGTGAAGCCAGAAGGATAAAACGCTGAGGCAGCATGGGAAATGTGGTGTGGTATGCAGGTCAGCTGTTTGACTGTTGCTCCGTCAAATTTATCGGGATTAAGTAATTCCCTTATCAATTCGCGGTCGACAATGTATTCGGCCATATCTGGCCACTTAGGATTGAATGCAATTGCAATCTCATCGAGATCCTGTAGAGCAATGCCGGCTTTCGCAAGACAAAACGCGGCGGCGTTGGCGCATGAGCGGGAGTCTTTATGGTGCTTGCGGCGCGAAAAGCGCTCTTCTTCGACGAAGGCAACAATATTCCCGTTAGTGTCTACTAGACACGCAGACGCGTCGTGATAATAGGGACCACCAAGTCCTAGGATGTAGCCCATCAACTGTTCACTCCCATAACTTTGCGGTCAGCGCTGCTAATAAGTAAGCGGCGGGTCTCAGCCAAGACTTCGGTGGGGCTTATCGATTCCATGCAGCCACCGACTCCGCCGCAGGTGACCTGATGTGCGCACGGCGAACAAGGCAGGGGGCTCCGGAGGGCGGCTACGGTCGTTACATGTTTTGGGATGACCTCTGCGCCATTGCTTGGTCCGAGTAACAGCACACATGGTGTCGAATGTGCCAAAGCGAGATGGAAGCCGAAAGAATCTCCGGTAACGACAACGTCGCAACGGGGGACGACGGCTGCGAATTCTTCGATCGACATTGGGGAGTAGTGCACTCGGCCGCCACAATAATCGCGAAAGCTCAGTCCGCGATGCAAGGATTGACAATTAATTTCGTCAGTAGGACCACCAGTGATAACGAGTTCGCAGTCTTGCTCCAGCAAGGCAAATCCAAGCGAGAGCCAATGTGCAGCAGGCCATATCTTGGTAGATAGGGATCCGCCTAAGTTCAGGCAAACTCGCGGGCGATCTGTGACAGGAAGCATCCCGGCTACCCTTGCGAGAGCGAGTGGAGGAACGTGCAACACGTATGGCTCCTGCTGGTATTTGAAGCCCGCAATGGAAAAGTACAACTCTGTCCACGTGGTGGTATTCAACCGGGTTCGATAATCGTTCCACGTATTTAATAGAAAAAAGTGTGCAGCAGCGTCGCCTAGGGCGTACAGCCCGTTCTGAGAGCCGCCGTAAGCAAGACCGGCTTTATGGTCTGCTGAAATACGGTCGACGAGGCTTGCCGCCGACGGACTTCGCTCGAAACTGTAGACAGCCGTGAACCTCTCGGACATCAAATGGGTCACTGTGTGCCAATCGAAAAGTAGGATACGGTCAATATCTGGATTCATCCTCAAAATGGGTGCGCAAGCTTCGTCAACAAGCCAAGTGATGTGTGTTGCCGGGTTTTCGCGTTTTATCCGAGCTGGAAGTGGTGACGCTATTAGCATGTCGCCAAGCAATCCGAGCATTACGATCAGAACACGCTTTTGGATTGGCGCATAGTTTGGACAACTGGGACAAGCGCGGAGATACTTGCAAGGAAGGCCCCCGGCAAAATACCGGCAGTCGGACTTCCATGCGAATTTCTGATGTTGGAGCTCACTTCTGCATAAGGTTTCGGGTTGAGTCATGTTGGGGCGTTCTTTAATAAGCCGGCTCGGACGATTTCAATGAGCGGTTGAAGTAGCATCCCGTCGCTGCAGGGATAGCAGTTAAGCAAGGTAGCGACTCGGTCGCCAGCGCGGCCAACATCCACGCGATCGATTAGCACCGCACCAATGATGGAGGCGATTTCTATCATTTCTGCACTGCCCATTCCCCGCCTGGTGACCTCCTGCACGCCGAGGCGCAAACCTACCCCCGCTGCGAGATACGGCACTTCAATAGCGTTTACGACGATCCCCGCGTTTAGCAACAATCTGCTGCCTTCAGCTGGCTTAATGATTGGTGCCACATCAATCCACACCTGATGCGAGCGAGTGAATCCAAGGTCGGCTCCGCAGACCGTGAAACCTAATGTCTCCAAAGCCGCAGCCAGGGTCTGAGCGTTGGTGACGGTCTTCTTAGCGTACGAATTACCGGTTTCATGAAGGTCTGCGACGGTAATAGCTAGGGCCGCAACGTCCGCGGAGTGGTGATGTGACACCCAGTGCCCTGCATGCGTGTCAATGCACCCGGCAAAATGGCTACTGTTCGTGGCAAGTAAACCCTTGTGCGGTCCAGGAAACGACTTGTGGGTCGAGGCTGTTAGGACATCGGCGCCTTCACCGAGTGGGTTCTGGAATTGTCCACCGACAATCAGCCCAAGCACATGTGAGCCGTCGTAGCATATAACCGATGCTGGTCCAACGGCTGCTCGAATTGCAGGCAGGTCGTGCGGGAATAGGCACATGAAATTATCAAGGTATACCAGCACCGGACCGGCCAAATTCCGGGAATTAACAAGCGAGTGCAAGGCGTCTACGTCGACGGTGTATCGTTTCGGATCAAACGGCAGGCAGTGGTGGCTACGGCCGAGCTGACGGGTGATAAAGCGGGTAGAACCATGGCCTCCGTCGGTCTCATCGATGCTCAGAACCGTTCCTCCGGGGTGAGATAGTGCGGATATCGCGACTGTCATAGCGTTGAGGCCTGACACGGGCTTTATATTGACAAACGACGCGCCCAGCAAAGTACGAAGACCTTCCGCTGCAGAGCGCTCGATCATGGCGAGATCGTCGTTACCTGGCCAGGCCCAATTGGGGCCGGTAGTAGGAAAACTGTAGCGCTGCAGCACATCGGAGACGTAGGGCAACCGTGCTGCTGTACCCAACGTGTTCTCGCTGGGAATCAAGTGCAGACGACTCATACTGTGTCTGTGAAATCGCTCTACTAAATCGACAAGCTCTACAAGCTTCGAGTTTTTCACGTAATCTCCCGACGGTGCAGAACTACCTGGACTGGGCAGGCTGGGGCCTTGACGGGCAGATATCGGACCATACTTGGAGCTGGCCCGGCTAGGCTAATTCGGTGAGCGCCCAAAACCGCTTTCGCTAAAGTGACAGCTAGCAATTCAGCGAACTGCTTACCAGGGCAGGCATGCACACCCCGCCCGAAGGTCAGCAGTCCTGTTGCGCTTCGCACATCGTTAAACCGATTTCCTATGAAAGACTCAGGATCGTCGGAAAGGTCGGCTTGCAAATGGTTCACCGACGGCGAGTATGCCGCGCACCAGCCCTGCGGAATTACCCCATACGGCGTGGCCAGTTCCACGAGTACTTTTCGACGGCTGAGAACGTTTGGCGAGTGCCGCCGCTCGGTTTCCCACAACATGGACCGTAAAGTGGGTGGGACTGCCCCTTCAGCTACGCAGATCTCGTTGGCTATTGCATTCGCTGCAGTGGCCGACTGGGCGAGTTCAATCAACAACCAAGTCAGAAGGCTGGCAGTTGTCTCTCGAGCGGCGATCATCGCTGCCAACATATGATCCCCAACATCCAACAGTGTGGTGTACCCATTCGCCACGAAATTCGAAAGCATATTCGGGCCTGGTGCGCCAGATAGTGCAACCACCTGTCGGGCAACCATGTCGCGTAACTCGTTAGCGGCGGCCCACCCTCGTCGGTATATCGGACTTTCGACGCGGGTGCGGGAATCCACATCAGTCGCATCAACAAATGCGGAAAACAAATCGGGGAAATACTGAGCGTCTCCGCCGCAAGGTGGCAGGCCTAGAATCAAGCTAGAGCATACTTCGAGGGTGAACTCGCGGGCCGCCTCGTAGATTTCAAACGGGCCGATTTCTGACCATCGCTCGACATGGCTCTCTGCGAGTTCTTTAATAGCTGGAGTCATGACTCGCAGGGATTTGCCCGTCACCGCACTTCGCAACAATTGTTGTGCCTGACGATGTGGCCCGCCGGAAAGGTTGAATATGGCTCGGCCAAAAAGTTCGTGTACCAACGGTGTGTTGTAAACAGCCAAATGGTCGCGTTCTGCTCTGAACAGAACTGCCGCTCCAAATTGACCGCCAAATATTGCGGTCGGAACTCCGTCAAGTTCAACCGCAAACATATCTCCGTACTCACGGTGCCGGCGCAGTAAAAATGCAACCGGGTCTGCATAAAACTCACCGCTTGCACCTTCGACCAAGCGGGGCTGCGCCGAAGAAATCACGCGGCAACCTTAGTGCAGCTCGTCGCAAGTGCGTTTAGACCTCTTGCCACGATCGCGTCATGATCGATTGGAGTAGGTGCAATGTCCGGCCGGCAATTGCAAGACAATGGCAGGTCAGATAGGTCACCACTTTCGCTGTAGCGCATCAGAGCGTCGACAATGCCATCTGCGCACGCTGGGCAACTACTCGGGAAGACAGACTCAAAGTCGGTGCCGCGCAGGTTAATGCATGCCACCCGCACTGCTGCAATATTATGTGCACTTCGTACCGCTTCAACTACAGTCCAAAGGTTCGGTGGTTGGTACATGCCATTCTCATAAAGGTACCAAGCAACCGTTTGGCGAGATACTCTGGTAGGACACAGAGTGACTCCTTCAATTCCCAAATCGCGTACGTAGGTGACCGACTGCACTACGTCCGTAATTGCCTCACCATCCGTCAAGAGCGGTGGCTTGATCATTAGATAGATTTTTGGAACAACCAGATGCTCACGCATTACCACCAGAGCTCGCTCAAAAGCCAGCTTCGTGATCTTTGTATTGACCAGTGTTTCGCGGACTAGGTCATCCGATGACTGCAGCCCGACGCCGATCTCTAACTTCACCTGCCCAAGCTTTTGAACGAAAGGGCCTAAAGCCTCATCAGTAATAAATTGCGGCAGAGATTCCACAATGAGGTGCGTGATCCCTGCAGCAGCTACACGCTCAGCAATCTGCAATTGCACAGTGTGTGGAATCTCGCGTGGCGCGAAGAATGAACCGTCGTTGTAGAGCGCCAGCACTGAGTAATCAGGCTCCCCCGTAGTACGCGCTAAGACCGCGTCCACCTGCTCCAAAAGCGCAGCTGGGGAGCGTCCGAGGCGATAGTTGTTCTCATTTGTGAAGGGGCACATCGTGCATGTTGGTACCGAACATCCGCCCGACATGAGGATCACCTTCTTTCGCCCTACCACCACCCCGTTTGGTTGACGCAATTGATCATAAGACACAAACCTTGGCACATCTGGACGGACAAAGTCCGACCTTTTCCGAAGATTTAGCGATAGCGACGTGAGTGACCTCCGGAGATGGGCCTCAGAAACGCTCAGAAGGGCTTTAGTCATCTTTCCTATCTCCGGGGTAAGCGCACTACGGTCTGCGCCGCCAGAATTTTCTCTGTCGACCGCAATCAAACTTCGCATAAAAGTCCACGATTCCAAAGTAGCAGGCTACTTCTTTGGCATTCAATCTACTGTTGATGCACTCTTCAAACCGAGCCACTATTTTTGATTTTGTGGATCGTTTATTTGATCAAAATAAAGATCTTGAAATCATCTTATTTGTTCAGTCAAATACAATTCTGGCGAAAAGAAGTTGATTTCGGTACCTGGGAAAGGTCTGAACAACTACCCCTGATGCGGCGATTGATCAATCCGATTTCATCTGACGTGTATATTCCAATAAAATTGGCCACCCATTCCAATTCGAACTCTGCGAGCTGCTCCAGTCCAAACAAGGCCACTATGCCGGTGCAAACTTTGGCTGCTGCTTGAATAATGAACTAATGAGGGCGGGCAAGCCTTAGAATTAGTGTTTAACCATTTACGCCGCACCACCTAATTCTGAATTTTGCGGGACCGACTTATTGGAGATTAGCTTTGTTTCAAAATTTACAAGGGTTCATTTCTACCAATCAACGATAGTTAAAAGACTTCGGTGGGCATTGAATTGACTTTTCAATGACGGCATTTCAGATCGCAAAAGCTTTGTTGTTTGAAGCAAGTGCTCTATACCCATCAACTGTCAGTTGTTTACCACATTTGGATTCATAGTCAGCCATAAAGAATTTATTTGATATCCCCCTGGCCCCCTTGGGTTGACAGCCGTTACACCCGTTAGAAAGACATCCGCTTGCGAAACAAAGTTAAATGATCGTTATACCGAAAATATTTAAGTAGCATAAAGTCGACAGTTTCTCAAAAATACTAAAAAAATATATCGACTATTTGCAACGGTCGTCCGCAGCAGCTACGCAGCGTGTCCATATCGCTTTTCTGGCCTGAAAATCGGCTTCACGGGCAGCATCAACCGCCTCTTCAGTAGTATCAATTCCCAGCGCGGTAGGAATTGAACGGATAAACAGGTCCTGTGCAAGTTCCAGTGTACGTTCTTGTTTGTATGCAATCAAAATTGCACCATTGGCCCATACCTTTTCTCTAGGTCCAATACGCTTGAATTCTAAAATCTTGTATTCAGGTAATGCATCAATATCCAAGCCATCTAACGAAACGGGGATTGCGATCGTAGCGAGAGATCTAGGTAGGTCCGCAATATCATTCATGGCCGATCCGCCAATGCCTGTTGCAAACTCAGATCCAAGCTTCGCGCCTAAGCCGACCATCGTAAAGATGCTCAGAGCATCGCCAAAGAAAGACTGAGTTTTCACCTTAGATACGAGCTTTTCAGGATCTCCGGCCTTAATCACCGAATATTCGTAAATTTTGCGATGTGCATGTAAAAAAGGCTTAATGTCTCCTGACTGAATAAGCAGGCTTTGTTGTATATATTCCCAATTTCCTGATCTGTCCGGACTCGCTTTACGTTTCTTAATTTCAGGAACAATCGCTTGAGCAATAGGGTTTTCCGGTATGTTACCGTTTCCAGTTGGGGTTCCTAATTTTGATTGATTAGCATCGTCATAAAAATAGAATGTGAAATTTCGATTTTTAATAGGTAGCTTAAGATTTTTGGACTCAATTTCGTTCGGAGTCCATATATCAGACCGCCTAACAATGAATACATCCGCTTCATCAAATGTTAGACGTTGCACATCTGTAGCGTAAACCAGATTGCTTAAAGAAAGTCCTACTATTGCAATGAGGATCTTCATCATGGTTTTATTAATCCTTTTTTGACTAACGTTTTTTTAATATCTGTACATGATTTCGCCTGTATCGCAAACGCGTTTCGTTCAGCCCAAGCACCATTAAGTTTCATTTCAAAATCAAGAACATTTTCTTTGTTCTTTCGATTTGTGTTTTCGATGGTTATAATTTTTTCGGATAGTTCCGACATTTCTTTTTTTGCTAAGTTGATCTCGTTTTGCATTCCATAAAGGCGTGCTAAAGCAACTAAAAGAAAGCTCATTAAAGCAAGAATGGCAATTATTGGGATGCCAGTTAGAATGATATTTCTCCGATTTATTGAATAAAGCATGTTATTTGCCTTGCATGGTTGGATTTGCTGAATTATTTCCTTGGGCGCTGCCCTTGAATAAATTGCCTTCGTACGTTTTTTGATAGCTCCCCTTAATATCCGAGGGATCGTTATTCTTTGCTTGGTTAAGCATACTTTGCGTGAACTCTGAGAAATCAATTTTCGAAAAATCTATCTTTGACACGTCTTCAATTGTTAGTCCGGCACAATCGAAAAGTGATCGACCCATTTGAATTTTGCCCTGAGTATCAATTATTTTAGCCAAAATACTGTTGTAACTACAGTATTCAGATGTCCATTCAATACATGTATCTAATATTGGTATTTTGTTGGAGCAGAACTGCCTTATGAAAACGCTTAGGTTAGCTCCGCGGTGTAGTGCCAACAGTTGTTCATCTGCACTGCAAGACGCAAGATCAGTAATTATCTGAATGGCAACATTGGCGGCAAAAATATAGGGATTAAATGTTACGTAGCCGGACCCAGCTTGGGATTCCCATAAAGTTTGAGAAGCATTCATAAAGCCCGAACCAGCAGCGCTGGCCGCGCCAGTTCCATATGTAAAACCATAGGCACTCAATGTTAAGCCATTGCTCGCAAAATTAGTGCCTGTAACAAGATGTTCTGAATTCTGAACAATACTAGAGTTACCGGTTGCAGCTATACTACTTGCCATACCCGCAGTGAATTGATTTGATTTGTACATGGTATCAAATACGTACGGTGATACGGTGTCTATTGCTTTAGCTCCTGCGTATTTGGACACTGAAAATGCACCCGATAGCGCAAGTGACATTGCCTGGGAATTGGATTTGGCACCAGGTGAGCTTTTGCAGCAGTCTTTAATTCCAAAATAACCAGTTTTGCAACTCTCGCTAACACCGGCGAACATGTTGTTGCCACCTTCACCATAAACACTTGCCTGACGTGCAATTTCCATAGCCAGGGCTGCTTTTGAGAAACTCTGATTCGCTTTTGAATTCGCCGGTATTTGCGGTCCACCGGACAGGGCACCATTTGAGCAAATGAGTTGCGTAGTCTGCTGTGGTGCTTTTGTTTGGCATGAATATGTATATTGCCACTGATTGCAAGCACCAGATTCGGCAGTTTTAGAAATACAGTCTGTCTTTTGCATAGAACAAGCTGGATTACTTGATAGCGGCTTGCATGTGTCAACATTCGTACCAGGATCAACACAAGCATATTTATAACTATACTGCCAGCAGGATTGAGCGACAGTTAATGCCCCGATGGGGATTGTTGCATCTTGCAAGCAAACTGTATCTCCCTTAGACGTTGTTTTGCACGGCATCTGATCAATACATGTTTTGCTGTCCGGTATTTGACGACATTGACCTGGTGCGTATGTCTGTGATGACGCATTCACTGTGAATAGCAATATGGCAATAAAGGAAACGCGTTTTAACATCACGGCGTTCCCAAAAGTTGTCCGGCGCTGTTTTCATAAGCTGTACACGTTGACACCCACGACAGCTTGCTAGATTTAAATATGCAGTATCCATTTACAGCGGCACTCCCATCGACGCATGAATACTGGATCGTCATTGGAATCGTGATAGTAGAGGAACATGTACTACCTGAAAGTGTCGATCCGCTAGGGCATGAATATATGATTGACGGATTCTGCGAAACTGTTGTTTCGCAGATTGAACCAGATAAGACAGTATCAATTGGACAGGAGTAGCTGACAATGTTGGCTGAGGTAGAGCTAGTAGTATTTGTCGAGCAAGTAGAGCCATTTAAAATAGATCCGCTGGGGCAGCTATAGACTGGTGAGGCTGACGTTGTGATTGTCTTTGTGCAGGTTGTTCCGGAAAGATTGAAGTCTGATTGGCAACCGTATATTGGTGTGGCGGGATTTGAAGTTGTAATGGTCTGGGTGCAAGTCGAACCGCTGAGATTTTGACCGGGCGGACAAGAGTAAGTAATAGTAGCAGTAGAAGATATCGTGGTTAAGCAACTGCTACCAGAAAGTGTTGAACCAGTTGGACATGTATAACTACCTATGGTTGCTGTTGTTGTGACGGTACCATTACATGTCGCGCCTGACAGCGTTTGCCCAATCGGGCATGAGTAGTTTGTTTGTGAACCGTAAACACAGACAGTCTGATCCGCATCACCTGGCTGCAAGTCATATTGGTAGAGAAATGGTACTGACAATGCGGGGCACCAACCGTTAGACAAATAACTTAACATGCAAGTACTCGGAGATGTTTGCACTGTTTCGGCTGGGCAACTATATGTTGCGTTTGCAGCTACTGTCGTTGCCATCGAACAATTGTGATAATTGGTCGTATAGCCCTTTGGGCATGTGAAATTCGGGGTAGCCGCAGTTGTGTTTGTATATGTACACAATGAGCCTGATTTGCTGTAGTCAGTTGGGCAAGAGTAGGTTGTTGTTGCTGGCAGAATGGAATTAGATGTCGAATTGCAAGTTGAGCCAATTAAATTTTGCCCACTTGAACAAGCATAACTGGCAATGGTGGCTACTTGTGTACTGGTAGTGAGGCAATTAGAACCAGACAAGCTGGCGCCAGCTGGGCAGGAATAACTCGCTATGTTGGCGGCAGTAGAACTAGAGGTGCTTGTCGAGCAAGTGGAGCCAGTTAGCACAGCTCCGCTGGGGCAACTATATATGGGCGTGGCTGACGTTGTGGTTGTCTTGGTGCATGAGGTGCCCGAAAGATTGAAACCAAAAGGACAAACCAATTCCTGTTTCGCTGCGCCAGTGCTATCGTACTGACAATAATCCCCGGATCGGATTCCCTGAGGACAAAAATTGGTTTTGGTTGCACTCGTCGTCGTCGTTTCGACGGTAATGTTCGTATATTGCGAACAAGATTGAATAGAGGTGTCTTGACTTTGTATACATACTTGTGTTTCATATTGCGCTGGGGAGGTCTCTACCGTTTGAGGAGTGCACACATCCATGTTTTTTAGCTGGGTCGTTAGTGCACTTTTTGATGTTTGTCTAAACATCGAATCATTTGCTGAGATTTGTTCGGCGTATCCGCTGTTCTGTGCATTAGCCCCATACGTGCCCTCACAATTCGCCGCTGAACCTTGGTTCTGGCCGTAGTTACCCAACACGGCTTGTTGTGAATTCGACGGATACATGCATCGGGTTGTCAGCACGTTGATCGCCTGACACTCCTCGTCTTTGCTGGGATCGGTGCCTTGCGAATAGCTGGCGCAGTTTCGTTGGGCTTGTTGCCCCATGAAAGTCAACCCGCTGGCCTTGGCCTTTTGGAATTGGTCAAACGTGGTTGATGGGCTTGAAAACATTCCAAGACCACTAGGCATCGATGAAGGCACAGTACCACCCCCAGGCAGAGCCGAAGGATTTGCGATTTGCTTTGTATTTTGCGGCGCTAACGTATTAGCAAAATCCAACGCCTGCTGAGTTGTAGCTGCTGTTTGGGCAAAAGTGCCAACAGAAGACAAAAGTGCTAGTCCTGCAATAGGAGCAAGTTTCAGAACTGATCGCAAAATTTGGTTTACGGCGTGGACCATAAGTTCAATTTGCAAAGAATTTTTGTTTTGCCTGCTCATGTGAAAACGAACCAGATTCGACTGCCCGATCAATGGCGGTCTTAACCTCTAAGGTATCCTGCGGCACTTTGCCGTCAGTACAGAGGACGTCTGCAGGAATCAGTGGCTTGCCTGGGTCGCAGGTTTTCCAGGGGGGCCTACCGTCTTCACAAATATTGAGCTGGCCACCAAGTTGACTAAATACCTCCATGCCTTGACCAATGGCAAAAACAATGCGGCCGCATGTTTTTTGATTGCTGAACCTTTCGATGCGCTTTGCAACAAGGTACAAAGTAGCGCTGCTGCCAGTTTTTGCGAGTACTGCAGCTGCGATCTGCTCAGTCTCCGGTGTCTTCTCTAAAGGTACACGAACCGAGCCATCAGTCAGCGCCTTAACGAAGGGGTGATTTGGATTGATGCCAACAACGCCGGGTTGCTCAACTATGTCATTGGCGTAAACGCGCAATACTAAAACTGTCATGCAACTCACAATCAATCCAATCGATATGAGCGGCTTGGTCTTCACGGTGTCCCCTCTTTTTGCTTAATGGCATTCGCGAAATAGGTTTCGTCGATAACAGAAAAGGGTAAATACGGTACTGCCCATGAAAGATGAATGCCTGGTGACTGTCGCTGGCGTTCTAGAGCTTGGACTTCCATCATCACAAACGCTTTTGTGGACGGGTCCGCATTGCAAATCTGAACTGGTAAAGGTTTGTGCTGCAGTGCATCGATGACTTGCCGGTACCGACAATTTTGGGTCAGTGCTTCTGGCGAATTGATTTTGCTGGTTATTTCAAGAATTGCATACAATCCGTCTATAACTCCGAGTGCATAGGCGCCCTTGAGGTCATCAATGCGTTCAGAAAGAGTGAGATCAGTCCTTACGGTTGCGGCCGCCATCTTGGCCAATCTGGATGAACATCGAGCCGCAAATGTCGTGACTTGTGCTTTGTCAATCCGATTGGCAATGAATGCTCCAAGACCGCAGACGCGCCCGGACGAATCCATTTCATGGGCGTTTGCGCGAGCGAGTTCCAGCAGAGCGTTACGTGGGTTGCTTGTGCCATTTTCTTTCCCGTAGAGAGCAAGCAGAGCCAAGTTTAGGCGTGCTGCCGCATAACCGGACTGAGCGGATGCGCTGTAGAACTCCTTCGCGCGAGCAATATCGCGCGAAAAGTTGTTGAGCCCATACTCATGATAAAAACCGAGGATATTTTGTGCTTCAGCATAATCGCGACGTGCATAGTCTCTGATTACGGCCAGGTTTTTAGAGACGTCAATTCCTCGCTGTAAATTGATAGCAGCAGCAATGATGATTTCACCGCGCTCAGCATTGCGTACCAGATGTTTCCCGTAGCGCAAATCATTGAACACCTCTTTGACAGTGTCGCTTTGCTGTATCCGAGATAGGACGCCAGCGTTTTGGGCCTTCACAGCGTCTTTCAGATCTCTAAATTCTGCAGTGTCTAGTTGCGTACTAAGTGAATTCCCAGTATTTGCTTGTGACTTAGTGATCGTTTGAGCCGAACCAGATTGAACTACCAATACACCTACCAGAGCCGTCATAGCGTATCCCGCAGCCATTGACCGGCGCCTGTGCAGCTTCAGTTGATCATAAAAAAAAGGCATGAAGAATGTGCTTGATTGTTAGAGCAAGCAAATATGAAAATTTAGTATATATTACTATGCATTTGAAATGCAATATTTGCAAGGCGATTTAGTGAACCAAAACTTCGTCATAAGCGGTGCAGAGCCACCCTCATATCCAGAGCTAGATGCATTGGCACCGAATGACGCTAGGCGTGTCATGTTCATCGCGCCGGGAAACGATGACGATCCGCGTGTACAGGTGGCGAAACTATTGCGCAACCTTCTTGTCGAACTTGTACTTTACAAAGGCTCGGATGTTCATTTGACTGCCTCACAAGGTCAGATTGTGATTTCGTCAGAGTTGGGCTCTTCTCAGGTCAACCGCACCGTATGGGCAGATGATGAAATCATCCAGAAATTTAGAGAAAAGCTTTTCGCCTTAACGAATACCCCACAAGGTGGGATGACTCCGGACCTTGGGTCAACCCGCTTCTCCATGGAACTACCGGCAAGATTTGTCAATGACCGGGGTCTTGGAGTGGAAGATCCGGACAGAAAATGGTACCTGATTAACGTACGGGTTCAATACGCAAAAACGTTCAACGGGTGGGCATTCATTCTGCGCCAGCTGGATCAGCAGCGTGCGCCGGCACTACAAGACATCCATATGAGCGGTGTGCTGAGAACTGCACTTATGCGCGCGCTAAACAGTGCCGATGGGTTGATTTTGGTAACAGGCCCCACAGGGTCCGGAAAAACTACGCTACTCAATGCGATGCTGTCCTATCTCAACGATGGAACGTTGATCATTGGGACCATTGAAAATCCGGTCGAATACGAGTTGGCGCCCAAGTCAGCACACGTACAGCTTGAGGTGGGAGGAATTATCAATTTCGCTTCCGGACTTCGAGCTCTATTGCGTGCACATCCGCGTGTCATATTGGTTGGCGAAATACGCGACTCAGAAACCATGGAAACCGCTATTCAAGCAGCGCAATCCGGTCACCTAGTGCTGGCAACAGTTCACACAATCGATACCGTCAAAACCATCACGCGCGCAGTAGATCTAGCAAAGAATGTAGACAGCCCCGCGATGCGAATTGCACAGGTATTGCGCTTCATCGTTGCAGTGCGTCTTCTGCGGGTATACGAGACTGACGACTGCATAGAACGCCGGATTACTGAAGAGGAACGTTTATGGCTAACCGCCAATGGCATTGTTCACTCGAAGGACACCATCAAAGAGGCGGCTGATCATGCAAAGCTTAGAAGCGAGCCCGTGGTGCCCGTACTGGAGGGACTTGCGGTAGACCTGGGTATGGAAGAAGCAATCTGTTCGCTGGATGAGACACGCATATTTGAGCTTGCAACACAGCAACCTCAATTTGAGACACTAGCACAGGCTGGATTTAGAACGCTTCTGGAGCGAGGCGCGAAATTTGATGGATGTCATAAGTTAGGCACCGCACTGCGGGCACAAGACTTCAAGACACGCGTTGCGCAAATAGCAATGCGTCTCAGCATGACGCACGTTGAGGCAATGAATTTTCTGGACAAGGAGCTGACAGATGCAAGTGCCTAACCGTAAACGACGTGAGCTGGGACTTGTGGTCTTGGCCGGCGGGCTCTCAGGGTTCGCTCAATGGGCTCGATCACAAGCGCCAGCGCAGCAAGAGTTGGCCAAACCGTACCTTGAGGTCAAACCGTACAAGGGAGAGGCAAAAACTGTCCGCGTCTACTTTTCGCCTTCCTGTCCTTTTTCAAGGCAATACATGCCGTTTTTTTTGAACCTCGCGGCATCACTTCCAAAGCAAAGGATTTTTGCATTAACGCCAGTGATCAATCACAAAGACGGTATCGGATATGCACTTGCGTATGAAACAGTACGCCTGACACAACCACAACGCCTAACAGAATTTGTGGAGATGTCATTCAAAGCGGTGCAGGATCAAGGCATCGATACAAACCATTGGTCTGGCATGTCCCAACTGGCGCTGCTTGCAAAGATGCCTGATTTGCTACAAAAAGTGTCACAGCGACGCACTGACATCGAAGCGGCATGCGTTCGCCTGCTTGACATGCAGGCGCAACTGAAAATCACCAACACCCCCGCTGTTGCGGTCGTCGGCACCTACGTTGTGACCCCTGAGTTCACTCAGGGCAATCCAGAAGTGTTCTCGGCACTAATCAACGGCATCATCTCAATGTCCCTATGAATTGCAATTTCACGCAATTTATTGATGGGTGCAAGGTGACTTAAACAATATCAAATAAGATTGTCCTGCAATGTACAATTGGTGAGCATTAATTCAGTGCAGGCGCGCATACGGGACATGAAAAAATTAGACGAGAGTCAGGTTTCTGCTTTGCAGCGTGGATTTTACCGCGGTTACCCTGACGTCCTAATTGCCAGAGAACTAGGCCTTACGCATTCAAAAGTTTACCGATTTCGAGTTAAATCAGGGATAACAGCGGAATGGGTTGTACAACGTCGACATTCATGGTGGGAGCGACTTTTTCGCAAAGGTATTCCCCTGACTACCATAGCCCAAACGTATGAAGTCACCAGACAAACGGTTTACATGACACTCTTTCGACGAGGTGTTAGTGTGCGGGAGGTAACGCGACAAATTGAGGAAAAGCGCGCAAGGGCCGCTTCTGGGAGAAAGTTAAAGGATTTGGTGCAGAGTGCCGCCAATACTGATCCGATGAATTGGTGACTTAACAGCTTGAACCTGGGGATTGTGAAAAACCGCACGCGTTTATTGCTCCGGTCACTGAGTCGAACTGCCCGGGGGCAATCGAGCCAATTCCGTAAGAATTGAATGCAGAGCCAATTGGGTCGGTCTGCCCCGACCCAAAGGAGGAACCCGCGCCATAAGTATTGACCGTTGTGACAAATGTATCAATCTGCCGCTGGCCAAAGGTGGAACCCGTAACAAAAGTGTTGACTGTTTCGGTTACCGGATCAATTTGACCAGGACCAACAGCGCCGGCAAATGTCTTTTTTCCCCAAAAGTCGAAGTGTTGATGCTGGCTTTTGGACACATATCGCCCATTTATTAGTGTTTTCACCAATAAATGAACCCCTGTAGCCATAAACAACAAAATTGCAGAACCGAAAACTGGCTCTATGTACAAACCGTGTGATACATACGCATTGACGTGGAGATACTCCAGATACAAGAATGGTAAAGAGAATAGATAAGGTATGAATTCTTTTGGCTTCATACATTACTCCTGATATTGATTAAGAATTCACTTTACGCCTTTATAGCATCTTGGTCAAGTGTTTGGGATGTCGGTCGTTAACTTATGATTTTATTTTCCCGTTGGCTTGCGGCGATGCAATTCAACGGGAGTTTGGTCGTCTAGAGCGGCGTTCGATGCATTCCCAGCAGCTCGGCGGACGGTGCCCTTTGCAGGACTGGTATCTGTAGAGACTAAACCCACTTCGCCAGCATTGCGTCGTGCCGAGTCCAGGGCATCTTGTGACGTTGCTCTTGAAGTAATGCGCTGAATAGAACCCTGTTTCACAGTATTCACAACATTCTGAAACTCAGATGGTAAGTTGTCCAAGACAGGCAATGTTGGCGTGGTGTTTTTGCCGCGCGGGGGAGGCAAGTTCCGGCCTGCAGGTGCAGATCCGGAAGAGGGGGCTGAAGCTGGGCTGTGTCCTGTTGAGCTAGCCCTTCCTCCAGTTTTACCAACAGATTTATGAGGCAACACTTTACCCTCAACTTGGCTGCGAGTTTGCTCTGAACTTGTCTGAGCAGATGCTACGGAAATACCGAGACTACCTTGCGGTGCTTTGAAAGCATCGAGACGTTGGTGATTCAGCCCTGCGAACATGTTGAGTAAATGTTGTTGGGCAATGTCACGCTCTGCTGAAGGTTTTTCATCAGAAGCAACCTGTCCCAAAGCGCGCATTGTTGCAATGGCATTTCTGGACGCGCTATCTGAAATCGAGGCGCCGGGGCGCCCTCCGGTTTGCATTGCTTGCAATTCCCTTTGAAATGCCTTGCTAAGCACTGGATTTTGGTTTGCAGCCATTTCCGCTTCCAACGCTGCGAACCTGAAATCCGAATTAGTTTTGACTGCCGTAGCGACAGTGTCAGCATCGGCTTTAGCGCTTTCAACTGCAACCTGCTTTCGCAGCTCGGAGCTGGTTCCGGCCGATTCTGATGTGCTATCCCGATTGCTTAGTGTCTGGGCGGCAGTTCGTGTTTGGCGGAATATCTTGTCGAAGGCTTCGCGCTCTTCTTTACTTGCGTTTTGGTAAGCTTTTTTGACGAAGTCACTTGACATTGCTTTGGTGAGACGGTTTGCTTGGTCTGCAGAGGAGTGGGATGTGGTAGTTTGACCGACAGATGCGATGTCTGTAGCACCAGCACTCGTGGTGCCTCCAACACTGACCCCTAATTTGACACCGCCGCCTCCGCCACCCAATAGTGGAACCCCACCTTTCAGGTCTGCCCCAACTGATACTGCCGAGTTCCTATTGTTCACTTTATCTGTCGAATACCGACTATCTTGCCCAATTGAAGTCAATGCACCTTGCGTGGACTCAAGGCTCTTGCGCACTGCCGAATGCAGGTCTGTTCCAACACCAGTCTGTTTTGAGGTTCCACTATGAAAAGAACGACTAATGTCTTGTACCCAATTGGATGCAGTAGAAACGCTTACTTCTCTCAACCGAGCATCATTAGTACTCTGTGTTACCGATCGCGCCAGGCTCATGAGCGTGCCAGCCGCAGCTGGATCTGATGCGCCGCTACCGTGCAGGACGGCCCCACCTTGCAAATTGGGATGAATGTTGCCGGCTGCACGCGTAGCCAAGACAGGCCCTGTTTCGGTGAGCTGCGGGGTTGTTGAATTCGTTGAGGATGAAGCCGCTGCGACTGACTTGTCATAAGATTTTGAGGCAGCTTCAGACAGGCCAATCAAACCCAGTATGACAACAGGCATGGACGACATTACGGAGGACGCGATTCCAATATTGATGGAAAGCTCTTTGTAGGCCTCATTTACCAACGAATGAGAAAGAAAAGCGCCACCAGTCAGCTGGTTCAAAAACGATGCGAACTTGTACAGCACCATTGCATTGACCGCCTCGGCCACCAATGCCGGCATTACCAGTGGAACGACTACGTAACCTATCACCCGCCCAAGTTTTGCTCCTGCGGTCACACCCGAAAACATGGCAAACATGAAAAGAAACGGACTGAGCACCATTAGCAAACTCAAGATCTGCGGCCCAAACTGTGACATATACGCTTGAGACGCTGACATGTTGGCAGCGTCATTAAGATTCTTCCGTTCCATTTCAATGGTTTGACTTGCAGTGGCCAAACATGCTGATTTGGTTTCACCGGATGCCCGTAGGCAGTTAAGTTGGCTATCGACCAACTCATAAAATGCCATGTTAATCACATCCGCATTAGCGTTGGCTGCTGCGTTCGTTACGTAGTTGGCCACCGTCATCTGCCTGGACGCACCGTACTTAGCTACTAGTTCTGTGAAGGTTGGTGATCCGTTTGGGTTAAGCGTATCGGAAGCATTGACTGACCCTGTGATCCACTTTTGGAAATCTGCGGACGATAGCGTATTTGCTATGTCAGATTTAACTGCGTTAACTGCATCGGGACAGCTCAAAACCATAGATGGGTCAGATGCGAGAACATATCCAGGAACTTTGTCAGTTGTATTTTGAGCTGCTTGGTACAGCAGCGCTCCGATGTTGGTGGGCAGTTTTGTGATACTTGGAATCTCAACCGTCTGAGTACTGCTTGCCCCTGTATTGCCGGAGTTCATTACTAGCCGCCCAATAGTTGCAAAATCAGTTGCTTGCAGCCCACTGTCGCTAGATAAACAAGCACTGACAACCTCACTGATTTCAGACTCTAGAGCCCCTGTTTTGACCGCAACCGACCTCAGATTAAGCAAACTTTTAAGTGGGTTAACCAAGCCGTTGGAGTCCACGCTGAGTTGATCGTATGGTGGGTTGACGTTACTGATAGCCGTGGTGATTAAGCCCTGGGCGTCATACACAATTGCAGAAGGGAGGGTGTACGGCAAACTCAATATGGCGGGTATGTTGTCAACCCTTGCGACAACTCCGCTGGTACTGCTTTGCACATTGACTGAGCGCTTCATTGCAGGGTTCGTTAGAAAGGAGGCCATCAGCATTGCAATAAGGCCACCCATCAATCCAGTTTGGAGGCTCTGCCACCGCATTACGGGGGCCGATGCGACGCCCTTCAAGGTGAGCCAGACCGAGGCTACCAGGGCGACGGACCAAATTAGTGTTGCGCTGTTACAAATCATAGCCACAGCATTCAACATAACCGTCATGAGCCCGATTTCGGAGCCAGGCATGTAAATCGTATCCATGCTTTACCGCCGTGCCGTTGCGTTAATCTGTGTGGCCAACACAATTTGATGCATCACGTCCAGTGACGCATTGCTGGACGCGCACAACTGGCTGTATTGCCGAGTGTCATTCGCCAACTTGTTCATCGGTTCTTTGACGTCGAGGAATTTGTAGCTTGTGCGTGACCCAACCTCGCGAGCCGAACTGTACAAGGCGGAGCCAATTTGTGCGGCCATGCAATGTGCAATGTGCTCACTGAGTTTCGACGCAACGGCCGTGCGCTGGGCTGATTTGACTTTGGACAGTAAGGCAATAATGTTGACATCAATTGCGTGATTGAACTTCAACTGGTTTGGCGTAAATTTTGCAGAACTATTATCGAGAAGCTTTCCGAGGATCGAGCCTGGCAGCACCGTCGTGCCGGTGGGATCGCCAAATATGGTTGTATTCACATGGCCAAGAATTCCAGCATACTGAAAATCTTGCGTAGACATGTTGGTGCAGATTTGCGAGTCTACGCCGCCTGCCGGCACGGAGGACCCGCCAGGATTGTCACAATGCAGAAGTTTTAAAGGAACGTTACTCTTAGGTGATTGCGTCCCACCACCATCAAACAAGTTTTGCAAACTGAGCGTTGCGTTGATTTTGCAGCTGACTTGCCCCGATCCTTGACTGTTGACGTTGTTGGTAGATCCATCCTCATTGCCGGTTCGACAGTTTGCTCCGGTCACCTCTACACCAAGCAGGGAATAAAGAAGCCGGTTACTGTAACTATTAGGATCACTGGGGTCATCAGAAGATCCGTCACCAATTCCTGCAACACCAAGATTTCTAGTAGCCCTTGAAGCTACGGTAGCTTTAACCAACGTATTACCCGATTGCGGGTTAAATGGTGCGCTCTTAGCGAACGAATCATTCTGATTAGCAAAAAACTGGGTCAGCTGGTCAAACGTATCAGAGAATATCCCGCCGCCATTGCTCACGACACCTTGGCCACCAGGCCCGCTTACTGCATCTTGTAGTTTCCTGTCAATCGGATCAACGATGCTTTGCGCCATCTTGCAGGTATTTTGGGCCAGCGAATTCAAGTTGTGCAGATAGGTTTTGAACTGCTGCATCAAATCATAGAGGCCGGGATTGATAGCCCGAATAGCAGAGGCAAAGACTAAGCCTTTGGCGTTCGATATGATTTTCCTGAAAATGTCCGCTAGCTGGTCGGTGTTAATGAAACTGAAGCTTCCACCGTGCATATCGATACCGTTGCATCCTGCGTCCAAGCGTGGCGGATCAACGGCGAAAAGAATGACATTCTTTACGGGCGCACGCATCTGATAAGACCCACCCATTACACCCATCCTGTCAGCAGTCGTGAACGTCGAGGGTGCTGTTGTGTTGCTCATGTACATGGAGTTCAGGTCACCAAGCATGCCGGCGGCCAAATTCCCTGAAAAAATAATGGCTGCTGATGCAGTGATAATCCGCTTCTTCATTGAGGGACACCTCCAACACTGGGGTACTGCTTGCGTAGCAGGGGCTCAACGCGCGTTTTAAACTCTTCTGGTCGATTGGAATCGAGTTTAAGATTTTGTAAATCTGCATTACTTGCGACACCTGTACTCCACACATCAAGATCGCGTCTGACTTCGGCACTGAGGTATTTTCCTGATTTGAAGGCGGAAAACGCGAGCATTTTCTCCAGTTCGGCGACCCCGTAGTAGCCTTGGGCAATAATGAAATATTCGTTCGGATCGTTAGCCGTTTTCCCATCGTAGGCTTTGGGTCGTGGGACATAGACCACGGTCGGCGTGAGCTGAAGATGGAGTTTTCGAAAAAGACCGTTATCCTTTTGGACCGTTTCGCCTTTTGCTTGTGGTGGAGCCGTACCATCCGTGCTGATTGCTAAAAACTGCATGTTGTTCACTGAGCGCATGGTTTTCAGAACGGCTAATTGACTGTCGCAAAATCGACATTGCCCGTCAACGAACACCAGAAGGCCGCCGATAGCACTTAATTCACTGGCGGCACGCGATCGGGCCTTTTGCTCTATATTCAATATTGTTTTTGCACCTTGCGTCCAGAACGTTGGGAGACGATTGAACTCGTTGAGATAGGGGTCAGTACGCACTGCCTCATACATCGCGTCATCGAAGCGCTGCGCCTTGTCCATCAGAATTCTTTGCGTATAGGCGAAGGCGAGGACGCTATCTTTGTTATCCGGATTGTTGAATGCGCGCTTCTGTAAAAGCGCATAATTTTCCTTTAGCCAATCAAAATCAACCGCTTGATCCTGTCTCAGTGCTGTTGCCGGTATGGGGGCACTTACCTTTGGCGCGATTGCAGTTTGCGGCTTGGTTCTTGGCAGCGGTTCGTAATAAGTGAATGCGTCTGCGTAGCCTTCCAGAAGTTGCGGACGCCGCTGTTCTGAATTTATAGTTGGCGAGGCATTGTTTGATTGCGCCACCCCTTGGGCACATGCCACACCAGAGACGAGCAGAGCCCAGATCAGAAGTACTTTGAACATAGACATCAAAAAATCCCCCACATTTGGCCACGGATTTTTTTGATTGGTAACGTACCCCAGTATCTCGAATCGTTACTCTGAGGGTGATCACCCATGACAAAAACTTGACCTTGGGGAATGGTTTGCACAGACTCGAAAAAATGTTCAGGAGACACCCTGTACATGGGTGACAACGGAAAACCTTCTCCAACAAGTACACTATTAACCCATACCTTGCCTTGACTATCAACGCGTACCTGATCTCCTGGTATGCCCACGACTTTTTTGCCGATGTAATCCGCTTGGACATACGCTAGCGGGCCCTCACGAGGGAAAAATACGAGGTCTCCTTTTCTTGGGGCAAAGCCTGTTTGTTCGAGAAGAACGTAAAGCCATTTATCCTGCAGGCAGCGCTCCTTTTGCATGTCCACGCCAACATGCACGGGGAGCGCAACGTACAAGCCCAGCAGCAACACTGGAAGATAACGCAGGTACCATAAAAATGACGGGGCCTTCAGTTGACTCGACCTCCCGGGTTCCTGTCTTGTCGCGTGTCTCATGGAGCTGCTTTAGTTGCTTTCTTGACCAAAGCGGCGTTGACAACCTGCTCCAGCAGTTCTGTCAGATCAACGGCGGGAGGCATAGCTTCTATTGCCAACTGCTTCTTGCCGTTAGCATCAGAACGAATCGAGTAAATGACATAGCCCTTTTCAACCCAGCTATTCAAAAAAGTCACCATTGGCTCTTCAATTGCGGATGCCAAGTCATCGCCGCTCATATCAGGGTGATCCGATATCGCCTGGTAAATGATTGTTTCTTTGTCTACCTCGGCTACAAGAGGCTGATTGTGGTGGCTTCGCTCCCAAAGAACCGCCGCTGTAAATAAGGCAACTGAATATCCAATCACCGCAAATGCAACCACTATGATTTTCAAAGGACTCATTTGCGCAACCTTTCCAGAAGCAATTCGACCACCGCTTTTTCATCAGCAGGACCGAGTTGCCCGATAGCCTGAGCAAATCGTTCAACGTATCCTTTTGCGCGACGAACTGTCTCGCCAGCCATTTCATCAATGATCTCCATAGCAGGGCGACCTAGATTTAGCTGTGCGAAAAGTTTCAATCTATGATCGGCCTCAGTTTGGAAAGCTGTAAGACTATAGTGATCCAAATAAATACGGCTAACCTCATAGGCTCCGTTACCAATGGTCAGAAGTTCGCTGAATTCGCCTGCTCTAAATTGCAGTGACCCGAAAAGTTTTTTGAGATATGGATCTTTTCCAATGTCTGCGAAAACCTCCAACGCTGCGTCAACGTCCTGCTCTTGAAATTTAAGCAACAGCCTCCAGGCAGCAAGACTTTTTGCCACTTTTCCAGCCTCAGACAGCAACAGGTCTGTCGGGCGTTGCGTGGAGAGCCACACTGCAATTCCATCCTTACGCCCTTTGCGATACAAGCTTTCGATAGCATCGCCTGCAGCTGGGACTTTGAGCAGGTCTGTACATTCATCCATCAGGACAACAGTCCTTCCAGGCATCACATCAAGCTGCACCTTGATTTTGAAAAATAACGCAAATAGAACTACTAACTGCAGGTGCGGATCGTCACCGACACCTTTTAGCTCATTAACTATGAATTGGGCATTCACTTCATACTGCGCACCGCCTTTGAAATATCCTCCTCTGGCTGGGGCATCTAAAAATGCACGTAAACGAGGAATAAGATCAATAGCTTCGCTGGTTACTTTGTCTGGCCCGTTTTTGGTAGCATTTTCTTGCGCCGCACTGCGAATATTTTCAAGAGCGGCCAATACATCATGGCCTGTAGCCTGTGCGCCTTTTTGGTTCCAAGCTGCTGTGCATGCTTCGTTCATCGCAATCTTGGCATCACCGCTTGCTCTCTCGGAACCATAAGCCATGAGCGTGAAGATCGCCACGATGCTTTGCTTATAGATTTCAAAATCGTCGGCATCCAACCCAAGGTAAGGGTTCAGATTTGGCCTAAATTGACCTTGTAAACTCCCAAATTCGTTGTATTGCGCATAGCCGGGTGAGGAAGAAGAAACGATTTGAGCGAGTGCAGCTTGAGATGCGCCGACTTCGAGAACGATGACGCGTATTCCTTGGGCCAACAGATCTCTCTCAAATTGTTGTGCGGTTACTGACTTACCACTACCAGTGCTACCGAGAAGAAGCCCGTGCGGATTATTGCTGGCAAATGGATCGAAGAAATGGGCTTGCCCGCGCCTAGTTACCGTCATATAACCATAACCTTTATTGCCGCGTGATCGAAAACCCGTGAAGTCACCGTAGACGGGCAACAAACATGACGCGGAACTTGAAGGCATTAGCCGATCGTTGTGCAGTCGAGCCGCTACGGCCTGGCTGTGGTTCAATAACAGGCAATTGCTGAGCCGAACTCCGGTATTCACAGTGACTGTTCGCACGGTAAATTTAAGTTGGCTGTATGTGCCCCTGAGCGTGGCGAGCGAGGATACGATAGCGTCTCTTGTTTTGCCATACACGAACGAGTCCACGGAAACTCTTACAAAGCGATCGCCTCCGTCAATGCATCGCTGTTTCATATATTCAAGGTCTCTGCGGACGGCCGGCGTATCCTCAAATCCCAAGGAAATAACCTCCTTCTCTTTCTGGGCCATCGCGGTTGGAGATCGCGAATTTAAAGAGTTTCTAGTTCTCTCAATATGGGCGGCTTGCTTCTCAACAACAATGGTCGTTACAAACATCACGGGGCCGCTCACGCGTTTTCCTTCACCTTCCAGTACATCAGGACCTTCGAAGTTCGCGCCCGACAGCATGTTCATGATCCCAAAGAACACACTGTTAGGCGGTTTCGGGTAAGCCTGAATTGCCAGTCCTGCTATCCAGGTATCTTGGTTGACTACAACTGCATAGGGGTCTTGACAGTCAAAGATATCGCCGGTCGGAAACGCCTGACGATTTAATTCAACGTCGGGATCGAGATCGAATGTTTCAAATTCTGAGAACGGTTTCAGCTGCAAACGTTGGTACGCTTGAACTTGCTCTGCTGGCAATATTTCATATTTGAACGACTGTTCTAATGTTGCGCGAAAGGTAAGCTGATGCCGAAGGGCATCTTGTATGTCATCGTCTGTGGGATCGGTGGCGTCGCACGGTGTCGACAACGTTAAAAGAACATGCCGCTGGTTAAGCATGGGGGTTGTATCTGACCAACCAGGTTCCTTCATTTTTTCGAAAATGCGTGCCTGTCGGTTTACCAGTTCGGCGATAAAAGGGTTTTCTGAGTCTTTGCCTTCTCGGTACATGGAAACAGCGTGGTGGTCCGTCGCGATAATCTGCACACACTGCAGCACCGTCTGTTCTGGCAGTTCTTTTAGCAACGCCTCCAATGCATCGCCCATTGAGGCTCCGCCTCCCGTAAGAGGTGCGCAAAGGTATGCACATCCCAACATTACGGGGTCGGATGGCTCCAATTTGGTTAGGATCAGGTGATCGCGCGCAACGGCTTCTTGGCCAACAATCAGCGATGCCGGTGCGACTGCCAACGAAGGGGCGCGTACTCTCATTGGTCGGCGCGTTTAGCGTTTTTGAACGAATCTAGATAGATCAATACTTAGCATCTGTTGCTCGGTCGGAACAGATGTCGAAACGGTAGTCCACCATGAGGGCGCCAACACTGCGACGACAATGACACCAAGGCCGAGCAAGAGCCAACCATAGTTCCCACCCTTTACCATTTGGGAAACACCGACCACGGTCATGATGGTGGCCAGCATGATGAGAAAGGTGGAGGCCAAAAAGTTGGTTTTGATCCATGTAATGATGGAATCGGCCCAGGCGGAACTTGAAAGAGCTGTACCTCCGTTTACCGCTGCTGCCAGCGCGAGTATTCCAAGGGTAACGACAATACCGATCGCCAAAACGTTGCCTTGGCTAGTATTTTCAGTGGGTGCGTATTTCATGGTTGTGACACTTTCGTATGTTGATTACTGAGGAAGGGGCAAGCTGCCTTTAACCGCAGGCGGCGCGGCGGAATCGACAACACCAGGTTGTCTGAATTCTTGAGTTTGAGGAGGCGTGTAGCCATTGCTGTCATTGATGACTTGCGATGCAAGTCCAGGCGCGACGATACTTTTGTCTGCTCTGAAAGGAATGATTTGCCCTGTGGTTTGCGAACCTTGAGTAGTGGTGACACTAGGTAAGCCGACCCAGCGCGATGGTGAGGTCTCCCAGGTAATTTCGGTGTCATCCACAAGGGTGTCGCCCTCTACATGGCGCTTAATCCAAGCACGCTGGAGGGTTGGCGCTTGGCGAACTGGCATGTGCCTTGTGCTGCTACTGACTAATGACGGTCCAGAACTGAGATGAGGTAAAACAATAGCGTCTTTTGTAGTGCCCTGCAAAGGCATTCCTGATTGTTCGCTTATGGGAGCAATGCCAGCCATGCGCTCGTACTCCTGTTGGTTCGCCCTGAGATCAAACCGGGTTGGTGCGAGCGGCGGATTGGCTCCCACCAAAACAGCCTTAAAACTTCTGCAGTAGGGCGAATTGGCGTCTTCCTGTCGATTGCAATCAAAGTTACTTTTTCCTACTGGCGCAAAATTACATGCACTCAGGAAAGTACTGCCAGCGCACAACAAGACTATGTGGATGAGTTTCATTTCTTGGCTCCCGAAGCTGGAAGTTCAATGTCAAAGGGTTCAGTAAACACCCAAGTAACGCGCGACCCAGCTGTTACTTCCACGCCAGGTAATGTTTCCTTGGCATAGGAAAGGTAGAACGCTGCAAGTTGACTTGACGCGTTTGAAATACCTTGTCCGGCTGCGGTACGGGCAATTTCACTGACGCTTGGGAACGCAATGCCGCCAGCTGTTGAATTGAGCCCTGGAACTTGATAGGGCGAAATTGCTTGCCCGATACCCGACGCCAGCCCAGCAAGAGCCGAGCGCATCACAATTGGCCCTTGCTTGTTGACGAGGTTGCCAGCAATACCGTTAGTGCCATCCGCATCCTGAACGTAACCCTTGACAGGTATGTCCGTGATTTGTCCGTCAGGGCTGATGCAGGAGATGGCCTCAGCAATTGCTTTGGCCCGTGAATCGCTCAAGCTACCAATGGCTGAACCGCCAACAAAGCAAGAGTCCAGTGCGCCGGAACGAAAGCCATTGGGCATCATCAAATCACCCTTAATCAGTGCAACGAATCGGGCGCCCACCCCTAAAGCAGCATTGGTTGAAGTGCCACTCCCACTATCTGCAGCACCAGCCGCATTGGGTGACGCCGCACTTCTTGCAAAAAAACCAACCAATATGACGCTTTCTACTGCGCTGTAGCGAGCCACACTCATAACTCTAGTTTTTTTCTTCGTTGGAGTCTCTGGGATGGGCGGGCTAGAAACAGGCTCCTTGACTGGCTGCGCCGGTACCGCTGGAGCGGTTGCCGCAGCCTGATCCAAGTTGAGTGTGGCCACGGATTGTGTTGAATCAGCTGTAGGTGCGTTTGCTGTTGGATTACGAGCTGGAATCGAATAAGTCGGGGTCGACCGTATTGGCTTATCCAGATCGATTTTGGAGGCTTGGTCCTGAGAACTAACATCTTGTGCAGCACCAGGCGTGCCTGGTGCCGACCTTGTTGAAGCGAGTGACTGATTGCGTTCCATTTGATCAAGACGTTGGTTCAGCGTCTCAAACTTAGCAAGCACTTCTTCGAGGCCTTGATTTCGATTGCTCACCGGCAAATTCGGCTCGTAGTAAGGAGACGGCCGCCCTTGCTGTTGATCACTCTTGGCCTTGCGCGTGATGTCTCTGATCTCGGCTGAGGGAGATGCTTGCTTCGCCAACATTCCAATAAACATCACATAAGCGGATGCGCTAACGCCAGCAGCCACAATGAAGATCACCAAGATTTTGAAGGGTAAGGGTAACGCGACCAGATCGTCCCAAAACGTCTTCAGGATGCTCCGAATTTTTCCTTGCGGTATCCCGGCCTCGCCCAGGGCGTTCGCGTCGCGATCAACGTCCGACATAACCACCCTCCCCTCTGGTGGAGATCACAACGACAGTGACTTTACTGCCGGGGTCAATTTCTCCGGATGGGGTAAGCGAGACGCCCAAAACGTTAGGACCATCAAAACTTTGTGCTAGCAGTGAAATACGACGATCTGTTGGATTGCCAACCACATACGCGTGGATTTCCATTTCGCGACTGGAATAACGCCGCACCCGCTCAATCAAGGCGCCCTTGGCCAAAAGAATAGCGCCGGTTTCGATTTGATAGGCGGCAAATCCCGGGGGTGTGCCCCCAGTAGCAACAGTTTCAAATAGACGTTGAAATTTTGCGTTATAGGTGTTGCCATCTACTGATGAGCCCGCCAGAACTGTCTTTTCCTCGTTCTTAACGATGATCATTTGCGCCGGAATATCTTTGGGAATGAGCTGGAGCCCAAATACCGTCGAGCGGTCAGGTGGATAGAAAAAAACAGTTCCCGGCTCCTGACTCTTCGTAAAAACAAACACGAGGTTGCTTGCGTCTTTTCTGACGTCAAATGTCGAGTAGTGCTGCGCGCCAGGATTTGCAAACGGCAAAATAATGGTGTTGGGATCATTTAGCGATACAAAAACCGGCTCCACTGACTGACGCATAGTGACTACACGTGTCTTTGTAAAATCCAATGCGGCAGGATCAATCCCATCAATTCGCATCACCCCCGGAAGATCAATGGCGGGCGCTGGGGTGTCACGGTAGTACGATGCCTCTTTGAATGCTGTTTTACCCTTGGTGGGGTTTTCGTCTATTTGTGCCGGAACGTCTTTTTGAGGAGGCATACCATCTGCAATCGCCCGGCCATAAATGACAATGACAAACACCCACTGAATCCCCTTCAGTGCCATTCTCTGAAATCCATTTATCATAGTGGTTTTCATCTCTGCTCCTTATCTGTATATTTCATGGTTGGAGCTGTATCAGAAGGATAAAACTTGTAATCCACTATCACAGGGCGATATTGTTCCATTCGAAGCTGATATTCAAATACGTAGGTTTGCGAAGTGTCCTTCGCTGCATTTACTGTGTGATATTCCCCGAAAAGATAGTGACGGTTTTCTTGTGGGTTGTAGTTTGAGCTAATAAGGACAAAGTAGTGACTACCGGTCTCACGCTCGGCAACCATCTTTTGAACCAGACTATTAATTTCACCTGTTAATTGGGTGTATATCTCTGGGGCGAAGAAAACCTGAGCGAGCGCTTTTACATACTCTGCATTTTGTGGGTTAATGCTGCCAATAGCGTTGGAAGTGGCCGCGAGCACCGCTTTTTGCGACTTCATATCTAGCGTTGATCGCTCAATGACCGACTCAGATGGTATGCCAGGAGTTCGTTGAATAACGATGACGCCATAAAGGTGCATGTACACAATGAGACCCACAAGAACCGCGCCGAGCAGAGAAAGTGCCAATGCGAGGAATCCTATAGTGCGGTCTTTGTCTTTTAGCGACTGAGATCGTTCACTAATTTTCAACATTTACTCCTTCAGCGCGAACAGGCGTGTCGGTTATGAATAACTGCCAAGGCCGAGTAAACGCTTTTGAGAACTGCTTGAGACCCAACCGGAAAAAAAGCACGTTCGTTAAATCACCCAGCTGGGCGCGTTTGAACTTAATCCAATATTTATTAACCCAATAGCCAACAACCCAGAAAGCAAGGCCTGCCAGAGTCTGGTCCGCCAACAAGAGAACCAGACCTACGACAAGGCAAAACAGGAAAAGATAGATATCTCGGAGCTGCGCTCCAAGCACCAGCGGATCTGCATCCGGGTACTCCGGGATTTGGTAAAACGGTTCCCTTCGAAGGCTCATTGCGGCACCTCCGCACACGTCAAATGATCTTGCCAACTCGCGGACTTGGCCCATTCCAATTGAGGCACGCACACTGTGTTTGGGCTTTGTATAACTACCAGTGGCCAAGCCAAGCGCAAAGGCTGACTAATGCTGTGGCCACGCGTTGGATGGATTACGTGGGCTTTCGCAGGCAGTGTCGTAGCAACGACTTGCTCTTCACTTAGTCGCTTTTTTATGCGCGCTAGGTCTGCTTGTTGGTCTGCAACAAAACGGGATAGCCCGTCTTGCTCTTGGGCTGTCAGCAGGTCATAGCTTTCGCGTTTGGGTGCGCCGAGCAAGCTCGGTTTACCGTTCTTGGGTAGCTGCACCTCTTTGCTTGAATAGACCCATTCACCATTGGATTGAAAGATCACTACCGACAGGCTATCAGCGCGCTTTTGCATTGGTAAAAATGTGATGTTTTGCGCCATCGCCTGTGACCAACCAAATAGAGCGGCTAATAGGGTTTTACAGAGTGTGGATCGCATGTTTCTATTTATATCACAATACATAATAACATTGATTTATTTTTCGCTTTTATGAGGAAAACTTCCCACGCGTCACCTTAGTCACGCGCAAATGTCCTGTTGTAAACCTGTGCGGCCGCTTGCCGTAGCCGGGGAACTTGACTGACCTTTGCCATGGTCTTCAACGCGTCACCCAGGCTGTAGTCATTGCCAGAAACCTTGGTAAAGCTGCCATCACCAGAGCCCAGCGCAGGATGTACCAACACAAATGTTGGCGTGTTTTGAACACCATATTTGTCAAAAAGCTTTGGATCGACCATCCACGAGGCGGTGCCCCCCTTTTGATGAGAGCAGCACTGGTTATTTACCCGACTGACCCAATTGCTGGCTTGGCCCATAGATCCATCAAATCTTTGGCCTGTAGTGACAGGAAACCCGCGCAAGACCAAAACTACAGAGCCACCTGAATGTGATGCATCCAAGACGATGCCATTGAGAACACTCTCAGGCATGCTGGTGCTCACCATCACATACAACACCGGTTTTGCCGTCATCGAATCAAACATCTGCGCGGACGCAGACGCGTTGTAAATCAGTGGAAAACAAACACTCAAAATAGCATTGCGAATTATGGGAATCATGTTTAAAACCCGACGACAGGAGTGCAACAATCCTTTTTCTGAAAAATGAAGTACCCGTAATCTTTGTCATTCGGGCGTGCTGCACCTGATTCTTGAAACGCCAGAGGACGTCCAATGGGAGTGCAGGTGTTATCGGGAAATGGGAAAGTACGGTTGCTTTTGTACTGGCGCTTATCCATGATTAATTCCGGCACTCCATAGGGACCGCAGGTCGCCATAGCATCGGACCCTGCAGATGTAAATTGCACGCCGGCCGCATGCATTTTTGCGAGTGCCCTGGTGATAAGAAGATGGCTTACCTGCTCGGGAGTAGTTGCCACTGCCACATTGCCCGTCAAGGGGTACATGGGACCCCATGAACCCGCAACCCAAAACAACTGCGGCAAAGGAAGGCCACTGGTAGCCGCAATACCGTCCACGCCTTCAGCGGCAACACTTGCCAGGTTTGCAAACGCGTATGCGTAAGGGGTGAGCATTAACGAAAGCGCGTCATCAGCCCATGTCGGATCAGCCCAACTAACATACGGTGTGTCAAAAGCACGACTATCAAGGCAGGGAGAGTTGTTAATAATCCCCAACGCAGTGGCGATAGGATTGACGTAGAGATTCACATGTTGAAAGCTGCCACGGTTGTTTGTATCAATCAAAGCTAAAGGCTGGCTTGTGCCACCCATTTCGCTAGAGTTGTACGGGGGGGGTTATATCTACACCACCAAGCATTGGCATGCATCCAGGAATGTTTGTCATATCCGCCATGTAGCGTGGCTCCCAATAGCTGGTACTTACTCCAGCTTGGAGTGACTGTGCGCAAAGACAAAGCAACCCCGTGGTGTTAGAGTCGTAGTCATCACCCTGAATTTCGAAATTAATACCAACACCCGCAATTTTTGCGGGAAAAAAACAATCCCAGCACACGTCGGTGATTGGATTCGGGAAAGAGCCTTGGCACAGCGACTGCGCGGTCGCCACGATGAAGACGAATGTGCCAAATACAAATATGAGAGTCTTCTTAAGTTTATGAATGGTTCTCAAGATTTCTCCTTACCAAACACAACACGCAACGCGTTAATCCTGCCCTGTCTTACCATTTGAAGCTGCGCAGGGACGCTATTGATATCAATGCCGTAGAGTTTTTGCAGTTGCGTGATGATCATTTTTTTTTGATCAAAATAAAACGGCACGGATGACGTGTTTCCTACCCAGGGGGCGTTTTTGTATTGTTGGCGCAGCTTATATGGCGACCCTGCGGTCAGAACGATCTTCAAGCGTTTGCGCCTACCCTGCTCCACTGCATAACGGACCTGTTCCGGATCTTGGCCATCAATAAAAATGAGGCCCCACACCAAGGGATTGATATCCAAGGGCCGGATTTCTGAGCCACGCTTGGCCACAACCTTGCCTTGACTGTCAATGGCGTCAAATGGCATGCGAAAAGTTGGTACGACTTGAACCTCTCGCACACTTAAGTCTGTACGGATACCTAGGGATTTTGGGTTGATGATGGCGTCAACTGTTTTGTTTCTGTAGTCTTGCCAAAAGCGATCCAGCTGTGCTTTCGGAATCTGCCTTGCACGATCTTTGAGTTGTTCACGCCCGTCACGATCGGGCATTGATACATCACCCCTTTGCCCGAGATTTTCTGCAACAGTCCAGGTCGATGACAGAGCCACGCCAAATCCAATGAGCGCAACCTTGAACACCGAAAAAACTCCGATAGTGTTCGCAGAGCGGGAAATCATTGAGGCGCCCTAATCTTGAGGATGTTTTGTGCCTCGAAAACCTTTTTGGCATAAACGCGTCTGGCTTGTTCTGCAGCGTTTGTTCTCGCGATGCCGACACCATAAGCCCCGACAGCGCGCCATGTCGGACCGAATAAGCCCACCATGCCGGCCAATATCCAAGCGCCGGCACGTATGTTGGCGCAATGATCTGTGACGAGAATCTTCTCGGTGAGGCCAAAACGGGTCAGTGTGGGCATGTTTGACGAATTTATCCCCATGCACCCGTAGTCAAGCGAGCCGTCCCTGTTTTTTTGGTGGTTCAGGTTTTTGCAGCCACGCGATTCGACATATGCCACTGCCCTGAGGATGTCTTCGGGAAGCCCTTGTTCTCGCGCAGCCTCCTCGAAACACATTGCGTAGCAGCTGGTACTCATGACCAAAAAAACGCTGACGACCAGACGCTTCACTTACCACCCTCTTGACTAGTAGCACGGTCGAGGAAATATTGTGTTCTTGCGACGTCCATTGCGCCCATTTGCAAACTGCCGTCTTCAAAAATTACAGCAGGAGTACCTCTGATACCAAGGCTGGAACCGAGTTGTAAATTCCTGTCTATGGGTGTTTGACAGTCCTTGGCCGTGGAGACTTTGGGGTATATGCCCGAGACCAGGTAGTTTCGCCACACAGAACCCCTCAGCGCTTCCGGGCGACACCAAATATCTGTGCTGACTTTTCTCGCATTGGGATGAATTTGCTCAAGGGGAAACTGGAATACGAACACGCTAACATCTTTTAGTGCGGCTAGCGTTAGTTCAAACTTTTTGCAGTACGGGCAATCCGGATCTGAAAAGACAAAGAGTTTTTTCTTGCCCGAGCCGATTCGAATTGCATCTGCCAGCGGAAGGCGATTGATATCAATCTTTGTTATGGCCTGCTCTGGTTGCACCGCTTTATCTGGTGCCGGATTTAAGGAAATACCGCTTGCCAAGTCGAAAACTTCTCCGCGAATTAAATAGCGTAAGTCATCACTGACGAACCCTACTTCGTTGCCTTTGGTTACACGGTAGAAATTGAAGAATGCTGGCGTCACCCGGGAGCCTGCAGTCGCGGGGAACTTCTGTACTAAAGCCGTCCTTACTTCTTCTGCGGAGATTGGTGACGTTTGCCCTCGAGCTGAGGGCGGTTCTTGTGCAAAAACATAAGAGTTTGCGACCGTTGCCAGCAACATCAATGGGACGCTCTGGGAGCGACACAAAGTCGCTGTTAAAGAATGTCCTACAAGCGCAGTTCGATGCAGGGTTTCTCTGACTCGCCGTGCCAAAGAGTAGCTAATGTTACCAAGAGCTTGTCGACAGACTTCCAGGTGCGTACCCCGCCACGAGTGCCCTTCACTGTGAACAGATGGTCGATAGCCTGAAGTTGGGCTTTCAAAACGTGCCGATCTCCCACGCGCTCGATAACTACCAGTTTGATGGCTTTCGCGTGCGCTGCCAACCGCAAATTGTTGAGTGAAATCAGCGCATCTTCCATATCCATTGATTCTAAGAATCAATGGTGCGCAGGACTGCCTTAAGAACGTGTGTACCGATGTTCGGAAGCGAATGTTCATTAAATGCTCTTCTTTTGCAATTATTTAGCTGTTAAAAATATATACATTGCGAGCTACTATCACGAACATCACAATCGCCATGCATGCATAAAGAGCGTTCTGGTGCCTGTGTGCAGCAGCACGTCGACTCAGCACGTTCCACCACCAAACTAAAGCTGCAATTGCAACAAGTTTGCCAACCCAAACAGAAAAATAAATTGCGCCCTCGCTTGGGAAAGCACTAGCAACAAGTCTCAATAGCCGATTGCTCTCGTGAAGACCGTGATCGAGGCATAAGGTCGTGAGCAGGCCATCAAACACCTGAAGTAAAACGTTACCCCACAGCAACGTTAGTGATCTAACATTAAAATTTTTCATTTATTGAAACTGTAATATAGTTATACATTGTTTGCAATGTCATTTTGACCCAATAGCCTGCAATTTTTCGTGGGAGAGAGCTATGTACAAGTGCCTTGATCTGACGTTATGCGGTAGCGACCCACGTATGCAGATTCAGTTGGCAACGATGTACGGAGGCAAAATGCGCCCCCTATGTTTATGCGTCCCTGAGGGTGTAGCCATGGTGATCGTGAAACGCGATGGCTTATATGGACTCCGGCGCATGCCCGATGGTGGAGGCAATCACACAGCGTCTTGCGATTCCTACGAACCACCACGCGATTTGTCTGGGTTGGGTGAAGTCTTGGGGCATGCAATTAAGGAAAACGCAGACGACGGGACTACCACGTTAAGCCTTGCCTTTGCACTCACTAAAGTTGGTAACCGCCCTCCCCCAGTCTCTGCAGGTGAACCGTCCGATGTTGTGAAAAATGAAACACAACGTCTTTCGATCTTGGGCTTACTGCATTACCTTTGGGATGAGGCAGAGTTCACAAAGTGGACGCCCAACATGCAAGGCAAAAGGGGTTGGGGAACGATCTTTAAATATTTGACCGCTGCGGTAGCGGCCAAGTACACGAAAGGCCAGGATTTGGCCGCGCAGATTTTTATTCCCGAGCCCTGGGACAGCGAAAAGAAAGACGTCATCATTCAGGCGCGAAAAGCCCGAATCGTGCCGCTCACAAAAATTGATAACGGTCGCCGTCAGCTGATGGTGCTAATCGCAGAGTTGAAAGACATTCAATCTGCACGCTATGGATCGAAATTCGTCTTTAAACACCTACCTGAATTGCCATTCATGATTGACACCAAGTCATGCGAAGCGTCACGCAAGAGGTTCAAAAATCTCTATTCGTTGTGGGACTCTAGGGCTGACGCGCACATGATTTGCATCTGCACTTTTGGTATTGATTCCTCAGGCTTGGCAACAATCGAACAGCACTCGCTCATGCTTGTGAATGAAAACTGGATTCCTTTCGAACACATGCGTGAAGCAGAGCTATTGGATCTGCTGCGCGCGCGAAGGTTTGTAAAGTCGCTCCGCTATAACCTTCCTCACAAAAAACCAATGAGTTTTGGGGTGTTGCATGACACCGAGGAGAAGCCAACAGCTTTGTATGTGTTGCCTGGTGACACGTCGGCTGAATATATGGCTGAGCTTGATTCGTTGACCCAAAATGACGCCATCCAACACTGGATATGGCAAGTCGGTGCCGTAATGCCAGTGCTGCCAGCAGCGGCTACTTCATCAAAGTAGTGCTATGAACAAGAAGTACTCAACGCTGTACGTCTGACAACGCTGAAGTAAATGGCACTTCATGACTGGTGTCCGTTCCACAAGCGCTTGTTGGCTGCGCAAATACTGAAAGTGGAAACACGCGTTAGTTGCGGGGTTTGGTGCAAGCCAAAATGCTGTTAAGCAGGTTTTTGGCTTGCACCAAATTGTTTTATTGATAAAATGACTTTTCCATAGAAAAGGTGATTTAACCATGAGCATAAACTACAGAGCAGCTGCAGCTGCAGCGGCACTTTCAGTTACGGTAGACACGCTGCGCCGTAACGCGGATGACGCTGGAATCAAGATCGACAGGAAACTGGTTGGTGCCTCAATGGCTCGAATCTTTCATCCTGCCGATTTATTTTCTATTGCGCGCTGGAGAATGAACAACAAACTGGCGCCCTCCCCTTTGAAAAAAGTCTCGGCTGCGGTATGGGGGCCGAAGGGTGGTATTGGTAAGACAACGATGAGTGGCAATCTCGCCGTTGCTTTGGGTTTAATGGGAATGAAGGTCCTTGTGATTGATTTGGACTTTCAGGGTTCGTTGACCTTGTCTTATGGTTACGACAGTGAGATGACTTCCGATGAGGCGGCTGAGCTGGGCCAGTCTCCGTCTGTGGTCGTCGAACATCACCTTGGGAACTTGTTGCCAGGCAGTGACAACAAGCAGCCTTTGGAAAAGGTTATCAAGAAGCCCTTCGGAGAGCATGGCCCCCATTTGATACCAGCTGATATTTTGTTAGACATGGTGGACTACAAGCTACTCGCAGCGACTTTACAGGGGCAGCAGTCGGATCTTGTCTTGACTAAGTGGATCGTAGAAGGACGCAGCGGAAGGGACAGTGGGTGTGATCTTTCTGGATACGACGTAATTCTCTTTGACTGTCCTCCGTCAAAGAACCGGCTTACTCGTGCTGCGCTGCTGGGAAGCGATTGCGTGATAAGTCCAGTAAATTTTGAACACTTCAGTACGAAGGCTCTGTCGTACTTATCGTTTGTATTGAAAGATATGAATGAGAGTTATGGCAGGTGTCCAGAACTCATGATTCTCGGTAATGCGCATGACTCTCAGCGGGTCAGATCCAGTGTGCATATCGCGACCATTGCCAATAGATACAAAGATGCGCTGATTGGTCAAACTGTGCGAAGAAGTGAAGATTTCCCCAGGGCGCTAGATGATGAGCCAAAAATGCCTTTGCTCCTATCAAGGCCCACCTCACCTGCTGCGGACGATGTTCGAAAGGCGACACGGATCATTGCGGAACGTATGAAACTTCTTTAATTTAAAGGACCTTTATGAGTAAACAAATGGGAGAGACGGCAATGCTTGCAACCCTTACAAAACAGATTCAGGAGGCTGCAGCAACAAGGCCTGCTCTCAATATGCGATTGAATGAAGCAGCTTCCACTGCAAACAACATCAGCGTCGAGGAGATGTTAGCGCGAGCTGAGAGTGGGGGGGTTGGACAGTCCAACCCCCCTCTCCTGCCGGTTAATGTTGATAGCGCAGAACCGGTCCTCGTAGACCCTAGAAGAATCCGGGCCAGTCGTTACGCCAATCGAATCATGGAAAATTTTGGCGGGATAGAGTTCGAGGCATTTAAGGATGAAATTGCTTCGGCAGGCGGCAACACAGTACCGGTGAAGCTGCGAAAAATGGCCCACACTATAGATGGCTATGACTATGAGTTGGTCTTTGGCCATCGGCGACATGCCGCCTGTCTGCAGCTCGGTCTACAGGTGACCGCATTTGTATCCTCTATGGATGATGCCACTCTGTTTATAGAGATGGAGCGCGAGAATCGAGGTCGAAAAGACTTGTCGGCTTGGGAGCAGGGTGTTTCGTATGCAAGAGCGCTGGACGATGGTTTGTTTCTATCGGCGAGAAAACTTGCTGACAGTATCAACATGGATGTTGGACACATTGGGAAAGCTATTGCACTAGCGAGATTGCCTAGCGATGTTGTAGGCGCATTTAGCAGCCCTTTGGATATTCAATTCAGATTCTCTAAACCTTTGAAAGATGCGATTGAAAAGGACCCTGAAGGAGTTCTTTTGCGAGCAAGGGAAATTAAAGCCGAGGGTCAGAGCCTGTCTGCAAAAGACGTCGTAACTCGCTTGCTGGAAAGCAAAGTTGGAAGTGTAGTTGCTACTCCGAAAGTGAAGAAGGTTTCATTGAAAGGGAAGGGCGGTCAATATGGTGAAATCCAGTTCAATCGTAGTAAGCGGTCTGCAGTCATTACTGTGGAAAATGTAGATCCATCGAGATTTAATGAAGTGCAGGAACTGATTACCGGTTTCCTTGGTCGCACAGAGAAAAATGCTGATGTAGAGTGAGGGGTTGGACGGTCCAACCCCCTTTTCGTATTGGTGGAAGTAATGGCAGCGATATTAATGTTTATGCCGCACAATGACTAAAGAGGCATTCTAGTAAGGGATCGAGATGGCAACGGAAAAATTGGTGCGCTTGGATTACGGTCGTGACGAAATGCCGGAATGGGTGCGCAACGTCATTGACGAAGCCTTCGCAATCGAATCAGAAGATGCAAGAAGGGCGGGCTCGGTCGGCTTCATGACGCGTGCTTTGGTGAATGCAACGATGCCGTACAAAGATCCGAAGACAAAGGTTTTTGAGCGTAAGAATGGCGACATGACCATGACGATGCTTTCTCCAGCTGGTGTGCCGTACGGCAAGTATCCTCGCTTGATGATGTCTTATCTAGTTACGGAGACTGTGCAGAAGAAATCAAGGGTGATAGAACTAGGTGACACACTTGCCACGTTCTTGAGAAATACTGCAAATGTCAGCCATACAGGGGGCAAAAGAGGAACGGGTACGCTTCTCAGTGAGCAGATGAAGCGTTTGTTTACTTCAAACGTGACGATTATTCAGCAGAGCAGAGAGCCAGGACGCGGATTCTCTTTTGAAAACATATCTTTGGCTTTGCGAGGCAAACTTGATGAAGGAGATATGCGACGTTTGGACTCCCTAGAACAAGGCGACACATTAGATGACGCGGAAAGTACGATATGGAAAGCTCCTCACGAAAACGCAGGGAAATGGCACTCGACGGTTGAACTAACGGAGTCTTTTTATCATGAATGCATTAACAGTCCGGTGCCGATAGACTTGCGAGCGTATCGCGTTCTATCCGATGCACCCATGGCGATGGATATTTATGCGTGGGCTACATATCGGGCGAGTTATGTGAGGAAAGCTACGCGCCCCATTCCGTGGCAAGCGCTGCAGGCTCAGTTTGGATCAGGTTTGCCTTTCACGGATCAAGGTCTGCGAGACTTTAAGAAGGCTTTCTTGAAGAATCTCGAGCTTGTCCGGATTGTCTATCCTGCGCTTCGCGTCGATGAAGATTCGACGGCGAAAGGTCTTGTGCTTTTGCCATCGCCTACACATATCCCTCGGCAACTAGACCTGCTGTGACTACTCGTTATGAGTGTAGTTCGCAGATGAACTCCCAGAAATTCAATCGTTAGTGATCATTGGTGACTTCATCGTTTTTCACGCAGATGAACTCCCGACAGCTGCTCCGTCTTATTAGCTTGTCAGCTCTTATGCGCGCAGATGAACTCCCGAAATCGCGCAGATGAACTCCCGCAAGAATGCAAATCGGCTGGTGATAAACCTGTTAATCGATTGAGTTATCCACGCAGATGAACTCCCGAAATCGCGCAGATGAACTCCCGAAATCGCGCAGATGAACTCCCGAATCGCGCAGATGAACTCCCGCAAAAATCCGTCATTTGTTCGCTAAGTCTATGATTCATAAAGGATTTTTCTCCCAATCTACTTTAACCCTGTATTTTCTGTATTTCTACCTGGTATATACCTGTCTTTGACCTTGTCTTTCTGTGAATTAAGTGGATAAAGTTAGGCCCTGCGCGCAAAGCGCGAGATACATATAAATAGTCCCCCCAAAGGGGGGAAGGGAAGAGTGCTTACGCACTGTCCCCCCGCGTGGCGTAACCGCTCACGCATACGATAAATGGCCCCCATAGGGGGCAATGCAAATCCCCCGCGCTCACGCGCCGCTGCGAGCAGCTCCCAGCACGGCGGGGCCTGCGGCCCCCCGGCCCCCCGGGGGCTACGCCCCCCACGCTGGCGGGCAAAGCCCTTGCGCGGCACCCCCCAAAGTTAACCAAAAGAGCAGGTGGCATCCATGGTGCGGCTAGATGCGGTAAACGACGCTAGGCATGTGTGATCCATAACCCGCCCCATGCCCTTCGACCTACCGTCCAAATTGCCTTGGTGGACTGATTTGGCCGCTTTTCGGCCGCATTCGGGGTAGAGGGAACCATGACACAGTTAAAGTCTGGCTCAAGTTAGATAAAGTTGCCCGATCCCCGAAAACTCAAAGTTAAGGGAATTCATCATCCCCGCCTTCTTGCGTAGCATTCGTTTAATTGGTTTCTTCAGTGTACCTAGCCAGCAGTGCTAAAGGAAAAGGATCGACTCTTATGGACAAATGTCTTAGAATTAATGGACACGTGTCGCGGAGTTCCCTATGAAGATCACACACCCTGAAAAGCTAGTCGCAAAGAAAGCTTCAATTCGGCGTCCAACTACCGGGTTGCGGGTTGCAAAGAAAATGGCTCCCGTTGGAACTTCCGTGTTTCAGGTCAAAAGTCTCAAAGGGCTTGTTATCAAAGAGGTGCTCGATAAACGGGTAACTGTAAGGGCTTTTGATTCGCACTTTTCGGACGTGAGTGATGTCGCAAAACATCGACTGGTGTCCTCTGGAGTAAAGACTTCTGAGCTCATGATGTTGGTTAAAAGACTGGAGAACATACCCAGTAATGACCTACTGAAGGCCATTGGCATCAGCTCTAAGACCATTGGGCGTAATGCCACGGACAAGCTTAGCCTTGCGCACTCTGGATCTGCTCTTGCACTCATGGAAATAGCAGAGCTTGCGGAAAACGTACTTGGTAGCGATAAAGAGGCACAGGCTTGGCTTTTGCGACCTGCTGTCGCCTTGGAGAATAGCCGCCCAATCGATTTGCTCACTACGCCGCCAGGCATCGCAGCCGTCAAAACCTTGTTGCAGCGAATCGATTACGGGGTTTACTCTTGAACGTCTTGCCTGCTGGTATCCAGGCATCTGCGAAGTTCAACACCTCAAAGCTAGTTGTCTGGAGGCTGGAGAAAGAGGCACACCTGAGCGTCTGGGATCAAGGCATCGGTGCATTTTTGGGGTCTCCTCGTTTTCAGTGCAATAAGTGACGGTACGAAAAGCTAGCACTGGCGCGGAGGTGGTGTTGGTAGATCGTTGATTTCATTGACTTTCCTGTTCACTTTCAAATCTGCGATTCGTGGCGTCAAACCGTGGTCGGTTTCATCCATTGGTGCCAGTTATCGATGCATTTGGCCGCGAAGGCAGGATTTGGTCAGCATAGCGGTCAACCGGGAAGCGAAACACACCCCGCAAGTTGATGCTCTCCAGCCTGGTGGGCGCAATCTTCCCGATCAGTTCCGGTGGAATGACCTGGCGGCGGTTCGACCAGCGATCCAGGACCGCCTGCATCTGTGAGGTATTCCACGCCATCACGATGTTGGCCATCAGGCTCAACGCATCGGCCACAGCCTGCATTTCATCGACACGTTTGGCCTGCGCCGGGCTGATCCGGCCGGTATAAATGGCGCGCTTGAGGGCGTTAACAGCCTCGCCCCGATTGAGCACCCGGCGCAACTCGTTCCTGAAAGCGTCCTTGACAAAGTAGTCAGCCAAAAACGCCGTACGCAGCAACCGCCCCAATTGCACGCCAGCCTCATAGATTGGATCGCCCTGGGCGGCAGAACCGAACCGCGCAAGAGCTGCCACCGCACTGGCATGTCCGCTCATGACCGAGGCTGCCAGGTGCACCAGACTATCCCAATGCTTTTCGATCAAAGCGACGTCGACATTGGCTTCGCACACCGCAGCGATTTCTGCGGGCACTTTGGTGCCGCGTGGCACAAAGAGGTGGCGCTGTTTGAGTTCCTTCAACCGCGGGCAAAGATCAAAACCAAGCAAACGGGCATGTGACATGGCAAAGTCGGTGTAGCCATGGGTATCCACAGCAAGCTGGCTGGTCTCCAGCTTTTCTTGGCGGATGACACCTTCAATGGCCACGCCCGCCTGGCGCTCATTGAGCACAAAGGGCTGCGCATGGAAGATGCCCCACCGGTCTTTTACATGGGAGTAGATTCCAATGGAAGGTGTGTTGCGCCGAGGATCAAGCCGGGCTTGCCACACCCGTTTGGTGGTCTCCATGCTCATCATGTCAGAAGATGCCAAATCGGACCGCCCCCAGGTGGCGGCAATCGGGTGTCGCTGCATGAATTCCAGCACAGCCTGGCAGGCCTGGCTCAGACGCCGTTCGTCCCGCGCCCAGCGCATGGCCTGGCGAATGCTGGTGGCAGACAATTGCGGAATCATGCGCGCGCATTCGACCGCAGTCAGACTGGTGCCGTGGGCCATGATGCCGGCATAGACCATCAGCAGCTCGTCGGTAGAGCGCGGCTCACGTCCGAGCATGATCCAGCTAAAGCGCACCTGGGCGTCAACGGCCAGAATCACTTCCGGCAATTGAACCTCACCGATGCGGTGATCCAAAGCCGCGCGCAGCTTGGTCACTTCTGGGTCTTCGTCCTCTGCGGGCAATGGCGACAAATGGAGTTCATCATCCACGCGCAGTACGCCACTGCGGGCTGCAGCGGCCACCGCATCGACACCGGCAGTTACTCTGGCCAGCAAAGGCTTCAAGAAAGTGGCAGCCTTGCTGGGTAACGATAGACGGGCATAGTGTTTCTTGGACTCTGCCTGCCAACGCTCGTCCGTGAAGAACAAGCGCGCACGACCCCGAAAGCTCAGGCTGTGCTCAATCCAGACCGAGCCATTGCGCACCGCGCGGCGCAGGGCAAACAGGGTGGCCACCTCCAACGCCTGAAACGCCCGTTCCCGGTCTGGGCTGGAGATCGAAACCTGCCAGATCATTCCCAGACTTGGTGCCACCACTTCAACTGGCAGCTTTCTGGATCCTTTGAGATATAAAGCTTGCAGCTTGGCAAGGTACTCGATGGCAGGATGCTCGCCGGTGGCCTGCCAGGGCAGCTTTGCAATGGCGACGAGCAACGACCGCACGGGGCGAATTCCATCAATCAATCCCTCGCGGACCAGGGAGGCCCTGCTCGGTGGTTTGCGTTTCTGGGTTTCGGTGATCAAGGCTTCAAGACGGGCACGCAACTCAGCATCTGGCACCGCACCTTGCGCGCTCAAGGCAACAAGTTCGCCGAGCAGCGTTTTGTACATTGCGGCCCAATTGACGGTAGCGGGGACATCGGCGGCAGCCTGACGCCACAGATCGGCGATCCGGCGCTGCACCATAAGGATCAACTGGTCTGTGGTGGTGAACAGGCAATACCGAAGAAAGCATGCGACCTCCACGGTGCGCGCTGGCTCTTTGATCTTGGCTCCGGCTGAGGGCGGCCTGGAGACAAGTCGGCGCGCGTAGCGGCGCAAGATGAGATCGGGGATGTCTGCCAGGTGCTTATGAACGTCCAGCGTGTAAAGCAGGTCGATGCGCTCCAGTACCTCGCTGATTTGGCGGGTTGAGTGTTTCGCCGGTGCAGCCCATAGCCAACTCTGCTGGGTTTGTCCATCTGGGCGCAGCTCTGAAACTGAGGCTCGCCAGCGATCAAGTGTTGCTGGATCAACGCTGGCGGCGATGGCGGTGCCTGTTTCAACTTCAAGCTGGGCAAGTGCCGCCGCAATCAGTGTCCGAATTGCCCGCTCGTGCACGATCACCAGCTTGTTCTTGTACAGCCATTGACGCGCCCGCACGAGTAGCTGATCGCGGTCGGCGCAGCGCGCCACTTCGTCGCGCAGTTCACGTACCAGTGAGCGGCGCTGGTGCTCGCTCATCCACTGGAATCCAAGGACCGTGCAGGCTACTTGTTGGTGATCGAATAGCGTGCGCCCGCGTTCATACATGGCTCTCAGCGAGGCGACTTCTGGTGCTGCAATGCCAAGCTCGTTGCCAAGGTGGCGCCACAAGGCTACTGGAATTACCCGAAAGGCACCGAGCAAACGCCCACTCATGCGCAGGAAACCAATATGGAGCGCCAGACCAAGCTTGTGGGAATCACCTCGGCGTGCATTGATTGCGTCGCGCTCGGCACCATCGAAGGTGAAAAATGCCTTCATCTCGAAGTCGCTGATATCGCGGGGGAGCCCACGCATCCCCAAAAACGTTGTGTGCCAACCCTGCATCGTGAACCTCAAAAGTGGGAGGCCACCATACCCGTTTACAAAGCGAACAGGAAAGTCAATGAAATCAACGGTCTACCCAGACCACCCCCGCGCCAGTGCTAGCTTTGCGTACCGTCACTTATTGCACTGAAAACGAGGAGACCCCTTGCCAGAGATTCGACACGAGCTGGGTATCACGCATCCAATCCTGTCCGTCGATCCGTTGGCCTCGATCTACGCCTGCGCGCCCTGGGAGCCCTGGCCCGCCGAGCTGGCCGCCGAGCGCTTCCACACCGAGCTGGCCACCCTGGTCGCCGCGCGAAATACAACCGCCCTCCCCCTCTGATCCGCTGCACTCGGTCTGTGTTCGCTTTTTGCGAGCATTAAGCACGCGCTTAAAAATTTAAGTTCTTGCAATCTCCGTCGTTATTTCAGATGAATACGTATGGGGGTGAAGTATGGAATTTGCGGAATCGACAGGGGTGCCTGACTGGCTAATTCGGGATGTTCGCGCGCAAGCTGCTCGCTTAGATGACGGGCAATTTGTCCGCGACCTTGGGGAGATTGGCCAGGCCTTGTGCGAAGCGGCAGACGCAGGCACGCTGAAGACGATCCTGGCGGATGGCAAGACGGCCGCGCGCATCTGGCGCGAGCTGGAAGTGATCTTGCCGTTCTACCTCCCCTTGCTCGCTGACTCCATCAACCGCCGTGGCGAGGAAACGCACCTTACGGCCGACGAGCTGGCCACGCTGCTGGCCAGTCACGGAAAGGAAGGCATCGTGATGAAGCCGAAGCTGCTGCTTGAATCCGGCCGCTTCGGCTTCGCCTTGATGCAGGCGGCCGCTGTGCTGGCCGAGCTAGACGATACGCTGGCCGGCCCCTGGTACTTGTCCTTAAAAGAGCTGCTACAACGCGATGCCGCCAGCTCCTGACCAGCTATACCCGGCCGATCCGCAACGCGATGGGCCACGACACCGACCGGCGAGCCCCTGCATCCCCCCACACCCCGCCGATGTCATCCGCGAAGCTGGCCAGCAAATCCTGCTGACCGGCAACAACGGCCGCACGCACCGCTGACCAGGTGGAGACGTAGCCCAGCAGCTCTGTGAGATTCCAGGTCTGCCTGATGGCCATGCGAGCCGCTGGAAGCTCTTGAAAAGGGAATTCGATTGTGGCGTATCCGCTGTCCACCAAAGCGCGTTCAGGAGGCCAGAACGGGCCGATGACATCGCGGTAAAAGCGCTGGAACACATGGGCCACTTCCGGCTCCAGCTCCAGCACGCCGTAGGTGGCCAGCGCAACCACCGCACCAGGTGCAGCGACCCGACGCACTTCACCATAGAACGCAGGCAGATCGAACCAGTGGGCGGCCTGAGCCGCTGTCACCAGACTCACGCTGCCGGCGTCGAGGGGGATTTTTTCCGCCGGCGCGCACTCATAGCGGACGTGCGGATGGCGGATCGCATTGGCAAGCTGATCGGCACTCGGATCGAGGCCGATAACCTGGCTGAAATGGCAGGCGAGCTGCGCCGTGAGCTGGCCGGTGCCGCAGCCCACGTCTAGCGCCAGGCCGTTATCCGGCGCCACTGAGGCCAAAAAGGTGGCCAACTCAGCGGGGTAGGAAGGACGGAACTTCGCATAGGCGCTGCCGCCTTGAGCGAACCAGTTTCTGGATGAACTCTCAGCGCTGGGTGGCATTGACGGCTTTCTGTTGGTCAGTCTGCCCGCCATCGGTCAGTCCGATTTTCAGCGTCACGTCGCGGTATGTGGTGGTTGGGCCGGTAGTGCGAGCCTGGGCACGATCAAAACTGATGGCGGCCCGCCAAGCGACTGCCCCACCGATTGAGCACTCATAGCGGCCCAGCCATTTGTTCTTGAGGGCGTATTCCAGGGCATCACCGACAAGCGGCTCAGGTTGCCGCAGCATGGCCACAACAATCTGGCGGAAGACCTCGACATCAGAGAGGCCGTACTGAGGCGGCTCGCCTTTCTCGGTGAGTGGCAAACCAACGTACTGCCAGCTCCCAGTCTGGCCAGTGCAAAGCTGCTCCAGCTCACCAGCTTTCTTACCGAGAGCGTCCATCTGCGACCTATGGATAAAGAAGGGCGATGAATAGGTGGACACGCGCAGCGCAACGGTAGACAACACCACGGAGCTGCCAAGTTGAAATTCCGGCACCTTCCAGGTGTCGCGCACGAACTCGGTGAGCTGCGTGGTTTGCTGGGTCAAGGGCGCAGCCGTCGCGGCTACGGTGGCCAAGAGTAGCGCAGCAACTGCTGCCCGCTGGATTACCTTCATCGACGTGTTCTCCTAGTCATGCAAATAACCGACATGATGCACTGGCCGTCACAAAGGCGGCAAGATGCCGTCAAATCAGTGCGGGGCGTTTTGTCTCTAGGGCACGCAATCGCATGGGCAAGGTTGGGTAGGCCATGATGATGGTGAGCCAGCGATGCCACGCCGCGCTGGGGTAGAGGATCGCCAACTCACGCAAGCTGGTGCTCATCGAGGCCAGACCAGCAAGCCGCGCACCGCCCGCATCCGCACGGTATTCCATGTAGCGCCTCAATCCGAGGAAAAGCAGGAATCCAGCCATGAAGACAGCGCGGCTGGCCGAGGCGTTGGAGCCGAGCGCAAAAATGCAGGCATAGACGAAGGCAACCAGGATGTGGCGCTCCCGCGCATGGGTGTTCTCATGGCCAATGACCCCGATCAACCCGTCATCGCTCATGCGGTCAAAAAGACCTGTGGTGATGTAGATGCGGGACTGCGATGGCCATAAGCCCACGGTGTTGGCTTCCTTATCTGAATGGTCATACAGAAAGACGGGGCACGAGCTGCCGTACCGCTGTAACAGCCTGGCCAGTCTGGCTTGCCTGACGGCATCCGTGCATGGCTGCGGAGCTAGGTAGCGAGCAAGCAGGGGCATCCCAGCATAGAAGCCAAATAGAAAGACCAGGCTTCCAATGGTCTGTAGCAGATTGGTATGGCTTTGATCCGGGGCCAGCTTCGCAGTCGCCCAAAGGACGCCACCCCCCACTTCCATGACGAACAGGAAGAAAACAAGTCTGCGAAACCAGGTAGTAGGAATCATCGCGGTTATCCCTTAATGCACGTTCATTTCACTCTGTAGATATAGCTGTTGCATTTATATCGACCGCTGAGAAACCTGATTGGTAGAAATACATAGCTTCAGCGCGAGCTATCCCACTCCCCCCCGCCCCTCGCCCAGCGAGGGGAGCGAGTCGCCCTCTGTCGTCAGAGGTGCAGGGCGCGGCCTTTGGCCTGAACCCCCTGCACCTCAGACGGTGAGCGTCTGTCGCTTCGATCCCTATCAAGGGCCGCTGCGCTGCCATCCTCACCCGTTCGGTGCTCGCCTGCGGCTGCGCTCCGCGTGCGGCTTCCGGTGGCTCCCTTGACAGCGCTCTACGCTGGCAAACCGCGTGGCCATTGAGGTGCAAAAAAATTTACGTCCCAAGTGCAAAAAACATTGTAAAAGGGTTGACCGTCACCCCCTTTATGGCGTAGAATTACACACATCAGCAGTTCAGTGGGGCGCTGATCCTGTCCCCCAAAAGCGGTGAGCAGACCGTAGGACAAGGCAAAGACTTTCGCGCGCGAAAGTCCACCCGCAAGACCTCATCAACCTTAATTTTGGAGCTATGACCATGAACCCGAACCTCTTTCACCGCCTGTACCAACGCCTGAGCGACTTGGTGCCTGACCTGGCCAACGTGACCCTGGGCAGCACCTTTTTTGCGCCTCCGCGCATCGCCGGGGATATGTCCATCTATTGCAGCGTATCGAGCGTGCAGGACGGCGTGATCGAGCTGGAAATGGCTCATGACCAGGTAGTGAAGGGTGAGGAACAGCCTGCGCCCTGGATGGTGTTTCGCGTCGATGTGGTGAACCAGCAAGCCGAGCTGCTGGCAGTGCAGGACGAGTGGCGCTACGAGGTGGTCTATTCCGAGGACAACCGCGCCAACCCGCGCCGTCTTCCGATGAACCTGTTTGCCGTCAACTGGCTGACCATCATGCTCAACCTGCATTCGGTCTTCCAGCCCGTCGCCGCCCCGGCTCTGACCCTGGCCTGAATCAACATCCAAGGAACAATCCCAATGAAAACCATTGCTATTGCGAACCAAAAGGGTGGTGTTGGCAAAACGACGCTGGCACGCAATCTGGCCTTCTACGGCATTGAGCAAGGCCACCGTGTGTTGTGCGTTGACCTCGATCCGCAAAAGAACTTCAGCAAGACCCTGCGCGCCTTCCGTGAGCGCAACCTGGGCGATACCGGAGAAGGCGAGGCCTTCCTGATGGCCAGCTCGCTTTTTGAGGGCGACAACATTGAGCAGCAAGCCATGCCGTGCGGCAAAGGCGCTGCCCTGGTTGCCGCTGACCGTGAGTTGGTGGACGTGGCCACGCGGCCGCTGGAAGACATGCACGCCCCGCGCGCGGCGCTGGCCAAACTGGCTGGCAACTTCGACCTGTGCGTGATCGACACTGCGCCGACCCTGGGGCAGCCACTCTATGCCGCGCTGATCGCCGCTGACTTCGTGGTGTGCCCCTGCACGATGGATCAAGACGCCATCGACGGCCTGGGTGATCTGTTTGAGGACATCGCCCGCGTGCAGCAGCTCGAATGGAATAGCAACCTGGTGACGCTGGGCCTGCTGGCCAACCGAGTCAACACCCGGCGAGCCTTCGACCGCAACGCCCTGGATCAACTGCGCGATGAGCTGGGCGACGTGGTGTTTGATGGCGTGCTGTACGACCGGGCCGCAACGCAATACGCCAAGGATCGCCCTGTGTGGCGCGTCCAAAGCGGTGAAAGCCAAATTCTCGCCGCGAAAGAAATGAAGGCTGTGTGCAGCCAGATTTTCGACAAGGCCACGATCTAAAAGGACAAGAACATGAATGCAACCGCACCCAAAAAGCTAGGCCTGAACCTGGGCAAACTGTCCGCAGTGGCGCAGATCGCCGTGCAAAAGCCCGTGGCCACGCAAGCGCCGGATGCTGAAATCGACCTGAGCCGTATCTACAGCGTCAAGCAGGTTCGTACCAAGTTCGGCAACCTGGAAGACTTGGCCGAGAGCTTCAAGCTGAACGGCATCATTGAGCCGCTGGTTGTCCATGAGGAAGCTGACGGCCGCTATCGGATCATCGTAGGTGAGCGCCGTTTCCGCGCAGCACCCTTGGCCGGTCTGAGCAAGGCTCCGGTGGTTATCAAGCGCGGCATGTCCGAGCTGGAAATTCGCCGGATGCAGGTGTCGGAGAACAACGACCGCGAAGACCTGTCGGCTTACGACCAGGCGATGGGCGTGATCGAGGACGTGGAACGGTACGGCATCGAGGAAGCCAGCCGCATCTGGAACAAGACGGACAAGAAGAACCCAGGCAAGGAGAAGCAGAGCGAGGGCTGGATCAGCAAGCGCATGGCTGTGACTCGCTACGCTGAGCCTGTCCTGGGCCTCCTGAAAGATGGGTTGTGCGAAGACTTCGAGGTACTGCACAGCCTCAACCAGCTTCATGTCGAGAGCGAGGAAGAATTCAGCCACATGCTGCGCCGACTTCATGATGGCTTGCCGCTGTCGCGCGACGAGGCCCGCAACAAGGTGTCTGCCGTCAAGCAATTCAAGCGAGAGCAGGCCGAATTCCAGAAGCGCCGCGAGGAAGTGCAGCAAGCTCAGCAGGAGCAAGCCAAGCAGGACAAGGCTGACAAGAAGGCCGAGAAAAAGGCGAAAGCCCAGGGTGGTGGCGATCAATCGGATGCCGTGGGCGAGCAGCAAGAGGCATCGACAAGCAAGGGCGTGCAAGCCGTCAAGCCTGGCCAGACCTACCTGCCGACACTGACCCCGAGCCCGGAAGAAGTTGCGGCCGCCGAACGCCAACAGACGGAGAAGGCGCTGACTACTTTGCGTAAGGACGTGTTCGAGTGGGGTGAAACCAACCTGGCGCACTTCAACAGCATGAAGACCAAGATGGCCGAGCTGGACTTCGACATGAACCAGACCGAGTGGGTGCAGTGGAGCGGCTTTCTGTCGATGGTGCTGCCCATGATGGTGGCCCTAGGCGAGAACAAGGCCCTGGCCTACCTGAAGAAGCTCCAGGACGAATTCAAAACGAAGACGCCGCTGCTGATGTGGCGCGAGCAGCATCCGCTGGCTCCCGAGGCTGACCCCGAGGACGACAACGGCCCGCGCATCGAGATTCCCTCGATGCCGGAAGGCTGGCGATTCTGAGCAGCAGCGGCCGCAAGGCCGTTGCACAACATAGGACACGAATCATGAAGACTTTTCAAACAATGGTCGGATTCTTGGTTTTGGTTGCTGCCGCATTCGCTGCGCCTGCCGTGCTTGGGAGTGTGCTCGCCGGCACGGCAGGCGTGCTGATGATGGCGTCGGCAGGTGTTGGTCATCCTGCCCCAGCGCCTTCCCCTCGCATCGTTCAGATCGTGCGGCAAGAACCGGCCACGGCAATGCGGGTGTACGAGCTGGAGGATGGTGCCGGTGTGGTGGTGTTCAAACACATCAACGGCAAGCTGGTGAGCCGCATGTATCGAGCGGCCGGTGGCATCAATGCGTAATGAATCAACTTAAAGAGTGAAGACGATGGATACGAAAACCAAATCCCTGATTGGCCTGGCGGTGATCGCCGCAGGCTTGACCGGTGCCGTGATCGGCAATGCCGTGAGCAGCACGCCGACCAAAGAACAGGTGCGAACGGCGCTTTATGAGCAGTGCGTCAACAGTTCCGCCTATGCACCGAAGGCCGACAACAAGGACGACTCATTGCACTGCAATCGCCGCAGCATCGACTTGATGGTGGCTGTGGTCTACAACGGCAGCTACATGCCACCTATCGAGGTGGACAAGTACGAGGCGGCCCTGGACAAGTACAAACATCGCAACTGAAGAAAGGACACAAGATGAAAACCCAACTGATCGCCGCTGCATTCCTGGCTTGCTTTGCCAGCCTGGCCAGCGCTGAAGTGACCGACGACCAAGCCCGTAATGCGCTCCAGGTGCAGTCCAGCGCCGGCAACCCACACCCATTCTGCAAGGCTGACTTTCTGGCCAAGCAGGAGCAGCAACTAAACGGCACGATTGCCCGCGCCGACTTCGTGACGGCCAACGCTCAAGGCGAGATTTTTTCCGCGAACGTCGCTTCCTGTGGGCTCCAGGCTGGCAACTCCCTGCCGCAATGGGCAGATCAAGCAGGCCGCCTGCTGGCCACTGCCGTGATCGCCGCTACCCGCGTGCCTGGCAGCATGGCCACCCCGAAGACGACTTCGAGTGGTGAGCGTGCCGAGGTGCTGCTGGCTTACGCCATGCAGAACGGCTCGCGCACGGCCGCTGAAATACTGCGATTGCTCCAGCAGAGCAACTACAAGACCTTCAACTGAACTTTCGCGCGCGAAAGTTCGCTCGCCCAGGAAAACAACTATGAAACTCAAGCGCCTGTCCCCGGACGAATTCGATGGCTTGCCCTGGATGGCCAAGACGCGCTTCCACGACCAAACCTGGTCGATCCTGCGTGCCGTACTGGTTGACGGTCGCACTCAGGCTGACGTTGCCACCGAGTACGGTGTCAGCAAGCAGCGCGTGAACAGCCTGATGGGCGACTTCAAGCGGAACTACATGGCACAAGCCGCCGCCACGGGGAACGCCGTGGTGAGTGTGACCTTGGAAATGCCGGAGAACCTGGCGCTCGAAGTGGCCAGCCTGTTGGATGCCCTGAAGGCTTGCACGGATGAGGACAAGAAAGCCGAGGCGCTGGAGAAGACCAAGAACGCGGTGCGCAAAGCCGCCAAACTTTTGAAAGGATAGGCAGATGAATATCCGCAAGTCAGCGAAACACAGAGCGAGGAACCAACCACGCTACCGCATCACTTTTGAACCGGACTACGACCACGAGGCTTGGAGCAACGATACCGCTCCGACGCGGCAATCTCACCCTGATGCCTTCTACGCGCATCACGAGCTGGCCAACCCGCGACCGACAAAGCCCACGACGCGCAAGACACCTCATGAGACGCTGAGCATCGGTGCGCTCAAGAAGCGCCTCTATCGCGCCGGCATCCGTGGCCAGCGCGCAGCAGTGCTTGCCCGCGAAATTCACGCAGGCCCTGGCCTAGACGTTCTGACAGCCGGTGGTATCACGGTAATGGGCTGGCCGCTGAAGGCCCTTGAGGAACGCTACGGGAAGCGACTGACAAGGGCGGTCACGCGCTTCGTTCGCACCAAGTTCGTCATGGTGGACGAGGCCTGGAGCCTTCTCGGATCGGGGGCTATGTCCGACTTTATGCAAAGGAGCTTCCAGACGATGCGTAAGTACAACCTGAAGCCCTTGGAAGTCTCTCAGGACTACAACGCCCTGGTGCTCAGCAAGCCGGGAAGCGGCATGTCGCTCATGCTGGAGGGCTCGACATGACCCAGCAACTTCGCGTCATCCAGGGTGGCCCGCCCGGCACGCCTGGCGATCCCGCAGACTGGAAAGCAGCGGCGAAGAACCTGCGCCGCATCGAGAAGACGCTGGCCATGCGGCGGATGCAAACCATCGGCCCGCGCTTTGGGCGCGCGATGGCGATGTGCGGTGCGTCGGTGCTGTGCCTGTTGGGGCTCTCATGGGGAGCTGGCCAGCTCGGGCTCGACTACCACGATCTGCCGTGGAAATACGCGCGGATGGCCATCGACGTTCTGCCGGCATTCGTGGCGGCCGTGGTGTTCATCTACTTCGTCCGCCGCGAGGACATCCCACGCACTTGGGGCCAGCAGCTCGATCACGATCTGGCCAGGCACGAACCCCTTGACCGCGAGGCCTACCGGAAGCTCCAGCAGATCACAGCCAAGCTGGGCTACTTGGATGACGACGCGGTTAGGGAATGGATGTGGGCAGAACAGGACGCCATCGCCGCGATGAGCGGAGGCTGGCGGCCCAAGGCAGAGAAAAGCAGGTTTCTAAGCCGCGATGTGTAGGCTGCCAGCCCTCCAATCACATGCACGAGCGCACGGGTCTACTGCCCCTGCGCTCTTTTTGCGTTCGAGGCTTCCAGGCTCCATTCACCTATTTGACAAATTCACCGATTAGGTTAAAATAACGGGATGGAAAAAGGCACACCACATTGCAAGTTGCCTGTCGTCAAGGCCTTGGTAGAGGCTGGGAAGGTCAATGCCACTGGCAGCGCCTACGTGGGCGCGCGTGAGCTTGGAATCAACGACCTGGCTGGAATGTGCGCCATCGTTATGGCTCTGACTAGCGAGAACTTCTATAAGAGCATGACGACCCATGCGGATCATCGTGTCTGGCAGGACGTGTATCACGCCAAGACAGCAAGCGGTGATGAGGTGTATCTGAAGCTGACCGTCATTGAAGACGTGTTGATCGTTTCATTCAAGGAGCTGTGACCATGAAATGCCCATGCTGCGGCGCGGCGGAACTGATTCACGACACGCGCGACATGCCCTACATCTACAAGGGCGAATCGACCACGATCCCAGGGGTAACGGGGGACTTTTGCCCTGCCTGCGGTGAGGTGGTCTTGAACCGCGAACACGGCGACCGCTACAGCGAGTTGATCGGACTGTTCCAGCGCCAGGTGAACGCCGCCTATGTCGATCCCAGCTACATCGCCAAGGTGCGCAAGAAGCTCGACCTCGACCAGCGCCAGGCCGCCGAGCTGTTCGGCGGTGGCGTCAACGCATTCTCGCGCTACGAGAACGGAAAGACCAAGCCACCTTTGTCGCTGGTCAAGCTGTTCAAGCTGCTGGATCGCCACCCCGATCTACTCCATGAAGTGCGAACCGCATGAAAGACCGAAGCCACGACGAGGCAATGGCCGAGCTGTTCCAGGAAGACCCGACCTTTGCTGCTGAGTACATAGCCCAGCTTCAGCGCGATGGAGAGCCGGGAGACTCGGAGGCGGCACAACGTCAAATGGCGCTGGCCCAAGGGAAAACCGTGCAGCCGGCGCTTGATGCCGACCCACAAAGAGAAACGCCCGGCGAGCAGGCCGGGCGATTCAAAGACCATCAACAACCCATCTTGACCAAAGGCCGCGAGCCAAAAACCAAAACGGAGTGCGATAAGACAAGTCTACCACGTTGACCGGCTTCTGGCCAGTAGCAAAGCCAAAGCGACAGCCCCAACGTCCGCAAGCCCCAGCAAACATCCGCTACGGCATCGGTATATATATACCTATATACATCGGCTGCACTGTGGTATCATTTGCCCATTAGGTATATATATACATACCTATGGCGTCTCCGGTAGCAATCCGGCAGACCCGTCCGGCTTGGGCGTCCACTGGTATATATACATATAGGAGTCTCGCAATGATCTTCGCGTGTGTGAACACAAAAGGCGGCGTCGGCAAGACGACGACCGCAGTGCATTTAGCGGTGATGCTGGCCCGCTTGGGCAAGACACTCTTGATCGACGGCGACCCGCAGGCCTCGGCCGCGAGTTGGGCCGCCTGGCGTCGAGAGACGCAATACGATCCCTCACCCACCACGACCTGCCTGGCTGGCAAAGCGATCCTGGCCGAAGGCAAGCAGTTGGCCACCGGCTTTGAGCATGTCGTGGTAGATGCGGGCGGCCGCGATTCGGTCGGTCTACGCTCGGCGCTGCTGCTGGCCCAGCGTGCCGTGATTCCGATTGGCGCGAGCAACCTGGATGCGGCCGCCATGACTGACTTGCTTGAAGTCGTGGAACTGGCCCGCGACTACAACCCTGAGCTGGATGTGCGCGTGCTGTTGACTCGTGTTGATCCGCGCACCAAGGATGCGGCAGAGATGCTGGAATTCTTGGCCGAACAGAAGCTGACGGTGCTGCCTACAAAAGTTTGTGAGCGAGTGGCTTTTCGTCGTGCAATCGGCGAAGGCGCAAGCGTGCAGGAGCTGGGCCGCGACCAAGCCGCTATCGCTGAAATGGAAGCATTCTTCCAGGAGGTGATGGCATGAGCATGAAGGGAAAGCCGAACACAGCTCAGTTCAAGCCGCCCAAAGACCCTACCGCTTTCCTCGAAGGTGGTGAGGCCGACAAGGCAGAAAAGCCGCTGACGACCCCAGCGCCGGCCGCAACCAACCCCGAGGCAGAAGAAGCGCCCCGCCGCAGCCGTGGCCGCGTGCAAAAAATCTTCAACTTCCCCGAGGATTTGGCTGACCGCCTGCGCGATGAGGCGCTGTTTCGCTCACGCGAAAAGGGTGGCCGTGTGACCGAGAAGGACATCGTGGTCGAGGCGCTGGAAGCCTTCCTGAAGGGTTGATAGGTATATATATACCTATCTATATATATAACGACTTCCAGTATAGACTATGGTATATACGTGTGAAGACACCAACATCATGCAGCGACAAGCGCAACGAATTCTGATATTGTTGCGAATGGGCGCGGAATAGGGTATAAACGATGCTTACGACAACTGCTACTGTGGTCGCGCCGAAGGTTTTGAAGGAACTCATCGCCGCTGGGTCGGTTTCGGCCGCCCGAGTGGAGCCCGGTGACAAGGGACTTCTGATCGTGGTGCGAGCCGGAATGAACGAGCGAGTGCTGGGTGCTGCCCGTGGCGGCCTGCGGTACTTCCAGAGTCTCGATGGCGCTGCAAGTGTTTTGCAGGGCTACGGGATCATGAAGTTTGATGTGAACACGGAGCACTGGGTGCCCAAGACGATGGTGCGTGGCTACAAGCAAGCACCGGCGTCGATGGAAGCTGAGTGACCGTAATGGCGAAGGAGAAAGCTGACCAGACAGCAGAAAACTGGAGAGTCAGAAACGACAAAGCCCGCTTTGGCGAGCGGGCCTTGACAGATAAACCGGGCAGGGTGCCCAGACACACACATACAGCGTTCGCTTTGGCGGGTGAACTCTGTAAAGACGCAACGAAGCGACTAACGATGCTTTGATTGTACGTGTCTTAAGCCCTGCGCGCAAGCGTGCGCACGCCCCTATGGGACGTGTGATGAAGGGTTATGGCAGGTACAACGGCACAAAAACAAGACAACCAGACCGCAGATCGCTTTTTCCAGGCGGGCACCGCGCTCAATCGCGTGCTCACGGAAGCGCCCTATCTGCCGCGTTGCTCTGACGACAAGACGGCTACCAGAGTCCGGCCGCGCGAATACGCCATTCGCTACCCCTACATGCAGGTCAATCGGCCCGGCTTCGTGAGCTGGCTGATATTCGACCTCGACCACACCAAGGCAATGATTTGGGAGGACGCTGGCCTTCCTGCCCCCAACCTGATCGTCCGCAACCGCCAAAGCGGCCACAGCCACCTTTACTACGCGATTCCCCCGGTCTGCACGACCGAGGCCGCCCGCAGCAAGCCCATCGCCTACATGAAGGGGTCTCCTCGTTTTCAGTGCAATAAGTGACGGTACGCAAAGCTAGCACTGGCGCGGGGGTGGTCTGGGTAGACCGTTGATTTCATTGACTTTCCTGTTCGCTTTGTAAACGGGTATGGTGGCCTCCCACTTTTGAGGTTCACGATGCAGGGTTGGCACACAACGTTTTTGGGGATGCGTGGGCTCCCCCGCGATATCAGCGACTTCGAGATGAAGGCATTTTTCACCTTCGATGGTGCCGAGCGCGACGCAATCAATGCACGCCGAGGTGATTCCCACAAGCTTGGTCTGGCGCTCCATATTGGTTTCCTGCGCATGAGTGGGCGTTTGCTCGGTGCCTTTCGGGTAATTCCAGTAGCCTTGTGGCGCCACCTTGGCAACGAGCTTGGCATTGCAGCACCAGAAGTCGCCTCGCTGAGAGCCATGTATGAACGCGGGCGCACGCTATTCGATCACCAACAAGTAGCCTGCACGGTCCTTGGATTCCAGTGGATGAGCGAGCACCAGCGCCGCTCACTGGTACGTGAACTGCGCGACGAAGTGGCGCGCTGCGCCGACCGCGATCAGCTACTCGTGCGGGCGCGTCAATGGCTGTACAAGAACAAGCTGGTGATCGTGCACGAGCGGGCAATTCGGACACTGATTGCGGCGGCACTTGCCCAGCTTGAAGTTGAAACAGGCACCGCCATCGCCGCCAGCGTTGATCCAGCAACACTTGATCGCTGGCGAGCCTCAGTTTCAGAGCTGCGCCCAGATGGACAAACCCAGCAGAGTTGGCTATGGGCTGCACCGGCGAAACACTCAACCCGCCAAATCAGCGAGGTACTGGAGCGCATCGACCTGCTTTACACGCTGGACGTTCATAAGCACCTGGCAGACATCCCCGATCTCATCTTGCGCCGCTACGCGCGCCGACTTGTCTCCAGGCCGCCCTCAGCCGGAGCCAAGATCAAAGAGCCAGCGCGCACCGTGGAGGTCGCATGCTTTCTTCGGTATTGCCTGTTCACCACCACAGACCAGTTGATCCTTATGGTGCAGCGCCGGATCGCCGATCTGTGGCGTCAGGCTGCCGCCGATGTCCCCGCTACCGTCAATTGGGCCGCAATGTACAAAACGCTGCTCGGCGAACTTGTTGCCTTGAGCGCGCAAGGTGCGGTGCCAGATGCTGAGTTGCGTGCCCGTCTTGAAGCCTTGATCACCGAAACCCAGAAACGCAAACCACCGAGCAGGGCCTCCCTGGTCCGCGAGGGATTGATTGATGGAATTCGCCCCGTGCGGTCGTTGCTCGTCGCCATTGCAAAGCTGCCCTGGCAGGCCACCGGCGAGCATCCTGCCATCGAGTACCTTGCCAAGCTGCAAGCTTTATATCTCAAAGGATCCAGAAAGCTGCCAGTTGAAGTGGTGGCACCAAGTCTGGGAATGATCTGGCAGGTTTCGATCTCCAGCCCAGACCGGGAACGGGCGTTTCAGGCGTTGGAGGTGGCCACCCTGTTTGCCCTGCGCCGCGCGGTGCGCAATGGCTCGGTCTGGATTGAGCACAGCCTGAGCTTTCGGGGTCGTGCGCGCTTGTTCTTCACGGACGAGCGTTGGCAGGCAGAGTCCAAGAAACACTATGCCCGTCTATCGTTACCCAGCAAGGCTGCCACTTTCTTGAAGCCTTTGCTGGCCAGAGTAACTGCCGGTGTCGATGCGGTGGCCGCTGCAGCCCGCAGTGGCGTACTGCGCGTGGATGATGAACTCCATTTGTCGCCATTGCCCGCAGAGGACGAAGACCCAGAAGTGACCAAGCTGCGCGCGGCTTTGGATCACCGCATCGGTGAGGTTCAATTGCCGGAAGTGATTCTGGCCGTTGACGCCCAGGTGCGCTTTAGCTGGATCATGCTCGGACGTGAGCCGCGCTCTACCGACGAGCTGCTGATGGTCTATGCCGGCATCATGGCCCACGGCACCAGTCTGACTGCGGTCGAATGCGCGCGCATGATTCCGCAATTGTCTGCCACCAGCATTCGCCAGGCCATGCGCTGGGCGCGGGACGAACGGCGTCTGAGCCAGGCCTGCCAGGCTGTGCTGGAATTCATGCAGCGACACCCGATTGCCGCCACCTGGGGGCGGTCCGATTTGGCATCTTCTGACATGATGAGCATGGAGACCACCAAACGGGTGTGGCAAGCCCGGCTTGATCCTCGGCGCAACACACCTTCCATTGGAATCTACTCCCATGTAAAAGACCGGTGGGGCATCTTCCATGCGCAGCCCTTTGTGCTCAATGAGCGCCAGGCGGGCGTGGCCATTGAAGGTGTCATCCGCCAAGAAAAGCTGGAGACCAGCCAGCTTGCTGTGGATACCCATGGCTACACCGACTTTGCCATGTCACATGCCCGTTTGCTTGGTTTTGATCTTTGCCCGCGGTTGAAGGAACTCAAACAGCGCCACCTCTTTGTGCCACGCGGCACCAAAGTGCCCGCAGAAATCGCTGCGGTGTGCGAAGCCAATGTCGACGTCGCTTTGATCGAAAAGCATTGGGATAGTCTGGTGCACCTGGCAGCCTCGGTCATGAGCGGACATGCCAGTGCGGTGGCAGCTCTTGCGCGGTTCGGTTCTGCCGCCCAGGGCGATCCAATCTATGAGGCTGGCGTGCAATTGGGGCGGTTGCTGCGTACGGCGTTTTTGGCTGACTACTTTGTCAAGGACGCTTTCAGGAACGAGTTGCGCCGGGTGCTCAATCGGGGCGAGGCTGTTAACGCCCTCAAGCGCGCCATTTATACCGGCCGGATCAGCCCGGCGCAGGCCAAACGTGTCGATGAAATGCAGGCTGTGGCCGATGCGTTGAGCCTGATGGCCAACATCGTGATGGCGTGGAATACCTCACAGATGCAGGCGGTCCTGGATCGCTGGTCGAACCGCCGCCAGGTCATTCCACCGGAACTGATCGGGAAGATTGCGCCCACCAGGCTGGAGAGCATCAACTTGCGGGGTGTGTTTCGCTTCCCGGTTGACCGCTATGCTGACCAAATCCTGCCTTCGCGGCCAAATGCATCGATAACTGGCACCAATGGATGAAACCGACCACGGTTTGACGCCACGAATCGCAGATTTGAAAGTGAACAGGAAAGTCAATGAAATCAACGATCTACCAACACCACCTCCGCGCCAGTGCTAGCTTTTCGTACCGTCACTTATTGCACTGAAAACGAGGAGACCCCTTTTCGTACCGTCACTTATTGCACTGAAAACGAGGAGACCCCTGCTCTGAGTTCTTTGCGAAGGCGAAGCCTCCGATAGTAAAACCACAACCGAAGCTGCGCGCCCTGTGCTTTGATGCCTTCGCCATCCTGCACTCAGGTGTGCGCAAGACACCTGTGTATGTGGCTCAAAAGCTTAGTCGCGAATCTGTTGCGGACGCTGATGAAAAGCGCCGGGACAAGTTCTATGAGGAAGCACGTTTGCCTTATGACGAGCGCGCCACACTGGACGACTACAAGCACAGTGGCTGGTCACGCGGGCATATGGCGCCTGCAGGTGACATGCCGACTCCTTCAGCGATGGCTCAAAGCTTCTCTTTGGCGAACATGGTTCCTCAAGCAATCAAGCACAACGGAGGGGCGTGGGCAAACACTGTTGAGAAGGCAACCCGCCACTACGCGGCCAGAGCGCGTGGCAATATATACGTGATCACAGGGCCAGTTTTTGACAGCAATCTCACTATCGGTGCCGGTCGGGTAGCAGTACCTACCTACCTCTTCAAGCTTGTGTATGACGAAGAACGCAACGTCGCCTGGGCCCATTGGCATGCCAACAGTGACGAAACACGCGGCTCCAAACCTATCAGTTATGGAGAATTAGTGAGGCGTACTGGGGTTGAATTCCTACCAGGGTCCTTGATAAAGGAATGATCCAAGGGCTTGTAGACCTTGGACCTCCAACATTTGAGCCACTATTTGGAATGTTGAGACCGCATTTGGAAACGTTGCATCTTCAGCATCTCAGATAGCAAGTCATTCGTTCGCCGCTGTTCAACCAATAGCCGCAAAAGCATCGATTGCGTTTCATCATGTTGGCTCACGAGTTCGTGCTCCAACCACTCACCGCGATCCAAGTCGAACCAACCTGAGTCTCTCCCGGGTATCTCGACGCTCTCAACAGCGCAATCACCTGTCACCGTCGCGGATGCTCTCGAAGTGATCAGGTCACTGAGAGCTAGACGCTTTTTATCATCTCCATGGTTAATGAAGACTCGGCATTTGGGTTGCGGAGCAAGGTGCTCATTTTCCCGTTTGAATATGAAATCTAGCAAGCCGACGCTATCGGCATGTCCTGAATAAAAGCCCCCCAAGTCCTCGATCTTTGCGCGAACGTCGGCTACTTCAATGACCTCTTTTCCGACTTTCAAAGATCCCGTCGCTTGGCCAGGCTGCGAGCGCGAAACTTCACGCAGCTTGCCCCCCAATGTTGATGGGTCTGCATAACCCGTCAAAACGATAGTTGAGCTATCTATGGGTAATTCCCTCGCCAAATGGCCAACGATGGGGCCTACGTCACACATTCCGCTACTGCTGAGAATGATCGTCAGTTCGCTGCCCTTCATTGCAGCTTCCGTGTCCTCGGGCTTACAAAATTTCAAGTTGTATGTGGCAAAGGCAGATTGATCAGGCGTGTTCCCCAGCAAGATTTGATCAAGTAAAGCGTCAACATCAGCCTCTGAATCAACACCAAGCAGCTTTGCCAAGCCTGGATTTCGATACATCAAAGTGTCAGAACCGTCATTCAGACGACGTTTCAGCGCTTTCCGATAGATAGCGGTGGCTGACTGAGCCAATGTCGAATCTACGATTACCAGTACCTGCTTCTTCTTACGACATGCACGCATTTCTCGAAGCAGCTGTATCGCCTCTACTGATGGAGCATCGGCGGAAGCGATGGGCAAATAGACGGATCTGACTTTGCCAGAGGGATCGGAAATTTTCTTTTTTTCAAAATACTTGAAGAAGTCAGATCTTCGACTTTCCGTCCAATGAGCCATCGGATTGAGGGCTCCGCTTCTTTCGATTTTGGTTACGTTGATACCTGACTTAAGGGCCTGCCAACAATGATCATCAGATCCAAACAAAGGACCAATGATGACAATCTCATCTTGCAAGTGAAGATCCAAAGCAGCGTGTATGTCGATCAACAACTCCTGACAACGGTGGATGCTAAAACTCGGAACCACAATCGATGAAGTGGGGGATTCCATCGCACGGCTAATGATGCGTTTCCATTCTTCCAGTCGACGATTGGCATCACCGTAAACTTCTTCGCGTACCCGGCCTCCGTACGTTGACTCAACAAGTACATATTGCGGAGATCGAGGTAACGGTGTGCGACCGACAAGAAGGGGCTGATGAGCGTGACTCTCGGTGTTAGGTCCAAGGTCTCCGCTAAACACCATCTCCTTGGATTCCTTGTTGGAATCGTTCCATTTGATCGTGATGCTGCAGGCCCCACCAATGTGCGAAGTAGTTCGGAATGCAGCGCTAAGTCCCTTAGAAATTGGGATCACCTTATCAAACTCAAAGGCATCTGATACATCGACATATTCAAACTGAAGACGCTCGACATCCACTCGAGTGAAGATGGACCCAGGCATTGCTGCAGCACTCAATAGGTTCAACCGAGCGAGCTCACCAGTGAATCTGGTGCAGTAAATCTGCCCAGTGAAGCCCTCGCGAACCAAGCGCGGCAGCAAGCCACAGTGATCAAGATGCGCATGCGTAAGCAAGACAAAGTCAAGGTGGGAGGGGAAGAAAGGCCAAGGGTTGTTGTTGAACGCATCAGCACTGGGTTCGCCCTGGGCCATGCCGCAGTCTATTAAAAAGCTGAGATTTTCAGCAGGATGTTCTAAAAGGCTGCATGAGCCCGTGACGCGTCCGATTGCGCCAATAAACTTTATTTTCATTCGAGGTACAGTTGATTTTGGTCAGTCTAGTCAGAACTAGATGACAAGGGCATTTTTTTGAAAGATGAATTGGCTGTGGGACACACGCTACTTCCCGGAAGGAACTGGCAATCCCTCGTCATTGCTGAACTCACCTGTTTTCTGTTCCAGTATGGTTTTCGTTTCGCGCACCAATAACGATGTCAAGTCATCGGACCTCATGGAGTTGTTTGCATTGGCGGCGAATTCTTCATAGGTCTTTGATTCCCTCAATGCCCTCGCGATTGCGGCTAATCCCTTTGACATCGACCTTAACTCTCGCTCTGAATTCCAAAGTTCTTCATGGATAGCTTCGCCGGCAACGACTCCGAGCTTTTCCTGCCATTTCGCTAGATGTCTAGACTTGGCCTCTATTTCTGAAGTCGCAAAGGCAACAGCATGCTTTTGGCGTACGTCATCTACCCAATCCAAATCGCTGCGAGGCTCTTTAAGCCTTCTGTCAAATCGCTCTGCAAGCTGCTGAAATTCTTGTTGGTTTTCTGGGTTCGCTACGTATTCCTCTAACGCGCGGATGGCCCACTCTGGCACTTTGCGATGGCTTGCTCGACGCGGATCAATGAGCCATGCTTGGACAGATCGCACGGAAATATGTTGTCCTGATACGGACTCTATTGCTCTCACGACCGAATCAATGTCGTCCTTAAAAAACTCGCTTGAAAGGCGCATGAGTCGCGAACGTCCACTTTGCATCTGTTCTTGAAATTGATCATTCATAAAAGCACTCCCATTGGCAATTCGCACATTGTGCACGCACAATGTGCGAATTGCAACTCCAATAAATTGCTCAGTACCAGATTGGCCCCTACTAGTTCGATACGGTTGTTCTGCCCAAAAGTTGATTGCGTCAAAGCTGGGCGCGTATTTGTGTTTATTCTTTTGCCTTAGTAGACAAGTTAAAGGTTCTTTTTTTACAAAATGGCGTGGGGGTTCACTGGCCTGGAATCCATCTGAAAAGGACTCCAGAGCCGCGCCAGGAGCCCCTTCCGCTTACGGCTGTGCTCTTTTTGCCGTGTCTTTTACCGACTGTTTCGACCAACAAATCGGCTGTTTTTTGGGACAAGGCCAATAGGTCCGCCAATACATGGTCAGCAGCCTTGTAAAGGTCCTTCATATGGGTCATGTGGCAACGGTCTATGGCGTAGTTGTGTAGACGACCATTACCATCCGACACAGGAAATGACTCTTTGGTGATGTATTTGCCGCGTTCAAGACTAAAAAATCTTGGAGTGACTACCTTGTAGAACAAGTTTTCCTGACCTTTACGCACCCAAAGCGCCCAGTAGTGCTGAGGTGTTCGGGCAGGTCCATTCATGATCGCGACAGCCAGTGCTGCGCTCCTGGTCTTCCCCAGCGAAAGCCTGTTTTCGTTTGACACGCGGTTGTAGTTCAGGTTCATCGCATGTACATGCTGTTTGACTGCTTTAACGTGCGCCCAAAGGCGCACACGCATGGACTCGTACACATTGAACGGTAGCGGCGAAAACGGCCCAACCGCGGAGTCCCGAAGGTAGCTAGGCCACTCTAAGCTGTTGATTTGCTTATGAATTTCAGGATCAAGCAGCAGCCGGCAAGTGCGGCTCCCATCCATGGCCACCGGAACTTTGGTACGGAGTTTTTCGGACCATCTCAGCATCGCTGAGTAGTTCCGGGCCATGGTTTGCATGGCCTTTTGCTTTTCGATGATCCGCTTCCACAGCATGGTGACCGATCGGAGCCCGTAAGAGCCAAGCTCTGCGGAATCTGTCTCCACAATACGGCGTCCATCGGGCGCACGAAGGGCGACATAGGGCCAGTTCAGGGGCAGATTCCAGCTAACTTCGATCGTCATCCGGTCACCAATGACGAAGCGCAGATCACCAATTTCTTTGACGATTTGCTCCCTCAGGTTGACGAATTTTTGGTTCCAATGCCTGTCATCCTGGGCTATTCCAGCCCTGATTTCGACGCCAGTGACGAACAACGGCATGTCGATTTGCCGTTCTTGCACCAGATCTCGACGGACTCGGTAGCCGGCATTTCGGCGCTTGGGTGGGTCGATGTCAAAGAATGTCCCGCCAAGGATGACGTTAGGGTTGATTTCGTAGGCGTGGTTGCGACCTTTAGCGCCCTTTGTGAGACCACTTTGCGCACCTTTCGTGACCTTTAAAGGCCTTTTGTTGGCCTCAACAGCACTAATCGATACCACTTCGGAATCCTGGGATGCCACTTCATGCTCTTTGAAGCCCTCGCCAGTACCAACCGAGCCACCAGCCGCTCTTTTGGGGACCTTTGCTGTACTTGTTGGGGCTTTTTCTGTACCTTTGGCGACCACTTGCGCACCTTTGGGAACCTCAACTCCGAAAGCTGAACTTTCTTCTGCCCCCTCGGGTACCAGTTCAGCACCTTGGGAGACCTCTTGAGTACCTTCGAGTACCTGTGCAGACCCTTTGGTGGCCTCCAGTTCAAAAGTTGCACTTTCTTCTGCCCTGGCGGATACCAATTCTGTATCTCTGGAGACTTCTTGCGTACCTTCAGCGCCTTTTCCTGCACTGCTTGATACCTTGGCTGTACTTTGATCACCCCTATGTGAAGCCTCCTTGAAAGCTTGAGCCAGGTAGAAGTAGAGAAAATCCCCCCAACGGAGTCTCTACGTGAAGAAATCAAAGTTCAGCGAAAGTCAAATCGTCGGCATCTTGAAAGAGGTCGAATTGGGAGCCAAGGTCGGTGAGACCTGCAGGAAGCACGGCGTCAGCGAACCCACCTACTACAAGTGGAAGAATCAGTTCAACGGGATGACTGTCCCGCATCTTTCTCAGTTGCGAGAGCTGCAGGAGGAGAACGCCAAGCTCAAGCGCATGTATGCCGACCTTGCACTCATGCACCATGCGTTGAAGGACGTCGTTGACCGAAAGCTCTGACCCCGCAGCGTCGGATTGATGTGGTGCAAACGCTCATGGCCGACCATGGCATGAGCCAACGTAAAGCCTGTGTTGCCAGTGGCATTGCCCGCTCCACACTGCGCTATTGCCACAAGCAGCCTGACGACTCCGGGGTCATCCAGTTCATGCAGACCTATATGGCTACCAATCCACGGCATGGTTTTGGCCTGCTTTACGCAAGCGCCCGCCATCAGAACCAGCCCTGGGGCAAGACAGTGTTGTGGCGGGTGTACTGCCAGCTCAATCTGAATCTGCCACGACGGGGTAAGAAGCGCCTGCCTGCGCGCATCCGACAGCCTCTGGAGGCGGGAAAGCAGCCCAATCAGGGTTGGAGTTGTGACTTCATGTCCGATGCTTTGTGGTCGGGCCGCAGGTTCCGCACCTTCAATGTCATCGACGAATTCAACCGGGAGGCGTTGCGCATCGAGATTGACACAAGTTTGCCCGCTGCCAGGGTTATCCGGGCCTTAGACGAACTAGTGGAGGTGCGTGGTGCGCCGCTGTTCATTCGTCTGGACAACGGCCCGGAATTCATTGCACATGCGCTGGCCGAGTGGGCCAAGACCAAGGGTATTGCCCTCAATCACATCCAACCAGGCAAACCAACGCAAAACGCCTATGTCGAACGATTCAATCGGACGTATCGCACCGAGGTGCTGGACTGCTACGTCTTCGATTCCTTGCAGGAGGTCAGAGACATGACTGCGGACTGGCTCCATCGCTACAACCACCACCGACCCCATGAAGCATTGGGGTCAGTTCCGCCGGTCGAATATCGTGTGACAAAATTCCCCAACCTCTACTTCTGAATGGTTCAGGAATTCGAGGTGGCTTCAATATGCGTACCTGCTGAGGATTTATCTAGTCCGCGGTATACCTGTCGGATACTTTGCGCGACCTCTTGTCCAACTACCTCACCGTTAGCTACCCCGATTGATACACTTGATGATCGTATAGTTAACCCTGTGCGATTGCTTGAAGCAAAATCGTTCTCACCAAAATCGAACGCATGATTTTGCTGATTGATAGGTGCACTCATATCGCTATAGCCCAAGTGCTTTGTGGAAATGTGGCTTTCTGGTTTGCGCTAGGTAAGCTGGCAAAACCTGAATCACACAGATGGGGTTTTTGATGCCCACCACCAACGGATAAAACGGCGTTGATATTGATCGCGAGCGGTATGCCACTGCTCCTGGCTGCAATCAGTCGTAATGCGGTCGATTTATAAACCGCGGGGCCACTATGAAACGGCAAAGCGAGTAGCGTAGTTAAAACCATAAATCTCAAACTTTTCTTTGCCTCGACTCGCCAGTGAAGCAAAAAGGTCTGAGAAGTCCCATTGTGGGACGGTTAAGTAGCGTCGACCTATCTCATATTTTACCTACACACCATCAATTTGAAAGGTCCCTGAAAGACAAGTACGAAGCTCTTTTTCAAAGATTGGGACGAAGAGTATCGAACGCCTGCGCGATATGAAAGTCCGCCCCCTCACCGTGATGGCGAGCGAGACGCTGGAACAGCATTGCGAAACCGAGTTCAACCGATTCCGGGCAACTGCTATCCCCTAGGCCTATTACGAAAAAGACAACGAAGCCAGCACCGGCAGCAAAGGCAACTTTGTGTCCCGAGACATGGATGAGAGGAGAACTGAGATCACGTCCATCATGTTCGAGATGAAGAACGAGACCATCGCCACCAAGAGGCGTGGCGAAGACTTTTTCATGGCTTTACAAGGACCGCATCGAAAAAGGCTCACTCGTATGCCATTCTGATGCTCTTTCTGCAGCCGGAGAGCGAGTCTTACAACACGAGGATTGTGGATGTCTCGTACCGTTACCCGAATATGTGTGTCATCCTGCCGCAGTTCTATATTGCGATCATCACCATGATGCGCAATGCGTCGTTGATTTCGCTCAAGTATCAAAACGCACTGACACGATTCAAATCACGGAAGATTGACGTCACCAACTTTGAGAATGAACTGTAGAACTTCAAGTCCGGCTTAGCCAAGAATTTCGATTTGCCTTCATGCCGGTTTCAGTTCGCAGTAGACGAAAACGACAAATTAATCGCCCACCACAAAAAAACAAGGAAGCCCTGCTAAGTGCAGGCTAAAACTTACGACTGGCCAGCGATAAAGCCTAGGATGTGAAGCTAAAGAAGCTTCAGAGGGAATATGAAGTTGGCGGTAAAGCTCGAAGAGTTGAAGACTTAGTCGGAATCCACACGGTCCGCTTTTACAACGGGCTCATTGTCTCTGGTCGCAATCCAGAGTCCTCCAAAGACAGCCAATCCAGCCACGACGCTTAAAAACAAAATTTCCATTTTTATTCGCTTAGTAGATATGGGCCTGATGCTATCAGCAGCCTCTCAAAGGTCAATGGCTGCCGCTGATGAGGAAATTTCAGCGGGGCCCGGCAAGATCTCAGTGACGAGCGACAGCGCTTGAACTAAGACATGCATCACGGCCTTGGTTCGTCGCAGATCAGTGCACTGTGTGTTTTCGAAAGCTGTCGTATTGGCGAGGCGGACATTGCAGAGGTTCAGAAGTGCTGTATCGACGACCTGAGACTGGCGACGGCCCCCTGTTCTTGGTTAGCCGGTGATGTTGGAGTCCAATCCCATGCGACAGGAGATTGGGAGCGAACAAGAGATTTACTTAAGAAAAAATCCCTAGCTTCCGTCGCGAAGTGAAGGCGGGCTAGCCGGTCGCCCGCAAGTACGGCTTTTATGACCTTTGGCGGCTTCGGAGGCATGTAGTGGCCTCCTATGACAGAGGCAGAGGTCATGGAAAACCAAATAACCGAGCGCGAATGCAAATTACTCTTGCTTAAAAATTGGGCGCCGCTTGCGAACCCGCATGGGGTCGACATCTCGCTGTTTATTCATTGAGTTATTCACAGGCCTGTCCACGTATTCGACGGACAAGTTAATTCCTTAAATTCACACCCAGCGCGTATAGAAACCAGCTAGCTGCACGAAGCCCCCTCCCCCGCGGTATCTACGTCACGATATGTGTCAGCTGTTTTGTATGAGATCGACTGAACAGAAGATTTTCTAAGTCAAATCCGCTTCAGGAAACTTTCAGAAGCATCTGCGCAACGATGACGTATCGGATCGCTCTGAGCAGTCGTAACTCTCCGCCTTGATACTGGCGAGTACTTTCCGGTAACTCAGCATTTTCTTCCTCTATCCCAGCGATGATGTCATCTAGCTCCGGGCCTATGCGGTCTGTCATGGCATCAATTTCTCTTTTGCAGATGCGCTCTGGCAAACCTAATGCCGCACCAGCAGCGATCACCCCTTGACGAGTTACGTCGGAGTAGCGGTGCTGATTGGGGAGCGGTATTGCCAAGTCAATTTCGGGCCACTTTGTGCCACCGTTGTAGAAGGCCTCAGTGTGATACACACCAGTGCATACCAAGTCGTATGTCTTGGCTAAGCTGACTCCATCCTCAGCGACCATCAACGACACGTTTTTTAGATGGTTATCGTGATTGGCGATGAGAACATTGAACAGGAGCCAGCGGAACAACCCAAGACGCGTGGCGAGCTTATTTCGTGTTGCATTGACCACTTCCATCAACGTAGTCAATGAAGCTTGTGTGTATTTGTAGGTGTGTGCCTTATTCAGCAATTGGCACGTGTCTATTACATGCAACCGATCTGTTACTTGTTTGCCTGTACCGTCTCGGGCCCGCATGGGGTTCTTGATGGACGTGACGTGTCGGTCGAAGCGTTCCACGATGTAGACCGGTTGGGGGCAGTAGTGGCGCCAAACTTCAGGCGCCGCTATCCCTAAGCGAGCTGCCAATTTCATCATTGCGTATTCGTTGATCACCGAATGGGCATAGTCATTGCTCAAATGCTCTGGTTTGAGAATATGCGTCGATGGCGTCAAACCCAATGGCTCCCATAGTTGCGTGCCATCCCAATTCACTAGAAGCTTGTGTTGAGCTCCTGCCAATGACATCCGCTTAGGTCCTGTGGATGCGATTGGCACCCTGGGCATGTCTTTGATTCGTTGATCCAATTCCTCATCGGAAAGCTGTCGATAGCCCTCTTCCGTTGGCATGTCCTCACCAGGCGGAAGCAATACGAGAGAGCCCGCAGACTCTGCCCCCATGTATTCCAATAGCGCGAATGCATCCGCCTCAGCAATTTTCGCTTTGGCTGCAATCGCCGTGCGCATACGATCTTCTGGCAGCAGATTGTCAAAGAACCATTGCACCGGTCGCATGGTGCTACCGTCTACGATCTTGCCAGCCGCTCGTGCAATCGGTGGCGAGATGTCCCACGAATGCTCCCATGTCACCCATTCGGGTGCATATTCGAACTGCCAGATATCGTTGAATTCAGAGAGCCAGCCTATGAGCCGCTCATTGCTGAAGACTTTGAGAGAGCGCATGTCCTTTACCTCATGTGCCATGCTGGCACGTGGCATCGGTATCGGAGTAAAGACGGTGCTTGCGCTAGCCATCACTCGGTATCTTTCTTTGCGCTGCGAGCTTTACGCCGCTGCGTGGTATTGATGATCTGGGCTCGTGCACTGTCTAGCTGATCGCCCACTCGGTCTGGTACATCCAGGTACATGTGAATGCCCAGCTCATGCAGCACCTGTAAAACCTTACCCAACTGGACACCAGGTTTGCCCAGTTCCACGTCGTTGACAAACTGCTTGCTGAGACTGGAGGTCCCTGCCAGATCATCAATACGCATTTCTACACTCTTGCGCGTAGCGCGCAGTAATGTGCCGAGTTCGGAGACGTCTGTGATTCTGTATTTCATAAATCCTGCTTTCGTAGGAATTATGGATCAGATAATTGGAATGCGCAATAAAATCCTAATTTTTTAGGAATTACGTTAGTTGGACATTTGATTCACTTAAAATTCCTACAAATATAGGAATATTAATATGGGGCCCTTGCAGGGCGGAAATGCAAAAGTCCCTAAGCTCCCACGTGCCTCAAGCATCTATCCTGCAAGGGTTTATGGCTTGAGGGCGACCTGAACAGCTTCGAGCATCTCTGGAGTACGAGTTGCAAGCTCCGTGCGGCGAACTTACTGCTTCCTGGCCAGACCATGTCCCTTGCCATGACTTGGTTTAGCCAGATTCGGGGTCGTCAAACGTCCACCAAGACAACATGCGAAGATTGTTTTTTCTTATCCTAAACCGAACGCCCTATGAAAGTTCCCCGTCTTGAAGCTATGCGCCGAACGCAGGCCGAGCATCACCGCAGCCATCCGTGGCAACTATCGCAGGGCGGTCTGTTTATTCCTCACAACTATGAAGAGAAGACGGCAGACAGTCTTACAGGTTGGGATGACGTAGGATTCATCTTGAACGGAAGGCGGGTCATCGTATGGTTTCAGCACCCGAGGTATGTTTACGGTGAAGCGGTGTGGGACAAAGTCTGGGAAATCGTGGGAGACGGCCCCCAAGATGACTTGCTCATCGAAGGTGGTACGAAGAATTACCGATGTGTGGGTAGGTCCAGAAAGAAACATGTTTCCACCACTCTGCGACAACCCTCCCCTGCGGAACGCGCGCACCATGATCTGCTTTATGCAACATACATAGGCATGAGAGACGAGGGAATTGATTGCAGTATCACTGCGAACTGGAAGCCAAAACGACTTTGGTGGGCCATGGGAGTGAGTCTTGTGGCTCCACTAGAAGTTCGAAACGAAAGAGATCTGGCAGAGGTCGCACAGTTGGCCAAGCGGCTACTCAAGCGGGAAACGACATTAGAAGCGGAATTCCCCGGATACCAATATGCGCGCAGTCATTGGCTAAGTGAACAAGAACCGCAATTGGTCCCTTGGGGCTCAAAGTCGCCCGGCTAAGGGGTGCCAGTGGCCTCTATTGATCAGTTGCTGAATACGCTGTTTGTATTGGAGCGGATCAGGTGCTTTGTTCCGTCGGCCTAAGTGCCTACGCTGGTTACACCACTGGCAGGCTGCAGCGATATTTTCTGGTGAATTTTTTCCGCCGTCTTGTTGGGCCAATAAGTGTTCCGCCGTGCACTGCAGATACTTTGCCTGGCGCAAGGACAGGCCATGCGATTGACAAAACTCTGTCAAATCGCCTTCCCACATTGGGAGATTGCAGTAGTAACAGAGGCAGTTTTGACGTTGAAAAGCAAGACGACGAAGTTTTTGGATAGGATTTTTACTCACGGGAAAATACTTGGGTAAACAAGCAGATCCCCGGTTGCTGTCACAGCTTCGCGGGAGCCGTCGCGCACGCGTATCGGCTGTGCACGGTCTCAAACCTGTGCGGTCGGGTTTTGCAAGCCCGAGCGTGATAATTCTACAAATGTGCTTGCAGTGGTGCAAGTCAAGAATCAGTTCAATTAACCCCAATCTCCAAACCTAAATGCCACAGACAGCGGGGGCAGCCGCACTGTTTCAATATCCGACAATTGCTGCCTCCAACGACACATCCAGGTAGACCGCGAGGATCTTATCTTTATGACAAAAGCGTCTTTTAAAGCTCATCATCCGACTGATCCGGTTGACTCAAGCAATTTGGCCGAATGCAACAGCGATTGGAACAACATTGTCCCCATTGGTCGGGAGTTTGGCAGTCCAGACTACGAACGATTGGAGGAGTTGGACAATTTGGCGTGCAAAGCAATAGGTACCTTGTCGGGGGCGCGCAGTTGGTTGGATACACCTTTAGACGAGTTAGGAGGCCTCGCTCCAGAGGCGGTTGCCAAAACACCTGAAGGCTTCGAACTCATTAAAAAACTCTTGAGTCACATCGGCTAATTGCATCTCGAGCAGCTACATAGACTCTGAGCCTAGTCGACTCTTCATTGTCAGAGCCGTTTTGTAAAAACGGAGAGATTCGTTGTTTGTTCCACCTGAATGGGACCAGTTTTGGTCCGCAGTCATTGGCTTGCCTAAAGGTTGGAATCGCTTTTGTCAGCTCCGGTATGCCGAAGCCTTTGCCCAATAAACCTAAAGAACGACACAATTTTACTATTGATAACATATTTTATCAATAGTAAAATTCTTCGCATGCTGCACCTCCAACTCGAGCTCACAGAGGCTCAAGCCCTAGCCCTTTCCCACTTGGTCAAGCAGATCCCTGCCCACCAAATTCGGGAATGGTCCGGCGACGACTTGGAGGCCGACGCCATGCGCCAGGCTCTCGACACGATTCGTAAAGCGCTGACTGAAGAGTCTCTCTGACTAGCGTTACTGCCCATGTCCGAGCAGCGGTCATCCCCTCTCCAGGCTCAGGCTATCACTCCATCAAATCAGGAGTTGGTACCTACTTCCTACGGAAGAATCCTCAGCGCACCCGAATTTCAGCAACTCACAGAGGTCCCTGCCGAGAGCCAGTGGTTCGCCAATATCGACAACCCCCAAACAAGACGGGCGTACCAAAATGACATGTCCGGTTTCATGCAGTTTGCTGGTATCCAGGCGCCGGCTGAATTTCGAGAAGTCACTCGTGCCCATGTCCTAGCGTGGAGAACCGATTTAGAAAACCAAGCGCTGTCTGGTTCTACGATCCGCCGCAAGCTTGCCGCCCTTGCCTCTCTGTTTGAGTACCTCTGCAACCAAAACTCTGTCAGTTACAACCCGGTTAAGGGCGTCAAGCGGCCACGTGTTGAAAGCCAAACAGGCAAGACGCCGGCTTTGAGCAACCTTCAGGCGGCTCAGTTGTTGGAGGCGCCGCCGGCTGACACCTTGAAAGGGAAAAGGGATCGGGCTATTTTGTCGGTCATGCTGCACCACGGTTTGCGGCGCGCTGAACTCTGCCAGCTCAAGGTCAAGGACTTTGCGCAACTTGACCGGGATGGTCCACGTATGCGAGTCTTCGGTAAAGGCGGCAAAGTTCGGTATCTGCCAGTCCACCCACACACGCTACAGCTGGTGGACGATTACTTATCAGCTGCCGGTCACAAAGGTCAGAGTTGCTATTGGCTCTTTCAATCAGTGAGCCACCACCATAGCCAAAATCCCAATAGCGGAATGACCCCCGGCGCCGTTTACTCCGAGGTGGTCAAAAAGTACATGTTGCCATTGGGCTTGGCGGGCGACAACTTGGGGCCCCACGCCTTGCGCACTACTGCGGCAACCTGCGCGTTGGAAAACAATGCCGATATCGCCAAGGTCCAAGAATGGCTTGGGCATGCCAACATCAACACCACAAGAGTCTATGACCGTCGGGTGACGCGCTCACCGGACTCGCCGACTTTCAAGATAGTTTATTGATCCCGCGAGCCTAGCATTTTATAAGACCAGCTACTTGTCAAAGCGGACTTCTGAGTCCCTGGATTTCCTGCCCAAAAGCGGACATCCGATCTGTTACAAAAGAGGCGGGCTCGCGGAGGTCGCCTATGCAGGGCGGATTCAACCGGTCGATGCAACACACTAACCACCGCATAGGCGGAAGGAATGTTGCAAATGAAACGGCG
>NZ_JBMBGX010000003.1:147945-157606 GCF_059769165.1 Curvibacter sp. Hmag1.1
CCTCTCGGGTTTCTCTCAGGTTCAACTCAATGCAATTGCCAGACAATTGAACGAAAGGCCGCGTAAAACGCTCGGCTTCCATACACCCGCTGAGATGTTCAGCGAACGTGTTGCATCGACCGGTTGAATCCGCCGTCGAAAGCAGACAATTTGGGGCGCGCTCCGGTCTAGGAAATCCGGGGCGATTCACTTTTTCAATAAGGATGCAGACAGAATCGTGGATTCCGGCACATTTTTCAACCGAGGTTTTTTATGCCAAAGCTTGGGTGATACTGCTGGACTTACAGCCGGACATCCACGTGCAACTGAGCTGGAGCTGGACAATGCTGATGCGGGTGAAGACCTTACGCGGCTCATGCATGTCACGGACACCCTGAACCAACGCTGCGGAACAGGTACCGCCTTAACAGCCAGTACCGGACTGTAATGGGTATGTCGCAATGGTCCATGAAGCCGCTCCAAAGAACTCAGGCCTGCATCACACGCTGGGATGACATGCCGGTAGCCCGGGCGTAATCTCTCCACTTCTTTAGCGCATCTGAACCATGACACAAGCCCCCTCCCCTCTCAATCTGCATATCTCTCGCGGAGAGATCTACCGGGAGAAGTCTGATGCTCTCAAGGTCCGTCTGACCAAAGCAGAGATGGAGATCAAATCGCTTCAATTAGCTGAAGCGGCGAAGCTTGCGAATGACGGTGACGACGCCATGTTGCGCACGATGACAGATATCCGCTTTGCTGTGGAGTGCGTTGTCGATACCGGAGGGATCATGAATAACAAGTCCCCCAGAGCGCAATACGGTCGCCGCAGAAAATTCAGCAACCCGCTGTTTCTCTCCCCTGCTGGTTTGATCGAGTCCTATCCGGAAAAGGATGAAGATCTATTCACCAGCGAGGAGGTCGCTGTTGCGGCCATTCGCAGGCTAGGCGTTGGCGGTGAGTGGAATGTGCGCGAAACACTGTTGACGGTGGAAACTGCCAGCAAGCGCTATCTGCGATGGGTCGTCGAGGTCAAAGGCAAGGAGTTTTCTGAGGCAAGGAGAACACTGGATGAGCTTGCAGAAATTTACCGCCAGGGTGGTCGAGCGGCACTACGTGCTCTGTACACGCGCGAGCATGTGGCGAAAATTGTGACCCGACTTCGCGCGGCCGGCGTGCAGATTCAAGGGGATGATGATTGGACATCTGGAAAGCCAGCGTTGCCCATTGATTTTCAGGCAGGGCAATACATGCAGGTCAGCGCAGAGCCTAAGGGGGCGTAATACATTTCACAAGTCAGTGAAACAACTGCCTGTTGTTTGAGCCCGTTTTTACGGATTGCGAGCATTCAAGACAGAATTGCACTCCCACATCAAAGGAACCCATGTGATGGCCATCTTCGACAACGTTCACTACGGGCAGATAGAGGCAGATGCTCACCAAACGACGTTGAATTTACTCACTGAGGTTGCCGACTACCTGAGCCGTCTGCCAGCACACCCAATGACTCACGCGATGATTCAGAAGGTGCAATCCCATTTGGACAACCCGAACGCAAAGGCACAGAACGCACGATTGACCATGCTCGCAGAAGACCAGGCACTGAGCGCAAAAATTCAATCCGGCGATGGATTTAAAGGCACTTCTCTACTAACATCCCCCGGGGCTCCAGTGATCGCTGCCAGGTTGCTGTATCCCAACTTACGACTTGAATCTCCGGCTGTTCAAGAGCTCCTCAATGCAGGAGAGAAATTGCAAGCAGATACCCTATCTGCAGCAATCGGACGTGAAATTGCTGAGGGAGTGACTATTAACCTGTCGCCCATTCATCCAAACATTGACCTCGTGTGGCTTGAGCCAAAAGCTGTAATGACACCAAGTCACAAGATCGAAAACGCGTAACGCAGATTAGTACAAAGGGATGGCTTTCTTATTCCCGATCTGATGTCATGGATTTCGACTGACCATGCGGTTCGATTCCGGGGTAGCTCTTTCGAAGATATTCCAACACCTGCGAAAGGGGTATGTGATCAATATTCCCCAGGAACACATGCCAGCTGGGCTTGATGCTGGCGGCCAGAAGGGCCCGTGTGATGTCAAGAAATGAAGCATGGACATCGCCCAGAAAGCAGATTTTCTGAGGCGCTTTATTCAATTGGGCACGTGTCTGAAGGTTGACATCTCTCATCACAAGACTCCATTAACTGGAGCCAATGAATTTGATCTCGGCTCCTACGATTGAGGGGCCGATTGCGAAAAGCTCTAAGTGAGGTCTTCTCGCGCCCGGCCACGATCCGCTGCGGCCATGCATATAACCTCAGGGTTGATGGATGTCATGGAGCGGTTTACCATGAGATGGAGGGTATCGGTAAGCCTTGAACTTGGCAAAAATTTCGGCCTTGGTGTCAGAAATACTGTGGTGAGAAAAGTAAACGATATCGCTTAATCACTGATCAAGACCACTCAGCACCACGAGTCTTTTTCCAGTAGTACCTCATTAGATCTCCCATGACAACCGGGCTGTCCCATTTGCCGTCATTCAGCCGTCTAAGCGCCGCTTCAGTGAGTTTCATATTCTGCTTGAGCTCATCAATGAGTGAAGTCAACTCATCAGCGGAAAGCGCGCCTATTTCAGTTCTTAAGAGAGCCACCCGCTCACTTTGTGTTTGGTTTAACTCATCGAATTGTTTCACTGCCGGACTTGGCTTAATCGGCACCTCAACAGATCCAACATTTGGCTCAACTGAAGGTGTGCCCACACTAGTTACTGTCTCTTCTACCGCTCGACCCACAAGAATTGATTTCAAGTACGCGTGTCTTGATGCAATCGGTTTCGCATCAGAGAGCGCCAGACGGCTACTTAGACGTTCAAGTGCTTTGCCGAATTTCATTTGGCCATGACGGAAGAAAAGCTCTTCCGAAAGCTCTGGATCAATTCCAAGATCTTTTGCGAGTTTCAGTTGTCCAATGTCAACAGGTGACGGTGCCGTACTTATCGAACTTGGCTTTAAATGGACTTCAAACTGCAGAAGTTCAACTGAACGCCCTACCTTTATTTCCTTAGCTGTGACGATCAGCTCACTGACCTCATTTACCTCTTCAATTGCTGGCTTCAATGTGTCCCGATTGAAGAAGCGGAACTCAGTTTTCAACTGTTTAGACGCTGGCTTTCCACTGAGGACTGAGACCCACCATTGCCACTTCTGCTTTGCTGTTAGATGGCTCGGGTTGTCTTTATATCTGGCGCAGATCTCGTACAGAGCTAGGCCAGCATGAGTCCTAAATTTTGAGACGGTTGAAAGTTGGATTTGTGCGTAGAGAGTTGGCGAAAGGATTTCCGCTTTCATTTTTGGAGCGTATGCCCACTCGATCCAGTTTTCATTGTTAACTTTGAACAAAGATACTTGAGCAACCAAAGCAGAGGCAGTCCAACTAGAGCCTTCTCCACCACTTGGAGACTGCCAATCAATAACGTGCGTAACCATCGACTTCAAGTGTTTCTTCAGCTCTGCTGTACTTCCGTCGGAGCCATCAAATCCACGCAGTACAGAACTCAGGGGAGCCCGGAACTCAACCCTCGAGGGATCCGCAGCAGCTTGCTCACTCGCTATGACCATCATCACCGTATACGCCTGACGACCGATCCTTGTGATGGCACCGCTTTGAGGAACCATCGCTAGGGTTGCTACGTGCTTCTTGACTTTGTCGGATGAGTGAATGGCAGATTGCATGCTGTCATTATGTGTGAGATTTTAAAAATCACATAAAGATTTTTCGTTCTTAGCCCTTGTTTTTTCTCACACTCAGGTGGCATGAGCTCATTTTTGAGCCTTGTTTTCTCTCACAGTTGATCCGCGGATATCACTTTCAGCCACTCCTGACAGCTCCTGATCACTCTTTGCACCTTCAGCTTTCCGCGAATTTCATTAAAAAACAGGTCTCTTGCTTTTCCTCACATTTCCCTTGGTTTAACTCACTTCAACCTTGATTTATCTCACTTATCCCTTGGTTTACCTCACACATTGTTCTGTAAGTCTTTGATTTATATAAGGAATTTCACTCCTAAATGTATTAAAGATCTTAAAGAAGTTAAAAAGAGAAGACTGAGAGATGTGGATAACTTGCTAACAACTGGATAACAACTGCCAATACGACAAATTCCTAAGACTTTAGCTTCACAGTTAAGTAGAAAAAACGCACAATAGATGCAACACGCAGAATTTTGCGTTTTTAGGAAACTTCACATGACAATCACAAGTAGTAAGGACGCAAGGGTCTCACTCGAAGACTTGATCACTTCATCAAACCGCGTAAGCGCTGTGATCGAAAGTGTACGAAGCACAATGCTCGCACCAGACGCTCGCAAAAAAGCACCAGCCTTCACAACGAGTCAGGTAGCTGCTGTTTGTGGGCTCGAGAAAGCCGCTATTGATTACCGAATTAAAAAGGGTGACTTACCCACTGGTCAAATGGACGATGGTCGTCGTCGGAAATTTAGTTTGGCAGACACTCGAGTCTGGGCACAAGCGTACCGCTCCAAATCTCTTCGGCCAAACAATGCAGAAGCAATCACTATTGCAGTTGCTAACTTCAAAGGTGGTGTGACCAAGACAACCACTGCTGTCACCTTGGCTCAAGGGTTGAGTCTTCGTGGACACAAAGTGCTAGTTATCGATACTGATCCGCAAGGTTCAATGACCACCCTGTTCGGCCTTCTCCCTGATGTTGATGTGTCCGATGAGAAAACAATTTTGGGTCTTTGTTACGGGAGCGAGTTAGCCGTTGACTACGCGATCAGCCCGACGTATTGGTCAGGAATAGATATTGTTCCTGCGAATCTCGCACTTTATTCTGCCGAGTTCGCCCTCCCCTCGCGTCAAAAAACGGAACCTAACTTTGAATTCTGGAATGTGCTGAATAACGGTATTGACGTTGCCAGGACAAACTACGACGTCATTATTCTCGATACGAGCCCCAGCCTTTCCTATTTAACAATTAACGCGCTCCTTGCATCTGACGGCTTGATCATGCCTTTGCCGCCCAGTACATTGGATTTCACGTCGAGTGGGCAATTTTGGAACTTGTTCAACGATTTAGCCGCAAATCTGCTTACCAACCGGGGCAAGTCGAAGAGCTTTGACTTTGTTGATGTGCTTCTTGCTCGCGTTGATTCCAACGACTCGTCATCGAGTGTAGTGCGGGAGTGGATAACAGCTGCTTACGCCAATATGGTTCTCCCGGTTGAGATTCCAAAGACATCTTTGACCGCGAGTGCGAGTGCTGAATTTGGCACTGTTTATGACACTGAACCATCCTCGATCAATTCTCGTACTTATCGACGTGCCTACGATGCGTACGAGCGTGTTGTTGAGTTGGTAGAGGGGCAAATTCAAACAGCGTGGAAACGCCAGATTGGAGGTTGATATGGCACTAAAAGATAAAGCCGCAAAAATCGATTTCTCTGCTATCGGATTGGCTCCGACAAAACCTGCTGTTCAGGGATCTAAAACTGCTATCGGGATGCATGCAGACGCATTGTTTCGTGATGAGCGTGTGGCTGAAGAAAACTCTCAACTCAAGTCCAAGTTAGAAGCCTTTGTAGGTGCAAGTCCGACACGGAACATTGATGCAAAGTTGGTTGTTGCAAGTCGTTGGGCGAATCGTCATGAACTTTCATTTCAAACAAAAGAGTTTGCTCAACTAAAGGGTGAAATCGAGTCGGCTGGTGGGAACATTCAACCAATTAAGGTGCGTCCAACTATCGATGGGAAATTCGAAATTGTTTTCGGACACCGTCGTCACCGTGCGTGTCTTGAGTTGGGAATCCCGGTTCTTGCTACCGTTGATGATGTAGATGACGTCAAGCTGTTCTGTGACATGGATCGTGAGAATCGCGAGCGCCAGGCTCTTCGTCCTTATGAAACTGGTGTCATGTACGCTCGTGCCCTTGATGAGGGTCTTTTTCCCTCCGCTCGCAAACTTTCAGAAGCAGCATCAGTAGATCTGAGCCAGCTGGGAAAAGCACTTGCACTTGCCCGCTTACCCAAAGAGATCCTAGAAGCTTTTGCAAGCCCTCTTGAACTTCAGTATCGTTGGGTCTCTGATCTGAATGCTGCTCTGCAAAAAGATCCCGATTTGATCCTTTCAAGAGCGCGCGAGTTGTCAAAGGTCGCATCAAAAGAGGCTGGTGCGAAAGTATTGAAGGCGCTTCTTCATGGTGGGGGTGGAACCGTTCCACTCCCTAGGAAAGTAAAGCTTTCAGGTAAGTCCGGTCGCTCGGGCGAGTTGACCTTTGATTTGGCGAAAGGTCATGCTGAAGTTCAGGTGAAAGGTATTGCGCCGGAGCTATTTGATGAAATAGAGGCTGTCATACGTAAAATTTTGGGATAAAGCATTTGGCAAAAAAGGGGGGGGTGGAACCGTTCCACCCCCCCCTTTTTTTTACATCTCAACACTTCGCCGTTTCATCTTCTTCACCGCATCGATCTTTCTTGCCAGCTCCTGAGTCGAATAAATGGAGGTCGTATCGATAGAGGCGTGTCCTGCAAGTTCGCTCACCACTTCAATCAGAACACCATCAACCAATGCCTGTCGAACAAAGGTGTGTCGCATCCAGTGGGTGGAAGCTTTCAAGAACCGTGCTTGTTCTAAACCGGCCTCGTTGCAGCCGAACGAGATCTTGGTAAAAAACCGTTTGAGTACTGCGTAAATACCAGAGGCCGACAAGGGCAACCCGGGCATCTCCGAGACGGAGGTGGCTTCAGTCGCGCCCGTGCTCGACCGGCGCCATTGCGGCACCGAGGCGTGAAGGGTCCGAATCAATGGGAGATCGCTAGCGTCCGAGAGCTGTTTGTCCGTTTCTAGGAACTCTTTGGCATGCTGCGTGATAAGCACCACAATCGGGTCTTGAAGAGGAACCTCACGTGTTTTGTTGCGCTTGCCTGTGACAGTAAGTACCCAGGTGGGTGGTAGGTCAGGGAGGTTTTCAAGGCGAAGATCTTTGTACCGCGCATTCACCAATTCATCCAAGCGCACGCCGCTGGTGACTAGTAGCTCAAGAATGCAACGCAGGCGATGGGACTCCGGAGAGGAGGGTAGGGCGCTTAAGTTCTGCAGGACAAAGGCCCACTCTGCTTCGGTAAAGCTGCGGCGGATGTCCACTTTCGACACAGGTAGATCAAACGACTTCATCAGCGCCCGGAAGGGATTAGCTACCAGGTAGCCGGCATCCATGAGTCCGGTGAACAGCGTCTGCAGGATGACCAATGCTTGCTTTTGCGAAGCAGGGGAGGGCTGTCCTCTAAATGCGCGCCACTGAGGATCGGATCGCGGGACGGGCTGGGGGTGGATCCAAGATGCCGGGACTGCTTTCAGAAACTCCCGGTAGCGTTGGCAATCGGGGGCGGTGATGGAGCTGATGGGCTTGCGCAGTTCTTGGGCACACCAGAGAGCGAAACGTTCAACCTCTTTACGGTAGCTACGCTGGGTCGCCGGCTTCTCGTTGTAGCGACTTAGCCAGGCAGTGATGGCTTCCCAGTCGTTGCCGGCGCCTAGTGTGTTGGCCATGTGACTGCGGAACACTCCGCCTTCCCCGGTGAGGGTGGGGGTGAGTGCGATGCGCTGGAGTTCGCGGTCGATCAGGGTGAGAGTGCCGGAGGTACTGCCTGAAGGGGAGGGGAGGGCAGGGGAGGGTGACCCTGAAAAGATGACTTTGGGGAACTGCAGGGCGGTCAGGGATTTGGGTTGGAGGGCCGTGGCTTGGATAGCCATGCGCAGCTGTTCTTGCTGGAGTTGTAGCCAGTAAACAACCTGCCCTGCCCTCAGTGCACCAAAGCCTTCAATACGCCCGTGCCAGCGATAGCCATAGACATTGATGAAGTTCACCAAGTCTTTGAGAAAAAGCAGGCCCACATTGCGCAGGCGTTTGACCACAGTACGGGAGAACCAGATCTCCAGCTTGTCCTCGGCTCTGGGCTGGATGGCTAGCAAGGATTCCAGGTGGTTGAGGGCGCGCACCCGCTCGGCGGAAGGGTCCTTGAGATGGGAGCCGGCCTCCAGAGCATCGGCATTGTCCAGTCCGAAAGCGGCCTTGTATTCGTCCATCAGCTCGGCTTCCGAGTACATGTCGGGGTCCATGCCTTCTTGCTCCACCCATTCCTCCAGAGTTGGCAGCTGCACTGCTGCGACCGGTTTTGCCTGGCTGCGTAGTAGGTCCAAGGAGGCATGCAGGCCCGCGTGTTTGGGCAGTCCAAGGTCAAGGTTGCGTCCAGCTTCGATGATCTGCTGGAGCAAGGCATCCTTGCGGTTTTGGACGTAACGCAGATCGGTGGTGCTCTCCGCCCAGGCGAGGTAGCGGTCAAAAGACTGGCGCAGATCCAAGCCGAGCAATGCAGAGCGCACGAAGGCGAAATGGTGCACTCCTAAAGAGCGAGGGTCCTTGATGACCTTGGACTTGGACCCTGGGGGGCGGCCGCGGCGCTTGGGCGCTGGGCTGTGAAACAGCGGGTCTGCCGAGGGAAAAGCGGTGGAAACTGCCATGAGCGCGACCTGGTATGTCTGGGAAATGGCGACTTAGACTAATTTATCTAACGTCATGATTATAAGGATAATCATGACGCAATCGGTTTGCAATAAATGGAGGAGGGTAGAGAGGAGGGCGATGGGACTCCTCAAAAAGGGGTCGTCTCAGAAAACGGACAACAAAGCACGGTAAGCAAACCGGCATTGCCCTTAAGCTGTAGTCACATTGCGACTACAATAGAGCCTCTGAAACCTTCAAGGGAAATGACCATGAGCACCGCCGATACCTATGTCCGCGCTCGCATCGACACCAGCACCAAGGAGCGTGCCGCTGATGCGCTCGAAGCAATGGGGTTGTCCATCTCTGACGCCATCCGCTTGCTGATGCTGCGCATTGCTGATGAGCGCCGGATGCCCTTCGATGTGAAAGCCCCTAACGCCACCACGCGCAAGGCCATTGCCGAACTTGAGGCTGGGAAAGGCAAGCGTTTCGCCAGCGTTGATGACCTGATGGCAGACTTGCATGCGGACGATTGATCGCGCCTCAGCCTTCAAACGCGACTACAAGCGCGAGGCCAAGGGCCAGCATCGGGCTACGCTCGATAGCGATTTGAAGCCCGTTCTCGTGGCCCTGGCGACCGATCAGCCGCTTGACGCAAAATTCCGCGATCACGACCTGAGCGGCGACTGGGCAGGTTATCGGGAATGCCACGTCAAGCCCGACCTGCTGCTGATCTACCGCAAGTCGGATGCCGACACTCTCCGACTGGCACGGCTTGGCTCGCACAGCGAGCTTTTCGGTTGAGCCTGTCCGATTGAAGTACAGCCTAACCGGGCGTCAGACGAAGCGGCGAAAGGGCGTCAGAGTAGGGTCTTTTCAGGCATTTCCTGACGCCTTCGGCGCGGCGTCTATGGCCTCAACCTGACACGCCAGCCCTTAGCGTGCTTTGTTGTCCGTTTTCTGAGACGACCCGTAAAAGACCGGTGGGGCATCTTCCATGCGCAGCCTGTTGATTTCCATGCAAAGCTGACCCACCGGGGGTGCGGACAAAATCTTGGACTACCTGGAGGTAGTTTATGTATTCATACGAAGAGCGAATTCGTGCAGTAAAGCTGTACATCAAGCTTGGCCAGCGCCTCAATGCGACCATCCGGCAAAGCA